>CBDCJA010000002.1:0-3433739 GCA_965217705.1 Dehalococcoidia bacterium | reverse complement strand
GAGCGCATCATCGAAGCGGGCAGGTTCATGCCGAAATAGAGCATCGAGAGCCAGGAGTCGAAGGTCCCGGCGTTTCCCATCATTGAGGGCACCCGGGTCGCCATGTAGACGAAGGCTAGGGACATGAGCAGCTTCCAGATCAGGTCCTGCACCGGCTCGAAGGCGGCGACCGACGCGAACTCGTTGAGGAAGCCGATTCCCAGGGCCAGGGCGATGAGTTGCACCGCCTGCTGGAACACCGTCGTCATGAACAGCCTTAGCCAGTGGCGGCCCCAGCCCGCCGTGTGGGGCAGAATCCACAGCCCCAACGCGATTGGGGCAAGGGCCAGCAGGATGTCGATGAGGGCCAGGCGCAGCACCATCTGGACGATGACGTAGAGGACGAAGAAGCCGTAGACCAGGTAGAGCAGGGCCAGGAGCTGCGCCATGCCCACGCTCCCGGCCTGGACGGCTTTGAGGAAGGTGTCGAGGGGAGCCCTGAGCAGGTCTCCGGGGGTGACGTTGAGGGAGACGGCTATGAACCCCGACACGGCGTCGGCCACGTCGAGGACCAGGGCGCACCACCACAGGGACGACGCGGCGGCGACGAGTCCGAGCACCAGGCGGGGCACCATCTCCCGCCAGCCCGTCTGCTGGCGTCCAAGGTGCTCGGACACGATGAGACTGAGGCCCATCCAGCCGAGGATGACCACCAGGGCGCCGGTTGTTATGGCCCATACGACCATCCACGCCTGCTTCACCAGCTCGTGGGCGTAGGTGAGGTCCGCAGGGGTGCCGGTGAGGATGTCGCTCATCGGCTACCCACCCCCGCAGTTGTCGGCGTCCTCGCCGGACGCCCGCTCAACGACGCCGCAGAGGGTCCCGTGGACCCCCTCGATCACCCAGCCGGCGAAGGCCCTCGCCCACCGCGCCGGGTTGAGGGCGGACAGAATCTTGTCCCAGATGCGTCCGGGTTCGTGGATGGGGACGACGGCGTAGAAGTCGCCCCGCTTCCCGTCCTCGGCGACGGCCAGCATGACCAGCAGGTATGCACGGTCGCGGTCGAGGTCGGGGTGGTCGTCCAGGTCGGGGTACTCCCATGAGTACTCCCAGCCGTCGCTCCTCTTCTTCTCGCCGCCCTTGACCCGGTACATGGCGCTGATCCAGTCGCCCGTATCGGCGTCCCTGACCGCGTAGAAGAGGTCTGCGATCTCCCGGTCGAAGATGGGGCGGGCGACGAACTCGCCGCCCTTCTTGCGCTCCACGAAGTCCCGGTCGGCGTTGACGAGGGTCAGCTCGTCAGGCGGGGCCTGGGCCCGGGCGATCCCGCTTGAAGGGACGGCCACGAGCGCCGCCAGGAGCAGCGCGGTTGCCAGGGGAATCAGCCGCCTGAACGACCGGAGTTTTGATTTCAGCGCCAAGATGTTCACCTCTCTGCGTTTTGCTGCGATGCGTTTGATTGCATCGCTCGGCAGAGAGTGTGAACAACCGGATCGCCCCGCATAACTACTTGGAGGCGTACCCACATGTGCGCTCCCGGAGGCGTACTCACATGTGCGTCCCTGGAGGTGTACTCACATGAGGGGTCTTCCAAGCCCTTATGCAGACGCCCCCATCCGTGATGTCATTGGGCTGTACAGAGAAATGAAGGCAGTTGGAAAAGTCCAAGTGGGGTCGTGGGCAAGCTGAAACTGGGGGAAATCACCCCCCTACAGGACGTAAACAGTGAACACTTCGACTTGCGGGTACGTTCCGGACTGCACTCGGGTAAGCCGAAGCTGGAAGTTGGGTTCTTCCAAGGTCTGGAGGCAGGACTGGACTTGGACTGGCCCCGTTGGAAACTTGGAGGCCTTGAGAGAGGAGGAGTGACCGATGAATACGGGAAAGCCGGTGTTCGAGAAGAGCAGGAGCGTCCAGGACATGCAGCACATGCGGCTGATGGCGCTGCTGAACGAGCTGGTGCGGGACAAGGGAGTGATGAAGGCGACGCAGCTGTTGGGGGTGGACTACAAGACCCTCACCGCCAGCATGGAGCGGGGCAGGCTGTCCAGGCGGATGCGCAGCGTGTTGGAGAAGGCGCTTCTGGAGGGGGAGGGCTCGCCGGCGGCCGAGCAGAGGGAGCGCAACGACAGCCTCGATGGGCGGGTGACGGAGGTCGAGGGCCGGGTGGACGCGCTGGGCAGGGACACGAGCAAGGGCCTCTCGGCGGTCCGGGGCGACGTGAAGGCGCTGGGGGACGAGCAGGCCCAGATGGGGCGGCGGCTGGCGCAGCTGGAGTCGGGCCGGGCCGCTCGGGACGGGGCCGCGCCGGGAGCTGGAGCGCAGGCGAAGCGGGGGTCCCCGGTCAGGCGGGAGTTTCCCGACCTGGTGACCATCGAGCCTGCCGACGACGACGCGGACGTGTTCGGGAACGCCTGGCCCCTCATCGTCGAGTGGCGGGAGTTGAAGGCCGCGCACCCCAACCGGGGCGGGGGCCTTGAGTGGCTGGCGACCCAGGAGCGGCTGTTGACGGTGGAGCTGGCTCTGCTCGAAGAGCACGGCATGACGCTGCCCCCGGAGACGTACCCGCTGCGGGGCTTCGAGCGGGACGAGCAGACCAGCTGGCGCAGGACCGCGCTCTACGACACGCGGAGAGCGCGGCGCAAGCGGGAGCTTCTGCGGCGTCTGACCCTCGGTCTGCTGTGGCGGTAGCCGGGCGGCGGGTTCGTTGTGAACTTTAGTGAACGATTTGGCGGCAATCTGCCGGGGGGGTCTTGCAGGCCCTCTTTTGCGGCGCCGGGAACGGCGACAATGACTGCACTGTTTGGCTTTTGACCAAGGTTTCCGACCATAGAAACCTGGGTGCGCGATCCCTGTTGCACGGGTCCGACTGGAGGATGATTCGCTCTCCCCCGGTTGCCCACGAGGGAATGCTGCTGAAGCGGAGTTGACGTTGGTCCTTCGCAGGCAGCACGGATCGAAACGACGGATTTGACGTAGCTCTCCGTCCTCGGTCCAGTCCGGCGGTTGGAGTGATAAGCCCTTCGCCCGCTGGACACCCGTTCAGCGATTGGAGTTGATCGCTCCTGCCGTTGGGAACCAGTCTGCCGGTTGGGGTTGATCGCTTCACTCGCTGGGCATTGGTCTGGCGAATCGGAGTTGATCGCTCCATTCGTTGGACTCAGGGCTGGCGTTGGGAGTCGATCGCTCTCGCCGCTGGACAACTGGGACGGAGCGCGCCTTGTGCTTCGTCCTCCACAAGTCGGTCGGAGTGCGTCTGTCGCTCCGCCGACTCCTCATGCCCGCGGCACGGCTGACACGCAGCCGGGCCGCAGCTTCGACATGCGCCGGTCTGCCGTTGAAAGCAGGCTGGCCGCTTCACGTCTCGCAGTTCTCCCACTGACGTTGTTCACCCTGGGCCGAGCTGCGTCTTCTGTCATGCGTCGGTCTGCGGCCACGTCGTGGGCCGGCCGCTTCACCTCTCGCAGCTTCCCCCAACTCTGACGCTACGCACCCTGGGCGAGCCGCGCCTTCTTCACCTGCGCCGTCCTGCGATGAAGTCGTAGGACGGTCGCTTCCCCCGTAGCAGCTCCCCGGCAGTCGATTTCCCGGCGAATCACCCTGGGCCGGGCTGCGTCTTCTCTCACTCCCACTCCGTCTCTCGCGTCCGGCATCCGACCGTGGGCGGAGTGCGTCCAGCGTCAACCCCATCACGAAGTACCCGCGCCACGGATGCCTGCACGGGTCAACAACTGAAAGGAGGCGTCTATGCACGTCAACGAGGTCCATCGCCGCTGACGGCGGGGCCTCCGGTTCTCACAACACATCCCCATTCACAAGGGTCGTCCTCGTTCGCCGGGGGCGGCCCTTCTTCTTTGCCCGCAAGCGGGCGCAGGCCAAAGGCAACACAACACAACAGAAGGAGGACGGACCGATGACGACGGCAACGATGGCAACCGGAACGAGGACGGCGGAGAGCGAGCTCAGGGCTGCGGCCAGGCGGCGCGGGCTCACCATGAAGGAACTCGCGGCCCTGATGGGCGTGGGCGCGAGTTACCTGTCGCGGATCGCCAACGGGGGCAGTCCGTGGACGCCCAAGATGCGGGAGAAGGTCGCGGCGGTCCTGGGAGAAGTCCCCGGCCAGGGCATCGTCTACCGCCAGGGCGGCGTCGTGACCGGCGAGAGCAGCTTCATCCGGGAGCGCGCCCGCACGTTGGGCATGACCATGAAGGACCTGGCCGATGAGGTGGGCGTCTCCTACAGCTACATGACCCAGGTTGCCCGTGGCCGCCAGAACATGGGCGTGAAGGTCCAGACCAGGGTCGAGTCGGCGTTGCACGGTCCGGCGAAGGTCGCGCCCGCCACGTGCGCCCACCGCCAAGGCGTCGTCGTGGCCGGGGAGAGCAGCTACATCCGGGAGCGGGCCAGGGAGCTGGGCATGAACCTGCGGGACCTGGCCGACCGCGTGGGCGTCTCCTACGGCTACATGTCAATGGTGGCACGGGGTCATAGCAACATGGGCGTGAAGGTCCAGGCCAGGGTCGCGTCGGCGCTGGAGGCCCCGGTGAAGATCGCTCCCGCGCAGCCCGCCAGCATCGACCGGGAGGCGATGTGGGACCGGATGGACGCTCACGGCTTCAGCCAGAACGAGACCGCCCGGCGAGCGGGCATCAGCTCCTCGTACCTCTCCCAGATCATGAACGGCAAGTCCTCCCCGTCGGCGGGCGTGCTGAAGGGGCTGCACGGTGTCCTGTTCCAGCCGACGAAGGCGGAGCGGGTCATGCCCGCCGAGGTGAAGGTGCTGGGCTGGCGGAAGGGCGAGCGGAGCGGGATGGTGGTGCACGGCGCGGGCGGGCCGGGGCGCCGCGGCAGGTCTGGAGGCCCCGCCGTCCGGGTCGGCGGCCACGTGCCCTGGGGCGCGAAGGCGGAGTTCGCCTACCGCGCGGGGTACGACGGTCATGGCCGGTTGTCGGTGACCCACGTCGTCGAGAGGGGCTACTCCGCCATGCTGAAGCAGCCGGAGATGGCCGCCGCCTAGCGAGGCACAGGCGACGGCCCGGCGTAGTACCGCCGGGCCGTTACTCAAGGGGGGAGGTTGTCGCCGTATCGACGACGGCCTCCCCCGGCTTCCCATGTGTGCGGGCTTTTTTTGTTGCCCGAAATCATCGGAGCAGGGCAGGCGGGGGCGCAAGCTCGACGCTCACGTGCGGGCGGCGGCGCGGCCGCGCCGCCGATTCAGCGCCCGGCCGCCTCCGTGCTCCACCTGCCCCTCGCGGGAGCAGCCCATCGCCATGCGCGCCGCGGCGTCGTCCGCGTACGCCGCCCTCGTTGCGTTTCAGCCCCTGCGGTGGCGGCCGCCTCACCGACGCGCGGCTTTCCTCCCAGGACTCTCGCACCCGGGCGGGACGTCTTTGGCGGGCTTCTCGCGCCGCGCTTCGTCCGGGAGGGTCCACGCGGTCAGCAGGTGGGCGAGTCCCAGTTCGTCGGCCAGGTCCAGCAGCGCCATCTGGTGCCGGAAATGGGGCCGCGCTCGGCCTCTATACCAACGCCATACGGTGTAGGGATAGGTCCCGAGACGGCGAGCGATCTCCGCCCACGGCAGCCCCGACTCCTCCTGGAGCAGCTCCAGTCGCTCCGGGAAGTCGGGAGGCACGACGTAGACTATTCTGCCGTGGTCAACTGGCTCTCTCGGCATTGTCCGGTCCTTCCGCAGGACGGCTGCAATCTCCCTCCAACCGCCGACGTCCGGGCCGGACGGTGTGCGGAGCGCAAGCGCCCGCAGTCGGTCCAACCCGGAGCCTTCGGGGAGGCCGCTGCCCTGCTTGCCCAAGGGCTGTGGCGGCCTCCCCAGCTTCACACATGTGTGCGGCCTTTTTCCGTTGCCCTCTACCGGCCCGGACCGCTGACGGTCGGCGCCAACTCGTCGGACAACTTTCTGCCGTCGCTCGTGCCGATGGCTCCCTCGCCTTCGCAGTCCTCGATACCTGCTACGGGGCCTCCTGGGTCTGGATGTGGAACCAGCGGGAACGCTCGCTCACCCCGGCCCCGCTGATGGCCTTGATCCGGTAGGTATAGTGAGTGTTGGCCTTTACCGTATCGTCGGTGTACGTGGTCGCCGCCGTGCCCGTGTCCGCCACCAGCTCATCGAAGTGGCCCGAGGGGTCGTCGTAGCGGAGGCGCCGCAGGATCACGTAGCCGGTGATGCTATCGTCGCCGGGGTCTTCCCAGGTGAGGGTCACCGAGTCGTGGGACGCCGTGGCGGACAAGCCCGTGGGCTTATCGGGTACGGGCGCTGCCGGAGTGTCGATGTGGAACCAGCGCGAGCGTTCACTCGTTCCGGCCCCGTTGATGGCCTTGATCCGGTAGGTGTAAGTGGTGCCGGCAGCCACCGTGTCGTCGGTGTAGGTGGTCGCCGCTGTGCCCGTGTCCGCCACCAGTTCACTGAAGTCGCCCCCGGTATTGTTCACGCGGACGCGCCGCAGGATCACGTAGCCGGTGATGGAGTCGTCGCCGGGGTCGTCCCACGTGAGGGTCACAGAGTCGTGCGACGCCGTGGCCGAGAGGCCGGTGGGTCTGGCGGGCGGCTCCGTAGGTTCCGCCGCCGACACCGCGCCCGTAGCCGCACTGGTCAGCGCCTCATTATTGCCCGCGTCGTCGGTGAAGCTCACCTGCACCTTGATGGCCTTGCCCTCGTCGGTGTTCGCCAGGGTGTGGGTGGCGTCCGTGGCGCCCTGAATCGCTGTGTCGTCGGCAAGCCACTGGTACTCGTACTGGACGTTGCTAAGCCCGTCGGCGTCGGCGATCCCCGACCTGTCCGCCGTCAGCGTCTCGCCCACCTGGGCCGTGCCACTGATCGTGGGAGCGCCGGTGGCTGGGTTGTTGGCAGCAGGCGCTGCCGCCACTGCGTCCGTGGCCTCACTGGTCAGAGTCTCATCATTGCCCGCGTCGTCGGTGAAGCTCACCTGCACCGTGATGGCCTTGCCCTCGTCGGTGTCCGCCAGGGTGTAGGTCGAGCCGGTAGCGCCCGCGATTGCAGCGTCGTCCGCAAGCCACTGGTATCTGTGGGTGGCGTTCGTTAGGCCGTCGGCGTCGGCGATTCCTGACTTGTCCGCCGACAGCGTCTCGCCCACCTGCGCCGTCCCGCTGATTGTGGGCGCTCCAGTCGCCGGACTGTTGTCCGTCGTGTCACCGTCTTCGGAGCACGGTTCGATCTCGTCGCCCTCCGCCACCTCCGGTACGGGCACGCCCTCCCAGTCCGATGCATTGGTCCCGTACAACTCCTCGATCTGCGACCACTCCGATGCTCCTGCACAGCTCATCGCTCGAACCCTCAGCCACGAGAGCCCATGCAGGTTGCTCACCACCGCGCTCGAACCGTGGAACGCGATGTCCACTCCCTCGGCGGGCAGGTCCAACCACTCCCCACCTTTGGCGTGGTAGTACTGGACCACGTACCAACCGGCGTCCTCAATGTCCTCCCAGTCCAGCCTCACCATGCCGTGATGCAGGGTCTCCGTGTTCGAAAGCACCGGCGTGCCCAGGACCACGGGGCATGGCTCGATCTCGTCGCCCTCCGCCACCTCGGGTACGGGCACTCCCTCCCAGTCCGATGCATTGGTCCCGTACAACTCCTCGATCTGCGACCACTCCGATTCTCCCGCACAGCTCATCGCTCGAACCCTCAGCCACGAGAGCCCATGCACGTTGCTCACCACCGCGCTCGAACCGTGGAACGCGATGTCCACTCCGGCGGCGGGCAGGTCCAGCCACTCCCCACCTTTGACATGGTAGTACTGGACTACATACCAACCGGCGTCCTCTACGTCCTCCCAGTCCAGCTGCACCATGCCGTGATGCAGGGTCTTCGTGTTCGACAGCACCGGCGTGCCCAGGTCCACCGCCAAGCCGGACGTGGGAGTGGCGCTCACCTCCTCGGAGGCCGGTCCGTATGGTCCGTAGCTGTTGCCGTTGCCGTTCTCGGCCTTTACCCGGAAGATGTACTTCACTCCATTGGCCAGGTCGGTCTTCGTATAGGTAGTCTCTCCCGATGGGCCCCAATGCCCCTTTTTGTAGTCCTTGCCGTCTATCCTCCACTCGATGCGGTATCTCGTCGCGGGCGCGTTGCCGTTGTCGGCTGGCGGCTCCCAGGACAGGGTGACCTCCTGGTCTCCGGCGGTGACGGTGAGGTTGCGCGGCGCTCCCGGCGGGCCGTCCCCAAACACCGGCTCCTCCAACACCGGCTCCGTGGGTGCGCTGGTCAGCGACTCCTCGTTGCCCGCGTCGTCGGTGAAGGTCACCCTTACCCTGATGGTCCTGCCCTCGTCGCTATCGGCCAGGGTGTATCTGTAGCCGGTGGCGCCGGCGATGTCCGCGTCGTCGGCAAGCCATTGGTAGTTGTAAGAAACGTTGGTCAGTCCGTTGGCGTCGGCGATGCCAGAGGTGTCCGCCGTCAGCGTCTCGCCCACCTGGACCGTGCCGATGATGGCCGGCGCGCCCGTGGCCGGGGCGTTCGCCGCGCCGTCCGGGCCGGCCACCATCGCCGACACCGTGGTCGTCAGCCGCCGCTGCGGCTCGCCCTTCGTGCAGATCGCCCCGGACTCCGCGCAGTCGCGGTCCGCCTCAAGCGTGACCGCCACGTCGCCGTCGCCGTCCGGCTCCAGCGTCATATCGAACAGGTCGCGGCGGTCGTCCACGGGCACCCCGTCCGTGATCCGCCCGTTCGTCACCGCGAACGCGTCCTCGCGCAGCGCCTGGAAGCTGATGCCGATGTCCTCGCTGAACGCCACCCGGAACCGGAACGCGGCGCCGTCGTGTGCCGCCGGCACGTCCTCGAAGGACGCCGTCAGCGCCTCCTGCGGCTCGCTGTTGTGGATCGTGCCCGTGGCCTCGCCGTCGCCGTCCCTGAGCTGCGCGCCGTCCGGGTTCGACAGCGTAAGCGTGAACGTCTCGCCGTCGTCCGGCTCGGTGTCGTCCGTGATCGGCACCGTCACCGTCCGCTCCGTCTCCAGCGAATTGAACCTCAGCCTGCCGCCCGTCTCCGTGTAGTCCTCGCCCGCCCGCGCCGAGCCGTCGCGCGTCGCGTAGTCGACCGTCACGATGCCCAGCCCGTGCGGTTCCAGACGCACGGTGAACGTCATCTCGCCGTCGGCCTCGCGCGCCTCGGCGTTCGCCACCGACAGGTGCGCCGCCGCCGACCGCGACCCGTCCACCTTGTGGTTGCGCTGCGTGCCCTTCCCCTTGGAGGAAAGGCGCGCCTCCTGGCCCGCCGCGTTGCGGATGCTGTCGCCGAGCACCACCTCGATCGGGTTGCCGCGGATCGCGATGCCGTTGCGGTCGACGTCGACCTCCAGCACCAGGTACGCGAACACCAGCGTGTCCGCGCCGCTCCCCGACTCGTAGTCGGCCTCGCACACCGACTCGCACGGGTCACCCACCTCGAGCGCGAACGTCGGGTCGCCCACCACCACCACCGGCTGGTCGAACCGCACCTCGATGCGGATCGTCTCACCCTCGCCGTAGGTGTCCCTGTTCGTGTTGCCGTCCGAGCTCAGCCGCGGCGTCGAGGCCACCGCGATCCTCTCGATCACCGGCGGCGTCGACGGCCCCGGCGTCAGGATCGTGCCCGTCGCCTCGCCGTCCGCCACCGTCGCCGCCGTGGCGGAGCTCAGCCTCAGTTCGAACAGTTCCGGGCCGTCCCCCGGCCCGTCCGCCGGCATCCGCACCGACACCGTCGCGCGCGTCTGCCCGGGCGGGATCTCCAGCACGCCCGACGTCCCCAGGTAGTCCTCGCCCGCGGTCGCCGTGCCGTCCACCGTCGCGTAGTCCACCCGCACCGCGAACGCCACCGCCGGCTCCAGGCTCACCTCGAAGTCCAGCGTGCGGCCCTCGCCTCGCATCGCCACCGCGTCCGCCACCGACACCGTCGCGCCGGACCCGCCTTCCTCGAAGAACGCCCGCCAGTCGAAGCGGTGGCCCGGCTCGGAGTGCTCGTGGGAATGGGTCACCTCGATCGGCAGCCCCAGCTCGTCGCCCCGCTCGGCGTAGTCGTCGCCCTGGTTGCACGAGGGTTTCAGGTCGAAGCACCGGTGAATGTGCTCTACCCCGTCGTGCGTCCTGACGTCGGGGCCGCCGGAGATTGACGCATTCGGCTCCTCCTGCGCGTGGTGCACGTGCGTCCCGGGCCGGCGCTTGTGGCCGTTGGCATCGTCGGCGTGCTCGTGGCCCTCGTGCGTGTGCTCGGGATACTGTTGCCTGAAATGCGAATGCGAGTGGGTGAACTCGCCGTGATCGTGCACGCCAGCCCGCCGCTCGCCGTCCACCCGGTGGCCGGACTGCTGGCCCGGCCCGTCGTGGGGCAGCTCGGCGTTGTCGCCCGCGCCGTTGCGGATGACGTCGCCGCCGTCCAGCCGGAGCGCGTTGTCGCCGACCGAGACGCCGTCGGTATCTCGGTCGCTCTCCGTCACCACGTAGGCGAACACCAGCGTGTTGCTGCCGCTGCCCTCGTGGTACTCCGCCAGGCGCGATCCGTCCACGTCGAGCACGAGCTGCGGGGCGCCCTCGACCACCACCGGCTGGTCGAAGGTCACCGAGATATCGACCTCCTCGCCCGCGCCGTAGGTGGTCTCGTTGTCCAGGACCGGAACCGAGGTCACCTCGACCGAGAGGATCCGCGGCGGACCCTCCGGCGTCACCGCCACCGTCGCCGCGTGGCTCCTACCGGCGCCCGCGTCCCGCGCGCGCAGCTCGAAGCTGTACTCAACCGCGTTGTCGAGCCCCGTCACCGTGTACCGCGACCCGTTCGCTTCGCCCGGCCCGCTGTCGGGGATATCCGTCCAGTCCACGAAGTCTCCGTCCGTCCCGTAGCGGTACTGGTGGCGCGTGAAGCCCGAATCCGACGCCGGCGGGGTCCAGGTGAGAACCGCCAGCCGGTCGCCGGGCGTGGCGCTGAGGCCGGTCGGCGGCTCCAGCGACGCCTCCGCCGGCAGGATTTCCGCCGGCAGGTCCGAGGCCCGGGCGAAGGTGTAGCCCTCGTGCTTGTCGGGCAGGGACGGCTGGGTGCTCAGGTCGATGTCCACCGTCACCGCCTCCATCGTCCCGGTCGTGCGGGTCACGGTGACCGCCGTGCCCTCCGCCGAGCCCTTCGCCACGGCAAGCTTCGTGACGCCCGTCGGGAGCGAACCGTCCACCACCGTCGCCGTGAACTCCACCGCGAACGGCGCCCCCGCGAGCACCTTCGCCCGCGCCTGGTCGGTCCCGAACTTCTCCACCGTCACCGTGAGCGGCATGGGGTTGGTGGTGTTGTCGCTCAGATTGAGACCAGTCAGCGCCGTTAGGCCGGAGAACAGCCCGTCGGGGAGCGCACTCAGTTGGTTGTTTCGCAGCGACAGGGATCGCAGATTGCTCAGGCCGGAGAACACCCCGGCGTCGAGCGAGTTCAGGTCGTTGTCGCTCAGATTGAGGATTTCCAGCGCCGACAGGCCGGAGAACACCTGGGCGGGGATCGCAGTCAGATCGTTATCGGCCAGTGTGAGGGTTGACAGCGCCGACAGGCCGGAGAACAGCCCGGCGGGGAGCGTTTCCAGATCGTTGCTCTGCAGATGAAGAGTATGCAGCGCCGACAGGCCATTGAACACGGTCCCGGGAAGCGAGGCCAGGTCGTTACCGTTCAGCTCGAGGGTTATCAGCGTCGTCAGACCGGAGAACACGGTCCCGGGGAGCGAATCCAGGTCGTTGGTATCCAGTTTGAGTACTTCCAGCGCCGTTAGCCCGGAGAACGCCCGGGCGTCGATCGAACTCAGCTCGCCGTTTGACACCTTCAGGCTTGTCAGCGACGTCAGGCCGGAGAACACGTTCGCGGGAAGCGTGGTGAAGGTGTTTCTGGAAAGTTCCAGGACATCCAGGTTCGACAGCCCCGCGAAGTCGCCCGACTTCAGCGACGCGATGTCCTCACCCGCAAACTCCAGGGAGGCCGTGAAACTCTCCAGGTCGGCGACGGTCACCGCCGCGCAGTCGCTGACGTCCGCGAGCCCGGCCAGGATGCCGTCCTGCACCTGCTGCGTGCGGTCGCAGATGCCGGGCGTCGGCGTCACCGCGTTCGACTCCGCCGTCGCGCTCTCGGTCGTGCCGACGAACCGCTTGAGCTCGAAGGTGTATACCGTCTCGTTGGTGAGGCCCGGCACCGTGTAGCCGTCCTCGTTCGCCTCGCCCTCCGCGCTGTTGGGGATGTCAGTCCAGTTCGCGGGATAGCTCCCGGTCCCCTCCTTCTGGCGGTACTGGTGTTTCGTCACGCCGGAACCCGACGCCGGCGCGGTCCACGACAGCACGGCCTGCCCGTCGCCCGGCTTGGCGGTGAAATTCTGGGGGCCCCTGGTGTCCGGCAGGATCTCCGCCGGCAGGCCCGAGGTCGCCTTCACGAACTCGTAGCCCCTGTGGAACTCGGGCAGGGTCGGCTGGGTGGTCAGGTCGATGTCCACCGTCACCGCCGCCATCGTCCCGGACGTGCGGGTCACGGTGACCGCCGTGCCCTCCACCGAGCCCGCCGCCACGGCAAGCTTCGTGACGCCCGTCGGGAGCGAACCGTTCACCACCGTCGCCGTGAAGTTCACCGCGAACGGCGCCCCCGCCAGCACCTTCGCCCGCGCCTGGTCGGTCCCGAACTTCTCCACCGTCACGGTCAGCGCCAGCGTATCGCCGGAGTTGGGGTTGTCGAACAGCTGGAGCCGTGTCAGCCCCGTCAGGCCGGAGAGCAGGCCGTCGGGGAGCGAACTCAGATCGTTGTCGTCCAGATTGAGGCGTGTCAACGCCGCCAAGCCGGAGAACACCCCGGCGGGGAGCGAACTCAGGTCGTTGCGATCCAGTTCGAGGCGCTCCAGCGACGTCAGGCCGGAGAACACCCCGGCGTCGAGCGAACTCAATTCGTTTCCACCCAGATAGAGAGTATCCAGCACCGTCAGGCCCGAGAACACCCCGGCCGGCAGGGCAGTCAGGTCGTTATCGGCCAGACTGATGTTTTCCAGCGTCGTCAGGTCGGTGAACAGCCCGGCGGGCAGGGCAGTCAGATCGTTAAGGCCCAGACTGATGTTTGTTAGCCCCGTCAGGCCGGCGAACGCCCGGGGCGGGATGGCGGTGAGACTGTTACCCGTCAATAGGATCAATGTCAGATTTGGAAGCCCCGCGAACATCCCCTCGGGCAGCGCCGTCAGCTGGTTTTGTTCCATGCTGATTCCCTCAACCGCGGTCAGGCCGGAGAAGATCCCCTCGGGCAGCGTCGTGAGCTGGTTTTGACTCAGGTTAAGTTGCGTCAGCGCCGTCAGCCCCGCGAAATCGCCCGCCTGGAGCGAGGTGATCCCCTGGTTGAACGTGCCGAGCGCGCTCAGCCCGAACGTCGTGATCGACGCCAGGTCGGCCACGGTCACCGCCGCGCACTCGCTGACGTCCGCGAGCTCGGCCAGGATCACCTCCTGGATCTTCGCCGTCCGGTCGCAGATGCCCGGCGTCGGCGTCACCGCGTCCGCCTCGGCCGCGGTGCTCTCGCCCTGGGCGTTCACCGCGCGGAGCTGGAAGGTGTGGAGGACCTCGTTGGTGAGGCCCGTCACCGTGAAGCCGGCCTCGTTCGCCCCGTCCACGCCGCTGTTGGCGATCTGCACCCAGCCCTTGTAGGCCCCGGTCCCCTCCTTGTACTGGTACTCGTGGCGCGTCACGCCCGAAGCGGAAACCGGCGCGTCCCACGACAGCACGACCTCCTCGTCGCCCACCGCCGCCGCGAACGTCGTCGGCTCGGCCGCCGTCGTCGCCCGGTTGTTGATCGTGCCCGTCGCGGTGGTGTCCGTGGTCAGCGTCGCGTTATCCGGGCTTGAAATCGTCAGCGTGAAGGTCTCGGCGCTCTCGCTCGCGTCGTCCTCCGTCGTCTGGACCTCGATCGTCCCGGTGGCGGTACTGTCCGCCGCCGCGATGGTCAGCGTGCCGCTCGCCGCCGTGAAGTCCGTGTCCGAGACGGCGTCGTCTCCGGTCGCCACCGACGTCGCGTAGTCCACGTCCACGTCGCGTCCGCTCACCGCCGACAGCGTCACCACGAACTCCACCTTGTCGCCCTCGGTCGCCGCCGCGTCCGCCACCGTCACCGTCGGCGTCGGGTCGTCGTCGACGATGGTGATGGTCGAGCGCGTCGCCCCCGCCGTCGCGTTTTCGAGGTCATAGACCTCGATCGTGAAGGTCTCGTCGTCCTCGTCCAAGGCGTCGTTGACGATGTTGTTCACACCACGAACTACGGACGTAAGGCCTGCCTGTATAGAAGGACGTCCGGAGAAAGCGACGGTTACCTTCAGGTCCGCGTCCGTCGCCGTGCCGTCCACCACTTGCCGGCTGCGGTACCGCACCCGCTTCTCGCTCGCCTCCGAAAGCATCACCGTCCACGGGAAGCCGGGATTGTTATTAAACGTCGGGACATTGTCGGGGTTCAGATCGCCCTCGATCACCGTCATGTCCACGACGCTGATCGTCGGCGGGTCGTCGTCGTCGTCGATCGTGCCCTCGGCCGTCGGGTCCGCCGCCAGTTGCGCGAGGCTCGTCGGGGTCGGGTTCGACAGCGTCACCGTGAAGGTCTGGTCGGGCTCGTCCGTGCTGTCGTCGTTCACCGGCACCGTGAACTTCTTCGTCGTGTCGCCCTTCGTGATCGTCACCGTCCCCGTCTTCGTCGTCGCGAGATCCGCCGTACTCGCCGAGTCGCCGCTTTCGATCGACGCCGTCCAGTCCACGGTCACGTCCGCCGGAGCCGCCGCCGACAGCGTCAGCGTGAACTCCACGCCGTCGTCCTCGTCGCCCTCGGCGTCGGCGACGCTCACCGTCGCCAGGTCGTCGTTGTTGATCGTGCCCTGGGCCGTCGCGGCGGTCGACGACAGCTGCGCGTTCGACGACACGCCCGACAGCGTCACCGTGAACGTCTCGTTCACCTCGACCGTGGTGTCCGGCGCCGTCGCCACCGTGATTGTCGCGTCCGTGTCGCCGATCGCGACGGTCACCGTCCCCGTCTTCGTCGCCCCGAGGTCCGCCGCGACCGCCGTGTCGTCGGTCTCGATCGAGGCCGTCCAGGTCGCCGTCACGTCCGCCGCCGCCGCCGCCGACAGCGTCACCGCGAAACTCACGTTGCTGCCCTCGGTCGCCGCGGCGTCCGCGATGCTGAGCGTCGGCAGCGTCGCGTCGTCGTCCTCGATGGTTCCCTTCGCGGTCGGGTCCGTCTCCAGCTTCGCGTTCGACGACACGTTCGACAGCGTCACCGTGAAGGTCTCGTCGCCCTCGTCGGTGGCGTCGTTCACCACCGGCACCTCGAACGTTCCCATCGTGTCGCCGATCGCGACGGTCACCGTCCCCGTCGTCGTCGTCCCGAGGTCCGCCGCGACCGCCGTGTCGCCGGTCTCGATCGTCGCCGTCCAGGTCGCCGTCACGGCCGTCGCGGCCGCTTCCGACAGCGTCACCGTGAACTCCACTTCCCCATCGTTCTCGGCGTCCGAGGCATCCGCGACGCTCAGCGTCGGCAGCGTGATGTCACGCACCGACAGCGTGTAGGTGCCGGCAGAGGTGCCGGCACGGGCCGCCCCCAGGTAGTAGGTGCCGCCGGTCGCAGGTGTGTGGGTAATCCGGCTGTTTAAGCCCGTGCCGTCGTCGTCGTCGTCGAAAAGGGAGGTTCCGGACCCGTCGAAGAGCCCCAGGTACGGATCGTCCAGCATGCCGCGGCTGGTATCCACGCCCTCCAGGTCATACTGGTAAGTCTTGCCCGCCTCCAGATCGACGCGGAACCAGTCATAAGCGTCATCCAAGTTTTTAATGTTGCCCGTGGCCGAGGCCCCGACCTCGACGCGGCCGGAGGTGGCGGTGGTGGCGGGAAAGTCGAAGTCCGCCTCCGAGGCGCCGTTCGCGCCCAGCACGATCACCGACAGCGTGTAGGTGCCCGTCGCACCGTTCCCTGCGGCGACTACGTAGTGAGCGCCGTCCGCGAGCGCCGTGAAGATCGTCCGGGCGTTGATCCCCACGCCGCTGTCAGAGTTCCCCGTGCCCGAGATCGAATTGCTCGATGCATCGCGCATCGCGTTGAGAGTCGGGTCTGTCAGGGTGCCCCGGTTGGTGCCCGCGCCCTCCAGGTCGATCTGGTATCGCTTGTCCTTCTTCAGATCGACGCGGAACCAGTCTCTATCCGATGCGCTGGTGATGTTGCCCGTGACCGAGCCGCCGACGTCGACCTTGCCGGTGGTGGTGGTGTCGGCGGGAAAGTCGTCGCGCGTCACGGTCACCGTGTAAAACTTCGTGGTGGTGCCGTCCTCGGCCGTCACTAGTACGCCCAATTGGGTCGAGCCCACCGACAGCGCGACCTGGAAACCGTCCTCCGTACTGTCCGCGTCCGTCAGCGCGAGGTTGTCCGTGTCTAGAATCTCGACCGTCGCGCTGGCGTGGTTCGTCGTCTGCGTCACCGTCACCTCGTCGACGCTGTTGGCGACCGACGCCGTGTAGGTGTCCGTGCCCGAGGCGAAGGCCGGGCTCAGCGTCACCCCCGTGCCCAGCGACAGCCCGCTCAGCGTCGCGTCCGTCGAGAGCGTCGCCAGGTCGTCGTTGTTGATCGTGCCCTGGGCCGTCGCGGCGGTCGACGACAGCTGCGCGTTCGACGACACGCCCGACAGCGTCACCGTGAACGTCTCGTTCACCTCGACCGTGCTGTCCTCCACGGTCGCCACCGTGATCGTCCCCGTCGTGTTACCCATCGAGACGGTCACCGTCCCCGTCCTCGTCGTTCCGAGGTCCGCCGCGACCGCCGTGTCGCCGGTCTCGATCGAGGCCGTCCAGGTCGCCGTCACGTCCGCCGCCGCCGCCGCCGACAGCGTCACCGTGAACGACAGGTCGTCGCCCTCGGCCGCCGCGGCGTCCGCGATGCTGAGCGTCGGCTTCGACGACAGCGACCCGTCCACCTTGTGACCGGCCTGCACCTGCTTCTGGTCGTGTTCCAGATTGGCGTCGATGCCCCCGGGGCTCGTGATCTCGTCGTTGGCGTCGAGCTGCAGCGACTTGGTGTTGGAGTTGTGGTTGCCGATCCAGATCCCGTCGTCGTCCGAGTCGGAGGACTGCACGGTGTACACGAACTTCAGCGCCGTGCTGCCGCTGCCCGAGCGGTAGTCGGCCTGGCGCGCCCCGCTCAGGCTGAACCCGAACTGCGGATCGCCCGTGACCACGACCACCTGGCTGAAGGTCACCGTGAACTCGATCTCGTCGCCCGCACCGTAGGTGTCCTGCTCCGATCCGCCCGACGAGGTCAGCAACGGCATCGACGTGACCGCCACGTTGGCGACCGACGGCGGCCCGGTCTCGCCCCGCAGCCGCAGCGTGACGGTGTCCCCCACAGACCAGCTCAGACCGGTGCCGGTCCACTGGTAGCCGCCGGTCGGCAATTGGGTGACGTCGTCGTCGTCGAGCGCGAACGTGTCGGTGCCGACCTGGAGGTCCCAGGTGTCCAGAACCGGCTTGTCATCTTCGTCCTGAGAGTCCTCGAAAATCAGACTCAACGTCCCGGAAGCGAGCAGGACGCCGGTGATCGTATGGCTCTTGGAGTCCAGTTCGGTGTCCGTGAAATCGAAATCGTTGTCCGACAGCATGCCGCCGCCGCCCGTACCGTCCAGGTAACCGAGATAGCTCGTCCCGTCCAACGTGAACATCCCCACCGTCACCACGCCGCACCAGACGTCGCCCGTGTTCAGCGTGCAGGACGGCGTCGTGATGTCACGCACCGACAGCGTGTAGGTGCCTGCAACGCCATTCCCGGCTGCTACCAGGTAGTAGGCGCCGGCCGCGGTCGGCGTGAAGGTTATCTGGCTGTTGAAATTGTCCCCGTCGATGTCGTCATTGGAGGTGGCGAGAATCTCGGTGCCGGATGAGTCGCGGATGTTGTCCAGCCAAGGGTCTCCCAAGGTGCCGCGGCCGGTCGGCAAACCCTCCAGGTCGATCTGGTAAATCTTGCCCGCCTCCAAGTCGACGCGGAACCAGTCCTCTTCATCTACGGCGCCGATGTTGCCCGTGACCGAGGCCCCGACGTCGACCCGGCCGGTGGTGGCGGTGGTGGTGGGAAAGTCCGTGTCGGCCTCCGAGGCGCCGTTCGCGCCCAGCAGGATCACCGACAGCGTGTAGGTGCCCGGTTGGGCGCTGGGTACGAAGTAGGCGCGCACGTTGACGTCATGGGCGCCGTCCTCCGTCGGCGTGAGGATCAACCGGGCGTTGAGGCCCACGCCGCTGTCGTTGTCCCCCGCACCTTGAACCTGGTTGCCGTCAGGGTCGACGATGCTGGCCAGCCACGGGTCCGGCAGCGTGCCGCGTCCGGTGGGCGCGCCCTCCACGTCGATCTGGTATCGCTTGCCGGCTTCCAGATCGACCTTGAAGCTGTCGCCACTAGAAAGGTCATCAATAGTGTCCGCGATTGTGCCTGTCACCGAGCCGCCCACTTCCACCTTGCCGGTGGTGGTGGTGTCGCCGGGCAGGTCGGTGTCGCCTTCGGAGACGTTGCCGGAATCGTCCGGGGGATCGTCGGGCGTCATATCCGCCGCCCGCGTCACGGTCACCGTGTAGGTCTGCGTCGAGGTGCCGTCCTCGGCCGTCACCTTCACCTTGATGACGGTGTCGCCCACCGACAGCGCCACCTGGAAGTCGTCCTCCACGTCGT
Source organism: Dehalococcoidia bacterium (assembly GCA_965217705.1). Taxonomy (GTDB): domain Bacteria; phylum Chloroflexota; class Dehalococcoidia; order Lucifugimonadales; family CATOSD01; genus CATOSD01. The sequence continues at coordinate 3,415,090 of CBDCJA010000002.1, read as the reverse complement.
CCGCGTCGTCGAGCTCGTTGTCGTCCGTGTCTAGAATCTCGACCGTCGCGCTGGCGTGGTTCGTCGTCGGCGTCACCGTCACCTCGTCGACGCTGTTGGCGACCGACGCCGTGTAGGTGTCCGTGCCCGAGGCGAAGGCCGGGCTCAGCGTCACCCCCGTGCCCAGCGACAGCCCGCTCAGCGTCGCGTCCGTCGAGAGCGGCGGGGTGTCCCGCAGCCGCAGCGTCACGGACGTCTCCGAGGACCAGTCCAAGCCGGACATGGCCCATCGGTAGCCAAAGCTAGCAGTTGGAGTGACACCGTCGAACGCGAACGAGCCACTGCTGCCGTCGACATGCAGGACCAGCTTGGCCCGGTCCGGTTCGGTAAGGGCGCTGGTCAGGCTGAAAATCAGCTGGCCGGCAAGCCCACTCACTCCCACGCTAGCCCGGTCTATCGTGTAGGAATTCGGACTGACGTCGAACGTCGTGTCGGACAGGGCACCTGTATCGGTTGTGGCATCCACGAACCCATAGGCAAAGGTAATCCCACCAGACTTATACTCCCCCACCGTCACCACGCCGCACCAGACGTCGCCCGTGTTCAGCGTGCAGGACGGCGGGATCTCACGCACCGACAGCGTGTAGGTGCCTGTGGTGCTGGACGCGGCACCGACAAGCAGGTAGTACGTGCCGCCCGCGGTCGGCGTGAAGGTTATCTGGCTGTTGAGGTTATTGTCGGGGTCGATGTCGTCATTAAATGTGCCCTCAATCTCGTTGCTGGATGAGTCGCGGATATTGTTCAGATAAGGGTCTTCCAAGGTGCCGCCGCCGCCATATTCGCCCTTCATGTCGATCTGGTAGGTCTTGCCCGCCTCCAAGTCGACGCGGAACCAGTCCTCATCTGTTGCGCTTTCAATGTTGCCCGTGACCGAGGCCTCGACCTTGGAGCCGACCTCGACCCGGCCGGTGGTGGCGGTGGTGGCGGGAAAGTCCGTGTCGGCCTCCGAGGCGCCGTTCGCGCCCAGCAGGATCACCGACAGCGTGTAGGTGCGGTTAAGTTCTCCCGTTTGGAAGTACGCCTCTACGTAATAGGTTCCGGCCGCGTCCGGCGTGTAGATCACCCGGGCGTTGTTGCCCACACCGCCGCCGTTGTTAGCTGTGTTTGCAATCGCATTCGCCGCCGCATCGTAAATCCCACTCACACGCGGGTGTGTAAGGGTACCGCGGCCGGTGTCCGCTCCCTCCATGTCGATCTGGTATCGCTTGCCCGCCTCCAGCTCCACCGCGAACCAGTCCTTGTCGTTGAGGTTTCTGATCTTGCCCGTGACCGAGCCGCCCACTTCCACCTTGCCGGTGGTGGTGGTGTCGCCGGGCAGGTCGGTGTCGCCCTCGGAGACGTTGCCGGAATCGTCCGGCGTCATCTCCGCCGCCCGCGTCACGGTCACCGTGTAGGTCTGCGTCGAGGTGCCGTCCTCGGCCGTCACCTTCACCTTGATGACGGTGTCGCCCACCTCCAGCGCCACCTGGAAGTCGTCCTCCACGTCGTCCGAGTCGTTGAGCTCGTTGTCGTCCGTGTCTAGAATCTCGACCGTCGCGCTGGCGTGGTTCGTCGTCGGCGTCACCGTCACCTCGTCGACGCTGTTGGCGACCGACGCAGTGTAGGTGTCCGTGCCCGAGGCGAAGGCCGGGCTCAGCGTCACCCCCGTGCCCAGCGACAGCCCGCTCAGCGTCGCGTCCGTCGAGAGCGTCGGCGTCTCGCCGCCCACCGCGCTGCCGTTGACGCGGATCTGCATGACATAGGTCGAACTGCTCCACGTAGTACCAGACAGCGAGTGCCCGGAGTCTCCGATCTCCCAGTCGTCTTCCCCCGCGTCGTCCTGGTCATTCGAGGTGGTTACCTCCAAATCAAAGTTGGGGCCGGTGGCACCCGCAGGGGCCTCCCCGGAAACCACGATGTGGTAGGTCGTTCCGCCCGTCAGCGTGGTGTTGTCGGGGGCGGTGAAGGTGTTGACCGACTCGGATACGATACCGCCGGTCGGGTTCGTGAACGTGAAGATGCTCGAGCCCGGAACCCCGGAGTTATCCGAGTAGAGGCTGACCGTGCCCGTGCTCCCAACCCGCTCGTACTCGTCTACTTTGATTTCGAGGCTCTCGATGGTGTGGCTGTCGCTTGTGGTGCCTCCGGTGGTGATTGAAAGCGCCTGGTCCCCGTCAAGCACATCGAGGAGTGCAAATGCGTTGGTGGTCTGCCCGATATTGCTGACCAGGGTGGTCACGGTCTGCGCCTGGGCCGTGATGGGCAGGAGGAGCGCGCCGAGGATGGCGAGCAGCGCCAGGGCGGAGGCCAGCAGGATAGGGAATCGTCGTCTATTGATGTTAGTCATGATGAGTCCTCCTTGTGCTTGTGCGGGGGTATGGGACGCCAGCCCGTCCGCTCCGCAGGCGTCAGCCGATAGCGGCGCGGAGGGCGTGTGGCGTTGCATGGTTGAAGGCTGTTCCGGGTGAGTGCGGGACGTGCGAAGCCCGCCGCAAGGCGTCCTTCGAGGACACTGAAGGCTTCGGGCGCGCGCTCAGAGGGAGCGGCGATGGGAGAGAATCGGGCCTGCCGGTATGAGCCGGAGGCGGCGAGGGTGCTAGAGGAGAGGGAAAATCGGGGGGGGGGGGGGGACGTCTGTGCTAGTTAGGCAGCAGAAGGCAGTCTCGAACGTGGTCGGTGCGACCAGTTTCTCCACTCCGTCTATCGGCCTGTCGAATCCCACGTTAAATCCTCCCCGCCGTACGATGGGGCAAAGTTCCCACAAGTATGACGGAGAAAGCCGTGGAAAGTCAGTGTAATCTATGCACATTTGCCATCAATCTGGGACCAATTTGAATTGTGTAATGCGCACACCACCCCTATAATGGGCGCGCCGGGCCGTGCGGGACCAGGGGAACCGCGGGCCGTCCATGCCTGAACGGAGGTCGAGAGGATGAGGGACGCCGGGGAGCTTGAGCGGGAGAACGAGGCCCTGCGCGCCCGCCTCTCCAGGCTGAGCGAGGCCAGCCTGCGCATCAACGAGAGCCTCGACTTCGAGACGGTGCTCCAGAGGGTGCTGGACTCAGCCTGCTCGCTGACTGGGGCGCGCTACGGCGTCATCACCCTCCTGGACGAATCGGGGCGGATACAGGACTTTGTCTACTCCGGGCTGACTCCCGAGGAGAGCCGGCAGTTCGCCGAATTTCCCGACGGGATGCTGTTCTTCGAGTACCTGAGCAGCATCAGTGAACCGCTGCGGCTGCGGGACTTCCACAGTTACATCAGGGAGTTGGGCCTGCCCGAGTTCCTCCCGCCGATGGCGGTGAGCTCGCCCCTTCCCTTCCTGGCCGCGCCCATCCGCCACCTGGGGGAGAGCGTCGGGGCCTTCTACGTCGGCGAGAAGGAGCTGGAGTTCACCCCCGAGGACGAGGCGACCCTGGTGATGTTCGCCTCCCAGGCGGCGCTGGTCATCGCCAACGCCCGCAGGCACCGGGAGGAGCAGCGGGCCAGGACCGACCTGGAGACCCTGGTGAACACCACACCTGTGGGCGTCTTGGTGTTCGACGCCAAGACGGGCGGCGTGACGTCGGTCAACCGGGAGGCCAGGCGGATCGTCAACGACCTTTGCGCGCCCGGCGGCTCGGCGGAGCAGCTGCTGGAGGTGCTGACCTTCCGGCGGTTCGACGGTCGGGAGGTCTCCCTGGTGGAGTTCCCCCTGGCCCAAGGGCTGCGCACGGGGGAGACGGTGCGGGCCGAGGAGATCGTCCTCCAGGCCCCCGGCGGGCAGAGCGTCACCACCCTGATCAACGCCACGCCCATCTTCTCCGAGGAGGGCGAGGTCGAGTCGGTGGTCGTGACCATGCAGGACATGACGCCGATGGAGGAACTGGAGCGGCTGCGGGCCGAGTTCCTGGGCATGGTGAGCCACGAGCTGAGGACGCCCCTGGCCGCCGTCAAGGGATCGGTGGATACCCTTCTGGAGTCCGCCTCCGACCTGGACTCTGCCGAGATGACGCAGTTCTTCAGGATCATCCGCGACCAGTCCGAGAACATGCGCTACCTGATAGGCGACCTGCTGGACGTGGCCCGCATCGAGACGGGCGCCCTGCCGGTCTCCCCCGAACCCGTGGATGCGGCCGTCCTGGTGGACGAGGCCAGGAGCAGGTTCCAGAGCGGGGGCGGAAGGAGCAACCTGGTCATCGACCTGCCGCCGTACCTGCCCCGGGTCATGGCGGACCGGCGGCGCATCGTCCAAGCGCTGGGCAACCTGCTCTCCAACGCGGCCCACCACTCGAACGAGTTGTCCCCCATCCGGGTGGCCGCAGTGCTGGATGGCGTTCACGTCGCCTTCTCGGTGGCGGACGACGGCGTGGGCGTGCCCGCCGAGCGGCTGCCGCACCTGTTCCGCAAGTTCTCCCAGCTCGACGGCGAGGAGCGGGGACGGGCGATCGCCGGGTCGGGCTTGGGACTCGCCATCTGCAAGGGCATCGTGGAGGCCCACGGCGGCCGCATCCGGGCCGAGAGCGACGGGCTTGGCCTGGGAAGCCGGTTCACCTTCACCGTTCCGGCGGTGGAGGAGACCGTCACCCTTCCCCCTCCGCCGTCACGCCGGCGCAGGACGAAGACCAGGGAGCGGCCCCGTATTCTCTGCGTGGACGATGACCCGCAGACGCTCCGGTACGTGCGGGACGCCCTCACGAAGGCGGGCTACACGCCCGTCGTGACCGGAGACCCGGAGGAGGTCTCCCGGCTCATGGCGGAGGAAGCGCCCCGCCTGGTGCTGCTGGACATGATGCTGCCGGGCAGCGACGGCATGGAGCTGATGAAGGACATCCGGGAAGTCTCCGACGTGCCGGTCATCTTCCTCTCCGTCAACGGCCAGGAGGAGGTCGTGGCGCGGGCCTTCGACATGGGAGCGGCCGACTACGTGGTCAAGCCCTTCTCGGCGACGGAGCTTGCGGCCCGGATCCGGGCGGCCCTGCGCAAGCGTGCGGCGCCCGAGCTGGCTCAGCCCTCCGCGCCCTACGTGCGGGGAGACCTGACCGTCGACTATGCCCAGCGCAGGGTGACGGTGGCCGGAAACCCCGTGGAGCTCACCGACATCGAGTACCGGATGCTGGTCGAGCTTTCGGTCAACGCGGGGCGGGCCCTGACCCACGAGCGTCTGCTGCAACGGGTCTGGGGACCGGACAAGGGCGAAGACTCCGGGCCGGTGAGGAATATCGTCAAGAGGCTGCGCCGCAAGCTGGGCGAGGACGCGTCCAACCCGGCCTTCATCTTCGCCGTGCCTCGCGTCGGCTACCGGATGGAGAAGGGGGAGGACATCACAACCCCGCACGAGGACACACCATACGATGACGGCGCTGACGACTCATCTTGACTTGAATGGAGGACAGCATGGCCAGGCAATTCACATCAGCCGACTGGAAACTGATCAGGGCTCGACTGGACGAAGACCCACGGCGGTACGGTCTGCCGCAGAGGGAGTACGGCTCGGTGCTCCTGGGGTCCTTCAACATACGAAAGTTGGGATCTTCCCGGAGCCGCAATTCCGACACCTGGGAGTTCCTGGCCGATGTCTGCCGCAGCTTCGACCTGCTGGCCGTTCAGGAGATAATGGACGACCTCAGCGGCCTGCGGCGGTTGATGTCCCTGCTTGGGCCGGAGTTCAGCATGGTGGTCTCGGACCAGACGGGGGTGTTCCCCGGCGAGCCGGGACTGGGTGAGCGGCTCGGATTCATCTACCGCTGGAATACGGTGGAACGGATGGAGGTCGCCAGCGACGTCACCTACGACCGGACCAAGGTCATCGACTCCATCGCCGGCAACTACGAGGCGTTTGTCGACGACCTGGGACCTTACTCGAAGAGGCTTGCGGACTACCGGTCGGGAAGGCGCAAGACCAAGCCGAGGCTCAAGCTGAGCGTCTTCCTGTCCTTCATACGCCAGCCTTTCTGCGTGGCGTTCCGTATACCCGGGCATCCCGGCACCCGGCCGTATGAGCTCATGGCCGTCAACGCCCACCTGTACTTCGGGAACTACATCGACGACCGGCGCCAGGAGTTCAATGCCCTGGTCGACTGGATCATGAGCCGGTTCAGGACCCAGAGCCATGCCTACTACCCGAATTTCATGCTGCTGGGCGACCTCAACCTGGACTACGACAATCCCGCCAGGGACCGGGGGCGGATAGAGGAGCGAATCAAGTCGCTGAACGGGGAGTTGGATGGGGCCAACGTCAACTTCCCCTTCCTGGACGTGCATCCGGGCCGGGATGACATCTTCCGCACCAACGCGCGGCTTACGGAGACCTTCGACCAGATTGGCCTGTTCAACCGGGATTCGCGTCTGCCGACCTACATGGACAATGCGGTAATGGGCACCGAGGCCAGAGGGCCGGACTACGGGGTGTTCGAGTTCGGCGACCTGTTCAGCGAGGCCCTGCTGGGCCGTCCGTACAGGGATCTGTCGTCCAGAGAGAGGTCCGCCCTCGTGCCTCGGTTCGAGCACAAGGTGAGCGACCACCTGCCGCTGTGGATACGGCTGCCGCTCCCGCTGGACTGAAGTCCCCACATCGTGTGGGCTGTGGCTGCGGAGAACACACCGTTCGTAAAGTCTTCTATCCGGAGGAGGGGGCCTCCTACGAGGGGGTGATCCCAAGCAGTTGAAAGTACCGGCAGGATGGCGGAACGGCGAACGGCGGCAGCCATGCCGTTACTGGTAAAATAGGCCATGCGGGTTTCGGAGGGTCTTGGGGACGCTGCCGAATGAGGGCCTGATACGGGTCCACAGAAGGAGGAGGTGGGACTATGGACTCACGTGAGCGGACAGAGGGCTCTTACCGGGAGCTCTTCCCGAAGGACTATCCAGAGCGGCTGGAGAGGCTCATAGAGCTCGTAGGGCTGACAAGGGAGGAGTTCGCGGAGCGCCTCGGCGTCGGGATCGACCGCGTGACGGCATGGCGTGAGGGGACGATCCCGACTGGCGGGGAGGTCTGGCACATCATGCGGCTGGCCTATTCTGTTCCCGGCGGCATAGAAGTGATGCTTCCAGAGGCCGCCGAGGGTGCGGAGTAGCGACCGGAGCCGCACCTATTCGACTCCGGTAGCATCCAATTCGACCGCCCATGAGAACCGTACTTTTTTGTGTCGATTGGAAGACGGAGAACTCTACCTCGTCCCAGACGATGGTTGGGAAGTCGATCAGGTCGAGGCCGGTCTGCACCAACCGCGGGTGGCAGATGAGCACGTCTATGCCGTGCTTCACCTTGTCGGCCACCCACTTCTCCCTGCGGTTTGGGGCCACCGCGTTGGCCTTCATCACCGCCACCCGGAACCCGTGCCGGGTGAGGATGTCATCCATACGCCCCGTCACGTCCCTGGTGCCCGTGTGGGTGACGTAGACTAGCACGCGCCTTCCCTCAAGCCGCTCGGCGGCCACCAGGTCCACCAGGGCTTTTTCCTTGGGGTAGAGATTCTCTTCGGACAGGGGCGGCACCTGAACGATGACGTCGCCCGTCCTGGGGTCGAAGACCGTCTCCCCCCTGGTGCAGCCGTCCGGGTAGGCCAACAATGTTTGCAGGTAGGTGGCGAGCAGCCGCTTGGAGCCGGACTTGAGGGCCTCCGCCAGCTCCTTGCGCAGTTCGTCGAACACGTGGTTGTAGGCGCTGCGCTGGGAGTAGCCCGTGGCGTCCTCCTCCGCGTCCATCGAGGACAGCATCACCTGCTCGGTGTATTCGGGGAGGCCCGAGGCCACGTCGGAGAGCCGCAGGAACACCGTGTTCCCGATGATGTGGAAGAGCGCGCTGGGCACGAGGCCCGGCCTCTCCCTGACCGTCTTGCGGTACTTGCGCCTGCGGCTGTACCTGCCGTCCTCCACCGCGTCGTCGTCGGGCTTGCCGACGGTGACCTCCTCGAAGCCGTACCGCTGTATCCAGCGGCGCTCTTCCGAGCGCCCGAACTCCGTCCTGATCTCCGGGCTGAACCTGTAGAGCAGATGGAAAATGGTGCTCGCATAGCCGCCCAAGAGGGTCCCGGTCAGGCTGAGGGACCTGCCGCAGGCGTCGGCGAGGATGCCCGCGGCGATGCCCTGGGCCGAGCCGCGCCCCTTGAACTCGTGAACTTCGTCCCCGATCAGCAGGTCGAAGAAGCCCCGCATGTGGTGCTTGACGTAGTCGGCGAGAGGATAGCGTTTCGGCCCGGACCTGTCGGCCTGCCACAGGGGGGCGTCGCAGGCGGCGCAGGTGTGCTTGCGGCGGTTCAGGTCCTTCTCCGTGAGCGGAATGCCGTCCCTGTCCACGACTTGGGCCGTGCAATCCGGACAGCAGGGGACCCGGAAGGGCTCCCCCGTCTCCTCCATCCTGACGAGCCCACCACTGGATACAGCCCACCGCTGGATGACGGCGGCCTTCCAGCGGTAGGACAGCTTGGCCTTCTCCCGACTCATCACCGCGAACAGCGGGCCTGGGCCTATGGAGAACCTGAGCCGCTCCAGGTCGGTGACGGACTCGACCACGGCGGCGCGGGCGCCGGGCACCGTCATCTCCACCTCTCTTTTCCACTTGGCCACGAGATGCGGCGGGCAGAGCACGAGAACCCGCCTGAATCCAGCCATGTACGCCGCGGCCGCGCCGAGTAGGGTAGGCCGCCGGCGAGTTACCCCGTGTTACCGGAGCACTTTTCCGTCGGCCCCCCTCCGAACCGGACGTGCGGCTTTCACCGCATCCGGCTCTCCAGTGTCGTTATGTGTAGGTAGTGGGGGATGAAGCGCAGCATCGAAGGATGCCACGTGAATTTGTGCTGCGCAGTAGGCGGGTTGGCCTAGCAACGTGGGGTGCTTACGGGATTGGCATCCAGTAGCTGATGGGTATATCAAAAGGCATGATTCGATGAGGATCCTTGTTCTCATCGTAGAGGTTTTGCCATGCGGTCAGGGGTTGGGAAGTGGCCGCCCATGCTGAAATTGCGGATAGTATGGCGTCCCGTTTATGGTCTGCCAAGTTTGCTGGGGGCTTTTCGGCCTCTTCGCATCCGCACAAGCAGCGGGTGGCGTACTGGGAATAGTCAGCCAATCCTGCCGTTAGGCGCTTTATCATGTCCTGTTGCCCCATGTGATGGAGCAGGTGGCACAAAGCCCTGGGGTGGGACTCCGTTATTGTCAAGCCCCAGCGGGTTTCGCTGAGGTACTTAGCCAACAACAGTCCCTGTACGACGCATGCCCCCTGTAAGCTATTTGTAGTCTGAACCGTACCTCCCAACTTGGACGCAGGGAACTTAGTGTCCCTCAACGCCTGTCGGAGCACGATGTCAACTGTTCGGTCTCCCGTCTTACTCCAGAACAGCGGGGCATCAATGCCCGCGGCAAGGACGGGTAGGTTATCTGGCAGAGCCTTTTGCACCTGGTCCATGGCGTGCCAGGCGTCGTTGGCCAAGCCGGTAAGTGCGGGTGAGAGCAATTGACCACCCGTCGTTTCGCATACGCTCCAACCGAATTTGCCCCGACCGCCGGGGTCGAACCCTAGTATGATCCCACGTGGGTTAGGCACGGTCAGCCTCCTCTCAACTGGATCGGTGGTGGCTGTGATTTTACCATGCCATGAAGGAAGTGGCGGCGAAGAATCGTATTCGATTGGAGTGCTGACACTACCTACTTCTGCTTGTGCGGATTACTTTCGCCCGTGGTGGATGTTCATGTGACACGTCCGGCAGACCGCGAGGGTCTTGCGTTTTCGCGCCGCCATGATTTGAACCCACTTGAGCTTTTCCCGTTGGCCTTTCACGTTCAGGTCGCGAAGTGCGCGGATGTGGTGAACTTCTACGTCCACTGCCGACCCGCACATCTCGCACTCGTCCGCTTCGAGCCGTTTGATAAGCTCGTTGCGGCCAGCCCTGTACCGTTGAGGCTGTTGGTCTATGAGAACTGCCTGCCGTTGCCGTTTCAGGGGTATGCCACCGAAGTACGCCACTTTAGGGCGTTTGCCGTTGTCCTGCTGCTTGACGACCTTGAGACAGGCACGCGGCCCGTGCTCGGTTTCCACGACGCTCTTGTACTGGCGTCGCATCTTCCGTGCGGTGGACTTGTGCTTTGCCGCAAGGGTCCGTGCCAAAGACATCTCCATGACCGATTGCAGTCGCCCGAAATAGGAGACGTTGTAGGCCAGAAGGTAGTAGTTGACGACGCCCCGGAACTCCGACTGGTACTGTGCCATGATGGAGAAATCTTCATCGTGGAGTAGGTAACTGCGGTGTGCCGGTTTGCCTTTGCGCATGTAGGCTTGGCAGTGTTGTTCGATGACGTTGGCGGGAACCCGCAATCCGATTTGGCCGTTGACCCTGCGCCGACCATTGCGGTCAAACTGGTCGTTGGCCTGTTGGTTCACGAGTTCGTAGCCGAGGAACCGCGCCGCCTGGCTGGTGGCGTGGGTTATGAGAGTTTTCTCCCTGGATAGCTCCAGCTTGAGTGTGTCGCGCAGGAACGTCTCCAAGGACTCTTTCACCTGTTGGGCTTCGACCTTTGGCCCGATGAAACCCAGCACGAAGTCGTCCGCATAGCGCACGTACCGTAACCGGCGGTAGCCGGGGTCGTAGGGGTCACGTGACGGCAGTTGTTGCATTTGCTTGCGCAGTTGCAGTGCCTCGGCGTGGTTCCCCCGCTTCCTCTGGCGGGCCGCTTGGTTCAGCAAACGTGTGTACTCGCGGTTGTCTCTCCGGTCTGAGCCACGGGTGTGGGCTGGTATCAGCACGTTCTCGACAAACTTGTCCAACCGGTCTAGGTAAACGTTGGCGAGGATTGGGCTGACGATGCCGCCTTGCGGTGTCCCGCTCAGCGTGCGGCCATACTTCCAATCCTCGATGTAACCTGCCTTCAGTAGGTACTTGAGCAGGCGTAGGAATCGGTTGTCGTGGAGCTTCTCGCCGAGCACCGACAACAGGACATCGTGGTCGATGTTGTCGAAGCACCCTTTGATGTCTCCCTCGGCGAACCAGCGGACACCGGTCCAGTGGGTGGTCACGTTGCCTAGGGCGGTGTGGCACCCCCGGTTAGGCCGAAAGCCGTGGGAGCGGTCGGAAAACTGCGGCTCGTAGTAGGCTTCCAGAATCATCCGGATGACCTCTTGCAGCAGCTTGTCCGGCCCCGTTGGTATGCCCAAGGCGCGGGTCTTGCCGTTAGGCTTGGGAATGTGGACCCGTCGCACCGGCGTCCATCGGAACCGCTCGTAGCGCAGGGCTTCGATGATGCGGTCGATTTTCGCCAGTGACATACCGTCCATGGTCTCTGCGGTGACGCCTTTGGTCGTAGCCCCCTGATTTGAGTAGATACGCCCGTAGGCCCGCAGGTAAAGGTTCCGGTTGTACAGCAGCCGATAGATGTTCTCCAGCGGCAATCCTCGTTCTCCGCGTTCGCGTATGACGTTCAGTACAGTTTCGGCGTTTTGCATTCTGCATACCTCTCTGTGTTTGTTCGTCGTTGACACCTGTCCTCCTTCGCCATGTGCCGGGCTTTCCCCGGCTCGGGCTACTATGAGGACTCCGTGACCATAGGGGTCTCCCCCCGTAGGCCATCCCGCGTTCCGTTGACATAGGACGTTCTAGCGCGACTGTAGGTGCCCCGTTCGTTCCCTTGAATAGACCGCATCGGTCATCGTCCACTCATCGGAGTTGCATTGGTACCTTCATCGTACCGAGGCAATGAGTGGCGCCGGGTTACAAGCGTTCTACCGGCGGGTGGCAAGAACACCAACTGGGAACTGGGGTTCAGGCAATCAAGCTTTCACCGTATCGCGCGGGCCTTGCGGAACCAGTCCTACAACGCTTTGGGACTGTAGCCGCTTTACCGACATGCTGCTTTCCCCCTAGGCTTTCGCTTCGAGGTGGGTCGGTTGGCCCAAGAACTTTCTCCGAGTTCTTCCCGACTGAGCCGGGTATCCTATGCCGCGTTACGCGGCGCACTGAAGGTCTTGCCGGTGCCCATCTCTCCCACCACCGTCGTGCCCCGGTGTGCCGCCAGCGAAAGAGCGGCGCCCCTGATGGCGTCGGCCTGCGCCCCCAGGGGCCTGCGGAGCAGGCGGGGCAGCTTCCCACCGTTCTCCGAACGCCTGTACAGCGGCGGGTAGGACTCGACCACCCGCTGCGCTATGGAGTCCTTGAACCTGTCGATGAAGTCTCCGAGGTTCATGTCGTGTAATCCTCCCTTCGTTGTCAGCCGGAGGACGAAGCCGGTACCCGGACTGCACCCCACCGGGGGGTCCGCGTACCGGCAACGCCCACGGCGTATGCTTGATTTGGCGCAGAGTCCGCCGGGGGCGGGACCTGCGTCCGCGGCCCGGTGCGAGCCGTATATCGTGCGGTGTGTCCGCGGAGGCGCGGCGGCGGTACGTCTACGCGGCTCCCGCTTCCGGCTGAGTCAGCATGGCGGAGTAGCCGGGCGCCAGGACGGGCGTCATCGCCAGCCGGCCCGAGCCGTCGTAACCCGCTCGGTAGGCGTACTCCGCCTTCGCCCCCCAGGGCACCCGGCCTCCGATCCGAACGGCCCCGCCCCTGGCCGTGCCGTCCCTCCCGCGAGCGCCGTGCACCACCGTCCCGCTCCGCTCGCCCTTCCGCCAGCCCAGCACCTTAAGCTCGACGGGCATCACCCGCTCCTCCGCCTTCGTCCTCCTGAACAGCACACCGTGCAGCTCCCTGAGGACGACCGCAGACGGGCTGGCCTTGCCGTTCATGATCTGGGAGAGGTGGGATGAGCTGATGCCGGCGCGCCGGGCGGCCTCGTTCTGGCTGATGCCGTGGGCGTTCATCCGGTCCCACAGCACCTGGGGATCGACACTGGCGGGCTGCGCGGGCGCGATCTTCGCCGGCGCCTCAAGCGCCGCCTCGACCCTTGCCTGGACCTTCACCCCCATGCTCCGGTGGCCGCGGGACACCCGCGACAGGTAGCCGTAGGATACCCCCGCGCGATCGGCAAGCTCCCGCATGGTCATGCCCAGTGCGCGGGCACGCTCCCTGATGAAGCTGCTCTCTGCGGTCGCCACGCTCTGTGGGCGGTCAGGGCACGCAGCGGAAGCGACCTTCGCCGGGGCCCGCAGAGCGGACTCGATCCTGGCCTGGACCCTCACGCCCATGCTCTTGCGGCCCCGGGCCGCCTGGGTCATGTAGCTGTAGGACACCCCGGCGCGGTCGGCCAGGTCCCGCATGGTCATGCCCAGCTCACGGGCGCGCTCCCGGATGAAGCTGCTCTCACCGGTCACGACGCTGGTCTGGCGGTAGACCATTCCCTGGCCGGGGACCTCTCCCAGCACCGCCATGGCCTTGTCCCGCATCGTCTGCGTCCACGGCCTGCGCCCCGTCGAAACCTGCGACAGGTAGCCCGCGGACACTCCCATCAGGGCCGCGAGCTCCTTCATGGTCAGCCCACGCCGCCGCGCCGCGGCCCTCAGCTCGGTCTCCCGTGCTGCCGTCTCCGTCGCCTGGGTCCCGTTTGCCATCGTTGCCGTCGTCATGTCGCTTCCTCCTGTAATGAAAAAGCGGGACGGCCCCCCGATGGAGACAGTCCCGCTCGATCTCGTGTCCCGGTGGCCGGGACTGTCTCCGTGGGTTGTGTGGCCTTGTTGCCGTGGCCGATAGCTGGTGTGCGGCATTCCAATGTGGGACGCCGCGTGTGGGGCAAGCCTCCGAATCAAGCCGGGGCCGGCTCCGTCGTGAATCGGGCGGAGCTACTCCCTTGCTCTGGATTGGGGGCAGGCTCCGGCCGGTGAATGAGGGATGTGTGAGACGGGGTCAGGTCCCGCAAGCAAGGGGCGGAGCGTGCAGGCTCCGCCATGATGGGTTGGGCGGCGGACTCCTACCTGGCGGAGCGCCCGGCCCGTGCGAGCAGGTGCAAGGAGGCGGCGTGGCCGAGCCTGCAATCCCCTGCTAGACGCGCCGACGACGTCACCGAACCCGGTGAACAAACCCGGGACCGCCATCCGGCTCCCAGCAAGCCCTCGGCCGCGCCGCAGAAGTCATCCGGGAGGGTGACGAGGACAGGGTCAAGGGCAAGTCTTCTCCAAGGGCCTGAGCCCACGCAGGCTGCGGGTCGAGAAGGCCTCCCCGGGCCGCCAGCGCATCCCCAGGACAGCAACGACCTCAAGCGTCCCGTCGCCGGTGGGAACCAGGGCTGCGGCCCTCCCCGTGCCCTGGCTGTAAAGCAGCACTCCGTATCCACCGGACTGCCTCTGGACCAAGTTCCGCCACTCGGTGAAGGCCCACCTGGCCTCGTGCTGTTCCACCCTCGACATGTCCAGTTCGGCCAGCACTGCAAGCGCCCCGTCCACGTCCCCAGCCTGCCTGAGCCGCCGCGCCTCGTGGATCGTCCGCGTCGCGCTCCGCTCCTCCCCCGCTGTGTTAGCAGCGAACAGCGCGTCCATGAGCCGGTCGACCAGCTCCTCCAGGCTGCGCCTGGGCCGCGCTACGTTGTCCACCGTTCGATTGCCCGCTACTACCATTGCCGTCGTCATCACGACCTCCTTCTGTGTTGTGTTGACTTGCCGATTGCGCCCGCCTGCGGGCAAAGAAGAAGGGCCGTCCCCGGATGGAGACGGCCCTTGAGTGTTGGGAATGGGTTGTTGACGGCCCGGGGCCGCCAGCGTCGCCTTACAGAACGCCGGGGCATGAACCGCCGCAGGAGCAGCAGCCCGATGTGGTGTGGGAAGAAGATATCCACGGCGAGGGTCAGCGGCGGCCCCGCAGTGACAAGGGCCCTCACGCCGGCCACCAAGACCCGCTTGCGCTTCCACCACGGCCGTTTCTACGGTGCCTTGTTCGCCGCGTCGTCCACCGGCTCATATGCCGTCCAGATGGGCAGCCCGACGGCGGTCTCCGGGTGCGTAGTTACCATGCCACGGGAGCAGCCCCCGGTGCGGCAGCACACGTCGATTTCCTCGCCGTCCGGCCTCTGCCTGAACGACAGCCCGTCCGACTTGCTGCCGTGACAGATCGCTGTCGCCGTCCAGAACCAGCCTTTGTCGTGGCTCACTCGGTGCGGCAGCAGGTTGGCGATCCTGAGCGCGCTCGGCCCCGTGTACCGTTCCGTCATGTCCCGTCCTCCTTCGTCAGTCTGTGTCCGGCCTTAGTGATCTCCTTTGCTCGCCGTTGGTCTCCGTGCATCCATGTGTCCGAACGCCGCCGCCGCCCGCGATCCGGAGACGATTCGAACGCAGGAGACACCGGGGTGAAGAAGACGCAGCTGGGTCCAGGGTCAACTCGAGGAGAATCGACATGGGAAAGCTGCTGTGAGGGAAATTCGACCGACCTGAAGACCGACCACAGGACGGCGCGGTGAGAGAGCGACGCAGACCTACGACGTCATCGCAGGCCGGCATGTATTGAAACTGCGACCCAACCGCGTGACGGTTGTGCAGCAAACGTGGGAAATCGGTCGGGGCGCGGGACGCACTCCGAACAGAGTCTACACCGTACTCGCTACGATGGTGTCCGAGGGGCCGAAGCGGGAAGCGCCTGGGCCGCTGCGAATGTGTCCCTCCGGGGCGGTCGTCGGGAGAGCGCGATGCTCGATCCCTTCGGCTTGGTCCCCTGGGCGGCTGTTCGGAGAGCGCGGTGCTCGATCCTGTGTAGCCGGTCCCGGGTTCGGGGGACGGAGAACCCTCCAGGTTTCTGGGCGGGAAACAGCTGGAAAAGCCTGAAACTGGCTCGATTATCGCCGAACGCACGTGCGGATGGAAGGGTTTCGGGGCGTCACCGCCCAAAGTGTTCTGTACAGTTCCACAAAACCCTAAGCGCGCCCCTTGAAACTCGCCTTTCTCCCCCACATACCCAGCGTCAGGATACGCCTCACCAACCGTCGCCAGGCCACCGCCCTCCGGACGTCCCTGAGGGTCTCCCTGCGCCAGTTCAGCTGCGTGCTTCGCCACAGGCCCGTCAGCGGCACAGTCTCCGGCGGCAGCGTCAGCCCGTGCTCCTCCAGCATGGCAACCTCCAGCTCCCGGACGTGCTCCTCTGCCTCCAGCCACTGAAGGCCCCTGCCCCCGGCGGAGTGGGTCTGCCACAGCCTGCGCCACGCCTCGACGAGCGGCCACGCCTCGCCGTACACCTCCTCGTCGTCGGGCGCGGGCTCCTTCGTCACCAGCTCGGGATACAGCCGCTTCAGGAGCACGGCCGCCGCCGGCCGGGTTGCCGGCAGGGCTTTCTCCGGCCACTGTCCGGCCGCGCTGGAAGCTTCATCCGGCACCGGGGACTCTTGCGGGGCCTGCCCGCACGCCAACGACCGCCGCTCCAACCGGCACAGCGCCCGGGAATGTTCCTCCCGCAGGGCTTCGATCTCACCCCTGACGGCGTCCATGCCGCTGCGAACCTCCCTCTCCAGCGCGTCCACCCGCTGCTTCAGCGCCTCGTTGCGCTCCAGCTGCCGTGCGGCGGCCGGGCCCGCCCCGTCTTGAAGCGCCCGCTCCAGCGCCTCCCTCATCCGCCAGGACATACCTCTCCCGTCCATGCACGCGGCCACGGTCCGCCGGTCGATTCCCAGCACCGTCGCAGCACCCCTGCGACCGCCGTGATTCCGCACGAGTTCGTGCAGCAGCGCCATGAGCCGGTCATGGTGCAACTCATCCTCGGCGCCTCCGTCAGCCACCGTCTGTTCATCCGGCTTCATCGTCTGCGCCTCCTCTGCAACATGTACCACTCCCGTACACACTTCCCGATTTCGGCGGTGTACGACATGTACATCTCAGCTAGGCCGATGTGCACACGGCGTGGAACCGGCACTTGACAGAAAGTGTTCGCTGTTTACGTCCTGTAGGGGGCCTTTCCCGGCTGTCCCAGCTATGAAATCCGCCCGGTGTACAACTTGCACACAGACCCGTTTCCCTGTACAGCCCCATGACATCACGGCGGCCCCTCGCCGTGTAATCCCTCAGAGGGGACTTCATCCGTGTAGTCCCCTCAAGACCACCACACCCGTGTAGTGCCCTCCGGGGGATGACGCTCCGCTTCTCGACTCCCCAGACTCGATGGCAGGCATCACGACCCCATTGACGAGGAGGCGAAGACGTGGGAACCCAATCGACCGTCCGTCTGATACCCCTGGCCGCGGCGCTGCTCTTTGCGGCGCTCATGGCGATCACGTCCGGCGGGATCGTCCTGGCCCAAGGCGCCGAAGTCGTGCTGGTCAACGCAGACCGCGACTTCGTCGAGCGCAAGAAGGGCGGCGAGTTCGTAGCCCGCCCGGTGTTCGACCGCAGGATCACCAACCTCTTCTACGCAGTCCGCGACGCGGACACCGGCGACTGGCTTAGCGCCATGTACGCAGTCAGGGGCGGAGAGAAGAGGGTCAGCGACGGCTGGGAGTACTCGTGGGAGTATCCCGCTCTCGACGGCCAGCCCGAGCTCGTCCCCGGCCGGGCCTACCTGCTCGTGATGGTGGCAGGGGCACAGGACGGCGCGAAGGGCACCTTCCACTCCCTCATACCGGTGTACGAGCCGACGGGCATCTGGGACAGGATCCTCTCGGCGCTCAACCCGGCGCGCTGGGCGAGGGCATTCGCCGGCTGGGTGATCGAGGGCGTCCACGGGACGCTGTGCGGCGTAGTGGAACGCGCGTCCGGCGCGGACGCCGCCAACTGCCGGTGAGGGTAGGACGTGGAAGACATCATCACCGGCACTCCCCCCGACCTCACCTACGGCCATCCCATGGTGCAGCAGGCCTGGACGGTCGTCTGGGCCATAGCCTCAGGCGCCCTTGCGGTCATCCTAGGCTGGATGGGCCTGAACCTGATCGTGTCCGAGCACCTGGGCAGGCCCCAGGCGGGATGGCGCGAGATTGTACCGCGACTGGTGCTGGGGTTGGTGGCCGCGGCGTCTTCCCTTTGGTGGTGCGCGCTGGTCATCGACGTTGCGGACGCGGTGTCCGGGTTCGTCGCGGCGTCCCTCGGCATCACCGCCGGAGACCTGCTGAGATCGACCCAGGACACGCTGATGACGGCGACGCGGGCCGGGAGCGTGGGCATGGCGCTGCTCCTTGCCGTCCTCTACGTGGTCTACGGCTTCTTCGTGCTGTACGTGATCGTGCAGATGGTGCTCAGGCTGGCGCTGATCGACATCCTGCTGGCGCTGGCTCCCATCGCCCTCGGGCTGTGGATACTGCCCCACACGGCGAACTGGGGCCGGCAGTGGCTGCGCCTGTTCATGACGACCGTGTTCCAGCAGGCGATCCAGCTGATCGCGCTGGCGCTGGCGTTCGCGTTCCTGAACGAAATCGCGGAGATAGCCGCATTCGAGTCCTCGCAGGACCTGGTCTGGAAGCTGCTCATGTCGGTTGCGTTCGTCTACATGGCGACGCGGGTTCCTTCCCTGCTGGGCAACGGGGGAACCTTCGATTCCTGGCCTGCCACGCTCTACTTCGGCCTCAACCTGCCGAGCACGCTCATGCGCTCGGTGAGGACCGTCGGGCTGCTCGCGGGAGGGCCCGCAGGCGTGGGCGCCAACGCCGTCGCGGCGAGCGCGGGGATTTCCGCGGCCGGCGGCGGCATCAGGTCCGCGGCATCGCTGGCCACACCTTCCGCGGGCGGCAGCGGCGGTACCCCAAGGAGCAGCGGAGAGTAACGACGACCAACACCCAGACCCAGGAGGTGGAAACGATGTGCAGATGAGAGAGCGGGCACGAAGAGACGAGCGACCGGGAGTGAAGACCGGGCGGATAGGCCCCCGGTGAACAGAGAGGAGACTAAACACATGGAACAGCTGACACAGACCATATCGAACCTGGTGGGCATCCTGCTCGGCATCGTGGGGGTCGTGGGCGTGGGCTTCTTCGTCTACGGCGCCTACCTGTACCTGACGGCGTCGGGCGCGCCCCACCAGATGGAACGGGGCAAGAGCGCGATGATGACGGCGCTCGCGGGCATCATCCTGGCGATGGTGGCCTTCGGCGTAGTGGAGGTGGTGATGAACGCGGTGGTGGACCCGGTGGTGGACGTGGGCGACCTTCCCGATCCGGAGACGGGCGGAGCGGCCGTCAGCCCCGGCAACGGCAACACCGGGAACGCCGGCGACAAGTAGTCGAGAGGAAGGAGGGATAGCCATGAGAGAGCACGAGGTTCCGACCCACGTGCAGGCAGAGGACAGGGTGCTGCTGTGGTTCACGTTCCCCCAGATAGTGGCGGTGACGGCGGTGTGCGCGCTGTCCTACGGCGCGTACCGGTACGTCCCCGGGCCCACGGAGTTGAGGATCGCGCTGGCGGCGCTGTTCGCCCTCGCCGGCATTGTGATGATCGTTGGGAAGGTTGGCGGGCGGCGGCTGCCGCTGGTCGCCGCCGACCTGCTGAGATACCGGCTGGGGGCGCGGCTTCACACAGGGACCGTGTCCCAGCTGGTGCGGGGCGAGCCGCCCGCGACGGCGCAGGCCACGGAGGCCGGCCCAGGCCCGTTGCGCCTTGTGGCGCGCCGCGCTCGGCGGGGTCTCCGCGGGGTGCGACTGGTGGCGCGCAGGGCGCGGCGCAGGCTGCGCAGGAAGAAGCGGCGCGTGGAGGCCGAGCGCCAGAATGGGAGAAGGCCCTTCGGCCCGTGGGGCCGGCTCGGCAGGCGCGGGCGCGGCGCGCCCGAAATGGACAAGATCAACGGCGACGAGGTCCGAAAGTCCCAACGAGGGAAACGCCCGAGGGGCCTCCTGGCAATCGCGGCAGCCGTGTTGGTGGCGGCGGTCGCGGCAGCACCCCAGGCGGCGCTTGCCCACAAGTACTGGGAGGACGAGATCGGCTTCGAGCTCGCAGAACCAGTGGAGGGACGCAGGGTGTTCGTCGAGGCGCTCACCGTCTCGGGCGACCGCGCCCAGATCACGCTCAGGGCCGCCACGGACATCGACCTGCGTGTGCGGGCGTTCGGCGGACCGCAGGGCGGCTCGCCGCGGTTCTGGGGTTCAGCGAGCCTGGACCAGGGGGAGCGCATCGACTACTCCCTGCCCCTGGACGGGCCAATGCCCTCCTTCACCTTCTCGTGGGTGGACTCCCCCGTATCAGGCACGGGGCAGGCTCTTGGACAGGCCGGGGCGGTCACGATCACGCACGAGAAGATCCCCTACCCGCTGCCGGAGGTCGAGGGCGAGCTGTGCGACCTGAGGCTGGTCACCCTTGGCTGGACGCCCCGCACGGTCAGCGGCGCGGTCGAGTCGAAATGCGTCTCCCACGTCGAGCACCCGGTCGAGCTACAGACCGTGGCCGGACACGCGAGCGTCACAGAGACCGCTCTCATGGACGCGGAGGTCACGGCCATCACGGGGACCGTATCCGTCACGTCGGGGGAGTCGGAGGCCAGCGTCGCGTTCGTGCCCAACGGTCTGACCCGCTTCCGGCTCGGCGTGGGTTCGGGCGAGGCTGTCCACTCAGTGACGATCGAGGCCGACCTCGAGGCGTCGCTGCGCATCGCCATACCGCCGCTGGTGAGGTTGACCCACCACCCTGAGCGGGTCGAGAAGCGCACCGAGACGGTGAGCCTGTACAGGCCCGGGACAAGTGAGTCCGTCAGCGAGACGGTCGAGGTGGCCAACCCCGACGGCACGACCCGTTGGTACACCATCTCGGCCACGCTGTCGGTGCCCGGGGAATGGATCGACCGGGATGTGACGCTCACCATCGTACACCCCGAGCGCGTCGAGGCCGAGGTTGTGGAGCGGGAGCCAGTGGGCCGAACCAGGCGCGAGAGCCTGGCCATGGAGTCCGCCGTGGGGTCCGACGCACCCTTCCGGTTGCTCTTTCTTCCGGAGCCCGAGCCCGCCGAGCAGCTGGGCGAGCAGGAGCCCGCGGGCAGCCCGCAGGGGTGGGAGCCGCCCAAGTGATGCGAAGAGTGATCCTGCTGCCTCTCGCCGGCGTGGCCCTCGTTCTCATGGGGGCCTCGCCGGAGGAGCAGGCGATGCTGGCCGCCTTCGACCGGGCGCTCACGGCGATGTCGTTCGCAGCCGCCGGCCTGTGCTTCTTCGCCATCGTGTGGGCGGGCTTCGTCCTGATGGCTGAGGGAGGCGAGGAGCGCGGGGGCGGCAGGGCCAAGAGCGCTGTGGCGCTGGCTATCGTCGGCCTCGTGCTGGCGCTCTCGGCCAAGGCGGTCGCAGCGCTGCTGCGAAGCGGCCTGGTCGAGTTCCCAACACCATAGACCTGTAGAGGAGACACCGTTGAAGAAGCTTTTCAGAAAGAACACGAGGCGCGGAGGAGCAACACCGCCAGAGGAGACAAACTCCCCGCAAGACACTTCGGCCGTCGAAGCCAATAGGTCCCCTGCTCCCAGGCCGCCGCCGGACCTGCCGCTGTTCTTCATGGTCTGGCGCCTGGAGGAAGACGGGCCGGTGCGCCTGGACGGCGTGAAGCTCGGGGTCTGCGAGGTGATGGGCCTGGAGATCGACGAGCCGAAGCTGGGAGCCTTCGCGGGGACTCTCAACGCTCTCGACTTCCCCATCCAGTTGCTAATCAGGCAGCACCCCCCGCGCCTGGGCGGGCTGAGGGATAGCCTCCGGGACAGCCAGCCCGACAGCTTGCCCCCTCAGACGAGAGCAGCGGCGGAGTCTCTGCGCAGGCTCCTCACCGACCTCGAGTCCCGAGACGGCGTACTCGACCGGCGCTTCTACGCCGTGTGCGAGCACGCACGCATCGACGAGCTCAGGGGCCTGCTGGCGAGGGCAGGGCTGTCGGTCCACCGACTCAGAGGACGCCAACTGCGGATGCTATTCGTCGCGGCGGCCCTGGGCGGGTCTCCGGCTGAGTACGACGAGGACACAGGGGTCGAGGTGGCGATCCACCGCCGTCACATCAGGGTGGGAGAGACCCTCATCCGATCGCTGCACCTGGGCCGCTGGCCCCGCTCCCTGGCCCCCGGGTTCCTGCAGGGGCTGATGAGCGCCGGAGCGCCCATGGACCTGGCCGTCCACCTGGGGCCGATACCGGCGGAGCAGGCGGCCAGGACGCTGGAGTGGCAGAAGGTGCGCTTCGAGTCCGCACAGAGCCTGTCGCTGAAGCGCGGCCGCACCATGTCGCCGGAGGCGGAGATAGCCCTGGAGGACGTGACCCGGCTCCGCGACGAGGTGCAGCGGGGCCGGGAGAGGCTCTTCCACGCCTCGCTGTCGGTGACCCTGTACGCGAAGGACGAGGCGTCGCTCGCCGAGATGACACAGCGTGCGAGGGGCCACTTCGCCGCGACCCTGGGCAAGCTGGACGACCTGGCCTTCCGGCAGCGCGAGGGGCTGCTGTCCACGCTGCCCCTGGCCCTGAACGCCGTGGCCGAGTGGCGCAGCCTGGACACGTCCAGCATCGCGAGGCTCTTTCCCTTCTCGCCGCCCGACCTCGACACCCGCTCCGGCACCCTCTACGGCATCGACGTGCGCTCATGCTCCCCCGTGGTCTACGACCCGTGGGACGGCACGCACCTGAACGCAAACACCGCCGTGCTGGCGAGGTCAGGCTCGGGAAAGTCCTTCGCCACCAAGCTCGGCGTGCTCAGGGGCCTGTGCCGGGGCGTGACCGCCTACGTCATCGACCCGGAGGGCGAGTACGCCGACATGGCAAGGGCTGCCGGAGGCAGGGTGCTCTCCCCCGGCGTCCCCGGCCAGGGCATGAACCCCTTCGTCATAGACCGGGGCGACTCCGAGGAGTTGCTCCAGCGCATCGGCAGCCTGAGACGGCTCATCGAGGTGATGGTGGGAGAGCGGCTGAGCGCGGAGCGAAGGGCCGCCCTCGACCACGCACTGGCGGGCTATTACGCCACACCCAGGGACCGCACCGGCTTCAGGGACTTTTACGACTACCTCAGGAACGACCGGGACGGCGACGCCGGTCTCGCTCTGCTGCTGCGGCCCTTCGCCACCGGCAGCCTCCGCCACCTGCTCTCGGACGAGGGCGACGACCTGCTCGGCAACGAGGCGCCGGTCACCGTCTTCGACCTGCGGCTGCTTGAGCCGGAGCTTCGCCCTGCGGCGGCGATGGTCTGCACCGAGACCGTGTGGGCCGCGGCGGCACAGGACCCCAAGCCCCGGCTGCTGGTCGTGGACGAGGTGTGGTCGATCATGCAGCACCCGGAGGGCGCGGCGTTCATGGTGAGCATGGCCAAGCGCGCCCGCAAGCACCGGCTGGGGCTGCAGTTCATTACCCAGGACGTCCAGGACCTGCTGTCCGAAGACTCCTCCCGCGCTATCACCGGCCACTCGGGCCGCGCCCTGCTTCAGAACGCCGCATTCAAGCTGCTGCTCCAACAGGACGCCGCGGCCATAAGCACCGTTGGCGACGCCTTCGACCTGCCCCAGGACCTGCAGCGGTGGCTGCTGTCGTGCCCGCGTGGGGACGGGCTGCTGCTGGCGCGAGGCAACCGCTTCCCGGTGCGCATCGAGGCCACCCCGGAGGAGACGGCGGTGATCGAGTGGAGACCGGGTGGGCACGCGTAGAAAGACACGCATCCAGGGGACCCAAGGGAATCAGTGACGATGTGGATAACTTGTCAGGAAGGAAAGGAACATGAAAGCACAATTTGGAATCTGGGCAGGGATGGCGCTCCTGTCGCTAGTGCTAATTGGAGGTTGTGGCGAGGCAGGGTTGCAGGGGCCGATGGGTCCCCCTGGGCCGATAGGGCCACTGGGACCGGTGGGTCCTCAAGGTCCAGCGGGTCCACAGGGGCCGTCAGGAGCTCCGAGCCATTCGTGGGGCAGCGGGCACATTGCAAGTTATAGCCCGGAACTCTATGACGACTGCCGTGAGGCGTATGGATCGTTCGGTCCAAGCGGGCTGCGGCTGATGTGGGAGCAAGCGGGCGAGTCATCGGAACTCGCGGGCCTGTCGGATGAAGACGTGAGGGATCTGTTCAGGCTCATGTGCCTGACGCTGGCCACGAGCGGTGGCACGGTCTGGAACGATCTGCCGTCGCATTAGGGCCTGCCCTACGTCATCACGCCAGAGGTGCCCACGGACCGGCCGAGTGAAATGGCGTCGGGACATGGAGAGATCGATAGAAGTGAGGAGGACATCGATGAACGACTTTGATTGTCAACAGGAACCGGAGCGCCGAAAGCACGAATCGTGTGACGACTCAGACACAGAGAGGAGCAAGACCATGAAACTGAACCCGATTGGATGGCTGTTTAACAGCGAGGACACAAAACCTCCGGTGTTGCTGGCGGTGACCCCGCCCAGGACGGGGGAGCGGACCATGCTGGGCGTGGAGAACATGCTCCAGTCCATCGCAGTCCCCGAACCCTTCTCCCTGGAACTGGCCGGGGACGCGGACGGCGTGACGCTGATGGCCCGCTGCCTGGACGACCAGGTGGTGCGAGGCCAGATCGCCGCCCACTACCCCCAGGCGCAGCTGCAGGAAGTGTCGCCGGAGGATGATCCCCTGCGCTTGGCCGAGGGCGAACAGGCGTGGCGCATGACGCTCAGGACGAGCGGCCCCGAGTACGTGCCCTTAAGGACATTCCGTGACGACGACCTGCTCGACCCCGGCTCGGACCCCCTCATCGCCATCCTGGGCGCGCTGTCCGACCTCAACGAGGGGGAGCGCGTCGTGGCGAGGTTGATGCTCGACTCCCTGGGACCCGACTGGTCGCAGCCCCACATGGAGAAGGCCCACGGGGGCCAGGCGACACCACCCCAGGACTCGGAGACCAGCCGGATGCGCACCGACCGCAACCAGGGCGTGACGATGGCCGTGCTGGGGGTGGCGGCGCTGGCGACTCTGAAGGGTTACCTGTGGGTGCAGGCGGGAGAGACGTGGAAGGCGGTGCTGCTGGGCGCGGGCATAGCCGTAGCCCTGGCCGCCGGCGGCTGGGCATGGCACCGCTGGAAGAAGGCGAGAAGGCGCGTCTACGACCCTCTGCTCATACGCGAAAAGGTCTCCCGCATCGCCTTCGACGGCGAGATACAGGTCACGGCCGTACTGCCCGCCGGCGCGGGTCCCAGGCGCGCCGAAGAGCTGCTGGAGCACGTCGCGGCGGCATATCGCCACTACGACAACCCGGCGGGGGCGCGCTTCAGGGTCGGTGGAGTGCGTTCCGTCGAGCCCGACTCCGAGGCGCTGCATCCCTCCGGTCCCGGGCTGTTCGGCAGCCGAAGCGTCATGGGTGTGCGTGAGGCGGCCGCCCTGTGGCATCCTCCGGGCGCCCAGGACGAGACCCCGCTTGTGGAGCGGTCCGGCGCCAGGGCGCTCATTCCCTCCGCCAGGGGAGTCAGGGACGGAGCCCACGTCGGCCACACCACGGCGGGCAGACCCAGGCCGGTCCACTTCGCGGCCGACCTTCTCCGCCGCCACCACCTCTACGTCGCCCGCACCCGCATGGGCAAGTCCACCCTCATGCACCACCTGGTGACGCACAAGATGCGGGAGAAGGCCGAGGGCAGGGACTCGGACGCCATCGTCGTGGTCGATCCCCACGCCGACTTGGTGGGCGGCCTGCTCGAACACGTGCCAGACGCCCTGGTGAACCGGGTGCGCCTCATAGACCTAGCCGACGAGCGGGGGGCTCCCGGCATCAACCTGCTGGACACCCGCGTGTTCTTCGACCGCGACCGCACCGCAGACTCCGTGGTGCGCGTCGCCAGGGGTCTGTGGCAGCAGTGGGGCCCCAGGATGCAGTCGATACTCGAACAGACCGTGAAGACGCTTCACGAGGCCAACGGGCACCCCTCCACCGCCGACGACGAGCAGCACACCATCCTGGACGGGCTCAGGCTGCTGTCGGACCAGAAGTTCCGGGCCGGCGTGCTGTCGAGGGTATCCGACCCCTACCTCCTGGAGTGGTGGGCCAGGGACTTCGGTAGCTGGCATCGCCAGTACCGGGCCGACGCTCTGGCCCCGGTGCAGACCCGTCTCTCCTACTACGCCTCCTCCAAGCGGGCGCGAGCCATCCTGGGCCAGCCCCGCTCGACTATCGACATACGCAGGACCATACAGGAGGGCGGCATCCTCTTGGTCTCCACCGCCCAGGGCACGGCGGGCCGGGACGTGGCGGCGCTGGTGGGCGCGTCGCTGCTCAACCTCGTGGACGCCGTGATACGGGAGCAGGGCGGCCTGCCGCCGGAGCGCCGGCGCGGCGCGCTGGTGGTGGTGGACGAGATGCAGTCGATGCCGGGCGTGGACTACGAGTCGATGCTATCTGAGCTCGGCAAGTTCGGGGCGTCCTTCGTGCTCGCCACCCAGAGCCTGGCCAAGCTGGACGACCTCTCTCCCACCATGCGCGACACCGTCCTCGCCAACATCGGGTGCCTCGCCGTCTTCCAGGTGTCCGGGTCCGACGCCAGGACGTTGGTGTGGGAGCTGGGCAGGGACCGGGTGTCCGAGGACGACATCACCTCGCTTGCGGTGCACCACTGCTACGTCCGGGCCACGGTCGGAACCGACCGGTTGCCCGCGTTCTCGATGATGGTGCGCAAGCCGGAGCCGGGAGACCCGGAGAGGGCCGCCCATATCCGCGAGGCCACGTCCTCATACACATTGTCGGCCGAGGAGATCGCGGCGGGTGAGGCCGAGGGCCTCAGGAGGGTCGATGAGTACCGGTCGAGCCTCGAGGGCATGGAGCGGCTGGAGGTCGACGACCCGCCGCCGAGCAACGGCGCGGGCGGCCCCGACAACAGGCGGCGCAACCGGCGGAGCAGGCGCGACAGGCGCGATGGGGGGGCCGGGCAACCGGAGGGTGAGGAATGAGGTCGGTCGAAGCCGACACGCTGAGACTGCTGTCCGACATGCCCCTCATCGACCGGCTGGAGATGGTCTCCGTCTCCGGCTGGTCGAGGGGCGCGGTCTACCGGGCCGTCGAGAGCCTTGAGGGCGAGGGATTGGCGGCCTCCGTGCTCCACGCCTCCGAACTGACGGCGGCAACCCGCCGCTATTGCCTGACCGCCGGGGGATTGCACGTGCTGGCCCGGGAGGAGGGCGTCGACCCGGACGAGCCGCTTCGAAGCCGTCCCGTGTCCGCCCACTGGCAACGCCTTCTGATGGCGCGGCTCGACGCCGTGGCGGTCATCTACCGCCTCGCTTCCGCGATCTCGGACATTGCCCATCCCATTCGATTCCGCTGGTACCGCGCCCTGCCCGTGGACGCCGCCGTAGCGCTCCCCAACGGGAGGACGCTGGGAATCGTCAGGCAGGGACCCACGTCGGACAGGACGGGGTTCGCCAAGCGGCTCTGGCGGCTCAGGGAGGGGCCGCAGCCCGGCTGCATCCTGATGCTCTCGCCCGACGAGGTCCGGCTTCGCTACGCCCGCAGGCTGATGACGGGAGCGCCCGCCGTCACCTTCCTCGCCATGGAGAAAGATGCGGCGCTCGCTGAAGACGGTGCCCGCGTATGGCGCACACCCTCGGCGTCCGTGACCCTCGACCTGTCGGAGGCGCTGTCCCATGCGAGGCGGCGCGGCGAGTGGGCCGTCGAGAGGCCGTTGACCAGGTCTACTCCGCCCCAACCCATCGGCCCGGGAAGTCCACGGAGGCGGTCTCCCGACTGGTTGCTGCCCACGGTGCTGAAACCCGCCGAAAAACGCGCCCTCGACCTGCTCGCCGACTGGCCCTGGATAACCCTGGGCCATCTGGCGGGTCTGCTGGGTGTGTCCGGGTCACGGGCGTCGCAGCTCGTTATGCGCCTTGAGGGGTTGGGGCTTTTGACCCGCGTCTTGTTCGAGGGACGCCGCCGTCACGCCCTCACCGACCGCGGGCTGGCGCTGCTGGCCCGGAGAGACCGCGCCTCCGTGGGCGCGGCGAAGAGGCGTTGGAGCGCGTCGCGCAGCGACCCCCGCGCTCCTCTCGCGTGGCGCAACGTCACGGGCAGGAGAAGCCGCCAGCTCCTCAGGAATCTCGACCACACCGACGCCGTCCACGCCTTCATAGCGGCGCTGGCGACGCAGTCCCGCTCACTGGGTTGGGACCTGGCGCAACTCGACCCTCCCATGCGGGCCGCCAGGCACTTCCGTCATCGGGACGGGCTGCGCTCCGTACACGCCGACGCCTTCGGCATCCTGCGCCGGGGACCTAACACGTGGCCGTTCTTCCTGGAGTGGGAGCGCCGCGCCGTGCGCCCTTCGACGATGGCACAGCGGCTCGCCCCCTACCTGCGCTACTACTCCTCACACAGGCCCACCGACGACCACGGCGCGCAACCCGCCGTTCTCGTGGTCTTCGATGACGAGCTGGCCGGCACCCACTTCCTGCACGTAGCGGGCGAGGAGATGGACCGCGCGGGGGTCGAGGTCCCATTGCTGGTCTCCCACGAAGAATTGCTGGAGCGTGAGGGGCCGCTCGGACGGGCATGGATGGCCCCGGGCGGCGGCTGGAAGCCCGTCCGCGCCCTGCCCGACTACTCGGAGAACAACGGAGGTTGATCATCATGCGCTTGTACTACGTCGGCGAGTCCGAGGGTCCCAGCCGCCACGCCCGATCCGCCCTGGGCGTGGACGCCGAACGCTGGAACGACCTGTTCGGCGACATCTGCGAGTGGAGAAGGGAGCTTCAGGACCGAAACGCCGTCCCAACCGACAGGGAGCTTCAAGCCCGCGACCCCGTTTCGGGTACGGGACAGGCCCCGCTTGCGGGAATGGGAATACTGACCCGCAACGGCGGTTCCAGCGAGCCACTCTCACCCCGACAGAAGGCGGAGGTCTTCACCAGCGGGCTGCGCCGCATAGAGGACGCCGCTATCCGCATCGGCGGCGTCGAGGTCATCAACGTCTGTCTGCGCAAGGCGGAGGTGAGGGCCTACCAACAGACAAGCCTCGACCGGCTGCTCAACCGCGTCAACACCTCGGTCAAGGCGGCGAGCCGACACGCATTCCTCATCTTCGACAAGAGCAGGGAAAAGATGGTCACAAGGGCCTACCGCAGGCTGAGGATATTCAACCCCGTGCCCAGCCGGTACGAGCTGTGGGAAGAGGGGGAGAGGACCAGGAACATCCCCCTCGAGCGCGTCATCGGCGGACCCGCGTTCCGAAGCTCAGACTCCGACTACCTGCTACAGATGGCCGACCTCATCGCCCACGCTCTGCTCATGCAGGAGGAGGAGCCCGTACCCGGCGCCGAGGACATGGGCATCCGTGAAGCGTTCGCCATTCTCGACCGCGCACTCAACCGGAATGCGTCGCGGCGAGACCCCCAGGGGATCGTCAGAAGGTGATGGCAGCCAGGGCACACCGTCACATGAATGGCTGTGCACATGAGAAGTCTACCTTCTCAGGACGTGAGACGGCCCTCAGGGAGTCGCGCAGTGAGGAGCTATCCGGTGCGGTTGCACCCACTCCCTGGTCGTGAACAGCCGGTGGTTGAAGCAGCGCGAGGTGGCCTCACTAGTGCAAGCTTACACCTCCTCGTCCCTGATGCCTCCCTGACTTAGGGAGGTGGGCACACTCTCCAGAATACTACGAGCTTCGAGGCTCTCGATGTTGTAGGCTCGAGCGTCCCCCAGCATCTGAGCCGCCGCGGTGTACTCCCCTTGAACGGCGACAGTCATTCTCGCCGCTGGCTCCAAGGAGGCCTTCTCATTTGCCTAGGCGGTGGATATGGCGTGATGCGCCATCTTGAGTTACGTCGCGAGTGCCACTATCATTGAATTTGCGAAGTATGTAATGCCTCTGTTGCGATGAGACTCCTGAGCATTGGATTCCCTGACAAGTGAAAATATGGAGAAAACTATGTTGACAGTGTCGGCCAAGGACTTTGGGCCCATTGTTGAGGGGTCTGTAGACTTACGACCGTTAACGATCTTCATGGGGCGCAGCAATACTGGTAAGTCGTTCATGGCTGCTGCCATTTACGCTCTTATGACAGCTTCACACTACAATGAATTAGCTCCATACTTGCGAACTGCAAGTCTTGCTGGACGCCAGCGGCGGGCAGTCGGTAGGCTCTTCGGTTTTGGATGGAGTAGGCATAGTACACAGGATTCCCCAAAAGTAGTCGAGGCCTACGGAGAGTGGATAAGGGCGCAAGACGTAGAGGCATTGGAGTCGTGCCAAATCACGATTTCTGACTTGCCTGGCAGAGTGCAGGAGCATGTTGCGCAATCAGTCGTGCAACTCTTGAGTTCATTTGGCGACGATGTTATCGAGCGATTGCGCCAGACCTACGGCGAAGCTTCAGGATTTGTGCGAAGAGGAAAAGCACGGATGAAACCGCTGCTTAGCATACGTCAGGACGAGCCAAAGTTGCATCTAAACATCGAGTTGATGGACAGGCTCGGATCCGTACCGGAGTTTGAGATCTCCCAGTTCTCTGTGCCGACTTACATGTTTGAAGAGCTTGCCGCCGTAGGCGTACTTGACGATGAACACGAGAGAGAATTGCTTCGCCAGTCACTTTACTCGCTTGTGGTATCAGCGATTGAACAGACCTTTGTCGGACTTCCACTTCAGGTCTTTTATTTGCCAGCGGCCCGTTCCGGTATTGCTCAGGGCCACAAAGTGTTGGCGGCGTCTTTGGTGCGGCAATCGAGGCGTATAGGGCTAGAGCCGGTCAACATTCCAACCTTGCCTGGGATAACAACCGAGTTCCTAAGCCATATAATTGGGCTAGACAAACGCATGAGAAGACGTTCCCGGCAGGCCGATTTGGATGGCGCAATCAATTTCATTGAGGATGAAGTCTTGAGAGGTAGAATCGATTTGGACGATTCAGATGGCTTGCCTTACCCCGAGATTGTGTATGAACAGACTGGAATCGAACCGTCGCCTGGTAGATTCACGCTTGAACATACTTCTTCGATGGTATCGGAACTGGCTCCTCTAATGCTATTCCTAAAGTATCTGGTAACCGAAGAGGACCTCGTAATTCTGGAGGAACCCGAATCCCACCTGCATCCTGGCGCCCAAAGGCAGATGGCCCGCGGCATCGCCAGACTGGTTAATGCGGGAATAAGAGTGATTGTGACGACCCACAGCGATATGTTCGTCGCCCAGATAAACAACCTGTTGCGCCTGAGCCACGCAAGCAATCGTTGGATTAGAGCGCATGAATTCCAGACTCAAGACTGTCTACAGCAAAAGCAGATTGGCGCATTTCTGTTCCACTACGACCAAGCTCTAGGCGGCAGCGTGATCAGTCCCTTGGAGATCGACCCTGAGACAGGGATTGACGAGGATGAGTTCGCCCGCGAGATTGAACTCGTCTATGATGAGGCCATAGCGTTGCAACGGATTCGCATCAAGTGAACGTGAAGAGAATTGCTGAAGAGATTCGCAGCCTACATAGCAATTGCTGTCTCACCGATTCCTATCAGGAGCGCTCCTGCAAAATCAACTTGCAAGGTCTCGACAGATCTGACCTAGTACCTAGTCAACCTAATTTTGTATGAATATAAGAACTGGTACACTCTAATGAACTCGCTTTCATATGGAGGGTGCTGAAATGAGTCGAGAGAAGTATGTGGTCCAACTGACAGATGGTGCGCGGGAGTCTTTGCAGAAGTTCGTCCGAGGGGGCACGAGTTCCGTACGAGAGGTTGCCAGGGCGCGGATCTTACTGAAGGCTGACGACGGCTGGACTGTGCATCGGATAGCCGAGGCGCTGGACGTGTCTCCAGGTACTGTATACAAGAGTTATGCAAAACGACGGGCGTCCTACCACCCACTCCGCTCGATGCAAAATCCTCGCGCGTAAACACCCCAAACCGCCTTGACGGGCTGGGCTTACAAGAACTAACCTCGCGTAGTGTGCTGGGAAGCGCATTATGCCCCCTCCTAATTTGAGCGCCCTCGTCGTTTACGGCGAGGGCGCTCATTACACCTCGTTATGGTGATGTCAAGTGCGCCGTCGTCCTTCGTCAATCCCGTGCCGCGCTTGCGGCCGCTCGGTTCACACCAAGCCTTTGGGCCGTCTACCGGCGCGCTGCCGCCTGTGCCAGAACCGCCGACGTAACGGCTACGCCGGCCAACGCCCAACCTCTGTTCGATGCGCGCTGTGCGGGCAGGACTTCTCCACAGCCACAACTGGCCGCGTGCCCGCGAAGTGCGCGGAGTGCGCCCGCAACCGGCGCGGCAAAGGCTAATCCCACTTAGCAACCCCAGCTCCTCTTTACTCGTCTGAGAACACGCCCCAAACCCGCCCTTTTCAGCCAAAACTAGGCAAACTCACCAGTTGCTCCTGCTCATATGCGTTGCGTATCGTGGCGATGCGTGAGTAACTAAGGGAAGCAAACCGGAGGAGGGACGCCTTTGGCACATAGCCAACCGGCATAGAAAAGGCGGAACCGCAGGTCAGCTACCAACTATCCTGCGGTTCCTTAGTTAGAGGAGCCCCACTTGCGATGAAAACCACCCTAACTACGGACAACACTAGTACCTAGTCAACCTAGTTTTGTATGAATATAAGAACTGGTGCACTCTGATGAACTCGCTTTCATATGGAGGGTGCTGAAATGAGTCGAGAGAAGTATGTGGTCCAACTGACAGATGGTGCGCGGGAGTCTTTGCAGAAGTTCGTCCGAGGGGGCACGAGTTCCGTACGAGAGGTTGCCAGGGCGCGGATCTTACTGAAGGCTGACGACGGCTGGACTGTGCATCGGATAGCCGAGGCGCTGGACGTGTCTCCAGGTACTGTATACCGTATCAAAAGGCGCTTTTGCGAAGCAGGACTACAGGGCGCAGTGGTGGATCGGCCTCGTCCTGGCAGACCTCCCAAGCTGGACGAGAAAGGTGAGGCACTCCTGATCGCCCTGGCTTGCAGCAGCGCACCTGACGGGCACGACCACTGGACGTTGAGACTGCTGTCAGACAAGGCTGTGGAACTGGGTCTGGTGGACTCCATATCACACGAGGGCATTCGCAAACGTCTGAAAAAAACGAACTCAAGCCATGGCAGAAGAAAGAGTGGTGCATTCCGGAGGTGAGCGCCGACTTCGTTGCTTCCATGGAGGAGGTACTGGACGTGTACCACGAACCGCATGATCCCAAACAGCCCGTGGTGTGCTTCGACGAGTCCTCTACTCAACTGTTGGCGGACGTGCGCGAACCCACTGCGGCACGACCCGGCCAGCCCGAGAGATACGACACCGAGTATCGACGACAGGGAACACGCAACCTGTTCATGTTCATCGAACCCCTTGCGGGTTACCGACACGTGGCCATCACGGAACGGCGGACACGACAGGACTTTGCACACCAGATGAAGTGGCTTGTCGGCGAAGCCTATCCAGAAGCCGACACGGTCCGGGTTGTCCTCGACAACCTCAACACTCATAGACTCGGGTCCCTGTATGTGGCTTTTGTGCCTGACGAAGCCAGACGCATCGCCAGACGTTTGCGGTTCCACTACACTCCCAAGCATGGAAGCTGGCTCAACCCCGTATCAGGTACGGGGCAGGCTATGGCCGAAATCGAGCTCAGCGTGTTCAGCCGCGGCTGTCTGAGGCGGCGTGTTCCTGATGAGACTGTCCTGAGGCGGCGTGTCCATGCACTCCAAGAAGAACGCAATACGGATCGTGCCAGCATCGACTGGCGCTTCTCGATCCAGGATGCTCGCACTAAACTGCACCGACTCTATCCCTCCAATAATTAAGTTGACTAGGTACTAGTGACGATTCACGGAGACAAGCACCAGCAGCAGCATGGGACGAATGGGAAGCTCTGTGATCGTTTGATTTTCACATCGCGGGACAAGGAAGTCGTTTGTTCTGTCGAACTGAAGGGTGGCAGGAGCGTTAAGGTGCCTGACGCGATCCGCCAAATTCAGGGTGGATTGGATCTTGCAGCGACTCTAGTCGATTCTCCGTCTGAACTGAATTGGTACCCGCTGTTGGCGTACAGCGGTAGCATGAGCAGCAAGGGCACTCAGTTGCTACGAGCAAGGAAGGTTTCTTTCGGTGGCAAAAAGAGGCTAGTTGATCGCGTGAACTGCGGATTCAGCTTGTTGAGATACTTGAAACGATGAGCCGCAGAGGCGTACTCGCTTTCGATCTGCAGATCCATATTCGAGTATCTTATTTTGGCTCCCTTCTGCCCCTTCCTCCTTGTGCGTTGCCTTCCTTTTCCCATAACCGTGCAGCACTGGCGTTCACTCCACTTAGGAGCGGCGACTGAAGCCACACCATCTCCTCCGGCACCCCGAAGTGCTCCGCCACCTCCCACACCTCGCTCAGCCCCTCCTCCATCACCTCGTCCAAGTCCGTCAGCAGGGCACGGGCGAAGTCCTCCGCCTCCCGCTCGAACAGACTGTTAAGGCTCGTGTGGCCGCGTATCCACAGGTGGTTGCCGCTGTGTAGCAGCCGGTGCCCGATGGCGTGGGCTATCACCCAGCGTCGCCAGCGAGCGTCCAGGCGCTCCGCCACGCCGATGAACAGGCCCATCTGCATCTCCTGCTGTACGCGCATCGGCCACGCAACCACCTCCAATCCCAGGATGCCGGCCACGGACTCGGCGTCAACGCGGCCATGAAGCCCCAGCTTCCGCCGGAGCGCCGCGGCCTTCCGCTGTGCACGGTTCATCTCTCAGCCCGGTCCCTCCTTCTCCGCTGCTCCCGCACGAATCGGATGAACTCCATGATCGACTCCAGGTCCTCCATGGGCAATCCCTCTATTGCGTTGCGGAAGGAGACGTCCGCCTCCTTCAGTATCTCCGCCTCCACCACATCCCTCCCCAGCAGCCAGTCGGTGCTGGTCTCGCACTGGTATGCAAGCTCCAGCAGATGCTCCGGGGTGGGCTTCATCTTCCCCGCCTCCCAGGACCAGACGGCGTGGGGGCTGACCCCGACCAGCTCGCTCACCCGCTTCTGGGTGAGGCCGACCTTTTGCCTCGCCTCCTTGATGCGAGCGCCGATGCTCTTCCAGCGGTAGCCCCGGTCTTCGGTCATGGGTTGGATCGCTCCTGTCTAGCGCTCATACGAGAGGATAATCACGACTTAGAATAATAGCACATCCGTTCTTGACATGCCATCTGCTTTGTGATTACACTGTACCATAAGCGACACTTAGTATACAGGAGACCCCGACCGCCATGAAACGCAACGTCGTCCTGCTCAAGACAAAGGCCCTCTGGGATCGCCTGGAACTGCTCGGCCGCTCCCAGAACTGGCTGGCTCGCGAGACGGGCATCAGCCGGGGCTACCTGTCCACGCTGGTCAACGAGGGTCGCGCACCCTCGGGGCGCATCCGACGGCGTATGCAGAGAGTCCTGGGAGTGGAGGATTTCGATGAACTATTCGAGCTGCGACACGAAGACGACGATAGCTCATAGCTCTCCCCGCCTGTCCATCTACGCCGGAGACCCCGTCATCGACGGGCGCCTCGTGCCCCACGGGGACGGCGAACTGCCCGACGACTTCCCGCAACGGCTCGTCCGACTGAAGGAGGCCGCAGACCTCACCTTCGAGGAGCTCTCCGAGTTGCTGGGAGTCGAGCCCAAGCAGGTCCTGCGGTGGACGCAGGGAACGAAGCCTTGCGGGGGAGCCTACCACGCCCTGGTTCGTCTCGCCCCGTGGATACCGGGAGGTCTAGACATCCTGTTGGGAGACGACTTCCTGGACCCCCTCAAGGAGGACTGACCAAATGCCCCGCAAGCGCGTCAAACGCACCAAGAAGACGACCTACGTCCTGACCGGCGACTTCGCCGATGCTCTTGAAAGCTTCAAGAAAGCCTCCGGGCTGACGTGGGCCGAGATCGCCCGCCGTCTCGGCACCAGCGTAGTCAACCTGTGGCGCTGGCGGCGAGGCGTCCAGCCCAACATGCACCACCTGCTCGCACTCCAGGACCTCGCAGACAGCATGGGCCTGGGTCACCTGCTTCCAAGGGTGAGGCCGCGGCAGCAGCCCCAATCAGGGACGGCTCCGTAACCGCTCTCGAAAGACCATTGTTCACGGCGTCTCCCAGAGGGCTCGTATGGGCACCGCGTAGAGCCGGTCTCCGAAGCCGGCGCTCGTCTCGCCGTCGTAGAGCACCACTCCCCCGGCGAACCTGTCGCCTGCCGCATCCCTGAGCTTACGCAGCCCTCGAAAGTCCGATGCCGTGACCGTCGCACCGGCCTTGACCTCCACTCCCGCCAGAGCCTGAGCGCCCCGCCCTATGACGACGTCCACCTCGACGCCGTCCCTGTCACGGAAGTGGAAGAACGACATGAGAGCGTCGTGCCAGCTCGCCTGCCGCTGGAGCTCCAGGAATACGAACGTCTCCAGCAAACGCCCCAGCAGCGTCCGGTCCGCCCAGAGACCGTCGGCGTCCACTCCGAGCAGCGCGCAGGCCAGACCGGTGTCGCCCACGTGGAGCTTCGGTCTCTTCACAAGGCGGCTCAAGCGGTTGCTGTGCCAGGACGGCAACTCCTCCAGCAAGAACACCTGCTCAAGCAGGGTGACGTATTCGCGGATCGTGGGGCGGCTGAGCTCAAAGGGCGCGGCCAGGTCTGATAAGTTGAACAGAGTAGCCGTGTTGGCGGCGGCAAGCGACATCAGCCTCGGCAACACGTCGAGAGAGCGGATTCGGGAGAGGTCGCGTACGTCCCGGAGCACCTGGGCGTCAATGTAGTTGCGGTACCAGTTGGCCCGCCGGCGGCCGGCGGGCCGCGTCAGAGCCGCCGGATATCCCCCCGATGCGATCCGCTCGCTGAGATTGCGCCCCAGTCTATCCGTCCGTCGCACCTCGAACCCGCCTCCGAACAGGACGTCGAGGAAGCCGGTCGGAATCGAGGATCCCCGGAGTTCGCACTGCGCCAGCGGATGCAGCCGCACCGTTTCCATCCGCCCCGCCAGCGAGTCCGACAGCGCCGGGGTCAGGAGAACGTTGCTCGAACCCGTCAGGAGGAATCGGCCCGGCGCCCGCCGCCGGTCCACCTCCAACTTCAGCGCCGCAAAGAGCCCGGGGACCCGCTGCACCTCGTCCAGGATGACTCGCTCGGGAAGGTCGGCGACAAAGCCCATCGGATCGGCCTCTGCGCTTTCCCTCGTTACCGCATCGTCGAAGGTGAGGTACGCATGGCTCGGAGAGTCGGCGGCCGGCTCGCGAACAGGACGGCCTCCCGAAGTCAGGCGCTCCGGCGCGCAGGCCATCAGGGCGAGAGTGGTCTTGCCGCACTGGCGCGGGCCGTGAATCAGCGCGACCGGCGAGTCCTCCAGTGCTTCGGTCAGACGCCGTTCCGCGAAACGCGTGTAGAGTGCGTTCTCGGTCATCGGCTGATTGTAACTTCAGATATCGGCAGTTTGCAAGATATCTATACGGCAGAATGAAAGGTAACTCTCCGCTCGATGAAAGGACAACGCCCGGCTTCCACCAATCCTGCACACATGACAGACCTCCGGGGATTACATCCGCGTAGTCCCCTCAAGGCCACTACATCCGTGCTGTCCCTTCCAGGGGATAACGCTCGGCGCGTCCACCACCCACACTGACAGCAGGAACGGCGTTGGCCGCCGTGGGTACCGCCTTCGCCTTCGGTGTTGAACGCAACGAGTACGAGACGAGAGCAGCGACTTGAGAGAAGCCAAGAGCCGACCAGAATCGAACATTGGCGACAGAGCCCCTGGCGAGCTCCGCGTGGTGGCGATCAACTGCAACCCCGCACCGGACGCCCAGGACCGGCTGCGCCGCCTCTTCACCTTGCTGCTCGAACAAGCGGCCGCGCAACGTCAGGCCCCGCCGCCCACCGGAGACCAAGGGTTTGCCAGCGAATGCGAGAGGCAACTTGAAGACTGAAAGAGAGCGCTGAACGCCGCAACACTTACTAGCAGCAGGCCTGGTGATGAAGCCTAACTCGTTCCTTTGCGTGTCGGGAAGCAGCCTTCACCTCAGGTGACTCTTTCACAGAATCTTCATGTAGGTCGACGGGTCGGCCAACTGTCTTTGACAGACATTCCCACAGTGTAGGTCAACCACCGTGGCGCAAAGCTCGAGGTCCTCCTGGATGTGTAGTATCATCCCGACGAAGGCGCGTCGTTCGACATCATGAACAGCCGCTCGCGCTCCAAGTCGGGCGTGCCCACCAGCAGACGCTTCTCTTTGACGCCAACCCGCCAATCACGGTATCATTGGAACGAAAGTTGACCCGGCGGTGCTGACAACACCCCGGGCCGTGGCGCCACCTGGAGGGACCAGGCAGTGCGGACCTATTGTACCACTCGCAGGCCCGCTCCCGACAGGAGGTGGGTCTTTTGTTTTCGAGAGAGGGGGCAGCATATGCCGGAGGTCAAGTTGAGAAGTAAGAGGAAAGAAGCGAACCGAGCGGCCATCTACGCCCGTGTGTCAGACCAGAGCCAGGACACGGAGGAGAAGACCTCCATCGTAGAGCAGGTGGCCGAAATGGAGTCCTACTGCGAACGCAGAGGCTTGACTATCGTCGCCCGCTACAAGGAGGTGGGCAAGGGCTGGTCCAAGAAGCGCCCAGAATTCCAGAGAATGCTCGCCGACGCCAGGGAAGGACGCTTCGACACCATCGTCTGCTGGAAGTCCGACCGCCTCAGCCGGGGCATGTACCCCGCCGCCGTCCTCATGGAGGTCATCGAGGCCCACCAGATCAATCTCGAAGCCGTCATGGACTCCATCGACATGAAGACCTTCGGACTCATGGCGGCCATCGGCAAGATCGAGCTCGACAACTTCCGCGAGCGTGCTTCCATGGGCAAGCGCGGCTCGGCAAAGCAGGGCCGCATACCGTCCAATGGAATTCCATACGGATACCGAATCGGAGATGACGGCAAGCCCGCCATATTAGAAGCTGAGGCAGCGATCGTGCAACGCATCTACAATCAGTATGCGCACGAAGGGATCGGAATCCCGTTGATTGTCCGCCACCTGATTGATGACGAGGTTCCGACGGGAAGGCCCGGCAGCAAGCGATGGCATGAGTCGCATGTCCATCGCATTTTGCGGAATGAGGCCTACAAGGGTACTTGGTGGTACGGCAGGACCCGCCAGGTTACGACTGAAGAAGGCAGGATGATATACGATCAGCCAAAGGATACCTGGATAGAAGTCCCATTCCCGCCGCTCGTGGCTAAGGAGACTTGGGACAAGGTGCAAGACATCAAGAAGCTTAGAAAGAGCCGAGCCAAGCGGAACACTAAGGTATTCTATATGTTGCAGCATCTTGTGCGGTGCGTAGAGTGTGGGATGCTTATGGGAGGACGGGCAACAAGGCAGAATACGGTAAGGCGCAACGGAAAGGTATATTACTACGATTTAGACCCTCCCCGGCGCTACTATCAGTGTTACGGAATGCAGAAGCGTCTGTTCCGCTGCCGAGCGCACCCCTTCATAAGAGCGGAACGGCTGGAAGACTTGGTCTGGGCTGAGGTCAAGAAGGTTGTTCAGAACCCCGAAGTTATAGCGGTTGGCATCGGCGCGATGCACGCTCAGGATGATACCCACTTGGCTGAGGAA
This sequence comes from Dehalococcoidia bacterium, assembly GCA_965217705.1. Classification (GTDB taxonomy): domain Bacteria; phylum Chloroflexota; class Dehalococcoidia; order Lucifugimonadales; family CATOSD01; genus CATOSD01. Next base: position 3,375,816 of record CBDCJA010000002.1, on the reverse strand, counting down.
GTCGCTAAGGCTGAGCTTGAGATGCGGAACGTTCAGTTGGAGGAAGATAGGGCCATAAGGCTGTTCGTCTCGGGCAAGATTACCGAGAACCAACTTGATCGACAGCGAAAGTTCATTACCCAGCGACTGAATCATTACCAGACCAGACTGGAAGGATATCGCGCTATGCAATCCGTTGTCGCTGAGAAGCGACTCCTCATGCGGAAAGTTGGACAGTGGGCCAGTACGGTAAGCAGCAGCCTTGAGGAACTAAGCCCGCAGAAGCGCAAGGATGCGTTGCGACTCATTGTAGACAGTGTGACAATCGATCGCGACAACTGCGTCCAAATAACTTTGACCATCGGGAGTCAGAAATTGGCTGCAATTGACCCACCGCCAACTTCATGCTCGTGGCGGCCATGAACCCCTGTCCCTGCGGGTTCGCCGGAGACCCGGGCAAGCAGTGCGTCTGCTCCCCCAGCCAGGTCACCCGCTACGCCAAGCGGATCAGCGGGCCTCTGATGGACAGGATCGACCTTTTCGTCGAGGTGCCCAGGGTGGAGTACGAGAAGCTCACCATGCCGTCCGGCACGGACACCTCGGCCCGGACGCGCGACCGGATCGAGGCGGCGCGCCTGGTGCAGGCCAGGCGTTTCGAGGGCACGGGGCTGATCACTAACGCCGAGATGGGGCCTGTCGAGGTGTGGGAATACTGCAAGGTGGACGACACGGCCGCCGGCCTGCTGCGCATGGCGACCAGCAGGCTGCACCTGTCTGCAAGGGCATACCACCGCGTGCTCAAGCTGGGCAGGACCATCGCCGACCTCGGCGGCGCCGAGAACGTCGAGTCACCGCACCTCGCCGAAGCGCTCCAGTACCGCCCCGCCGAGCAGGCGGCGTAGCGGCAGGCGGGCCAACAGGGGCTCCACATATCCCCTCTCCCTCGAGGGAGAGGGTTAGGGTGAGGGCGTGGTGTAAGGGCAGAGCCTCTGCCGTTGCCCCGTTCCTCCGAGAAATGGTAGGCTGACACCAATGCGGGCGTGCGCCGGACAGGGAGGACGCATCATGAGAAACGCGAAAGCCACTACGTCCATGTATGGTAGCGACGTCCCCATGCCTGAGCGACTGCCGCGCGACGAAACGGTGCGCCTGGGCAAGGAGATGTATGACCGCGACATCCGCCGCCTCGTCGAGTCCGACCATGTCGGCGAGATTGTTGCCATAGATGTGGACACCGGCCTCTGGGCTTTGGGCGAAAACGCCGCAGCGGCATCAGAGCGCCTGCGCGCGAAGCGCCCGGAAGCTGTCAACGTGCTGGCCGAGAAGGTCGGATACCGCGCACTGCGCAGCTTTGGGGCCGGCTCCCTGCGGAGGACCGATTGATCGAGGGACGGGTCAATGCCAGGCATGAAGCAGTGGTGACCCTCCCCATACATGGCCCGGCCGGGCAGACGCGAGAAATCCAAGCCGTAGTGGACACCGGCTACAACGGCTTCTTGACCTTGCCGCAGTCTCTGGTAGCCGAGTTGGAGCTTCCCTTTGCCACCGTAGGCTACGCATTCTTGGCCAACGGCGAGCAGGCGAACTTTGACGTCCATAACGTCTCGGCGCTCTGGGATGGACGGCCGAGAAACATCGACGCCGACATCACCGGCGTTACGCCCCTCATCGGTATGGCCTTGCTGGACGGACACAACCTCACCATCGACGTCGAACGCGGGGGCCGCGTAGCCATACGCGCCAACCGATAGGGTCGGGGATTCACCCTCGCCCCCGCGCGGGCCAGCATTGCGATACAATGCCCGCCTAGCTCACTCATGCGGAAAGCCGGGCGCGAACGTGACTACCCACATCGACATCGACCATCCCATGCACCAAGAGGCGGCGCGAGAGGTGCTGCGGCGCCATGACAACGGCGAACCCGAAGCTAACATCACCACCGCGGTGCGCGCCTTCCTCACCACCACCGAGCTTGCCGCCAGCAACCAGATAGTCGAGGAGAACCCGCCGGCTCACGGCTCCAGCCGGGCCGTCGACCTGACCGCCCTGGACACCTTCATCGAGGTCAAGCGCCGAATCGCGCCCGGCAGGACCGCCCCGGACCCGGAGTACGTCCGCCAGCTCGACGGCTACCTGGAGGAGTCGGCCAGGCAGAGCAAGGTGCGCATGGGCGTGCTCACCGACGGCAGGCACTGGCTGCTGCGCTGGCCCGGCGCCCCCGACCCGCAGCTCGCGCCGCCCTACTACTTCACGCTCGACGACCCGGCCGGGTGGCTGCCTCTCTACGAGTGGCTGCGCGACTACGCCCTGTTCTCGCTGGACAACGTCGCGCCCGACGCCAAGGGGCTGGCCCGCTACTTCGGGCCGGACAGCCCGCCCCACCAGCGCGACCTCGCCGCCCTCTCCACGCTGTACAGGCGGCACGCCTCCCTCGACACCATCCGGGTCAAGCGGGACCTGTGGCGCCAGCTTCTGCGCACGGCCCTCGGCGAGGTCGCCGGCGCGGGCCGTGACGAGACGATCGACGACCTGTTCGTTCGCCACACCTACCTGTGCGCCATCCTGAGCATGGTGGTGCAAGCCTCGTTCGGCATCGACATCCGGCGGCTCGCCGAGACCGACCCCGCCGACCTGCTCGACGGCAGGGAGTTCTACAACTCGACCGGACTGCGCGGCGTGCTGGAATCGGACTTCTTCAGCTGGCCCAACGAGGTCGGCGCCAATCCGATGCTGCGCACGCTGGCCCGCCGCGTGGCGCGCTTCAACTGGACCGGCGCGCCCCCGGACACGGCCTCCACCCTCTACGTCACGGTAATACCGCCGGAGGAGCGCCGGCAGCTCGGCGAGTACTACACCCCCGCCTGGCTGGCCCGGACGATGGCGCGCGAGCTGGTGGACAGGCCGCTCGAGCAGCGCGTGCTCGACCCCGCATGCGGCTCAGGCACGTTCCTGGCCGAGGCGGTGTCCCACTTCGTGGACGCCGCGCGCGAGGCGAACTGGGACCCCTGGCGCATACTGGACCGGCTGCGCGACGCCGTGACCGGCATCGACGTTCACCCCGCGGCGGTGCAGCTCGCCCGCACCGCCTGGACCCTGGCCGCCCGGCCCGCCATCGACGCCGCCTCCAGCGCGCAGGTCGAGGCCTCGCTGTCCATCCCCGTCTACCTGGGCGACGCCCTACAGCTTCGCATCCGCAGCGGAGACCTGCTGGACGAGAACGAGATAACCATCCAGACCAGGGAGGAGGAGCACGCCGAGCTCGTGTTTCCGGTCAGCCTGGTCGAGCGCGCCGAGAGCTTCGACGCGCTCATGGCGGACGTCTCCTTCTACGTCGTGGAGGGGGACGACCCCCAACTCGCCCTGGACGACAACCACGTGACCGACCCCGCCGAGCGCGAGACCCTGGGCAGGACGATCGGCGTCCTGAAGCAACTCCACGACCGCGGCCGCGACCACGTGTGGGCCTACTACGCTCGCAATATGGTGCGCCCGGTGGCGCTGTCCCGCGAAAAGGTGGACGTGGTGATAGGCAACCCGCCCTGGATCAACTACAACCAGACGGCGGACGTGCTGCGCACCGAGCTGCAGCGGCTGAGCCGCGACCGCTACGGCATCTGGGCCGGCGGACGCTACGCCACCCACCAGGACGTGGCCGGGCTGTTCTTCACCCGTAGCGTGGACCTCTACCTCGGTGAGGGCGGCAAAATCGGGTTCGTTATGCCCCACAGCGCGCTCCAAGCCGGCCAGTACTCCAAGTGGCGCTCCGGACGCTGGCGAGCGGGCAGAAGTGGCACCGGCATAATGGCGGACTTCACCATAAAGGCGGCGTGGGACCTCGAACGGCTGGAACCCAACACCTTCTTCCCAGTGCCGGCCTCGGTCGTGTTCGCAGAGCGGATGCCGCCGGAGGCCGCCCCCAGGCCGCTTGCAGATTCGGTGGAGCGCTGGCGCGGCGCCGCCGGCGCCGCGGACGTGCGGCGCGACGCGGCGGCCATCACCGACACGGGCGTAACGGGCGATTCGCCTTATGCCGCTCTCTCACGCCAGGGCGCGACCATTGTTCCGCGGGCGCTGTTCTTCGTCAACGAGACCGACAACCCCGCCATCATGCAGGCGGTGCGGACCTCAACCGTCAACCCCCGCCGGGGCAGCCAGGACAAAGCGCCCTGGAAGAACCTGGACCTTACAGCAATCACCGGCCAGACCGTGGAGGAGACCCACCTCTTTAGCGTCCACCTCGGCGAGACCGTCGCTCCCTACGTGACACTTGAGCCGCTCAAGGCGCTGTTGCCGCTCAAGCAGGGCGACTCTGCCATACCGGTTCAAGTTGGCGAACCAGGCGGCGTGTCGCTGGCCGGATTGGAGCGCCGGATGCGCGGACGCTGGCAGACCGTCAACAGCCTCTGGGAGGAGAAGAAGGGCCGCGCCAACAAGCTGGACTTGGTGGGGCAACTCGACTACATGGGCAAGCTGACGTCGCAGTTTATGTGGCAACGTGACTCGGGCACGCGACCAACAAGAATAGTGTACGTGTCGGCCGGCCGACCTACAGCTACACTCGTTCAAAATGATCAAGCAGTTATCGACTACAAGCTCTTTTGGGTTGTCTGCAAGGACGTCCACGAAGCCAACTACCTGCTCGCAATCATCAATAGTGTGGCGCTGGAGACAGCCGTAAACCCCTTGATGTCAAGGGGACAGTTCGGCGCGCGAGACCTGCAAAAACACCTGTGGAAGCTGCCGATACCGGAGTTCGACGCATCGCACGAGCTACACGCGGACATCGCGGCGGCGGGGGCCGCGGCCGCGGTAGGCGCGAGTGCGCGGCTGGCGGCGCTGCGCGAGGAGCGCGGCGACGGCGTGGGCGTCACCATCGTGCGCCGCGAGCTGCGGGCGTGGCTGCGCGAGTCCGACGAGGGCCGCGCCGTCGAGGACGCGGTAAGCCGGATGCTGGCGGGCGGGTAGGCGGAGCTGGGGGAAGTGGCGGCTGGGCGCCTGGCGCTTATGGCGGTCGGAAGCCAATCGGTCCTCTTTCTTCAGATTCTTCTGCCGACTCTTCAATTGACATGACTTCTAAGGCCACTCGCACTACATGTTCGGGATTGTATAGGACATCCGGATTCGCAAGCCTCAAGAACGGCGTTGTCCCTGTGAAAGCGTCCCAGATGTGGGCCAGGACGAGGTCGACATTTGTCTCTCCCGGTGCGCTTGCGGCGTCGCGCAGACTGTAGATGTGGTCGGTGGCACCGCCATCGGTGGTTGCAGCACGCACGACAAGGAACTGTCTATCTGTGTCCGACACACTCTCTTTGCCTATCAAATATTTGACCTTGCCAGCCTATCGAACGCTGCCTTAAGATCCACTTTCGGGGGATCCTCTGCCGAACGCAAGATACCAGTTCGCTTGTATCTCATTAGCAGGTTTGCAAGCATCGATGAACTGATTCTAGATTTCGCGTCGAAACTTGGCTCGTCGCCGAATTCAACCAGCCGCTCGATAGCCTCCTCAATGTCTTCATATTCCTCGTGACGACGGACAGCCGCGGGATCGAAGTACTCCCTGTCGTCCCAAATCTTGATCCGAACCCGTCGTAAGTGTTGCTTTCCCTGGTCGTCCGTGGAATATTCGCAAGTTGGTGTACAGTGAAGCACTTTGTAACTCCTTTCGCGTCTCCCCTCCTCCAGTCGCCCATGTCGAGACGCAGCCAGAATGGGCCGGTTAGGGACTGACCAGAGGCTCCTTCGCAAACAAGATGGTAGCACCATTGGGCTCGGCGGGTAAACGGAACGTGCCGCCCCCCAAGTTGACAGCCCATAGCCTCAACGCTATTCTCACATTCACGTTATCGCTACCCATCCGACACTGCCCGATTCCACACCAGGGGGAAACTATGCCGCACGACTACATCGAGGTTGCCGACGTTGGCAACGTGATGGTCATCACCATGGACGACCCGACGACCAGGAACGCCATCGGCTCGGAAATGTCCACCGAAATCAACGCCGAGCTCGACCGGCTGGAGGCGGACCCCAACCTGCGGGCCGTGGTGCTCACGGGCCGCGACCCGTCCTTCTGCTCCGGCGCCAACGTCAAGCGCATGGACCAGTCCGTGCAGGAGCGCAGCAAGGTCGCCGAGGAGCCCATACCGACGGACAAGACCGCCTGGGAGTACCTCGAGCACCAGTGGGCGAGCCAGGACGAGCCGTCCGAGGAAGAGGGCGCGGAGAACGTCCGCTTCCTGCCGCTCAGGCTGCACGACCTGCAGAAGCCGTCCATCGCCGCCGTGAACGGCTACGCCATGGGGCTTGGCCTCGGCATCGCGCTGTCCTGCGACATACGGCTGCTGTCGGAGAACGCCCGGCTCTCTGAGACGTTCATCCGGCGCGGGCTGATTCCCGCCGACGGCTCCTGCTGGCAGCTTCCCCGCATGGTCGGCCTGGGCAACACCTTCCTGATGCAGTACACCGGCGACGTGCTCGACTCTGCGGAGGCCCTGCGGCTCGGCCTGGCGAGCAAGGTGGTGTCCCACGACGAGCTGATGGAGACCACCATGGATATGGCCCAGCGCATAGCCGACGGCCCGACCTACTCCATGGCGCTCATCAAGAAGCTGGTGCAGAAATCGCTCTACATCGACCTGGAGCAGAGCCTGCGGCTGGCCGGCCCGGCGCAGGAGATCAGCCGCCGTACCGAGGACCACAAGGAGGGCGTGCGCGCGTTCGTCGAGAAGCGCCGACCCGCCTTCACCGGACGATAGGCGCGGCGAACGGAAGACGGCGAATCGCATGGAGATGGGCGAGCACCTCCTCGGCGGCATCACAGCCCTGGACCTCAGCGAAGGCGTGTCCGGGCCGTACTGCGCCAAGCTGCTGGCCGGCATGGGCGCGGAGGTCATCAAGGTCGAGCGCCCGGGCGTGGGCGAGGCATCCCGCCGGGAAGGCCCCTTCCTCGGCGACGTGCCGCACCAGGAGGGCAGCGCGCTCCACCTCTACCTCAACACCGGCAAGAAGAGCGTGACGCTGGACCTGGACTCCGACCGGGGCGCCGACGCGCTGCGCCGTCTGGCTGCGTCCTCCGACGTGCTGATAGAGAGCGCCGCGCCGGGCCGCATGGCGGGCCTGGGTCTGGGCTACGACGCGCTGGCCCCACGCAACCCCGGCCTGGTGTACGTGTCCATCACCCCGTTCGGGCAGTCCGGCCCCTACCGCGACTACCAGGGCACAGACATCGTGACGCAGGCGATCGGCGCGCTCATGCACACCGTCGGACTGCCCGAACGCGAGCCGCTCAAGATAGGCGGCAGCGTCGTGCTCTACGCCGTCGGCGTCGCGGCGTTCTCCGGCGCGATGCTGGCCCTGTATGCGCGCGACTTCACGGGCGAGGGCCAGCACGTCGACGTGTCGGCTATGGAGGCCATCACGGTTGCCCAGATTCATGCTTCCATCCACCACCAGTTCGGTCGCGTCCCCGCGAGAAGGGAGAGCGCCCTGGTGCGCACCACCAACGGCTGGGTGAGCCCCGGCCTGGAGATCGGCGTGAGGGAGGACATCTGGGCCAGGGTGTGCGATCTGATGGGCGTGCCCGAGCTGGCCGACGACCCCGCGTTCAGCACGCGGGAGGCTCGCCGCGAGCACCAGCAGGACGTGCTGGCCATCGTCGGCGAGTGGGCCGCCACCAGGACCAAGGAGGAGATCTACCACACGCTTCAGGGCATGCGCACCATCGCGGGCTACGTCGCGGACGTGGAGGACCTGCTGGAATCCGGCCAACTCCGGTCGAGGGAGTTCTTCCAGGACATCGAGCACCCCCACGCGGGCGCGGCGGCCTACCCGGGCGAGCCGATCCGCGTGCGGGGCTACGGCTGGCGCCACGAGCGCGCCCCGCTGCTGGGCGAGAACAACGCCGAGATACTGGGCGTCCGCCTCGGCCTCAACGAATCTGAGATTACGGAGCTGGAACGTGGCTGAAGAGGATATCCCCTCTCCCTGAGGGAGAGGGCCAGGGTGAGGGTGAAGACCGCAAGAGACCACGAGATGCATCATGACTAACCCGCCCCTGACGGGGCTACGCATACTCGACCTGACCCAGATCGCCGTGGGCCCCTACGCGACACTGCTGCTGGGCTTCATGGGCGCGCAGGTGATCAAGGTGGAGTCCTGCACGCGCATGGACACCAGCCGCGGCTTCGCCCGGCCCTCGGCGTCCGGCGCCTACAATCTGTATCCCGGCGGCGACCCCGGCGAGCGCCCGTGGAACCGCTCGGCCCACCACGTTCACCGCAACCCCAACAAGCTGGGCGTGACACTGGACCTCGCGACGCCCACGGGCAAGGAGCTTCTGCTGAAGCTCGCCGCCGTTTGCGACGTGCTCGTCGAGAACTACCGCGCGTCCGTCATGGACCGGTTGGGCCTGGGCTACGACGCCATCTCCCAGGCCAACCCGCAGATAATCTACGCCAAGATCAGCAGCCAGGGCGCGAGCGGTCCGGAGATGGACTACGGCTCGCTCGGTTCCACCCTGGAGCAGACCGGCGGCCTCGCCTCCATCACCGGCTACGAGGGCGGTCAGCCGCTGATGTCCAATGAGACGTTCCCCGACCCGGTCGTAGGCATCCTGACCGTGGGCGCGCTCATGGCCGCGCTGAGGGCGCGCCTGAGAACTGGCAAGGGCGCGTTCATCGACCTGTCGCAACGTGAGGTCACCGTTGGCATGATGGGCGAGGCGTTCCTGGATTACGCCATGAACGGCAGGGTGGCCGGACTTACCGGCAACCGCCATCCCGTTCACGCGCCCCAGGGCGTCTACCCCTGCGTTGGCGACGACTCGTGGGTCGCAGTTAGCGTCCGGTCCGACGCCGAGTGGCGGGGACTGTGCGACGCCATGCGCCGGCCCGATCTGGCCAAGGACACGCGGCTGGAGACAGCCGCGGGCCGGCGCGAACACCACGCCGAGATCGACGAGGCCATTGCCACGTGGACTCGCGAACGCGGCCACTACCAGGCCATGCACCTGCTTCAGGCTCGCGGCGTGCCCGCGGGCGCGGTGCTCAAGGGCGGCGAGACGATTGTCGACCCGCACCTGGAGGCGAGGGGCTTCTGGGATACCGTGGATCACCCCGAGGCCGGCGAGTACAGGCAGGTTACCACGCCCTGGCGGATGTCGAAGAGCCGGCGAATCCACGCGGCGCCCGCTCCCGGCCTCGGCGAGCACAACGCGTTCGTGCTGGGCGATCTGCTGGGACTGCCCGCGTCGGAGCTGGACGCGCTGGAGCGCCAGGGCATCATAGGCACGCGGCCGGTGGGCGCCGACTGACCCACGCGGTTGCCGTTCGCACAAAGCACCCAATACACCCAGGGAGGTTTACGATGGGCCCCAATCTGGTTGACTACCTGTTGTACGAGCCGGAGGATACCGGGATTCTGTGGATCAAGTTCAACCGTCCGGAGAGGTTGAACGCGCTGATAGGCTCGGCCGAGGTTAACGGCACCGTGGCAAAGGTGGGCGAGTACATGCGGGCGGGCGACGACGACCCCGACGTCAAGGTCATCGTGCTGACGGGCGTTGGCCGCGGCTTCTGCTCTGGGGCGGACATGCGCGGCGACACCCCGGACGAGCTGAAAGGACCGAAGTTCTCCGGCGACTACGGGCCGGATGGGCCCGACGCCACGCGGGAGCACTTCTACCACGGTTTCACCAAGCTGCACCGCGACATTTCGCTTATCCGAAAGCCCACCATCGCCATGATCAACGGCCCCGCCGTCGGCTCCGGCATGGACATGGCCCTCCACTGCGACATCCGGCTCGGCTGCGAAAGCACCCGGTTCATCGGCTACCACCAGCTCGGCCAGATCATCGAGAACGGCGGCTCCTACTACCTGCCCAAGCTGGCCGGGCTGGGCCGCGCGCTCGAGTTCGCCTACACGGGCCAAGTGGACGCCAAGCGCGCATTCGAGTGGGGCCTGCTGAACTACCTGGTGCCGTCCGAGGAGCTGGAGAAGACCACCCGCGAGCTGTGCGACCGCATCATGCGCGTGCCGCCTCTGGTACAGTGGATCAGCAAGCGCATCATGCGCACCGCGATGGACACCACCATCGAGAACACCATGGTGCTGACCTCGAACGCGGGAGGCATACTGGGAGGCTCGGACGACGCCCAGGAGGCGCGCCGCGCCTTCCTCGAAAAGCGCAGCCCAGTCTTCCACGGCCGCTAGGCGCGCGGCAGCAAGCGTCGGCCCGACAGCCGACGAACCAGGCCAGACCAACCGAAAAAGACCTAAATACGAAGGGAGAAGACCATGATCTACGAGATGCGAACCTACGACCTGAAGCCCCGAAGCGTTCCCGATTTCGAGGCGGGCTTCGCCGAGAAGTTGCCCGGGCGGCTGACCTACTCGCCGCTCGGCGGGCTGTGGCACACGGAGGCCGGCCCTCTGAACCAGGTGGTGCACGTGTGGCCGTATGACGACCTCGGCCACCGAGCCGACGTGCGCGGCAGAGCGGTCGCCGACGGCGCGTGGCCGCCCAATACCAGCCAGTACGTCGAGAACATGTACACCGAGATACTCATCCCGGCGCCTTTCATGACCCCGCTGGGCGACAGGAAGATCGGCCCGCTCTACGAGATGCGCATCTACACTTACGACGTCGGCGGCGTGGCCAAGGTCTTCGAGGCGTGGGAAGGCGCAATCGCCGCGCGCGAGGAGTTCTCGCCCCTTGCAGGCTGCTGGACCACCGAGATAGGCGGGCTGAACAAGTTCATCCACCTGTGGGCCTACTCCAGCTTCGAGGAGCGGCTGAGAGTGCGCGCCGAGACCCGCGAGAAGGGCGTCTGGCCGCCTCCCTCCGGCGTGACCCCGCTGAAGCAGGAAAACAAGCTGCTGCTCCCGGCCGACTGCTCGCCGATGCAGTAGAGGCGACGTTTCGCGCGGCGCGGCAGGTCAGGCCGCGCCGCCGAACCAGTCCAGCCACATGCCGTGGTTGTCGCAGCGGCCCAGCGCGCGGGAGGTCTTGCGTCCGCCCTCGTAGACCGTCAATTCGAGCAGGGCCCCGACGCGCTCCTGCTGCGCGCCCTGCCGCTCGATGGACACGACGTAAAGATCGCGGCGCGCCCCGAACTCGTCCAGAATCTCGCCGAATCGGCGACGGGCGTCCGGCGGGAACTGGTTGAGCGTGTGGGTGTGGAACACGCACGCCGCCGCGTCGGGCGGCACCGTCTCGAGCACGCCGGGCAGCGCGTCCAGCGCGTCCGCCGCCACCAGCACGGGCGGGTCGCTCGCCGCCAGGCGAAGCGCGCCCGCGAGCGCCGCCACACGCCGCCGGTGCTCCGGCCAAATCAACGCGCGCAGCCACCTCACCGACTCGGCATCTCCCAGGTCCACCGGATCCAGGTCGATGCCCACACGGAGGACTACGCTCGGTAGCGCGTCCGGGATGGGCGGCAGCGGCGCGCCACTCGGTTCGCAGACGAGCCGCACCGGCGAGGACGGGTCGCCCCAGCGAGCGACGCCGCCGTACTCGTAGCGAAAGCGGTCCCACAACAGGTTCAGCCCCGCGCTCGCGCCCACCTCCACGAACGCCGCCTCGCGACTCGCCGAGCGCCTCGCCACGATGGCGAACGCCGGCAGCAGCACCGCGCAGCGGCCGACCTCGTTGGTCTGCACCCGCCGGGTCGAAACCGTCTCGACTATCCGCTCGCTGTGCTCGAGGCACAATGCCCTAAAGTGGGGATAGGCGCCCTCCCGCTCCTTGGGCGTCTCCTCCACGCTCGCGTAGTACGCCGACAGCGGATGGCCGGGGTTCTCGAGCAGCACCAGATGCGCCGCCCCGAAGAACAGGTTCGGCGCGGGCTGGCCCTCGGAGCAGTGGGTAGCCATCTCCAGGAGCTCGGCGTCGCCGGCCACACAGGTCGAGAGCCGCTCGTACAGCGGGGAGGAATCCCGGCATTCCAGTTCGGCGAAGCGCCTGAACCGGTACGCCAGCGTTTCGAGTTCGTTCATACTCTCTCGTGTCCACGCCGCATACTCACCGCGGGCCTACCATTGAAATTGGTCGCGAGACGCGGATAAGAACATTGCCCGCGAGATTCCGATTTTCCCTATTGGCGAAATGCTTAGATAATGTTAACATGCGCGCCAAAGAAGGAGGTGTTGAAAGTGACCACGAACAGGTTGAGCGGCGAGGTTATAGAGGACCTCAAGCAGATGGCGTCCGCACATTTTTGGCCGCACGCCCGGCTGGCCGGCGACATGTCGGAAGATACCGGTGTGAAGCTTGCGAACACCGCGAATGGCGTGTGGGTGGACGACGCCGAGGGCAGGCGCTGGTTCGACACCCTTTCGAGCATGTGGCTGGTCAACATCGGCCACGGCCGCGAAGAGGTGGCCCAGGCCGTCTTCGAGCAGATGAAGGACATCAGCTATTCGCCTGGCGGCACGGTAAGCCCCGCGACTGTCAGGCTGTCGGCCAAGGTGGCGTCGCTGGCGCCGGACAAGGACTCGCGCGTCTACTTCGTCAGCGGCGGCTCGGAGGCCGTCGAGACCGCGCTGAAGATGGCGAAGAACTACCACAAGAACAACGGTGAGCCGACCAGGTGGAAGGTGCTCAGCCGCCGTGGCTCCTACCACGGCGCGACTCTGGCCTGCACCTCGCTGGGCGGCGGCGGCTTCAGCGCCGGCGCCAACTTCGGCCCACTGGTGCCGGGCAACATCCACATCACGCAGGTTGACGGCTACCGCGGCCTGTGCCTCGACTCGGATGGCCGCTGCACTCTTCAATGCGCCAGGGACCTGGAGCTTGCGATAGAGCACGAAGGCCCCTCGACGGTCGCCGCGTTCATCGGCGAGCCAATCTCCGCGGCGGCGGGCATTCACATACCGCATCCCGAGTACTGGCCAACCGTCCGCGAGATCTGCGACAAGTACGGCGTCATCATGATCTGCGACGAAGTCATCACCGGCTTCGGGCGCACCGGCAAAATGTTCGCCACAGAGCATTGGGGCGTCCAGCCCGACATCTTCACGGTCGCCAAAGCGCTCACCAGCGGCTACCTGCCGATAGGCGCGGCGGTCGCGAGCAAGAAGGTGTCCGACGCCTTCATGGGCGACGATGAGTCCGCGTTCCGCCACCTGCTCACCTTCGGCGGCAACCCCGCGTCCTGCGCCGCCGGCCTCGCCAACCTCGACATCATGGAGAGCGAGGGCATGGTGCAGAACTCGGCCGAGATGGGCGAGTACCTCTTCGAGCAGCTGCAAACCCTGTACGAGCACCCCATAGTCGGCGACGTGCGCGGCGGTATGGGCCTGCTGGCCGCCGTCGAGATTGTCAAGGACCGCGATACCAAAGAGAAGTTCCCCAAGGAGGCAGAGCTCGGCAAGAAGCTCTCCGCCATCATAGACAAGCAAGGGCTGCTGGGCCGTTTCGGCGACGTGATGTCGTTCGCCCCGCCGCTGTGCATCACCAAGGACGAGGTGGACTGGCTGGTCAAGAGCGTGGACGACGCCCTGACCGAGGTCCAGGGTACGCTGTAGAGCGTCCCGGAGCGCCCGCTGTCCGATCGCGGGCGCTCCACCTGGTATGAGCTTCCAGAAGCTGGGGGCGTCACGCGTGCCCAAGCCGGTGCGGCCGTGGCGCCCCCGCTTTTCGTTTGTGGAGCCGCCCCCGGCGGCAAGGGCGCGGCCATCGGAAAGGGACTGGCCATGCTTTACGACTACGTTATCGTTGGCGCCGGTTCGGCGGGCGCGATCCTGGCGACGCGGCTGACCGAGGACCCGGCCACCTCCGTACTCCTCCTCGAGGCGGGCCGCGACTTCCCCAACTTCGACGACCTTCCCGAAGAGGTCAGGTACAACTCTTCCGTCGCCGAAAAGCTCGTAAGCGACAGTGAGCACAACTGGAACTTCGCGGGCAAGGCAAGCTCCCGCGGGGAGCCAATGTACGTCCCGCGCGGCAAGGTGACAGGCGGCTCCAGCGCCATCAACGCGCAGATATTCCTCAGGGGCGAGTCCGACGACTACGACACCTGGGCCTCGTGGGGAAACTCCGAGTGGAGCTACCAGCAGGTGCTGCCATTCTTCCGCAAGCTGGAGAACGACCAGGACTTCCGGGACGACTACCACGGCTCCGACGGACCCATCTACGCCCGGCGGGAGCAGCGCGAGAGCTGGGCGCCACCGCAGGCGGCCTTCTACAACGCCTGCCGGTCCGCCGGCTCCGCCGATGTTCCCGACCACAACAACCCCGACTCCACCGGCGTCGGTCCCATGCCCCGCAACGACCTCGACGGCACGCGCGTGAGCACCGCGATTGGCTACCTCGGCATGTCCCGCCACCGGCTCAACCTCACCATAAGGAGCGAGTGCCTGGTGCGGCGTGTCATCTTCGACGGTGACAGGGCGGCCGGTGTAGAAGTCGAGAGCGGCGGCGAGACATTCACCGTCGAGGGTCGAGAGATCATACTCAGTGCCGGCGCCGTCGGCTCGCCGCACCTGCTCATGCTGTCCGGAGTAGGCCCACGGGAGCAGCTCGAGCGATACGGCATATCCGTGGTGCGCGACGTGCCCGGCGTCGGGCAGAACCTGCGCGACCATCCGCAGTTGGCTCTCGCCTGGAGCACCAAGCCCGGGTACGACCTGGGTCGAGTCAGTTCGTTAGGCCTGTCGTTACGCTATACGGCTACCGGATCGCACCTGCGAAACGACATGATGATAATCATGCTCTCGCACGCCACCGACTGGGAGAGCCGCGGCGTCATGGGCAGAAGGCCGCTGGGCATCGGCATGATCGCGCACCTGTACCTGGCGTTGTCGTCCGGCGAGCTGCGGCTCCAGTCCGCCGACCCCGGGGTGCAGCCTTTCCTCGACTACAGAATGCTCAGCCATCCCTTTGACGTCGAGCGTATGAAGGAGGAGGTGCGGCTCTGCCTTAAGCTGGCCGAGCACTCCGACTTCACCGAGATCATCGACCACAGGCTGCAGCCAACGGACGAGGAGCTGGCCAGCGATGAGGCGTTGGAGGACTGGATGCTGCGCACCGTGTCCACGGGCCACCACATCTCCTGCACCTGCAAGATGGGGCCCGCGGACGATCCCATGGCCGTGGTGGACCAGTTCGGGCGAGTCCACGGGCTGCGGGGGCTGCGCGTGGCCGACGCCTCCATCATGCCCGACTGCGTGCGCGCCAACACCAACGTGCCCACCATGATGATAGGCGAGCGCGTGTCGGACTTTCTCACCTCGGGCCGCTGACGGCGGCGTCCGTGCCGGCGCCAGGGCCGGCTTTCGGACTGCCTCTGCCGCTACGCCGCCGCCCTTCCCGAATTGACAAGGTCGGCGGCTCGATGATAGTGTCTAACCTGGCTGCAACGTCATGCCAACATACTGGCCGCAGGAGACGAGACCATGAGCGTGCACACATTCGTCGCGACTGGAGACTCCATCATCAGCCGGCGGGTGTCCAACCGCACCGACAAGCCGTTTCTCGATCTGCAGAGGTTGATTAACGGCGCCGATAGCGCCTTCACCAACCTCGAGATTGTGACGCCCCGCGAGCCCTGGGTGCCCTTCTCGGAGTACGGCGGGCTGCACCTCGGCTCGCCCGCGTTCATTCTGGACGAGCTCAAGTGGATGGGCTTCAACCTCTACTGTGCAGCCAACAACCACTCGGTGGACTTCACCTACCAGGGCTTGGTCGACACCATGGCCGAGCTCAATGAGCGCGGCCTCGCCTTCGCCGGCGCGGGCATGTCGCTGGGGGAGGCCCGCAGCCCCGTGTACCTCGACACGCCGGTGGGCAGGGTGGGCTTGCTTGCCTGCGCCTCCACTTTCTCGACCAGCGCACAGGCCTCCGCCAGCCGGCCCGACATGGGCGGCCGCCCTGGCATTAGCCCCATGCGCTATCTCACGCACTTCGAACTCGACGCCCAGCGCATGGCCGCCATCAAGGACATCGACGAGACGCTCGGCACCGATGTCGTTACGCGAAAGATGCGCAACTGGCTAAGGGACGACAACCCCGACGCCTACAAGTTCCTGACTCACAACTTCCAGGAAGGGGAAAACGTCGGCGTCCGCACCCAGCCCAGGGAGGACGACCTCGAGGACATCGCACACTGGATCGCGGAGGCCAAGCGCAGGTCCGACCTGGTGGTGGCCACTATCCACGCGCACGAGGGGCAGAACGGCGACCTGAACACCCAGGACATCGCCGACTTCATCGTGCCCATGGCGCACCGCTGGATAGACGCCGGCGCCGACGTGTTCGTGGGCCACGGCCCGCACACGCTTCGCGGAGTGGAGATTTACAAGGGCAAGCCCATCTTCTATTCGCTGGGCAACTTCTTCTTCACCATCGCGACGCTGCACCGCTACGGCAGCGAGGTGTACGAGCAGCACAAGCTTCCGCCCACGGCCACCCCGGCGGACGTGTACGAGTCGCTCGCCTACGACGACGACGGCAACTACAAGGGCATGGAGGGCGACCCGCAATTCTGGCGGACCGTGGTGCCGGTGTGCAGGTTCGAGGGCAGGGAGCTGCTTAGCGTGGACCTGCATCCCGTCGACCTTGGCTACGACCTGCCGCCCACGCAACGCGGCATACCCACGCTCTCCAACCACGAAGAGGGCGCGATAATCCTCGAAAACGTGCAACAGCTTTCCGAGCCTTTCGGCACCAGGCTGCGCATAGAGTCCGAAGGTGACCGCGTGGTGGGCCGCATCCAGCTAGACTAGCCCATTCCCAAGCAGAAAATGCCCGCCTGTGGCAGCCTCGATTCAAGCCTCCAACAGGGTTCGCGGCGGAGCGTCTGGCGAACACCCGCATAGTAGCCAGAGCATAATTTCGTTCCACCTCGGACAGGGGAGGCCGGACGAAAATCAGGACTCCACTATTGCATTTTGAAAGCCCTGCTTTTAAAATTGCTTGAACTTTGTCAGGCCGCTGGTAATCGGCCAATTGGACAAGAGGCATCTCCAATCTCGACATATAGAGGAGGATAGCACCTATGAGAAGGAAGTTTCCCTTAGTCCTGTTCGCGGCGCTGGCGTTGGCGGCTCTTTCGTTGGCCGTCATCGCCTGCTCGTCGGCGGAAGACGAGCCGACCCGGGTTCCGCAGCAGCAGGCCCAGACTGCGCCGCAGGCGACCCAGGCTCCCGCGGCCCAGGCCGCGCCGCGAGCGACCGCGATGCCGAGCGCGCCGGTAGCTGCGCCGACGCCGGTTCCCGCGTATCGCCAACCCACCGCTACACCGCCATCCGCCACGACGGCCAAGATAGACCGCGGCGGCATTCTCAGCCATGCGGTGCACGAGACGTTCGCCAGCTTCGACCTCCACTGGGAGGGCAGCTACATCGCGGTGCAGCCGCTGGCGCCCATCTACAACGGCCTGCTGACCCGCGACATCAGGGCCGCCGGCGACGACCCCGTCGGCCAGCTTGCCCCCGACCTCGCTGAGTCGTGGGAGGCGACGGACGGCGGCCGCACGTACGTTTTCAACCTACGTCAAGACGCGACCTGGAACGACGGCACCGAGTTCTCCTGCGAGGATGTCGACGCCACATTCACCAGGTGGTACGACTCCAACGTCTCGAATCGCAGCGCAACCTTCCCCACGATGCGCGAAGACTGGGATTGCACCGACGAAGACACCTTCGTGGTGAACTTCGACGTGGCGCAGGGCGCGTTCCTAACCGCCCTTGGCAGCGCGCGCTTCGAGATGATGCAGAAGGAGACCATCGCCAAGGTAGAAAAGTTCCGCACCGGCCTGGCCAAGGAGCCCGGCTTCCTGGTTGGCACCGGCCCCTACGAGGTAGATAGCTGGACGCCGGGCGTGGACTTCGTAAGCAAGCGCCGGATGGACTACTGGAAGGAAGGCGAGGACGGGGGCACGCTGCCCTACCTCGACGGCTACCAGTCCGTGGTCATTACAGACCTTTCGGCCATGTTCGCGGCCTTCAGGGGCCAGCGCCTGACGATGGGCGGAATCGCCCGTCACCTGGAGAAGAGCGAGGCGGATATCATCGAGAGCCGACCGGACCTGAAGAGCAGGATCGCGATTCTCGTTGGGCCGCGCAACGCCTGGCACAACATTGTGTTCAACCTGGCCAACGCGCCCACGGACGACCTTCGCGTGAGGCAGGCGTTCTTCTACGCCATCGACCAGCGCGCGACCCGCCAGGCGGCGGTAGAGGGCTGGGGCAGCCTGGGATCGCACATCGGCCCGCACCTGCCCTTCGCAATTCCAGAGGCCGAGCTTCTGGCCGACCCGCGCTTCAGCGAGGACATGGAAGCCCGCCGCGCGAAGGCTAAGGAGCTACTCACCGAGGCCGGCTTTGCCGACGGCCTGCAAATGGAGCTCATCCAGCGGCGCGGCCCGCTCTACAACCGCGGCGCCATCGCCAACCAGGCCGACCTTAAGAAGGCCGGCATCGACATCTCCATCCGGTTGGTAGACACCGCCACCATCGGCGACGTGTCCCGCTCCGGCGAGTTCAACATCTACACGTCGCCCGGCTCCACGCTGCTGGACGACCCGGACGGCTACTGGGACCGCTGGCTGTCCACACAGTCGGATGTGGTCAACTACTCGCGCTACAAGAGCGCGAAGTTCGACGAGCTGTTCGCTAAGCAGTCCAGGGAAATCGACATCGCCAAGCGCATCGAGATAGCCCGCGAGATCGACCGTCTCCTCCTCGAGGACGCCGTCGAACAGCGCAGCTACTACTGGTTCCAGTCGATGTCCCATTGGAACAACCTGCAGGGCTGGCACATGAACTTCGGTGACAACGTTTACAACTTCGGTCGCTGGGAAGAAGTGTGGTGCAGGACCGGCAACTGCAACGACGGAAGCGGCGGCTAAGCTACTAGCAGCCACCTGAGAACCGAGCCTCACTGTTGCCTCGAAGGCCGCGGTGAGGCTCGGTTTAGCAACCGAATAGCCACCAACCGCGGGTGGCGGCATCCCGGCGAGGGACGGAGGGACGGAGGGACGGAGCACCTCAAGTGGGCGCAGCGCGCCACACCTCCGACGTTCGCCAGGTTTTCGCCACACTGTCGCGCCGGGTTGTCGGAATTACGCCGGCACTCGAGCGACTCTCATTGGGGAGGGCAACCGTGAACTCCGTAAACTGGGGCAACACCATAGTGTTCGCTTTCGGCGGTGCTGGAGCGGGCCTTTTCGTCTCCCTCTTCATTGGGCTGGTGCTGCTGCTGCTCGTGGATTACAACGTATCGATCGTGAGCCTGATGAGGACTTCCAACTGGGTCATGCCTATCGTCGGAGCGATTTCAGGCGGGATTATCGGGATGCTGACGAGGGAGGAGTCGCCCTTCTGAGCGGGCCTCCTCTCCCATTTTGGCAGAGGTTTGAGCCGAGGGCGAAACGTCGGCGCGACTTCCCCTCATTCTAACCTTCTCCCTCTCGGGGGAGAATGGACAGTGGAGTGAAGCCAAATGCAAGAGTACATCATAAGGCGAGTGCTGCTGGCCATTCCAACGCTCATCGGGGCGGTGACCTTGGTGTTCCTGGTCATGCGCATCCTGCCTGGCGACATCGCCGCTCTCATGCTGCAAGGCAGCGGCGAGATCGGCGTTCAGGCGGACGAAGAGCAACTACAGGCGTTGCGCGAACAGCTGGGCATCGACAAACCCCTGTACGCACAGTATCTGACTTGGCTCTGGGACGCCATACGTTTCGACTTCGGCGACGCTCTCTGGACCAATCGCCCCGTGTGGGACGAGTTCAAGTTACGGTATCCGCTGAGCCTCAGCATCCTCGTCCTGGCGATGATTACCGCTCTGTCAATCGCGATACCGGCGGGTATCATTTCGGCGGTCAAGCAGGACACCTGGATAGACTACGGACTGCGCATCTTCACGCTCGCGGGGTTGTCCATACCCAGCTTCTTCGTGGCGATCCTGGTCATCTTGTACTTGTTACGCTACTACGGTTGGACCACGCCGCTCGAGTACGAGCCGATCTGGAAGGACCCGTGGCAGAACTTCCAGCGACTGATATTCCCATCGCTGGCGATCGGTTACCGCTTGTCCGCCATCGGCGCGAGGATGACGCGTTCCAGCATGTTGGAAGTGATGCGCGAGGACTACGTGCGCACCGCACGGGCCAAGGGGCTGCGCGAGCAGATGGTCATCTGGCGGCACGCTCTGAAGAACGCCATCCTGCCGGTGTTGACGCTCATCGGCATCGAGTTGCTTGTGCTCTTCTCCGGCGTGGTCATCGTCGAGACGCTGTTCATCATTCCCGGTGTAGGCAAGCTGCTGGTCGACTCCCTATTCAGGCGCGACTACATCATCGTACAGGGCCTCATCTTCGTCTTCGCGATATTCGTACTAATCGTCAACCTGGCGGTCGACTTGTCCTACGCGTTCTTCGACCCCCGAATCAGGCTCAGATAGTCCCCGTTGCTGAGGTGAACCTATGGCAACCGAGAACATAGCCGACCAGGAGCTCGTAGCAAGCGGTCTGGCCGTGCGCAGACAGCGCACCATTTCGAACCACATAGTCGACTTCGCGCGCCGCAAGCCGCTTGGAGCGGCGGGTGGGCTGATACTGATACTTTTTGTGCTCATGGCGGTGTTCGCCCCGGTCATAGACCGCTACGATCCGCTGGAGACGGCCCCGTTCAACTCACTGCAATCGCCGACTTGGGAACACTGGTTCGGCACCGACAACTTCGGGCGCGACATGTACTCCCGCATCATCAACGGCGCGATACTGTCCATGTACGTCGGCGTAATCTCCACCGCGCTCGGAGCGATGGTGGGCTCGGTGCTGGGGCTGGC
This sequence comes from Dehalococcoidia bacterium, assembly GCA_965217705.1. Taxonomy (GTDB): domain Bacteria; phylum Chloroflexota; class Dehalococcoidia; order Lucifugimonadales; family CATOSD01; genus CATOSD01. The sequence goes on along the minus strand of CBDCJA010000002.1, from coordinate 3,355,043 downwards.
AAGCGCGTATTTCAGGGGCTGGGTAGACCTGTTGCTCCAGCGCTGGCTGGACGTGATGTTCATCTTCCCGGGGCTCATTCTCGCACTGGCCATCGTGACCGTGTTCCAGGGCAGCGACCTGCTGAAGACGCTCGGGTTCGGTTCGCTGTACTGGGGCAACCTGAACGTGATAGTGATAGCCATCGCCATTCCGCGCGTGCCTGGCACCGCGCGGGTGATCCGGTCGGTGGCGCTGGCCGTGATGTCGACGCAATACATGGACGCCTCCGAGGCGGTGGGCGCGCGGCCCATGCGCCGCATATTCCGCCACCTGATGCCCAACTGCATGGCGCCCTTCATTGTCTACTCGACCGCCCAGATCGGCGGAGCCATTCTCACGGAATCGTCGCTGACCTTCCTGGGCATCGGCGTGGCCCCCGAAATCGCCTCCTGGGGTCGCATGCTCTCCGTCGAGGGAATGCGCTACTTCGAGGCTCACGCGTACCTGGCCGTCTTCCCGGGCATCGCCATCAGCGCCGCCGTGTTCGGCACCAACCTGTTCGGCGACGCGCTGCGCGACGTGCTCGACCCCAGGCTGCGCGGAGCGGAGCGGCGGTAAGCGGGGCCGTGGACTGGCCCGCCGGTAGAGGGGCGTGAAACTCGCCCGCTGCCCACAAACGTCGAAAAGCGGAACCTCCCGGCGGGAATGCCGGGGGGGTTTCGCGTTCGGGATCACTATCTATTGCAGTCGCCGCCATCATCTTCCCGTCGCCCTCTGCATGTGCAAGAATACGCTTGAGCGGGAAGGCCCGCGTCGCGGCCGCGACAATGCACTTGGCGGCGGGCAATTTTGCGGACTAGGAGACGACAGTCATGGCGGAAGAGCTACACTTGAAAGCGACGGTGCAGTCCGGCGGCAGGGTGGAGATCGTGTGCCCGAAGCTCGAGGCGGGCCAGGCGGTCGAAGTTACGGTGCGACCCGTGCCGGCGCCGGCGAAAGGGCAGTCCGTCTATGAAATCATCTCGAATGCGCCGGGCCAACTCCTCTTCAAAACCGCAAAGGACGTTGACAGCTACATAAGGGAGGAGCGGGAGTCGTGGGACCGCTAATCCTGCCGCCCGACGGCCCAATCTACGTTGATGCCAACGCGATCATCTACAGCGTGGAGCGCAGCGAGCCGTATTGCACTCTACTTGATCCTTTGTGGCGGCAGGTTGAGATAGGGCAGCACACCACCGTTTCCAGTGAACTAGCTGTCATGGAAGCCCTTGTCAAACCTATACGCGACGGAAATGTGGCTCTCGAAATGCTCTTCCGTTCCGTTTTCAACACCGGGGACATCACTTTGATGCCCGCTACTCGAGAGTTGTGGGAAGACTCCGCCTGCATGCGCGCCGCGACGGGCTTGAGAACGCCCGACGCGCTTCACGCCGCAACGGCGCTTCGCGCCGGCTGCACGCTCTTCATTTCGAACGACCGAGATTTCCGCCGCGTGCCGGGCCTGCCCATAGTCGTGCTGGACGAGGTCGCCAAGGCGTGAGAGCCCCGTGTGGCGGGGATGCCACCTGCCGCGCCGTCTCCAGCGGACCAGGCAACCACAAGTGTTGCCACTATGGAATCGACGGGCCGCAGACGCAAAGGACACCCCCGGCGCCGAAACGCACGGGGGTTGTTTCACTTACAGGGCATCCGTCCTGGGGGCGGCTAGAAGGCGTAGTGGCCTAGCGCGCTAGCGCGCCTTCCAGATGCTGCCGAAGCGGGCCAGGTGCGAGACCGGCGTTATGGACTCGATTTGCCAGCCCTTGCCCTCCAACCACTTCTCGAACGCCTCCTTGCTCACGCCTTGGCACTCTGCGAGCAGACGGCCGTCTTCGAGGGCGGTAACCGTCGATATCGTCGTTCGGGGGTCGGGCCGCCACTGGCTGGTGGCCTTCAACTCGGCGCCGAACTTGTCCAGGTCTTCCCAGCCGGGCGCGGTCCCAATCGCTAACCAGCGCATAGTCTATGTATTCTCCTTACGTGTGATGAGGATGGCGCTGCGGGGTCGCGCCCTTGCCGGCTCCGCCCGTCGCGGGACGGGGCCGGCGAGCGCTGCCATGCGCCTGTCCGGCCTAGTCCTCGGCGGGCGGCACGAACGGGTACGGCACCTCGCGGCCGCCGCGGATGGGCAGGACGATGATGGCCCTGCCCGGGCAGGACTCCACGCCGCTGTCCAGTCTCATGCCCGTGTCGAGCTCCAGGTAGCCCAGCCCGTCCTTTTCGTACTTGTCGGCGACCTTGGCCCAGCAGGTGATGGTGTCGCCGGGCACGATCATGGCGCGGTGCTGGAACGACACCTTCCACATCCACCCGTTGGGCAGGCACAAGTCCTTGAGGTATCGCGGCATGATGCTCTGCTTCCAGGAACCCTGGATCAGTATGTTGGGCAAGCCGTCGTGGTAGACGGAGAAGTCCTGGTCGTAGTGAATCTTGTGCCAGTTCTCGATGGCCGCGCTCCAGCGGAAGGCGTGAACCGAGGTCATGGGGCCGATGTCGAGCGAGGGCAGGTCCTGACCCACCTCAACGTCGTCGTAGTAGAGCTGCTGTTTAGTCCTCAGCTCGTCTGCCGTAGTAACAGGCATTTGCGTATCTCCCCTATCAGGCTAGGATGCTTCCCTGCGAAGCCCCGTCGCGCGGGTGATGCACAGCAGGTCGCCGTTCTGGTTGGTGTAGGTGGTCTTGGTCGTGGTGATGAGCATGTGCCGGCCCGCGCGCCCTACGCGCTCGTGCACGTTGGCGATCTCGGACTGCGAGTAGATGACGTCGCCGAGGGCGGGGTACTTGAACACCTCTATCTCGTTGCCGCCGTTCAGAGTGGCGGGCAGTTCCGGCGGGTACGGTATGCGCGGCAGGCCGCCGTCATCGTCACTCGCCGCGTCGCGAACACCGCGAATGCCGTCCGACTCCGGGTCCGCCTCGAAGGCGAGGCTGATCGGATCGGTCGTGCCCGGCGCGGTCCTGTTGAGGTACGTGCAGTAGATGGGCGGGGTGACAATCTCGCCGAACTTGGTTGACTTGGCGAACTCCTCGTCCCAGTAGCGTGGGTCGGGGTCCATGATCGCCTGGGTGAAGCGTCGCAGCCCCTCTTTCTCGATCTCCCACAAGCTCACCTGCCGCCGCTCGCCCTGGGCGCCGATGAGGGCCTTGATCTCGTCTGTCAGAAAGCTATTTCCGCAAGACATGGTTCTTCGGTTCTTCCTTTCGGTCGATGGATTGATAGCGGTTCGGCTTGGGTGAGGGTGAAGGCGTTGCCACGTTCACCCCCATCCTAACCTTCCCCCATCAAGGGGGAAGGGACTTCCGAGACGGACTTAGGAGGATGGCTTGGGGAAGAAGTCCTCCGTCCAGGGCCAGTCGCCATTGACGTCGTAGGCCGGCAGATCCTGGTCCACGCGGTCGCGGTACGGGCTTGAGATCGGTTCGCGCCACGGGTAGATGGCGTCCGGCCCATCGTAGGCGGAAGGCCCCAGCTTGAAGTGCCTTGCCTGGTCCAACGTCTCAACGAACGGCGCGTTGGGGTCGAACAGGCTATCCTTGTCGTAAGGCCGGGCGCCCGCGCGGGAGACGTGCCCCCAGAGCTGGCGGCCCAGGATCTCCTCGGCCATCCACACGGCCTCGACGAGCTTGTCCAGGTCCACGCCGGTGTCGATGCCCATGCCTTCCATCATGTGCATGGCGTCTTCCGTCGCAGCCATGCCGGTGGCGCGGCCGTTGCCGCAGTACGGGCAGCCGCCGAAGCCGCCGATGGTGCCGTCGAGGCTGAGGCTGTCTTCGGGGCCCAGCGAGCTGATGGCGGCGAACATCGAGGGCAGCGCCATGCCGCGGCTGTTGTGCAGGTGGGCGCGGAAGTTGGTCACGTCCGGCCACTGGTCCTTGACGCGGGAGAATATCTCCTCGACCTTGGCCGGGTGGCACCAGCCCATGGGGTCGCCGACGCTTACTTGCGTCACCTTGATGCCGACCTCGTCCCACAGGTCGTGCTGTTTTTCCATGAACTTCATAATCAGGTCGACGCTGAAGTCGCCCAGGAAGTTCGAGCCGAAGGTGGCGTTGGTGCCGATACCTGCCTCAGTCGCGCCCCGCTCCTGCGCCATCGCGATTGTGCGTGGCCAGGCCTCCATCTCCTGCATCTGGGAGCGGTTGGCGTTGCGCCGCACGAACACGTCGCACATGTGGCAGCCGAGCGACGGGCGGCTCTCGCCTCGATCGATTGTAAGCGGGGGCGAGTACTCCCTGGCTCGCTCTACGCCGCGCTGGTTGAGCGCGAGGGCGGTGTAGGTCACGCCCTCCTTGGGAACGAACTTTTCCATTATCTCGTCGATCCGCGCCATCTGCGGCGTGTAGCGCGGGCTGACGAACGAACCCACCACTATGCGCTTGAGGCCGGTGTCTCCGAGCGCGTCGAGCAGCCGCACCTTGTCTTCGACAGAGATGTTGGCGTCCTCGATCTGCATCCCCTCTCGCATCCCCTCTTCCGTGTAAGTGATCTTGGGATATTCCCTTGCCATTCCTCCTCCTCAATTGGGCTGTCTTTGATTTCCCTTGTCGCCCCGCCCCCGCCGCTGCCGCTCGCGCGGCAGGGCAAAGGCAGGTCTCGAATCGTCTAGCCGGCGGTGGTTACGGTATCCATGAGCGCGGATACTTCGCCCAGCTCGTCCAGGTTCTGCACCAGGCGAATAGGCTCGCTGACCTTCTCCTGGTCGAAGACGAATCCGGCGTTGACGCGGAACTTGTCGATCACCGCGTCGCCGGTGAGATGCAGCGCCGGACCGAGCTCGACGTCGTGCAGTCCGCCGTCACGCATGTGAATCTTTATTCGCGATTCGGGGTTGCCGTCGGCGATGTGCTCGTTGCGCAGCTCCACGTCGGCGCTGCGTCCCACGCTGACCCTCTGCATGAACTCCTGCAGGTCGCCCCGGTCGGACCGCTCGTCCGTGAAGGTGCTCAGGTCCACCTTGCGGTCCACTATCGCGGCGGAGATGTTGTAGGCGAGGCAGAACTTGCCCTCGAGGCCTTCGTTGACTTCCGAGCGAAGCAGCGCGCCCGTGCAGGGGACGCTGGGCCCGGTGAACTCGATGTGGTCCACGTCGTCGGGATTTATCTCCTCGTTGTGGATCAATTCCATCAGGCCGGTGAGGGTCTGGTGGTTGCCACCGCAGCAGGGCCAGGGCTTGATGCGCGTGCCTTGCGCCTCGAGTAGGTAGAGGTGGCCGAGATACTTCGTCACGGCGGGCAGATTGCACTTGACGCCGCCGAAGTTGTCGGCGTAGCCCTGGCGGCCCTCGATGATGTCGGGGTCTGCGGTGTAGCCGCGCGAGGCTAGCTTGGCCGCGACGATGCCGCTACGCGCGGCGTTGCCCGGGTGGAAGGGCTTGGTCATGGTGCCGAAGTTCCGGCGAAGCCCGGCGGCCTCGGAACCGGCGATGCCAAGCGCCATGCGCGTCTGGTTGACGTCCAGCCCCATCAGCTTGCTGGCGGTGACGGCGGCGCCCATGGTGCCGAATATCGCCGTTGGGTGCCAATCGCGGTCTGGGTGCAGGTTGTCGCTCAGGCGGGTGCCCACCTCGAAGCCAATGGCCCACGCCGCGAGAATGTCGCGGCCGGAGAGCCCGTACTCTTCGCCGAGGGCGAGCGCGGTGGGCGTGAGGGTCACCGCCGGATGCCCCCCGACGCCGCCGAGGTCGTCGTAGTCGTCGGCGTGGCCCAACGTGCCGTTGGCGAAGGCCGCGCTGGGGCTGGTCGTGCGGATGTCGGTCGCTATCACGCGGGCTTGCGGCGTGCCGCCCTGTTCCTGCGTGTAGTCGACTATCATCCCGCCTAGCTTGGTGGTGGAACCGAGTATCGTGGTTCCGAGATAGTCCAGAATGGACTTCTTGGCCTGTTCGTAGGCCGCGGGTGGGATGTCTTCGTAAGAGGTCTCCACTATCCACTTGGCCAACGTTTCGGTAGTGCCCATATGTCCTCCTCTTATCACTGTTTCTTTTCTGACATTACGCGCCCGGAGGCTGCCGCGCCCGGCTCCGTTCGCCAGGCGCACGCCGCCGAAACGCCGTTTAGCGCTTGGCGCCGATATTATTTTGTTGCAGCACTCATGTCAATAGGAAGCCCCGGAGAGGAGGCGCCAGGGGGCGGGCGCCGGCCGTGACGCTTGACGTCCGGCGTCGCAACAGACACCCTGTTCTCTGATAGCACGTTATCGCTGATGCGAGGGAGGTATGCAGCCATGTTGAGGCGCGTCGTTCACCCCGGAGAAGTGCTGAGGGACGAGCTAGCCGAGTACGGCGTATCGCCTGCGGCGCTCGCGCGGCAGATAGCCGTGCCGCCGAATCGCATCAGCCAGATCATCGCCGGCAAACGCGCGGTGACGGGCGACACCGCCCTGCGGCTGGGCCACTGGTTCGGAGTCGACCCCCAATTCTGGCTCAACCTGCAAACGCAGTTTGAGCTTGCCGAGGCCGATCGCCGCTCGGGCGAGGCCGTCCGCGCGTTGCCGACCGCCTCTGGACGCGCATAGTCGCTCCGCCGGCGCTGCGGCCGGCGAACCGCTAGGGTCCCAGCTTCCCCTTGTACTCGGGGTCGTGATAGGCCAGGCGGCCCCGGCGCACCAGCTCGTCCATGCTCAGGTCGGGCGGGCGCACGTGGTTGGTGGGCGTGGTTGCGATGATGCCCGCCTCTTCCAGCTCGTCGCAACGCGCGTCGTCGTAGCCCAGCACTCCTTTCAGCAACTCCCGGTTGTGCTGGCCCAGCGACGGCGCTGGGCCCTTCATGGTCACGGGTGTCTTGCTGAAGCGCCACGGGCGGGCTACCAGCGCCCGCTCGCCCAGGTTGCGGTTTTCGGGGTACTTCACACGCTCCAGGAACCCGCGCTGCCAGTAGTGCTCGTTCAGGTTCGTGTCGCGCGCGTCGAACACCGGGCCGGCGGGAACGCCCTCGCCCTGCAGCCTCTCCATAGCCTCGAACTTGCCCAGCGTTCTGGTCCAATTCGAGATTATGTCGTCCAATTCGTCGTGGTTCTTCAAGCGGGAGAGCGTGGTGGCGAATCGCTCGTCCGCCGTAAGCTCCGGGCGGCCTATGGCGCGGCACAGCGCCGCCCATTCCTCGTCGTCGCCCACCGACAGCACGCACCAGTCGTCGTCGCCGGCGCACGGGTAGCAGCCCTGCGGCGCGCGCCACGGGTGGCGGTTGCCCATGCGCCGGCCCAGGTTGCCGTTGTGCATCCAGTCCATGATGAACTCGCTGGTGTTGAAGCACCCCAGCTGGTACATGCCTATGTCGATCCACAGGCCCTTTCCCGTCTTCTTGCGGTGGCGCAGCGCGAGCGCGATGCCCAGCAGGGCGGACCAGCACGCCAGGAAGTCGACGTAAGACTGCCCGGCCTTCGACGGAATGTCGCCGCGATAGCCCGTGATGTGGGTCAGGCCGTGCGTGGACTCCTGCGTCGTCGCCTGCGCCGGGTACTCGGAGTAGGGCCCATCGCCGTGGCCGTAGCCGGTGTTCGACACCATGATGACGTCGGGCTTCAGCTTCTTCATGTTGGGGTAATCGAGACCCCAGCGACGCATCACGCGCGGAGTGAAGTTCTCCATGACTACGTCGCTTTCCTTGATAAGGTCTTTCAGCACCGCCAGGCCGTCCGGCTTGCTCAGGTCGAGCACCAGCGACTTCTTGCCCCGGTTCAGGATGTTGTAGGACGCCGAGCGGTTCCACGGATCCTCGCCGATGTCGTTGTCGGCGTAGGCCCCGCCGAACGCGCCTCCCCGCGTGGTGTCGATGCGGCCCGGGCCCTCGATCTTGATAACCTCGGCGCCCAGGTCCGAAAGCAGCCCGGCGGCGTAGGGCAGCGCGAACACGTAGGTGGACTCGATCACCCTTATCCCTTCCAGCGGCAATCTGGCCATTTGTGCTTCTCCTATGAATCCACTTTCGCGGCGGCGACCACGGACGGGCCTCACACCCGCCACCGCGCCGCCCGGGACGGGTTACGTCCCCCTGCGGCTCAGATTATGGCCAGCTCGCGCAGGCGCACCACGTCGTCCCTGGCATAGCCCAGGCCCTGCTCGTAAATCTCCAGGTTGTGCTGGCCCAGCAGCGGCGCGGGGATGCGGTACCTCGAGGGTATCTCGGTCATGTTGAACAGGCGCGAGGGAACCTTCGTCTTTCCGATAACCGGATGGTCGACGTCCCAGTAAAAGTCGCGCGCCTCGAGCTGAGGGCAGTTGGCGAGGTCTTCCGGCGTCTGAGCGATGCCGAACAGCATCCTGTAGTCTTCGCTGGCGATCTTGAACATCTCGGCCATCGTCCGGTCGCTGGTGGCCTCCAGGATGATCTCGTCCAGCTCCGGGCCGTGCAGCGAACGCTGGTCGGCCTGGGCGAATCGCGGCTCCTTCAGCTCCTCGCGCCCGTAGAAGTCGGCCATCTGCTCCCAGGTCGCCCCGCCTCCGGGCTGGCTAATGAAGTAGCCGTCCTTGCACGGCATGATGTTGCTGAACTGCGCGCCCTCCGGGTTGCGCCTCCCCCGCACGCCGCCGTTCCACGTGTAGAAGGGCTGCTCGATAACCATAGTCGACGCGACCACTTCCTGCATCGAGACGTCCACGTGCTGGCCCTCGTCGGTGAAGTCCCGCAGCAGCAGCGCGAACGCCGTGGCGAGCGCGCCGTTGAGTCCGGACTGGTATTGCGCCTGCACGCCGCCGTGGCGTAGAGGCTCGCGGTCTGTGGTCCCGCTGATTGCCATTATGCCCGACATGGCGTAGGTGACTATCTCCTCGCCCTTGTAGCCGCTGTAGGGGCCGGTCTGACCGAAGGGCGTAATCGAGGTCATCACTATCTTAGGGTTCTCGCGCTCCAACGCGGCGTGGTCCAATCCCAACGACGCCAAATAGCCGGGCGCGTAGCTCTCGACCACCACGTCCGCCTCGCGCACAAGCTCCTTGAACATGCTCTGACCCTTCTTCGTTTCGAGGTTCAGGGTCACGCCACGCTTGTTCAGATTGAGCAGCAGAAAGAAGAGGCTCTTCTCGGGGTGGGGGTCGTTGTCGTGGAACGGTGGCAGGGAACGCCCGCGCTCCCCCGACGAGGGCTCGACCTTAATCACGTCGGCCCCGAAGTCGCCCAGAATCCTCGCGCACAGGGGGCCCGCTATGCCCTGGCTGATGTCCAGTACGCGGATGTCGTCGAGGGCGGTGGGCAGCATGGCAAAGGCGGCTCCTGTGTGGGATGTGGACGTGCGGCGGCCCGTGGCAGAACGCCAGAGCATGATAGCCGAACCGGGCCGGGCGTGACAAGCGGAGTGTTGGCAGACAAGCCGCTGGTACGAGCCGCCGCGGATGACGCATATTGACTGTATTAGATGGTATGATGGGCATACGATGCCATCAATCCTGAGAGAGGGGCCATACCGCTTCTTCTTCTATTCGGGGGATTAGGGCGAACCGCCCCACGTACACGTCGAGCGTGACGACCAGGTCGCCAGGTTCTGGCTGGACCCGGTCATTCTCATGGTCCCGGGTGGATTGAGAGGGCACGAGTTAAGACACGTCGAACGGATAGCCAGGCAGAATCAAGTGTTGTTCCTGGAGGCGTGGAATGATTATTTCAACTCTTGAGGTTCGCGTTCCGGAGGCGCTGGAATTCACCGTGACTGACGACACCTTGACCGCCGAGCTATCCGACGGGCGGACCATATCCGTGCCGTTGCTCTGGTACCCCAGGCTAGCCTACGCCACGCCGGAGGAGCGCGACAACTGGCGGATTATCGGCACTGGCCAAGGCATCCACTGGCCCGACCTGGACGAGGATCTCAGCGTAGAGGGTCTTCTGGCCGGCCGGCTTTCACGCGAAAGCCGGACCTCCTTCAAGCGGTGGCTGGATGCCAGGCCCGCTTCATCACCCCAACCTTGACACGGCCCACCAACGCTAGCAAAATGTAGGCGGCGCGGACGCGAACGCGGCTGTGAGGCGGCTTGCGCCCTGCGCGACTCGAGCTGTGGAGGACAGAGATGGACTTTGGTTACACACCCGAGCAGGAAACACTGCGCTCTGAGGTCAGGCAGTTCATCGCCGGGCACGTGACGCCCGAGGTGGTCGACGAGATGCACGGCGGGGAGAGCGGACGCGACACAAGCGGACGGCGCGGGCGCGGCCCGCTGGTGGCCGACCTGTTCAGCAAGATCGGCGAGAGGGGCTGGCTCGGCATAAGCTGGCCGAAGCAGTACGGCGGTCAAGACGGCGACCGCATGAGCCAGTACATCGTGGAGGAGGAGTTCTCCCGCGTTGGCGTCGGCGTTGGCGGCGGAGGCAGCGGCGCGCCGGCGATCTTGGCGGCCGGCACAGACGAGCAGAAAGACTACTACATCCCCAAGCTCATCAGCGGCGAGTTCTCGCTGGCCCTCGGATTCACCGAGCCGAGCGGTGGCGCGGACCTTGCCTCGCTTCAGTGCCGCGCGGTGAAGGACGGCGACGAGTGGGTGATCAACGGCCAGAAGATCTACACCTCCGGCGCCCACACCGCGACCCACTTCTACCTTATGGCCCGCACCGACCCCGAGGCGCCCAAGCACAGGGGGATCTCCATATTCCTCTTCCCGATGGACACGCCGGGCATCACGGTGCGCCCGCTGTGGACCATCCAGAGCGACCCGCTAGCGCCGCCGGGCACCACCTACGGCACCGCGCGCACCAACGAGACTTTCCTCGAGAACGTGCGCGTGCCGCAGTCGGCCCTGCTGGGAGACGAAAACATGGGCTGGTACGTGGGCGCGATGGGCTTGAATCTGGACCGCGTGGGCGCGGGCCGCTATCTCATGTCCGTGCGCAGGGACGAGGACATCATCAACTGGGTGAAGGAGAACAAACTCGGCGACCTGTCCCTGTCCGACGAACCGGCGGTGCGCGACAAGCTCGCCGAGCTCTGGATAGAGGCGCAGGTGTGCAGGCTAATGACGATGCGCAGCATGTCCATCGTGGAGAGCGGCGGCAACTTCACCTACGAAGGGTCCGCCGAAAAGGTCTGGGCGCCCGAGCACGGAGTGCGCACGGCGGAGGCGATTTCGCAGATGCTGGGCCCCTACGCCACGCTGCTCAGCGGCTCGCACAATGCGCTCGAAGACGGACTGTACGCCCACCAGTTGATGGGCGCGTTCCAGTCCGGCATCAACCACGGCAGCGTTCAGGTAATGCGCGATCAGGTGACCCGCAGGGGCTTGGGCTTTCCGCGAGGCTAGCTCCCCGGGCCGGCCGGCGCCTAGAGGTGAGGTTAGGAGAGGCGAACGATGGATTTTGGTTACAACTCTGAACAGGAAGCCCTGCGCCTGGAGGTCAAGGACTTCATCGCCGAGCACGTCACGCAAGACGTGCTGGACGAAATGCACGGCGTAGAGGACGGCAAGGAGACCGGCCGCCGCGGGCGCGGCCCGCTGGTGTCGGAGCTGTTCCGCAAGATAGGAGACCAGGGCTGGCTGGGCATAAGCTGGCCGAAGCAGTACGGCGGCCAGGACGGCGACCGGCTGAGCCAGTACATCGTGGAGGAGGAGTTCACCCGCGTCGGCATCAGCGTCGGCGGCGGGGGCAGCGGCGCTCCGACCATCATGGCGGCCGGAACCGACGAGCAGAAGGACTACTACATCCCCAGGCTCATCAGCGGTGAGATTTCCCTCGCGTTCGGCTTCACCGAGCCACAGGCCGGCGCGGACCTTGCGTCTCTGCAGTGCCGCGCGGTGAAGGACGGCGACGAGTGGGTGATCAACGGCCAGAAGATGTACACCTCCGGCGCGCACTCCGCCACTCACTTCTACCTGATGGCGCGCACCGACCCCGACGCCCCCAAGCACCGGGGAATCTCCATATTCCTCTTCCCGATGGACACGCCGGGCATAACGGTCCGCCCGCTGTGGACCATCCAGAGCGATCCCGTTGCGCCGCCGGCCACCACCTACGGCACGGCTCGCACCAACGAGACCTTCCTCGAGAACGTGCGCGTGCCGCAGTCCGCCCTGCTGGGCGAGGAGAACATGGGCTGGTACGTGGGCGCGATGGGCCTCAACCTCGACCGCGTGGGCGCCAGCAGGTACCTCATTTCGGTGCGAAGGGACGAGGACATCGTTAACTGGGTCAAGGAGAACCAGCTCGGCGATCTGTCCCTGGCCGAGGACCCCGCTGTGCGCGACAAGCTCGCCGAGCTGTGGATCGAAGCCCAAGTGTGCCGGCTGATGACCATGCGGAGCATGTCCATAGTCGAGCACGACGAGACCTTCACCTACGAAGGCTCGGCCGAAAAGGTGTGGGCGCCCGAGCACGGCGTGAGGACCGCCGAGGCCATTTCGCAAATGCTGGGGCCTTACGCCACGCTGCTCAGAGGCTCACACGGCGCCATAGACGATGGTCTGTACGCCCACCAGCTGATGGGCGCGTTCCAGTCCGGCATCAACCACGGCAGCGTTCAGGTAATGCGAGACCAGGTGACCCGCAGGGGCTTCAGCTTCCCGCGGGGCTAGCCGACGACGAACAGCCAAAGCAAGAGGTACTTCGAGAATGGACACACTTCTCAACGAAGAAGAGCAGATGGTCAAGAACAGCGCGCGGCAGTTCCTGGAGTCAGAATGCCCGCCCGCGCTAGTTCGCGACATGGAGAGAGACGAGCGAGGCTATCCCGCCGAGCTGTGGAGCAAGGTCGTGGACCTGGGTTGGACGGGTCTCGCGCTGCCCGAGGAGTACGGCGGCTCGGGGCTGCCGCTCTCCTACCTGGGTATAGTGCTCGAGGAGATGGGCCGCGCACTCGCGCCGCTGCCGATCCACTCGACCTCCGTCGCGGCGCTCACGATCGCCAACGCGGGAAGCGAACAGCAGAAGCGGGACTCGCTGCCCGCCGTGGCGAACGGCGACTCCATACTCACCTGGGCTTTCACCGAGCAGACGCCCCGGTACACGCCCGATGCGATCAACCTGGAAGCGGCGCTCGACGGCGATGACTACGTGCTGAACGGAACCAAGATGTTCGTGGACAACTTCGTCGTGGCCGACAAGTGCCTCGTCGTAGTCCGCACCGCCGCGAAGTCCGAGGACAACGTAGGCGTTTCGCTCCTGATTGTCGACACCAACAGCGCGGGCATTTCCCACGTCCCGCTGCTGACCATGGCCAAGGACAAGCAGAGCGAGGTCACTTTCGACAACGTTCGCGTGCCCAAGGCCAACGTCGTAGGCGAAGCGGACCGGGGCTGGCCGATCGTGCAGGACATGATCGACCTGGCGACGGTGCTGCTCTGCGCCCAGATGGTGGGCGCGGCGCGCATGGACGCCGACATGGCCATCGAGTACGCCAAGAACAGGACAGCGTTCGGCCGGCCCCTCGCCGCGTTCCAGTCGCTCTCGCACATGTGCGCCGACATGATCATGTGGGTGGACGGCGGCCAGCTTCTCACCTACGAGGCGCTGTGGAAGCTCGATCAGGGGCTGCCCGCCAGCGTCGAGATCTCACAGGCAAAGTCCTTCTGCAACGAGAAGTGCGAGAACATCGTGCGTTACGGCCAGATGATACACGGCGGCATCGGGTTCATGATGGAATTCGATCTGCACCTGTGGTACCGCCGCGTCTGCTCGTGGACGATGCGCCTGGGCACCACCTACGAGCACCGCGCGCGTGTGGCCGCCGCCCTGCTGGCCCACGAGGGCAAGGTAGAGCTCGGCCGGCCCGTCGTAGCCGTCTAGCTCCTCAGAGGGAGTGTTCCCGCCAGCGGGGCCGAGGGTTGCCGCGAAAGTGGCCCTCTCGCTCCCGCAGAACTCAATCAAGGAGATTTGCCCAATGGCAACCTGCCCAGTGTGCCAAACAGACGTAGACGAAGAGGCCGCGCGCGCCCAGACCGGACTCACCGCCTACGGCGCGTCCGAGGTCGACCCCGACAAGGGCACGCGCCGATTCTACGACGGTGTCTGGTACTACCTCTGCTCCCTCAACTGCAGCAGCACGTTCATTCTCAACCCCAGCACCTACGTCAGCCAGCCCGGCAGCTAGGCCCCATGCTCCGGCTCCACACCGGCCTGACGCGCGGTGCGGCCGGTACGGCCGGCCAAAAGACGTAGAGGCGTAGACAGATGGGCGCGACCGAACAGCTCGCCCAATTCGTAGCGGGCCTGCGCTACCAGGACATCCCCGCCGACGTCGTGGACGCCGCCAAGGCTGCCATCACCGACGGCGTCGCCGTGATGGTGGCCGGCTCCCGCCAGCCGCTCGCCGGCATAGTGAGCGGCTACGTCCGGGAGCTTGGCGGCGCGCCCCATTGCACCGTGGCGGGATGCGGCTTCAAGACCAACGCCCCCTCCGCCGCATTCGCGAACGGCATTTTTGGCCACTGCCTCGACTTCGAGATCCAGGGCGTTCCCCCAACGCACGGCACGTCGTCGTGCCTGCCCGCCGCGCTCGCGCTGGGCGAGCAGACGGGCGCCGATGGCAAGACCATCATCGCGAGCTACGTGCTGGGCTGGGAGGTGCAGGGCCGCATCAGGGCCGCATCCGCCGCCGCGTCCAATCCCGCCTACCACCCGCCCGGCCTGGTCGGGCCTCTCGGCGGTGCGGCCTCCGCGGCGAAGACGCTTGGCCTCGACGCCCAACGCACCCACATGGCCTTCGGCATCGCCGCGTCGCGGACCGGCGGCCTCACCGCCAACACCGGCACGATGGTCAAGTCCACCCACCCGGGCAACGCCGCACGGATGGGTGTGGAGTCCGCGCTGCTCGCCCGGGCCGGTTTCGAGAGCACCGAGCACATACTGGAAGCGCCCAATGGGTACGCGGACGCCCTGTTCGGCGGCAGCGTCGAATGGAGCGAGCTCACCTCGGGCTTGGGCGAGACCTTCCGGCTGACCGACCCGGGCTACGACGTCAAGCGCTTCCCGGCGCAGGTCCACATGCAGCGCCCCATCGAGGCCGTGCTCGAGCTGCGAAAGCGCCACGACCTGGACGCGGACATGGTTCAGACGCTTACGCTGGCCGTGCGGGACAGAGGCCACTCCGCCTCCGTGCCCAGGAGCGGCCTGGACGGCAAGTTCAGCGTCGAATACTGCGCGGCGGTTGCGCTTGTCGACGGCGAGGTGGGGATTGACACATTCACCGACGAGCGGCGGTTCCGCCCCGACGTGGACGCCGCGCTCGGCAAGGTGCGCGTAGTCCCGTCGTCCGAGCCTGTGAGCGCGACCGCCACGGCGCTGCTGCGCGACGGCTCTCAGGTGAGCGAGACGTGCGAGCACTTCCGGGGGTCTATCGCCAACCCGATGAGCGTAGAAGAGCGGCTGGCGAAGGCCGCGGCCTGCGTTAGGATGGTACACGGCGCCGCGGACGGCGACCGCCTCATCACGCTGCTGGAGCGCCTCGACGAGCTGGACGACCTGTCGGAGTTGATGAGGCTCATCGGCGGCCCTTAGCCGCCCCTGGCAGCCGCACCTAGCGCCGCACGAACACTACGCCGCCGCTGCCGACGTAGCGGTCCCTGGCCTCCTCGAACAGCCTCAGCTTCTCCGGCTGGAAGTCCGTGGGCCGCTCCTCGTCGTCGAGCCACGGATTCGGAAAGTAGAAGCGTATCGTGGTACCGCCATCCTCGTCCGACATGCGCACGTAGTAGAGCTTGGGGAAGCTGTGGAAATTGTCCTCGGCCTCCACGAACTGCACCCCGTCGATCTTCGGCAGATTCAGGTGCACGTGCCACGACCCTGCCTCCAGCATCGCCCAGTCGTCCTCGAAATCGGGCTTCATCCCGGGCGGTGGGTACAGCTCCGCCACCGCGCCGCCGGAGTCCACGACGACGAGCATTCCCTTCAGCGTGAGCAGCTCTTCGAGAAGTCGCTTTATAGTCGAACTGTCCATGGTCCTGCCTGCGTGTGATGCGGAGTGGGCCTTACCGCCAGAGTGTAACCCAAGCACGGGCGCTTTTGGGCGATGCGCGGGCCGGTTTCCGTCGCAATGAGAGCGGGGCCTTCAGAAAGGCGCGTTCACCGTCCATGCGTGCTCTCGCAGGGCCGCGGCGGCCGCTGTTGCAGGACCACGTATCCGCGCTCTATCTCGGTGCGGAACCTGTCTGACGTGGCGTGCCAGTCGAGCACGTCGACGCGCATGGGCAGGCGCGACTCCTCGAACGCCTCTTTCAGCCGGCTGAGCGTTCTCCAGTGCAACGGCCCGTCGCCCACGATGGCCAAGTCCAGGTCCGAATAGTCCCTCGCGGTCCAAGACGCTCGAGAGCCGTAGGCCCTCACCTCGCAACCGGGCGCGTGTTCGGCGAGTATGCGTAGGACGATGGCGAGATGGGCGTGGCTGAGGTCGACCGAGTCATTCACTGCCAGCGTTCTCCCGTCATCTCGCCGTACAGTGCGATTGCGTCGCCGATGAAAGCGGGCATGATGCCGATGGCGTGGGCCGCCTTGTTTCCATCGTAGTCGTGCGTGGTGTCGATGCGCGTCTGCACGTACAGCTCCCACCGCTCGCCGCCGGACGCCAGCAGAAGATTCTCCGCGGCAATCCGAAAGATTGGCCTCGGGCTGTTGGGAGCCTCGGCGATGCCCAGAGCCTCGACCAGGTATCGCCTGAGCGTCTTCCAGAGCGTGTCGTAGCAAATCTCGAATCTCTGGATTACCGACTCCGCCAAGCCCTCGTGAACGAAGGCCGGATAGTCGGATGACAGGCTGAGCAGGTTACGGTGCTGCGTCTCCAGATTCTTCAGGGACATTCTGAGGTTTCCGTAGTCTATGGCCATGCTGTCCGTTGGCTCCGGGCCGGGATACCGATACCATACCAATCCCTATGTGCGGTGGCAAACCACGCCGCGTTGACGTGCCTGGACGCCTGGTGATAGCATCGCCGCGACTCTACATCCGCGGCGTGCCCGGCGTCCCGCACACCGCTCTCCGAGCCGGTGCCGAGCAGTCTGCGCACCCGCGCGGCCCTAAGACACTTCCATTGCACTTAGCAACCCGCCTCGCGAGACGTACCCCGTTCTTCTACGGCTGGGTGGTGCTGTACGGCGCGAGCGCGGCGCAATTCGCGTCCAACGCCGCCGCAAGCCTCACCATGTCCGTATTCATCTACCCCATCTCGCAGGACCTGGGTTGGAGTCGAACGCTCATCGCGGGCGCCGCCAGCCTCGGCGGGCTGGTGGCCACGGTGCAGTCGCCGCTGATAGGCTGGCTGATGGACCGCTACGGCATTCGCGTCGTCCTGGTCAGCAGCGTGCTCGCACTCGGGTTGTCCGTCATGTACCTGTCCTGGGCCACCGCTCCCCTGGCATTTTACATCGCCTACGGCATAGCCCGCTCCATGTTCTCCAGTCCCATCAAGATAGGCTCTTCCGTAGCCGTATCGCGCTGGTTCATCGAGCGGCGCGGGCGCGCGACCGGCGTCCTCTTCCTGTCGCACGCCGCCGGCATGACCGCCTTCCCTCTCGTCGCCGGTCTCGTCATTGCGCGGAGCGGCTGGCAGGACGCCTGGCTCGTCCTTGGCGCGATCGTGCTCGCCATCGCGCTGGTGCCCGCCATGCTGATTGTGCAGAACCCCGAGGACGCCGGACTGCGCCCGGATGGCAAGTCCACCGGCCCTGCCACGGGCGCGTCCACCAACCCGGACCTCGACCCGGTCTGGACCCTCGGCGAGGCGGTGCGGACGCCGGCTCTGTGGCTGCTCGCGCTGGCGGGCGGTTTCGCGTTCATGATACAGGCGGGCACCAACGTCCACATCGGCGCATTCTTCAGGGATCAGGGCCTGGACGCCGGCGTCGCCACCCTCGCGGTCAGCGTCAACGCAATGTCCACGGGCGCGGGCAGCCTGGTCTGGGGTTGGCTGGTAGACCGCGCGCCGGTGCGGTACGTCTTCGCGGCGGTCGCACTGCTGATGACGGTGGGCGTGGCGCTGATAGTCAATGCCGACACCCCGGTCGAAGCGATCGCGTACTCTTGCGTGCTCGGGTCTTCGATCGGTGGCATCCTGGTGGTGCCGCCAGTGGCGTTCGCCAACTACTTCGGCCGCTCCTCGATAGGCGTCATTCGCGGCGTAACTGAGCCGTTCGCATCGGGCGGGCAGGCCGTCGCGGTGCTGTTCTCAGGCATCATCTTCGACAGCACCCAAAGTTACCAGGCGGCCTTCCTGACGTTCGCCGTGCTTGGCGCAATCACCGTGCTGATGCTGCTTTTCACCAAGCCTCCGCGAAGGAGGGACGCGGGCAAGCGGAGTGACGGCGTGGAGTGAGGAGCGGCCCGGCGAGGAGATGGGAGTTGATGGAGCCAACGAGTGGACTCGAACCACCGACCTGCGGTTTACGAAACCGCTGCTCTACCGGCTGAGCTACGTTGGCGACCTGGCAACAGGCGTATTGTACTACGCGCTGGGGCCGCCTCTCAAGGTTGCTACGCCAACATGCGTGTGCTACATTCCGAGCGAATGGCGCGTAGAAAATCAACACGGAGGGCACGACGATGGCCGAGGCGTATTCTGTAAAGTTCGAATCCAACCAGGAGCTGCCGCTCAGGGACGGCACGAAAACCTACGTGGACGTCTTCCGGCCCGACGCCGCCGGCGCGTTTCCAGGCCTGCTCCAGCGCACGCCCTACGACAAGGGCTCGAGCGGCAGCCGCAGCGGGACACTGGACGCCGTCTCAGCCGCCTCGCGCGGCTACGCTGTCGCCATCCAGGACGTTAGAGGGCGCTACAGCTCGGGGGGCGAGTTCTACACGTTCGTCAACGAGAGCAACGACGGCTACGATTCCGTGGAGTGGCTCGCTTCCCAGCCCTGGTGCACGGGCAAGGTGGGCATGTACGGCGTCTCCTACGTCGGGGCCACGCAGTGGCTGGCGGCAAAGTCCAAGCCGCCCTCGCTCAAGGGCATCGCGCCGGGCGTGACCGCCTCCAACTACCAGGAGGGCTGGGCGTGGCAGGGCGGCGCCTTCGAGCTTGGCTTCAACCTTTCATGGGCCGTTGGCGCGCTTACCGCGGCCAACTGGGGCAACCTAGCGCGCCGCCTCCCCCTGACCGACGATCGGCTGGAGAGCATCATCCAGGCCAAGGACGACCTCAACACGGGCTTCGCCCACCTGCCGATGCGGGATGTGCCGGACCTGCAGGGCGGGCTTGCGCCCTACTACTACGACTGGATGGCCCATCCGGAGTACGACGATTACTGGAAGGCGGTGTCGATCGAGGAGGCGCACTCCGACATCGAGGTGCCCGCGTTCAATTTCGGCGGCTGGTACGACGTCTTCCTGGGCGGCACCATTCGCAACTACGTGCGCATGAGCACCCTCGGGGCGACCGAGGACGCCCGGCGCGGCCAGAAGCTGGTGATAGGCCCTTGGGTCCACGGCGGCTCGCCCATGAGCGTGTCCGGCGAGTACAACTTCGGCACTCGTGCGGGGGCGCTCGCGCTCGACCTGCAGGGGCAGATACTGTCGCACTACGACTACTGGCTGAAGGGCGAGGACAACGGCTTCGTCGACCAGCCCCCGGTGCGAATCTTCGTTATGGGCGAGAACGTCTGGCGCTACGAGAATAGCTGGCCCTTGGACCGCGCCGCGAACACCAGGTTCTATCTGCGCAGCGGAGGCAGGGCCAATACGCTCAACGGCGACGGTGCGCTCAGCCTAGACTCCTCCAACTCCGAACCACCCGACGTGTTCGCGTACAACCCGCTCGACCCCGCACCCACGCGCGGCGGCCAGCTATGCTGCGACCCCGCGTTCATGGCGGCCGGGGCGTACGACCAGCGCCCGGTGGAGGCGCGCCCCGACGTGCTTGTGTACTCCACGCCGCCGTTGGAGCGCGACACGGAGGTCACGGGGCCTGTGACTGTAACGTTGTACGCCTCGAGCTCGGCCAGGGACACAGACTTCACCGCAAAGCTGGTGGACGTTTCGCCCGACGGCTACGCGCGCAACCTGACCGACGGCATCATCCGCGCACGCTACCGGAACCCCAGGTCGTCCGCGAGCCTGCTCCAGCCGGGGCAGGTTTACGAGTTCAACATCGACCTTTGGGCGACCAGCAACCTGTTCAGGAAGGGCCACCAGATCCGGGTGGAGATATCGAGCAGCAACTTCCCTCGCTTCGACCGCAACACCAACACGGGCGAGCCTATCGGAACGGACGGCGACTTCGTTTCGGCGCTGCAAACGGTGCATCACACCGCGGAATACCCCTCGCACGTCACGCTGCCGATAGTGCCGCGCGGCTAGGAAGCCGGCGGCGCGATGGGTGGCGTGGAGCGTTCCGCGCACAACCGCACTCGGCACAGAGACGCTTGGCGCGCGCCGCAAAGCTGTTTTGGTCATTGTCGTAAGATGGAGGCGTGTGTAAGGTGAAGGGCGTTCAGGATCTCGCAAGCCGACTTGCAGTTAGGATCAGCCATGGTTGAATCCGTGAACGGTAGCAAGTGGTTCGAAGACTACGCGGAAGAATCTCAGGAAGGGGACGAAGATGCGGATGTAATCAACTACGACCTTAGCGTCACGCCGAATGACTTCAATGTTGCCACCCTCTTCAGCTACATAGAATCTGGCACGATAGTGATTCCTGGATTTCAGCGTCACTACGTTTGGGATCTAAAGAGGGCTTCGAGACTAATCGAGTCGCTAATTCGAGGCTTGCCAGTGCCGCAGATCTTCCTGTACGAGGAAGGCAGGAACAAGTTGCTGGTAGTTGACGGTCAGCAACGCCTCAAGTCAATCTACTATTTCATCAAGCAGCGGTTTCCCCGCATGGAGGCGCGCGCAGAATTGCGCCGGATATTTGCAGAGCAAAACAGTATTCCGGATGACGTGTTGAGCAATGACAAATACTTCACCAGTTTTCGGTTGAGACTTCCCGAGAGCTTGCCAGACCAACCCAACGAACTCAACAGGTTGACATACAATACGCTCGGAGAGTTCAAACTTCAGCTGGACTTACGGCCGCTGCGAAACGTGGTGATCCGGGAGAACTCTTTTGCATCGGGCCAAACAGCAATTTACGAGATCTTCAATAGGCTAAACTCCGGTGGCGTGAACCTGAGGCCGCAAGAGATCCGACTCAGCCTTTACCATTCGGACTTTTACGACATGCTGATGGAAGTAAATGCCGACAAGAAGTGGCGGGAGATTCTGAACAGCCCTGAACCGGATCTACACCAAAAGGACATCGAGATTCTGCTGCGCATCTTTGCAATGCTGATTGACTCAGGCAACTACTCGCCATCGATGGTGAAGTTTCTCAATCAATTCTCGCATAAGTGCAAGAGCCAAAACCAAGAAAAGAATCAGTACCTTAAGGAACTGTTCCAGTCGTTCCTGGATGCCGCAAGGGGACTTCCCAAGCGGACATTCCTCAACGATAGTAACAACAGATTCAATATCGCATTGATTGAGGCCGTCTTCGCCGCGGCTTGCTCGAAAGCCTTTGCTGAAATGAGATATCTCTCAGGTCAGCTAGACCCCAAAGAGTTGAAGGTTCTAAAGGCGGACAAGCAGTTCAGTGAAGCCTCATCTAGTGCTACTACCCAGACTTCTAACGTCCGAACAAGACTCAAGCTTGGCAGGAAACACGTCACTGCGCTATGACACAGGAGCGAACAGTCGTAGATCGCCTTTATCTGGAGTTTCAGGAGATAGTTGACAGCCTCGATCCAAGTCAGGTGTCTTTGAGGATTGCAGCAGAAGCGATTTTGCAGAAGTCCCTGCTGATTGCGGCGGGAAGCCATTTCGAATACTTGGTCAAGGCTCAGATACTCAGCCTAACCAGGAAACATAGTGGTCAAACTGGACTGCTACTGGAGTTTGTGCGCAACAAGGCAATTGAAAGACAGTTCCATACCTACTTTAACTGGAGGGGTAACAATGCGAACCAGTTCTTCGGATTCTTCGGCTCAGACTTTCGTCGGTTCATGGACCAGCAGATACAGGCAAACGATGAGTACAGAGTTGGGATAAGAGCGTTTCTCGAACTTGAAAGGGAGCGTAACAGGATAGTGCACGAGGATTTCGGGAATTCTCCCCTGGAGAAGACCAGCGAACAGATTTTTGACCTTTACAGGAGCGCTCGTGTGTTCGTGGGTTCGCTAGAGACCTTTTTCGACGAGTTTGTGCAACAAGAAGTACGACAGGCAGGCTCCGACTCTTGAATTTTCGGTCGGCACGATTCTAAGTTTCGCGTGATTACGATGATCTAATTGGAGGACACACCATGACCACCTCGTCCTTTCCCCCCATTCACAAGCCGAGCCGCGACGAGATGAGTGTCGCGCCCAACCTCGAGTACGCCAAGACGCGCTCCGACTTCGACTGGCAGCAGATGTATTCCGAGCTCGACTGGCTGCCCGGCGGCTATCTGAACAAGGCCCACGAGGCTATCGACCGCCACGCCAACGGCCCGCGCCGCGACAAGATCGCCATGATCTGGGAGGGCAAGAACGGCGAACGTGAGGACTACACCTTCGGCCAGCTCAAGACTCTCACCAACAGGTTCGCAAACGTCATCAAGAGCCTCGGCATCGAAACGGGCGACCGCGTCTTCCTGTTCATGGACAGGCTGCCCGAGACCTACATAGCCTTCTTCGGCATTCTCAAGGCCGGCGCCGTTGTGGGGCCGCTCTTCTCCGCCTTCGGCCCCGACCCCGTCAGGGACCGACTGCAGGACAGCGGAGCCAAGGTGCTCGTCACCCAGCCGGAGCTGCGCCGCCGCATAACCGGCATCATCCCCGAGCTGTTCGAGCTCCAGCACATCATCGTGGTCAACAAGAACAACCGCGACTCCGAGGGCCGGGACATGGCCGACCTGGCCTGGGAAGAGGAGATGGCCAAGGCCTCCCCCGACTTCGATACCGTGCAGACGAGCCAGTACGACTACTCGGTGATGCACTACACCTCGGGCACCACCGGCAAGCCCAAGGGCGCCGTTCACCGGCACCAGGCTGTGGTGCAGCAGTACGCCACCGGGAAGTGGGCGCTCGACCTGCACGAGGACGACGTGTACTGGTGCACCGCCGACCCCGGCTGGGTGACCGGCACGTCCTACGGGATGCTCGCGCCCTGGACCAACGGACTCACCCAGCTCATCTACGAGGGCGGCTTCCGGGCCAGCGCCTGGTACGAGATGCTACAGAAGCACAAGGTGACGGTGTGGTACACCGCCCCGACGGCCATCAGGATGCTGATGAAGGCGGGGGAGGAGCTGCCGCGCCGCTACGACCTGTCCAGGCTCAGGTACTCCTGTAGCGTCGGTGAGCCGCTCAACCCCGAGGCCGTTGTCTGGGGCGAGAAGGCCATCGGCATGCCGTTCCACGACAACTGGTGGCAGACGGAAACCGGCGCGATTCTGGTCGCTAACTACCCGGAGATGGACATTCGCCCCGGATCGATGGGCCGGCCCATACCCGGCGTGGAGGTGGGCGTCGTGGACGAGAACTTCGACCCCGTGCCGCCCGGCGTGGACGGCAACCTCGTGGTGCGCCCCGGCTGGCCCTCGATGTTCCACTCGTACTGGAACAACACCGAGATGTACAACTCACGCTTCCGCAAGGGCTGGTACATCACCGGCGACAGTGCGCGCGTGGACGAAGACGGCTACTTCTGGTTCGTGGGCCGCACCGACGACGTGATCAACACGGCGGGCCACCTCGTGGGCCCATTCGAGGTGGAGAGCGCGCTCATCGAGCATCCGGCGGTGGCCGAGGCGGGCGTCATTGGCAAGCCCGACCCCATAGCGATGGAGATCGTGAAGGCGTTCGTCGCTCTCAAGGACGGGTTCGAGCCAACTACCCAGCTACGCAACGAGATCACGCGCTTCACCCGCCAGAAGCTCAGCGCCGGGGTCGCTCCGCGCGAGATAGAGTTCGTGCCATCGTTGCCCAAGACGCGCAGCGGCAAGATAATGCGGCGGCTCCTCAAGGCCCGCGAGCTGGGCCTGCCCGAGGGCGACACCAGCACCCTGGAAGAAGAGGAGTAGGCAGCCTGGAGGGCAAACCCCAACCATGAACCTCGGGGCCGCTGGGCCGAGTTCCCGGCGGCCGGCAGGGGGCGGTCCGCGGACCGCCCCCTGTGTTTGCCCCCCATATGTCGTTGGCGGCTCTGCACTTGCCCCCACCCCCGCGCGCCCATATAATGGCGCCACCTAACCAGCAGGAGAATCGCGGTGGCATACGAAAACATCGTCGTCGACAAGCAAGACGGAGTGGGCACAATCAGGCTCAACCGTCCCCACGTGCTCAACGCCCTCAGCCGGGACCTCTATCGCGAGGTGAACGAGGCCGTCCTGGACATGGAGGCGGACTCAGGCGTGAAGGCGGTGATCTTCACCGGCACGGGGGAGCGCGCCTTCTCCGCCGGCGCCGACATTCACGAGATGGCGCGCAACGCCGAACTGGATACGCTGCCAGAGCCCTATCCCGGCAGCGACCTGTTCTCGTGGAACATCGCCTCCTGCACGAAGCCCACCATCGGCGCGCTCAACGGGCTGTGCTACGGCGGCGGCGCGCTCATGTCGTCCAGCTTCGACATCCGCGTAGGGTGCGAACGCACGCGCTTTCGCTTCCTCGCCGCCTCATACGGGCGCGTCAACTCCACCTGGACCCTGCCCATGCAGGTCGGCTGGCCCAAGGCCAAGGAGCTGCTGTTCACCGGCCGCGTGGTGGAGGCCGAGGAGGCCCTTCAAATCGGCCTGCTCAACCACCTGGTGCCGTCTGACGAACTGATACCGAAGGCCGTCGAAATCGCCCAGCTTATCGCGGCGAACGACGAACGCATGGTGCAGGGCATCAAGGAGATTATGGTCGACAACGTGGGCGCCGGCTGGCGCCTGATGCACGACAACGAGGTCGACGCACGGGACACGAAGCTGATCGCGTCCTCGGTGGAGGAAGGTTTCAAGGAGTTTCTGGACAGAAAGGGAAGGAAGTAGCAGCCATGAAAGATTCGCTGAAGTCCCCGCTGGAAGGCATTCGCGTGCTCGACCTGGGACGCTACCAGGCCGGCCCCAGGTGCGCGCTCATGTTCGCTCGCATGGGCGCCGAGGTCATCAAGGTCGAGACGATCAGGGGCGACGAGAGCCGGGCCAACGGCCCAACCGTCAGAGGCCAGAGCGCCTACTGGGTCCAGTACAACAGCGGCAAGAAGAGCCTCTCCATCAACCTGCGCACCGAAGAGGGCAAGGAGGTCATCCGCGACCTGGTCAAGGTCTCGGACGTGCTTCTCCAGAACTTCCGCCCCGGCACCATCGACATTATGGGGCTGGGCTACGACGTCCTCAAGAAGCTGAACCCCAGGATCATCATGATCAACGTTTCGGCATACGGCCAGTACGGGTCGCTGCGGGACAGGGTGGGCTTCGACCCGATCGGGCAGGCGATGGGCGGCATGGCGTCGCTCACCGGCTTCCCTGACGACCCGCCGATTCTCACCGCCTTCCCGCTCATCGACAGGATAACGGCGCTGCACGCCACCATAGGGGCGCTCGCCGCGCTGAGGGAGCGGGAGATTTCGGGCGAGGGCCAGGCGATAGACGTCTGCCTCGCCGACACCGGCTTCACCACCAACGAAATACCCATCTCCGCCTACCTCGGCGACGGCATCGTGTCCGAGCGCAGGGGCAACGGCGAGGGACTCGGCGGAATGTACCAGACCACCGACGGCTGGCTGATAATAGCCGCCAACAACGACCACATGTGGGGCCGCATGTGCGAGGCGCTGGACAAGCCCGACTGGCTCGAAGACCCCCGGTTTACCACGCGCGCCGACCGCGGCAAGAACACCGCCGACCTCGAGAGCGAGCTGACCGAGTGGTTCTCCACACGCACCACCAAGGAGGCCGTCGACTACCTGTCCGGCTTCTCCATACCCTGCGCGCCGGTCAACAGCGTGGAGCAGGCGGCCAACGAGCCGCACCTGCGCGAGCGCGAGATAATGATGGAGGTCCCCGACCCAGTCGCGGGCACCATGTGGGTCACCGGCAAGATGATCAAGTTCAGCCGCACGCCCATGGTCGTCGGCTCCGCCCCGACCCCGGGCCAGCACAACGAGGAGATCCTCAAGGACGTCCTCGGCTACTCCGACGACCAGGTGCGCGAGTTGCAGGACGCCGAGGTGATTCGCAGCCAGGAGCCGGCGCTCGCTTCCGACTAAGGGGCGATTACGGCCGCCCAAATGATTCTAGCCGCAAGCCTGACCCTGCGACAGCGGTGAGATTAGACATGACTACCAACCAAAAACTGGAAGCCGCCCGGGCGAAGTGGCGCGAGGACCCTGAACCTCTGAATGACCCGCCACGCAAGATTGACAGGATGCAGCAGTTCCCAATTCTGGCCAACGTCGAGCAGATTCTGGAGGGGTGGTTTCACGAGCGCGACGGCGTTTTCGTCGGTGGGCAGGGCTACCTGTGTACGGATAGGGAGCACATCTTCTCGAACCTGGTGCCCGACTGTGTCGTCGCGTTAGGCGTGGACGCTGAGCGCATATTGGCCACGAACGGATACGTGATAAGCGAGGTGGGCAAACCGCCCGAGTTCGTGTTGGAAGTGGCGTCCAAGAGTACGGGTCGGCGCGACTACACACTCAAGCGGCGGCGCTACGCGGAAATGGGCGTGCTGGAGTACTGGCGTTTCGACCACACGGGCGGCAAGTTCCACGACGCTCCCCTCGCCGGGGACAGACTCGCGGATGGCGTCTATACTCCGTTCGCGCTCGAGGAATCTCCAGACGGCGAAATGAGGGGCTACAGCCCGACGCTCGGGCTGTATCTGTGCTGGGTGAAGGGTCAGTTGCTGTTGTTCGACCCCGCGAACGGGGTGTTCCTTCCCAACAGACTTGAATTGATTGACCGGATCGACCAGGCGGAGGCGCAACGCGACGAGGCGAAGGCGCGACGAGACCAGGCGGAGGCGCAACGCGACGAGGCATTGCGCGAAGCGGAGCGGCTGCGGGAACTCGTGCGCCGCCTGAAGTCGGACTAGGGCAGTGACTCTTCTCGACGGCTAATCCCCTTCCCCCTGTCGGAAAAGAGCGAAGGGGGAGAACCTCGGCCAGCTACAGCCAGACATCTGGTGGCTCAACATCATTGATTTGATAGTCGCCCAATCTGTCTCTGATTCTGGCCAGTAGAGGGGGCCCACAAGCGACGCCCTGTTGGTTGCATGATGAGTCATTGACCTGAAACGTCCCTACCCGGTTCGCTCGTAAAGAGGAAACACATGAACGGGAAGACCGCACTCATCACAGGCTCCGGCAGAAACATCGGCCGCGCCACCGCGCTGGAGTTCGCCGCGCGCGGCGCTAACGTGGTGGTCAACGCCCGCTCCAACCGCCACGAGGCCGAGGCCGTCGCGGAAGAGGCAAGGGAGCTCGGCGTCCGCGCCATCGCCGTAGTTGCCGACGTGGGCAGCCTCGAGGACCTGGACAGGCTGGCCGAAGCCGCGCTCACCGAGTTCGGGCGCGTCGACGTGCTGGTCAACAACGCCGGTCTGCGCCGTCCAGCGCCCATAACCGAGATGAGCGTGGAGGATTGGCACGAGGTCTTGGCCGTAAACCTCGACGCCCCGTTCTACCTGAGCAAGGCGCTGGTACCCGGCATGATAGAGGCCGGCGGCGGACGCATCATCAACGTGTCCGGCCTCAACGCATTCAGGGGCCACGCCGGCTGGGCGCACGTGTCCGCTTCCAAGATGGGCGCGCTCGGCCTCACCCGCGCCCTCTCTATGGAGCTGGCCCCGCACAACATCCTGGTGAACCACGTCGTGCCCGGCGCGATCGACACCTACCCCGCCAACGCCCAGCCGCCCACGCACCGCACGTCGGGCATACCGCTGGGCAGGCTAGGGCTGTCCGAGGAGATAGCCAAGACCTGCGCCTTCCTGGCGTCGGAGGATGCGGCGTTCATTACGGGCCAGACCATCCACGTGAATGGCGGGGCGCTGACGTACTAGGAGGGGCACCCCCATCCCTTCGGCAAGCTCAGGGCAGGCTCTGACCTTCCCCCTCAAGGGGGAAGGGACTGAAAGGAACGCGATGACATCCTACACCTACTCACGCTGGGACGGCTCCCAGGACTGGTCCGACATGGACGAGGACGACTTCCTGGAGGCCCTGTCGGACGACATCCTCACGCACGGCGACGTCAACCGTGCGCTACGCAACCTGTTCCAGCGCGGCATGGACGGCGAGCAGGGCGAGCGCGTCGAGGGGCTGCGCGAGATGATGGAGCGTCTGCGCAAGCAGCGCCAGATGCAGCTCGAGCGCTACAACGTGGACTCTCTGATGGATGACCTCAAGGAGCGTCTGCGGGACGTGTTGGAGACCGAACGCTCCGGCATCGACAAGCGCCTGTCCGAGGCCCAGGAGCGCTTGGACGCCGAGGGCGACGACGCAGAGCACCTGCGGGCGCCGATGAAGCTGCTCGAGGAGCGCGCCGAGCACAGTCGCGAAAAGCTCGACTCCCTGCCCGAAAGCCCCAGCGGCGCCATCCGGGAGCTGCAACAGTACGACTTCATGGATCCGGAGGCCCGCGAGAAGTTCAACGAGCTGCTGGACATCCTCAAGCAGCAGATGATGCGCAACTTCTTCCAGAGTATGCGCCAGCAGATTCAGAACATGACGCCCGAGCAGATGGACGAGCTCAGGAACATGGTGTCGGCGCTCAACCAGATGCTGCGAGACCGCGCGATGGGCGAAGACACGGACTTCGAAGGCTTCATGGAGCAGTACGGCCACCACTTCGACCCCGACCGGCCCGAAAGCCTGGACGAGCTTATCGAGCAGCTTCAGCGGCAGATGGCGGCCATGCAGTCGATGATGGACAGCATGAGCGCCGACATGCGCGACGAGCTTGAAGCTCTGCTGGCGTCGGCAATCGACCCCGAGCTGATGGAGGAGCTGGCCGAGCTCGCGGGGGAGATGTACGACCTGTTCCCGTTCGACGACATGGCCCGCGACTACCCGTTCATGGGCGAGGAGTCGCTGACCCTCGACCAGGCCATGGAGCTAATGAAGAACCTGCATGACATGGACGACCTGGAGCGCCAGCTTGAGCAAGTGATGCGCAGCGGCAACCTCCAGGACCTGAACCCAGACAGGGTTGAGGAGCTCATAGACGAGGAGGCGCGACGCCAGCTTGAGCAGATGCAGGACGTGCTGAGACGCTTACAGGAGGCCGGCTATCTGAAACAGGAGGGCAACCGGCTGGAGCTGACGCCGAAGGCCGTTCGCAAGCTCGCCCAGCAGGCGCTGAAGGAGGTCTTCTCCGAGCTGAAGAAGGACCGCGCCGGCCGCCACGAGGTGTACTTCCGCGGCGAGGACGGCGAGCACACCGGCGAGACGAAGCAGTACGAGTTCGGCGACCCGTTCGACGTGGACCTGCACCGCACGCTCTTCAACTCGGTCTTGCGTGAGGGTCCCAACATCCCGATCCGGCTCCGCCCCGAAGACCTGGAGATCCACCGCACAGAGCACCTCAGCCAGGTCGCCACCGTGCTCATGCTCGACCAGAGCCGCTCGATGGGCATGTTCGGCAGCTTCACCGCCGCCAAGAAGGTCGCCCTCGCCCTCTACTGGCTGATCCACAGCCAGTTCCCCAGGGACCAGTTCTACGTCGTCGGCTTCTCCGACTACGGCATGGAGCTGAAGGGCGAAGACCTTCCAGAGGTGAGCTGGAACACCTGGGTGTCCGGCACCAACATGCAGCACGGCCTAATGCTGGCGCGGCAGCTACTGTCGCGCAGGAAGGTCGCCACCAAGCAGGTGCTGATGATCACGGACGGTGAGCCGACGGTGCACATGGAGGGAAGCAGGGCCTACTTCAGCTACCCGCCCTCCTGGACGACGATCAACGAGACGCTGAAAGAGGTCAAGCGCTGCACGCAGCAAGGCATAACCATTAACACCTTCATGCTGGAGCGGCAACCCGACCTGCTGGCGTTCATCGACCAGCTGACCCGCATCAACAAGGGGCGCGCGTTCTACACCGACTCCCGCAACCTGGGCAAGTTCGTCATGGTCGACTACCTCCGCAACCGCCGCAAGCGCGTCGGCGCCTAGCCGGGACAGTCTCACCCTCTCATCGCTAACCCTCCGCGAGTACGAGCCATGTGTGGCAGATACAGCCTGATAGCCGACATTCGGGAGCTACAAGCCTATTTCGGCTTCGACGCAGACGAGCTTGACGCCCCGCCCCGCTACAACATCGCCCCCACCCAGCGGGCGCTCACACTGGTCGGCGATGATGGCGCGCGCCGGGCGACGCATATGCGCTGGGGGCTGGTGCCGTCCTGGGCGAAGGACATCTCGATCGGCAGCCGTATGATCAACGCCCGCGCCGAAACGGTGGCGGAAAAGCCCAGCTTCCGCACGGCGTTCAGGCGGCGGCGATGCCTCGTGCTCGCCGACGGCTACTACGAGTGGGCGCGCTCCGGACGCGCCAAGCGCCCCATGAGAATCGTCATGCGCTCAGGCGAGCCGTTCGCGTTCGCCGGCCTGTGGGAGACGTGGCGCGGCCCCGACGATAACCTGCTATGGTCGTTCACGGTCATCACCACCGCGGCGAACGAGCACGTCCGGCCCATTCACCACCGTATGCCCGTGATACTTCCCGGCAACGCCCACGCCGAATGGCTGGACGAAGGCGCCGACCCGGACGCCCTCCACGGCCTGCTGGTCCCCTACGGGGACTGCGACCTGGAGGCCTACGAGGTTTCCACGCTGGTCAATTCCTACGCCAACGACGGCCCCGAGGTGGTGGCGCGCGCGCCTTCGCCGTTCATCTAGCGGCGCGGGCCGAAGTCCCCTCTCCCATCAACATTGGGAGGGCTGCGCGCCGGCCTCGCGCATCGACACGTCCACCTGCAGCAGGCTCTGCCCGCCGCCCACGAACACGCCGCGCGTAGGCGAAACGTCACGATAGTCCCGGCCGGCGGCCACGCGCACGTGGTACGCGCCTGCGAGCTTGCGGTTCGTGGGATCGAATCCGGTCCAGCCGATTCCAGGCAGCAGGCACTCGACCCAGGCGTGCGTGGCGCCGTGCTTCACGATACCGCCGCGGTCGTCGGAAGCCGCCACGAAACCGGACACGTACCGCGTCGGCACGCCCCACGAGCGGGCGATGGCGATCATCACGTGGGCGTAGTCCTGGCACACCCCGCGGCCCGTCTCCAGCATGTGCTCGATGGGCGAGATCGCCGAGGTGCTGCCCGGCTCGTACTCGAAGCTGTCGTAGATCGTCTCGTTCAGTTGCAGCAACGACGACAGCGGGTCCACCCCAGGCGCGATGCCGCGCCCTCGAACGTACTCGTCGAGGCTCGGCGACGGCCGTACGTACTCGCTGCGGCGGGTAAGGTCCCAGTGCTCCAGCGAGTCCTTCCAGCCGGCTATCGCCTCCCAGGCGTCGGCCCCCAACGCCTCGGGCAGCGGCGATGGCGAGGCGGTCTCCACCACGGAGCGCGCGGTGATGACCAGGGAGTGGTGCTCGACGTGGACGTGCATGAGGTGCTTGGTGTTGCCGAAAGCGTCGGTCTCCTCGCTGAGAGCGGCGACGGGGTCCGTGCGAACCGAAAAGCTCAGCAGGCGTTGGCCCATTCGCTCGCTGGGCTTGAGGCAAAGCGACATGGAGCACTGCCGCACCGGCTGCGTGTAAACGTAGCGGGAGACGTGCTCGATTTCGTAACGGTTCCCATCGGCCATCTGTGTGTCCCCCTCCCCTCGAGAGCGCGCGTCCGAGTTGCCGCGCCGCTGCTCGCCGCCGGCCGCCCGGGCGCTTTCCGGCGAAAGGCATTTTACCACAGCAAAGCCGCCGCGCCCCCGCGTTCACCGGCCATCCGCGCGTGGGTCGGTCTCGCCCCCAGTCTGGACACCGCAACCGGCCCGGCGTATCCTATGCCCGACCCCATGGGGGGGCGGCCAGCCGTCCCACGGGCGCGAGCGAGACACCACGACTCGAGAGGAGGGCAGGTAGTTGGCAAAGTTCAAAGTGGTTACCCAGAGGCCACCCGGAGTGACGTTCGACATGGCGGGCGGCTCCTACGAGCTCGAGATGGAGGCCCTGTCGGCAATCGACGCGGAGATCGTCGAGTCTGACGCCGGGACCGAGGAAGAGTTCATAGCGGCGGCCAGGGATGCCGACGCCATCATTGCCAGAGGACGGCGCATAACGGCCAACATCATCAACGGCCTGGAAAACTGCAAGATAATCGCCCTGGGCAGCGTGGGTGCGGACAG
Organism: Dehalococcoidia bacterium; assembly: GCA_965217705.1. Taxonomy (GTDB): domain Bacteria; phylum Chloroflexota; class Dehalococcoidia; order Lucifugimonadales; family CATOSD01; genus CATOSD01. The sequence goes on along the minus strand of CBDCJA010000002.1, from coordinate 3,322,840 downwards.
CGTGGACGTGGCGACCGCGACCGAGCGGAACATCCCGGTGACGCACGTGCCGGACGTCTTCATCGAAGAGGTCGCCGACCACACGATGATGCTTCTGCTGGCGACGTTCCGCCGGCTGACGACGATGGACCGGATGGTGAGGGAGAGCCGTTGGAACGAGGGGAGGCCGCTGCTTTCGGAGTTCCCGCGCCTGTTGGGACAGACGCTGGGGTTCGTGTCGTTCGGCCACGTGGCCCGCGCGACCGCCGTGCGCGCCCGCGGATTCGGCGTGCGAATGCTGGCCTACGATCCGTACATCGGCGAGATCATCATTACCGACCAGGGCGTGGAGCCGGTAGGCCTCAGCGAGCTTCTACAGCGCTCCGACATCGTGTCGATGCACGCGCCGGCCACGCCGGAGGTGCACCACATGCTCACCGAAGAGCACTTCCGCCAGATGAAGCCCACGGCCCTGTTCATCAACAACGGGCGCGGCCCGACGGTGGACGAACAGGCGCTCATCAAGGCGCTCCAGGAGGGTTGGATCGCCGGCGCAGGCCTTGACGTGCTCGAGCACGAGCCGCCCGATCCCGAAAACCCGCTGCTGCACATGGACAACGTGACCCTCACCCCGCACGTCGCGTCGGCCTCCGCCCGCATGGGTCCGGAGACCAGGCGGCGCGTCGGCCAGGAAATCATGCTCGCGCTAACCGGGCGCTGGCCGAGGACCTGCGTCAACCCCTCCGTGCTGGAGAAGACCGACCTCAGGCGCTGGCAGCCGTACGCGATGGGCAGGGGCCCGAACTCGTAGGCACGTGAGCTATGGGCTACAGACTGGGCGTTGACGTCGGCGGGACGTTCACCGACTTCGCGCTCTACGACGCCTATACCAACCGGCTGGAGTTCGCGAAGACGCCTTCCACGCCCGACAACCAGGCGGTGGGCGTAGCGGCTGGCATAGCCGAGCTGGCCCGCCGCTACGGCGTGGCGCCCGAACAGGTCGACTTCTTCATCCACGGCACCACCGTGGCCACCAACACGCTGCTCGAGCGCAAGGGCGCCACTACGGCGCTGGTGGTCACCGCCGGCTTTCGCGACGTCCTTCAGATAGGCCGGCAGGAGCGGCCCAGCCTCTACGACTGGCGCATACGCCGCCCCGAGCCGCTCGCCCCCCGGCGCCTGCGCTTCGAGGTCGCCGAGCGTGTCGTCCACACGGGCGATGTGCTCACCCCGCTGACCGAAGCCGAGATCGACCGCGTCGTCGCGCGGCTGGCGGCTGCGGACGTGGACGCCATAGCCGTCTGCCTGCTGCACTCCTACGCCAATCCGGCGCACGAGCGGGCGCTGGGCGAAGCGCTCAGGCGGTCTCTGACCGGCGTCACGGTGGCGCTGTCCCACGAGGTGTTGCCCGAGTTCAAAGAGTACGAGCGCATGAGCACCACGGCCATCAACGCCTACGTCTCTCCCGTCATGGAGCGATACCTGAGGCGGCTGGAGCAGACGATTTCCGACGCCGGGCTGAAGTCGGAAGTGTATATCATGCAGTCCAACGGCGGCACGATGGGCGTGGAGACCGCCATCGAACGGCCTGTGCACACCATAATGTCGGGGCCGGCCGCGGGCGTCATCGGCGCGGCGGCCATAGCACGGCAGGCGGGGCAGGCCAACGCCATCTCCATCGACATGGGAGGCACCAGCTTCGACGTCTCGCTATGCTACCAGGGCGAGGTGCGCCAGACTCAGGAGAGCGAGATCGAGCGGCTGCCAATCAGGGTGCCGATGGTGGACGTCCACACGCTGGGCGCGGGCGGCGGCAGCATGGCGTGGATCGACGCTGGCGGCGCGCTGCGCGTGGGGCCGAGCAGCGCCGGGGCCGTGCCCGGCCCGGCGTGCTACGGCAGCGGCGGCGCGCAGGCGACGGTCACCGACGCCAACGTGGTGCTGGGCAGGCTCGGCGAGTCGGGCTTGCTGGGCGGCGCGATGCCGCTGGACGCCGCGCTGGCGCGAAGGGCCGTGCGCGAGCGCATCGCGGACCCGCTCGGCATCGGCGTGGAAGAGGCCGCAGAGGGTATAGTGCAGGTCGTCAACGCCAGCATGGTGAAGGGCATCCGCGTGGTCTCCGTCTCCAAGGGCTACGACCCGCGCGAGTTCTGCCTGGTCGCGTTCGGCGGCGCCGGCCCGCTGCACGCCTCCGAGCTAGCCGAGGAGATGGACATCCCCCGCGTGCTCGTGCCCGTCGCGCCCGGCGTGACCTCCGCGCTGGGCCTGCTGGTCGCCGACCTGCGCCACGACTTCGCCCGCACCGTGCTTCGCCCGGGCACCGACATTTCGCCGCGGGAGCTGACGTACTGGTTCGAGCTGATGGAGCGGCAGGCGCTGGAGCAGATGGCCCGCGAGGGCGCGACGCCCGACCGCGTGACGCTCGCCCGCACGGTCGACGCCCGCTACGTTGGCCAGGGCTACGAGCTGCAGGTGCCGGCGGCGGCCGGAGAGTTCGCGCAGCGAGACGTGGACGAAATTACGGAGCGCCTCCACGAAGCGCATCAGCGCAGCTACGGCTACGCCATCCGAGACAACGCGGTCGAGGTAGTCAACGTGCGAGTCACCGCGGTCGCGGCGATGCCGCGGCCCGACCTGGTGCGCCATGCGCCGGCAGCGAGCGGAGACGCATCGCGCGCGCTGACGGGCGCCCGCCGCGTCTACTTCCACAACGAGGCCGCCGACACGCCGATCTACGACCGCACTCGGCTCGCCCCCGGCGACTCGCTGGCCGGGCCTGCCATCGTCGAGCAGCTCGACTCTACGACCGTCGTCTGGCCCAACCAGTCCGCCACCGTGGACTCCGCACTAAACATGCTACTCACACGAGGCTAGCCCAATCACCATGCCACAACCAACATTCGACCCAATAACCCTCGAGGTGATGCGCAACGGCTTCTACTCGATAGCCGACGAGATGGTGGCCGCGCTCATCCGCGCCAGTTACTCGACCAACATCAAGGACCGGCGCGACACCTCGGGAGCCATCTACACCGGCGCGGGCGAGATCGTCGTGGTGGCGCAGAGCGAGATAGGCACGCCCGTACACCTGGGCACCATGCACTCGGCGGTGCTCACGGCGATGGAGCAGTACCCGTTCGAGCAGCTTGAGCCGGGGGACGCCCTGGCGCTAAATACGCCCTATCCCGCCGGGCCGGGGCACCTGAACGACCTCGCGCTCATCTCTCCGGTCTTCCACGAGGGCGAGCTTATCGCCATAGCCGCCAACCAGGCCCACCACGTGGACATGGGCGGGTTCGCCCCCGGCTCTATGCCCTTCGGCGTGACGGAGATCTTCCAGGAAGGTTTGCAGATTCCAACAGTTCGGCTGTTCCGCAAGGGCGAGCTGGTGCGCGACCTGTGGGCGATCATCTCACAGAACGTGAGACCGCAAAAGGAGGTGCGCGGCGACCTGCTGGCGCAGTACGCGGCCAACAACGTGGCCGAGCGCCGGCTGAACGGCCTGGCGTCCCGCTACGGCGTGGACGTTGTGCGGCGCTATCTCGGCGAGATGCTGGACTACTCCGAGCGGCGGATGAGGGCCGCGCTGGCACAGATCCCGCCGGGCGTGTACACCTTCGAGGACGTGGTGGAGGGCGACGGCATCACCGAGGCGCCCATCACCATCAGGGTGGAGCTCCGCGCCAACGGGGACTCGCTGGTGGCCGACTTCACCGCGACCGACGACGCCTGCCAGGGGCCGCTCAACTGCCGCTGGCCGTCCGTGGCCGCGTGCGTCTACTACGTGCTGAAGGCGTGCCTCGACCCGGAGCTGCCGCCCAACGCGGGCGCATACCGCCCCATCGACGTGAGGGTGCGCGACGGCAGCCTGCTGTCGGCGAGGTACCCGATGGCGGTGTGCAACGCCAACATCATAACCACGCAGCGCATAACCGACGTGCTGCTCGGCGCGCTCGCGCCCGTGATTCCGGAAAAGGTGATCGCGGCGTGCTCCGGGACTATGAACCTGCTCAACATCGGCGGAATCGACCCGCGAAACGGTATCTACTACAACTTCGTGGAGACCTACGCCGGCGGGCAGGGCGCGATGTTTGACTCTGACGGCATGGACGCGGTGCAGAACCACATGACGAACACCCGCAACGCGCCTGTCGAGGCTATAGAGCTCGCCTATCCGCTTCTCGTCGAGTCCTACGGATTGGTGCCGGACAGCGAGGGCGCGGGCCACCACCGCGGCGGCCTCGGCATACAGCGCAGCCTGCGCGTGCTGGGTGAGAGCGCGACGCTCACGCTCAGCTCGGACCGTGAGCGGATTAGCCCGTGGGGGCTGTTCGGGGGGCAGGACGCCTCGCCCTCGGCATGCTCCGTGCGCCCACCCCAGGACGGGCCACAGCCGAGCGAGAGCACGGAGGCCACGCGGCTGCCGTGCAAGATAACCACGTCGGTGCCCAAGGGCCGCACCATCGTCACGCGAACGCCCGGAGGCGGCGGCTGGGGCGACCCCCGTACACGGGACCCTCAGAAGGTGGCTCGCGACGTTCGGGAGGGCTTCATCACTGCGAAGAGGGCGCGTGAGGTGTACGCCACGGCGGTGAACGAGCGCACGGGGGAGGTGGACGAGGTGGGGACGGCGGGGTTGCGGGTAGGTTAGTGAGTCAGTTGGTCAGTGCAAGGCCGTTTCTAACATAGTGGCGTGATTCGGCTCGGACTGTAGTCGGAGTCTTCAGGCTAAGGGCTAATCTAAAACTCTGTTGGAAACGGACTGGTTCGACGCTAGTCAGGTGGGCGTACCTGAACGGTGTGGAGTTAGACTTCAGTCGGCCAGGCAAGCCTACAGACAACGCAATGTTCGGGGCCTTCAATGCCAGGCTTCTGGAGGAATATCTTAACGAAAGCTGGTTCCTGTCTCTGGAGGATGCTCGACAGAGAAAATCGGGGGTAGCGCAGGCACTACAACGGTGAACGTCCCCACTGTGCCCTAGTATTACAACGACGGTTGTCGTGATACCATGATGGGCGGGGCAGGCAACGCTTGAGCAAGTGAGGCAGGGAAGTGGATGCTGCGGTTTTCGAGCAGGTGTACCAGGACTTTCGGGAGTTTCACGCTTACTTCGCCGCGCTGTTTGGCCGCAGGGAAGCGCGGGACCACAGCGGTCATTATCTCCAGGCTCTCCTGGTCCAGTCCGGGGAGCGGCGCAACGCCGAGAATCTGTCGGAGACGGTTCCGGCATCAGCCAGGGTGATACAACGCTTTCTCGCTGAATCCCCCTGGAATGACGACATAGTCATAGGACGTCTTCAGGAGTATCTGGGACCCCGGCTGGGGCACCCGGAGGCGATATGGGTGCTGGACGGCAGCGATTTCCCCAAGCAGGGCAGGAAGTCGGTGGGAGTGGCGAGGCAGTACTGTGGCAGACTTGGCAAGGTGGCCAACTGCCAGGCGGGGATGTTCCTGGCCTACGTCAGTCCCTTGGGCCGGGCCCTGGTGGACAAGGGGCTTTATCTGCCGGAGAGCTGGGTCTCGGACAAAGAACGGTGCGCGTCGGCTGGAGTGCCCGAGGAAAGGCGGAAGTATCGAGGCAAGACAGAGTTGGCGTTGGAAATGTTGGATCGGGCCCTGGAGCGGGGCCATATGAGGGCGGGATGGGTGGCCGCAGACGACGCCTTCGGGATGTCGCCGTCCTTCCGCGAGGGACTGGCGGCCCTGGGGATGCGCTATGTGCTGGACGTGCCGGCGGGCTTTACGGTGTGGCCGGTGGAACCGGTGTGGACCACTCCTGCCTATCTGGGACGGGGTGGTCCCCCCAAGCCCAGGCTCGTAGCCGGACAGCGGCGCACTATGGGGGAGCGTGGTGATGAATTGCCGAAGGAGGCTTGGCGGGAGATAACGGTGGCCGAGGGCAGCCAGGGTCCCCGCAGTTACCTGTTCAGCGCCCAGAGGGTGCGTCCGACCAGCAGGCGTAAGCCCGGCGAGATCCACTGGGCCATTTACCGCCGGAACCTGGACGGCAGCGAACCTCGCTACTACCTGTCCAATGCTCCTGAGGACACTCCCCTGGAGACCTTGGCCTGCGTGGGAGGCTCAAGGTGGCGTATTGAGACCGAGTTCGAGACGGAGAAGAGCGACGTGGGGCTGGACGAGTACGAGACCCGCACCTGGGCGGGCTGGCATCACCACGTGGCCCTGTGCCTGCTGGCCGGGGCCTTTCTGCTGAGCCTGCAGCAGGCTTGGGGGGGAAAAGATGCCCCATATAACCCGGCCCCAAGTGTACCGGGTGGTGCGGGAGATGCTGCCCCGGGAACGGTTCGGGCCCTTTGAACTGCTGCGGTGGCTGGAGGAGACTCAGGATAGTAACGAACGGGCCCGGCGCTCCCATGCCAAGCGCCGCGCCGCCGTTCCCCTGCCACGGGCCATCCCTCCATGAACCGTCGTTGTAATACTAGGGAGCCTGGCTCCAGAGGCCTTTACCCTGGCGGCCTCGACAGGGGCTCAATGACCCGCGAGATTAACATTTCGACTGGTCCAAAGAATGGGGCAGGTCATAAGGTCACTGGTAGCGAGATGATACAATTTCTTGGCAAATTGGCCTGACTAACAGCGCGCTGCTAACAAGTCGCCCAATTTCTACGCGTCACCCCTGCAAACAACACGTCACTTGGAGGATCCGACTTTGTGGAAACGTAAACTCTATATTTGGCGTAACTCTCTCCTAAACAATAAACTTCAACTCTTGATCTCGCTTATTGGGGCAATAGCATCAGTAGTGGGCCTTATACAGTTTCAGGATGGTGATTGGAGATCGTTCATTCTTATTGTGCCAATAATCGCATTGCTGTCTGTGATCGGAATCGTCATTCTTCACTCAAGTTCCACTCGTCATTTCTTCACCTTAGATGATAAACGAGGCATTAGGGACTACATGTTTCGTTGGATAAAGAATGGAGGAAGGGTCGCAATTTGGACAAGAAACATGAGCTGGGTTGACGATGACGAAATGAAGCAGCTGTTGGGGGACAAGGCCAAATCAGGAGACTTGATCATTTGCCTACCCGTTGCCACCGAGGACACAAAATCGCTAGAGCAACATGGTGCCGAAGTAATCACGTATGGAACTTGGGATTCGCCTCTTAGTAGGTTTACAATCGCCAACTACAATCGGGACAACTCTCGAGTGGCTGTTGGTGTTGGTGTAGGTCAATTACATATAATTGATGAGTTTTCGCCGAGGGACAAGAATCCAACGTTCTCCTTAGCCTACGACTTGGTAAGACTAACACGAGAGAACACCTCCAAGGAGTAACAGATGTCCACCAAGCCAGCAATTGGGAAATCCTCAATTGACATCGCGAGGGAATGGGATGAGATCGCCCAGGTCCGTTATCGTCAGATTGCCAGCGGCAAAGACTTAAGCTTTAGTCATGTCTTGTTGCCTACAATTCGAAGTCTGGTCGAGGGAAGCAATCTTGAGAGTGTGTTGGATGTTGGATGTGGCACTGGGCACCTCACTAACGAGCTTGCGGCGATGTCGGGCACAATAGCTGCTGTTGATATTTCGGCCTATAGTATACAAATCGCGCAAAGGACCTGTGCGAATTCCCGTAATGTTTCTTTTCATGTCAGCGCCGTTGAAGAATTCGCTAGACATTGGTCCGGTCCTCCGTTCACTACTGCCATTGCCAATATGACCCTTATGACTTGCCTAGACTTGAGGTCGTTGGTGGAAGCAGTTTCAACGATAGTTGCCTCAAATGGTTGCTTTGTCGCCACGATCACTCACCCGTGGTTTTGGCCACATTGTCGGGGGTACGCCGATGCAGGCTGGTTTAACTACCACGAAGAAATCGTTCTCGAAGGTCCATTTATTATATCTACCGATGTCGGTGAATATATCACTACCCACGTTCATCGACCCTTAGCTAGACTTTGTACAAAACTTAGACAGAGGAAACAGGGTAAGCTGACGAGACCGAACCATCACGAAAGGTCAAGTCATGCTCACCCCCGTATCAGGTACGGGGCAGGCTCTGCCCGATGCCATTGTATCCCTTCTCAGTCCGTTCGCGCCGATGTTTCAGGCCAGGACATGGGCGAAAGTGCAGGTGCTGCTGGTCGGTGCAGTCCTGGCCACGCACAAGAGGACCGTCACTTCCGCGCTGCGCGCCATGGGACTCAGCGACGACACCGGCTTTGCTCGGTATCACCACGTTCTCAACCGCGCTGTGTGGTCACCGCTCCAGCTGAGCCGTGTACTGCTGTTGCTCCTGGTACAGCACCTCGATCAGGGTGATAGTCCACTGGTGTTTGGGATCGACGAGACCTTGGAGCGGCGGCGTGGCAAGCAGATCAAAGCCAAGGGGATATATCGTGACGCAGTGCGCTCCAGCGGGAGTCATTTCGTCAAGGCCTCCGGCCTGCGTTGGATAAGCCTGATGTTGTTGACCACCATACCCTGGGCACATCGGACATGGGCATTACCTGTACTGACCGCCCTGGCTCCCTCTGAGCGCTACTGTCAGAAGCTGGGTCGGACGCACAAAAGGCTCACCGACTGGGCGCGTCAGATGATCCTCCAGCTCCGGCGCTGGCTGCCCAACCGTCCTCTGGTACTGGTGGCCGACAGCAGCTACGCTGCCCTCCATCTGCTCCACTTCTGTCAGTCCATGACTCGTCCGGTCACCCTCATTACCCGATTGCGTCTGGACGCTGCACTCTACGAACCCGCCCCACCTCGACTGCCCGGACAGATGGGGCGTCCACGCCTCAAAGGAGAACGATTGCCCACATTGAGGGAACTCCTCCAGTGCCCCGATGTAGGCTGGGCCACGATATCTGTGGCCTGGTACGACAGCGCCATTTGCACGGTGGAGACCGTCTCTCGAACAGCGGTCTGGTATCACACGGGCAAGCCACCCGTGCCCATTCGCTGGGTCCTCATTCGAGACCCCCTACACCGGTTCGACTCCCAGGCGCTGCTGTGTACCGATCCTGCGATCAGTCCGGCTCAGATCATCGAGTGGTTCGTGTTGCGCTGGCAGATCGAGGTGACGTTTCAGGAGACACGCGCCCATCTGGGAGTAGAGACTCAACGCCAGTGGTCGGATCGCGCCATATCTCGGACCACTCCTGTGCTGTTGGGACTGTTCTCCTGGGTAACTCTCGCAGCACACTTGTTGGGAGGTCGCCGGCTAGCGACTCCACGATCGGCGGCTTGGTATGTCAAGTCGGCGCCCACTTTCATCGACGCGATCGCTTTGGTGCGCCGTCATCTCTGGCTTGCCTCCGGGACTTTCCGCATGTCGTCGCAGAAACCAGATATGCGAGAAATCCCGACTCCCATGCTCAACAGATTCATCGAGTTGCTAACCTATGCCGCGTGAATGTACAAAGTCTAGCTTAGAGGGTGTCTAAAAAGTGGGTGTGCGTGCTAACCGCTTCAGCATCAGTCTCGTCATGGCACTGTAGATCCACGCCTCGGTGGTCTCCGGCAGTTCTTCATAGTCCTTGCTCAGCCGACGGCAGCGTCCCAGCCATGCAAATGTTCTCTCAACCACCCATCTTCGCGGCAACACCTCGAACTGATGGCTGCTTCTCGGACGCCTCACAATCTCCAGCGCCCAACCCGACAAGCACATGGCCCAATCAACCAACTGGCCCGCGTAACCAGCATCAGCCCAGATCAATTGCAGGCGTGGAAACCTTCCTGCCAATTTATCGATGACCAGCTTCGCACCATCCCTATCCTGGATATTGGCAGGATGCACCACCACCGCCAGCAGCAACCCCATGGTATCTACAATGATATGTCGCTTTCGACCGTTGACCTTCTTGCCAGCATCATAGCCACGAGGCCCCCTTTTTCGGTCGTCTTCACGCTCTGGCTGTCTATGATAGCCGCGCTGGGAGAAGTCTGTCGTCCATCGGCTGTCCGTACCCTCTCGCGCAGGGCTTGATGGACCCTCTCCCAGGTTCCGTCCTTTCGCCAGGTGCGGAAGTAGTGAAACGCCGTGCGCCAAGGGGGAAGGTCGTGTGGAAGCATCCGCCACGGACACCCGCTCCGAAGTACGTACATGATGGCGTTCACCACCTCCCGGCGAGGATACTTGACCGGACGGCCTCCCGGTTTAGGAGCGGGCAACAGAGGCTCTAGCAGTCGCCACTCGGTGTCACTGAGATCGCTGGGGTAGGCTTGTCTGTTCATGGGTATGGTTTACGTCATCCCCCACTCCTGTGTACAGGTGTTATGTGACCACTTCTTAGACACCCTCTTAGTCACTTACCTAAACTCCCTTTCGCAATTTGGTTTCCACCTTGACCGCATCATGGAACCTTATCCAGAAGAAGGAACTCAAGCACTCTATCCAGATCGGTGGCAATTCCCACGCTTTCTGGCCTTTCGAGCTTTTCTGAGTCCGACATAACGGTTCTGAAATGGTGCCGATTGACTTCAATGGTCAGGATCAAATTGCCAGAGCCAATGCAATCCCCGTTGCCGCGCCGCTGGCAGGCCTTATTGGGAGAAAGCTGTATAGAGGCCTGGTTACAGGTCAAAGGTGAAATTCAAGGTGAAGGTTCTTGATTTTGTGAAGTCTGGCTGGGGTTCTGGCGCCCTGAAGCTACCCGTCCAGCAGTTCCCAGTTGTCGGTTAGCGTTGAAACCGGCCACGATGGGTCAGGCCTCCAGCCTTCCCAGCCGTCCGAGAAGGGGATCGCTTCTCGGTGGCAATGTGCGCCATTCTGTCCGCTTCTGCCAGCAACGACGCTTGCTCCTTATCAGTGAACCAGCCGCGCCTCACTAGCTCATCATACTCGTCCTTGTCTTTCCACGACCATGACAGGTCCGGCTTGACACTTATGTCCAAGGCACAGTCGCGGACGGTGATGCCCCTGGACGTGCGCCGTATGGGAAATTGCAGGTTCACGAACCAGCGGTGGAACCGCCAAGTGAGATCCCAGAATAGCCACACCGAGTGCCAGGAGTCTGGAGGAGTGAAGGTCAGAACGTGATAGGGCTCAGAGACCCGAGCCTCGAGAGGCATGTGGGCGAGCTTCTCCCAAAGATCGATGCGCTCGGTCACCGGGACCGAGTACCGGCTGCGGGCGGTGATGGAGCGATAGGGGGCGTTCGGGTGTGTGTACAGGACGAGGCAGTCTGTCCGATCTTCAACGACCGTCACCGGCCTAGCAGTAATTGGCTCATCGCCCCACAGGTCCTGTTGCAGGATCTGTGTACCGGGCTTCCAAGGACTGTTGGCGTTTTTCATTTCGTGAAAGACCGATCCTGCACCAAACTACCAGGTGACTTGGCGGCGAGGGTCCCGCCCCCTGGATTCCCGCGAACGCGGGAAAGACGACTGTGGGGGTGCCTAGCAACCCGACACAGCCTTGATCGGGTCATGAGGCTGGATGCTCTCAATCTGTTCCGCCTCGATACGCTCGGCGTGGTAGAGGTCCCAACGTAGTTGCAGGCTCAGCCAGAAATCCGGAGAAGTGCCGAAGAACCTGGACAGTCGCAAGGCGGTGCTGGGTGTGACACCGCGTTTCCCCCGGACGACTCCGTTGACCCGCTGGTAGGGCACCTGAATCGCGTTTGACAGATCGCGCTGGGTCATCCCAAGGGGCTGGAGAAACTCTTGCAGCAGCATCTCGCCTGGATGCGTCGGCTCTCGGTCGGTAGGAATGCGTACCATACTCGGCTTCCTCTTCAATGGTAGTCAACTATCTCGACTTCGGCGGGGCCTGCATCGGTCCACATGAAGCAGATGCGAAATCTTTCGTTGACGCGAATACTGTGTTGCCCCCTTCGATCTCCGGTCAGCCGTTCGAGACGGTTGCCAGGGGGTACTCGAAGATCGCCCAGTGCGGAGGCGGAATCGAGTTGGTCCAGCTTGCGCTGAGCCACTCTCCAAATCGGTATGGGGCATGTCCGCAGCGCCATTCGAGTGGCTCGCCCGTTAAAGACATCCTCAGTACCGCCGTACTTGAATGAGACGATCACGATAACATGGTAGCACGGCTATCATGCTATGCCAAGCAGATAGCAAAGGACAGGGATACTGCCCCGCGGCTAGAACAGATACGTTATTTCGGCGGAGCGTTGTCAAACATGCCATCCAAACCTGTAGTAGGCTAGTGAATTCTGCGTTTGGTAAACTTGAACGTGACGACTATGCAACAGATAAGAGGATTACTGCGGCCCGACGACAAGGGCGGCGATGTCTTTCCAACCGTAGGATACCTCTTCGAGGTCTGCGCCTCCAATCGCGACGGTCTTTCTGCCGACCCGCTCACCTCCGAGCGACTCGTAGAAGCGGCACGCGGGGCGGTTGTCCTCCAGCACCCACAGTAGCATCGAGTTGAAGCCGCAGGCCAATAGTCTGTTGGCCACAGCCGAAACGAGGCGGCGACCCAGACCCAGGGTCTGGTGCTCTTGAAGTAGGTAGACGGCGTAGAGTTCGCCCTTGTAGGTCGAGTTGCCATCGCGTTCCGGTCCTGCGCTCGCGAAGCCGACGACATTGCCACCGTCTTTCTCTGCGACAAAGATGCTCATGGCGAGTTTGTCCGTCGTCAGAGCCTCGTTCCACATCGACTCCCTTTCGCGATACGAAAGGCCCGCCAAGTACTCGGAGGGCACGACGCTTTCATAGGTGGTTCGCCACGAATCGACGTGAACCCTTGCAATCGGACCGGCGTCTGCCCGATTGGCCGCTCTTATGGTTACCATAGCGTAATGAACAGCCCCGGAGAATGAACTTGCTGCCTGAAGCGGGCGTCAGCGGTAAGGCTTGCCGTCAAGAACGGACTTACAGAGTTCCCAGCCACAACTCAAGATTGTTCCGGAGTCGGTGTGGGGAAGTGACCCGCCTCGGACTCGAACCGAGAACCTACTGATTAAGAGTCAGTTGCTCTGCCAAATTGAGCTAGCGGGCCGTTCTGGTGCGGTGCGGCCGGTCGAGCGCCGGCGCCGCGCGGCAAACGCCGCCAAGCAATTCTAGTGGTGCGAGAGCCAGCGCGTCAAGAAAACCTGGCGTCTCGACAGGGTCTTTTCATTATCGGGAAATGTCATTCTGAGCCGAAGGCGAAGAATCTAAAATCACTCGACACGGATTCGGCTCTAGTATGAAGAAGGGGATGCAGGCAAGGACTTTAGACCCTTCGGCTACGCTCAGGGTGAAAATGAAAAGACCCTGGGCGTCTCGAACCTGTCCCAATTCAGCAAACAGCGGTTTCGGAGGTGGGATCAAGCGGAGCGACAGCCGGGCAAAGCGTCTCGTTCGTGTTCAATTCGTCCACACTTCCGCCCCACCGGCGTACCACCATGGACCGCAAATTCACAGATTTATCCCGGCCCATCCCATATCGCCTGCCGAAATGACGCCATCTCGTTCCTGCCTACCCTCTTGAATGCCACGCACATCCGTGCTATTCTCTCTTCCACGTCGGACTGACCCCTCGACCCAAGAGTCCCTTCCCCCTTGATAGGCGAAGGTTAGAGCCTGCCCCGTACTCGATACGGGGATGGGGGTGACACAAAGTCCCTTCCCCCTCGATGGGGGAAGGTTTGGATGGGGGTGAAGATGCGGCGATTGGGACCTCCACCGACCTGTCTTATTTCTGTCACATTTTGTAGCTTTCCTGCCCAAATCCGTCTCGCTAACGTCTCAAGCCGTCGCAATCAGCCAGCACCCTCAACTAGGAAATGGCACAGAATGTCCCAGAATGACACAGAATTCGGTGAATCCTTGCCATTAGCCGCCATACGGCCCTTCCAAAGGCAGGGCCTTTTCATTATCGGGAAATATCATTCTGAGCCGAAGGCGAAGAATCTAAAATCACACGGCACGAACTCGGCTCTAGTATGAAGAAAGGGATGCAAGCAAGGACTTTAGACCCTTCGCTGTCGCTCAGGGTGACAATGAAAAGACCCTGCTTCCAAAGGTCCCTTCCCCCTCGACCTGTGCCATTCCTGTGATATGCTGGGGCCGACCGGCGCACGGCGCGACCAGCGAGAGGAGCAGTCGCTATGGCAATACTGAGGAGAGTGGGAGCGGTCTACCTTGTTGCAGTCGCCCTGGCAGTGGCGGTGTTCTTCGTCATCAACCAGTTTCTCGACGATTCGGTCGACGTGGTGCAAGTCTGGTCTGTTCTGGACGTGCCGATGGTCATCGGGCTGGCGGCGGCCTTTATCTTCAACCTCTCGCGGAAAATGGAGGAGGGTGCGCGCGACCCGGAGGCGGGCGTCACGCGCCGCTACCTGGAGGTCAACCTCGCCTTCTACGTCACCGCGGCCGTTTCGATCCTGTTCCTGCACAACTGGTTTTCCCTGCTCGCCAACGGCCCGGACAGCCTCGACGGCAACCACCAGGCCTGGGTCATCTGGGCGTTCGTGGACACGGCGTTGCCGCTGTTGCTCGCCGCTACGGGCTTCAGCCTGTGGCGCGAGGCCCACAGCTATTGAAGCTTGATGGGCTGGCTCCGTGGGAGCCGAGGCGGGGTGCCTTCACCCCCATCCTAACCTTCCCCCGTCAAAGGGGGAAGGAACCAATGGTGTGTGGATTGACTGGACTTCCCATACTGTGCTATTGTCACTTCGTGAAAAGTTGCACATACTTCGTCGCGGCGTCCGCGGCCGCCCAGGGTGAATGCAATCCCGAGGCGCCGGACGCCGCTCCAGCCTGAGCGCGAGCACTGAAAGGCAGCCTTGATTGGCAAGCTGCGGACTCCCTCCAGAAGGACAGCCCTGATCTTTCGCTGGGCGGCGATCGTCACGCTGGCGCTCGCCTTCGCCCAGGTCACCCTCGGCGGCGTGGTCAGGACGACCGGGTCGGGTCTGGGTTGCCCGGACTGGCCGCTGTGCCACGGGCAGATAATTCCGCCGTTCCAGACCGACACCCTCATCGAGTACAGCCACCGGCTCAGCGCGTCTTTGCTCGGCGCGGTCATGCTGGTCACGGCGGGAATGGTGTGGCTCTACTACCGGCGCAACTCCTGGATGCTCGGTAGTGCCGCCGCGGGGCTTGTCCTCGTAGCGGCCGCGGCCGTCCTCGGCGGCGCGACGGTGCTGACGGAGCTCGAATGGTGGCTGCGCCTGATTCACCTTGCGCTGGCGGAGGCGTTGGTGACGGCGCTCGTGGTGCTTCTCGTCGCGGGCTGGCGCGAGACTGGCGGCTCGTCCGCCGCCGCACGGTCCGGCGACAGCCGGAGGATAAACGTCCTCGTCGTGGCCACGTTCGCCGGCGTGTTCCTGCTCATCCTGTCCGGCTCCTACATGGTCGGGTACGGCGCGGGCTCCGCCTGCGCGACCTGGCCGCTGTGCCGCGGCGAGCTTATGCCCCAGGGTACGCCGTACGCGATACACATGGGCCATAGAATGTTGAGCGCGATGGTGGGTGTGATGGTGCTGGCGCTGGCAGCGGCTGCTTATGCGCGGGGCCGTGAGATTCCCGGCCTGCGATGGGCCGCGCTGTTCACGGCGGCGCTGTTCGCCGTTCAGATCGTCGCCGGGGCCTGGATCATCTGGGCGCGATTCGCCGCCGAGATGAAGGCCGTGCACCTCAGCCTGGCCACGCTCACCTGGGTGGCGCTGACGTTCCTGTGCGTGCTGGCGTACACGCGCCGGGGCAGCTGGCTTCTGGATACGCCGAGCGGCGCAGGTCCGGCAGAGGCGGCCCCGGCAAGGCGGTGGGCGAGATGATGGCGCAGATGACCGCCTCGAGCAGTGTAATCAGGGACTACGTGGCCCTCACCAAGCCGCGCATCATCTCCCTGCTTCTGCTGACAGCCCTGGGAGGCATGTTCCTGGGCGCGCACGGACTGCCGGACTGGCAGCTGGTGCTGGTGGTGCTGGTCGGCGGCACGCTGGCAGCCGGAGGCGCGAACGCCCTGAACCACTACGCGGACAGGGACATAGACTCGATCATGCGGCGCACCAGGGCTCGGCCGGTAGCGCGGGGGGCCGTGCGGCCCGCAAGCGCACTGGCGTTTGGAATTGCGCTGAACGTGGTGGCGTTCGCTCTCATGTGGGGCGGCGCCAACCTGCTCTGCGCGCTGCTCACGCTGAGCGCCACGCTGTTCTACGTGTTCATCTACACCAAGGCGCTCAAGCGCTCGACGCCGCAGAACATCGTCATTGGCGGCGCGGCGGGGGCGATTCCGCCCATGGTGGGATGGGCCGCGGTCACCGGCTATCTGGGCCTGCCCGCCCTGTACCTGTTCGCCATCGTCTTCTTCTGGACGCCTCCCCACTTCTGGGCGCTGGCGCTGCTGCTCAAGGACGACTACGCCGACGCCGGGGTGCCCATGCTGCCGGTGGTGGCGGGGGTCGACCAGACGAAGCGGTCGATACTCTTGTACACTCTGCTGGTCGCCGCGCTCACGTCCATGTTCTTCGTGACGGGCGAGCTCGGATGGTTCTACTTGCTGTCGAGCGCGGCCCTGGGGTTCGGGTTCATCTACTACGCCTACCGGCTGTGGAAAAGGCCGGACATCGAAGGCGCCAAGCCGCTTTACCTGTACTCGCTGGCGTACCTGGCGCTGCTGTTCGCGGCGATGATGGTGGACGCGACTGTTTTGGCGGCGGTCTAGACAGTGGCCTAAACCTTGACGACTCATAGCGGCTTTGATAGATTTTTGGGGCCGGCGCGACGACGACTCCGTAAGCGCCGCGCAACCGTACAGTGCGAGGTTGATTGGTGAAAATGCAGAAGACGCGCCACCGCGCAGGCGGCCTTCTCGGTATCCTCTTGCTGGGCACGCTGATGCTCCTGGCGGCGGCGTGTACGCCATCGCATCCGCAATCGACCTTCGACACGCTTGGCCCGGTGGCCCGCGGCCAGGCGGTGGTGTTCTGGATCATCTTCGGGCTGGGCGCGTTGGTCTTCGTAATCGTAGAGGGAATCATCCTTTACGCGGTGTTCAAGTATCGCCGCCGCCCGAACGACGGAGACCCCGAGCAGATACACGGCAACGACGCGCTGGAGATTACCTGGACGGTGATTCCGGCTGTCATCCTGGTCGTCGCGGCCATCCCCACGCTAATGGTGCTGTACAGCACCACCATATCGCCCGAGCCCCCGGAGAAGGGCGGATTCGTGGTCGAGGCCACTGGCCACCAGTGGTGGTTCGAGTTCAACTATCCCGACTACGGCGTAGTGACCGCGAACGAGATGCACATACCCGTCGACGAGGTGATCAACGTCGACCTGCGCTCGAAGGACGTGATCCACAGCTTCTGGGTTCCCAAGCTGGCGGGCAAGGTTGACATGATACCGAACAACGACAACACCCTGTGGCTCAAGGCGGAGCGCGAGGGCGAGTACTACGCGCAGTGCGCCGAGTTCTGCGGCGTCTCGCACGCCAACATGCGCTTCAAGGTGGTGGCGGAGTCGTGGGAGGACTTCAATGCCTGGGTGGAGGAGCAGCTCGCGGAGGCGTCGAGTCCGGTGGACCCGCTCGCCAAGGAGGGCGAAGAGCTGTTCATGAGCCAGGACTCCTACTGCTTCCGGTGCCACTCCGTGAGGGGCACGCGCCTGGCCAGAGGCATCATCGGCCCGGACCTCACGCACGTGGCGAGCCGCAGGCACCTCGCGGCCGGGCTGCTCGACAACACCGAGGACGACTCGGACGCGGTCAGCGGCGCGCTGCTCCAACAGAACCTGCGCGAATGGCTCTCGAATCCCGACGACGTGAAGCCCGGCAACATCATGTACCGCGATGCCGAGGTCTACAACGGCACCATTCCAACGCTTACCGACAACCAGATCGACGCGCTGGTCGCTTACCTGCTGACGCTCAAGTAGGTACGCCGAATGATCGGCCGCAAGGCCAATCGGAGGCTCCGAATGACATCGATACCGCTTAGCATACCGAGGCCCACCAACCCTACGGGCGTGTGGTCGTGGCTCACGACCATCGACCACAAGAGAATTGGCATACTGTACGGTGTCACCGCTTTCGTGCTGTTCCTCACCGGCGGCATAGAGGCGATGATCATGCGGCTCCAGTTGTCGGCCGCCGACCAGGACATCGTGAGCGCCGAGGTGTTCAACCAGCTCTTCACCATGCACGGCACCACGATGATCTTCCTGGCGATCATGCCGATGGGCGCCGCCTTCTTCAACTTCATCATACCGCTTCAGATAGGCGCACGTGACGTCGCCTTTCCAAGGCTGAACGCCTTCAGCTACTGGACGTTCCTGTCCGGGGCAATCATCCTGAAGTTCAGCTGGTTCATGGGCGGCGCGACCAACGCCGGCTGGTTCGGCTACGCGCCGCTCACCGGCCTGGAGGCCAACCCGGGCAACGGCATCGACCTCTGGATCATCAGCCTGCAGGTGCTGGGGATCGCGTCGCTGGCGGCGGCCTTCAACTTCATCGTGACCATAATCAACATGCGCGCCCCAGGCATGTCGCTGATGCGTATGCCGCTTTTCACCTGGATGACGCTGGTGACGGCCATACTGCTGGTGTTGGCCTTCCCCGTGATTACCGTCGCGCTCATCGAGCTTATGTTCGACCGCGCATTCGGGACCAACTTCTTCGTGGTGGCCAACGGCGCGAATCCCGTGCTGTGGCAGCACCTGTTCTGGGTGTTCGGACACCCCGAGGTGTACATTCTGATTCTGCCGGCCATGGGCATAGTGTCGGAGATCCTCCCCACCTTCTCCAAGAAGCCGCTGTTCGGCTACTCGACAGTGGTTCTGGCGGGCGTGATCATCGCGTTCATGGGCTGGATGGTGTGGAGCCACCACATGTTCACAGTGGGGCTTGGCCCGGTCGCCACTTCGGTGTTCACCATCACGACCATGGCGATCGCGGTGCCCACCGGCATCAAGATATTCAACTGGATCGGCACCATGTGGAAGGGGTCGATGGAGTTCCGCACGCCCATGCTCTTCGCCATCGGGTTCATCGTGCTGTTCACCATCGGCGGCATCAGCGGCATTATGCACGCGATGTCGTCGTCGGACGCGCAGCAGCAGGACACCTACTTCATCGTGGCCCACCTCCACTACGTGCTGTTCACGGGAGCCATATTCGCGCTGGTGGGCGGCATCTACTACTGGTTCCCCAAGTTCACCGGGCGTATGTACAACGAGGCGATGGGCAAGGTCACGTTCTGGCTGATGTTCATCGCGGCGAACATAACCTTCTTCCCCATGCACTTCGTGGGCATGGACGGAATGCCTCGCCGCATCTACACCTACGGCGACGAGATGGGTTGGTCGTTCTGGAACGGGGTATCGTCCATCGGCGCGGCGATGCTGGCGGTTTCGATGCTGCTGTTCGTGTACAACATCGTGAAGGGCTGGAGGAGCGGCGAGCCGGCCGGGGACGACCCCTGGGACGCGCGCACGCTGGAATGGTCCATCTCGTCACCGCCACCGGAGTACAACTTCGAGACGATCCCCACCGTCTACGGACGGGACGAGTGGTGGGCTCAGAAGCGGGCCCCGGTAAGGCGAGGGGTCCCGGTTGGCGGCGGTTCCGGCTACGACGAAGGACACGATATACACCTGCCGCAGCCCTCTTACTGGCCGCTGATCGCCTCCATTGGTCTACTGATAGGGGGCTACGGCCTGGTATTCCACTTCGCCATGGCCGCTGTTGGCGGCCTGATCGGCATGTTCGCCGTTTATGCCTGGTCGTTCGAGCCTGTCAACGAGCCGGACGAAGGCTCGGGGCACTAAGGGGAGGCTGACACCTTTGGCGCACGCACCAGCAGCACCGCACGGAGAGCACGAGCCGACAACGACCGGTCTGAACCACCGGAAGTTGCTCATGTGGGCCTTCCTGGGCTCGGACTGCATGTTCTTCGGCTCGCTCATCGCCACCTATCTCGTCTACAAGGGAGAAAGCCTCTCGGGGCCGCTTCCCATCGACGTGTTCGACATTCCGGTGACGTCGGTCAGCACGTTCGTCCTGCTGATGAGCAGCATGAGCATGGTGCTGGCATACGCCGCGCTCACCCGGGGCAACCTCAAGACGTTCCGGGTATGGCTGCTGTCGACGGCCATAATGGGCATGACCTTCATCGCCTTTCAGGTGTTCGAGTTCCGCACCTTCGCCAATCACGAGGTGCACTTCGAGTGCTCGGAGATGGGCACCGGCCACCTGACCGAGTTCGAGGAGCAGGTGGCCGCGGAGAAGTGCGTGGACGGCGTGACAGAGGTGGAGGAGACGATAGGCCTTACTCCCAAGACGAACCTGTTCGGCACGACGTTCTTCGTGCTGACCGGCTTCCACGGCGCCCACGTGACGCTTGGCATTGTGTGGCTGATGTCGCTCTTCTGGTACTCGTTCCGAAGGGGTGGCGTGACCGCGGAACGCAACCTGGACGTCGACCTGGCAGCACTGTACTGGCACTTCGTCGACATTGTATGGATCGTCATCTTCACAGTGGTGTACCTATTCGGCGTATTCGAGGGCTTTTGAGCAAGTGTGAAGGGCGGGGTTCACCCCCATCCTAACCTTCCCCCATCGAGGGGGAAGGGACTGTAGGGTATCCTGCTATGGCAACGGAGCGAGGAATGAGTCAGGACACAGCAGAGCACGCGGCGCCGGAGGGCGCTCCGTCTGAGGTGCATACCGGTCACCCGACCGCCATGACCTACTTCAAGGTAGCCATGGCGCTGTCGGTGATAACCGCCATCGAAGTCGGCATCTTCTACCTGACGTGGCTTGGGCACGGCATCATCCCCATACTGGCGGTACTGTCCATAGCCAAGTTCGCGATGGTGGGAATGTTCTACATGCACCTGAAGTACGACTCGCAGCTTTTCAGCGGCTTGTTCGTCGCGGGGCTGACGACGGCCGTGGGCGTAGTTTTCGCGCTCATGGCGCTGTTCCGGTTCTTCGTGTGAGCGAACTGGTAGCCGCTGGTAGACAGACCCCTCTCGCCTGGCGGGAGAGGTAGCCGGTCTCTCGCGCTCTCGGTAAATTATCGCTGTCTGTCACGGGGTGTTTGACGTGGACCCTGTTCTGCAATCCGTATGGACGCACTGGCACGCCCACCCCGAGGCGCTGATAGGGCTCGCTCTGCTCCAGGGTGGGTACATGCTGGGCGTGGGGCCGCTGCGAGAGCGGTACAACCTGTCCGACAGCGTCGAACCTCGTAAGATAGCCACCTTCACGGCGGGCGTGCTGGTCATCTTCCTGGCGCTGCTCTCGCCGATACACGTGCTCAGCGACAACTACCTGTTCAGCGTACACATGACGCAGCACGTGCTGTTGACGCTTGTCGCGCCGCCTCTGCTGCTGCTTGGCACGCCCGACTGGCTGCTGCGCCCACTGCTGCGCCCCAACCTGGTGTTTCGAGCCTCGCGGCTCGCCACGCATCCCATCATCGCATTCGCGCTGTTCAACCTGGCCTTCTCGCTGTGGCACGTGCCCGCTCTCTACAACACCTCCGTGACGTACCACTGGGTTCACGTGGGCGAGCACCTGCTCTTCATCGCCACGGCGGTGCTGATGTGGTGGCCCATCGGCAGCATGATGCCGGAGCTTCCGCGGCTGATATATCCGCTGCAGATGATGTACCTGTTCGCCCTCTCCATTGCGCAGATAATCGTGTTCGCCATCATCACCTTTTCGCAAAGGCCCATTTACGAGGTGTACGCGAACGCGCCGCGCGTGCTGAACATATCGCCCCTGCTGGACCAGCAGATAGGCGCGCTGATCATGAAGGTAGGCGGCGGCTTGCTGTTCATGACGCTGCTGATAATCGTGTTTTTCCGGTGGTTCAAGCACGAGGAGGAGATGAACGCGCTCAGCGCCGCCCAGCGGCCGCTCAAAGAGGGCTAGGATCAACCGGGGCCGGCCGCAGAGACCTTGACGCCGAAGACCCCCCGCAATACCATAGTTGCCGGCGCGGTCGCCACCAAGACGCCACCAGTCCGGAGCGATAGGATAGACATGAGCCAGCAAGTTATAGACGCGATTCTCTTCCCCCTGCTGTCGATGCTCATCATCGCGGCGTTCGCCGGCGGGCTGGGCATCCTATTCATTATCATCGAACACTCCGCCGTGGGCCTCGTCGGCGTGATCGTATTGGGCGTCGCGATCGTGGTGGGCGTCCCTGCCGCGGCGGCGCTGATCCAACGCCAGATCGAGCGTTAGCGCAAAGCCCACGACCGTCCGCAAGACCTCCCGCCACGTGACGCCTCGAGCGGGCGCGGCCCGCCGGTGGGCCGCGCCCCGCCGGTGGGCCGCCGCGCTGCTGACCCTCATCGCCCTGTCCGCCTGCGCGCCCGACCCGGTCGAGTTCCGGGGCACGCGGCTGACCGCTGGCGAATCGGTCGCGAGTTTCGAGCTTACCGACCAGTTCGGTCGCTCAGCCGAATCGACTGACCATCGCGGGCGCGTCGTGCTGCTGACCTTCCTCTACACCCATTGCCCCGACGTGTGCCCGATTGTCACCGGCCAGTTGCGCAAGGCAAGCGAGGCGCTGGAGGCCGAAGCGTCCGAGATTGCGCTGGTGGCCGTCAGCGTGGACCCGGAGCGGGACACGGTGGAGGCCGCGCTCGACTACTCGGACAAGTGGCGGATGTCGGACCGGTGGGAATACCTGGTGGGAAGCCGGGATGAGCTGAGGGAGGTCTGGGCCGCCTTCTACGTCGACCCCGTGGAAATCGACCTAGAGGGAGAGAGTGGCGAGGCCCAGACTGGTGGGGATCCCCCTGCCGGGAGTGTGGACGCGTTACGCCAGGACCTGAAAGAACGCTATCTCGTCACACACTCGGCGCCGGTCTACCTGATCGACCGCGAGGGCGTGATGCGGGTGGTGTTTACGCCGCCGCTGGACGTCGACGCCATAGTGCACGACGTGAGGCTGCTGCTGCGGTAGGGGCGGGGGTGTTCGTCTAACCCTTTTACCCCCATCCCCGTATCGAGTACGGGGCAGGCTCTAACCTTCCCCCATCAAGGAGGAAGGGACTGCCCAGACTCCCTCACCACCTTCACCCATCAAGGGGGAAGGGACTCCTTAGACACGCGCATCCTCACCCGTCGAGGGAGAGGGGGGACTGGGCGGAGGCTTCCACAGAAATGGGCCGCTAGGCTGCGGGTTGCAGTTGGGCCTTGGCGAGCTCTACGACTTGGGCGAAGCCGTCCGGGTCGTTGATGGCGAGTTCCGACAGCATTTTGCGGTTTATGTCCACGCCCGCGAGCTTGAGGCCGTGAATCAGTTTGCTGTAGGAGATTCCGTTGGCGCGGGCGCCGGCGTTGATGCGGATGTTCCACAGCCGCCGCATATCGCCCTTGCGCTCCTTGCGGTGTGCGTAGGCGTACTGGAGCGCGTGGATAACCGACTCGTGGGCGCGCCTGTACAGCGAATGGCGAACGCCCTGGTGGCCCTTCGCCAGCTTAAGCATCTTCTTGTGGCGGCGTCTCTTGGTGACGCCTCGCTTGATCCTTGTCATCGGGTGCTCCTGGCCGGCGGCTCGAATCGCCGTGCGGCGCGGGGTTTAGGCTAGGGCAGACCGTTGGGCAGCATCCGCTTGAGGCGCGGAACGTCCGCCGGGCTGACCGGGAGCTTTTTCGAGTAGAGCCTGCGAACGCTCGCGGGCTTCTTGCGGCGAAGATGGCTGCGGTGTCCCTTCATCCTGACCATCTTGCCGGTACCGGTGATTCTGAAGCGCGCGGCGGCGCCCTTGTGCGTCTTAAGCTTCGGCACCCTTCAACTCCTTGCCGGATTGGGTGGACTTGTCTTTCGAGTTAGGCGCTAGCACCATCGTAAGGAAGCGGCCCTCGAATCCTGGCCGTCGTTCGAGTAGCGCGTCATCCACAAGGTCTGACGCCACCGTACGCAGCAGGTTCATGCCGATCTCCGGGTGGTCCATTTCTCGGCCCCGGAACATCACCGACACCTTAACCTTGGACCCCTCATCGAGCAGCCGCTTCACGCGGCGCGTCTTGGCGTTTCGGTCGTGTTCTCCGATGCGCGTCTTGAACCTTACTTCGCGGAGCTCGTTCGTGGCCTTGGACTTGCGCATCTTGCGAGCATCGCGCTCCCTTCGGTTCGCCTCGTACATGAAGCGTCCGTAGTCCATCAGGCGACACACCGGCGGCGACGCGGCGGGAGCGACCTCCACCAGGTCCAGCCCTCGCTGCTCGGAGATTCTCAGGGCCTCCCGGGTGGGCATCACTCCGAGCTGTCCGCCCTCTTCGTCGACCAAGCGGACCTCCGGTATGCGAATTCGTTCGTTGACGCGGTACTCTCTAGGTATGTCGTCACCTCTACGATTATTGATGGATATGCCAGCGTCCTAATTATAGCGAATATAGCACAACGTAGAGGAGGAGGCAACAAGGGAAGTTGGGCGTGCAAGGCCTTTTTCGAATCTCCCCACACCTTCGTGGATGGGATGAGACTGCTGCACGTCGGGGCGGCGCGGTCGGTCACCCCATCCCCGTATCGAGTACGGGGCAGGCTCTAACCTTCCCCCATCAAGGGGGAAGGGACATTTGACATCTCCGCCTCCCTCTACTCCGGCGGTTGGGCGTCGGCGGCGATGCGGGCCACCACCTCGTCGAGAGGCAGCGCGCCGAGGTTTTCGCCCGAGCGGAGACGTATGGCGACGGACTCTGCGCTTGTTTCACGGTCTCCCACCACCAGCATGTAGGGCGTCTTTTGCACCTGCGCGTCGCGTATCTTCGCGTTCACGCGCTCGTTGCGTCCGTCCACGTCCGCGCGCACGTCCGCCGCGGCCAGCCTGTCGCGCACCAGTTCGGCGTACTCCTGGTGGCGGTCCGCAATGGGGATCACGCGCGCCTGCACGGGAGCGAGCCAGGTGGGGAACGCGCCGCCGTAGTGCTCGATGAGCACACCCATGAAACGTTCCATAGAGCCTAGCAGGGTGCGGTGGACCATGTAGGGCTGGTGCTCGCGACCGTCTTCGCCTATGTAGGTCAGGCCGAAGCGTTCCGACAGGTTGAAGTCGAACTGGATCGTAGCACACTGCCACAGTCGCCCGATGGCGTCGCGGATGTGGACGTCTATCTTGGGGCCGTAGAAAGTGCCGGCTCCCTCGTCTATCTGGTAGGGCAGACCCAGCGCGCGCATCGTGGCGCCCAAGGACTGCTCGGCCAGCTCCCAGCGCTCGTCCGAGCCTACGGACTTGTCGGGCCGCGTGGACAGCATCACCTCGAAATGCTCGAACCCCAGGCTCTTGAGCAGTCGGAAGGTGAGATTGAGGACGCCACCCACTTCCTGCTCTACCTGGTCTGGACGGCAGAAGATGTGGGCGTCGTCCTGCGTCAGGCCGCGCACGCGCAACAGGCCGTGCAGCGTTCCTCCGCGCTCGTAGCGGTACACCGAGCCAAGCTCGCCGATGCGCATGGGCAGGTCGCGGTAGCTGCGAAGAGCCGTGCGGTAGTACATGATGTGGAAGGGGCAGTTCATCGGCTTCAGGTAATACTCCTGGCCATCCACGTCCATCGCCGCGTACATGTTCTCGCGGTAGAAGTCGAGGTGCCCGCTCGTCTCCCACAGCGTGGAGCGCCCGATGTGGGGCGTGTAGACGAGGTCGTAGCCCGCCTTGTAGTGCTCGCGCTTCCAGTAGTCTTCGAGTACCCCCCGGACGCGGGCGCCCTTTGGGTGCCAGACGATGAGGCCGGGGCCGATCTGGTCGTGAATGGAGAACAGGTCGAGTTCGCGGCCGAGAATGCGGTGGTCGCGGCGGCGGGCCTCCTCCAGGCGGTGCAGGTAGTCGTCCAGCGCGTCCTGGGTCTCCCACGCGGTGCCGTATATGCGTTGCAGCATGGGCCGGTTCTCGTCGCCACGCCAGTAGGCGCCGGCGACGCTCAGCAGCTTGAAGGCGGGGATGGCCCCGGTGGAATCCACGTGCGGGCCGGCGCACAGGTCCTCGAAGTCGCCGTGGCTGTAGGTGGATATCGCCTCTTCCTCTGGTATCCCGTTGATGATTTCGAGCTTCAGAGGCTCTTCGGCGTTCATCGCCAGGCTGTCCTCGCGCGAGTACTCGCTGTACACGAACGGCAGGTCACGCCCGATGACCTCCTTCATGCGGCCCTCGATCTCCGCCAGGTCGTCGTCCGTGAATGGCTGCGAGGCGAGAAAGTCGTAGTAGAAGCCGTCCTGGGTGGGCGGCCCGATGGCCAGCTTTGCGTCCGGGTAAATGGTCGTAACCACGTCCGCCATCACGTGAGCGGTGGAATGGCGGATACGCTCCCGCAGATAAGCCAGCTCAGAGTCTTGCATTAGCGCCATGATCGGCATCCTCCGTGGGTATAGCTTGCCCGCGTGCGGCAGGCGAAGCGTTCGTAGGAACGGAACCTTCGGGCAAACGTAAAGCCTCCCGCGTGCCGGTCGAAGACACGGGAGGCTACGTAGTCAACAGGAGACTTGGTGAAGGGAAGGCTATAGGGTCCCCAAGCGAGTGTATCCTTGTGGTCTTTTCGAACTTCGGTATGGAGTTGTTGATATTCTACTTGTGGGGAAGTTGACCGGTCAAGCGGTTGCGGGCGGCGGTAGCGCTTGACAGGCGGGAGGGGCGGAAGGTAGTTTGCTTAGATGGCTATTGCCGAGGAGATGCTTTACGTGGAACTAAATGGGGAACGATTGACAAGGCTCAATGAAGACATGGCTAGGATTGCGCAATTCACCATTGAGCTCAGGCAGACGTTGGGCGAACAGGAAAGGCGTATCGCGCTGTCGGAAAGGCGTATCGCGCTGTCGGAAAGCCGTATTGCGCTGTCGGAAAGGCGACTTGCGGAGTCAGAGAGACTGTATACCCTTGCGGAAGAGAGGATGTCGAGGCACGAAGAGCGGATGGAGGAATTCGCACAAAACATGAAGGAGCTAAACCGAGACGTGGTGCAGACGCGAAAGATGTTCATTCGCGCGTGCGAGCGGCTGGGCCTGTTCGACGACGAATCGGAATAGAGGGGCTTGAAGGGAGCAGCACGCCGAAACAAGTATCGATGCTGTGCACAGGATTTTGTGGAGGTTTACTTGGGAGGGGAACAGCACAGGGCAACGCGTGAACAGATTATGGCCCAACTCGACGAAATGAGCGCCAAGTTGGAGAGAATTCTGCTCGAATACCGGGAGCGCTACGGCACGATTGAAGGGTTTGTCGACGTTCGTCAACTCACTGCGGATGAGGCATTGCGCCGCACTGAGGAGATACTGCAACGATTGAACAGAGAGTCGAAAGATAGCGGCTCCAACGGGCGACTCTAGCAACCGCGTGCAGGTGTAACCGGCTGCGGTGGGCAGTAACGAAACAACACTCCGAACAAGCCTCCGGCGTCCCGTCAGCGCCGGGGGCGTTTTGCTGCCTCCCACATTCGGGCCTTGCCCAAAGAATGTGAAGGCTACGCCTTGCGGGTTTTGGTGGTAGAATCCTCCCAACAGTGAGACGCAAGAGAGCCGTCTAGAATACCCTGACTTGGGAGACGGATGGGCGAAGGTGTCGAGTGGCGGCGCGGACCTGTCACCCCCATCCTGACCTTCCCCCGTCAAGGGGGAAGGGACTTCGGGTGGACGCTGCAGATACAAACTGGAGGGATGAAAGTGGCGCTTGTAAGACTCGACATTACCAACCGCGAGCTGTTCGCCGACGGCCAGTCGTTCGGCGACGCCGGCCCCTACCGGCTGCTGGAGGGTGACGCCCACTTCGCGGTCGCCCCGCTGCATCCGCGCAACGAGGCCATAACCGACCTGGAGCTTGCGCCCAGAGACGACGATGGCAACGTCCGGTTTTCGGCGCACTTCGCCATGCTCCAGCCGACGGACCCGGAGCGCGGCAATCGCCGCATCCTGTTCGACGTGCTGAACAGGGGGCGCAAAACGGTGCTCTCAGGGCTCAACAGCAGCGACCGGGGCATAGATCCCAACGCGCCCGTCGAGCCTGGCAACGGCTTCCTCATGCGCCACGGCTACACGGTGGTCTGGTGCGGCTGGCAGGCCGACGTCCCGCCCACGCCCGGGCTGATGGGCCTGCAGGCGCCTGGAGCGCTCGGCCCCGGAAGTGATCCCATCACGGGCCGAATCATGTGCTGGCTGCAGGCCAACCAGCCAACCCAGGTGTTTCTGCTCGCCGACCGGACGCACCTGCCCCATCCGCCGGTGGACGTGAACGACCCGGACGCCACGCTTGCGGTGCGGGAGCACCCCAACGGACCGGCAACGCCCATCAGCCGCGACAAGTGGTCGTTCGTCCGGGTGGAGGACGCGCAGGTGGAGCCGGAGCCGTCCCACGTGTACATGCAGTCGGGTTTCGAGCCGGGCAAGATCTACGAGCTCGTCTATCGCACCAGGGGAAGCGCAATAGTCGGCCTGGGCTTCGCCGCCGTGCGGGACTCTGTGTCCTTCCTGAAGTACGCTACGGTCGATGCCGGCAACCCGTGCGCCGCCGGCATCGACCGAGCCTACGCCCTGGGTATCTCGCAGAGCGGGCGCTTCCTGCGGCAGATGATCCATCTGGGCCTGAACGAAGACGAAGAGGAGCGCACCGCCCTGGACGGCATAATCCCTCACGTGGCAGGGGGAATGCGGGGCGAGTTCAACATGCGCTTCGGCCAACCGTCCAAGGATATCTGCTTCGTGATCCCGGAGCTGTTCCCGTTCACCGACACGGAGCAGACAGATCCCGTCACGGGCGAAAGCGGCTCTCTGTTGGGCCGAATGAACGAACGGGGTAACGCGCCCAAGATTATGTTCTGCAACACTTCGGCCGAGTACTGGCGGGGCGACGCGGCGCTCATCCACACGAACATCGAGGAGATGACCGACGCGGAGGAGGCCTCGGACACGGTGCGCCGCTACCACTTCGCGGGCACGCAGCACGGCTCCGGCGCGTTCCCACCCCAGGAGGTGCGGCCGGCGGACGGCGTGCGGGGACAGCTCCCGTTCAACAGCGTCGATTACTCCCCGCTGCTCCGGGCCGCGCTGGTGAACCTGGACCGGTGGGCGACCAACGGCACGCCCGCTCCCGCGAGCAGGCACCCAAGCCTCGCGGAAGGCACGGCAGTCGAAACGCGCGAACTGCTGCCCCGCTTCAAGCAGGTGCCAGGCGTGCCCGTGCCCGACGAGCCGACCCGCGCGATGCGCCTGGACTACGGCCCCGAGCAACACCTGGGGCGCACTACCACTCTGCCGGCGATCCAGGGAGAGGAGTACCCCGCCTTGGTTTCGGACGTCGACGAGTCCTTCAACGAGGTGGCCGGCATCCGGCTGCCGGACCTGACCGTGCCGGTGGCGACCTATACGGGATGGAACCCGCGCCACCCCGACATCGGCAATCCCGGCCTCATGATCGGCATCACAGGCGGCCTGGCGGGCTGGACCCTGCCGTTGCCCAATACGCGCGAGGACAGGGAGGCGGCGGGCGACCCGCGCCCATCGCTAGAGGAGAGCTACGACTCGAAAGACGACTACCTGGGCCGCGTGCGAGATGCGGCGGAGTCGCTGGTCGAGGACGGCTACGTGCTACGAGAGGACGTCGAGGGCATCGTGGAGAGGGCGGGGGAGAAGTGGGATTGGGCGACATCGGGGTAGGGAGCGGGGCGGCGAGGTATCGTTGCGAGTCGAACGTCAAACGGCGGGCAAGGGCCGGCTGCTGCACCTGCTGGCGGAATTGGAGTGTTCCGGGCTGTATGACCGCACGCTGTACGTAGGCCCGGGCGAGACTGGCAAGGCGCGGCTTTCACGCGCCGCGAGCGAGGCGTTGTCCGCGCTCGCGGCGGACGAGACGGGCGCGGCGGTGTTCGCGGGGGCGGGTCGCGCGGTTGCCGTCGCCCCGCCGTTTCCGCTTGGCACATGCGGCGCGCGGGACGGCTTCGATGCCGTTCCTCTGCAGGAGGTGATGGCGCGTGACCTGGTCGTGGGCGTTGTGCTGTTGCGGCTGGGGCGTTACGCCGTGGGGGTGTTGCGCGGCGAGACACTGGCGGCGTCCAAGACGGACACGCGGTACGTGAAGAACCGACACCGCAAGGGAGGCTCGTCGCAGCGCCGATTCGAGCGCAGCCGCGAGCGTCTGGTGCGCGAGCTCTTCGACAAGGCGTGCGAGGTTACACGGCAGCTCTTCTCGCCGTATGAAATGGCTATGGACTACATTCTGCTGGGCGGCGAGCGCCACACGCTGCGCGCATTCGCCGAACGCTGCGACTACCTGCGCCGCAACCGGAGCAAAACGCTGTCCCGCGTGCTCAGCGTCCATTCGCCCAACCACGTCGCGATCTCCCGCATAGCGCGGGAGGTCTGGCAGAGCAGGGTCGTATTCGCGACCGACGAAACGACAGGGGAGTAGGCGGGCCGGACGCCGAGCAAGGGGCTCTCGCGGAGCTGCGATTTGCCCGCGAATCCTCAGAGCTACGGGTGCTGGAATATTCCCGCTCAGGAAGGTGAGCATCTCAATGTCAGGGGCAATAGCGCTTGTGGGCGGGGACGAGTTCAGGCAGGGCTGCGAGGAAATGGACCGCGCCGTCCTGGAGGCTTCGGGCGTGTCCACGCCGTCGGTGCTTGTGCTGCCAACGGCGGCGGCGCGGGAGAACCCGGCGCTCGCGGCGGCTAACGGCGTGCGCCACTTCGCCGCCCTGGGCGCGAACGCCGAAGCGCTGATGGTGCTGGACTCGGCGCACGCGAACGACGCGGGACTGCTCGCGCCGCTGGAGGCCGCCGACGTGGTCTACCTTACGGGTGGCAATCCGGCGCACCTGCTGGACGTGCTGAGCGGCTCGATGCTGCTAGAGAGTCTGCTCGATGCAAACCGCCGCGGCACTGTGCTGGCCGGGTCTAGCGCGGGCGCCATGGTGCTGGGCGAGTGGATGCGATTTCGGGTCTGGCGGCGCGCGCTCAACGTCGTGCCGGGGCTGGCCGTGCTGCCTCACCACGAGCGGGCCGATCCGGACGCCGTCGCGGCAGAGCTTGCGGACTCCGCGCCGCGAGGGGTGTCGGTGCTGGGCGTCGACGGCAAGACCGGCTGTCTGGGATTGCAGGGCGCATGGCGTGTGGTGGGCGACGGCAGCGTCACGCTGTATCGCGGCGGGGTGTGGAGTCGGTTTGCCGCTGACGGGGCCGGGGCGATAGGCCTTTAGGCGGCGTTTTTGGGATGCGAGCCAGGGGCGAGGACGGGTTTGAAACCCGCCCCTACCGTGGCGCGTGGACGGGCCGTCACCCCCATCCCCGTATCGAGTATGGGGCAGGCACTAACCTTCCCCTGTCAAGAGGGAAGGGACTAGGCGCAGGGTCTTTTCATTTTCACCCTGAGCGTAGCCGAAGGGTCTAAAGTCCTTGCCTGCATCCCCTTCTTCATACTAGAGCCGAGTCCGTGTCGAGTGATTTTAGATTCTTCGCCTTCGGCTCAGAATGACATTTCCCGATAATGAAAAGACCCTGGGACTAGGCGGCGGGCGGTTGACCTGCCGTAGCCGACGGGTTAGGCTCATGGTCATCATGTCCGGCGATTTCGAAATGGCATGAGCCGCACGCCGCCCAGCGCATGGGCCCTGGCCTACGCTTGCGGCCTGTGGCTCGCGGTCGCCGTCACGTTTCCGGCGGTGCTGCTTGTCGCGCGCGAAGATGAACGGAACACCGCGCGGCAGAGCGCCGTCCACGCGGACCTCCGACGTTACTGCGACCTGCTCACCGCGGGCGACAACCCTTACGTCGGCACACGCCAGCGAGAGTACCTGCTGCGCGAGCTTGCCTCTCCGCTGGTGCAGTCGCGCTTCTGGACCGTCACGCACCAGATCGCCCTCGCCAACGACTACCTGCGCTTCGGCGAGACGGAGCAGGCCGTGGCCACGCTGGAGCGTGCGCTGGAGCAGACCGGCGCCGGTGAGGCAGAGCGGAATCGCAGAGCAAAGCTGCTCGAGGCGCTGGCGGTGGCCCACCTGAAGCAGGGCGAGCTCGCCAACTGCCTCACTCCCTCGGGCGGCCTGGTGTGCGCACTGCCGCTCGATCCGTCCTATGTCCACGGGGACCGACATGGCTCGACGAGGGCCATCGCGCGGCTGCGCGAGTTGCTGGCGATCGAGCCGGATAATCTCAAGGCGCGCTGGCTGCTCAACGTCGCGCACATGACGCTGGGCAGCTACCCCGACCGCGTGGACCCTGCCTATCTTGTGCCACGGGAGCTGCTGGACCCAGGCATACCGTTCCAGCGCTTCGCGGACGTAGCGCCTGCGGCGGGTCTGTACAGGATCGACCTGGCGGGCGGCGCGATCATGGATGACTTCGACAACGACGGGCTGCTCGACGTGATGTCGTCGTCCTGGCACCCATGCGAGCCGGTGAGCTACCACCGGAACCTGGGCGACGGCACGTTCGCCAACCACACGGAGCGAGCCGGGCTGGCCGGGCAGACGGGCGGACTCAACATGGTGCAGGCGGATTACGACAACGACGGGCTGACGGACGTTCTCATCATGCGCGGCGGCTGGCTGCTGGAGGACGGGCAGATGCGTATGTCGCTGCTGCGCAACACGGGCGGCGGATTCGAGGACGTGACTCGCGAGGCAGGACTCGGACCTCCCGACTATCCGAGCCAGAGCGCGGCCTGGGCCGACTACGACGGCGACGGCGACCTGGACCTGTTTTCGTGCAACGAGTCCATGCCCGAAACCGGCGGAGGGATGAAGTACCCAAGCCAGCTATACCACAACGACGGCGGACACTTCACCGACGTGGCGGAGTCCGCGGGCGTGACCAACCTTCGCTACTGCAAAGGCAGCATGTGGGGCGACTACAACGGCGACGGCGCGCCCGATCTGTACGTGTCCAACTTCGGCCATCTCAACCGCCTGTACCGCAACGAAGGCGACGGGCGCTTCGTGGACGTGGCCCCAGAACTTGGTGTCGCGGAGCCGGTCAGGAGCTTCGCCACCTGGTTCTGGGACTACAACAACGACGGGCGGCTCGACCTGTTCGTCGCGGGATACGGCCCTAACATCGCCGACGTCGCCGCCGACTACCTGGGTCTGCCGAACGAGGGGGCGCGTCCCAGGCTGTACCGCAACGACGGACTGCGCGGCTTCACCGACGTGACCCGCGACGCCGGACTGCACCGCGTCCACCTGACCATGGGGGCGAACTTCGGGGACCTGGACAACGACGGCTTTCCGGACTTCTACCTGGGCACCGGCTGGCCGTCATTCGACGCCATCGGGCCCAACGTCATGTACCGCAACGTCAAGGGCCTGCGCTTCGATGACGTGACCTTCTCCGGCGGCTTCGGCCACGTGCAGAAGGGCCACGCCGTAGCGTTCGGCGACTACGACCGCGACGGCGATCAGGACTTGTTCGCGCAGATGGGCGGCTTCTACCCGGGGGATGCTTTCGCCAATTCACTTTACCAGAACCCTGGCAACTCCAACCGATGGCTCTCGATGCGTCTGACCGGCACCGACTCCAATCGCTCGGCCATCGGGGCGGCCATCCGCGTGGCGGTCGAAACGGCGGACGGCTCCCGGACGGTGTACGCGCACGTCAACAGCGGGGGCAGCTTCGGCGGCTCGAGCCTGGAACAGGAGATAGGCCTGGGCCGGGCAACTCGAGTGACCTCGCTGAGCGTGCGCTGGCCCAGCGGCCTGGAGCAGTTTTTTCAATATGTGCCACTAGACGTTCGGTTGGAAATCGTTGAGGGCAAATCCGAGTACAGGGTATTGTCGCCGTGAAGATGCCGGCCGCAACGATGTGTTTGGCGCTCGCCCTGGCGTTCGCCGCGGCGTGCGGGGGAGAGCCATCACCCGTCGCGACCGCGGAGCCGCCGTCCCACGTGACGCCTTTCGTGAACGTGGCGCCGCACGCCCTCACGGATGGCCACGAGGTGTGGAACGACCGCCCGGGAGTGGCGGTTTTCGACTACGACCGTGACGGCGACCTGGATTTGTACGTCACGGCTGAGGCTGAGCACGCCAACTGGCTTTACCGCAACGAGGGCGATGGGACGTTTGCCAACGTAGCGCGGAGCGCGGGCGTCATGGCGGTGGACAGCCACAGCACCGGCGCGGTCGCCTGCGACCTGGACAACGACGGCTACCAGGACCTTTACGTGGGCGCGTGGGGAAGCCGCACCGACGGGCTGGACTTCCGCTCGCCAAGCGAGGGACAGGGCAACCGCGACAGCCTGTTTCACAACGACGGCGACGGCACATTCACCGACATCACGGGGTCCGCGTTCGGCCGCGCGGTCAACGTGCGTTCCGCCTCCAGCGCGGCGTGCGCCGACGTGGACGGCGACGGCTGGCTGGACATATACGTCGCAAACGTGGGGGCCGACGACTTCCGAACGTTCGACTCCGCGAGCCATCCTGGCCACTACAACATGCTCTACCGCAACCTGGGGGACATGACCTTCGAGGAGATAGGCGAGTCCGCGGGCGCGCGGGGCGAGCAGATCTCGATGCGGGACCACGCGGGCCGGCCCATCACGCATGAGGACCCCGAAACCGGCGAGCGCTTCGAGGGCTACGATCCCACCAGGACTGACCGGCTGGGCAACCGCGTCGGCGAGCCGACCGGCCAGACGCACGCGGTGCTCTTCCTCGATTACGACGACGACGGCGACCCCGATCTGTGGCTCGCCAACGACGGCGACCGCCTGCACCTGTACCGTAACGACACCGCTGGCGGGAGTGTGCGATTCACGCCTGTCGCCAAGCCGATGGGAATCGACCAGGTCGGCTCTTGGATGGGGTTCGCGGTGGGCGACGTAGACGGCGACGCCGATCTGGACGTGTTCGCGGCCAACATCGGCTATCATCCGCTGCTCAGACCTCCGCCGCTCGACCCGGTCGGGGTCTGCTCCTACCACCACAGGTTCGCGTGGGGCACCTGCAGCCACGCGCTGCTGCGCAACAACGGCGCGCGCGAGTCCTCCGGCGACGGGGTGTTGGGCTTCTTCGTCGACGTGGCGCCCTCGACCAGGGTGTCGCCAAGCCCGCTCATGCCTCCCGAGGCCCTGGACCCGGACGCGATCCACTCACTGTTCGAGGTGCCCACCGGCCTGCAGGCTTACGACTTCGGCTTCGGCGCGACGTTCTTCGACTACGACAACGACGGCGACCAGGACCTGTACTGGCTAGGCTCCACGGTGGCGCGCGGAGAGGCGCTGGGAGGAGACGCTTTCCCCGGCGCGGGACGCATGTTGGAAGGCGATGGCCGCGGCGGCTTCGAGGACATCACGGTGCGAGCGCACCTGCTGGACATCGACCGCGTCAAGTACGACGACCTGTTCACCAGCGAGCGATCCCTGGAGGCCCGCCGCATCAGCAACAGGTTCCACGAGAACGGCAAGGGTCTGGCGCACGGCGACCTGAACGGCGACGGATACGTGGACCTCGTTGGCGCGAACAGCAGCGGCCCAAAGCTGTTCGGCGATGAGACGATGGACATACCCGGGCCGGTGTTCGTGTGGCTCAACGGCGGAGGCTCCAACCACTGGCTCACGCTGCGGCTGCGCGGTCGCATGGCGGTGGACGGCACCGGTAGCAATGCCGACGGCGTGGGGGCGCGCGTGTACGTCACGACCAGCCCACCACGGCAGCGGTGGCCGCTGGTGCAGGTGCAGGAGGTGCGGGCCGGTTCGAGCTACCTGTCCATGGACAGCGTGGACCTGGAGTTCGGCCTTGGCGAGTCGTCCGTGGCCGACCGCATCGAGATACGCTGGCCCAGCGGCCGGGTCCAGTTCCTGACCGGCGTGGCCGCCAACCAGGTGCTGGAGGTCGAGGAGTCCCCGTCCGGCCGGTAGCGCACTTCACCCCCATCCCCGTATCGAGTACGGGGCAGGCTCTAACCTTCCCTCGTCGCAGGAGAAGGGACTTTCGCGATACCCCTCTTGACAAGCGTCGTACATACGTTCTATCCTCTCGTTCCAGGGGACAGACCCGGCCGGGCCTGTCCCTTTGCTTTTGCCCGGCGGCTGGCCAAGCCGCCGGAACAACCCCAGTAGAGAGGTCTTTTCATGGCTTTCTTCGATTCCAGGGTGTCCAGGTTTCTGCTGCACGACACGGGGGGCACGAAACGCGACATTTCGTCCTTCGTGGTCGACGTGCGGGGCCTGCCCGGCGCCCGTGCGCTGAACGAGGTTACCGCGCTTGGCGACGCCGGCGCACGGTTCATCCCCGGCCTGCAGGACGCCGTCTTCTCGCTGGGCGGACTCTTCGACAGCACGGCCACCACCGGCCCCGACGCGGTTCTGGGGGCGCTGCGCTCCCACAACGCCGCCGTCGGATTCGAGTACGGCCCCGAAGGCACGGCGGCCGGGGCAGTGAAGTACTACGGAAACTGCTGGGTCGTGTCCTACGAGCTGCACAGCCGTGTCGGACGCCTTGTCGAATGGAGCGCTTCTCTCCAGGTCGACGGCATCGTCGGCCGGGGGGTGTTCTAGCATGGCGGCGGGCGACGGCGTGGTGCGCGTGAAGCTCCCCTCCGGCGGCTGGTGGGACATCCGCACGCGCCCCCTATGGAAGCACGTCAGCGACTGGCGACGCTCTGTCCGGGCCGGTGCAAAACGCACAGTGCTGCTGGAGCGGGCGCTGGTCTCGCTGACGACAGGCTGGAGTTTTGCAGAAGAGATCCTACCGGAGACTCTCGCCCGCCGCGAAGCCGGCGACCTGGCCGCGGTTCTGGAGGTCTTCTGCCAGCGGGCAGAGTCCTTCGCCGTGGCGCAAGACTCTGCGGCGTCCGCCGAGCGGCTGTTCGCCGCACTCGCCGCGGGCAGCGTGCCGCCAGAGTTCGCGGAGGCCCACCTGATGCTGGCCACGGGCTGGAGTTGGCGCGACCTCCAGGAGACGCCTGCCGACGTCGTGGACCGCACGTGGACCTACCTCGCCGTGCGCCAGACGAGGCAGTCCGGCGGCGCTCTGGAGTTTGCTTCACCCCCATCCTGACCTTCCCCCATCAAGGGGGAAGGGACTTTCGCGATACCCATCCCGACATTCCCCCGTCGAGGGGCAAGGGA
The DNA here is from genome assembly GCA_965217705.1 of Dehalococcoidia bacterium. GTDB lineage: Bacteria > Chloroflexota > Dehalococcoidia > Lucifugimonadales > CATOSD01 > CATOSD01. Next base: position 3,285,941 of record CBDCJA010000002.1, on the reverse strand, counting down.
TCAGGCATTTGTTGCCGATGACTAAAGGAGGCACAATCGATGCAACAGAACCGACGACAAGGGCCGGACCGGCTGGACCGGCTGGACCGGTTGAGGGAACGCGCCGGCCGCATTCTGGGCGACTACGCGCGCGGCAGCTCGCTGCCCGTGCCGCGCGCCGACGGACCGGCGTCCGCCGGGCAGCGACGGGCCGTGGGTGACAATCACGGCCCGGTCACCGTCAACGTCAGCCTGTCCGGCGGGCCAATCTTCCTGGACGACGAGCGCCGGATACGGGCGCTCGCCAAGGAGATCAGGCGACTGATTGGCGAGGACAGGCGGCGCGGCCTGGGCGCGGGAGGCTAGAGCCCGTGGCACAGGCGAAATGGCTCGTCCTCGTCGACTGGAGCGGCAACGGCGGTTTCCCCGTCGCGGCTGTTGACGTTAGCGAGGACGTCATAGACCTCACCCTGGAACACTTCCGCGACCTGCGCACGGGCTACGTCGAATCCGCGCGGGCCGAGTTGAAGCTGCGCAACGAAGACCACCGCTACAGCCCGCCCAACGCCGGGTCCCCGCTGCACCCCCACCTCAAGCCCGGCCGAGCGCTGCTCATCAGGGCCGCCTACCCACACGACGGCTTCACGTCCAGCCCGGCGGGCACGCGGCTGTCCGGCCACGCGCCGGAGCTGGGACCAGACTTCCACTGGGCGGAAGGAGGTCGAGGTTTCCGCATCGCCTCCGGCGGCGGCGCGGCGCAGACCGACGGCTCCGCCGGCGCCGGCGCCCGCCTCGCCACGCTCGACCTGGGCAGCACCGACGTTTCGTTCGGATGCGAGTTCAGGCGGGGCCAGAACGCGACTTCCCACGGCGGCCTGTGCCTGCGCTACGCGGACGCTTCGAACTTCCTGTACGTGCGCGTAACAGGTCAAGCCCTGGAGCTGCGCAAGGTCGAGACGGGCCGGCACGCCACCGTCGCGGCCGCGCCTCACACCTGGAACGCCTCCGAGCGGCGATTCCTGCAGGTCGTCACGCATGGCGAAAGGGTCCGCGTGTTCGTGGACGACCGGCAGGTCATCGACGCCTCCACGTCCTTCAACTCCGGCCGCACGAGGCACGGGCTGTTCTGCTCAGGCGACGCCGACCACGCCTGGCGCGCCTTCGGCGGCTGGGTGTCGCTCTTTCACGGCGTGGTAGACACCATACACCCCCGCCCGCGCCTCGGCGCGCAGTACTGCTACGTTCGTGCTCTGGACGACATGGAGCGTCTGACCAGCGTCACGCTGCACACGCAGGCCACGTCCGCATATCCCCAGACCTCGGACGAAATCCTGGGCGACGTGCTGGACCGCTCCGGGGCAGAGGCGGGGCGGCGCATGGATGCCGGCGCCGAGCTGGTGCCACGGCTGTGGAGTCCGCCGCTATGGGGTGTGCAGGCGCTGGACACGATTTATCGCCTACAGGACGAGGAGGACGGCCTGATCTACGTCGACGGGCACGGCCTCTGGCGGCTGGAGTCGCGGACGCACAGGGACTCGACGCCACACACGGCGCACACCGCGATCATCGAGGACGTCGACCGCGGCGGCCACGCCTACTTCTCCGAGCTGGTCTGGGACGACGGCGTCGACAACGTCGAGAACTCTGTGTTCATGCACGTGCGGGGCGCGACCTTTCACGGCTCAAACGTGGCGTGGACGCTCTCTGAGCAGCCGTACTTCGCCGCGCGGGAGACCAAGCTGTTTTTGGCCGAAAGCTCCGAGTACGACATGATAATCGGCCAGCTCAGGTCGAGAAGAAACACCGACTACGCCGCGCACTCGCGGCAGGACGGCACAGGCACAAATCTCACGAGTCAGTTGACGGTGAGGTATCCCTCGCAGCGAGAGTACAGGGGCAAGGGCACCCTGGTCAGCGTTACGTTCGGCGCGACGGCCGGATACTTAACGAAGCTGCAGATACGTACCCTCAACGCTTACACGTTCGACGACCCGGTCATCGTGCGTTCGGAGGACGCGGCGAGCGTGGCGGAATACGGGCGGCGTGCCAAGCGCATCGACGCGATCTGGACCCGAGAGGCTGCTACCGCCCAGGCCGCGATCGACAGCCGCATGAGGCGCAGGAAACGCCCACACAGCGTGGCGACGCTGGTGGTCAACAACGGCTCCGGAGGGAACCTGGCGGCCATGCTTCAGCGCGGATTCTCGGATAGGGTCCGGCTGCGCTATCCGTCCATGGGCATAGACGCGGACTTCTTCATCGAGGGCCGCAAGCTGAGCGTAGCCGAGGGCTGGACCAGCGTGGAATGCGAAATGCTGCTGCAGAGCGTTGACTGACGAGCCGCGCTGCACCCAGACGTAGGGGTGGTTCGAAAACCGCCCACGTCCGCCAGCCGAAACGCACTGCTGACATCAACCTGAAGGAGACCACATGGAAATCGACCTTACACCTTTCATCAACGCGGGAATCTCCGGCGCAATGCTGCTCTGGTTCATGTTCCGGCTGGAGCGGATTCTCGTCCGATTCGAGAAGAGCGTGCAACTCATGGCGCGGGCCGTCATCAGGCTGCTCGAACGCCGCGACCCGGAGGAGGCAAGCAACCTCAGCAAGGCGTTGTCCAAGACAAATGGGGGCGGCGGGGGCTGACGAGGGGGGAGCGCGGGGATGACTGCACAGTGGCCCCGCCAGCCGTACTCACGTAAACGACAGGGATGGGCGGACTACCAGGCTGCAATTGAAAAAGCTCAGTATCTTGGATCTCGGTCGCGCGGCACACCCACCACGCGGTGCTGTGTTATTCTTGTGTTTGGAGGCGTGTACTGGCGATTGCCCGCGAGGCGTCAAGTCTTCAGACAATGCTCACCAAACTCACTGTCCGCAATTTCAAGAGATTTGGCGAACTCGAGATCGAGCTCGGCAATCCCGTCGCGTTCATCGGCCCCAACAACTCGGGCAAGACGTCGGCAATGCAGGCGCTGGCGCTTTGGGACATCGGACTCAAGCGTTGGAACGAAAGGAGGTCTGCGCGAACCGCTCCGGAGAAGCGGTCGGGGGTTACCGTGAATCGAAGAGACTTAGTGGCTATCCCCGTACCCAACGCAAGGCTGCTGTGGCGCGATCTGCACGTCAGGGACATACTGAGGTCCGAGGGACGTCAGACGACCCAGAACGTGCGAATAGACGTAGTCGTCGAGGGTGTGTTAAAGGGGCGCCGGTGGGTATGCGGCCTCGAGTTTGACTACGCCAATGAGGAGTCGTTCTACTGCCGGCCACTGAGAATGAGCGGCGAAAGCACTCAGAAGCGGATGCCGATCCCGGAAGAGGCCGACGACGTTCAGATCGCGTTTCTTCCCCCGATGTCGGGCATGGCGGCGACCGAGACTCGTCTCGATCAAGGCGCCATCAACGTTCGCGTTGGAGAGGGCCGCACGGCGGAAGTGCTTCGCAATCTGTGCTATCGCATCAACGAAGAAAGACCCGGCGATTGGCTCAAGCTGGTGAGTCACATCCAAGGCTTGTTCGGCGCCAAGCTGAACGCGCCTCGCTACATAGCAGAGCGTGGCGAGGTCGCCATGAGCTACATGGAGAATGAGGTCACACTCGATCTTGCCTCTAGTGGTCGCGGACTTCAACAGACGATGTTGATTTTAGCGTACATGTATGCCAACCCCGGTGCAGTTCTTCTACTGGATGAACCAGATGCCCACTTGGAAATTCTCCGTCAGCGCCAGATTTATCGGCTCATTACCGACGTGGCGCTGGAAAGCGGCAGCCAGATTATTGCCGCGAGCCATTCGGAAGTTTTACTGAATGAGGCCGCAGGCAAGGATATGGTCATCGCCTTTGTTGGTTCTCCGCATCGCATGGATGACCGAGCTGGGAGCCAAGTGCTGAAATCTCTTCGTGAAATCGGATTCGAGCACTACTATCAGGCCGAGCAGACTGGATGGGTACTGTACCTGGAAGGCCCTACCGACCTCGCCATTCTGCAAGCTTTGGCTCACAGACTCGGCCACACTGACGCCGTCCGCGCGCTTGAACAGCCCTACGTGTTTTACGTTGGCAGCCACTACCAAGGCGCACTCAATCACTACTATGGGCTACGTGAAGCCCTGCCGAACCTGAAGGGCGTTGCGATCTTCGACCGTCCCGAGGGTGGAATGCCGGATCCAGGCGTACTAACTCGCCTCACCTGGAAACGCCGTGAGATAGAGAACTACCTCTGCTCGCGGGCGACCCTGGAAGAGTACGCCAGCCGGGCTGCGGAAGCCGATACGCCGGAGCCTCTGTTCGCCATCCAAGAGGCTAAACGGCGTTTGAAGGCAATGGGGAGCGCCATCAGTGAAGTAGAAGCCGCGATGAATACGTTGGGCAGGGGTTCGCCATGGAGTCCGGACACGAAGGTAAGCGATGATTTCCTGACGCCTCTGTTCAGAGCTTACTTCCAAGAGCTCGATCTGCCAAACCTGATGAACAAGAAGGACTTTTACGAACTAGCCACACTCGTTCCTGAAGGCGAGATTGACGAGGAAGTCAGCGAGAAGCTGGACGCGATCGCATCTGTAGCCGCCGACGCCATCGTGCCCGGAAGTTCATACTAGCCCATCATCCGCCCAATCTTACCCCGTGGGCGCGTAAGCAGCCATTCCCGGCAAGGGGCTTCCGTGTTTAGACGCACGCCACATCGCGCCCCAGAGGGCGGCAAATCCCGCTTTGGCCTGAAGAGCAAGGTGGCGCTCGCCGCATTCTGCTTGCTGCTTCTCCTCGTTCGACTCGACAATCACCCCATCACACCCGCGCAGCGCGTGGCGGTGTCCTATCTGTTCTCTCTGGTCAGTTGGGAGGCGGCCAACTTCTTCGACAAGTGGACCCACCTGCTCGTTGCCGCGCTGCCGGGCGGCGACCCGAACCGTGAGGAGCGCCTCGCCATCCTCGACGACTACCTACAGGTGACTCGGCGGGCCGGCAAGGAAGAGGCCAGGATTGAGCGGCCCTATCTGGGCGGCAGTACGGCGGCGGGTGGCGCCGAACGGCGACAGGCGCTCTCGCGCGACTACCTCGACGAGCTGTTGGCCGAAAAGCGGCGGCTCAGGCCGGTGGCCGAAGAGACGATGGAGGCGGAGTTGAGCGGCGTGTTGCTGGACGAGGGGTTCGGCTCGCGTTTCGGCTGGATCTTCCCACCCGTGGACATCGCGTTCCAGCAACCGCCCACGCTGTTGGTGGTGTCGCGCCGCGACCGCTTTCAACTGGTCGACGCCGTATTGCTGCACCCCGATATCCCGGGCTTCGAGCGGGACGTCATCGAGCGGGAGTTGCTTGACCGATACGACCTCTCCGCGCTGGTCGACAACCTGGCCGGACTGTCCACTTATCCCACGCTGGTGTCGGACTTTGGACAGCTTCGGTCCGTTTGCCGCACCGCCGCCCACGAATGGCTTCACGCCTACCTGTTCATCCGGCCGCTGGGCCAGAACTTCCGGGGCTCGGAGGAGATGTTCACGCTGAACGAGACTGTCGCGGACATCGCCGGGCGCGAGCTGGGCGACCTGGCCTTCGAGCGGATGGGCGGCGACCTCGCCGAGTCGGCGAGCCGGTACGTGTCGGTTGAGGAGGCGTACCCCTTCTTCACGCAGACGCTGCGGGAGACGCGGGCGCGGGCCGGCGAGCTGCTCGACGAGGGCAAGGTGGAGGAGGCTGAGGAGTACATGAAGCAGCAGTGGTGGAGGCTGCGGCTGCACGGATTCGGCATACGCAAGCTGAACCAGGCCTTCTTCGCCTTCCGGGGCAGGTACGCCGAAGGTCCCGCGTCGATCAGCCCCATCGGCGAGCATGTGAGGCAGGCGCGGGCGAAGTACGCCGACGCCGTGTCGTTCCTTAGCGCCGTGTCAGGCGTGTCCCGGTACGGCGAGTTCCTGGACCTGCTGGAGGAGCTGGGAATAGACCCCGACGCGGGCCTGGAAGAGGCTACGACTTCAGGGTGACACCGGGGACGTCCCACGCTGCCGACGCTCGCTCTCCCACGCGCTCCGGCGCGGCCCATTCGACGTCGCGACGCACGGCCCGTCCGAAGTTCAGCGCTACGGCGGCGGCCACCCGCTCCACGCTAACGGGCCGGCCGAGCTCGAGCGCCATCGACGTCACGCGCCCTCCGGGAATGCCGCAGGGCACCACGTGTTCGAAGTAGCTCGTGTCGGTTGACACGTTCAGCGCGAACCCGTGCATCGACACTCCCCGGCTGATCTTGACGCCTATCGCGGCGATCTTGGCGTCGCCGACCCAGACGCCGGTGGGCCTGCCTTCGCTTTCGCCGCGAATGCCGTACTCGGCCAGCGTGGACACCAGAGCCGACTCGAGCGCGGTGACGTAGCGCAGGGCGCCGCCTATGCCGCCGCGGAGGTTGACGATGGGGTATCCCACTAACTGGCCGGGGCCGTGATACGTCGCCTCGCCGCCGCGGTCAGTGGCGATCACTTCGACGCCGAGACCGGCGAGCGTCTCCGCGTTGGAGAGCACGTCGGCGCCGCTGCCCCGCTTGCCCAGGGTTATCACGTGGTCGTGCTCGAGCAGCAGCAGCAGGTCCGGCAGCTCGCCCGCCGTCACACGCGCGTGCAGGCGACGCTGCATCTCCAGCGCGGGTGTGTACGCGATGCGGCCGACGGGTATGGCGATGCAGGGGTTCATGGGATAGCAGTCCTGGGATTTACGCCGAGTTACACCCGCCAAGGGGAGTGGCATCAAGCCTCGTGATTGACATGTCTTCAACTTCATGGATTCGCACTCTACGTTTAGTCAAGGCGACAGAGCCGCTAGTGCTCTTCCGTGCCCTCGCTTCAATGAAACGCACTTAGTCTTCGGAGTCTGGCTTAGACCTTAGCCTCAGATCCTCTACGCAATCGTTCCAGCACCCACGTCGCCGCCAAGGCACCAGTGCCGACTCCCAGCGCGCTGGCTTCTCTACTCAGTTCTTCCCATTTCTCGGGCGAGAGCTTAAACGTGACTATCTTGCCCATGCTCTCATTCACATCCAACTCGACGACTTCGTCGCACTCGTCCCAGGCTTCGCCTTCCTCTAAGACCTTTATCTCTTTGTCAATGCCGCCACCTAGTAAACACCTGTGTCGGGGCCGATGACTTCGAGGCGATGCTTGACGGCGTTGGTGAAGGCGGACGCCTCCGCGCCGTCCATTATGCGGTGGTCGAACGTGAAGCAGATGTTCATCACCGAGCGTATGGCTATTCCATCGCCCACTACTGCGGGGCGCCTGACTATGGCCTCGGTAGTGAGGATGGCGGCCTGGGGGTGGTTGATGATGGGCTGAGACGCGACCGACCCAAGAGTGCCGGTGTTGTTGAGTGTGAAGGTACCGCACTGCACGTCGTCGAGGGTCAGTTCACCCGCGCGGGCGCGGCGTGTGAGGTCGTCGAGTCGGCGTGCCAGGCCGGAAACGCTCAGAGCGTCGGCGCCGCGCAGCACCGGCACTATCAGTCCCGCCGGCGCGGCCACCGCGACGCCGATGTTGATGCGCCGCTTCAGGATGATGGCGTCCTCGGCCCACGAGGAGTTCACGAGCGGGTTCTCCTTCAGCGCCTCGGCCACTACCTTCAGCACAAAGGGAAGGTAGGTGAGGTTGACGCCCTCGCGCTCCCGGAAGCCCTCTTTCAGCGCCTCGCGGCGTGCAACGAGTCCCGACACGTCCACCTCGGTGATGCTCCAGGCCTGGGGGATCTCCGTCGCGCTTCTGGTCATGTTCGCGGCTATCAGGCGGCGGGTGGGCGTGAGGGGCAGCCGCGACTCGTCGGACTGCGGCGTTGCGGGCGCGGGCGCTACCGGCTCCACAACGGCGGGCGGTGCGGCCTCGAGATGGCGCAGCACGTCCTTCTTGGTTACGCGACCCCCAATGCCGGTGCCTTGCAGGATCGAGAGGTCCAGGTCGTGCTCCTCGGCCAGCCGCATCACCACTGGCGAGTATCGCCTGCGCTGCCGTTGTCTTGCGGATGATGCGGGGGCGGTAGTCCTCAACTCCGGCTGCGGGGCGACCGGCGCGGCCTGAGATTCCGGCGCGCTCGGCACACCGCCTGAGCCGGTGGGGCCGACCGGGGCGACGTCCTTGAGCAGCACGCCGGTCGTGCCCGCGGGAGGCGTAGGCGCGGCTCTCGGTTCCGGAGCGGCCGGAGCGGATGGTTCGGGCTGTACCGGGACCTCGCCCTCAACCTCGATTTCGGCGATGGGCGCGCCCATGGGCACCGTCTCGCCCTCCTGCGCGAGGATGTGCGTTAGCACACCGGACACGGGAGAGGGCATCTCCATATTCACCTTGTCGGTCACGACCTCGACCAGGGGGTCGTATTTCTCCACGGAGTCGCCCACGCGCTTCAGCCACTTGCCGATAACGCCCTCGGTGACGGACTCTCCAACCTGGGGTAGTTCGATTCTCACTCTCACCCCCATCCTAACCTTCCCCCATCAAGGGGGAAGGGACTTGCCGAAGCCTGGCTTTCCTTCATCGAGGGGGAAGGGATTAAAGCGGAGGGTCTAGTAGGCCGCAAGACTGCGAATGGCGGCGGCGATCTTGTCTGTGTCTAGCATGAACTCGGACTCGAGCGGCGGGCTGAACGGCATCGCGGGCACTTCGGGCCCCGCCAGTCGCCTGACCGGCGCGTCGAGGTGCTCGAACGCCTCTTCGGACACTATCGCCGCCACCTCGCCGCCAATACCAAGCATCTTGGTGTCTTCGTGCACTATCAGCGCCCTGCCCGTCTTCCTGACGGACGCGAGCACCGTTTCTGAGTCCAGTGGGCGCAGCGACCGCAGGTCCACCACCTCCACGCTAACGTCCTCTTGGGCAAGCGCTTCAGCCGCCTCCAGGCAGTGGTGCAGCATCAGGCCGTAGGTTATCACGCTGATGTCTTCGCCCACGCGCTTTACGTCCGCGCGCCCTATGGGGAGCGTGTACTCCTCGTCGGGCACCTCGCCGCGCACCAGCCGGTAGGTGCGCTTGTGCTCCAGGAAGATTACGGGGTCGTCGTCGCGTATGGCGCTCTTGAGCAGGCCCTTGGCGTCGTAGGGAGTCGCGGGAGTGACCACCTTCAGGCCGGGTGTGTGCGCGAAGACGACCTCGACGCTCTGGGAGTGGTACAGCGCACCGCGGACGCCTCCGCCGTAGGGGGCGCGCACTACCATGGGGGCGCCGAGCTTACCGTAGGTGCCGTAACGCACACGCGCGGCCTCGCCCACCAACTGGTTGATCGCGGGCCAGATGAAGTCCGCGAACTCAATCTCGGCTATCGGCCTCATGCCGTGCAGGGCGGCGCCCAGCGCGATGCCGGCTATGGAGGACTCGGCCAGCGGCGTGTCGATAACGCGCTGCTCGCCGAACTCGTCCAGGAAGCCGTCGGTGGCGAGGAAGACCCCGCCGCGCTGTCCGATGTCCTCGCCCAGGATGAACACGCGCTCGTCGCGCCGCATCTCCTCCCGCATCGCGTCGCGAACGGCCTCGATGACAGTCATCTGCGTCATGGCGCGTCCCCAGCGTGGGCAGACTCGGCGTACACGTGGTCGTAAAAGTCGACGGTGGCGGGATAGGGGGCAGCCTCGACGAACTCCGTGGCCTCGTTCACAACGCGCCGGGCCTCCGCGGCGAACCGGGCGTCGAGCTCCTCGGTGAGGGCACCGAGCTCGTAAAGCTCATCGCGCAGAATCTTCAGCGGATCGCGCTTGCGCGCCTCCTTTATCTCGGCAGGCTCCCTGTAGCGCGTGTCGTCGTCGTCGCTGGTGTGCGGCAGGTAGCGCTCGACGTGCGCCTCGATCAGCGTCGGCCCCATGCCAGCGCGGGCCCTTCCAGCCGCACGTGCGGTCGCCTCGAACACGGCGTTCGTGTCGCAGCCGTCCACCTCGACGCCGGGCATGCCGTAGCCGGTGGCGCGGCTCGCGACGCTCTCGACGGCCATCTGCTTGTCGAGCGGCACCGAAATGGCGTACTTGTTGTTCTCACAGAAGAAGATGACGGGCAGCTTGTGCACGGCGGCGAAGTTCATCGCCTCGTGGCAATCGCCCTGGCTGGACGCGCCGTCGCCAAAGTAGGAAATGACGACGGTGTCCTCTCCGCGCATCTTGCACGCGAGCGCGGCGCCGACCGCCTGCGGGATGCTGGTGCCCACGACGTTGGAGAGGTTGTACACCCGGCGCGCGGGATCGGCCCCGTGCCCCGGGAACTGGCGTGCGCCGCTGAGCGGCTCGCCCTCCTTCGCCAGGAAGCCGAGCATGACCTCTGCCGGCGACAGCCCTAGGCTGAGCATCACGCCCAGGTCACGGTAGTAGACGTAGAACAGGTCGGAGTCCTTGCGCAGCGCCCTGACGCTGGCGATCTGCGCCGCCTCGTGGCCCTGCATGGACGCCACTATGGCCGCCTTGCCCTGGCGGTTCAGCATCCAGATGCGCTCGTCGAGCGCCCGGCCCAGCGTCATGTCGCGGTAGATATCGACAAGCGCATCGGTGCCCAGCCTCTCGGCGTCAGGGCTCGCGGCGTGCGATCCGGCCTGCGGGGAGTGAGTGTCGACCATGCGTGTAAAGCATCCCTGTAATCGGAATTGACAGGCCGATTATACAAACGGGCGGCGGGCGGCGTCAAAGGCCGCTGCCGCTGCGAGCCTGTTTCAGTTTACTAGGTGACACTATGTCCTGGCGCCCGCCGCACTGGGTTCGCGGGAATGGCGGTTATGGGCGCGCCTAGTAATCTGAGACAGGTTCTGCCGCTGCGAGCGCCACTCGTGGGCGCGGGCTGCGTGGATCGAGGGCGTGGCCCGGCCTTGTCAGTGGCGCACTCGCCTTCAATGTCATTGCGGGAGCCGCCCGAGCGTCGGCATCGGACGGCGAGCTGACGCAATGGTTGCCAGTCCAACGCACCAGTTGCGGCTGGCCTTCTGTATGTACTGGGATGTCCCCAACCGTGCCGGGGCTGTTGCGTGTGTCGGCCACCTGCAGCACGGTAGAGGACTCAAGAGCGAGGCCCTGTGGCGTGCGCGGGATGAACGGTACGCGGACCAGGTCACCCCGGTGTAAGGTCATGTGTTTCGGAATGGAAGACCTGGAGGTACCAGGTCGGACCACGCCGGGGCGTCTACGGCAACTTCGGCATGCCTCATTTCGTGACCGTCGAGGTTCGCCCAACCGGAGTGAACCCAAGACCCTCATAGCGGCTAGAGGCTGTTCGGGCTTACGAATCCCTCGTCCCAGTCCCACTCACTTTCCGCCCCGTCACCCCGGTAGGGCGTCAGAAGACTCTTTGGGCTGTTCTGTGGTCGCCTCCCCAGCAGGGAAGAGAGGAGGAACATGCAGCTGTGGACCACTCCCCGACTCTCGGCAAGGGGGTTCTGGTCCAGAAGCCGTCAAAGGTGAAAGACACCTTCTCTACAAACGTCCAAAGCCATAGTGCCCCGTGGCGAGATACGAGATAAGCGATCTTTCAAGCCGTGCATGTTCATCTCGAGAAAAGCTGCACCGCCCGCGTTAAGCGTGGGTTCCTCGCATTTTGGGGTCGAAAATCTCACGAAGACCGTCGCCGATAACGTTGGAGGATAGCACAGTGAGGGTCAGCGCAAGTCCAGCCGGAATGGCCATCCATGGCGCCCGCAAGATGAACTGTTGTGCGTCGGATACGATTGTACCCCAACTGGGCACCTCGGGAGGAACGCCAGCTCCCAAGAAACTTAGAGAAGCCTCTATCAGCATCGCCTGGGCCAGAACATAGGTAGCGAGGACAGTCACAGGGGCCAGTGTGTTTGGCAGGATATGCGCGAATACCACGCGTATCGGGCGAGCCCCAATCGCTGCGGCGGCTTCAACAAAGGCTCGCTCCTTCAGGCTTAAGGTCAGGCCTCGAACCATGCGGACCGCGCGAGGGGTATCGGCTGCAACTATCGCGATGATGACATTCCACAAGGAAGGCCCCAACGCTCCCATGAGGGCCAAAGCCAACAACAGGTTCGGAATTGCCATCATTCCATCCATGAACCGCATAACGACATTGTCTATACGCCGCTGGTACCCAGCGACGAGTCCAATGGCAACCCCAATGATGGATGTCAGACTTGCAACTGAGACGCCTACGAGTAGAGAGTTACGCGCCCCATGTACGGTCCGGGAATAAAGATCCCTGCCAAAATGGTCTTGACCGAACCAATGCACTGCCCCCGGGCCCTCAAGCCTATTGTGCGCGTCCATCTGAGTGGGACTATGGCGGTCAATCACATCAGCGGTGACTGCAACCAGGCCAACGAATATGATGAACACGAACCCTGCCGCCATCGTCGGATACCACTTGAACAGGCGGTGGGCGGCACGTCCGAACCGCCGCCAGCGGACGCGAAAATTGGCCTCGGCGCCGCGAACGATCAGCTCTTCATCGCTTCCCATCAGTACCTGATCTTAGGATCGAAGTAGCCGTACAGGATGTCAACGATGAGGTTTACCACCGCATAGCCGAGAGCCACAAACAGAATAACCCCTTGGATTGCCGGAAAATCCCGGCGGAAGAGCGAATTGACAACCAAGAGCCCGACGCCTGGGATTGCGAAGATCGACTCGGTGATCACCAAGCCAGTGACCAGGCCAGCGAAACTCAATCCTATGACAGTAAGGATCGGATTGAACGCATTACGCAGGGCATGGCGGACGAGCACCAACGACTCAGGGAGCCCCTTCGCCCGTGCGGTGCGCGTGTAGTCCTCACGCAGCACCTCTAACATTGACGCGCGGGTCATTCTGGCGATAAGCGCGGAGCTGGTGATGCCGACAGTGAGGGATGGCAAAATAATATGCTGGAACCAACGCCACAGGCCATCCGAGATGTTGTGATAGCCTGCCGCTGGCAGCCAGCCTAACCAAACGACAAACAGGTAAAGGAAGATAATGGCCACCCAGAAGACCGGGGTGGAAAAACCTATGACGCTGAAAACCATAACTGCACGGTCTATCAGAGTAAAAGAGCGCCAAGCAGCCACAACTCCCAACCCAACTCCAATGGTGATAGCCAATGCTTCTCCTAGGAAAGCGATGGACAAGGTTGGTTCGAGTCGCTCGGCTACTGCCACAACAACAGGACGCTTGTGAAAAAGTGTGTCGCCGAGGTCTCCTCGCAATGCCTTTAACACCCAGCGAGCCCCTTGCTCATATATAGGTCTGTCAAGCCCTAACTTGTGTCGAAGCTCCTCTATTTCCTCTGGAGTGGCCTCATCTTCCCCCAACATGAGCGCAGCCGGATCCCCCGGCACAATGTGTATCAAGCTGAACACGATGAGCGCGACGACCACTACGACCGGGATAATGGCCAAGACCCGTCTTACAACGTAACCGCGCATGTCTCCCTTCAACCCATTTCGCCACAGTCGAGTTCGGATCTCTATCCAAGAGACCATTTCTTGTTCGTAATGAGGTCTAGGTCAAGGAGGCGATCGCGGGCACGTCTAACTTGCGGACCATTCTGTTGAATGACCCAACGTCCGTATCGACGACCTGTTTCAAACGGCCGAGGTGGCGATCGCTGCGGACTGAGAGCTCGTCAAACACCTCGTACATCTGGCGCGTCGGCACCGCGTCGGCTCTAGCCAACAGATCCCCCAAATTGGCCAGCTTGGCGTTCAGCTTCACGGGGTACTGGGTCACATCCCATCTGGCGAGGATCTCGACCTGGATAAGCTCTTCTTCGATGGCCGATAGTTTTTCTGTTATGGTGGTTGCCAACTGGGCCACAGAATCGTCATCGTTGCGGCGTACCCATTCGGTCGCCTGGCGCTTGATGCTGCGGATTTGATTTATTGCGTCGTGGATCTCACTAGTCTTGTCACGAATTCTTATCTGCAGGTCAAACTGAGCCTCAAGATCTTCCTGGGTTGCCGGCACATTCGGGGATTTGCGAATCTCAAACGAAACGGTATGCGTTTCGTGTCCTACCGTTAGCTGGATCTGGTAGTGGCCGGGAGCTGCAAGCGGCCCAGGCATCCTCGATCGTGTAAGCTCATCTCCGGCGGCTCTATGCGCCTCGGGGTAGCTCATATCCCAGATGAAGCGGTTTAGCCCCTGCGCTGACGGAACCTGCTGGGACTCTTGATCTGCGGGCTCACTCGAAAACTTCCTGATCACCTGTCCCTTTGCGTCCAGGAGAGTCAGCGCAACTTCTCCGTTGGGCTTGTCCTTCAGGTAGTAGGTTATTGTCACTCCATCGGGTGGGTTCTTTCCGCTGTCAAGGAAGTTCAGCCTCCCTTGCCCATCAGGTCCCTCGATTTTGCGATAGGCAACTACTGTGAACCCAATCCTTTGGTAGTTGATTCCAGGGCTTGGCGTCGGGAACTCGTTCGGGTGGGTTGCACCCGGGAAACTCCCCCCAGCCAGAAATCGATAGGCAGGCTGTGGTTTGAATAGATGGACCGAGTTATCGAGGAGTTCGTCAGTGATGTGGCGGAGTGGCGATATTTCGTCTAGAATCCAGAAGGATCGGCCATGGGTAGCCACGACGAGATCACTGTCTTTGACGACGATATCGTGTATGGGTACGACTGGAAGATTCAGCTGCAGTGACTGCCAGGATAGTCCATCGTCGAACGAGACGTACACTCCGGTTTCCGTGCCAGCGTACAACAGGCCGCGTCTGGCGGGATCCTCTCTGACAACTCGTGTGAAGTCGTCCTCCGGTATGCCGCTGGTGATTTTCTCCCAGGTTTTGCCGTAGTCGTTCGTCTTAAAGAGGTAGGGCTGCACATCGTCGAGCTTGTACCCCGTCGCTGCTACGTAGGCTGTGGCGGCATCGTGGGGAGACGCATCTATGAGGCTGATAAGCGTCCATTCGGGCAACTCGACGGGCGTCACGTCTTCCCACGTCTGACCCTCGTCGCGAGAGACGTGAATCAGCCCGTCGTCAGAGCCGGCCCAGAATGTGCCGCGTTGGCATGGTGACTCGGCAAACGCAAAGATAGTGCAGTAGTACTCCACACTCGTATTGTCCTTTGTGATGGGGCCGCCTGAACGTCCCATTTTGTTGACGTCGTTACGTGTGAGGTCTGGGCTAATGATCTCCCAACTGGATCCTTCGTCCATCGACCTAAACACTTGATTGCCTGCCACATACCAGATATCAGGGTCATGGGGCGAGATCACTACAGGAAACGTCCAACCAAAGCGGTGCTTCATGTCCTCTACACCACAGCCCCAGTGGAATTCCGGCCATGGCATGATCTGGCGCTTCTGACCCGTGCGGTAATCGAACCGGGTTAGTATGCCATGCGGTTGACCACCCGCAAAGACTATGTTTGGGTCATCAGGCCGCACCGCAATATAGCCACTCTCACCGCCTCCATGTTCGCACCATTCATCTTGCGTGATGGCGCCTTCGCGCGATCGGCTTGGAAGGCTAATCGTGCTGTTATCCTGTTGGGCTCCGTAGACCCGATACAGGAAACGATTGTCGGTCGCCACGTGATAGAACTGCGCCGTTGGCTGATTGTAACCGCTGGACCATGAAGCTCCTCCGTTGAAGGATACGAAGGCGCCTCCATCGTTCCCCTCTATCATGCGCTGGGGATTACGGGGGTCCAGCCACAAGTCATGGTTGTCGCCATGGGGCGTTGTCATGAGGCTGAACGTGCGTCCACCATCGGTGGATTTATAGGCCAACTGGGTTAGCGCATAGACAGACTCGGGGTCTTGAGGGTCCGCGTAGACGTGGCAGTAATAGTAAGGGCGAGCCCGGAGATTGGGGTCGTCTGTGACCTTCTCCCACGTGTCTCCACCGTCGTCCGAGCGAAACAGTCCATCGTCCTCGGATTCGACAATGGCCCACACGCGGCCAGTTTTGGCGGGGGAGACAGCCACCCCTATCCGCCCTTTGACGCCACTGGGCAATCCGGGGTTATCGGTCAGTTCTTCCCAGGTGTCGCCGCCATCGGTTGACCTGTACAGGCTGCTGTCCGGCCCCCCACTGATCATGGTCCAGGGATAGCGCCGGGCTTCGAACACGGCTGCGTAGATGATGCGTGGGTTGTTGGGGTCCATGGACAGGTCTACCGCGCCGGCATTCTCGCTCCGAAATAGAACCTGTTCCCAATTCTTGCCGCCGTCTTTGGACCGATACACGCCCCGCTCCCGATTGGAGCCGAAGGCGTGCCCTAACGCCGCTACATAGACCACGTCGGCATTCTTGGGATGTATCCTAATCCGACCGATATGTCGGGTATCCTCAAGGCCCAGATGAACCCAACTCCTCCCGTTGTCGGTCGACTTGTACACCCCGTCACCGTGAGAGACGTTGCCGCGAATACAGGATTCGCCGGTGCCTACGTAGATGATGTTGGGGTCGGACTCGGCGACGGCAATAGCTCCAACGGCCGCCGTATTAAAGAATCCGTCAGAAACGTTTTCCCAATAGACTCCGCCATCTTCGGTCTTCCAAACGCCCCCACCGGCGGCGCCAAAATAGAAGACCATCGGTTCAGTCGGATGGCCTGCTACGGCGACGACACGCCCGCCCCTGTGTGGCCCAATCAGACGCCACTCAAATGCCTGAAAACGGGATGCATACACGGTTGCCATGCCGACCTCCTGGTGCCCTATCGATGCCTGTACCGCGCAAGTTCCCAGTCCGATTGCAGCAGGTACGTATTCTATCCAACTCTGCGATCCATGGATACCGCGAGAAAAGCCGTAGGCTCCGCAGACTGTAAGGCCTGTTGAATAGCCTTGAGCCCATAGAGGGGGCCCAACGCGGCCGTGGACCCAGCGCGGTGAGGCTGTAGGGGGATGTGTCAGTTGAGGCAGAGTCTGCCCGACTGCCGATCTATCTGTCAGCAGGCTTAGAGTAACACGTCCATGACGGACCATTTACTTACGGGTCCGTCAGAGGGACATCGTCTCGCGGGTCTTATCGGTCGAGCCACACGTTCCAGTAAACCGAGAGGACTTGTGTATTGAGGAACCCCTTAGCCCAGGATCGGACCACGCGCGGCCGCAGCATCTCGCCGTAGTGGAACATTGGCAGGTCTTTGTGATAGAGCCTCTGCATCTCATCGGCGAGCCTCTTCTGCTCCTCGTAGGTGACAGATGAGGCAAAGTTTTGTTTTAGCTCAGCCATATCATCGCTTCTGTAGGAGTAAAAGCTCAGGTCAATCGGCAAGTTGGTTATCGGATACCCACTGGTGAGAGAGTTGAAGCCGAACGGATACAGATCATGTGTATAAGTAGTCAAGTCCCTTCTTATGGCCTGCCGAGCTGCGGTGTCGAGATCCCTGGTCTCAACGTTCAACCCCAAGGTCCTCAACTGTTCGGTGAGCGCCACTTGTATATTCGAGAACGCGCCTGGAGTGTTGGCACGAAGCTGCTTTATGGGCTCTCCTTTGTAGCCAGACTCGGCTATCAACCGCTTCGCCTTCTCTACATTGCCATGGTCGGCCCACAGCTCCTTACCGGCGTCGCTCGACCAGATGGTACCTTCGTAGAAAAGGTAGTGGTGAGCAGTCCAGAACTGGGACGGTCCTATAGCGGCCGAGATCGCTTCGGGGTCCAGGCCAGTCCAAATCGCCCGTCGCAGCATATCGCCCATGGGATTTCGCCCCAGCAGAGAATTGGGGGTCATGTTGACTCCCGTCACTGTTAAGTGGCCGGGACTAGAGACATAGACGGTGTAGTTCTCAGTGTCCTTCCCGAGCTCGGCCGCTTCATCCAATGCGGTAAGGTCGGCGAAGTCGAGCTCACCCGTTTTGAGCGCCGCTATTGCAGTGGCAGCTTGAGGGATGAATTCGAAGCTGATCTGATCCGTGTACGCTATGTGACCTCCGGCCCATCCATCAGCGGGTTCTGAGCGGGGAACATAGTCTTCGAAGCGTTCCAGCAAGATGTTCCGATCGGGCACCCACTCCACAAACTGGTATGCGCCAGAGCCTGTGTAATACGGCAGTCCAACGGTGTCCGGGAGGTCATCTATGAGAGACTTGGGCAGGATTTGAGCCATCCGGCACCCCGCCTTTCCAAGCCCATATATCAGAGGGCCAAGGGCCTCATTTAGTTCAAGTTCAATGGTCTGGGAGTCTAAGGCCGTAAGGTTGGTCAGCCTCTCGGCCATGAGTTTGCCGATGGCGTCGAGCTCGCTCCAGCGTTGTAGGGAGGCGACAACGTCCTTTGATGTCACCGGTTCGCCATCGTGAAACAGGAGCCCTGGCCTCAGCGAAACCGTCAAGCTGAGGCCATCGGGGGACTGCTCCCATTGGTCCGCCAATTGAGGGTGCATGTCTCCTCTGGAATCTGTCGCAAACAGCGTGTCCCACATATGGTAGCCAACGGTCATTGCAAAGATGTTACAGGTTCGTGCGCTGTCCAGGTTGGGGGGTGGCGTGGTCAGGACATGCAGGGTCCCACCTCTTTTTGGCCCACCTTCAGGAGCTACAGTGGCCTTGGCCGTCACTGGAGCCGCAGTAGCCTTGGCCGTCACTGGCGGCCCGGCGGCTGGACCTGTCGTAGGTATGGTCGCCGGTGCGGTGGTGGCAACCGCCGCTGCAACAGTTGGAGCTACACTGGGTTGCTCCGTCGCTTCCTCTGTCGAGGGAGCACATGCCGCAGCGAGCAGGCCTGCTATTGCGAGTATGCCAATTAGGCTAACAACCTTCTTCATGATGAGTCTTCCTCCCGCCTCGCCTCCAAGGTCGTACTACCGCGACAACAACTGGCAATGATCTACAAAGAAAGACTCTTTCACAACATTACTAAACCACAAATTAGGGATAGGCTTTGATAGCTGTAACATCTCGTGCTTTTCTAGGTTAACTATACATGATGTCGTGGTCTTGTCAAGGCAGGCATCCAAGTTGTTCTGGGACCTGTATCAGTCAAGTGGGTATGGTAGTTGAGTCGAGGCCATACCAGCGTTCCCGCCTGTGGACTCCCAGGGCCGCAGAGATGACGGATCAGGCGTGGGGCCCCATTTACGACATCCCGGGATTCCCAGGGCCGCGGGGATGACGGGCCAGGCGCCAGCACTGGGTTCCCGCGGCCGCGGGAATGACGGACCAAGCGCCTAGCCCTGCCAGACCTGCTCGAACAGGCGCAGCCAGTTGCCGCCAAGCACCTTGGCGACGTCGTCGGGCTTGTAGCCGCGATCCAGCAGCGGCCGGGTGAGGTTGGGCAGCTTGTCCGGGGTACCGAGGTCGGTGGGGTAGTAGTTTACTGTGGCGTAGTCTATGGGCGGCGCGTCGGCGATGGCCTTCAGCGGGAAGCTGGTGCCCTGCTGTGCGCTGATGTACTTCCAGAACGACACCGGCTGGTCCTGGGTGTAGTCGGTGCCTATTCCCACGTGGTCTATGCCGACCTGCTCCACCAGGTAGTCGATGGCGTCCACGTAGTCCTCGATGGTGGAGTCGAAGCCCGTGCGCAACATGCTGGTGATGCAGGTGGCGCCTATTACTCCGCCCTTCTCCGCAAGCAGCTTAATCGCGTCGAGCTCCTTGTTTCGCGCCACGTCGTGGTAGGAGCGAGCGTTCGCGTGCGTGATCGCCACGGGCTGCTCGGAAAGCTCGATGGTATCCATCGTGGTGCGCACGCCCACGTGGGACAGGTCCATGAGCATGCCCAGCCTGTTCATTTCCCGCACGGCGTCCACGCCGAAGTGGGTCAGTCCGTAGTCGTAGCGCTCATAGCAACCGCTGCCCAGGAGGTTGGCCTCGTGGTAGGTGACCTGGATGATTCGCACGCCGAGCGCGTGAAAGAGAGCGAGCCTCTCGAGGTTGTTCTCTATCGGCGAAGCGTTCTGAAAGCCCAGGATGACGCCCACCTTTCCGTCCCGCTTGGCCTGGCGGATGTCCTCGGATGTCGTGACCTGAGTCAGTACGTCTGACATCTCTCTGAACCGAGTCATCCACTCGGTTATGTTGTTCAGCGTTTCGAGGAAGTTGTCCCAGGTGGCGATGGTGGCGTTGATGGCGGTAACGCCGCCGGCGCTCAGGCTCTCGTACACGGCGGGACTGTACCAGTTGCTGACGTTCAGCCCGTCGATGACAACGGAGTTGGCGTAGAGGTCCTGCGCTGTAGCGTCGGGCTGGGTCGCCATTACATCCTACCCCTGCGGCTGAGGCCTTCGCTGTTCAGGCGGTCGCCGATGCGAAACAGGTCGCCCAGGGGGTTTACTTTGTCCTCGAGCGCGTCGGCGACGACCTCACCTATCGATCCTCCGAACTTGAAGCCGTGTCCACTGCCTCCGCCCGCCACGAGCGTCCTGTCCATGCCGGGGGCCCAGTCCACCACGAAGTGACCGTCGGGAGTGTTGGTGTACAGGCACGAGCGCCCGCCCAGGAACTCGCCCTTCGCCAGCTCAGGCAGGCGCCTGGCGACGAACTCGCGTACCTCTTCCAGGAAGGCGGCGGTGTTCGTGCGCTCGACGTCGCTGTCGACCTCCTCGCCCACCATGTCGCTGGCAATCTTCACGTTTCCGTCGGCGAGCAGCGGGAAGCCGTACCAGCCCTCGGTCTTGGGGTGCCAGGACCAGCCGGGGAACACGCCCGCGCGGAACGGCGCGGGATCCACGGGCCGGAAGAAGGCCATCTGCTGGCGGCTGATGAGCACTGACTCGCCGACCGAGGGCAGCAGCCCGCCGACCCACGGTCCCGCGGCAACGACAACCCTGTCGAACGCGGTGCTGCCCCGCTCCGTAGCCACCTCGACGCCGGAGGCGGTCTCGGTGAGGCCGAGAACCCGCGAGTGCTCCTTCAACACGACGCCCTCGTCTTTGGCGAGACGGGCGAGGTCGCTGACAGCCTGGCCGCTTGCCAGGTAGCCAGCCCAGGAGTCGAATATGAGCCGCTCGTCGGAGTCGTCGAACGCGAGCTGGGGAAAGCGCTCGGCGGCCTGCTCCCGGGTAAGGGTGCGGAACTCCTCGCGTGTGGACTCCAGGTGCTTGATACTGGAGAGCGCGTCGCCGCCGTCCGCAAGCTCAGACTCGGAGTAGATGGAGAGCTGGCCGCACTGGAAGTAGAAGGAGCCGCCGACACGCCGCTGCCACTCTGCCCACTTGCGGCCCGAGCGCTCGACGAGCTCGGCGTAGGGGTGATTCGGCGCGTAGTTGACGCGGCGTATGGCCTTGGCGACGTCGGTGGAACTCGCGTTCTCGTAAGGAATCGCTCCCTGCTCGAACAGAGTGACGTCGTGGCCCCGGCTCCGCAGCTCGATGGCGGAGCCCATGCCGAAGATGCCTGCGCCTACCACGCCCACCCTCATGGGCTGACCTCCTCGACGGCCGATTTTTCCGAGGCCGCGCCTCCGGTGTGCGCCAGCCCCTCGCAGGCAAGTCCACGCGTGGTGGCCAGCGGTGCGCGGCGCCGCGCCGATTGCAAGGTGAATGGTCGGGGTGGCGAGACTTGAACTCGCGACCTCTACGTCCCGAACGTAGCGCCCTACCGACTGGGCCACACCCCGACGCGCAAAAGCGCATGCTCTATCTTATAGGCAAGCGCCCGACTCGGCAACCGCCACGAGGCCCGCAATAATGCGTCATTGCTTGCGGGCCGTAGTGCGACGTACAATATGCTCACATTCACGATGGAGAGGACTGATATTGAACGAGTGGCGGTCGCAGGACGCCAGAAGCAGGTTCAGCGCCTTAGTCGACGCCGCGATTTCCGACGGTCCGCAGCGGATTACCCGGCGTGGCGCGCCAGCCGTCATAGTGCTGGCGGTCAAGGATTACGAACGCCTTTGCGCGTTGGAGCGGGATGCTTCGCCTTCGCTGCCCGAGTTGCTGCTGGCCATCCCTCAGGACGACGGAGAGTTCGAGCGCATCCCAGCGACGCCGCGGGAGTTTTCCGGGTAGTGTTCCTTCTGGATACCGACATGCTATCCGCTCTCCGACGACGTGAGCGTCATCCGGCGGTGGTCCGATGGGTTGCCTCGCAAAGGACGTCCGACCTCTTCCTGAGTGTCGTAACTATCGGAGAAATCGAGCGGGGCATTGACCAACAGCTGCGCCAGAACCCGAGGTTCGCGCAGGACCTGTCTACATGGCTCGCCGGCATACTAACCTGGTATGGAGAGCGCATTCTCCCCGTGGACCTACGCACCGCCCGTCGCTGGGGAAGGCTTTCCGCCCGGATCGGCCACGATGGGCCGGACTTGCTGATCGCGGCCACTGCCCTCGAGCATGGCCTCACCGTGGCAACGCGCAACGTCCGCCACTTCGAACCCACTGGAGCGCCAGTACTCGATCCCTTCCACACTGAGGATAGTGGAGCCTGACTGGATAGCCAGAATTCTCCGCGTAGCCCTCCGTGGGGGCGGCGTTCTACGGCTCTACGCCAAGGGTCCGAAGGTCATTACGGGCTGTCGATTGCGCAGGTAGTTCTCGGTTACGAAGGGCGACCCGAATCCGTACTTTTGGGCGCACTCCATGACCAGCTCGAACACCTCGGCTCGGAAGATGAGCGGCGACGGCGTCACGCCGCCCTCAAGCGTTGCGCGCATGAGCGTGCCGCTCAGGTCCTGCTTGCTGTCCTGGTGTCCGCACAGGCCCTCGTAGGCTATACCCGCGCACACCGGGCAGTTCCACCATTCCAGCGTCACCACCGGCTCGATGCCGATGGGCGGTATCTCGTCGAATATCCGGTGCGAGGCGTAGGGGTCGTAGTACGACCCGACGCCGGCGTGGTCGCGCCCGAACATGTGGTGCGTGCAGCCCAGGTTCTTGCGCACTATCGCGTGAAACACCGCCTCGCGCGGCCCGGCGTAGCGCATGTCCCACAGCAGCATCGACGCCATGTGCACATCCTGGCGGAAGTACCCTGCCTCCCGCAACACGTCGTGGGCCAGTATGATCGCCTCGTCGATGAAGTCGCCGATCTTCTTCTCGCCGATGACCGCGTTCACCAGCACCGCGTCGGCGTTGGCGGCGAACCACGCCCCCTTCATCAGCCATTCATGACCCGCGTGGGGCACGTTGCGCGTCTGGTGCGCGGCCACGCGCTGCCAATCGTTGCCGGCGAAGCGCTGGCGCATGACGCTGGGCGGATACCAGAAGCGGTCGAACGGCGGGTTGATCGTGGGCGGGTTCACCAGCGTTATATTGCCGCCGACGAACATGTCCTCGTAGGCGTAGGTGCGCTGTACACCTGGATGGTTGGCGTCCGTGGCGCCGTAGACGGCCGCGGCCATTCGTTGCTTGTCGAACCCATACAACTGCTCGACGTCGAGGGTGGCCACCGGCTGCCCCTCGTGGGTCAGCAGCAGCGTGTCGCCCTCTCGCAGAGAAAGGCGGTCGACGTCGGCCTGGGACACGTCGAACAACACCGGCACGCTCCAGACGTAGCCGCTCGCGAGCGTCATGCGTTCGCACACGGCCTCCACGTCCTCGCGCAGCATGAAGCCCTCGATCGGCGAGAAGAAGCCGTAGGCGATGCTGACGCACTCCCGGGCAATCTGGTCTCGTATGGCCACGGACTTCAGCCCGTGCAGCGAAGCGCCGGACACGGGTTGCGGCGCTACCCTGTCGACGAGCTTGCCGCCGTGGGGTGATAGGCTATTATCTACCATGTTGCGGAGCCTTGTCGTACTCTTCGATGACAGTAGCCATGTGCCGCACGTATGCGCTCACGTCAGGACGGATGGCGTCTATCTCGTAGTCCTCCATGTCTCCATGGTAAAAGTGGATGTGAAACCTCTCGGCAACCGTAAAGCCCAGAGATAGCAAGCGGTCCCCGTACTCGTCCGACAGTCTGGTCGCGGTATTCTTGCTGTCCCGGTGGGAGCGAAAGGCCCAGCCGCGCTGCTTCGCGGCGGCCATGACTACCTGGCACGCCGCGCCGTACAGCTTCTCAGCGCCCTGACGTGTGTCTCCCGTCTCAAACTCGGCTTCTGAATGCGCAAGAAACTCCAGTGCCTGCGCGACACATTCTTCAACTGTTGTTTCACTTCGTGACGTCAAGGCAGTATAGTCCTATCACTTCGATGGTTCAGGATTCTTCAGCTAGCTCACAGTGACATTGAGAGCTAGGGATACTCTGAACAAGTCTGGTGTATTGTGGCATAGTACTATGCCATACACAAAGCAGAGATGTTTGGGGTGAAGGCACGATGGACCAGCCAACATTTGCCGACTTGGAATACGATAGCAAGAAGCGCAAGACCCGGCGGGAGATATTCCTTGAGCGCATGGACGGTCTGATCCCGTGGGAACAGTTCGCAGAACGCATCCGCCCGTTCTATCCCAGGGCAGGCCGGGGCCGGCGACCCTATGAGTTGTCTGTGATGCTGCGGATTCACTGCGTGCAGATGTTCTACAACCTCAGTGATCCTGGTATGGAGGACATGCTCTACGAGGTCGAGTCGGTGAGACGGTTCGTAGGGTTGAGGCTGTCGGGCCCGCTCCCGGACGAGACGACGATCCTGAACTTCCGCCATCTGCTGGAAGAGCACGAGTTGGGACAGGGTCTGTTCGAGGAGATCAACCGTCATCTGGAGTCCCAGGGGCTGCGGCTTCGGGAGGGAACGATCGTGGACGCGAGCATCATCGAGGCGCCATCGTCAACGAAGAATCGTGCAGGTAAGCGAGACCCTGAGATGCGTCAGACGAAGAAGGGGAATGAGTGGCGCTTCGGGATGAAGGTACACATCGGTGCGGACGCTGAGACGGGAGTAGTACATAGCGTGACGACGACACCCGCGAACGTTCATGACGTGACGGAGGCTCACCGGCTGCTGCACGGCGGGGAGAATCGGGTGTGGGGCGATGCGGGGTATCAGGGAGTCGACAAGCGAATGGAGAATCGCGAGTTGGATGTGGACTGGCAGGTAGCGATGAGACCCGGGAGACGTCGGCAACTGGAGCCGGGAAGCTATGAGGCGCTTATGGAGAAGCGCAAGGCGTCGACCAGGGCGAAGGTGGAGCATCCGTTCCTGTACGTGAAGCGGCACTTTGGATACGCCAAGGTGCGTTACCGAGGGTTGGCAAAGAACACGCAACGACTGACGTTGCTACTGGGGATGACGAACTTGATAAGGGCGGAGCGGTACCTGGCAGCCTGACGAGGGCGAAGTGCGCCCAAGCTGGACAAACGAACGTAGATAGGCCTTAGCGGAGCCGTTTCAGGACCACAAGACCTCTATCGACACACCGTAGGAGGAAGAAACCCCTCGGACAGTCCACTTACTGTCCATCACAAACGAGATACCCTCAGTTGTTCAGAGGTTCCCTAGTTGTCGCGGGTGGGCATGTTGCCGATTACGCCCTCGGCCTCCAGCTCGGTCAGCTCGGCGCCGTCGAGACCCAGCAGCTCGCCGAAGATGGTCTCGTTGTGCTCGCCGAGCCTGGGCGTCGGCCAGCGCACGCCGCCGGGCGTCTTCGACATCTTCCAACTGATGCCGGGCATGAACTGCGGTCCGGTCGAGGGGTGGTCGACCAGCTCCATCAGGCCGCGCTCCTGGTAGTGGGGGTCGTCGAAGATCATCTCCGCTGATTCGACGGGTGTCGCGGCGATGCCCACGGCCTGGAGCGCCTGCATGACGTCGTTGCTGTCCTTATCCCGCGTCCACTCCGACAGCACGGCGTCGAGTTCGTCCTGCAGGCGCCAACGGGACAGCACGTCCGCGTAGCGCTCGTCGTCCGCGAGGAAGGGCCTGCCGATAGCGGCGCACAGCCGTCGCCACTCGGCGTCGGACGCGACAGCGATGGCTACCCACTGCTCTTCTTCGCCGCGGCACCTGTATATGCCGTGCGGCGCCATGTAGGGATGACGGTTGCCCCGGCGCTCCGGGTTGCGCTTGTTCATCTGGTAGCCCAGGATGGCGTCTCCAATGAGCGAGACCGACGAGTCCAGCTGCGACAGGTCCACGTACACGCCGCGGCCGGTGCGCCGGCGGTACAGCAGCGACGCCAGCAGGGCGCCGGTGGCGTGCGAGCCGGTGATGGGGTCGCCGTGGTTGATGCCCGACTTCATCGGGCCGTTCTCGTCCAGGTAACCCGTCATGTCGGCCATGCCGGAAAGCTGCTCCTGGCCTATTCCGTACTGCACGAAGCCTTTCCAGCGGCCCTTGTTGCCGAACGCCGGCATGGAGATGTACACGATGTCCGGACGCAGCGAACGCAGCTTTTCGTAATCGAATCCCAGCCTCGCCAGCACGCCCAGCCGGTAGTTCTCGATCACCGCGTCGCTGATGGTGACCAGGTGGGCGAACAGTTCCTTGCCGCTGGGCTTGGCCAGGTTGATAGTGACGCCGTACTTGCTGAGGTGGAGCGAGTTGAACCAGCCGTTGCGGTTCCACGGGTCTTCGCCCGGCTCGCCCTCGGGGTAGTTGCCGGAGCCGGCCGGAGGCCTGATGCCTCCCCTGGTCGTGTCCATCCTGTCTACGGACTCGACCTTTATAATGTCGGCGCCCATGTCGGCCATCAACTTGGTCGCGTAGGGGCCCGCCCAGATTCGGGACAGGTCGAGTACTCTTATGCCTTCAAGGGCCTGAGCCATTTTCATGTATCCCCTTAAGATTGGTGTGCGTCGACCTCCGACGGCCGCCCCACGCTCACCCCCATCCTAACCTTCCCCCATCAAGGGGGAAGGGACTAGATGACACCTTCCCCTATCAGCAGGGGGAAGAGGCTAGATGACGTTCGAGCCGCGCAGGGTTACCAGGTCTGCGGGCGCGAGGCCCAGCGTTTCGCCGTAAACCTCGACGTTGTGCTCTCCCAACAGCGGGGCGCGCGTCCAGTCGAACGGCACTCCGTCCGGCTGGAACGGCGGGCCGGGATAATCCAGAGGCCCCGCCTCGGGGTGGTCGATCTCGATGAAGTATTCACGGTCCCGCAGGTGCTCCCATGAGTATATCTCGCCGGGGCTGGCGACGTAGGCGAAGGCTATCCCCATGTTCTGCGCCTTCTCGAATATCTCCCGCTTGTTGTTGCGCATGAGCCAGGGCTCCATGAGCGCCTCCAACTCGTCGGCGTACACCTGGCGTCCGCGCGGCGTGGAGAAGCGTTCGTCGTTGAGCCGCGGCTCTTCCATCAGCTCCGCCATAGCGGGCCAGCGGTGAGCGGGCCCGGCTATCACGCCAACGTAACCGTCCTTGCACGGGTACATGCCCCAGGCCGCGCGCCCGTAGCCTCGGTGTCCCATGCGAGTCACCTTGTGCCGGGTGTAGCTGTACATGGTGAGGGCGTTTTCCAGGATGGAGGCGCTGTACTCGGCCACGGAGATGTCGACGTGCTGACCGTCGCCGGTGGCCTCGCGGTGCCACAGCGCCGACAGCGTCGCGACGAAGGCGTTCTGGCCCGCGCCGTACTCCGGCACGCGAGGCCCCATCTGTAGAGGCTCCTTCTCAGGCCGGCCGGTTATGTACATCAGGCCGCCGTAGGCGTAGTGGTTCAGCGGCTTTGCGACGTGGTCCTTGTACGGACCTGTCTGGCCGAAGTCGGTCACTGACGTCATAACCAGGCCTGGGTTGACAGCGTGGAGCGCATCGAAGCTGATTCCGAGGTCGGCGGCCCGCAATGGCGTGTAGCTCTCCACCAGCACGTCGGCCCAAGCCGCAAGGCGCAGCAGCATCGTCCGGCCCGTAGGCGTGTCGAGGTTGAGCGTAACGCCCTTCTTGGCAGTGTTCAGGTACAGGAACAGCGCGCTGCGCTCGGGGTGCGGCTCGTCGTTGGGGAAAGGCCCATCCCGCCTCGACTCTTCGCCCCCAGGTGGTTCTACCTTGACGACGTCGGCACCCATCGACGCCATCAGCCGAGTGGCGTAAGGCCCCGCGACGCCGGAGCTGAGGTCCAGCACATTGTAGCCGGAAAGCAGACCTTCGGTTTCACTCAATTCGGTTAACCCTCCAAGCGGCCTATTCTACCAGCGCCAGCATCTTGTCGACAAAGAGGCGGACGTTCTCTGCGTAAGGTCCTAGGTCCTCCTCTTCCATGTGGCCGTGGTAGAAGTTGGAATGGAATAACTGCGCCGCCGCCAATCCCAAGAGCAACTCGCCGTCGTCCAGTTCGGCCGCGACGCGGCGGGCGGCGTTTAACATTACGCGGTGGTTTCCGAACGGCCAGCCCCGTTGCTGCGCGACGGCCATTATGGCGTGCGCTGCCGCGCCCCACATCTTCTCGGATGCCTGCAGGTTGTCGCCGGCGGCGAACTCTCGCTCTGCGTCCGCCAGGAATTTGCGGGCAGTCTCTTTGCGCTCTTCGACGATCATTCTATATCGATTCTCTGTCCCAAAGCTTGGCCAACTTCCAAGCAGCTTACTCTACCAGCGCCAGCATCTTGTCGACAAAGAGGCGGACTATCTCGGTGTACGGCTCCAGGTGCTCTGGCTCTATGTTATCTTGGTAGAAGTTGATGTGGAACAACTGCGCTGTCGCCACTCCGGCGCGCAGGTCGCCGTCGTCCAGTTCGGACGCGATTCGCAGGGCGGCGTTTATCATCACTCTGTGGCTTCCGAACGGCCAGCCGCGTTGCTGTGCGACGGCCATGATGGCGTGGGCCGCCGCGCCCCACATCTTCTCGGATGCCTGCAGGGTATCGCCGGCGGCGAACTCGCGTGCAGCGTCCGCCAGGAACTTGCGGGCGGTCTCCTTGCGCTCTTCGACAATCACGATTCCGGCAGGTCCCTACCGGGAACCGCGCAGCCTGGGGTCGAGCACGTCCCTGAGAGCGTCGCCAAAAACGTTGATGCCGAACACAAGAACGGTGAGGAACAGGCCGGGGAAGATGGCCATCCAGGGCGCGAGGGCGAAGTATTGCAGCTTGTCGCGGCTCAGCAGCGAGCCCCAGGTGACGGTCTCCTCTGGCGCGCCCGCTCCGAGGAAGCTGAGGCTGGCCTCAGCCAGGATGGCTCCCCCCAGCGCCACCGAAGCGATCACGAGGTAGGGCGCCATACAGTTGGGCGCGACGTGGAAGGCCATTATGCGAATGCTGGTGCAGCCCGTGGCGCGGGCGCTGTCCACGTACTGCGTAGCTTTGATGGACAAGACGACGGACCTGACGGTGCGCAGCGCGTTTGGAATGGTCGCCACCGAGATTGCGATGATGAGATTGAACATGGACGCGCCGAGCACGGACATTATCGTTAGCGCAAGAACTAGCGTCGGGATAGACATCATGGCATCAACGACTCTCTGGGTTAAGAGGTCGACCTTGCCGCCTATGTAGGTCGTGATGACGGCGAGGACCGCGCCGACCGTCGTGCCCATGACCAGCACCGCGAATCCCACCAGCATCGATATGCGGGAACCGTACAGAGTGCGGCTGAACAGGTCGCGACCGAAATGGTCGGTGCCGAACCAGAAGTCGGCGCCGGGACTCTGCAAGATGGCCTTTGCGTTGGTGTCCAGAATGTCCTTAGGCACCACGTATGGCGCCGCGAGAGCCATGATACCGAACCCGAGCATGATGACGATCCCCAGCGTTCCCAGAGGCTTCTGCCGAAGAAAGCGAGCCAACCCCTGCAGATAGGTCCGCTGGGGCCGAAGGTCTGCCAGTCCCGGAGATTCCGCGATGCTCGTCATTGTATCCCCCTCATCCCTTCGGCAATCCTTCGGATCCGCTCAGGACATGGCTCAGGGCGGGCTCTAACCTTCTCCCGCCAGGGAAGAAGGGACTTTGGAGACTTTCTCTATGAGTACCTTATTCGGGGGTCCAGCAACGCGTAAGCGATATCCACCAGCAGGTTGAGCACCAGGAATATCAGCGTGAACGCCACTACGATGACCTGGAGCACCGGCTGGTCAAGCGAACCAACCGCGTTGATGACGGGGCGGCCGAGCCCTGGAATGTTGAACACTATCTCGATGACGATGGTGCCGCCCAGCAATCCGCCCAGGAGCAAGCCGAGGATGGTCAGCACCGGCAGGACAGAATTGCGGATCGCGTGACGAAATATGACCAGTCTCTCCGCGAGTCCCTTTGCCCTCGCCGTACGCACGTAGTCCTCGCGCATCACCTCAAGGAGCTGGGAGCGGGTCATGCGCATCGTCGTGCCCTGCGCGCTCAGTCCCAGGGCCAGCGCGGGGAAAATGAGCTGCGTGATGCTGGTCCTGGGGTCCTCCCACAGGTTCACGAACTCGAGTGGAGGTATCCAGTTGAACCAGAGGGATAAGGCGAGCAGGATGAGCAGCGCGAGCCAGAAGGTGGGCATGGCGAGGCCCAGTATCGCAAAGCCCCTGAAGACGTAGTCTACCCACGTATCCTGTTTCACGGCCGCCAGCACGCCTATGGGTATGCCAATGGTGGCAATCACGAAGAAGGATAGCAGCGCAAGCTGGAGGGTTACGGGATAACGCCGCTTGAAGATGTCAGTGACTCTCTCGTTGGTCTGGAGAGAGCGCCCCCAGTCCAGTGTGATCAGTCCGTACGACCACTTGAAGTACTGGACGTAGAGAGGGTCGTTAAAGCCGAGCTGCTCCCTCATCGTCTCGTACTCCTCCACGGTGAAGGAGCCTTCGTTGTCCGGCCCGGCGAGAATCAGCAACACGGGGTCGCCCGGCACTATCCTGAGCATGGCGAATATCAACACGCTTACCAGGACGAGCGTCGGCACGAAGAGAAGCAGGCGTCTCAGTATGTATTGTTGCATGGCGGTAAGAAAGTCAGGCAGCCGCCCGCCAATACGCGGCGGGCGGCTGGTGATTGGGGTTGCTTATTTCTTAGGGACCGCCGGTTAGCGGTTCGGGGCGCCGGCGTCCATGTTCAGCCAGATGTGGTCCCAGCGGTAGGTGGACTGGTGGCTGAACTTGGGGTGGACGTAGCCCACCATGTAGCTCCAGTTTATCTGGTTCAGCCTGGGGCGCACGGTACCCACGAATATCTGCGTTGCGAAGATGATGTCCGCCATCTCCCTCAGGTAGATGCCGCGCTGAGCCTGGTCCAGCTCCACCTTCTGGAGCTCGTTCAGTTCCAGCCAGCGCTCGTTTTGCCACTTGGTCTTGTTGATGCCCGCGGTGGGAATGTACAGCAGACCGTTGTAGGCGTCGGGATCGTCGAACTCGGTACCCTTGCTCTCGTGGTAGACCTGGTAGTCCGTGCGGAGCGTCCTGTCCAGCCAGACTGGGCCCGCCACGCGGTCGAACGACACATCTATCCACGAGTCGTCCAGGCCGTCCGCCACTGTAACTTCGTCCCCCTCGGTGGTGCCTGCCATGATGCTGATCTGGAGCTTGTTTTCCTCAGTGAAGCCCTTGGACTCCAGGATGCGCTTGGACTCGGCTAGGTCCTCGTCCCAGCGACCCTCGGGGAAGGAGCGGAAGCCGGGCCAGGTGTAGTACTCGTCGAAGGAGTATATCCAGTCCCACAGGCCCAGGTACGGGCCGGCCAGAATGCCCACGCTGTCGTGGTGGATGGCGTTGACATCGAAACGGTCAATGGCCAGGTGCATGGCCTTGCGGATTTCAGGGTCGTCGAAGGGTGGGAGCGTGTTGTTTATCTGAATGCCGCGCTTTCCGGGCGCGACCACGCGCACGTAGGTAATCTCGTCCCCGAACTCCTCCACGAGCTGTTCGGCCTGGGGCCTGCGGGGAGTGCCGAACGTGGGGAAGAAGTCCGCCCGCTTCGTCCGGAACGCCGCGATTCTCGCGCTGGCGTCCGACACTATAGCGAACTGGTAGCCGTCAAGGTATGGCAAGTCGGGCGAGGTCTCGTAGTAATCTTCGAACCTTGTCGACTTGATGATATTGTCCGGCACGTACTCATCGAAGATGAAGGGTCCTATGCCGTCGACTTCCTCAACATCCAAGTCTCGCTGCGCGCCTGGCTCGTCCACTGGGGTCATGGTGCCCTTGGGCTGAAGCAGCAGGTAGGCCTGGCTGATGCACTTGAGGAAGGACGCCGCGGGCGCGGCGCCGGCGTCGGATCCGGTGGTCATAACGACTGTCTGCGCGTCCGGCGCCTCCACCTCGATGGTGGTGTTGCGGACGCAGCCGGAGCGCAGCATGCCCACGTCGTTGGGCTGGTTCAGCCAGCGCCAGACGTTGTAGCGAACGTCCTCGGCGTCGAACGTGTTGCCCTTGTGGGTTGTGAGGCCCTCGCGGATGTTGAAGGTCCACTGCGTGCCGTCGTCACTTACACTCCAGGACTCCGCCGCGTCGCCTACGATCCTGTCGCGGGTCTGCGTGTCGACCTCAAGCAGGTTCAAGTGGATGTTCACGAACCACTGCATGGTGCCGATGCTGCGCACGCGGTGGAAGTCGATGGCCTGCAGGTTACCCGTCTCGAGGGTGACCAGCGTGCCGCCGTACTGCGCCTCGCCGGTGTCCATCGCGACCGGGGCGTCCAGGCGAACGTCCATAGTCGAGGCGACAGCGGCTATAATCTCGCTCTGCTGCGCCTCCATCGCCTCCGAGACTATGGCGGCAACCTGGTCTTCGGTAATACCGGGGCGCTCGGCCAGCGCGCCCGCAATTGCCGCCGCGACCTGGTCTTCGGTAACGCCGGGCTGCGCGCTGAGCGCTCTTGCTATCTCATTTGCCACGTCCTGGGTCGTAACGCCGGGACGCTCGTCCAGCGCGCTGGCGATGGCCGAGGCAACGTCGTCGGATGTTACGCCGGGCCGGGCGCTGAGCGCCTTGGTTATCTCGTCGGCCACGTCGGAGGAGGTGATACCGGGCTGTGCCGCCAGGGCGGACTGAATCGCCATTGCCACGTCATCGGTCGTAACCCCCGGCTGCTGGGCCTCCATCACCTGGTCTATCAGTGCCGAAATATTGACCGGCGTCGGCGCGGGAGGTGCGTCTTCTTCCGCCGAGCTACAAGCGACCGCAGCCAGCGCAAGGGCGGCTACAGACGCGAATATCGCGAGAAATACCAGTTTCGATCGTGCTCTCTTCAATTTGTCCTCCTGCCCAGTTACGGTTTTAGGACGGGGATGTCCTCTGCGCCCACTTCTCTCGGGCGCCGTCGGGACGTGGCATAGCGGCCCTCCCCCGTCGACCAGAAGACGATTGGGGGAACGTTAACAACGAATGGCGGGGATGTCAAGACTTGCGAGCGGGCGATCTCTCGTAGGCCCAGTCGGTGTTGCATTTGGGCCTGCGCGACTCCCGCGTGCCGGTCAGCGGACTCCCCCTTTCAAGGGAGTGACGATTGCTCAGTCACCACTTGGTGTAGAATTGGGATCTGGTGTTCCTTACACCACACCGCGAACGCTCCAAGAATCATGCGGCGTGAACTCTCAAAGTAAACGGGCATAGAGCGGCGAGAGGGGCGTAACCGCGCCCCGCGCAACAGCAACGAAGAGGTGAAATCATGCCATCCCCTCAACTGTACGAGGTTCTGCACCGCCTGGAGATGCGCCGGCAGGCCGGCGGCGGGGTCCGCCCGGATGTCGCCGAAAGGCGCGCAGGCATGGACGAGTTTTTCGGCTCTTTGGGTGCGGCCTCGGGCGCTTCCGTTGATCCGGTGAGCGCCGGCGGAGTGCCGGCGGAGTGGGTGTCCGCCCCCGACGCGGAAGCCGACCGGGCAGTGCTCTACCTGCACGGCGGCGGTTACGTCGTGGGATCGCCGGCAAGCCACCGCGAATTGGCCGGGCGTCTCTCGGCGGCCGCCGGTGCGCGCGTGCTAGCTATCGACTACCGGCTCGCCCCCGAGCATCCGTTTCCGGCCGCGGTGGACGACGCCACGGCCGCCTACCGATGGCTGCTGGCGCAGAGCGTCGAGCCGGCGGGCGCGGCAATATGCGGCGATTCCGCGGGCGGCGGGCTGGCGGTAGCGGCGCTAGTGGCGCTGCGCGACGCGGGCGACCCGATGCCCGCCGCGGGCGTGTGCTTATCGCCGTGGGTCGACCTGGAAGGGCTGGGAGAGTCGATGACGGCGCGCGCCAAGCTCGACCTGATGGTGGGACGAGAAGGCCTGCTCGAATCGGCGGCCATGTACCTGGCGGGCGCGGACGCCCGGACACCCCTGGCAGCTCCGCTCTACGCCGACCTCCAGGGGCTGCCACCGCTGCTGATACAGGTGGGCACGTCCGAGACGCTGTACGACGACTCCACGCGGCTGGAAGAGCGCGCCCGCGCAGCCGGGGTCGACGTGACGCTTCAGACCTGGGAGGAGATGGTGCACGTGTGGCACCTGTTCGCGCCGCTGCTTCCCGAAGGCCAGCAGGCCATCGAAGCCATCGGCGAGTTCCTCAAGGTGCAGTAGCGGTGAGCGGGCTTCGGTCAAGTGTTGGGAGTGCGAAGAGCGGTACTCCCATGTGTCCCATCACAAGTGTGATACGCTCTTCCGAACGAGTGTCCTCGAAAGGAACCAAGGGAGAACGAGATACATTGGAAGTCCATGAAGGATAAACTTCACTTCCTGCTTCTTGGCATATTCTTGGCCGCAGCCGTTGGATTCGTTATCCTAAATTTCTTCAGAAGCGTCTCGCCAGTTGAGAATGCGTTGTTTCAGATCCTGATTTCCGCGACTGGCCTACTTGGGTCATATCTGTTTGGCAAGAGTTCGGCCAGAGCCGGAGCACTAGACGTAGTGAGACCGCATGCACGCGCGGCGTTTCGACGAGTAACAACTTTGTACAACGGTCTGTATCGACTATCGATTAGAATTGAAGAACTTAAGGAAAGGGGCCCCGACGACAGGCTGGATCTCGTCCAGGCCCTGGTTGACGAACAGATCGCAACCGGCCAGGACGCGATCGAAGATTGGCGAGATATCGTTCCGGCAGAGGTGGAAGAGATCGAAAGGAGGAGTGCGAGAGATGAATAGCCCAATGCAACCGATTCGCGGCAAAGTCGCTCGCGTTCTGAATTCACGGGAAGTTGCAATTAACAGGGGTCTGGATGACCGGGTCGAAGTTGGGATGATCTTCAAAGTGTTGAGCACTAAGGGGTCTGAAATCACGGACCCAGACACTGGAGAGAGACTGGGCTCGGTTGAATTGGAGAAGACCAGAGTCAAAGTCACTGATGTGCAAGAACGCATCGCAGTTGCATCTACGTACCGTAGTTACAAGGTGAACGTCGGTGGTAGTGGTATGGCGCTCAGCAGGTTGTTCGAACCCCCCAGATGGGAGAGGCGCTTCGAGACGCTCAGAGTCGAAGATGCCGCCAAAGAAGAATTGGACGAAGAAGATGCCTTTGTACAGACGGGAGACCCAGTCCTGCAATTCATTGAGGTCGTGAAGGCCGAAAGCGGCAATCAACTTCTTGAAAGTTCAGAGCGGCGAACGGCCTGAGATGTCTGATTTCAACCCATACTACTTGAGCCGGCCAGCAGGCGATCGAAGCCATCGGCGAGTTCCTCAAGGTGCAGTGGCGGTGAGCGCCCGGCTGGCTCGCCTGGCGGCGCTGGCCTGCGTGCTGGCGCTGCTGGCGGCGTGTTCGACTGACGGCGGGGCGCCGACGACAGTGCCTACCTCGACGCCCGCAGCGACCACGCGCGTCGAGCCATCCCCCACGGCCGCGGTCCGGGGCGAGCCGGCGACGGCACGCGCTGAGCCGACCGCCACGCGCGCGCCATCGACGCCCACAGCCGAGCCGGACGCCTCGGGATTCGACATTCGCACCGTGCTGCCGCGCGACGCCATACCCTCTATCGACAACCCCGAGTTCCTCGACGCCGAGCAGGCGTCCGAGTTGTTGGGCGACGGCCACCTCATAATAGGGCTGTCGGTCGGAGGCGAGCACAGGGCCTACTCCACCGCTTTCCTGAGCAGCCATGAAATCGTCAACGACACCGTCGGCGAGGAGCCCGTGGCGGTGACGTGGTGACCACTCTGCTTCACGGGCATAGTGTATGCTCGCACGGTGAAGGCGGAGACGCTGACGTTCGGAGTGTCGGGCAAGCTCATCATGAACGCGCTGGTGATGTACGACCGGGAGACTGAGACGCTGTGGAGCCAGTTTCTGGGCGAGGCGGTCCAGGGGCCACTGCGCGGCGAGAGTCTGACGCTGTTGCCATCGCGGCTGACCACGTGGGGCGAGTGGAAGGCGGAGCACCCGGACACGCTCGCGCTCGACACCGGACGCCGTCCCTACGACCAGTACGTGGACTACTACATCAGCTCCAGGACGGGGATAATGCCCGAGTCGAACAACGACGAGCGGTTGTCGCCCAAGCAACTGGTGTTGGGATTGATCGGTAAGAGTTCGCAGAAGGCCTACGCCCACGCCGACCTGGAGAGCGCGCAGGTAGTGAACGACGTGTTCGAGGGCGCGGAGATTGTGGTAGTGCTGGACGGCGCCAACCGATCTGTTGGCGCGTTCGCCCGGCGCGTGGGTGATCGTGTGCTTACCTTTGACGAGGGCGACTCGGCCGGCGAAATGGTCGATGCCGAGTCCGGGTCGACGTGGAGCAAGTTGACCGGCATGGCCGTTGCGGGGGAGCTGGAAGGGGAACGGCTCGAGTCGCTCCCGTCGTTCAACGCGTTCTGGTTCGGCTGGAACGACTACTACCCGGAGACGGAGGTTTGGGAACCGTAGGCGCCCGGACCTCGCCGCATGGAATGGCCAAAGCGCCGCGCGCCCAACCGCAATGGCGGTTCGCGAGCCTCCCCTAGGATTGACCCTCCTCAGAGAGCGGCCTTGGGAACGCCCTCAGCGCGGTTCCCACCTAGCTGCCCACCTCCTCCTTGAAACGGCGTATGGCGTCGATGTGCTCGGCGGGGGAGGACAGCCCGGCGTTCATGGTGTTGACGGATATGTGCGTCGCGCCCAAGTCGCGCCAACTGTCAACCGCCGCGGCCCACTCGTCAGGCGAGCCGCGGCCTATCGACACCCAACTCTCGATACCGATGGCGTCGGGGTCACGGCCGGCCGCGCTCGTCTGCTCGCGCATGTCTTCGATGAGCGCGCGGCCCTCGTCGTTCGGCGGGAACAGCGGGAACCAGCCGTCGCCCATGCGCGCGATGCGGCTGATTGTCTGCGGCGCCCGGCCTCCGAACCACACCGGGATGGGGCGCTGCACGGGCAGCGGGTTGATGCCGGCGTCCGTGACCTTGTGCCAGCGGCCCTCGAACGTGACCAGATCCTCCGTCCACAGCCGTCGCATCAGCTCGATCTGCTCCTCGGAACGCCGGCCCCGGTCGTGGAAGTTCTCACCCAGCGCCTCGTACTCAACCGCGTTCCAGCCCACGCCGATGCCCAGGCGCAGGCGTCCTCCGCTGAGCACGTCCACCGCCGCGGTCTGCTTCGCGACCAGCGCCGTCTGGCGCTGCGGCAGGATGATGACGCCCGTCACCAGCTCGATGCGTTCGGTCACCCCGGCGAGGTAGCCGAACAGCACGAACGGCTCGTGGAACTGGTTGGTGTGGCGGTATGCGCCGCTCCAGCCCGGGCGGCTCTCTGCGTTCGCGCCCAGCACGTGGTCGAACGCGAGCAGGTGGTTGTAGCCGAGCGACTCGGCCGCCTGCGCGTACTCCTTCACCGCAGATGGGTCAGAGGTGATCTCAGTCTGGGGGAAAACTACGCCTAGCTTCATTGTTGTGGCTCCTTCCTTGTACTAGGGTTGTTTCGCGCCGCGCTAGATGCGCGGCACGACATCGCGGCCGAGGATGTCCAACTCGCGCAGCACCTGGTCCTGGGGCATTCCGGGCCATTGCATTCGGAAGAGGATGTGGGTCACGCCCAACTCTCGCTCGTAGCGTTCGATTTCGCGCACAATGTCGTCCGGCGCGCCGAGCACGAACCTGTCGCGGGCGAGGTCGGCGTAAGGGACGGTGAAGTCCTCGTCGCCGGGCAGCGCCTTGTCCTGGCCCCAGGCGGCATAGGCGGCGTACTTGCCCTCCAGGTAGGGCTGGCTCTCCACGAACGCCGTCTCCCTGTCGGTGGCCACGTACATCTCGCGGATCAGCGGCAGCTCGCCGGGATCCGGCTGGCCGCCCTCGGCGAGGGCCTCGCGGTAAAGCGGGATCTGCTCGGCGATCATGGACATGGTGGCGTGGGGGTTGATCATCCAGGGATAGCCCCAGCGACCCGCCCGCCGGATGGCGTTGTCGTGGTTGGCGGCGACCCAGATGGGCGGGTGCGGTTTCTGCACGGGCCGCGTGGTGGGGTTGGACCTGGGCACCGTGTAGAATCGGCCTTGGAACTCCACCTCGTCCTCGGTCCACAGCGCCTTAATCACCTCCAGCGCCTCGGTCATGCGGGGAACGCGCTCCGAGCGCCGGACGCCGAATGCGGCGTACTCCTCGTCGCGGTAGCCCAGGCCGATGCCGAAGACGAACCGGCCGCCGCAGATCGCGTCCAACGTGGCAACAGTCTCGGCAACGTCGACGGGGTTGTGGAGCGGCAGCAGTATGATGCCGGCGCAAACGGCCATGTCGCCCGACTCGGCAGCCATGCGGGCGAGGAAGGGCAGTGTTGCGGGTTGAGAGTAGGGAGCGGAGAGGTAGTGCTGGCCGGCGCAGATGATGTCGAATCCGGCGTCGCGGGCGGTCCGCACCTGCTCGGCGCAGTCGGCGATGACGGTCGGCAGTGCGTCGCTGTCGGGGGTCTGGGTATTGAGAAACAGTCCTATCTTCAAGAGCGTTCTCCCTGCTGCGTCGCCCGCCCCCTGGATTCCGGCTCGGGGGCCGGAATGACGGCGGGAGTGGGGGCGAGGTTGGGCTTGAATTGGCGAAAATCCCTTGATAAAATACAGGCGTGCTGGGGATTAGTCTAGTGGTAGAACGACAGACTCTGGATCTGTAAGCCGAGGTTCGAATCCTCGATCCCCAGCCAGGACGGCATCCCAGCAGGGCCTTTGCGTGG
Source organism: Dehalococcoidia bacterium (assembly GCA_965217705.1). Taxonomy (GTDB): domain Bacteria; phylum Chloroflexota; class Dehalococcoidia; order Lucifugimonadales; family CATOSD01; genus CATOSD01. The sequence goes on along the minus strand of CBDCJA010000002.1, from coordinate 3,247,293 downwards.
CGCATTCGTCTAGTGGCCAAGGACACCGCCCTCTCAAGGCGGAGATCAGGGGTTCGAATCCCCTATGCGCTACCACCATCCATTCCGCGCCATTCCTCCATCGGTACAAGAGGCCGTGAATTCTGGCCCAACACAAAAAGTTGCACGAGCCGCAGGTAGTCCGCATAGTCTGCTCCGATGGGCTGGTGTAAGGGCAAGCACCACTGAGACGTGAAGACGCATCAGCCAGGGCAACTTGTATGCAGGTTTGTCGAGCTAGTCGGCTTGCCGGAACGGGTTTCTAAACGGTCAGCGGCAGTTCAGATTCTAGCGAGCTTGGAGTCATATGGATGACGTACACCTATATGTTCTCCGGAAGGGTTCATCCCGAAAGAGCATATGTCACGCTCAGTCCGATTCGCTGTACGATCGAAACAAGAATGGCGGATAGCGTGCTACTCTTGAACGCGCACATCAAGATCGATAACGCACAAGTCTTGGTCGTTGCGACTACCGAGGAAAGGGTCGATAACCTTGAGACAGTTAGAAACAGCGTCGAGTCCGCAGTGAGAGGCGCTGTCGATGCATTCTCATTTGTTGAAGGCCGAGGATACGACGTAGAAATCACTTCTGTCATTGACTCGACTGGAGAACAGTGGACGGTATTCGGAGTTGAGGTTGGAGTTTTGCAGGCATCAAAGCGCGACCGCCCCGTGACGTATGGCCAGCTGTACGCGCTGATGACCGATCCCAAGCAGATTAGAGATGAGCCTGCCTCCTTCAGGCTAATGCAGCTACGTATCGCTCTGGGAGATCTGCGAGAAGCTGTTCGTTCGCCAAATCTCTCAGCCTTCTTTTGCTTCCGTGCTATTGAATGTATTCGGCAGTGCTATGTTGACTTTGCCAACGAAGATGAGAATGCAGCACGAAGAGATTCATGGGAGAGAATGCGCAGTGAGCTATGTATCGGCAGGTCCTGGTTTAGTCCTATCGAGAGACTCGCTCTAGGTGAACGGCATGGGAAAATTGAATCGATGTCCGGAGATGAACGGGTCGACGTTCTGCTACGCACTTGGTCCGTGGTGGACAGGTTTATCCAGTCGGCTAGGAATAACTTTGACCCGCTGTCGGAAGATGTTCTGCAATAGGTAGGCTCCGTTGGATGAGGTTAATCGCCCCGAACGTCGATATGTGGATTACTGTTGCCCTCGGAAACTTCTGGCTCTAAAGACAGTGGCTAACGCGCTCACAATTTCGGAGTCAGCCCGCTCAGCCCAGGACAATTTACGCACCGACCAAGTTGGTTGACGCGGTACAGAAGCCGACGCGATCACCCAATGCAGTTTCATCCCGAACTGTGCATTTGGGTTGTCATCACAACGCAAGCTTGACCCCGTGTGTAGCGAACAATTGCCAAGCTTACACCCAGAGCCAGTTGAAGGTAAAATGCCTCCAACCATGTAAGGAGTCTTGAACATGAGAATTCCAAAACATGTTCCTTGGAGTTCAACAGGCACGACTTTGGGAAGTGGAGGACAAGGAGAAGTCCATCTTGTCAACCACAAGGGCTGAAGTATGCTCTGAAAATCCTCCGCAACGCTCAGTCACCGCAAGCACTATTGCGTTTTCGTCGTGAGATTGAAGCCATCAAGAACTTGACATCTACCTCGATTGCAAAGGTGATTGACCACTCTAATGTGGACGAGCCATTTCAGTTCTATGTGATGGAGTATCACGAGGGAGCGGAGACCCTTGACAGTGTGATCTTTTCGGATTCCAACCCATACTACGGCAACGCCTCAATGAGTCTTGACCTGTTCGAGCAAATGATTTCAGCGATCAAAGATTGCCAAGGCTCCAGTCCTCCAATCGTACACCGAGACATCAATCCCAAGAACATCTTGGTACTGCAAGATAAGACTATTCGCATAATCGATTTTGGGATTTGTCAATTCCAGGATGGAACAATCATAACTTTGGCTGATGAGAATGTTGGCACCCGCAACTACTCGTCTCCAGAAAGCGAGTCAGGAAACGACGCAAACATTGGCGTCCACTCAGACATATACTCTGCTTCCAAAGTACTGTGGTCTGCCATAACTTCTAGGCGTGCCTTTGCACGTGAAGAAGCCGTGTTTGGAGACTTATCTATGGAGAAGATGTTCCCCACAAAGTCCCTCACATGGCATTTGTCGCATATTTTCGAAAATACCATACGGCAGAATCCGTCAGATCGAGTTTCGGGAGTTGGAGAGACCTTCGACGTGATTCACGAAGTACGGTACTTGATAGACAGGGGGTTTCCACCCCTTCGCGAAATTCCGTCGCGCTGTCCTTCTTGCGGTATGAGGGGTTTGGCCAATACAGGGAAGGTTTTAAGGTGTTTGGAAATCCTAATCCAGTTGGCGTTGAATCAGTTCTTTGCAGTTCATGTGGGTTCGTCTTCTTGCGAGACAACAACGTATGGCGGAAGAACATTGAACGACTTGAAGGTCTGAGCTGACTCGCTCAATTGGTGTGATGGCGGAAGTCACGCTATAGACAGTTTAAGAACATACCTGAGCGGCCACCAACATACCACTGAGAGGAGCATTTGAAGTGCTACGCGTACTCGTTCAAAAGAAGAAATTGTTGGGTCTCCATGAATCGCGGAGGTTGAGTAAGAACTTTTCCCGCAACTCCCTGCACCCCGGCCCGCCCTCACGGCAGGGGGGGCCAGCGCTGGCCGAGGGCAACGGCGGCTAACGCCAGGAGGGCGCTCGCGGCGGTGAGCAGGGCCGACAGCTCCATGCGAACCTTCTTCTTTTCGGTCTCCAGCGGGATCGTGGAGAAGACTTCGAGGAGTTCGTCGGCGCTCTCGGCGGTGTAGTGCTGAGCATCAGAAAGCTGCCGCCTCCAAACCCCCGGCTGAAGATCCCGAAGCCGCCTCTCGCGATCCGGTTGGCGAACTCGTCGCCGCCGAGCCGGTCGGGCGAGCACCTCATCACCGCCGGGTTGGTCGTGCCGAATCCGATGGTGTACACCCGGACTCCCCGGTCTCGGGCGGCGCGGGCGGCGACTAGCGGCAGCACCCCCCGGTTGCTCGCGCCGTCGGTCAGCAGCACGATGACGTCGGGCTGATAGCTGAACTCCTCATCGGTGCCGGTCACCTGGCTGCGAGGTGTTACGAAGACGCTCAAGGGCGAGATGTTCGGGTCACCTCGGACAGCGCGTCCAGCGCGCGGGCGATTGCGCTGCCGACGGCCGTCGATGAACCTCTTGGAGGCTTCCTGGGCGATCGTGAGCCTGTTGGGATAGACGTCGGCGGCGCACATGCTGAGCGACACTTCCAGCGCCAGCATCACGGTGGACCTGTTGACGGCCACGGTCACATCCGCGAATGGGCGAGAAAGGGCCAGGATGAGAACGCCATGAGAGACAGTTCGGCGGGCACCGGGCGGTAAGCTCTCGTGGGCTGCTCTGCGGCGAAGGCGAACCGGGCGTTGAAGCGGGGCAGGAACTCCTGAAGGACGTCATTGGCCTGGTCGATGGTGCTGACGCCAGCCAGGCGCAACTCGGTGACCAGACGGTCCTGGAAGGTTGACGCCATCCGTTCCACCCTTCCCTTGGCCTGGGGAGAGAGAGCGAAGACCTGCCGGATGCCCAGCGCCCGCATCAACTTGGCGAATTGGGTGGATTCGACAAGCACCGGTGGCATCGTCCACGGCCAGAAAACAGCACCAGCTTCGGCCCGCGTCCCTCCAGCCACCGGTGGTGGCTACCATCGACCTGTACCAGCATGCCCTCCCGGGGCATGCGCCGACGCCGGAACCGGTGCTGTGGGGAACGACGACTCCGCCGCCTGCCGAAGATCCCTTGCCGTAGACCTCATCGACGTGCGGCGACTGGAGCGCATCCTGGTTCAGGGCCTTGACTCTAGAAGTTGGGCTGTTACGACATTCAGTACCCATGCTACTCATCGGGCCAGGTCCGGTACCTTTCCGATTAGTGGTTGAGCGCGGTACAGCTGTCGCGGGCAAGTGCAGCTCAACTTGATACGCGACCCAGCCAACGCTACTATATGCCAGTCGGCTACCGTAGAGAAACAGGTGATTCTCGGTTCACCCGGATTGGATTTGGGATGAGTAACGGGGCGGTTCTGGAAGTTCAAGATCTGCGAGTCTACTTCTACACCAGGTGGGGGCTGGTGAAGGCGGTGGATGGGGTGAGCTTCGACGTCAAGATCGGCGAGACACTGGGCATTGTGGGCGAATCCGGGTCCGGCAAGTCCGTCACCGCCCTGTCCATTATGAGGCTGGTACCCTCTCCTCCGGGAAGGATAGAAGGCGGTTACGTCGGCCTGAACGGCCTGGACATACTGAGCTTGAGTGAGAGCCAGATGCAGCGGATCAGGGGACAGCGAGTCGCCATGATCTTTCAGGACCCGATGACATCCTTGAATCCAGTTTTCAGCATCGGCAACCAGGTGGGCGAGACCCTGCGGATCCATCAGCGGTTGAGAGGCAAGACTCTCGCGCAGAGAGTCATCGGCGCGCTGAGACTCGTCCGTATACCGGCGCCCGAGACCCGCGTCAGCGATTACCCGCACCAGATGAGCGGTGGGATGCGGCAGCGCATAGTTGGCGCGATTGCCAGCTCGTGTCAGCCTGAGGTGCTTATCGCCGACGAGCCTACGACTTCCCTCGACCTCACCATACAAGCCCAATACTTGCAGCTTCTGAAGCAATTGCAGCAGGAAACTGGGGTTGGAATGATCTTCATCACCCACGACTTCGGAATCGTGGCTGACGTTTGCGACAGAGTGGCCGTAATGTACGCCGGCAAGATAGTGGAAGAGGGAGAGGTCAGGGAGATATTCAACAACCCCTCTCATCCGTACACCCAAGCGCTTCTCGCGTCATTGCCGAAGCTGGATGAGAAGGTGGACAGGCTATACTCGATCGAGGGACAACCTCCCAGGTTATACGACCTTCCGGTCGGGTGTTCGTTTGCCCCCAGGTGCCCTTTCGCAAAGGACGTGTGCAGAGAAGAGTACCCGCGCGAGACCTCCGTAGCCCCCGGACACAGGGCAAGTTGCTGGAAGCTGGTGGACTTTGAGCGAGCTGCGGTCGATGAGTGACCAGGCCCTGATCGAGGTCGAAGACGTCAGGAAGCAGTTCTCTGTCTCCACGGGGTTTTTTAGACGTTCCGCCGGATCGCTGAGGGCCGTTGACGGCGTTTCGTTCAAGATATGGCCTGGAATGTCCTATGGACTCGTGGGAGAGTCCGGATGCGGCAAGAGTACAACCGCCAAGATGATCTTGCGCCTGGAGCGGCCCACGTCAGGGAAGATACGCTTTCAAGGGCAGGACATCTACGACCTCGATCAAGTTGGGAAAAGAAGCTACAGGAGCTCCGTGCAGGCGGTGTTTCAGGACCCATGGTCTTCGCTTAACCCGCGCATGAGGGTCGGAGGCATTGTATCGGAGCCTCTCGAGGTAAACTCCAGTCTTAATCGGGCCGAAATGCGAGCGAAGATAGCCTCGCTCCTTCAGGACGTGGGACTACATCCTTCACAAGCGGAACTCTACCCGCACGAGTTTAGCGGCGGACAGCGCCAGCGAATCACCATCGCCCGCGCCCTGTCATTGAACCCGGCGCTGATAGTCCTGGACGAACCAGTGTCAGCGCTTGACGTCTCGATACGCGCCCAGATCATGAACCTGCTCAAGGATTTGCAGGATAGATACAACCTGAGCTACCTGCTGATAGCGCACAACCTCTCCACAGTTCGGCACATGTGCGACCGGGTCGGCGTCATGTACCTGGGCAAGATAGTGGAGGAGGCCGATGACCTGTTCGAGAACCCCCTTCACCCGTACACGAAAGCGCTCATATCCTCGGCCTTGCCATCGCACCCCGACATGCGGCGCGACAGGGTTATACTCGCCGGAGAAGTCCCCTCGCCGTTGGATCCGCCCCCAGGGTGCCGGTTCAATCCGAGGTGCTCCTACGTGATGCCTCACTGCTCCCAACTGGGGCCTCAGCTCAATGAGCAATCGCCAGGGCACTTTGTGGCGTGCCACCTGTACTCCGACGACCCGTCCGCGCGCTGAACGCACCGGCCAGCCTGGCGGAGAGAAGCTGCCAATGACCAAAGGACACCAAGGAGGCAACGCCGTGAAGTGCGAACCAGCGGGCAAAGTGCAAACGGTGTTGGGCGTCATCGAACCGGAACGGCTCGGGGTTACTCTCACCCACGAGCATCTCCTGGCAGACGGTTCGCCAATCAACGCTCCCCATCCCCCTGCGGAGGTCAGCGGCAAGCAGCTCTACTTCGAAACTCTCTCCCTGGAAAACGTGGGGCTCATTCGATACTACGCCGCCCCCAACCTCGAGGACAGACGTCTCCTGGACATCAAGACCGCCATCAAAGAGGCCATGCTGTACAGGCAGCACGGAGGAGACTCTCTGTTGGACGCGACACCGAGAGGCCTGGGAAGAGACCCTGTGGGCCTGTCTGTCGTGGCCCGGGCGACCGGCCTCAACATCGTAATGGGGGGGTCCTACTACACCTCGAGAGCTCATCCGCCTGACATGGACAGCCGCAGCGAGGATGAGCTGGTCGAGGAGATGGTTCGCGACGTGATGGAAGGAGTGGACGGCACTGGCATCAAGTGCGGCATTCTTGGGGAAGTGGGGTGTTCCTGGCCTCTGACCGCCAACGAGCGCAAGGTGCTTCGGGCGACCGGTCGCGCTCAACGGCTCACCGGGGCACCCATAACCGTCCATCCCGGCCAGGGAGACGAGAGAGCACCTTTCGAGATACTGGAGGTGCTTGATGATGTTGGAGCGGACATCGGCCGCGTGATAATGGGCCACATAGAGCGCACCGTGTTTCGAAAAGAGACGTTCCAGCGATTGGCGGAGAGCGGCTGCTATATCGAGTGGGACCTCTTCGGCAGAGAGGACTCCTTTCACGCACTGAACCTGGGGATAGAGTTGCCCGGCGAGGGCGCTCGCATAGATCGGATCGCCTGGCTGAGCTCGCTGGGATACGCGGACAAGGTCCTGATATCGCACGACATCGGTTCCAAGAGACATCTGGTCCGATATGGGGGGCACGGATATTTCTACATTCTGCGAAACACGGTCCCAAGAATGTGGAACCACGGCTTCACCGAGGATGCAATCAACCGAATCTTGGTCCAAAACCCCAGGAGTGTGTTGACATTTTCGGCGCCGAAGAGGGAATGAACACGCCTGAGGAAACTGAGGAAGCCGGGTTCGAGCCAAGAGTGGGACCTTAGGGGGGAGACGTTGAGCATGTCCGAGACGACAGGCAAGGTGCAAACGGTTTTGGGCGCCATAGAGCCGGAAGAGCTTGGAGTCACGCTGACACACGAACACCTTCTGATGAGCGGGGAGTGTTACTTCGTGGAGCCGGAGGAAGCCAGCAAAAGGGCCTACGTGGATGCGCCGCTCACGGTGGATATGCTGGGCATCATACGCCAGGTGCGGGAGCACAACCTGGACAATCGCAGGCTTTGGGACGTGCAGGCCGCCATCGAGGAGGTCTCGCTATACAAGCAGTTCGGGGGGTGCTCGCTGGTAGATGCGACGCCCATCGGCGTGGGCCGGGACCCCGTCGGATTGGCACGCATTTCGCGGGCCACCGGACTCCACGTCATCATGGGGGCCGGCTACTACGTGCCGCTATCCCATCCGCCTGACATGGACCTCAGAACCGAGGACGAAATCGGCGCGGAGATGGTCAGTGACATTGCGTCCGGTGTGGGCGAAACGAGGATACGTTCGGGGATCATAGGAGAGATCGGCTGCGTCTGGCCGATGGTCGAAAACGTTCGCAAGGTGTTGCATGCCGCTGTTCAAGCCCAGAAGCAGACCGGCGCCCCCATCCTGGTCCACCCGGGGGCCAATCCCAAGTCACCACTCGAGGTTGTCGACATCTTGACGAAAGCTGGGGCCGACCCCAAAAGGGTGATAATGGGGCACGTCGACGACCGCGTCACTGACCTTGCCGCATTGAAGTCACTGGCGGAAACCGGGTGCTTCATAGAGTACGACGGCTTCGGGACCGAAGACACCGCAATCAATCTCTCCATAACCAGCAGGACCTACAACCCGGCGAGTGACGACCAGAGGCTGGACAGGATCGAGTTTCTGGTGGGTGAGGGCTATCTGGACAGGATCGTGATCGCCCACGACGTGTCGAACAAGTACCAGTACAGGCGGTTCGGAGGCAAGGGCTACGCCCACATTCTCAACAACATTGTGCCGCGGATGAAAAGAAGGGGCCTCGGCGAGAGCCAGGTACGGGCCATCCTGGTTGACAACCCGCGGAACGTCCTGACGTTCCAGTAACGCCCTCCCAGCGAGGTAGGACGGTTACTTGCCGGACAATCTAGCCCTCGTGCCCGTACCGGACGGCCTGCTCCACGATGTCCAGGCCCACTTCCTCGCCCCATGCGGCCAATAGATGCCCCGTGACGGGCTGGGGTACGCTGCCGTCGGCTATCTGGCGGCTGTCCACCCTGCTGACGGGGAGGATGCAGGGGCTGGTGCCCGTGAAGAACACCTCGTCGGCGGTGTACAGGTCGTACGGCTGAAGGTTTTCCTGGTAGGCCGGAATGCCCAGCCTGTGGGCGATATCGAACACCATCTGCCGGGAAACGCTCTGGAGAATCGCGTCGTCGGGCGGCGCGCGCAAAACTCCATCAGTTACGACGAACACGCTCCATCCGGTGCCCTCCGTGAGGTTGCCGCTCGAATCCAGGAGCAGCGCCCACCCCTCCGGGTCTATGTCGGCCACCTCCAGCTCCGCCAGGTTGAAGTTCATGCGGCTGAAGTGCTTTATCTTCGGGTCCAGGGAGTCGGCCGAGTAGCTTCGAGTGCGAGCGATTACCGCGTGCGCCCCGTTCAGGTAGGAGGGAAGATACTTGTCCCAGTCGATGTCCAGGACTTTCACGCAGACGGTCGGCGGCCCCGCGGTGTGCGTCCAGCGGCCCGGCCCCCGGGTTACGAACGTCCAGATAACGAAGTCACCGGCAGCGGCTCTCAGGTGTTCGTTCCGCTCGATGGCCTCTTCGTTGACGGCCAGCATTTCGTCCGGCGAAAGGCCCGGATCGATCCGGACGTACTTGAGGGAGCGATACAGCCGATCGATATGCTCCTTCATACGAAAGCTCTTGCCATTGAACGTGCGGCCGGCATCGAAGACCGTGTCGCCCAGCAGGAAGCCGCGGTCGCTGGGGTCGATCTTCACCTTGCTGAACGGTATCCACTCTCCATTGAAATACGATAGGTAATCAGCCATCTCTTCTCCAGCACTCCAGGCCGCCTGATGCCCGTCTTCCGACAGCTCTCTTGCCGAGGACCAACGCGGCAATTGCACCACGGTGTCGGAAAAGTGTCAAGGAGAATTCAGTGCTGGCCCGAGGCCAATTGGACCCCACGCCCGTCGAGCGCATCCGGTGGCTGCGCCGCCTCTCCCCGGGCGTGTTTGACACGTTGTCTGCGCGTATGTAGTCTAGCTCCTGGGTCGCTATCTCACAATGTGGGTGGATTTCCCATGAGTTTCGTAGGTTCATTTGCCGGGATCACACCGCGAATTCCCTGCAGAGGGGGGCGGCGCTCCGGACCCCGACTAGGTGGGTTGTGAGACTGCTTCCAAATCGAACGTTGGGGAGACGACAGCTATGGGAACCAGACTGCTAACCGCGTCACAGGCCTTGGTGAACTTCCTCAAGAACCAATACGTGGAGCGGGACGGCGTGGAACACCGCTTCTTCGCGGGCTGCGCCGGCATTTTCGGTCATGGCATAGTGGCCGGCCTTGGCCAGGCTCTGCACCAGACGCCGGACTTTCCTTATTTCCAGGGCCGCAACGAGCAGGCTATCGTCCACATGGCCGTCGGTTTCGCGAAGATGCGTAATCGACTCGGCGCCTTTGCCTGTACGTCGTCCATCGGACCCGGCTCCACAAACCTGGTCACCGGTGCGGCCGGCGCGACCGTCAACCGCCTGCCGGTGCTTCTGCTGCCCAGCGACATCTTCGCGCGTAGAACGGCAGCTCCCCACCTACAAGCCATGGAGTCCGAGCACACGCTGGATATCTCGGTCAACGACTGTTTGAAGCCGATCTCGCGGTATTGGGACAGAATCTATCGCCCCGAACAGCTCATCGCCGCGGTGCTCCACGCCATGCGCGTACTCACATCCCCGGCGGACACCGGGGCCGTCACGCTGTGCCTGCCCCAAGACGTGCAGGCGGAAGCCTACCGCTATCCCGAGGAGCTGTTCGCCAAGCGTGTGTGGACAATCCCGCGCACGCCTCCAGATAGGGCGATGCTCCAACGCGCGGTGGAGTGGATAAGGCGCAGCAAAACACCACTCATCGTCGCCGGTGGCGGGTGCATATACAGCGAGGCCACTGATGCGCTATCGGAGTTCGCGCGAAGCACAGGCATTCCTGTGGCGGAGACTCACGCGGGCAAGGGATCCCTTCACTACCGGCACGACCAGTCCGTGGGAACCCTGGGAGTGACCGGGGCCCCTGGGGGCAATCGCCTGGCCAGCGATGCGGATTTGGTGGTGGGGATTGGAACGCGCTACACCGACTTCACTACCTCTTCAAAGACGGCTTTCCAACATCCTGAAGTTCGCTTCATAAATGTCAATGTCGCCGAAGTCGACGCGCACAAACACAATGGCCTGGCCCTTGTGGCCGATGCCCGAGCCACACTGGACGAGCTGTCCGCCGCTCTATCCGGCTTTCGTGTCAGCGACGAGTACGCCGCCCGTGTCGCCGGGCTGCGGCAGGAGTGGGATGCCGAGGTCGAGAGATACTATCATCCGAAGGGCGGCGGCGCCATCACCCAGGCCGAGGTCATTGGAGCAGTCAATTCATTCTCGGGGCCGCGCGACGTGGTCGTGTGCGCCTCAGGCAGCCTGACAGGCGACCTGCACAAGCTGTGGCGCACCAGGGACCCGAAGGGCTACCAGATGGAGCACGGCTATTCCACCATGGGATATGAGATCGCCGGCGGGCTTGGCGCGAAGATGGCCGCGCCCGACCGGGAGGTGTACGTGCTGATGGGTGACGGTTGTTACCTGATGATGTCTTCGGAGATCCTGACCTCCGTACAGGAGGGGATCAAGCTCACAATCGTGCTGTTGGACAACCACGGCTTTGCGAGCATCAACCGCCTCTCCCACGCCACCGGCGGCGAGGGCTTCGGCACCGAGTTTCGCTCTCGGGGCGAAGACGGGCAGCTAAGCGGGGACTACCTCTCAGTCGACTACGCCGCCAGCGCCCGCGCCCTGGGCGCCAACGCCGTGAAGGTGGATGGAGTGGAGCAGTTGCGGCAGGCCCTGGTCGAGGCGAAACAGTCTCCGCGCACTACTCTCATCGTCGTGGAACCGGACCCGTCGCAGGCCGTGAGAAACTACGACGCGTGGTGGGACGTGCCTATGTCGGAGGTCTCCGAGAGAGCGACTGTGGCAAAGGCTCGGGAGGAGTACGAAGGATTGGTCAAGAAGCAGCGCTACTACCTGTAGGCAGAGCGGGACCGCGGGGACTGACGCCTAGCTCATCCACTGCACCAGTTCGATGCGCACGTTGTCGGGACCTATGATTTCCGCGGTCTTCACCCCCGGGCGAGGTGCCGCCGGTTCCTGGCTGAAGCAGGCTCCCTTGGCCTTGAGATCAGCTACCGCGGCTTCCATGTCGTCCGTGCTAAGACCAAAGTGGTCCACGCCGTAGTGCGACTCAGACGGCCCGTCCACGAGTTCTCCCCCTGTAACGTGGACCCGCCGGCCATGGAAACCCAGCAAGACAGTCTTGACACCTCTCACTTCCGGTGTAGCGATAACGGTGGCGCCAAACATCCGCCGGAGGAACTCCACCAGCCTTTCTGGGTCTCTGCTCATCAGATGAACATGATCGAAGGTGTAGGACGGCAATTTTCCTCCAGAAGCGTTCACTAGTTCGCCGCGCCGAATTTCAGGCCAAGAGCCTGCTACAGTTGCTGGCGAAGTTTCGGGTCCAGCGTATCTCTGAGCCAGTCGCCGAACAGGTTCAGCGACAACACCGTCGCCAGAATCGCCAGTCCAGGTATAGTTGAGACCCACCAGGCTCTGGCCAGCACGTCCCTTCCCTCGGCTACCAGTGACCCCCAAGCGGGTTCGGGCGGGGGAATGCCCGCACCCAGGAAGCTCAGGCTCGCCTCCAGGATAATCACCAGGCCCACCTGCAGGGTGGCTACCACCGTTACCGTGTTTCGCACACCCGGCCAGAGGTGTCTGACCAGTATGCGCAGGGTGGAAGCGCCTGCCACCTGCGCGAGGGCTATGTAGTCCATCTCTTTCAGCTTAAGCACCTCTCCCCGCACCATCCGGGCGAAGCGCACCCAAATCCAAAGTCCCATTATCAGCAGCAGAACGCCGAAGGAAGGACCAAGAGCCACAACGAAGACCAGGGCGACCAGAATGAGCGGCAGGGCCATGAAAATGTCCACGACGCGCATGATCAGTTCATCCACCAGGCCTCCGTACCAGCCGGATATCAGGCCAAGGATGGTGCCGATCCCACCGCCTACAAGCAACACAACGGCCGCAACCATGAGAGACACCCGCGCGCCGTGGCTTATTCTTGTGAATATGTCGCGGCCCTGCTGGTCGGTGCCGAGAATGTGGTCGCCGCTTCCACCCTCCATCCACATGGGCGGCAGAAGTCGCTCGGTAAGTTCTCCGATCCGGGGGTTGTGCGACGACAACCACGGGGCCAGGACGCCATCGGCGACCACCAAGGTGAGAACCAGGACCGGTATTATGGGCAGTCGCCTGACATAACGCAGCAGCGCGGCCGGTCGTAGACCCTCCACACGCAGCGCCAGGCTCAGCCTTGTTTCGTCAACCATAGGTGGTGCTCCGGCCTCAGCCCAAGCGAATCCTGGGATCTATGCGCGCATACAACACGTCGACCAGAAATGCCGCCGCCAGGTACGCCATGGTGAATACAATAACCACTCCTTGAAGCAGGGAGTAGTCAGCGTGCCTGACGGCCCGCCATGCAAGGTTCCCCAGCCCTGGCCACGCGAACACAGTCTCCGTAATCAGAGACCCCGTCACCATGCTTCCCAGGGTTAGTCCCGCCATGGTGAGCGGAGGGATAAGTGCATTCGGCAGGGTGTGCTTCCAGACGACGCTATGCCCGGGAACTCCCTTGGACTTGGCAAACTTAACGTACTCAGAGTCCAGCTCGTCCAACATCGCGGAGCGCATGATGCGCAGGTTGGCTGCCATGACGGCCCAGCCGAACGTTACCGAGGGAAGGATAAAGCTTCGCCAGTCTTCTCTCCCGGCGTATGGCAACCACTCCAGCCTCACCGCAAAGAAGAAGATCAGCATTATGCCAATCCAAAACGTTGGCGCCGATTGTCCTATCAGAGCGATCACCTTGCCCGCCAGGTCCAGGCCGCCCCCACGCCTCACCGCGCCGAGAATGCCCAGCGACACGCCTCCAATCAGAGAAAACGCGAAGGCGCTCAACCCCAATTGCAGGGTGGCCGGCAGGCGTTCGAGAATCACGTCCCTTACCGGGCGTCGCTCGGAGAACGAATCGCCCATGTCGCCTCGGAGGAGGCCAGTCAGGAACAGCCAGTACTGGTGATGGACGGGCTTGTCCAGCCCCAGCTCTTTCCCCAGGTTGTCCCAGTCCTCTTCCGAAGCCCACGGGTCCAGGAGTAGAGACCTGGGATCGCCCGCGACACGGGCCATAAAGAAGACAACGATGGAGACGAGGAACAGAGTGACAAGAGTCACTGCTATGCGCCTTATCAGAAAGCGGGTCATGACAAATCAATGCCCCGTGCCGGCTTCCCCCGGCGATGAGAGTTGGAGAGCGCTCGCTATGGTGGCCAGACGTAGGACAGCGGCGGCGCAGTGGCGCTATTGCCTTGCGCCACTATGCCGCCGCCAGTGTTCAGGTGGCTTTTCCGAGGGAGGATGGGAGCGTTACCGACGGTGCCGCGCCCATTCGAGCGATGTCAACGCCCTTGGATCGCCTCGGTCCTGGTGCTCGTCAAACCACGGGTCCAGGGCAGGCCCAAGAGGCCACACGAGAGAAACGGTGTAGACTCCGGCTTCGAGCGCGTTGTCGAACACGAACTGCGCCACCTCGCGTTCCTTGTCGAACCGCGCGGCCACGTCGAATATCACTCTTGCCTCGGCCACAAGCCCGTCCACTGTGGCGTGCTCGAAGCCCATGTTGAATCCCGACGTACTGAGCATCAGCCCCATCAACTGAATTGGCTCCCTGGTGGCATTGGTGCCATGGCAGTTCAGGTGGCTCCAGTCGCGGCCCCTTATGAGCGGCGAGGCGCTGGCATAGGGCATCGGGGCCATTTCGACCCGTATGCCCACCTTCTCGAGCATACCGCCAATGGCGGTGCATGCCTGGACGTCGCCCGGCACCTGGCGCGGATAGACCATGAGCCTGGTGTCGAAGCCGTCGGGGTAGCCGGCCTCTGTCAGGAGCTGCTTCGCCATTTCGGGGTCATAGGACCACTTGACGCCAGAGGGCAGCTTCTCTTCCTTGTTCTCCCATCCCCACAAGGTCAGCGGCTCTCCACGGCCCATCACCAATGTATTGACGATGGTCTCCCGGTCGATGGCGATGGTCATCGCCTTGCGGACTTTACGTGCCTTCTCCCATTCAGGTGAATTCACGTCAGCCGAGGACGATATCCAGGGCAGGGAAGGATCGTAGCCAGGGCGTTCCGTTACGTAGTAGTTGCCGTAGATGCCGAAGTGCATCGTGGCCCCGGGGGAGCTTTCCATCAGCTTCACCCCAGGCAGCTTCTGCACTTCGGGGAGCGTGTCGAACGCCATGACGAATGTATCCAGCTTCTCGGTCTGGAAGCCGGCTAACCTCGTATTCTCCTCTGGCACTTCATGTAATATTAACTGGGCGAATTCGGGAGTCTTGCGCCAGTGGTCGTTCACCGCCTCCCAAGAGAAGAAATTCGAGGTCCGGTGTTCGGCGACATCCCACGGGCCGGTGGTCGCGCAGTTGTCGCTGGCCGCGTCCCAGCCGACTTCCTCCACCTGCTTCTTGCTGAGTATGTAAGCACAGTAGGGGCACGAAAGATCAACCAACATGCCAACGGCAGGCGTGCCGGTATTGACCCGAATGGTGTAGTCGCCATCGATCTCCACCGAGCCTTCCGGATTCCGCCACATTCCCCTAAAAGAGCCGGCGCGCGGCAGCGCGGAGCCGTCCTCCGTGCCTCTCATGATGGTGAACACAACGTCCTCGGCGGTAAGCTCTCCATACCCCTTGGTAAACGTGATTCCCCTGTTCAGTTCAATGGTCCAGGTGAGCATGTCGTCGGAGATGCCCCAGCTCTTGGCCAGTTCGGGCACGATCTCGTCGTCGCTGTTCACGGTGAAAAGTGTTTCGTGGCCCTGCATGCCAACGTCCGCGACGCCCGCGGTGTGCTTGGGATCGCAGATATAGGCTCCAAGCTCCGCTCTGCCCACGTCGATTGTACCCTCAGGCTCGCCGGTAGCCTCGACCATCAATGCCGCCGCCACGGCGGATTCGACAGCTCCCTGAATCTCGGTCTGCTGTCCGGCCAGGGCGTTCTCAACGGCCATGGCGACCTGGTCTTCGGTGACGCCGGGCCTCGCCTCCAGGGCGCCCTGAATGGCCGCGGCAACCTGCTCCTCGGTGACGCCGGGCTGTTGTGCCCTGAGCGCCCTGGCGATTTCGGTCGCCACGTCCTGCGTCGTGACCCCGGGCCGCGCCTCCAGCGCGGAGGCGATGGCAGACGCCACGTCCTCAGTGGTAACTCCGGGTTGCGCTAACAAGACCTTCGCGACCTCCGAAGCCACATCCTGGGTGCTGACACCGGGCTGGGCAGCCAGTGCCGACTGTATGGCACTCGCCATGTCATCGGCCGTGACCCCCTGCGGCTGGCCTGCCAGCGCCTGCTCGACAATTGCCGAAATGTTTACGGGCGTCGGTGTCGGCACCGGTGTCGGCGCCGGTTCCTCCCCGCCGCAGGCCATGACGCCCATCAGCAGCAACACCGCCGGGATCACCAACAGGAACTTGTGCCTCATTAGCCGGCTAGCCATGGTTGGGCCTCCTTGCGATTGTGCGGCTGCCTGAAGTGTGTATGTGTTTTTCCACCCAGCTGCCATGTGCCTTTGCTCGGGGAGCGTACATGGGACTTAGACACATTCTCCACGCCGTAGAAGCCGTGGGGGGGATCTCTATACGGGCTCTGAATCGGAGTCCGGCCGCGAAGTTGTGTGTCTATAGCTTGGCAACTTGTGCCCTGAGTCGGGATTGCCGCAGGCTAACACAGGGTTGTTAGGCTGTCAACGACAGAGACGCGCCGGGCCACTTTCTCCGATTACTAAAGGGAGAGGTTTCTCGAACAGATCGAGGGTCTGGTGCCATGGGGGAGGCTGGAACAACACATTGTGCCCCACTATCCCAAAGCCGGTAGAGGCCGCAGGCCCTACCCCCTGTCGGTGATGCTGCGGGTTCACGTAGTGCAGGTGACCTATAACCTCAGCGACCCGGCCATGGAAGACCTGCTGTACGAGGCCGAGTCGGTGCGGCGGTTCGCGGGCCTGAAGTTGTCGGAAGACATACCCGACGAGAGCACCATCCTGAACTTTCGCCACTTGCTGGAGAGACACCATCTGGGGCAGGAACTGTTCGCGGAGATCAAAGGCCACCTTGAGGAGCGGGGCGTGATGCTGAAGCGGGGGAGCATAGTAGACGCCACCATCATAGCCGCGCCGTCGTCGATCAAGAACAAGGCGATGCTGCGGAGTAACGTCTCCCAGCAGCCCACACAACCCAACAATCGTTGCTATCCACACTTGTTCAGAGCTTCCCTAAGCTAGACTTTGTACATTCACGCGGCATAGGTTAGCAACTCGATGAATCTGTTGAGCATGGGAGTCGGGATTTCTCGCATATCTGGTTTCTGCGACGACATGCGGAAAGTCCCGGAGGCAAGCCAGAGATGACGGCGCACCAAAGCGATCGCGTCGATGAAAGTGGGCGCCGACTTGACATACCATGCCGCCGATCGTGGAGTCGCTAGCCGGCGACCTCCCAACAAGTGTGCTGCGAGAGTTACCCAGGAGAACAGTCCCAACAGCACAGGAGTGGTCCGAGATATGGCGCGATCCGACCACTGGCGTTGAGTCTCTACTCCCAGATGGGCGCGTGTCTCCTGAAACGTCACCTCGATCTGCCAGCGCAACACGAACCACTCGATGATCTGAGCCGGACTGATCGCAGGATCGGTACACAGCAGCGCCTGGGAGTCGAACCGGTGTAGGGGGTCTCGAATGAGGACCCAGCGAATGGGCACGGGTGGCTTGCCCGTGTGATACCAGACCGCTGTTCGAGAGACGGTCTCCACCGTGCAAATGGCGCTGTCGTACCAGGCCACAGATATCGTGGCCCAGCCTACATCGGGGCACTGGAGGAGTTCCCTCAATGTGGGCAATCGTTCTCCTTTGAGGCGTGGACGCCCCATCTGTCCGGGCAGTCGAGGTGGGGCGGGTTCGTAGAGTGCAGCGTCCAGACGCAATCGGGTAATGAGGGTGACCGGACGAGTCATGGACTGACAGAAGTGGAGCAGATGGAGGGCAGCGTAGCTGCTGTCGGCCACCAGTACCAGAGGACGGTTGGGCAGCCAGCGCCGGAGCTGGAGGATCATCTGACGCGCCCAGTCGGTGAGCCTTTTGTGCGTCCGACCCAGCTTCTGACAGTAGCGCTCAGAGGGAGCCAGGGCGGTCAGTACAGGTAATGCCCATGTCCGATGTGCCCAGGGTGGTGAGCCTTTTGTGCGTCCGACCCAGCTTCTGACAGTAGCGCTCAGAGGGAGCCAGGGCGGTCAGTACAGGTAATGCCCATGTCCGATGTGCCCAGGGTATGGTGGTCAACAACATCAGGCTTATCCAACGCAGGCCGGAGGCCTTGACGAAATGACTCCCGCTGGAGCGCACTGCGTCACGATATATCCCCTTGGCTTTGATCTGCTTGCCACGCCGCCGCTCCAAGGTCTCGTCGATCCCAAACACCAGTGGACTATCACCCTGATCGAGGTGCTGTACCAGGAGCAACAGCAGTACACGGCTCAGCTGGAGCGGTGACCACACAGCGCGGTTGAGAACGTGGTGATACCGAGCAAAGCCGGTGTCGTCGCTGAGTCCCATGGCGCGCAGCGCGGAAGTGACGGTCCTCTTGTGCGTGGCCAGGACTGCACCGACCAGCAGCACCTGCACTTTCGCCCATGTCCTGGCCTGAAACATCGGCGCGAACGGACTGAGAAGGGATACGATGGCATCGGGCAGAGCCTGCCCCGTACCTGATACGGGGGTGAGCATGACTTGACCTTTCGTGATGGTTCGGTCTCGTCAGCTTACCCTGTTTCCTCTGTCTAAGTTTTGTACAAAGTCTAGCTTAGGTAAACTCCGTATAACTTGTGCCAATGGATCCTGTACGCAACCCATACGCGCCCGGGGCGGGTACTCAGCCACCGGAACTGGCCGGCCTGACGAACTGCGGGAGATGGTCCGCATCGCGCTGGAGCGCGCCAGGATTGGGAGGTCGAGCAGGAACACCGTGATGGTCGGGCTCCGCGGCGTAGGGAAGACGGTTTTGCTGGACCGCATGCTGTCGGACGCCGAGAGCGTCGGCATCTGCGCGGCCCGGATAGAATCGCCCGAGAATCGGTCTCTGCCCTCGGTTCTAGCCCCTCAGTTGCGACAGGCGCTGCTGAGACTATCGAACAGAGAAGCGGAGCGAGACTTGGCGCATCGGGCACTCAGAGCACTAGCGGGATTCGCGGGTGCGTTGAAGGTGAAGTACCAGGACATCGAAGTCGGATTGGATCTCGAGCCTGAACCGGGCCTCGCTGACAACGGTGACCTGGAGGCGGACCTTCAAGACCTGCTGGAGGCGTGCGGGGAAGCGGCGCGGTCGCACGAAAGTTGTATCGCGCTGTTCATAGACGAAATTCAGTACGTAAAAGAAGACGAACTGGCGGCGCTGATCACCGCGCTTCACAGAACGTCCCAAAGACAACTGCCCATAGTGTTGATTGGGGCCGGCCTGCCGCAAGCTCGGGGCAACATGGGGCGAGCCAAGACCTACGCCGAAAGGCTGTTCGAGTTCCCCGAAATCGGTCCGCTTTCGACAACAGACGCGCGTACCGCAATAGCCAAGCCGGCCCTGGATGAGGAGGTGCGGATAGAGTCGGACGCTCTGGACGCCATAGTCTCCAAAACTCAGGGCTACCCGTACTTCCTGCAGGAATGGGGCAAGCACGTCTGGGACGTCGCCGAGAGCTCACCCATCACGCTCGAAGACGTGGAACTGGCGTCGAAACAAGCCATCGCCACTCTGGATGGAAGCTTCTTCCTGGTTCGATTCGAAAGGCTGACGCCCAGGGAGAAGAAATACCTCCGCGCCATGGCAGGATTGGGCGCTGGGCCGCACCTGTCCGGCGATGTGGCGAGCGCGATGGGTCTCGGGGTACGATCTCTAGCACCGACACGTGGCGCGCTGATAGCCAAGGGTATGATATGGAGCCCAGGTTACGGGCAGACGGCGTTCACCGTCCCCATGTTCGACGAATTCATGCGCCGCATCATGCCGGAGTGACAGCCCGGAGGATGGAACGGCAATTCCATCACGGCCACGCGCTGCCAGTTTTAGGGAGTAGGCAATGCCCGAAAATGCGGTGCCCGAGGCAGCGAACAGCTCTCTGAAAAGGGGGCTCCTCGTGGGTCTGGCTTCGGGTCTGGTCGCCATCACCTGCTGCGTATCGCCCGTGGTGCTGGCATTGCTGGGTGTGGCGACCGCTGCCGAAGCGGTGACGCTTGGAGACACTCTCTACTACACTTACGGTTGGTACTTCCGGGCAGCAGGACTCGCCGTAGCGGCGTTGGCCGTCATCCTGTTTCTGCGCGGCCGCGGTGTCTGCAACGTGCGTGGTGCATTTCAGTACCGCCGCATGCTGATCGTCCTGGTGGCGTCGGGCGCAGCCACATACGCCGCCCTATTCTGGTTCACCAAGTACCTCGGCATCTGGTTCGCCTGAAGAGCGCACCGATTGAAGTGCCCTCACGCCTACCCCGTCGGTATCACCGCCCGCTTGTGCGTCGCCACCCCGATCTTCTTCTCCCCCTCGAACGCCTCTATCGCGAACGTCAGCCGGTTGCGGTCCACCTCGGTCAGCTCCGACCGCACAGTCACACGCCCGCCGCGCGCCGTGGGCGCCATGTGGCGCATCCCGTCCACCGCGTAGCCGACGGTGGTGTGCCCCGCAGGCAGGTTGGGCTCCGTCACCCGGATGCTGGCCTGCTCCATGAGGCCCAGCAGCGACGGCGTGGACAGCACGTCGGCCCCCTCTCTCCCCATGCGGTTGGTCGTCATCTCCCTGGTCACCTCGGTCTCCAGCAAAAAGCTCTGGCCGGGGCTGAATTTGTCCATCGTCATCTGCGGTCGCCTCCGCGTAGTCTGTAATCGCGCTCCAAGCGCGTCATGGCCGCCCTGGCGGGCACGGCGCGGGCCAACTATAGCACAGTCGCCAAACGCCCCCAATCTCCCAACCGTCATCCCCTCCCCCCACGATGACGTGGCCCCAAAGTCCCTTCCCCCTCGATGGGGGAAGGTTAGAGCCTGCCCCGTACTCGATACGGGGATGGGGGTGACAGCGCCGCGCCACACCAACGCCCCCACGTGTCATTCCGAGCGCCCCATTCCCCACGTGTCATTCCGAGCGTAGCCGAGGAATCTAAAGCCGCTGCCGGCAAGGCCCCCTTGAATCCGCTGCACATCCGTGCTATCGTCCACCTGACGAGGGACCGACCCCGCGACCCGAAAGTCCCTTCCACCTTGATGGGGAAGGCTATTGCCTGCCCTGAGCCTGTCGAAGGAGGGATGGGGGTGAAGGCATGCCTTAGGCACCTCCCACCCACCTGTCTCATTCCTGCCACATAATGTAACTTTCCTGCCCAAATTTGTCTCCCCAGCGTTTCAATACGTTGCAGACCACCAACACTCCCAGCTACGAAATGACACAGAATGACACAAAATGACACAGTTTTCGCGATTTCCCCCACCCACAACAGTCCCTTCCCCCTCGATTGCGGAAGGTTAGAGCCTGCCCCGTACTCGTTACGGGGACGGCGGTGACAGCGCCGCTTCACCGCCCCGACGCCCCCGGACTCTTACGAGCCCCGTGTGCTTATTTGCTTTGGGCTGGGTTTGATGTAGAATTAGCTAAGCACCATCAACTTGCCGCGGCCGCGGTTCGACCCTGACGGAGGCCGAATGAACTCGCGCTGGATGCGTAACAGCTTCATCTACCTGCTGGTGATAGTGGCCATCATCGCTATCTTCTTCACGCTGTTTTCCGAACCCCTCGGCGGCTCCAAGGAGATACCGATAAACCAGGTCATATCCCTCGCCGCGCGCGACGATATCCAGACTATCGAGGTGCGAGGCGAAAAGCTGACTATCGCCACCACCAACGGCGAGACTTTCACGTCCCGCAAAGAGGAAAGCTCCAGCATAGTCGAGATCCTCGAGAAGTCGGGCGTGGACCTGCTGTCCACCAACATCCAGATAGTGGTCAAGGGCACCAGCGGGCTGGGCAACTTCATCGGCCTGTTCATCAACTTCCTGCCGCTCATCTTCTTCGGCGCCGTCCTGTTCTTCATGATGCGCCAGGCCCAGGGCAACACCAACCAGACCTTCAGCTTCGGGCGCAGCCGGGCGCGTATGCTGGTAGGCAACAGCCCGCCGGTCAGCTTTGCCGACGTCGCCGGCGTCGAGGAGGCCAAGGAGGAGCTGCAAGAGGTTGTCGAGTTCCTGAAGTTCCCCGAGAAGTTCATGACCCTGGGCGCGAAGATTCCCAAGGGCGTGCTCCTGGTGGGGCCGCCCGGCACCGGCAAGACGCTCATGGCGCGCGCCGTCGCTGGCGAAGCGGGCGTGCCGTTCTTCTCCATCAGCGGCAGCGAGTTCGTGGAGATGTTCGTTGGCGTGGGCGCGTCGCGCGTCCGCGACCTGTTCGACCAGGCCAAGCGCAACGCCCCGTGCATCGTGTTCGTGGACGAGATAGACGCCGTGGGCCGCCACAGGGGCGCGGGACTCGGCGGCGGCCACGACGAGCGCGAGCAGACGCTCAACCAGATCCTGGTCGAGATGGACGGCTTCGACACCACCACCAACGTCATCGTGCTTGCCGCGACGAACCGCCCAGACATCCTGGACCCCGCCCTGCTGCGCCCCGGCCGCTTCGACCGCCGGGTCACCCTCGACAACCCGGACATCAAGGGCCGCGCCGCCATTCTCGACGTGCACTCCAAAGGCAAGCCCCTGGCCGAAGACGTGGACATGGAACGCGTTGCCCGGCAGACGGTGGGATTCAGCGGCGCCGACCTGGCCAACCTGGTCAACGAGTCCGCCATCCTCGCCGCGCGGCGCAACAAGACCATCATCGGCCCCGACGAGTTCGCCGAGTCCATCGACCGCGTTATCGCCGGGCCGGAGCGCAAGAGCCGCGTGATCAGCCCGAAGGAGAAGGAGATCACCGCCTACCACGAGGCGGGCCACGCCCTGGTGGGCCACCTCCTGCCTCACGCCGACCCCGTGTCCAAGATCTCCATCGTGGCCCGCGGGCAGATGGGCGGCTACACCCGGTTCGTGCCCAAGGAAGACCGCACGCTGACTACCAAGCGCCAGCTCGAGGCGCGCCTGGCGTACGCGCTGGGCGGCAGAGCGGCCGAGGAGATCATCTTCGACGAGACGACAACCGGCGCGAGCAACGACCTGGAGCAGGCCACCACCATCGCCCGCACCATGGTCACGCGGTTCGGTATGAGCGAGAAACTCGGCCCGCGCACCTTCGGCAAGCGCGAGGAGCTGGTGTTCCTGGGGCGCGAGATTTCGGAGCAGCGCGACTACAGCGACCACGTGGCCGAGACGATCGATAATGAGGTGTTCAACCTCATCGATTCGGCCAACCGCAACGCCCGCGACATCATCGTGAAGCACCGCGCCAAACTGACGAAGCTTGCCAAGTACCTCATAGCCCACGAAACGGTGGAAGAGGACACGCTCATCGAGCTCCTGGACCCCAAGCCCCCCATCCCCGACGCCGCCCTGGCCTAAACGGACGCCGCGCCCCTGAGGCGGCGTCCCGCTATCAGCAGGACCCCTCATTCTGTTGCGCCTCGGCCTTCGGCATCCGGTAGCCGACTCGGGGTTCGGTGAAGATGTACGTGGGGTTGCCGGCGTCGTCCCGCAACTGCCGGCGAAGCGTGCTTATCACGGTGCGTAACGGCCGCACGTCGCCGTCCGGCTCCGCTCCCCACACCCGCTGCAGCAGGTGTTCGTAGGTCACCACCCGCCCGGCGTTCACCGACAGCTCAACCAGAGTCCTGAATCCGATAGCCGTCATCCGCACGGGATTGCCTGCGAAGGTCACGCGGCGTTCGGCGTACTCGATGGTCAGGTCGCCCACGGCGAACACCCCCGACGGCTCCGGCGTCTCCCGCTTGCGCAGGGCCGCCCTGATCCGGGCAACCAGCTCCGTAGGCGAGAACGGCTTGACCACGTAGTCGGCGGCCCCGGCCTCGAACGCACTCGCGACGATCTCGTCCTGGCCGTAGGCCGACACGAAGATGACCGGCGTTTTGCTCGTCTCCCGGATCTCCTTCATCAGCTCGATCCCGTCGACCCCCGGCAGCATCAGGTCCAGCAGCGCCAGATGCGGCTTCTCCTCCAATATCAGGCGGAGCACGTCGCCGGGGTCCACGCTGGCGACCACCGCGTAGCCCGCCTTGACGAGGGCGTTGCTTATGAATCTGAGCGCCTGTGGGTCGTCGTCCACCGAAAGTATGCGCACCTGCTGTCCGGCCTCCCGCTGTTGCACGAAACGGCTGGAAATTCGGACGGGCTGCGCCGGTGACACGTAACCCCCAACGTCGACGGTCGGCAACGTGAACGTGAACTTCGCGCCCAGGCCCGGCCCGTCGCTCTCGGCCCAGATGCGGCCCCCGTGCGCCTCCACTATCCCTTTGCTGATGGCAAGCCCCAGTCCCGTGTCTCCCCCCTGTTCCTCCCCCTCGATCCGGGAGAACTTCCTGAACAGGTGAGGAAGGCTCTCGGCAGGGATGCCCCTGCCCTCGTCGGAGACCGATATCGCGATCTGGAAATCCTCCACGACGGCGGTCAAGTGAATGGGCGACGACCCCGGCGAGTGCCGCGCCGCGTTGGACAGCAGGTTGCCGAGCACCTGCACCAAGCGCGGCCTGTCGGCCATGACCCAGGGCAACTCGGGCGGGAGGTCGACGTGAAGGACGTGCTTGTGTCCCCCGATCCGGAATGCGCTGCCGGCCTCGTCCATCAGGACGGCCAGCTCGGCAGGCTCCGAGGACACCGACAGCGCGCCCGCCTCGATGCGCGCGACGTCCAGCAGATCGCTTATCAGCGAGCGCATCCGGTCGGTCTGGGAGTCGATGATGCGGAAGAACTGGACGGCCTCGGCGGGGTTCAGCGCGACGGCGGGATCCAGCAGGGTGGTAACCGAGCCCTTGACCGTTGCAAGGGGAGTGCGTAGCTCGTGGCTCACCATAGCCAGGAACTCGGCCCGCAGCCTTTCGAGCTCCTCCAGTGCCGTCATGTCCTGAAGCGTGACCACACAGGTCTCGACCTCGCCGTCTCTCCCCCGTATCGAGGTGGCGTTCATCAGCACGGACACGCTGCGCCCGTCGGGCACCCGCACGACTATCTCCTCGGCCCGCACCGTCTCGCCCGAGCTCAGCGCCTGGGGCATCGACAGCTCTTCCAGGGAGATTTCGCGCCCGTCGGCCCGCTGTATGGTTACGACCTTTAGAAGGTCCTCCGGCGGAGTGTCGGGATCTTTCAGGATTTCAAAGATTCTCACCGCCTCCCCGTTTAACGACATGGGCGCGCCCGTTCTCCCGTCGAAGACGGCGACGCCCACGGGGGACGTGTTCACCAGCGTCTCGAGGTAGCTCCTGGCTTGCTGCTCGTCCAGGTGGCGCCGGGCGTTGGCGATTACCAGCGCTGCCTGGGAGGCGAACATCACCAGCGTTTCCTCGTCCTCCCTGGTGAACTCGTCGCCGACCACCTTCTCGCCAAGGAAGATGTTGCCCACGCTCTCGCCCCGGTGGCGAATCGGGGCGGCCAGGAAGGAGGGCGAGGCACTCATGGGCATGGGTGAATGAAACTCGGGCAGGCCCAGAGACCTCGTGTGGGCGTGGAAGTCGGCCAGCCGCACCGGTTCCTGGAGCCTGCTGAAAAAGCTGAACAGGCCATCCCCCTCCGGCAGCTCCCAGAGCAGCTCAGCCTGTTCGGGGCTGATGCCCGAAGCAAGGAAGTCCTCTATCCGGCCGGCATCGTCCAGCAGTGTGAGCACCCCGTAGCGTGCTCTCGTAAGCGCCCGCGCGGAGTCCAGGACACCCTGCAGCACCGTGTCGAAGTCCAGGCTCTCGTTGATGCGAAGGCTGGCCTCGCTAAGCCTCGACAGCCGGTCCCTGAGCGCCTCCGTCTCGTCCCTTAGGGCTTGTATCTCCCGGTCGCGGTCGCTTTCCCGTGTCATAGCGCCTCCTCAGAATGTACTGTGGGGCGCCGCGATTCCGGGCGCTTCGCGGCGGCTGAACAATGCACAAATCCGGGGCAATTGAGGGCATTGTCTCACATATCACAGCGTCTCACAAGAACTAATGTAATAGTGCGCATGATTATTACGGCCATCTAACATCTCCTGTACATGGTGTTCTCCAGAGCTTTTCGATGATAACGACTACGAGCCCACCGACGAGAAATTCGTCGTGTATCTGGATTCCACCCGGGGACAAACGACCGTAATCGACATCTCGACACAACGGGTCCGGGTCACAATCGTCGACAACGACACCCTGGGCGTGGCGACGCGCCAGGCCACGTATGCGAACGGCTCGGACTCGAATGACCTGGTCTTCTCGTACGCGGTGGCAGGCACGGACGGCGACGACCACGGCGGCATCTCCTGGAGAGCTAACTCGCTAAGCCTGAGCGGCGGCACGATCAGGTTTATGCACACGGATCCGGCCGAACAGGTGAATGCGGCCCTCGCGCACGCCGCGCAGGGCGCCTTGCCGGACCGCAAGGTGGACACGGCGAAGCCGACCCTCGAATCCCCGATGGTGGTGAGTACCACCAATACGCTTACGCTGGCTTTCAGCGAGGATCTGAACACCACGGCCCCGGCGGCCTCGGCCTTCACGGATCGGAACGTCGACACCCGGCCCCTCGTGCCGGTCGGGGTGGTGTTCGATTCGCACCTGTACACGGTGGAGGAGGGCATGACGGTTAGCGTGACGGTTTGGCTGGACAGGGACCCGGAGCGCACGCGCACCATGCCTATCTGGAAGACGTATGACGGCGGGGTCAGCTTCACCGACTTCACCCTCCCGTCCGAGGTGACGTTCACCAGCGGTGAGATTTTCAAGAAGTTCACGTTTACAACGACGCAGGACCAGCAAGACGAAAACGGAGAGTGTTTGGGGTTGAGATTCGGGAGGCCGCCCCCGCGGTGACTCCGGGCTTTCCCCGCCGGAGCCTACCGTCACGCCTGCGCCAGCACCGACCGCCACACCGTTGCCCACGGCGGCTGTGACGCCCACGCCCGCCCCGGCGGCCACGACGACTGGGGAGGCGCCGCCACCGGACGACGGGGCAGGCGTGCCGCTGTGGATCTGGCCGCTGCTTGCGCTGCTGGCCGTAGGGGTCGCTGCGGGCGGCTACGTCTACTACGCGCGCACACGCCGCGGGCGTTAGGCTGGGCGCGCCCTTCTGCTGGCCCCCGGGCACCCTGACGCAAATTCACAATTCCTTGTCAATAGTGTGATAGGGTTGAAGAAGGGGTCCGTAGATTCCCTGTATGGCGTCCAATCGAAGCGCGTTCACCGGGCGCTTGGATGGGCAACGGCTAGGAGGCAGGTTTCGCGCGCCCGCACGACTCGACCGCACAGTTCCGACGCGGCGCCTCGATCCACACAGACGGCAACAGGCTCGTCGGATTCTGGCGCGCCGAATTGGAGAGGGCGCTGGGGGGTCTTGCGCCGTCGGACCGCCATGCTGGCGCTCGCCGCCCTCTGCGCGGCCGCACTGGTGCTGGCCCTGGTGCTCTGGACGACCGCCCGCACGGACCGCCAGGAGCTCTCGTCCGTGGATGTGGAGGCGGCCGTCGCGGAGGCGCTGAACGCCGGAACGCCCGCCCCTGCCGTGGCCGCGCTGGTTTACCGGTCCATACTGCCGTCGTTGGTCGTAGTACAAACCGACAACCCGGGCGAGGAGAATGCCTTCGGCATAGGAAGCGGAGTGGTGATCAACAGCGACGCCGAGGTGCTCACGGCGTTGCACATCGTCGAGGACTCGACCGAGATTCTGCTCGTTTTCGCGGACGGCGCCAGGTCCTCAGCCGCCGTCGCGAACGCGGACCCGGAGAATGACATCGCCGTCCTTACTCCAACCGTACTTCCCGGGCTTGTCCTGCCCGCTACGATAGGCAATTCCTCTGCGATGCGTGTGGGCGACGAGGTGTTCGCGGTGGGCCACCCGCTGGGCCTTGTAGGCTCGCTGAGCGCGGGGGTGGTGTCAGGTCTCGACCGCGAGTCCACGCCGCCAGGCAGGGAGGAAGCGCTGCGGGGGCTGATCCAGTTCGACGCGGCGGTGAATCCGGGCAGCTCGGGCGGCCCGCTGCTGGACCGGCGCGGCCAGGTCGTCGGTATCGTCACCGGGCTGATCAACCCGACCGATCAGGACGTCTTCATCGGCATTGGGTTCGCGGTCCCCATCGACGTGGCCGTAACGGCCGCCGGAGGCCCGGCGCGGTAGTCGGCCGAAAGGTGTACGCAAGGCATGACAGCTAGCGCAAACAGCCAACCCATGGAACGGGTGCTGTACGAGGTGAAGAAGGTCATAGTAGGCCAGGACCACCTGCTGGAGCGCATGGTGGTGGCGCTGCTGGCGAGGGGCCACATCCTCGTCGAGGGCGTCCCCGGGCTCGCGAAGACGATGGCGGTGAAGACGCTGTCGCAGGCCATCGACGGCGAGTTTCAGCGTATCCAGTTCACGCCCGACCTGATGCCCGCGGACCTCGTAGGCACCCGCATCTACAACCAGAGAACGGGCAGCTTCAACACGGCGCTTGGGCCGGTTTTCACCAACCTGCTGCTGGCCGACGAGATCAACCGCGCGCCCGCCAAGGTGCAGAGCGCCCTGCTCGAGGTGATGCAGGAGAGGCAGGTCACCATTGGCCGGGAGACCCACCCGGTGCCGAGGCCCTTCCTCGTAATGGCCACCCAGAACCCTATCGAGGCGGAGGGCACCTACCCGCTGCCGGAGGCGCAGGTGGACCGTTTCATGCTGAAGGTGCTCGTCGGCTATCCCAGCGCCACCGAAGAGTTCGTAATCGTTGAGCGCATGACCGGCGCGCTTCAGGACGTGCAGGCGGTTATCGACACCGAAGAGCTGTCTGCCCTGCAGCGACGCGCGGACGGCGTTTACGTGGACCCGGCCCTCATCGAGTACTCGGTGAAACTGGTCACGGCCACGCGCCGGCCGGAGGAGTGCGGCCTCGGCAACCTCAAGCGCTACATACTCTATGGGGCCAGTCCCCGCGCGTCCATCAACATGATTGTCGCCGGACGGGCGCTGGCCTTTGTGCGTGGGCGTGAGTACGCGCTGCCGCAGGACGTCCGCGACGTGGCGCTGGACGTGATGCGGCATCGGCTCGTTCTCTCCTACGAAGCCCTCTCGGACGACGTCAGCAGCGACGATATTGTCAACAGGCTGATGGAAGCGGTCCCATTGCCGGAGGTACCACTGCGTGAGTACGCGGGCACCCGTCCAGCCCAGTGAACGGGAGGCGCCGGAGCGGGTGCTGAATCGGCTCGACTGGCAAGTTCTGCGCCGCCTCGATGGAATCCTCCAGGGCGACTATCGCAGCCTGTTCATGGGCGGCGGCCTCGACTTCGCCGAGCTGCGCGAGTACCAGCCGCCGGACGACGTTCGTCACATCGACTGGAACGTCACCGCGCGAATGGACGCGACGTACGTCCGCCGCTACCTGGAGGACCGGGAGGTCACGGCGTGGTTCCTCGTCGACCTGAGCCCTTCGATGGCGTTCGGGGCGCTGGAACGGCGCAAGGAGTCCGTCCTGGTCGACCTGGTGGGGGTGCTGGCGCGCCTGCTCACGCGCAACGGGAACCGCGTGGGAGCGATACTGTACGACAACGAGGTCGAGCTTGCGATTCCTCCCCGCGGCGGCCGCGCCCAGGTGCTGCGGCTGATAAACGACATCCAGAGACAGCAGTCGTCTCCCGGCGGCGCGATGACGGACCTGGCGAAGCTGCTGGAGTCCGCCCACAATGCCATAAAACGGCGTTCCCTCATATTCCTGGTTTCCGACTTTATATGTGTGCCCGGCTGGGACAGGGCCATGGACGGACTGAACAGGAAGCACGAGGTGCTGGCCGTGCGGCTCTGGGACCCTCGCGAGATAGACCTTCCCGACGTCGGCGTCGTGCTCGTCGAAGACCTGGAGACGGGCGACCAACTGAGCGTGGACACGAGTGACAGGGGATTCCGGCGGCGATTTCATGAGGCCGCTCGACTGCGCGAAGCGGAGCTGGCGCAAGCCTTCAGGCGCGCGGGCGTGGACGAGCTGAGGCTCTCTACGCAGGAGGACCTGGTGCTGGCCATCCTGCGGTTCGCATCGCTGCGGAGCCGCGCGCGGCTCCGCGACCGGTAGTCATCGGCGGTGGTCTCCTTCATATGGCCGTGGGTCCTGGTCTCCCTGCTCGCGCTGCCCGCGTGCGTCTACGTGTACGTGCGCCTGCAGCGGAGGCGGAGCCTGAATGCGACCAGGCTGGGCGCGATAGGGGCAGCGCGGGAAGGGACCCACTCGCCGGCAGGAAGGCTGCGACACGTCCCGCCCGTCATCATCCTGATTGGCGTTGCACTCCTCGCGGTGGCTTCGGCGCGCCTCCAGCTGACGCTGCCGTTGCCCCGGTTGGAGGGCACGGTCATGCTGGCGCTGGACGTGTCGTCCAGCATGGCCGCCGAGGACGTCGAGCCTACCAGGATGGACGCCGCTAAGCTCGTCGCGAAGACCTTGATAGAGCGGCGTCCGGGCCACTCCAGGATCGGCGTGGTGGCCTTCGGCGAGGGAGGGCTGGTCGTGCAGCCGCCGACCGACGATGACGAGGCGCTGCTCGCCACCATCGACCGCCTGGCGCCGTACAGCGGGACGTCGCTGGGCAGAGGGATACTGACCGCGCTGAACTTGGTCGTGCCGGAGCCGGAGACCGCTCCCGGCGGGCGGGCCCTGTTGGATGAAACGGCGCCCCGGGGGGCCTTCGCGCCCGCGATTATCGTGCTGCTGACCGACGGTGAGAACACCGACCCTCCCGACCCACTGGAGGTCGCGCAGACGGCCATCGAGCGAGGTGTGCGTGTCTACACCGTGGGAATCGGAACGGAGGAAGGGGCGACCATAGACGTCGACGGTTTCAGCCTGTTTACGCAGCTCAACGAGTCGGTCTTGCAGGAGATCGCCCTGCTGACCGAAGGGGTATACTTCAGGCTGGAAGACATAGGCGACACGCCGTCCGTTTACAACGAGCTGGAGACCGAGTTCGTAGTCGAGCCGCAGGAAATGGAGGTCACGTCTTTTCTTGGGGGCATCAGCGCGTTGTTGCTGCTCGCTGGCGGCCTGCTGTCCCTGTTCTGGTTTGGGCGAATGCCGTAGGTGGAGGTCATGCCATGGGTGTGCTCTGGCCTGCTTATCTGCTGCTGCTGACTGTCATACCGCTGGTCGTCGGCGTGTATCTGCTGGTACTCAGGCGGAGGAGGCGGTTTGCCGTCGGATACTCCAGCCTGTCCCTGATACGGCAGGCGATGCCCGGGGGCTTTCGGTGGAAGCGTCACCTGCCGTTCGCCCTGCTGGCGCTCGCCCTCGCTCTTCTCATCCTGGCCCTTTCTCGCCCATTCGCGGACGTGACCGTGGCCGTCAACAGGTCCACCGTGATGCTGGCGCTGGACGTGTCGCTCAGCATGTGCGCCGACGACGTCTATCCCAACAGGCTCACGATCGCCCAGGAAGCCTCCAAGAGGTTCATCGACGGCCAGGAGCCGGGTACACGGGTGGGACTGGTCGCATTCGCGGGTTTCGCCCAGCTTGTCGTCCCTCCCACGACCGAGCGGGAGACGCTGCTCGAGGCCCTGGATAACCTTACCACGGCGCGCGCGACGGCAGTCGGCAGCGCAATCGCTCGCTCTCTGGACGCGCTGTCCGAGGTGAACCCGAACATCCCGCCCTTGAGCGTCTTCGTAACACCTCGTAACCAGGCGTCCGACACCGATGAGGAGTTCAGCTATCAGCCCGACGTCATCGTGCTGCTGACCGACGGCGCGAGCAACCGGGGCGTGCTGCCGCTGATCGCCGCCCGCGCCGCCCGCGACCGGGGAGTCCGGGTGTACACCATCGGATTCGGCACGACCAACCCGGCGGTGATGAGGTGCTCTCCCGACCAGCTCGGCGGCGACGAGTTCGCCAACCGGATCGCGAGAGGCGGCTTTGGGAGCTTCAGCCGAGGGTTTGGAGGCGGCAACTTCCTGATGCTGGACGAGCGGACCCTGGGCCTCGTCGCCCAGATCTCCGATGCTCAGTACTACACCGCCGAGAGCGCCGACGAACTCCTCGAAGTCTTCTCCACGATCCCGCTGGAGACCGAAAAGAAAAAGGTTCGCATGGAGCTTTCGGCCCTGCTCACCGCCGCGAGCGCCCTGTTGGCGTTAGCCGCTGTAGGCCTCGGCCTGCGCTGGAGCCCGCTGCCCTGACGTAGTCGCCGGCGAGCATTCGCCCAGGCGGGGAACACGCCAAGCTCCGGCCCGCCGGGGCGTCCCGAGGCGGTGCCGGTGGCCTTGTGAGGGACTCCGCCGAGGCCCTAGGCGACGGCGCCACGATGGCTTCGAGCTCACGACGCCATCACTATTACTCTCAGCGCATGATGGCCAATCTTGGCAGCCTTAAGCCGAAGGATCCTAGGCGTTCATTCGGTCGCCTTGAGCGGGAGATAATCTATTGGAGGGACGGAAAGAACTGCAGGGTATGCGGTGCAGAAGTCCTATGGACCGAGGCTGAGATCCACCACACAGTGCCACACAGCCAAGGCGGGAAGACCGATAACAAGAATGCAGTTCTTGCGCACCACTACCACAGGGCGAGTTTGAAACTCGCCCCTGCAATGGTTGTGACCAATCCGTGACCTCGCTACCCTTCAACACTATGATGTTGGACCACTAGTTTGAACAGCTAGTTTCTCAGTTCGTAAGCTTCATTGACTGCTCAGGTGGACATCCAGGCGCGATGGCGACGCTACACTGCGTCGTGCGGCCCCATGGCTAGGCTTCGCTCAATCTCCTTGGCCCTGGCACAAGTTCCAAAAGCCGGACAGCTTCCGAGCGCTCTGCTTGAAGGGAATCAAATCACGTGAACAGGGTCTACGGAGCGAAATCCAACTCTCCGCTGCCTTCTGTGTGATATACTGTCGCAACAATAGCGATTGTCAAGGATGTGAAGTTTCCTAACGAGAGGTGAGAAATGCCGGTCTGGGACGATTTCCTGTCTGAGAACGACAAAAAGATGCTGGCTAACAGGAAGCCGATGCGACCCAAGCCACACGCCCAGTTTGGAGAGCGGCCTGCGATCCTCGTCATCGACATGAACAAAAGCGCGATTGGCCCTGACCTTCCGGTGCATGAGATTGTCAATGAGATGCCGGGAGCCATGGGAGAGAATGCCTGGGCGGCGATTCGTCACATGGAGGACCTCCTGCCAATGGCCAGGGCGGCCGGCATCCCCGTCGTGTACAGCAGGCACTACTTCAGAGTCAGCACGGGCCTCGCCCTGTCCGACCCCGCCAGCCCCTACAGCGAGCTCAACCCCCTCTCCGAGATCCAGGACGAGATCGCGATGCAGCCCGGCGACCTGCTCGTCGACAAGCAGCAGGCCAGCGTGTTTCACCAGACGGGCCTCATCAACATGCTCATGAACAAGGGCGTGGACAACATCATCGTCACTGGGAACAGCACCAGCGGGTGCGTGCACGCGACCGTTGTCGATGCCGGTGGTTATCAGCTCAAGGTGTCGATTGTAGAGGACGCCGTGTTCGACCGCTTCGACCTGTCCCACGCCGCCGCCCTGTTCAACATGGGGTCCAAGTACGGTGACATCGTTTCCATTGGCGAGGTATACGAGTACGTCGCTTCGATCAAGGACGGGGAACGCGTGGCGGCGTAGCGGAACCAGTAACCAGAACTTCTGGACGGCTGACCAACCAAGCCATCGTCGGACTCGAAAGGCCTGGCCGGTCGACAAGACCTACTTCGAGAGGTGTCCTATGACTAGAGTGGTTACGATAGGCGCTGCCCAACTTGGCCCCGCTTCCCAATCCGGTGGCGAGACCGTCGAGAGGATGCTCGGATTGCTATCCGATGCGAAGAGCGCCCACGTCGAATTCCTTTGCTTTCCTGAGTTGGCCCTGACGGAGTACTTCTGCACGATTGTTAGAGACTCTGTGGACGAGTACTTCGAGACCGAGTTGCCTTCAGCGCTTACAAGGCCTCTGTTCGAGGCGGCGAAGGAGGCACAGATGGGCTGGGTGCTGCCATACGCCGAGAAGGACGGAGACCAATACTTCAATAGCTCGGCGATTGTGGACGAAGGCGGCTGTGTGGCGGGTAAGTACCGCAAGGTGCATATACCCGGCACTGTGGAACCCAAAGAAGAGGGAAACAACATCCTGGAGAAACGTTATTTCTCTTCTGGTGATCTGGGTTTCCCCGTCGTAGACGTGGCCAACGTGAAGGTCGGGGTCCAGATTTGCTACGACCGTCGATTCCCTGAAAGCTCCAGAATCCTGGGAATCAACGGAGCCGAAGTCATTTGCACGCCGTACAATACCCCTGCCTTTAATGGCGACGTAAAGGGTGCGGTAGACGCTTCCGACATGTGCATACGGTCCGCGGCGTACAACAACGGCTGCTTCGCTATCGGCGTCGGCAAAGCCGGCGTAGAAAACGACGTGCGGTTCATCGGTGGTAGCCTGATAGTTGGGCCTGACGGCCGAATACTTGCCCGCGCGGAATCCGAAGGCGACGAACTGATCACGGCAACCATCGACCTCGACGAGGTAATTACGCCTCTCAAGACAGCCGACAGAAGGCCATCCGAATACAACGTCCTGGTCGAGAGCTAGAACGTCCGGCGGCGGGCCGCGGCCAGTAGACCGCATTTCCCGCTGGCTGCTTCGTCGATAACTGAAGTGTAGAGCATGTGCTTGCCCGCTCGCGTTCTCCCCGGGCACTCTTCTTTCTGATCGGCCTCATTCCGCAGCGTTCGGCGGGCGGTTCGCCCGAACGTGGCGCCTGCGCTTCGACTGAATCCGGAAACAGCGGCCTGGAACGAAGGGTTCTGGGCAAGCCTTCATTCATGGCCGTTCAGGCCGAGCCTGGCAAGGAGGAGAGAAATGTTGGCGCCGAACCGCTTTGACTATTCCCCTATTATCGATCGTCCCGCAATCAAGTGGCCCAACGGCGCGCGAGTGGCCTTTTGGGTTGCCCCCAACATTGAGTGGTACGAATACACCCCGCTGAACAGGCCGACTCGGCCCGACATACCAAGCTATTCGTACCGGGACTATGGCAACAGGGTGGGCTTCTGGCGAATGCTGGATGTCCTTGACAAACACAACATACGATGTTGCGTTTGCCTCAACGGCGCGGTCCTCGATCACTGCCCCGAGATCCGCGACGCGATGGTGGAGCGGGACTGGGACTACATGGCTCACGGGTTTTACAACTCCCGGCCAATTACCGCTTACTCCGAAGAAGAAGAACGCGAGTACTGGCGGGACATGATCGACACGGTCAAAAGACACACCGGAAAGCAGCTCAAGGGCAGGCTTGGAGCCGGAGGCGGCAACACCGTAAACACCACGGATCTGATGGCGGAGCTGGGACTTCTGTACCACACAGACTGGCTGATGGACGACCAGCCGTTCCCTCTGAAAGTGAAAAACGGCGCCAGGTTCATCTACGTCCCTTATACCTATCAGGTCAACGACGCAATCGTTCCCAGCCAGGGAAGGGACGCCGCCTATTTCAGCCAGATGATCAAGGACCAGTTCGACGTCCTATACGAAGAAGGCGCCGAGAGCGGCAGGGTGATGTGCATCTCGCTGCATCCATATTGGATAGGCAAACCCCACCGGGCCAAGTACCTCGACGAGGCCCTCGGGTACATTATGGGCCACGACGGCGTGTGGCAAACTACGGCAGACGACATCGCCGAGTACTACCTGGAACACTACTACGACAAAGTAGTCGCGCATGTAGACCAGCAGACGCATTCGGGGTGACCTCAGACAGTGGGCGGGACTGGAAGAGCATAGGAGAATCTTTATGCCGGGGGAACGCAGCTACGGCCAGGACCATGACCACTATGATTGGTCTCCAATTGTAAGCCGTCCTGTTTTGCGGTGGCCTGACAACGCGCGTGTGGCGCTGTGCGCCATAGTCAACCTGGAACACTTCGACTGGGACATGCCGCCTGATGCGCCGGCTCCCGTGAGTATGGTCGCGGGAGCCATGGGAAGCGGCGGTCTTGGGTCGGGGATCGGGCCATTTCCTAACATTGCCGGGTACTCTCAACACGAGTACGGCAACCGCGTTGGTGTCTTTCGTGTGCTGAGAGTGCTGGATAAGTACGGCATCAGGCCAACAATTGCCATGGACAAGACGGTGGCGGAAAACTACCCATTCCTGGTGAGCGAATGCCAGAAGAGAGGCTCGGAGTTCATTGCCCACGGCATCACTGTCAGGCAAATCATTCACGCCGGAATGTCAGAGGCGGAAGAGCGAGCTTACATTCGGAAGGCCATCGAAGGGTTGGAGAGAGCCACGGGCGTGAGACCGGTCGGGTGGTCCGGCCCGGAGTTTCAAGAGTCCGTGAATACGCCAGGTCTCCTGGCGGCTGAGGGCATTAGCTACGTGTGCGACTGGTCCAACGACGAGCAGCCCTATCGGATGAACACGAGTGAAGGGGACCTGTACTCGTTGGGGGTCAACCTGGACCTTGATGAAATGTTCATTCATCTGAACGGTCGCAGGCTGATCAACGAGTACGAGCAAATCATCAAGGACGAATTCGACGGACTCTACAGGGACGGGGCAAAGACTGGGCTGATGCTGGTGCTGAACCTTCATCCGTGGGTCATCGGGCAGCCATGGCGCATCAAGTACCTGGACAGAGCACTTGCGCACATCGACAAGTACAGCGGAGTCTGGAAGGCCACCGGCCGAGAGATAGTCGACTGGTACAAAGACCACTCTTAGGCCAACGACAGATGTCCCGGGGGTAACTGCCAACCCAGGTGCTGACGAAGTGAGGAGGGACCTATGGACCTGGTGATCAGAGGCGGAACCGTTGTCACCGTCGGTGAGACCTTTGTCGCCGACGTCGGCGTCGAGGGCGAAAGAGTTGCCCAGATTGGCGGCGAGATGTCGGCCCCCAGGGAGATCGATGCCAGCGGGAAGCTCCTTGTGCCGGGCGGGGTGGACATGCACGTTCATCTACAGCTCGCCGAAGCCGTACCTGAGGGCACCCCGCCGCGCATGTCGGACGACTTCTATTGGGGCACCGCTGGCGCTGCTGCCGGTGGCATCACTACAGTCGGTAGCATGACCACTCGCCAGCAAGGGGCCAAGGCGGGCCTGTTATCGATGCTGGAACATGCCGAGGCCGACGCCCTGCAAAACTCTCTGATAGATTTTACGCTGCATCCCGTCATCGACGACCCTTCCCCGGAGATTATTGCCGAGATCCCAAGACTGATCGATTCGGGTTATTCGAGCACCAAGACGTTCATGGTGATGCACTCGTTCGACGGGCGCCAGGACGACTACATGAAGGCGTTCGAGGCGGCCGGCCGAAATGGGATTCTGCCCATGCTTCACTGTGAAGACGCGAATATCAACCACCACTGCGAGCAACGCTTCCTCTCGGAAGGCAAGAGCGATATTCGCTACTACGCCGATAGCCGTCCAACCTACGCCGAGGCCGTCGCGACGGCTCGCGGTATATCCCTCGCAAGAGCCGCAGGATCACCCCTCTATCTCGTGCACGTGTCTTGTGCCGCCGCCCTGGACGAGGCGCGGCGGGCGAGGGTTAGCGGCCAGCGGGTCTACGTGGAGACCCGCCCCATCTATCTGTACCTTACGAGAGAGCTCTACGAGCGGCCGGATGGCGCCAAGTACGTGGGCTGGCCCCCTCTACGCGACCATTCAGACGTCGATGGAATATGGGACGGCCTTGTCAACCATGACGTAGATACCCTGTGTTCTGACCATGCGCCCTGGACACTCTCCGAGAAGCTCGATGCCGGGCTTGAAGTCGGCAGCTTTCGACCAGGAATGGCTAACCTCGAAACCCTGATGCCAATGCTCTACTCCGAGGGCGTGGCAAAGGGCAGGATTTCACTGAGCCGGTGGGTAGAGTTGACCTCGACGAATGCGGCGCGGCTGTTCGGCATGTTTCCGCAGAAGGGGACGATCGCCGTTGGCTCGGACGCAGACCTGGTGGTATGGGACCCTGACCTCACGCGCGTCGTTCGCGGTGAGGAGATGCGGTCCAGAGCAGGCTATGACGTGTACGAGGGCCATGAGGTGCATGGGTGGCCCGCACATACAATCTCCCGAGGCGAGATTGTCTTCGAAAATGGCGAGATTACAGCGGAGAGGGGCAGAGGCAAGCGAGTGATTCGTGGGCCTCACGCACCCATCTAGCGCCGTCGCTCCTACTGTTCTGGTGTACGTTGTTGGCGTGGCCGACTGTACTTGGCGGCAGCTACACGCCAGGGTCTGCCAGGAAATCCAGTATCACGCCGCCCAATGCTTCCGGGTCCTCATAGGTCTTGAGGTAAGAACCTCCGGGACCTATGTAAGTGTGAGAGCGCTTCAGCTTGCTAGCGACGGGTTCGACAGTGCGTCGCAGGCCGTCCTCCTCTCCACTCATAACCAGCGTCGGCGCCTCGATGAGCGGTAGCCGGCGCATGATGTCGTAGTGGCCCAGGGCGACGTATGCCTCGTGGTAGCGCTCGCCGGCTATCAGCTTGAAGAGCACCTCCCAGTGGAGCGTTCTGAGAACCTCCTCGCTGAACGGCCTTGGAAAGAAGGGTTCGATTCGGCCCGACAACTCCTGCCATGTTTCGATAAAGTGGCTGCCGTCGTCCTTGAGTTCGATAGGGTGCACGTGGCTCAGGAACTGATTGACCGGATCTTCCCAATAGGGCGTGCCATCGATAATCAACTTGTCAACCATACTGGGAAACGCCGCGGCAAGTTCGCAGGCGAAGCTCGCGCCGGTGTGATGGCCGAACACGGAGGCGCGTTCGATGTTCAGACTCCTGAGGAAGGCGGCAAAAGTGCGGGCGTAGTCGGCGACTGTGTACTCACGGTTAGTCGGGTAATCGGACATTCCGTAGCCCGGTGTGTCTACCGCGATGACCCGGCAGCGCGCCGCGAGAAAACTCATCACCGGTTCGTAGGCGTAGGAGCTCGTGGCCGTCTGGTGAATCAGCAGCAGAGGTTCGCCCTCTCCGGCGTAGCGATAGTGTAGCTGGCCGTAATCAGTATCTGCGTAAGCTCTGCGAATAGTGACGCTATCGGTCATCAGCCAATCCTGCGGAAAAGTTACGGCCCGCAAACGGGCCGCGATTAGGTTCGAGGGCGTAGCGGATGCCTACTTCCTCACGAATGCCGGCATTGGCTACTCCGCCTTGCTCCTGCCCCATCTTTCATAAGAGGTGATTTCCTCTAGGGGCCGGCGCCGGGGGCGCCCAAAGCGTTCTCCCTGACTGGGATAGCCAATCGGAATCATTGCCACTGTCTCGAAGTCTTCCGGTATCCCGAAATACTCCTTGACTTCACTCTCGTAAGCCGTGTGCAGAGTGGTAAGCACAGTGCCCAGGCCAAGGCCCCGTGCCGCGAGCAACAGGTTCTGAACGGCGGGGAAAATCGAGGACCCCGTTGATGCGCTGTCCGTCCTTTGGCATACCAGTATCACAACCGGCGTGTCCGGCATGTTCCTGCCCAGGTCACCTCCCGAACGGTAGGGCTGCTCGGTCCTCATGTCACCGGTTACGGCGGCCTCCCAGGCCTTCAGATACCACTGGCCCAGGCGCATCTTGCTCTCCCGGTCGCGGACTACGAGAAAATGCCACGGTTGCCTGTTTCCGCCATTCGGCGCGTGCACGGCAGATTGGAGAATTGTGCTGATGCTTTCATCGGACACGGGCTGAGCGGCGAAGTGGCGGATTGCCCGCTGTGTGTCAATTGCCTCGAACAGCGAGATCTCTGATTGAGTCATGTAAACTCCCCAAACCGGATTATATGAGCTGAGGCTGGGCGCCTACAATGCCCGCGCCGCCAAATGGCCCTCACGCATCGCCTCAATCACCTTCCTTGCGGAGACGCAGTCCCCCACCGCCACTACGGTAGGAATGCGCCCGTCCTCTAGCAGCGCCTCGTACAGACTGTCGCTCGGGGCGTTGAATTCGCCACCTACGATGGTGTCTACGTCTTCGACAACAGTTTCCTCACCGGTGTCCACCTCAGCCAGAACGGCAGTCCTCTCGGAGACTTCCTTGATCCAGTGCTCCCGGTGGAAGACGACGCCATTCTCCTTCATTCGCGCGATCACGGGTGGCCTGCTCGTGACGATGATGTCAGAGGCAACGACTTCGCTTCTGGTTACCAGGTGGACCTCGGCGCCTTTGGCGCTCATAACGTCGGCGGCATTGGGAGACCTGTGATGGTTTTCGGCGGCGAGCAAAACTGCGCGCTTGCCTACTTCGACTCTCCCTTCAATGACATCTTCGATAGAGGCGAGTGTTGGGACTCCCGACTCCCTCAGCCCTCGAATATCCGGCTGCTGTGGGGCCGATCCGGTGGCGACGATAACGGCTTCCGCCCCCTCATCGACCAGGTCTTCGACCGAGGCCTCCGTGTCGAGCCTGACTACGACGCCCAAGCGGTCCAACTGGAGCTCGAGCCACGCCACTATGTTGCTGAATTCGCCCCTCGTGGGGACTTTGGCGACCGTGTTCAGCTGCCCGCCAAGGCGGCTGGCCTTCTCGTACAGCACCACGGCATGGCCTCGCGTTGCGGCCACCCTTGCAGCTTCCATTCCTCCCGGTCCACCGCCGACGACCGCGACCGACTTGGGGGTTTCCACCCTGGTAAGCGGTCCCAATTCCAACTCACGGCCGGCCTCCGGGTTGATGCTGCAACCGATGGGTTGCCCTCTGTGAGCGCGCCCGCCGCAGCCATCGTTCGAGCCAATACAATGGCGAATGTCGAATGGCCGCCCCTCCATCAGCTTGCGTCCGATGTCAGGGTCCGCGATGTGCGCCCGCGTCATGACGCACATGTCGGCCTTGCCGGTAGCGACTATGTCGTTCGCTATCTCAGGGTCTATGATGCGGCAAACCGTGAAAATCGGAATGCCCTTTGTGGCCTTCTTGATTTCCGCGGCGTAGTGCACGAAGGGCGCCTGCTCCCACGTCATGTCCGCCTGCTGCATTGCGAAAGGCATTCCACCGCCCACGCTGAAGCTGACGTTGAAGAAGTCGAAGTCGCCCTTCTCCTCCAGCAGGGCCGCCATCGGCGCCATCTCTTTCGTAGTCATCCCATCCGGCTGCAGCTCGTCGGCGCTCAGGCGTATTCCGACGGCAAAGTCGCTGCCGACGCTCGCGCGCACCGCTTCACCCACTTCCAGCGCGAAGCGGGCCCGGTTTTCCTCGCTTCCGCCGTACTCGTCTGTTCGGTGATTTGTCACCGGCGAAAGGAACTGCTGAATCAGATAACCGTGGGCGCCATGCAGCTCCACGCCGTCCATTCCCGCCTGCTTCATGATGGACGCGGAGTGGGCGTAGCCATCTATGACCTCTTCGATCTCTCCCTTGGTCATAGCGTGTGTGTATTCGTTCCCCGATAGGGCCTTGGTGCGGGAGGCCGACCACAACGGCAGCATGGTGGCAAGGCTCTGGCCGGACTTTCCGAAGTGGAGCAGCTGGACGAAAATCTTGGCGCCGTGCCGGTGAACGGCATCGGCCAACTCACGCCAAGCGGGAATGGCATCGTCCACGTAACCAACGGGGCTCTGCAGCCCCCCGTAAGAGGAGGGATGCACTGTCGTACCCTGAATGATGATGAGGCCCACTCCTCCCCTGGCGCGGGCCTCGTGGTATGCGTTGTTCTGTGGTGTCGGCCTGTTGTTCTGATACATCCCCGAGCTGTGCGCGCTGATCAGCATGCGATTGCGCACTTCCACAGCGCCTAGACGTATGGGTGACAGAAGATGGCTGAACCGCGAGTTGTCGGTGCTCACAAGACCCTCCCTGGCTGCATAAACTGGAAGACATTTCTGCTCGGGGAGGAACACTGCCGTTCGGAACGACCGCGAAATCGGTCTGTCGACCGGGCTCGGCAAATCCGCCGTGGTTTGAGGATCCGTTGACGGCCCACTTGCCAAGTGTTATATTCCCACACAATTTGGGAGTATATCAGATGTGGAGTTCAAGATAAATGTAACAAGTTTTGTGACTATTTTCACTAATGCTACACGCTACTAGTGTGTGTAAAACCCACACATTAAGCGTGAGTCAACTCGAAGTGGTCCAAAGTTCAACTTTTGGAAGAACAACTTAATTCGCGCACGGCGTAGGCTGTACAGATTGGCAACGAGGAGGACACCATGACGAGGATGTCTAGCGCAGTGGTCGGACTGATGCTGATGACAATGCTGGGGCTGCTGGCATTAGGGGTGGCCTGCGGGGCGGAACAGCAAGAGCCTACGGCCGTGCCACCCTCAGCGGCGACATCCGTGGCGCCCGCCGCGACGACGGCTGCTGTCGCGGCGGCGGCTCCGACTGTCGCAGCGCCAACAGCACCTGCCGAAATGGACCGGCCCGATGACTTGATCCCGGAGGGACTGGCCGAGAACTTCCCGCTGATTGCCCAGTGGCACTGGAGCAAACTGCCACACCCGTTTGGCGAACAGCCGAAGAAGGGCGGAGTGTTCAGGCTCGAGGGCCGGTTCGATCTGAACACGTGGGACCCGCGCAACCCGGCTATCTCGTCCCTGGCGATTCAGATGAACGCTGTCTACAACCGCCTGCTGAAGGCCGACCACACCATGGAGACAGCTATTGCGACCAGTGGGCGCTGTCTCCGTGAAATCTGCCTCACCGGCGACCTCGCGGAGAGCTGGGAGGTTGTCAACGGCGGCGAATCGATCGTCTTCACGATCGCCGACGGGGCAAAGTGGCAGAACTTCGCGCCGGTCAACGGGCGTGATTTTCTCGCCTCGGATGTCAAGTTCGCCTATAATTCATACATAACCGACGACCGTGCCACCGGGCAGAAGAGCATCTTCCGCCAGGTGGAGAGTATAGTTGCCGACGACGCCGCTAACACGGTTACCTTCAACTTCTCGTCCCCGGCGGCGTACTTCATGTACAGTATGGCAGGGCCACTTGTGCCTATCTTCGCCCCTGAAGCGGCCAATGAGGAAGGCAGGCTGGACGAAGACCCGCCAATCGGTACAGGGCCGTTCCAGATAACGAACCACGTATTCAACAGCATAATCGAGTACGAGGCAAACCCCACTTACCACAAGAAGGACGCATTCGGACAACAGCTTCCCTATCTCGATGGAATAACCTCGGTGCGGATGTTTGACGATGCCACTCGTGTGGCGGCATTCCGAGCCGACCAGATGGATTCCTACATGTCCCTTACCGGCGACGCCCGCAAGAACATCGAGAGGACCGAGCTGGACAGAGGGGCCAACCTCAGAGTGATGGAACAGAACGCCGGAGGCAACTTCTTCTTCGGGCCTCCTCACGATGCCGCGCCGTTCGACAACGTGAACTTCCGCCGGGCGCTGTCCATGGCATTGGACCGCGATGCTATGGTGGAGGCGGCATATGCCGACCAGGGACGCTGGTCTCTTGGATACCCGACAGACTGGCTCGGACGCGAATACCCCTACACCCAGTCCGAGTTTGGTCAGTACTACCAGTACAACCCCGAAGGGGCCAGGGCGCTCCTGGAGCAGGAGGGGCTGGACGGTATCGAGTTCGAGATTCACACAACCGCCCTGCGCCAGACGGATGGCCAGGTGGCCCTTGGTATCGAGTTCTGGAAGGACATAGGTCTCAGGCCGGCTCTCAGCGTCGACGAGGACGTAGCGTACAATGCAGCGTCCTTCAGCCACGACTTCGAGTACCTGCTCGGAGGGGCCTGGTACTCCGGGGGAGTTGACTGGGACGACTTCACCTACCGAATGATGCGCTCGGGGGAGCCCGGCAACTACCTCGACATCAATGACCCAGTGCTGGACGGGCTGTTGGATGAAAGTCAGCTCGAGTTCGACCGTGCAAAGCGGATCGCGATCAACCGGCAGGTTATCGAGAGAGAGTTCGACCAGGTCTACCGCATATTCGGTGCGGTGTTCCTGTTCGCGGAGTGGACAAAGCCTGAGGTTCGCAACTGGCTGAGCCACGACATCTACTTCTGGGTCAACGGATGGGGCCTGAACGCCATGGAGACGGTGTGGCTCGATAGGTAGGTCCCTGGGACCGCTACTACAACAAACCTGGATACTTGGACTTGGCTGAAGGTGCGGTCTCCGATACCTTCAGCCAAGATTTTCATGGCCCTGCGGCAGCGATTGTCTGATTCAGGGGAGGGTCTGTGCATCGTTACATAATAAGGCGACTCTTGCTGGCGGTCCCAACCCTTTTCTTCGTCTCTCTCGCCATCTTCTCCCTGACGCGCATCATCCCTGGAGATGCAGTGGTGGCGATAGTCGGGGATACCGGCAATATCGCTCCTGAGCAGCTCGAGGGACTGAAGGCCCGGCTCGGCCTTGACCAGCCGTTTCACACTCAGTACCTTCGGTGGATTGGCGGCGTCCTGACCGGAGACCTGGGCGATTCCTACTACACCCGCAAGCCCGTTGTCAGACAGCTCATGAGCTCTATCCCGGTCACGCTGGAGCTCGCCGCGATCGGCCTTATCCTGGGTATGGCTTTTGCGATTCCTCTGGGCATCATCTCAGCAATAAGGCAAGACACGTTTACCGACTACGCCGCCAGGATACTGGCCATCCTGGGCATTTCCATGCCCAACTTCTGGATCGCCACGATGGTCGTCGTATACCTAGGCCTTTTCCTGGCATACCTGCCGCCACTGGGATACAGCAGGTTGTGGGACGAACCGATGCGGAACCTCTCCCAGTTCTACCTTCCTGGTATAGTGCTCGGATTCCAGTTGTCGGGGACGACGGCGCGCATGGTCCGCTCGTCCATGCTCGAGGTGCTGCGCCAGGACTACATCCGCACAGCTCTTTCCAAGGGATTGAGGGAGGAAGTGGTCGTCGCGCGCCATGCGGTAAAGAACGCCCTCATTCCGGTGGTGACAATCATCGGAAACCTGATGAACGCGCTGATAGGCGGAACCGTAATCATAGAGAACATCTTTGCGCTCCCGGGCGTCGGACAGCTCACTCTCGGCGCGGTAACTCAGCGGGACTACCCGCAGATCCAAGCCAATATCATGTTCCTTGCCGTGTTCCTTGTGATGATTAACCTGGTCATAGACTTGACCTACGGATGGCTCGACCCGAGGATTCGCTACAGCTAGCCTCGACTGCTGAGGAGAACGGAAATGGTGACAGGAAGCACGCCGCGGCCGCCGGAGGAGGCAGTTCCCGCGAACGGGCTCTTGCGTGCGCGAAGGCGTACAGGCTACCTGGT
Source organism: Dehalococcoidia bacterium (assembly GCA_965217705.1). Taxonomy (GTDB): domain Bacteria; phylum Chloroflexota; class Dehalococcoidia; order Lucifugimonadales; family CATOSD01; genus CATOSD01. The sequence goes on along the minus strand of CBDCJA010000002.1, from coordinate 3,202,312 downwards.
GCGCCTGGGCAGAGTTGCCAGGAACAATCCCGTCGGTACATTCTCTGCCGTAGTGATTATAGTGATGGTGCTTTCAGGCATCTTTGCCGACGCCGTTGCTCCGTTCGATCCATTGGAGGCGCACGTGAGGGACAGGCTGCAAGGCCCCAGCCTGACGTACTGGATGGGTACGGACAATCTGGGCAGGGATGTGTTCAGCAGAGTTACTCACGGCGCCCGGATCTCGCTGCTCATCGCCATACCCGCGGTGATCCTGGGCGTCGGCGTCGGCTCGATTATCGGCATCATAAGCGGCTACCTCGGAGGGTGGTTCGACTTGCTCGTCCAGCGCCTGCTCGACGCCAGCCAGGCAATCCCGTCTCTCATCCTTGCGCTCGCCGTGATAGCCGTTCTCGGGGCAGGTATTGACAAGGTGATTTACGTCATCGCGTTCATCGCCGTGCCATGGAACGGGCGAGTGGTAAGAGGCTCGGTGCTGTCGATTAAGGAAAACCAGTACATCGACGCTGCCAGGAGCGTGGGGGCAGGCAATCTTCGGATAATGTTCCGCCACATTCTGCCCAACGTCGTCGCCCCGATACTGGTCTTGGTCTCGGTGCTGTTGGGCGCCGCCATCATAATCGAGGCGTCTCTGAGTTTCCTGGGCTTGGGAGTCCCTCCCCCCGAGCCCTCCTGGGGTGGAATGCTGAGCAGGGAGGGCCGCTCCTTCATGGAGAGGGCGCCTACGCTGGCATTGTTCCCCGGCCTCGCCATCAGCGTAGTGGTGCTCGCATTCAATCTGCTTGGAGACACTTTGCGAGACATTTGGGACCCAAGGCTGAGGGGTTCCCAGTAGATGCGAATTTCGATACAGAGGAGATGAATATGGCCCTGCAGCCAGACCGTTTCGACTACTCCCCAATAATCGACCGGCCACCGATACGATGGCCGAATGACGCCAGGGTCGCGCTCTGGATCTCCCCGAACGTGGAGCACTACGAGTACCTGCCGCCGGAGAACAGGTTTCGCAACCCCTGGGCCCGGACGCCTCAGCCCGACGTTCAGAGCTACTCCCACCGCGACTACGGCAACAGGGTCGGCTTCTGGCGAATGCTGGAAGTGCTGGACAAGCACGACTTCCGCTGCTGCGTCTCGCTGAACGAGGCGGTGCTCGAACACTTCCCGGAGATCAGGGACGCCATGGTCGAGCGGGACTACGACTACATGTCCCACGGCATCTACAACACCCGGTACCTGTATGGTATGTCGGAAGACGAGGAAAGAGAGTTCTACAGGGACATCATCGACACTCTGAAAAAGTACACCGGCAAGCAGCTCAAGGGTATGCTCGGGCCCGCCCTGACCAACACCGAGGCTACTCCGGACCTGATGGCCGAGGCAGGTCTCATATACCACACCGACTGGTTCCATGACGACCAGCCCTTTCCACTGAAGGTGAAGCGAGGCAAGCTTGTCTCGATGCCCTACACGATCGAGTTGAACGACGTGGTCGTCCACGCCCAGGGCCACGAGGCGGAATACTTCTGCCAGATCATCAAGGACCAGTTCGACGTGCTCTACCAGGAGGGCGCAGAGAGCGGCCGCGTGATGTGCATCGCATTGCATCCCTACTGGATAGGGCAACCTCACCGCGCGAAATACCTCGATGAGGCTCTGAGCTACATACTAGCCCATGACGGGGTTTGGAAGACGACGGCAGACGACATTGCCGAATACTACATCGAACACTACTACGATGACGTCTTGGCATACGTAAACGGGTAAGTGCTCGATTCCTACCGAGAGCACAGATCATTCGAGGAGGCGAAGAAAGTGCCTGCAGAACGCAAACCCGGTATGGACAACAATCACTACGGTTGGTCCCCAATCACCACGCGGCCCAAAATCACTTGGCCGGAGAATTCGCGTGTCGCCCTGTGCGTAATTCTGAACCTGGAACACTACGAGTGGAGCATGCCCGATGGCTGGTACCAGCCGCCATCGCCCGGCGGACTCGGAAGGGGAACGTTTCCAGACCTTCGGTCCTACTCCCATCACGAATACGGGAACAGGGTTGGGATCTTCCGCGTGCTGAACATTCTTGACAAGTACGGCATCACTCCAACCATTGCCCTGGACGCGACAGTTGCAAAGAACTACCCGTTCGTGGTCGAGGAGTGCCAAAAGCGAGGAGCGGAGTTCATTGGCCACGGTCAGACCGTTAATCGCATGATCACAAGCAACATGAGCGGGGAAGAGGAACGGCAGTACATTCAAGAATCCATCGCCGCGGTGGAGGAAGCCACCGGCAAGCGACCGGTCGGCTGGCTGGGCCCGGAATATGGCGAGTCCACGCGCACGCCCGGTTTGTTGGCAGCAGAGGGAATAAGATACGTTTGCGACTGGCCGAACGATGAGCAGCCGTACCAGATGACAGTTGATGAAGGGAAGCTGTTCTCTCTACCCATCCACGTGGAAGTCGAGGACCTCTTCACCCAATGGAATCGTGGCGTTTCCATCATGCACTACGGCAAGATGATACGCGACACCTTCGACGGACTGTACAAGGACGGAGCCGTGAGTGGCCGCACAATGGCGCTCAGCCTTCATCCATGGCTGATAGGCCAGCCATTTCGCAGCAAGTACCTTGATAGCGCGCTGGCCCATATCTCCAGGCCCGCAGGCGTATGGAAGGCAACAGGTAAAGAAATCATCGACTGGTACGAGCAGCAGAGCTAGGGAAGCTCTTAACAAGCCTGCGTTGCGACGATTGATGGGTTGTGTGGGCTCCTGAGGCCAACAGGCCCTCCATGCGGTTCGAGCCAGTCAGGCCATATCGAACCGCAGGTGCCCATGCCCCTGGCCGGGGTGTAGCCTGAGTAGTCCGGGTTCACCGAACGGCGCGAAGCAGGAACTCCCTGAGTTCTCTCTCGTATCGGTCGGCATCGGTGTTCCATGCGTCGGCATGAGCTGTGTCTGGGTAGACGCTGTACGTGACGAGGTCGGGACGAAGTTCGGCCAGTTCCTCGCTCGTTTCAATTGGCACGCGCGTGTCGTCCTCTCCGTGGATGAGCAGTATCGGCACGTCGAGCCGGCCCGCATCCTTAAGGTAGTCCATGGCGTTCCAGTCCAGCCCGAACCGAAGCGTGGAGATCCACTTCACCGACACGGACACGAAACCGGGCAGATTGCGTTGACGCGCGCCCAGGTCCACCGGAGCGTTGAAATCCATGACTGGCGAGTCCAGGATCACGCTGGCAACCGAGCCGGCCAGCGATGACTCGTAGAGAAACTTCACCACTATGCCGCCGCCCATACTGTGGCCGATCAGCACAACTTCCCCGGCCCCCGGCTGGGACAGGACGTACTCCACCACGGCGTGCAGGTCCTGCCACTCGGTGAGGCCATACTGGTAGATGCCGCTCGGGTCCCCGGGTTGCCCTTCGTCGTTGCGGTAGGTGATGAACAGCGCGGGCATGCCAAGATCGTGCAGCGTGGGCAATGACGACAGGCCGTCTCCGGGCTTGCCGCGATGGCCGTGAACGAAGATTGCCCAGGTGTCGAGATCACCTTCGAACTGCCACGCGTCCTGTATTCCCAGCGGTGATTCGTACTCTACCTCCGCGTACTCGATTCCAAATGCCAGGTATGGATCGTTCGGGAAGATGTCGCTCGACACCTTGGCAGGTGATGAGCGTGGCGGTTCGCCATCCACCAGAGTGAAACGACGGACTGAGGTGCTTGCCCCGTACTCGACGATATCGCCGATCATGCCGTTGCCGCCATCCCAGCTGAGCCCCCATCGGCCGGGCAACCTCCACTCCCCATCGCCGGGTCCGTCCTCCAGCTTCACCATGCCGTTGCCAACATCGGTGGCAACGAGGTTGTACTCGACTTCGTCTTCTCCGACTTCCAGGGCGAGGTCGTAAAGCACGCCGGAGTAGTACCAGGCCACGCCAAAGTTTAGGACCGCCAGGAGCAGAAGAACGGAGACAAGCGGCGTGAGCACCCATCTGAGGCCTACTCCCCGAAGCGAGGGGAAGCGGCCCTTCAGGAAAGCAACCAATTTGGAAACAGTTCGCCTATTCCTGTGCGTCGGAGTCTTGCTCAAGCTAACGTCCTATGATCAGTGTCTGTCAGTTGTAATTCCTGATACGTCGGACCAGCAAGCATTGGTGCCACAACTGCAGGGCAATCGCATTTTGATTTTCGGGCTTACGCCTGGATGAACTCGCCCCTGTGAAAGCCTGAAATCAACACCGCATTAGAGCATTCCAGCCCTAAGTTGGCGGTTTCGGCCCCGCATAACGCCGTCAGTGTGACACTAAGCTAGACTTTGTACATTCACGCGGCATAGGTTAGCAACTCGATGAATCTGTTGAGCATGGGAGTCGGGATTTCTCGCATATCTGGTTTCTGCGACGACATGCGGAAAGTCCCGGAGGCAAGCCAGAGATGACGGCGCACCAAAGCGATCGCGTCGATGAAAGTGGGCGCCGACTTGACATACCAAGCCGCCGATCGTGGAGTCGCTAGCCGGGACCTCCCGACAAGTGTGCTGCGAGAGTTACCCAGGAGAACAGTCCCAACAGCACAGGAGTGGTCCGAGATATGGCGCGATCCGACCACTGGCGTTGAGTCTCTACTCCCAGATGGGCGCGTGTCTCCTGAAACGTCACCTCGATCTGCCAGCGCAACACGAACCACTCGATGATCTGAGCCGGACTGATCGCAGGATCGGTACACAGCAGCGCCTGGGAGTCGAACCGGTGTAGGGGGTCTCGAATGAGGACCCAGCGAATGGGCACGGGTGGCTTGCCCGTGTGATACCAGACCGCTGTTCGAGAGACGGTCTCCACCGTGCAAATGGCGCTGTCGTACCAGGCCACAGATATCGTGGCCCAGCCTACATCGGGGCACTGGAGGAGTTCCCTCAATGTGGGCAATCGTTCTCCTTTGAGGCGTGGACGCCCCATCTGTCCGGGCAGTCGAGGTGGGGCGGGTTCGTAGAGTGCAGCGTCCAGACGCAATCGGGTAATGAGGGTGACCGGACGAGTCATGGACTGACAGAAGTGGAGCAGATGGAGGGCAGCGTAGCTGCTGTCGGCCACCAGTACCAGAGGACGGTTGGGCAGCCAGCGCCGGAGCTGGAGGATCATCTGACGCGCCCAGTCGGTGAGCCTTTTGTGCGTCCGACCCAGCTTCTGACAGTAGCGCTCAGAGGGAGCCAGGGCGGTCAGTACAGGTAATGCCCATGTCCGATGTGCCCAGGGTATGGTGGTCAACAACATCAGGCTTATCCAACGCAGGCCGGAGGCCTTGACGAAATGACTCCCGCTGGAGCGCACTGCGTCACGATATATCCCCTTGGCTTTGATCTGCTTGCCACGCCGCCGCTCCAAGGTCTCGTCGATCCCAAACACCAGTGGACTATCACCCTGATCGAGGTGCTGTACCAGGAGCAACAGCAGTACACGGCTCAGCTGGAGCGGTGACCACACAGCGCGGTTGAGAACGTGGTGATACCGAGCAAAGCCGGTGTCGTCGCTGAGTCCCATGGCGCGCAGCGCGGAAGTGACGGTCCTCTTGTGCGTGGCCAGGACTGCACCGACCAGCAGCACCTGCACTTTCGCCCATGTCCTGGCCTGAAACATCGGCGCGAACGGACTGAGAAGGGATACAATGGCATCGGGCAGAGCCTGCCCCGTACCTGATACGGGGGTGAGCATGACTTGACCTTTCGTGATGGTTCGGTCTCGTCAGCTTACCCTGTTTCCTCTGTCTAAGTTTTGTACAAAGTCTAGCTTAGACTCTTCGCCATGTCCTTCTGTGCCGGCAGCGCTGTACCCAGCCCTCTGAAGTGCTTGATGTAGTCCTCGGGCCTCTCGCTACCCTCCCAATCGGAGCCTGGTCTTGTAAACGGCGGGTTCATTATCACCAGGTCGAATCCCTCGTCCGGCATATCGGCGGACACCTGGGCGGCGGTCTCCTCGCCGGTGCTGCCGGTGCGGCTGGCGGGGTCGCTGGTGTTGAACAGCGTCATCACACTGGACGACTGGAGCAGCTCCAGCGAGCCAATGGCGACGCTGCCGTCGGCCATGCGCCCGTAGGGCATGGTGTACAGGCGGGAGTTCTCGAAGACGGCGGACGGCTCAACGCCCGACAGGGTGGAGCCGGTGATGTGGACGGCGGAGGGCATGACGTCGCAGCCGTACAACACCTCCTCCATCATCGGCTTGTGCAGCGCGGCGCCGTCGCCGCCGGCGCGCTCGTGGCGCGCGGCCAACTGCTCGTACACCGCGGACAGCAGGGCGCCGGTTCCGCAGGCGAAGTCGGCCACGCGCAGGTTGCCGATGGCTTCCGCGCTGGACCAGTCCACACCGCGCAGCTTGGCAACGGCCAGGCGGGCCAGCAGCGCGGCGGACGCGGGCAGGGTGTAGAAGGTGGCGAGATACTTGCGGTCGGCTATCAGCCGCTGGAAGACGCGGCCCGTAAGGTCGTGGGCGTTGTCCACGCCGGTGGCGTTCACCGATTGGGCCGTCTCGCGCAGCTCCGTGAGCGTCCGGGCCGCGCTGTTGGCGTCCAGTCTGCCGAGGATGTCCCTGGCGATGGCGAAGATGGGCCAGTAGTTGATGGCCAGGATCCGGCTCCAGGCCGCGAGAACGCGCTCCTGGGGGTTGGGCACGCCGGGGCCGCACACCTGGGCCAGCGACTCGATGCCGTCGTGCATTCCGGCGATGCGCTCGTGGAACACCGGGGCGTTGGCGACGATGGCGCTCGCCATGCGCCGGGTCTGGGGCACGTTGGCCATGCCGAGCAGGCGGGCGACGGCGGCGGTGATGGCGGGGCGGGTGGCGTCGAGTTCGTCCAGGACGTTGGCCGCCTTCTCGATGCCCGCTTCCAGCGTGACCGTCGCCCTGTCCACGGCGCGCTGCGGCACCGACACGAGCCGCACCATGTCGGCGACGTCGTCCACCGAGCCTTCCAGCCAGCCCTTTTCGGGGAAGCGGACCGGATCATCGTCGCCCTCGGTGAAGACGCAGTACGACAGGCGGGCGGACTGTAGCGCGGCGTGGAGGTCGTGGGCCTCGGCCACGTCTTCGGGGTAGCGGAGCGCGATGGCGGCCTCGATGGGGCGGCCGGTGGCGGCCACCTCCAGCCCAAGCCGGTCCTTCGCCTCCGGCTCGACGGTGGCGGCGGGCAGGTACTCCGCCTCCACGACGACGGGCGCGCGCCCGAGGGCCGTGATGAGTACGTCGGGACGCAGGCCCGGTCGCCCGGCGATGGCCTGCGTGTTCTCGGAGCGCACGCGGCTGCGCGGCAGCATGGACTGTAGCAGGCCGCCCATGGTGTAGTTGGCGTTGGGCTCGGTCTGGTGCGGCACGTCTAGGCTCCCTGGCGGCACGCGGCGCGCGTGCGGGTGGGTTGAAGCACAGTTTAACACAGCGTGGAACAGGTGTGCGCGGGGGTGTCGCCGTCTGTCACTCCCATCCCCGTATCGGGTACGGGGCAGGCTCTGACCCTCTCCCATCCTTTCACCCCCATCCCCGTACCGAGCACGGGGCAGGCCCTAACCTTCCCCCATCGAGGGGGAAGGGACTCTTCGCCCTCACTTTAACCCTCTCCCTGAGGGAGGGGGGACTTTGGAGTGGCCAGCGCACGCCAACGGGCGGCTCGCAGTGCTAGGCTGTGAGCTACTTAGACTCGCAACGGGGGGCCAGCGCAATGGTTCCGAGCAGCAGCAGGTCGACACGGACGCTAGAGGCGCTGAGGCTTGCAGGCGTCCTGGCGATGCTCGCCGTCGCGGGGCTGTTGTGCGGGTGCGTCTCCGGTTCCGCTCCGTCTGCCTCGGGGCCTGCGCCGCCGCCGGCGGTGACGGGCGACGACCCGGACGCAGGCCGCGCCGGGCCGGCCACGCAGGGCGTCACGCCGACGGAGTTTCAGCCGGTGACGGACGCGGACGTGGCCGAGGCACGTTCGCGGCTGGCGGCGAGTGGCGTCACATCGGCGGAACTGGCCGAGGCCTGCCGGTACTATGCCGACAACGGGTGGGCACACGCCGAGGCCCTGAGCGCGGCGAACAGCGCCGGCTCGCGGCGGATCGCCGAGGTGGTGGCGGAGGTGAGCGCGGCGGCCGAGGAGATGGCCATGCCGAGGGAGTGGGTGGCGTCGGTCAGCGCGGGAGTCGACAGGCCGGCGGCGGAGTGGACGGAGGCGGAGCGTGACGTTTACGGCCGCGCGATCGTGGTAAGGAAGCGGACGCTGATCGAGCCGCTGTGCGCGCGGTGACGGGCCGCGGGCGGCGGAGTTGTGTCTTGTTCGTCACCCCCATCCCCATATCGGGTACGGGGCAGGCTCTAGCCTTCCCCCATCGAGGGGGAAGGGACTTTTCGCGGGGCGTGTCGTTGTTGTTCTGTATGGCGCGCTTTGCTATACTTTTGCCGCCTGCCGTCCGTATCACTGCGCGCCCGCGCGCGGCGGCGAACGGCAATCCTGCGCGATTCGCACATATTTAGACATGAGGACTTAAGGAGGTAGACCTTTGAAGTGGATTGACTACGCCAGTCCCCACTCGGTCAGAGAGGCGGTCGACCTGCTCGCCGGAGCCGGAGGCCGCGCCCGCATGTTGGCCGGCGGCACCGACCTGCTGGTGGTGCTCAGGGTCGGGCGCTCGGACGCCGACCTGGTGGTCGACGGCAAGAGCATTCCGGAGCTCAACGAGATCACTTACGATCCCGTCTCGGGGCTCACGCTGGGCGCCGCCGTCCCCTGCTACCGCATTTACGGCAACACGGCGGTGAGCAACGCCTACGCCGGCCTGATCGACGCAGCTACGCTGATCGGCGGCACGCAGATACAGGGCCGGGCCTCGCTCGGCGGCAACCTGTGCAACGCCGCGCCGAGCGGCGACTCGATACCCGTAATGGTCGCGCTCGGGGCGACCTGCAACATTGCCGGGCCCAACGGCAACCGGCAGCTGGCCGTAGAGGACTTCTGCACCGCTCCGGGCCGCAACGCGCTGGAGGACGGCGAGCTGCTCGTCTCCATTCACTTCCCCGCGCCGGCGGCCAACTCCGGCGCGCGCTACCTGCGCTTCATCCCGCGCAACGAGATGGACATTGCCGTCGCGGGCGCCGGTGTTTCGGTGGAGATCGAGGACGGCGTCTTCAAGTCCGCCCGCGTCTGCCTGGCATCCGTCGCGCCAACGCCGCTGTTCGTGCGAGAGGCGGGCGAGGCGCTCGCCGGCAAGCCGGTAAACGACGAGAGCATACAAGAGGCCGCCAACATCGCGGCGGAGGCGGCGCGGCCCATCACGGACATGCGCGGCACCATCGAGTACCGTAAGCACCTGTGCAACGTGCTTACGCGGCGCGCACTGAACACCGCTATCGAGAGAGCTAGTTAAGGAGGCATAGATGCCCGCGAAGACCTATGTTCAGACCATAATCAACGGGGAGCACGTGGACTTTTTGTGCGAGCCCCGGCAGAGCCTGCTCGAGTGCCTGCGCGACGTGATTGGCCTGACAGGCAGCAAAGAGGGGTGCAACGACGGCAACTGCGGCGCTTGCACGGTGATATTCGACGGACGCATCGTGACATCCTGCCTGGTGCTCGGCGTGGAAGTCGAGGGCAAGGAGATAACGACCATCGAGGGCGTCGCCACGCCGCAGGGTCTGCACCCGGTGCAGACGGCGTTCCTAGAGAACGCGGCGCTGCAGTGCGGCATCTGCACGCCCGGGTTCATCGTCGCCTCGAAGGCCCTGCTCGACCAGAACCCCAACCCTACGGAGCACGAGATACGCTTCTGGCTGGCCAACAACCTGTGCCGCTGCACGGGTTACGACAAGATCGTCCGCGCCGTGCAGGACGCGGCGGTCAAGATGCAGGAGGCCTAGAATGACCACCGCCGACTACGAGCCCAACATGGTGCTGTCGAGCGTGGAGTACAAGGTCGTGGGGACGCGGCCGATACGCCACGACGGCCACGACAAGGTCACGGGGCGCGCGCTATATGGCGCGGACTTTACGACCGCCGGCCTGCTGCACGCCAAGGTGCTGCGCAGCCCGCACGCCCACGCCAGGATCGTATCGATCGACCCCAGCAAGGCCCTCGCCCAGCCGGGCGTGCGCGCAGTGGTGACGGCGTCGGACCTGCCGCCCAGCGGCGACAACGTCGGCGCAAAGCGGGACCGCGACAACGTTCTGGCCAGCGACAAGGTGCTGTACAAGGGCCACGCCGTCGCAGGCGTAGCCGCCCTGAGCGCCCACGAGGCAGAGGAGGCGGCAGCAAAGATCGAGGTGGAGTACGAGGTGCTTCCACCCGTGATCACCGTGGAGCAGGCGATGGCTGAGGGCGCTACTCTGCTCCATGACGACCTATACACCTCAGAGCTCGGCGAGCAGACCGACACGCCCAGCAACGTCGCCGAGCACTTCCAGCATCGGAAGGGCGACCCCGCCAAGGGCTTCGCCGAGGCCGACGTCATCGTCGAGCGCGAGTACCGCGCGAAGACGGTACACCAGGGCTACATCGAGCCGCACAACGCCACGGCGCTCTGGAACAGCGACGGACGACTGCACGTGTGGTGCAGCACGCAGGGCTCGTTCACGGTGCGCGACTCGCTCGCGTCGCTGCTGGACATGCCGGTTTCGCAGATTCGGGTTACTCCCATGGAGATAGGCGGGGGCTTCGGCGGCAAGATTCCCGTGTACCTCGAGCCGGTGGCCGCGCTGCTGTCGAAGAAGACAGGCCAGGCGGTGAAGATGCTGATGAGCCGCGCGGACGTGTTCGAGGCGACCGGCCCGACCTGTGGGTCATGGAGCCGCGTCAAGATAGGCGGGAAGCGCGACGGCACGATAACCGCCGCCGAGGTGGAGCTGGCATTCGAGGCGGGCGCCTACCCCGGCTCGCCCGTGGGCGCCGGCGCAATGTGCGCGCTCGCCCCGTACGACATCGAGCACGGCGTGGTGGACGGCTACGACGTGGTCGTGAACAAGCCGAAGACTGCCGCCTACCGCGCGCCCGGAGCACCCAACGCCGCCTTCGCCGTGGAGCAGGCGGTGGACGAGCTGGCGCAGAAGCTGAACATGGACCCCATCGAGCTGAGGCTCAGGAACGCCGCCAAGGAGGGCACCCGCCGCGTGGACGGCCCGACGTTCAACCGCGTGGGCTTGGTGGAGACGCTTGAGGCGATGCGCGATCACCCGCACTACAGCGCGCCGCTGGGCGAGAACCAGGGACGCGGCGTGGCCGTGGGGTTCTGGTTCAACATCGGCTTCGACTCTTCGGTCAACCTGGCGGTGAACGCCGACGGAGCCGTGATTCTCACGGAAGGCTCCACAGACATCGGGGGTACGCGCGCGTCCATTTCGATGCAGGCCGCGGAGGTTCTGGGAATACCGGCCGAGGACATACGCCCGTCGGTGGTCGACACCGACTCCATCGGGTTCACCGCCGTAACCGGCGGCAGCCGCACCACCTTCGCCACCGGATGGGCCGCTTACGAGGCCGCCCAATCGGTGAAGCAGCAGATGATAGAGCGCGCCGCGTCCATCTGGGACGTGGAGGCGGACTCGGTGAGCATGGAAGACGGAGTCATCGGGTCCACGGCGGACCCCGAGCTCAACATGACCTTCAAGGAGCTGGCAGGCCAGCTCGGGCGCACCGGCGGCGGCATCTCAGCCTCGGCGTCCGTAAGCCCCACAGGCGTGGGCGGCTCGTTCTCGGGCAACATCGTGGACTTGGAGGTCGACCCCGATACCGGGAAGACTGACGTCCTGCGGTTCACCGCGGTGCAGGACGTTGGCAAGGCCATCCATCCTTCCTACGTGGAGGGCCAGATGCAGGGCGGCTCCGTGCAGGGCATCGGCTGGGCGCTCAACGAGGAGTACTACATGAACGAGGGCGGCGCCATGACCAACTCGACGCTGCTCGACTACCGTATGCCAACCAGCCTGGACCTTCCGATGATCGACACCGTGATAGTGGAGGTCGCCAATCCCGGCCACCCCTACGGCGTGAGAGGCGTGGGCGAGGCGAACATCATCCCGCCGACGCCTGCCGTTGCCAACGCGCTGCAGCGGGCGACCGGGACGAGGCTGTTCGAGACTCCGATGAACCCGGTGGCCATCCTGGAGGCGGCAAAGGCCGAGAAGAGTTAGGGTAAACTCCATTCCTGGCCGGCTCTACGCCGGCGGGAAGGTAAGGGCGCAACATAGCGGGGCGGGTTTCTGAGAGGCCCGCCCCGCTTTTGGGTTGCGGAACACAAGGAGACGGCCATAGTCAGCTCGTCACCGCCGGACAGGGAATCAGTCTGGAGCATTCCAGGGAGATGGCAAACAGCTTACTTCGTGCTGTTCGCCATACAGAACATTGCGGGCATATCTTTGGTATGCTGGTATGAGATAGCGGTCCTGAACGAAGACGACACCGTCTTGACCGTCCTGAACATAATCGACAGACTCCCCTCGGTTGGGGTTGAGGCAGCCGCCATCACCATAACGCTCATGGAGGTCGCACGCATCGTCATGGTTATCGGAGGAAATCTGGAGCGGTGGCTCAAGAGGCGGGAACAGGAACGCCTGGACAGGGCCGTCGCAGGAGCGAGGCTAGAGGCGCGCACCTCGGCGCGCGCCGAGGTCCAAGGCAAATGGGCTGCGTGGAACCAGAGAAGGCTGGACGCCGAGGCGCGCGCCGAGCCGTTCACCGAACCGCCGCCGGAAGTCTCGTCCGACGCCGACGGCGAGGTGTAACGAAAAGGACATCGACGGGGCAGCTGCTATCACCATAGCGCTCATGGAGGTCGCACGTACAGTTATGGTTATCGGAGGAAATCTGGAGCGATGGCTCAAGAAGCGAGAACAGGAACGGCTTGACAGGGCCGTCGCGGCAGCGAGGTCGGAGGCGCTCGCAGAGGTCCAACGCAAATGGGCCGAGTGGAACCAGCGAAGGCTGGACGCCGAGGCACGTGGCGAGCCGTTCACCGAACCGCCGCCGGATGTCTTGTCCGACGCCGACGGCGAGGTGTAGCGAAAAGGATATCGACATGGCAACTGTATTCATCCCATCACTGATGCAATCGCTCACCGCCGGCGAGAACCAGGTCAAGGTGGAAGGCGCCACGGTGCGCCAGATCGTCAACAATCTGGACAGCGTCTTTCCCGGCATGAAGGATCGGCTGGTCGATGGCAATCGCATCAAGCCCAACATATCGGTCGCCATCGATGGCGAGATTACGCCGATGGGCATGCTGGAGAAGGTGGGCGAGAACAGTGAGGTCCACTTCCTGCCCGCCATCTCCGGCGGACGCTAGCGCCCCGCAGGACAGAGCATATGACTACACAGCTTTTGCCTCTGCCGGAGAACTGGGACAGCGCCCTTGTGGTAATGGCGCATCCGGACGACATCGAGTACGGCGCGGCCAGCGCGGTCGCGCGGTGGACGTCGCAGGGCAAGCGCGTGGCTTACGTGCTGGCGACGCGCGGCGAGGCAGGCATCGACGCCATGCATCCGCGGGAGGCCGGCCCGCTTCGCGAGGCCGAGGAGCGCAGCGGTGCGGCCCTGGTGGGCGTTCAGGCCGTCGAGTTCCTGGACCACACCGACGGCATAGTCGAGTACGGCCTGCCCCTGCGCAGAGACATCTGCCGAGCGATTCGCCGGCACAAGCCCGATACTTTGATAACCGGCAACTTCGAGACGACCTGGGGCGGCAGGGCCTTCAATATGGCGGACCACCGCGCTGTTGGCCTGGCGGCCCTGGACGCCGCGAGAGACGCCGACAATCGCTGGATCTTCCCCGAGTTGCTGGACGACGGCCATGAGCCCTGGAGCGGAGTAAAGCGAGTGCTCATAGCCGGCGCGAATGCGCCCACCCACGCCGTGGACGTCACGGACTTCATCGATAAGGGCGTTGCGTCGCTCGAGGAGCACCGCGCCTACATCGCGGGGCTGGGCCAGGACTTCGACACCGACTTCTTCCTGCGCATGAACGCCAACTCCGTGGGCGAGCGCTTCGGCTGTGACTACGCCGTGAGCTTCCAGCTACTGGAGTTCTAACCCGCACACATACTCGGAAAAAGGAGAGCAGCCCAATGGACGACAAGCAGATCAGAGGCGTCATCGTCCCTATACTCACGCCGCTCAACGACGACGAGAGCGTGGACACGGCCTCGCTGAGGCGGCTGGTGAACTATCTAATCGACAACGGGGCGCACGGCATATGGGTGTCGGGCACCACCGGCGAGTTCGCGGCGCTGTCGGACAGGGAGCGCGTGGCTAGCATCGAGGCCGTAGTCGACGAGGTCGACGGCCGCGTGCCCATCATTGGCAACGTGTCTCAGCCCAGCACCAAGTTGTCCATCGAGCTGGCGATGGCGGTGCGCGAGTGCGGGCTGGACGGAATAGCCTTCACGCCTCCCTACTACTACCCCAACGCGCAGGATGAGATCGGCGACCACTACCGCTATATAGCGGACCGCGTGGGCGGCCCGGTGTGGGTGTACAACATCCCCGTGACCGTCAAGACGGCCGTCGCGCCGGGCACCGTCGCGGCGCTGGCGGCCGAGGGCGCGGTTGTCGGCGTGAAGGACAGCTCCGGCGCCGGCGAGCTGCTGGCAGAGCTTAACGTACTGTGCGACCAAGGCGACATAGATCTGCTGCGATTCCTGGGCACGGTCTTCAGAATCACGACGTCCGGCGCGGTGGGTGTACACGGCGTGATACCCGGCGTCGCGAACCTTGTGCCCGCCATCGCGTCCCGCGGCTGGGAGGCGGGCGAACGCGGCGACTCCGAGACGGTGCGCGAGTGCGACGCCAAGCTGCTAATCGCCAACGGTGTCGCGCGTGTGGCGAAGGGCGGCGGCGCGAACGCTGCCAGCTTCTCGGCCATGAAGTCGTCTCTCAAGCTGATGGGCGTGCTCGACAACGACACCGTGTCGCGGCCGCTCAGGCCGCTGACCGGCGACGAGAAGGCCGAGCTTCCCGCCATCCTGCGGCGGCTCGACCTGCTGGACTAGCCGGACACGATGCGGGGGCTGACAAGTCGCTACGTCGACGTTGGCGGCATATGGCTGCACTACGCGGACTGGGGAGGCGACGGCCCACCGCTGCTGTTCGTACACGGCGACATGCGCACCAGCCGTAGCTGGGACGCCGTGGCGCGCGACCTGCGACACCGCTTTCGCGTGCTGGCCGTGGACTGCCGCGGCAGCGGCGACAGCACCTGGACTGATTCGGGCTACCGCTTCAGCGACAGGATTTCAGACCTGAGCGGCTTCTGCGACGCCATTAGGCTGCGCGACGCCGTCGTGGTGGCGCACTCCACCGGGGGCGTGGTGACGACGCTGGTTGCCCACCGGTCCCCGGGCCTGTTCAGCCGGCTGGTGCTGCTGGAGCCGATGATAGTCGTCGACGAGGCGTTCCAGCGCCGCGTCTCCCGTGTCGACTCGCCGCCCCGGCCGCGCCGCACGTGGCCCAGCCGTCCCCAGATGCTCGACTTCCTGACACGGCATCGCGCCGCCGGCCGATGGCGCGCCGACGTCATCCGCGACGTGGTTGAGTTCGAGACGATGGAGTTGCCCGACGGCTCGATAGACATGAAGTGGGCGCAAGTCTCGATGGCATGGGAAGAGCGCGATGGCGACTACGTCGATCTGCGCCCGGCGTTCCGTGAAATGGGCATGCCGATGCTGTACATCGTCAGCGTCGAGCGCAAGAAGGGCTACCCGATACTCGACGAGCTGGAGGCCGAAATTCCGGAGTTCCACGTTCTCGCGGTGAACGACACGAGCCACAACATGTACATGGAGCGCCCCGACGCCGTGTCGAACGCAATCCTCGAATTCACAGCCGGGCGGGAACTGCCGCCGGTGGTGTGAGGGCGGAGAGCCGAGCGGGCGGTTCGCGAACCGCCCCTACGCCTGGATGAATTCCCCGGCTTGGGGTGTGCCTCTGACCTGAGAACGTTCAGCGGAACGGGCCGTCGCGGGCCTGGAGGAACGATTGCAGCCCCTGCTGTTGTCGGATGTCGTCCAGCGCCTGCTTGTCGGCGTCCGGCGTCATGCTCTCGATCATCCGCAGCATCAGGTGGTGTTCGAACGCCTCGGTGAAGCCCATCTTCTCGTACGCGGCCTTGATGCTCCGCTTCATCATCTGGGTGCCGAACGGGGGCACGCGGGCGATGCGCTCGGCGACGCTGCGGGCCTCTTCCATCAGCTTGTCCGCCGGCACGACCTTGTTGACCATGTTCCATTTTTCGGCGGTGCGGGCGTCGATCATGTCGCCCGTATAATAGAGCCAATGCAGGTGGCGGAACGGCGCCATGTAGGGCAGCATGATGGCCGGGGAGTGCGCCACGTGGCGGATTTCCGGCTCGCCGAAGACAGCCTCCTCGGAGGCGATCACGATGTCGGCGGTCATTGCCAGCACGTTCCCGGCGGCCACCGCGTGGCCGTGCACCGCACTGATGGTGGGCTGCCTGAGATTCCAGAGCTTCATTATTGCGCGCGGCGGCAGATGCGTCGCATCCCAGTTCGCGGTACTGGGCTTCTCCTCGTATGTCTGCCCGGGCGAGATGTCGAAACCGGCGGAGAACGAGCGCCCCGCGCCGGTTATGATGACCGCGTTCACGTCATGGTCGTTCTGAATATCGTCCAGGGCGTGATTGAACTCCCGCAGCAGGTCCGCGCTGAGCGCGTTGCGCTTCTCAGGCCTGTTCAGCGTAATGGTGGCGACGCGGTCGCTCTTTTCCAGAATGATAAACTGATAGTCCATGGGCTTTCTCCGTGCCACTTAGATTCCTCGACAAGCTCGGAATGACAGTTGGCGGTTAGATGAGCAGCTCGCCGGCGCGCTTTACGACACGCCCGCGGCTGACGATGGTGTTCACGTCGTGAAGCGCACGCACGTCGGCCAGCGGGTCCCCGGCCACCGCCACAACGTCCGCCGCTTTGCCAGGCTCGAGGGTTCCCGTCTCGTCCAGTATGCCCAGGCAGTCAGCAGAGGTCTGGGTGGCGCACACGATCGCCTCCATCGGCGAAATTCCCAGGTTGTCCACCATCACCTCGGGAATGTAGGCGAAGTCGTCGAATCGGGCGTTCGTCATGCCCGCGTCCATCCCGGTGACGAACTTCACTCCGCGATCCCACATGTCCCGCAGGATCTCGAACCGCCGCCTCGGGTCGCCGAAAGCGCGGCCCGCGGGCCGCTCGCGCCCGCGCATCTCGTTGAGCCTGCTGAGTGCGAGCGTCGGATCGACGTAGATGCCATTCTCGGCCATCACGTCCGCGACGGCCGGGTCGTAGTCATAGACGTCGTCGGGGTCCTCGGCGAGCCAGGTGCAGTGGATGAGGTTGTGGATGCCGGCCTCGACGCAGTTGCGCACTCCCGCCGCGGCGTGGCAGTGGGCCGCGACCCGGAGTCCGAGACGTTCGGCGTCCTCGACCGCGGCGCGCAGCGTCTCGGCCGGGTACTGCGGCGCCCGCGTGTTGGTGCCGGGGGTGAAGCCGCCGCCGGTGGACATTATCTTGATGCAGTCGGCGCCCAGCTTGAATTGTTGCCTCACCGCCTTCACTACCTCTTCGGCAGTATCGGCCTCGGTGCCGAACATGTTGCAGTGTCCCGCGGTGGTGGTGATGGGCGTGCCCGCCGCGAGCAGCCGGGGGCCGGGAATGACGCCGCTCTCGATTGCCTCTCGAATGGGAAAGACGACCTGGTTCTTGCTGCCGAGGTCTCGCATGGTGGTCACGCCGGAGCTGAGCGCCGAGCGCACGGCCTGCACCCCGCGCATGATGAGCGTCGCGTCGCTCTCGGTGGTGACGTGGCGGTAGGCGTCGGCCTCGGCGCTGCAGTGTATGTGGGTGTGCGCCTCGACGAAACCGGGCAGGATGGAGCCTCCCCGTACCTCGATCTCGTTGATCGGCTCATCCGGGTTCAGGCGCAACTCGTCGAGCGCGCCGACCTGGGCGATGCGGCCGCCATCGACGAGCACGGCGCCGTTTTCGATGGGTGGCGCGCCCGTCCCGTCAATCAGCCTGTCCGCCTTCAGGAGCAGCTTCAAGGGCGCACCTCCAACACGATTTGCGTGGCTCGGCATGGTACTTTCGGCGAGCAGACGCCGGGGGTACACTCGCGCCGGGGGCAATTATAGCATGAGTGGGGTTGGGCCCATGGTGGCACTAGGGACACTGTGTTGAATCCGCGTCTTGCTTGACATATCATGGCCCATAAGGAGGATGGTTAATGAGAAAGGAAAGAAGTTCTATAGGGCCTCGCACTAGTGTTGAGAGGCACAGGAGGGATGCAATTGAGCGTTAAGGATGACCAGAATGGCTGTAGATGCCATATTGAGGACAATAGCCGACATGTTCCTCGTTATGGCAATAGACGAAGAATCCCAGATAGAATAGAGGTCAGTGGTGAATGGAAGATTGTTGCAGAACACCTGAAGGAGAGGATACGACAAGGTAGAGAGGCGGTAACTACATGCAGGATAAAGCAGGTGTTGGAGGAATGGCTGGTGCGCGGTGTTTCCGAGGATAGTTCGGGGCAGGCCGGTTGGACATATTGGGGCAAAGTTGAATATATAGGAAAACGTAGGTTGATGCGAGTCGCCCTGTCCATGGATGGCAAGAAGATAACTTCAGCGTATCTGGACAGGAATGCAACGAAGTCATGGCAAAAGGGTGAAACAGCCTACTTCGCGAAAGTATGTGTAACAGGTATTGAGGTTCGAGATGATTTCGTTGAAACAGGGCTACGATGCGGAGATTGACGCAGTTTACCTTTGGTCGGGGAAGAAGAGCTTTGAGTCTACGGACATAGAGGGGTCTCCCTTTGTGGCCATAGACTTGCCGGAAGATGGGCATGAGCCTATGGCGCTAGAGGTCATCGGCATCAGCAGGCGACTTCCGCTTGAGCAGAACGAGGCTTACTGCGTTGAGACCGATACTCTCACATTCGGGACGATGCCCGAAAAGGCCGATCTGGTCGTCGAAAACGACGACCTCGTAGCCTACTGGCGATTCGACGGCCCTGACTCGGACGACTACACGGCGGTGGCGGTCGACCTGCGAAATGCGACGAAGCACTTGGCGCCAGTAATTGCCGCATTCGAGAAGAGGGCGGCCCGCGAACGGTAGGTATGGTTAGCCAACCGCGCACGGCTTAAAGCGAACCTGGCCGCACCACTGCACGCCTCTGGATTGCCATCGCCTCGCGGTGAGCAATAGAGGGCATTCCCACTTTCGAAGGGAAGCCAATTGGACGCTTCCCTTGTGGTAGACTCTCGCCTAACCCCACTCGCGCCGGAGATGCCGACGTAATGCGAATCGCCAAGGCCCTGCTCTGGTTTACGCTGCTGTACAACGTCGTCGAGGGCGTCCTGGCGCTCTGGTCGGCGGCGATGGCGCGCAGTGTGGCGCTCGCCGGTTTCGGGCTGGACAGCTACCTCGAGGTCGGCGCTGCCGCCTTGGTGCTTTGGCGGCTAAGCGTGGTCGACGAGGAGCGCGGGGAGCGAATAGAGGGCCGCGTGGTGCGGCTGATAGGCTGGACCTTCATCGTGCTGTCGGTCGGAATAGTCGCGCAGTCGGCCTACACGCTGTCGCAGCGAACCGGCGCCGAAGAGTCGATGCTGGGAATCGCGCTCGCCGCGACGTCTGTCGTGGTCATGCCTGCTATCGCTCTCTGGAAACTGCGCGTCGCCGCGTCGGGCGGCCTTCACTCCATCGCCATCGAGGCCAAGGAGACCATCGCGTGCTCCTACCTGTCGCTCACGCTGCTAGCCGGCCTCGTCGCCAACGCCCTGCTGGGCTGGTGGTGGCTCGACGCGATTACGGCGCTGCTGCTGGTGCCGTGGCTGGTGCGCGAGGGACTGGAGGGCGTGCGCGGCGAGGAGCACGAAGAAGCCGGCTCGCTGTGTTGGTGCCGCGCGTGCCTGTTCGGTCTGCGCCAGTGCCGGGCCGCGTGCTGCGCGGCCTGAGCTAGGCGTCCAGCAGCGCGTCCACCTCCGCCTTCTCCTCCGGAGTCATCGCCCAGTCCGAGGCGTTCGCGTTGCTTTCCACCTGGTCCGTTCGAGTCGCGCCCGCTATGACCGAGCTGACGTTGGGGTTGGCGAGCAGCCATGCGAAGGCCAGCTCCAGCGCACTGCGCCCCCTGTCGGAGGCGAATGCCTCCAGGCTCTCGAGCAGGTCGAAGTTCTTGTCGCTGAACATGCCCCTGTCGCCCTCGGCCAGCCGGGTGCCCTCCGGGGCACCTTGCCCGCGCCTGTACTTGCCGGTGAGGAAGCCGCTGGCGAGTGGGAAGTAGGGCAGTATGCCGACGTCGTACTCCCTGCAGAAGGGCACCAGCTCCGCCTCTATGGTGCGCTCCATCATGCTGTAGTGCGGCTGCACGCTGACAAACGGCGCAAGGCCGTAGGTCCTGGACGTCCATATGGCCTCGCAGACCTGCCAGGCCATGAAGTTCGAGCATCCGACGTAGCGGACCTTGCCCTGCCGCACCATGTCGTCCAGCGCCTGCATCGTCTCCTCTATGGGCGTGTCCTCGTCGGGGAAGTGGACCTGGTACAGGTCCACGTAGTCGGTCCGCAGGCAGCGGAGGCTCTTTTCGAGCTCGGACATGAGGTGGAGGCGGGACGCTCCCTTGTCGTTCGGGCCGTCTCCCATGCTCATGGCGGCCTTGGTGGCGATGAGGGCGTCCGCCCGCTTACCGTTCAGCGCGAGCCCTATGTACTCCTCGGAGCGCCTCTCGCCGCCGTAGGTGTTGGCGGTGTCGATGAGGTTGATGCCCACTTCCAGCGCGCGGTCGATTACCGCCGCTGTGCCGTCCGGGTCCACGCGCCGCCCGAAGTTGTTGGCGCCAAGCCCTATCTCAGATACCTTCAGCCCGGAGTTTCCAAGTCTTCTGTATTTCAAGCGATCTGTCCTCTTTCTGGTTGTATTCTGGGGAACACCCCAACAGGGGCCCATTGGAGTTCGGGGGATGCTCACTTGCGTGTGACGACTCGCGCGGGCGGTTTGCGAACCGCCCCTACGTTTCGGCGTGCGCCTAGCCGGCCGGGTGCTTTCGCGCGACGAGCAGGCCGTGCTCCCGCGACACCCTGATGGCGAACGGCGCCGAGTCGATGCGCAGCGCCATTTCGCGGTCTTGGGCGTCGAAGTGGGGTCGCCCGGGGTCGCCGTACTTTTGCGCCTCCTCGCCTGCCATGACCAAGCTTCGCACCGCGGCGTGGTCGGGCGTGCGGCCCAGGAACAGGTTGCGCATGTAGAGCGCGCACTGCTCGTCCTCGTCGGTGCGCTCCCGGCCCTCCGCACCCATGGCGACGATGGTCACCAGTTCGGGGGCGTCACGGCGCACGGCGCTCACCGTGGCCCTGGCGAGCACCAGCGATCCGGCGTATATGCTATCGGCGTTGGCCGCGGCGCTCACGCCCACGGTGCCCGCGCGGGTGGACTGGATGAGCGTTTTGCCGCTCACGTCGGCTTTGGAAAGCTCGTGGGGCGAGTTGCCGAAGTCGAATCCGGGCGGCCTCTTGCCGTCCACTTCGCCCATGCACAGCTCGCCGACGCCCCGGACGCGCAGTGCGAGTGCCTCGTCGACTTCGGCGACGAGCACGATCTTCGAGGCGCCGCGGGAGAACACGACCGCCGCGGTGGTGAAGGCCCTGAACACGTCGATGATGATGACGGTTCCGCGGGCCTCCCGCGCGTCCCTGAGAAGGCTGCCCATCCTGATTTCCATGCTCGACCGCCTCGTGCCGGTTACGGCTTTCACCGGCGCATGGGGGCGCCGGCATCGGCCAAAGCGATTATAGACGGCTGGGTTGGCCCAATCAAACGCGGGGAGCTCTGGGGCGGTTCCGGAACTGGCGCCGGCTTGACAGCGCACCAGCCATACAGGGACACTCTAGCTAGACACCGTGTCATTGAGCCGAGTAGCCTGCAACATGCTGGTCGAGGACTGTGTTTATGATGCCCGAAGATGTATCGACTCAATCGCCAATTCGGCTCAGTTTCGAACCTGAGGCGAAGAAACTGCTTACGCCGTTTAGAAAGCACGCACTGGAGAGGCTCTTCGAGATTGGATGTAGAGAACTGGGTTCGTCGCTGAAGTCTGCCACTGTCGAGGTGGACGATGACCACTGGGAGCCAACGCCGCCTAAGCTGGACCTCTTTTTCGTCGCCGACATCGACGGGTATGAGTGGTCTCGCGCGCACAAGGCAATTGTCGAAGCGGAGGTGGAACTGGAGGCATCCTGGACCGATGCCGAAAGAGCGGACTCCGCGGAGATGATCACCTACATGATATTCCCTCTGAGGATATGAGGCCGCTCGAGTTCTACCGGCTCGGGCAGCGGCTGGCCGAGTCCGCGAGCACAGAGGTTGAGCGTCGGACCGTAGTCAGCAGGCTCTACTACGGGCTGCTTGCCGCGCTGGAGGACTTTTCGCCGGGGGAGGCGCCCGATGGCTGCGACTGCCCTACGGCGCGTGTCTAGGCTGCCGTGGAGCCTGCCTGTCCTGCCCGTTTGCTTTAGTCCGCGTCGGCCTCGGCGCTTGGGGCGCGCAGCCAACGCGTGCGGGACAGCGCCGCAGACACGCCCACGAGCAGCGCCGCCTGCACGGAAGCGGCTATGGCGATGAGCATGGTGGCGTCGAAGAAGAAGGCCTGCGGGAACATCGCTATAAGGTAGTCGCGGCGCGGGTCAAGCTGCCAGAGGTCGTTGGCGAAGCTGACGAGGTGAAAGGCCAGGAACAGCCTGTCGAAGCCCGCCAGCGACCCGATCCCGGCCAGCAATACGATGCCCAGCGTCAGGCCGCCGCCGTAGCCGGCGTACCGCGCCAGCCGCGCCAGGAAGGGCCGCCGGTAGAGCGCGAGCCCGAACGCGCCGAACGCCAGCAGGTACAGCCCCGTTGCCTCGTGCACCGCGTAGACGCCCCGCACCAGGCCCTTCACGTCCCTCATGTGCAGTATCTCGCGCTCGTTGTACAGGCTTGGCACGTCCACGCCGCGCACGGTCGTGGGCACTATCAGGTACTCGGAGTCGTCGTTGAAGTAGGCCCTGATACGCGCGGCGACTTCGAGCAGGTCGTCGCGCTCGATGCCCGTGTAGGCTGGTATGTCGTAGCGGTCGAAGCCGTAGCTGTACAACGCCGGAGCGTTGATGACCACGCGCACGCTGCCCGCTATCAGGAACACTGGCACGGCTGCCACGAACAGCACCGTCGCCAGCGTGCGCAGCCATGCCGCGGCGAGCTTTCGGCCGGATGATTCGATGTCGTCTACTCCAGTTTGGCGGTGTGCGGCAATGATAGCAGCTTTGCAACACGCGCTCGCTTGGGACGCGCCGCGTTCCGCTCTTTGGCAGGGTGCGGTTGTGTTAGCATCTTCGCGGGGGCGGCTGACCAAGAGGCGGCGAGGCGCCCCCTGACCACAGCGGTTCGGAGGACCACATGAGCGGCTCCAGCGATTATACGCACGACTTTGCCGGGGCGTCGGCAATTATGCGCCATCTGCGCGGCCCCGAAGGCTGCCCGTGGGACAGGCGGCAGACGCGGGACGACCTGAAGGCGCAGTTCCTGGAGGAGTGCTACGAGCTGGTCGAGGCGATAGAGGAAGGCGACGCTTCCAAGGTGGCGGAAGAGCTGGGCGACGTCGTGCTTCACGTGCTGTTCCAACTGGAGATCGGCCACGAACGCGGCGAGTTCACGCCGGAGGACGTGTTCGGCGGGCTTATCGACAAGCTGCGCCGCCGCCATCCGCACGTGTTCGGTGGCGCGGACGCGGGCGACGCCGACGAGGTGATGGCAAACTGGCAGGCGATCAAGCGCCGCGAGCGGCGGCAAGCCGGCGAGTCGATACTGGACGGCGTGCCCAGGGGGATGCCGGCGCTATCCCACGCCCAGGCTTTGCAGCAGCGCGCCGGCCACGCGGGCTTCGACTGGGACGACGTGTCCGGCGTGCTGGACAAGCTGGCGGAGGAGATCGGGGAGCTCGCGGAGAGCGAAAGCGCCGCCGAGCGCGAGGCCGAGTTCGGCGACCTGCTGTTCGCGACGGTCAACGCGGGGCGCTGGCTCGACCTCGACGCGGAGGGCGCGCTGCGGCAGGCGAACGCGCGATTCTACCGGCGGTTCGAGCTGATGGAGCGGATGTGCAGCGACCGGGGGCTGGCGTTCGAGGCGCTGCCGCTCGACGACAAGGAGCGGCTGTGGCAGGAGGCGAAGACGCAACTCAGTACGCGTTCTCATGACCATGAGGTCGCGCCGGACTCCTAATTCGGAACGTTCACCGGTTTGTCATCGCCATCCTCAAATCTGTCAATATGTTTGTACACTGACAGAGCGGGGGCATCAACAACTACAACCTCTTGGGGCAAATCGCCTCCGAACTCGAAGCCCTCCCCCCCCATTACTGTCGCAATGAGAAACATCACGTGGGCACTCTTGGTCTTGGCAGCCTTGTGTAGTTTGATTGCGGCTTCCTGGACAGTTTCGTTTTCTCGCTGCACTCTAATGGGAACCGGTGCCCCGTTAAGCCCCTTCTTCAAGATTGCGTCAATGCCGCTATTTCGCTGGACCGGAACATGGTCCAAGCCTCGTAAAAGCGCAAGCAGAGCCTCATCTGAATTACGATATGTGTCCCGACCGTGGATGAGAAGACTAGACTCGCTTCTGATGGGATTGCGGAGCCGCTGACGGGTGAGTTGCACAGCTTCTCTGGAAATGTCTATACCAATAGCGTTTCGCCCTAACAAATTTGCAGCTACCAATGTTGTACCGCTGCCACAGAAAGGGTCTAGTACAGTGTCGCCTTCATTTGTGGAGAGGGATATTATCCTTTCCAGCAAGGTCAACGGCTTCTGTGTAGGATAGCCTGTTCGCTCTCTTGCCTTGGGATTCAGGAATGGAATGTCCCATACGTCACCAAGCGGGACGCCCTTTTTTTCTCCACTAGGGACTACACTTCCAAACTGGTCCCTCTTGTAGACTGACTTTCCGAACACATCCCTGCTACGCTGTTGGAGAATTTGGTCTACATTCGTGGATGGAGAATACTCCTGCCAGACTTCGTTAAAAGTATACTCATCCGTCTTAGAGTAATAGTAAATCGTCTGATGAGATGGTAGTAGTGATCTACGTGAGTTGGACCAGCGTCGGTAATGCCAAATGATTTCAGAGAGGAACATTTTCGTGCCAAAGATTTCATCCAGCAAAGCCCTTACAATGTGCGTGGCCTTCCGATCGCAGTGGACAAAAATCGAACCCGTCTGACAGACGACCCGGTAGACTTCCTTCAGACGTGAGTGCAAAAAGTCAGCGTAATCCTTGTGCGACGACCAAATGTCGTCAAAGGAATACTCTTGCATCCTATCCTTCGCAAGGAGGCGTTGAGACCTTTGAGTGAAAAATGGTGGGTCCAAATAGGCCAAGTCAACACTACCCGACCCGATCTCCTTTAGAACACTCAGGCAGTCCCCGTGGAGTACTTCATTTCTACATCTGTTTAGCATTTTGTCTCGCCAGCTTCTTCAAGATGCTCAATAGGTTGACTCCTGTACGATTGCGAACGTACTGCCATGCTGGGTCGCCATAGTGATATTCTCCACCAACACCCTTGTAAAGAGTCTCGAGTGTCTGCTGAATCCGAATGGCTTGAATGCGGTTAGGGTAGTAGAACATGATACGGATTGGCATGAAACCTGCATCAATAGTCGCCTGAATCCTAGTATGCTCCTTTGTGATATGGTCACCATCAGTCGTCGCGTCTCTCCACTTGATTTCAATAGCGTCAGAACCGAGTAGACAGTCAATTTCAAATCTCGCGGGTCGTTGGCCCTGGGTGTTGGGTATCCAAAACGAACCAGATTCGGGGAATCTCTCTGCAAAGCACCGCTTTGTGGCAGCTTCAAGAAACCTTCCAGCGTAATTGTACAAGAACCGCCCCTTGCTCTGATAAACATCTATAAGGCGACCCTCTTCATCGCCGATGCCAAGTACTTGGTATAGCAGATAATGGGAAGTGTCATCCTCCTCCATCTCCTGCACACGCTGTTCAACCCTTTGCATGAGTCTATCGGCATATGACCGAGCCAGAGACCTGAGTTCATCTTCTATTTTCATCACAAGGTCCCTTCAGATTCTGTGCTTAATCCCCTACACCCACCGGCTGGCGAGCGGCGAGGACCGGCGCGAGGTAGCCCCCTGTCAGGGAGTGCTCCATCGCGGCCACGTCCTCCGGCGTACCCTCAGCGACCAGGTATCCGCCCTCGTCGCCCGCGCCGGGGCCGAGGTCGATTATCCAGTCGGCGCTCTTTATCAGGTCCAGGTGGTGCTCGATGAGCACGACGCTGTTGCCGGCGTCCACCAGCCTGTGCAGCACTCGCAGCAGATGAGAGCAGTCCTCGAACGATAGGCCGGTGGTGGGCTCGTCGAGGATGTACAGCGTGCTGCCGGTCGCGCGCTTGGACAGCTCGGTAGACAGCTTGACCCGCTGAGCCTCACCCCCGCTAAGCTGGGTCGCGGGCTGCCCGAGCCGGATGTAGCCCAGCCCGACGTCGCTCATCGTCTGCAGCTTGTTGCGGACGCGGGGGATGTACTCGAAGTGGTCCAGCGCCTCGGTGACGGTCATGCTCAGCACCTCGGCGATGTTCCTGCCACGGTAGGCGATCTCGAGCGCCTCGCGATTGTACCTGCGGCCCTCGCATATCTCGCACGGCACCGTCACGTCGGGCAGGAACTGCATCTCGATGTTGATGTAGCCATCACCCTTGCACGCTTCGCAGCGCCCGCCCTTGACGTTGAACGAGAACCTGCCCGGCTTGTACCCGCGCACCCTGGACTCCGGCATCGTTGCGAACAGCTCGCGTATTGGCGTGAAGGTGCCGGTGTAGGTGGCGGGGTTGCTCCTGGGAGTGCGCCCGATGGGGGACTGGTCGATATTGACCACCTTGTCCACGTTATAGACATCCTCTATGGCGTCGAACTTGCCCGGCCGGTCTTTCGCCCTGTAGAAGAGCTGCGCGAGCCGCTTGTACAGCACCTCGTTTATCAGCGTGCTCTTGCCCGAGCCGGACACGCCGGTCACGCACACCAGCGCGCCCAGCGGTATGCGGACGTCGACGCCCTTGAGGTTATTCTGACTGGCGCCGCGAATGGTGATGGCCTTGCCGTTGCCCGCCCGACGCTCGTCCGGGAGCGGGATTTTCTTGCGGCCTCCCAGGTACTGGCCGGTGAGCGAGTCCGGGGTGTTGATGATGTCTTCCAGCGTGCCGGACGCGACAACGTGGCCGCCGTGCTCGCCCGCGCCCGGCCCCAGGTCGACGATGTGGTCGGCGGCACGCATGATTGCCTCGTCGTGCTCCACAATCAGCACGGTGTTGCCTATGTTGCGAAGGCCCTTCAGCGTCTCGATAAGCCTGTAGTCGTCCGCCGGATGCAGCCCGATGGACGGCTCGTCGCACACGTAGAGCACGCCCAGCAGCCCGGAGCCTATCTGGGTCGCAAGCCGTATGCGCTGCGCCTCGCCGCCGCTCAGCGTGGACGCCGTGCGGGACAGGGTCAGGTAATCCAGCCCGATGTTGAGCAGGAATCCCAGCCGCGCCTCGATCTCCTTCAGAATCTGCGAGGCGATGGTCTTGTCACGCTCCGTGAGAGTCTCTCCCCCGGACGCGCCGTTGGACGACGGCGCCGCGCCCGATATGCCGCGCATCCACTCCAGCGTCTGTCCGATGGACTTGTCGGTGACGTCCATGATGTTCACGCCGCACACAGTCACCGCAAGCGCCTCGCGCTTGAGGCGGCGCCCACCGCAGTCCTGGCAGGGCCGGGCCGCCATGTAGCGCTCGATCTCGGTGCGAACGTAGTCCGACTCGGTCTCTCTGTAGCGCCTCTCCAGGTTGTTCACCACACCCTCGAACGAGGTGCGCCAGCGGTAGGTCTTGCCCCTCTGGGTCTCGTGGCTGACGCTGATCGCCTTGCCCCTGGTGCCGTAGAGCACCACGTCAAGGTCCTGCTCGACCATGTCGTCCACGGGCGTGGTCGTGTCGAACTTGTAAGCCTTCGCGACCGACTCGAGCTGGCTCCTGTACCAGGGGCTCATCGAGCCCGTGCGCGCCCACGGCTCGATTGCGCCCTCGCGAATGGCGCGGCCCTTGTCGGGGAGGACCAGGTCGGGGTCTATTTCCAGCTTGTACCCCAGTCCAGTGCATCTCGCGCAGGCGCCGTGCGGATTGTTGAAGCTGAACGTTCTGGGCTCGAGCTCGCCCAGCCCGATGTTGCAGTGGACGCAGGCGAAGTTCTCGGAGAAGAGCAGCTCGTCGCCGCCAACGACCGAGACGAGCACAACGCCGTCGGCCATTCGGAGCGCCGCCTCCAGCGAGTCGGCCACACGCCCGGTCTCAGCGCTCTGGCCGATAACCAGCCGGTCGACGACGACCTCTATCGTGTGCCACTTCTGCTTGTCCAGGTCGAACGACTCGGACAGCTCGCGTACCTCGCCGTTTACGCGCACCCGCACGAAGCCGGACCGGCGCGCGTCCTCGAACGCCTCTTTGTGCTCGCCCTTGCGCCTGCGGACCACCGGGGACATGATCTGTATTCGGCTGTCCTCCGGCAGAGACAGCACGGCGTCGGCTATCTGCTGGACGGTCTGGCTTTCGATGGGACGGCCGCATTTATAACAGTGGGGGCGGCCCACCCTGGCGAACAGCAGCCGCAGGTAGTCGTAGACCTCGGTCACCGTGCCCACCGTGGAGCGCGGGTTGTGGGACACGCCCTTCTGGTCGATGGAGATGGCGGGGGACAGGCCCTCGATGTAGTCGACGTCCGGCTTGTCCATGCGGCCCAGGAATTGACGCGCGTAGGACGAGAGCGACTCGACGTAGCGGCGCTGGCCCTCGGCGTAGATGGTGTCGAACGCGAGGGAGCTCTTGCCCGAGCCGGACACGCCGGTCATGACGACCAGCTTGTTGCGCGGAATGGTGACGCTTACGTTCTTGAGGTTATGTTCGCGAGCGCCGCGAACGACTATGTTCTCAAGCGGCATCGTGGATGGTCCTCCGTCGGCCCGGTCTACACGGGACCGCGCCTCCCACGGTCCGCCAGAACATTCTACCACCGAATCGCCCTGCCGGGACCGGCCAAGGGACCGTCAGGCACGCCGTTCCAGGCTGGGCGCCGGAGCCTGTTTCAGGTTACTTGGCGCCCCGGACACCGTTACTCCCGCTCCCCGCCCATTCGGCAAGCTCAGGGCATGCTTCCACGGGGACAAGCTTCGCGGGAAGGCGAAATCTGTTCCTTTCTGCGACATTCTGTGCGCCTCCTAGCTGAGGGTGTCGTCGGTCCCGCGCCAATCTGTAATGCCGGCGCGGGCTTTCGGGACACGAAAGTGGCGCCGCGTGGCAGAGGAGGACAGGGGGACGGGGTAGGATTACTTAGCTGTGTCTTCACCGCCACAGGGCACCCACAAGGGACGCCCCTACGGGTGCTTGGGGCCGTAAACCCCGCTTTGGGGGTTGGGTTTCCGGGCCGCGGGGTCGGTCCCTCGCGTGGGCGAGGGTAGCACGTATGTGCGTATGTTTCAAGAGAGCTGGCGAAAATGCGGGATTGGGGCGGATTAGTGGGAAGAAATGGCGCAGACGGGGTGAAGAGGTGGGACGTGTGTGGGGTTGGATGAGGCAGGGCTGGGAACGGGTGGCGCGGCAGGGTGACACTTTTTTCGGGTTCGAGGGAGCGAATGGGTCGGGTCTGGGCGAGGTTATACGGCCGGGGTGTGCGTTGGGGCGTCCGGGGGACATTGGCTGAGCAATATGGCGAACGCAAGGCGATGGCCGTAGGTTCAGAGTCGGGCGCGGGGGCAGGCTGTTGGCGAGGGAGACGGTCTTGGGCGCACCTGGTAATCTGAAACAGCTTCTTGGCGCCGCCGTCGTTTGACACGCCAACTGGCGAGTGCTAACTTCCAGCCACTGTCACAGATGCCGACGAAAGGATGGCTCCATGAAAGAACTAGGCTCCCTGTCCTACCACATTCACGAGGTAGCCCCCCTGGTCAAGTCCCGCGAGTTGTCGCCCGTGGAGCTGACGCGGGCCGCCATAGACCACGCCGAGCGAATGCAGCCCACCCTGAAGTCGTTCATCACGCTCACGCCTGAGCTCGCGCTGCGCCAGGCGCAAAAGCTGGAGAGCATGCTCATGCGAGGAGAGTGGCTTGGGCCCTTGCATGGCGTACCCGTCGGACTGAAGGACATGCTGCTGACCAAAGGCGTGCTCACGACCGACGGCAGCAAGGCGCTCGAGGACTACGTGCCAGACGAAGACGCGCCGGTGGTCAGCCGAATCAGGGCGGCGGGCGCGGTGATTCTCGGCAAGGAGAACATGCACGAGATAGGCGCCGGATTCCTGAGCGACAACCCGTGGTTCGGCAGGGTGCGCAATCCCTGGGACACGGAGCGGTACGCGGGGGGTTCAAGCGGCGGTTCGGCAGCCAACGTCGCGGCTCACGTTACGTTCGCGTCGCTCGGAACGGACGGCGGCGGGTCGGTGCGCCAGCCGTCGGCGGTGTGCGGCGTCGTCGGCATGAAAGCGACCTACGGGCGGGTCAGCAACCTGGGCTGCCTGGAGGGAGTAGATCCCGCGAGCTTCCACGTAGGCCCCCACACCCGCTGCGTGCGGGACAACGCCATCGTGCTGCGCGCCATAGCGGGTGACGAGCCGCTGGACCCCTCCACCGTGCCAGTGCCAGTGGACGACTACGAAGGCGCGCTTGGCAGGGACATCAGCGGCCTTGTGATGGGCATACCGCAGAACTACTTCTATGAACCGTTGGACGCCGACGTGGCCGAGGCCGTCTCTCGCGCAATCGCCGTGCTGGAGGAGTTCGGAGTCGAGACTAGGCCGGTCGAGATGAAACACATGGAGCTGCTGCCGCTGGTCCAGGCGGCGTCGAGGGCAAACTCGTTCGTCGCATACGAGGACCAGCTTCGGGAGGCGCGCGAGAACTTCAGCCCGGAAGAGCGCCACAGGATGCTCAGCGGCCAGTTCGTGCTCGCCAAGGACCATGTGAGAGCGCAGCAAGCCCGGCGGCTCATCCAGAAGGGGTGGCTGGAAGTGATGAGCGAGGTGGACTTCCTGGCGACGCCTACCACACCAGCGCCGGCGTGGCGCTTCGATGACACGTCCATCGAGCTGGGCGATTCGCAGGTCAGGGTGGACTCGCTGGAAGGCTCGTCCGCGGTGATGGGGCGCAACACCAGCCCCGGCAACCTCGTCGGCGTGCCCGGGCTGTCCGTACCCTGCGGCTTCTCGAGCGCGGGGATGCCCATCGGGCTGCAGCTGTATGGCAGGCCGTGGGAGGAGAGCCTGCTGTACAGGGTGGCCCACCGCTACGAGCGCAGCGCGGGCCAGGGGCGGTCAGCGCCGCCGGCGGTCGAGGCCGCCCTTGCTTAAGCCGGTGAAGCCACCGAGGGGCCACGGAGGAAGATCATGGCGGTAACCAAGGAAACGCTGAAGAGAATGATCGACGAGATGGGACTGATTCCTCTTTCGGACGAGGAGTTGGACATTATCCTGCCGGAAGTCCAGAGCGTGACAGACAGCGGTCGCAAGCTCTCGGAAACTGACCTGTCGTCGAGCAGGGTGTCGCACGTTTTCAGGGCATCGCCGTAGCGGGCGCGGGCGGTTCGCGAACCGCCCCTACGCCAGGAGGCCATCAGCCTAGCCGCCGGCGCGGATGCCGGCGACGGCGAGGCGCACGCGGTACAGTCCCGTTCGCGCCGTCAGGTACAGCCCCCGCAGGTCGGAGTCGCCCCAGGCGCAGTTGGCCGGAATTTCGGGCGGCATGATGCGGCCCCTCTTCCGTCAAATCGCAGCTCACGATGCGGCTCTCGGCGGGGCGTCCGCTCTCTGCCTGTTCGGATTGGCGTGAGCGCCGCCCCTGCATCCATTCCCATTTGGGCCATGCCCGCCCGCCAAGGTGCGGCCCTCCTTCGTGACTACCTGCCTCAGTTGATAGTCCATATCCGGTGGAGATCAGCAACCCTTGACAGTAATATGGGAGCACTTTACTATACGCACAATTGGGAGGTATAATACGGCGTTGTGCGGATCATATCAAAAAGAGCTCTCCGAGAATTCTGGGAGCGTCGTCCAGAATCCGAGCAACCACTTCTTGCATGGTATCGAGAAGTAGCACAAGCGGACTGGCCTACTCCAGCTCACGTTGTAGAACGCTACCCCAACGCCAGCATAGTCGGAGGAGACCGAGCAGTGTTTCGAATTCGACACAACGACTATCGGATAGTCGCAAGATTCTTCTACCGGGGGAGACTGGTTTATATCCGCTTTGTGGGCACTCATAGGGAGTATGACCGCATCAATGCGGAGGAGGTGTAATCATGGCAACAGTCCGGGCAATCCGCTCAGAAGAGGACTATGACGCTGCGTTGGCCCGGATTACCGAACTCATGGACGCGCTGTCTGGTCTCGAAGGGCAGGTAGACGACGTGGATGATCCCAACCGGATCGAATTGGACGTACTGACTGACCTTGTGGAGCTCTATGAAGAACGGCGCCACCCTATCGGCTTTCCCGACCCTGTGTCCGCCATCATGTTCCGGATGGACCAAGCGAACCTGACCCCACGCGACCTTGTTCCCTTCATCGGGAGTCGGGCCAAGGTATCGGAAGTGCTTGCGGGAAAGCGCGCCATCACCATGTCCATGGCCCGGGCACTTCACCAACACCTGGGAATACCAGCCGACGTCCTATTGCAGGAACCGGGGGCCAGCTTGCCGGACACAATGCCCGGTTTCGAGTATGCCAGATTTCCTCTCAGCGCTATGGCCAAGGCAGGTTGGATTCCTCAGGTCCAAGACCTGAAGGACCATGCCGAGGAGTTGATCTCAGACCTGATGGAGCGTGCCGGTGGTCGAGCGTTCGCTGCGGCTCCCCTGTACCGGAAGAACGATAGCCGGAGAATAAACGCTAAGACTGATGACTATGCCCTCAGAGCCTGGTGCTGGCAGGTGCTGTCTCAAGCCAGAGAGAATCAGTCTTGTCCGGATTACCAGACGGGGGTGGTTACTCCCGAACTTCTGCGCGAGGTAGCCCGGATGAGCGTTTTGGAGGACGGGCCGATCAAGGCGAGAGACCTGCTAGTTCAGCGCGGCGTGGGGGTCGAGTACGTTAGACATCTACCCAGGACCCACCTTGACGGTGCTGCCCTGAGACTGGCTAACGGCAGGCCGGTCGTCGGCCTGACCTTACGCTATGACCGCATTGACAACTTCTGGTTCACGCTGTTGCACGAGTTGGCGCACATAGGCCTCCATCTGGGCGATTGCAGCGAAGAAACAGGCTTCATAGATGACCATAGCCTTCGAAGCGTGCAATCTGTTGGTAGCGACACCACAGAACTGGAAGCGGATGGACTGGCGCAGGACGCCCTGATACCGCCGGAAATCTGGGGCGAAGGGGAAATCCTTGCGGAGCCGGCACCTATGGCTGTGCTGAACATGGCGTGGGAAGCTCAGGTGCACCCAGCGATTGTCGCCGGTCGCGTTCGTTACGAAACAGGCAAGTACAGGCTTCTTTCTCAACTCGTGGGCACCGGAGAAGTGCGGCGGCAGTTTGACGACAGATCTGGCTAATCGTAAGGGAGTGAGAATGGCGAATACACCCGTGAAGTGCAGCAGTTGCAATGTCCCAGCGCAGGTGACCCTTGAAGAGAACATCCCACAGAAGGTGATCTGCCCCCGATGTGGGATGTCGGAGAGTTACGAGGACTTCCAGAGATCGGTTGGTCACCAAGCTTCGGCCTATGCCTCCAAGGAATTTGGCAAAGCCTTTAGAGATTTGGCTAGGGGGAACAAGAACATTAGATACAAGCCGGGAAACATCCGGTCCCATCGTCCCAATTTTCGTGTGGAGATCTCTGAGTAATGCAGGAGAACCTCATGCCAAAAGAGCGGAGGAAATCTGCCCTTATTGGGAACACGAGCTGGAGTGAGATAGAGCCGCGGATGGACATCGTCCATCCGCTCTTGCCGTGAACGCGGGCGGTTCGCGAACCGCCCCTACGGGACGGTGCCTGTGGCCTAGCCGCCGGCCTTGATGCCGGCGATGGCCAGGCGCACGCGGTACAGGCCCGTGCGCGCCGTGAGGTACAGCCCGCGCAGGTCGGAGTCGCCCCAGGCGCAGTTCGCGGGAATCTCGGGCGGCATGATACGGCCCAGCACCCGCGCCGACGGGTCCAGCACCCACACGCCGCCCGGGCCGGTGCAGTAGACGTTGCCCTCCACGTCGAGCTTCATGCCGTCCGGCACGCCGGCCTCATCGGATTCGAGCACGGCGAACACGCGGCTTCCGCTCAGCGATCCGTCGCTCTCCACGTCAAACGCCAGGATGTGGCGGCGCGCCGAGTCGTCGACGTAGAGCAGCCGCTCGTCGGGGGAGAACGCCAACCCGTTCGGGCGCTCCATGTCCGAGACGACCAGCGCGACCTCGGAACCGTCCGGCGATACGCGATAGACGCCGTTGACCTCCTGCTCCTTACCCTGCGCCTGGCCGGCCAAGCCGAACGGCGGATCGGTGAAGTAGACACTGCCGTCGGACTTGACCACGACGTCGTTCGGGCTGTTGAAACGCCGCCCGTCGTACCTGTTAGCCACCACGGTGAGGCGTCCGTCGCTGCCCGTCCGGGTGACGCGGCGGTGGGTGTGCTCGCAGGTCACCAGCCGCCGCTCGCGGTCGAGAGTCATGCCGTTGGAGTTGCCGCTGGGGTAACGGAATGTGGTGACCCGCGGCCCCTCTTCCGCCAGCTCGTAGCGCACGATGCGGCTGTTGGGGATGTCGGAAAACAGCAGGTGGTCACCACGCCAGACTGGGCCCTCTGTGAAACCGAATCCCGTTGCGAGATGGTCGAGGCGCGGGTTGTCGCCGATGATGCGGTCGAACGCAGGGTCCCTCTTTTCGAATACGCCTTCCATGAAATGTGCTCCTCAGTCGAGAGTAAGAGTAGCCCGTTTACAGCGCCGCGCCGTAGACGCGCTCAGGGACGACGATGACGGCCGCCCGTCGGTCGTCGAGCATTGCGCGGTCGTATTCCTCCCAGTCGGGGTGCTCGGAGCCGCTGGCGGCGACGTAGACCGCTCGCAGGGCGTCGCGCAGCTCGTCGGGGTCGGTGTTGTCGGCGGCTCGCACGTCGGCGCGGCCCTCCAACACGAGATAGCTCGACCAGTTGGCGGCGGACACCAGGATCGAGCAACGCGGGTCGCGCCGGAGGTTGGCCAGCTTGGCCCTGCCCTCCGTGGTCGTGAAGGCGGCCCCTCCGCCGTAAGCGCCGACCGTCACGATGCTGAGCTGCGCGGCGCCGCGGCGCCGGAAAGTGGTAACGACCGCGTTGTGGTTACCGGCCAAGAAATCTCTTACGCTGTCATCCATGGGGTGGTGCTCCTTAGACGAGAATGGAATGGAGAGGAGGCTGTCTTCACCCCCATCCTAACCCTTCGGCAGGCTCAGGGCAGGCCCTTCCCCCATCAAGGGGGAAGGGATATTACGATCTCA
The DNA here is from genome assembly GCA_965217705.1 of Dehalococcoidia bacterium. Taxonomy (GTDB): domain Bacteria; phylum Chloroflexota; class Dehalococcoidia; order Lucifugimonadales; family CATOSD01; genus CATOSD01. The sequence goes on along the minus strand of CBDCJA010000002.1, from coordinate 3,166,783 downwards.
ACTAAGGCGTCATGGACCGGGGGCGTCGGGAAAGGCGAAGTCTATCTCGAACATGTCGTAGTGTGAGCGCGACATGCCCAAGCTGTCGTAGGTCGCCTGCGCGACGGTGTTGGTGCGCTCCACGTACAGGCGAACGCCGCACAAGCCCTCGCGCGCCTTGGCCATATCCAACACGTGGTTGTGCAGCGCGCGGTACACGCCCCGGCGGCGCCATGCGGCGTCGACGTACACGCTCTGTATCCACAAGAAGGTCGCGGCGCGCCAGTCGCTCCACTCGTAGGTGACTAGCAGGCTGCCAGCCATCTCGCCCGCCGCCTCGGCCACCATGTAGAACCCCTTCTGGGGCGACTCGAACACCGCGCCTATACCCGCCGCGAGCACGTCGACATCGAGGCTCTTGCCCTCGGTTTCACGCGCCATGTTCTGCTGAAATTCGCACAGGCGCGGGATGTCCGCGCGCGTCGCGTCCCTCACCCGTATCGCGGCGTCATTCATGCTTGCTCCCGTCACCCCCATCCTAAACCTTCCCCCGTCAAGGGGGAAGGGACTCTGCATCGGCGGCCCAAGTATAGCACAGCGCTTGACGCCCCCCCGCGCAGGCGTGATTATGAGGACATGGCTACGACCATCCGAGAAGTGGACATCGCGATAGCGGGCGCCGGGCCGGGTGGCCTGCTGGCGGCCGCGACGGCGGCTGAGGCCGGCGCCCGCGTCGAGCTGCTGGACGCTGCGGAGTGGGCGGGCGGCAGGCTCGCGCTGCAGACTCAGCCGCTGCAGGGCCCGGCAACCATCTACGGCGGACTGAACGGCGTGGAGTTCTGCGAGGGCATCTCGGACGACGCCGTGTCCGCCGGCGCCGTGCTGCGACTCGGCACGGAGGTGTCGGACATTCGCGCGCTCGACCCGCATGTGAGCGGTTTCGAGCTTGCGCTTTCCGGACCCGGCGAGGCCGCGCGATTGCGCGCACGCGCCGTGGTCGTGGCCACAGGCTCGCTGGAGCCGTGGCTCGACGTGCCCGGCCTGCCGCTTCGGGGCGCGGCGCTTTCCGGCGACGTGCAGGCCGGTCTGAACCGCGCGGGCGTGCGTCCGGGCCGGCGCGTGGTGATGGTCGGCTCCGACAATGCCGGTCTGCTCATCGCCGCGAATCTGCTGGACGCGGGCGTCGAGGTGGTGGCGGTGGTGGACGAGTCGCCTTCCGTGGTGGGCCGCGAGGTCAACGCCGCGCCGCTGCGGGACGCCGGCGTGGAGCTGCTGACGTCGACGCGGCTTGTCGAGGTGCACGGCGCGGAGCGCGTGGAGGCGGTGACGGTGGACGTAGCCGGCGCCAGGCGCACGTTGCGGGCAGACTGCCTGTGCATGGCCGGACCGCGCCGGCCCGACACGCGGCTCGCGGCCAGCCTGGGCCTGCCCATGCTGCAATTGCCGGTGATGGGGGGCGAGACGCCGGCGCACGACGCCCGCCTCGCCGCGGCGATTGCGGGCGTGTACGTTTGCGGCGACGCGGCAGGGGTCGAAAACGGCGCGGTCTCGCTGGAGAGCGGGCGACTCGCCGGTCTCGCGGCGGCGGCCTACCTGGGCATTCCGCATCCCGATTCCGAGCGGCTGACCAGGCTGGCGCGTGGACGGCTGGCATACCTGCGGCGCGGTCGCAGAGGGCTCGTCCGCCGCGAGGCGAAGGCGGCGCTGGCGCGGGCAGTGCGGGGATAGGGACGAGCGTCGAAGGCAAGACAGGCCTCACCCCCATTCCCGTATCGAGCACGGGGCAGGCTCTGACCTTCCCCCATCAAGGGGGAAGGGACAGTGCCGCCATGCGCACGCGGGCGGGTTTGAAACCCGCCCCTACGATTGCGATACGACGGGGCGGTCAGTGGGCTAGCGGCAGCTTGATCACGAAGGTTGCGCCCTCGCCGACGGCGCTTTCGGCGCGAATCGAGCCGCCGTGCGCCTCCACCAGCTTCCTGGCGATGGTCAACCCCAGCCCGGCGCCGCCCGTGGCGCGGCTGCGGGAGGGGTCGACGCGGTAGAGCCGGTCGAAGACGAACGGCAACGTCTCCGCGGAGATGCCCTCGCCGTTGTCCCGTATCGAGACCGTGGCGAACGCCGTGCCGACGTCCATCTCCACCGTTACGCTGCCACCGGCGGGAGTGTGGCGAATCGCGTTGTCCAGCAGGTTGCCGACGACCTGGGCGATTCGCGTCCGGTCGAACGTCACGTCGGGCGCGCTCGCGGGCAGGCAAGCGCCGACGGCTACGCCTTTGGCCTCGGCCCGCGCACGGACGCCCTCGACGCTCGCCCTGAGCGCTTCGGCGAGCGAGCCAGGCTCGCGGTGCAACGAGATGTCGCCCGCCTCGGTGTCGGCGAGCAGGCGCAGGTCCTCCACAAGCTCCGACAGGTACAGCACCTGCTGGTGGATGGTGGCGAGAGTCTGCGCGTCCGGTTCGAGCACGCCGTCACGAAGCGCCTCGACGTAGCCCTGCACGTTCGAGAGGGGCGTACGCAGCTCGTGGGCGACGTCCGCGACGAGGTTGCGGCGCTGGCGCTCGGCTCGCTCCAGGTCGTCGGCCATGCTATTGAAGGTATGGGCAAGCTCGCCGATCTCGTCCCTTCCGCTCGCGTGCACCCGCTGCGACAGGTCGCCCGCGCCCATGCGGCGCGCGGCAGACGTGAGCGCGCGCACCGGCCGCAGCGTGCGGCCCGACATGAGCGACACGAGCAGCAGGCCGCCGGAGCCGGCGACGACTCCGGCCCACAGCAGCGAGCGGTTGGTGGTCTCGGCGAACCTGGCCCACGACGGCTCTTCGAGTCCGCCGGGTTCCAGGTGTTCGAGATCGCCGGCCGGCGGGTTCGCCGGCTGCGGGGCCTTGAGAATTTTCCTGCGCGGCCCGACGTACACAGACGCCTCGCCACCGTGGCCCACCGCGTAGGGCTTGAAGTGTTTGCCCAGCTCGAAGTACGCGGCCTTGTCGAGCCTCGAATCTCCGATGAGGGCGCCGTCTTTGTCCACGACGACTATCTCGCGCCCCGCCACGAAGCTGGCCCTGTCCAGCACTGGCTGGACGTCGTCCCAGCCCTTGTTGCGCTGGTAATAGTCCAGTAGCGCCTGCTTTATACGCTGGGCGCGCGCGTTTTCGCTCAGACCCTCCAGACGCTCGGCCTCCCTCTCCGCGGCTACGCCCATGTAAAGGCTGACGCCGCCCAGGACGAGCACCAGCGCCAGCGCGAAGCTCGCCACGAGCCGGAACTGGAGGCTTAACAACCAGCTAGGCATTGGCGAACCTGTAGCCCACGCCGTACACGGTCTGCACGTGCTTGGCGCCCTTGCCGGCCGCGCCTAGACTCTTGCGGAGATTGGCCACGTGCGCGTCAACGGTCCTGTCGTAGCCGTCGAAGTCGTAGCCGAACACCCTGTCGATGATCTGATCGCGCGTGAAGGTGCGCCCCGGCTCGCGGATGAACAGCGACAGCAACCGGAACTCGGTGGGGGTTAGCCGCACCGGAACTCCGGCCACGCTCGCCGTGCGGCCTTGGAGGTCCAGGACGACGTCGCCGTGCGTTATGCGGTCCGGCCCGTGCTCCAGCGCCTCCCCGGCGGTGCGGCGCAGCACCGCGTTCACTCTCGCGGCGAGCACGCGGGGGCTGAACGGCTTGGTAACGTAGTCGTCCGCGCCGGACTCGAGCCCTTCGAGCAGGTCGGCCTCGTCGACTCGCGCGGTGAGCATGACGATGGGGATAGACGATTCGCCCCGCAGCTCGCGGCAGATGTCCATGCCGCTCTTGCCGGGCAGCATGAGGTCCAGCACGACGAGGTCGGGCCTTGCGTCGCGCGCGAGCCGCATTCCCTCGACGCCGTCGGACGCGGCGAGCACGCGGTGGCCGTCGCGCGAAAGGTAAAGCCCCACCAGTCTCGCGGTGTCGGGGTCGTCCTCTATTATGAGTATCTTGCCGGGCATGGTTTCTGCTCTCGTAGCAGCCGGCCCCCGCGGTAGTCCACGGAGGCCGGCCCATGTGCGTGGTTCAGGGATGCCTAGGCGTCATCGTCGTCCGAGTCGAACTTCGAGCCGTGCCAGCCGCCGAAGCCCCTCCGGTGCCTTTTGCCACCAAAGAAGGACCCGTGATGTCCGTGCTTCTCGAAGGACTCCAGGCTGTCCGGCTTCGACTCGATCCAGGTCTTGTACTCGTCGGCCTGTGCCTGGGTAATGTCGCCGCTCTCCACCATCGCGTCGAGCTTGGCGTCCAGGGTGTCGCCGCCCGGCCATCCGCGGAGCTTAAAGCCGTCGGGCCTGGACTCGATCCACGACTCGTACTCGTCGGCCTGCGCCTGGGTTATAGTGCCCTTTTCGACCAACTCGTCGAGCTTGTCGGCCAGCGCCTCGTCGGCCAGTTCCTCTCTGGCCTGTTCCATCGCGTTCTCCACGTCGTCCGCTTCCAACCCCAGTATGCTCGCCACCTTCGCGGCGAACGCGGACATCCGCGACTCTTTGCCTTCGGACTGCTGCGCCATGATAGCGCCCCCGGCCACGCTCAGCATCACGACCGCCGCCGCCACTCCGCCAATCAGCCATCTCCACTTCATCGTATCGGCACCTCCGTGGTGAAACAGAATCGGGACTCTGCCCGTCTGCTACACACTATAGAGGGCACATGTTAAGGAAGTTTGAAGGCGCGTGCCAGGGTGGGGACTCGAGGAGCCTGTTTCAGATTACGTGGCGCCCCAGCACCGTCATTCCCGCTCCCCGTTTCCACGGCGACAGGCTTCGCGGCAAGGCGAAATCTGTTCGTTTTTGCGACATTCTGTGCGCCTCGTAGCTGAGGGCGCTGCCGGTCCCGCCCGAATCTGTAATGCCGGTGCGGGTTGTTGGGACACAGAAATGGCATCAAGTGACAGAGTAGGACAGGAGGACGGAGCAGGGTTACTCAGCCGTGTCTTCGCTGCCGCTCACCCTTGTCAGACCGCGCACGGGCGGTTCACGAACCGCCCCTACCGTGGCGCGGGCGGCGGGGCGCGGGGGTCGGTCCCTCGCTTGGGCGAGGGTAGCACGGATGTGCGTCTACATCAATGGGGGTGGGGAGTTTGCCGGATCAGGGCGGGATAGTGGGGAGAAACAGCGCAGAGGTGGGGATGGGTAGGACGTGCGTGGGGATGGATGGGGCAGGGCCGGGAGCGGGTGGCGCGCGAGGGTGACGCTTTTTTCGAGGTACGGGGCGAGAATGGGCCGGGTGTGGGCGAGGGGGTGCGGCCGGGGTGTGCGTTGGGGCGAACGGGAGACATTGGCTCAGCAGTGGATATCGGTATCGCATGTGGCCTTAGTCATATCGACGCTGTGAGAACATGTGCAAATCGAGCCGGTGCGTTGATCCCACCATACGGCGATTACCAACCTTGCCAAGATCCCGAGTAACGGAGGCCTAGGGAAGTACCATCAACACAGTAGGTCAGCGGACAATGATGTGAAACAAAAGCCCTATCCGACAGGCACATACAGTGCATTGAGCCCTCTGAATCGAACTGCAGACCTTTCGCCCCAAGTGCCAACCCATTCTTGTAAAAGTCCGGATGCCACGCCAAACGCCTTCAAATCTTGGGTTTGCCCTCCGCCTCGTTCCAAGAAGAACTCCTTGCCGTTCACTGCCTCTCCCATGACCTTAGGAGAGTGGACTGTCACAGTGACTTGCGATCCCGTGCGCTCCAATTCAATTCGATGCCGACCAGATGAAGGATTTGAAATTGACCTCAGGTCTTTCAATGGGATGGATGAAACCGGGACTAACCATGTGTCTTGGGCAGGGTCAGGAGCATACCTGTCGGCTTTGCTCCACTTGCTGTAGAGTGGGAAAACATATTGCACTGCCTCAGGATGCTGTCCTGCGAGTTGCTCAAGCGCTTCGTGTTGTCTCTCATTGATGCTGAACTTGTAGAGATTATCCACCCGCGAGGTTGGCCAAGGCGCCTTGAATTGCAGCATCAGCGAGAAGCCAGGTCCCACATTGCGAGTTAACTCATCGAGCCCCTTCTGACGTTCCTGAGCCTGAGTCAGACCAAGCCACAAGCTCTTTCGCAGCCAGGCCATGACCTGATGTGCTGAAGTAGTTCTGCACATGCGTTCAATTCCAGTGACTTCTCGGACACTTCTTTTCCCGGACCTGCGATAGTGACCACAGATTACCCCCTATAGTCTAGCGGTTGCCCGCCGTGTAGCGGGGAAAGGCTGTTATTGTAGCCAAATTATCACTCACCGAGACCTGTTGATCAGTTTTCGGCGGAATGCAAGGGTCACACCGACTGCGTGCGGGCGTCGAAGGATTTCACCACATCGCCCTGACCTATCTTGTTGACCGGGATGATCTTGTATGTGTACTTCGTGCCAGGTTTCAGTTCACTGTGAGTGAACGTTGGCTCGTAGGCCAATGTGCCTAGGCTCTTATCTCCACCCCAGTTACCTTCGCTGTATAGAATGCGATAGCGATCGATCTCTGAATTTCCCTCGTCAGGATCCTTCCAATGGATAGTGACACTGGTGCTTGTCGTCGTGATAGAGGTGACCGATTCGACTGGACTGGGCTTTCCGACGTACAGGCGAGACTTGGGAAGTGGCTGCCGCAGCTTCGGATAAAGTTGACTGGCTTCGAATAAAGCGTCACTTATTGACTCGACTGCCTCATGGTCTTTGTTGACAAGCAATACACCCGTTGCTCTGATGAGCTTGTTGGATGTCTGATTTGCCGAGTCACTTAGCTCCTTCAGCACCGAACCGTTGGCATTCATTCTTTTCATTACTTCCTTCATGACCTTGTTCGCGTCCACCATGTCCTGCTCTTTGCGGCTGTTCCGGGTGTGGGACACTAGAGCGGCGACACCCAGGATACCCATCCCGGCAACTATGCCGATGCCACTCAGCACGAACGGCGCAGCGGCTACTCCAAGTCCGCCCGCAGCGACCGCCCCGCCACCAAACCACGCAGCAGTGGCGCTTGTGGCCGCTGCGCCGGATAGTCCGCCGATAGCGGCTCCGGTCGATGCAGTGCCAAATGCTGCGACCGCCGTCCAGGCTGCCGCGGGCACCCCAATCGCTCCGATTGCGGCTGTGGCGCCTCCGCCAGCCCACACCTCGGAGTTGCCGGCGCCTTGCACGGTTTGGTCTTCGTAACCTTCACCGCCCTTGTACCAACCGGCCTCTATATTGCCGGTCTTGTCCACTGCCAAAGCGCCCGTATCTATCAGGGTCTTTCGCGCTTCTTCATCGGACTCCACTAAGTTTTGGAATGCAACGTACGCGGTCGTCCTGACCTCAAAGTAACTTTCAGCGGCTTTCTGATGGTCGTCGCAGATCTGAGCGTGAATTGTTTTCGGATCCGGCATGGCGTTTTTTCTCCGTCAAGGCTCAAGTGAAGTTTCACTACTTGTCACTACTTGAAGGCACGGTGATTTCGCAAGCGCTCACGCTATGAACCATAACGCCACTTGATGAAATTAGCAACCAACACTCTGGCGGCCCACCCCCTGGCGTGGTTCGCGAACCGTCCTTGGCCACGCCATCACTGCGCTACGCGCGCGCATCCCGGACGTCAAGGGGCTGGAGTACGACGCGGTCATCGTGATGGGCGTTAACGACGCCTTCAGCGACACCCTGTTCAACAAGAAGCTGCTGTACATGGCTACCACGCGAGCCAAGCACTACCTCGCCATCCACTGGTACGGGCAGCAGTCGCCCATACTGGCGTCATTCTCCGACCGCGGTGTCAACCGGGTCAGAAGGTAGGCGAGTTGGCGCGGGCGGGTTTGAAACCCGCCCCTACCGAAGCGGAGAGGGGGCCCTCGACGTCGGATCGCCCCGTGCGTCTGAAACCCGCCCCTACCGACAGGGGCCAGGGGAATCACCGTGGAGTGGGCGGGGCAGAGCGCTGCGGTTTTCTGCTAACATGTTTGGGCGCGTCCTCTCGCGTGCGGCTCACGGCCCCGAGGCCGAAACTACCACAACTCCACTCCCGGATGACTATGACCCCACACGACAGCCCCAATACAGCCCGGCCCGCACCCGCGCACGGCGGCGAACAGGGCACGGTCATAGAAGTGGAGAACCTGACCAAGCGGTACGGCAGCCTCACCGCCGTCGACGGCATATCCTTTGGCGTTGCCGAGGGCGAGGTGTTCGGCATACTCGGCCCCAACGGCGCGGGCAAGACTACCACGCTGGAGTGCATCGAGGGCCTGACCGAGCCGACGTCCGGCCGCACGATGGTGCTGGGCATGGAGACACGCCGGGACTCGGCGCGCATCCGCGAGCGCATCGGCGTTCAGCTCCAGGCTTCGGCCTACTTCGACCACCTCACGCTCAGGGAGATACTTCAACTGTTCGGCCGGTTCTACAAACGAAGCGCACCCTACCAGGAACTGCTCGAGACGGTGGGCCTGGAGGACAGGGCCGGCGCGACCGTCGCAAAGCTCTCCGGCGGCCAGAAGCAGCGCTTCGCCATCGCGGCCACGCTCGTGAACGACCCCGAGGTGGTGTTCCTCGACGAGCCGACCACCGGCCTGGACCCCCAGGCGCGCCGCAGCCTGTGGGACTTCGTGCGGGCCATGAACCGCGACGGGCGCACCATCGTGCTCACAACACACTACATGGAGGAGGCCGAGCAGCTTTGCGACAGGGTCGCGATTATGGACGACGGCAAGATAGTGGCGCTGGACACGCCCGCGAATCTGGTGGCATCGCTTGACGTGCCGTACGAGGTGAAGCTGGCCACCGGCGAGGCGCACAGCCTCGACGAGCTGCGGGGGTTGGCCGGCGTCGAAGACGTGCGGGCGGGCGACGACGGCGCGTACAGGCTCAGCTCGACGGACGCATCGGCCACGGTGCCGGCGACTATAGCCTGGGCGGCCGATTCGGGCGCCACTCTAGTCCACCTGGAAGTCATCCCCGCCAACCTTGAGGACGTGTTCCTGGCGCTGACGGGGCGCAGGTTGAGGGATTAGCGTGACACCCCCATCCTAACCTTCCCCCATCAAGGGGGAAGGGACAATTTGGAAGGAAGCCCATCCCTCTCAGCCCTGCGAGGGGGAAGGGACAATTTGGAAGGAAGCCTACCCCTCTCAGCCCTGAGAGGGAGAAGGGACCAGCCATTGCCGTGATCGTTTACCACCTCGCCTTGGCGAACATGAAGATGATCCTGCGCGACAAGCAGGCGCTGTTCTGGGCGCTCGCGTTCCCGCTGCTGTTCGTGGTCGTGTTCGGCCTCTTCTTCAGGGACGTGGATTCGCCACAGGTCGTCGGCGTAATCGACAATGCCGGGGACGACATGTCGCGCGGCCTGGTGCGGAGCCTGTCCGAGATGGGCGGCCTCGAGGTCGAGACGCGGGACGACGAGGAGGAAGCGCGGCGGCAGGTGGAGGACGGCGACCTGGGGCATCTGCTGATCATCCCAGAGGGCCTGGCCGGGACTGTTGCCAACAATCCACCCGCGCGGCTGGAGCTTCTGTATGACGAGAGCAACGCATTCGGCGGCGTAGTCGTCAGCGCGGTTGCCAGCTTCATCGACAGCGCGAACCTGGAACTGGCGCAGGCCCCCGTTCGCCTTGTCCTCGACGCGCGGGGCGCCGGCGAGTCGGGGTCGTCCGGGGACACCAGCTACATCGACTTCCTGCTGCCCGGCCTCGCCGTGTGGGGCGTGATGAGTTTCTCCATCATCGGGCTCGCCACCACCATCGCCGTGTATCGCGAAAAGCGCATACTGATACGCATACAGTCCACGCCGCTGAAGGTGCGGGTGTTCGTGGTGGCGCAGGTGCTGGCTTCGCTGCTGCTGTCCATCGTGCAGGCCGCCATCATCCTGGCGGTGGGCATGGCCATATTCGGTGTGTCGATCCCGTTGAGCCAGGCGCCGCAGCTCTGCGTCCTGATCCTGATGGGCAACCTGGTGTTCCTGAACCTCGGCTTCATCGTCGGCGCGTTCTCCAAGACCGTCGCCGCCGCCAGCGGACTGGGCAACGCCGTCTCGCTGCCGCTGATGTTCCTGTCCGGAGTCTTCTTCCCAACTGACAGCCTGCCGACGGTGCTGTTGTTCGTGATAGAGTACCTGCCGCTGGCTCCGCTATTGGAGATGTTCAGGAGCGTCGCGCTGGATTCCGGCATGTTCTGGGACTTTCCCACGCAGCTCGCCATAGTGGTAGGGTGGATAGTGCTGAGCACGGCAGTCGCCATGCGCACCTTCCGCTTCCGCTGACAATCGAACGAGAGGAGCACCGCACCTTGGACGCCTGGGAGATTGCCGACCTTCTCGCGCAGCGCGCCGAGTCGGGCGAACGCTATCTGGACTTCTTCGAGAGCGCCGACCTGAGCCTTGGCATATACCGTCTCGCTGCGGGAGAAATAGACCCGCAGCAGCCACACACCGAGGACGAAATCTACTATATTGTTCGTGGGCGCGGGCACATAAGCGTATCCGGCGAAGACCGCGCCGTGGGTCCCGGAAGCGTGGTGTTCGTGGGAACGGCCGTCGAGCACCGCTTCCACTCCATCGAGGAAGACCTGGAGATGCTGGTGGTGTTCGCGCCGCCGCGCCGCTCGCGCGCGTAGGCGCGGCACGGACGCGGGGCCGGACAGCAGACGGATGACGACATGGCGATAGACAAGGTGGCCAAAAGCTTCAGCGAGGCCGTTTCGGACATACCCGACGGGGCGATGTTGATGATCGACGGATTCGCCGGTCCGGGCGGCACGCCCCAGAACCTGATACGCGCCCTGCGAGACCACGGCGCGCGAGAACTGACGATTATCAGCAACACGGCGGGGCTCGCAAGCGTCATCGGCTTCGGCACGATACCGGGGACTAGCCCGATAGACATCGGTGTCCTAATCGACAACGAACAGGTGAAGAAGGTCATCGCCTCCTATCCTGTGTCGCCCTCGCCGTCGAGGCCCACGTCGTTCGAGCGCGCCTACCGCGAGGGCAAAGTCGACCTGGAGGTGGTGCCGCAGGGCACGCTCGCAGAGCGCATCCGGGCAGGCGGCGCGGGCATTCCGGCGTTCTACACGCCAACCAGCGTCGGCACGCTGCTGGCCGAGGGCAAGGAGACGCGGGAGTTCGACGGGCGCGAGTACGTGATGGAGATGGGCATAACCGCCGACTTCGCCCTGCTGAGGGCGCACGTCGCCGACACCCTGGGCAACGTGACGTACCGCGGCACCTCGCGAAACTTCAACGCGGTGATGGCCACGGCCGCGCGCGTCACTGTCTTGGAAGTGGATGAGATCGTGGAACCGGGCGCGCTCGACGCGAACTCGATCCACACGCCGGGCATTTACGTCAAGCGAATAGCGGTTATCTGAGCGGAGAACATGCAGACTGCGAACATACCAGACGAGAGAGGGCGGTTCGGACAGTTCGGCGGACGGTTCGTGCCAGAGACGCTCATGCCCGCCCTCGCCGAGCTGGAGACCGCCTACCGCGCGGCCCAGTCCGACGAGAGGTTCCAGGCGCGGCTAGCGGAGCTGGGGCGGCGCTACGTGGGCCGGCCCACGCCGCTGTACCACGCCGAGCGGCTGTCGGAGGAGCTTGGCGGCGCCCAGGTGTACCTGAAGCGCGAAGACCTGGCACACACCGGCGCCCACAAGATTAACAACGCCCTGGGACAGGCGCTGCTGGCCAAGCGCATGGGCAAGAACCGCGTCATCGCCGAGACCGGCGCCGGCCAACACGGCGTCGCCACGGCCACGGTGTGCGCCATGCTGCAACAGGAGTGCGTGGTGTACATGGGCGAGGAGGACATCCGCAGGCAGTCGCTGAACGTGTTCAAGATGCGCCTTCTCGGCGCAGAGGTGCGCCCCGTGTCGTCCGGCAGCCGCACGCTGAAGGACGCCATCAACGAGTGCATCCGGGACTGGGTCACCAACGTCGAGACCACCCACTACCTGATAGGCAGCGTCGTGGGCCCGCATCCCTACCCGCGCATCGTGCGCGACTTCCAGGCGGTGCTGGGCGCGGAGGCGCGGGAGCAGATTGTCGCCGCCGCCGGCAGTCTGCCCGATTACGTGGTGGCGTGCGTCGGGGGCGGCAGCAACGCGATTGGGCTGTTCTACGACTTCATAGGCGACCCCGACGTGAGGCTGGTCGGCGTGGAAGCGGCCGGGCTGGGCGTCGAGTCCGGCAAGCACGCCTCTACGCTGGTAGCGGGCCGGGTCGGCGTGCTGCACGGCAGCATGTCGTACCTGCTGCAGGACGACGACGGCCAGGTGATCGAGGCGCACAGCGTCTCCGCCGGACTGGACTATCCCGGCGTCGGGCCTGAGCACAGCTACCTGAAGGAGATGGGCCGCGCCCAGTACGTGAACGCCACCGACTCCCAGGCCCTGGAAGGTTTTCAGCTGCTCTGCCACACCGAGGGCATCATTCCCGCGCTGGAACCGGCCCACGCCGTGTACTACGTCTCCCAGCTTGCCCCTACGCTCGACCGCGACCGGATCATCCTGATGGGGCTGAGCGGCCGGGGCGACAAGGACATGGACACTGTGGCGACGGAGCTTGGGGTTACGATATAGGGTGTGGTGCGGGGGCGACAATGGCCTCGCGGAGCCAGGCCCTACGCCAACGGGCGGGTTTGAAACCCGCCCCTACAGGTTGGAGGGGGAAGGGACTTCTACTAGAGGTGTTCGGTGATTAGCCTTGACCTCATACGCCGGCATCCGGAGATTGTGCTGGAAGCCGGACGCAAGCGCGGCGAGTCCATTCCGGTCGAGCGCATCCTGGAGCTGGACAGGGAACGCCGCTCGGCAATCGCCGAGCGCGACAACCTGCGCGCACACCGGAACCGCGTGAGCCGCGAGCTGGGCCAGGCCAGTGAGCGCCCGCCGGAGCTTATTCAGCAGATGCGCGAGACGGGCGTGAAGATTCGCGAGCTGGAGGATGCGGTGCGCGCGACTGACAGCGAGGTGGAGGCGCTGCTGGCGCAGGTGCCCAACATCCCCCACGACGACGTGCCCGTGGGCGAGGGCGAGTCCGATAACCCCGTGGTGCGCACGGTGGGCGAGCCGCGCAAGTTCGACTTCGAGCCGGCGCCGCACTGGGAGCTTGGCGAGCGGCTGGGCATAATCGACCTGCAGCGCGGCGTGAAGCTGGCTCGCTCGCGCTTCTTCGTGCTGCGGGGCAAGGGCGCGCGGCTCCAGCGCTCTCTCATAAGCTGGATGCTCGACCTGCACACCGAAGAGCACGGATACAGCGAGGCCTATCTGCCCTACCTGGTCAACACCGAGTCGGTAGTGGGGAGCGGCCACCTGCCCAAGTTCGCCGACACTATGTACCACGACGCCGAGGACGACCTGTGGCTGGTGCCAACCGCCGAGGTGCCCATAACGAACCTGCACCGCGACGAGATACTTGCGCACGACGCGCTGCCCCTGGACTACGTGGCGCATTCGCCGTCGTTCAGGCGCGAACGCGCCGCCGCGGGCAAGGACACGCGCGGCATCAAGCGCGTGCACCAGTTTGAAAAGGTGGAGATGTTCAAGTTCGTCGAGCCGGAGCACTCCGACGAGGCGCTGGAGCGGATGCTGGCCGACGCCGAGACCGTATGCGCGCGGCTGGAGATGCCCTACAGGATTATCGAGCTGTGCACGGGCGACCTGGGATTCGCCGCCGTGAAGACCTACGACCTGGAGATGTGGGCGGCCGGCTGCCGGGAGTGGCTGGAGGTCAGTTCGTGCTCCAACTGCACCGACTTCCAGGCGCGCCGCGCGTCCATACGCTACCGGCCCCAACCGGGCGCCGCGCCGCGCTTCGTGCACACCCTTAACGGCTCCGGCCTCGCAATCCCGCGCGTGCTGATAGCCATACTCGAAAACTACCAGCAGCGAGACGGGTCCGTAGTCATTCCCGAAGTGTTGCGCCCGTATACGGGGTTCGACAAGATAGAGGCGGGATAGTTGTCAGTGGTCAGTAGTCAGTGGTGAGACCGCGACAGCAGACGCGATTGACGAGAGGAAGCGGGCAGGTTTGAAACCTGCCCCTACGGATCGCTGGGAAAGGTGCATATGACTCCACATATCTTCGCAGGCAATCCGCTGGACCGGGGCGAGGCCGAACGCCGCGACGAGAAATGGCTTGCCGACCGCGCTCGACAGGCCGATAGCCGATTTCTGCCCATGCATAACCTGAATGTACTCGTTAGCGCGGGACCGCCCGCGGCGCTGGCGTGGCTCGACTGCGACGAGTTCGACGCGCTGGACGCGGACGCCGAGCCGGTGTTCCTGGGCCTGCTGGACGGCAAGGCCCACTTCGTGGCGGACGTGTCCGACGTCGCCGACGCGCGGCGCGTCCTCGCAAGCGGCGGACGCCGATTCGAGGACTGCCGCTCGGCGGCCGAGCGCATGGTCGGTCCACAGACCGGCATTATCGCGCAGGCCAGAGCCCAGCTCGACTGGCACAACCGCCACGGCCACTGCTCGGTGTGCGGCGAACGCACAAACATCGGGCGCGGCGGGCAGGTGCGGCGGTGTCCGGCCTGCCACGCCGAGCACTTTCCCCGCACCGACCCGGTCGTGATAACCGTGGTGACCGACGGGGACAGGTGCCTGCTCGGCCAGTCGCGCGGCCGGCTCCAGCAGATGAAGATGTACTCGGCGCTGGCAGGGTTCATGGACCAGGGCGAGAACATCGAGGAAGCCGTGGCCCGCGAGATAATGGAGGAGGCCGGAATCGCTGTCAAGAACGTGCGCTACCACTCCTCGCAGCCCTGGCCCTTCCCGTCCTCTCTGATGATCGGCTGCCACGCCGAGGCCGCCACGACCGAAATAGCCATGGACCCCGAGGAGATGACCGACGTGCAGTGGTTCGACCGCGCCGAGGTGCTGCTCGCCCTGGAGGGCAAGAGCGACGTGCTGGCCGTGCCCGGGCCGATCGCAATCGCCCACCATCTCATCAAGGCCTGGGCGAACGGCCAGACCCAGGCGTAGCGACGGTTCCCGGACGGCCCGCGAATGCGGCCCGATAGTCCCCTCTCCCTTGATGGAGAGGGTGAGGGTGCTGAGCCAAACACCTAACCCTGTCAGAGGAGACAAGCCATGCAGCCCAACTACGAAGTCGAGATGCGCCTGAACGTGAGAACGCCCATGCGCGACGGCGTAGAACTGTCGTCGGACATCTACCTGCCCAAGGCTGCCGGACCTTTCCCGACGGTGCTCATGCGGACGCCCTACGACAACAACACGGCGCCGATGATAGAGAAGGGGATACGGCTCGCCAACCACGGCTACGCCTGCGTGATCCAGGACGTGCGGGGGCGGTGGGACTCCGACGGGGTCCACTACGCGCTGTTCAACCACGGCGAAGACGGCTTCGACACGCAGGAGTGGATAGGCAGCCAGCCCTGGAGCGACGGCAAGATCGGCATGGCCGGCGGGTCGTATCTCGGCTGGGTGCAGTGGCAGAGCGCGCCTCACCGCAGCGAGTTCCTGAAGTGCCTCGCCCCGCGCGTAATGTGCGCCGACCTGTACTCGGGACTCATCCGCCCGGGCGGCGCCTTCCAGCTCAACGTCGCCCTCACCTGGGGCATGCGCACCAACGGACGCACGGCCCAGAGCATCGAGTACCACAACTGGACCGAGGCGTTCCGCTCGCTGCCGCTTGTAGACATGGACCAGCTCGCGGGCAGGTCGCTCCAGTTCTGGAAGGACTGGGCGACCCATACGGAGTACGGCCCCTACTGGGAAACGGTCAACGTCGAGAACAAGTTCGACCAGATGGCGGCCCCGGCGCTCATCATGGGCGGATGGTACGACCTTTACGCCCACAGCACGTTCATCAACTTCAACGGACTGAGGCTCCACGGCCTCACGCCCCAGGCCCGGCAGTCGCGGCTCATCGTGGGTCCGTGGCCTCACGCGCTCAGCACGTCGACCAAGACGGGCGACGTGGACTTCGGCGCGAACTCGCTGTACGACCTCGATGCGCTGGAGCTGCGCTGGTTCGACTACTGGATGCGGGGCATCGACGACGGGATCTCCCGCGAGCCGCCGCTGCGGCTGTTCATCATGGGCGTAAACGAGTGGCGCGACGAACACGAGTGGCCTCTCGCGAGAACGGACTGGCAGAAGTGGTACCTGCACTCCTCCGGCGATGCGAACACGCTGCTCGGCGATGGCGTGCTTTCGCGTGAAGAGCCGGGGGACGAGCAGGCGGACCACTTCACCTACGACCCGGACTTTCCCGTGCAGACCATGGGCGGCAACAACTGCTGCTCGCCCCACATCGTGCCCTGGGGGCCGTACGACCAGCGACCCGTCGAGATGCGCGCCGACGTGCTTTGCTACACCAGCCCGCCGCTGGAGGAGAACCTGGAGGTGACCGGCCCCATCAAGGTAGTGCTGCACGCCGCCACCGACGGGCCCGACACCGACTGGACCGCCAAGCTGGTGGACGTCTCGCCCACGGGATACGCCAAGAATCTGTGCGACGGCATCATACGCGCGCGCTTCCGCGAGAGTTTCACCGAGCCGACGCTGCTCGAACCGGGGCGCGTGTACGAGTACGAGATAGACCTCGCCGTCACCGGAAACGTCTTCCGCGCGGGGCACCGCGTTCGCGTCGAAGTGTCGTCGTCCAACTTCCCGCGCTTCGACCGCAATCTCAACACCGGAAAGAACCTTGCCACGGACGCCGAGATGCGAAGGGCGAGTCAGCAGGTGGAGCACTCACACGACCACCCGTCCCACATCCTTCTGCCCGTAATTCCGGCCGACTAGCGTGAGTGGAAGGCCGGAGACTGGTATGACACGCATCGACGGACGCACGCCGGCCGACCTGCGGCCCGTGCGAATCGAACCGGGCGCCCTGGCCTACGCCGAGGGGTCGGCACTGATCGAGACGGGGGACACCCGCGTTCTCTGCGCGGTGAGCGTCGAGGACGGCGTCCCTCGCTTTCTGCGCGGCGCCGGCCAGGGCTGGCTTACGGCCGAGTACGCCATGCTGCCGCGCTCCACTAACACGCGCACGCCCCGAAGCGCGTCGGCAGGGGGCCGCGCGAGGGAGATCCAGCGGCTGATCGGCCGGTCGCTGCGGGCCGTGGTGGACCTACGGGCGCTGGGCGAGCGCACGCTCACCGTGGACTGCGACGTGCTGCAGGCGGACGGGGGCACGCGCACCGCCGCGATTACCGGCGCCTACGTCGCGCTGTGCCAGGCGCTGGACGGCATGAGCACCCGCGGCCAGCTTTCCGGCCAGCCGCTGCGGTCCGCCGTCGCGGCGACGAGCGTTGGCGTGGTGGACGGCGAGGTGTTGCTGGACCTGTGCTACGAGGAGGACCACCGCGCCGAGGTGGACGTCAACATCGTGATGACGGACGCCAGCGACTTCGTGGAGGTGCAGGGAACGGCCGAGGGCGCGCCTTTCTCTCGCGCGACGCTCGACGCCATGCTCGCCCTGGGGTGGAGAGGCATCGCCCGGCTGCTGGCCGCACAGCGCGACGCGCTTTCGGCGTAGGGGGAAGGGACTTTATAACGTGCGCTTGACACCGGCTCTGCGCTGCGCCACGATTCGGCCCAGGGCGGAGGGGTGCCTGCGCTCGCACACACCGAACGCCCAATCAAGCTGGCAGGAGGCCGCGCAATGTCCAACCTCGACGTTCTGACCTACGGATTCGCATTCACCTCGGACCAGGGCGGGCTGGGATGGTCCACCATCTCGCTGCTCACCACCGGCAACCGGCGCATTCTCATCGACACCGGCCCGGCGTCGCGCCGCGCGCTGCTGGCCGACGCACTGCGCAGCCGCAATCTTGACTTCGAAGACGTCGATACCGTGATTCTCACTCACATGCATTGGGACCACTGCCAGAACACGGACCTGTTCCCCAACGCCAGGATCCTGGTACACCCGAAGGAGCTGGACTACAACCGCAATCCGAGCAAGCGCGACGTGATGGCGGCGTCGTATCTGGCCGACATGATGGGAAAGCTCAAGGTGGAGCTGGTGTCTGACGGCGACAGCGTGGCGGAGGGGGTCTCCATCTTGGATACGCCGGGACACACCAAGGGCCACATAGGCGTGGTCGTCGAGGTTGGCAGCGACACGGTGCTGGTCGCCGGCGACGCGCTCCCCGACAGCGGCACGGTGCGCCGGGGGATGCCGTACAACGTTTTCTGGGACGTGAAGGAGGCGACCGAGAGCGTGGAGAAGATGCTCGACGCCTCGTCGGTGTTCTACCCGGGCCACGACCGCCCCTTCCGGCTGGACGGCGACGACATCGGCTACCTGCACGGCCCGTCGGAGGTGGAGTTCGTGAACGCCAACGACGGCGGAGGCGTTACTGCCGTCACCTACAAGGTATATCCGGCGAGGCCGGTGAACATAAACACCATCCAGAAGCCGTAACCCCGGCGAGGCCGGGAGCGGGCCGCGGGCCGCCTCGAGCGGCGGGCGGACCGGGAAAGACCTTCGGCATGGGGGTCTTCGGGGGTTCGCATCCCGAAGGCCCCCGATTTGCGTCCGCGACTGGGCAGGTTTCGTCATTGGGGATGCGGCTGCCTGGATTCCGGCTCGAGGGCCGGAATGACGGAGAGAGGGGAAGGGCCGATTGTTGCACAACGTTCGCCAGAAGCGCCGACTTTAACGTAGACGGAATGTAGGCTTTAGGTTATATTATATTTTGTACGCATGCAGAAAACTTTCCGATACTCTGGAGGAACTCAAGATGAACTCGTTCGACTTCAGGACGAACAGGACCGCTCTGGCGCTGCTTGGATTCGCGGCGCTGGCGCTGCTGGCTGCCACGTGGGCGGCCGCGCCTGCGCTGGCGCAGTCCCCACCACCCGCTCCTGAACTCTACTCGGGCACAGTGACCGTCGCGGGCGAACCCGCGCCCGACGGCTCGACAATCGTGGCGCGCATCGGCGACGAGTACGAGTCCGAGCCGGTAACAGTGTCCGGCGGAATGTATTCGGACCTTAGCTTAACCGCTCCTGACGCGTCGTTCAGGGACAGGACTATCAACTTCTTCCTGAACGGCGTCGTTCAGGCTAACGAGACTGACAAATTGACCGCCAGTGCGGTTCCCGTAATCAAGAGCGGCTTCTCGCTGACGTTCGCGCAGCTTCCCGAGCCGACGCCGTCACCAACCCCGGTAACGGTTTCGCCCACGGTCTTCTCCGGCATCCTGGCCGCGGCCGGCTCGGGAGTGCCCGCGGACGCCGTGCTGGTCGCCCGGATAGGAGACTACACGTCCGAGCCCGCGCGCATCGATGGCGACGAATACAGCAACCTCATCGTAGACCCCAAGGGCGAGTCCTACGTCGGCATGAACATAACGTTCGAGCTGAACGACGTAGCCGCGTCCTCGCCGACGGACACAGTGTTCCAGGGAGGCATGTTCGAGACGGTAAACCTGATATTCACCGGACTGCCTACCGCCACGCCGGAGCCTACCGCCACGCCGGAGCCTACCGCCACACCGGTACCCACCGCCACACCGGTACCCACCGCCACGGCGACGCCCGTACCACCGACCGCGACGCCGGAACCCACCGCCACACCGGTACCCACCGCCACGGCGGTGCCTCCTACCGCCACACCGCAGCCTACGGCGACGCCGGTACCTACCGCCACGCCGGAACCCACGGCGACCTCGCAACCCGTAGCGACGACTGCCGCTCCGCCGCCGGCGGCCACGCCAACGCCGGAAGAGGAAAGCTCAAGCGGCGGCATCTGCGGACTGCCGACAGGCGAGACTTCGCCGATAACGGCCATGGTCAACCTTGCCCTGCTAACGGCGCCGCTCGGACTGCTGGGCCTGCTCCGCTTCCGGTCGCGCCGCCGGGATAGAGACTCGCTCTAGCGGCAGAAGCCTGGGCGGGTGTCGGACCCGCCCAGGGGCAGAGCGCGGCACAAGAGAATCACCCTTACCAGGTCCCCGCTCCTTTTCGAGGGAGCGGGGACCTGGCGTGTGAGTTGCCCCGCAACGCCGATTTCCTATAGAATGCTGCCACAGCCAAAGGCGGCCGGCGCCCAGCCGGAGGTCACGCCAATCTTCCCCACTGGAGGGTATCTCATGGCAAGCAGCATCACCGTTACCGTCAATGGCGCCCAGCACACCAGCGAGGTCGAACCGCGGCTGCTTCTGGTGGACTTCCTCCGGGCGAACCTGGACCTCACCGGCACCCACGTCGGCTGCGACACCTCCAGTTGCGGCGCGTGCACCGTGCTGCTCGATGGCGCGGCGGTGAAGGCGTGTACGCTGTTCGCAGTGCAGGCCGATGGACGCGAGGTGACCACCATCGAGGGGCTGGCGCCGGCACGCGGCGAGTACCACCCGATACAGGTGGCCTTCTGGGAGGAGCACGGCCTTCAGTGCGGCTTCTGCACTCCGGGCATGATAATGTCCGCTCACGGCCTGTTGTCCAAGACGCCCAACCCATCCGAGCAGGAGATACGCGAGGGGCTGTCGGGCAATCTGTGCCGCTGCACCGGCTACCACAACATCGTCAAGGCCGTGCAGAGCGCGGCCGCCAACATGGGGTAACACGCACGCTTTCGCGGCAACCCAGGGGAGCGTGACACAAAGATCGAGGACCACGGCTTGAACGCCGGATAGGAGATGAAGATGGTTTCCAGCTCCTTCCAATACTTCGCCCCCACGTCGGTCGCCGAGGCGGTCGAACTGCTGGAACAGCACGGCGAGGACGCCAAGCTGCTGGCCGGCGGCCACAGCCTGATTCCGCTGATGAAGCTGCGCCTGGCCGAGCCGCAGGTTGTCATCGACCTGGGCAAGATAGGCGACATGGCCTACATTCGCGAAGAGGACGGCGGCCTTGCCATAGGCGCGATGACCACTTACGCCCAGCTGGAGTCTTCTGACCTGGTGGCGGCGAGGGCGTCCGTGCTGGCCGAGGCGGCATCCACGGTGGCCGATCCGCAGGTGCGGAACATGGGCACCATCGGCGGCAGCCTTTCCCACGCCGACCCGGCGGGCGACCTGCCCGCGGTGGCGATAGCCCTCAACGCGCGGCTCATCACCAGCAGCACGGGCGAGCACCGCACGCTGAGCATCGACGACTTCTTCGTCGACCTGCTGACCACGGCCCTCGCGCCCAACGAGATACTCAACGAGATTACCATTCCCGCGCTGCCGGCCCGGTCGGGCTCCGGTTACGCCAAGTTCGCCAACAAGGCCTCGCACTACGCCATTGTGGGTATAGCGGCGGTAGTCGGGCTGGACGCCAACGGCGTCTGCGAACATGCGAGCATAGGCGTTACGGGCGCGGGCCCGGTCGCGTCCAGGGCTTCGGAGGCGGAGGCGGCGTTGCGCGGCTCACGGCTCGACGACGCGGCAGTGAGCGCGGCGGCGGCCTCGGCGGGAGCTGGCATCGACTTCCTGGAGGACCTCCACGCCTCGGCGGAGTACAGGGCGCACCTGACGTCCGTCTTCGCCGCGAGGGCGATACGGCAGGCCGCGGCAAGGGCGGGATAGTCCCGGAACGCCGCCCATACCCCTCTACGCTGGTGGGCTGACAGGGCGGCCCGCCAGCTCCAACACGGCGGGTTTGAGACCCGCCCCTACCGGCGCAACGCCGGCTAGAGCGCAAGTCCCAGCCGGGACCACAGCGCCGGCAGATCGGCGCGCTTTTCCAGCAGCCGTGCAAACGTGGCCAGCTTCCCTGGATGGTCGAAGCGGGCGGCGTCCATCAGCGGGTTGAGTGCGTCCATCGTGTCCAGGGTGCCCGACTCCACTATGATGATCGGCACCTCGTCCAGTTCCGCCTCGTTCCGCACGTACTCGATCGGCTCCTTGCCCTCGGTGCATATCAGGCACGCCGTGGGCGTCGCCAGAGCCGCCATCTGTATGTCGGGGCGGTCTCCCCTCACTATCACGGCCTTGTCGGCGTGCAGGCCGAAGTAGAGCTCGCCCGGATCCATGGTCAGGCCCAGAGTCATGAAGCACTCGACCAGGGCGTCGTCTTCGCAATCGTTCAGCATCCGTCCGTCCAGATGCCGCGCCACGTCGCGGACGCTCGGAGAGAGCAGGCGGCGTTCTTCGGGAATGATTCCCAGCACGCGAAGTTCCGCGCGGCCCCGGAGCTCGGCCTCGACCCTTGCTCCCGCGTAGCGTGTTACGAAGTTGGCGATGCAGCCGGCGGTGCGTTCGTCCAGGGCGTCGCGCCAGAGGCTGAAGGTATCGGGTAGCCGCGGAGAGTGGCGCCCAACGACCAGAACACGTGCGTCGATTGCGTTGGCGAGCGACCGCGTGTCGCGGTACGAGAGGGCGGAACTGGCCTCCACTATCGTCACGTCGGCGTCGCGGCCCGCGTTTTCGACCGCGGCCCGAACGTCGGCAGTCGCCTGCTCGGTCAGCCCACCGGAGGGCGCTTCAAGCGGCGTGGAACTGGCCTGCTGGCCGAGCAGGTCGGCGTAAACGCGCGGGTCCGCGTCATCGTTCGCGGCGACGCCCCGCGCGGCGATCGGCTTGCACACGGCGGCGCGGACGCCCTTGCGGCCCAGCAGATGCGCCAGCGCGGCGCAGAGGGCGGTCTTGCCCGCTCCCTCCGCGTCCGACGCGACGATAAGAACGGCCATGTCGTCTCCTTGCGTAGCATTTTGACCCGGGCGGTCCCGGCGCGGACACGGCGCCCGCGGCAGCCCTGTTTCGGCTATCGCGGGCAATTATAGCAGAGCGTGGGACGGCGGGGGCGCGGCCCAGGGTCTTTTCATTATCGGGAAATGTCATTCTGAGCCGAAGGCGAAGAATCTAAAATCACTCGACACGGACTCGGCTCTAGTATGAAGAAGGGGATGCAGGCAAGGACTTTAGACCCTTCGGCTACGCTCAGGGTGAAAATGAAAAGACCCTGGGGCGCGGCCCGGTCACACGCTTGGCCTGGCGGTTGTGTGTTAACATTATCCGACCATGAAGGGGAGTCGGCCTGTGCAATCCAGCGGGAGCGTCGGCATCGTCGCGCGCCCGTCTTCCGGCGGGGCCTGGCGCCGGACCGCCAGTGCGGCGGCGCTTGCGGTGCTCGCGCTTTTGCTGGTTGGCTTGGCGTGCGAGTCGGCGTCCGACGTGCCCGCTCTCGAGCAGAGGGAGCAGCGGCTGAACCGCACCATCATGTGTCCGGTGTGCCCGGGCGAGTCCATCGACCAGTCGCGCAACCCGCTCTCGGCGCAGATGCGCGGAGTCGTCAAGGACAGGCTCGAACGGGGCTGGAGCGAGGAGCAGATAACGGACTACTTCGTCGACAGCTACGGGCCGAGCGTGTTGATGGAACCTCCCGCGTCCGGGTTCAGCCTGCTGGCGTGGGTCGCGCCGCCCGTCGCGTTGGCCGCGGCGCTCGCGGCGCTCGTGGTGGCGCTCAGGGTCATGCGCCGCAGGGCTCCCGAACCGGAGCCACGGCTTACGGAAGAGGAGAGCGAGGAGTACTTCGCGCGCATCGAGGACGCGCTGCGCAGGTAGGGGTCTCGTTCTTCACCCCCATCCTAACCTTCCCCCGTCGAGGGGGAAGGGACTATTGGTAGGGCTGACTTATGATTGAAGCGGGCCAGATCGCGCTGCCCATAGCGCTCCTGACGGCCGTATACGCGGCGGTGGCGTCGTTCGCTGCCGCCTGGAGACGCATACCCGAGCTTTCGGTCAGCGGGCGTTACGCTTTCTACGCCGTGCCACCGTTGCTCGCGGTGTCCGCTGCGGCGCTGGTGTACGCCTTCGTCACCAGCGACTTCAGCGTGCGCTACGTCGCCGAGAACAGCAACCTCGCCATGCCCAGGTCCTACACGTGGGTCGCTTTCTACGCGGGCAACGCCGGCTCGCTGCTGTTCCTGGCTGGCGTGTTCTCCGCGATTGCCACGGTCGCGGTGCTGAGCATACGCAGACGCCTGCCCTACACCGCGCCCTATGCCACGGGGATAATGGCGCTGGTGCTGGCCTTCTTCCTGGCCATCATCGTATTCTTCGCCAACCCGCTGGAGCAGCTGCCCTTGGTGCCTACCGACGGCCAGGGCATCAACCCGCTGCTGGTCCACTTCGGCATGTTCATCCATCCACCCATGCAGATGACCGGGCTGGTGGTCGTCGCGATCCCGTTCAGCATCGCGATGGGGGCGCTGCTCGCGCGGCGCGGCGGGCGCGACGAGTGGGTGGACCTGGGCAGGACCTGGGCCATGATCTCCTGGCTCATCCTCACCTGCGGCCTGCTGCTGGGGAGCTGGTGGGCGTACACCATACTGGGTTGGGGGGGCTACTGGGCCTGGGACCCCGTGGAGAACTCGGCGTTGCTCCCGTGGCTCGCGCTGACCGCCTTCGTCCACTCGATCATGGTACAGAAGCGACGGGGCATGTTCCGCACCTGGAACATGGTAATAATCATCGTTGCGTTCACGCTGGCGCAGATGGGCATGTTCATCAACCGTGGTGGGCCGGTGCCCTCGGTGCATTCGTTCGCGCAGTCGACCATGGGGTGGTTGTTCCTGGCTTTCATGGCCGGCACGCTTCTCCTGTCGCTCGCGGCGTTCGTGTGGCGCATGGACTCGTTGCGGAGCCGCGAGGGTCTGGACTCGCTGCTCTCTCGCGAGAGCGCGTTCCTCGCGCAGAACGTGCTCTTCCTGGTAGTGGCGTTCGTGACGCTGTGGGGCACCATCTTTCCGGTGTTCTCCGAGGCGGCGCAGGACGTGACGCTGACGGTGGGCGCGCCGTTCTTCAACCGCATCAACGGCCCTCTGCTGCTGGCGATAGTCTTCCTGATGGGCGTCGGACCGCTGCTGCCGTGGCGGAGGGCGACGCCGCGCAACCTGGCCCGAACGCTACGCTATCCGGTAATTGCGGCAGCGGTCACGGGCGTGGTGTTGTTCGCGGTGGGCGTGCGGCAACTGGCCGCGCTGGTGGCGCTGTCGACCTACGCCATGGTGGTCACGGGGATCGCGCACGAGTGGATGCGCGGCGTGAGGGCGCGGCACGGCAGGGGCGAGAACTACGCGTTGGCGTTCGCCAGGCTGCTTTCGGGCAACCGGCCGCGGTACGGCGGCTACGTCGTGCACCTGGCCATCATCATGCTGGCGGTGGGTGCGACCGCCTCGTCGTTCTACAGCGTCCAGCGCGACGTCGCCATGTCGCCGGGCGAGACCTCTACGCTGGGCAGGTACACGTTCAGCTACCTGCGCGTGACGAGCCAGGACTTCCCCGACAGGACGGAGGAGACGGCCGAGTTCGACGTGTACGTGGGCGACGAGTATCTGGGCAGGATGTACCCGTTCCGCGCCGTTTATCCCGAGTTTCGCATCGCCTCGACGCGGGGGGCGATTCGCAGCACCCCGCTGGAGGACTTCTACCTCGTGCCGTCCGAGTTCAACGACGACGGCTCGGCCATATTCCGCGTGCTGGTGAACCCGATGGTGTGGTGGATGTGGGCTTCGGGGCCGTTGCTGACCGTGGGGGTGATACTCGCGGTCTCACCACGCCGCCAACCGTCGCCCTCCACGCTGCGGCTCCCGGCGAACGTCCGCGCCGCCGGGGCGTGACGCGCAGCGCGAGCACAGCATATGGAGATCATCCTCGCCCTGGTACTGGCGCTCATTCCCGCCACCGCCATCCTCTTCCCGCTGCTGCGCGGCCTCGGCACGGACGAGTTCGCAGAGGACGAGAGCTCGCAGA
The DNA here is from genome assembly GCA_965217705.1 of Dehalococcoidia bacterium. GTDB lineage: Bacteria > Chloroflexota > Dehalococcoidia > Lucifugimonadales > CATOSD01 > CATOSD01. The sequence continues at coordinate 3,141,168 of CBDCJA010000002.1, read as the reverse complement.
CGGCCGAGTTCGCCCGGCGCTGGGAGGCGGCCCTCGATGGGCTGCGCAACGCCGAGCTGGAGTCGGCCCTGGGCAACCTGGATGAGGAAGACTACCGCTGGCTGAGACGGCAATACATGGTGGAGGCCGCCCTCGTGCTGAAGGGCATGGAGCTTGAGAGCGCGCAGGAGCGGGAGTTTATGGAGCAGGTGGAGAGCGAGGCGCGGCGGGCGCGCGAGCGGGCGCTCGGCCGGAGCGCCGGGCCATCGGAGGCCTCCGATGGCTAGGGCCGCAGCGATCGCACTGCTGTTGCTGGCGGTGTGGGTGCAGGCCGAGGCCACCGCCCGCGCGCAGGACGCGACCTTTGCGGTGGAGGGCCGCGTGGAGAACGGCACGAGCGGCGCCGGCGAGGCACAGATCGAGGTCGTGCTCCACACCGTGCGAGGCACGGACCGCGACGACACGGCGACGCTCACCGACGAGCGTGGCGCGTTCCGCTTCGACGACGTTCCGACGGACCCACAAGCCGCCTACGGCGTGTCCGTGGTATACCAGGGCGCTCTCTACGGCATGGACCTGGACACCTCGAACGGCCCCCCTTTGCCGGTCACACTGACCGTGTACGAGTCTACGCACGACGACGGCGCGGTGAGGGCCATCCTCGCGTCGGTGCTGTTCGCCTCCGCCGACCGGGAGGAGCAGACCGTCGCGACGCTGGAAATCGTCAGGATAGTCAACGAGTCCAATCAGACCTACGTGCCCGGTCCTGAGCCTATGAACCTGCTGCGGTTCGGCCTTCCTCCGGACGCCCGCGACCTGGACGTGGACACGACGCTGCCGGACGCGGACTTCGCGCAGGTGGACCGCGGTTTCGCGCTGCTGGCGAGCGTGCCGCCGGGCGAGCACGAGGTGCTGTACTCCTACAGCTTCCCCTACACCGGAGGCAGCGCCGAGTTTACGAAGTCGCTGCTGTACGGCGCCGAGAGCCTGCGCGTGCTGGCGCCGAAGGGCGAGCTGTCGCTGTCCGCAAGCGAGTTGGGCGAGCCCGGCTCCGTGGTGCTGGGCGGTCGCCCCTACCACCTCATCGAGGCGGCGGACCTGCCGCGTGGAGATCGAGTGTCGGTGCGGCTGGAGGACCTGCCGGAGCTGAGCGGGCCGGAGTCCGCAAGGCGGTGGATCGGGTCTGTGCCGCCGGAGGCCGGCGCACTGGGCGTGCTCGGGGTGGTGATCGTGTGCGCGTTCGGCGTGGTGGTGTGGCGTCGTCGCCGGGCCGCGCGGCCCGTACCGGACGCGGACGCCCCCTCCGACGGCGAGATGGGCGCGTTCGCCGAAATCGTTACGCTGCGGCAGATGCTGGCCGACCTGGAGGAGGCCACCTCGAGCGGGGCGCTCGGCGAGGGCGACTACCGTCGACGCAGGCGGATCCTGGAAGGCCGGCTCAAGGAGCTGGAGGACGAGCGGTAGCGCCTGGCGGCGTGACCGCTCAGGCGCGGCAGGGTCTTTTCATTATCGGGAAATGTCATTCTGAGCCGAAGGCGAAGAATCTAAAATCACTCGACACGGACTCGGCTCTAGTATGAAGAAGGGGATGCAGGCAAGGACTTTAGACCCTTCGGCTACGCTCAGGGTGAAAATGAAAAGACCCTGTCAGGCGCGGCGGTTGACAGGCGCTTGGCCACGCGCTAGACTTGCGCCCAGACAATTGATCATGCCCCCGGGGGGAGCTTGGAATGGCCAGGCTGAGAGGGTAGCCGTGACGCTACCGACCCCGAATGACCTGATCTGGGTAATGCCAGCGTAGGGAAAGGGTTTGCACCGAGACCCTTCAGAAACCGCAGCCGCCCAGATTACCGGGCGGCTGTTTTCTTTTGTCAAAGAATCTATCCGAAGGCGCGCGCCGCGCCGCCGAGTTCACGCTGACAAGGGAGACTTGTGAGGGCCGAAACTGCCACCGACGCCGAATCGACTGCCTACGTCGACGCGAAGATTCGCCTTGATCGCGTGAGCAAGACTCGCGTGCGCGACGGTGCGCCGCTGCCGGTGCTCGACAGCGTGAGATTCTTCGCGCGCGACGGCGAGTTCGTCAGCATCGTCGGTCCCAGCGGCTGCGGCAAGAGCACGTTATTGAACATCATCGCAGGACTTGACGAGCCGGACAGCGGCGAAATCCACCTGGACGGGATACGGCCCGGCAAGCGGCTGGGCCAGGTCGGCTACATGCAGCAGAAGGACCTGCTCTTTCCCTGGCGCAACGTCGTCGACAACGCCGTCATGGGCCTCGAGCTAAGGGGCGTCCCCAGGCGCAGCTCGCGCGAGAGGGCGCTGGACCTGATGGAGTCGTTCGGCCTGGCGGGGTTCGAGTCGGCCTACCCCCACGCGCTCTCGGGCGGCATGAGGCAGCGCGTCTCCTTCCTGCGCACTGTGCTCGCCGACCAGCAGATATTCCTGCTGGACGAGCCCCTCAGCGCGCTCGACGCCCTCAACCGCGCCCAGATGCAGGAGTGGATGCAGCACACATGGCTCTCGCTGCGCAAGACAGTCGTGCTCGTGACGCACGACGTCGACGAGGCGGTCTTCCTGTCCGACCGCGTCTACGTGATGACTGCTCGCCCAGGGCGAATGAAGCTAGTCGTTGACGTAGATTTGCCTCGGCCGCGCTCGCTGGACTTGCTCACCGACCCCGAGTTCGTCGCTTTGAAGGCGCGGCTGTTGAGCGCGATACGCGGCGAGAGCGTGGCGACGGCGCGATGAGCGCGGAACGCACCGTGCCGCACGCGGCCATCGAGTACGCGCCACGCCGCCAGGTCTTGGCGCGGCTGCACGCGGCGGCGGGCCGGTGGGCCGCGCCGATGCTGTTGGTGCTGCTCGCGCTGGGGGCGTGGGAGCTGTGCGTGCTGCTGTTCGAGATCCGCGCGTGGCTGCTTCCCGCGCCATCCGCCATTGCGGTCGCGCTGGTCGAGGACGCGGGGCTGCTCGCGCGGCATAGCTGGGTCACGCTGGAAGAGGTGATCGTCGGCTTCGGCGCGGCGCTGTTCTGCGGCGTCTCGCTCGGGGTTGGCATCGCCCTTTCACGCACGGTTGAGCGCTCGCTGTATCCATTCGTAATCGCCTCCCAGACCATCCCTATCATCGTCATCGCCCCGCTGCTGCTCATCTGGTTCGGCTACGGCCTCACGCCCAAGATAATCGTCGTCGCGCTGATAGCGTTCTTCCCGCTGGCGGTGAACACCGTGGACGGGCTGAAGTCCGTGGACCAGGACACGGTGAACCTGATGCGCACGCTGGGCGCGAACCGCCTCCAGATACTGGTGAAGGCGCAGCTACCCTCGGCGCTGCCGTACCTGTTCTCCGGCGCGAGGGTGGCCGTCGCGGTGAGCGTCATCGGCGCGGTAATCGGCGAGTGGGTGGGGTCCAGCGAGGGCCTGGGCTACCTGATGATCCGCTCCAAGCCCCAGTTTCTGACAGAGCGGGTCTTCGCGGCGATAACGCTGCTGTCCGCGATGGGCGTGGGGCTGTTCCTGCTGGTTGGGGTGGTCGAGCGGCTGACGATACCCTGGTCGCACGCCCGGCGCGGCGGCGACGTTTCATCCTGGCACGAGCAGGCCGGCCACGACCAGGCCGGCGGCGTAGATACCACGTGAGGTGACGAACTTGGATTACCCATACCGGAAGCTGGCGTCCGCGCTGTTCGCGCTCGCGGCGCTTTGCGTGCTGGCCGTGTCGTGCGGCGGCGATGACTCATCGGAACGAGTTTCCGTCAAGCTGGCGATGGACTGGTACCCGAACTCCAACCACACCGGGCTCTTCATCGCCAAGCAGCGGGGTTACTTCGAAGAGGAGGGCCTGGACGTCAACATGTACACGCCGGTGGACCCTTCCGCGGTGCTGCAGACGGTGGGGGCCGGCGAGGACGACTTCGGCATAAGCTACCAGCCCGACGTGCTGCTCGCCAGGGGCCAGGGAGTGCCCGTGGTGTCGGTGACCGCGATGGTGCAGCACCCGCTGAACTCGGTGATGGCGCTCGCGTCTTCGGGCATCGAGCGGCCGCGCGACCTCGTTGGCAAGAAGGTGGGCTACCCGGGCATTCCCACCAACGAGCCGCTGCTGGAAACCATGCTGAAGGCTGACGGCGCGCGCGGCCTGGAGGACGTCGAGCTGGTCAACGTGGGGTTCGACCTTGCGCCCGCGCTGATCGGCGAAAGGGTCGACGCGGTGGTTGGCGCATATTGGACGCACGAGAGTATTCTTATCGAGAACGAAGGCTACCCCGTAAACATCATGCGCATGGAAGAGTGGGGCGTGCCAGACTACTACGAGCTGGTGATAGTGGCGAGCGAGGACACCATCGCGAACCGCGCCGACGTGGTGGAGGGATTCGTCAGAGCCGTGCGCCGCGGCTACGAAGATGCCGCATCCAACCCGCAAGAAGGCGTGGACGTGCTGCTGGAGCTGGGCGGTGAAGAGGTGGACGAGGCGATCGAGCGCCCCGGCGCCGACCTGCTCGCCCCGCTGTGGCGGACCGACGATGCGGACTTCGGCAGTCAGCAGGCGAGCAAGTGGGAGAGCTTCACCGAGTGGATGCAGGCAAGCGGCCTGCTGTCCGAGGACGTGCAGGCGCAGGACGCCTTCACGGACCGGTTCTCGGGCGAGTAGGGGGCGGTTCCGAAAGTCCCTTCCCTCTTGACGGGGGAAGGTTAGGATGGGGGTGGGGCCTGCCCCCTGTTGTCCCAAGCGCAGTGTGGCTGCTAATGTTACAATGTTGCGTAATTCGGCCAACTCGCGCCGCGGGAAGATTGGCCGCGATAAGGAACGCCATGACTAGCCAATACCAATCTGGCCACTACTTCGCCGACGCATTGGATGGCCGGCGGGACATTACAGACACCTACGAGATTCTGGGAGACATCCCCTCGCTCGTTGGGATTTCCTCACAGAATGAGGATCAATTCGTCGCCGACATCCGGAGGCTGATTGAAGGCGAGTCCGGTGGCATCGGAACCATAGGCAGCACGGCTGCCGCTCTCAAGCCGGACGCTCGCCAGTTGTACCACAGCAATCGAATTGCGGCAGTGGACGGCACCGATGCCGTTTCCGCATTGCGGTTTGCGTCCGATACGATTTACGCGGCCGGCGTAATCCTGGTGACTCCGCAAACCCAGCACCGACCAAGAGCTCATGTCGCGCGCACCCGCGCTTCGCATCTCACGCCGGCCGAGAACATCAGCGTTACGTGGACGAAGGCAATCAAGCAATGGTCAGAATATCTCAGGGGGGCGCGTCAGCAGGAACATTCGTGGATTAACACTTTCCGCGAGTACGAAGAACGTGAAGTTGCCCTTGAATGGCTACGAGAGGATGAGGGCCACTTTGCGTTGTTGGATGGGCCAATCCTCACCCAGAACATGTTGACCCAAGATCGCGCTCACGATTTGTTGCTGGATATTCTCGCCAACGGCAATGCGATCGGATTCATAAAGGAACTGTCCGCTAACCCTCTCCTCAGCGCGATAGGATACGCCCTGCGCCAAGGGGAGGTCTTCGTGTTGCGCCAGTGGGCCAACGTCTTGTCCGAGCGTTTCGGCGAACGCCAACAGAGCATCAGCCAGTGGATCACTGATAACGCGGGCGAAGTCGTGCGGGCAATCTACAAGGTCAACCGCAAGGCATTTGGTATCGAGTGCCTTGCCGAACAGGTGCCGCTAGCGTTGGCTATACTGGAATACGACAACGACGGAGCGCTGGATCACGACATCCCCATGCTCCTACAGATAGCGGACAACCACGTGCGTAGTAAATTCAACGGTGCCCGCGCCCGCGACGAAGTAATAACTCGGTTCTCCGCCACTGACCCCACGCGCTTTCTCGCCCTGACCAACGAACGGAGCATACGATGATTGAGCTTGTCCAGATAGCCGATGATCAGAACACAAACACCGACATCGTGAGGCTAGTGGTCAAAGGCGAGGTGGATCTCGTCCCTCTCTTCACCTACTTGATCTCGGACTCGGAACCAAACAGGTTCTTTCTCCAAGTCGCTACCGCCAACCGCAACCTCAGCCGATTCTCCCCAAACCCGTTTGACACCATCTCGTTGAGCCAGATGCTGGCCCTGCTTGAGGACAACGGTTACGCGAAAGACGCGATAGTAGCCAACATCACGTATTACGACGCCAAAGTAGAGGCCATCCTGGATGATGACGGCAACCCCGAAACGCCGTTCATCCGTCCGACTACGGGTGCAGTCAGCCGACTTGCGACCACCAATGAAATTACGGATGCCCTTGAACTACCCCAGGTGGAACACAACAATTTCCGTATCGGCAAACTCGCTCGAAGCGGCGAAGCTGAGGTCGCAATCAACCCGAACGAAAGGATTCTGAATCACCACATACTCGTCGCCGGCTCAACAGGCTCCGGCAAATCCAATCTGCTTTCGAACATAGCCCATGTCGCGGCGGCTTTGGGTCGGTCCATTATCCTGTTCGACCACAAACCCGACCACCAGAACCACCACGAAGAGAATGACGATGAAGAGGTTGAAATCAAGCAAGCCTTCTCACTAAATGGCCAAGATACCAGCAAACACGCAGTTCGCTACTGGACATTGGACGCGGGTGACCCAAACGCTTGCGCGGTAGTGCTAGGGGTCAATGCAAGAGACGTGAACCCAGAAATTCTGGCCGCCACCATCTTCTACCATGCCAGCGAGGAACTCCAAGCCGAGATATTCGCACACATCGCCACGAACTATAAGGCACTACAATCTGAGAGCGGAAGAGATTGGACTATCGGAAACTTTATCGCGTACATCACCGACAAAAGGACTGGGACAAAGGGAGCGTTGGAAAGCCTCTTGTATGGTGATGGAGGAGGTACAATCGCCAAAGGTACGCTGGACGCAATAAAGCGCAAGATTAGAATTCCCGGTCGGATTCCAGCGTTCATCGATCCACAGCCCCAACCCAACGCACTGGGGCATAGTAGGTCAACGGGCAACATATCCGATATATTCAGGCAGCCGGGCCTTAATGTCATCCGTGTCAGTGAAAGCAATAATCGAGGCTACGCCTTGTTCCTCAGCTATCTGCTGCAAGAGGCTGAGAGAGTTCGCGCTGTCGCAGTGCAAGAACCCACGGGGGCTCCGGACCTAGAGATCATCATTGATGAAGCGTCCGACATCTTTAAAGCCGAATCCCGCCAACTGCGCGATGCAGCCACAGGGATGCTCAACGAGCAGATCCGCAAGGGGCGTTCACTGCACATCGGATACGTTATTTCAGTCCAGAGCGCCGGCGACGTGCCAGAGAACGTGCGGAACAATCTGAACACCACAATCATCGGGCGGCACAGGAACATGAGCATCCTCCGTGAAGCCTTGCCAATTGCCCGTCCTGAAATGCTGGATTTGGCCGATAGGTTGAACCCAGGTGAGATGTTCGTTGACATGTTCGGTACGCGGTCCCTAATGCTAGTCAAGATGGACCCGTCCCGCTCCAAGTTGACGGTGGCTGAATAGGCTAGAGCCAGCAACACTCAGGCTAGACAAAAGGAGCTAAGTTCGTGGCGCGCGACTGGCAACGTTACCTGTCAAACGGCCGTACCAACGCAGGGCGGGCTATTGTGGTTCAGGGGAACCGGCTCCACGAAGCCCGCCAAAGCCTGACTGAGAGCCAATACTCCGACGTTTTGGCCAAAGTAGGCATCACCCCTCGAGAAGCCAGGTTGCTAGGCGCGGTCGGGCGGCGTCTGCATATGCTGGTGGAAGCAAATTCTAGCATCAGACTGCCGTATCGCATCAGAACGCTGTCCACACTGTCAGACCTGTCAGCGGACGCGCTGAAGCAAGCAGCCGCAGACGGATTGCTCCAGCCTTCAATGACTGAGAGTGAAGCACGTGCATTGCGCGGTACAACCCCGAAGGCGAAAACACCGGTGATACGCCCGACGGACAATTGGAACTTCGCCACCTTACGCTGGCCGCGCATCGATGGTTGGGAAGGCCACGGATACATCCCCGGAGACCTCTACGCCAACTGCCTTTGGTACTATGCCCGCAAGGGAGACACCGTACTTGACCCGATGGCCGGTTCAGGCATGATGCTGAAAGTCTGGGAAGATAGGGCTGATTGGTGTGATGATGAAAACTGGCACATCAAACCTGCTCTGTCGGACTTGGTTCCTAGAGGTCCATACGCAGATCAGATAATCCCCTGCGATCTGCTGAATGGGAAACCAGCAGCCGGAGCCGACTACATCATCATTGACCCGCCATACAGTGGATTAGTCAAAGGCCAATACTCGGAGTTGCCTAACGACTTGGCCAATATGGACCCTGAAGATTGGACCAATGCCATGGGAACGATAGCGGAACGACTTTGGGACGTCCAACCCGAACATGGGAGATGCACGATAATCGTTCCCAACAACAGAGACATACCAACTGGCGAGCGAACGCTCTTTCCGGAAATAGTTAGACGCCTGTTCCAAGAAGCCGGTTATCACCTGTACGACGTCGCTTACGCCTCGCGAAGAACCCAGCAAAAGCAGAGTAGGAGAATGGCGATCTTGAACAACCAGGCACGGCGAGAGAAGGTGCCAATGGCAGATATTTCAGAGGTGCTAACCTTCATCAAGGCGTAGTTTCGGTTCTTCTGAGATGGGTTGTGGGGCCAGGGTCTTAGCCGTGCATCCACATTGTCAAACGGGAGCAAAGCGCACATGACAAACTTACTACAACATGCGTTCAATGTGGCGTCCGAGCTACCCGAAGAACAACAGGACATGGTCGCCCAAGTCTTGTTGGATGAAATGGAGTCCGAGCGCAAGTGGGATGAGCTCTTCAGCCGTCCCGAATCAGAGGAACTGCTGAATCGGATGGCCGAAGAGACGCTGGCGGATTACGAGGAGGGGTTGACTGAACCCCTAAACCTGGAAGACTTGTAAGCGTGCGTTCGGGTGTACGGCAGAGCTTTTGGGACGCTTACAGACGCCTCCCCGAGAATGTACGGCGGCAAGCCCGCCAGTCGTATCAGCTCTTCGCGTCAAACCCCCATCACCGTAGCTTGAAATTCAAGAGAGTGAATCAGCGGTACCCTGTGTACTCCGTGCGAGTCGGCAGAGGATATCGCGCACTCGGCTTGGTAGTCCAAGCCCAAGTCACGTGGTTTCGGGTAGGGCCCCACCACGAATACGAAAGGCTCCTCAGGCAACTTTAGCCGTGTGAATTGACAGAGGATGTTGAAGACATGTCGTTGACGGGCCAGCTACGGCTGAAGTATGATGACCTTTGGCGGAAGATGGTCTTTCACCCCTTCGTGGAAGAGATGGGTGACGGCACACTGCCGACGTCGAAGTTCCGGGCGTATTTCCTGCAAGACTACGTTTTCGTGAACGACCTGTCGACTCTCATCTCGCTGGGTATCGCCAAAGCGCCCACCATCGAAGCAGCCGGCGTGCTTTACGGCTTTCTCTCGGGGCTCGTTGCGCCGGAGGGAGCGCAGGAAAACGACCTCTTCGTGCGGGCGTTCCGCGAGCTGGGCGCGACGGAAGCCGAATACTCCTCGGCCGCGGCCTCGCCAACCACCCAGGCGTTCGGCGACTTCCTGGTCAGGACCGGCTACGAGGGCGGCTTCGATGATATTGCGACCATCCTGTACGTGACCGAGGGCACCTACCTGGACTGGGGCACACGGCTGCTGGAGCGGGGCGCGCGGCCCACCAACCCCATTTACCGGGAGTGGATCGAGCTTCACGGCCCCGAGGTGCTCGGAGGACTCGTCGAATGGCTCGGCCGGCACATAGACCGCGAGGGCGCCGAGCGGCGCAGCGCCAGGGCCGAGCACATCTTCCATACGGCGCTGCGGTACGAGTACCTCTTTTGGGAAGCCGCCTACCGCGGCGAGAGTTGGCCCAGCGACCGGAGGTGAGCACGCCATGAACCGCGCTTACCGCGCCTTGACCATTGCCGGCTCGGACTCGGGCGGCGGCGCGGGCATCCAGGCGGACCTCAAGACGTTTGCCGCCCACGGCGTCTACGGCACTTCCGCGCTCACCGCCATAACCTCCCAGAACACCAGGGGAGTCACCGACGTGCTCGAGCTGCCGGCGTCGCTCATCGAGTCGCAGATCGACGCCGTAATCACCGACATAGGCGCCGACGTGGTGAAGACCGGGATGCTCTCCAGTTCCACCATAATAGAGATCGTCGCGGCGAAGGCCAGGCAGTACAGCCTGGACGCCCTCGTGGTCGACCCGGTGATGGTGGCCAAGGGCGGCGACAGGCTGCTGCGCGACGACGCGGTGGACGCGCTGCGATCGCTGCTCGTCCCCATCGCGATGGTGATGACTCCCAACATACCGGAGGCGGAGACTCTGCTTGGCGTGAAGATCGAGACGCTGGAAGACGCCAAAGAGGCGGCGCAGGCGCTGGTCGGGATGGGCGCCCGGGCGGTCGTCGTGAAGGGCGGCCACCTGAAAGGACCGCCGACCGACATCTTGTACGATGGCGAGGAGTTTCGCGCCTATACGTCCCGGCGCATCGAGACCACGAGCACTCACGGCACGGGCTGCACGTTCGCCTCGGCGACGGCCGCGAACCTGGCGAAGGGCCTGCCCCTCAGACAGGCCGTCTCGCTCGCCAAGTCCTACGTTACCTCGGCTATTCGCACGGCGCAGCCGATAGGCCGCGGCCACGGGCCTCTCAACCACTTCTACATGCTCAAAGAGCCGCCCGCCTAGCCGCCCCGCGCGGACCGGAGTACCCACGTGGCCCTGTATCTGACCGAAGAGGACGTCTCCCGCCTCGTCAACATGGACACGGCCATCGAGGCCGTGGAGGAGGCGTTCCGCCACCAGGCGAACGGCCTCGCCACCAACAGCCCCCGAGGACGGCTGCGGCTGTCCAACGGCCACTTCAACCTGATGACGGCCGCCGCGCCCGGGCTTGGCGTCATGGGGCTGAAGGCCTACGCGGGCGGCGGTTTTCACGTCCACCTGACCAGCAGCGAGACGGGCGAGCTACTCGCCATCATCGAGGCGGCCGCCCTCGGCCGGCTGCGCACCGGCGCGGCGAGCGGCGTCGCGGCGAGGCTGCTCTCCCGCGAGGACTCGGCCACACTGGGGCTGATAGGCACCGGACGCCAGGCGCTGCCGCAGGCCGAGGCGGTGCTGCGCGTGCGCCCGATAGACCGCGTGGTGGTGTACAGCCGAGACCCGGAGCGGCGGAGAGCTTTCGCTTCCGGGGCTGCGCGCGCGCTCGGCGTGGAAGTCGAGGCCGCCGGCAGCGCCGAGGCGTGCGTTGCCGAGGCCGACGTGCTGGCGGTGATCACCAACTCCGCCGAGCCGGTGGTGCGCGGCGAGTGGCTGCGCCCGGGCGTGCACGTAAACGCCGCCGGCGCGAACAGTTGGACGCGGCGCGAGCTGGACGACGAGGCGGTGCGCCGGGCCGACGTCATCGTGGTGGACGACCTCGCGCAGGCGCGCACCGAGTGCGCAGACCTGATGCACGCCGTGGAGACGGGCGCCACACGCTGGGAACGGGTGAGTCCGCTGTGCGACGCGCTCGCGGGCCGTTCGCCGGGCCGCGAGCGCCCGAAGGACGTGACGCTCTTCGAGTCCCAGGGCGTCGCGCTGGAGGACATCGCCCTGGGGCTGCGCGCTTACCGCCTGGCGGAGCGGCAGGGCGTCGGCAGGCGGCTCCCGTTCGCCTAGCGGGACGCGCGCCTGTCCGACGCCCCTTTTCGACGCGTCCCCGTCCATTCACCAAGCCGCGCGTCCCTACGTGCTATAATTGCGCGTGCATTCTACCCGGAATCGAGGGAGCCGCCTTGTCAACTGAAGCCATCGAGGTAACGCCCGAGTTGAGGCACGGGCGAAACCAGTTGGCGGCAACGGTCGTCGTGGGCCACGCCGTCAAGCACGTTTACAATTCCGCACTTCAATCCATACTCTTCCCCGAAATCAAAATTGGGCTGGGCCTGAGCGGGACGCAGCTTGGCACGCTGGCGTTTTCGCGGCAGGCGACAAGCTGGTTCACCACGGTCATTGCCGGCTTCCTGGGCGACCGGTTCGCCGATCGCGCGCCGCTCATGCTGGGCATTTCGCTGCTGCTGACGGGCGTGTCCTACTTCCTGTTGGGCATAGCGGACAGCGTGGTTGCCGACAACGTGATATTCGTTGCTGTGCTCGTCATCATGCTGCTGGTCGGCGTGGGGCCGTCGCTGTACCATCCGCCCGCCATCGGAGCGCTGTCGCGGCGCTTCCCCGACCGGCGCGGTTTCGCCATATCGTTGCACGGCACCGGCGGCAGCGTGGGGGAAGTGGCCGGGCCGCTGCTGGCGGGCGTCGTACTGCTCGGCTGGCTGGCTATGACCTGGGACAGCGTGCTCGTGTACAGCTTCTTCCCCGCGGTGGTGTGCGCCGTGGCGATCTGGCTGTTCATGCGAAACGTGCCCGGCGGCGAGATGCAGGCCGTGTCCTCAGCGCGGGAGTACTTCACTTCGCTGCTGTTGCTGCTCAAGCGGCGGGCGCTGTACGTGCTGGTTATCGCAACGGCGCTTCGCAGCGTAGGCCAAAGCTCGGTGATGATTTTCCTGCCCGTGTACCTGCGGGAAGATCTGGACTTCTCTCCCAGCAAGGTGGCGATCTACCTGTCGCTCGCCCAAGTCGTGGGCATCGTGGCCCAGCCGGTGATGGGCTTTCTGGCAGACAAGTTCGGCTACAAGCCGGTGCTCGTTCCCTCGATGCTCGTCATGAGCCTGCTGGCGATGGTGCTGGGATTCGCCGACCCCGAGCCGTTCTTCTGGCAGATAAGCTGGCTTACGCTGACCATCATGGCCATGGGAACGGTACTGTACGCGGTGCACGCCATATTCATCGCGGCGGCGATAGAGACCACCGAGGGATCGGTCCAATCGACTGTAGTATCGCTCATTTACGGCGCAAGCTTCATTGGCACGCTTTCGCCCGTGATAGCCGGCGTCATTTGGGACAACTATGGCGTCGAGGCGACGTTCCTGTACGGCGGCGCCCTGGTGATGCTCGGCACGCTCGTGTTGGTCGTCATGCTCAGGCTGCCCAGTAGAACGCGCGCCGCTGCGGCCACCGGTTAGCGGACGCACCGGGACTGCTGCCATCTACCCAGGAGGTTACCAATGGAACAACACCAGGTTGTGCTGAAAGAAGTGACCAGGGACGACGTGTCCCGCATACGATTGTGGCTTAACGACGACGAGGTGGCAGAGAGTTGGTTCGGGCGCTACTCCTACGGCGACCCCGCCCACCTTGGATACCATCCCAACGAGGTGCTGGACGTTTCGGGGGAGGAATGGCGGCGAATCTTCGACAACCCCGAACACCGCATCCTGTCCATCTACAGCGAGAACGACGAGCACATAGGCGAGATTCACCTGGCAATCGAGGAATCGCTGGGCGACGGGCAGATATCGATCTTGATCGGACGCAAGGACCTGTGGCATCACGGCTACGGCACAAACGCCATGCGCGCCTCGCTGGAGAAGGCGTTCGATGAGTATGGGCTTTACCGGGTCTGGGCGGACATACCGGAGTACAACGTCGCCGCCCTCACGCTGTTCCGCCACATCGGGTTCGTACACGAGGGGACTCTGAGAAAGAGCCGTCCGCACGAGGGTTCGCGGTTCGACTCGGTGGTGATGGGCATGCTGGCGGCGGAGTACGCGCGCCAGAGCTGAGCGTTGCCGACCGACCGCACCGAATGATCGAACACCCGAGGCGCACCGACACGCCTCTGCCAGGTGAAGCGATGGACACGACGGCGCTGCGTGAGGGCGCAGCGCGGTTGGGCGTCCTCCTCACACCGGCGCAGGCCGACACCTTCCGGCGCTACCACCTGGAGCTGGAGCAGGCCAACCGCCGCGTCAATCTCACGTCCATAGCCGACTGGGAACGGGCGCAGGCCGTTCACTACCTCGACTCGCTCAGCGTGCTGGCGGTCGTCCCTCCCGCGCTGCTGCGGTCGGGCCGCCTGGCCGACGTGGGCAGCGGCGCGGGCTTGCCGGGCCTTGCGCTGCGCATTGCCGTCCCGTCGCTTCGCGTGACACTCGTGGAGGCCACCGGCAAGAAGGCGGACTTTCTGCGCGGGCTTCCAGAGGCGTTGGGGCTGTGCGGAATTGAGGTGAGGTCCTGCCGCGCCGAGACGCTGGGCCGGGACCCGGAGGCGCGGGAGGCGTTCGACTTCGTAACCGCGCGTGGCGTCGCCAAGATGAACACGCTCGCCGAGCTCACCCTGCCCCTGTGCCGCATTGGGGGGGTGGTTGTCGCCCACAAGGGAGCGGGCGCCGAGGCTGACGCGGTCGAGGCCGAAACAGCCATCCGCACGCTCGGCGGCGCTCTCCGCGAGATCAGATGGGTCGACGTGCCCGGTCTCGACCGCCGCCACGCGCTGGTCGTGCTGGACAAGGTGGCTCCCACGCCGCATCGCTACCCCCGCAGGCCCGGCATTCCGGGCAAGCGCCCGCTGTGAACGAACAGGAGTCCGGCGGCGGGGAGACCGGGCCTCGCCCGGACCTCGCGCCCGCCATCTCGCTGCGGCGGCGCGTCCTCTCGCTACCTACGCTGCTGTCGTTCGTGGTAGCGGCCGCGTTCGTCTTCTTCCTGGCCACCCGTTTCGAGCTGAACTGGGGAGAGACCTGGCAGAACCTGCGTACCATGGACCTTCGGTTCTACGCCTTGGCGCTGGCGCTGTACTACGTCAGCTTTTCTTTCCGGGGGCTGCGCTGGCGGCTGCTGGCGAAGAACGCCGGATTGGAAGACAGGCCCGGAACGCGGCTGCCATCGGCGCTCAGGTGCGCTTCGCTCATCGTGGCCGGGTGGTTCGTGAACTCCATCGCGTGGCTCAGGCTTGGCGACGCATACCGCGCCTACCTGTTCTCCGAGGAGTCGCGGGCGGGCTTTTCGTGGAGCCTGGGCACGGTTTTGGCCGAGCGCATGATGGACATGGCGACCGTGGCCGCGGTGCTCGCGGTGAGTGTGCTGGCGCTCGCACTGACTGCCGACGGGCCGACCGCTGGAAGCGTGGTGTTCAGGGCCGCCGCGCTGGCGGTGCTGATGACAGCCGCGCTCGCCGCGCTGGGCCTCGCCATGAAGGCGTTCGGCGCACGGCTGGCGAGGCTGCTGCCCAAGCGGCTCGAGGCGGCCTTTCTGAGCCTCCGGAGCGGAGCCTTCGGGAGCTTCAAGCAGTTGCCGACGCTGTTCGCGCTCGGACTGCTGGGCTGGCTCATGGAAATCGCGCGGCTCGGGTTTGTCGTGCAGGCCCTCGGCGCGGAGATCAGCCTGCCGATGCTGGCGATCGTGGCGCTGGCCCACGCGCTGCTGAGCACGGTGCCGACACCGGGCGGCGTGGGGGCGGTCGAGCCCGGCGTGACCGGGCTGCTCGCGCTGAGCCTGGCCCGCCACGACGCCGTGTCCATCGCGCTCCTGGACCGCTCGATCACCTACCTCAGCGTGATTATCGTGGGCGGGCTGGTGCTGGTCATCAGGCACTTCGCCCGCACGAGAAGGGAACCCGCGCCAGGCTCTTCCGGCGCGGCGTAACCAGGACTAGCAGGACCGCGCGCGGGCGGCTCGCGAACCTTCCACCGAGGCCCTGAGCCGAGCGCGTGCACGCCGCGCGGGGTCTTGAGGCGCGCCCCAATTTTACTTGACTTGCACTTGGCAAGGGAGTAAACTCGGCGCGGAGCGAGGATTATCTGCGGAACCTGCGGGAGGCACACCTATGCTTAAAGAAGTTCACCACGTAGTAACGCGTCCTGGTCGGAGGCACGGCGACCCGGAGGTTGATATTCCCGTTGCGGAAGACCTCGCTACCGTACCGGGCGCGCCGGTGCGGCAGGAGGACGTGTCCTTCTACACCAGGGTGTACCCCCTGGAGACCCAGAACATCGAGAAGGCCGCGGACCGCGACTGGGTCTGGACTGTATACACTCCCGACGTGCTGGAGTACCGTGAGCGCCACGACGAACTGAACCAGCCACTGGTCGACGCGGCGCTGGTGAGCGGAGACATCGAACCGACGGGCGAGGCGGAGCCGGGCAGTGACATGACCGACGCCATTCGGCTGAAGGCGCGCGAGCTCGGCTTCAACGAGGTGGGCTTCACTCGCTTCGACCACCACTACGCGTACAGCAGCAAGAAGACGTGGGTCAAGTACGAGCATGCCATCTGCGTGGCGTTGGAGCAGGACTACCTGCAGACGCAGACGCTGCCCAGCCTGGAGGCCGAGTTCGCCCACTTCGGCACCTATGAGATCGAGGGCGCGCTGGCGCTCGACCTCGCCGACCACATCCGCACGCTGGGTTACCGCGCGCAGGTGCACAGCCCCAACGACAACAGCGGAGCCTACATTCCCATGTTCATCAACGCCGGCCTCGGCCAGCTTGGCGCCAACGGGCAGCTGCTCTCGCCGCACTTCGGTTCGAGGGCCAGGCTTGCCATCATCACCACCGACGCGCCCGTGTCCTACGATCAGCCCGTCGACTACGGAATCAACCAGTTCTGCAAGATCTGCCAGGTGTGCGTGAACCGCTGCCCGGGCAGGGCGCTGCTCAAGGACAGGGTCTGGTGGAGGGGCGCCGAGAAGTTCAAGGTCATCTACGAGCGCTGCCGCCCGGTGATGGCCCGCTACGAGGGCTGCGCCGTGTGCATCAAGGTTTGCCCCGTACAGCGCTACGGCATGAAGCCCGTGATGGAGCACTACGTCGAGACAGGTGAGGTGCTGGGCAAGGGCACGCACAACCTCGAGGGCTACACCATCAGGGACAAGGGCTACTTCGGCCCCGGCGAATTGCCCAGGTTCAATCGCCAGTTCTTCGAGATTCCGCACGGCAGGCGCGAAGAGTGGCTGTTCGAGCAGTTCAAGGAGAAGCTCTCGGAAGAGGGCGTCCCGGCCTACGAGGATCTCGTTGGCTTCGCCACCGATCTCAAGGACATCCTCGACGAAGGCGACAACACCCGCGGAGACGAATAGCCGGAGCGAGGCGCGGGCGAGCGATGAGACGCCTGCCCGCGCCGCCGGTCCGTTGCGAATCAACCAGGGGCCAGCCGTGCGCTGGCCCTTATACGTGAGGCTATCCACATGTTCACAAAAGACGACCTCGACGCGCTGTTCGACGAACTCAAGAGCGAATGGGGCGAGACCCCCGAGTTCGAGCAGCTGTCCCGCCAGGTCCACCTTGGCGTCGCCTACTCCGACGCGGGCCGTACCCTGGGCGAAGAGTTCGACCCCAGGGTCACCGCGCTTATAGAAGGGCACAAGCCGGAGTAGCGGCAAGTACAAACCGAGATGACACCTGAATTCTGGACCATCATTGGTGTGGGCGTTTCGCTGGTCGTGTTCGGGCTGGCGGCGCTGCAATTCACCTTCAGGCGTCTAGACCAGCGCTTCGCCGATACCAACAAACTCATCGACCAACGCTTCAATGCCGTCGACAAACGATTCGACGACGTCAACAAACGTATTGACGACACCAACAGGCGCATGGATCAGCGATTCGACGACATCAATAGGCGCATGGACGGGCTTTCCTCCGACGTCAAGCAATTGACGTCCCGCGTAACGGAATTGGAAAAGGGGCAGGTTGGTGTGGAAGTACTGCTGAACGGCCTTCGCGAGGACCTGTCCGAGCGCGCCGGCGAGGGCGCGGGAACCTCCTCCGACTAACACATTCCCAATCGGAGAGGAGAAACCTGAATGGACTACCAATTTAATGCCGATGCCCAGCGCATCGGCGAGCTTTCCTCTGAAGTCAGGGAGTTGAAGGCGCGCGTACTAGAACTGGAAAAGGGCCAAGCCTACACAGACGGGCTGTTGAAGGTCGAGCGAGACGTCGTGTACAAGCGCAACCGCTCCTAACCACCCTCCTTCCCTACGCGCCGGCAATCTCTCGGGAGAACACACCATGACCACCGATACCAGGGCCTCGCTCAAACGCAACAGCCACGTGGTGAGCCTGGGTCCGGACCGCGCCGCGGCCCGCGCCATGCTCCGAGCCGTGGGGCTGAGCGACGACGACATGGACAAGCCGTTCGTTGCCGTCGCCAACCTCGCGAGCGACGTGACGCCCTGCAACGTGCACCTCGACAGACTGGCGCAGAAGGCGAAGCAGGGCGTGTGGGACGCCAACTCCGTGCCCTTCTTGTTCGGCACCATCACCATCAGCGACGGCATCTCGATGGGCACAGAGGGCATGAAGGCGTCGCTGGTGAGCCGCGAGGTGATAGCCGACTCGATAGAGACTGTCACCTTCGGCGAGAGCATGGACGGCCTCATCGTGGTGGCGGCGTGCGACAAGAACATGCCGGGCGCGATGATGGCGATGGCGCGTCTGAACGTCCCCTCGCTGTTCGTGTACGGCGGCGCGATACTGCCGGGCAACTACCTGGGCCGCGACATAAACATACAGGACATGTTCGAGGCCGTGGGCGCCTACTCCCAAGGCAAGCTCACGCTGGACGAGCTTTACGGCATGGAGCGCGTGGCCTGTCCGGGCGAGGGCGCGTGCTCGGGAATGTTCACCGCCAACACCATGTCGTCGGCCATCGAGGCAATGGGCATGTCGCTGCCCGGCGCGGCCTCGATTCCGGCGGTGGATCCCCGCAACGGCGACATAGCTCACAGGGCGGGCGCGGTTCTCTACAAGATGCTGGAGAACGACATCAAGCCCCGCGACATCATGACGCGCGAGGCGTTCGAGAACGCCATCACCGTGGTGCTCGCAATGGGTGGCTCGACCAACGCCGTGCTCCACCTGCTCGCCATCGCCCACGAGGCCGGGGTAGACCTACACATCGACGACTTCGACCGGCTCAGCCGCAGCACGCCTTACATAACCGACCTGCGGCCGGGCGGGCGCTTCGTCATGTCCGACGTGGACAAGTCCGGCGGCCTGCCGGTGGTGATGAATGAGCTGCTCAGGGCCGGCCTGCTCCATCCGGACGTGCTGACCGTAACGGGCAAGACGCTCGCCGAGAACCTGGCCGAGTTCGACACGCTGCCCGATAGCCGCGTAATCTACCCCGTGTCCGAGGCACGCAGCCCCACGGGAGGCTTGGTGATACTCAAAGGCAACCTCGCCCCCGAGGGCGCGGTAATGAAGGTGGCCGGCACCAAACACCTTCGCCACGACGGCCCAGCGCGCGTGTTCGACGGCGAGCGAGCGGCGTTCAACGCCGTGACCTCGGGCGAGATCAAGGGCGGCGACGTTGTTATCATCCGCTACGAGGGGCCCAAGGGCGGCCCCGGGATGCAAGAGATGCTGGCCGTTACCGGAGCTATCATGGGCGCGGGACTGGGCGAGGACACGCTGCTGATAACGGACGGACGCTTTTCCGGCGCGACACGCGGGCCGATGATAGGCCACGTCGCGCCGGAGGCCGCCATCGGAGGCGTGATTGCGCTGGTCGAGGACGGCGACCGCATCGTGATGGACGTGGAGACGCGCGAGCTGAGCGTGCGCGTGCCGGAGGAAGAGCTGGCGCGCCGCCGCGACCTCTGGACGCCGCCGCCGCCGAACTACACGACGGGCGTAATGGCCAAATACGCCAAGCTGGTGTCTTCCGCGTCGGTGGGGGCGGTAACGGGGTAGGTGGCGGACGGCGGGCCGCGTGACCCTGGTCCCTTACCCCTTGACGCGAGAAGTTTAGAGCCTGCCCCGTACTCCATACTGGGATGGAGGTGACTTCGACCCTAAGGCAGGTCCGCGATGGACCAGACGGCGAAGCGCTCGAACTGGGTGGACACGCCAGTGCCAGTGCTGCCTTCAAAAACGCCGGCTATGAGATCGACTCCCCCGGGGCCTGTCCAATGACTAAGGTCGAGGTCTGCCACGTATGAGTTATTGATGAGGACGTGGCCGGTCTCGCCGAGAGCGAATACGAGTAGCAGGTTGGCGTTGCCGCGAGCAGTGGTAACTCTCTCATCCTCCTCGGTCGCCAGAAAGTCCGATGAGCTCCCTGTCCAATAGGCATGTGCCCACCCACCCCATCCTGCGAGCGCAACCAGGTACTCCATCCCTTCTATGCTTCTTCGAAAGGTAAAGCCGCTGAACCACTCGCCTTGTGGCACGAAGAACGGGTTGAAGAAACGTGCCTCAATAATGCCGTCCGCCATCCGGGCACGGCTCCGATGAAAGGCTGCTCTACTCTCGTCGCCGGAATGTGCGATAGCGCCGTCTTCGGATTTGTGTGCAACCTCTATCGGTCTCACGCTGAAGTCCTTGTAAACGGTGGTTGCCCCCGGATACTCGTGATCGTTGAACCATACGCCTATCAGGCTCACTCCGCCGGCATCGCTTATCTCGCCCAGGTCTAGCTGCGCCTCGAAGACGCCGTTGATAAACAGCCAACCCCTGTCATCCAGAGTTATCACGCGCACGTGGTTCTCCACACCGGCCCCGACCTCGATGTTGTGGGAGTAGCCAGACTGAACGTCTATTGCGTCGTGGGGCGGCTCACCGTCCCGCAGGTCAAGATACCATGCACCACTGCTGGCAAACGTTAGGATGTAGTATCGCTGATCGACCTTCCGAATGAAGAAACCGTGGCTCCAATCCCTGCCGTGCTGCGTGTGCGTATCGGCGAAGGTCGCCTCAATAAGTGCATTGGTAAGGCTGACCGGAGCATATCGGAAGGGGACGAAACTGTCCTCGTCGTGTTCCAGTTCACCACTGACCGGGCCGAACCCGCGACTCGGGGCGGGCTTGGGAGTGGCCTGAGCGACCGCCGTGGCGGTTGCCCCCGCGATCGGCGTGGGCGGCAGCGATGGGCTGGCCTTCATCGCCGCGAGCCTTGTTTCAAGCACGTCGAACGAGACGGCGAACCCTATCCCCTGCGCGTCGTATTCGCGTCCCTCGATCTCGCGGCGGATGAACGTGTTCATGCCGACGATTTCGCCTCTGTCGTTGAGCAGCGGGCCGCCGCTGTTGCCCGGGTTGATGGCGGCGTCGGTCTGCAAGTGCTTTACACCCGAAAAGGTCCTTATGGCCGACACGATTCCCCTCGTGACAGTCATGCTTTCGGTGAGGCCGAGAGGGAATCCCAGCGCGATGACGTCGTCTCCCTCACGCACTCTTGCTGCAAAGCGTAGCGGCGCAAGATTGCGACCGGACCCTACCTTGAGTAGCGCCATGTCGCGGTCCGCGTCCGCCGAGACCACACTAGCCGCCAGTTGGCCGCCGTCGTGGAACACGACCGTAACGCGGGTTAGCCCCTCCACCACGTGCTCGTTGGTGAGTATGTACCCGGCCGAATCGACGACAAATCCCGTGCCGGAACCGTTGCCAGTAACGATTCGCACCACGCTGGGCCGCGCCTCGTCCACTATGTCCGCGACCGAAAGGCTGGCGGTTGGAACGGGTGTCGGCGTAAGTGTTTGGGTGGGCGTGGACGTGGGAATGGGCGTAGGCGTGGACGTGTGGGTCGGCACGGGCGTGCCCGTGGGCGTTGGAGTTGGCGTGTGGGTGGCTGTCGGCGTCGGAGTGTGGGTCGAAGTTGGCGTAGGCGTGCGAGTTGCGGTGGGCGTCCAGGTAGGCACGTGGGTAGGTGTTGGTGAGGGGCGCATGGCTACGACGGTGGCCTGCACGCCGGCCGCGACCGTCGCTTCGATGTCGGGCTGTGGCGTAGGTGTCGCTGTAGGCAGCGCCATGGCGACGACCGCCTGCACCGTCGCGGCGATGTCGGGCGTCGGCTCGGCAACGGGCGAACCGCCACAGCCGGCCAGCCACAGCGCCGCGCAAACGGCCGTCATTGCCAGCAGCCCCCACGCGCGGGTCCCTGTCGGCCCGCAGCGTGCCCGTATCGTAGAACCCACCCGTTTTCACCTCACAATCGGCCTTTCGACCCTGCCTCAGGTTCCGTTTGCTTGTGGGTGCTCGCCGATGTTGATACTGCCTACACACATGAACGCTCCAACAAGCCAACGGACTCACACACTCGATCCCGTTTGCTTGTAGGTTACGCCTGCCGCTCCTACTCCTCAACCCAGCGCCCCGAGATGGATCCCTCGACCTCTTCGCCGGTGTCCGCGTCGAAGAACACGACCAGCTGGTTCTGCTGCCTCTGGCCGCTGCGGTCGACGGAGCTTCTGGGAGGGCCGGAGGGGAACGTTATCGGCAGGTCGTCCACGACCACCAACCACACCCTCCTCTCCTCCACTTGGTTCCCTCCGTTGTCCGTTCCTGTATACAGGCCCACCGTGGCCCGGGTCTCCAAAGTCGAGGTGTCCGTGGTTCCGAGCACCCTTCCCGCGCCCTCGAGCGCCCTCTGGACGACCTCCTCCCTCGGAACTCCGGGCACGAAGGAGGCCGCGTCCAGCCTCTGGTTCACGGGGTCGTAGATGGCGTCGATGTCCTCGGTGTTGACCAGCGACGCACTGGTCGGAGTAGGGGACACGGATGTCTTCCCACACGCCACAACTGTCAGTAGAAGGCTTGTGGCCACCAGGACAACTATCCCAAAGGTCTTGTGCAACTCCATCGGCGTCCCTCCCGCTATCTTCTGGACTTCAGAATCAGAGACGCCGAACGTCTTCCCTTTGTTCCAGGACCATCGCAGACGCCGCGACATCAACGTGCGGTTCCACGACCTCCGCCACACATTAAGTAGGGATAGCGCCTCCAAGGACACTATAGCAATGCCATACTCCCTAAGAACACGAAACCGCTATCATCCCAATACCCCCTAAGCAAACGGAACCCTGCCTCACATTGTATTGACATTAAGTTCCGCGCGACAGCCCCATAGGCGACTTCCGAAAAGTCCTATCCCCCCAGAAACGTCTCCCTGACGCGCCGTCCGTTCCCCCGTACCGCTCCATCCAATCCCACCCACGTCCCACCTCCCCCACCCACCTGCGCCACTTCTCCCCACGAATCCGCCCTGGTTTCCGGCAGTTTCGCCAGCCCTCTCGACTCTGACGCACATCCGTGCTACTCTCGCTTTCATGAAGCGCCGACACCACCACTGGCCAATCACAGCCGCCCCGGCCGGGACCTCCCGCCGACCGTCCCATCGGCGCCTCACTCTGCCATCATCTGGTCCCAAAAGGCACCCTATCCGGGACGCACAACGCACCAAACGTCACAAACCACCGGTGCTCCCAACTACGAAATGGTGCAAATGGCGCGGAATGGAGCAGTCTTGAGCGCTTTTCGGCGAAACACCCCCTCATGGGCAGCCTTTGGCCCCTCACAAGACTACGGGCCGCCCCAATGTTTGCCAAGCCCGAACAGACCCCTTGGGCCGGCGGCCGCTGGCGGGGATACAGACTTTGTGATACATTGCACACATGGTCGGACTTACGTCAGCCGCCCCAACGAGTGCCGTCCGCAGGTGGTCTCCCGCGCGCGACGGTCTGATGGTGCTGAGCGCGCTGCTCATGGCGCTCACGCTGTATATGGTCTTCTTGTGGGTGCCGACTGAGCAGAACCTGGGCGTGTCCCAACGTATCTTCTACTTCCACGTGCCATTGGGCTGGCTGGGCATGGTGTCCATAGTCATAGTCGCCTTCGCCAGCATCATGCACCTTGTCACCGGGCGCGAGCGCTGGGACAGCCTGGCGCACTCCACTGCCGAGCTGGGGCTGATCGCCGCCACGCTCATCATCGTTACAGGCAGCATCTGGGCCAAGCCCGTCTGGGGCGTGTGGTGGACGTGGGACGCCAAGCTCACCACCACTCTGATACTGTGGTTCATCTACGTCGGCTATCTCATGGTCAAGTCTTACGCGCCCGTGGGATCGCAAGGCCAGCGGTTCGCGTCCGTGGTGGCGCTCATAGGCGCTATCGACGCCCCTATCATCTACTTCGCCACACTCTGGTGGCGAACGGCTCACCCCGAGCTGAACATCGGCCCGCTCGCCGAGTCCGGCGGCCTCGACTCCAGGATGGCGTTGACGTTCCTGGTGTCCATGGTCGCGTTCACGGCGCTGTACGTGTTCCTGCTGTTGGAGAGATACGCACTGAAGCAGACGGCATATGATCTGGACGAGCTTCACAGGCGCACCGCTTAGGCGGCACCTAGGACTTGCCCTGCTGGCGGCGTCCCTGCTGGTCGCGTTGCTGGCGCCCGGCGCGCCCGCGCTCGCGAGCGAGACTGAGCCTCTCCAGGCGCCGCCCGCGGCGACGGCCCAGGAATCGGGCCAGAGGGGGGAGCCGGAGGCGAACCTGCCCTACCTGTTCGCCGTGTACATCATCACGTGGCTGGCCTTCTTTGGGTACGTGTTCTTCATGTCACGGCGCCAGCGGGATATGCAGAGGGAGATCGACGAGCTGAAACGCGCGATCTCGGAAAGCGAATCGCGAGGCAACACGTGGGGATGACCCTGTAGCGTCCTCCGCTCAATCGGAATTGGGCGGTCGCGGCGGAATCGAGGAGCCGAAATGTCTCAGGAACTTAGCCCAGCCATGAATCCGCAGAACGTAGGCGCGCCCGCCGAGGGCTTTGCCGGCCGGTGGAGGCTGCTGGTCGGGTTGGCCGTGCTCGCGGGGGCGCTGGGCTATTTCGCATTCCTGGCCTTCCAGAGCGCTACCGTGTATTTCTACACCGTGGGCGAGATCAGTGAGCAAGACGCTACTTCAGATGGCAGGACAGTCCGGGTGGGAGGCAAGCTCGTCCCGGAGTCGTTTCACCGCGCGGAAGGCTCCACCGTCGCCAATTTCGCCCTCACCGACGGCACGGATACTATGGCCGCAATCCACGACGGCATACTGCCCGACCTGTTTTTCAACGAACACTCCGAGATCATATTGGAGGGCGCCCACGTTCCCGGAGAGCCTTTCGTGAGCGAGCGGGTCATCGTCAAGTGCCCATCCAAGTACGTGGCGATGGAGGAGGAAGCCGGCTAGCGCTTCGGTATCGTCCGGGCGTTAGCCCTGCAGCCACACCATGCGCCAGTGGGCGTACTCCGACGCGGCGAAGTTCGGGTGGAAGCCGCGAACCCTGGGCCACCACGACCACAGCGAGACGCTGGCCGCCGGCATGTATCGATACGCCCCCTGGAGCGCCCTGGCCTGTATCTCCCGCACCAGCTCTCCGCGCTCCGCCTCGTCGAACGTCTGCGCCTGGGCCTCGATCAGCGCGTCCAGGGTCTCGTCGCGGTGCCCCGTCGTGTTCCACCGCCCCTGGCTGTGCAGCAGCGTCAGCAGATATGCGTTGGGTGTCACCATTGGGGCTATCGGGCCTACGAACATCTGGTAGTCGCCTCCGAGCCACACCCGCTCGGCGAACACGCGGCGGTTTACCTTGCCGACGGATACGTCGAACCCCACGGCCTCCAACTCCCCGGCTATCAGCCGGGCGTGGCTATCGTAGCTCTCGCCGAAGTCGCCCACAGTAATTCGCGCCGTCCTCGGCGGGCCCTCCGGCAGCGGCGCGAACCTCGCGCGAGCCGCGTCCGGGTCCGCGAAGAACGGGCGCAGCATGGCGTCTTCAAGTAGCCAGTCGGGGCGCGCCGGGGGCACTCCGAGCCCGACGAAGGCCACGCCGAGCCACACCTCCTCGACGGCGCGCCACGGGTCCATGGCCAGGAAGGCGGCGGCCCGCGCGCGCGGGTCGTCGAAGGGAGCCGCCCTCGTGTTCAGCGCAACCTCCAGGCCCGCGCCGGCGTCCAGGCTGCGCAGCAGCGGCGCGTTCGGACGCCGCTCCCGCAGCGCCGGCCAGTCGGCCGGGTCCACCTGGTGCAGGTCGATGCGCCCCACGCCGAACGCGGCGCTTCGAGTGGCCCCATCCTCCAGCACGTGCATCCTTATGGCGTCCAGCAGCGGCAGGCCCTCCTCGAAGTACATCTCGTTGCGCTCGAAGACGTAACCCTCCGCCAGTCCGCTCTTGGCGAGGGACCACGGGCCGGAGCCTACGGCAGGCCCTGCCTTGAGGTCCCCGCCGAGCTCGACGGCCTCCCGCGACACGATCTTGGTGTGCCCGTCCGCAAGCGCGACCAGGATGTCGGCGTCGGGAGCGACGAGCGTGAGCGTGAGCGTGAGCGTGTCCGCGCCGGTCGCTTCGACACTGTCGACCATCGCCAACAGACCGGCGTTGGGCCAGCCGGGCTGGCGTTGGCGGTCGTAGCTGAACGCGACGTCCTCGGCCGTAAGCGGCCTCCCGTTCACCGGCGCGGCGTCCTGCCAGCGCACGTCTCGCCGCATGGTGAACACCAGCGTCGTGGGGTCTTCCAAGCGCCACGACTCGCAAAGCTCGCACTCGACGGCAAGGGTGGGCAGCTCGACGTCCGGCCCCGCCTGCAGCCGCAACAGCCGGCTGTAGACGATACCCGGCCCCCAGGTGGAGAGCGCGGGCGAGACTTCCTGGTGCACGTCCAGGTGGAGCGCGGCGTGCCGCGCGGCGAGGTTCAGCACGCCTCCGCTCGGCTCCGGTATCGGCCTCGGTGAAGGCGAAGGAGCGACCGTCGGCTGAGGCGCCGTGGGGGTCGCGGCAGGCGCGGCGGACGGCGTGGCGGCGGCCGCGGTGGGCGCCGCGCCCGAGTCCGGGCGTGCGGTTGGCGGGAGCGTGGGCGTGGGAGCGACGGTAGCCGCGGGAGGCGGGGCAGCTGTGGCCGGGGCGGACGTGGGGACGGCGGCGGTCGGCGGACTACCCGGGTCGTCCGAGCACCCGGCGGCAATCACGCAGAGAAGCGCCAGGGCGAACGGCCAGGCGCGCCGCAGCCGCCGGGCATAGCTAAACGCGAGTCTCATTCCCGGCCCTCGCGCCCTTGAAGAGCGTTTGGCGCACGGTCCGGATGGAACCAAGGCCCTCCCGGGGCAGGAACACGGCGGCGATGATGGTGGACGGCAAGAAGAATACGGCGTGCGTGATGACTGCGAAGCCGAACGCGGCACCCTTGTTGTCCTCGCCGAGCAGGCCCAGCACGGTAACGACGGCGAACTCAAAGGTGCCGATTGCGCTGGGGGCGCCCGGTACGCTGGTGGCGAAGAATATGGAGCCGAGGATCACGAGCGTGGCGACGATGGGCGAAATCTGCACCTCCACCGCAAGGGCCACCAGCCAGGCCGTGAGCCCTACCAGGATCCAATACAAGAAGCTCAGCGCCGACGCCGACACCAACCGCCTGGGACTCTTGCCCAGGTCCTTGAGGGCCTGCGACAGGCTTGAGAGCATGTCCGCCAGGAACGGCACCCGCTTCAGGACGACTGCCGCGCCACTGCCGCCCCAGGCCACCACCGGTATCACCGCGACGGCCACCACCGAGAGTATCAGCAGGCCAAAGATGACCGGCGCGAACAGCTTCATCTTCGGCACGAAAAAGAAGGCTATGGCCAGGATGCTGGCACTGGCCACCAGGTCGAGCACGCGCTCCATGCCCAGAGTGGCCACAGATGTGGAGACACGCACGCCGTCCCGCAAAGACAGCACCGTCAGTTGCGCCAACTCGCTGGCGATGCGTACCGGCACCAGGTTGTTCAACCCGATGCCCTCGTTCTGGACGATGAACAGCCGCAGCGTCGAGACGCTCTTTTCCGTGAAAAGCAACTGCCAACGGACCGCCCTCAGCACGCTCGCCGCGAGAAAGATGATGACCGCGAGCGCGACCAGTGGCATGGAAACGCCCTGAAACGAGTCGAGGACGTCCCCCCAGTCCAAGCCGCGAATAACCAGCCAGCCCAGAACGATACTGGCAGCGATGCCAAGCGCCGAGGCGCCGAAGCTTTTCAGCGCACTCTTCATACAATGTGAACCATAGAATCAATACACGCAATCGGCCGGTTAAGGGGGCAGCACACGGCTGTGTAGTATAATTCAGTTTGACTCGCCACCGCCAGCGGCGGAGACCGCATCCTAGTATCAGAACCGTGCCGAGTTTCTCGCGCAGCCGGGAATGCGGGGGTGGGGAAGGGAATTGGCCATGTTGATAGACTGCCACGCACACTTGGACTCCTACTCCGACGCCGAGGTCGGCGACATCCTGGAGCGCGGGCGGCTGGTCGGCGTCGGGTTCGTCGTGTCCGCCGGCACCACGCTGGAGACCTCCCAGCGCTCCATCGAGCTTTCGGGCGCTTTCGACGATTTCTTCTCGGGCGTGGGCATCCACCCCATGAACGTGACGGGGCCGGTGGACGACGCCACTTACGAGCGGCTGCGCGCAATGGCCCTTTCGACCGAAAAGGTGGTGGTGATTAGCGAAATCGGGCTCGATTTCATGGAGGGCGCCCCGGACAGGGCAATCCAGTACCAGGCGTTCCGCGAGCAGATAAGGCTGGCGCGCGAGCTGCGCCTGCCGGTGGTGTTCCACAGCCGCGAGGCGCACGACGAGGTTTTCCGGGTGCTCAGGGAGGAGCGCGCCTACGAGGTGGGCGGAGTGATGCACTACTTCCAGGACGACGAGACCACCGCCCGCAAGGCGATCGAGCTGGGCTTCTACGTGTCGCTCGCCAGGCCGCTGCTTCGGCTGCCCCACCTGCAGCGGGCGGCGGCCAATCTGTCGCTGAACGACATCGTGCTCGAGACCGACGCGGCGCCCCAGCCGTTCAAGCCCAAGCGCGAGAGCTGGACCGAGCCGCGCCACCTGCGAGTGATCGCCGACAAGCTCGCCGCGCTCCAGGGCCGCGCGCCCGAAGAGGTGGAGGAGGCGACCAGCGCCAACATCCGCGCCCTCCTGGGCCGGGGCTGGCAGACGGTGACGAAGTACCTGCCCGCGGCCCAGCTCGCCGTCTAGGGGGAGGCGCTCGACGGCCAGATGCCTTGACACTCCATTGGGCCTTGAGTACGCTTGGAGTGCGTTGCCTTCGTGGGCTCGTAGCTCAGCGGTAGAGCGGTCGGCTCATAACCGATTGGTCGTAGGTTCGATCCCTGCCGAGCCCACCTCGTATAGGCTTTTAACCTTGCGGAGACAATAATAAATGGAGAGCGTTATTTACACCCCAGAGGGCTACACGGATCGAATACGACAAGAGCTCGGAAACTGCCTCATTGAGACGAATATTTCTCAAGGTGAGAAGTTCATTGGCAAAGTACGGGATCGATACGATCTTGGGGATCGTATGGTACTCATCACCACCGACCGACAGAGTGCCTTCGACCGGGTGCTGGCCGCTATCCCCTTCAAAGGGCAGGTCCTCAACATGACGAGCGAATGGTGGTTTGAACAGACCCGGCATATTGTGCCAAATCATGTTCTATCCATCCCCGATCCAAACGTCACAATTGCCAAGAAATGTACCGTCTTCCCGATTGAGTTCGTGGTGCGTGGATACATCACCGGAACCACGAGCACCTCCCTCTGGACGGTCTACCAGAGTGGTCGGCGTCACTACTGTGGCAACGATTTGCCCGACGGCCTAATGAAAAACCAGAAGCTCCCGACGAATTACCTCACACCGACCACCAAGGAGGAGGATCACGACCGTCCGATCAGTCCTGACGAGATCGTGTCCGAGAACTGGATGACGGCCGATGATTGGGAACAATGTAGCCGCATCGCGCAGGAACTTTTCGCTTTCGGTCAAGCCAAGGCCGCCGAGCAAGGCCTAGTTCTCGTCGATACCAAATATGAGATGGGCCGTGACGAGAACGGTGAGATCCTTCTGATAGACGAGATCCACACCCCTGACTCTAGTCGCTACTGGATCGCCGACTCTTATCAACAGCGCATGCGGGAGGGACAGGAACCCGACAACGTCGACAAAGAATTCCTCCGGCTCTGGTTCATGGAGAACTGCAACCCCTACGAGGATGAGGTCCTACCACCAGCACCGTATGACCTTGTAATCGAGATCTCAAGACGCTACATCTACCTTTACGAGAAGATCACCGGCCACTCTTTCGAGTTTCCAGAGGCGGACCAACCGATCGAGACACGTTTGGAAAGCAACCTTGAAGGAATCACATGAAGGTATAGTGAAAAAGTACATTCTCTTTGACCATGATGGGGTTTTAGTCGAAACAGAACAGTGGTATTACCTTGCAAACAAACGAGCGCTGGCATCTCTCGGAATTGATCTCCCACGAGACACATATTTGGTGAATATGGCCAATGGAGTTTCCGCGTGGGAGGCGGCACGAGTTTCAGGAATATCCGAATCTGAAATTAAACGTGGCCGAGAACTAAGAAACCGATACTACCAGGAATACCTGATGACCGAAGACATTGAGATCGAGGGTGTCTTGGAAACGCTAGACATACTCGCAGGTGAGTACAGGATGGGCATAATTACTACCTCTAAATCACCTGATTTCGCCCTAATACACGAAAAGCGATCCATCCTGGATCATATGGAATTCTATTTAACTGTGGAGGATTACGACCGAGCTAAACCACATCCCGAGCCCTATCTAAGAGGGCTCCAGCGCTTTGATGCTACTGCCGCTGAAACAGTGATTATTGAAGACTCGGCGAGAGGGTTGAAGTCGGCAATAGCGGCGGGTATTGACTGCATCGTGGTTGCAAACGAGTTCACTGCAGCTCACGATTTGTCCAAAGCAACTGCCAAGGTCGCTACGTTTAGGGAATTGCCATCTACCATAAAGGGCCTAGCAAGTTTAGCCAGGCGACGCTGAAAAGCGCGCGCCTGCTAAGAGCGTTAGGTCTTAGAAGACGAGAGTCATGAACCTATCCCGAAATCCTTGACAGTGTGGTCATGAAGCAGGCGATAGTCAGGAATGCGATGTAGACGTCGGAAGCCGGTTCTTCTCATGCTGAGAGAGCCTTCGACGATGGCAGCCCAGATGTTCGTGTGAGGCCAAGTAGGGCTGGCGGACCGACTCGCTATAGCTGCAACTCCCAGCGGAAAGTTCGCAATTCAGTCTTACACGGCCCACCAAAATGGACAAAATCGAGAAATCTCACGCCCAGATTTAGGTTGACATTCTAGGTCCCTCCAACCGTGTACTGGCTACGAGGCCTTGACCGCTTCGCATGAGTGCTGCTAGACTCCGGCAGAGTCGAGTGGGAAATGGTTGACGTGGGGGTCTTGCGAGGCCTCCGCGACTAAGGACTTGAACGTGTGCCATGCATATAAGCTCTAGCAGCCCCCGACCGGGGCATAATCACCGAAATTCGGTGCATTATCGCGGCCGCGAGCGATACAGCCTTCCCTGCGCGCCTTAGCTTCCCCGTCCAAACTACTGGGGTGTTCCACCCTCTCCCCTAGGTCCTCTGGCCTGAGCCTCACCGCCGGGTTAACCTGCGCCTTCACTTAGCGCCAATAGCTGCTTGATGCTTTGGCTTGTGGGCGGCCCGGCAGCCCAGCGACGTAAAGCCAGGTCAGAATTTGTCCCATACGCCCAGGGGAATCGTGTTGCCAAGAGCATTGCGCAACTGTCCCGTGGGGAGACCCCGAAACACTCTGTCAAAATTAAGTCCCGCCACTGCGGGCAACGCTTTGCAAAATGCAAGAAAACCAGGAGGTTTACAATGCGAGAAGTGCTGAGATCCAAGATTCACAGAGCATGGGTTACCGATGCCAATCCTGACTACGTTGGAAGCATCCTCATTGACAAGGACCTGATGGACCGGGTGAACCTGTGGGACTTCGAGAAGGTCCTGGTCAGCGACATCACCAACGGCAACCGGTTCGAGACCTATGCCATTGCGGGCGAGCGCGGCTCAGGCGTTATCGCCGTGCAGGGAGCGGCCGCCCGTCTCAGCGCCACAGGCAACTGCGTAATCATCATGTCCTTTGAAGTCACCGACGAACGGCCGGACCCGCAGATGATTCTGGTGGACCAGGACAACCGGTTTGTTGAATACCTCGAGGGAGCGAAACATGGTCAGCAGATTTTCTGAACAGCAGACCGAGTCCTACTACGACTCGGAAGACGTCATATACCAGATGGTCTGGGACGAGGATGGAAGCGTCCACTGGGGCCTTTTCGACGAAAGCGGCGACAAGGACTTCCTCGAGGCGTGCGACAGGCTGAACCGGACGATGGTCGAAAAGGGCTGCATCGGCCAGGACTCATCGGTTCTGGACTTGGGCTGCGGCAACGGAACCACCGCCATCTGGCTGGCTGGCGAGAGCGGCGGAAGGGTGACGGGCATTGATCTTAGCGGGGTCCGCGTGGCCAACGCGTTGGAGAAACGGGCTGTGCTAGGCCACAGACTCAGGGACAGGTTGGCCTTCGAGAAGGCCTCGGCCACTGAACTTCCCTTCCCGGACGGCTTCTTCACTCACGTGTGGAGCCAAGCCGTGATATACCACGTGCCGGACAAACGCAAAGTCCTGAGCGAGGTCCACCGGGTTCTGGCGGACGGCGGGATTTTCGTGTTCGACGACCTCCTGAGGCCTAAGCGGGACATCACACCCGAAGCCCAGACCTACGTCTACGACAGGCTGCTGTTCGACACCGAGTTCACCTTCGAGTCGTATAAGCAGGCCCTGAAGGACCAGGGCTTCGACGTGTTGGAGGCCTTGAACCTGTCCCAACACCTGAAGCAGAGCTATCTGTGCTTGTCCGAGCGTACGCCGAAGGATGAAACTTTGGATGACGCCGAACACTACAAGTGGCTGACCACCGCCTACATCGAGACTGCCGCCGCCGTCGACAAAGACGAAGTGGGCTGGGGTCTCTTCATCTGCAGGAAGTAACATGCCAGACAGCCACAACAGGGTCCAATGGGTGTACTCCGCCTCCACCAACCAGGAGTTGGAGGAGCGTTACGACCAGTGGGCTGCGGAATACGACAAAGACCTGGCTGAGGAGTTTGCCTGGAACGCTCCGCAAACAGCAACCGACCTGTTCGCCAAGCATGTCCCCGCCGGAAGGAAGATACTCGACGCGGGAGCAGGGACCGGACTGGTTGGCGAATGCCTTGCGCAGTTGGGGTACCAGGACCTCTACGCCATCGACCTCTCTCTGGGTATGCTGGAGGAGGCCCGTCGAAAGGACCTCTACAAAGAGTTCCGCCAGATGACCCTTGGCGAGGAGTTGGGCTACGACACCGACTCCTTCGACGCTGTAATCAGCGTGGGAGTGTTCACCACCGGCCATGCCCCGGCCCACGCCTTCGACGAGCTGGCTCGCATCACCAAGCCTGGTGGGTTCATAGTGTTCAGCCTGCGAGTGGACCTGTATGAAGAAGGTGGATTCAAAGAATACCAGTCGGGCTTGGAAGAAGCCGGCAAGTGGAAGCTAGCCGAGCTTTCCGAACCCTACTACCCCCTGCCCAAGGGGGAGCCCGACGTAATACACCGAATCTGGGCCTACCAGGTCACCGCCTGACGGCGTTCCTCTGAGCGCCGCCGTCAACTTCGCCGACCTCGACTAGCGACACAAGACGCGCAGGGAGAGGTTTCTCGAACAGCTCGAGGCTCCGGTGCCCTGGGGGAGACTGGAGCAACACCTTGTGCCCCACTATCCCAAAACCGGTAGAGGCCGCAGGCCCGACCCTCTGCTGGTTTGAAACAGACAGGCTCAGGATGGGCGGCGCCATGCGCAATAGCCAACACATACCTGGGAACGCCAAGGGTGTCTCAGCCTTGACACCCTCAGAAGCTCCGCCGTGATACCCGTATGGAACTGTTGTATGGCGCCGGTCAAAACCGGGAGGGACAGAAAATGACCAGTACCCGCACGACAAGATACGTGACTCTGTTGAGCTTTGTCCTTGCGCTGGCCCTTACGGCGGCGCTCGCGGCCTGCGGCTCTGACGAGCCGTCCGGCGTGACAGGCCCCGACCGGACCGCGTCCACGCCAGGGTCAGGGGATGCGCCCACTGCCACCGATGCGACTGTACCTGCGGCTGCGACAGCGCCGCCCGCGGCCTCCGGCTCCGTCGAAACGGACCGCGAAGCGCTGGTTGCCCTCTACAACGCAACAGACGGTGAGAACTGGGACAAAAGCGACAACTGGCTGAGCGACGCTCCCCTCGGCGAATGGGAGGGCGTCACCACTGACTACGACGACGGGCGCGTTACAGAGCTGAGCCTCTTCTACAACGCCTTGAGCGGGGAGATACCGGCGGAGCTGGGCAGCCTCTCCAACCTGACAGAGCTGGCCATCAGCGGCAACGCCTTGAGCGGGGAGATACCGGCGGAGTTGGGCAGCCTCTCCAACCTGACAAGTCTGACCATCAGCGGCAACGCCTTGAGCGGGGAGATACCGGCAGAGTTGGGCAACCTCTCCAACCTTTACTTTCTGGGCCTCAACGACAACGACTTGAGCGGGGAGATACCTGCGGAGCTGGGCAGCCTCTCCAACCTGGAGGTACTGGCCCTCCCCGAGAACGCCTTGAGCGGGGAGATACCTGCGGAGCTGGGCAGCCTCTCCATCCTGGACAATTTGAACCTCAGCGACAACGACTTGAGCGGGGAGATACCTGCGGAGCTGGGCAGCCTCTCCAACCTGAAAGATTTGAACCTCAGCGACAACGACTTGAGCGGGGAGATACTTGCGGAGCTGGGCAGCCTCTCCTTCCTGACAGAGTTGGACCTCAGCGAGAACGACTTGAGCGGGGAGATACCGCCGGAGCTGGGCAGCCTCAGGCTGAGAGGGCTGCACCTCAACGACAACGGCTTGAGCGGGGAGATACCGGCGGAGCTGGGCAGCCTCTCCAACCTGGCAAGGCTGTACCTCAGCGGCAACGAGTTGAGCGGGGAGATACCGCCGGAGCTGGGCAGCCTCTCCGAACTGAGAGATCTGGAGCTCAACGACAACGACTTGAGCGGGTGCGTGCCAAGCAGCCTGGAAGACCAGTTGAACTTTGACTTCTCTGACCTTGGCGACCTGCCCTTCTGCTGAAGCCACGCGCACTCAGCCGAGGACGGGTAGCATATCGCCCGGAAGGCGCTCCCAGCGCGTGTTGGCTATGGCGCCAGTAAAACCGGGAGGGACAGAAAATGACCAGTACCCGCACGACAAGATACGTGACTCTGTTGAGCTTTGTACTTGCGCTGGCCCATCCATCGACCCCTTGCAGCGCGTCTCGACGACTTCCGGCTGGACCTCGAGTGCCGCGCCCTCGCAACTCCCCGCACGGTCACTCGGCCTCCCTCGCTTGGCCGCCACTGACTAGGCGTGGCCCTCCTCGCCGCTGACTAACTTGCATGCCAAGGCCTGTGGACGTTCCGGTAGACGGGAGATACTTGGAACCGCCAGCGTGGAGGGCAGGGGCGAGATTGGGATGGCTTAATGGCGGGGCG
Source organism: Dehalococcoidia bacterium (assembly GCA_965217705.1). Taxonomy (GTDB): domain Bacteria; phylum Chloroflexota; class Dehalococcoidia; order Lucifugimonadales; family CATOSD01; genus CATOSD01. The sequence goes on along the minus strand of CBDCJA010000002.1, from coordinate 3,106,069 downwards.
GCGGGACCTCACCGTATTCGCCCCAGCCCCCGCAAGCGACGGAGCCGTCGGTCCTCATCCCGCAGGCGTAGTTATCCCCGAAGCTGACGGAGACGAAGGAACCTCCATACGTGTGCTGGATGTAGCGATCATAGCCCCAGCGGGCGAGATGCGGCGGGTTCGGGCGGTTGAACGCGCCGTCGAGGCGCTGGAATGGGCGGCAAATGGTGCACCGTAGGAGTCGGTGGTCTGATACCCGTCGTCGGCCCGGCCGACTCATTGATCGGCCGAGTCGCACTGGTAGTTGGCAGGCAGAGGCTCTACCCGATAAGAGACGGTAACCTCGCTGGGGGTGGTCTCGCCGTACTTTCTCCTGACTTCGAGCTGATAGATTCCTCCGGCCTCCCTCCAATCGGTGAAGTAGGATAGGGTGAGATAGTTACCCCAGTCGCCGGTTTTCCCGTCAGGGGAGGTATGGCTCAAATACACCACTTCGGTGGCCGTCAGGTCGAATGTCAGACCCGTACATTTCTCCACCGGTATTTCCAGGACGTGAGTTTTCGGGGAGATCTCCTGGTCCACGTTGTGGACCGCGGTGAAGGTGACGGTGCTGTCCCATTCCGGCGCCGGTGTTGCCGCAGAGGTGTCGGTGGGGTCCGTGGCGGTTTCTCCACAGAATGGCAGACCAATGCTGTCGACGTCGCTATACTGTACTCCTCGCAACCCTCCTGGTATGCACCCGGTCAACTGGTTACCATCTAAGTGCAGAAGTTCCAGGTTCGAGAGCCTGCCCAGCTCGGACGGTATCTCCCCACTCAAGTCGTTACCGCCTAGTTCCATACGTTTCAGGTTCGAGAGTCTGCCCAGCTCGGACGGTATCTCACCGGTCAACTGGTTATAACCTAATTGCAGAAATTCCAGGTTGGAGAGGCTGCCTAGCTCGGACGGTATCTCACCGGTCAACTGGTTAAAATCTAAAGCCAGCCATTCCAGGTTGGAGAGGCTGCCCAGTTCGGGCGGTATCTCACCACTGAACTGGTTGTCTTCAAGACGCAGACTTCCCAGGTTGGAGAGGCTGCCCAGCTCTGGCGGTATCTCGCCGCTTAGCTGATTTCCGTGGAGCTCCAGGGATGCCAGATAGGGGAGGTTGGCAAGTTCCACTGGAATCTCCCCGCTCACCTGGTTATCCATGGTGCCCAGTATTATCAGGTAAGTGAGGTTGCCCAGTTCGGACGGCAGCTCCCCGTTCAGCTGGTTGTCGGTAAGGCGCACATTAAAAACACGCCCTTTGCTGTTAGTGTGGACCCCGTGCCATTCTGCAAGGGGCGCCTCGCTCAGCCAGTTTGCGTTGTTCGTCCAGTTGTCCCCGTCCATAGCGTTGTAGAACGCGACCAGGGCTTCCCTATCCGTGGCAACGGAGCCCTCAGTTGCCGGCGCGGCGGCGCTTCCGGGCGTGGGCTCATCGGAGCCGCAGGCGGCGGACAGGGCCGCCAGAATCAATGCCAAGGCGCAAATGTACGGGGAACAGCCTCTTGCTATCCGTCGCAGTATCGTCACGTTCATGTTTCACCTCTCGCAGAGTATATCAAGCATATAATAGGGGCTGAAGCGTACATTGAGTACCCTCTGCCGATTCTTGCAACTGTTCCGGCCGGACCGGTCCCCCTGTCCCCTGCCCTCTCTGGAATGGCCTTGGAGGAGCACGAGAGCGCGTCAAGGGCCGGTGATTGCGGTCTCAAGGGCGGTGGGGGAACGGTGTTGGGGAGACCACAAACGGAGGTTCTCGCGCCTGAGACGGAGGCGCGCCGCGAGCCTACGGCAGATTTGTACGGCTCGCCTCCGGCCTAGCGGGATTCCATGTAACATAGATCGCAAGTGGTACAACCCGAGTCGGGTGCGGGGAGACCTGCGATGGGCAGGAAAGTAGGAGTGCTATGGCGAGTGTGTTGGGAACGCTGGCGGCCCTTACTGTCATTGGTTTGCTGTTCGCGCTGGACCCTGGCGGGGCTATCGCCCAGACTGGCTTTCCCGATTACCAGGACATGGATTGGAAGCAGCTGACGGTCTGGGGCTTCCGGACAATAGGCGTCGGCGTCGCGCTGCTGCTCGTGTTGGCGCTGTGGATAAGATACCGGCCCAGGCGGAGGATCAAGAGTCGGGACACAGTGGAATTGGGAACCCGGCAGCGCATTGGGCTGCCGGCGGCAGTGTTGTCGGTGCTGGAAGACCGGCAGGTCAGCGACCGAACGCTGCTGGCGGCGATAGTCGAGATGTGCCAGCGCGGCGCGTTGCGATTCGAGTACGTCGGAATGAGGACCGGCTTCCTATACCGGCTGTCGCAGCAGGGCCCCACGCAGTTCGAGTGGGAACGGTTGATATGCGACAGCTTGCCATCGCGCCCCACAAAGGTTAAAGCGCTGCGTGACCAGATGAACGGGCATAAGGATGCTATCGGGGACCAGTTGGGGGAGTACCTGCGGCGCCAAGGCCTTTTCCATGACAACCCGATACGGATAAGGAGGGAGCGTCTCGGGGATGGATCCGGATGGGCGACATTGGCCGCGGCCTTGATGGGCGTTGGCAGCGGGCTTTGGCTGGCTTTATGGCTGCCCCAATGGTGGGCGAATTCCCTCGCCGGCGCGGTCGTCGGCTGCATCTATTGGTTCATTGCGATGCCGATGCACACGGGTATGCTGCCGCCAGCGGAAGCGGGGGCGTATCAGATAGGCCAGTGGCTTGGTTTGAAAGAATCTCTGACCGGACCTGACCCAGCGGCCGGACGGGGCGAACCCGATCCCATGCTGGCCTATGCTATCGCACTGGACGTGGCTCAGCCCTGGCTGGACGTTTCAGTCTCGGCTCCACCATGGTTTGGCTCCAGTGAGGCAGCCTCCTTGCGAGCCCCCGACCTGGACGTGGCCTATCACGGCTTTATGTCCGCACCGGAGTGGGGCCTGTCCGGACGGTCCGAGGGCGGGGAGAGAGCGGCTGCGGGGCCAGGCGACAAGGCGGAGCGGGAACTGCTCCGGGAACTGTCCAAATTGGAGACGTTGCATAGCGAGCAGGCTGAAGGGACGGCGAACCGAGAAACTGCTGCCGAACATTGGCCCGCCGCAAGCCGGGCGGATGCTCTCGAACCGGATCAGACGCTCTATAAAGACGGAAAAGTCCGGCTTTCGCAGCGACGTCTGGCGCTCTCCGGCAGAACCATTGAACTCCTCGCGATTTCGTCGGTTCGGGTGGACCAACAGCCATTCATAACGGGCGAGTCAAACTGGTTCCTGAAAGCGCCCGGTTTCTTGTTCATGTTAGGCGGGGGCCTGCTGCTCGTTGCCGCTTCCGCTATGTTCCTGTGGGACCTACTGTTTCACGTCCTGAATTGGTTTGGCTTAGTAACGGAGGAATGTGAAGGAGGCATGGGTTGGGTGGGAACCTGTCGCCCCTTCGAGCGTAATTCGGCGATTGAGTGGGCTATGTACGGCGCGGTTATCGTGATAGCGTTCCCGATAGCCCTTGTGGGACAGTGGTTGGATGGCAAGAGCGCTCGAATACGGAGCATGTACTGTGCTGCGGTAGCGGTTGACGGCGAAGGCGAGACGGTGTATTTCGGCCACAGTGAAGAGCGGGCGTCGGCGGAGGTGTTGGTAGCAGAGGTCCGCAAGGCCCAGACTGCCGCCCGCAGGGCGAACGACGCCAACCCCTGAGCCTACCTACGGTCATCTATCGGTGGCGAGGCCTACGAGGAGTTCCTTAGCTAGACTTTGTACATTCACGCGGCATAGGTTAGCAACTCGATGAATCTGTTGAGCATGGGAGTCGGGATTTCTCGCATATCTGGTTTCTGCGACGACATGCGGAAAGTCCCGGAGGCAAGCCAGAGATGACGGCGCACCAAAGCGATCGCGTCGATGAAAGTGGGCGCCGACTTGACATACCAAGCCGCCGATCGTGGAGTCGCTAGCCGGCGACCTCCCAGCAAGTGTGCTGCGAGAGTTACCCAGGAGAACAGTCCCAACAGCACAGGAGTGGTCCGAGATATGGCGCGATCCGACCACTGGCGTTGAGTCTCTACTCCCAGATGGGCGCGTGTCTCCTGAAACGTCACCTCGATCTGCCAGCGCAACACGAACCACTCGATGATCTGAGCCGGACTGATCGCAGGATCGGTACACAGCAGCGCCTGGGAGTCGAACCGGTGTAGGGGGTCTCGAATGAGGACCCAGCGAATGGGCACGGGTGGCTTGCCCGTGTGATACCAGACCGCTGTTCGAGAGACGGTCTCCACCGTGCAAATGGCGCTGTCGTACCAGGCCACGGATATCGTGGCCCAGCCTACATCGGGGCACTGGAGGAGTTTCCTCGATGTGGGCAATCGTTCTCCTTTGAGGCGTGGACGCCCCATCTGTCCGGGCAGTCGAGGTGGGGCGGGTTCGTAGAGTGCAGCGTCCAGACGCAATCGGGTAATGAGGGTGACCGGACGAGTCATGGACTGACAGAAGTGGAGCAGATGGAGGGCAGCGTAGCTGCTGTCGGCCACCAGTACCAGAGGACGGTTGGGCAGCCAGCGCCGGAGCTGGAGGATCATCTGACGCGCCCAGTCGGTGAGCCTTTTGTGCGTCCGACCCAGCTTCTGACAGTAGCGCTCAGAGGGAGCCAGGGCGGTCAGTACAGGTAATGCCCATGTCCGATGTGCCCAGGGTATGGTGGTCAACAACATCAGGCTTATCCAACGCAGGCCGGAGGCCTTGACGAAATGACTCCCGCTGGAGCGCACTGCGTCACGATATATCCCCTTGGCTTTGATCTGCTTGCCACGCCGCCGCTCCAAGGTCTCGTCGATCCCAAACACCAGTGGACTATCACCCTGATCGAGGTGCTGTACCAGGAGCAACAGCAGTACACGGCTCAGCTGGAGCGGTGACCACACAGCGCGGTTGAGAACGTGGTGATACCGAGCAAAGCCGGTGTCGTCGCTGAGTCCCATGGCGCGCAGCGCGGAAGTGACGGTCCTCTTGTGCGTGGCCAGGACTGCACCGACCAGCAGCACCTGCACTTTCGCCCATGTCCTGGCCTGAAACATCGGCGCGAACGGACTGAGAAGGGATACAATGGCATCGGGCAGAGCCTGCCCCGTACCTGATACGGGGGTGAGCATGACTTGACCTTTCGTGATGGTTCGGTCTCGTCAGCTTACCCTGTTTCCTCTGTCTAAGTTTTGTACAAAGTCTAACTAAGAGGGTGTCTAAAAAGTGGTCACATAACACCTGTACACAGGAGTGGGGGATGACGTAAACCATACCCATGAACAGACAAGCCTACCCCAGCGATCTCAGTGACACCGAGTGGCGACTGCTAGAGCCTCTGTTGCCCGCTCCTAAACCGGGAGGCCGTCCGGTCAAGTATCCTCGCCGGGAGGTGGTGAACGCCATCATGTACGTACTTCGGAGCGGGTGTCCGTGGCGGATGCTTCCACACGACCTTCCCCCTTGGCGCACGGCGTTTCACTACTTCCGCACCTGGCGAAAGGACGGAACCTGGGAGAGGGTCCATCAAGCCCTGCGCGAGAGGGTACGGACAGCCGATGGACGACAGACTTCTCCCAGCGCGGCTATCATAGACAGCCAGAGCGTGAAGACGACCGAAAAAGGGGGCCTCGTGGCTATGATGCTGGCAAGAAGGTCAACGGTCGAAAGCGACATATCATTGTAGATACCATGGGGTTGCTGCTGGCGGTGGTGGTGCATCCTGCCAATATCCAGGATAGGGATGGTGCGAAGCTGGTCATCGATAAATTGGCAGGAAGGTTTCCACGCCTGCAATTGATCTGGGCTGATGCTGGTTACGCGGGCCAGTTGGTTGATTGGGCCATGTGCTTGTCGGGTTGGGCGCTGGAGATTGTGAGGCGTCCGAGAAGCAGCCATCAGTTCGAGGTGTTGCCGCGGCGATGGGTGGTTGAGAGAACATTTGCATGGCTGGGACGCTGCCGTCGGCTGAGCAAGGACTATGAAGAACTGCCGGAGACCACCGAGGCGTGGATCTACAGTGCCATGACGAGACTGATGCTGAAACGGTTAGCACGCACACCCACCTTTTAGACACCCTCTTAGCGGCGAGGTTCTGACCTCTTATGGGAAGGTCGGAGACCAGGACCCGCTGTCCTCCTGTCTCACGGGGGACAACTTCGTGCTCTTCGGCGTGGACTTCACCGCTGCCAGGGCGGAAGTCACCCCTGAAAGCCACATCTGTCTATTCGACTCGGGACGGGAGCATCCGGACTCGGTTGTAGCCTTCCTGGGAATCGAGACACCACCGGGCTGAACGTGAAGACCCGTGGCGGCCGCGGCGACGCGAGCCGCACGCTTGCCGTCTGCGAGACGCTGGCCGGCGACCACGACGACATGGTGATGAAGGCAATGTCCTGGGCGCTCAAAGAGCTCGTCCCCTGGGACCCGAACGCCGTGGAACGCTTCCTGTCGGACAATGACGACCGCCTGGCCGCAAGGGTGAGGCGGGAAGTCCGCAACAAGCCGACGACCGGCCTCAAGAATCCGCGAAGGACGCTTAGCTGACCATTCCGGCGGCAACTATCTGGTAGCCGTCGTGGCATGGACGCGCACTGAGGAGCGTCTGTCGCCCACGGTGTCGCCGCTGGCACCACGAGCGCGACGACGCCGGCGTTGGCGCCCGGTAACGCGCCCAACAGCTCGTCGGGCTACGACGTGGGCAATTCGCGGGGTGGCCAATACGAATCGGTTCAGGTGCGGCGCACGGTGATGGCGGCCAGAGCCAGAATCCCGACCGCAAATCCGCCGAGGATGGCCAACTCTCGGCCAATGCCTCCCAGGGTCTCCCCCTGAAGCATCAGGGCCTTCAGGCCTTCCACGGCGTAGGTTAGCGGCAGGAACTTGCCGATTGCCTGGAAGTAGCCGGGCAGTTGCTCGAATGGCAGCACGGCCCCCGACAGGAATATCTGGGGCAGAAGTATGATCGGGATGAACTGGACCACCTGGAACTCGTTCCGTGCGAACGTGGATATGAATATGCCCAGGTTCACCGCGACGATGGTGACGACCACCAACAGCACGAAAATCTGCCAGAGCGCGCCTTCGTAGTCGATCCGGAGGGCGAAGATCGTGTAGAGGAGGATCACCAGGGACTGTATGCCCGCGAAGAGCAGGAATCCGAGCAGGTAACCCGCGAGGATGTCGGCCCGGCCAACGGGGGTGGTGAACAGCCTCTCGAGCGTGCCCTGGGCTCTCTCGCGCAGGAAGCTCACGCCGGTGAGGAGGAAGACGAAGAAGAGTGCGAATGCGCCGATGAGGCCCGGGGCGATGCGGTTCAGGATGTCCCGCTGGTCAGCGAAAGAGAACCCTACCAGCGACATCACGATGATGGGAGCGACTATGATCAGCGCCACGGAGCGGTGGTCCCGCGCGATCTGGCTGATGATCCTCGAGGCTATGGCGAGAGTGCGGTCGATCGTCACGATGGCGCGCCCTGCCTGACAAAGTGAAGGAAAGCGTCCTCCAGGGTAGCGTCATCTCTCCCCGTGGCCTTCCTCAACTCGTCGGGATTCCCCAGCGCCACGACGCGCCCTTCCTGGATGAAGGCGAGCCGGTGACAGTGCGCGGCGTCGTCCATCGTGTGGCTGGAGATGATCAGCGTCGTGCCGGAGGATGCCATGCTGCGGAAATGCTCCCAGAATGTGGCACGAAGCTCAGGGTCGAGGCCGACGGTGGGCTCATCCAGCACCAGGAGCTCGGGCTTATGTACGAGTGCGATGGCGAGGCTCACCCGCTGGCGCATGCCGCCGCTCAGGCGTGTGAGAGGGTCCTTCTGGCGCTCGGTCAGGTCGACCCACTCGATGGCGCGATCGACGGCCTCCCGCCTCTCGGCAGACCGGGACAGACCGTACATCCGGGCAAAGAAGTCCACGTTCTGGCGTGCGGACAGCTCTTGGTACAGTGCGCTCAACTGTGGCATGTAGCCGATGCGGCCGGTGACGCGAGATGATGGCGATTCTCCGAACACGCGGACCGAGCCGGAGGAAGGCTTCTGGAGGCCGATGAGCATCCGCATCAGGGTCGTCTTGCCGGCGCCGTTTGCGCCCAGTACGCCGAAGATCTCCGACTCATTCACCGCAAGGGTGAGTTTGTTCAGGACCTTGAGCGAACCGTAGCTGAACTCGACCTCATCCGCTTCGAACACTGGTGACATTGCTGGAGACCCGACCTTAGATTGCCAGGGCCACGCCGCATACATAACGGGCAACCCCTCAAGTGCTGTAACTGTGTTGCTTTATCGTGACCATGATATACGAAAGAGCCGGTGCCGGCAGCAGCGGGTGGAAGCCGGGCAGGGTCTTTTCATTTTCACCCTGAGCGTAGCCGAAGGGTCTAAAGTCCTTGCCTGCATCCCCTTCTTCATACTAGAGCCGAGTCCGTGTCGAGTGATTTTAGATTCTTCGCCTTCGGCTCAGAATGACATTTCCCGATAATGAAAAGACCCTGGGAATCCGGGTCACATCCTTGACACGTCCACGATCTTTGTTTATATTGTAAACTAGTTTGCGATGATAGAAGGAGGGTCGACATGATGGACCAAGACAGCGAAGGGCAGCGGATCACCGCGGAGCAGGGATGGACCTCAATACACGCGACCCTGGAAAGTTCCCGCGCTTCCATGTACCTGGCGGGGTGGCCCAACATCATGCTGTTGTGGGGCGCAATCGTAGCGGTGGCGTTTCTTTCCATGCAGGCCATCGAAACACTTGCGCCCGTGTTTGCCGCCGACTACCCGTGGTACCCCGGTCCCCTGTGGCTCGGCCTGACAATCCCGGGGATGATAGGGAGCTCGATCATCGGCCACCGCGCCAGCAAGCAGAACGCAAGCGGCCCCTCCGCTACGGCGGCAGGTCTGCGCGTCTTCAGCTTCTGGATGGCGGTGGTGGCGGCCGCATTCATCATTCCGGCGGCGTCCGGCCTGTGGACCGCCGACCTCGACCCGATAGCCATCAGCAGCGTCGCAGTCGGCATTATCGCGCTGGGGTACATTCTGTTCGGCATACTGCACCACTCGGCCATTGCCCTGGTAGGTGTTGGCATCGCCGCTTCCTACTACCTGCCCGCGCACTTTGCCGGCGGCGCCGCGCCCGCGGTGTCGGCGGCGCTCATGATTGCCGTCGTGGCCGGCGCATGGGTATGGATTCGCAAGAGCCGTGTGGCATGAGTGAGGGACCGATCGTCCTCGACGAGACGATCCATCAGTCCACACGGCTGCGGATTATGACGCTGCTGGTGTCCCAGTCCGACTCGGACCGCGTGGCCTATGGCTTCATCCAGAGGACGCTGGACCTGACGGGCGGAAACCTCACCATACACCTGCGCAAGCTGGCGGACGCCGGGTACGTCGACACCACCAAGGAGTTCCTCGAATCAAAACCCCGCACGTGGGTGGAGGCGACGCCCGAGGGCCGCCGAGCTTTCGCCGAGTACCTCGGCAACCTCGAACGCGCTCTCGACGTGACATTTCGAAGGCCGAGCCGTACAAGTCACAGTCCGCGGCCTCGATGAGTCTTCCTTCACACTGAGGTTCCTGCGCGACCTTGTCCTCGCTGGGGCACAGAGCGATAGTGGAGGCTATGTCCGGTAGCTTTCTAGTCTTCTTCTATCGTGGCGCCTGTCACATACGCTCTATATCGGACCCCACCACCAATTGCGCCGCCCAATGCCAGGGCCGGCAGCAACAGTAGAAGTCCTTCAGCGCCCCACGACGCAAGTGCGAACAACGTGATAGCAGCGATTCCCATGCCGAGGATTAGACAGCCCCCGTTGACCTTCTCTCGCTTGGAAATGAATCGGGTCCGTCTGAATTCGCGAACACTGTCAGTCTGGCTTGTGGCGCGAGTCTCCGCCCTAAACTCATTCTGTGATATCCGTCGACCTGGAGGCGTCAATCGCTGTCGTGGTACGAGGCGGGCGTATCGTGCTCTGAATTCTTCGTCAGTCTGAATACCTTTGCGCAGATTGCATGGGCGACAGATCACTTGGAGGTTGCTAGTATCATTGGACCCTCCACGAACGACGGGATTCATGTGATCGATCTCCATGCTTGAGGCGATTCGGCGATACGCACAATATACGCAAGTGTTGTTTTGCCGTTTCATCAATTGTCGCTTTAGGCCCTTCGGCCAATTCACGCGCTCAGTAGGTCGGACCCGACGCTCGTTGGATCGAGTCATCAGCATCAACCAGATCGACACATCTGCTAGCCGCAGTGCGGCCACTACGATCCATTCCATAAGTGTGCGAAGTCTGTCTTTCATTTGTAGCCGGCACCTTTCCAATCCCAATCTGCATTGACGAGGACGGTCGTTCTCTGACTTACTGAGTCAAAGCTGTCTGTGAAGGCAGAATATGTTGTAAGTAATGGAAGTGCAATACAAATAACACAGTCCTTGTCAGGTATGCAACAGTTCGGCGCCAACGTTACCAGCGCGCTCCTTGCGTGTAAGGCAGTTTGAAGTTATCGCTCGACTGGATACACTGACTCTGCCGTCGCGCGTGAGGTAGCGACGGACCGCGCCCTCGTCGGGGCTGTTTGCTGGCACTGACAGATCGCGCGAATGGGGGAAAGGGCCATGTCTTGAGAGTGCTGAACTGGAACGTACAGTGGGCTACGCCCCGGTCGCGGCGCACCGGCGAAATCCTGCGCCTCATCGACCTTCGCGCGCCCGAGGTCGTGTGCCTCACCGAGACTGACGACCGGCTGCTGTCCCGCGGCGGGCATACCATCAGCTCCCGGCCCGACTACGGGTACCCGATCACGATGGGCCGGCGGAAGAACGTATTGTGGTCGAGGGAGCCCTGGGAACGAGTCGACGACCTGGGAATCGAATCGATGCCGCCCGGCCGGTTCGTGTCCGGCGTCACGCAAACGTCCCTGGGCGCGGTCACGGTCATTGGAATCTGCATTCCCTGGTTCGACTGTCGCACCGAGGCCAGGCGCGGTCCGGAGCGCAGGGCGCGGTGGGAGGACCACGAGTCGTATCTGACCTGCCTCACCGAATACATGAGGCGCGTCGACGCGAAGCGTCTGATAGTGATGGGCGACTTCAATCAGATTATCGGGCCAGGCAGCCGCGCGCCCGCCAAACTCCAGGCGGCGTTGCGGGCGGCCTTTCCGTCGGGCATGACGATCGTCACGTCCGATCTCGCCTTCCAGGGCCGCAAGAGCATCGACCACGTCGTGTTGAGCGCCGACCTCGCAGCGGAGTCCGTGGACGCCGTCAGCAACGACCACGACGGGAGGCGGTTGTCGGACCACTTCGGGGTCGTGGTGGACGTGTTGGAGCAGGGGGTGGGGTAGCGTCAGAGTTGCCCGGTGATTACAGAATAGGAGGCGGAACGGCCGCCGCGTGCTTGTCCACGTGGCGGCCGCAATGCATAATGGCGGTATCATGCCAAAAGGGCACCAGAAGCTAGCCCTTGTCGCCACCGCCTTGAACACCTTTTCAGTTTGGGAGATATCTTGGCAGAGAAGAGCGGGCCGATCTGTATATCCGTAATCAACATGAAAGGCGGCGTCGGCAAGACGACCATCACCGTTTCGCTCGCTCACAACGCCGCGCGGCGTTGGGTGAGATCAGGTAGCGGCGACCGCCGAGTGCTGGCCATCGACTTGGATCCGCAAGCCAATCTATCGCAGGCCCTCATGGGGTAATCAAGCTACAGGCAGTTCTTGGACAGTGGGGAGCCTTCAATCGCGGAGGTCTTTGATGGCTACCAGCCCCCGACATCCACATCGGGTTCCGCCACTCAGTTGGACCCCTCCTACATTGTGCGCCAGACAAACCTATCCAATCTGAGTGTTCTTCCGTCTCGGTTTGACTTTGCGGACCGGCTCGTTTCAGCGGTCAGGCCTGACCCAAGGCGCTTAGCGCGGGCAATTGCTGGGCACTTTCAAGATGAAGACCTGATACTCATCGATTGCGCGCCCACCGAATCGATTTTCACTCAGGCCGCGTATCATGCCTCGCGATACATTCTTGTTCCAGTCAGGCCCGAATTCTTCGCTACCATTGGGTTCCCATTGCTGAATGACTCTCTGGAAGACTTCCGAAGTAGGAATTGAGGGCACCAGATTGAGGTTATTGGCATAGTCATAAATGACGCCACATACCGTGGCAGCAACGATGGTGGTCCAGAGAGAGTACGAGCCATGGAAGAGATCCGCGACGAAGCAGCGGACAACGGCTGGCCTATTTTCGAGAACGTGATTGAGTTCTCACGTGGTTTCCCCAAACTGATGAGGGGCGATACGAACCATTCTGGCAAATCTGAGTTCGTGATGCGCAGATTCGCGGACGAATTCTTCAGCAGATCTGAGCTTAGCCAGCTTGGTCTATGAAGAGAGTCGCAGGGGAGTGTCAAATGATGCAAAGGAAGCTCAGAAATGAGTTGCTCACAATGGTGAGGGAACACGGCATTGAGCATGTCCAACAGCAACTAAATGAGATAAGGCTCTCAGTACGACGCCGCGAAGGTGATAACCATGATTCCGGGCGAAACACGTCAAAACCCATCCGTCAGCGACGGCCTAAACCAACGGCCATTCAATACGTCGAGAAGATGACGATCCCGCGTGAAAAGGCGGCGGGGCTAGCTGAAGTTGCCGAACGGTTTGATGCCAAGACGTTTTTGCCTTCGTTCGGCGATATCCGAAACTTGTGCGAAAGCCATGGGGTTGATGTACCAGCTTATCAGTCTAGAGCAAGTGCAATACCGAGAGTCTTCAAGCAAATCGCCACGTTGGAAGCCGCCGACGTTCAACGCATCATCAAAGAGGGCCATTTCTCAGGCCCATCGCGGCTTGGGCCCATAGCCGACGCGATACGGCGCAACGGCAGGGTCGCAGCCGCCGAGGACGCCGCACGGAATAATAGTACGTAACGCGAGCACCGCACATAGCGTCGAACCTGCCCATCGCGCCACAACCCAGGAGGCCCCACACCATGTACGACTTGCTCATCCAGAACGGCCGAATCATCGACGGCACCGGCAGCGCCGCCTACCAGGCGGACGTCGGCGTTGTCGGCGACGAGATAGCCGCCATAGGCCGGCTGGAGGGCGACGCCGCCAGGCGCGTCGACGCCTCGGGGCTGGTGGTCACGCCCGGCTTCATCGACCTGCACACCGGTTGAGACACGCCCTTCCTGTTCGACAGCACCACGCAGAGCAACGCAACACAAACGTTGACAACAACAGTAATGTTGCGCATGATAGACACGGGATGAATGCACGGGAACTCCGACGCTGGCTGAGAAGGCAGGGCTGTACTTTCCACACACACTAGGGCGGCAGCGGACATCTCACTGTCCGTCTCAGAGACCGCACCAGCCAACTTCCGATGCACGGCGGCCGGAAGGAGCTAGGACGCGGACTCGTTGCGAAGATCAAGAAAGACCTAGGGAACCTCTGAACAACTGAGGGTATCTCGTTTGTGATGGACAGTAAGTGGACTGTCCGAGGGGTTTCTTCCTCCTACGGTGTGTCGATAGAGGTCTTGTGGTCCTGAAACGGCTCCGCTAAGGCCTATCTACGTTCGTTTGTCCAGCTTGGGCGCACTTCGCCCTCGTCAGGCTGCCAAGTACCGCTCCGCCCTTATCAAGTTCGTCATCCCCAGTAGCAACGTCAGTCGTTGCGTGTTCTTTGCCAACCCTCGGTAACGCACCTTGGCGTATCCGAAGTGCCGCTTCACGTACAGGAACGGATGCTCCACCTTCGCCCTGGTCGACGCCTTGCGCTTCTCCATAAGCGCCTCATAGCTTCCCGGCTCCAGTTGCCGACGTCTCCCGGGTCTCATCGCTACCTGCCAGTCCACATCCAACTCGCGATTCTCCATTCGCTTGTCGACTCCCTGATACCCCGCATCGCCCCACACCCGATTCTCTCCACCGTGCAGCAGCCGGTGAGCCTCCGTCACGTCATGAACGTTCGCGGGTGTCGTCGTCACGCTATGTACTACTCCCGTCTCAGCGTCCGCACCGACGTGTACCTTCATCCCGAAGCGCCACTCATTCCCCTTCTTCGTCTGACGCATCTCAGGGTCTCGCTTACCTGCACGATTCTTCGTTGACGATGGCGCCTCGATGATGCTCGCGTCCACGATCGTTCCCTCCCGAAGCCGCAGCCCCTGAGACTCCAGATGACGGTTGATCTCCTCGAACAGACCCTGTCCCAACTCGTGCTCTTCCAGCAGATGGCGGAAGTTCAGGATCGTCGTCTCGTCCGGGAGCGGGCCCGACAGCCTCAACCCTACGAACCGTCTCACCGACTCGACCTCGTAGAGCATGTCCTCCATACCAGGATCACTGAGGTTGTAGAACATCTGCACGCAGTGAATCCGCAGCATCACAGACAACTCATAGGGTCGCCGGCCCCGGCCTGCCCTGGGATAGAACGGGCGGATGCGTTCTGCGAACTGTTCCCACGGGATCAGACCGTCCATGCGCTCAAGGAATATCTCCCGCCGGGTCTTGCGCTTCTTGCTCTCGTATTCCAAGTCGGCAAATGTTGGCTGGTCCATCGTGTCTTCACCCCAAACATCTCTGCTTTGTGTATGGCATAGTACTATGCCACAATACACCAGACTTGTTCAGAGTATCCCTAGGGTTGGACTGATGCTTGCCTATCCGATAACGCTTGAAGATGATGACGGTACTGTGCTGGCGACCTCGCCAGACTTCCCGGAGCTGACGACCTTCGGAGACGACAGTGATGAGGCAATCGCCCGCGCCGTCCACGCGCTCGAAGAGGCGATAGCGGCCCGCATCCACGACCGGAAGGACATTCCCACGCCCTCACCGGGTGATACCTACGCCATACTGCCGACACTGACTTCGGTGAAGGTGATGCTCTACCAAGGAATGAGAGACCAGGGCGTCGGCAAGGCCGAGCTGGCCCGCCGCCTGGGGTGGCACTTGCCGCAGGTGGACCGCGTGCTGGACGTCCAGCACCGGTCGCGGCTGGACATGATGGACGCCGCGCTGGGCGCCATAGGACGGAGGTTGCGGGTGACGGCGACAGTGGCCCATGATAGGGTGGCGGCATCCGCTGGAGAAGAACCAGGAGATCCTGACTAGCAGCGGCATACCAGACCGAATCCAAGCCCGCACCGGCGCCACAACCCAGGAGGCCCACCACAATGTACGATCTGCTCATCCAGAACGGCCGAATCATCGACGGCACCGGCAGCGCCGCCTACCAGGCGGACGTCGGCGTGGTTGGCGACGAGATAGCCGCCATAGGCCGGCTGGAGGGCGACGCCGCCAGGCGCGTCGACGCCTCGGGGCTGGTGGTCACGCCCGGCTTCATCGACCTGCACACCCACAGCGACATGTCGTTCCTGCTCGACAACACCGCCCAAAGCAAGGTGCGCCAGGGCGTGACCCTTGAGCTGGCCGGCAACTGCGGCTCCAGCTTCTGCGCGCCCCTGCTGGGCGCGGCTAAGGAGCTATTCGAGTCCCGCGCGTCGCAGTACGAAGACGATCTCGAGCTGGACTGGGACGACTTCGGCGGCTACCTGGACGCCCTGCAGAGGGCGCGCCCGGCGCTGAACATCGCCGTGCAGGTTGGACACGCCACGCTGCGCTCGTGCGTGCTGGGCCTGGACTCCAAGGCGCCCACAGGCGACGAGCTCGACCGCATGAAGGCGCTCGCCGGCGAGTGCCTCGACGCGGGCGCGATGGGCTTTTCGACTGGACTGTTCTACGCCCCGGGCAACTACGCCAGGCTCGACGAGGTTATCGAGGTCGCCGGCGAGGCCGCAAGCCGGGGCAAGCTGTACTCCACCCACATGCGTGACGAGGGCAATCACAGCGTCGGCCTGTTCGTCGCCATCAACGAGGCCATCGAGGTTGGACGCAGGACGGGCGTGCGCGTAGAGATCTCCCACGTGAAGTGCATGGGTCCGTCCGTCTGGGGTCGGGCCGCCGACGCGCTGGCGCTGTTCGAGCGCGCAAACGACGAGGGACTCGACGTCGCGGGAGACCAGTATCCCTACACCGCCGGCAGCACCGGGCTGACGGGCGCGCTGTTCCCGCGCTGGTCGCTGGACGGCGGACGCGAGGCTACGCTGCAACACATGGCGGACCCAGCGTCCAGGGCGCGGCTGATGGCGGACATGGACGTGATCTACTCCAAGACCGGCAATCCCGAGGGCGTGGTAATTGCCAGGTTCACGCCTGAGCCGCGGTTCGAGGGCATGAGCATGGCCGACATCGCGGCGGACCTCAGGCTTTCGCCCACGGAGGCCGCGCTGAAGATGTACGAGCAGGGCGACGGCCAGGTGATCATCCACGCGATGCGCGACCCTGACATGGAGACCATTGCGCGTCACCCGCTGATTTCGGTCGGCTCCGACGGCACCTCTCTGTCCACCGAGGGCGTGCTGTCAGTGGGCCAGCCGCACCCGCGCAGCTACGGCACAAACCCCCGCTTCCTGGCGCAGTTCGTGAGGGAGCGCGGGCTGGTGTCGCTGGAAGAGGCGATACGAAAGATGACGATGCTGCCGGCGCAGCGCATGGGGCTCAGCCGCAGGGGGCGCATCGCGCCGGGGTTCGTCGCGGACCTAGTGGCGCTGGACCCGGACACGGTCGCCGATACCGCGACATTCGAGGCGCCGCACAGCTACCCGGTGGGCGTCCCTCACGTGGCCGTGAACGGCAAGCTGGTGATAGAGAACGGCGAGTTTACCGGCGAGACGCCGGGCAAGGTGATACGGGGGTTCGGGGACTAGGAGGCAGGGGCGGTCGTCATCTTTGGAATCCCACGTCGGTAGCCTCGAGCCATACTTCACACTTGATAGGAAGGACACATGAACAAGGCCATCACAGAATGTTGGGCTGATATTGGTTCGGAAGACTACTGGGAGAACCTTCTGATTCGGACTCAGGGAGTCTTCGTTCCATTAAAACAAAGATGGCCTCAGCCCGGTTTCATTGGGGAGAGGTACTTGGCTCAACTCCCCGGGTGATTGCAATGGCGCAAAATCCCCGTGCCAGCAACACTTTGAGGGCCTCCGACGCTGACATGGAGATGTTCCGCAGGATTCGGAGGCACAGCCGAGTCAGATCTGACGATAGCCTTGGATATCTGTTCTCGATGATGCGTAGCTTCATGTTAGGCATAAGTTACAAGCCGGCGTGGCGCCCAGTGACAGCATTTACTCGCCATCTCGGTCTGGCCCTAGACAACATCGCGTACCTCAACGCAATTCCGCTGGCGACATACAATGACCTTATCGTTCCAGCAGCGTTCAGATCGGCATTCGATAGGTCGACACGGCTTCAGTTAGGACATCTCAATCCTGACAAGATCGTAGTGTTTGGGAAAGGCGCGTATGAAGAGGTCCAAAAAATGGGAGTTGATGAATGGGACATGCGCTACATAGAGCAGCGTAATTTCAAGGATGCTCCTTCAGTCAAGAGTTGGCTTGAATCAGATTGATGCCTATGGGGACGGTTCGTGAACCTCTCCTACGCTCGCCCAGCCCTTCAACAGCGGACGCAGCCACCAAGCCGCTAGCGCCAACATGACCGAACGGCAGAATGCTCACCTTACCTTCAAGGATAACAGGGGAGTTAGTCGGCATGACTGGATCCGACTCACGCCTGCCTACTCGCACCGCCTTGTTCGATACGCTCTGAGAGAGGCAAACAAAAACGCCCACATATTGGACCCATTCGCCGGAACGGGCACGACTGGACTGGTCGCAGCCGAAATGGGCATGGACGCCTGTCTGCTTGACGTGAATCCGTTTCTCGTCTGGTTCGGAAGAGCCAAGACACGCAACTATACAGCCGAAGACATTTCAAAAGCCAGGGTGCGCTTGAGCTTGGCACTCGACATGACCAGAGGTCAGAAAGGCGGGGGCATATATCCCGTGCCACCGATGTACAAGATAGAGAGATGGTGGTCACGCGACACCCTTCACACTCTGGCCCGCCTCAAGCAGGCTCTCGACGAGCTTCACACTTCTTCACCATCTGACGACCTGCTCGAGATATCGTTCTGCCGCGTGATGATGGCCAACAGCAATGCGGCCTTCAACCACCAGTCGATGTCGTTTAAGAAAGCAGTGGCCAATCCACCTCAAGCGCAGCTGTTCGAGGATGGCCTTCTCGCTGACGAGATTCCGAGCGCCTTTTCAAGAGAGACCGACGAAGTACTCTCTTCCGCTTCTGTGGGGCTGGCCGGCCATGCAACGGCGATGCTGGGCGACGCGCGCCAAATGGATAGCGTCGCAGCAAACTCGGTTGACCTTCTCTATACGTCGCCGCCCTATGCCAACAGGATGAGCTACATAAGAGAGCTACGGCCCTATATGTACTGGCTTGGCTTTCTGAAGGACGCGAAGCAGGCCGGTGAACTCGATTGGAAAGCCATAGGCGGTACATGGGGTGTGGCGACGAGTCGACTCGCAACGTGGGAACCTACAAGCCGGCTCCCTCTCGGCAAACACTTCGCCCATGCGCTCGAGGACATTTCCAGAAGTGGACGAGCTAATGCGGATACTCTCGCGCGATACGTTCACAAGTACTTTGTGGACATGTTCGATCATTTCCGGTCGGCCCGGCGTGTGCTCAAGGCGGGAGCGACAGCCACGTACATCGTCGGAAACTCGGTGTTCTATGGGGTACTGGTCCCGACAGAGGCTTGGTATGCAGAACTGCTGTCTGCCGCAGGCTTTGGTAAGGTGCGTGTCGAGAAAATCAGAAAGCGAAACTCAAAGAGGGAACTCTTCGAATATAGGGTAAGCGCGCTGCGCTTATAGAGGCCAGGGCGAAACCAGGGACGCGCCGGCCTCCGGATTCAATGCCGGTGCGCTAGAGACCGGAAACAGTCCATTTGCCTATTACCCTTCCCATCCCCCAAGTGCGGATTTCAAAACCGCCCTTACCGCAACCAAATGCGCACGACGACGACGCCACACCGGGCGCCTACAAGGGGCGCCACTACGACTGCGCCTCCACACCCTCAGGGCGGTTCGCGAACCGCCCCCACGACCCGCCACGCAACTCTAAAATCGCATCGCGTCGTTCCATATGCGGCGCTCGATACCGTTTGCAACCGCCTCCACCAGCGAGTCGGCCATCGAGCCGAACAGCATCGCCCGCAGCGAGCGGCTCGGACGCATGAACACGGGCTTGCGCGGCGCGCCGGAGAGCTGCGCCGCGATGTCAATCGCCCTTTGCAGGTCGCCCAACTCGTCCACCAGGCCCAATTCCCTTGCCTTGGGCGCCCAGTACACCTCGCCGGTCGCCAGGCCGCGAACGGCATCCTCGTCCAGGCTGCGCGCGTTGGCGACCACCGAAACGAACATGTCGTAGGACTCGTCCACCATCGCCTGCATCTTATCGGTCTCCTCGGGGGTGGCGTCGCGCCACACGGCGCCCATGTCCTTCAGGCGTCCGCTCTTGTTGACGCTGACCCGCACGCCCGCCTTGTGGAGCAGTTCGCGCAGCGCGGGCCGAACGGACAGGACGCCGATGGAGCCGACCAGGGCCGCGGGAGAGGCGACGATTATCTGCGCGGCGCAGCTTATGTAGTAGGCCCCGGACGCGCCCAGGCCTCGTATGCTCGCCACGACGGGCTTCTTTTCGGCTATCCTGGCCACGCTGCGGTACAGGTAATCCGACGCCGAGACGCCGCCTCCGGGCGAGTCGACGTCCAGCACCAACGCGCGAATCTTGTCGTCCTTTTCGATAGCGGTGAAGATGCGCTCGTGAGCGGACGAGCTGACGCTGCCGCCGATGGTGCCGAACACCTCCACGACGGCGATCCTCTGCATAAAAGAGGGGCTGGCTTTGAGTACAAGCATGTTTGGTTCTCCAGTTGGATTTGTGAACAGTATACAGCGTTCACCTCTCCACCTGCCCGGTGTCGCCCCGAGCGCCCCGTGCCTCCGTACTTTCTCGATCTCGACCTTGCGATTCGGCCCCGAAAATGGCATAATCTATTCTTGACCAATTTCATCAAGAACCCACGTTACACGAGGCAATAGATACATCACCCGGCCCGTCAGGGCGGCCCCCTGCCGGCAACCACAACGAGACAGGAGACGCACACGCATGACCACTCAAAAGGTCATATCCCGCCAGACAGGCATCGAAGAGGCCGCCTACAGGTGGGGCTTCGACCTCGACATCGAGTCGGACGTTGCCCCCAGGGGACTTAACGAGGATATAGTACGGCTGATTTCGGCCAAGAAGCAGGATCCCGAATGGATGCTCGAGTGGCGGCTCAAGGCGTACCGCCACTGGCTCACTCTCGGCAACGAGGAGCCGACCTGGGCCAACATAGAGCACGCGCCCATCGATTTCCAGGACATCATCTACTACGCCGCGCCCAAGTCTCAGGGCGACGGCCCCAAGAGCCTGGAGGACGTTGACCCAGAGGTGCTGGAGGCTTTCAGCAAGCTCGGCATTCCGCTCGAGGAGCAGAAGCGCCTCACCGGCGTGGCTGTCGACGCGGTGCTCGACAGCGTGTCCGTCGCCACCACCTACAAGGAGATGCTTGAAAAGGCCGGCGTCATATTCTGCTCGATGAGCGAAGCGGTGCAGAACCACCCGGACCTGGTGAAGAAGTACATCGGCTCGGTGGTGCCCTACAGCGACAATTTCTACGCCGCCTTGAACTCCGCCGTCTTCAGCGACGGCTCGTTCTGCTACGTGCCCCCCGGCGTCCGCTGTCCCGTAGAGCTGATGACGTACTTCCGGATCAACGAGATCGACACCGGCCAGTTCGAGCGCACCCTCATAATTGCCGACAAGGGCAGCTACGTGAGTTACCTCGAGGGCTGTACCGCGCCCATCCGCAAGACGCACCAGCTTCACGCCGCGGTGGTTGAGCTGGTGGCCCTCGATGACGCCGAGATAAAGTACTCCACGCTCCAGAACTGGTACCCGGGCGACAAGTACGGCAACGGCGGAGTCTACAACTTCGTCACCAAGCGGGGCCACGCCGCCGGGGTAAACTCAAAGATTTCCTGGACGCAGGTGGAGACCGGCTCGGCCATCACCTGGAAGTATCCCAGCGTGATACTCCAGGGCGACAACTCCGTGGGCGAGTTCTACTCGGTCGCGCTGACCAACAACTACCAGCAGGCCGACACCGGCACCAAGATGATCCACCTGGGCAAGAACACGCGCAGCACCATCGTCGCCAAGGGCATATCGGCCGGCCACGGCCAGTCCACCTACCGCGGCATGGTGAAGATAATGCCCACTGCCAAGAACGCCCGCAACTTCACGCAGTGCGACTCGCTGCTCATCGGCGACCAGTGCGGCGCCCACACCGTGCCCTACATCGAGGTTCGCAACCCCACCGCGCGCATGGGCCACGAGGCGACCACGTCCAAGGTGAACGACGACCAGCTCTTCTACCTCCAGCAGCGCGGAATCTCGCTCGACGACGCGAACTACATGATCATCAACGGCTTCTGCCGCGGCATCTTCAAGGAGTTGCCGTTCGAGTTCGCGGCGGAGGCTTCCCAACTCCTGAGAGTCAACCTCGAAGGTACCGTGGGCTAGGGTTTGACATACGTTAACGTCAACGAGTTCGCGGAGGAGTTCAGGGTCACCGGGGACTGGCTGCTGCGGGAGGCCGAGGCCGAGTTCGAAAATGGCGACTTCGTGCAGGCTTCTGAGAAGTCGTGGGGCGCCGCGGCGCAGCACCTGAAGGCGCTGGCGACGGAACGCGACTGGGGACACGACACGCACGGCCATCTCGGAGTCGTAGCGGACTGGCTGGCTGAGGAAACAGGAAATCGTGAGATCAGCAGGCTGTTTACGGCCGCTGAGGGTCTGCACGCGAATTTCTACCAAGCCCACAGGAGCGAGGCGGCCGTTCGCGACGGCATGGATGACGTGAGAAGGTTCGTGGTCATTCTCGCGGCCATTCCGCCGCCGGCGCAGCCGCCCCGCCGGAATCGCGCGCGGGCGAGACCCTTCGTCAGGACGCGGGACGGCAATCCCTAGACAGAAACAAACACCAACCTAAGGGGAATTTTTGATAGCGATGACTCAGGACACGGACAACACCGAACCGCTTCTGCAAATCCGGGACCTGCACGCCTCGGTGGGCGACACCGAGATACTGAACGGCGTGAACCTCACCGTGAACGTAGGGGAGACGCACGCCATAATGGGGCCGAACGGCTCGGGCAAGAGCACACTGGCCAACGTGCTGGCGGGCCGGCCCGAGTACACCATCACCCAGGGCGAGGTCCTCTACAAGGGACAGGATCTGCTGCGTATGGTCCCCGAGACGCGCGCCCGCGAGGGCATATTCCTCGCATTCCAGTACCCTGTCGAGCTGGCCGGCGTGCGCTCCTGGCAGTTCCTCAAGGCGTCGCTGGACGCCGTGCGCCAACACAAGGGGCAGAAGGAGTTGAGCATCCGGGAGTTCGACCGCCACCTCGAGGCGCAGATGGAGCTTATGGAGATGTCGGCGGACCTGGTAAGGCGCTCCGTCAACGAGGGCTTTTCGGGCGGGGAGAAGAAGCGCAACGAGATACTGCAAATGGCCCTGCTCGACCCCAAGCTGGCGTTGCTCGACGAGACCGACTCGGGCCTGGACATCGACGCTTTGCGCATCGTCGCCAACGGCGTGAACCACCTGCGTGGGCCGGACAAGGCCATAGTGCTGGTGACTCACTACCAGCGCATACTCAACTACATCACCCCCGACTACGTGCACGTGCTCGTCGCGGGCCGGCTGGCAATGTCCGGCGGGCGGGAGCTAGCGCTCGAGCTCGAAGAGAAGGGCTACGAATGGGTGCGCGAAGCGGCAGTGTGAGGGGGTTGAGTAGGATTATCGCCGCGCTGGACGGCGAGGATCGGACATGCTGACGAGCGTAACCATAGAGAACTTTCGCAACCTGGACTGCCTGACGCTGGAGCGGCTGGGCCGAGTCACGCTCATCGGCGGCCAGAACGGCAGCGGCAAGACTGCGCTGCTGGAGGCGCTGTTCCTGTTCAGCGGCCCGGACCTGCCTGAACTGAGCGAGAGGGTGAATGCTTTCCGAGGGTTGCCCCCGCCGGGCCGTGAGCACGTTTTTCGCAGCATCTTCAATGAATACGACACGGCCAAGCCAACCAGAATCAGCGCCTGCGGCGATTGGGGCGACACACCGCGCACGCTGGACATCTCCGTTCAAGAACGCCGCGGCATCGTGGCCATCCATCCCGACGCTGGAGAAAGCCGTGGTCTCATGGGATTTACACGCTCTCAGATGGAGGGCAACCACGAAATGGTGTTTAAGTACTCTCACGGAGATGGTGCCGAATTCACCTCTCGGGCATGGTGGTGTGCTGAAGAGATATCATTTGCCGGCCCCACGCCGTCCGTTGTGACTCAGAACATTCTGCAAGAAAGCCAAAGGGTGCCGAACAAAGCGAAGTCGGTCTTTATGCCGCCTATTCAGAGGATTGACCCTCAGTCGATTGCTTCCCAGTTCGGCGAGCTCCAATTGGAAGGAGAAGAGGGCAAAGCACTAGACTTCATTCGTCTGTTGGAGCCTCGGTTGCAGGGTCTGACGCTCATACCGTTGAATGACGTGCCCATCATTCACGCCAGGCTCAAGGGCGTTAACAGGCCAATCCCCATCCAGCTCATGGGCGAGGGCCTCAACCGGATGTTGGGCCTCTTCCTGGCGATGAACGACGCGCGAGGCGGCACGGTCCTCATCGACGAAATTGAGAACGGGCTGTATGCGCCTTACCAAGGGGAAGTGTTTGCCTCACTGGTGCGCTTGGCCGCTGTCTACGACGTACAGGTGTTCGCCACCACTCACAGCTACGAATTTCTTGAGCGCGCCCACAATTCCATCGCCGAAGATTTCGAAAACGATATCGTATACTACAGGATCGACCGCGGGGGCAGTCACCTGAGGTCCGTCAGGTTCGACAGGAAGCGTCTGGAAACAGCACTGCATTACAACATGGAGATAAGGTGATTTGCGTCCGTTCAGGGCTATTGAACAACCAAAGCAGGTATTCGTTGAGGGCAATGACGAAGACAGAATCTTTCGGGCGCTGTGCAATCATATGCAGTTGACGGACGTGCAGATTCAGCCAATTGACGGAATCAACAATCTGCGGAGATTCCTTGATGGCTTTACTGGAGATACGAGGTTTGAAAGCGTCCGCTCGCTGGCCGTCTTCGCCGATGCCGACACGAATCGAGACGCGCGGAGCGATCTGGTTCGCGGCGCCCTGTCAGACGCTGGCCTCCCCGTGCCGGCCCGGCCGTCGCAACTGGCGTCGGACGGGCCGCTGAGTGTAGCGTACATGATAGTCCCTCCCGAGGGCAGCGGAACCATGATTGAAGACGTATGCCTCGATTCCGTCGCGGGCGACCCTGCTATGCAGTGCGTGGAAACATACTTGGAATGTCTGGACGAGATAGGCGACGCGCCGCCAGCCAGCTCCTGGACGGCAAAGGCGAGAGCACACGCCTTCCTGGCCTCCCGCGACCGGCCCGGCCTGCGCCTCGGCGAGGCGGCCGATAGCAGTGTCTGGCCACTCGACCACGGTGCGTTCGACCAGTTGCGGAGCCTGCTCGCCATGCTCTAAGGAGCGCACAAGACTTATACTCCAACCAAATCGCCAATTCCTGACCCTGGAGCAGCCGATAATCGAGATGACAACAACACTGACACAGTTCGACCAGTATGCCGCCGACTACACCGCCCTGAGCGGCGAGGGCCAGCCCCAGCACGTGCGCGACCTGCGGGCCGCCGCCTGGCGTCGCTTCCTCAACGCGGGGCTGCCCACGGCGCGCAGGGGCAACGAGAAGTGGAAGTACACGAACGTCGGCCCCATCGCGTCGGCGAGCTTCCGCCACGGCGGCGGCGCGTTGAACGCCGCGGCCGCCACTGAGCGGGCGCGCGACCAGCTACAAGGCACCGCGTTTCTAACGGAAGGCTGGACCAACCTGGTGTTCGTGGACGGCCGCTTTTCCGAGACGCTCTCCTCGCCGCTCCCGCCCGCTAACGGAGTCCGCGCCATGAGCCTGGGCGAGGCCATCGCCGGGAACGAGCCGGACGTCGAGCGTCGGCTGGCGGAGTACGCCAGCCCCGAGGACGACGGGTTCGTGGCGCTCAACACCGCCTTCTTGCGCGACGGCGCCTACGTGCGAATCGGCGAGGGCGCCAAAATCGATACCCCGCTCAATCTCGTCTTCTGCTCGACGGCGTCCGGCGAGCCCACCGCCACTCACCCGCGGGCGCTGGTGGTGGCCGAGGCTGGCAGCGCCGCAACCATCGTGGAAAGCTACGTGGGCCCGCGAGACCAGCGCTACTTCACCAACTCGGTGACCGAGATCGCGCTGGAACGCGGCGCGCGCATCGACCACCACCGCCTGCTGCTGGAGAGCGAGCAGGCCTACCACGTGGGCGTTGCCCGCGTGCGTCAGGCCGAGGACAGCGTGTACTCGTCCAAGTCGTTCGAGAAGGGCCCCGCGATAGGCCGTTACGACCTCGCCGTGACCCTCGACGGCCCGGGCAGCTACTGCGACCTGGGCGGGCTGTACATAACGTCCGGTCGCCAGCATATGGACAACTTCATCAACATCGACCATGTCAAGCCCTACGGTACCAGCCGTCTGTACTACAAGGGCATCCTCAGCGGCAGGTCCAGGGCCGTGTTCGGCGGAACCGTCTGGGTGCGTGAGGGAGCCATGAAGACAGACTCCCTGCAGTCGGACAAGAACCTCGTGCTTTCACCGCAGGCGGAGGTGGACAGCAAGCCGGCGTTGTACATATACGCCGACGACGTGAAGTGCGGCCACGGCGCCACCGCGGGCAACATTAGCGAGGACACTGTGTTCTACATGCGCAGCCGCGGCGTCGACCTGGAGACGGCGAGCCGCCTGCTCATCTACGGCTTCGCGAGCGAGATAATCGACATGGTGAAATTGGACGGGCTGAGGGACTTCCTGGAGGGGATTTTCCTGGATTCGCTGCCGAGCTACAGGTTCGAGTTTTAGCCTGTCTGGGGAAAGACCACAGATGGTCCGCAAGTCGGAGCGTTAGCGCCAAAGAAAGGCCCACATGTACGATCTTCGCGAACTGTACCAAGAAGTTGTGATGGACCACAACCGGCGGCCGCGCAACTTCCGCAAGCTCGATGACGCCAACCGCAGCGCCGATGGCTTCAACCCGCTGTGCGGCGACCGCATTGCCCTGTACCTGAACGTCGACGGCGAGACGATCAGCGACGTCGGCTTCATAGCCGAGGGTTGCGCCATATCCAAGGCCACGTCGTCCATGATGACCGAGCGCATCAAGGGCGCTCCCGTGGAAGAGGCCGAACGCGTGTTCACCGCCTTTCGCCACATGGTCACCCGTCGGCCCGAGGAGGACTACGACGCCGAGCTGCTGGGCGACCTCGAAATCCTCTCCGGCGTGTCCGAGTACCCGGCCCGCATCAAGTGCGCCACCCTCTCCTGGCACACCCTGCACTCGGCATTAAGCGACCAAGACAAGCGAGTAACGACGGAGTAGGCGGGGCGCCCATAGTCCCGCAAGGCGCGGAAGGCAGGAGAACATGCACATCCCGATAAAAGTCGACTACGGCGTGCGCGCGTTGGTGGACATCGCGCTGCACTCGCATGGCGGACCCGTACAGGCCGCGCAGATAGCCAGGCGCATGGCGATACCGGAGCCATACCTCGCCCAGGTGCTCCGAGCGCTGCGCAAGCAGAACATACTGCACAGCCAGCGCGGGCCGCAGGGCGGTCACTCGCTCGCCATGGAGCCGTCCGATATACGCCTCAGCGACGTTATGGCGTGCCTGGCCGGTACCGAGACGCTGGTAGCCTGCCTCGACGACGCCGAGGTCTGCGTACACGCCCCGGCGTGCGCGCAGCGCGAAATATGGCGGGACGTCGCCAAGGCCGTGTACGACATTCTGGGCTCCACCAGCATCGCAGACCTCGTGGCGCGCACGCGGGAGATAGACGCCGCTCGCGAGCTGGCGTTCGCGGGCGCGCGCTGAGCCAGAAAACAATACCAACAACTGTCCGGCAGGACATCGCAAAACCAGGGAAGAGGAGTCTACAACATGGCATTCGTTAAGGTTGGCAAGGCGAGCGACGTGCCACCCGGCACCGCCAAGGTGTTCAACGTGGGCGACCGCTACGTCGCGGTGTGCAACGTGGACGGCAGCCTGTTCGCGGTGGACGACGTCTGCACGCACGACGAAGGTTCGCTAGAGCAGGGAGACCTCGACGGCTTCGAGATAGAGTGTCCTCGCCACGGCGCCCGATTCGACGTTCGCACCGGCGCGGTTACGGCGCTCCCCGCCGTCGTCGCCATCGACACGTTCGGCGTTCGCGTCGAGGGCGACGACATCGAAATCGACGTGTAACACCCGCAAGGGAGGGGAGGGCCATCGGAAACGCCCCCCGCGCGAAGGGAGAATTGATGTTCGACGTAAAGAGGGTGCGCCAGGACTTCCCGGTGCTCCAGAGACACGTCTACGGCAAGCCGTTGGTCTACCTGGACAACGCCGCCACGTCTCAAAAGCCCAGTTCAGTGATTCAGGCCCTGGTGGACTACTACGAGGGCTACAACTCCAACGTCCACAGGGGAGTGCACGCGCTCAGCATGGAGGCCACCGATCGCTACGAGGAGGCGCGCGCCAAGGTCGCCCGGTTCATCGGCGCGCCCGAGCCTGAGACCATCATCTGGACGCGCAACACGACCGAGGGCCTGAACCTCATCGCCAACACCTGGGCGGTCGACAACATCGGCCCGGGCGACGAGATAGTCGTGACCCGCATGGAGCACCACAGCAACCTGGTGCCCTGGCAGAAGCTGGTGCAGGAGCGCGGCGCGGTGCTACGCTTTCTGCCGCTCGCCGAGGACGGCGGCCTGGACCTCGAGGACGTCGATACCATCATCAACCCCCGCACCAAGCTGCTTTCCGTGGTGCACATGTCCAACTCCCTGGGCACCATAGTCCCGGTCAAGGAGCTCGCGGCAAAGGCGCGGGCTGTGGGCGCCGCCGTGGCGGTGGACGCCGCGCAGAGCGTGCCCCACATGCCCGTGGACGTGACAGACCTGGACTGCGACTTCCTTGCGTTCTCAGGGCACAAGATGCTGGGTCCCACGGGCATCGGCGCCCTGTACGTCAAGCGCGACGTGCTGGAGCGTATGGAGCCTTTCCTGCGCGGAGGCGAGATGGTGCTCGAGGTCACCTACGAGAGCGCGTCGTGGAACGACCTGCCGATGCGCTTCGAGGCGGGCACGCCCAACATCGCCGACAGCATCGCCCTGGGCGCCGCGGTGGACTACCTGGAGGGGTTGGGCATGGAAAACGTGCGCGAGCACGAGCGGCAGATGACGCGATACGCCCTCGACGCCTTCAAAGAGCTGGAAGAGGTGGACGTGTTCGGCCCGGACGACGCCGACCGCCGCGGCGGCATAATCCCGTTCCACCACCCGGAGGTGCACCCCCACGACCTGGGCACCGCCCTCGACCGGCAGGGCATCGCCATACGCACGGGCCACCACTGCACCATGCCGCTTATGGGCGAGCTCGGCGTCACGGCCACAGGCCGCGCGAGCTTTTACGTGTACAACTCCGAGGAAGAGATAGACCTGCTCGTGGACGGCGTAAGGGAGGCGCTGAGGTACTTCACGCATGGCCCTGGATGAGCTGGACGAGCTCTACCGTGACTCCATACTTTCCCACGTTCGCAACCCGCGCAACCACGCCGTCGTGCCGGACGCCGACGTGACCGGTGAGAGCGTAAACCCCTTCTGCGGCGACGAGACCAGCCTGCAGCTTCGGCTGGACGACGCGGGCCACGTGGCTCGCGTCGGTCTTCAGGGCAGGGGATGCTCTATCAACCGCGCCGCGGGGTCGATCATGAGCGAGGCGATAGACGGCAAGAGCCTCGACGAGATTGAGGCGCTGTCGGGACTGTTCCGGGGAATGATGCGCGGGCGCGAACCGGCGCACGACGAGCGAGCGCAACTGGGCGAGCTTGATGCGCTCTCCAGCGTCACGCAGTTCCCCGTGCGCATCAAGTGCGCGCTGCTGCCGTGGTCGGCCCTCGACGACGGCATCGACGAGTATCGCCACCGTCAGCCCCGCTGACCCGGACAGGTCTCCTCTCCCTCAAATGGGTGAGGGTGAAGTCCGCCGGCCTCGGTTAAGCTAGCCGACCGTCGTGTCCGCCTCGAAACCGCAGCTACGGTGGGTGCCGTCGCAGAAGGGCTTGTTCTCGGACTCCCCGCAGCGGCACAGGAAGATGATGTCCTCTTCGACCGTGAACTCGTTGCCGGCGGGGTCGACCAGCTTCAGCGGACCCTGCACCATGTACGGGCCGTTCTTCCTGGTTGTGATGGTAACGTCTGCCATGCCTTGTCCTCCTATGGATGATTTTCGTAATCTCGACGCGTGCCCCACACGGGCGGGTTTGAAACCCGCCCCTACCATTCGCCGCTAGATCGTGCGCCGCGCCCTGACGGCCTGTGTCAGCGCGGGCACGACCTCGGCGTAGTCTCCCACTATGCCGAAGTCGGCGGCCCTGAAGATGGGCGCCCGCGGGCTGCTGTTCACGGCAACCACGGTGCCCGCCTTGCGTATGCCTACAGTATGATTGAGCGGGCCGCGGAGCGCAATTGCCACGTACAGCCGCGGCGACACCGCCTTGCCCGACAGTCCCACCTGGTGCTGCCGGGGCATCCAGCCCGCGTCCACCACGTCGCGTGTGGCCCCCAACGAACCGCCGAGCGCGTCGGCCAACTCCCGCGCCACGCCGATGTTTTCGGGGCCGCCTATGCCCATGCCCACGCTCACCACCACGCGGGCGTGCTCCAACTCCGTGCCCTCCGCCGAGGCGGCGGGCACGCGCTCCAGCAGCCGCACGCGCGGAGCCGCCACGCCACCGACGTCAAGCGGCCGCACGTCGAGCGGCACGCCAAAGTCGGGCACCGCGGGCGTAAGTATGCCCGGCCGCACCGTCGCCATCTGCGGCCGCGTTCGCGACAGAATGGGCGCCACCACGCTGCCGCCGAACGCGGGCTTGAGCTGGACCAGCCGGCCCTCTTCGTCCACTTCCAGCCCAATGCAGTCGCCGGTAAGCCCCAGCTCCAGCCGCGCAGCAAGCCGCGCCGCCAGGTCCAGACCGTTCGCGGTCGCACCCAGCAGCACCGCGTATGGCGCGTGCTCGGCCACGGCCCGGACCAGCATCGCGGTGTAGCTCTCGGTGTCGTAGCGCCCGAGCCGGGCGTCGTCGGCCAGCCGGACCACATCCGCGCCGTGCGCGGCCAACAGCGCGGCGTGGCGTTCCACGCCGTCGCCGATGAGCACGGCCTCCACGTTCGTGCCCAGCCGCGTCGCAAGCTCCGACGCCCTGCCCAGCAGCTCCAGTGTGACCGGGCGCGGTCCGCCGCCCAGAATCTCGGCGACTACCCAGATCGATCCCATTTCGCCGCGCTCCCGCACCGGCCCCCGGGGCGTGCCCCCGCCCCCCGCACCGTCCGCATCCTCGAACACGTCTCGCTCTTCCAGGTACTCCATCAGCCGGCCCACCGAGGTTTCGACCGGCTCGTTACGCGCTACGATAGCCTCCCTGTCCGACTCCTCGGAGTAAACGTCGCCGACCTGGGTCGGCGAGCCTTCCGCGCCGAACAGCGAGGCGTCGTCCGAGAGGTCGGCGGCGGAAAGCTGCTCGATTGGCACGGCGCGCGCGGCATCCACCGCGTCCGGGCGTGGGGACGTCTCAGGCGCGACGCCCTCGGTTACGGTGAGCAGTGCGGGCAGCGGGCAGCGCAGCCGTTCGTGGCCCTCGTCCGTCTCCCGCTCGACCACGACCTCGCCCGACGGCTCGTCCAGCTCCAGCCGCCGCACGCCGGTAACCTGCGGCAGCCCCAGCATCTCGGCGACCTCGGGGCCGACCTGGCCCGTCTCGGCGTCCACGCTGTTGCGCCCGCACAGGATGAGATCGAACGATTCGCGGCGCAGCGCCAGCGAGAGCGCCCGCGCCGTGGCCAGCGTGTCGGAGCCGGCGAACGCCCTGTCGACGAGGTGTACGGCGCGGTCCATGCCCATGGCAAGGCACTGCACCAGCGCATCCGCGGCCTGCGGCGGGCCCATCGTGTAGACCACCGCCTCGATCTCGGCGTGCCGCTTTAGCTCGGCCACCGCCGACACCGCGAGCACGTCGAACGGGTTGACCTCGTTGGGCACCCCATCGCGCACGACGCGGC
Source organism: Dehalococcoidia bacterium (assembly GCA_965217705.1). GTDB lineage: Bacteria > Chloroflexota > Dehalococcoidia > Lucifugimonadales > CATOSD01 > CATOSD01. The sequence continues at coordinate 3,074,803 of CBDCJA010000002.1, read as the reverse complement.
GGCTCTCGTTGTCGAACCGCAGCATCGACACGACGGGCACCTGCTTTATGCATATGGCGATTTTCATAGTGGTTAGTGATCAGTGGTCAGTAGACAGTTTTTCGGGCGTCGAACGGTTTGTAGGGACTCCCTTACGGGCGCCATGCGGCTGGAAGGCGCGGTGGCGATTCGACGCGTGGTCAACCCATGATGCGAACCCTGGAATCTTCAACTATCCATAGCTTGCCCGAAAGCGTGTGCTCGGACAAAGTCTGAAGAAGCCCGGCCCCGACCGCCAGCAAGTGTTCCCGGTCCTGGCTTTCAAGCCGAAACACCACTATGCCCGCGTAGTGTTGGGGCGGGTAGACCCTGATGTCGGCAAAGTCCATGTCCATAGTCACTATGGCGCGTCCCTCGCTCTGACAGACTGACGCGATGTCGGGGTCTGCAGCGCCGCCGATTCCCTGGTCGACAACGGTTGAGGCATCGTGCCCAGCTTCAACGAAAATCTCCGCCAACGCGCCAGGCAGGTTCTCGTCAAGCTTAAACCGCAAGGTGCGCTACCACCCTAATGGCACGACCCGCTCCTTCGCCAACTCGGCGGCGTAGCGTAGCGTCGCCTGAACCGCCTCGCGGGACACGGTAGGGTAGCTCTTGACGATCTCCTCGGCGTCCAGCCCCGCCGCCAGATTATCGAGGATGACGGTTACCATTACTCGCGTACCCTTAATGCACGCCTTGCCGTGGCAGACGTTCGGGTCGACGGTTATGAAGTCCTGCCAGTTCATGGTCTCTCCTCCTCGTCGACATTCTTCACGGGGGCGTGCCCGGATCTACCCACCGTCCACCATTTCAGACTATCGTCAAAGGCTAACTTATCCCATCACGGACAGCCGCGCAAGGCGACTAGTCAACGGCTGACGGTCGTTGATCAGGAGCCTGCACGAGGGGCTCGATGGCGCTCAAGTCGGTCTTGGCGCGGGCAACGTCCAGGTCGTACATTCGCTGGAGGTTCAACCAGAAGTCGGGGGTCATTCGCAAGGCTTGCCCGAGTCGCAGCGCGGTGTCCGCGGTAATGGACCTGCGGCGGTGTACGATGTCGTGGATGCGGACCTGCGGCACCCCTATAGTCTTGGCAAGGCGATATTGGGTGATACCCAACTCCTCCAAGAACTCAGCCAGGTGTTCGCCGGGGTGTATCCGTTCGGTGGTTTTCATGGCTACCCCTTTTTGTTGGGAGGGGGGACTGGTCGCATCCCACTCCTCCTCACCCTAAGCCTCTCCCCCAGGGAGAGGGGATTGGACGCCACGCATCTACACCGGCGGGGCGGCGTCGAAGGCGAGGACGCGCTCACACCAGGCCGCGGCGGCAAGCAGCCGCTCCTCGGCGAACGGCGCGGCGACGAGCTGCACGCCCAGCGGCAGGCCGTTCGCGGCCAGGCCGGACGGCAGCGTCACCGCGGGGAATCCGCAGGTGGTCCACGGACTCTGGAAGATCATGTCGCCGGTAGTGGTCAGGTCCCGCGGCGCTGCCGCCGGTGTAGACGGCGTCAGCAGCACGTCGAAGCCCGCCATGTCGCGCAGTATGCGGAGGCGGAACCGCGCCCGCGTGCGCTGGGCGCGGACGTAGGCGACGGCGGGCGTGAGATGGCCCCGCTCGATGGACGTTCGGATGCGGGGGGCGAAGTCGTCGGGCCGCACCGAAAAGTCGGCCTCGTGTATGCCCGCCGCCTCCACGGCCATGATGACGGAGTGTGCCGCCGCGAGCTCGTCGAAGTCCGCGCCGGTGGAGAACTCCGCGACGTCGGCGCCGGACTCGGCGAGCCGCTCCAGCGCGGCGCGGGTGTGGGCCCGCGTCTCGTCGTCGCTGTTGTCCTCGAAGAACTGGGACACGTAGCCGACGCGCGGCGGGCGCGCGTCCTCGACGGCGGCGCGGCGATAGCTGCCGACGGGCCGCGTGGACGACGACGGGTCCTTGGGGTCGTGGCCGGCGAGAGCGTCCAGGACTATGGCGGCGTCCTCGACGCTGCGAGTGATGGGACCGACCGTGTCCAGGGACCACGCCAGCGCGAACACGCCGTGCTTACTGACTCGGCCGTAGGTTGGCTTGAGGCCGACGCCGCCGTTGTAGGACGCGGGGCGCAGGATCGAGCCGCCGGTCTGTGATCCCATCGCGGCGGGGAAGATGCGCGCCGCCACGCCCGCCGCCGAGCCGCTGCTGGAGCCGCCGGGGGTGTGCGCGGTGTTCCAGGGGTTGCGCGTGGGAGAGGGGTCGCCGCTGGCAAACTGCGTGGTGACGGCCTTGCCCATCATGACCGCGCCGGCCTGCCGCAGCAGCGCCACTGAGTGGGCGTCGTGGTCGGGCACGTGGTCGGCGTAGATGGGCGAGCAGGCGGTGGTGAGCACGCCCTTGGTGTTGTAGATGTCCTTCAGGGCGATGGGTATGCCGTGGAGCGGCCCCAGGTTGTCGCCGCGCTCGAGCTCCCGCTCGCTGCGGCGCGCGTCCTCCAGGGCGGCGTCCGGGTCGAGCGTGACCCACACGCGCAGTGCGGGCTCCAGTGCGTCGGCGCGGGCCAGCAGCGCCTCCATCAGCGCCACGGGCGAAAGCGAGCGTTCGGCGATGAGGGCGGAGGCTTGGGTTATGGTGAGTTCGTGCAGGTTGGTCATGGGGAATTGCTCCATCTATGTGTGGCTGGGTGGTTGGAACAGGGCACGGGTGGCGGTTAGGATTTCGGCGAGCTTTGCGTTGGTGAGGCGGCATATGGTCATCTCAAACACGCTCTCATGCAGCGTGGCTACGCGGTCCGGCCTTACCAGACCTGGCAGGGCCAATCGCCCTTCAATCATGTCCTCAAACGCAATCTCTACGTCGCCGGGCAGTCGATAACGGCGGCTGGTTATCTCGCAAACTATCCAATCGCCCCATTCGTCCGGCCCGGACTTGGCGACGACGACCACAGGACGGGGCTTGAATTCACTCAGATTGGTGAATGGGAAGGGTGTCCATATTACGTCTCCAACCACCTGCCTATTTCTCTCGCTTCCGAATGTCGGGCATTGAGTTTATCTCGGCCAGCCACTCTTCGTCTTCCGGTCTGCTGAACATCGAATGCAAGGCCATAGTCGTCCATTCGTGCTTGTCGCGGTCGCCCCAGACCATCAGGTATCCATCCTGCCATACGGCCATGTCGTCCACGACGTCCATCGTCTTGACGCTGACCGTGCAGACGCGCTTGAGCAGGTCTATCACGCGCTCCTTGTGGTCGGCGAAGCGGTAGGTGTTGAAATTCTCGCGTATGGTCGGGTCGCGGGGCTTCTTCTCCTTGTACTGGTCCAGCACCCACTCAAGCGCGGATCGGCTGCCAAGTTCGTAGCGCCAGGCGTCAGGGGGGACGCCGGCGAGCGTGGTGTGCTCGTCCAAGATGAGCAGGCCTCTTTCCTTGTCGGGCTTGAGGATGACCTTAGGAGACTTGTCGCCCGGCAACCGGCTTTCGCGGCGCTCAAGCTCGAACGGCTCAGCGGTCTCGAATCCGATGTGGAGGTCGAGCAGCTCGCGGCCCATTTTGGCCCAGAGGTCGAAATCACGGTTGTACAGCGGCAGCCGGGGGAACTCGCGCAGCAGGTCGTTGGCGTAGTCGTAGCGGTACACCGGATCGTGGAGTACCGCGTATGTGTAGGCGAAAATCTCCTCGGCGTCTATGCCGTTCGGGTAGACTTGATCAAATCTGCCGCGCCATTCCTTGCGGAAGTGGTCGTTGATGCGCTTGATGCCCCAGTCGGTGATGTTGGAGACGCGCTCGCCGTCGGGGATGTAGCGGTAGAGGGGGAGGCATTGCGCACCGTCGAAGAACACGTGGTAGTCAACTAGCTTGTCAGTCGCCAGAACCGCAAATGGTCTGCGGCCTCCGGTCGTCTGGAAGCAGATGATTTTGTTGTCTTCCTCTACGCTTCCAGGGAATATCTGAGGCATCTGATACCTTCGATGCGTGACGACCGGAGCGAAATACGAATGCTTGTTTACAAATGGCCTGTACAGTACACGAGACACGTTTTCCTCGGTGAAGGACAACTTATCCCCCTTGACGAGATGCCTCTCCAATTCTGACGTCCACTTTATGGACCTATCGACCCACGCACCAATCGCTGTTGCGTCTGGCCTTTCGGTATCGAACCTACGCATCTCGTTCCTGTATGTCCTACAGAAGTAGTAGATCTTGTCGGAAACAGATCTTGAATCAAAATCGTAGACCCAGTCGTCACGGGCTGTGACCACGCCGAGTGAGTACAACCCGAACACTGCGCTTTCGTCGGCTTTTGTCTTGGCTAGCTTCGTCGCCCGGTTCGCAAGAGGCATCAGCTTCTCGAAGTCTGGATTGCCTTTGTTTAGCCAGTTGTGCTTTGCGTCGGGCTCGATGTTCTCGAAAGTAACGTCGCCTACATCGGACTTCCTCAGTTCTGCCAACTTCGCGGGCCCCGGTAGCGCGTCCTTGACGGCGTAGTAGTGGACCTTGCCGTCGCCCTGCTGCGCCGATTCCCGCACCAGGAAGGCGATTGCCACGCCGGTCATTATGCCGAACACGTTGCCAACACCGGCGGTCTTTCGAATGTCGCCGCCCAGGTCGACGACGTAAGCGTGGCTGAACTCCCTGGGCAGCAGCTTGCGGAATCCGTCGTCCTGCTGGGCATCGAGATACTTTCGGTTGGTGATGAAGGCGATTATGCCATCGTCGGCGAGGCGGTCGGAGGCCCAGCGGATGAACCGCTTGTACATGTCGTACTGCTTGGTCTTCTGCGCGGTGCTCTCGGCGATGTAGGTCTCGCGGATGCGGCGATCGATTTCGGGGTACTCACGGTTCTTGTTGTTGTCGTTTTCGTTCTGCTGGTTGGCGTTGTACGGCGGGTTGCCGATTATCACGCTTATCGGCTTCTCGTTCTGGAGCTGCACACGCATCCAGTTCTCGGTGGACAGCCCGCCCAGGTTGAAGGCGGCCTGGCGCGCGGTCGAGCCGCGCGCCGCGCCCCCGCCCTGCCAGTCGGTGTTGTCCAGCGTGTCGACGAACACCAGGTTCGGAAACTCCACGTAGCGGCCCGTCTTCTCCTTATAGGCGTACTCTATGTTCAGGTTGGCGATGTAGTAGGGCAGTATCGCCACCTCGTTGGCGTGTATTTCGTTCATGTACTTGTACTCCAGCCGATCGGCGGGCAGGTAGTCGATGAGGCTCGTGATGAAGGTGCCGGTGCCGGTGGCGGGGTCGAGGATCTGCACGTTGTCGTCGGCTAGCGTGCGCCCAAAGTGCTTCTGTAACAGGTGGTCGGCGCCGCGGATGATGAAGTCCACCACCTCGTTGGGGGTGTAGACGACGCCAAGCCTGTCGGCGGCGGCGGGGTTGTACGCCTTGTAGAAGTCCTCGTAGACGGCCTTGAGGAAGCGCTGCTTTTCGGCGTAGTCGGCTATCTCGTCCGCCGCCCGCCCGATGGCGCCGTAGTAGGCGCGCAGGCGGTCTATGGCCTGTCGGCGCACGTCGCCGGTGAAGAAGCTGCGCTCCAGCTCGTCCAGTTGCCTGGCGACGTTGTTCTCGCGGTGGAACTGGTCCTCGGCGAACACGCGCAGGAAGATGTCCTTGGTGAGAATGTGCTGGAGCAGCATCTCGCGCACGTCGTCGTCGGACACGTCCGGGCCGATGGAGCGGCGGGACAACTCAAGGAAGCCGGTGGCGGCCGCCCGGTAGTCGGCGTTGTCCGTCTCGGCCGCCTCCACCGCCTCGCGCAGATTGCCGATGACGGTGGGCAAGTCGGCCTTGAACTGCGCCTGCGCGCCGCGGAACTCCTCTATCTGCGGCAGCTCGTAGTCGAGGAAGCGGCGGATGAGCCGGTGGAGCGCGCCGGGCTGGTTCATGTCCACCCGCATGGCCACTTCGCGGTTCTGGACCAGCACCGCGGTGCGGGAGTCCTCGAAGACGATGTTGTCGCGCGGGTAGCCGGAGTCGAACTTGCGTTGGATTTCGCGGTCGAGGTTGTCGCGGGTGTCCTTGGCCTCCCAGTAGCCGCGGGCCATGCGCAGGGTGTCCTTCACCGTGCCGTCGGGCCGGACGCTGCCCACGCTCAGCTCGGGCACGAGGGTGAGCTTTTCCTTGTGGGCGGCGCAGTACGCGGCCAGGCAGTTCTGGAACGCGGGCCTGATGTTCAGCTCGCTGTCGGAGCCGCCGGCCTCGATCAGCCGGGCGAGCTCCTCGCGGTAGCGCTGTATGTGCGGGTATGTTGGCATGTGGTGCTTACGTCCGTCTGCGACTACGGAGCACGCGGGAAGTTTGAGAGCCTCAGGAGTTGCTCAGCGGCTGAGCGCTGCCCGCCGAAGTACCATCTGTACAGGTAAACCATACGGTTTAAGCGTGACTTTGCGGACCTGGTCAGGTGGAGGCTTGACCCAACTAAGCGTTACTTCGCCTGGGAAAGTGGCCATCGAATAGAGAAGAGACTCAAGATGCTTGCGCACACGCGGCCCTGGCCACTGCGCCGCGTCACCCCCCTCTGAGTCGACTTCCGCGCCAGCGTGGGCAGAGGATTCCTCCACGCCTTGCCTCGGCCCCGGTGTTACATAACTCGCTCCAATGTCGCGGGAGATGTACGGCTCAGATGGTTTGGGCTCGCGTATGGTCAACTCAGACGTGGCGAAACGTTCTTCAGGGTCGGCCACGGCTTCGAGAAGGTCATAGAGTCTGTCCAGGCTGCTTCTGATAAGCGACGTGCCGGACATTCCGTCCTGTCCGTGGGATTCGAGTCGTATGCCAAAAGAGCCTGAGTATGCGCTCACCGGATTCAATCGAGTTTGTTCGAGAATCTGTTCCGGTATTCTTCCCATCATATTTGGAACGCGTTGCTCGAGCTCCTGTCCGATAGCATCGATCAGGCCTTGCATTTCACTGATTGTCTTCCCAACCGTCCTTGCGCTGACGCTGCCTCGGTTTGCTGTTACTCTGCTGTGAAATCTGATGTCCAGCAGGTGCGCCCTTTCCCTTAGTTCCATCCAACTGGCTTCTTCAGGCAGGTCGTGATCAAACCTGGCGTCCGGGTATGGCAGCGAGTCTTCCGGCAAAGCAGAGGGTTCGGCCAGCACAGTTCGTGTTCGAGATTCATCCTTCACGTTATCGTCCAAAACGTAGATGAAGCCATCTTCCGGATACATGAGCGCGTCCAGACACGTCATCTGCCCAGTCAGAATCTCCATAAGCCTGCCCTCGCTCACTGGAAGATGCAACCATCTTTGCGTGTCGCCATCCTCGTCGTTCCACCACGCGAGAATCAACTGACCCGTGAAGCTCTTTTGGAGAATGAGCCGCGGCCCGTCATAGTAGTCGAGTATCCTCTCCAACGAGAACGGGCCCAGCACCGAGTTGGGCACCACTGTTCCTTCAATTCTAGTCAACACGACGTCATCTCCGTCCGGTTGGCACGCGCATTTCAATCTGAGAGACACTAACCGGGTCTAACCCATGTACTGGCCACCACGTATGGTGCGAACCTCCTCCTCTTGGTCTGGGCGTATGAAGAATCTTGCCAGTGTCTGGCGTGAGTGTCACCCTTGCTAACATGCTTCCGAGTCGTCGGTACTTTCTTGCTCTCCGCACAGCTTCGTCCTTTTCTTCAAAGACCGAGATCCCAATCGTAGTGCATGGTGTTTCGAGACCATTCGCAATTGCGAGATCGGCTCTATCGGGATCTTTGTGACGGATGGAAACGAAGTCCGACGATTGCGGCGTATTGGTCTTGACTATTCGGTAGTACACTCCATTGGCGGGAACAGCGTCCTCGGGCGGACAATCATTAGGAAAGTCCGGCGGCCAGTTCCATGATACCACTCACCCCCTCCTCGCATTGGTCGAATCAGATAACAGTATCACGTTCCCAGCCCACCCACGCAGTGCAGCGAGGGCCTAGAACGTCAGCGACACCTTCAGCGCGCCATCCTCCTTGGAGTGGGCAAGGTCGAACGCCTCCTGTACGCTGTCTATGGGGAAGGTGTGCGTGACGAACGGGGCCATGTCGATGTCGCCCCTGGAGATGTAGTCCACCGCTATCTGGAACGCGGGCAGCCCCGGCTCGTCCTGCGCGCCGAAGACGGTGTGCATGTCCAGCCGCTTGCGGAAGAAGGTGTCCCAGTCGAAGGGGACGGGCTCCATGGTGGGCGGCAGCCCGAACACGGCGATTCGCCCCAGCGGCTTGGCGAGCTGTAGCGTCTGGTTCAGCGTCTCGACGCTGCCCACCGCCTCGATAACCAGGTCGGCGCCCTCGCCGCCGGTAAGGTCCATCACCGCTTCCGTCGCGCGGCGGCCCGAAACGTCGACCGCCTCGTCCAGTCCCATCGCCCTGCCGGCGGCCAGCCGCTCGGGCACCGGCTCGATGCCGATGATGCGGTGCGCGCCCAGCCTGCGCAGCATGAAGTCGTGGAACAGGCCGACGGAGCCCTGGCCCACCACGACCACCGTCTGGCCTATCAGCGACGGCAGCCGGCGGCAGCCGAAGACGACCGTGCCGAGTTGCTGCGCCATGAGCAGGTGCTTTTCGGGCACGTCGCGCGGCAGCTTGAGCAGGAAGTGCGGCTCGATGAGCTGGTAGCCGGCGAACGTGCGGGAGCCCCAGATGTTGGGCGCGGTGAGCACGAGGTCGCCGGGAGCGAAGCCCGTGTCGCCGCCGTCCACAACCTCGCCGAGGCCCTCGTGGCCGGGGTAGCCATGCGGCAGCGGGAACTCGTGGGCGTTCCAGCCCATGTAGACGATGTGCAGGTCGCTGCCGCAGATGGACGCGAGGCGCGTTCGGACCAGCACCTTGCCCGGCTCCGGGTCGGGTACGGGCACGAGGTCGCAGCGGATGCGCCGAAGGTCGGTAGCCAGAGCGGCGGGCATGGTAGGCATTGGGCGGGTGCTCCTGGTGCGGGCTGTGGGGTGAGTGCATTCTCAATGCGAGCGCCGCGGGCTGTCAAGTTGGGGGGACGGTAGGGCGTCCCGCCGACCGCCGGGAGAGGGAGAGGGCCACGTCAGGGGGGAGGGTTTGAAACCTGCCCGTTGGGGGTTCGACGTCGTCGCTACTCGTCCCTGTGGTCAGGCGGGCTAGATTCCTCGGCGGCCACGGGAAGGCCTGGTGGGCCAAAGCGTGCTGCGGCGGGCTACTCGCTACGCTCTATACTTGTCAAGACGTTGATTCTACGCTTGCGCAATGCCTTGACCAAGACCCTCGAGTCCCACATTGGCCGAACGACGTCGTTCATCATGCCGTCGGGAACCCTAACCGACACTGCTTGGCTTCTCCCTTCGACGTTGACCAGCTTTATCACGTTGGCATCATCGGCTGTCGCGTCGGCGAAACGGAGCGTTCCCCGAAACTCAACGGACTTTCCTGGCACTTCGTCAACTGCTACGTCTTCCGGCTCGACAATGTGCGGCGCGGGAATCTCCGCGGCCGGCTTGGTCACCGACACGCGGCGAGGCTCATCATCTCGCTCAGTGGTGAAGCCCACCTGCCGCACCCGGTAGCCGTCCGGCGCTATCTTCTTTGCGAGCCCCAAAAAGTTCCTCAAGTAGGGCGGTTCCGGAATGCGCTCTTCCAACGCTTGAACGTCGGCCTTGTCGACAAGCTCCATCAAGTCCATGAACTCGTCGACGATCACCTGTAGCTCCGTTGGAAAATGTAGCTGTCCAGTTGGGCGTCCGACTTTCAGCGTGACCGCGAAGCTCGCGGCCCTGGGCACGGATACGAGCACCGGGAAGGCTTCTCGTGTGCTTTCTCGCACGCCTCGCTCGCTGAAAGAGTACCTTCTTTGTCTTTCGACGATTCTGCCTATCAGCTTCGTCGCATCATCGATTCGGCTGACAAGTTCATGAGAGGGGACCAAGCCGTAACCTACGCCCTGCCCCGACAGGCTCAACTGGAATTCGCCGTACCCAAGTTCGACTCCCCGCAAGTCCAGGTGCCTCTGAAAGTGCACCTGCTCGACGAGATCACGAAGCTCCTCGGCGATTTCATGAGGAGGCTCTTGGGCAAGGGCATTAGCGGCGAGCTGCTCGGCCAGGCGATACTCCCCGCATCGCAACGCCAGCGTCCCGGCGCTGCGGTGAAGGACGGAAAAGGTCGGCTCGACTGGGTACTCTAGCGCTCGGATGGCGTCGCGTTCCAGTTCCAACGCCTGCTTAAGCAAGTCAGCCTCTCTGTGCACGTTGCCCCGTACACGGGCGACCTGGGCGAACTCCGCCAAGTCCATGGCCTTGTTGTGCAACTCATTGACGTCGCTCATGTGATCTGCACCTCGGCGAGTGGGCTCCCAAACTCAACCACTATGACGCAAGCTGGGAGCGACCCGCGGGAAGACTGCGTTTGCTTTTGCTTGGCCCTTGTTCGCCCGGCCACGGCCCTCTCAACATCTGTGGAGCTGCCCTCGACATGGAGAATGCCCGACACTTCCAGTCTCGCCTTATTCTGGAAGGGTGGACCTTCCGCTTCATGCCCCAGCCAGTAGTCGATGCCTGTACCTTTGGCGGCTCTCTCAACGACTGAGTAACCAAGTTCTTGTTTGGCCAACAGTACCGCTATTGCCGTAGCGCCAAACTCCGTAGCTTCCTGAAAGTCTGCCCACGTTCTGCGTTCCTGGCCGCCGATGTGTGGCCAATCCAAGTCCTGCGTGTTGTTGACGTAGCCCGTCACGGGAATTGGAACGCCTTGGTGGTGGCCTTGCGACTCCAGGCAGACGCCAGCCGCCTCGGCCATTGCGCCGCCCAGCGCCGGTGTGATGGCGGGAAGACCGTTGCTTAATTCGTTCAGGTCGAGCAAACGGAGATGCCCTAACGGTGCTGTCGAAACACTGGCTTCCAATGTGGCAGGTTTGGACGGCTCACACCAGATTTGGCCGTCTGGTGTCACATTAGTAGCACATTTGCAGCTTTCACGCCATTGTTATGCGTTCCAGCCATACAGCAAGGCGAGTTGGGGTGGTCAATGACCACCAACGAAGGTGCGGGGACGGCGCCGCCCCACACCAATGCAAAACCCGCCCCGCGTGCTGTACAATGTGAGTACCCGAATCGCACGTAGGCCACGCGGGCGGAGGATGTACATATGCTGAGAAAGCTGGGGCGGGTGACGGCCATTCGCCAGAGATTTGAGGACGTTGACGTCCCGCCGGGGCAGTTCGTGACCGACAAGTTCCCGATTCTCACCTTCGGCTCTACGCCGCACATCGACATCGATACCTGGCAGTTCAAGGTGTTCGGGCTGGTCGAAAGAGAGATCACGCTCGACTGGCAACAGTTCAACGACCTGCCCAAGATAGTGCTGGACGCAGAGTTCCATTGCGTTACACAGTGGAGCCGCCTGCAGAACACCTGGGAGGGCGTCGCATTTGCCGAGGTGATGAAGCTTGCGGGAGTGAGCCCCGAGGCCAAGTTCGTGATGACACACTGCTACGGCGGCTACTCCAGCAACCTGCCCCTCGAGGTGGCGGCAGACGATGACGTGCTGTTCGCCTACAAGCACGACGGCGAACCGCTGACGCCGCAGCACGGCGCTCCGCTGCGCCTGGTGGCGCCAAAGCGCTACGGCTGGAAGAGCGCCAAGTGGGTGAACGGCGTGGAGTTCATGGCCCAGAACGAACCCGGCTTCTGGGAGATGCGCGGCTACCACATGGAGGGCGATCCCTGGAAGGAAGAGCGGTTCTGGAGAAGCCTCTACTGAGTCCGGCGCGGCCTGCCCGTGACCCCTGCAAAGAAACGGGGCGCCTCTCGCGAGACGCCCCGTCGTTCGGATTAGGGGGTTCCCCTTTCCGCATCACGCCACCTTCACCCTGTCGCCCGCGTCGTGCTCGGTCGAGACGCCCATAGTCATCTGCCCGTGTACCTTGACCAGGTCGACCATGTGGCCGCACTGCAGGCACTTCAGGTACTCGCCAAAGATGTCCTTGTCGCGGTGCACGTCGCCCTTACACCTCGGACACGCCTTGAAGTACAACATCTCGCTCCCTCCTACCCGTGATTCCGCTCTCTTCGATTGGCCCGCGTCCGCTGCTTGCGAGACGGCCCGGGCGGGAGCGGCCACTGAGTGACAATCGATGCCCGTTAGCCTGTCTGATACGGCTGAATTATATCTAGTTGACACGTTCTGTGTCAAGGGATATAATACATCCAGCCGAGAGACTCGCGAAGCCCGGGGGGGTTGCGCACCATTTGCGGTTGTGCCATATATAACGAGCGGCTGGCAAATCGGTTAGCCCGGCCGCCAAAATCGTCGGAGGTGCAAGAAACGGTGTACGACAGGAGACAGCAATACGACCAGGTGCAGGGCGTGTATATAATCAGCGTCGCGGCCCGCGTCCTGAACATGCATCCCCAGACGCTGCGCAAGTACGAGCGTATCGGCCTGGTGTCCCCGTCGCGCACCGTGGGAATGCTGCGCCTCTACTCGGAGGAAGACATCGCGCGCCTGCGCCTGATAAAGCACCTCGTCGACGAGTTGGGCCTGAACCTGGCCGGCGTGGAACTGGCCCTAAGGCTGTTCAACCGCCTGGTCAACATGCGGGCGCAGGCCCACAACCTGGAGGGAGACGAGCTCAAGAGCTTTCTCGACAGCAGCGTAGACCAGATGCTCGGCCTGCTTCAGGGCAAGCGAAGGTAGCGGGCGAACGGGCTGCGGAGGCGGCAGGCATCCCTTCTGATCCCGAGAACACAATCTAAGCGGAGGACCCAGTCAATGAGCGAGACTAACCCACCCCAGACACCGGACGAACACCGCGACGACGCGGAGTCCGCTCCGGCCGTCGACTGCGCCGACACCCTGCGGGAGACACTCGAGGAGACGGAGCGGGAGCGGGACCAGTTCAGGGCGATGGCGCTCAGGGCGCAGGCGGACCTCGTGAACTACAGGCGCCGGGCCGAGGACGAGCGGGAGACCCTGAAGCGAAACTTGACCTCCAGCCTGCTCATCGACATGCTGGAACTGGTGGACGACTTCGACCGCGCGCTGGGCTACGTGCCCGACGACGCGGTGGCTCCACAGTGGCTCGAGGGCCTGCGAAACGCGCGCCGGGGCTTCGACCGCAAGCTGCTGTTGCAGGGAGTCAGCAAGGTCGAGTCCGCCGGCCAACAGTTCGACCCGAATGTCCACGAAGCCATTCAGAGCATGCCGACGGATGACCACCCCGAGGGCACCATAACCGCCGTCGTGCGAGATGGCTACATGCTGAACGACAGGCTGCTGAGGCCGGCCCAGGTGGTCGTCGCCGTGTCAGCGGCACTCGAAGACGAAACCGAAACTACCACATAGGAGACGTTCGATGGCAAAGATACTGGGTATAGACCTGGGCACGACCAACTCGTGCATGGCCGTGATCGAAGGGGGTGAGCCGCGCGTCATCGAAAACTCCGAGGGCGCCAGAACCACCCCGTCCGTCGTAGGCCTGAACACCCGAAACGGCGAGCGCTACGAGGGCCAGACCGCAAAGCGCCAGGCCGTCACCAACCCCCGCAACACCGTCTTCTCCGTAAAGCGGTTCATGGGCCGCCGCTTCGTCGACGACAGCGTGAATCGCGACGTGACGCTCGTGCCCTTCGAGGTTAGCGAGCACACCAACGGTGACGTCTACGTCACGATGGGCGGCAAGAAGTACGCCCCGCCGGAAATCTCGGCAATGGTGCTACAGAAGCTCAAGCGCGACGCCGAGGATAAGCTGGGCGAGCCCATCAACCAGGCGGTCATTACCGTCCCCGCCTACTTCAACGACAGCCAGCGCAACGCAACCAAGGACGCCGGCCGCATCGCCGGCCTGGAGGTGCTGCGCATCATCAACGAGCCCACCGCGGCGGCGCTCGCCTACGGACTGGACAAGAAGGGCGACGAGACCATCGCCCTCTACGACCTGGGCGGCGGCACGTTCGACATTACCATTCTCCGCATCGGCGGCGGCGTGTTCGAGGTGGTCGCCACAAACGGCGACACCCACCTTGGCGGCGACGACTTCGACCAGCGCATCATCGACTGGGCCTGCGAGGAGTTTCGCCGCGAGGAGGGAGTGGACCTGCAACAGGACCGCACCGCCCTGCAGCGCCTCAGGGAGGCCGCAGAACGCGCCAAGATCGAGCTGTCGACGCTCGTAGAGACCGAGATAAACCTGCCATTCATCTCCGCCGACGCCTCCGGCCCCAAGCACCTGGTGATGACGCTCACCCGCTCGAGGCTCGAGCAGATGGTGGATGACCTGGTGCAGCGCACCGTCGCGCCTTGCAGGGTCGCCATGGCAGACTCGGGCGTCTCGCCGTCCGACCTGGACGAGGTCATTCTCGTGGGCGGGATGACCCGTATGCCCACCGTTCAGGACGCCGCCCAGAAGCTGTTCGGCAGGGAGCCGCACAGGGGCGTTAACCCCGATGAAGTAGTGGCCATCGGCGCCGCGATTCAGGCCGGCGTGCTGCAGGGCGACGTCAAGGACATTGTGCTCGTCGACGTTACGCCGCTGACGCTGGGCATCGAGACGCTCGGCGGCGTGGTGTCTCAGCTCATATCCCGCAACACCGCCATACCCACTGCCAGGAGCGAGACCTACACCACCGCGGCCGACGGCCAGACCAGCGTCGAGGTGCACGTGTCGCAGGGCGAGCGCCCGATGGCGTCCGAGAACAAGAGCATCGGCCGCTTCATGCTGGACGGCATCTTGCCCGCGCCCAGGGGAGCGCCCCAGATCGAGGTCACGTTCGACATCGACGCCAACGGCATCCTCAAGGTGTCCGCGAAGGACCAGGGCACCGGCAAGGAGCAGCACATCACCATTACCGCGAGCTCCGGCCTCACCGAGAATGAGATCGACCAGATGGTGAGGGACGCCGAGACCCACGCGGACGAGGACCAGCTCAGACGGGAGCTCGCCGAGACGCGCAACCAGGCCGACAACGCCGCCTACGCCGCCGAGCGGCTGCTCAAGGAAAGCGGCGACAACATACCCGACGACGTGAAGTCGGACCTGGAGGGCAAGATCGCCGCGGTGCGCTCCACGCTCGAGACGCAGGACGCCGACGCGATGAAGTCGGCCCTCAACGATCTGAACGAGGCCGTTCAGCGCGCGGGACAGGCCGCCTACAGCCAGCAGCCGCCGGGCGGCGCGCAGGCGGGGCCGTCCGACGAGCCGCCCGGCGGCACGGTGGAGGGCGAGTACCGCGAGGTGGACGACCGAAGCTAGTGGAGTCCAGAAGTCCCTTCCCCCTTGACGGGGGAAGGTTAGAGCCTGCCCCGTACTCGATACGGGGATGGGGGTGAGCCCGCGGGAGCAGTAAGAAATGGACTTTACTTGGGGTCAGAAAGTGTCGGCTACCGACGGCTGGGCCGGTCGGCTGCGGGGTGCGGTCGTGTCGGCCTCGCCACTGCGTGTAACGCATTTCACGGTGCAGCGCGGCCTGGTGCTGGCCTCGCAACGCAACGCGCCGGCCGGACTGCTTGTCGGCGGCGACACGGAAAGCCTGCGCCTGGGCGTGGGACTTGTCGAGCTGCTGGCCCTGCCGAACGCGGACTCCGAACCGCCGGGCAGCGTCGCGCTGTCCGCGCGCACCTGGGTGCACACACCCAGCGGGGAGCGCCTGCGGCTGCGCGGAGTGCGCGTTGTAGGCGAGACACGCAGGCTGACGCACGTTATCGCGGGGAAGCGGGGCGGCCGCCCGATGCTGCTGCCGGTGGCCGCGTCCGACGTGCTCGACGCCGACGGCCTTCGCATGGCCCAGGCGGACTCAGAGCCGCGCCACCCGGTCGCCTATCGCAGGGACGAGGAGATAGAGGGCGACCTGCTGGAGGCGCTGCGAGGCTCGCCGGAAGTGCCCGAAGTGGACCTCAACGAGGTGCGCGTCCGCGTGGCGGAGGGCGTCATACGACTGGAGGGCAACACCCGGTCGCCCCAAGTGAACCGCGATATAGAGCGGGCCGCGCGCGCGGTGGGCGGCTGCGTCGCGGTGGAGAACAGGCTGTTCAGCGACTGGGAGATCAACCTCGCCGCGGCCTCCCGCATAACGCGGTACGCACCGTCGCTGCTGGATCGCGTCGTGGTCAACGCGCAGTTCGGGGTGCTCAACCTCGAAGGCGCGATCCTTGACGAGGGCGAGCGCCAGGCCCTGACCCAAGCTGTTCGCGCCACCCCCGGCATACTGGACGTCCAGTGGCCCGCCATCAGCGATAACACCACCGCGAGTGGATAGGTTCTCGAAATGAAGGCCCCTGTAGGGGCGGGTTTGAAACCCGCCCACTGGCGAGGGGGCACCCCCTACAGTACGTGATACATCAACAGGTGGTCGCGCAGCACGTCACCGGCAAAGTCGTTCTCGACCTCTCGCCAGACTGAGTGGACGTGGTTCGCCCCGTTCTGCCTGTTGTCGAACTCGACGACGAACTCGCCGCCGTGTATCCGATAGTAGTGCGCCTCGCTCTTGTCCAGCGGACCCGCCCAGGCAAAGTGAAGCTGGTCGAAACCGCCCTCCTTCAGCGCCGTGAGCCTCCGGCCGGCTAGCTCCTCGTTCACCTGGCTGACGTACTCGGTCACCAGGCCCATCAGCATTTCGCGCTGCGTGCCCGACATCGCCGCGACCGACAGCCCCTCCTCCTTGGGCAGAGACACCTTGGAACTGTTGTAGGTGAGAATGTCGTAGGGCGCCGCATCGTAGATGATCGTCTTCGACCTCTGCCCCGCGTCCAGGCTGCTTATCAACTCGTAGGCCATGTCCTCGCGCGCCCCCAGTATGCGCAGCCCGGCCTTGGGCCCTTTGGGCACCTCGGCCGGATTGGCGCCGAAGAAAAACGGCGTCATCGAGATAATGTCGTCGCCCCAGATGCTGAAGTGCAGCGAGACGTGGTGTCCCTCGGCGCGCCAGCCCCACGGCTCGCTGCCGCTCGGCTCGCCGAAGATGGTGAAGTAGTACAGTTCGGGGTCCCGAACGAAGGAGATCCTGCCTTCCTCCTTCTCCAGCGGACCCAGCACCGACTCGTGCTCGATGATCTGCTTGGCCTGCTCGTATGACCTGTCCGTCAGACCAGTGGCCATCAACGCATAGGCCAGCCCGCGCTGGTTCTCGTCCATGTCGCGCAGGGGCAGGCCGTGCCGGTTGAGCGGCGGGTAGTACCAGAACACGCGCTCGCCATCCAGATAGGGGTAGGTGGCCTTGGCCCGCTGCTGGGCGTCGAGGCTCTCCAGGAACTTCGAGCCCGCCTCGTTCATATTCCTCACGGTGGTCAGCTCGTTCGATGCGGTAGCCATGCTGTACACCTCCTTGTTTGGGCAGAGTATAGCACGTTCGGGAGGGTTGGGCGCGCCGCGCTCAGTGGGCCGCCGCGGCCTCTACTTCTGTCTCCGCCGGCACGACCTTCACTTCGAATTGGATTCCTTCGTGCTGTTGAATGTGGACAATGACCTTCAAGAGGTCGTCCGCTGTGACGATGGCCTCGTTTTCGAACATGGAGGCAAGTTTCTTGGGCGGCGTGTCCGTCAGATCTCCGAGCTTTTCATAGCCCATTGTGGATTCTATGTAGTCGCGGAGCGTCAGTTTGGCCACGACGACCTCACCGGCGAGGAGGCACTGAACGCCGCTCGCAAGCATCAATTCACGAAACTCAGGGTCGCGCCGAGCGCGATCCACGACAATTTCGCTAAACGCTATGGTAGGTGGCATGTCTCATACCTCACTGTTGCTTCTCGCGCCTGTAATCTTGCCAAAGCCTCCGCGCACGCTCAATGTCGGCCTGCTGGCCCGCCTTTGTCCCTCCGCCGAGCAGGATTATCAAGGTGTCTCCATCCCTGCCGAAATAGACCCTGTAGCCTGCGGGCAAGGGAATCTCCAACGGAGGCCCTCCAACCCTTGCCCCGCGCTTTGTCTGGGTGTAACGTTAAGCCAACATACTTCAGGGGGAGGGCATTCGCATGACTTCCAGTCAACAGGGCGCCATAGTTTCGCTACAGCTTTGCGTGGGTCACCGAGAGCCTATGAAGGCGGTAGACAGCGCAAACGCCGTTGCCAATCACGGCATCGAGGGCGATCGCCACGCCATTTCCGAGGGAGTCCGCGCGGCCCGGCAGGTGCTGCTGATGGACGAGGAGACGCTGGAGCGCTTCGGGCTGTCGCACGGCGAGGTGCGGGAGAACATAACGACTTCGGGCGTCGCGCTCGCGTCCATCGAGGCGGGAACCAAGGTCGCGCTTGGCGGCGACGTGGTGGTGCGCATCACCGGCCACTGCGCGCCCTGCTCGCGCATGGACGAGATACGGCCCGGGCTGCGAGTGGAGCTAGAGCGCCAGCGCGGCATGTTAGCGTACGTCGTCCAGGGCGGCGAGATCAAGGTCGGCGACGGCGTCCGCGTGCTGACGGGAGCTACCGCAACCGCATAACTTCCGGTGGACGGGTGTCCCGGCGGCTGGCGCGGCTCCGGGCTTCACGCCAGCCGCGCCGGCTTCAACTCGCGCGGGCGTCGGCGCATCGAGCGGTTGCCGCTACGCCGTGGACAGCGACTTGCTCGCCGCGCCGACGCCCGCGCCCTGCGGCACCTCGTAGCCGACGCGCGGCAAAATGCCCTCCAGTGCGGACAGCAGCGCCAGCACGTACTCCGCTTTGCTCGACTCGCCCATCAGCCCCACGCGCCACACCCTCCCCGCGAGCTCGCCCAGGCCTTTGCCCATCTCAATGTTGTGCTCTCGCAGCAGCATCCCGCGCACCGTGTCATCGTCCACGCCCTCCGGAATCCACAGCGGCGTAATCTGGTCCAGCGCGTGCTCGCGCGGCACGACCGCCTCCAGCCCCAGCGCGTCCAGTCCGGCGCGCAGGGCGTCCGCGTTCCGCCGGTGGCGCTCGAAACGCGACTCCAGCCCCTCTTCCAGCACGATGCGCAGGCCCTCGCGCAGCGCCAGTATCATGCTCACCGGCGCGGTGTGGTGGTACACCCGGTCGAACCCCCAGTAGTTGGCGTTGAGCGCCAGGTCCAGATACCAGGACACCGGCTTGGTGTCCCTGCTCTTCACCGTGTCGTGCGCCCTCGGGCTGACCGCCACCGGAGACAGCCCCGGCGGACAACCCAGGCATTTCTGGGTTGCCGAGTAGCAGTAGTCGATATCCCAGTCGTCGACAGCGACCTCGTTGCCGCCCAGGGACGTCACCGCGTCGACCATGAACAGCGCGTCGTGCGCCTTGGCCAGCGCCGATATGCCCTCCAGCGGCTGCCGGACGCCGGTGGACGTCTCGGCGTGTATCGCGGTCACCAGCTTTACGTTGGCGTGCTTGCCCAGCTCCTCCTCGAGCAGCTCCTCCGGGAAAGGCTTGCCCCACTCCGCGCGAAGCGGCACCACGTTGGCCCCTATGCGTGTCGCCATCTCGACCATGCGCTCGCAGAAGAAGCCGTAGATGCACATCACCACCGTGTCGCCAGGCTCGAGAAGGCTCGATAGTCCCGCTTCCATTCCCGACGATCCGGTGCCCGAAAGGGCGAACGTCAGGCTCTCGTCCGTCTGGTACACCCTCCGCAGCAATTCCGACACCTCGTTCATTATCAGCATGAAGTCGGGGTCCAGGTAGCCAATCATACTGGACGACATAGCCTGCAACACCCTTGGGTTGGCGTTGCTCGGGCCGGGGCCGAGCAGAATCCGGGGAGGCACCGTCGGCATCTGGGATTCGGGAAGCGCGTCTCGTGCCATGAGGAAACTCCTTGAAGCTTGATGAGCCGCACCGCGCCCTTGGCGGCGGGCCTGCATTGTACAACTAATTGGTTGCTGGGACACCCCCTCTGTTACGAGCGCCGGCGCGGACGGTCGTCGATCCGCTCCAGCATATAGGCACCGCCTCAATCCGGGATTCACTGGGAGGTTCGGCCCTTGCGGGGGTGGGGGGTGTCGCCTAGACTTTGTCTAGAGTGCGGGCGTTACGTGACCGGTTCAGGTGATTGCTACATGGCATATTCGAAGCGTTCTGGCGGCGGCCTCGCCGATCTCGAGTCCTGGTACGTCGAAAAGAGCGTGGCCGACCCGCTCGTGCGGACCTCGCGGAGCCTGCGCGACAAGACGCTTTGCGTGATGGGCGGCTGCGGCCAGGTAGGTTCGCACGTGCTGACCAAGCTGTACGAGCTGGGACAGGCGCCTGAGAGCCTGTGCGTGAACGATAACCTCTCCCTGGGCAAGCCGGCCAATCTTCCCGTGCCACTTCGCCACCTTGTCGACACCCGGACCCACCGCGAATTCGTGGCTGCGCCTCCACCGGCGCCGGACGTTCTCATATTCGTGGGCGGCCGCTCCAGCGCACCCCACTTCAGCGGTCTGGACGACGTTCTGGAGGAGATCGAGTGCTGGAAAGCGGTGCTGGAGTGGTGCGTGAACGAAGGCGTGCGGCTCATCTTCGCGTCCACCAGCAGTCTCGCCAAGGTGCGGCCCTCGGTGGAGTCGCAGAGAGCCTGGCCGGGATCGCTGTACGAGCTTACGAAGCTGATGATGGAGGAGATGGCCATTCAGCAGGCGCTCTGCGACGGCCTGAAGGTGCAGATCTGCCGCTTCTTCTCGGTGTACGGCGTGACCGAGCAGCACAAGGGAAACTTCGGCAACCTGTACACGCAGATTCTATGGCACGCCAGGGAGGGCGTCCCATTCGAGGTGTGGGGCCAGGACGGCGTGTTCAGCCCAGGAGAGCAGACGCGGGACACGATATTCGCGGCGGAGGTGGCGCGGGCGGTGCTGTTCCTGTTGTCGTTGCCGGCGCCCGAGCCGAGCCTGGCCGACGTATCCACGCTCACCTACAACGTGGGGCAGGGCAGGCCCGTTTCGGTAAACGAGATGGTGGACCAGGTGGGCGCGCTCGTGGGCGAAAGGCCGGGGATAGTGCACGCTCAGGTACCGCCGCACGTCAAGAACTACGTCGTTCACACCTGGGGCGACCCCGGCAGGCTGGTCGGAGCCGGGTTCGAGCCGCTATTCACCGACCACGTCGCCAACTTGCGCTTTATCGACAGGGCATTGTCCGACATGGACTGGTACTGGTCCGTGGTGGGCAGGGTGCGCGCCCGGCTCTCACAGTAGCGCCCAGGCCCTACACCTCCGAGCGGCCCTCCGACTTCAGCCGCTCCACCACTGCTCGCACCTCCTCCGAGCGACCCATGTCCGCCACCAGCACGCAGTCCTCGGCGTCCACCACCACCACGTTGTCCAGCCCTATCGCGGCCACCAGCCTCTGGCGGCCTATGAGCAGCGAGTTGCGCACCGACTCGGCGACCACGTTGCCCCTTATGGCGTTGCCCGCCGCGTCCCGCTCCTCCTCCTCCCACATCGACGACCAGCTTCCCACGTCGGACCAGCCGGCCTGCATTGGGATCACCACGCACTCGGGGCCATTGGGCGAGAGGCGCGAACCGGACGCCGCGGACCTGTCGCCCGTGCGTCCCGCTATCTTCTCCAGGATAGCGTAGGCGATGAAGTCGCCCGGGCAGCCGGCGAAGGCCTCGGCGTCCGGACGGAAGAACTCGCCGTCCTGCCGTCCCAGCTCGAATGCGCGTGCGCACGCCTCGGCGATGTCCGGGCGATGGCGCCCGATCTGCTCAATCCACACCGATGCGCGGGACAGAAAGATCCCGCTGTTCCACAGGAAGCGCCCGCTTTCGACCAGCCCACACGCTACCTCCTCATCGGGCTTTTCTACGAAAGACGCCACACGGTACGCGGTTGGGCTCACGGCGTCGCCCATCTCCACGTAGCCGTAGCCGGTGTTGGGCGCGGTCGGAACGACACCGACCGCGGCGAGTCCGCCCACACTCGCGTGAGCTACGCCTGCGCTTACCGCGTCCCCGAACGCCCGGGCGCCGCGAAGCACGTGATCGGCGGGAGCGACGAGCAGGACGGGGTCGCCATCGCCGGCGGACACGTCCCGCCGAGCCAGATCGGTGGCGCACAGCGCGCCGAGGGTGAGAGCCGGCGCCGTGCTGCGTCCCGCGGGCTCCAGCACGATGGCCGATGGCGTGACGCCCACCTGGCGGCAGTGCTCGGCGACGAGGTAGCGATGCTCCTCGTTGCACACGATGACGGGCGCGACGGCCTGTGGGATGCCCCGCAGCCGCAGCAGCGCCTGTTGCAGCAGCGAGCGTTCGCCTCCGATAGCCAGAAACTGCTTGGGGTGGAGCATCCTCGACAACGGCCACAGCCGCGTGCCCGAACCGCCCGCCAGGACCACTGGATAGATTGCCATTCTCGACTCCATGCCGGCGTACTCACCGGCCAGATCCATGATAGATTCGGCAGGCACCGCTTTCAAGGCGAGCGCGGTCCACCATGCCGCCCGTGCTCCGGAGCGCAGCCCCAGTGCCCCTTCGAGTACACCTGGTCCGCTACCCTCTCTGACTACGAACGATGGGCCACTCAACTTTGTTGCCTCCGCCAAGTATTGGCCGATTTCGGGCGGCGTATAGCGCGCTAGCTAGGATCGGCAAAAAATTGACCCAAATAACCTATGAGATTGTCCCAACTTTACATGGATTCCGCCTTGACTGCCTTTTACTTTTCCGAAAATATATCTATAGACAGTATAAGTCTAGGATAAGAATTGTCTGAAGGGGGTGACTTTACAGCGCGCGGCGCCCCGGAAAGCGCCCCCACGGCGACAGCCGCGAAGCGGGGGGCCGCCCCACCCTGAATCGGGAAAGCCCGGCATCTCGAAAGCGGGCTTACCGAAATCTAAAGAAAGGAAGAAGCCAGTTGACGACATCGACAGCCGAGACCCTGGTAGGCGCGGAAGCAGAACCGATACTACGCATAGCTCCGGTCGCATCGCGGCGAAATATGATGATTTGCCCGAGGTGCGAGGCGCAACTCAGGATCACCTACGACGAACCTGAGTGCTTGCAGTGCGGGTACGTGGACTATTACTACACACCGCCGGCGTCGGCGAACGGACACAAAAGCATAATCGGCGCGGGCACCCGTTTCATTCTGCGCTATGTTGGCGAGTTTCCTTCGCTGGTGGAAACACTCACGCATGTTCAGCTGCGCCGGCTGCGGAACAGGGTCGTTTACGGGGTAACCTGCCCGTTTTGCAGCGGCGACATGGAGCAGTCATCGCTATCGGGCAAGCGCAGGGAAGTGCGTGAAGAGCGATTCAGTTGCGAATTGGGCCACAGGGTATCGCTTACGCCCGGTAGAAACGGAGACCTGGGCTGGAAGTAGACCCGCAATCACCAGTGCCAAAGAGGTGAATACCATCGAATCCGCAGCTTACCCAGGGGGAGCGTGTTCAGCGCGCTCCCCTTAACTTTTGTCGCATTGTCCGTTCCTTCAGAGGTACAATTGACCGCATCGTGAAGATCGTAGAAAAGGTCCTCCAAAACGCCGGCGCACCGCTTTTTATATGCGACGTGTCGCCTCCGAGGGGCGCCGACCCCGGCCTGCTCGAGCCTCTGCGCGGCCTCGATGCCGACTTCCTATCGATGGCGTACAACCCGGGCAGATCGGTGCGCGTCAACTCAGTCGCGGCCGCACACTGGCTTCGGCGCGAGGCAGGCGCGGACACAGCCTTCACCATCGCGACGCGCGACATGAACCGCGTGGCTATTCAGAGCCTGCTGCTGGGCGCGGAGCTGCTCGGGCTGGAGAACGTGATCGTGGTGCGCGGCGACGACTTCACACCCCGCGAGCTCTCGACGGTGCGCGACGTGCACGACTTCACGCCGACCGGGCTCATTCGGGCGATCGGCGCGATGAACGAGGGCGTAGACCACCGCGGGCTGCGGTTGCGCGGGCCGACGCACCTGTGCGTCGGAGCGACAATCGACCTGGGACGCGGCATCGACAGCGAGGTGCGCCTCACGCACGCCAAGGCGGAGGCCGGCGCGCAGTTCTTCGTGTCGCAGCCGACTTTCGGTGCCGAGCTGCCGGTTCGCTTCCTGGAAACTTACGCCTCGCTGTACGGCGACCTCGGCGCGCCGGTGTTCCACGGCGTGCCGGTGATGGCGCCCAACAGCCTGGCGCTGGGCGAAGTGCCGCAGCAGGTCACGGACGACCTGGCGGCGGGCCGCCCCGGCGCCGACATCGCGGCGCAGCTCGTGGACGATCTCACGGAAGCCGGCCTAACGACGTTCTATCTCGTGCCGCCCATCCTGAGAGCGGGACGCCGCGACTACGACGCCGCCCGCGAGGTGCTGGCGCGGTTCGAGTAGATCACCCACTGAGGACACGAAGGGCTCGTCCTCCCCCTCACCCATTCGGCAAGCTCAGGGCAGGCTCTCAATCCTCTCCCACCAGGGCAAGGGGAGACGAGGCCTATCTGTCTAGCACGGCGCTGCCGCGGGGGACACCGGACGCACGCGAAGCTCTCGCAGAGTTTCCGGATCGAACGGGTCACTTCCGGAGCGGAGTTTCGCCACCCAGTCCGCACGGCTCGCGCGATATACGTCCCGGCAGCTTTCCTTAGGCGACGCGTCGACCCACCCCAGGAACGCCTCCAAGTCCGCTATCGCCCTCTCGGTGCGGCCCGTCCGTGCGTAGGCCACACCCCTCGCTTCCCTAGACTGGTCCGACGGGTCGTGCGCAATCGCCCTCTCGCAGTGGGGCAGCGCGGCCTGGGGACTTCCCGACAAGGCCGTCTGCCAGCACAGAATCCGGTTGAAAGTGACGTTGATCGGACTCAACGCCTGCGCCTGACGCAGGTCCGACAGCGACGACGCCCATTCCCCCAGCTCTGAGTACACCAGCCCCCGGTTGAAGTACGCCGTCGGGGAATCCGGGGCCAGGTCGATCGCGCGGCTGTAATCCGCCAACGCCCTTTCCATATCGCCCTCCGCGCCTCGCGCCACGTGGGCGTTGCCGCGGGCGACGTGCGCGGGGGCCAGGTCCGGGTTACCGTCCTGCGCCTCGTCCAGGTCCTCGAAAGCGCGCTCCAGGTCTCCGGGGGCGCCCCTCGCGACGTAGGCCCCCGCGCGGTTGACGTACGCGCTGGCGTATCCCGGCTGAATATCGAGCGCCTCCGTCAGCTCGGCGATGGCCCGGTCCAGGTCGGCCTCCGACCCGCGCTCTACGTGCGCCGCCGCGAGGTTGACGAGGGTCGCGGCGTGCCCGGGATTGACGGTCGACGCCTGCGAGAGATCGTCGATCGCGCGGTCGACGTCCCCGTCCCGGGCGCGCTCCAGGTAGGCCAACGCGCGGCTGTTGAGGGCGTTCACTGATCTAGGCTGTAAAGCGAGCACCTGCGTGAACAGCCAGACAGCCTCGTCGAAGTCTGCCAGATTGCCGCCCAGGTAGGAACGGCCGAGCAGGTACCGGAGATTCGCGAGCGCCGCCGGGTCCGTGGGATTCTGGTCCGAGGCGTGTATCAGCACCGTCTTGGCAAGGTCGAACTCGCCCTGCTCGAGGTACAACTGCCCCAGCGTCAGAAGGGCCACGTACCGCACCTGCTCGGTCAGGTCCGCGTTGATCGTCGCGGGCAGCTCCGAGGGCGACGACGCGATGTCCACCACCTGCCGGTCGAGCTGCGTGGACCGCACCCGCGGCATCGTGAACCTCGCCATCACCCGTCCGCTGTCGTACTCGCCCCAGATGACGATGACGGCGTCGGACCGCCTGCCCGCCGCCGCCGCTTTGGACTCCGAGGCTATCTCCTCGGGCCACTCGACGGTCCGCACTCGGGACAGCCTGGCGGCGCTCACCTCGCTGTCGATCTCGTGCTGCAGGCGGCCCAGCACGTTGTACCCTTGCTGGCCGCCCGTGTAGTTGACGAAGGGAGCTATGACAATCAGCGACTCCCCGTCCACGGCCGCCGGGTAGTCCGTGCCGCCTCGCAGGCCCATCGCCAGAGCGATTGCGGCGACCGTTCCAACAACCAGCGCCACGATAACGCCCACCACGATAACGCCCCGCCCCCTGCGGGGCATCGGCGGCGCCTCCACCCACACCGGCTGCGGCGCCTCCTCCAGGTCGACCGGCGGGTGCGTGTCTACCGGCGCCGGGGCCGTCTCGGGCGAGAACCCCGCGGCCTGCAGGAACTCGTCCGTCTCGGGCTGGGTCAGGCGCAGCAGCTCGGCGCAGCGCAGCACGTCCTCGCGGTAGCGGGGGCGTGCGGTCACCCCCTCCTTCCACCGGATGAGGGTCGGGCGGCTGACCGGGATGCGGCGGGCCAGTTCGGCGTCGCCGATTCCGGTACGCTCCATGTAGTACGTCAGCAGTTCGGCGAAAGTCCGCAACTGTTACATCTTTAGGTACGCTAAACTCACTGAATGACACACAATCGACGTTCGGAGTGTACACCATTCGATGCGACGCTGGACGTGTCGGCGGACGGCGCGGGGCTCTCCCGCCAGCCGTGACCGCGGACACAACCGCATCGACAGGAGGCGTGATAGATGTTCAGCAAGATAGTAAGACTGATTGCGATTGCCGCGCTCGCCGTCGCGCTGGTTGCGTGCTCCAGCGCCGACGACGCCGAGCCCGGCCTGCCCGCGGTGCCCGCAGGCCAGGCCACGATGGTGTCGGCAATTGTGCAACCGGTAGCACCCGCCGCTGCAATGGCGCAACCGGAGGGCTTCAACACCATAGGCGGGTCGGCCACCGTGAACGACGCCGCATACGACCTTACCTTCTTCAAGCACTACGGCGTCAACCCGTTCATCGACACCGAGGACGACCACCTGTCAACTTTCGCGATAGACGTGGACACGGCCTCGTACACCGTCGCGCGACGCTTCGTCCAGGACGGCAACATGCCCCATCCGGACTCGGTGCGCGTCGAGGAGTTCGTCAACTTCTTCGACCACGGATACGCGCCTCCCGAGGAAGGCGTGTTCGCCATACACATAGATGGTTCGCCATCGCCGTTCGGCGGCGACAAGCACTGGCTCATCCGCGTCGGCCTCCAGGGCAAGACGATCTCCGAGGAAGCGCGCAAGGACGCCACGCTGGTGTTCGCCATCGACGTTTCCGGCTCCATGGGCCGCGAGGACAGGCTGGGCCTGGTGAAGAGGTCGCTCAGGCTGCTCGTGGACGAGCTGCGGCCCACCGACGAGGTCGGAATCGTCATCTACGGCTCGGTCGGCACCGTTTTGCTCGAACCCACCGACGGCGGTGAGAAGCGCTCCATCATCAACGCCATCGACAGTCTCGCGCCCGGCGGCTCCACCTTCGCCGAGGACGGCCTGCGGATGGCCTACGAGCTGGCCGCCGAGCGCGTGCGGCCCGGGCGCGTGACGCGCGTTATCCTGCTCTCCGACGGCGTGGCCAACGTCGGGAACACCGGCCCCGACTCCATTCTCAAGCAGATCAGGAAGCATGTCGACGAGGGTGTTATGCTGACGACCGTCGGCTTCGGCATGGGCAACTTCAACGACGTGCTCATGGAGCAGCTCGCCAACGACGGCGACGGTTCCTACTACTACGTCGACACGATCAACGAGGCGCGGCGAGTGTTCGTCGAGAACCTGGTTGGCACGCTCCAGAACATCGCCAAGGACACCAAGGTCCAGGTGGACTTCAACCCGGACGTGGTCAGAAGCTACAGGCTGCTTGGCTACGAGAACCGCCGCGTGGACGACGAGGACTTCCGCGACGACACGGTGGACGCCGGCGAGGTTGGCGCGGGCCACAGCGTGACCGCCCTGTACGAAATGAAGCTGCACGACGACGCGGACGGCGTGCTCGGCACGGTGTACCTGCGCTACGAGGACCCGGACACCGGAGAGGTGAGCGAGATCGACCGCGAGTTCCCGCGGAGTGAGCTGGCGCTCGAGTTCGGCGAGGCGTCGCCCAGGTTCCAGATGTCCGCCGTGGTCGCCGAGTACGCCGAGATACTCCGCGAGAGCTACTGGGCGCAGGACGGCAGCCTGGAGAGGGTCGTCGCCGAGGCGAGCAGGTTGCAACGGCTCATTCCGTCCGATGAGGACGTGGCGGAGTTCGCCTCACTAGCCTCACGAGCCGACAGCATTCAGTCCCGGCAGTAGCGGCACGCCGCAGGAAGGGGCGGGCTTGAATCCCCCGCGTTATCAGAGGGGCCGGTCAGACGACCGGCCCCTCGTCTTGCGCCGCGGTCGGCGTGGGCGCGGCCCGGCGGGATCGAGGGGCCGCGCGCCGGTTGAAAGGCCGCCTTGCCCTATGCTATATTCATGGGTGCCGCCGCCTTTCGCCGGCGGGGCCGGAGCCTTGTAAGAAAGCTGCTGCCCGGGCGATGCTCGACGACTACTTGAGACAATACGGGGTGATATCCATCTTCCTCGCGGTGGCAGTTGCCGTTCCCGCGGGGATGTTGCTCATGTCCTGGGCTCTCTCGCTTCTGAAGATCCGTCCTCACAACCCCAGCCCCGTCAAGAAGAGCATCTACGAGTGCGGCTTCGAGACGCTCTCCGGCAGGTGGAGCCAGTTCAACTTTCGCTACTACGCCATCGCCCTCGACTTCGTGATATTCGACGTTGAGGTGGTGTTTCTCTTCCCGTGGGCTGCCGCCTTCGGCCTTCTGTCAATTCAGTACGGCCTTTCCGTCCTCTGGGCCATGCTCATCTTCCTCGGCGTGCTCGCGCTGGGCTGGGTTTACGCCTGGCGCAAGGGATCGCTACAGTGGAGCTAGATATGGACGATCAACAGGCATACACGCCCGACCTGCGAATTCCGCTGCACGCCACCACCTGGGAGGTGGACCGGGCAGAGGGGGAGGCCGTCAACAACCTGATGGCCACCCACACCCAGGCGATAGCAGACAACGTGCTGGAGGTCCCGGACGACCTCAAGCGCAACCTGACGGTGACCTCGATAGACGCCCTAATCAACTGGGGCAGAAAGTCCGCCGTGTGGCCGCTTACCTTCGGCCTGGCCTGCTGCGCGTTCGAGATGATAGCCAGCGCCATGTCGCGCTTCGACATATCGCGCTTCGGGATGGAGGCCTTCCGGCCCACGCCGCGACAGGCCGACCTGATGATAGTCGCAGGTACAGTCACCTGGAAGATGGCCCCCGCTATCCAGCGAGTCTACGAACAGATGGCCGACCCCAAATGGGTCATATCCATGGGCGTCTGCGCCACCAGCGGCGGCCCCTACTACGGCTCCTACAGCGTGGTGCCCGGCGTGAACCACATAGTGCCGGTGGACGTCTACGTTCCAGGCTGTCCGCCGCGCCCCGACGCGCTGCTGTACGGCGTCATGCGGCTGCACGAAAAGATCAAGCGCGAGTCGATCAGGCGCGGGCGCTAGGAGGGCGTACACCCCATGACGACAGCGCTCTCGCCACAGTCCGTCGCCGCCCGCATCAACGAGGAGCACCCGGGCGCGGCCTCCGGATTCGACGACGGTTACGTGCACGTCGAACTGGACTCGCTGGTCGACGCCGCGCGCTTCCTGAAGGAAACGCCCGACCTGGACTTCGCCTTTCTCACGGCGATCACCGGCGTCGACTACGTGGAGCACTTCGAGCTGATATACCATCTGCTCTCGCTGCGTCACAACCACAGCGTGGCGCTGAAGACGCGCTGCTACGGCAGGGATGATCCCACTGCGCCGTCGCTGGCGCCGCTGTGGCAGGGCGCGGAGATGCAAGAGCGTGAGATCTGGGACCTGCTGGGCGTGCGGTTCGAGGGACACCCCAACATGAAGCGCATCCTGCTATGGGAGGGCTTTCCCGGCCACCCGCTGCGCCGGGATTTCGTGTAGGAGCGGCTCGCAAGTCCCTTCCCCCTCGACGGGGGAAGGTTAGGATGGGGGTGACGCGGGCTTTATACTGTACGAAGGCCCCCTAACACTCTCCCATCGAGGGAGAGTGTACAATGGAAAGGCACAATTGGCGATACGAACCGAGCCGGTAACAATAAACCTGGGGCCTCAGCATCCGAGCACGCACGGCGTGTTCCGGCTGCGCGTGACCTTCGACGGCGAGGTGGTGCTGGACGTGGAGCCGGTCATCGGCTACATGCACCGCGGTAGCGAGAAGCTGGCCGAGTCGCGCACCTACGTCCAGATTGTCACGCTCACCGACCGCATGGACTGGCTGGCAAGCATGTCCAACAACCTGGCCTACGTGCGCGCCGTCGAAAAGCTTGCCGACATCGAGGTGCCGGAGCGCGGCATGTACCTGCGCGTCATCAGCGCCGAGCTTCAGCGCATCGCCAGCCACCTCATGGCGACCGGCTTCCTTGTGAACGACCTGGGCGCCTTCGCCACGCCGCTCATGTACTGCTTCCGCGAGCGCGAGCGCATACTGGACATGTTCGAGATGCTGTGCGGCGCGAGGATAACCCTCAGCTACATGCGGCCGGGAGGAGTGCTCCAGGACGCCCCCGCAGACTTCTGGGACGCGCTGGCCATATTCCTGCGGGATATGCCCCAGTACGTCGACGAGCTGGAGGGCCTGATAACGGGCAACGAGATAGTGCTGGCGCGCACCCGCAACGTGGGCGTGCTGGACGCCGAGAAGGCTATCAACTGCTCGATCACCGGCCCTATGCTTAGGGCGAGCGGCGTTCAGTGGGACCTGCGCAAGGCCGACCCTTACGAGATCTACGACCGCCTCGATTTCGACGTGCCCATAGGTGCCGTGGGCGACACCTTCGACCGCTACCTCGTTCGCATTCAGGAAATGCGCGAGAGTGTGAAGATAATCGAGCAGTGCGTCGCCGGCATACCCGGCGGACCGGTCAAGGCCGCGGTGCCCTTCTTCATCCGCCCGCCGGAGGGCGATGCCTACGCCGCCGTGGAAGGCCCCAAGGGCGAGCTCGGCTTCTACCTGGTGAGCGACAGGGGCATATCGCCCTACAGATGCAAAGTGCGCTCCCCATCGTTCATCAACCTGTCGGCGCTCAGGGACATGACCATCGGCTGGAAGATGGGAGACCTGATAGTGATTTTTGGCTCCATCGACATCGTGCTGGGCGAGGTGGACCGCTGATGTGCGCTTTGCCCACGGGCGGCATACTCGACTTCTGTAGCCTGTACCGCTTCTTTGGCGCGCTGCTGCCGGGCGATGGGCTGGCGTGGCTGGCCTACGCGCTCGCCGGCGTCGCCATCGCGTTCATCGTCATAAACGCCATGGTGATGGCGACCGCGCTGAACACCTGGTTCGAGCGCCGCGCCCTCGCCCGCTTCCAGTCGCGTCTCGGTCCCAACCGCTGGGGGCCGTTCGGGCTGCTCCAGCCGATAGCCGACGTCCTGAAACTGGCGCTCAAAGAGGACACCGTGCCGGAGGCCGCGGACCGCGCCGTGTTCAACGTCGCGCCCATCGTGCTGCTGGTCGGCACCGTCGCGGTCGTGGTGGTAATCCCGTTCGGCGAGAACTCCTTCCTGGGCAGGCTCAACGTCGGGCTGCTCTTCATACTCGGCATCTCGTCCATCAATGCCATCGCCATATTCATGGCGGGCTGGGCGTCGCGCAACAAGTACGCCATGCTCGGCTCCATGCGCGGCGTGGCCATGTTGATAAGCTACGAGATACCCATGGCGCTCGCGCTGGTGGGCATCCCGCTCATCGCCGGCTCGCTGTCGCTTTACGACATCGTGAAAGAGCAGAGCGTGCCGTTCCTGTTGGTGCAGCCGCTCGGCTTCCTGGTCTTCGTGGCCGCCGCCAGCGCCGAGATGAGCCGCACGCCCTTCGACCAGATCGAGGCGGAGTCCGAGCTCGGCTCCGGCTACCACACCGAGTACAGCGGCATGAAGTTCGCCGTGCTCCAGCTCGCCGAGTTCATGGCCCCCATCGTGACCGCTGTCGTCATAACCGCCGTCTTCCTGGGAGGCTGGCGCGGCTTCGACCCGGTTCCCGGCCAGGCGTGGTTCGTGCTGAAAGTCTTCCTGGTGGTCTTCTGCCTGCTGTGGATCAGGGCCACCTGGCCGCGCCTGCGCGTGGACCAGATAATGGAGTTCGCGTGGAAGGGGCTCTTCGCGCTGGCCCTTATCAACATCGTCCTCATCGCGGTGGAGGTGCAGCTTCTGCGCGACCCGGAGACGGGCCGGCTCTCCACCGACGCCATGTGGCTGATGGCGGCCATAAACTGGGTGGTGACGCTCGTCTCGATAGTGGTCATCGCGAACATCCTCGGCCAGCGGCGGCTCAGGCGGCCCGAGCCCGTCCCCTCACCGCTCGCCAACATGAACGCCGCGGAGGCTGATTGACATGTACGGATTGGGAATGGTCAAGGGCCTCACGGTGACGTTGAAGAACCTGGTGCTCCCGAGCCGCAGGTTCACGCTGCACCAGTACCCCGACAGGCGCATCGGGCTGCCCGGTCTCGCCAAGCGAGAGGGCACCAACGTTGTCGCCTTCGCGTTCACGCGGCCCGGTCGGGCGTTGAAGGCGCTTGTGGGGCTGGAGTCCGTGGCCGACAGGCTGCCCCAGCACCCGCGATTCAGGGGCGAAGAGTTCAGCTGGTACGAGCAGCGGTGTACCGGCTGCGCGAGCTGCGCCAAGTACTGCCCGCTCGGCATCATCCGCATAGTCACCAGTCCCAGCGGCGACGCGATGCAGGAGGGCGAGAAGTACGCCATCGACGTGTTCGACATCGACATAGGCCGCTGCATGTTCTGTGGCCTGTGCGTCGAGGCCTGTCCCTACGACGCGCTGCACATGGGCAGCGGCTTCGAGGAGAGCCAGTACCGCCGTAGCGACCTGGTGATAGACGTCGACCAGCTGAAGCAGGCTCCCAAGCGCCCCAGCACCTGGTACCGTCCCCAGCTGGAGGGCAAGCAGTACCAACCGATGGAGGAGGACGCCCCCTGGCGCGAGGTGGGCCGGCACGAGCAGCCCACCGAGCGGGACCTGGAAGAGAGGTGGGCCAAGCGATGACGCCCGGCGGCGTGGAGTCCACGCTCATCGTCGACATCGTGTTCTGGACGATAGCCGTCTCGACAATAGTGGCGGCGCTCGCAGTGGTGCACCTGCGCGACGTGTTCAGGGCCGCGCTGTTCCTGATAGTCACCTTCATGGGCGTGGCGGGCATGTTCGTGCTCATGCGCGCCGAGTTCCTGGCGGTGATTCAGGTGCTCATCTACGTGGGCGCCATATCGGTGCTGATAATCTTCGCGATTCTCATGACGCGCGACGTCGAGGAGGGCAGCCCGTCGAACACGTTGCGCATCCCGGCGGCCGTCGTGTCGGTGCTGTTCGCCGCGGCCGCAATATTCGTCGCCGTGTCGACGGACTGGCAGTTGCTGGAGGCTGCCGAGCTGGGCGCGGAGGCGTCGGCGAAGACGGCGGAGGTGTTCTCGAACACCGTGCCGTGGATAGCCCGCCTGCTGATACGCGACTTCGTGTTGGCGTTCGAGATAGCGGGCGTGCTGCTGCTGGCGGCGATAATAGGGGCATTGGCGTTGGTAAGAGAGCGATGAGTCTGTCAGTATGTCGGTTTATCAGTTGGTCGGTTGGTCAGTGATCAATAGGGATGATGATACTGACTAACTGACATACTGACCAACTGATAAACTGAGGACTTACTACTCATGGAAGTGCTGGCCTACCTGCTGCTGGGATTCGTCATCGGCGCGGCGCTGTTCATATTCATACGTAGAAAGAGATAAGGCTTGAGCCTCGAATCCATACTCGCGGTCGCGGCCGTCATCTTCGCCATCGGCCTGTACGGGGCGCTAACCAAGCGCAGCGCCATAACTGTGCTGATGTGCCTGGAGCTGATGTTCAACGCGGTCAACATAACCGCCGTTGCGCTGTCTCGCTACGTGACGCCCGCGGGCCTTTCGGACGACCCCTCGCAGGCCGCCGACCAGGTGGTGCAGTTCCTGCTGACCGGGCAGGTGTTCGCTATCTTCATCATCACCGTGGCCGCCGCCGAGGTCGCGCTCGGCCTGGCGATAGTCATCGCCATCTACCGCAGCAGGCAGAGCATATTCGTGACCGACGCCAACCAGATGAGCAAGTAAGAAGTAGGAGCGGGCACGTGTGGGTCGAGTACAAGCGGGTGCCGAACCTGATGATGGCCGAGATGTGGAAAGACGCTCTCGAGGGCGACGGGCTCCCCACCAAGATTCTGCCCGAGGGCGACATCACCACCTGGGGCGAGCGCGTGCCCTTCCGCGTGCTGGTGCCCCAGGGCCGCGAGCACGTGGCCGACGAGATCCTGCGCAAGGTGTGAGGCGAGTAAGCGTCGGGAGTCCCACCCCACGCCGGAGACCGAGCAACATACCGTAGTGATTTCAGTGATCCCAGGGAGGGCTTAGACCTCCAATGACGGTGACACGACTAGACAGCTCCACGGCCAGCCAATGCGCCGAGAGTTCGTCGTCTAAAGGGCTGTCCGTACCCTCGGGTCATGCGCAGGAAATTCCGCTGCTGTCCACCAAGGTGGTCAACGTGGCGTCGGTCCCGCAACGAAGCCCTTTACGCTACCCAGGCGGCAAGACGTGGCTGGTTCCACAGATTCGGAAGTTCCTGGAGGGGCTCGACTTCCGTCCCGAAGTGTTCGTCGAGCCTTTCGCGGGCGGCGGAATCGCTTCCCTCACGGCGGTCATGGACGGCTACGTGGACCGCGCTGTGCTCTGCGAGAAAGACCCGGACGTTTCCAATCTGTGGCAGTGCATGCTCGATGACCCGG
Source organism: Dehalococcoidia bacterium (assembly GCA_965217705.1). Classification (GTDB taxonomy): domain Bacteria; phylum Chloroflexota; class Dehalococcoidia; order Lucifugimonadales; family CATOSD01; genus CATOSD01. The sequence goes on along the minus strand of CBDCJA010000002.1, from coordinate 3,040,306 downwards.
AAGAACTGGCCATACGGGTCGAAGAGTTCGTCGCCACCCCGGAGAACGTGAGCGCGGTTTTCGCGGACACTGCGGCGTCCGGCATGGACGCTGCATTCCGCACGCTGCTGCGGAACCGGGTCAGCCGGGGCGGAATAATGGCCAAGGGCGCTTCGGTGATGAAACAAGGAGAGAACGGCCAGGGGGTCGCCTCCCGGTGGTACGCCGCTACACTCGCGGCGCGCATCCGCGCCATAGGGAGCCATTCGAGCCGGCTCGAGTTTTTCCAAGGCGATGGTTCGAGCCTCGTCGAGCTCTGCAAAGACAACAAGGCGTCCGCGTTCTTCGTCGATCCCCCCTATACCGCTGCCGGCAAGCGGGCGGGAAGGCGCCTGTACACGTACAACGAGATCGACCACGAGGACCTGTTCGACCGGATGGCACGTGTCCGTGGCTCATTCATGATGACCTACGACGAGAGCACGCACGTTATTGAAATGGCGCGCAGCCGTGGGTTTCACCTAGCCAAGGTGCCGATGAAGAACACGCACCACGCGGTGATATACGAACTGCTCATCACGTCGCACGAGCTAACACCGTGAGCCAACCTCGGCGCTTCGGTATAGGCGAATGGTATGGACTTTCATTCGTTGGCCTGTCAAGGGACGAACGCCGCGACTACGCAGTTGGGTCCGGTACCCATCAATGTCCCTTTCGAATGAGTGGGGGGCCGTGCACGAAGAAGGGTGGTGTCTGTTCATTCAGTTCATACCAGGATGCAGACGGTGTGGCTGTTCCGGTGTCGGGTGCTGAGGCCGGATTGAGAGTTCTCTGTCCGCGGAGATTCGAAGAAGACCAGACGATCTTCCAATGGGTGGGCGAAATCATCCTGGGCACTTCCTCACCCGACATTGTCCGGGAACTTGGCTTTCTGAAGGCCGAAGACGGGAGCGGCCACGTAGGGCGGATAGACATGGTTCTGGCAAGCCGGCAGTCCAACTCGTCAGTCATGGACTGGTGCGCCCTCGAGATTCAAGCTGTTTACTTCTCGGGCCGGAGCATGAATGAAGAGTTCCGAAGCATCAGAGACTACGAGGGTGAGCCACCGCCCTTCCCAAATCAGACACGCCGGCCTGACTATCGGAGCAGCGGTCCGAAGCGGCTGATGCCTCAGTTGCAGATCAAGGTGCCGACGCTCCGCAGATGGGGCAAGAAGATGGCGGTAGTGGTAGACAAACATTTCTTCGGGTCGCTTGGACACATGGAAGAGGTCGAAGACCTTTCCAGCGGAGACATAGCATGGTTTACCGTTGACTTCGAAGAGGACCCTGCCAGCGGTCGCTTCAGGCTGGTTAGGGACAGTGTTCACGTTACCACGCTTGAGAGGGCTACCGAGGGCCTGACGGGCGGCTCTCCGGTTACGCTGAACGAATTCGAAGAGGGCATCCGGTCCAAGCTGGCACGGTGAACAAGGCCGTAAGGCGACCCCTACCGCAGCCGCCACAGCGACCGGAACGCCAGCGTCAGCACCAGCAGCGCCACCAGCATGAACGCCCCGGCCAGCAGCGTCGCCATGGGCGCGCCCAGCTCCTGCGCCAGCACCCCCGCCAGCAGGCTGCCCACCGGCAGCGACCCGAACGTTAGCGCGTACAGCGACGCCACCCTACCCCTGAACGCCTCCGGCGCGATGCTTTGGATCGTCGCGCTCGCCGTGGAGAGGAACAGCATCGTCGACGCGCTGACGAGCATCAGCAGCGGAAAGGCCGTGTGCATGGTCGGCATGCGAGAAAACAGCATCATCGTGATACCGGTCAGGAACACCGACAGCACCATCAGCCGCCCTCGACTGCTTATGCTGCTGAAAGACGCCAGCACCAGCGTTCCCAGCGTCGAGCCCGCCCCGACCGACGCCATCAGCAGGCCCAGGCCCACGGAGTCCACGAAGAACACCTCGGCCGCGTAGACAGGCATCAGCCCGTTGACGAACGTGAATCCCAGCAGCGGCATGAGCACGCCCATCAGGGCTATGCCCAGGATCACCGGCTCGCCCTTCACGTACCGCGCGCCCTCGGCTATGCGCGAGAACCCGGACTTGAACCGCAGCGGCGCCTGTTCCATGCGGGGGAGCCTCAATCCAAGCGCGAACCCGACCGCCACGAGGTGCAGGGCCGCCTCCAGCATCAGCGCGGGCCAAGCCCCCCACAGCGCCAGCACGCCGCCGCCCACCGCCGGCGCGGCCAGCCGCATGACGCTGAAGCCGACCGAGTTCAGCGCGAAGGCGTTCACGATGCTGGCGCTCGGCACCGAGCTCGCGATGATGGTCATGCGCGTCGGATCCAGGATGACGAACGCGAACCCCATCGCTAAGATATATGCGAATATGTGCCACGTTTCAAGCTGCCCGAGCATCACCGCGGCGCCGAAGATCGCCGTGGCTACGCACTGGTAGGCCAGCATCCCCGCCAGCAGCTTGCGCCTGTCCCACGAGTCGGCCAACAGCCCGCCCACCGGGCCGACTATCAGTATGGGCAGCGCGTCCAGACCCATGGCCACGGTGGTGAGAAACGCCGACTCGGTGAGCTCGTATGCCAGCCACCCGATGATCACCTGCTGCAACCAGAATGCGCCGCTGGAGAATGCCGTCGCCCCCCACATGAGCCGGTAGTTGCGATACCTGAACGAGTCGAAGGTGTGTACTCGCGCGCGGATGCTAGACGGCCGTATGCGCGGAACGTGTGGGCGCCGAATGCGAGAGCCGGAAGCGCGGATGGAGCGCAGCGTGGAGCCGACGCCGTGAGTTGGGCGCAGCGGAGGAGCGCCATTCGGCGGTTGGGCGGGCATCGCCTCGGCGTGCACCGGCGCCGCCACGGCCGGGGTGTCTCCCGGCGACGAGGATGGCTCGACGCGGGGCGCGACCAACCGGGTGGGAGCGCCGGAGTCCTGGAGTTTTTGAGTTGGGCCTGTCACTTCTACCTGCAACCGGGCTGTCGGGGCCGCCGGGGACGGCCAAGGCAGAAACCGAAACTGTTGATGGCGTCGCGGAGCGCGACGATTCGAGTACGGCCGTCCCAGACCGGGACGCTGTGAGGTCAACTCCTTGCTTTGAACCGGGACTCCGAAAGCGAGTCGAAACTGATGGGTCACTATTTTAGACCGAATCTTGTCCAAATGCGATACTTCGGAGAGCCAGTTTGCCGGCGATGCGGGCGGAGCCGGACACCGAGTCCCAGCGAGCTCCGGACTGTTGCCGCAGGGGCGGCTGGACACTACTCTTACAATAGGTTGATGTGTCCGCCCTTGACAGTCTAAAACACATGTTCGCGCGGGGCTCAGCACACGACGCTCGTAGTAGTGATAAACTGCGCGAACCACGCCGATGGAATCTCTTGGGAGTAGATGTATGCCCGGTTTCACGGAGAGTTCTGGTAGTGCCATTGGATGGTTGGCTTGGGTAGGCGATCCTGACGACAACTCTGCCCATCTCACCATTCTCGATTGGCTCAGAAACGCCATAAGTTCGTCCTCGATCTTCCTCTCGCCCACTGCTACCTTGCCCGCTACCACCAAGGGGAACTTGGGCGAGTTCATCGCGTACAAGATTGGAGCAATACATTTCTTCGCAAACCATGTGCGAGCGGACACTGCGAATGCCTTTGCCCCTCTGGCGTTTGAATCAAGGACAGGGGTTGATATCGTGTGGCTTCATCTTGGGAGTAGCGAATCTGTAGACTGGATTGCACTCCAAGAAGTGAAGACCACTGGGGACTCTTCACTGAATCTCGCCGACACACTCAATGACGATTACGATAAACTCTTCGGTGAAGCCCCACGTATGACGCTACAGACGCGCCTCACATCGCTGAAGAACAGACTCGATCAATGGGGCTTGGGGCATCTCGTGCCTCGTGTTACAGCACTAGGAGGACCAAGTCCCAACATGGCAAGAGGGATAAGACTCATGCCAACTCTGGTACACGATGCGGCTCACAACTCTTTCCCCAAGATGAACGGTGTTCGGCAGGTACTTATAGGTCAAGGATGGTCAGCTAATAGCATTGAGTGCTGGTCGATACTCTTGGGAGATATCGACGAACGGCTCACTCGGCTTGCACGAGGGCAGCTATGACGTCACTTCCGCAGTGGGTCGACTTTGAGTCCTCTGAGCGGACTGCAGCAGTGATGGCGCGAGACCTCTCAGGTCCCTCCGAAGCATGGGGGACACTGCTTGCCCAGGCTCAGGCTGTCTTGTCGGCTCGCACTGACACACCTGTTTCTGAACTACCCAATTCGTACGAATTCAGCGAATGGCGAGACCTTGTTGCGGCAGCGCGGATCCTTGACCTTGCTGCCACCACCCATGGCCTTTCGGATGTCCAAAACCGCAGGGATGTCGCTACCCTTGCCGCCTGTGCGTTTGGCATGTCTGGAGCTGCGGTTTCAGCAACCGCTGTCATAGATGGTCATCGCCTACTCAACACCGAACTGAGTGAAGGCGAGTTGGTCGCACTTTCGCTGAGTTCTCCAGCTATTGCAAGGGAGGCGGTTCGGAGGCTCCCGATCAGGTCGAGACATAGAGACTGCATAGAGCATGTCTTGGCCTTCTTGGCATTAGGCGACGAGCGACAATTGCACATGGCTAGTGAAGCCCTACAGAGTGCCACTTTCGAAGAACCCAATGCATGGGAAGGGTATTTGTTAAGGCTTAGTGGTTTGTCACTCGCTCACATGAGCCGACTCTCCACAGCGAAGGTCTTGAGACCATACGAGGGTTTGTTCCCTCAAGGGTACCTAAAGCGACTAGTGGATGATTCACCACTGCTACTTCCGTCACAGTACGAAGCCATCACCATGAAAGGTGTTGCCACATCCGATCGCAACCTTCTCATCGCTCTCCCTACTGCAACGGGCAAGACGTTGCTGGGAGAACTCGCACTCATGAGCTCACTGGGGAGGGAACCCGGCCTAGTCTGTTACATCGCGCCTTACGTAGCGCTAGGTCGTCAAGTTGCGGATAAGATAAACCGTCACACACCTACGGAAGTTCGAGTACACCGGTTAGTCGGCAACTACCAGGAACCTGATCCACTCGATCCCGAAAATCGGCAAGAGGTTCTGGTCGCCACTCCAGAACGTTTCGACGCATTGCTTCGCCTTCGGCCAGAAGTGCTTCCCTCAATCGGCTGTGTAGTTTTCGACGAAGCACACATGATTGGAAATGGGCAGAGGGGAGTCCGGCTGGAGGGCATCATTACCAGGCTGAGACTGAAATCCATACGTGGCGGCCAAGTCCCCAGATTCGTTCTCCTGTCTGCGGTGCTTTCGAATTCCGAAGCGCTGGCCAAGTGGGTCGACATCGAACCTGCAAATGTTGTCCGCGGGACATGGCGGCCGAGTGCCAAGCGACTGTTACGGTGGACCGAGGACGGGATGCTTAAGCTGCACGCAGGTGATGATCCTATGCGCCATCGACCGACTGATGATCCTCTACGGCACAATCCGATCGAAGTCATTGGCGAGACCCTTCTACCTTGGCCCAAAAAAGGCTTCTACCAAGCGAGCTTCTACCAGAGCAGAAAGCAGCTACCGCAGGCTATGGAGAACGTAGCGTACCTTGCCGAGTTCAAACTTAACCTGTACAAGCAGCCGGTACTATGCGTCTGTTCTACCCGTTCCAACACCAGGATTCTCGCCGACCAGCTCGCCCGACGCTTCTCGCCTATCGAGCCTCTCCCTCAGTCAATCAGAGCCATCATTGATCTAATCAACCACCAATATCCTTACCTTCGCCCCCTAAGGGAGGCACTGGGAAGGGGTGTCGCTTACCACAATTCAAGCCTTCCTCATGAAGTGCGTGAGGGCATTGAACGCGCGATAGAGGGGCGGCACCTAAGGGTAATCGCCGCAACAACGACTCTTGCGGAGGGAGTGGATCTGCCATTTCGCACAACCATCTTGGCCGATTGGACGATGTACGATGGAGAAACAACCCGACCGATGTCAAGTTTGCTCTTCAAGAACATCGCCGGGAGATGCGGTCGAGCTGGCCAATTCACCGAAGGTGATACAATCATCTTCGACAACCCCGTCGGCGATGCTCAACTAACGTACCCATCCCGGCGTACTCAATTCCAGGACAGGGTATTCTTCTCAGACGATCAACCTGCACTGATAAGCGCAATCGGCGGCCTGGGTCGAGAAAGCGCAGTTTCGAACGTGGGGTCTCAGTTGTTAGCCGCAATCGCTGAGAACCCTGCAATGGACAACTTAGCTCACTCCTTCCACACTCTCAGTTTCGCCTACCAGACGAGTGATCGAGCTGTTGCGGCCGAGCGTATTTCCATAGCCCACAGCCAGATTCTTGATGAATCTGATGGGCAACCCCTCGCAGTTGCTGCAAGTCCGATACAACTAACAGCCTTCGGAGAGGCCGCAAATTCCGGAGGGCTGTCTCCTACGACGGCCAAAAGGCTTCGCGCTGCGCTGAGAGAATTGGTCCATTTGGGCTCGTCTCGAGAGGATTTCATCGAGGTTAGTGTGGGATTGCTTAAGTCCTTGGGCGATGTTCCGGAGCAAAGTAACCCAGATCTACGACGGGGTGTAACGAAACCCAATAGCCGACCTGTAGTACGCATGGACGAGTTGGCTGTCGCTCTGAGGCTCTGGGCCTCTGGCAAGTCGTTTGAGGAGATCTTTGCCGAACTTCCGTCAAAGAGGCGATCACGACGCTCAATTGAGCTCGATATGTGGCTCCGTGGGACTCCCGAAGAGAGCACATGGATCGAGGACTTCACGAAGTTTCACGACTTCATGACCAACTGTGTGGTGGAATACTTTCTGCCTTGGGTCTTGAGAGCTGCTCGACCTCTGGCCGAAATTGATGATTACCCTGAGCGACCTTGGCGCGAGTGGGCCCGTTTTGTTGAGTTGGGTATTGATAGTCCATGGGGTGTCCGACTACTAGACGGGGGCATCGTCTCCGAACGCACGACTGCTCGTCAGATCGGCCAACGGCTTGATGAGCTCCATGCGGTTGCAAGCCCTTCAGTAGATCAAGTTCACCAAGTTCTCATTGAGAACCTCGAACAAGACGAACGCCAAATTGCTCAGGTGATGGCTTGGTACATCAACCTAAAGAGTTAGAAAGCGTCCGTACAGGTAATGCAAGGGCGCTATGATCTTGGTTGCATAATCGCTGCAGTCTAGCTGTTAGGGTCTTGCCACTCCACTCGAGGGCTCCTACGGCGCGAACGCCCTTGAATGACAGACTCAATCCCAAACCGCGGAGCTTCGGCAGAGTCAAACTGAATCCGGCGGATCATCCAGAAATAAGACGGTAGGAGAAACTGGGGTAGCAAGCATCGATCAGCTCGAGGAATTCATCCATAAGGCTCACAACATCGCCAACGGTGTCCTGTAAAGACAACCTGTCGGGGTAACGGTGCAGTCGATGAAGAGGATTTGCACAGACTTGGAAGCATGACTCTCGGATTGCACCCCACATTGCGTGAGAGTAACCAGACGTCCATGGGTAGAATCTGTCGTAAGTACCCTTGAGCCCAGACCGCTCGCTCATCTTACGCAGATCGAGTCCGCTCCAACCAGAGAGAGCGCCGTTGCGGCAGGGTCTTTTCATTATCGGGAAATGTCATTCTGAGCCGAAGGCGAAGAATCTAAAATCACTCGACACGGACTCGGCTCTAGTATGAAGAAGGGGATGCAGGCAAGGACTTTAGACCCTTCGGCTACGCTCAGGGTGAAAATGAAAAGACCCTGGCCGTTGCGGCGCAGTTTGACAAAAACTACCCCGTTTGATACTATTCGGGTCCTAGCTGAAATATAGCCAGATGCCTTGAAGGGGAGCAGTACCGGAGATACCGGCCCCAGAGAGCCGGCGGCGGTGGAAGCCGGCGCCAGGACCTCCGAGAACTCGCCCCGGAGCACCCGGCCTGAAGCGCAGAGGAGATTCGACGTTGCAGAGATTTCGCGTTTTCATCACGCGCTCTGCGCGCTTGGTAATTTAGCTCCCTCCTCTCCGTTCAGGGTCGGGCGGTTGGCCGCCGTTATACAGCCCACAAGTGGCCCCGCGCAGCGTGTCCGTCAGGTTGCGCCCGCAGGGGTAAATTGGGTGGTACCACGAGACTCACGTCCCGTCCCTTTACGTTAGGGGCGGTTTTTTTTTGGCGAAACGGTACTACAAAAAGAGCCCACGGAGGTTTGCTTTCCCATGAAGATGAATGGCGGACAGATGGTTTGCGAAAGCCTGCTGCGAGAGGGCGTGGACACGATATTCGGCCTCCCCGGCGGAGCCATCCTTCCCCTGTACCAAACGCTGCCCGAGTTCCCGGGCCTGCGCCACATACTGGTGCGCCACGAGCAGGGCGCCGCGCACGCCGCCGATGGCTACGCCCGCGCCACCGGACGCCCCGGCGTGTGCTGGGCCACGTCCGGCCCCGGCGCCACCAACCTCGTAACCGGCATCGCCACCGCACAGATGGACTCCATCCCGATGGTCGCCATCACCGGCCAGGTGGGGCGCGCCGCCATCGGCAGCGATGCCTTTCAGGAAACCGACATCACCGGCATTACCCTGCCCATCACCAAGCACAACTACCTGGTAATGACCGCCGCAGAGATCCCCTCGGTCATCCGCGAGGCCTTCCACATCGCCTCCACCGGCCGGCCCGGACCGGTGCTCGTCGACATCCCCAAGGATGTCTTCACCGAAGAGGCCGAGTTCGTCTACCCGGACACGCCCGAGATGACCAGCTACAAGCCCAACCTCGCGCCCCACTCTGGGCAGGTCAGACGGGCCGCCAAACTCATCAAGGAAGCCAAGCGGCCTGTCATCATCGCCGGACACGGCGTGATTCTGGCGCACGCCTACGACGAGCTGCGCGAGTTCGCTGAAAAGACGCAGACCCCCGTGATCACCACGCTCATGGGCGTAAGCTGCTTTCCCACCAGCCACGTGCTCTACGCCGGCTGGCCCGGAATGCACGGCATGGCCTACGCGAGCCTTGCCATAGAGGAGGCCGACCTGCTGATTGCGCTGGGTATGCGCTTCGACGACCGCATCACGGGCAATCCGGCGCTGTTCGCCCTCAATTCCAAGAAGATTCACGTCGACATAGACCCATCCGAGATTGGCAAGAACGTGCCCGCCGACCTGCCGATAGTGGGCGACCTCAAGCTCACCCTCGCGGCCCTGAGCCGGCAGGTGGAGCAGGGCTCGCACCTCGACTGGCTTGGACGCATCGACCAACTGAAGCGCGAGCACCCGCTCGTCGACCCGAACGACGCCCAGGCGTTGCAGATCCGGTACATCATCCAGCAGATCGCCGAGGCCACGGACGGCGACGCGCTGATCGTGACCGGCGTGGGCCAGCACCAGATGTGGGCCGCGCAGCACTACCCGTTCAAGCAGCGCAGCTCGCTCATCTCGTCCTGCGGCTCGGGCGCGATGGGCTACGAGGTGCCCGGCGCGATGGGCGCGCAGGTGGGCCGCCCCGACAAGGTTGTGTGGTCCATCGCGGGCGACGGCGGCTTTCAGATGACCATGGCCGAGCTCGCCACCCTGGTGGAAAATCGCATACCCGTGAAGTTCGCCATCATGAACAACAACTGCCTGGGCATGGTCCGGCAGTGGCAGCAGCTCTTCTACGAGAGGAGCTACGTCGCCACCAAGTACACCCACAACCCGGATTTCGTGAAACTGGCCGAAGCCTTTGGAATGCTGGGCTTGAGGGTGACCGACAAGCTCCAGGTGAGAACGGCCATCGAACAGGCGATGAGCTACGACGGCCCCGCTGTGGTCGACTTCGTCGTCGAGCAAGAGGACAACGTGTACCCCATGATTCCAGCGGGCACCACCATCGAACAGCTGATGGAAGAGCCCACGCTCCAGAGGGTGAACAGATGACGATGACCGATTCCCTGAGCAGACACACCATCACCGCGCTGGTCAACGACAGGCCGGGCGTGCTCAACCGCGTGTCGAGCATGTTCCGGCGGCGCGGCTTCAACATCTCCAGCCTGGCGGTGGGGCAGAGCGAGCTGCCCGACCTCTCCCGCATGACCTTTGTCGTCGAGGGCGACCAGGCCGTGGTCGAGCAGGTCACCAAGCACCTTCACAAGCTCATAGACGTCGTGAAGGTCACCGACATGTCCAACGAGAACACGGTGACCAGGGAACTCGGCCTGATAAGAGTGCGCTCTAACTTCCAGACGCGCGGGGAGATAATGCAGATCGCGGACATCTTCCGCGCGCACATCGTGGACCTGGCGCCCGACTCGCTCATAATCGAGGTCACCGGCGACGAGGACAAAATAGACTCGCTGCAAAACCTGCTGGGCGCCTTCGGCGTCCTGGAGGTGATGCGCACCGGCAAAATCGCGCTGACCCGCGGCATGAACGCGGCCGCGTCGCGGGCCGCCAGCCAGGCCAGGGCGCGCGCGCCACTGGAAACAGGCAGCGTGTAACGAGAGTTTGTCAGTTGGTCAGCTAGTTAGTTGGTCAGTGTTTGCATTTGGGAGTGGTCTTGCAGGATTTCAGGAACCTGAAGGTCTGGGAGAAAAGTCACCGCCTTACGATGGCCATCTATAGCATAACCGGAACATTCCCACGGCAGGAGATGTATGGGCTGACGGGCCAACTCAGGCGGGCCGCTGCGGCGGTTCCTGCGAACATCGCAGAGGGCTGTGGACGCGATACCAATGCGGAGTTGGCAAGATTCTTGCAGATAGCCATGGGCTCGGCCAGCGAACTGGAGTATCACCTGTTGCTGGCCCATGACCTCGCCTACATCGACGACAAAAACTACACCAGCGTCGACGCGCAAGTGGTCCAAGTAAAGAAGATGCTCGCCCCCCTCATCAAAAGCCTGCGAGTCACCAGGAAACGCAGCTAACCAATCAAACCAATAGACTGACTAACCGACATACTGAAGAACCGAAGAACTTCCAAGCGGAGCGTACCAACATGGTAAAGATGTACTACGAGAACGACGCCGACATGTCTCTGCTCGATGACAAGACGATCGGCATAATCGGATACGGCAGCCAGGGCCACGCCCACGCGCTGAACCTGCATGACAGCGGGCTGACCGTGAAGGTGGGCCTGTACGAGGGCAGCCGCAGCAAGGCCAAGGCGGAGGAGGCCGGCCTGGAGGTTGGGCTGGTCGCCGACGTGGCCCGCGAGTCCGACATCGTGATGATGCTGATTCCCGACCACCTGCAAGCGGAGGTGTACCGGGAGTCCGTCGCGCCGCACCTGCTGCCGGGGCAGACACTGATGTTCGCCCACGGCTTCAACATTCATTACGACACCATCAAGCCCGCCGACAACGTGGACGTTTCCATGGTCGCGCCCAAGGCGCCGGGCCATCGCATGAGGGAGGTGTTCACCAGGGGCTCCGGCGTGCCGGGGCTTCTGGCCGTGCACCAGGACGCCACCGGCAATGCCCATGGCATTAGCCTGGCCTACGCCCGCGGTGTAGGCTGCACGCGGGCGGGCGTGCTGGATACGACCTTCAAGGAGGAGACGGAAACCGACCTGTTCGGCGAACAAGCCGTGCTATGCGGCGGAGTCACGGCGCTCGTCAAGGCGGCGTACGAGACGCTGGTCGAGGCGGGCTACCAGCCGGAGTCCGCGTACTTCGAGTGCATGCACGAGCTCAAGCTCATTGTGGACCTGCTGTACCAGGGCGGCATGGGCTACATGCGCTACTCGGTGAGCGACACCGCCGAGTACGGCGACTACACGCGGGGCCCGGTGGTGGTCGACGAGCGCGTGAAGGACAACATGCGTGAGGTGCTGGCTCGCATCCAGGATGGCAGCTTCGCCCGCGAGTGGATCGCCGAGAACGACGAGGGCCGCCCTCGCTTCGATCGGCTACGCCGCGAAAACGCCGAGCACGAGATCGAGCGGGTGGGCGAGGACCTGCGCGGCATGATGAGCTTCCTCAAGGACGCGGATTAGGGGCGACAGATCGAGCACATTGCCATAACACAGCACTACCGCAGGCTGAGGATGCCAGATGACAACCACTCAAGGGACACCAGAGAGCGAGAGACTGACTAGATTGGAAGTGACCGTCGATTTCCTAGTGCGCGAGGTGGGCGACGTCAAGTCTGACTTGCGGCAGATTCGTATCGAATCTCGCGAAGACAATCGTACATTGCAAGAAGCTGTCGACAAGAGCCGACAGGAGTCACGGCGCGACTTCCGTGTACTAGTTGGCATCCTTGTGGGAACGATGGTGGCGACTTGGGCGCTCATTGGCACTACTCTATTAGCCAGCCAATAGGGGCACGTCAAATGGACGAAAGCGCAACAGGAAATCGCCACAAGGTTCAAGGCATAGACAATGGCCGATGACAATAGCTCTTGAAATCACTATCCCGCGCATCTTTGTCGCGCTCGCAGTTCTCGGTCCGCCGTTGGGCTTTCTTGTCTTCAACCACTATCTGACCGACAACATGGTAGATGGACGAATTGATGACTACTTCATCTGGGCAAGGCGGGCAACCTACTTCTTCATAGCCATCATCTTCACTCTGCTTTTCGCGCTCATGATGAAGGTGTAACAGCAAAAGGAACGACAACATGCACACCAAGGAGACACCACACGTAGTTCGCCGCTTTGGCCGGGTCCTGGTGAGGCTCGGCTCGGCGGACTGCGTTGCCCTTCGATAGGCATCACTCGCACACTCGAAGCCAACCTCCGTAAGTCAGACCCACACAGGAGACACAAATGTCGGAAGACCGAGTAATAATCTTCGATACCACGCTGAGGGACGGCGAGCAGTCCGCCGGAATCGGGCTGACCACGCAGGAGAAGCTGGAGATCGCTAAGCAGCTCGACAGGCTGGGCGTGGACGTGATCGAGGCCGGCTTCGCCGCCAGCTCCCCCGGCGACTTCGAGGCGGTTCAGACCATCGCGCGAGAGGTGCGCCGGCCCGTAATCGCCTCGCTCGCCCGCTGCGTGCTGCCGGACGTCGACGCCGCCTGGGGAGCCATCAAGGACGCCGAGCGTCCCCGGATACACGTCTTCATCTCAAGCTCCGACGTGCAGATTATGCACCAGCTGCGCCGCAACCCCGAAGAGGTCTTGGAAATGGCGATAGCCTCGGTGGAGCGCGCCAAGAGCTACTGCGATGACGTGGAGTTCTCCCCGATGGACGCCACCCGCACGGACATCGAGTACCTGTACAGAATGTTGGAGGCCGCCATTGACGCGGGCGCGACGACCATCAACATACCCGACACCGTCGGCTACATTATGCCGTGGGAGTTCCGCGAGCGCATACGGATGATCAAGGAGAACGTGCCCAACATCGACAAGGCGGTGCTGAGCGTGCACTGCCACAACGACCTGGGCCAGGCGTCGGGCAACAGCCTGGCCGCCGTGGCCGAGGGCGCGCGCCAGGTGGAGGGCTGCATCAACGGCCTGGGCGAGCGGGCCGGCAACGCCGCGCTCGAAGAGGTCATCATGGCCCTGGAGACCCGCAAGGACCACTACGGCGTCGAGACCGGAATCGACACACGCCAGATATACCGCACCAGCAAGCTGGTCAGCGACATAACCGGCTTCATGGTGCAGCCCAACAAGGCCGTTGTCGGCGCCAACGCCTTCCGCCACGCCTCCGGCATCCACCAGGACGGCGTGCTGAAAGAGCGCACCACGTTCGAGATCATGGATCCCCAGTCCATCGGCTGGCCCAGCAACGAGCTGGTGCTCGGCAAGCTCAGCGGAAGGGCCGGGCTGAGGGCGCGACTGGGCGAGCTGGGCTACAACCTGGAGCAGGACGAGCTGAACGAGGCGTTCGAGGCGTTCAAGAACCTAGCCGACCGCAAGCCGGAGGTCACCGACGCCGACCTGATCGCGCTCATGTCGAGCCAGCGCCGCATTTCCGACATTCCCTCCGTGTTCACGCTGGAACACATCCAGGTGTCGTGCGGCAACCACGAGGTGCCCACCGCCACGGTTACGCTGAGAGACCCGGACGACCGTGAGGTGACGGACGCCGCGACCGGCACCGGCCCCGTGGACGCCGTGTACAAGGCGATCAACCGCCTGGTGCACGTGCCCAACAAGCTGATCGAGTACAGGGTGGACTCCGTGACGGAGGGGATCGACGCGCTCGGCGACGTGACCATACGCATCGAGAAGGACGACAGGACCTACGTGGGCCGCGGCTCGGACACCGACATCATCGTGGCGAGCGCCAAGGCGTACATGAACGCCCTCAACCGGCTGCTGGCCACGCAGGACACGCGCCCGACCTTCGACGTGCCCACCTCGTAGAGCGGAACAGGCCAGGAGGGGCGCCCACACGCTTACGGCAAGCTGGGGGCGCCCCCATCGCAGTGACGAAGGCAATTGCCCAATGCGCCAGTCCCCACTTGTCACCGCCCTTTTGGATGCACGTCGCCATCCTCCGGGCCACGACCCTCACCACCGTCCCCGCGACGACCACGTCGGCGCGCCCAAGCCAGCCGGCGGCGGCCTGGTGTTGATGGGCAGCCTGAATACAGACGACTAATCGCTGAGAGTGCCCCCATGAACGTCCAACCTAACAGGCTCCACAGAAGCACGACCGACTCCATGCTGTTCGGCGTCGCCGGCGGCATGGCCGAGTACTTCGGCGCCGACCCCACACTCGTTCGAGTGGCCTGGGTCTTGGTGGCCCTGGCATCGGCAGGCTTGGGCCTGCTCGCATATGTTATCCTTGCGATTATCATGCCCAGGCAGACATTCGACTCCACGGCGGAGGAAAGCTCTCAAGTGAATGAGTCTGAGGGCGGCGAACCCTCGTATACAGACACAAGACGGAGGACGGGACGGCTCAGCCTGCTCGGCCTTGCCCTGATTGCCATTGGCGCCCTGTTGCTGTTGAACACCCTTGGCGTCCTGTACTGGTGGAGGTGGGACGTCTTCTGGCCCCTGCTCATCATCGCCGCGGGCGTGGCCCTCTTGGCCGGACGCCTGACCAGAAAAGAGAATGACTGAAGATAGCCGGCGTCGAGGCTTCCCGCTCTTCCCCACGCTTCTCATCGCGCTGGGAGTGATGCTGCTGCTCCAGACGACCGGGGTCGTACAGTGGGAGGCCTGGTCGACCATATGGCGACTGTGGCCCGTGCTCATCATAGTGGTCGGCATTAACATCGCCTTCGGCAGTCGCATGCCCTGGCTGGCGGGAACACTCATATCGTTCGTATTTATAGCGGCGGTGGGCATAGGAATCGCCATATCAAATGAGGTTCTCAGCGGCGCGGAATCGGTTGCCACGCTGGAAGAACCTCTGGACGGGGTGGAGAGAGTTGACTTAATCATCGACCTCGGGGCGGGCACACTCTCTGTCGGCTCCCTGCCCGCGAACTCGGCCAACCTGGTAGAGGGCGAACTGCGCAGTTTTGATGGTTCGGAGGCGCGAACTTCCGTGAAGCGCTCCGGAGACCACGCGGAGTTGGAGTTTTCGACGGGCGGCTTCGACTTCTTCGGCAGCACCGACCGCCAGTGGACGGTCTGGCTATCGCCGATGCCTACGATATCCATAGACCTGGACACAGGCGCCTCGGCCCTGACACTGGACCTGACCAGACTGAAAGTCAGCAATCTCTCGGTCAGCGGCGGAGCGGCGGACATCGAAATCCTGGCGCCGCAGGACGCGGGACACGTCAACATCGACATAGACGTGGGCGCCGCAAACGTCGATGTCGTTATTCCCGAGCTTGTCGGCGCGAGAATCGACGCCGACCTGGGACTCAGTGGCCTGTCCGTCGACGAAACGCGCTTCCCCAAGGCGGGAGGCGTGTATGTGTCCAGCAACTTCGACAGCGCGGTGAACAAGATCTACCTGGAAATCGACGCGGGCGCGTCCAGCGTCGATATACGCTGACCTCCCAACCACTCACAACCAAAGGAGAAGAGATGGCCCCCAAAACGATGTTCGAGAAGATCTGGGACAGCCACGTCGTCCACGACGAGCCCGGACAGCCGGCTATTCTATACGTGGACCTGCACCTGGTGCACGAGGTCACCTCGCCACAGGCGTTCGACGGCCTCCGCATAGCCGGCCGCCCCGTGCGCCGCACCGACCTTACCGTCGCCACCGCCGACCACAACACGCCCACCTGGGACTTGGCGCTGCCCATCACCGATCCCATAGCCAAGCAGCAGCTCGACGCGCTCTCCAAGAACTGCGAGGAGTTCGGCGTTACGCTGTACGACAGGTACAGCCCGCTGCAGGGCATCGTCCACGTGATCGGGCCGGAGCAGGGCTACACCCAGCCGGGCAAGGTCATCGTATGCGGCGACAGCCACACCTCCACGCACGGCGCGTTCGGCGCGTTCGCCATCGGCATCGGCACCAGCGAGGTCGAGCACGTGCTCGCCACCCAGACGCTGCGGCAGTTCAAGCCCAAGACCATGGAGGTGCGCGTCGACGGCGCCCTCCACAGCGGCGTTACGGCCAAGGACGTAATCCTGAGCATCATCGGCAAAATCGGCGTCGCGGGCGCGTCGGGCCACGTCATCGAGTACACCGGCGAGGCGATACGCTCGCTCTCGATGGAGGGCAGGATGACGGTCTGCAACATGTCCATCGAGGGCGGCGGACGCGCCGGCATGGTGGCGCCCGACGACACGACCTTCGAGTACGTGCGCGGCAGGCCGCAGGCGCCCCAGGGCGAGGACTTCGAGGCAGCCGTCGAGCAGTGGCGCAAGCTGCCGACCGAAGATGGCGCCGTTTACGACAAGGTGGTCGAGATCGACGGTGCGGCGCTGGAGCCGCACGTAAGCTGGGGCACCAACCCCGGCATGGTCGCGCCCGTTTCCGGCCGCGTGCCGGACCCCAACTCGTTCGACGACGAGGGCGACCAGCGGTCGGCGGTGCGCGCGCTGGAGTACATGGACCTCGAACCGGACACCCCCATCCAAAGCATCCCGCTGGACCGCGTGTTCATAGGCTCGTGCACCAACTCCCGCATCGAGGACCTGCGCGTCGCGGCCGAGGTGGCCAAGGGCCGCAAGGTGAGCGACAGCGTATACGCAATGGTCGTCCCCGGTTCGGCAGCCATAAAGCAGCAGGCCGAGGAAGAGGGCCTGGACGCCATCTTCACGGACGCCGGGTTCGATTGGCGCGTTGCGGGCTGCTCCATGTGTCTCGGCATGAACCCCGACATCCTCCAGCCCGGCGAGCGCTGCGCCTCGACGTCCAACCGCAACTTCGAGGGCCGGCAGGGCAAGGGCGGACGCACCCACCTGGTCAGCCCGGCGATGGCGGCAGCGGCGGCAATCGCTGGCCACTTCGTCGACGTAAGGGAGTGGTAGAATACCAAGGGCAGGGCAGGCTTCTCGGCAAGCTGGTAACTGTCACAATTCATGCCCAGGTACAGATGGACGAACGGCACGTCGCCACTCAGGATACGCTCGACGCCGCCGATACAGGGGAAGTTATCGAGAGATACCCAAGCGGTAGGTCTATTCCCAGCGAACTAGTCCTGGGATGGGTTGATTCCGGGGCGCTCCACGTCGTTCTGTCGTATAGCGAGGACGGCAAAAGGGCCGCGGTCTTGACCGCCTATCCGCCGGATCCAACCAGATGGCAGCCTGACTTCAAGAGGAGGTTGCGATGAAGTGCTTCGTGTGCAGGTTTGGTGAGATTGAGCCCGGCGTTACCACATACAACCTGAATCACGACCCCATGACGCTCGTGGTGAAAAATGTGCCGGCCAGCGTGTGCGATTCTTGCGGCGAGGGCCATCTGGAGCCGGAAGTGTCGGTACGCCTGCAGGAAATCGTCAAGGAGGCAAGGACCGCAGGCGTAGAGTTCATGGTGCGAAAGTACACACCTGCCCGTACGCCCCATAAGGCGAACGGCGTCCAACGGCAACCGGTGGAGGAATTTCTCGCAAAGCTGAGTCTTTCCATAAATCAATACACGAAGAAGGAGCAGTCAAACGGATTTCGCCTCTATGTCAATGCTTCCAGTCGGCCACGGCGGTTTGGGTACGTGAGGCTCAACAAGTCAAGAGAATACGCCGGAATGCTGGTGGTGTACGCGAATGGAGACTTCCGCGACCCAGAGAACAGATTCACCTCCCAACCAAAGAACCCCAGGGATGCCCTCTACAGGTTCCGTCCGCACGACGAAGAGGCGATGAGTTACGCCGCGAGAGTCGTCAGGTCGGCGTATGACAGCAAAGTGTGAGCAGTCAGGGCGAGGAGGAACCAGGTGGCGGATGAGGAGGAACCAGGTGGCGGATAAGGTGCAAGTTCAAGAACACTCCCAAACGGCGCAGGTCTTCATCGTTGACGCGAACCGAGAGTTCGCGGAGGGTGATCTCGTCCAGGGGTCGGAGAAGCTGTGGGGCGCCGCCTCCCATGCTGTGATGGCGGTTGCCCAACAGCGAGGGTGGAACTACCGCTCCCTGAAGAATGCCGCCATTCAACTCTCACGCGAGCAGAACGATCCGACGATAGAGGCCTACTTCGCCGTTGCGGAAAAGTTCCACAGGAATTTCTACCACGATGACATGGAAGACTGGGAGCGCGACGCGGACAGGCCGCTCGTCGAACGCTTTGTCGCACGTGTGCTGACGCTCCTCGAACAATGGGAGGCGAACACCCCGAGATGATAGTTGAGCGGATGGCCGTGGTGTTCGCTGGCGAGGCGATTACAGCCCAAGTGGGTACTATCGAACCTGGCTGCCCCCGGAAGAATAGCCAGGCTTCGTTGAAGACTGAAAGTTCGTAGACGCCACAACGATTCTGACTCTCTGGCTGATAGTGTCCGGTCTCGGGCACCTGATTCTCATGGCGGTGGTCTGGAGTAACCCGACGTTCACTGGAATGAGGATAAGGCGGCTCGTCCTTGGAGTTAGCAGCTGGTATCTGGCGATACGCCTGCAGTTTTGGGAATTCGATGGGCCGATTGCGCTGCTCGTGACCGTCGGCTCCTGGTTCATTGCCGTCGCAGGCACACTCCTCCTGCTGGGCTCTTACCTCATGTATCGGTCCGGGCGAGACCTGGACAAATTTCCGTGAAAGACGCTCGTAAGCGAGTCCTGAGTACGATCATTGCTCAGAACTGAACTGGATTAGTCGCCGTGGAAGACCGATTGGACGAAGACCAACCAGGCTTCGCCGCGGCCGCCATCAGGGCGGCGGTGCTGGACGGAAGCGTCTACAGGGGCCTGACCGAGGCGCCCGAGCACATGCTGCGCGCCCTGGGAGTCGTGCTCCTCGTGGCGCTGGCCTTCGGAGTCGGGGTGCAGAACACGCTCCCCGTGTCGGACGAAGGGCCGCGGTGGCTGGCCGTGCTCATCCCCGCCAGCACAACCGTCATAGGCTGGATAGTCTGGTCCTACACCGCCTTCGGCGTGAACGCACTGATGCTGGGGGCGCAGGCGACCAGCAGCCGGCTGCTACAGCGGGGCATCGGCCTTGCGCACGCGCCCGGGGTGTTGCTGGTCTTCACCGGGCTTCCCATCACCCTGGGCCTTCCCGAAGGCGTGTCGTTCATCTACCTGTTCGTCACGATGACCTGGATGCTGCTGGCCGCCGTGGTCGCCGTCAGGGAGATCCAGGGCGAGGGCTGGGTGAAGGCCATCATCCCGACCGCCGTGGGCTGGCTTGTCGGCCAGTTCGTGCTACGGATTGTCATCTTCAGGCTGCTGACCGACCAGGGAGCATGACACACGAACCCAGGCGACGATTCCGAACCCGGGCCGGTCTGAGACCCGTCTCTACGGACGCTCGGCGGTGTCGCCGCACAGGACAGCGTCGCGGACTCTGAGCGGTTGGCGCGCCTCGTTCGCGTTGCCATTGGCGGCAAGCGGTGTTAGACTCGGTTGACTTCGCCCTTCGGCGGAGTTTCGGTCCCGTATCGGAGGGCGTCTTGGCGAAATCCATGCGCAAGAATGGCATCTTCTACGGCTGGTTCGTGCTGGCCGCGACCTTCTTCGCGATGTTCATGGTTACGGGCGCCCGCAACGGCTTCGGCACGTTCATCATCCCCATGGGCGACGAATTGCAATGGGATAGGGGGACCATCTCCCTCGCCATCGCCATCGGCTGGCTGTGCAACGGCGTCAGCCAGCCGTTCCTCGGGCGGCTGTACGACCGCTACGGTGGCCGCACGGTGATATCCGTCAGCCTGCTGGTGGTCGGCACATGCACCATGCTGCTGAGCCAGGTCAACGACATGTCCGTGCTCGGCCTCTTCGTGCTGGACAGGTTCTGGTTCCTGGTTGGAATCTACGGATTCGTCATTTCAGTAGCGTCCGGCGGCGCGTCCCTCGTGACCATCCACGCCGTGCTCGCGAGGTGGTTCTCACGCAAGCGCGGCCTCGCCATCAGCATCAGCACGGCGGGGGCGTCTGCCGGCTCGCTGGTGCTGGTGCCGTTCGCCGCGTACATGATCGAGCTGGCGGGCTGGCGCAATACTTGGATCATACTGGGCTCGTTCGTGGTATTCTTCGCGCTGCCCCTGGCCTGGATGCTGGTCAGGAACGACCCCAGCGAGATGGGCGAGCAGCAGGACGGCGACGCGGCGCCCGGCGAGGGCGGCGCGGGCAGGGCGAATGCGGCGCGGCGCGGCCCGCTGGAAGTCGACTATTGGCGCGACGCGCTGAAGTCGGCTCCCATCTGGCAGCTCACCGGCGCCTACTTCGTTTGCGGCATGACGACGGCCATCATATCCGCGCACTACATCCCCTTCGCGGTGGAGAAGGGCATCGACGCTCGCGTCGCGGCACTGGCGTTCGGCATGATGAGCGCGCTCAACATCGCGGGCGTGCTGGCGGCCGGCTGGATTTCGGACAAAGTAGGCCGCAAGAACGTTTTGGCCTTCATATACGCGGGCCGCGGCCTGGCCTACGTGGCGCTGCTTACGCTGCCCGGCGCGTGGGGCATATGGATCTTCGCGGTGGTTGCCGGCTTCTCTTGGATCGCGTCCGCGGCGCTCACCTCGTCGCTCACCGCCGACATCTACGGCCTGCGGACCATGGGCACGCTTGGCGGCACCTCGACGTTCGCGCACCAGATTGGCGGAGCGGTCAGCATATACCTGGGCGGCGCGCTGTTCGACTTGTTCGGGTCGTACACGGTGCCTTTCACCATAGCGGGCTCTCTGCTCATCGGCGCAACTGTCGCGGCGTTCAGCATCCGGGAAAAGAAGTACTCGGCCAAGTTCCAGACGGCGCCCTCTCAACAGCCTTTGCCGACCGTAGCCGGCGGCTGAGGACAGGCCCATGCCGCCTCTGGCGATTCCCTTTCACCATTCGGAGCCTGCCGACCCCGCTCTGCTCGAGTGGATGCGTCACCAGATAGACGCAATGGTTGGCCTCGGCCCCGCGGCAATAGCCGTGATGCTGGGTATGCTGATCCTGGCCATTCCCCTCGGTATAGGGATCGCGTACTGGACCACCCGCGCACGGCAGCGCGGCGGGGGAGCCTAGCGCGGGGACGGGTTTGGAAACCTGCGTTTGGTCGTCAATACTGACCAACAGGCACACGCTCCCAGGGCTGAGCGAGGGTGAAGACGTCGAAGTGTCGCCATCGGAGGTGAACCATGGGCAAGAGTTGGCCGGTTCAAGACACCAAATCCAGGTTCGGCGAGCTTCTTGACGCGGCGCTCGCCGAAGGGCCGCAAATCGTGACCAAGCACGGAGAGGAAACGGCCGTACTGGTTCCTATCGACCAGTGGCGTAGGCTAGAGAATAATGCCACGCGCAACCTGAAGGAGCTTCTTCTCGCTCCGGAGGCGCGCACCGACCAGTTGACACCGCCCCGTCGTCGGCATCGCCACAGGCCGCCCGTGATCTTGGACTAGCGCCTCTTGTACCTACTGGATACTAACGTAGTCTCGGAACTGCGACTGTCTCGTCCGCACGGCGCCGTACTTGACTGGCTTGCCAATGTAGTCGCGGAGCAACTCTTCGTGTCGGCAGTCAACATTGCCGAAATACAGGCCGGAATCGAAGTGTCACGAGAGCAGGACGAGGCCAAAGCGAACGAACTGGAGGCCTGGTTGGATGAGGTCCTGGCGTCCTACAACGTACTGCCGATGGATGCGCTGTCTTTCCGGTAGTGGGCACGTCTCATGCACAGGCGGACTCACACTTTGAGTGAGGACGCCATGATAGCGGCGACAGCAACTACCAACCGCCTCACAGTTGTTACTCGTAACGTGCGCGACTTTGCTCTGTTAGAGGTTGAGGTCGTCGATCCCTTCGAAAGAGTCTAGGCTCTAACCTTCAACCTCACTGCGCTTCGGCTTCCCCTACTGCTCGTTGATGGTGATAGTCGTTATGGCGTCGCCCGGCGTTCTCGCGGTCTGAGGGTCGCGCACCGAGACTCCCAGCAGCACGTCCAGGCCCTCTACCACCTTGCCGAACACCGCGTGGCAGGACTCGACCGAGCAGTCCTTCTCTGAGCCGTCAGGGTTGAGGCCGTCGAGGAACGGCGTCGGCACGAAGGTCAGGAATATCTGGCTGCCGTTAGTGGCCTGTCCGTCGCGCACACCGGAGTTCGCCATGGACACGGTGCCCGGCGAGTCGTGGCGCAGGTCGGGATGGAACTCGTTCTCGAAGCGGTAGCCCGGGCCGCCCATGCCGGTCCCCGTGGGGTCGCCGGTCTGGGCCATGAAGTTGGGGATCACGCGGTGGAAGGTCACGCCGTCGTAATAGCCCTCGCGAGCCAGGAACACGAAGCTGTTGACCGTGACGGGCGCCTTGTCGGCGTAGAGCTCGATAACGATTTCGCCGCCCTTGGCCAGCTCTATGGTGGCCGTGTAGCTCTTGGCGGTGTCTATCGCCATCGCGGGCGGGGAGTCGTACTGCTTTGGGGTCATCGAGGCCTCCGTTGGCTGTGGTTGTGGCGGCTGCGCGGTCGCGGCGGCCGGTTGTTGCGGCGGCTGCGCGGTGGCGGCCGCCGGTGGTTGTTGCGGCGGCTGCGGCGTAGCCGTGGGTTCGGATTCCGTTCCGCACGCCGCGGCGGCGACTAGCGCCAGCGCGAGCAGCAGTCCCGCGGCCCAGGCTACCGGACGCGCCAGGCGGCTGGCGGCTGCAGCGGATTGCTTGCGCCCGGGGGGCGCGATCGTATGGTCTAGCATCGGCGTTTGCGTTCCTCCGTGCAATGCTTCGAAAGTGGCAGCCGGCATTCGCGGGACGACACTATTCGCCCAGGCAAGTGTAGGCGGCCGACATGATGCTGTCTACGTCGATCTCGTACTCATTATACAGCGCGGAGCGGCTGCCCGACTGTCCGAAGCCGCTGACTCCCAGCGGGAGCGACCTGGTGTTGATAGCGCCGCCGAGCCACGCCAGCGAGTGTGGATGCGCGTCGACAATCGTCACCAGCGGTGCGGCGCGCTCGGCCAGCGGCACCACGTCGGCCATGAAGGTGGACCGGTCGGGGCCGGACTTCATCTCCGCGCGCGCGGCCTCCTGGTAGCGCCGGTAGAGCGGGCCGGGCCCGGTGACGCTCACGACGTTGGCGTACACGCCCTCCTCCAGCAGAAGCTCGCTCGCCCTGACCGCCTCCGGCACCATCGCGCCGCTGGCGACGAGGTGCACGGCGTTCTCGCCAGGGTGGTAATCGTTCTCGCCGCTCCTGTCCAGCAGCCGGTACGCGCCGCCGAGAACCTGCTTGCGCATACGCTCGCGCTCCGGGGTGTGTTCGGCGGGCACGGCGAAAAGGCTCTGGTCGACGCGCTTGCTCGTGAGCCTGAGGTAGGTGGAGTTACGGCGCGTGCGCACGTTCTCCAGGGCGTCGAGCATTATCCACTCCAACTCCTGGCCGAAGCACGGCTCATAGAAGGCGACCTCTGGCATCTCCACGCCGATGGACGGCGTTATCAGAGACTGGTGCGCGCCGCCCTCTGGCGCGAGTGTTATGCCGGAAGGGGTGCCGATAGCGATGAATTTGGAGCCGGAGTAGATGCTGTATACGAACGCATCGAGACCCCGCCTCACGAACGGATCGTAAAGCGTGCCTATCGGGTACAGCAGCTCGCCGTCCATCTCGTAGGCGAGACCAAGCTGGCCCAGCATCATGAACAGGTTGTTCTCGGAAATGCCCAGCTCTATGTGCTGGCCGTGAGGCAGCTCTTCCCACTTGAGCGCCCGGAGAATGCCCTCCTCCGGCAGCGGTCCGGAGTCGCCGCGCGCCCACACTCCGGCCTTGTTGATCCACCCGCCGAGGTTGGTCGAGCTCGCGACGTCGGGACTTACGGTGACGATGCGCTCGGATACCTCCGGCAGATTCCTGGCGATGTCCGTTAGGATCAGCCCGAAAATCTGCTGTGTGGAGATATTGCCACGGTGGGGCCGCTCGAAGTCGGGCGGAACGGGCGCCAGAACCGGGGTTGCGCGCCGGCGCTTCGGGGCCTCCAGGCGCCGCGTCGTGTCGGCGCACAGCCTGCCTCCAGGGCTGTTAGGCTCCAGCCCTTCCCAGATCTCCTTCTCGCCGACGCCCAGCTCCTGGCGCAGCTGCTCCATCTGCAGGCGCGAAAGCGTGACGGTGTGATTCTGCGGGTCGCCCACCGAGGGCAGCCTCCAGCCCTTGAGGGTGTAGGCGAACACAACGTTGGGGCCGCTGTCCACGTCGGCCTTGGAAAGGGCGTCGCGCAGCGTTGCGAAGTCGTGGCCGCCCAGGTTGTGGAACAGCTCGCGCAGCTCGCGGTCGCTCCAGCGCCCCAGGAATCGGCTCATGTCCTTCGGGTAGCGGCTCGACTGCGGCAGCCACTCGCGCAGCGCCCGCGGCGAGAGACGCAGCAGCCGCTGGTAAAGCTCGTTGGGCATCTCGTCTATGCACACGCGCAGCAGCTCGCCGTTGGGTTCCTCGAACGCCGCCTGCAGACGGCTGCCGTACTTGGCGTCCACCACGTTCCAGCCGTTGGCGGCGAACATGTCCCGCCACGCCCGCACACGTATGCCCGGGATTACCCTGTCCAGGCTCTGGCGGTTCAGGTCCACCACCCAGAGCACGTGCGACAAGTCGCTCATCGCCGGCTCTGCGATCGCCTCCCAGACGGAACCCTCGTCAAGCTCCGCGTCGCCCACCACACTGATGTAGCGCACCTTGTGGAGGTCCACGCCGTGCATCCGCGTTTGGGCATACTCGTGGGTAAGCGCGGCGAAGTTGGGGGCGACAGCCCCCAGCCCCACCGAGCCGGTGGAGAAGTCGACAGGGTCGGGGTCCTTGGTGCGGCTGGGGTACGCCTGCAGTCCGTGGAAGGCCCGCAACTGCGTCAGGTACTCGCGGTCCAGGTTGCCCAGCAGGTACTGGATGGCGTGAAACACGGGCGAGGCGTGAGGCTTTACCGAGATCCTGTCGCCGGCGCTCATGAAGTCGAAGAACAGCGAGGTCATCAGCGTCACGATGGAGGAACTGGACGCCTGGTGACCGCCCACCTTGCCCTCGTCGGGGTTTGGGCGCACCTCGTTGGCGTGGTAGACCATCTGCATCGACAGCCACAACACCTTGTCCTGTATCTCGGTGAGCGCGCGGTCGCGCTCTTCGATGTCGGCTGGAGCCTCTTGAGTCACCTGTGTTGCCATGCGACCCTCCTTGTAGCGCTGCCGCTCCGTCCGCGCGGGCGGGGCCTGTACGCCGCCCCAGCCGGACCGGTTACGCCCGTCCGAGATACGGCGCGGCCCAGCCCAACCCCTCGTTCGTAGAGGTCGCGGGCCGGTACTCGCAGCCAACCCATCCCTGGTAGCCCACCTCGTCCAGCAGGCCCAGCAGGTAGGGGTAGTTTATCTCGCCGGTGCCCGGCTCGTTTCGCCCGGGATTGTCGGCTATCTGCACGTGCCGGATTATGTCCAGGTTGGCCCGAATCGTCCGCGCGAGATCGCCCTCCATGATCTGCATGTGGTAGATGTCGTGCTGGAGAGCGAGGTTGTCGGAGCCGACCTCCTCGATTATAGAACGCGCCTGCGCCGAAGAGTGCAGGAAGAAGCCGGGTATGTCGACGGTGTTGTTGATCGGCTCGGTCACCACCAGGACTCCCGCCTCGGCCAGGCTGTCGGCGGCGAAGCGCAGGTTGGCCGCGAACGTCTCCCGGAGCGTTGCGGCCGGCACGTCCGGCGGAGCTATGCCGGCCAGGCAGTTCACACGCTCGCAGCCCAGGGTGGAAGCATACTCTACGGCAAGGGCCACGCTTTCTCGGAACTCGTCCACGCGGTCGGGCAGGCACGCAATACCCCTGTCGCCGGCATTCCCGTCGCCCGCTGGCATGTTGTGGAGCGCCAGCGCGAGTCCGTGCTCTCGGAGCCTGTCGGCAATATCGCGCTTGTCATACTCGTAGGGAGACTGGAACTCGACGCCCTGAAAGCCCGCGCTCGCGGCCGCCTCGAACCGGTCCAGAAAGTCGACTTCGTTGAACAGCATACTCAGGTTTGCGGCGAGGCGCGGCATCGCGGGAACCCTCCTCGGGACGGAATGTCAGAACGTGCGAATACCAGAAGAATATAGGGCGCTTGCTCACGGCGTCAAGGCGCGACGCTAACCGGCGACGGCGGGTTCTCCGCTGCAACGCACGAATGGGGCGGACGCAAGGGAACACGGCGCATGTGTTGACCCACGCCGGACCCGTCCGTACATTGGTCACTATGATTGAGCGCACGCGCCATATACCTGCGACTTCGGATTTCGTTGAGATGATGTCCGACCTGCAAGCCGCAATCGAAGAGGCCAGGATCGAGGGATACCCTCCCCCTTCCGACCTCGCCATCTCCAACGCGAAGCTCTTGCTGGAGCGGCTGTATCGATTCACGCCCCGCCGATATGAGGTGTATCCAACACCAGACGCCGAAATCGCGATTGACGCTCCGGGCGACGGATGCTCAGTTGTGCTGCTGTGCGACTCCAGCGGCGGCGTCCTGTGCATGGCCAACTTGCCTGATGGGTATCGCCGCAAAGCGTACTCCACCGCCGATTCGCTGCCCGACAGCTTCATTCGCAAATCCCTTGGCAGGGTTGGCGCCAGTTAAGCGTTGCTCCCCGACGTTCCTGAGGGTGTTGCGCAAAGCGGGCTACACCATCGGCCCCCCACGCCCCTCACCGCTCCGTCGACACGTGCAGCGTCTCGCCGTCGGTGACGAAGCGCACGTCGCCGCGCTCGAACGTCTTCAGCACCATCTCCGGGCTGACGTAACGGCCCAGCTCCTCCAGCGTCTCGGCGTGGGGATGTCCGAAACGGTTGCCGGCGCCGGCCGATACCACGGCCACGGAGGGGCGCACGGCGTCCAGAAAATCCCTCGAAGACGACGTGCGGCTCCCGTGGTGGCCCACCTTCAACACGTCGCTCTCCAGGTCCCGGCCGGCGGCGGCGAGCGCCGCCTCGGCCTCGCTGAACATGTCGCCCGTGAGCAGAAAGCTCACCTCGCCGTAGCTCACCCTCACAACGACTGAGGCGTTGTCCACGTCGGACTCGGTGCCGCTGAGAAGGCGCGAGGGCGGCCCCAGCACCTGCACGACCACGCCGTCGCCCGTCTCGATTCGCTGGCCGGGTACAGCCTCCAGCACCAGCGCGCCCTCCTCCGCCGCCAGTTCGCGCCAGGCGGTGTAGACGGGGCCGTCGTAGTCGACCGGACGCTCCAGCACCGCGCCAACTTCGTAGCGCTCCATCGTCTCCAGCAGGCCGGTCAGGTGGTCGGCGTTCGGATGCGTCAGCACTACCAGGTCCAGTGTCCGGTCGCCCGGGGGCATGTGCTCACCGAGAAACCTAACCATGTCCAGCCGGCCGGGGCCGCCGTCTACCACTATCTGGCGATTCAGTGGCGTGGAGATGTAGGCCGCGTCACCCTGCCCAACGTCCACGAACACCACCTCGAGCACGTCGCCGGGGCGCAGCAACGCCGCGGCCCACAGCAGGGCGGCAACCGCCAGGGCCAGGGCGTTGGCCCACCAGGGCACGCGCACGCCGCCGAGGGCGTTCGCAAGGCCGGCACGGCACGCCGCCGCCAGCCGCGCGAGCGCTCGGCGCACCGCCCCGCGAGAGGCGAACAGCACGAGCACGCCATAGTAACCCCACACCAGGAAGGGTGCGACGCGGCCCACCTCGATTGACGCCGCTGGCAGTCGGGCGAACAGACCGACGACGAGGGCGACGTAGCCGCCAACCGCCCAGGACACCAGCCCGACGATCTGCCCGGGCAGCGCCGCCGCGAGCCCGGCTACTGCCGTCGCGGCGTACAGCGCCAGCGCCAGGGGCAGCGCCGGCAGGATGAGCGGCGTGGCCAGTATGCCAACCAGGGAAACGCGCTCGAAGTGGAACGCGAGCAGGGGCAGCGTGGCGAGCGTGGCCGCGACCGAAACGCCCACAGCGTCCGCGAGCCACGCCAGCGGTCCGGCGGAATCGCCCCGCTCGTCCTCGTCCCGCGCGCCAAACAGCGGTGCGCCGAAACGCGGCCTGAGCAGCGCTATGCCGGCGACGGCGGCGAAGCTGAGCTGGAACGAGACGCTCCAGAGCACACCGGGGCTGAGCGCGACCATAACCGCGGCGGCCAAGCCCAGCGCCGGCATCACCGTGCCGGGCCGGCCCAGCAGCCGTGCGGCGAGGAACACGCTGCCCATAGCCGCCGCCCTTACGACCGAGGGCGACGCGCCGGCCAGCAGCGCGTACATCCACACCAGGACGAACGGCGCGAGCAGGTACAGCCGGTGGCGACGCCCGAAGATCCACGCGGAGGCGGACATGCTGATGCCGAGCAGAACTCCCACGTGCAGCCCCGATATGGCAAGCACGTGGGCCGTTCCGGTAACGCGGAAGTCTTCCACCAGTTCGTCCGGCAGGCCGTCGCGCATACCCAGCAACAGCGCCTGTCCCATCGCAGCCTGCGGCTCCGGCACGGATGCGGCCAGGGAGCGAGCCAGTCGCCAGCGGAGGGCGTGGAGCGCCCGGTAGAATGGTGACCCCTCTCCCTCTCCGAGCAGCTCCACGCTCGGGAATCGCATGACGGTGTGAATGCCCTGTCTCGCGAGGTAGGCAGGGTAGTCGAAGTCATCGAAACGCTCAGGCGCTTCCAGTTCGCCCTCGAGCAGCAGCCTGTCGCCGTACCGGAAGTAGGGCCTGTCCCGCAGCTCAACCATGCGCGGCGGCTCGCGCAGCGTAACCAGCGCCATCGCTTCGGCGGGCGCCCAGCCACGGCCGTCGTCCACGCCGTCGACTCGAAGCCTGAGGCGGGTGTTCGCTCCCGACGGCTCCGGCGCGCCCTCCACCGTGCCACGCACCAGCACCGCGCCGGTGTCGTGGTACGGGGTAAGGGGGTCGGCGCTGCCCCGCTCGGCCGCCTCGGCGCGGAGAGCGCCCAGCATCAGCGCGAGCGCCAACAGGCCGGGCAGCAGGGAGCGGCGAGCGGAAGCGAGCAGCGCGGTCCCCAACACGCCGGCGAGCGCGAACAGGGCCAGCGCCGCAAGCGCGGCCTCCCAGCGCGCGCCTATCAGCACGCCCGCCGCGAAGGCGACAGAAAGCAGGGGCAGCTTCAAGGCAACACCGTGTTACTCCCGCTCTCGGAGACCGTTACCCGGCATCTCCTGTCACGGTGTCGGGGAGACCCCGGCACGGTAGTGCTCGTACCAATCGCTGGAGAAGACGTTGTCGGGATCCATTCGGCGCTTCAAGTCCAGGAACTGAGCGAATCGCGGATGTGCCCGCGCCAACTGGTCGCTGGTGGCGAAGCGGTTGTAGGTCAGGAAGTAGCTCCCGCCAAATGAGAGCGCGACGTCGATCAGGCCTCTCAGGGCGCCCGCCACCCGCTGCACACCAGGCGGCGTATGTTCGACGTGCAGATTGAAGACTATGCAGGCATACCGGCGCGCAGCCCAACCGAGCAGCGTTTCGTGCTCGGGTTCGATGAGCCGGATCGTGCCGTATATCACGTTCGAGCCGTGGGCGATCAGCACTTCGCGTGAGGCATCCATGAATCCGGCGAGCTCCTCCACTGGCACGTACAGCTCCGTGATAGTCTCCGAGCCAGGACTCGCGGCGCCGGCAGCGGCGTCCAGAACGGCGTGGTAGCCGTCGATGTACGTGCTCATCTGGAAGTCGTCGGAGTCGTAGGTCTGGCCGCTCGTGCTCGTGTAGAAGCGGACGTATTCCTCGAAGGCCCTCGCCTTGTCGACGTGTGCCAGGTGAATGAGCTGCGTCCAGTTGTCGCTGGAGAGGGTCACGTTCGTCTCGTGCCCGCTCGACGGAGCGGCATCGACAGGTCGGTAGCATGAGAAGACCCCCTGGCGCAGGAAGCCCCCGGACGACTCGTCCGTCATGTACTGAAAGTCCCCGTAGGTGAAACCCTCGGCGATGCGTGAGCGGAAGGCGTCGGGCAGACCCTCGACGTCGAAGACCTCGACCACGCGCTCCAGGCGATGCCACGGCTGCAAACGCAGGCGTATCGACGTAATGACACCGAACAGCCCGTATCCACCGATAGCCGCTCGGAACAGGTCGGCGTTCGTGGAGCGGCTGCACTCGCGGAGTTCGCCATTGGAATCGACGAGAGTGAAAGACTCGACGTCCTGCACAATGGGCTGGAACCGCAGGCCGCGTCCGTGGCCGTTCGCGGCGATTGCTCCGCCCAGGCTGAGACGGTCTGCGCCCGTCTGCTTTTGCACGATGCTCCACTTCGGGCCGTCGCCGCCCTGCATCGCGCGCAGCTCCGGCACGAAGTCGGACCAAAGGGCGCCCGCCTCCACGTCGACAATGCCCCGGTCGCGGTCAACACTCAGCACTCGGCTCATCGAGCGCACGTCAAGCAGCGTCCCGCCGGTGAGGAACTGCTGCCCGCCCATGGAGTGGTAGCCACCGGCTATCGCCATCCGGCCGCCGGACTCCCGGGCACGGCGAACCGCGGCCCGCACTTCCTTCACCGACCGGGGCCGCACGACCTCGGCGACTGTCGTCTCGTTCAGTTTCGAGTGGATGTCGTTGACGATTGTCAAAGGCAAGCCGCGGCCTTGCGCGAGCTGATCAGAGCCTTGCACAGAGACGACTATTCCTCCAGCGGCACGTCAACTTCCAGCAGGCCGGCGTACTGCTGGCAGCCGTAGACGTCCATGTCTTCGAATTCGCCCGCCGCGATCGGCCGAACAAGCGTGCACTTGAAGGACCACCCCTTGTCGAACGCAATGAAGTTGCACTGCGACTCCGGAACGTCGTACAGCCGGGCGAACAGCTTGGCGTCTATTGCGCCCGTGTCCCTGACGCGGCGGTAGATGGTCTCGTTCTCGAACAGGATGTCGAGCGTGACCTCGAACGGCCCTGCGTTCTTGCTCCTGATAACGTATGCGAGGTTTTTGAGCTTTGCCATGCGCGCACCCTCCTAAAGGTCCACAATCTCGATGTCACAGCACTCCATCGGGTCGTCCGGCTCCAGCAGGTGCCACACGCTGAACCTGTACACGGGGCCGTATTCGATGTCGGAGGGCGAATATGGAAACGCGAAGTTGCCCGTGGTGTGGATGCGTCCGGGGTAGTTGTAGTGCAGAAGCTGGGCGTGGCACATGTTCATGATGGCGTTCGCCGTCTCCTGCGTCTCCGCCACGCAGTCGGCCACTATGCCAACCTCCTTCGGCACGAAGTCCTGGTCGGGGTCCCAGCCGCGCATCACCTCGTTGCGGCCATAGACGCGGAACAACAGCTTGAAGTCATCCTCCCCTATGCCCTGCGCGGCGGCGTGGTCAGTGGTGCGGCGCTTGCAGATGTCCAGAAACTCGTCCAGCACGCTTATGAGCACAGGATCCCTCGTGCCGCCCAGGGTGATGCTGCGGTATCCGATTCGCTCGGCGCCCTCCAGCTTGATGGTGTAGGGCCGCTCCACGAAGCGGCTGCCGGTGACCTTGATCGTGCGGTCGTCGAGCTGCTCGTACTGCGAGTCGGAGATGTCGAGCATACCCGGCGGCTCCAGCAGATAGTTGGGGCTGTTGTTCTCGTAGGTGGTCGCGTGCGCGGCCCTGTGGGCGCTGACCCTGCCATGCGGGTCGGTGGCCTGTATGAGAAAGTGATCGTCGGACGCGATGCCTATGACGTGGGTGCTCACGCCCCTGGTTGGCTCGATGTTGGTGCCGGAGTGGTCGATGACCTTGGCCATGTGCCACGCCTGCGCCGGAGGCACACCCCGCATGATCGGCACCGCCGCGAACATGGCCGAGTCGCTGATGCGCCCGCACAGTACCACGTCGGCACCGCGTTTGATCGCTTCTTCGACAGGCTCCGTGCCCATCATGCCCACCACGTGGGTGGCGCGGTCGATCACGTCCTCGGTCAGCGGCTCCGACGGCGCCAGCGGCTTGATCTTGCCGGCACGAAGCCTGCTCCGCAGGTAGTCCTTGTCCTGCTCGGAGTTGACCACGGCCAGCCGAAAGCGCAGCCCCTTCTCGCGCGCGACCTCTTCGATTATCTCGCGGAAGTGGCCCACCGTCGTCCGGTTGCCCCCCAGTCCCGCCGAGCCGATTATGAAGGGTATGCCTCTTCCGACGGCCTGCGGCAGTATGTACTCGATTGACGCCTTGATGCCGCCGCGGTGGGTCATGCCGCGTTCGCCGCCCAGGAAGGCGGGCCCGGCGTCCGTGCTGCCGGCGTCCGCGGCCAGGAAGTCCGGCGCCATATCCAGCGCCTCCTCCGCCGCGCGATTGGGGCCGTTGAAACCGCCGTGCATAAGGCTGACGGCGGCCTGCATGCCTTTGACCTGGACCATAGGTCCTCCTTGTCGTTCAGCCCCATCGGGGGCCTGGTTACTCTTTTGCCAGCCCAGACAGGCGGGTTTGAAACCCGCCCCTACCGGCCCTTCAATTGCGTGTCTATGAGAATCTCCCCCTACCGACCCTTCTACAGCCTGTCGATGAGAATCTCGCCCGCCTTCATCACCAAAGGTATGTGCTCGCCCTGGCCCTGCAACACGCCCAGGTCGCGCGTGGGATCGCCCTCGACGACGAGTATGTCCGCGAGCGCGCCGGGGGCGACCACGCCAAGCTGCCCTTCCATGCGCAAGATCCTGGCGTTGGTCACGGTAGCGCTGTGAATTATCTCCCAGGGACTGAAAACCTCTGAGCGGATCAGGAACTCCCGCGACTGGTGCGGGTGCATCTCGCCCAGAAGGTCGGTGCCGAACCCCATGCTCACGCCCGCCCGCTTGCAGGTCTCAAGCGAAGCCAGCCCGCTGTCCAGCACCTCGTCGGCCTTGCGCAGGCTGACCTCGGGGAAGCCCATCGAAGGGCCGAACTCTCTGATGGTGTGAAAGGTGACGAGCGTGGGCACGATGAACGCGCCGCGTTGCGCCATGAGCCGCGCGGTGTCGTCGTCGATGAGGTTGCCGTGCTCGATCGTGCGCACGCCCGCCTCGATGGCCCGCGAGACGGCGGCGGGGCTATAGGCATGCGCGAAGGCGTATGTGTGGAACGCAGCCGCCTCCTCGACGATGGCGCGCAGCTCGTCGGTCGAGTACTGCGTGTTCATGATGGGGTCGGTGGGCGAGGCGACGCCGCCCGACGCCATTATCTTTATGGCGTGCGCGCCCCGGCGCAGCTCCTCCCGCGCGGCCTTGCGGACCGCGTCCACGCCGTCCGCCACGTGCGCCATCCAGGTGGACTTGATGGCGCAGGCGCACAGCTCGGGGTCGTCCGTGAAGGGCGCGAGGTCGCCGTGGCCTCCGGTCTGGCTCAGCGCCCGTCCCGCGTAGTAGATCCGCGGGCCGTGCGCCAGACCCTTCTCGACGGCCGCCGCCAGGCCGCGGTCCGCCCCCGCCGCGTCGCGTATCGTGGTGAAGCCCCGTGCCAACATTCCGCGCAGTATCGCGCCCGCCTCGTGCGCCATCAGCGTCGCGGGCATGTAGGCCATGTTCGCCAGGTTCATGGTCGCCGCGGTGCAGTGCACGTGCGCGTCTATCATGCCGGGCATCAGCGTATTGCCGCCAACGTCGATGCGCCTGGCGCTGGGCGCCGAAATCGGCGAGTCCGACACCTCCTGCACGCGGTCGTCCACCACGAGCACGCTGTGTCCCTCCAGCATCTCACCGGTCGGGGTGTCTAGCAGCGTGCAGTTGTCGAACAGCACCTGTGCCACGTTCGCTACGCCTCGCTTTCGGACCGGGCCTGCGGCGCTTCCTCGGCGGCGCGCGCCGCCTGTTGGGCCGCCCATGCCGCGCCCTGCGGGAAGCCCGCGCCATCGGGCGAGTATACCAGCTTGCGCACCGGGTAGTTGATGACGATGCCCTCCCGCCTGAAGCGGGCGTGCAGGCCCTTCACTATCTCGCCCTGCAGCACGAAGCTGCCAACGCGGTCGGTCGCCTGCACGAAGACCCAGAAGACGACGTTGGAGTCGCCGAACGAGTCGAAGCCGAAGAACGGTTCGACGCTTTTGATGGAGTGCTCGGACTGCTCGATCACCTGCGCCGACGCCTCCGTTGCTATGCGCTCCACCATGTCGAGCTCGGTGTCGTAACTGACACCGCAGTACACGATGACGTTCACCGGCGGCTGGGGCTTGTTGAGGTTCGTGATGATGCTGTCAACGAGTTTCGCATTGGGTATGACGACAAAGTTGTTCATGAAGCTGCGCAACTTGGTGCTGCGCCAACCGACGTCAATGACAAAGCCCGAAAAACCGCCCTCGAGCTCGATGAAGTCGCCCTCCGCGAATATGTCCTCCGCGACTATGTACGTGCCGGAGAGGAAGTTGTTCAGCGTTGGCTGAATGGCCAGCGCGACGGCCAAGCCGGCTATGCCAATACCGGCGAGCAGGGGGCTTATGGACACGCCCACGCTGTCGAGCGCGACCAGCAGGCCGACCACGTAGATGATCCACGGGATTACGCGCCTTAACGGACCCAACAGCCGATCGTCGAGACTGGTCTCCGTTAGGCTCATCACGTTGTGGCCGTACCACGCTATCACCACGTCGACGACCTTTGCCGCCGCGTAGGTCACCATGAGTATGGTGACCACAAGCCAGAAGTTGCCGACCCACGACGTCAGACCGGTGATCGTGGCGAACGGGGGCAGATCGAGCTGGTCTACCACGAACGTCGCGGCGAAGAAGCCCAGCGTCACGAGCGCCAGCACAGCCGGCCCACGCACCGAAGAGAGCACCTGCGAGGCGTAGCCGCCCGGAGCCCTGCGCTCCGCGCGCCGGATGAGCGCCTTCAGCACGAAGTTGGCGACCACCGCGCCAAGCTGCAGCGCCACGAACACGGCGACCGCTGCCAGTGCGCTGTACAGGTGGGAGTCCGTTATGTCGTCAGGCAACAATGCTCGCTCCTTGTGCCACGCCGCCCCGACCCGCCGTAGCCATTACCGAAAACGTCATCGCGCTTCCACCAGGTGCCGCACGGCGTCCAGAGTCGCGGGGCCGATACCCGGCACGCCCAACAGGTCGACGACGCTCTCGAAGTCGCCATTCTGCTCCCTGTAGCTCACAATGGCGTGGGCCTTCACCTCGCCGATTCCGGGCAGGGACTTCAGCGCGTCGACCTGCGCGGAGTTGATGTCCAGCATGGGCGCAGGCTGCGTGTGGGAGTCCCTCGCGGTCTGGGCGCCGGGGTACAGGCCGCCGGTTGCGGCAGACTGCGGCGCGGCTTCGGACGTTTCGCTGGCGTCGCTCAGCTCCGGGATGTGCCAGTAGTTCTCGTCCTTCACACGCAGGGCGAGATTGACGGCTTGCAGGTCGGCTCGGTCCGTGCCGCCGCCGGCCGCTTCGATGGCGTCGGCCAGACGAGCGCCCTCGTGCAGCGTGTACACTCCGGGAGCGCTCACCGCGCCGGTCACGTACACCTTGATCTCGGCCGCCGGAGCGGCCTCCTCCTCGGACAGCACTATCCTCACCGGCGGGTTGTCCTGCGGCAAGCTCCTTACAGCCAGGAACACGCCCCCGGACAGGGCCAGGACGGCGGCCAGCGCCAGAACTATTTGCGAGGTGGTCTTCATTTGCGCCCACCACCCTGGTGCGCGCGCCCACGGCGGGCGCGCGCCGACCAGTCTCCCGTGCGGGGAAGTGTTGTGCCCGGCGCGCGTCGCCTCCGGCCGGGGCTGAGCCCCTGGCTTGCGGTCAGCGCGCGGGCCAGTCTCGAATGGGATAGTCGAAGTAGGCGGTGACCAACAGGTCGTGCAGGTCGCGGCAGTATACCCGCACTCGCTCGAGCAGACCTCGATGGTCATCCACGTCGGGCCAATCGTAGTGGACCATGGCGCGCATCCGGCCCGTGAGGCGCCGTGCGGCGCCATTGGACGCGCGGTCCGGGCCGGCCGCCAGGTGGCCTATCTCCTCCGACACCTTGTCGATGGAACGACCAAGCGAGTTTGGCAGCAGCGGATCGGTGGCCAGCAGATCCAGCACACGGCCGGGCTGCACGTCCACCCCGTAGTTGCTGACGTATATCTCGGAAGCGTGGTAAATCCGCAACAGGCCGTTCCAGCCGGCGTAGGTGTTCTCCATCTCCGGGGCGTCTATGCCCATCTGTGCCAGCAGCAGCGACGACGTTGTCTGGGAGCGCTCGACGAACTGCCCAAGCTGTAGGAAGCGCCAGCCCTCGTCCCGATACATCGTGGCGCCGGCTACGCCATTGAAGGTGTTCACGTCCGCGGCCGTCTGCGCGTAGAAACTCTCCGGAGAGGTGACCCAGATGTTCTGGATCGACATCCCTCGAAGCCGGAGATAGGGCACGTTCAGCGAGGTCCACATCTCGGCGCTGATGCGGTGGCGCATCTGGCGAGCATTCTCCCTGCCCAAGGCAAAGCAGCTCCAAATCGACGCGGGGTTCGAGCGCTCGAACGTGAGCTCGTCGGCCAGGGTGTACGAGTCCGCCAGAGTGTAGTCGTCGTCGCCCTCAGGGTCGAACAAGCCGCCGGTCGGCTGCACGCCTAGGCAGCGGTAAATGCGGCTCCAGCCGTAATAAATCTCCTGAACGGGCCTGTCCACGAGCGCTTCGGTCTGCATCTGGAGCAGGCGGCACAGGTGCTCGGCCCGCTCCAGGTAGCGGCCCAGCCAGTAAAGGCCCTGAGCGCTGCGAGACAGCATGGATCGCTACTCCTCGTCGTCCTCTTCGGGCATCAATATGAACTCGGGGTAGCTCTCCATGCCAAGCTCGGCACTGTCCTGGCCCAGCCGCTCCACGTCCGCCGGCACCCGCACCTTCAGCGTCCACTCCAGCACCTGCCACACGCCGAACGAGACAATGAACACGAAGGCGCCGATGGCGATCACGCCCACGAACTGCACGAGCAGGTCGCCGCCGCCCGCGATGCTGACGGCAAGCGTGCCCCAGATGCCCGCGAAAAGGTGCGCCGGGATCGCGCCCACCACGTCGTCGAGCTTCACAATCTCGAGGAACTTGATACCGAGGGTGCAGATGAGAGCGCCGATCGCGCCAATGATTATGGCCCAGTAATGGTCGGTGAAGTCGGGGCCAGCCGTTACCGACACAAGTCCGGCAAGCGCGCCGTTGAGCCCGGCAAACAGGTCGATGCGCCCGAATATGGGCCTCGAGACCGCAATTGCCGTTATCACGCCCGCGGCGGCGGCAAGGTTGGTGTTCACCAGAACGTGGCTCATGGTCACTGCGCTCGCGGCGTCTCCCAGCTTGAGCACCGAGCCGCCGTTGAAACCGAACCACCCAAACCACAGAATGAACACGCCGAGCGTAACCACCAGCACGTTGGAGGGCGGCCTGGCGCGAACGGTGCCGTCGCGGCGGAACCTGCCGAGCCGCGGCCCCGCGACGATAATGCCCGCGAGCGCCGCCCAGCCGCCGGTGCTGTGCACTATGGTCGAGCCGGCGAAGTCCTTGAACCCCATCTCGGTAAGCCAGCCGCCGCCCCAGGTCCACGCGCCCACTACGGGGTACAGCACCGCCGTGAGAATGAGCGTGAAGATGAAGAAGGTGAGCAGCTTGACGCGCTCTGCGATCGCGCCCGAGATGATCGAAGCCGTAGTCGCCACGAACACCATCTGGAAGAACCAGTCGGACATCGTGGCGTAGTTAGTATCCTCCGCCGCTCTCTCAGACACTACTACGGCGGCTTGGGCGGCTATTGCGGCGGAGTCTTCTGCCGGGATGGCCACAAGGGCGCTCTCTGCGGCCGAGGCGCCGTACAGCAGCTTGAACTCGCCGATAAACCCGCCCAGCAGTTCGCCGTACATGAGGTTGTAGCCGATTATGAAGTAGGCCAGACCCGCGATGGAGTACAGGCCAATGTTCTTCAGGCAGATCATGGCGGCGTTCTTGGTGCGCACCGAGCCGGCTTCGAGCATGGTGAAGCCGGCGCACATCCACATGACCAGCGCGCCCCACACCAGGAAGGCGAAGGTGTTGAGGACGAACGCGGTCTCGCCGTCCACGGCGGCGTTGGCGATGGTCGGTCTCGCGGCGAACAGACCCACTGCGCCCAGTGCGACGGCGGCGATGGCAAGCGTGCGGCCGCGGCGGCTGCCGGGTCGCGCGAGATCCGCGAGCAGCGTGGACTGGAAGTGGCGTGAAACGCCTTGCACGGTCAAGGATTCACCTCGCATCTGAACTGGGATTCACGTCGCAATACACCCAGGGCGGCGGTCCCCTTCGCGCCCCGCCCAAACACCGCAGACCGTGCCATCATACGGAGTCCTACGCGAATCCGAGCCAAGTATAAGGCATAGCAAAAACGATGGCAACGCTCGGCTTAACACGGCTGGCGCCATGACGCGCGGCAGCCCATCCAGGTTGCGATTGACATGGTGAGATGGCGCCCGCAACGACCGGCGGCAGGCGCAAGCAAACGGCCCGGCCCCGGTCCGCGCCCGCTACGTCGTCAGCAGCATGGGGTTGCGCGGCAGGGGCGCAATCTGGCTCTCGGTGAGCGCGTAGGCCTCTTTCTTGTATATCTGGACCCGGTGGGAACCGTAGTCGGGGATGTACAGCCGGCCCTCCTCGTCCACGCGCACGCTGATGGGGCCGCGCAGCCGGCGGCCCGCCTCCAGGCGGCTCATGTCCCGCAGCCGTAGCGTTATCTGGTTGGACAGCACGTACTGGAGACCGGACTTGGACAGATTGGCGTCACCGATGAACTTCTCCACGTACTGGCCGTGCTGGTTGAAGAGCTGCACGCGGTCGTTGCCCCAGTCGGCGACGTACACGTCCCCGTCGGCATCCACGCACACGCCGGAGGGCCGGCTGAACTGGCCGTCCCCGCTGCCGGACTCGCCGATGGCGGACAGGAACTCCCCATCGGCGGTGAACTTCTGCACGCGGTCGTTGCGCCAGTCTGCGACGTAGACGTCGCCCAGCTCGTCGACGGCTATGCCCCACGGCAAGTCGAACTCGCCCTCGGAGGCGCCGTGGCTGCCCCAGCCGCCCAGGTACTCACCGTCCTTCGTGAACTTCTGCACCCGGTGGTTCAGGGTATCCGAGACGTACATGTTCTCATCGGCGTCGAATCCGATGCCGGAGGGCCTGTTGAGCTGGCCCTCGGCGCTGCCGTGCTCGCCCCAGCTTCCCAGGAACTCGCTCTCCTTGCTGAACACGGATATGCGGTGCAGCGCCTCGTCGGACACGTACAGGTTCTCCTCGGCGTCTCGTATCAGGCACGTCGGCCAGGTGAACTGGCCCTCGCCCGCTCCCGCGCCGCCGATGGTGCCCAGGTTCTCGTCGTCGAAGTTGACGACCCGTATCTCGGTGCCCAGTCCGCCGCGGCAAAGCACGTACACCACGCCGCCGGCGCCCAGCGCGACGTCCACGGCATTGGAGGTTACGCGGCGCATGCCCAGCGTCATGTGGTACGGAAATCCCGATCGCAGCAGAGCGTATGGTCTGCCCATGGAAAACCTCCGGTAGTCGGTTAGTGTGTCAGTTAGTCAGTTCTTCAGTCATTCAGTTTGTCAGTTCTTCAGTTTTCAGCAAGTACCTCTCAGTAACAGGTCGAACCACCGCGCAACCAAACACTGACAAACTGATTACTGACTGACTGAAAAACTAACCAAACGGATTGACCTGCTCGAACTGGCCGCCGACTATGGGCGCCGCTTCCACGCCGAGCCACTGCTCCAGCAGCGTGCCGTAGATGCCGCGGAAGTCGATGGTGTGGACGAGGTCCTCGCCGTTCAGCCACTTGTCCGGCTCCAGCGAGGGGTACTCGGCATAGAGGCCGCCTTCCACCCGTTCTCCGATGATGAAGGCGCCGCCGCCGGAGCCGTGGTCCGTGCCGCTTCCGTTGTCGTAGATGCGCCGTCCGAACTCGGTGAACACGTACATCACCACCTCTTCCGAGGCGTCGTGCTCGCGCAGGTCCTGGAAAAAGTCCATTATCGCGCGGGACAGGTCGTCCACCAGCTTGGGGTGCGTGGGCACCTCGTTGGCATGGGTGTCGTAACCGCCCTGGCTGGTGTTGAAGATGCGCGTTCCCAAGCCGGCCAGGTGCACCCGCGCGACGTCGCGCAGCGCCCGCGCGATGGGCGTGGCGGCGTACTCCACGTTGGACGAGTAGCTCGCGGGGGCCTCCTTCAGCCGGTCCGCGCCCTTCAGAACGTCAATACCTGTTTGCGCCAGGTACTCCATCACCGGGCCCGTGCCTATGGCCGGACCGTACATGTCCTTGAAGATCTGCAGCGCCTGCTCGCGCTGGTCGGCCTCCGATATGCCCGTCATCAGGCCGTAGTTGTCCAGGTCGCTCACCGAAGTTACGGGCACGCCGGGCACGGCCATGGCGCGCGGAAGCCCCACGCCGAAGTTGACGCCGGTCAGCACGTTGTCGCCACTGGGATCCAGCTCGCGAATCGTCTTGCCCAGCCAGCCCTCGGTGGCCACGCGCTCAGGCTCGCAGGTGTGCATGATGTCCATGCCGCGGAAGTGCGAGCGGCTGGAATTGGGGTAGCCGATACCCTGCACGATGGCGACCTTGCCCTGGTCGTACAGCTCCTTCACCGGGCCGAAGTTGGGGTGGAAGCCGAGCGTGTCGTCGATGGGGATGACCTGCTCCTGCGGAATGCCCACCAGCGGCCGGTTGTCGTGGTACACCGGATTGGTGTAGGGGATGACGGTGTTCATAAAGTCGTTGCCGCCCGTGAGCTGCACAATCACCAGCACCGGGGGTTTCTTGATGGCTACCATGTCGGGTGGACCTCCTACCCCTTCTTCGCGTTCTTGGTGGACAATCCTTATGCGAACTGGAACTCGCGCGTGGCGGCGATGAGCTGCAACATGCGGCCTATGCGGGCGGCGCTTCGCTCGCGCTCCTCGTCGTTGTCGAAACGCAGATCGCCGCCATTGTTTGCGAAGTTGAGCAGCCCGGCGCGGGTCTCTTCGCCCGCGTCGACCGGGCCGGCGAGGTCGAGACAACGCTCGACGAACCGGTCAGGCGGTACAGGCCCGCCCTCCGCGGCCAGCCTGTCGATGATGTCTCGCACGCCGGGCTTGGACAGGTCGGCGAGCTGGTTGACCGCGAAGTTCACGCGCTGGTTGAGCGTGCCGCCGTCTATCCACTCCTTGCCGGTGTGCCATCCCTCCACCGTCGGCGGATTCATCAGATCCTGGCCCATCAGTCCTGGCGCGGCGCCCACCTGCGTAAGGCCCAACTCGGGAAACTGGTGGGTGCCGACCAGCTTGATTGTGCCGGCGACCAGCTCGGCGGGGCTCTTCACCTTTGCGGAGCGCGCCTGCTTGAAGAAGTCGGAATTGAACAGCGTGCGCAGAATCACGCGCATGTCGCCGTCGGACTCGAAGTATGCGTCCACCAGCGTGTCGATCGCCGCCGGGTCCTGCGGAGGCTCGAGTTCCCAGGACGGCACCTGCGGCTCGTCGGCGACGAAGAAGTTGTACAGGTGGCGCGATATGAAGCGTGCCGCGGCGGGCTGCTTCACGATGATGTCGATTATGTCCTCGCCGTTGAAGTTCCCCACTTCGCCCAGGAACGTCTTCTCCCCGTCGTCGTGGTCCTCCTCGACGTATACGAACTCCGTCTGGTGGTGACCGTAGGGATACAGCGGTATGGGCTGGGTGAACGTCCAGCCGGTGAAGGCGCGGGCAACATTCTTGATGTCGTCCTCGGTGTAGTTGCCCACGCCCATCGAAAACAGCTCCAGCAGCTCGCGGCCCCAGTTCTCGTTGGGCTGCGAGCTGTGATTCTCGCAGTTGTCCAGCCAGTAGTTCATCGACGGGTCCTTGGCCAGCTCCTGCAGGATGGTGCGCACGTTGGAGAGGCCCAACTCTCGGAACATGTCGATCTGCCTGATGTTGCTGGGCGTGTGCTCGCCCTTGTACCAGGCGGTGGCGAAGACGTGATGCCAGAACAGGGCGATCTTCTCTTCCAGGGGGCGCTGGCTGTTGATCATGCGGTACATCCAGCGGCCCACCCAGATGGGGAGTGAGTCGGGATAGGTGAGCTCGGGGTAGTAGCGCTTCAGCACGTCCTCGTCGACGCCGGGAACGTCTTCGGGGTGAAGCAACTGCTCGACGACGGCCTCGTAGCCCATCGTGTCCAGCCGTTCGAGCTCGCCGCGCGTCGCGCCGAACCCCGCGCGACGCATGAGATGGGCGATGAGAGCGATGTTGTCTTGCGGCATTGTGGAACCTCCGTCACGGGCCGGAATCCTGGTCTAGCGGCGAACGCCGCACGTTGGCATTCTAGCGCATCAACCGCGGCAACGGCAACGTGTGCGCGCGCCTTCCGACAGTCCCTTCCTCCTCGATGAGGGAAGGCTGGAGCCTGCCCCGTACTCGATACGGGGATGGGGGTGAAACGGCGTCCTACTTCTTCCGTCAGTTCATTCCCCCTTGACGGGGGAAGGTTAGGATGGGGGTGATTCGACACTCTACTCCAACACCCACAGGTCCTTGCCGCCGCCGCCCTGGCTGGAGTTCACCACCAGGCTGCCCCTGCGCAGCGCGACGCGGCAGAATGCGCCCGGCACTATGCGCGTCTGGCGTCCGTGCAGCACAAACGGGCGCAGGTCCACGTGGCGCGGCTCGAACTGGCCGTCGATAAGGCAAGGCGAACGCGACAACGACAGCACCGGCTGCGAGATGAAGTCCGCCGGGTCCGCCTGAATCCCCTTCGCATACTCTTCGCGCTCCTCCGCCGTGGAGTGGGGGCCAATCAGCATCCCGTATCCGCCCGACTCGCCAACGCGCTTGACGACCAGGTTCGCCAGGTTGTCGAGGGTGTACTCGAGATCTTCAGGCCGCCGGCACAGATAGGTCTCGACGCTGGCCAGCAGCGGCTCCTCGGAAAGGTAGTAGCGAATCATGTCCGGCACGTATGCGTAGACGCTCTTGTCGTCCGCCACGCCCGTGCCAGGCGCGTTGACCAGGGTCACGTTGCCCTGTTTGTAGGCGTGCATGAGGCCGGGGACGCCCAGCAGCGAGTCCGGACGGAACACCAGCGGGTCGATGAAGTCGTCGTCGACGCGGCGGTAGATCACGTCCACCCGCCTCAGCCCGGAAGTGGTGCGCATGTACACGAACCCGTCGTTCACCAGCAGGTCGCGGCCCTCCACCAGCTCCGCCCCCAGCTCGTGCGCCAGAAACATGTGCTCGTAGAAGGCGGAGTTGTACACGCCGGGAGTCAGCAGCGCGATGGAAGGGTCCGAGAGTCCGCGCGGTGCAAGCTCCCGCAGCGTGTCCACGAGCAACCGGCCATAGTGTTCCACGTCTCGCACGCGGGAGCTGCGATAAAGGCGGCGCAGGCTCGACTTGGCGGCCTTGCGGTTAGCCAGCATGTAGGACACGCCGGAGGGCACCCGCAGGTTGTCCTCCAGCACCATGAAACCGTCGTTGGTGCGCACGATGTCGGTGCCGCAAATGGCCACCCAGGTGCCGTGGAGCGCGGAGAAGCCGCGCATCTCGACGCGGTACTGGGGACAGCCCCGCACGACGTCCAAGGGGATGACGCCATCCTCGATTATGCGCGCCGGGCCGTACACGTCCTCCAGGAACATGTTCAGCACCTTGAGCCTCTGGGTAAGGCCGGCCTCCAGCCCGCTCCACTCCTCTCCCGACAGCACTCGCGGAACGCAGTCGATGGGGATGATGCGCTCGTCGGCCTCGTCGTCGCCGTACACCGTGAAAGTTATCCCCTCGGTGGAAAACGAGCGGGTAACCCTGTCCTGGATGCTCTCCAGGTCCTCGACCGACAGGCCCAGCAGTTGGTCGTGCAGAAGGCGGACGTGTTGCCGCGGCTCGCCGCCGGGCAGGAACATCTCGTCGTATATGGCGGGGTCGAGGTCGTAAGCGTTAAAGTCCATGGCTGCCCCTCGCCGGTACTCCGACGGCTGCCCAAAAATGGGGCGCGGTGGCGGCGGAGCGGCTGCGGCGTAGTGTACACCAGGGCACCTTGTATGGGAAATGAGGCGGAAGTGTGGAGCCTGTGTCAGATTACTAGGTGCGACATAAATCGTCATTCCCGCTGCCTCTATCGTCATTCCCGCGAACGCGGGAACCCAGGGGGGCAGGGGCCCTGCGTGTGTTCTCCGCCTAGTAATCTGGGACAGCCTCGGAAGTCTGCGCGACCCCGTCCGGGCCGGGCCTTGGGGCAGGACGTCCGGGCCATCCTCCGGTTCTGCCAAACGACGCCCCGGTTCGCCTCGCCCCTGCCCGGCGCGCATGGTAGGCTGCCCCTCGCCACGGGCGAACGCCTGTCGAGGAGTGCCATGAACCAGGCCGATTTGAAGAAAGACTGGCTCGCCGGCAACAGCGTCGTCGCCCTCGGCGGTGCGCTGCTGCTGGCCCAGTCGTGGAGGCTGTCCGGCGGCGTCGTAGAGCTGCCGTTCGGTCGCACCATCCCCGACGTGCTCGACGTTTTCTACGTCGC
Organism: Dehalococcoidia bacterium; assembly: GCA_965217705.1. Taxonomy (GTDB): domain Bacteria; phylum Chloroflexota; class Dehalococcoidia; order Lucifugimonadales; family CATOSD01; genus CATOSD01. The sequence continues at coordinate 2,995,553 of CBDCJA010000002.1, read as the reverse complement.
GATAGTGAGCTTCCTGCTGGCGTCGTCCCTGGCGCTGGCGGCGGCCTCGGTGCTTTCCCCGGTCCGAAGCTGGGCGCTGCGCAAGGCGGTGCCGTTCGTGCCGGCGCTGGGCTTCTTCGTCTGGGTCTCGTTCGTGCTGAGCCTGCTGTCGGCCAACGCGGCGCTCCCGGACGGCCAGGTCTGGGCGAAGGCGCTATCGGCGGGTGGCGCGGTCATGTCGGCGTTCATCGCGTTCACGATGGTGGTCAACCCGCTGCTGCGCGTGATTCTGGGGCGGCGCTAGCCGTCCTGGCGCGGGTCGGCCCCGTACAGGGCCGGTTTGAGACCTGCCCCTGCCATTTCGCCGCGCCACGTCCCTACCGGAAGGTGAGCGCCTCCTTGGGGTTGTCGACGAGAATCTTGTCGACAGCCTCGTCGGAAAAGCCGCGGTCCCTCATCCTGGGCACTATGTGATTCAGGATGTAGAAGTATCCGTGGCCGCCGTACTTGACCAGCCGGTGGTTCTGGCAGATGTCGTGGGCCACCACCACCTTGTCGCCGTAGCCCTGCGAGCTTATCCAGGCGATGTCGTCCATCCGCTTGGCGTCGCTCGGCATGTCTATGCTGGTGTTGGCCGTATAGTACGACTGCTCCTGTCCGAAAAGGTCCCATTCGAGGAAGCAGCCGCTTTCGGCGAGCATCTTGAGGGTGCGGCGCTCGAAGATGGTGCGGTCCAGGTGGCCGACGATGGTGTTGCCCAGGTCGGCGCCCGCCTCGCTGAGCACCTCGACTATCTCGAGCGGGGCGACCTCGTTGCGGCCGGGGTGGATGAGGATGGGCGCGCCGGTGGCCTGCTGGGCGCGAGCCGACGCCCGCAGCACCTTGCGCTCGTTGTCCGTGAGCGGCCAGGTGCAGCCCACCTCGCCGATGACGCCGCACTTTATGCCGGTGCCGTCGACGCCCACGGTCACGTCCTCGACGATCTTCTCGAAAATCTCGTCTTCCGCGCGCTCGTCCATGTCCTCTGGGTGGGCCTGATCCACGTAGTGCGAGCCGCCCATGATTACGTTTACGCCCGTGGCCCGCGAGATTCGCGCCAGGCCGACGGGGTCGCGGCCTATGCCCAGACTGGTGGCGTCTACGATGGTATCGCCGCCGTACTGCTTGTACAGCATCGTCTCGGCTATGGCTGTCTCCACGCTGTTCACGCGACCGTTGTTGATGTTGGGCGCCGTGTGGTGCCGGATGTAGCCCATGATCTCCATGGACAGAGGCCTGTTGTAGAACTCCCTCGCGCTCGCCTCCACCGGAGGCTGCGACATGTGCGTGCCGTCCACCAGCAGGTGCTCGTGCGTGAGCGTAACTCCAAGCTCGCCGGGGTCGATGGGGCCGGTAACCGTCTGCGCCATCCCTGTCATTTCGTTGGCCATTGCGAGAGCCTCCTGAGCGGCGGTTGCGAGCGCCGCGAGATGGTGGCGAGTGTAAGGCGGGGGCGCGGGAGGTGTCAAACGCTGGAGTGTGGAGCCAAGAGAACCCCTTGCAGGGATTGACTTGGAGCAACACAATGATATACTTGTGTCATGGTGCCACATTTTGACGAAAGTGGCCTGCTGCCTCCCGGAATCCATTGGGCGTCTTGGGAAGAATTCGCCGACAGGTTCGGGGGCACTCATTGGAGACGCATGATGTTGAGCGGTTTAAGGGCCGCCATGCTAAATCTTAAGGGCGCGGGTTGCCAAACAATTTACGTTGATGGAAGTTTCGTTACCAGCAAAGAGGTTCCGAACGACTATGACGCTTGCTGGAACGAGGCAGGAGTTGACCCCACGACTCTTGACCGCGTCCTGCTGATGACTAGCATACCGGGTAGGGATATCCAAAAGGCCAGATACCTGGGAGAGTTCTTCCCAGGGTCCGAAATGGCAGGGGCGGACGGATTATCGTTTCTGGAGTTCTTTCAGAAGGACAAGGAGACAGAGAGACCCAAAGGGGTTGTCGCCATGGACTTGGGAGAGTTGCGATGATAAAGAACGAAAGGCAATACAGAATCACCAAGGCGCAGGTCGCCCGCTTTGGCGAAGCGCGCGACACCCTCAGCCGGCGCCCGAACCCCAACGGTCTGCACCCACTAATCGCGAAGGCGCAAGAGGATGCGGTCAGCGGCCAGTTGGAGGAGATGGAGAACGAGCTACGCGAGTACGAATCGCTAAAGGCCGGAGAGTTCCAATTCGACTCGCTCAAGTTCGTAGCCGAGTTGCCCCACGTCCTCATCAAGGCGCGGATAGCGCAGGGCTTGAGCCAGAAAGACTTGGCCGAGCGACTCGGCCTGAAAGAGCAGCAGATCCAGCGCTACGAGGCGACCGACTATGCATCCGCCAGCCTGTCGCGCATCAGGGACGTGGCGGGCGCGCTAACGCCGCCAACCCGCCATCGTCGCCGGCGCTTCGGCTTTGTGCGTGGGCACAGTAGCAGACTTAGCAGGTAACCCCAAGTAAGCGTGCGTGAGGAGTTGGAAGACCTGACAACCGCGTTTTAATCCAGAACACAATAGAACTTGGCAAGGAGGTCCGTAATGCGTCTCACTGACAGGCGGACTATGAATCGGCTGCTTGACATAATCTCTGACAGTCTCCGCGAATTGAACGATCTTGAACTGGAATTCCTATTGGATGGCAAAGGAAAGCTAGGTTTCATCTCAGCGGCAGGAACGCACAACGGCTCAGATGCCGACCAAGACTTGATGATTGAAGTCAAGCAGGTTGCTGAACGGCTTGGCAAAATTGAGACCAGAGAGGCCGCAAGAGAATTGTTCGCGTCAATTGACCGTCCTAGAAAGCGAGACTTCCTGGTGCGCGTCGCATAGGCTTCCGGCGTTCGGACATCAACGAAGGACAGCATCACCAAAATCGAGCACAAGCTCATAGAAGCGACAGTCGGATTGAAATTGCGCTCCAAGGCCTTCAAAGAAGTCTCCTTACGATAAGGCCCTGCCGACTGCCCCTCGCTCCCGTTACATTTGACGCTCACAAGCGAAAGTTGCTACACTCGCCGCAAGCTCACGACGCACGATTCGTTCGGCGTCCATGCGCGCCGAATTCACACCGCAACCAGGAGGCGACTGTGACTTACACGACCGACATGTATGAGGGTATGCTGGCCGAGACCATTTCCATCAATGGCCACGGCGGAGACGCCATCAACACCTACTACGCCAGGCCGCTGGGGGCCGGCCCGTTCCCAGCCGTGGTGCTCATCCACCACCTGCCCGGCTGGGACGAGCTGTACCGCGAGTTCGCCAGGCGATTCGCCCACCACGGCTACCTCGCCGTCTCCCCCGACCTCTACCACCGCTCGGGGCACGGCACGCCCGACGACGTGGCGGCCAAGGTGCGCGGCGAGGGCGGCGCGCCCGACGAGCAGGTCGTGGGTGACGTGGCCGCCGCAGCCGACTACATCCGCTCGCTGCCCTACAGCAACGGCAAGGTCGGCGTGTTCGGCACCTGCTCCGGCGGCCGCCAGGTGTTCCTGGCCGCCTGCCGCACCACGGCTTTCGACGCCGCCATCGAGTGCTGGGGCGGCAACGTGGTCATGTCGAAGGAGCAACTTTCGCCGGCACAACCGGTCGCCCCCATCGACTACACCGCGGACCTCTCCAGCCCGCTGCTGGGTCTGTTCGGCGCCGACGACATGAGCCCGACGCCGGCGCAGGTCGACCAGCACGAGCAGGCCCTCAAGGACCAAGGCAAGGACTACGAGTTCCACATGTACGAGGGCGCGGGCCACGGCTTCTTCTACCACGACCGGGGCGCCTACAGGCAGGAGCAGGCCATGGACGGCTGGAACAAGATCTGGGACTTTTTGGGCCGCCACCTCAGCGGCTAGCGGGCCGCCACCATTCGGTAGGGGCGGGTTTCAAGCCCGCCCGCTGCGGCCGGTGAAGCGCCAAAACACAGTAGCAAATCGACAAAGGGGGTCTTCGTATGACTTGGAGCGGCGAGACGCCGGACTTTTATCGCAGCATCGGGGTGAAGTCGGTCATATCGGCATCGGGCTCGACAACCGCCTACGGCGGCAGCAAGCTGCGACCCGAGGTGATGGACGCGATGAACCGCGCGTCCAACTCCATGGTGAACATGGACGAGCTCAACAGGGCCGCGGGCCGTATGCTCGCCGACCTCACCGGCGCCGAGGCGGGCTTCGTCTGCAGCGGCGCCGCCGGCGGCCTGGTGCTCCAGGCGGCCGCGGTGGTTGCGGGGTCCGACCCCGCGAAGATGTCCCGGCTGCCCAACACCGAGGGCATGAAGAACGAGATCATCATTCACAGGAGCCACCGCTTCCCCTACGACCAGTGCTACCTCTCCGTTGGCGCGAAGTTCGTGGAGATAGGCGACGGCCGGCGCTGCCAGCCGTGGCAGCTCGAGGCCGCGTTCACTGAGAACACCGCCGCGGTTGCATACCTCTTTTCCCCGTTCGTCTCTCGCCGCGCCATCCCGTTCCCCCAGGTGTGCGAGATAGCACACGCCCGCGGCGTGCCCGTCATCGTCGACGCCGCGTCGTTCATCCCGCCCCGCAGCAACCTTCGCCGATTCACGGCCGAGGGCGCCGACATGGTGGTCTACAGCGGCGGCAAGGCCGTGCGAGGGCCGCAGGGCAGCGGCATTCTGGCCGGACGCGCCGACCTTATCGAGGCGGCCTTCGCGAACGGCAGCCCGCACCAGTTCTTCGGACGCGGCATGAAGGTCGCCAAAGAAGAGATCATCGGGCTGGTCAGCGCCCTGGAGATTTTCGTCGAAGAGGACGAAGACGCCGAGAACCGGCGCTACCGCCAGATGTGCCAGCAGGCGGTCGACGCATTCATCGAGATGCCCGGCCTCGAAGTTTCGCTGGAGCACGACCCGTTCAACTTCCTCATCCCCCACACGGTGGTGCGCCTGACCGACGAGTGGAACGGCCGCAGCCGCGACGAGATATGGAACTCGCTTACCGAGGGCGACCCGGCGATCTACATGCACAATATCGGCGATCCCGACGCCCTGGTGCTCGACCCGTTCAACCTTAACGACGAAGAGCTCGGAATCGTAATCCAGAGGCTCCACGAAGAGCTGCTCAAGCAGTAGCGATTGACGCCTCGCCCGATCCGTCTGGCCCTCGTCTTGGCCGTCGCCGCATTCGCGGTGGCGGCCTGCGGTGGCGACTCTGCCACAACGGCGCCAGCGGCAACCGGCGCGCCCGCAGTGGCGCCAGCGAGTACTCCCGTGGCCCCGACAGCCATCGACCCTACGCCGCCGCCGGCTGTCGGCCCCACGGCCGCGCCCGCCACGAGCGCCACACCTGCGGCCACGGGCGCACCCACACCATCCGACTCACCCGCGCCCACAACCGCGCCGGCCCCTGCCTCGACGCCCGCGCCCACAGCCGCTGCCGCGCAACCAGTGACGCCTTACGACCCGACCGCCACCATGTACAGGATGTTTCCGGAGCTTGGCTACAACAAGCCGGACGCCGAACAGGCCCTGGCCGACATCCTGCGCGAGAGAGACACCTCCCTGGTCCCCGTCCTCGTCGAGGCGCTCCGCTTCTTCTTCGACGTCGACAGGCAGGAGCTGGCCGCGTCGACGCTGCGTTCGCTTACCGGACAGGACTTTGACCGGCTCGAGTGGGACAAGTGGATGGAGTGGTACGGCGCGAACCGCGAGCTCTTCCGTCCCCCCGAGGGTTATGCCGCCTGGAAGACGAACCTGCTATCCGGAATAGACGACGGCTATATCGAACTGCTCGCCGACGCCGGGGAGACCGCCCGGATAGACCTTACCGAGGTCACCTGGGGCGGCGTCGTCATAGACGGCATACCCGATCTGCGCAGCCCCAACGTGCTGCCCGCGGACGGCGCCGCCTATCTGCAGCCGCGTGACAGGGTGTTCGGCGTGTCCATCAACGGCGAGCACCGCGCATACCCGCTGAGAATCACCAACCCGCACGAGATGGTGAACGACGTGCTAGGAGGTGAGCCGATCGCGCTCGCGTGGTGAACGCTCTGCGGCGCCGGAATCGTGTATTCCGCGAAGATAGAGGGCAAGCCGACAACCTTCGGCACGTCGGGCCTGCTCTACCGCAGCAACAAGCTGATGTACGACAGGACCACCCGCAGCATATGGAGCCAACTCCTGGGCGAGCCGGTGATAGGCACGCTGGCCGACAGCGGGCTGAAGCTCGACTACTTCCCCGTCAACCTCACCACCTGGCAGGAGTGGCGCGAGCAGCACCCCGACACCACGGTGCTGTCGCGCGACACCGGTATCTACCCGCCCGACGTGTACCAGTCTGAGAACGATCCCTCGTCGTTCTATTTCGACTATCGCAACAGCCCCCGCACGATGTTCCCGGTGTGGCAGCGCGACGACAGCCTGAACGCGAAGGACCAGGTGATAATCGTACGCGCCGGCGGCGTCAGCAAGGCCTTTTCCCTGGCGGCGTTGCAGAGCGAGCGCGTGGTCAACGACACGGTCGGCGGCGTCAACGTCTTACTGGTGTCCGGTTCGGCCACCACGCTGGGCGCGGCGGCATACGAGCGCGGCGGCGAGGTGTTCGCCGCGCCGCCCGGCTACCTGGCCAGCGACCCGAACGGACCGCCGCCGCAGGAGCTGCGGGACTCCTCTGGCCGCGCGTGGAGCGTCCGTGAGCACGGGCTGGCGAGCGCGGGTGAGCCATCGCAAGTGCTGTCCCGCGTCCCAACGCACGAGGCCTACTGGTTCGGCTGGTACGCCTTCCACCCCGACACGGAGCTGTACACCGGCCGGTAGCCGGTGGTCGGTCACTCCAGCCTGGCGACAACCCGCGCGCCCAGCGCCTCGGCCAGGCGTTTAAGCGTAGCCAGCGACGGGTTCGCCGAACCGCTCTCCAGCCGCGATATGACCGACTGCGTGGTGTTCATTTTCTGAGCCACCTCTTGCTGCGTGAGGCCTCTCTCGATACGCAAAGCAATCAGGCTTCCAGCCAGCTCGTACTCAGGCCTGAGTGCCTCGTACTCCTCCGCGAATTCAGGGTCCTTCAGGAGTTCCCGCTTGACCTCTTTCCACGTCACTATCGAATTCATCTGCCGACCCAAATGCCTTTCTATATTCAATCAGTCTGTTCATTGCTGTTTCGATTTCTCGTCTGGGTATACTGCGAGTCTTCTTGGCGAAACTGTGCAACATTACAATCCTACTATTGGCCAACACACCAAAAAATGTCCTTACTCGAAGATTGCCGCTTCTCGTCCTCAACTCCCATAAATCTACCCTGTCACCTGTACCTTTCAGCTTCTTTATGTATCTGCTATCAAGTTGAAGGCCATACTCTTCCAATAGATCAATGTCATTGGCCAGCCTTGTCCCTACACGCTTTGGGAGAGTTCGCATAGAGTCCATCACCGGAATAGAACCTCGCTCTGTCTTAAAGAATTCAATTGTCCATGGCATTACACCATCCCTCCTTCGGCAATTTGCCGCTTAACTGCTGTACGCATCCTATACAACACACTCAACCCGATTATAGCACAAAAGCGATACGCTCTCAATGTGTGGCTGCAGTCGGAGCCATCTCCCGCGTCTCCCCGCGCGCGAAAACTGCTACAATCCGCCTATCCCAAAGTACCCTGTAATATCGGCTAGCCGCACAGGAGAACGCCATGCTGGAACGTTTCAAGCCGCGTGAAGAAGACCAGGTACGCATAACCGAACCCTCGCTGCGGCAGTCCGTAGCAGCCATATTCGAGAAAATGGGCGTTTCGCCAGAGGACGCCGCAGAAGGCGCGAACACGCTGGTGATGGCCGACCTGCGCGGCGTCGAGACGCATGGCGTCTCCAACATGCTGCGCTCCTACGTGCAGCAGTACAACGAGGGTAACCTCAACCCGCGCCCCAACTGGCGCATTCTGCGCGAGTCGCCCGCTACCGCCACCATCGACGCCGACAAGGGACTGGCCGTCATCCTGGGACCCAAGGCCATGCGCATGGCTATCGACAAGGCGCGCGTGGTGGGCATGGGCGTCGTGTCCATGCACAACGCCGGCCACTCCGGCGGCATCGGCCATCACGCCATGCTCGCGGCAGAGCAGGACATGGTCGGCATGTGCATGACCGCCGGCGGCGTGATGGTGTTGCCCACCTTTGCCGCCGAGCCTCGACTGGGCACCAACCCCATCGCCATCGCCGCCCCCGCCGCCACCGAGCCGCCGCTGCTGTTCGACGCGGCGACTTCCGCCATCGCGGGCAACAAGCAGGGCCTCGCCATGCGCGTGGGCGCCGACCTGCTGCCCGGCTGGATATCCGACGCCGACGGCGTGCCCATCATGGAGGAGACGCCTGTGCGTCCGCGCGGGGAATACTATCACCTGCCGCTGGGCGGCACGCGCGAGCAAGGCTCGCACAAGGGCTACGGATTCGGCCTCATGCCCGAAGTGCTCGCCACCATGCTGTCCGGCGTCGCGCCCACCATGGTGGACCCGGCCACCACCGGCTCGAAGCACTACTTCGCAGCCTACAACATTGCCGCCTTCACCGACGTAGACCAGTTCAAGCACGACATGGACCGGATGCTCAAGACGCTGCGGGAGACACCGCCCGCGCCGGGCCATGAGCGCGTGCTCTACCCGGGTCTTTCGGAATACGAGGAAGAGCAGGACCGCCGCGCCAACGGCATCCCCCTGCACAATGAAGTCGTCGAGTGGTTCGAGGACATCACAAACGAGCTGGCCGTACCGGGCCTGGCGCTGGCGTGACAAGTGGCTGAGAATGAGCAAAAAGCGGAGGCCATACACCAATGCGAACTGAACACAGGAAGTTTCACAAGCACGACGAACCGGAGCGCGACATCTACCGCGGCTTGCTTCCAAGGCCCGAAAACCCGATTGGGGTTGACGAGGCGGTTGAGATGTTCGTGGAGAAGGTGAGCCGAATCGAGTACGTGGACGAGATCCGCTGCTTTGAGCGCAGCGGCTGCCACACGGTGTGGACGATAATCGACGCGCCGCGTGACAAGTCCAGACTTGCGTTTCCCATTTACGATGCTCAATGGGATATTTGGGACCGCATGGACGAGGAAACTCTGGATTTCCGAGTCGTCAATGCCAACTACTACGACGACCCATCGACAATAGCTCAGGGCAGCGCGCTGCTTTGGAAAAGGCCCAATGCCAAGTGAAGCGCAACACATTGCCAAAGCGGAGCACAACGAGCGATTCTTCATCGCTATCTCAGAAGGGCTTCAGTCGTCTTACGGCCAATACCACGACTGGGTAGTAACAGTGATGTTCTACTCAGCACTGCACTACATCGACGCTTACTTGGCGCGCGTCTGGGGGATTCATCCCGAAACGCACGGCAGTCGCATAAGATCAGTTCAGCGTATCAGTCAACTACGACCGGTGCTAAACTATTACACGGCGTTGTCGTTTGGCAGCATTGAAGCACGTTACCATCCCAAGAGGTTCACCGAGGACACCTTTCGGGACTTTCGTGAAAATAACTTCATGCCGCTGCGACGCTACATGCGCGATCTGCTCGGCATTTAGCGGTACTGAAGGCATTCCATACGTCGAAGCGCCTCACTCGTAACGCAGCGCCTCTATCGGGTGCATCCTGGAGGCCCGCATCGCCGGGTAGATGCCGGCGCACAACCCGATCGTAGCCGACACCAGCAGCGCCACCGTGGCGATGCCGGGGTCGAACCCCACGCCCGGCGGCGCCGTCGCGGAACTCGGGTCCCCTTCCGTCACGATAAACCCGACCAGCAGGTTGATGGGCGGCGTGAGAGCGAGGCTTAACAGCAGCCCGATGGCTCCGCCGCCTATCGTGAGCAGTATCGCCTCCGTTACGAACTGCAACAGCACGTCTCGCCTCTTCGCTCCCATCGCCTTGCGTATGCCTATCTCCCGCGTCCTCTCAGTCACCGAAACCAGCATGATGTTCATAACCCCGATGCCGCCTACCAACAGGGAGATTCCGGCCACGGTGCCCAGAAACAGCACGAACACCGCGATAATCTGGTTGAGGGATTCGATAAGCTCCTGAAGAGTTTCTATGTCGAAGTCGTCTCTCTCGGTAAGGCGATGGCGCAGTCGCAGGATGACGCGAATCTCCTCCTTGGCGTCGTCCACCGCGTCCGGGCTCACCGCCTCCGCGTAGATGGTGTCGATGGCTGCCTGGTCCCGAAACGGCGACGGCTCGACCAGCCGGTTCAGAGCGGTCGTAATGGGTATCAGAACAGTTTCCCCTCCTCCCCCGAAGAAGCTCAACCCGGGGTCGTCAGTTACTCCAATTATCGTGAACAGCCGTCCGTTGATCCTTACGGGCTGGCCTAGAGGGTTTCGGGTGGTGAACAACCGCTCGGCCATGGACTCGTCGATAACGGCCACGAGCGCGCTGTTTCTCAGGTGGACGTTGTTGATGAACTCTCCCTGTTCCATCTGTACGTTTCGCATCTTCGCGTACTCCGGCGTTACGCCCGCCGCCTGGACCTCAGCCCAACCGGACGGGTGCGCGCCGCCGGCCGGCACTATCCGGCCGCCAAAGGACTTGTACGGCACGCTGGCCTTCACCGACGGCGCGAGCACGGGGTCCACCAGCGCGTAGGCGTCTTCCAGCGTGAGTGGACGCGAGGACACCATGCGGGAGTAGGAGAAGGAGGCCGGGACGCCTTCCGGCGGGGTTGGTACCTGGAACGGTCCTCCAAAAGTTGCGGAAACGAAGAGCAGATTGGTTCCCTGCGACTCGATTTGCGCCGTGATGCCGCGCTGGACGCCTCTGCCTATGGTCATCAGGACTGTCACGGCGGTTATGCCGATGATTATGCCCAGCAGCGTCAGGACGGACCTGAGCTTGTTGCTTCTCAGGGACCCCATGGCTGTTCTCAAGACGTCTATGGGACTCAAGGCTCGCTCGCTTCTGTTAGCGCTTTACGGCTCCTCGACTACTATCGTCTCAGCTTCCTCATATTCCTGGTCTCCGACGGTTACGGAGCCGCGAAGTCCTCTAGCGTCTGGCGGCGAAACCTCGAACACAATCCGCTCGTTCTCTACCAGTCCCTCTGTCACCACCGTCCAGAAGCCGTCGCTGCTCCCCAGCACCACGGCGCGCTCCTCGACTTCGTCGCCGTTGACCACCAAGACGACGGGGTTGTCGTAATCGCCACGTATGGCCGGGTTGGGGACCAGCAGGCCGTGCTCCTCTCCCAGCGACACCTTGGCCGTCGCGCGCAGGCCCTCCTGCAGGCGCAGCCCTTCGGGAAGCACCACCTTCACGGCGGCGCTGAAGGTCGCCGAGCCCTGCTCGCGTGTGGTGTCGGAGCTTACCTTGGAAACCACGCCTTCCAACGTCTGGTCGGGCAGCGAGTCCAGCGTAACCGCCGCGACCGCGCCGCGCTCGAGCGAGAGCACCTCGAACTCGTCCACGCGCCCATCCACCTCTACCACGCCGTAGTCTATCACCTCGAGTATAGGGTCTACGGCGTTGATCTCCTTGTTCTCCTCCACCAGAATCTCGGAGACGTAGCCATCCCAGGGAGCCTTCAGCGTCGAGTTGTCGAGCCTGGATACGGCCCCGTCCAGGTTCGCCTGCGCCGCAATCACCGCGGTCTCCCGCAGGGTAAGCTCCAGTTCTCGGCGGGCGGTCAGCCTCGCCAGCTCCAGCTCTCGGCGAGCGGTCAGCCTCGCCAGCTCCGCCTCCGCCTCCATCAGGTTCGCCTCGGCGACCGCCACCTGGCCGCGCCTGCTCTCCACTTCGGCGGAGTCCGGCGTGGTCAGCATGGCCAGGTCCGCCTGCGCCTGCGCCAGGTTAGCCTCGGCGAGTTCCACCCGGCCACGCTTGCTCTCCACTTCGACGGGATCGGGTGCGGTCAGCTTGGCCAGGTCCGCCTCCGCCTGCGCCAGGTTGGCTTCGGCGAGGGCGAACTGCCCCCGCAGCAGCTCGGCCCTGGGACCACCGTCGAGACTGGCCAGGGCCTTCTCGGCCTCTGCCAGCGACCTCTCGGAGCGGATGACGCCGGCCTCCGCCTCTGCCAGGCCCGTCCCGTGCTGGACCAGCAACCCGTCGAGGCGACCTCTCGTCTTGTCCAGGTGCTCCCATGCCTTGTCAACGTCTCGTTGTACGCAAAGTAGCTCACCACCGCGGACGCCCACCGGCGGCGGCTCCGAATCGTCGCACGTAGCGCGTATGGAGTCGGGGGCAGGGTACAGGGACGTCCACGCGTACACCGTAAGCTCGTCCCACCTGGTGGCGGGATTGTCTAGTACCGTTCCTCCCGGGAACGGGTCGTAGCCCCGGCCGTAGACCACCGCGGGATCGAACTGCCAGGCTTCGAATAGGGCGCTCGGAGATAGGGCCAGCTCATCCGCTGTAAGGTCCGCGCCCGTCCACTTGCGGACGGCCTCCGCGTAGGCCCCCTCCGCGTCGGCCACGGCCTTCCGGTGTTCCAGGTGGCCGCTGGTGTCGCCGGCGTCCTGAAGGCGGCGGCGGGCGGCAGACAGGTCCTTCCGCGCGGCGTCGACCTGGGCGCGGGCGCCCTCACGTTCGCTGGTCAGCCGGTCCCGGGCATCCTCGAGCGCCGCCTCGGCGTCGACGACCCCGCTCCTTGCCTGAGCGAGCGCGTAAGCGGACGGGGCAAGCAGCACCTCGAGTTCGCGCTGGGCGGCCCAAAGCGCGTCCCTGGCGTCCAATACCGCGCTCCTTGCCTGCACCAGCGCGCGAGCCGGAGGGTCGAGCAGGATGTCCAGTTCGCGCCGGGCGTCCTGAAGAGCGGCCTCAGCGTTCGTCACCGCCTGCCTGGGTTCGGCGAGCAGGAGCGTTGGACTCTCAGCGACGGCGAGATCGTCCTGCGCCTTCAGCAGGTCCAACTCTGCCTGGGCAGCCGCCTGGCGCAAAGCGGCTATGCTCTCGGCGTCCAGCCTGGCGAGCGGTTGCCCCGCCTTCACCTCTTCCCCTTCACTCACCAGGATTTCGTCGACGAATCCGCGGGACGCAAACGTCAACGTCTCCTTCTCTGGAAACACGATGCCTCCATCGATTGAGACCTCTTTGGTCAGCACTCCCATCCGCACGGGGATCACCCGCTGGCTTTCTTCTAAGGCGGTTTGTGAAGAGGCGCCCAGCAGCGTGCACGCCCCATATGCCGCCACGGCGACTACCAACACCAGGATAGCCAGCAGGGCGATGCGCCGCCAGCGGAGCTTCCCGAACGCGCCCAACGCCCGCCTAATCATGCCTCTCATAACCCTCCTGCCCGGTCAGTCCCGAACTCGCGAGTTGCAGTTCAATCATTGTAGCCATACCTTTCCCGTATACACAACCTGACAAGCCCGCCGCCGCATGAGCCTGTTTCAGATTGCCTGGTGCCCCCAAAACCGTCTCCCTCGCGAACAGCCTGCCCCCGTGCCCGACTCTGAACCTACGGCCATCGCCTTGCGTTCGCCATATTGCTTACCCGATTTCCCCCGGACGCCCCAACGCACACCCCGGCCGCACAACCTCGCCCACACCCGATCCATTCGCTCTCCCGTACCCCGAAAAAAACGTCACTCTCCCGCGCCACCCGTTCCCACCCCTGCCCCATCCAACCCCACGCACGACCCACGTCGTCCCCACGTCCGCACCATTTCTCCCCACCAATCCGCCCCGATCCCGCAATTTCGCCACCCCTCTTGAAGCATACGCACATACGTGCTATTATCGCCCACGCGAGGAACCGACTCCGCGGCCCGGAAACCCTACCTCCAAACGGGGAAGGCCCCGGGGCATCCGTAGGGGCGTCCCTTGTGGGTGCCCTGTCGCAGTGAAGACACGGCTGAGTGACCCTGCTCCGTCCACCTGTCCTCCTCTGCCACGCGGCGCCACTTTTGTGTCCCGACAACCCGCGCCGGCATTACAGATTCGCGCGGGACCGGCGACACCCTCAGCTAGGAGGCGCACAGAATGTCGCAGAAACGAACAGACTTCCCGCATTCGCGGGAATAACGGTGTTGGGGGGCGCCAAGTAATCTGAAACAGGCTCCTGCCGCATCTCCAACTTGCCTTGATTGGCGTGGTGCGATACAGTGTCAAACTACACGACGGGGGTCTTTTTCTTCCTTCTCGGTGGCGGTCCGCCGCCATCGTCGAGCGGCCCTTGCGTTGGCATCACGACTGAATGCGTAGGCTCAGCAAGGAGGACGTCATGACTACTTCGACTACTTCCCCTTTCGGCGCGAGCATCAAGCGGCGCGAAGACCCCAGGCTCATATCAGGCCAGGGCACCTACGTCGATGACATCAAGATGGTGGGCATGTTGCACCTCGCGCTGGTGCGTAGCCCCTACGCGCACGCCAACATAGTTTCCGTAGACACCTCCGCGGCCAAGGCCGCCGAGGGCGTTGTCGCCGTCTACACCGGCGAGGAGCTGGCCGACCAGCTCGGCTCGCTCATCTGCGGCTGGGTGGTGCCCGACACCAAAGAGGTGCCGCATCCGCCGCTCGCCATCGGCAAGGTCCGCTGCGTGGGCGACGCGGTGGCCGCCGTGGTCGCCACAGACCCCTCGATCGCCGTAGACGCCGCCGCGCTCGTGGACGTGGACTACGAGCCGCTGGACGCCGTGGCGAACGCCGAGGAGGCCACGAAGGACGGCGCGCCGCTGGTGCACGACGAGGTGACCAACAACAAAGGCTTCGAGTGGGAGGTCGGCGGCGGCGACGTCGACCAGGCCGCGAGCGAGTCCGAGGTGCGCGTATCGCAGCGTATCATCAACCAGCGACTCATCCCCAACTCCATGGAGGGTAGGGCGGTTATCACCGACTACAACCCGGGCACCAACCATGTCACGCTCTGGACGTCGTCGCAGATTCCCCACCTGGTGCGGCTGTTGCTTGCGCTGGTCACCGGCCACCCCGAGCACCAGATTCGCGTAATCTCGCCCGACGTGGGCGGCGGGTTCGGCAGCAAGCTCTACCTGTACGCCGAAGAGGTCATAGCCTTCGTCATTGCCAAGGACCTCGCCAAGCCCATCAAGTGGATCGAGGGCCGCCAGGAGAACTACCTCGCCACCACCCACGGACGCGACCACATCGGCGACTGGGAGATTACGGGCAACCGGGACGGCACGATAACCGGGCTGCAGGGAACGGTGTACGCCAACATGGGCGCGTACCTTTCCACGTTCGCGCCCGCAATCCCCACATACCTGTTCGGGCTTATGCTCGTAGGCCCATACACAATACCCAACATACGCTGCAAGGTGATCGGCGTGTTCACGCACACGACGCCGGTGGACGCCTACCGCGGCGCGGGCCGCCCCGAGGCGACCTACGTCGTCGAGCGGATGCTGGACCTGTTCGCCGCCGAAATTGGCATGGACCCCGTGGAGGTGCGCAGGAAGAACCTGATCCCCGCATTCAGCGACGGCTACGAGGTCGCGACCGGCGTAAGCTACGACAGCGGCAACTACGAGGCCGCGCTCGATATGGCGCTGGGCATGATTGGCTACGACGACTTCCGCAAGGAGCAGGCGGAGGCCCGCAAGCAGGGCCGGTACCTGGGCGTCGGCCTGTCTACCTACGTGGAGATTTGCGGCATGGCGCCCTCCGCCGTCGCCTACGCGCTGGGCGCGAGAGCCGGTGTGTGGGAAAGCGCGCTCGTGCGGGTGCACCCCACCGGCAAGGTGACGGTATACAGCGGAGCGTCGGGGCACGGCCAGGGCCACGAGACCACCTTCGCCCAGGTCGCCGCGGCCGAATTCGGCATACCGGTCGAAGACGTCGAGGTCGTCGAGAGCGACACCGCGCAGGTGCAGCAGGGCACGGGCACGTTCGGCAGCCGCAGCGCGGTCGTCGGCGGCACGGCCATACACATGAGCGCGACCAAGATAAAGGACAAGGCGAGGCGGATTGCGGCCCACATGCTGGAAGCAGCGCCCGAGGACGTGGTGTACGAGGACGGCAAACTCTTCGTGCAGGGCGCGCCCGCCGAGGCGAAGACGTTCCAGGAGATCGCCCTGGCGTCGTACTGGTACGATGGCCTCCCCGAGGGATTGGAGCCCGGCCTCGAGGCCACCAGCATATTCGACCCAAAGAACTTCACGTGGCCTTTCGGCACCCACATCTGCATGGTGGAAGTGGACCCCGACACGGGCGACACCAAGGTGCTGCGCTACGTGGCGGTGGACGACGTGGGCAACGTGATCAACCCGATGATAGTGGAGGGCATGGTGCACGGCGGCGTGGCCCAGGGCATCGGCCAGGCGCTGCTGGAGGAAGGCATCTACGACGCCGACGCCCAGCTCATCACCGGCAGCATGCTGGACTACGCCATCCCCAAGGCCGAGAACGTGCCCTCTTTCGAGACGGCGCGCACGGTCACGCCGTCGCCGGCCAACCCGCTCGGCGTCAAGGGCGCGGGCGAGACCGGCACCATCGCCGCGTCCCCCGCGGTGATCAACGCTGTTGTCGACGCGCTGTCGCCGTTCGGCGTGCGCCACCTGGACATGCCCGCGAAGTCCGAAAAGGTGTGGCGGCTCATCAACCAGGGAAGCTAGTGGAAAGCCGGAGCCGGCACAGCCTCGCCGTCTGTAGGGGCGGGTTTGAAACCCGCCCGCTAGCGGGAAACCGGCGCCAGCATGGCCTCGTCACCTGTAGGGGCGGGTTTCAAACCCGCCCGCGTGGGGCGGCGCGCACCCGGGAAGGCGGAACGACGACATGCTTGTCCGACTCGAACCCAAAGACTGGCTGATGCACGCCGTCTACCTCTTCTTCGACGAAGATAAACCGGACCCCGAGGACCAGGAGGTGCGCGACTACCTGGCCGCCCACGGGCTGGAGCCGAAGCGCGACACCACCACCACCTGGGACGGGCGCGAGTGGTACGTCATGTACTTCGGAGGCTGCTACCTCGGCCGGCACCTGCGAGTACTCTCCGAGATGCCGCGCCGCGCCGCGGATACCCAGCAGACAGCCGATGCCGACGTTCTCGCGCAGTCGAGGACCGGCGCGGAGAGCGCACCGTATGGGCGGGTTTGAAACCCGCCCGCCCCCGTAGGAATCCCGGTGACACACGTCTTTCTGATACGAGCCGAGTCGTCCTAGCTCGTCCCGGTGCAAGGAGAACCTCCACTTGAAGATCGAAGGCGCCTTCACGTTCGCGGGCAGCGTAGAGACTGTCTGGGACCACATGCTCGATCCCGGCGCGCTCTCGGCGTGCCTGCCAGGGTGCGAGCGCTTCGAGCCGACCGGCGACGACTCCTACGACGTGGTGATGCGAGTTGGTGTCGCCGGCATTTCGGGACGCTACACAGGCAAGGTCACGATTGCCGACAAGCGCCATGCCGAGTCGTACAGGATGATCGTGCAGGGACGCGGCGCGGGCGGGGGAATAAGGGGAGAGGGTGTGCTGACCTTCGCGCCGGACAGCGACGGCGCCAGCGTCTCGGTGGAAGGTGACGCCCGCGTGACCGGAGTCGTCGCCAGGGTGGGCCAGCGCCTGCTCGGCACCGTCTCCAAAACTCTCATGTCGCAGTTCTTCGCCTGCATGGGCGAGAAGCTGGATCATCCACCTAGCAGGCCCTTCCTTCGGTCTCTTCCCCCTTGATGGGGGAAGGTTAGAGCCTGCCCTGAGCTTGCCGTAGGGATGGGGGTGAATCCAGCCCCTCCAGGAACCACCTCACGGCGCCCTCGAAATCGCTCGGCTGCTCCTGGTAGAACCAGTGCGCTCCGCCCTCAAGCTCGGCCAGCCGCGCGCCCTCCACCGCCTCCCGCATCCGCACCGCCACCTCGTGCGTCAGCAGCTCGCTCTGTCGCCCGCGCAGCACCAGCGTCGGGCAGCGCAGGCGCGACCACTCCGCCCACAGGTCAGGGCGCTCGTAGGCCGCCAGCAGCGCGCGATCGCGCTTCCACGACCGTCGCCCGCCGGCGAGCTCCGACGTCATGTGCAGCGCCTGGTGCGCCAGCATCTCGTCCGTAGAGTTCGGCTGGCGGCTTCTCAGCCGCTCCACGACCGCGTCCAGCGACTCCCACTCGTCGGTCTCGGTGTTGTATCGGACGAACATACTCCGCGAATCCGGGTTCACGGCGTCCGGGTCTATGTCGACTATCACCAGCGCCCGCACCAACTCCGGGCAGTCCAGCGCGAACATGAATGCGTTGCGCCCTCCCGCCGAGTGGCCGACGAGCGTTATCGACCGCAGGCCCAGGTGATCGACAAGCGCGTGCACGTCCGACACGTAGTCCCGCAGCCGGTAGCGCTCCGGCGAAGCCCTACCGCTGTCGCCGTGGCCGCGATGGTCCAACGCTACTACGTGATAATCGCCCCGCATGGACGCCGCGAAAAAATCCCAGCTTCGCGCGCAGTCCTGGAGGCCGTGCAGCAGCAGCATGGTCGGCGCGCCGCGGTTGCCCCAGTCCAGGTAGTGCAGGCGCACGCCGCCCGCGTCCACGTGCGCGCTGGTGGGCGTCGGGCCGCCGCTCACGCCGCGACCCCTGGCAGGTAGCGCTTGGGGAACTTGGCGACCACCGAATACAGGATGTCCACCATGTTCGCGAGCCGCACGCGCGCCACTTGGGAGCAGAGCTGGTACGCCATGAGCCGCTCGATGCCGTAATCCGCCTCGAGCCACATCACCAGCTCGTAGAAGGCAATGCGCGCGGCGTCCTCCATGGGACGGGCGCTGCCTATGGTCATGATGAAGTCGTCGGACTCGACGCGCGGGGTCGCTATGGGCCGCGCCTTGATGAGGTTGGTGGTGAAGACTCCGCGCGTGGGTATCTCGGTGGCCACGCCGCACACCTCGGCGTCGCCCTGTGCCGCGTGCCCGTCGCCCACGTGCAGCAGCGCGCCCGGCACGTTCACCGGCAGGTACACCGTGTTGCCCGGCGCGACGTCCGCGGCGTCCATGTTGCCGCCGTGAAAGCCGGGCGAAAGCGACGACACCGCCTCCACCTCCGGCGCGGTGCCTATCGTGCCGTAGAAGGGCTCGTAGGGTATCGTCGGTATGTCAAGCTGCTCGGAGAAGGTGACTCCCCCGTCGCTGATAGGGTGCAGCATCACCCTTGGGGGCAGCGGCGGATTGAGCGTCCGTGTGAAGACGGTGCCGCACAGGCCGCCGAACTCGGGGATGAGCGCGCTGACGCCGTAGTCGCGGGTCACGTCGATCGAGTGTATCGTCACGGCGAGCGTGTCACCCTTTTCGGCGCCGTCCACGTAGATCGGCCCCGCTAGCGGGTTGACGAAGGGCATCACGATCAGCTTGGTGATGTCGGCGTCGGGCGAATCTATCCTGTTCTCGAAGGCGTCTGCCGTCTCGACGGCGAACTTCTCGCCCGGCTGCACCGTGGCCACCGGCTCCCGGTACGGCCCTATGACGTAGGCCCAGTTGCCCGGGCCGTTGGCGATAGTCTGCATGGGGTGGGCCTCCTGTAGCTGCGCGATAGCCTTGCCTTTAGTCCTGCCGTGCTGCGCCGTCGTTCACGCCGCGCGCACCGGCCGCTGCCGTCTCAGGCATCTTCCTGTCTATCAGCATCCCGTCCAAGTACATTACGATGGCGTGGGATACCAACGTGCCGTAGCTTATCAGCATCTCTTTTTCCTTCACCAACGCGCGGGCGGCCTCAACATCGCTCGTCCTTAGCCATATGCTCACTTCGGTGTAGTCCTTGAGGGTGTTGTACGCCCGCTGGCGTGCTTCCTCAATCCATCGCTCACGGTCCGGAAGGGGAGGCGGCATCTCGTCCCGCTCGATTGCATCAATGATTTCCTGCTCTTCCTCATCATATATGTACACCGGCTTGGTCGGCCACACCACCTCACCGCCGTTCTCGCCACCCTCGTCAATCCCGTGAAGGCGGTATAGCTCGCGCGTCGCCTTAATCGTCCTATGCTGCTGGTTCTTTACCAACATACCCTTCAGGCCTTTGCGAGCGATGCTTGTCAACAATACCTGGTAAGGTACCCCTCGTTCCTTAGCCATCGTGAGGGCAGTCTCAAACTCGCTCGGGCTTAGCAAGTACCTTACTTCGGTGTAGCCCTTGAGCTTGTTGAGCGCCGCATCGCCACCCGGTTCTGTCTCGCCCTCGACGTTTCGAGAGCCGCGCAGTTCGCCCCGTTCGTATGCCGCCAGAATTTCGCGTTCGTCTTTGCTAAGTAGGTGGTCAATCATCTTCGTCTCCCCAGGTAGTCTCTCGTAGCTTTGCGGCTGGGAAACACAGTCTTCAGAAACTCCGTGCCATCCGGCTCTGCAACGAACGGCACAGCGTACGCGTAACCTTCAAATTCCACGTAGTATATCTGCTGTCCCGGATAGCGGTCCTGGTTTGGATGAGGAATCTTGGCCAACACGCGGCCTTGTCGAAGGGCAGTAGCAATGTCGTTGAATCTTATCCCATGTCGCTCGAACAGTGACCTGTCCTTCTCGGCGCTCCAGGCGAAATTGGTGGCCATGCGTAGTCAGACGAGCAGGGGGCGGCGGTGACTACGGCACGTCCACCTTCACCACTATGGCCGCGTTCGCCATGATGGTGCGGTCCCCGGAGCCTTCCCGCGGCTCGATCTCGAGACCGCCGACCACGGCCTTGAGCACTCCCTTGCCGTGGGGCAGCACGCTGAGCACCGCCTCCTCGTCAACTTCCTCCGGCTTCGGGATTCCGAGCGTCACCTCTACGATCATCTCGCGGCTCGTGTCGGGGCCTAGCATTCCCAGGAACATCAGGCTGCTCTGGTGAACGGCGTTCCAGACGGCGCGTTGCGCGGCTTTGGTGTAATCCCCGCCGTGCAAATCGATCCCCATCCCCATCTCCAGAATTGCGGGCGTAAGTGGCATGTCGTGGTACCTCTCGTGTGGTTCGGATTTGAGTCCTGTGGATATGCGGCGCGGCCGCTCCGCCGCAAAGAGTATGCCACATCGGGGCGGGGCCGTGCCAGTGGACGCGCAGCCTACCCGGAGGGCGGCTCCGGGGCCTCGCTCATGCGCTGGATGTCGCGGCCCAGGTAGCGGTTGGGGTCGGCCTCAGCGGTGCTGGCCGCCGCGGCGTCGACCATCTTGTCATAGCGGGGGTCGAGCTCGGAGAGCCGCGTGGACAGCGACTTGTGGAAGGCCACCGACGATATGACGCGGGTGGTGTCGCCGTCGCCGCACTGTTCACAGTCAATCGACTCGGGCGGCGAGAAGTTGCGCCACAGGACGCTGGACTTGTGGCGACAGCTTTGGCATCGATATTCGTATATGGGCATGTCGTCTTCCTCGTAAGAGATGTTCCATCCGCGCCCCATCACGAGGCGTTTCGCGAGCCGCCTCTACGTCTGGAATTCCCGCGTCCGGAAGGTCGTCTCGACCTCCGCGGCGGCGTCGAAGAAGGCCTGAAGCGTAAGATGGTAGCGCAAGAAGCCGTTTCGCCTGTACTCGTCCGCCGACTTGGCGATGCCGCCGGGCAGGGCGAGGTCGAGCCGGTTGAGGCTGTGCTCGGCGTCGGCGCGGCCATTGTCGCGGATGCAGCGAACGAACGCGGTCCACTCGGCGAGCGGCATGTCGAGATAGAAGTCCGCGTAGAGCAGCGCATCGGGTTCGATGCGCTCTACGGCGGCGCACTCAAAACCCTCGAAGCTGAGCAGGTAGGCGCAGTCCCCCACCTTCACGCCCACGCTGCCGTTGCAGGAGCCCAGCCGGCGAAGCGCGCCGCCGCCGTTGGCGGCGTGGCGAACGCCCTGGAACCACTCTAGCGAAGGAAATGCCGGCAATGACGTCACCCCCATCCCTGTGTCGAGTACGGGGCAGGCTCTACCCTTCCCCCGTCGAGTGGGAAGGGACTTCTGCCGCCTCACGCCAGTTGGGTTTCAATCCTGGCGCTGGCGTCGAAGAAGAACTGGAAGGTCTGGTTGTATCTGAAGAACAGGTCCTGCCTGTACTGGTCGCCGGTGGCGGAGTGGGCGAGGCCGTCATCGAGCGTCAGGTCGAGCGTGTTCAGGGTGTGGCCGAAGTCGGCGGCGCCGTTCTCGCCGATGTTGCCGATCATCTCCCGCCAGCCCTCAGGGCTCAGGTCGAGGTAGAAGTCCGTCTCCTCGAGCTGGGCCTCGTCTATCTCGCTCGCGCCGGAGCACTCGAAGCCGTCGAACACGAGCAGAAACAGCTTCTGCCCAACCTTGACCCCCACCAGGGCGTCGCAGACGCCGCCGCCCGCGCCGCGATAGGCGTCGTCCGAGTTGTAGACCTCCCGCACCTCGTCGAACCATTCCACGGACGGGAACACGGGCACGGCTACGTCTCCAGGTACCGCGCCAGCCCGGCGGGGAACGCCTCGCCCCGGTGTACGCCGAGCCATTCGAGATGTGCCAGGTACTGCCTCACGTAATCGCCCATGAGCCGCGCGTAGCGCTCCATGCCCACGCGGGCGCCCTCGATGCCCCCTCCCAGGATGATGGCCAGCGACTCCCTGAACGCCGGGTCCTGCAGCTCGCGTTCGAGCACGCGCTCGCCGATGTTGAGCAGTCTCTGGAAGACGAGCCCTTTGTCCGGCTGGTGCGACAGCGCGTAGCGCAGGTGCATGAGGCCGTAGGCGACGTGACGGGCCTTGTCCTGCACGCAGCGGGCGAACAGCACGCGCTCGGCGTCGTTGTGGGCGAACTGCTCCCCATACCGGTACACGGTCATCGTGAGATCGCCCCTCAGCAGGTGCAGGAAGAGGACCGTCTCGGTCCAGCCGCCCTTGCTCTCCAGTATCATGCGGTTGACGTCGCCCTTGCTCTCCAGGCCCATGCCGCCGCCGTTGGCGAGCGCCCGCTTGCGGAAGACCTCGCAGTGGCGCGCCGCGTCGAACATCTGGGTCGCGAGAAAGTTCTTGACCTCGTGGTAGCCGTAGGACATCTGGTGAAGCCAGCCGCCGATGGTCTCGAACTCGACGTTGGCCTGCTGGCTCAGCTCGGTCGAAAGCTGGCACATGGCAGCTTCCACGTCGTCGGGCAGCGGCTCGATGGTGTGCCACGGGACGTCGGTCGCGGGCGCCCAGCGCCGCTGAATCGCCTCTTCGTACAGCTCGGCGGCGTTGTCGGCCCACAGCTCGTGCTTGTCGCGGATACCGAATCCGATGGGCGGCACGCCCGGCATGGGGTACGCGCCCCGTGGCATTCGCGTCTGGTCGTCCCAGTGGTCGGGGATGTCGCCGTAGACGCCGACGTTGAGCGAGCCGAGGGTAAGCCCGGACTTGCCCGGCCGCACCCGAACGCCCCACTCCAGCGTGCGCCCCATCCACTCGAACGAGGGCGTGGGAATCTCCGGCTCGTCCTGTTCGGGCGCGGTGTCGGTTGTGGTTTGTTCGGTCAAATCGTCACCATCCGGGCCACCTGTAGGGGCAACCCTTGTGGTTGCCCGTGTGCGGCGCGTCCCCAGGCCCATCCCCAACCCGTCATTCCCGCGCACACGGGAACAGCAGTGGCAGCGCGGGAGCGACGTTCTACCCTTCACAAAGGGCATCACGTACTATTCTACCCGGCCTAGTCTTCCGAGAGCCGCTGAATAGCGCGCGCAACTTGCACATTTCCCCGCAGGGCGCGAAGCAGGCTGGCCGCGTATCTGGCATCGTGACCGCTTGCGAAATACCTACCTGTGGGTTCGCCGCAACCACAGTAACATCTGCCATTTGGTTGGCAGTTCCAATGGTATTTCAGTTCGTTGATGAGGCTTGGATATGTCGGATTATTCATTTCACAAATACGCCATCATCTCGGCGTTGGCGCGCCCGTTGACGAAGCGCTCGCCGAAGCCCGCCGAGCGAATACGCTGCACGTACTCCTTCACCTGTCGTCGGCGTATTGCCATCAGCTTCTTGATGCCCTCGTCGTAGTTGTTCTTGCCGCCGCCGAGCAGTATGGCCATCGCCTCGGTTGTAACCGAGTCTCCGCCGGCGGGGTTCTGGTTGCCCGCCATCATGGCGCGCTCTCCCTCGTCGAGGTAGGTGTGAACCTCCTCGCAGCGGTCCGGCTCGGTCTCCGAGAGATAGCGCATGTGCATCACGCCAAATGCCACGTGGCGGGACTCGTCCTGTGCGGCGAGCCGGTACATGCGTTTCTCGGCCTCGTTGTAGGCCATCAGCTCGCCCATGCGGAAGATGGTCAGCACGCCGCCCTCTCCGGATATGTGGAGCCGGGAGGACATCTCGGTGAAATCGCGGGACAGGTCGATGTTGCCCACCACGCCGCTCGTGGTGATAGTGGGCCGCTGCATCAGGCCGCCGCCGTTGGCGAATGCGCGCTTACGGAACACGTCCAGGTGACGCGACTCGTCCATGATCTGCGTGATCAGGAACATCCGCGGCTCGAAGTAGTCGGGGGTGGTGTTGGCGACCCACCTGCCCGGGACGTCTGCTGCGACGAACTCTACCTCGGTGAGGAAGGTCGCGAGCTGGCACTGGGCGCGCTCTATGTCGTCGGGCAGCGGCTTCACGGTGTCCCAGGGAATGTCGGTCGCCGAGCTCCACTGGCGTTGCAGCGCCTCCTCGTAGAGCATGGCGGCGTTGGTCAGCCAGACGTCGGACTTCGTTGTGACGGAGTAGCCGCCGGTGCGGAACGCCCCCAATCGAGAGGCGGCGCCCCTCGGCTTGCCGGTCTGGTTGTCGCTGTGGTCGGGCGCGTCGCCATAGGAGCCGGCCTGGATGTCGCCCAGGGTGAGGCCACGCCGGCCGGGTTCCACGCGGATACCCCACTCGCCGCGCGTGTCCATCCAGCCGAGGTCCAGGTCGTTGTCATCGGCGTAGCTCTTGACAGCCTTCAGAGACTCGTTGTCGGTCGTCATGGTGAGGCCTCCTGGCGATAGTGCGACTTTCTGGTGAACCTGAAGGACAAGCGAGCCGCGCGTCGTGCAAACACTCTGCGCCCCGGCGCCGTTCGCGTGGCAGGCTGTTCCTAAAAATATACAAGACGCCACCCATGACCGCAAGTAAGGGAAGGGCGCCGAGCCAAGGGCAGCCTACCTTGAGGGAAAGGATACGAATGAGGGCGACAATGCCCTGAGCGCCGACCCTAAAGCCTTGTTTCAACTGCCTTCCCTGTAAGCCTGCCAGAGGTTACGGGCAACCTGAATATCCTGATTCTGACCTTGCTTCGTGCCACAGCGTAGTATCACGAACGAACTCCCTTCTTGCCCGAAATACACTCTGTATCCCGGACCAAAAAAGAGGCGGTACTCAAAGATGCCTCCACCTAATCCTTTGGTACTCGACAGGTTACCAGATTCCATTTGGTCGAACGCTTTTGCCACCCTTATCCACGCCGTTGAGTCAAGGTTCATAAGCTGTCCTTCAACCTCCGGCAGGAACTTGAGGCTGCTGAACAATTCATCGCGCGCACCCCAAAGTACGGCTCTATCTGCGAGTCTGCGGAGGACATCTACGTAACGACTGTAAATGACGTGGGCATGACGTGGTCGAGTGAGATTGTCAACAGCCTCGCTCAATTCCACGACCGTCTCATCCGGAAGCAGTTCTTCAAAGTAGACCGTCAACTCATCGCGGTCCCAAGCTTCATCGGAACAAAACCCTATCGCTATTCCATCTGACAGAGCACAAAACAGTAGCGGCTTACCATCTTCTTGAGGCAGTGTCTTCTCTTGGCATCGCAGGAAACGGTCTTCTAGGTCATCGTCAACGTCCTTCAGGAGCGGACTCCTTGAGGCTAAGCTCCCAAGGAATTGAATCTCTTCTCTTATCGCCGGATTCGACATGCCGTCTAATTCGCTAAACAGCATCGAGTAGAGCGTCGTTTCCCCTTCATGGCTCATCCTGAGACCTTGTTGCACCGTACAAACTCGCATGTTAATGAGTGAGTTTATACCTAGCACCATGTCCTTGAACCACGCCAGCGAACGTCTCTTGTCAAAGGGAACCAGGCTTGCGTGATTCAACACCATCTCGCGCATCAATCTACCTTGGGCCCATCAACTTCATCATGTTCTCGGTGTGCTGGTCGAAGAATCCGACTGGCCACTGCGACAAGCGTCCGTCCCTGTCAACCTCGGGAGAGGTTACAACCGACCTGGCGCCATCACGTTCGAAGTAGTGGAAGGCCGTATCCTTTGGCGCAATCAACCCATCTCGAACGGCAATGCGGACGCCGTCCATGAAGTGGTCGCTGTGCGTCTCTATGAATACCTGGACGCCAGCGCTGGCAGCTCGAGCCGCAAGCTCGGCCAACTTGGTCTGTCCTCGTGGGTGCAGGTGAGATTCGGGGTTCTCAATCAGGCACATTGCGCCGGGGGGCGCAAGTAGGGCCAGGATAACCGGAAGCGTGTACGACAAGCCGAAACCCACGTTGGTCGCGCGGTAGCGCCGAGATGCGACGTCTCCCGGTCTGTCGAACGAAAACCCCGCAATAACCGAATCGGCGGCGGCGACTGGTTCCAGATCCAAATGGACGCCCGGGCTCACTTCCTGCAACCAGAAGTCAACTAGGTCTCGCATTCGCCTGCTTTGTGGATGTGTGCAGCGCGGGTCGTCCGCGCGTAAGGAGTCGCCTTGGTGTTGGTTCAGGTAACTCCAGGCGTATTCGCTCCCAGGTCCGAAGTCGGTCTGCAATGACCGCACGTAGGATAGAGGATACAACTTTCTGGGACCGACACGTTCCGCGTTGACGTAGATGAGAAGCCCGCCAAGCGGCGGTATCTCTAGCCATGCACCGGGTACGAAATCATGGGCAAGTTCATCGCCGACAGCGCTCAACTGGTCGGCAGTCTGCGAGTAGGTGAAGCGCACATCCCAGGGCACTTGCATTTCGTCGCTGTGCAGGCCAAAACCTACGGTGTCATCCTGTGCGCCATCGAAGAGCACGTCCAAGCCGGTGCCTAAGTCCGCCCGCTCGCCGCCAAGCGCCAGCCTACCCCGACGAAGCTCCCCGGTTTCTATCGATTGACGCAATACCAAGAGGGCCTGCAACAGGCTGCTCTTGCCCATACCGTTCAGCCCACACAAGAGGTTAATGGCCGCGCAACGCAGTTCCAAATTTTCGAAGCACTTGAAGTTGACAAGGTCCACCCTACTCAGCATCACACGAACTCCTCTACGAGTTCCTTGATGGCGCGGAATCGCAGCCTCACGCGAGCCGGCGTGCTGGTCGAATAGGAAATGGCCCTGTCGAACTCGCTGTTGCTGTTCATCAAATCCATGAACGCCCTCCGAACTCTCTTCTTCCTCCGCACCAGCGAGGACACGTCCTTCGGAGAGCAACGTGCCAATTGGACGCTCCAAGTCTCGAAAAGAGCCTTGCTGACTGGCCGTCGGCGGGCCTTCACCTCATTCCGCTTGCGAAAGGCATCGTTGCCGAAGATTCCGAACGCAGCCTCCATAGCCTTCGCGAACAGTTCGGCAATCGCTTGGCGTTCGCTGTGGCTCATCTCGTTCAGCTTGTCCATCGTATTGCCGAGGTAGTCGTCCAGGCTGTTGTCCTTGAACTTCTCCCAAGGTTCGATGTGGAAAGCCAAGAATCGCAGGACACACTCCCTGTCGAGCATTCTGCCACGACCAATAGAATTGTCAGTCGCCTCAAGGAACGCCTGCGACTCCGCCAAGTCTTTCAGATACTTCCGCACAGGTCCTGGATGAAGAGCGTGGCGGATTTCCTGCCCGTTGAGCGTCAGGCCGCCGGTGTTGATGCGGAGAAAGACGTTGAACATTACTTCTGGGGGAGTACCCGGTTCGATTACGTTGACGACAAGCGAAGTTTCGTCGATCCTCCGCTGCATCGGCCGGGGAAGACCCTCGTACTTGCAACCGTTGAACGTGGCCAGGTATTGGAGGTTTCCAAGGGCGAACTTCCCGGTTACATAGTCGTTTAACGTCGTCATCCGCTGGATGCCGTCAACTACCGACCAATTTTCGTCCTTGTCGGCAGCCACGTAGAAGACCGGAATAGGGATACGCAAGAGCAGCGATTCGACAAGCCGGCTCTTTTGCTTGTCATTCCAGATTCCACTCATACGTTGAAAGTCGGGGGCCAAGTCTATCTCGCCGTGTTCGATACGGGAGATGAGTTGCGAAACAAGGAGAGGAACCGTTCGTACCCTTATCTCCTCGGGATTGAACGGATCGGTTATCTGTTCCTCTGGATCGTCATGCTCAACTTCTATCCCGTCTTCCACTTCTTCATCGCCAACGGCAGTATGGTTGTCAGTTGCGGCAATTGGACTAGCTGCCATTGATGTCTCTCCGATAGTTTGGGCCAACATCTCTGTAACTGTTCCGGTTTCAGATACTCCAAGTATATGGCAAAGTCACCCTGCTTACCACGAAAAGCCCGTTGCCCAGAACTTTTTCTGATACGCACTACAAAGCAAGCAGAGAGGTCTTAAGAGACGCTCAACTTCTAACGGAACTTCCATGTCATCGTCATGCGGACACCTCGCCCGCCACCCCTCTTGACAGTCCGCGCACATTTGTACTACTATCCCGCCATGACGCATCTACACCTCAACCCAGCGGTCTCCCGCAACCCCGTCGGCGCCTCCGTCCGACTGTCACAATACCGCCGCATTTCCGTCACTGCGAAGTCGAAATCCGTGCTCTCGGCGTCCCGCCAATGACGCGAATAGCAGGCAACCCAGCTAGCAAAAGCGACAAGTGAAACCAAATGAGACACTTTCCGGGAATTTTCTCCCGCCAGGCATCCCGCGGCCCATCCCGGCCTGTTGAACCGGCCCACCCAGACCGCCCACCCGCCTTGTTCAATCCCAACCGAATTGCTAAAATCTAAGCTACGCGGCAGGCGGGAGTAGCTCAGGGGTAGAGCATCTGCTTCCCAAGCAGAGGGCCGAGGGTTCAAATCCCTTCTCCCGCTCCATCAACCCCTGGCCCGCGCGCCGGGCAGACAACCGGATAGGCCCAACCGCCTGAGGAGGGCGCCATGGTAAGGTTCCGCGCGAACAACATTCTCGAGAAGAACCGCCAGGGCAAAAAGGGCTTGGGACTCGGCCTGGTTTTCCCCTGCGCCGAGGCCATCGAGCTGGCCGGTATGCTGGGTGGGTTCGACTTCGTAAACCTCGACGGCGAGCACGGCCTGTTCTCGCCCGAGTCGATCGACCACATGTGCCGCGTCGCCGACGGCTACGGCCTCACGGTCACCGCCAGGGTGCCCAACATCATGCCCTCCACCATCAACTCGTTCCTCGACCGCGGCGTTATCGGCGTCCTGGGGCCGCACGTGGACACGGCCGAGCAGGCCAGGGCACTGGTGGACGCCTGCCGCTTCACACCCGATGGCAAGCGAAGCTGGGGCGGCGGCAGGGGCACCTTCTACAACGAGAGCGGCCTGATAGACCAGCCCGGCCTCCAACGCACGGAGTTCATGGCCCACGCCAACGCCGAGATGCTGGTCATGTGCCAGCTCGAGACGGCCACCGCTTTCTCGAATCTCGACGCCATTCTCGAGGTGGAAGGCATCGACGCATTCGCCTGGGGCACCAACGACCTCGCCCAGTCCATGGGCTACCCCGGCCAGCCCGAACACCCGACGGTGCAGGAGGCGCAGAACGCCATCGGCGACCGCATCCACGCCGCGGGCCGCAAGCTCTCCAGCGACATAACCGAGACCGTAGCGCTCAACTCGCTGATACTGGACGGCTCGAGAAAGTTCCTCGAAGCGAACAGGTAGCAAACTGGCCTCCCTAACGCGATCCAAGTTCGAACGCCTCGTCCGAGAGGCCTTCAACCAGCTCCCGCAGGACATCCTCGACAACCTCGAGAACGTTGACCTGGTCGTGGAAGACTGGCCCACGAAAGACCAGCTCATCGGCTCCGGCCTGGACCAGGACGAACTGCTGCTCGGACTGTACGAGGGCATCCCGCTGACGGAACGCTACGGCTACGACATGGTGTTGCCGGACAAGATAACCCTCTTCCAAAAGTCGATCGAGTCCATCTGCTCGACCGATGAAGAGGTCATGCGCGAGATTCGGGACACTATAACCCACGAGGTTGCTCACCACTTCGGCTACGACGACCCGTCCCTGGAAGGCATGGGCATCTAGGTCGTCCCTTCCCCCTCGATGGGGGAAGGTTAGGATGGGGGTGAGTCCCTCACCGCGCCGGGCCGAACAGCTCCTCGTCGCTACGCACGCAGCGGGTAGAGGCGTGCGAGATTCTCCCCCATGATCGCGTCGAGCTGTTCCTTGGACAGAAAGTCGCATCGTGACCGGAAGAGCACCATCGACTGCTTGAATGTCACGGTTCGCTCGCACGCAGGCATGTCGGATCCCCACACAAGCCTGTCGGCGCCCACGTCCTCGACCAGAGACTGCACCAGCTCTGACAGGCCGTCCTCGTAAGGGGGGAACTCCAGGTCCCCGGCCATGAGATGCAGCATCAGCTCCATGTGCCAGCCGGGGAACTTCAGGAGCGTCGAAATCTCCTCCGGAACGCTGAACCGGCCAGGCTTGCCGACGTCGTAGTGAACGTTGTTGAGCCCGTGGGTCAGTACCGAGGGTATCTGGGGGTGAGCCTCTGCCCAGGTGATGAACTCGCGTAGCTCCTGAAGGTAATCCTCGGCCAGGGGCTGCCTTAACTTGGCTGCGTACCAGTGAATTGTGATTCCTAACTCTCTCACCAGGCCCCAGAGAGGATCGAGGCTAGGGTCGTTGACGCCGATCCTGAAATCGTCCTGGAAGAACCCGCCAGTGGAGAAGAACAGCCCCGAGTGTCCCAGGTCCTCGACCTGCCGATGGAGCCTTTCGAGCTGGTCATCTTGGCCTCCCACCCACTCGTCGACCTGTGCCAGGGCGACAAACCGATCGGGGTAGCGCCGCACACAGTCTCCGAGAAAGTCATCCAGTTTTCCGTAGATCCTGTCGTGCTGCAGGACCGCTCGGTCGACGCCCACGTAGTCCATCTGCGCGATCATCAGCTCCGGCGAGCACGACATATCCTGGAGTACCGGAGGCATCCACTGGATGAAGTAGTCCTCGCCGCCGTGGGTGAACTCCAACCTGCCAAATGGGCCGATTCGAAAGTCGACGTCGGGCAGGTATGAGATGCCGTCACCCTCGCCTACGAGCAGCGGCTCCGGAATCCTGACCCCGTCACTTAGCCTCCGTATGCCTTGGCCGTGAAAGCGCACGTGGTGCTGATGCTCGGCTAGCCGCCTCTTCTTGATGCCCCGGTCCTCGGCCAAGGACGGGAAGCAATGGGCATGGCCGTCGAATGTGACGCTCATGTATCTCCTCCCGGATAAAGCGAATCACAGCGCTGCGCGCCAGCGCCATCGGCGAGGAGGAGACCACAGGTCGCGCCCTCATCCGCGAGACGGCCCGAACAGCTCCTCGATGTCGCGTTCCGTCTGTGCCTGTAACTCGTCCTCGTCCCTGAACCCAAACTCCCTGTACGACTCCTCCGTGCCGTATTCGCGCGTGCGAAACACCACCGGCATGGGCAGCGCGTGGCCGAACGCCAGCGCCTGCTGCCTCGAGTCGAGCTTGGATAGCACCGAGCGCAGCTTGCGGCTGCCAGACACACCCGTGAGCACCGCGTCCACGTCCCGCTCGTTGTCCAGCAGGCACGTTATCTTGGTGCCAAGCTGGCTCATAACCTCGTCGTCTATGCCGCTGGGCCGCTGGTCCACCACCAGCAGCGTCACGTTGTACTTACGCATTTCGCGGGCGATGTTGCCGAATATGGTCTGGCCGGCCAGCTCCCGGGTCAGGAACTTGTGCGCCTCCTCGATGGTGACCACCAACGGAGTGGGCTTCTGTGTATCGTCGCCGCTCGCCCTTTCCGTGAGCTCTTGGTAGCGGTCGTAAATCCGCCGCGTTATCAGGTTGGCGACCAGTATGTAGGCCGAGATGTCGTTGCCGTATCGGCCGAACTCCAACACCACGTGTATGCCCCTGCCCAGGTAGTCGAGAATGCGGTTGACGGAGTTGTGGCCCGACCTGTCGTCCATGAAACCGAAGCGCTCCAGTCGCGCAAGTCTTCTCTTCAGCGAGCTGAGCGCCGCCTGGTTCACGTTCAGCATGGACGCCAGCTCCTGGAACGCCTCTCCGCCCTCGTGATCCAGGAACTTCTTGAGCCAGTTCCTGCCCAGGTGGCGCTCCAGTTCGAAAGAGGCGTCCGCGGCGACCTCGGACAGGTTGAGCGACTCGCGCAGCATCCTCACGTCGTCTGCCTCCACCTCGTCGAAGCCGATGCGCACCACGTAGTCCGGACTCAGCCCGCGCCGCCTCGAGCTCTCCTCGTCCAGTGAGAACACCGCCACCCTGGATTCGAATATCTGCTTCAGTCCCTTCACCTGCCGGTTCGCCTCGCTGTAGCCCATCCAGCCATACTCGCTCTGCATGTCGAAAACGAGATTGGTTGCCTGCCCGCTCTGCAAAATGCCCATCAGCAGCAGGCGCGTCAGGAAGGTCTTGCCCGTGCCGCTCTTGCCGAACACGCCGTTGCTGCGCTTGACCAGCTCCGCGATGTTCAGGCAAAGCCTGGTCTCCATGTCCAGTGGGTTGCCGATCCAGAAGTGGCCGGGGCCTTCCTCGCCGAACACGTCCTGGATATCCTCCTCGGTCGCCAGGGAGACTTCCGAGAAGTGCGGCGGTATGGTCTTCGCCGGCTGAGGGCCGTCGTCCGTGTCTGCGCCCACAGTAAGCATCGGCTCGACCTTGATCGAGCCGTAGGCGGCGGTGCCCGCAAAGACCCGCGCGGCCAGCGGATCAGACAGGCCGGGCGGATTGAGCCTGAGGCTATCGTCGGTGGAGCCCAGCTCGAGGTCCGTCACCACGCCGAAGTAGCGCTGCCTTTCGCCCTGCATAGTCACGAACGACCCGACCTTGATGTCCTCGATCGACGTCGCGGGGTCGAGCCTGATCTCGAGCCCGTTCGTGAGCGAGCCGCTGACCACGGCGCCGACACGCACCCTGCCCAGGGAGTCGAACGCGCCGCCGCCGTTCACCATGCCAGCCTCCTGAGCACGCCGCTGAGGCGCTGAGTCTGGCCAGGAAAGTGCGCCACCAGCTCGCGGCCCGCTCGGACGAGGAAGCCGTTCGGGTCCAGGTGCGAATCGCGCGCGAGCCGGAGAAACGCCGCCAGCACCTCGTCCTGAGCGGTGGTGGGGGCCGCCAGCAGCAGCGGCGCGAAGTCCATCGACCGGCTGAACTCGCGCAGCTCCTCGCCGACGCACTCCCGCACGAACGAATGGATGCGCGGAGGCCGTGGCGTCAGGTGACGCACAACCTCGTCGCCGCGCCGGTATCCCACTATCACGGAGTGAAACTCGGATACGAGCAGCCGCTCGAGTTGGGGATTCTCGCGGTACACGGCCTCCTCGGTGTCCACGTCGGCGCCCCGCGGAATGGGATGGCGCGCCGGGTCTATGCTGCGCGTGGAGGCGGCGTACACTATGCCGTACACCTGGGCGGTCTCGCCACCGCGCACCAGCCCTCCCAGCGGGGGCAGCTCGTCGAGCCGGTAGCAGTGCGTGGTGAAGCCCGTCGAGGTGGACTCCACCACCTCGCCGAGCCGTGAGCCGTTAGGGTAGGGCTGCGTGTCCTGCATGGGCCGTATTCTACAGCGAACGCGGCGTGGTGGGACAGGGGCGGGCGATCAGCCGTCGCCGCCCTCGCTAAGCAGGGCGTCCACTTCGGAAGCGAGCGTCGGAAGATTGACGGCGATTTTCTCCCACACTTCGTCATCGTTGAGATCTGGGTATTCGTGAATTATCACATTGCGAAAGGCGATTATGTCTTGGTAGTCCGTGATTCGTTCGGCAGTTGGCCTATCCACCCTCGCAATCCTAGCCATCGCTTCCCCGATTACCCCGAAGAGACGCTCCACGGCCAAACGCATCATGTAGTCGTCCTGGTAATCGTTGAGCGTCTTGCCCGCAGTGAAATCTTCTATCGAGTGGGCAGCACGTTGTATGTCGTAAAGGTACTTGAGGGTATAGAGGTTCATATGGGACCCGTTGGAAAATTGGCCGGTAAGTTTACCGGCGTGGCTGAAGTCGGAGGACTGCCGAACACGTTCGGGCGTGCCATAGATCGGAATTCGCGTTTGCTCCACCGACTGGCGAAAGTACGGATTGCGGATTGCGGACTCCATCACGAGGTCCACGTGCCGGCCGAACAGGCATTCGAGTTCCACGAGCAGATCGAAGTAGACACCACGAACCGCCGGCTCGAACTCGACCAGAAAGTCCAGGTCGCTCGTTTCGGCGTCGAACGCGCCGGTCGCGGCCGAGCCGATCAGGTCGAGCGTGCGGACGCGATAGCGCATGCAAAGGCGTTCCAGGTCAGCGATGCGCTCCTCAACCAAAGGAAACGGAAATGGGGTGTCTGCCATGGCGTGTCAGAAACTCTGTCCAAGTCTAGATGGATTCAATGTCAGTGTCGGTGTCAAACATACTTCCAAGATACACCGGCAGGCGGGAGAGTGCCAAGCCGTCAACTCTACAGCTAGCTCACACCCACCTCAGCCGCTTGGTACGGTTCTTCTCCGAAGTGTACGCCGGCATGCCCCGGTCTTGGAGAGCTTTTTCCACCAGCTCCGAGAAGGTCCGCCTGTCGGCCCCGGTCACCACCGCCTGCTCGTGCGCCTCCATCAGCGCCGTGGGGTAGCCCGGACCCTTCCCGCACTGGTCCACTATCATGGCGTGCGCCATCCCCAGCGCCGCCTCGTCCTCCGCGACCCACGACGGCACCTCTACGCGGCCGATCTCCTCGCCGGTGTTGACGTAGAAAAAGCAGACCTCCTGCCCGCCGTAGTAGTCCTCGACCAGCCGGTATCTGCCCCTGAACACCGCGGATCGCTCGCCCTTCGCCAGCATTTCGGCGAATATGTGGCGATCACGGACGCCGCCGACCGCGACGTCACACGGCCTCGCCCGCGAGGGCAGCCCGCCGCACCTGGCCTCGCACGCTGCCACCTCGTAGGGACAGGCCGGCAGCCTTGTGGCGTTAGCGACCTCGGCGCTGTTCGGCAGGCTGACGTAGCTGGCGACCGCGAGGGGGCGTTCTCGCGACATCTCCTCCAACTCGGCCAGCGCCTGGCCGAAGCCGTCTTCCACCAGGTGCTTCAGCACGAACTGGCGGTTGCCATAGCGCAGCAGGCCGATGCCCATCATCACGAGCGTGCCGTCCATGAGCGCCAGCGTCGGCGTCCCGGGCGGCAGCTCCCGCACGGCGTCGGCCAGGGCGCGTATCTCCTCGACGGCGCGCATTGCTCCCAGCACCGCGCCCTGGACCTGCTCCTCCCGTCCGGAGGCCGGGTCGCGTATGGCCAGCTCGTCATCGCCGGCGTAGAGCCTCGTCCGGCTGTACAGCCAGGCGTCCGGGGCCGAGCCGTAGGTGAGCGCGGCCACGCCGATGTTGATCAGGAAGCACCGGGCCGCGAGGTGCCTGTCCACGTCGATGTGCGAGCCGTCGGCGGCGACGACGCGATAGTCCGAATGCAGCGCGGGCGGGGAGTAGTGCGCGCCGGCATCGTCCATGGGTTCGGGCAGGTTCCATGCGAGGGTGGAACTGCTGCGGCTCAGCTTGTCCATGTAGCTATGCGTGTCGAAGTTTCGCAGCGAGTCGATGGCGCGACCGAGGCGCTCACCGTAGTCCGACTGGCGAGCGCTCACTTCGTCCGCCATGCGGTCTATCTGCAAAGCCGTGAGTCCGAGGTCGAGGCCCACAATGCCTCCTTGAGACGGTGTTCCCAAAGTCCCTTCTGCCCTGGCGGGAGAAGGTTAGGATGAGGGGGAGTCGCGCCAACGCCTTCACCCTCACCCATTCGGCAAGCTCAGGGCAGGCTCTCAATCCTCTCCCTTGATGGGAGAGGATTGAGGAGGCCTAAAGGGAATTAACCTCTTTGCGCCGAGCCTACCGCAGCACGCGGGCGTCGCCCACCCGCCGCGTGACTCGCCGCTTGTCGAGGTGGTCCATCAGCGCGAGGGCGTACTTGCGGCTGGTGCCGAACAAGTCGCGCACGTCCGCGACGGTTATCTCCCCGTGCTCTCTAAGGTGCGCCGTAACCCGTTCCAATAGGTCCTCGTAGGCCGACGCCGAAAACACGACGGTCTCGCTGACGCGGGCGACCCTTCCCTCGTCCACGAGCAGGTTCAGCACCTCCGGATCGATGGGCGCGTCAGTAGGCGGCGAGTACGGCGCCGCCTCCAGCAGCCGCACGTAGTCGTCGGCGGCTCTTCGCTGGGCGTCGTTCAGGTGCGGCAGGTGATCGGGCAGCCTCACCTGGGCGCCCTCCTCCACCAGCACGTCTTCGTCTCTAAGAGGAGGCAGGGCGCCGTTGAAGATCTGCTGCGTCATCCTCATGCGGCTGCGCAGCTCCTCTTTGGGGGCGCCCCTTCGCAGCGGGTACTGCCTGTGGTAAGCCTCCAGCGCCGCCTCGGCGCTGCGCGTCACGGCGTCCCAGCCGCCGGCGCTGTAGACGAACACGCCCGGCCCGATGGCCTGGCTGCCCAGCGGCACCACCATGTCCTCATCGGCCATCGCCGAAAGCTCGCGGCGCGCCCCCTCGGGGGCCAGGTTGGCCCGCGTGACAAGCGCGCTGAACTCGCTCGGCTCCGACAGCTCGATCGTCTTCAGGATAACGTCCCTGTCGGAGCCGCCCTCCATCACACTCAGCCGGTCCAGCAGCGGGGCGAACATGCGCCTGTGCCTGCGCGCGTGCGGGTCCACCACGTCGCCGCCGCCCAGGGTCGTGCGATTGGAGCGTATGACAAACGAGTCGCCCTTGATGACCGCGAGCGGTGTGCTCAGCTTGAGCTGCGCCCACGTGGTCTCGCCCGGCATCGCCGAGTGCGTCTCGAGCAGGCGGACCCGGGCGATGGCCTCGCTGCTGCCCGTGTGCACGGTTACGAACATGTTGTGGCGCACGGGATGGGGAGCGTCGGGGATGATCTTCAGGAGCACGTCCATGGCTCCCGTCGGTCGGAGCCAGCCAGGGCGGGTGAGAACCTCGCCGCGGCTGATGTCCTCGTGCGGAACGCCGCTCAGGTTGGCGGCGACGCGGGTGCCCGGCATCGCCCGGTCCACCTTCGAGCGGTGCGTCTGCAGGCCGCGAATGCGCGTCTCCCTGCGCGAAAGCACAAGCTCCACGCTCTCGCCCGCGTCGAGCACGCCGTCGATAAGCGTGCCCGTCACCACGGTGCCGAACCCCGCGATGGTGAACGACCGGTCTATGGGCAGCCGCGGACGTTCGAGGTCGCGCTTGGGCGGCGAATCGCGCAGCATGTCGTCCACCGCGGCGAGCAGTTCGGGAAGGCCCTCGCCGGTCACGGCGGAGACGGGCAGGATGGCCGAGCCTTCCAGCGCCGTTCCCTCGAGCACGTCCTCGACGTCGGCTTCCACCAGCTCGTACCAGTCGTCGTCCACAAGGTCGGCCTTCGTCACGGCCACCAGGCCCCGTTCGACCTTCAGCAGGTCCAGAATGGCGAGGTGCTCGCGCGTCTGCGGCATGACCGACTCGTCCGCGGCCACCACCAGCAGGGCCAGGTCTATTCCGCCCACGCCCGCCAGCATGTTGTTCACAAAGCGCTCGTGGCCCGGCACGTCCACGATGCTGACCTCGTTGCCGCTGGGCAGCCGCAGCCACGCGAAGCCCAGGTCAATGGTCATGCCGCGCTCCTTCTCTTCCCTGAGCCTGTCGGGGTCGATGCCGGTGAGCGCCCTGACCAGCGTGGACTTGCCGTGGTCAACGTGCCCGGCGGTGCCTATGACGTACAACGTGCCGCTCCGTGCGTAAGGTGGCGCAAGAATATCACGGCGGGCAGGGGATAGTGAAGAGTCGCCTGACATCTGAATATGTTAATGTATTTGATGAAGCCGATACACTGCGCCAAGCGGACTTGGTAAGCCGACAGATGGTGTCTGATACGTGAGCTACGAATTTCGCGTACATCCGTTCCTTCGGCGGCCTCTCTGTGGACTCACGGTCTTTCCCCTGCTCGCACTGCTGGTCGTGATGACACTTTCGGCATGTGCCGACGAGCCGGACTCCACACCCGTGCCAGGGGAGACGCTGGCCCGTTCGTTGACCCCCACAGGCACTCCGGAACCACGACCAACGCCTACGGCAACCTACACCCCCGCTCCGACCGAAACGCCTGCGCCCGCCACTTCACCCACCAGCACGCCCACGCCTCGGCCCACCGCTATCGCAGCACATACCGCCGTCCCTATCGCAACACATACCGCCGTCCCTATCGACACGCACTCGCCCACTCCCGTCCCTACCGAGACGCCTGCCGACACCCCCACGCCGCATCCCGCCGCGACCGCAACCCACACTGCAATCCCCACCGACACGCCCACGCCGACTCCAGTACCGATAGTGAAACTGGTCCTGGGCGCCGAAGCCGACTTGGTCGGTTACTGGTCCGATGGGACGGTCGGCATCGAGATTACCGCGACACTGCACAACCAGGGCACCCTTGCGCTGAACGACGCTGTGCCTTTGTCCGTCACGTGCCGACTCGCTGACAGGGCAATCGACCAATGCTCTCAGCAGGCGAGCGTTTCGCTTCCCGACGGATTCGGCCCGGTGACAGAGACTCTTGTCATTCGATCGCCGGCAGGCGAACTCGCCTTCGATATCGACTACGGCGAGAAGAACGCCCATACCCTGCTGATAGACGCGCCCAGCCGGATAGTGGGCGTGCACCGTGACGTATGGGAGTGCTTCAAAGACCAGTCCAACCGAGGAACCGGCAGGGACGAGGACGAGGGGATTGGTTGCGGTGCGTGGAATGGGCACATAGTCCAAAAGTGGCCCCAGGGGTCGCCCGTGAAGGTGTGGATAAACGGCCCCAGGGCATTCACCGCCGAGTTCGAGGACGTGCTCGCGGAGTTGTCGCCCGTCGTGAATCTTCAGTTCGAGCGGGTCACCTCTAGAGGCGATGCCGACGTCTCTGCCTGGGTTGGACTTACCGTCTCCCAGTTCAGGGGCACGGGCGCGGAATGTTACAACGTTGAAAGCATGGGTTGCGCCCATATTGAATCTGAGTGGTCGGGCCGCGTACGCGGCGGAGAGATAATTGTCTTCAACCTGTGGCCTGATAAGGGCAAGGACTTGGGAGATTTCGGTGACTGGCGCTCTTCTCTGTTCAGGTCGGCGATGCTCCATGAAGCAGTCCACGTCTTTGGGCGAATGGACCACAGAACCGAGCCTTTCAGCTTAATGAACAGGGCGGTTCACGAAAGGGCGGAACTGACGCCTATGGACGAGGCGTTGCTGCGGCTGCACGGGCATGAAATGGTAAAGGTAGGGATGGCGATGGACGTCATTGAGCGCCAAATTGTGCTCAATGACGAACTCCTGGATCCCCAGCCGCAGAGCTCCGGATTGCGGGCGCATACGCTGGTACTGAAAGCATACGGCGCGCTTCGGGATGCGACGTCGGCACGATTCAGGGTTCGGTCGTCAACACCGGGATGCGACGAAGACTCCGGTTGGGCCGAATACCAGGTGGGCAACCTTTCAAATGGCCATCCGTACTTCGAATGGGTGAGGCTGGATAACGGACGGAACCAATTCTACGTGCTTCGGCATTCTGCCGGCGAGTTCGAATACTGGGGCCGTTCGGGGTCTCGTTGGGGCAAAACCGACAGCGACAGTGTCGCCAGTACATTGAACGGTTGGCGTGGAGAACTGACAGATCCTCACTACATGCTGACAAGCGTCCTGAACTACGCCGACTGGAGCGCGGCTGAAGTTTCCGTCGATTCCGACGGGAACGCGATGCTCAGCGTCAATCTGGACCTGTCCAACGCCGATGACGCCCCTGGCGCCGAAGGCGTGAAAGTCGTCATGCTAATCGACGAGGGGAGCCATGCTGTGCGCGAGTACGCCATGGACTGGGATCTGGGTGGTGGGAGCTGTGACGACCACCGCGTCGAGGCGACAGAGGGCCAACTGCGCAACGGCTTCTCCTTCCCAGAGGCGATACGGTTGGGGTCCGCCTCAATCGACAACTGCAATGCCGAGTCGCTCGGGTCCGTGTCGGGAATGGTCACCCGATCCGGAGTCTGGACTCGGGAATGTGAATCGCCGGACGCCGCCATCGACGGATACGCACGTCGGTATCGCTTCACGCTGTCGCAATGGGCTTATGTCCGAATAGAGTCGGCTTCTCACGACCGTGCATCCACATTAAGGTTGTTGAAAGGCGATGGTCCCGGCGACTCCCCCGCGCTGGAGCCGGACGCCTCCGGCGCTTTCAGATACGACAGGTCGTATTTCAATGACACCAAGCTTTGGACTCGGTGGGCCCAGCTACCGCTGGCCCCCGGCAGTTACACAGTGGAGACGGTAACCGGGGAGCGAACTCTGCCGGTCTCATTCGAGCTGACTGTATCTGCGCAACCCACACCACCGCCGCCATACAGGTTCAAATCGTTAAGCGCGGGTGAGGGGCGTACCTGCGGCCTTTTGCTGGACGGCACTCCCGTGTGCTGGGGACGAACCAACCGAGTAGGGGAGATAGCTGTAATGCCGAGGGGGCCATTCGCGGCTATCAGCACGTACACATTCTCGTGCGCTATCCGCCCGGACGGATCACCCGTCTGTTGGGATTTCGAGTATCAGGGCAAGCACACTTGTGAGACGAGGAGCAACGGGGCCACAAGGTGCACTCTGGATGACCAGACTCCGCCCTCGACCGACGACGCCCCGGATATGGAAGCCGACGATGCGGTTTTAGACTCGGTCGCCATAGGCGTAATTGCCGGATATTTCGACATGACGCCACCCGTCGGCGAACGACTGACGTCCATAAGCGCGGGCTGGAACAACATCTGTGGGACTCGACCGGACGGCAGCGTCATCTGTTGGGGCAGCAGGAACTCCGGGAACCCGCCTGATGAGACTTTCGTGTCGGTGAGTACGGGGTTGGTCCATTCCTGCGGCGTCCGGGCGGATGGCTCGGTGAAATGCTGGGGGGACGACACCTACGGGCAAGTATCGTCGGCTCCGCGGGACGGGGATTTCGTGGGGGTCTCGACCGGCGCGTCTCACACTTGCGGCTTACTCAAGGACGGCTCGGTTGCCTGCTGGGGCAGAGGTCAGATTGCGATCTCCATTGATGTCCCGGGAGACTGGAATCTGGGAGATGTGTACGGCGTTGATCAAGTTTTCATACCGGCGCCTCCCAGGCATGAGCGGGTTGCGTCGTTGAGCCCGGACGGCGGCTACTGCGGTCTCAGGGCGGACGGAACGCCCGTATGCTGGCCGAGTAGGGAATACGGGCTGTTGCCGACGCCGGAAGGCGAGCGGTTCGAGTCAATCAGTTCTTCACCTTGGCACGCCTGTGGTCTGCACGAGGGCGGCGCCGTGAGTTGCTGGGGGGATGAGCGCCATGGTCAAACAACGCCGCCTTCAGGCGTAAATCTCAACGACGAACGAACGACTAGGGCCTGTTCACACTACGTAGAGCGTCGAAGATGATTGCGAACAAGACAAAGCCGGCATAGAGCGCATCGAGCTTGTCGTAGCGCGTGAATACTCTTCGATACCCCTTCAATCGACGGAACAGGCGCTCCACTTCATTCCGCCTCTTGTACAGCTCCTTGTCATACTCCCAAGGGTTCACGCGACTTTTCAGGGGTGGAACAACAGGCGTGAACCCCATATCGAACGCCAATCGGCGTGTTTGGTCGCCCGAATATGCGCGATCCATCACCAGAGGCGGATTCCCCCGTTGTGGCCCCAGCCGGTTGAGCAGTTTGCGCCCCTCCGGTCCATCGTGGGCCTGGCCCGGAGAGAGCGAGAACGCTATGGGTGTCCGATCATCCGCGGCAACCATATGAAGCTTGGTGGTCCATCCGCCTCGGGACTTGCCGATGGACTGTGGTCCGTTTTTTTGGCCGCGCCCGTGCCGTCGGGATGCACCTTGACGGAGGTGCTGTCCAGTGAAGCTACCTCGATGGTGACCTTCACAATCCCCTTTCGCTGAAGCTGTTCGAATACTCGGTCGAGCACTCCGCTCTTGGCCCAACGGTTCATGCGCACGTAGACGGTGTGCCAGTTGCCAAAACGACTCGGCAACCCTCGCCACTTGCAACCGTGTTCTGCGACGTACAGAATAGCGTTGAGCACCCGTATGTTTGGAATGGTCACATTGCCACGCTGCACGGGTAGGTACGGCTCGATGAGTTGGTAATGAGCTTGTGTAAGTTCCATACGTGTATGATAACATGCCCAGACCCACTAGTGTGAACAGGCCCTAATCCTCTGAAAGACCTCGTGTCTCTCAGCGCGGGTTCCATTCATACCTGCGCGTTGGATGCTCGCGGCCAGACCTTCTGCTGGGGCCCCGATTGGTGGAACGGGCGGTTTACGGAAACGTTCACGTCCATCAGTAGCGGGCGGGAGCATTCATGCGGCCTGCAGTCCGACGGAACAGTAGTGTGCCGCGGTAGCGACAGACGCGGTCAGTCATCGCCGCCGCCGGGAGAGGTGTTCGTCGACATTTCCCTTGGGATGAACTCCTGCGGCCTTCGGGCTGACGGCTCCGCTATCTGCTGGGGATTGGACTTCGGCGGGCAACGGTCTCCTCCCGCGAGCGAAACCTTTACATCCGTCAGCAGCGGTCTGAACCACGCCTGCGGCCTTCGTAGGGATGGAACAGCGCTCTGCTGGGGAAACAACTCCTTCGGCCAGCTGTCGCCTCCCCCCCCGGGAGCGAGCTTTGCCTCTATAAGCGCCGGGAACTATTACACCTGCGCCATCAATAGGGACGGCGCTCCAGTCTGCTGGGGAGATAACTCCTTTGGCACGGCGTCCCCGCCGAAGGGCGAAGTTTTGACTTCCATCAGCAGCGGCGGGAGCCACGCCTGTGGTCTTCGCGAAGATGGCGCGGCAGTGTGCTGGGGCTGGGACTGGCATGGGCAAGCCTCTCCCCCGCCGCACGATCGTTTCGCTGCCATCAGTTGCGGCGAATATCACACTTGCGCCATTCGAACCGACGGCACTCCTCTATGTTGGGGCAATAACGCTGTCAGACAGTCATCGCCGCGTCGCTAGCAACGCGTGAACTGAAAGCGAATCGTCGTATATGACGACTGCGTCCGTGTGGTCGACATCCCGCCGACTCTGAGCTCCAACCGCGCTCTCTACGCCGCGCGCATGCGCTGAACCTTGCGCTAAACTCATTCACATTCCAGGCGAGAATGTAGGGGCGATGGACTGGGATTTCACTCGGCAGCCACACGAAGCCCAGGTCGATGGTCATGCCGCGCTCCTTCTCTTCCCTGAGCCTGTCGGGGTCGATGCCGGTGAGCGCCTGCACCAGTGTGGACTTGCCGTGGTCGACGTGCCCGGCGGCGCCTATGACGTACAACGTGCCGCTCCGTGCGTAAGGTGGCGCCAGAATATTACGGCGGGCAGGGGATAGTGAAGTGTGGACGGCGGCTGTCGCACGCTGACTGCAAGTGTTGTGCTAAACTCAATCCCAATCCGGGCGAGGGGTCGCGACATCATGGGCAAATGCACTTACTGCGGTAACGACGCGGGATTTCTGCGGGGCAAGCACAAGGCGTGCCAGCAGACGCGGGACGCGGGCTGGAATGAGATGGTGGAGGCGGCGACACGGGTGGCGCAGGGTCCTGACTTCAGCGAAACGGCCCTCGCATCCACTCTCGCGGGTGTCGCAGAACGCTCCTGGATGGGCGAGGACGACGTTCGCGCCGCCATCGCCGAGGGATGGAGCATTGCCGTCCGCGAAAGCCTGGCCGACG
Organism: Dehalococcoidia bacterium; assembly: GCA_965217705.1. Classification (GTDB taxonomy): domain Bacteria; phylum Chloroflexota; class Dehalococcoidia; order Lucifugimonadales; family CATOSD01; genus CATOSD01. The sequence goes on along the minus strand of CBDCJA010000002.1, from coordinate 2,951,897 downwards.
GTGTGCTCACCCAGGAGGAGGAGACGCGGCTGCGCGTCTTCCGCGATGGCATGGCCGCGCAGAGCGGCTTCGACGACTCTGCCGAATCCGACTTGGAACAGGCCTCGCGCAAGCGGCTCGTCAACCAGGCGCGGCTGGCCGCGCTCAGCGTAGGCGCGCCCGATGCCGCACACGACGAAGTCAGCGCGGCGCTCGACCACTCCGCCTTCTCACCCGAAGAGCAGCGCGCAATCCTGATCGAGGGCTGGGCGATGGCGGTGTCCCACGCACTCGAAGATGACCTGCTGTCCCTCGACGAGGAGGCCGCGCTGACTCGCTACATGGAGCGCTTCAACCTGGGGCAGGACGACCTGAACGAGCACGGCGCATTCCGCAATTTCGTCAAGGCTGGGGTGATAAGAGAAGTCGCCAATGGCGTCATCCCGAGCCGCCAGTCCATAGCTCGGACGCTGCCCATGAACTTCCAGAAGTCCGAGCGGCTGGTCTGGGTGTTCGATGGCGTGGACTACTACGAGGTCAAGACACGCAGGCAACGCAGGGGCACGTCGCACGGTGTCAGCGTTCGCGTCGCGAAGGGCCTGTACTACAGCCCGCGCACCTTCAGCAGCCAGACGCACGAATGGGACGAGACTGTACATCTCGACACTGGGCTGATGGCCGTGACCACCAAGCACATCTACTTTCACGGGGGCAGCAAGCGATTCAGAATTCGCTACGACAAGATTGTGTCGTTCGACCAGTACAGCGACGGCATTGGCATAATGCGAGACGCGCAGACGGCCAAGCCTCAGACGTTCCGAAACGGCGACGGCTGGTTCGTATACAACCTCGTCACGAATCTCGCGAGAATGTAGGGGCGATGCGAGCCGACCATGCCTGACCACTCGAGCAAGCCCCCGATTCCCAACAGCTACTGGGTCGTTCCGGGACGATTCGCGGCGGGCGAGTACCCCGGCCACTGGAACGCCAGCGAGTCCGACGCAAAGCTCTCGCAGATGCTCGACGCCGGAATAGACCACTTCATCGACTTGACCCAGTCACGCGACCGTCTTGATCCTTACGCGTCCACTGCCCAGCGGCAAGCTGAAAGCCGCGGCCTTAGCGTTAGGCACGAGAGCCACCCGATACGGGATCTGGGCGTGCCTCGCAATCCGCAACAAATGGTCGCGACGCTGGACGCCATCGACGACGCCATGGACAACGGCAAGACGGTCTACGTCCACTGCTGGGGCGGAGTGGGCCGGACAGGCACCGTGGTCGGCTGTTGGCTAGTGCGGCACGGCCAGACCGGCGACGCCGCTCTTCGCCAGGTCGCCGGGTGGTTCCAGCAGATGCCAAAGGCCCGCCCACATTCCCGGTCCCCAGAGACGTCCCGACAGCGGGCCTACGTCCGAGACTGGACCGAGCCGCCGTCTCAGGGCGCCCTCTAGCCGCCCCCATAGCGCGGGCGGGGCATCCAGTCCGCTCTAGCTCACTTCCGCCAGCCAGCTGTAGGCGCTCGATTGGAGACGCAGCGCGGTGGGTAGCAGGCTGTTCAAGCCCGCAAACAGCAGGCTGCTGGAACGGCAGTGAGTCGCGAACTCGACCTCGATGAGATGAAAGTTGTGCTGAAAACTGTGCAGGCGCGATAGCCTACGCCAGCCGATCTGCAACCGCAATGACTGATTGGCCGGCACAATCTGATTCACCAAGTAACGGCGCCGGTTGGCCGACGTGCCCAAGCCTGTCTCGCCGTTCAACAGCATGTGAACGCTGATCAAGTCTATGCCCGCACTCCAGACAAGCATCGCGACGTTTGCCATCTCGATGTATCGGTCGCTAAAGGCTAGATCCTTTGCAAGTTCGTACCAGTTTACGGCCAAGGTGAGACGCATTTCGGCAGCGCGAGCAAATTCCTCCGGAGAACGGACAGGCAATTCAGTCCCTCAATATCCAGAGCATTTCCTTAGCGACACCCATGAGCTCCTCGTGGTCTATATCCTCGTAGGAGACGGAGAAGTGTCCGGGGTCAAGGCTGTCCTCATAGTACTCGTTCAGGTACCGGTGGCCCGCCTCGATGGCCCAGTCGTCCCGCTCTGCCGTCAGCAGTTTTGCGGCGGCGACTGGTTCCTCGTCGGGCTTAATCTCCGCCAGCCGCTTGTTGACCGCGGCCAACAGTAGCTCAGCAGACTCCGGCGTCTTGGCGACCTGTCGCGCCTGCTCCAGCAGTTCGTCCGGGGAACCCGCATAGTTTTCCATAGCCAGAGCAGCCATAGCGTATCCTCACGTGAAGTCGTATGGGTCAATGATAGCAAACTTCCTCAACGCGGCGATAGCCGCACTTCCTGAACCCTGGCCAAGATGCTATGCTTGGCAGTAGTCATCAAAGCGGAATCGTGCACTTTGGCAGGGGGTTTCAAATGCAGAACGCAGTGATAGTAAGCGGGGCGCGCACGCCGGTCGGCCGATTCGGCGGGGCGTTCAAGGACGTGTCGGCGCCGGACCTGGGCGCGGCGTCAATACGGGCCGCGCTGGAGCGGGCAAACATTTCGCCCGACCAGGTGGACGAGGTGGTCTTGGGCAACGCCCTCCAGGCGACGGAGGCCGGCTATGCGGCGCGGCTGGCGTCGATCAGGGCGGGGATTCCCGAAGAAGTGCCCACCATCGCGGTGAACCGCCAATGCTCCTCCGGCCTGGAGGCCATCAACATGGCGGCGCAGCTGGTGCGCACCGGCGAGGTGGACATTGCCGTCGCCGGCGGCATCGAGAACATGAGCCAGTCGCCCTTCATGTTGGACTACAAGGCCCGCTTCGACGGGCTGCGCATGGGCAACGCCGAGATGGTGGACGGGCTGATAGAGGGCCTCGGCTGCCCCGTGAACCGCTACCACATGGGCGTTACGGCGGAGAACGTGGCCGAGCGCTTCGGCGTCAGCCGGGAAGACCAGGACGAGATGGCCTTCAATAGCCATCTGCGCGCCGTCGCGGCCATCAAGAACGGGCGCTTCGACGACCAGATAACCACCATCAGCGTGCCTCAGCGCAGGGGAGACCCGGTAGCGGTGAGCGTGGACGAAGGCCCGCGCGAGGACACGACGGTCGAACGCCTTGCGCAGCTTCGTCCGGTTTTCAAGCGCGACGGCACCGTCACCGCGGGCAACGCCTCCAGCATCAACGACGGCGCGGCGGCCGTGGTCATCATGTCCGCCGAGAAGGCCGCCGAGCTCGGCGTGACGCCCCGGCTGCGCTGGTACACCCGCGGAGTCGCCGGCGTAGACCCGGCCATCATGGGAATCGGTCCCGTGCCGGCGGTGCGCAAGGCGCTCGCCAAGTCCGGCATGACGATCGACGACATCGACCTGGTCGAGCTCAACGAGGCGTTCGCCGCCCAGGCGCTGTACTGCGTGCGCGAGCTGGGGTTGGACTTGGATAAGACCAACGTCAACGGCAGCGGCATCAGCCTCGGCCATCCGGTAGGCGCGACCGGCGCGATAATGACGGTCAAGCTGATGGAGGAGATAGCTCTGCGCGACGAGCACATTGGGCTTGTGACCATGTGCGTGGGTGGCGGCCAGGGCGTGGCCACCATCTTCGAGCGCCTGAACTAGGCGGGCACGGGGGCGTAGGAAGGCAGCCCTACGCCTCCACCAGCTCCAGGTTCTTGAGGCCCGACCCGGTGTTCATCAGCAGTATGCGCTCGTCGGGCAGCACCGAACCGTCGGCGAGCAGCTTGTTGAGCGCAGCCGCGGTGGCAGCGCCCTCCGGGCAGACGAACATGCCTTCCAGCGACGCCACCAGGCCCATGTAGTGCAGGATTTCGTCGTCCGACACGGTGAGCGCCCCGCCGCCGCTTTCGCGCAGCGAACCCAGAATCATGTAATCGCCGATTGCCGCGGGCACGCGGATGCCCGGCGCGAGCGTGTGCGCGTTCTGCCACGGCTCGGCGAACTCCTGGCCCTCGCGGAATGCACGCACCAGCGGCGCGCAGCCCTCCGCCTGGACGCAGTACATCCGCGGCCTGTCGCTGCCGATCCAGCCCATGCGCTCCATCTCCTCGAACGCCTTCCACATGCCCACTATGCCCGTGCCGCCGCCGGTGGGGTACAGGATTGCGTCGGGCAGCGTCCAGTCAAGCTGCTCGGCTATCTCGTAGCCCATCGTCTTCTTGCCCTCCACGCGGTAAGGCTCCTGCAGCGTGGAAATGTCGAACAGCCCCTCTTCGGCGGCCTTTTCGCGCGAAACGCGGCCCGCGTCGTTGATGAGGCCGTCCACGAGCGTGAGCTTGCCCCCGGTTATGGCAACCTCCTTGCGGTTGGAATCAGGGACATCCCGCGGCATGAACAGGTACGCCTCCAGGCCGCCCTTCGCGGCGTAGGCGGCCATGGCGCCCGCGGCGTTGCCGGCGGAGGGCATGGTGAGCCGGGTGAGGCCTAGCTCCTTTGCCTTCGACACGGCGGCGGACAGCCCCCGCGCCTTGAACGACCCCGTCGGATTCAGCCCCTCGTCCTTGATGAGCAGGTCCTTGCAGCCAAACTCCGAACCCAGCCGCTCAGCGCGGAATATGGGCGTGTAGCCCTCGCCAAGCGTGATGACGTTCGCCTCGTCGCGAACCGGCATCACCTCGAAGTAGCGCCACATGTTCGCGGGCCTGTCGCGCAGCGCCGCGCGGTCCAGCGCACTGGCGGCCGCGTCCAGGTCGTAGCGCGGGTACAGCACCTTGCCGCACTCGTCGCAGGTGCGGTGCGGCTCGTCGGCCGAGTAGGTCTCGTGGCAGTAAGTACACTCCAGTTCGGTAAGGTAGCTCTTCATGTCTCCTCCGTTGTTGGGGGCGCGTTAAGGCGCATCTTATGATAGAGGAACGGGTCTAGCTGCGCGTAGTGGGAGGCTCCTTTGCGGCCATGGCTCCAGCGCATCATCCTCCGGTTGAGGCGGGAAGACGCGGAGGGAGCACGAACTGGCCCGGCCTGACCGCCCGTGCTTCCGGCGTTTAGGTGCTATGGGTTAGGAATCCATGTCAAGGCATCGTTTCGCTTCTGCCTAGACCGCGATTGTCCACCCGGCGAATGCGCACCTGGTTTCGAGTGACCACTATTAGCGACATCTCGCTCATAGCGTCCGCATAATCATCTATCAACTCCGCATTGCATCAACTTTTTCGGCAACCGTCATCTCGGCAAGTCGTACAATGCATGGGTGAGGCAACCGTCGCACAAAGACCAACTCTCCAAAGTCCTTGTCTTCAGTGATAATTGTCCTTTGCTGCTTGTTCGCCAGGGCGAGCAACTCTTCATCTGTGGCATCAGGGGCCATCTCCAAAGCCGACAGGACATCGTGCCCGCCTTCAATCAACATAGTATGCATGTTGCGAGACGCCGCGCATACGTCGAGGAGAAACCTCATTGCGCCTAACGTGTTTCCAAGCGCTCGTGAACACGCTCGCCGACCATCGAGCGGTGGGCGAAAAGCAGGCATGCCTGGATGTCCTCGGCCTCCAGAAACGGATACTCGCGGAGTATCGTTTCGGCAGTGTCACCCGACGCGAGCATCCCCAGGACGTGCTCAACCGCGACTCTCATATCTCGAATGATGGGCTTGCCCTGAAAGACGCCCGCCCGCACCGTGATGCGGTCCAGCAGGTCGCGATTGGCTGCCATGTGTCACTTCCTCTGGAAAATCGGGCTGTTCCGGCTGCTTCAACGCTACTATAGCATAGCATCCGGCCGGCGGACCGCCAGCCGCTTCCCGGCGCCGGCGCTTCCTCCATCGGTGGCGCGTCACCCATACGGCGGCTATAATACGCAACACACCCTACCCGCTATTACCCGAACGGAGGCTCATTGCTCATGGTCAGCCCAATCGAACAGCGCTACATCGACCTTCACCCCGGCTCGCTCGAACGCCACGCGCAGGCGCGGGACATCTTCCCCGACGGGGTGACACACGACGGACGCCGCATGAGCCCGTTCCCCATCTACGCCACCCACGGCATCGGCCCGCACAAGTGGGACGTGGACGGCAACCGCATCATCGACTACTGGACGGGCCACGGCTCGATGATCCTGGGCCACTCGCACCCCGAAATCGTCGCCGCCGTCGCGAGCCAGATGGCACGCGGCACGCACCTCAGCGCCTCCTCCGACCTCGAGATCAAGTGGGGACAGCAGGTGCAGCAGCTCATCCCCAGCGCCGAGAAGGTGCGCTTCCACAGCTCCGGCACCGAGGCCACCATGATGGCCGTTCGCATGGCCCGCGCCTACACCGGCAAGAGCAAGGTGATCAAGTTCGACGAGCACTTCCACGGCTGGAGCGACTACCTGACGGTAGGCAGCGCGGGCATGGGCGGCATACCCGAAGAGACCAAGAACACGATGATCGTGCTGCCCCCCAACGACATCGGCATCGTGGAAAAGACCATCCAGGACAACCCCGACGTGGGCGCCATAATCCTGGAGCCTACCGGCGCGCACATGGGGCAGATCCCCGTGCTGCCAAGCTTCCTCGGCGAGCTGAGAGACCTGACCGAGCGCACCGGCGTCGTGCTCATATTCGACGAGGTGGTAACGGGCTTCCGCATCTCCAAGGGAGGCGCGCAGGCCCACTACGGCGTTACGCCCGACGTGACGACCATGGCGAAGATCCTGGGCGGCGGCCTGCCCGGTGGCGCGGTGGCCGGAAAGGCCGACATCATCAACATGATCCAGGCCAGGGACGACGCGGACTTCAACCTCAACCGCCGTATCGCCCACAACGGCACCTTCAACGCCAACCCCCTTTCGGCTGCCGCGGGTACTGTGGCGCTCGACCTGATAATGAACACCAACGTCACCGAGACGGCCAACGCCATGGGCCAGCGCCTGAAGGACGGCCTGAACGATCTGCTCACCCGCATGGAGGTACCCGGCTGCGCCAGCGGCATCGCGTCGCTCATCTTCCTGCGCCTGGGCGCGGACCACGAGTGCGACAAGGGCGTGTGCATAATGACGCCGGAACAGACAGCTCAGGCGCACAACGCCCACCGCGACGGGCAGTTCGTGCTGTCGATGCTCAACAACGGCGTACACGCCACCACCCGCTTCATCATGAGCGCGGCGCACCGCGAGCAGGACGTCGATGAAACCGTCGACGCCACCGAGCGGGCGCTCACCGAGCTGAGGCAGTCCGGCCTCATCTAGCCAGGGCGCGCCAATTGTAGGGCGGGTTTGAAACCCGCCCGCCACCACGAATCATGTAGGGGCGGGGCTCAGACCGCCCGCCGCCACGAATCATGTAGGGGCGGGTTTGAAACCCGCCCGTCGTCGCGAACCACGACACGGGGAGAAGCTATGCCCGAGCAGACCTACGACCTGGCAATCGTCGGCGGCGGAGCGGCCGGCCTGACCGCGGGCTTATACGCCTGCCGCGCGGGACTGAAGACGGTGCTCTTCGAGAGCTTGATGACGGGCGGCCAGGTCATCAACGCCGAGAACATCGAGAATTTCCCGGGCTTTCCCGACGGCATTTCCGGCGCGGAGTTTGGGCCGCTCCTACAGGAGCAGGCCACCCGCTACGGCCTGGAAATCCGCCTGGGCGAGGTGACCGCGCTGCGCCCCGAGTCGCAGTTCTGGGCCATAGAGCTCTACGGCGGGCTGGAGCGGGCGCGCGCCGTCATCTACGCCGCGGGCTCCACGCTGCGAAAGCTCGGCGTGCCGGGCGAGCAGTACCTGGAGGGCGCGGGGGTTTCCTACTGCGCCACTTGCGACGGGCCGTTCTTCCAGGGCGAAACCGTGGGGGTGGTCGGCGGCGGCGACTCCGCGCTGGACGAGGCGCTCGTGCTGACTGAGTTCGCGTCCAAGGTGGTCGTGTTCCACCACGGGGACGAGCTGGGCGCTCAGCAGGTGCTGCGGGACAGGGTGGCCGCCAACCCCAAGATAGAGGTCCGCTACAACACCACTGTCGACGAGGTCCTGGGCGGCGGCGCGGTGGAGGGCATAAGCATAACCGACGTCGAGTCGGGGGAGACCTCGCGCGTCGACCTGTCCGGCCTGTTCATCTACGTGGGACTCGACCCCAATTCGAGCTGCCTGGACGGCCTTCTGGAGCTGGACGGCGGGGGCCACGTGCCCACCGACGTCTGGATGCGCACGCCGCTGCCCGGCCTGCTGGCCGCCGGCGACGTGCGGCAGGGCTCGGCGGCCCAGCTGGTCGCCTCAGCCGGCGACGGCGCTACCGCGGCCATAGCCGCGCAACGCTACGTCAAGGGCGCGGCCTGGCCCGACTTCAACATCAAAGACTACACTCCCGCACCCACCAAGGCGGAAGTCATAACTTTCATTCAAAATGAAAGTGAGACCATCAAGGGCTTCGGAGTCACGAAAATCGGGCTGTTCGGCTCATACGTCCGAGGACAACAGCGCAAGGATAGTACCATTGACCTGCTGGTAGAGTACGGATCTGGTCAATCGACCTTCAAGAACTTCACAGGTCTGGCGTGCTTCTTCGAGGATGAATTTGGCAGAATGGCCGCCCCTACGACTACGGACTCTCTTGACCCTCACATCGCGCAAAATGTCCTGACTGAGGTCGAATATGTCGAGCTCGACGCCCCCTCAGGTGTACCACATTCTTGAAGAGGCTCGGTTTCTGGCCTACCACGTAGGCGGAATGACTGAGGCCAACTTCATTCAAGATGGGTACGCGCGAAGGACGTTCTGTCGAAGCTTGGTGATCATCGGAGATGCATTGAATCTGATGCCCGCCGAGTTCAGAAATCGGCACAACTACTCGATTGGTCAGGCTTGAGGGCAATTCGAAGTCTGTATTGATAGACTTGGAGGCACACGGCGAACTCTGGGAGGACTTCTACGACGAATCGATGATCCAATCCGCCAAGGGCCAAGCCACCATCCCGTGGGAAAAACTCCAGGCGGAGTTGGAGGAGGAATTGGAGAGGCAAAGAGCGGCTGGGGTAGGCTGACAAGCCCCCACATCAGGAGCACCCACCATGGACTACAGGTTCACAGAAGAACAGGAAGCCTTTCGCCAGGAGATCCGCGACTTTCTATCGGACAACCTCGGCGAGGACTGGCGCGGCATAGACCCGGACGCCTACTTCCACGACGAGAACTGGTTCCCCATCCGCGAGCTGACGGCCAAGATGGCCGAGCGGGGCTGGCTCACGCTCGCCTGGCCGGAGGAGTACGGCGGCCAGGGCCGGCCCCACATCGAGCAGATGATCTACAACGAGGAGACGGCCTACTTCCGCGCGCCCACCCGCGACGTCAGCATCGGCACCCACATGGTCGGCCCCACGCTGATGCTGTACGGCACCGAGGAGCAGAAGAGCCACTACCTGCCCGAAATCGCAAGCGGCGAGGCGGTCTACTGCCAGGGCTTCAGCGAACCGGAGTCCGGCTCGGACCTGGCCTCCCTGCAGCTCAGGGCTATCGAGGACGGCGACGACTACGTGCTGAGCGGCTCCAAGATCTGGACCAGCGGCGCTCACCGCTCGACTCACTGCTACCTGCTCACCCGCACCGACCCCGACGCTCCCAAGCACAGGGGTATCAGCGTGTTCATAGTCGACATGAACACACCGGGCATAGAGGTGCGGCCCATCATCAACATGTTCGGCATCCACTACTTCAACCAGGTGTTCTTCGACAACGTGCGCGTGCCCAAGCGCGCTATGATTGGCGAAAAGAACCGCGGCTGGTACATCGCCGCGACAACGCTGGACTTCGAGCGCTCGGGCGTGGCCAGCTTCGCGTCCAACCGCCGCAGCATCGAGGAGCTGGTGGAGCTCGCGCACGAAATGGGCACGAACGGCAAGCCGCTGAGTGACGACCCCATAGTGAGGCAGCGCCTCGCCGAGCTGTGGACGCACAACGAGGCGGGCAAGACGATAGCCTACAACGTGGCCTGGATGCAGAGCCAGGGGCTCGTGCCCAACCGCGAGGCGTCGATTTCCAAAATGATGGGCAGCGAGATAGCCCAGCAGATTCACGAGCTGGGCGTCCGAATGCTCGGCATGTACGGCATCCTGGACAAGGGGTCGAAATGGGCCTACCTGGACGGAAGGCTCGCCTGGCTGTGGATGGACTCCATCTCGCTGACCATTCGCGGCGGCACTTCCGAGATACAGCGCAACATCATCGCCGGAAGGGGCCTGGGCCTGCCCCGCGGCTAACGCGCCGCGACCCGGCGCGCCAGGCCGCGCCGGATTGCCGATTTCGCACCGGCCCGTAGGACAGGGGTGTAGACCTTAACCGATGGAGTGGCTGTTCGTTGCACTGGGTGGGTCTCTGGGGGCGCTGTCGAGATTCGCGGTAGACCGCGCGGTCACGGCCGCGCTGGGCCCCGGCGTGCTACCTACGTTCCTGGTCAACGTCGCCGGGTCGTTCGCGCTGGGGGTGTTCGTGGCCGTCGAGATGGACAGGGCGAGCCTGCCGCAAGCGGCGCGTCCATTCGTAGCGGCAGGGTTCCTGGCTTCGTTCACCACCTTTTCGACGCTAACGGTCGCCAGCATCCAGCTCTTCGGCGACGGGCACGTCGCCCGCGCGTCGGTGAACCTGTTCGGCAGTATCGCCGTGGGCCTCGCCGCCGCCTTCGCCGGCATAGTGGCGGGACGCGAGTTGTGGGCGCAGGGAGGTTGACAGCGTGGCACTTAGCGACAGGGACATCAAACGCGCCATACGCGCCGGCCGGCTGGTGGTGGAACCCTACCGTGAAGAGGCCGTACAGCCGGTGAGCGTTGACCTCACCCTCGGCAACAAGCTGCGGGTGTTCCGCAGCGAGCGCTACTACCTCATCGACGTCAAGCAGGAGATGCCCAACCTGACCGAGGTGGTGGAGATCGACGAGCTAAACCCCTTCATCCTGCACCCGGGCGCGTTCGTGCTTGGCATAACCGGCGAGTGGGTGAGGCTTCCAGCCGACCTGATGGGCCGGCTCGACGGCAAGAGCTCCCTGGGCCGGCTCGGGCTGCTGGTGCACTCCACCGCCGGTTTCATAGACCCGGGCTTCCAGGGCGGCATAGTGCTGGAGTTCAGCAACATATCGCCACTTCCGATCACCCTCTACGCCGGCATGCCCATCGCGCAGATTTCCTTCTACCAGACCTCCAGCCCCGCCGAGCGTCCATACGGCCACGGGTCGCTCGGAAGCAAGTATCAGCGCCAGGATGCGCCCACTCCCAGCCGGTACTACCTCAACTTCGCATCGGGCGGACGCAGGCGCTGGGAGCCTGTTTCGTTGAGGCAGTGGCTGAGAGACAGCCGCTTCGGCGGGAACGTAAAGGATCTGGCCGTCGTGATGGACCTGCCGCTCAAGACGGTGGAGGACTGGGTGTACGGCCGCCGCGTGCCCAACGCTGAAAACCGCCGCAAGCTGTTCACACTGACACGCCTGCCGCAGTACGCGCCGCGCCAGGACGCGAGCAGGCAGGAGACGCTCGAAGAATCGAGCGAGCAATAAGCCCATGTCGCACATGCAGCGGGCCATAGAGCTGGCGCGCAGCGCGGCAGGCACGGTTAGTCCCAACCCCGCCGTCGGCGCGGTCGTCGTGAGCGAGGGCATGGTCGTCGGCGAGGGCCACACGCAGCCGCCCGGAGGCGCGCACGCGGAGGTCGAGGCGCTGCGCCGCGCGGGAAGCCGGGCAGCGGGCGCGGTGCTGTACACCACGCTCGAGCCGTGCGCCCACTACGGCAGGACACCGCCCTGCACACAGGCCATCATCGACGCCGGAATCGCCGAGGTCCGCTCGGCCGTCACCGACCCCAACCCGCGCGTGAACGGCGCCGGGTTCGCCCGGCTCCGCGATGCCGGTATCACCGTGCACGTTGGCGAGTGCGCCGAGCACGCGCAGGTGCTTATCGAAGCCTACGCGAAGCACGTCGTGACCGGTTTGCCCTTCGTGACCGCGAAGTTCGCCTCCAGCCTGGATGGCAAGATCGCCACCGCCACCGGCGATTCGAGGTGGATCACCAGCGACGAGGCCAGGGCATACGCGCACGAGCTAAGGGCGGCCAGCGACGCGGTAATGGTCGGCATCGGCACGGCGTTGGCGGACAACCCTCAACTCACGGCCAGGAACGCGCACGGCAAGCCTCTCGCACGGCAGCCCACGCGCGTCGTGGTCGATAGCACGGGCAGGCTGTCGCCCACCGCCCGCATGTTGGCCGAGCCGGGCGAGACCGTTGTCGCCGTGACCCGCCTCCCCGATGCACGCTGCCGCGCCCTTGAGCGGGCGGGCGCCCGCGTGGTCCGCGCGTCGTCGGACGACGGCGCCGTGGACCTGTCCGCCCTTCTCGCGGAGCTGGGCCGCGGCGACACGACGAGTGTGCTCGTCGAGGGCGGCAGCGCGCTGCTGGGATCGCTCTTCGACGCCGGGCTGGTGGACAAGGTGGTGGGCTTCGTCGCGCCAACGATCATCGGCGGGGCCGAAGCGCCCTCGCCGGTGGCGGGCGCCGGCGCCCGGCGCATCGCCGACGCCGTCCGGCTCTCGCGGGTGCGCACGCTGCATCTGGGCCGGGACGTGGCGATAGTGGGGTACTGCGAAGGGTAGGGGCACCCCGCAGTACGCTCTACCACGCCGACCCGCTACTTCCGCTTCTCTACCAGATAGAGGTACTCATTCACGTGGACCGAGCGGTTGCGAAAGCTCCGGCTGCCGCGGAATGCGTTGTATCGCGTCGTGACCGTCTCGACTGTGCCGAACCGGCTCAGCATGGTAAGCATCGTCTCCGCCGGAATGAAGCCCTCATCGTTGAAGGATACGAGAATGTACGATGCGTCCAGCGACTCCACGAGCCGCTCGAACAGCGGCAACGTCTTCGCTCGCACGTTGTAGCCCGACCGCTGCCAGTCCCGCGGAATGCCGGACACCCGGCTTATGTGCTCGGGCCTCTCGTAGCGCAGCAGCAGGTTCAGCATGAAGTAGTTCGAGCCGTACGGGTGCTGGTTGTACGGCGGGTCGAGGTACGCTAGGTCCAGGTCCCGAAGGCGCAGCGCTACCGCGTTTGCGTCCTCCTGTGTCACCAGGTAGTCGCACTCGAAGTTGCTCAGCACGGGCGCATCCAGAACGATCCGCCCCCTGATACGGCTCAGAGCGTCCGAGCCGCTGCCGCCGAACCGGCCTATCTTGGTGTCGCGGTCCTTGTAGAATCCCTTGAACACCCCCGCTGTGTTGGCGTGAATGGACGCCTCGCTGAGCAGGGGTCCCAGCAACAGCCCCCTCGTTCGGGGAGGCAGCTCGTCTATCATGCGCCGGTAGTTGTCGAGCCGCCTGGCGTTGCTCCTCGTGTAGAAGACCCGGTCGGCCCGCGTGATACGCGACTCGTCCCTCGGCGAGTACAACTCCTCGATGAACCCGCGGGGGTAGGGCGCGTCCTCCACCTTATCGTTCAGCTCCGCGGCGATTTCGGACAGACTTTCGAGATCGATCTCGCCCCTATTGCTGAGAAAGCATCGCGAGATCGCCGCCGCGTAAGGCTCCAGGTCGTTGCTGAGCACCAGCTCGGCGTGAGACTTGAAGAGCCGGGACACGATTCCCGACCCGCTGAATGCGTCGAACACCCGGAGCTTTCTCTTGCCGAGCCGCTCCTTCACCCTCTCGACGGCGCCGGCTATATGCCCCAGTAGCGCGCGCTTGTTGCCGATGTACGTGATGAGCTGGCGCGTCAGATACTCCGGATTCTCAACCTCGGAGTCCCTCACGCGCACGGCCTGCTTTAGTCCCTCGTCCGCCAGTTGCAACGTCTCGTCCGCTTCGAACACGGCACGGCCCCTCCTGACGCCATGTTAGCACGGAGGCCGAGCCTTCTACCGGTTACGACAGGACCTTGCGACGCATACCGCCACCTGCTTGACTTCCGCGGGCGCAGAAGTGACGATTGCAGTCAAGCTCAACAACCTGAGACAGACTCCATTCGAGTCACGACGCGAAGTAGCGCTCCGTGAAACACCCGAAGCTGGGAGAGCAGCCATGAGGATGCGACTGATCATAACGATGGCACTGGCCTGCGCGCTGCTGGCCTGTTCTCTGTTCACGCGACCAGACGAACCGGTCGAACGGGCCGCCGACCCCTCTGCGCCATCCCCGTCCACAGGCAGCCCTCCGACCTCCGCGAGTGCGGCGCAACCCTACTTCGGAGAGCAGTCCATTGAAGAGCGGATAGCGAATGCCGACACAATCGTCAAGGCACGGTTGGCCACGACAACGAGCGAAGTGATAGATGTAGCAGTGGAAGGATGGAGCGGCAGTTATGCCGTCGTCGTGAAGTTCCATATGAAGGTGAGCGAGTACCTGAACGGGAGCGGCGCAAACAACATCACCGTCACTGCGGTCTGGTGGAACTCGACACTGAAGACGCGTAGAGAAGCCGAGGACACCTTACCAGACGTCCTCGCAAGACGTGACACCTCGTGGGACAGCAGAGAGGCGATAATCTTCCTCAATAACAGCGATCCTGGCGGCTACTTCAGTAACTTAACGCAGGGTGAGAATGATCACTTCTTGGTGTATTGGGCCGATCTTGACGACGGTTTCAGTCTGCACAGCAGATACAGGAAAGTGTGGCTGCCCTCCGCTGGAACGAGCGGAATAGAGGACGACCAGGAATTTTTGCTCGCCGCACCTGAGCCGGGCAGGGACACCCCGACGATAACCATTCGAGAGTTGAAGAGCCGCATCTCTGCGATCAACACCGAGGTGAACGCCGGGGACGGCTCGGATGCCTATAGGAATTGCGTTAGCTATAAGTACCGAAACGAGCGCTCGGAACGGCACTTCCAGAGCGAAGGCAGGAAGCTGAGAGGCAGGGCTGCACTCACCCACAGGCTAGTCTCCGGCTCGTCCGCGGGAACGGTGATATTTGAGAGTGGTGTGCGTGGAATCTACCCCGATACCAAAATGCAGACCTCGTTTGAAGGCGGTGACGCTGGCCTTTTCGAGACTGTCGACGGTCCTACGACTCCCGATGATTGGAACCGCGATGGCGTGCTCACCGATGGAATTGACTTCATACGGTACACCCAATCGCTCAGGCCGGTGCGACCGATTCCGGCTGGGGAGTACAGTTTTACCGTCAAAGACTTGGAAGCCAATATGATACCTTGTAACGCCTTTCTCGTTACCGAGTGGACGGTGACCGCTATTCCCCCCGACGGCGTGCTCCACGAGGCGTTCTTCGACCCCGTCACGGACGGCAACACCGTCGCCGCAGACAGCGCCAACGGCGTGCTCAAGCCCGCGTCGTTCACCGACACAAACGGCGCGACCTCGACCATCCAGCGCATCGCCTGGGAGCCTGGTTCAGGGTCGACCGGCACGGTGAAGGTGGCCCTTTCACCCCACACCGGAATCGCGAGCCATGCCGTGGACTTCATCGCCCTGGACGGCTCTGTGTCTCTGTCCCTGGACGTGGCGGACGCCACTGTGGATGCGGCCAACAACACGCTGAGCTGGCCTGTGCCGTCGCGGCCGTGGCGAAGCGGCAACGAGCTGATGGTGCGCATTCGGGAGGCGCCGGACTGTTCGACGGGCGCGGTGCCAGACACCAGCGCCAATCCGGGCCTCGCGAGGGACTGCGAGATCCTGCTCGTTGTCATGGATTCGCTCCGAGGCACCGCCACTCTCAACTGGAACACGACCACCACCATCACCGCATGGGACGGCGTCACGGTCAGCGGCACGCCCAGCCGGGTCACTCGGCTGGAGCTTGCTAATGAGGGACTGGATGGGAACATTCCGGAGTATCTTGGGCGGCTATTGGGGCTGACCCATTTGGACCTGAGCCGGAACTCGCTGACGGGCACCATACCGGCCGACCTGGGCGGCCTCTCCAACCTGGAGGCGCTCAGGCTGTCGGGAAACAGCCTCACCGGCTGCATCCCCGTGGCGTTGATGAGCGTGGCGACGAACGATCTGAGCTCCCTCGACCTGCTCTACTGCCGTCCGCCTGCGCCCAAGAACCTCATTGCCGGCACGCCCGGGAAGACGAGCATACCACTGAGCTGGAACGCGGTGGCAGGTACCGTCGGCTACCTCGTGGAGTACAGGCCCCCCACATCTTCCGACTGGACAGTTGACAGAGCCAATGCCACCGCCACGAGTCACGTCGTTGACGATCTTGATTGCGGCACGGACTACCGTTTCCGGGTGAGCGCACTCGGCAGCGGGACGGTCTACGCGATCGAGTGGAGCCAACCCTCCGATCCCGCGTCTGGCACCACCGAGGCGTGCAACCCCACCCACTAGTTCGCCACATCCACCTACTCGTTAACAATGGCGGAGAACGCCGCGGCGGGCACCTTGGTGGGCACCGCTACGGCGAACGACCCCGACCAGGACGACACAGTGTCGCACGTGGTCGGAAGCGGCAGTACCGCAGGCAGGTTCGCCGTGTCAACGACAACCCGAGAGCCAAGCGTGGCGGTAACGCTGTAACTCATGGACTCGAGCTCCCACCCCGCCCCTGCGTCCGCGCCCGCCACTCTGGTAGAATAGGCCGCACACCGGCAGCCAGGGAGCGTGAAAATGTTCACCGGAATCGTGGAAGAGGTCGGCAGAGTGGCCCGCGTTGGGCCGACGGGCCTGACCGTCGCGGGGCCGAAGGTTACGTCCGACCTCAAGGTGAGCGACAGCATCTGCGTCAACGGCGCGTGCCTCACGGTCACCGCCCTCGACGGCGACAGCTTTCGGCTGGACGTGGTGCCGGAGACGCTGCGGCGCACCAACCTCGGCGAGCTGAACGAGGGCGACCCAGTGAACCTGGAGCGGCCCCTCGCCCTGGGCGACCGGCTCGGCGGCCACGTCGTGCAGGGCCACGTCGACGGCTTGGCCGCCATCGACACGATAGCCGACGACCGCGAAGCACTCATCATCAGCTTCCGTGCTCCGGCTTCCATCATGCGCTACATCGTCGAGAAAGGCTTCGTTGCAGTGGACGGAACGAGCCTCACAGTTGTAAACTGTGCTCTCGATAGGTTCTCGGTAACAATCATCCCCTACACGCGAGACAACACGGTTTTCCACAGCCGCAGGGTGGGGGATACCGTCAACGTCGAGACTGACGTCCTGGCAAAATACGTCGAGCGCCTGGCCTCAGGGCCGCGAGCGCCGGCGGATATTCTGGACGAGCTATAGGGGGAAGCAGAAACGATGCCTCTTTCGTCCGTGCTGGAAGCGATCCAAGATTTCAAGTCGGGCCGCATCGTCATAATCGTGGACGACGAGGACCGGGAGAACGAGGGCGACTTCGCCATGGCGGCGGAGACGGTGTCTCCGGAATCCGTCAACTTCATGGCGACGCACGGCCGAGGGCTCATCTGCGTGCCCATGATGGGCCGGCGCCTCGAAGACCTGAGGCTGCCCATGATGGTGCAGGAAAACACCGCCCGCCTGGGCACCGCGTTCACGGTGTCGGTTGACGTGCTGAAGGGCGCCACCACGGGCATATCGGCGTTCGACCGCTCGGCCACCATCAAGGCGCTCATCTCCCAAAACACGCAGCCCGAAGACCTGGGCCGCCCCGGCCACATATTCCCGCTGCGCTACATGGAAGGCGGCGTGCTCGTGCGCGCGGGCCAGACGGAGGCGTCCGTGGACCTCGCGCGGCTGGCCGGCATGCACCCCGCCGCCGTGATCTGCGAGGTGATGGCCGACGACGGCGAGATGGCGCGTATGCCGCAGCTTGAGCGCGTGGCCGCCAGGCACGACATAAAGATAGTGTCGGTGGCCGACATTATCGCCTACCGGCGGGAGCACGAAAAGCTCATAGAGCGCGTGGCCGAAGCGCGGCTGCCCACCATGTATGGCGAGTTCACCGCCGTATCCTACCGCAGCATAGTGGACAAGGACGAGCACGTGGCGCTGGTGAAGGGGGAGCTCAACCCGAACGAGCCAATGCTGGTGCGCGTCCACAGCGAATGCCTGACCGGCGACGTGTTCGACAGCGTGCGCTGCGACTGCGGCGACCAGATGGCCCAGGCCCTCCAAGACATCGAGGCCGAGGGCAGGGGCGTCTTCCTGTACATGCGCCAGGAGGGACGCGGCATCGGCATCCACAACAAACTCAAGGCCTACGCGCTGCAGGACACCGGCCTGGACACCGTGGAGGCCAACCTTCAGCTTGGATTCGCGCCGGACCTGCGCCACTACGGCGTGGGCGCGCAGATCCTGGTCGACCTCGGCGTCAGAAAGATGCGGCTTCTCACCAACAACCCCAAGAAGGTGGTGGGCCTGGACAGCTTCGGCCTGGACCTTGTCGAGCGCGTTCCCATCATCACCCGCTCCACCGAGCACAACCGCCGCTACCTCGCGACGAAGCAGGCCAGGCTGGGCCACATGCTCGACATCGAGGGGTCCGCCGCCGCCGCGAGTGACCAGGAGTGAGCCGCGAGCTGCAGGGCGGCCTGCGCGGCGACGGACTCCGCATCGCCATCGTGGTCGCGCGCTTCAACGACTTCATAACCTCCAAGCTGCTGGACGGCGCCCACGCGGCCCTGGAGCGCCACGGCGTGGCGGACGACGACGTCACCGTGGTGAGCGTACCGGGGTCGTTCGAGATACCACTCGCGGCGAAGAAGTTGGCGGAGTCCGGCGACCACCACGCCGTCATCTGTCTCGGCGCGGTGATTCGCGGCGAGACGGACCACTACGAGCACGTGGCGGGCGAAGCGGCAAAGGGCATAGCTGCCGCGTCGCTGGCCTCCGGCAGACCCGTCATATTCGGCGTGCTCACCACCGACACGCTGGAGCAGGCCATCAACCGCGCGGGCGGCAAGCAGGGCAACAACGGCTACGCCGCCGGCCTTGCTGCTATCGAGATGGCGAACCTGATGACCGCCCTGGACGGCGGCGCATAGCCACCAGCCCGTTTTGGTATCCCAGCTCGTAGACGACGCCACACGCGGCAACCGGCGAGCGCTCGCGCGGCTATTCACCCTGCTGGAACGGGACGACGACACCCTTGCCGCCATTGTACGGGCGACCCACGCCCACGCCGGGCGCGCGTACACTGTGGGCATCACCGGTCCTCCCGGAGCGGGCAAGAGCACCCTGGTCGACGGCTTGGTGCGCACCTCCCGCGACGAGGGGCTGAGCGTAGGCGTGCTGGCCGTGGATCCCACAAGCCCGTTCAGCGGCGGCGCGGTGCTCGGCGACCGCATCCGAATGCAGCAACACTTCCTCGACCGCGGCGTGTTCATCCGCAGCCTTGCCACCAAGGGCGCGCACGGCGGCCTGTCGCGAGTGGTCTGGGCCGCCCAGAGACTGCTGGACGCCTGCGGCAGGGACGTCGTGTACGTGGAAACGGTCGGCGTGGGCCAGACCGAGCTGGAGGTGATGCGGGTCGCGGACACGGTGGTCGTGACGCTGGTGCCGGAGGCCGGCGACGCGGTGCAGGCGATGAAGGCCGGCCTCATGGAGATAGCCGACGTGTTCGTCGTAAACAAGGCCGACCGCTCCGGCGCCGACCGGATGGTATCCACGCTCAGATCGATGCTCGAAATCGGCGAGCGCCGCCCGGACTGGACGCCCCCGGTGATAGCGTCCCAGGCCCACAGGCGGCTGGGCATCGACGAGCTGCACGCCGCCATCGCGCGCCATCGCGAGAGCCTTAAAACGGGCTGCGGGCTGCGCAGGCGCCGAGGCGAACGGCTGCGCGCGGAGTTCACCCGCACGCTCGCAGAGCGCATCCAGGCGCGGCTGGCCGATGCCACGTCCCCCGGCGGCGCGCTCAGCGGCCTTGCCGCGCGCGTCGAGAGCGGCGAAGTCGACCCATACACGGCCGCGGCCCAGGCCCTCGCCAACGGCATCCCCCTCAGCAACGACCGCCCGTAACGGATTTCTGCGCTGATGTCTTGCCGACGCTCGCAGGAAGCTTGTACCCGGCACCGATTGTGAAGCGAGAACCCAGGGTGCCTTCGGATTCCAATTGGAACTGCTATTCAAGAGCTGTTGTAGAGGCTCGACGCATGCACTGGCTACGCCTTAGAATGTAGGTCACGCATTCTGGCAAACGGGCGAGGATGTTAGGATCGATGTACAAGGGATTATGCGTCATTAACATGAAGGGCGGCGTCGGAAAGACAACCGTGGCTGTGAATCTGGCCTTGGATGCCGCGGACCGTGGCCTGACGACTTTGGTGGTCGACCTAGACCCACAATTCAATGCTAGTGTCTACCTCATGGGTGAACGAGCTTATCAGAGCCACCTAAGGTCAGGGGGACTGACAGTGTTCGATATATTCGAGCAACATTCGCCACTGCGAGATCCCCAAAGGCCTATCCCGACTGCTGAAACTGCCATCTACAAGAACGTTGAAAGTATAGTCAGCTATGGGAACGTTGTAAAATCTTGGGCCAACGGGAGTTTGCACATTGTACCCTCTCAGTTAGAGTTGGCCGCTACTCTGAAGAATCCGTCGGGGAAAGCGCATCTAGCGTCGTCATTCTTGCAGCAACATGCCGCTGACTACGATTTGGTCATCGTCGATCCACCCCCTACGGACTCAATGGCCACTGACGCGGCGTACTTGGCCACAAATCACGTGCTCGTTCCAGTACGGCCGGAGTTCCTCAGTTCAATAGGCTTCCCGTTGCTGGCTAGGTCGATTGCCTCGTTCAGAAACCAGTACCCGGGACATTCGCTGGAAGTTGTCGGGGTGTTCTTGGAAAACGTCCGCCAACGTGACAATCCAACGGAGTACCATCTGACGAAACAGGCCACTCAGAGCTTCGCCTCCGCTCAAGGATGGCGATTCTTGGAACACGAACTGCGCCACTCTCGGTCTTACGTTAGAAGCGCCCGCGAAGGGACTTCCATCAGCAGAACGGCCTTTGCCAACTATCACGTCAAAGGTGAGTTCCGCAGATTCGCCGATGACGTTTTCGTATCCATGGGGTTTTAAGGTATGCAGAAGTACAGTAAAGGCTTTCTGGAGGATCTGGCTCGGTTGGTGAGCCACGGTCCGGACGAGATAGAAAGCTTGGTATCCGACCTATCGGATCCTGACCGACGAGAAACCCTGGTCCGCTTGCTCGGACAGATCAGCGAAATCGCGTCTGACTATGAGAGTGCCCGCAAGCGAACAACAACGCCCGGTACATTTTCGTATGCTGACATACGAATCCCTGAGTCGGCAAAGTCTGACCCCAATAGCCTTGCAAAGCTTGAGGCTATCCTCAAGGCGCTTACAACTACAGCATCCCTTCAGAGTCGGCCTGTACTTCTGAGCCTGGCGGAACGGTTGGATGTCCCCCTGGTAAAGAAAGATTCCAGAGCGAGGGTCGTGCAGAAGATAATCAACACTCTGGCGACTTGTGGCGATGACCAGCTCACGCGCGGGATGCTTGAAGTTCGCAAGGCCGATAGAGGCTCAACGGAGTCCTTCATGGATTTGGCGTCCTTCATCACGAACGGGCCTACAGACGGCGTTCGCTGAATCTCCAGGACTCTTGTCCACTGAAGGCATATAGAGGCTCCCTTTCGCTCCAGCATCTCTGCAATGCGATAGCCATGGGCTTTATTCGTCGCACGCGGCCCCTACGACGTAGAGCGCCGCCCCCGCAACAGCGCCGGCAGACGCTTCAGGCTTGCCACATCCCCGGCCGGCGCGAAGTCGTCCACGTGCGGCGCCGCGGCGCGCAGCCCGCGTGCCAGCGGCTCGTAGTCGCGTGTGCCCAGCAGCGGATTCAGCCATACCAATCGCCGCACCCGCCGCCGCATGCGGCGCAGCTCCCGCGCCAGACCCTCCGGGTCGCCCGTCTCCCAGCCGTCGCTCAGCAGCATCACCGTCGTGAAGCGGTCCAGAAGCCACTCGTAGTCGGAGTTCACCCGCGCCAGGCTCTCGCCGATTCGCGTGCCGCCCGACCAGTGCGGCACCGCCTCGCCCATTCGGCGCAGCGCCTCCCGCAGCGACGGAGCGCGCATCTGCCGTGTCACGCGCGTCGGCCTCGTGCTGAAAACGATCGTCTCTACGCGCCGGGTCTGCTGGTACACGGCGAACAGCAACTGGAGCAGCAGCCACGTGTGGCGCTGCATCGAGCCGCTCACGTCCAGCAGCGCGAGCAGCCTGGGGACACGCGGCACGCGGCGCATACGCGGCAGCCGGATGAGGTCGCCCCCCATCGCGAGGTTAACCCTGAACGCCCCCCGCAGGTCGGGCGTGCCCCTGCGCCTGTGCCGCTTGCGCCTGCGCCCCGGCCTCGACGCGAGCGCGCGCACCATGCGCGCGGCGATCGCCGCAAGCTCAGCCGACTCTCCCTCGTCCAGGGCGACGAGTTCCTGGCCGGACGCCCACTCGCGGGCGCTGGCCCCGGTGCGCAGCACCTGAATCAGGGTGTCTTTGGAGCGTAGGTCGTTCTCCATGAGTGCGAGCGAGCGGGGCCGCGGCCTCAATCGGCGCGCTCCACCCGCGGGCGATGAACCGCCACGGGGCGCGGGCCGCTCCGGCAGCGGCTCGAAGTTCCAGAATCGTTCGAACAGCGCGTCGAAGACCGGTCCGTCGTCGCGTCGCGAGAGCAGTGCCGCCCGCAGCGTCCAGTAGACTCGCGCGGGGTCCAGCGCGTCCACTACGCCCAGCGCGCGCACCGCGTCCGCCGTCTCGCTCGGGCCCACCAGCAGCCCGTGCCCGCGCAGCGCCCGGCAGAAGCGCGTCAGGTGCGCAGCAAAGTCATACTGATTGGTCATCGATTATCCACGAAGGGCACGAACATTGGTCAGTGCGTCAGTCTGTCAGTTGGTCAGTATTCAGTAACTGACAGACTGAATACTGACCAACTAACTCCCCTACGTCAGCGAGCCGGACGCCAGGCCCGCGTCGCGGCGCGCCCAGCTTTCCGATTCTACTGCCGTCAGGAAGTCGAGCACGAGTCGGTTGAACAGGTCCGGCTCCTCCAGGTTGATGGCGTGGCCGGACTGCGGGATCACTGCCAGCCCCGACCCGGGAATGCACCGCTTCATGAAGATGGCCGGCTCGATGCAGGGGTCGTCCTCGTCGCCGACCATTATCAGCGTGGGCACGTCCAGGGCGCGCAGGCGGTCTTCCAGCGCGTAGATGGGCGGCCGCCTGCCCTGCACTCCGCGAAACGTGAGAGCCGAGCCTGTGGGGGAGTGCTCGGCGAACTGGTCCGCGAACTCGCGCCAGCCCTTGGGGTCCTTACGCAAAAGCTGCACGCGCGCCGGCCCCCGCGTGTAGTCCTCCATCGCCGCCATGCCGCCGGACTCCAAGCGCCCGGCGAACTCGGCTACGTTCTTGGCGAACGATATCGGCGCGTCGGAGCCGGTGCCGGTGCCCGCGACGACGAGTGACCGCGCCAACCGCGGGTGTGCCAACCCGAAGTTGAGCGCCACGTTGCCGCCCATCGACAACCCGCCGACGTGGGCGCGCTTGATGCCCAGGTACCCGAGCAGGCCGCGCAGGTCGTCAACCGCCTGCTCCTGGCTGTAGGCGTCGAGGCCGCCGGGCACGTCCGACGGCGGATAGCCGCGGGCGCAGTAGGTGATCACCCGGTAGCGCCGCGCGAAGAACCGCACCTGCGGCTCCCACGAGCGGAAGTCACCGGCGAACTCGTGGCTCCACACCAGCGGAAAGCCGTCCCCGTTCGATTCATAGTACAAGTTCACGCCATTGACTTCAGCGTAAGGCATAACGAGCTCCTCAGTTTTTCTGCTGGCCGGTGGCGAGTGAATGGTGGTCGGAGCGAGCAATGACAATCACCTTTAGCCGCTTCTGAACAACGCAAGTGACAGGGGCTGTCACTTCGCGCGGTCCATGGGCAGTCTTTGGGCTTTACGTTCTCGCTCAGCGCGACGCACCTGCGTTCCGTACACAAACACTCCCGCTAGTGCAACTATGTCGATTCCAAATATGGCCACTCCCGGCCAGGTGTAGCCTTGCGCGATAACATAGATGCTGCCCAAGACTGCAATGAGAGACACCAAGAACGCTGCGGCCAAACCCAAATAACTTCTGGAGGCATCGCCTCCAACAACTTTCTTCTCCAATTCCATTCGATGCTCCAGCTTCCGCTCGGCCATTCCTAAAATCCTGTCGGCTGCACCCGGTAGAATTGCTTCATATCGCTCAAGCGCGTCTGGTGGTGGAACTGGACCTGATCACGTAGTGGACGTTTCAACACTCTGCTCTCTGGACACAACGACATCAGCCTGCGGTTTCGCAGGCTGACTAGAGTCTGGTTTCCTGTTTTTCCTTCTCCGCCTAGTCATTAATCCGACCAACTGTCTCCAATCTATCAGCCTCTTGATTGAACTCTCCAATGGCCTGGCGAATCGCCTGTCCCACAGCGATCCAATCCATCCAAAGCGCGACAGCGTCCGCCTCACGCTCAGTGTTGGTGGAATTGTACTCGGACAGTGTATTACCCATGTCGATTATCCTAGCCGCGCCCTCGAAAAAAGATGGCCTAGCATAGAGAAAGTCGCTGTACGTGTCATTCATGGTTTGGCCTCCGTACGCACGATTCGGCCCACATCAAATCGAATGTAACACACGATTCAAAGGCAAAACAAGCGCGAGAGCTTAGGTGAATTGACGGGGTGTCCAGAGTTCAACAAGGTATCGCTCTGTTTTTGTTTGCGCCCAAACGGAATCCGACACATGGGCCGCAGACCCCAGATACATGGGTGCCGATCACTCATAACACTCCTATGAATTAGTATTCAGTTGTCAGCGACTACCTACTGAGTACTGATTACTGACCACCGGCCACTAAAAATACCCCGCGCCGCCGTTGACGTGGATCGTCTGGCCGGTGATGAAGCCACCCTCCTCGGACGCGAGGAACAGGCAGGTCGCGGCGATCTCCTCGGGCTTGCCGAGACGCTGGACGGGAATGCGGCTCGCGCCCGCGCTTGGGTTCGCGCCGCCAGGGTACCACGACAAGTCCCGCGTCGTGTCGATCGCTCCCGGGGAGACGACGTTGACCGTGATGCCCTGGCCGGCGAACTCGGACGCCAGACCGCGCGCCAACCCCGAAAGGCCCATCTTGGGCGCGGACACGTGGGCGCGCGTCGCGGACCCGGCGAACGCGCCGTCGCCGCTGATGAAGATGACGCGTCCGCCGCCGTTCTCCAGCATGGAAGGCAGCACGGCCTGCGCGCAGAAGAATGCGCCCTCGAGCACCACGCCCACCACGCGCCGCCAGTCCTCGTAGGTGACCTCGAGGAACGGTTTGTGCGGGCGTATGGCCGCGTTGCTCACCAGCACGTCGATGCGGCCAAACTCATCCAGCGCCCGCGCCGCCATCGCGTCAACCTGCGCCCTGTCCGCCACGTCCGCAAGCACGCTGATGGCGCCGACACCGAGCGAGCGCGCCTCAGTCGCCACGGAGTCCGCCTCGGCCTGATTCGTCCGCGCGTTAACCACGACGTTCGCGCCCTCCGCCGCCATCGCGAGCACGGTGGCCCGCCCGATGTTGCGGCCGGAGCCGGTCACCAGCGCGGTCTTGCCTTGCAGTTTCATGCCTTATCCCCCTTACGGGTGTTCGGCCACCACGCCCCTCTTGTCATTCAAAGCTGTCGAATGTCATTCCGGGCCTGTCGTGTCATTCCGAGCATGTCGAGGAATCTGCCCCCGGCGGCCTACGAGTCCTTCATGGGACTGCCGCAACCGGTGCAGAAATTGACATTCTCCGAATTGCTGGCTCCGCAGTTGGAACACTCGACTTGGGCCTCCGACACAAACTCCATGCTGGCGCTAGGCCGCGGGCCTTGCAGCGCTCCCCTACGGAACAGCCGCGAGATCTCGAGCATCAACCATCCGCGCCCGGACAGCCACTTCAGCAGGAACAACAAGGCCAGTGCTCCTCCCCAGAGCGGGCTGAGGAACGTAACCCAAATCACCACGGTCACAATGCCCCTGACAACCGTCGTCAGCACCCTCACGGCGCTCTTGCTGTTGCCCTCGATGTTGTAGCCACCAACTACCCAACCCTCGCCCTCGACGACGGTGACACTTACCGAACTCGCAGCCTCCACGGTGCCGGCCTCGCTGTCGCCCAGCACCCTGAGGGTCGCAACGTACGGCTCCCGGCGCGTGTGAACGTATTCGTGCTCCGTCTCTACGCTGTTCCCTTCTTCCAAAGTACCATCCTCGGGGGCGGAGCCGTCCCCGAAACTCCACTGGTACCTCATGTTCGTGACTTCGTCGGGACGGGTGAACGTTCCCCTGAACTTCGCTGTACCGCCCTCTTCGACCGTGACCTCCTCGCCGGCGGACACGATCAGCACCGGCACCTCGGTCACGGTCACGACGAGCTTGTCCGTTCCCTCTACGACGCCCGCCTCTCCGGTGCCGACCATTCTGATCTGAACGATGTATGGCGACTCTGTGGAGCTGTCGTAGACGTGATTGGTGACCCCGGTGACCATGCGGTTGGAGTCCTCGGTAAGGATGACGCGGTTGCCCCCGACCTGGGCCGTTCCGTCACCGAAGTCCCAGGTGTAGGTGAACTCATTAATGCCCGCCGGCGGCTCGAAGAAGGCGCGAAGCCGCACGCTGCGGCCTACCGCCGCCGTCAGGTCCCCGCCCGCATCCACCGGCATCTGCTCGGTGTCTATCAAGTCGACCTTGATAGTGTCCTGGCCGAAAAGCGGGCTCGTATCCGAACCTCCGTACACTCTGACGTCGACGAAGAACGGCGAATCCCGGTAGTCGCTGAACACGTGCGACACGGTGGCGGTGACACGGGTGCCCGGCTCGGTTGTGGCCGCGGTGAAGCCGTCGACGATTGGCTCTGAGCGGTCGCCGAAGTCCCACTCCACTCGGAATGTCGACGCTTCGTCGGGTGTCTGGAACCTCGCCCTGAAACGGACGATCTGTCCGATGCTGACGGTCCGGTCGGCACCGGCGTCGACGTTCAGATCCACCCTTCGGACCCGCATCGACACGTTTATCAATGAGAACGCGGAGGTCTCTTCCAGCAGCTTCAGCCTGCCAAGCAGTATCTCAAGCTGTTCCTGCACTTCGGTGAGCGAGTTCCGGATTTCGAGGGCGTCTTTGGCGGTAGGCGCCTGTTCCAGCAGGTTCAACAATGCCGTCTCGGTCGACCGGAGGTTTCTCACACGTGATTGGGAGTCGAAGTACTCGGCAGTCACGTCCTTGCTCGACGAGACCTCGGATTCGACCTCCGTCGCAGTGTCTCTAACCAGTTCAACCGCGTCGTCCAGCCGCTCTGCGGGCACTCGAACGGCGATATGGCCGCTGAAGTCGTCCGATCTTTCAGACGAGACCGTCCACCCGCCCATGTTGGCCGCGATTGAGGCCACGCTGTCCATCGATGCCTGGATGTTGGCCACCACCAGGCCCATCTGCATCGTGCGAACGACGATGCGCCTCTGCTGCACGAGTGTGGCCAACTCGCCGCTGGAGGAGGTTTCCGCATCGGCGGCAGCTTCTTCTGGCGCCGAGGTCTCCGCTGTGGCGGCGGACGTGGCATCCTGAGCGGCCGCTGCCGCAGCGGGCGCAGCCGTAGGAATGGGAGCAGTAGGCTGCATAGGAGCTGCCGTAGGAGCCGGCGCAGGGGCCAGTTGGACTATTGACGCAGAATCTTCGTACTCTTGTGAGGCACTACATGCCGCGGATAGTACGATTGTCAGGGCGACGCCCATGACAATCATCGTCAGCCATATGCGGGACTTCATCGGCCTACTCCGCCGGCGGCGTCAAAAACGTCGCAGTCACCTGGCTCGATTCCAGGCGGCGGCGCTCCTTATCGGGAATGCCGAGCACCTCGCCGAGCAGGTACTCGTTGTGCTCGCCGAGAATCGGCGCGGGCGTTCGCACGCCCTGTGGAGTGCGCGAAAACTGCCATGGCGAGTTGATGTACGGATGGCTCACGCCGTCCGGGTGGTCGAGCCTCGACAGCACACCCCTGGACTCCGCGTGAGCATTGGTAATCGCCTCCCTGTTGTCCAGCACCGCTCCGCTCCGCACCCCGGCGCGCTGAAGCGCCTCCATTGCCTCGTGGTTCGAACGTCCCCGCGACCACTCGCCGATTATCTCGTCCAGCGCGTTGTGGTTCGCCCGCCGCTCCAGCACTCCCGCGAACCGCGGGTCCTCCGCGAGCTCGGGCCTGCCGATGGCCTCGCAAAGCGCAGTCCACTCCTCATCGCACGTCACCGTCAGCGCGACCCAGCGGTCCTCGCCCTCGCACGGGTAGCAGCCCTGCGGCGCCCATTCCGGGTGGCGGTTGCCGATGCGCTTCGCTACCGTGCCGTTGTACGAGTACTCCATGAGCCAGTCGCCCACCAGCGAAATCATGGACTCCCAGTGCGACAGCTCCACGTACTGGCCCTCGCCGGTGCGGGCGCGATGCAGCAGCGCGGACATCACGGCCCCCGCCGCGTGGACGCCGTTCAGCGGGTCCGGCGTGACAGTGCCGGTGCGCAGCGGCGGACCGCCCTCGTATCCTGTCATCGACGTCACGCCGCTCAGGTGCTCCTGCGCCCAGCCGAAGCCGATGTAGCTCCGGTCAGGCCCGTCGGAGCCGAACGCCGGCATGGACAACACGATGATGGCGGGGTTAATCCTTCGCAGGTCGTCGTAGCCCAGGCCCAGGCGGTCCATCACGCCCTGGCTGAAGTTGTCCATCACCACGTCGCTTATGGCGGCGAGCGCCCGGAAGATGGCGACACCCTCATCGCTGCGCAGGTTGACCGACAGCCCCATCTTGTTGCGGTGCAGCACGTCGAACCCGGCGCGGTTGGTCTCGCGCTGGGCGGACTCCGGAATGGGGCGCGTGTAGCGGGCGCGCGCGCCGGCGGCCGCCTGGCCTGCCAGGGCGAGCGCGGAGCCCACCCGGAAGCGGCCGTCGGGCCGAGTCACCGACTCGACCTTGATCACCTCCGCGCCGGCGTCAGCGAGCCACCGCGCGGCCTTCGGCCCGGCGCGAATCTGCGTAACGTCCAACACTCGCAATCCTTCAAGCGGCATTCGCGGCATATCTTCGGCCCCCCCTATAGTCTATGGTTCGCTACACCGTCGGCTGACTTTAGCTCTCAGCGCCCCCGAGCCTGCCCATCTGCCCGCCACTCACTCGACCTCTTCCAACATAGCCAGCAGCCTTTTGACGCAGTCTATCTCAGTGCGTACGAACTCCACAGGCTTGACTTCGTTGTGCAGGCTGAAGCGCAGGTTGCCAGCAGCGGCAAACATCGACTTCAATTCCTTTGGCTGTGCGACCTCTTTTGCCAGTCGGTACACATTCTCCGAGTGATGAAGGTGCCAACCGTACTGCCATCCTCGCTGCTGCGCCATAGTTGTGAGCCTGTAATCCACCGCCTCGGCAGCCTTCTCGGCCGCGAGCTCAACGTTGCCCTCTTCGAGCTCTCTCTCCGCAATCTGCATCAGTTGTCGGCTGGCGTCCAACTGGTTGTCAGTCAATGCCATGTGAGTTCCCCCAAGCAACCTGAGCCATCACACAATCCGGTCCAACATGGCCAGAAACATCTTGACTCGATCTAATCCTTCTCTGACCTCGCTCTCAGACATGTAGGCGTTGTAGAAATTGGCGTGCAGACTATCGGCATTGGAAAGTAGCCGTTCCAAATCCCCAGCCCGATCCGTCCCCTTCCCCAACTGAATGGCAATCGCATAAAAATCCCCATGTCTGCCGTGCCGCCAGCCCTGTTGCCGCGCTATCGCCTTGAGCCGGTGAGCTACTGCTCCCCACGCCTTCTCAGAGGCTTGCAGAAAGTCTCCACTCTCGAGCTCCTCCTCGGCCTGATGGATGAACTGTCGGCTGATTGCCATGTGACTGTCGGCCGTTGTCATCTCGTTTGCCAGAGGCGCTCAAAGGCCGAAGGTCGGAAGACCGACAAACCTACACCACCCCCACCTGGCGCAGACGCACCAGCTCCGCGCGTTCCAGCCCCAGCAGGTCGCAGTAGACTTGCGCGTTGTGCTCGCCGAGCAGGGGCGCGCGCGTGAGCGTGTCGCCGCTGGCGGTCAACCGGTAGGGCGGGCCGGGGTAGCGTGCCTCCCCCGCCACGGGGTGGTCGATCTGCTGGAAGAATCGGCGATGCTCCAGTTGTGGCGAGCTCAACATGTCGTCCGGCGTGGCGACGTACCCGATGGCGTTGCGCCGCCGCTGAGAGGCGTTGTAGATGTCCAGCTTGCCGTGCTGGCGCGCCCACGGCGCGACGATGGCATCCAGCTCGTCACGGTTCTCGGCGCGTGCGCTGGCATCGGCGTACTTAGGGTCCCGCAGCTCCTCCGAGCCTACCATGTCCGCGAAGGCGTCCCAGCCGCCGGGCATCTGCCCCAGGGCGATATAGCCGTCCGCCGTCTCGTACAGGCCGCCGCGTCCTCGCAGCACCGCCTCCGGTGCGGCGTTGCCCAACCGCTTGGGCACATCGCCGAACAGGCTGTTGATGCCCCAGCTATCCAGCAGGTCCACGTTGGCCTCGGTGATGGAGTTGTCCACGTGCTGGCCCTCACCGGTAAGCGCGGCGTGGTACACCGCGATGAGCGTTGACGCGAACGCGGACTGCCCGCCGGCGTACTGCGCCAGGTTGCCGCCCATCTTGATCGGTTCGCGGTCCGGCTCGCCGGTGATGTCCACGTGACCGCTGATGGCCTGGTCCACGATCTCCTCACCCTTGTAGCCGCTGTACGGGCCGGTCTGCCCGAAGTGGCTTATCGAGCTGACCACCAGCCGGGGGTTGGCGTTCAGGAGCACGTCGGGGCCGAGTCCGAGCGAGGCCAGGTAGCCTGGCGCGTAGCTCTCGACGAAAATGTCGGCGCGCTTGGCGAGCTCCAACAGCAGGTTGCGGGCACTGTGCTGCCCCACGTCCAGCGTCGCGCTCATCTTGCCCGTGTTCAGGTACAGAAACGGGACTCCCTTTTCGGGGTGGGGGTCGCCTCCGACGAAAGGCCCCATGGCGCGCACGGCATCGCCCGTGCCCGGCGGCTCGACCTTGACGACCTCGGCGCCCTGCAGGGCCATGAGCTTGGTGCAGTATGGCCCGGCGACCCACTGGGTGAGATCGACGACTCGAAAGCCCTCCAGGGCATAGGTCATGGCTCACCTCGATTCGTGCAATTCCTTCTATCTTGAGTGAGAGGAAACATCAAGAGTCCCTTCCCCCTTGACGGGGGAAGGTTAGGAGACGGGGGACGGTTAGGATGAGGCGTGAGGCCAATCTTCATCCCTTAGTGGGAGAGGGGCAACTCGCCCCACGGCGGCGCCTATTTCTGCAACGACACAGGCGCGTCGCGCTTCAGCGTCTCGAGCAAATCGCGTGCGTCGTCCATGTAGCGACGCACGTCAACTGGCTCAAGGTCGCTCTCGTAGAAGTTGATATGAAGCCGTTCGACGTGGGTGAACTTGTCCCGGTTCGCGGCCTCGGCGTCCGTCAGGCGAAGCAGCCTGTTGGCATTACGGCGGATGTGCGAGTGCGAGTAATGATCCCAGCCGTTCTGCTCCGCCACGGCCTTGATGTACCTCGTCACTGCGCCCCACGCCTTCTCGGAGGCCTGGAGCAGGTCCCCAGCCGCGTACTCGGCCTCGGCCTGCTCCAGGAACCGAGAGCTTGTCTCACTGTGCCGGTCGGCGGTCGTCACTTACTCTTGCTCGTCCTTCCCACCTCCGCCGTCATTCCCGCGCCATTGCCGTCATTCCCGCGAAAGCGGGAACCGCCGGCTAGCGGCCCTTGAAGTTGGGCTTGCGCTTCTCGGCGAAAGCGGCCAGGCCCTCGCGCGTGTCCTCGCTGCCCGACATGCCCGAGTTGACACTGGAGGCGTTCTTCATGCGCTCCTCGAAGTTCGGGAAGGATCGGCCGGTGATGGCGGCCTCCTTGATGGCGCGGACGGCCAGCGGCGCGCAGTTTTCGACGATGCCCCGCACCATCTCCTCGGCGCGGTCCAACACCTGCTCGTGGGGGACGACTTCCTGCACCAGGCCGATGCGGTGAGCCTCCTGAGCGTCGCAAAACTCGCCGGTGAACAGGAACTTGAACGCAGACCCCAGCGGCACGTAGTGCGCCAGGATGGTCGGCCCGCTCATGGAGGCGATGCCGCGCTTTACCTGCGGCCACCCGAACTGCGCCCTCTCGGACGCGATGCGGATGTCGCTCAGCAGCGCGATTCCGCCGCCCTGCGCGAGCGCGTAGCCGTTGATGGCGGCGATGATGGGCTTGTACACCTGGCTGATGAACAGGTACAGGTTGTCAGTGTTGCCGCGCGGCTTCCTGGGCGACGGCTCTTCGCGCTCGGCCCGCCCCATGACCAAGTCGTGGCCGGTCGAGAACGCCCTGCCCGAGCCGGTGACGACGGCGGCCCAGATGTCCGGGTTTGTCTTCACCTCGTTGAAGGTGTCGAACAGGTCGCCGATCATCTCGTTGTTGATTGCGTTCAGCTTCTCCGGGCGATTGAGCGTCAGGTACGCCACCCTATCGCGAACCTCGAACAGTACGGTATTTGCCAAGATGTTCCTCCATTCTGGACGGTGCCTCTACAAGATATGGGACGCGAGAAGACCGCCGAAAACGGCCCGCATCCTGTTTTCGGTTATGATACTCCGCACCCAAGAGCGCGTCAAACGAAGGGGCTTCCCAGAGCCGCGGCGACTTCACGAGCCTCCGTCTGACTTGTACCCCTCGACAAGGGCTACCATGCGTTGCACGTACAGGCGCGCCATCGGACGGTCCGCGTCCAGTTCGTAGTCTTCCAGGTTGCCGTGGAAGAAATGTACGTGAAACTTCTCGGCAGCGAGAAATCCCATTTGCAGGACTACGTCGTCGTACTCTTCCGCCAAGCGTACTGTGGCGTTCTTATTGTCGCGGTGGGAATTGTATCCCCAGCCGCGCTGCTTGGCGGCAGCAATCACAATCTGGCACGCCGCCCCGTACAGCTTCTCCGCGCCCTGGCGCGTGTCGCCCGCGGCAAACTCCGCGTCCGACTGCTCAAGAAATTTCAGCGCCTGCGCGGCGTACTCTTCAACAGTCACTTCTCTTTGTATAGCCAAAGTATATCGGTCCTTCTGCAAATTTGGCGATGGGCAGCCCAGCCCCCCCCTACGGAAAGCGCAGCTTGAACTTTGAGGGGTCCTGTCCCACGTGTTGGATTGTGGCCTTGGCGTTTCTCATAAGGTCTCGTCCCGTGAAGTCCGCTTCCATGTAGAGCGGCCCTATAACTCTGACCGTCCTCATCGGATTGCCACTCGCATGTCGGGGGTTGGTCGCTATTACGAACTGGACTCGACCTCCTGGTTTTCTTATGGGGCAGTGCGTCTCAGTGAGAAAGCTGTTGTCATAGAGTCACTTCAACACCGAAGTCGCTGCGTTCGACCAGGTCCACCATACGCCGCACGTACCGCTGAGCCACGGGTCGATCTACCGTAATCTCGTAGTCCTCCAAGTTGCCGTGATAAAAGTGGACGTGAAACTTCTCGGCAACGGTGAATCCCGCGTGAAGAAACGGGTCGTCGTACTCGTCCGCCAGCCGCGACGTGGCGTTCTTGTTGTCGCGATGGGAGTTGTATCCCCAGCCGCGTTGTTTGGCGACGGCGATCACTATCTGGCACGCCGCGCCGTACAGCTTCTCCGCCCCCTGGCGCGTGTCGCCCGCGGCAAATTCCGCGTCCGACTGCTCGAGGAACTTCAGCGCCTGGGCGGTGTATTCTTCAACAGTCGCTTCTCTTTGTATAGCCAAAGTATATCGGTCCTTTTTACAATTCGGAGATGGACAGCCCAGATCTCCAATCGGAGATCTCGAAGGAAATCAGGGCGAGCCTGTATGTGTCTCAGTTCGAATGGCAGGAAGGCAGACCTTGCATCCCCCAACGTCGGAACGTCCCGTACTCAGAGCTTTATCGACCTCCTCACTCTCAGTTTCAAATGGCCCGAACCACCTGTTGTCCGACAGTCGGCTTCCCCGGAGTCCTTCGCCATTGTTGCAGAATCTGCAAGTTCCCCTGTTTATCCTTGCCCTGTTTGTCGGGTCGTCTTCGTAAACCCAGCAACTCACTGCCGTTGTGACCTCCGCCGCTACTAACCGCGGGTACCAGAAGGACGGTCTCGGAATGGCATGGCTCTGCCACCACCCGCTACCCCACCGTCAGCACCAGCTTGCCGAAGAAGTTCAGCCCCTCCATGTCCTCGTGGGCGCGGGCCGCTTCCTCCAACGGATACTCCTGGTGGATCACGCTGCGAATGACCCCACTGGCAGCCCGGTCGAGGATCAGGCGCAGGTCTTCCTTGCGTCCCATGAAGACGCCGAAGACGGTGTGATAGTTCAGGAACATCGCGCCCATCTGCAGCTCGGCGCGGTATCCGGTGGTCACGCCGCAGATGCCGTAGCGGCCGCCCCTGGCGAGCGACGCCGTCGCGGCCGGCCAGAAGTCGGCTCCCACGTGGTCGAGCACCACGTCCACGCCGCGACCGCCGGTAATCTCCTTCACCCGCTCGGCTATGTCCTCGGTGTTGTAGTTGATTACCTCGTCGGCGCCAAGCTCCTTCGCCATGCGCGCCTTCTCATCGGTGCTGGTGGTGGTGATGACGGTTGCGCCGATGACGTTCTTGGCGAGCTGTATGCCGGCGGTGCCCACGCCGCTGGAGGCGGACAGGATGAGCGCCGTCTCCCACGGCTTGAGCGCCGCTCGGCGCATGAGTATTGTCCAGCACGGCAAGAACACCGTGGGCAGCGCCGCCGCCTGCGCGTAGCCCACCGACTCGGGCAGCGGCAGCGCGTTGGCCGCCGGCGCGCACACGTACTCGGCGTATCCGCCGTTGGACCGCGCGCCGAGCATGGACGACCGCGGACAGAACTCGTCCTCGCCCGAAAGGCAGTACCGGCACTGTCCGCAGGTCACACGCGGATTGAGCAGTACGCGGTCTCCCGCGCTCACGTTCGTGACCTCGCTGCCCACTTCCGCCACGTCGCCGGCTATGTCGCCGCCGAGCACGTGCGGCCCGCGAAAGCGAATGCGCGTGCCGCGAACGCCCGCGCGCGTGAAAACGTCCAGCCGATTGAGGGCGCAAGCCTTTACGCGCACCTTCACTTCGTTGGGGCCTGGGGTCGGTTCCGGCACGTCACCGTAGGTCAGAACCTCCGGCCCGCCGTGTTCGGTCAGGTATACTGCTTTCATCGTTGCTCCCGGTTCTGAACTTGGGCCGCTAGACGAGCGGCCGCACGCTGTCGGCGAATCGGTCCATGCGCCCGAGCGACTCGTCCACGCTGTCGGCCTGCAGGCCGACCATCAGGTATCGCACACCCAACTCCTCGAATGCCCGCACGTCGCCCGCGACCTGCTCGGGCGTGCCCGTGAACACACGGCGCGAGCCGTCCGGCCCGGGCCGCGCCTCCCGGTCGTCGTACCAGCTCGCACTGTAAGCAAAGTCGACTTCGGCGGGGTCCCGGCCCGCGTCTCGGGCGTAGTTGCGCACGCGCGACATGTAGCCGGTGAGCTGCTCTATGGTGCCGACGCGGAATCGCGGATTGCTGCCGATTGGATACCAGGCGTTGCCCAGTTGTCCGGCCCTCCGCAGTGCGGGCGGACTTTCCCCGCCGATCCAGATTGGCGGGTGCGGCTTCTGCACGGGCTTGGGCTGGAACGAGACGTCGGCGAACGCGGCGTAGTCGCCCTCGTAAGACGGCTCTTCGCTGGTCCACAACTCCTTGAACACGCGGATGTACTCGTCACCCACGGCGCCGCGCTCGTCGTAGGGAGGCGCGCCGATGGCCTCGAACTCCTCGCGCATCCAGCCAACGCCACAACCCACGATGACCCGCCCGGCCGACAGCACGTCCACGGTGGCTATCATCTTGGCCGCGAGCACCGGGCTCCGATGGGGCAGCACCATCACCGAGGTGAGCAGCCGCGCCTTAGACGTCACGCCGGCCAGGAAGCTGAGCATGGTCAGCTGCTCCAGGCACTCGCCCGTCGGGCCGCCGGCGAACTCGCCCGTCTCGTTGTACGGGTAGCGCGACTCTATGCTGCGTGGTATGACTATGTGATCGCTCACGCTCACGATCTCGAAGCCCATCTCCTCGCCGCCGCGGGCGAGCGCCGCAAGATTGTCGGGTGTGGCCAGCGGGCCGCGCGTGGGCACTCCAAATCCAAATTCCACGTTTCACCTCTTCAAGGCTGAACAGCCGACTTCCAAAAATCCCTTCCCCCTTGATGGGGCAGGACAGCCGCTCTCCAAAAATCCCTTCCCCCTTGATGGGGGAAGGTTAGGATGGGGGTGAGTCCTCTTTCGACAACTACGCGGTCGGTTCGCGAACCGACCCCTGAGCCGCCGCGGAAACGCGATCGAGGCTTACAGGTTTCGCGGGATTCTATTCACACCCGCCATCTCGTATATGGCGCTCACGGCCATATATTCGTCATCTCATTTCAGCATCACGCGCCGCATCTGGTCGTAGTCCGACTGCGCGAGCACGGGCGCACGCGGCGTCGAAAGGGCACGGCGTATGCGGTCGAGCGGGGCCGTGAGTCTGGGCAAAAGAGAGTTGATCATGTGTGCGAACAGTCTTTCGGGGTTCGTGGGGTATCCAAATTCGATTGTATTAGGTGGGGCGCAGGCGCGTCAACGGGCGCACTCACGCGCCCTCGAGTATCGGGACGTTCCTACGATACCTGCCGGTCTTCATTCAACGACTATCTCGCCCATCATGCCAAGGGCTTCGTGCGGAATGCATGTCAGCTTAAAGGTGCCCGCCTTGTCGAACGTGTATGTGTACTCGACTATCTCCCCAGCCTCTAGAGATACGTCGATCCCCAACTCCTCGACGGTGAACGTGTGAAACTCGGTCTCCCCGCTCAGCGAGAAGGTCACTTCTTGACCGAGATCGAAACGTAACTCCGCCGGATCGAACCTGTACTCGCCGCTCCCTCCAGCGTCTCTGTTGGTGACTCTCATCACGCCGGTAGGGGCTGAAGGCGCGGATGCCCGGGTCGCCGAGCTGTCCGAACTGGATGCTGGGGTAGTCGCCTCTTCCCCTTCCCCGCTATCGCCGTTCGACCCACATGCCACCAATGCCGCTACCATGAGAGACAGTAGAGCCACAGATAGTATTCTCACAATCACCCGGACTCCTTTAGTGTCCAGCTCAAGAACAGCGGAGATCCCCCTCACCGCCGCTCCCCGCGCACAAAACTCCGAAGCGTGTCGAAGTACGCCTGCCCGCCCACCACGTGCACGTCGTCGTGACCAGCGCCCTCCACGAGGTGGACAGCCTTGGGTTCGGGGGCGGCCTCGTACAACTCCAACCCCATCCGGTGAGGCACCGTCCTGTCCGCGTCGCCGTGCACCACGAGCACCGGCGACAGGACGCTCGGCATCTTGGACAGGTTATCGTACCTGGCCTTGACCACCACGAACGGAGGCATAAAACGGGAGATGACCCGATTGGAGACGCGAGCCATCTTCTTTACCGAGGTGAACGCCGACTCCACGACCACCGCCCGGAACGGTCGCCGCGTCGCCATCTCCACCGCGATTGCGCCGCCCAGCGAGCGCCCGAACAGCACTATGCCGTCGTCAGCCGCGCCGGAGCGAAGCTTGGCCTGCTCTACCGCGGCCTCGGCGTCCAGGTACAGTCCCGGTTCCGACGGGCTGCCCTCGCTGCGCCCGTATCCGCGGTAGTCGAACAGTAGCACGCTCGCGCCGACGTGCGAATGCATCAGCGCCAGGTTGTACACGCGGTGGCCTATATTGCCGGCGTTGCCGTGGAACCACACTATGCACGGGCCGCCCCGTCCGGGGACGTACCAGCCGTGCAGAGTCACGCCGTCGGCCGTCTCGAAATAAACGTCCTCGTAATCGAGCCCCACGTCCGAGGGCGTGGCCTGAAGCTGGCGATCCGGGAAGTATACAAGCAGTCTGTCGAGCAAGTTCGCCTCACGCGCCGCAAACACGGCGACCACCGCGCAGCCCAACGCCAGGGCCGCCCAAAGCGCAATCCGTCGCGCGCGCCGGCCCGGGAAGGCGCGGCGCCGGGCTGCCATTCCTAACAGCATAGTCCACATTTTATCAGAGCTTGCCGCGCTGGGGGGTATCGGCTATCATCCAACCCAAAGCAGACTCGCCCCCAAACCTTAACCTCCTCTCGCTTGACGGGAGAGGATTGAGGTGAGGGTGAAGAACTGGGCGTGGCGAACGCCTGCGCAAGGAGGACGTACGATGCGCTTGGAAGGCAAGGTCGCTCTTATTACCGGCGCGGCCGCGGGAGTCGAAGGGGCGTTGATGGGCTTCGGCGGCGCGGCGGCGCGGCTGTTCGCGCGAGAGGGCGCAAAGGTCGTCCTGACCGACATCCTGTTGGAGCAGGGCGAGAGGTCGGCCGCCGAGATTCGCGAAATGGGCGGCGACGCAATCTTCGTGAAGCTCGACGTCACCAGCGACGAGGACTGGCAGAAGGCCATCGAGGCGACGTTGGCCGCCTACGGCCGGCTGGACGTGATGATAAACAACGCCGGCACCGGCGCGCCCGCAAACGTCGAGGACACGACCGTGGACGTGTGGGACGGCCAGATGGACGTCCACGCCAAGGGCGTGTTCCTGGGCACCAAGTACGCCATTCCCGAAATGCGCAAGGTGGGCGGCGGCTCCATCATCAACACCTCGTCCATTTACGGACTCGTGGGAAGCCCGGGGTCCACGGCTTACCACGCGGCCAAGGGCGCCATACGCATCTTCTCGAAGGCGGCGGCCATCCAGTACGCCCCCGACGGGATACGGGTGAACTCGATTCACCCTGGCTTCATGCGCACGCCGATGACCAGGCCGAGGTACGAGGACCCGGTCCGGCACACCGAGCTGCTCGAGCGCATTCCCATGGGCAGAATGGGCACCGCGGACGAGATAGCCTACGGAATGCTCTACCTGGCGTCGGACGAGTCGGCGTTCGTCACCGGCTCCGAGCTCGTCATCGACGGCGGCGTAACCGCCCAGTAGCTTGGTGTCATTCCGAGCCCGCACTTCCGTGTCATTCCGAGCGTAGCCGAGGAATCTAAGGCCTCCGCCCACACCGCGGCCTGGCAGCCACGCGCCCCTACTCGATGGCGAACGCGGCCTGCACCGCCAGCTTCAGCTCGAGCTCGCCCGCGCTGAAGCTCGGCACGGCCCTGATGGCCCTATCCGACCTCGTCGCCATGTCCGACGAGGCCATAACCGAGCAGGACCTCACCACCCTCACGCGCCAGTACCGCCCGCAGGAAGTCCAGTTGGATGCGTTCCAACACGAGAGTAGGTGGCCCGATCGAAAGGCTGTCAGCCGCCGCCGTCCTGCTGTTCGGCCTCGGTTGCTCCAACGTAGACTTGGACCTCGAAGTGACCCCAACCCCCGAAGTCCTGCGAGTAACGCTCGGCGGTAAGGAACCGGACACCTGGGAGTCCCTACAGGCGGAGAGGAGCGAGCTGGCGGTGGAGGGCCTCGATATTCTGGACCGCCTACAAGACAGTGGCTACGGAATCAGCACTAGGGATGACGAGAAGAGTCGGCCCTGGCCCATCCAGACGCAGGTGGCCAAGATTGTGAAGAACATTGGCAGGATCGACGCCGACCTGCTCTTGATGGACTCGCCGACGCCCACGATCACGCCCATACCGACAATCACGCCAACACCCACAATCGACGAATGCAGAGACTTCCTTCATGAGACGGCCTACAATGAAGTCCTGCCAACAGTGCGAGCCTTGAAACGAACCAATGCGGACGTTCACTTGGGAGGGATTATGCAGGCTGTCCTAGCCGACCGAACCCCCGGGGAACTCTGGAAGAAGGTATACGGGGAGCAGCGAGCATCCTGCCAGGACCGTCTCCTCCAGAACCTCTACAACTGACCACTGCCCCCTCCTGCGAGCAATGTCGGTATTGGGGTTACTGCTTAGGCGTCGAGGTGCTCTCAAGAACCTCGATCGGCAAGAAACCCTATTTCTCGTCTTAGCTTGGCAACCGGCTGTTCCTCTGAGACGATGTCCTCTGGGTCTGAGAATAATTCCCCTGAAGGGTTCTCTGTATCAGTTCGTATCGACATGCTAACAACGTAACTTCCGTTGTACATGACGTTGGGATTGGACAACACGAAAACAGACGATGGGCTCTTATCTCTCCATCTCGCGACGCCGCTTTTCTCTAGGTAAGCAATGTAGTGATCCAATGCCGTCTTCACTGAGGTTGAACCCACAATCCCCAGCGGAATGGCGTGCGTGTTCACCACGCCGTTGGACATCGTAACGGTTATCCTTGCCACATATAGTTGCGTGTCGCGGTACTGACTCAACCTGCTAACTCCCTTTTTCTGCTTGTCGCCCCCATCTATCGCGGCGGCGAACGCTTCGGACACCTGACGGTTTCGGCCTGGCAGGGAGTGCGCGTAGATGTCTGCCTTGATGGACACGGTGGAATGTCCGAGCCGCTTGCTCACCACAACGATGTTCTGCCCCGCCTGCAGCGCGACGCTGGCGTAAAAGTGGCGCAGACTGCGCACCGTCATGCCCGGGTGCCCGACGCGCTCGCCCAGGCGTTTGACGATGCTTTGGTAGCGCTCCTTGGTGCGCTGTCACCGATGGGGTGTGATTGCGTCGGCCATCCAGCGGTCGAGCCAGTTGCGCAGCAGAATCTTCTCCGTGGGCAGGTCGATGCCCCTGTCCAGGATCGAGGGGGTCTCGCGCAGCTTGTGTCGGTGCCTGCCGAAAGCGTCGCGTCCCGGGTCCATGGTCAACTCCCAGGAACCGGCTCTGCGTCGCCTGAGCGAGCCTGTCATGGGGTCAGTGTCACCGTTTCCACGCCTGGTCCCATGTTTGGATGAAACCCTGCTCGTTAATGCACACGACCTCGCGCTTCTCGCCGCCGAAGAAGCCAGACGGTCAGCCAGAGACCCAGGGCGAACACCGCCTGGAAGTCGGCCCGCGATTCGACCCTCCAATCCCCGCCTACCAATCGTCCTTCGTCACCGGATCCGAATTCGTCATCGACGGCGGCGTCACCGCCTAGTAGCCCCACGCCCCGGCCGGCGTGGCACCCGCTATGCCGGCCATTCCGCGCCCGCACTTCCCCGTCATACCGAGCCCACACTTTCGTGTCAT
Organism: Dehalococcoidia bacterium; assembly: GCA_965217705.1. Taxonomy (GTDB): domain Bacteria; phylum Chloroflexota; class Dehalococcoidia; order Lucifugimonadales; family CATOSD01; genus CATOSD01. The sequence continues at coordinate 2,910,885 of CBDCJA010000002.1, read as the reverse complement.
TCCGAGCGTAGCCGAGGAATCTAAAGCCCTCGCACGCCAGTCAACCCTACGCCGCCGCGCCCCCTACTCGATAGCGAACGCGGCCTGCACCGCCAGCGACAACTCGAGCTCGCCCGCGCTGAAGCTGGGCGCGGCCCTGGACTCCAAGGCGAATGCGGCGGCGGGCGCAGGGTAGGGCGACGGATACGACGGGCCGCCCTCGCTCAGGTAGGTAAGCTCGCCCAACGTCACGCCCCCAAGCTCGGCCATGTGCGCAGCCTTGGCCGCCGCGTCGGCGACCGCCAGTTCGCGCAGCTCATCCGTGCGGGCGTCGGGGTCCTCGACTGTGAATTCCACCGAGTCGACTCTGATGTTGTCTCCGCCCGCCGTGACCACGTCGTCCACCAACTCGGGCAGGCCCTCCAGGTCTCTCACCTTCACCGTCACCGTGTTCCTGACGTTGTAGCCGGTCAGCACCTGAGTGCTGGTGCGGACCCCATCCACGGTCGTTTCCCTGTAGTCGTACTCCGGGCGGATGTTGAAGCGGCTCGTCTGGATGTCCTTGTCCTCTATGCCGCTCGCTTTGAGCACGGCGACGATGGCGGCCATTGCCTCGGACGCGGCGGAGTTAGCTTCGGCCACCGTTTCGCCAAGGGTGTCTACGCCGACTCTGAAGTCCACCAGGTCGGGCTCCACCGACAGCTTGCCGATCCCCGATACCCAGATGCCGCTCTGCTGGCTGGATACCTGCTGCGTGACCTGGGTCGTCCGCGGTTCGCTCGCGGGCGCGGCCTGCTGTGCGACCGCCGGCGCGGGCGCGGGAGTGTGCCCCTCATCGTCATCGTTTTCGCCGCAGGCGACTGCCAGCGCGAGCGCGATGGCCAGTCCTCCGACGGCGAAAATCCACTTCATCTTATTCACCTTTCTTATCTCCTCTTTCAGTTGTTCTCGATAACGCCGGTGGGGCCGGGAACTGGAAACCCCCGGCTTGCTCCATCTGTTAGATTATACGCCGAGACGGCCAGAATGGTTCCCTCTTGCGTCCGCCGGCCAACGCGGGGCGGCAAGAGGCGAGAGAGTAGGGGCGGTTCGCGAACCGCCCGGTGGCGGCCCCGCCGGCCCGACATCGGGTGACGGGCCGGAACGACGAAAGGGGCGGTTCGCGAACCGCCCGGCGGCGGCCACGCCTGCCCGACATTGGGCTTCAGCCCGGAACGACAAACGGGGCGGACGCATGGCGCCCGCCCCATGATTGCGACCGGCTTTACGCGAACGAGCGCGCCGCTCCCGCTAGCTCTCGGTTACCTGCACCTCGAGCGGAAACACCATGTTGTTGCCGTAGTTGTGGCCGTCCCACTGGTTGGGAAACTCCATGGGCTGAACCTCGCCCTTGGCGTTGGTCGCCCTTGACATGAGGGTGTAGCCTCCCGCCGAGGGCGCTTGCCAGTCGTAGGACCACCGGTGCCACGAGTAGCCGCTGCGCGGCATTACGTCGGCGTCCTCCCACGTCCGGCCGCCATCGGCGCTAACCTCCACGCGCGCTATCTCGATCTCCCCGGACCAGGCCGCGCCGCTCAAGGTGTACTCCTCGCCGGCCCTCACCGTCTCCCCAGGCGCGGGCGCGGTGATGATGGACTTGACCATCATCTCGGTATGGTACTTGTAAAACGAGTCCGAATCCGGGCCGGCGAGCACCATGTAGCGCTCCTTCTGATACAGCCCCTGGAACTCGTGGTCGATCACGTGTATGCCCACCAGCCACTTCACCGAGGTCATGCCGTACCAACCAGGCACGAGCAGCCGTAGCGGGTAGCCGTGCATGGGAGGCAGCGGCTCGCCGTTCATCTCGAACGCTAGCAGCGTATCCGGGTGCATGGACTTGGAGACCGGCACGCTGCGCTCGTAGGTCACCTCCGGCGGATCGCCGTTGACCTCGTCCGGGCCGTGGTCGGCGCCCTCGAACAGCACCTCCACCGCCGAATCCTTCACACCGGCCATCTCGAGCACGTCGCGCAGCGACACGCCGGCCCATTCGGCGTTCCCCATTATGCCGTGACCCTTCAGCTGTTCCATCGCCGCGCGCGTCTTCTTGGCCCAGTACTCCGGCACCATGCTGTTGCCGCAGCACTCGAATGTCACCTGGAAGCGCTTCAGCGGCAGCTTGCGCAACTCGCCGAGCGACAGGCTGAGCGGACGCTCCACCTCTCCGTCGACGGACAGCCGGTAGGCGTCCACGTCGATGTCGGGCGCGCCCTTCCAGTGGTTGCGAATGTAGAACAGGTCGTTGGGAACGATGTTCTCTTGCATCGCCTGCGGCGGCGTGGCGAAAGTGCGCTCCCCCGCGTTAGTCGGGATAAGCTGGGGTTTCGCGGTCACTATGGTCTGTGCGGTTGCCATTTTCGCTGCGCCTCCTAGTCCTCGAGATGTTGCGTGCGTAGATCGTTCGTGGAGTCAACCACCAGCAGTGTGGCGGCCACCCACAGATTGTTGATGATCTTGTGCGGCTCGCCCGCGGGCGCCGCCAGTGTGTTGCCGGAGCGCACGGTCTGGACTTCGTCGCCGACTATCACCTGCACCGCGCCCGCCGTCACCATGATCACCTGGTCCGTCGGGTGAGTGTGCAGCCTTCCGGGGTGGCCCGGATGGATTATGACCTGGCGCACTCGCAGGTCCGTTAGTCCGTGCCTGCTCGACGCTATCGCGCGTTCGCTCACGCGGTCGGTCGGCGGAGGCATGGGCGTTTCCCTGTGGCTTATGATTGGCATGTCGACGTCTTTCCCGGCGGGCTACCGGCGCTCGTACTTCTCGCCGAGCGCCTCCTCCCAGCGAAGGTAGTTCATCATGTCTGCGTAATTTCGGTCGGGGCCGGACAGCACCACGTCGTTGGGCGAGGACATGACGCCCGACAGCCCCAACTCCACGGGCAGTCTCGCCTGCCGCCAGGCGCGCAGCCCACCGTCCAGCGCGGCTACGTCGGCGTAGCCCATCTCCAGCAGAGTGGCCCCCGCGAGCGCGGAATTCGCGCCATCCAGGCAGGTCACGGTCACCGCCTCGTCGGGAGAGGGGACGATGTCGCCGACCCACAACTCCAGCCACCCGCGAGGCGCCCAGCGCGAGCCCGCCACGTGACCCTGCGCGAAGTCCTGGCTTGTGTCCACGAACAGCACGGCGCCCCGCTCGGCGGCGTGCAGCTCGTCCGCGGAGACCAGACGCACACGGGCGCGGGCCTCGTCCAGTCCCAGCGTCCGCGGGGGCGCAAGGCCCGTTTCCAGCGAGAGACCCGACTGAGTCCAGGCTGAAGTGCCGCCCTCCACGGCGTACACTTCGCCGTAGCCCATCTGCCGGAACCACGACGCCGTTACGGCAGCGCGGGCTATGCCGTCACAGGCGAAAACGACCGGAGCGTTGTGTACCGTCGCGGCCTCGTCGGATCGCTGCACCGCCTGGCCCCCTGGGAGCCAGCGAAAGCCCGGAACGTGGCCCGACTCGTGCTCCCCTTGCGTGCGAACGTCGATCAGGTAGACCGTCTCACCGCTCCGCCTGTCCATCAGCGCGCGCAGCCCGTCGACGTCGACGAAGTCCACACCGTCCTCCTGCGCCACGCGGCGGGCGTAGCGTTCGGCCTCGGCCCGCCCCTCCGAAGAGGGGGCCGGCAGCGCCAGGCGGTCCGCGCCGGTCTCCAGCTCGTAGCCGGCAAGCACCCAGCCCGACGTGCCGTTCTCCAAACCGTACACGTTGGACAAGCCCATGCGTTGCAGGGTGCGGGCGCCGATGATGCTGCGAGTGCGTCCGGCGCAGTTAACGATAACGGTGGCGTCTTCGCCGCTCTCCCGCACGATGTCGGAGATTCTGAGCGGCAGCTCCGCGCCCGGCACGCTGCGTCCTCCGGGAATGCAGAAGCGGTTGTACTCCTCGGGTGTGCGCGTGTCCAGCACCACCAGCTTTTCGCCGCGCTCCATACGGGCGCGCAGGTCCACGGCGGAAATCTCGGGCACGCCGTTCTCCACCTCCACGCGCTCGCCGAAGTCCTTGCTCGGCACGTTGACGCCCCACTCGGTGGGCAGCCGCTCGGTCACCCAGCGGTTGATGCCCCCGGCCAGGTGGGAGACGCTGCCGTAGCCCAGCCGATCCAGCGTGCCCGCTGCGAGTTTGGCACGGCGGCCGTCGTCGTCGCAGACGACAATCGGCGTGGCCGCGTGGGGCACGGCGTCGCCTATCTGCGATTCCAGCTGGCGGCGCGGTATCAGGCTTGCGCCTGGTATGTGCGAGCTGTTGTATTCGCCCGGCTCCCGGACGTCGATCAGCGCGAACTGGGAACTGCCGGACAGCAGGTCGTTCAGGACGCTAGGGGATACTTCGCTGGCCATTTTCCAATCACCTCCAGCCGGCCCGGCTGCCGGTACGCCCCTCAACGGTTAGTCCGTGGCGAACGCCCTCCAGCCACGCCTGCCTCTGCTCCAGAGACGACATACGGTTTTCGAGTCGGTCGAAGCGTTCGCCGGTCTGCTGTTCGAGCCAGTCGATGCGTGCGTTGACTCGGTCGATAGGGGTGCGGAAACGACTATCATCCTGTTCGAGACGCTTGCCCCAGAAATGGAAGACCACAAGACCGAACACCGCAATTCCTGGGCCTACCGAGATGGCGATAAGCTCTGGTGTCACTGTGTGTTCACTCCGCTAACAGGGAGTATTCTCATTCCGTGGCCCTGCCCACTCGCAAATAACCTCAGCAGTTGTCGTAGCGCGTGGTCATGAACGACTTGATCTCGCCCGTCTCCAGGTTGAAGCGGCAGCGCTCCAGCCCGCGCAGGTCGTCGCCGTAGACGTGTATCTCAGGCGTCGGGCGGTCGGTCAGGTTGTCCATCTGGTGAATCTCGTCCACGTCGGGAATGAGCAGCGACACCTCGCCCGGCCTGACGTTGGTGACCCTGTCCCTCTCGAGCACGGCGAAGTCGGAGCGGGAGCGGTCGTCCTTGCGCTGGAATCGGGTCTCGGTGAGAGTGTTACCCATAACGCCGATCATACCCCAGGTCTTGTGGTCGTGCGGGCCGGTGTGGTCGCCGGGACCCCAGATGACCGTGGTGATGAGCAGCCCGTTCTCGGGGTTGTGGTGCAACAGGTAGGAGCCATGATTGGGCCTGGGGCCGATTCCGGTGGGCGTCCGGTACCCTTCGGGAATGCCGTCGGGGTTGTTGATGAGCCGCTCCAGGTAGGCCGATCCCTTGTCGAACAGCTTGTCCTGCTCGGGCTGGCTCTCCACGAGCTCGGTCATGTCGTGGATGAAGTCTTCGAGCCGGTACTTCGTTAGTGTCACGGAAAACCTCCTTGAATCGCGACCATGCGCGCCACACTCTTCATCCTGCGGAAAACGACTAGGCCCATCATAGGTTACGCCCGATTGTAAAACGTAACAAGCGGCGCGTCAACGGAAAAAGCGCTATGCAAGCTACGTTTAACGCACGGTGGTTTCGGAAGCCATGTTTCGCAGATCGGAAACCCTGGCGTCGATGGCGTCGAGAATCGCCGGCGGAATGCGACTGCTCCTATCGAGATACTTGCTCAGCAGTTCGACTTCATCGTAAGACGCAAAGCAATCGACCTTACCTATTAGATAGGGTGAGAGGTAATGGATCGAGGGAGGAACGCCCCTCGCCACCGAGAACTGGTAGACGTACTTGAGATTGTCTTTCAAGTAGCCTACCACGGGCAGAAAGTCGGCGTCCCCACTGACCAGGATGGCGGCGTCGTAGTAGGGCATCTTGGCGATCATGTCCACAGCAATGCCCATGTCTACCCCCTTTTCTCCGACTTGGACACCCAGATAAGTGATCTCGCCACTTTCCTGCTGTTCGATTCGATATTCTCGTAGGGGATGAACCTGGTACTGACCCACATATCTGAATTCCAGGAAGTCCGTGCGTCTTTGAATGCCCTCAAAGACTTGCTCCCTCAGTCGCTCGAAGTAATCTCGCTCCCTTCTGTACCAGCTATGGGCAAGGTCGATCACTTTCGTGGGAGTCAGTCCCCTGATTTCAGGATGCCGGTTCACCACGCGTTGCGCTAGCTCGAGCCGTTGTCGCTCACTTGCAGGCCAGGATGAAATGCTGGCGGCGCTGTACCAGTGAACTCGAATGAGTTGATGCCTCCAACCAGTCGCCTCGTTAAACTTCTCCAGCACACCCCCGTAAAAGGCCTTCCAATCGAAATGACTCTCTTCCAGTCGGAATCCTCTGCTGTTCGATAGATTATCAGACCTGAACGAAAAGTCTCGAAGATTGGCGCGAAAGTTGGCGCCATCAACGAAAATAGCTGTTCTTAAGGACATAGAAAAACCGTCCGCAACAAAAAAGGGGAGCCAAGCCGGCCCCCCCAATGCCCCATAGTGGGATAAGTTCGCATGTGCGGCGATTTCTGCCACCGCTAGGATTATGCTATCCGCCCCGGACAAAGTTGTCAAGTGTTAAATTTGCCCACCACGCCCCCCTCACTCCCCCGGCCGCATCCGCGTGAAAGCCACCTCCTCGTCCCATACGCGTGCGCTGCCGTCCGGCTCGGCGCGCATCAGCAGGTTACGCACCCACTCCTCGTCGTTGGGGCGCGGGTGGTCGCTGCGGTAGTGTGAGCCGCGAGACTCGGTGCGGGCCAGCGCGCTCAGGCACGTGAGCCGCGCCACGGTCAGGATGCTGCGCACGTTCATCCACTCCTGCCAGGCCGGGTTGAACTCCCGCAGCGCCGGCACCGGCGCGCGGGCGTGGCGCTCCGCCAGCGCGTCCAGACCCGCCATCGCCTCGGACAGCCCCCGCTCGTCGCGCACCAGCCCCGCCTTTTCCCACATCAGGTCCTCGATCTCCGAACGTATCGCGAACACGTTCTCGCCGCCCTCCGTTCGCATCGGAGCGAGCAGCTCGGCGATGGCCTCGTCGACCTGGCTCCGCGAGATCGAAGGCTGGCCGCGCCCGGCCACGTAGCCTGCCATCGCGTCGCCGGCGATCGCGCCGAACACGGTGGACTCGGCGACGCCGTTGCCGCCCAGCCTGTTAGCGCCGTGAACGCCGCCCGCGTCCTCGCCGCTCACGAACAACCCCTCCAGGTTGGTGCGGCAATCGGAGTCGATGCGCGCGCCGCCCATGTGAAAGTGCGCCGTCGGCGACACCCGAACCGGCTCCCTCGCCAGGTCGTAGCCCACCTCCCGGCAGCGGTCGGCCATACCCGGGAACGTCGTCTCCACGAACTCCGCGCCAAGGTGCGACACGTCCAGCAGCACCGCGCCATCGGCAGTGCCGCGCCCGGCCTGGATCTCCATGTACGCGGCCCTGGACACCAAGTCGCGCGTGGACCGCTCCATGCGTTCGGCGTCGTAGCGCTCCATGAACCGCTCGCCCTTTGCGTTGCGCATGTGGCCTCCCGCGCCGCGCAGGCCCTCCTCCAGCACCGCGCCGGTGAGCACCGAGCTGCCCGCCACCAGGCCCGTGGGATGGAACTGGTACATCTCCATGTCCTGCATCACGCAGCCCGCACGGTAGCACAACGCCATGCCGTCGCCCGCCTTCTCCAGCGAAGGCGCGGCGATGCGGTACATGCGCGCGCCGCCCCCGGCCGCCATCAGCGTGGCTTTAGCCGACACCGCCGCGAACCGGCCCGAGCGCACGTCCAGCAGCAGCACGCCCGAAACCCCTGAGCCATGGTCGCCCAGCAGCGCGACGGCGCGGTGCTCGTCCAGTAGCAGCGCGGACGTCGACAGCACGGCATCCTTGAGCCGCGACATGATCTCTATGCCCGTCAGGTCGCCTTTGTGCACAGTGCGGTCGAACGACTGCCCGGCGAACGCCTTCTGGTAGATGCGTCCGTCCGGGCCCCGGTCGAACAGGCAGCCGTAGCTCTCGAGCTCGGCAATGGTTTGGGGCGCGCGGTTGACCAGCGTCCACGCAAGTTCCTGGTCGTTGAGAAACCCACCGCCGCGTATGGTATCGGCGAAGTGCATCTCGATAGAGTCACCCTCGCTGAGCACGGCGTTGTAGCCGCCCTGCACCATGCGGGTGCAGCCGCTCTGCCCAAGCAAGCCCTTGGCTGCCACACCCACCCTGAGCCGCGGGTCGCGCGCCAGCACGTGCAGCGCGGCCATCAGGCCGGCGCCGCCGCCGCCGATAATCAGCACGTCCAGGTCCAGCTCGTCGTACATGCCTTCACCGTTTGCGAGTTACGTACAGGATACGCGTACCGCGCGAACCGAGTGTGGCGAAAGGGCTAACTTGTTGCCACGCCATCTGCGGGCACAATCCGAAGTTCCATTCCCAAGGCGCGTATCACACGCATCACCGTGACAAAACTTGGGTCGCTGTCTTGCGAAATCGCTTTATGCAACCCTTCCCCGCTCATGCCAATCTCGTGAGCCAGTCGGTCGAAATTTCGACCCATAGCGATGTTCTCTAGGGCGGCCCTAATCAGACTACCGTCACCGGGATCTTCCTTCGCGCACTCCTCGAGATATAGGCGTATATCTTCCACGGTCTGAAGGTACTCCGTAACATCCCACCGCGAATATGTTTCAGCCATTGCTCACATCTCTCTTCTGGCCCTCGCCAACCTCAGTGCGCGCCGGATGTCCTGCTGCTGGCTTCCTTTGTCACCGCCACAGAGCAAGAGAACCACATCTGCGCTGTCGAGCATAAAGTACATCCTATAACCAGGCCCGTAGTGGATGCGCGCTTCAAACACACCCTCCCCAACCACCCTGTAGTCCCCCAATTGCCTTCCCAAAACCTTGTGAGCCTCACGTTGATTATGGCGAGAGCCCTCTTATCCCGCAAGCGGCGCATCCATCGTCTGAACGTAGAGGTTTGAATTACCTGCAACGTAGCACCGTTGGACAGCTTTTAGCTAGCCTGCCGATATCCACGAGCGTATCAATACCTCTAGCGAATCGTGGGGCCCCCGTCGTACATCATCCGCCCCTTCCAAACAGCCGCTTGAACTTCCGCCCGATAGCCCGCCGCTTGAGCTGCTGGATGGCGAGCGTGGGAGAAATGCCCTTGGGGCACACCGCCGCGCACTCGAACATGGTGTGGCAGCGCCACAAGCCGCGCTCGTTGGCCACCGCGTCGAGCGTCTCGTCCGCGGACGCGCTCCGGCCGTCGAGGATCGTGAGAAAGGCGCGGTTGAGCGCCGCCGGGCCGAGAAAGTCCTCGTCGAGGCCCGCAACCGTGCAGGCCGAGTAGCACAGGCCGCAGTAGATGCACTCGCGCTGCAGTTCGACCGCCTTGCGCTCGGGCGTGTCCGGATCGACGACGGCCAGCCGGGCGCCGTCAGAGGGGTCAGGCGCTCCGGGCGAGACCTGGCGCAGCTTGGCATAGAAGGCGGATCCGTCGGTCACCAGGTCGCGCACCACGGGCATGTGCCGCATCGGCTCCACGCGCGCGCCGCCGTCCAGCAGGTCTCGCGCCATCGTCCGGCACGCCAGGCCCTCCCTGCCGTTCACTACCACGCCGCAGGTGCCGCACATGCCAACGCGGCAGGCGCAGCGAAAGGCCAGCGTGGGGTCGGAGTTGCGCTGTATCCAGATGAGGCCGTCGAGTAGGCTCATGCTCTGGCCCGCAAACGGGACATCAAAGGACTGCCAGCGGTCGCCGGCTGCCGTGGGTGGCGTTCGGCTGACTTGCAGCGTTAGGAGCTTGCCCTGAGCTTGTCGTAGGGTTGCCAACTGCTGCTCCTGCGTTCCCGGGGGCTACCCTTCCCGGCCCCGGTAGTCGCGGAAGGGACGATCGCGCCAGTCGAGCGCGGACTTCAAGCCCTCCGTGTGCGAGCGGCGCGTGAACTCCTTCACTATGGGGGCCTGGTGGGCCACGGCGTCCGTCTCCGCCGCGAGGAACTGCAGCGTGTTGCGGCCCATCAGCTCCATCGCCTTGTTGACGATGCTCTTGTTCGCCGCGAGCAGCTCCCACGGGATCTTGGCCATCGTACCGGCCAGCGCCTCCACCTCGGCGTCCATCTCGTCGCGCGGCACCGACTTGAGAGCGAAGCCGAGCTCGGCGGCCTTGGCCCCGGACACCGACTCACCCGTGAGCAGGAACCACTTGGCCCACTGCGGACCCACCATGTAGGTCCACATGTGCGTCGGAGGGCCGCCCATGGAGCGGACGGGAGGGAAGCCTATCTGCGCGTCGTCGGCCGCGATCACGATGTCGCAATGCATCGCGAGGTCCGTGCCGCCGGCGAGGCAGTAGCCGTGCACCCCGGCGATGATGGGTTTGCTCAGGTTCAGAAGCGTCGCCCAGCGGGCGGGCGTCTGCTTCATCCTGTGCATGTCCCAGCGGATGTTCTCGCGCCGCTCGCGCGCCTTCTCGGCCTCCTCGGGCGTGCTGGGCGCCCCCGGGGTGATGTCGTAGCCAGCGCTGAACGCCCTGCCGTTCGCCCGCAGCGTCAGCACACGGATATCGGGATCGTCGTCGGCCCGCAGGGCGCACTCGATCAGCTCGTCCTGAAGCTGCTGGCTGAGGGCGTTCAGCTTTTCGGGCCGGTCGAGCGTTATGCGGCCGATGCCGTCGGAGGGTTCGTACTCGATGAAGTCGTAGGCCATGGAGTCACCTTCCATACTACTGTCGGGTCAATCTGAACATGCTAGACGTGTTTCCCTATCCGTCATTCCCGCCAAAGCGGGAACCCAGGGGCGGGGGCAGTATCACCAATGGCAAAGGTTCTGTAACCGGTGCTAGCCACCTGACCACGGCAGAAACGCCTCACCGCCACCCGCCACGCAACCCGGAGAAAATCGCGCCAATTGTACCACAGGCCCTCCCACGTAGCCGCAGGCCCTCCCACGTAGCCGCCGCAAGCACCCTCTACTACCATCCCGAGCGCCCTCTTCCCCCTGTCATTCCGAGCGTAGCCGAGGAATCTAAAGCGCCTGCTTTATCGATCCATGTCCGGTTGTCCCCACCAAAACCCGGTGATACGATCGGAAACGCACCGTCTCCATCGTGCCGAACGACGCAAGAGACCAACTCACCGTTCAGAAGATGATCGACATTAGAGAACAAGCAGCGCTAGAATTGGGCGTAGGGAGTAGTCAGCCAAGAAGAAACCAGATACGAGGCGCTTGTCCACACCCTCGAACACGTCGGCGCTCCGAGCCAGGCGATTCGATTGACTGCTATACGTATGGGAGGCCGACTATGAGTACCTATACTGAAGTCCAGCGAGTCAGTTTGAGCCATGAAGGGCTGCTGGTGCATCTCATACTGCACATAAGACATGGCGTCGAACCAGTCGACTTTTGCTGCCTGTCTTGGCGGACTGTGCTCCCATCCGGGAGCGCAAACCGGCGATTCTACAACGACGTAAGGCATGGGACCGGAATCTGGACGATACCAGTCTCGGTTGCTCTCGAACTACTGAATCGCGGCGAATCGGCAGGTTTGCTTGACACCCGTTACGATGATCTACAGGAACGTCACCAGGGTGCCAATAACACAGTCATCGACTCGCGTAACCTGGGACAACGAGACCGTCGACGAGAGTTGGCCTCCATCCTGAACGTGAAGCGGGATCCTGACTGGGGAGTGAATCCGCTGTTTATCATATTTGAGGTACCCGACGGCAAATGGCGGAAAATCATGATCGTGGATGCTCAAAAGGGCGTCTGCACATTCAGATCAACCACAAAGGACCCCTCATACAAGCCTGTCGTTGTAGACGGAATGTCTCCCCCGTGGCGCCTGGATAACGCTATGCAAGATGCCAGTTGCGTCATGATGAAGAAGTTTCAGAGCGTTCTTCGCGCTCTCTGACGAGACTTGACGAAGGTGTCTATCGAATGGTGTGCTGACAGTGAATCCCACTAGGGTGAGCTTCCATAGCGGACGTCAATCTTAGTAACCGTTCAGACTCAAGTGGAAGCACAATCCACACGAGGCGTCAGTCTCCTCTCCCAAGACTGGGTGAGGGTCGAAGGCGTATGCCTCATCACGTCTGAATAGTCACTTCCGAGCCCCTCGAGTATCCGAAACTCCTCCAAACCATACGCCCGAACCCACCATCATGCCCACAACCGTCCCCCTCCTGATCATCTCCGGGTCCATGGGAGCCGGAAAGACGACAGTCCTTTCCGAAGCCTCCGACCTCCTGGCGCAGACAGGCATCCCCCACGCCGCAATCGACCTCGGCTGGCTGACCGTCATGCACCCCCAACAGGACGCCTACGGCCAGCACCTGGCGATCGCGAACCTCGCCGCCGTCTGGCCGAACTACGTCGCCGCCGGGGCCGAACGCCTCATTGTCGCCAGAGTGGTAGAGCACGAGCACGAACTCGGCCTATACCGAATTGCCGTGCCCGGCGCTCGAATTGTCGTGTGCCGGCTGACTGCTCCCCGCACGCTCATGCACGAGCGCCTGCGCATCCGCGAGCCCGGCATGTTTCAAGATCAGGCGCTTGCGCGCTCAACCGAGCTCGCCGGCATACTGGAAAGAGCCGCCATCGAGGATTTCACCGTCGACAACGGCCCGGGACGCCAGGCCGGCGATGTGGCTCATGAGGTGCTGACCCGCGCGGGGTGGCTCTAGCCCACTTCGGTAACCATAATTTTGAGGCCAGAGAGGTATGCAAATCAGATAAGTAGTCCCTGATCGGGGGTTGACCAAGGCTACGGACACGGAGACCGCCATGGCACGGCTGCGGTACTGTCGGGGGCTACAATTGGGAATTCGGGCTACTCCCATGCTGGCCCTGTGCGATGTGCTCGTGCCTCCCAGTGCGCGACGCCCGCTCTTCGGACTTCGTCATGTCTCCGGGTCGTCGTGGTGTTATACTTGCCAATATTGCCTCGAATTCCTCCCGACGACTGTCCAGTGGGGGTTACCATGGTTTCAGCAATGGATGTCGTACTTGACCTGACAAATCCTTCAATGCCAATCGCCCGAAGGCGGGAATTGGGCCGTGAGTTTTCTCGCCAATTTGGCTGGCGTCCTCATGATTTCTTGGACATGCCTGGATCATTACCGGTGGCGAACTTGGTGGTCGAGCGTGGGCTGGACGACTCGGCAATGCTGTCGTTCTTGCCTTCCGGTTGTCAGGTGGATGGTATTTCTGACAGTGAGCGCCGCCAGATTCTTGCCCTGTCTTACAATAGCTTGGTTGACTGGCACATCTGGGTTGACCGGGACACGGTTCGATGCTTCCAGAACCGCTCCCGCCTGCTGGAGCCTCTCTATTGTCGCCGTTTTGACCGGTCTGATCCTTCTGCCCTCGAAAGAAGGGTATTTGACGAGGCCATTGGCCGGGCTCCGAACCCAAATTTCCTTTCCTTGGACAACGCTCTCTTGGGGTCTCTCTCAGATTGGCGGGATATTCTGCGGTACGAGATCCCTTCGGCCTCAACTGCTATCCCGGCCTTATTCAACTCCATAATTCTCGCTCGGGCCGTCGAGGATTTCGACGCACGGGTAAACAATTCAGGTTCCTGCCCCTCTCTCCTGGAGATGGTCAGAGACGCTGGAACCAGCATAGGCGATGCGATCCAGCGCCTCATGTTTGAGCGAAATGCGCATGCGCCCATTGTTCCTCCCCAGTTGTTTGACCCTTATTCACTTCAGCAGTTCGATGACCTGTCCCCCGAAAGCAAGTCTGGCCTAGTGGAAGCGTTCTACCGCCACCGGGCTGTTCCCTACGACTACGACTTTTCCGTGATGTCCAAGCATGCTCTTAGCAAGCTCTACGAGCGATACGTGGCAGTGATGAGGGATCACCGGTCGGTCCAACTTTCGATGTTTCCCTTGGGGTCAGAGGAGGAGTGGAACCGGCAACTTGGTGGCGTGTACACTCCCCAGTACATTGCGAACTTTTTCGCCAGATATTTGCGGAGTCGGCTTCCCGGTGACCAGTTCCTTCGGTCTTCCGTCGCGGATCCTGCCTGCGGTTCTGGCATCTTCCTGCGGTCCGTTATGGAGCAGAAGTTGATGTCCGGCTCTGGTTCGGTAGCTTCCGCTCTTGGTTCCGTCTTTGGTATAGATGTTGACGGGAATGCCGTCTCGGCTGCTAGCCTGTCCCTTGCCCTGTTGCACCTTGCGGCTCTGGGTGACCTGCCCGAGGAAGTGCCAGTAATTCAGGGAAACTCAGTCTGTCCTTCCGTATTCCCGCCGGGATCCCGTGGGCCCTTTGACGCGGTTGTCGTTAATCCACCGTTCGTTCGCACTGAAATGCAGACAGAGGAAGTACGCCAGGCCATATCAAGGCGAGTCGGGGATCTAGTGCGTGTAAAGCCGGATACATACTTAGCCTTTCTAGTCGCCTCCATAGAGTCCCTTCGTCCGGGTGGATTCGGCTGCTTCGTCGTTCCACAGTCTCTCATGACTTCGGACAACCTCAAGCGGTTGCGAGACTGGATTCTCGATCAGGCCTGGGTGCACTTGGTGGCTGACCTGTCAGCCGTTCGGGTGTTCCGATCTAGTGTCTACGTAGTCCTGTTAATTGTCCAAAAAAAGGTTGAGGCGGAAGTGGGGGTTCCCCAGGTCTCGGTCATTCGGTGTCAAAAGGACGTTGGGATGGCCCTAGACGATTTTCTCGACGGCAACCATCGTCGGACGTACTCTTACTCGATATTCAGCACTCGCCAGGAGTCGTTGGCCCAACCCACTTGGTCGGTTCCGCTTCCCGAGGAGGGTGGCTTACTTGACCGATTGGAGTCTCTCCCAAAGCTGAGCAGCGTCGCGCATGTTCGCCAAGGCGTGATCACTGGTGCAAATGACGTGTTTGTTTCGGATTCCGAAAGAGTGCCGTCGGGGGAAGAAGCAGTGTATCAGCCGTTGCTGCCAGACCGGATGATCGGCAGATACGCCCTACCAAGAGAGACCGGCATGCGGGTCTTTTATCCTTTCCTAGACGGTGTTCCAGTTGACGATTCGCAGATGGAGGCTGATTTTCCAGTAACTTGGAGTTGGCTTTGCACGCATCGCGAAAAGCTCTCCTCTCGAGCATCGTCCCGTCGATCTCCCTCTTCGTGGTGGCGCCCTTCCTGGCCCAGATCTCCGGACAACATTTTTGTTCCCAAGATAGTTGTTCCCAAGGTGTTCTTGATTCCGCGTTTCGGGGTTGACCTTTCTGGTAGGTGGGTCGTCAGTCATTCACCCATGGTGACTTTGCGATCGGGCGCCATTGGCGATGATCTCCTGCTCTTGATCACTGCCATTCTCAACTCTAGCGTTGTAGCTTGGTATCTGGGGATGAATGGGAGGAAGTTTGCGAGAGGGTACAGCGAAGTTGCGGTTTCTTTGCTGCGGCGTGTGCCCATTCCGGACTTGCAGTCTGTGCCTGATCGCGTCGTCCGGCAGGTAGTGTGGTCGGCTAGAGAGTTGTCTAGTTCATTTGAGGAATTTGATCACGCGGCTGCTTCGGCCTTGGATGACCTGGTGTTGCGGGATCTGTATTCGCTGAGTGACGTCGAGATCAACATTCTGAAGCCGGATGGTTGATTGATGGTTGTGGTCTGCAGTGTTGATGTGTTGTCTCAGGATCGACCTGAAAGTATCAGGCGTCGCCTGAGCGAGGTTTCCTTCAAAGTTCTCCATGTGGAGCCCAGGTCGCTAGCGACTCGGTTCGAGATAACCGTGGGGCATGATGCTAATGGTCCCTTGAATCGTGGCGACTGGACGTTCGACTCCATTGTTGATCCTGTTGTTTGCCACTACCGCGAGTTGTGGGTCCCTCAAGGTGCTTCTGAAACGGATTACTTTTTGGCCCAGGCCTACTTCCACTTGTTAGAGTTTCGGGGATTGGATCATGCACCGGTTGAGATTATTGCCTTCCACTGGCACCCTCGCGACGATTCGGATGTTGAGCAATTCAACTATGCCCGTCGTCCCCACTTTCATCTCTCTGGGTCGCATTGGCCCATTCCGAGTGCTCATCTGGTTTCCACTCTGGCTGTGCCCGTCGAGCGTCAGAACTCGGTCGAGTACCTAGATAGTTTGCTTGATGACGTGATTGCAGTGTTCCAGACGGAGGTTCTTCTCTAACCTGAAGGGGCACAGCTCGGGGGCCAACGGGGTTGCAACTCCTCGATTGGAGCTATGAATCAGCAGCTCAGCAGCATCGGGAAGTAGTTCTGGAGATGTACGCCCGGCGTTGTTCGTCGTTACGCCCCTAGCATGCGCAATAGACAACTCCTTTGCACCTCGCTCGAGGTCACACCCAGGGTCTTTTCATTATCGGGAAATGTCATTCTGAGCCGAAGGCGAAGAATCTAAAATCACTCGACACGGACTCGGCTCTAGTATGAAGAAGGGGATGCAGGCAAGGACTTTAGACCCTTCGGCTACGCTCAGGGTGAAAATGAAAAGACCCTGAGGTCACACCCCCCCCATTGCCACCTACGCACATCCGTGCTATTATCCTCACGTGCGATCCTTAACAACCGATGCGACCCCATCACCCACCGGCGCCCCGCCATCCAGCGCCCGCGGACGGCCCCCTGGCGCCTCCCGCCGAAACTGTCCCTTTTCCACGACGTTTCGCGGCATTTCTTCCCAGATCAGTGTCGCAGGCGTCTCCAGTCGTACCGCACCGGCAAGCCTCCCAGCTATGAGATGGAACGGAATGGAACAGAATGGAACAGAATGGAACACTTTTCGGCGAAAACCCACTCGCGGACGGCCTCCGGACCAGCCTCCACCACCATTCTGAGTGCCCGCCAATTGCCTTATCAGCGCTCAGGTGATACAATCCACCGCGACAAATCAAACACCCTTGCGCAAACAATGAAAAACCGCTCGGAGCACGAACCAACGCCCGGGCGGTACGCAAACAGCAACCGAAACACATTTATTCGAGGGGCCCAGGAGAAGGGTTTGGACAAGGCTGAGAAAAAGGCCGCAATCGAAGAGTACCGAACTCACGAGACCGACACCGGTTCCGCTGACCTTCAGGTAGCGCTGCTGACAAAACGCATTACCCATTTGACTCAGCACCTCAGGATCCACAACCACGACGAGTCCACGCGCCGCGGACTTCTAAAGATGGTGGGTCGTCGACGCAGGCTACTCCGCTATCTAAACAATCAAGACGTAGGCCGTTACCGGGCTCTCATTGCCAGGCTTGGGCTGAGAAGATAGCTCCGATTGACTCGGAGCTTTCTTTATGTCTGCCGGGTTCCCCACCGCCTTAGGAGGTACCATAACTAATGTCGTTCAGCTTTAGCCGGGAAGTCGGCACTGAAACCATCACACTCGAGGGGGGCAAGCTCGCTCAACAAGCCGGCGGCTCCGTGCTCGTGCGCTCCGGCGACTGCGTGATTCTCGCCACCGCCACCATGAGCAGACCCAGGGAAGGAATCGACTTCTTCCCCCTCACCATCGAGTTCGAAGAGCGCCTCTACGCCAGAGGCAAAATCCCCGGCAGCTTCTTCCGCCGCGAAGGCCGGCCCAGCACCCACGGCGTACTCATCGCTCGCCTGACCGACCGGCCCCTTCGCCCGCTCTTCCCCAAGGGATTCCGCAACGAAGTGCAGGTCATCCTCACGCCCCTCTCCATCGACCAGGAAACGCCCATAGACGTCCTGTGCCTCATGGGCGCCTCGGCCGCGCTGTCGGTGTCCGACATCCCGTTCGAAGGACCCGTAGGCGTGACCCGCATGGGCTACGTGAACGGCCGCTTCGTGGTCAATCCCACCCACAGCCAGCTCGAAGTCAGCACCCTGGACATAATCGTTGCGGGCACCCGGGACGGCGTCGTCATGATCGAGGCCGGTGTGACCGAGATGCCCGAAGACCTGGTGTATGAGGCCATCGACCGGGCGCAGCAGACCAACCAGCAGGTGATCGACCTCCAGGAGGAGGCCGCCTGCGCATTCGGCAAGCCCAAGGTGGACTACGACTCCAAGCTCCACCCCGAAAGCCTTGACGACTGGATGGCCGAGAACGCCCACGAGCGGCTATTCTCGCTTGTTCGCTCCACCGATGGCGACGAGCAGTCGGAGCAACTGGTCGCTCTCCGCGACGAGCTGGTCGACCAGCTGCGGGACGAGCACGATCGCGGCGACGTCCTGGGCGCGTTTGATGTCGCCGAGGAAGAGGCTTTCCGGCGAGTCATCCTCGAGGACGGCAAGCGGTCCGACGGACGCGGCCTGAGGGAGATCCGGCCCATCTCGTCCGAGGTCGGGTTACTGCCGCGCACCCACGGCACCGGGCTGTTCACCCGCGGCGAGACCCAGGTGCTGGGCGTGGTAACGCTCGGCTCCGTCGGCGACGCCCAGAAGCTCGACACACTCAGCCCCGAAGTCACCAAACGCTTCATGCTGCACTACAACTTCCCGCCCTACTCCACGGGCGAGGCGAAGCGCGTCGGCTCTCCGGGCCGGCGCGAGATAGGCCACGGTGCGCTGGCCGAACGCGCGCTCTCGTCCGTCCTTCCCTCCGACGACGACTTCCCCTACACGATAAGGATCGTGACCGAGGTGCTCAGCTCCAACGGCAGCACCTCCATGGGCAGCGTCTGCGCCGCCACGCTCGCGCTCATGGACGCCGGCATACCCATCAAGGCCCCGGTCGCCGGCATTTCCGTGGGCCTCGTCACCGGCAACGACGGACGCTACGTCACCCTCACCGACATCCAGGGCAAGGAAGACCACATAGGCGACATGGACTTCAAGGTGGCGGGCACGTCCGAGGGCATTACCGCCATACAACTGGACATCAAGCTGAAGAGCATCAGCCTGGACGTCTGCCGCGACGCGCTGGAGCAGGCGCGAGAGGCGCGGCTCCACATCCTGGAACGCATCAGCGAAACGCTGTCCGAAAGCCGCCCCGAGCTTAGCCCCCACGCGCCGCGCGTGCTCCAGGTCCGCATACCCGTGGACAAGATCGGAGTCGTCATCGGCCCCAGCGGCAAGACCATTCGCGGCATAATCGAGGCCACCGGCGCGACCGTAGACGTGTCCGACGACGGCACGGTCGTGATAGGCTCGATCGACGAGGCCTCCGCTGCGAAGGCGGTCCAGATGGTCCAAGACCTCACCCGCGAGGTGAAGGTGGGCGACATCTACACCGGCAAGGTCGTGAGGCTCATGAACTTCGGCGCGTTCGTCGAGATTCTGCCGGGCAAAGACGGCCTCGTACACATTAGCGAGCTGTCCGAGCATCACGTAGCCCAGGTCGAGGACGAGGTCGACATTGGCGACGAGATGACCGTCGTGGTGAGCGAGATCGACTCCATGGGCCGCATCAACCTGTCCCGCCGGGCGCTGCTGCAGGGCGACGACGTGGAAGGCGGATCCGAGCCGGCTCTGGCGCGCAGCCGCAGCGCCCCACGCGGTGGACCCCGGCCGCAGGGGCGAAGGCCGAACGGCGGCGGACGCGGCGGATTCCGCCAGGGCGGCGGTGGCCAGGGCGGCAGAGGCGGACGCGGCGGCCAGGGCGGCCCGCGCGGCGGCGGCCCGCGAAGAGGCTAACAACCAGTCCCTTCCCCCTTGATGGGGGAAGGTTAGGATGGGGGTGACGGCGACAGCCAGTCCCTTACCCCTCGATGGGAGGAGGCCAGGGGGCTTGCGAAAATCCCTTACCCCTCGATGGGAGAAGGCCAGGGGGCGGGGGTGAAACACCAGACCCCCATCCTCCACCGTCAACTCATCGCGTTCAGCAGCTTGCGCAGCCCCTCGTTCTCCGCCTCCAGCCGGGCGATGGTCGACTCCGCCTCCTGCAGCCGGTCGAGCAGATTGAGCAACACCTCGACGCCCGCCAAGTTGATCCCCAGGTCGTCCATTAGCCGCCGTATGCGCCGCACCTTCTCCAGGTCGTTGCGGGAGTAGACCCGCTGGTTGCCGCCAGTGCGCTTCGGCTTCACCAGCCCCAGGCGCTCGTAGTAGCGCAGCGTCTGGGCGCGCACCTCGAGCATCTGCGCCGCTACGCTGATTATGAAGACTGGCTCGTCGCGGCCAAACATCTCTGCCATCGCACTATTCCTTGCTCGCCTGAAGCTGGCGCAGCCGCTCGAACAGCTCCCGCTCCTCGGCGGTTACGTTCGAGGGCATCTGCGGGCGGACTATGGCGTACAGGTCGCCGCGCTTCGTCGGGTCGCCGAGCCAGGGCATGCCTTGGCCGGCGAGCCGTATGCGCTGTCCGTTCTGCGACTCCGGCGGAATCTTCAGCCGCAGCCTGCCGCCCAGCGTGCGCACCTCGATTTCGCCGCCCAGGGCGCAGTCCGCCAGCGGCACGGGGGCGTCCACCTCGAGGTCGGTACCCTTTCGCCTGAGGCGCGCATGCGGCGTAACGGTGACGTTGAGGTAGATCTCCGCGCCGGAGTCGAGCGAGATGCGCACCACGGAGCCATTGTCCACGCCCGGCGGAATTGTTGCCTCGATCCGCCTGGTCCCACCGCCGTCCGGGGCGAAGACGCGGCGCTTGGTGCCCGAAAACGCCTCCTCCAGGGACACGGTGACGGCGGCATTGGCGCGCTGCCTGCCCCGCGGCCTCGCACGCCCGCCACCGAACACGTCGCTGACACCTCCAAGGATGTCGCCGAAGTCGAAATTCGCGCCCGCGCCGCCGGGCGAATTGGCGCCAGTCGTCCAGGTGTGGGTACGGGGACCGCCCTGGGACCGCTGCGCCTCGATGTTGTCGGCCTGGCGCCACAAGTCGCCGTAACGGTCGTACTTATTGCGGTTGTTCTCGTTGGACAGCACCTCGTAGGCCTCGTTGATCTTCTTGAACTGGCGCTCGGACTCCTGGTCGTTCGGATTCAGGTCGGGGTGATGCTTGCGCGCGAGACTGCGATACGCCTGCCGTATGTCCTTTTCGCTCGCGTCTTTGGAGACGCCCAGCGTTTCATAGTAGGTTGCCATCACTCGCCTCGACTCAGTTGAGTGGTTCCGCCCCCAGTGTAGCAGAGGTCAAATGCAGGTACAACATATCTTATAGTTACACTAGCAAGTCTATTGACACATAAAGAATGTATATCTATAATTGTGGTTGTGAGAAGCATATGTGCTTCGAAAGGAATCAAGTCAATCGACTATCATAAGAAGGAGGTTACAATCATGGCAATACAGCGTTGGGACCCGTTCAACGAGCTGAGGCAGATGCAGGACACGATGAACCGGATCTGGAAGGGCTACCAGGGCCCTGCCGAGAACGGCGGATTCGAGGAGTGGGCTGTGCCCCTGGACGTGGTGAGGAAAGGCGACGACATCGAGGTGCGGGCTTCGGTGCCGGGCGTGGATCCCGGCGACATCCGGATAACCGTGGAGAACGACGTGCTGACCATCCGCGGCCAGACGGCGTCGGAGAAGGAGACGGCAGAGGGCGACTTCCTGATGCGAGAGCGCAGGAGCGGCAGCTTCCACCGCGCGCTGAGGCTGCCCGACACGGTTGACGTGGACAGGGCGGAGACCGGCTACGACAACGGCGTCGTGACCATCAGTTTCCCCAAGCTCGAGTCCAAGAAGGCGAAGAGGTTGTCGCTCAAGGTGGGCTAGGCCCACCGGCGGCGGCCCGGCGGGGGCGGTCCCATTCGGGGCTGCCCTCGTTTCTCGTTGGGGAACACACGCCCACCGACAGTCCCTTCCCCCTCGATGCAGGCAAGGCTCACAGCGCCTCCGCTTGTCCCTTCCCCCTCGATGGGGGAAGGTTAGAGCCCGCCCCGTACTCGATACGGGGATGGGGGTGTAACCGCGGAACTCCCGCCACCACCTATACCGCCGCCGCCTGTGGCGACTCGGCGGCCGTCACCCCGACCATGCTGTCGCGCGTCACCAGCCGCGCCAACTCCTCCTCGCTCATGCCATCGCTGCCGGCGGGACGCGCGGGCAGCACGAGGTAGCGCAGGTCGGCGGTACTGTCCAGCACCCGGACCTCCACGCCGTCCGCGGGCGTGAAGCCAAACTCCGCCATCACGGCACGCGGCTCCCTGACGGCCCTGGATCGGTACGCCAGGCTCTTGTACCAGTCCGGCGGAGGACCCAGCAGCGTGGTGGGATAGCACGAGCACAACGTGCACACCACGATGTTGTGCAACTCGTCGGTGTTCTCAACCGCCGCAAGCTCAGCTTCGTGGGGCAGCTCGTAGCCGAGCTCGGCCACCGCGGCCTTGGCGTCGTCGAGCAGCCGGGCCTTGAAATCGGCGTCCACCCAGGCCCGGGCGACCACCCTCGCGCCGTCGGCGGGCGAGCGGCGGTGCAGCTCATCGGCCCGCCTGCGGACGTCGTCGGCGTCTATGATCCCCTTCTCCAGGAGAAGCTCCCTAATCGCGAGGGCACGCTTGGCCCGATCGCTCAGGGCCGAGTCCCCCAACATGCCGGGGTGGTCTCCGTGGGGTGTGTCGTCGTGGTTAGCGCCCATAAGTCAAACTCCCTTTGGTATTCCCGTCCCCCCAGGGTTGTCGCCGCGAACGCGAATGCGGGGCACGTCGGCATTATTGCAGAATCACCGCACAGGCGAAAGCGGGGTAAGAGTGAAGAGCCCAGTCCCTTCCCCCTTAATAAGCTGACAGGGGTAGGCAGAGCAAATAAGCCTTCCAAGAGTCCCTTCCCCCTTGACACGTGTGATGCAAATTAGATTTGTGGAACTACCACACAAAAGGCAGCTTGGTGTGGATAGCCGAGCTTGGTGGCCTTTTTTTGCGGTTTAGGCACCGCCTTCGACTCAGCACAGCCCTAGCACCCGCCAATTTGGCGGCTGTTGGTCCGAAAACCGCCCTAAACAGGCATATCGGCCACTTTAATATGCATCACGCGTTTGACGGGGGAAGGTTAGGATGGGGGTGAACAGCTCCGCGCCGCCAGTCGGCAACCGGCTTGCAACGGCAGCCCGCGCTGGATTAACCTTCCCAGCATCAGGGGAAGGTCATCCTTTGTGCCCGTGGGACACCGGTATCAGGAGGCGCGGCGATGAACGCTACGAGGGTTATAGTACAGGGCGCTTACGGCAAGATGGGACTGGAGACAGTCGGCGCCGTGTGCAAGGACGACGGCATGGAACTCGCGGGCGCCGTGTCCAGGCGCGGCAGTCCGGGCGGCGTGTACGCGCTGCCGGACGGCTCCGGCGACGTGCCCTTGTCGAACTCGCTCGCCGACGTGCTCGCGGGCGCCGACGTGGTGGTGGACTTCACGAACGCGGAGGGCGCGATGTCGGCGATACGCGCCGCGACCGCGGGCGGCGCGAACGTCGTCACCGGCTCGACCGGGCTGAGCGAGGCGCAGCTCGAGGAGGCCGGCCGGCTGGCCGAGGCCGGCGGTCGCAGCGTGATTGTCGCGCCCAACTTCGCGCTCGGCGCGGTGCTCCTGATACACCTCGCCGGCGTCGCCGCGCCGTTCTTCGACTACGCCGACCTCACCGAGGTACACCACGAGGCCAAGCTGGACGCGCCCTCGGGCACGGCGCTCGCCATCGCCCGGTCGGCGGCTGCGGCCAGGGGCCGGACGTTCGTCGCCCCGGCCGCCAAAACGGAAACGCTGGCCGGAACGCGCGGCGGCACGCTCGACGGGGTCGTCATCCACAGCGGGCGCATGACCGGGCGCGTGGCGCACCACGAATTGGTGTTCGGTGCGCTCGGCCAGACGCTGACGCTGCGCCACGATTCCATCAACCGAGAAAGCTTCATGCCGGGCGTCCTGCTGGCCATCCGCCGCTCCACCGAGATGACCGGGCTGACCGTGGGCCTGGAGAATCTGCTGGGGCTCGGCTAGGCCACGTGCCTGGCGCGACACCCCCATCCTAACCTTCCCCCATGAAGGGGGAAGGGACTTTGAGCGGGCCCTGGCCCCAGCCTCCCAAACTTGCCTTGCCACACACCTTGCGTATATGCTAGGCGCGGCGTTTGACGCCCACACCAGTAGACCAGACAGACTTAACAAGGAGGTCCAGTCCAACATGGCTGATCTTTCCAGGACAACCGCCATCGTCGGCGTCGACGAGTCCGACGTCATCGGCAGAGTCGAGGGCAAGTCCAACCTTCAGCACCACGCGGAGGCGGGCTACAACGCGCTCGCCGACGCCGGGTTGTCGGTGAAGGACGTAGACGGTGTTTTCTGCGCCGGCTCGTCCACGCTCAGCACCGCCGAGTACATGGGAATACGCCCCCGCTACACCGACAGCACGTCAGTGGGCGGCTCCTCGTTCGTCATACACGTCGGCCACGCCGTGGCGGCGATCAACGCCGGCTACTGTGAAGTGGCGCTGATAACCCACGGCGAGGCGGGGCGCAGCGCGCGCAGCCGCTCCGGCGGCAACGCAGCCGAGCCCGGCTCGCAGTTCGAGTCGCCCTACGGCTTCCTCGGCGCGCCGATCAACTACGCCCTGGCCGCCCGCAGGTACATGCACCAGTACGGCGAGGACCGCACCCGCCAGGCCTTGGCAGAGATCGCCGTCGCCACCCGCAAGTGGGCGCAGAAGAACCCCAAGGCCTACATGAAAGACGTGCCCATGTCGTTCGACGACTACCACGATTCGCGCTGGATCGCCTGGCCGTTCCACCTGTTCGACTGCTGCCTGGTCACCGACGCCGGCGGCGCGGCCGTTGTCACCACGGCGGAGCGCGCGCGCGACCTGGCCAAGGACCCCGTCTGGATCCTTGGCGCCGCCGAAGGCCATTCGCACAACATCATCAGCCAGATGCCCGACCTCACCCAGACGTGGGGCGTGAACTCCGGCCCCGCTGCCCTGGGCAGGGCGGGCGTGACCCACGACGACGTCGACCTGGCGATGATATACGACTCGTTCACGTACACCGTGCTCATCACGCTGGAGAGCCTCGGCTTCTGCAAGCCGGGCGAGGGCGCCGACTTCGTGGCCAACCAGCGCACCGCCCCGGGCGGCGACTTCGCGATGAACACCTCCGGCGGCGGGCTGTCCTACACCCACTCGGGCATGTACGGCATGTTCCTGATACTGGAGGCCGTGAGGCAGCTTCGCGGCGAGGCCGGCGAGCGGCAGATTGACAACCCCAAGGTCTCGCTCATGCACGGCACCGGCGGCTCGCTTTCGTCCACCGGCACCGTGGTGCTCGCCGTCGACTAGCGCGCGCCGAAACGTCCGAGCGCACACGAACGACAACTTCAGGAGAATTCGATGACCCAGCAGTACAACAAGCCCATCCCCGTGCCACAGGGCGAGTCCGACGAGTACTGGAACAAGGCCAAAGAGGGCGAGCTCTGGCTCAGAAGCTGCAACGACTGCGGCAACGCCTACTTCTACCCGCGCGACATCTCCCCGTGCTGCTTCTCCAGGAACACCACGTGGGTCCAGGCCAGCGGCAACGCGACGCTGTACACCTACGCCATAGTACACAGGGCACCGCATCCCGGCTTCGTCCAGGACGTGCCCTTCGTGCCGGCCATCGTGGAGTTGGAGGAAGGCCCGCGAATGCCGACCAACATCGTGATCGACGAGCCGACGCAAGAGAACCTGCAAATCGGCATGTCCCTCAAGGTCGTCTTCGAGGACATCACCGACACCATCGCGCTCCCCAAGTTCGCCCCGGCGTAGGGGCGGCATCCACCGAGCACCCGGCGGGTCGCGGGGCCCATAGGCAAGGTGGCGATCATCGGCGCCAAGGCCCGCACCACCAAACAAGTGCGGGCCAAGGTGGTGGAGAGCATCGACAAGCCGACACTACAGGGGTTCGTGGTCGAGAACACCTCCCTAGATGTGCAGGTGTACACTGATGAGGCGGCGGCCTACAGGCGGATGCCCTGGGCGCACGAGTTTATTCGCGAATTTCAAAACTGTGTCCGAAAAGCTCTCGATAGCGACCTTGTCTTCCAGGCTCTCGGGAATGGCTGCCAGCAGCGCGTCGGAGACGATTTTTCTCGCACCGGAGTCACCACGTTGCAGCACGATCAGAATCGCCGTACAGATGGCCTCCAAACGCGCCCATGACACCGAACGAGTTCATCAGTAAATGGCGAGCCTCTACGCTGACGGAGCGCTCAGCATCTCAGCAACATTTCCTCGACCTCTGCGAGTTGTTGGACGAACCCAAACCCGCGGACGTAGACCCGTTCGGCGAGTCATACTGCTTTGAGCGAGGGGCTCGCAAGGACACTGGCGGCGACGGATGGGCCGATGTCTGGAAGCGCCATCACTTTGCCTGGGAGTACAAGGGGAAGCGGAAAGACCTCGATGCGGCGTTCGGCCAGCTCCGGCAATATGCGCTCGCGCTTGAAAACCCGCCGCTGCTAATCGTCTCCGACATGGTGCGGTTCCGCATCCGCACCAACTGGACGAACAGCGTCAGCAAGACCTACGAGTTCGGCCTTGACGACCTAGCCGACGCCGCGACACGCGACAGGCTCAAGTGGGCGTTCTCAGACCCTGAGCGTCTGCGGCCGGGCGAGACGCGGCAATCGCTCACTGAGCAGGCGGCGGAGTCTTTCGCGACGCTGGCGCAGACGCTACGGGAACGCGGGCACGACCCGCAAACAGTTGCGCATTTCGTCAATCGGCTGGTCTTCTGCATGTTCGCCGACGATGTGGGCCTACTACCCAGCCACATATTTACGCGGATGCTGGAGCAAGCGCGGCGTGCTCCGAAGCACTTCGCCGACTTTGCTCGCGAACTGTTCCGAGTCATGGCCTGTGGAGGCCACGTCGGCTTCGAGGATGTCGATTGGTTCAACGGTGGGCTGTTCGACGACGACACGGCGTTGCCCCTGGAGAAGCCCGACATCGACACCGTGCTGGCGGCGTCGCGCCTTGATTGGTCGGAGATCGACCCATCAATTCTCGGCACGCTCTTCGAGCGCGGGCTGGACCCCGGCAAGCGCGCCCGGCTAGGGGCGCACTACACCGACCGCGACAAGATCATGCTGCTCGTCGAGCCGGTCGTGATCCGGCCATGGCTTGCCGAATGGGCTGGGGAGAATGCCAAGATCGCTGCTGAACTGGAAAGTGCGGATGCCGCCAAGTCACCCTCCACTCGCAGAAACCGGCGGAATGTAGCCGAGCGCCGGTACCGGTCGTTTCTCAGCCGGCTGCGGGGGTTCACGGTGCTCGACCCGGCATGCGGCTCCGGCAACTTCCTATATCTGGCCTTGCAGGCGCTCAAGGATCTGGAACACCAGGTTCAGCTTGAGGCGGAGGCGTTCGGCTTCCAGCGGTCGTTTCCCGAGATCGGCCCGGCCAATGTCAAAGGCATCGAGATCAACCCATACGCCGCCGAATTGGCCCGCGTGTCGGTCTGGATTGGCGAGATCCAGTGGATGCGGCGCAACGGATTTTCGGAGGCGCGCGATCCTATCCTGAAGCCGCTCGACACTATCGAGTGCCGCGACGCGATCCTGGCGCCGCACAACACCGAACCGGACTGGCCAGAGGCGGATGTCGTGATCGGCAATCCGCCGTTCCTGGGAAATCGGCGTATGCGCCGGGAGCTAGGGGACGCCGTCGCCGACGCGCTGCCCGCGGTGTACGCCGATTGGGTAGGCGGCAGACCGGATCTGGTGTGTTACTGGTTCGCCAAAGCCGGGCGGCTCGTCGCTGAAGGTCGGCTGCGACGCGTCGGTCTTGTGGCTACAAACTCCATCCGTGGCGGCACTAACCGGCTTGTACTGGACCGCATTCTCGAACAGAGTGCTATCTTTGAAGCGTGGTCTGACGAGCCGTGGGTAGTTGATGGTGCCGCCGTAAGGGTCTCTCTGATCTGTTTCGCTAGCAACGACGATGGTTTGGCTGCTCACTTCAATGGACAAGGCACGTCACGGATCAACGCTGACTTGACGGCTGGCCCGCTCGATTTGACGCTGGCCACCCCATTGAAGGCAAATTCAGGCGTGGCTTTTCAGGGCGATATCAAGCGTGGACCGTTTGACATCCCAGGTGACTTGGCACGTGAATGGCTCCGTATGCCGGCGAACCCGAACGGTCGACCAAACTCCGATGTGCTCAGGCCCTGGACAAATGCGATGGACCTGACCCGCCGTACGCAGGGAAAGTGGATCATTGACTTTGGAGACGAAATGGGCGAGGCCGAAGCCGCGCTTTATGAAGCTCCATTTACCTATGCTCTCAAGCATGTAAGACCGATTCGGCAACGAAACCGTGAGCAGTCTAGCCGCGAGTTCTGGTTCCGACATTGGAACCCTCGGCCTACAATGTGGGCAGCGCTCGAAGGCCTGTCGCGATACATCGCCACGCCGACCGTCGCAAAGCACCGACTGTTCGTCTGGTGTGACTCCCGTATCTGTCCCGATCATCAACTGATCGTCATGGCCCGCGACGACGACACGACATTCGGGATCCTGCACAGCCGGTTCCACGAGGTCTGGTCATTACGGCGCGGGACGAGTCTGGAGGACCGGCCGCGCTACACCCCGACAACCACTTTCGAGACGTTCCCGTTCCCGCCCGGTTTGACACTCGACATACCCGCCGCCAGCTACGCGGACGACCCGCGCGCTATCGCCATCGCTGAGACCGCTCGCCGGCTCGTCAAGCTTCGGGACCGCTGGCTTAACCCGCCAGAGTGGGTCGAGTGGGTCGACGAGCCGGTCTCCGGTTATCCGAAGCGGCCCATCCCTCGCGACGAAGAGGCGGCGAAGGCGCTCAAGAAGCGCACGCTTACGAACCTCTACAACGCTCGGCCACAATGGCTAGCCGACGCGCACGAAGCCCTAGACGACGCTGTGGCTGCCGCGTACGGTTGGCCGGTGGACATTTCGGATGAAGAGGTTCTTCGCAAGTTGCTGGCCCTCAACGGCGGCGGGGCGTGAATCGTACCCAGTGCGCCTGTTATCGGTGGGGATGGCTGTCCTGGCGGTGTTTGCGCCTCAGCTGCTGTTCCTAGCAGTTGTGGCCCTTTCGGGGGACCTCGTTTTCGTCCAGGACCGAACCAGCGACGGAGAACGCCTTTTGACCTTGGTTGTCGTCACCGTTTGTGTGGGGGCTGCGGCGCTCTCTTGCATCTACACCTGGATAGATCGCAAGAACCGTGCGACGGCCAGACGTGTGCTCTTGATTGCAGTCGCATCCACGACACTGAGCATCATCGGCATAGCGGCCGGATTCCTGATAATCGGTCTGCTAGCCGCATCCGGGATGTTCTTCCTGATGTCCCTACCAATCCTCTTGCTAGCAATCTGGAATGCCAGGACCGCCGCTGAGGGGGTCTTGGCGGATGGTCAAGTAGTAAACTGACACGGGCTCGCTCGCCGCATTCATTAGAATGCCATCGTTCCAAACTCTACGAGGTGCACCTTTGGCCCTACTCCAGCCGACAAGTGATCCATTAGGAATGCTAATCTTGGGCTGTAGAATGGGAACTTAGCGGGTAGAAGGAAGCACAGACCAAAGCAGATCATCAACAAGTTTAGAGTGGCTTAAGTTGCGATTGCTGAGGGCGGCACAGTCGCCGAGATCGCCCGCCGGTGGTGAAGTTATCGTAATGGAGGTCGATCTTCTCCGATCAAGGCTCAACGAGCTTGTAGTTCCCCGCTCACGGCGAGCCTGTTTCAGATTACTAGGTGAGCCCAAAACCGTCTCCCTCGCGAACAGCCTCCCCGCGCGCCCAACTCTGAACCTACGGCCATCGCCTTGCGTTCGCCATATTGCTTACCCGATTTCCCCCGGACGCCCCAACGCACACCCCGGCCGCACCCCCTCGCCCAAACCCGACCCACTCGCTCCCCCGTACCCGAAAAAAACGTCACTTTCCCGTGCCACCCGTTCCCCCGCTCTGACCCATCCAACCCCACGCACGACCCACGTCGTCCCCACGACTGCACCATTTCTACCCACCAATCCGCCCCGATCCCGCAATTTCGCCACCCCTCTTGAAATATACGCACAAGCGTGCTACCCTCGCTCACGCGAGGAACCGGCCCCGCGGCCCGGAAACCCTACCCTCAAACGGGGTAAGGCCCCAGGTATCCGTAGGGGTGCCCTGTGGCAGTCTTGTGGGCATCCGTAGGGGCGTCGTCCCTTGTGGGCGCCCTGTGGCAGTGAAGACGCGGCTGAGTGACCCTGCTCCGTCCCCCTGTCCTCCTCTGCCACGCGGCGCGACACTTGTGTCCCGAAAACTCGCGCCAGCATTACAGATTCGCGCGGGATCGCCGGCACCCCCAGCTATGAACACAACAGAATGTCGCAGAAACGAACAGACTTCGCCTTCCCGCGAAGCCTGTCCCCGTGGAAGCATGCCCTGAGCTTGCCGAATGGGCATGCCCTGAGCTTGCCGAATGGGCATGCCCTGAGCTTGCCGAATGGGCGGGGAGCGGGAATAACGGTGTTGGGGGCGCCAAGTAATCTGAAACAGGCCCGCTCACAGCATTCAACTTGCTAGACTTCGCCACATTCATTAGAATGCCATCATCCCAAACTTTAAGAGGTGCACCTTTGGCCCTACTCCAGCCGGACCCAACCTTTTATCCGTCGCCTACCATGGCCACCAAAGCCCCGCCTGAGCGGTTGGCGTACGTGGCCGGCCTTAACGTGGATGGGCGTCCAGACAGCATGTCGGTCGTAGACCTCGACCCGGAGTCCTCCAACTACGGCACGATTGTAAGCACCGTCGAGATGCCCAACGTCGGCGACGAGCTCCACCATTTCGGTTGGAACGCCTGTAGCGCGGCCCTTTGCCCCTACGCTCCTCATCCTCACCTGGAGCGGCGGTACCTCGTCGTCCCAACCCTCCGAACGTCCCGCATCTACATTCTGGACACCAAGCCGGACCCCTACAACCCAAAGCTGGTCAAGACGATAGAGTCCGACGTCATATTCGAGCGCACCGGGTACAGCCGTCTTCATACAGTCCATTGCGGCCCCGACGCCATATACCTGAACGGGATAGGCTCCGCGGAAGGCGGAGCGCCCGGCGGAATCATGCGCATAGACCACAACACCTTCGAACCGTTGGGCCGCTGGGAGCTGGACCGGGGCACGCAGCAGATGTCCTACGACTTCTGGTGGCACATCGGGTTGGACGTTGCCATGACCAGCGAGTGGGGTACGCCGGACATGTTCGAGTACGGCCCGGTGCTGGAACACATCGTCAATCAAAAATACGGCCACAAGATACACTTCTGGGACATGCGCCGGCGCAAGCACATTCAAGAGGTGGACCTGGGTTCCGAGCACCAGATGGCGTTGGAGCTGCGGCCAGCCCACAACCCGACCAAGGCCTACGGGTTCGTTGGAGTGGTGGTAAACGCCAACAACCTGTCGTCCGCCGTGTTCACCTGGTACAGGGAAAACGGCAAGTGGGCCGCGAAGAAGGTCATCGAGATCCCCGCCGAACCGGCTGACGCAGACCTGCTGCCTGAAGCCCTGAAGCCTCTGGGAGTCGTGCCGCCGCTGGTCACCGACATAGACCTCTCCGTGGACGACAAGTTCCTCTATGTCTCCTGCTGGGGGACCGGCGAACTGCGACAGTACGACGTATCCGACCCGTTCAACCCCGAGCTCACGGGCACAGTGCAGGCAGGTGGAATCGTCAGGAAAGCCGAGCATCCATCCGCGGGGCCACTGCTAGGGGCGCCTCAGATGGTGGAGATAAGCAGGGACGGACGCCGCGTGTACGCCACCAACTCCTTGTACAGCTCATGGGATGACGTGTTCTACAACGGCATGGACGGATGGATGATCAAGATGAACGCCAACCCCGAGGGAGGCTTGGAGCTGGACCCGGACTTCTTCATCGATTTCGGGAGCACCAGGGCCCACCAGGTACGCCTCGAGGGAGGGGACGCGTCGTCCGACACCTTCTGCTACCCGTAAAGCTTCCCCTGGATGCTGTTTTCGCCCTTCGCCCACGTTGAGCCTGCCGCGCTGGCATCTCTGGGAGCCTTGGCCGGCTTGGCTGCGCTGGGAGCCTTTCATGGCCTGAATCCGGCCATGGGCTGGCTCTTCGCGGTGGCGTTGGGGCTGCAACGACAGAGCGCCTGGGCCATAACCCAGGCGCTCGTCTTT
The DNA here is from genome assembly GCA_965217705.1 of Dehalococcoidia bacterium. Taxonomy (GTDB): domain Bacteria; phylum Chloroflexota; class Dehalococcoidia; order Lucifugimonadales; family CATOSD01; genus CATOSD01. Next base: position 2,879,031 of record CBDCJA010000002.1, on the reverse strand, counting down.
ATCACCGTCGGCCACGCCGCCTCCCTGGTGGTTGTGGCCGCCTCTTTGTTGATCATCGGGGCGTTCGTTCCCCTCGACTGGGTCAGGATTCTCTCCGGCATCACGCTGTTGCTCTTCGGTGTGTACAAGGTCTTCCGCTACTATCGCCATCCCAGGTGGGTGGGGATGCAGGTTACGTCCCGCGATCTCATCGTCTGGTCGTTTCTCATGGCCACTTCCCACGGCGCGGGCTTGATGCTGGCGCCGATCATCCTGAATCTCGAAGAGAGCGAACACGGCCTGGGAGACCTGGAACACCACGCCGACTTCCTGGACCTGGCCGACACCTCGGTGGCGTGGGGCATCGGCCTCGGCATACACACCCTGGCCATGCTGCTCGTCATGTTCGTCATCGCCATGGTGGTGTACAAGAAGGTAGGGCTGGCATTTTTGAGGCGAGGCTGGATCAACGTCGACCTGTTCTGGGCGGTAGCCTTGCTCCTGGGAGGAGCCACCACCCTCGTGTTGATATGGCTGTAAGGCCCGGCGCGGACCCATCGCGGTACGGGCAATACAGGAGTCTCGGCGTCTTGACAGCGCCGCGCGCCTGCTGCTAACATTCCTTTGATTTCCCGTATGCCCTGTCTCTTTCACGAATATGACCTATATTGAGATTACATATCAGTTCGTCGACTGCCTGGCCGGTCGGCGACCTCAGCGCGGGGCGGCGTAGGCGGGTGACCGCCGCGCCAACTGCGTAACGGGAACAGCCCACCAACGCCCACACATTGAGCCGAACGTCGCGAAGCTGGCGGCAGTAATGAGATAACATATCATGTGTATTGATACTACATATCATGTTTGGGAGTGCGGCGCCTCTCCACGCCGGGCCTGGGTCACAGGCGAGGCGAGGGCGCGCAGACAAGGATTGACGGTCTTGGAGGTGTTCAATTGAAGAGGCTTAACAAGGGATTGATCTGGCGGTCGCTGCTGGCAGTGCTCGCCCTGTCGGCACTGCACGCGGCCGCGTGCGCCGGCGACGACCCGGAGCCCGCAGCGCAGCCCGCCGGCACGACGGCCCAGCCCGCTCCCAGCGACGTCCAGAAGCTCAGCGTCATAACAACTACGAACTTCGCCGCGGACTGGGCGCGCATCGTGGGTGGGGACCGGGTCGAGGTGTTCAGCCTGCTGCCCACCGGTGGCGACCCCCACTCCTGGCAGCCGGGCGCCGCGGACGTCGCCAGGCTCGCAAAGGCCGACCTGGTGCTTTCCATCGGACTGGGCCTCGAGGGCGGCTGGCTGGACGAGCTTATAGACAACGCCAGCGCCGAGGAGACGGCCATGGCCACGCTGGGTGACGCGATAGATCCCATAGAATTCGCGGTTACAGGCCATGGCGACGAGGAGGAGGAGGAGGAGGACGACCACGGGCCTCTGGACCCGCACTTCTGGTTCGACCCGATGCGCGTCAAGCTCGCGGTGAACGACATAGCCGAGCAACTCGCCCTGCTCGACCCGGGGTCGGCAGACACATTCCGCGCCAACGCGCGGGCCTACGGGGCCGAGCTTGACGCCGTCCACGCCTGGGCCGAGCAACAGCTCAGCGCCATACCGGAAGAGCGCAGGGTGCTCGTCACCTCGCACGACAGCTTCACCTACTTCGCCGTTGTCTACGGCTTCGAGGTCGTCGGCACGGTGCTTCCGGGTGGCACGACCGAGGTCGATCCGTCGGCCCGCGACGTTGCCGAGTTGATTGGCGTCATCGAGGAGCACGGCGTGGGAGCGGTGTTCGGTGAGACCACCGTCAGCGACCGCGTGGCCAAGTCCATATCCCAGGAGACGGGTGTCGAGTTCGTCGCGCTGCACTCCGGCTCACTGGGCGCGGAGGGAAGCGGAGCCGACACCTACCTGGGAATGTTCCGCCAGAATATAGAGGCCATAGCGAACGCCCTCAAGTAGAAGACAAAGCGCGCCCGGCCGCACGGCCGGGCGCGCGTGCCTGCATACCGTAGGGGCAGGTTTGTAACCTGCCCGCTGTACGCACACGGGGCGGGTTTCAAACCCGCCCCTACCGGCACAACGCCGACCCCATGTGGGGGAAGGGGGTCAGCCCACTTGGCCGGCCCTCTACCGCAGCGGCGAGAAGTCCGTGGGCGCCCACAGGGCGTTGGTGATGCGCGTGGTCAGCGCGCCGTCCACCTCGGACTCGGCACGCACCCGCTGCCACTCCGGATCGTCGCGGAACGACGCCCACGCCCGCCCGCGCTGCCCCTCGTCCTCGAACGCCACGATGTAGATCAGCTTGTCGTTCCAGTCGCCGACGCTGGCCGTCCAGTAGCCCACGTTCTTGATGCCGTGGCGCTCGAAAATCTCCAGCGTATGGTCTCGGAAACGCGCCTGCAGCGCCGCCATCTTTCCCGGGGCCGCTTCGTAAACCCTGAGCTCGTATATCATCATGCCCTCCTGCCGGTCAAACTATTATCTCGACTTGAGCTGCTCGGTAAGTCCCTGCGCAATCGATTCGAACACCGTGTCCGGGGTTCCATTGGAGAACACCAGGTCCACCGGCGTAATCGAGATGCGCTTGTTGCGCACCGCCCACCGGTCCGTGCCTTCGGCCGGCTGATTGTTTATCGATCGGTTGTGGCGAATCCAGAAGAACTCGCGCCGTCCGTCGCCACCGCGTTCCACGTTTTCCAGGAAGGCCTTGGGCCCCAGGCGCGTAAGCTGCACCATTTCAATTTCATCGAGGCCGACGGACGGCAGATTCACGTTCAGCAGCAGCGGCGCAGGCATGGGGCTGGCCAGCACCGCCTGTCCCAGCGCGTGGGTGATCCAGGCGGCAGCGTCGTAGCGCGGGCTCGTGAGCGACGCGACCGAGACGGCGATGGAAGGTATGTTGCGGAAGTAGCCGTGGAACGCGCCGCCGACCGTGCCGGAGTTTATGACGTCCAACCCGAAGTTCGCCCCCTGGTTGATGCCCGACACCACCAGGTCGAATGGCTCCTTCACCAGCGCCTCCGTTGCCAGTATCACGCAGTCGCCCGGCGTGCCCTGCACCGAGTACGCCTTAACGCCCTCGACAGGCGAGGCGACTTCGGCGGCCCGCAGTATCGTAGTAAGCGTCATTGCCGCGCCTATGCCGCTCAGGTCGCGGTCCGGCGCGACAACCGTCAGCTCGCCCAAGTCGCTCAGCGCCTCGGCGGCGCTCCACAGGCCCGGCGCATTTATGCCGTCATCGTTCGTCAGCAGTATTCTCAATCTGCGGTCCTCTCTTGTATCGTTCCACCAGCACGCGAATCTCCTCGGCCCTGTCCGCGCTGAGCGTGCCCTTCTCCACCGAGAATGGCAGCCCGGCCAGCGCGAGCTCGCAGTACAGCGGCAGCACGTCCGGCGCGCGTTCGCTGAGCGCCTCCAGGTGCTTTCTCACGGTGCCAACGTCGCCGCGCGCGTAGGGTCCGGCTACCGCGCCGGGCAGACCCGACGACGCCAGGTTGACGGACACCTGCCGCATCATCGGCATGAGCGCCCGAATGCCGTCAGCGCGCGTGTAGCCCAGCTCCTCCCACAGCGTCGCCGTTGCCGCGCCCAGCGTGGTGAGCAAGCCGCCCATCATCACGCCCGTGAGGTGGTACAACGGCTTGTCCTCCGCCCTCACGAATATGGGGTTCGCTCCCAGGTCGCGCGCCATGCCGCTCAGGAAGTCGCGCATGTCGGCGCCGCCCTCGATGCCGAACGTAATGCCCCGTATGCTCTTCGACCCGTTCTCGATCGACGACACCGCCTGGAGCGGATGGAAGGCCCCCGGGGCGGCTCCCTGCGCGGCTGCCGCGTCGAGGGCGTCGAGCGATGCCGCTCCCGAGCAGTGGGCCACGCCCTGCCCGGCGCGCCAAATCACGGATCCTGCCACCGCCGGTATCGCGTCGTCCGGCGTGGTCAGAAACACGAAGTCGGCGGCGTCCGCCGCCTGCTGGGGCGTTTTGTAGGCCACGCACCCTTCGGCCCAGCGCGCCAACTCCCGGGCCGACGCGAACGTCCGGCTGGCGGACGCCGTGACGCTGTAGCCGGCACGACTGAGCGCCGCCGCCAGCGATCCCTCGACCACGCCGGCCCCGACGAAGGCCAGCCGCGTGTCCCGCTTAGACCACGCCACTGACGCCCAGCTCCCCGATGCCCGGCACGCCGCCCAGTCCGCTCGCGGCGCGCACGCCGTTGGCGATGGCCCTCGCGGTGCACAGCGCGACCGCCGCGCAGAGCCGGTACATGTCCGGCGCGCCCTCCGCGGTACCGGTTGCCAGCGCGAACAGCGTGTCGCCGTCACTCATCGTGTGAGCCGGCCTCACCGCCAGAGCCAAGCCGTCGTGCGCGACCGACGCGAGCTTGTTGGCCTGCTCCTTGGTGAGCCGCGCGTTGGTAGCCACCACGCCTATGGTGGTGTTGGTGGCGGCTGGCGGCGGCTGGCGGCTGTAGCCGGGCGTGGTTATCAGCGATAGCGACTCGAGCATGGTGACACCGTCCTCGGCCCGCGGGCCCGCCACGAGGCCGCCGGTGTCGACGTCGTAGACTCCGCCGACGGCGTTCACCGCGACGATGGCGCCCGCAATCACGCCGCCGCCCAGGTCCAGGCTCGAGGTGCCGATGCCGCCCTTGATGGAGCGCGGCTGCCCCAGCGCCTTCGCCACTGTCGCGCCGGTGCCCGCGCCGACGCTGCCTTCCGCCACACGCCCGGACGTCGCGCGCAGGCAGGCTGCGTAGCCGTCGTCCGGGCCGGGCCGGATGCGGTGCGTAATCAGCCGCAGGTCGAAGAGGATAGCCGCCGGCACTATGGGCACCACGATGCCCTCGCCCGCGGGATAACCCACGCCGCGCTCCTCCAGGTAGCGCACCACGCCCGCGGCCGCGTTCAGCCCGAACGCGCTGCCGCCGCTCAGCAGCACGGCCTGCGCCTCGCTTACGTTGTTCATTGGGCGCAACAGGTCCGTCTCGCGCGTGCCGGGGGACGAGCCACGAACGTCCACGCCGCCCACGGCGCCCCCTTCGCACAGCACCACCGTGCAGCCGGTGGCGGCATCCGCGTTGGTATAGTGCCCGACCCGAATGCCGGGAACGTCGGTTATGTCATTCATAAGTTCGGTTCAATCTCCTCAAGAATCGCCCGGTTGACGCTCCCAACGTATCAGCCCCGCGTCTGTCTTGACCGATGGCGACCGATCTTTCCACCTTCCACGACAGATTATACCCGGAGGACCGTTTATCAAGCTAATTCATCAAACCTTAATATCGCAAATTGCTATTAAAGTTTGGCGGCTAACGCTTGATAAGGGCGCTGTGATAAGTCAAACGCCGGGTTGCGCCCGGCCCGACCCTTACGCGCGGAAGCCCCGGCTAGATGATGCTGTCGGGGTCGACCAGCGACTCGGCCTTCGCGCGGTCGTCGGTGGAAACGGCGATGGTGGTATGACCCTCGCGCCGGTCGAGGATGTGCAGAGTCTGTATGTTGACTCCGGCTTCCTTGAACCGCTCGGCGACCCTGGCGAGGGCCCCGGGTTCGTCGCGCAGGCTCAGCATCAGCGAGTCGTCCGCGGCGGCCTTGAAGTCGGCGTCGGTCAGCACACGCAGCGCGCTGTCGTCGTCGTCCGTGGTGAGCGTGATGATGCCCTTATCGCCGAGGGCCTTCGCGCTTATGGTTTCGATGTTGATGTCGGCGTCGGCCAGCGCTCGGCTGATGTCCGCGATGACGCCGACTTCGTTTCTTGCCATTATCACAATCCTGGTCATTCGGGTCTCCTCCCGTGCGCGGGCCGTGCCCGCTAGCTGAGGCAGTCGTCCACGACCGCGTCGATCTTTTCGCGGGTCACGTTTGGCATCGCAATCAGATGGGCTATGTCTTCGTAGGGAGCCAGAGCCCACTTGCTGACGACTTCCGCAGATGGGCGGGGGAACACCACGGTCACCGAGTTCCTGTTGCGCCAGGCCGGCATGCCGCTGTCGTTGAAGCGGGTTACTCCGTACTCGGCGGTCTCGAGGCACCTGCCGACAATGCGCCTGTAGCCTTCCAGTCCGTGCTTCTGGAAGGCGTACCACATGATGAGCGGGGCCAGGGCGCTGCGCGAGCCGGTGAGCGTGGTGTCGAGCACGCCGACGTATTCGACCGAACGGGCGACGCGCGCCACGTACTCGCGCTTCGTGAGCGCGACGCCGCACGGCACGGGCGAGCCGATCATCTTGTGGCCGCTGATGGCCAGGCTGTCGATGCCGGCGTCGAATCCATAGGCCTGCGGGTCGTCCACGAAGGGCAGGATCATACCGCTCAGCGCCGCATCGGCATGGATGTAGCGCCGGTTGACCGCGAGGTCGTCCAGCATGTCCCGCACCCTGCTCACGTCGTCCACGGCGCCCTTCATGGTGGTGCCGACGTTGACGACGATTATGGCGGGCACGTCGCGATTGACCCGCACTGCCTCGTACAGGTCATCGTAGTCCACCTCGCCGCTGTCCTGACTCTTGACCATTATATTGCGCGCGTTGAGAAGACTCATTATCTTCACGACGCTGTAGTGAGTATCCTCGGAGTAGTAGACGATGCCGTCGGGAAAGAGGGCGCGCGCCAGGTACAGGCCGTACATGTTCCCCTCGGTGCCCCCGGAGGTGACGTAGCCCCAGGAGTTGTCGCGCGGAATGTGCATGAGGTCGGAGAAGATGCCGATGACTTCGCGCTCGAACTCGTGGGTGTTCATGTTGAAGTTGCTCTCGTGGAAGGGGTCGCCCACGTTGTTGATGCTGAACTCCATGAAGGGCAGCAGCTCGGAATAGTCGAAGTCCTGGTTGACAGGGTAACCCACGCTGCGGGTCGACAGGTTTTCCATCTTGGCGTACAGGGCCTGCAGTCGTTCCTCAGTGGTCATGTGCGCCTCCGTTCGGGAGCTAAACGGCTTGGCTTGAGCACAAATCATACCACAGTCCGGCCGAATCTCACCCGCCGGCCTTGCACCGCCCGCCCGACCGGCGCGGTTGCCTACATCCCACCAAGCAAGTACAATTGCGCCGAATCACTCTCGCCGCCGCGCCGGCGCGGAATTGGCGGAGGGGTGGAGGACGGCGTTGGCCTCCCGTAGACTGTTCTCATGAATTCAGCCGAAGCCCCCGAAGTAGTCGTTATCAGGCTGCCCATGTACGTGCGAGCCTTGACGCAGCTTCTCAACGAGGGCATTACCGTAGTGAGTTCGCAACAGCTCGGCCACAGATTGCAGATGACTCCCGCCCAGATCAGGAAGGACCTCAGCTATTTCGGCAGGTTCGGCAAACAGGGTAGGGGCTACGACGTGCACTTTCTGCTGGAGGAGCTGCGACAGATTCTCGGCCTGAACCAGGAGTGGGACGCCTGCCTCGTTGGCGTAGGCAGGCTGGGACGGGCCATCATCAACTACCCGGGATTCGCGCCGGAAGGGTTCAGAATGCGCGCGGTATTCGACAGCGACTCGCGCCAGGTGGGCGGAGTGGTGGGCGGCCTGCGCGTTCAGCCAATGTCGGCGCTCAGTGAGGTAGTCGAGCGCGACAACATAGCCATCGGCATTGTGGCGGTGCCCGCCGCCGAAGCGCAGTCGGTGATCGATCAGCTCATCGACAGCGGCGTCCAGGGCATTCTCAACTACGCGCCCATAGCCCCGCAGGTGTCGATGCACGTGGTGATTCGCAACATAGATCCCGTGCTGGCCCTGCAGTCGATGACCTTCTACCTGCGCGAGCTGGACTGAGCCTGGTAGGCAAGTTGCTGAATTATCCCCAGCGCAAAGGATGCCGCGACCGACAAAGCATAGGGCTCTACCCGCTCCATTATGTCCTCTGTAGAGTTGATGTAAACGAGGCTGTCGGCATAAATGAACAGCGAGTCCACGCCAGCCGCGAGGAAAGGCGTATGGTCGGAGCCAAGCGACTTGTCGCGGCCAAGCGACTCGTCGCCGCTATAGCGCACAATGGCAGGGGAGACCTTGTTCGCTACACTCAGCGGGCCCTCGGAGCCGGTAACCGTAATGCCCCCCAGGCCCACCGAGTCCAGGTTTATCATCACCGCAATGCGCGACCTCTCTTCAGGCGTCAGTTCTCGGACGTAGTGATAACTACCGTTCAGCCCCGTCTCCTCTGCGCCGAACAGCACGAACCGCAGATCGAAGGGCAACTCGTCGTCGGCCAGTTCCTCCGCCAGTACCGAGACCACCGCTAGTCCGCTGCCGTTGTCGTTGGCCCCCTGCGTGGACGGCACCGTGTCCAGGTGCGCGCCAATCACCACCACCCGGTCGTCGTCCAGGTCGTTGTTGAGCCGGGCGATGACGTTCCTCGACGGCGCCGCGTCCTGGGCCAACGCGGTCAGATCCACCTCGACGTCCCTTCCGAACCTCAACCCGTCGACCAGCCTGAGCCCCTGGTTTCTGGTTATCCCGATAGCGGGAATCGACGCGCTCTGGAGCATCTGTTCCCAGAAGTACTTGTCACCCGGCACATCGTTGAAGACGATGGCGGCTTCGGCCCCCGCCCGCGCGATGGCGTCCACCTGCTCGGCGAGAGGCAGTCTACCCCTATCAACGAGCGCGACCCTCCCGGCGAGATTCGCGGCCTCCAGGTCGCCGGGGGAAGCCGAGCCGACGAACTCCAACGAGCCTCGCACTGGGAGACGCTGCCCAACGAGCGTTGCGACGTCCAGTGGTAGATTGAACACAGTGGGGGCTGAGTCCTCCCATCCGACGTACATGACGTCATAGCCTATCACGTTGGGTGTCAGCACGTTGAACCGCACGGCGTAGAATAGCTCGAATGCGTCGAAGTTCTGAAATTCGACCTCGTAGCCCAAGGCGGAGAATTCGTCGGCGAAGAAAAGCGCGGCCTCAAGCTCCTGGCTTGTGGCGCTCTCCCTAGGGCTTAGTTCCTCGGCGAGCATGACTGCGCGTTGCCACACTCTGTCCCTGAACAACTTCGGCCTCGGCGGCACGGGAGCAGGCGGCGGCGGCCAGGTTGTAGGCGTCGGCACGACCGTGGCGGTCGGCGTGGGCGTGGGAGTGGGCGTCGGCGCGACCGTGGCGGTCGGCGTGAGCGTGGGAGTGGGCGTCGGCGCGACCGTGGCAGTCGGCGCGACCGTGGTAGTTGCGGGCACGGGCGCCGCGGTTGGAGTGGGTGAAGGAAGGTGCGTTTCGGGCACTGCCCGCGGAGTATGCGTAAGCGGAAGGGGAGTTGCGGTTGGTGCTTCCTCTGGCGAGCCCCCGCAACTCAGCGCGGTAACCGCGATGAGTAGGGAGACTACGAAGCCGGACGCTGACTTCATGCCAAACCGAGTTCCACTTTCCCAACCAAGACCGTCAGCATCAGGATTCTACGACTTTCCTACGCACCCAAGCCTGCCTCAGACAGACACGCGCGACGCGGGCATCCCATAGTTCCTTCCCCATTTGACGGGGGGAGGTTAGGTTGGGGTTGAGTGAGACTCCAGCGCGCCCGTCAGGCCGAACGCAGCCTACGCCGGCGGCGCACCGCGGCGGGGCCGCCTTCTTCTCGCCACCTTGATGCGCGCCTGCGAGCGGCGAATGGACGCCAGGGCGCGCTCCAGGTCCACGTCCGACACTGCGGCGGACACCCGCTCTTCGGCGCGCTTCAGTGCCTCCTCGGCGCGTTCGATGTCGATCTCCTCGGCGCGCTCGGCGGTGTCGGCCAGCACGATCACCCGGTCGCCCAGCACCTCGAGGAAGCCGCCGCTGACGGCGATTATGCTCTCCTCGCCGTCTTGCCTGACCATGATCTCACCGGGCCTGAGCACCGTGAGCAGGGGCGCGTGGCGCGGAAGTATCCCCAGCTCGCCGTCGATGCCGGGCGCGACCACAATGTCCACGTCTTCGGCGTAAACCTGACGCTCCACGGTAACTATCTCAAGTCGAATTGGCATAAGCCGCGCCTCGGTGTTGGTTGGTCAGTTTGTCGGTTTGTCAGTAAGTTGGTTTGTCGGTTTGTCAGTACGTCAGTTTGTCAGTACCTTGATGAGGACAAGCGACGTTACGCGCCAACCACTGACCACTGATAACTGACCTACTGACAAACTACGCCTCCATGCGCTGGGCCTGCTCGACCGCCTCCTCGATGGTCCCCACCATGTAGAAGGCCTGCTCCGGCAGCTCGTCGTGCTGGCCGTCCAGGATCTCCTTGAAGCCGCGCACAGTCTCGCGAATGGGCACGTAGCGGCCCTCCTGGCCGGTGAAGGCTTCGGCTACGAACATGGGCTGCGTCAAAAAGCGCTGGATCTTTCTGGCGCGGGCCACCGTCTGCCGGTCTTCCTCCGACAGCTCCTCGATGCCCAGAATGGCAATCACGTCCTGCAGCTCCTGGAAGCGCTGCAACACCTGCTGGACGCCGCGCGCGACGTCGTAGTGCTCCTGTCCGACAACCGCAGGCTGCAGAATGTTGGAGAACGAGGTGAGCGGGTCCACCGCGGGGTACAGGCCCTGCGAGGCGAGCGAGCGCTCCAGCGCCACCACCGCGTCGAGGTGGCCGAACGTGGTCACGATGCCGGGGTCGGTGTAGTCGTCCGCGGGCACGTAGATGGCCTGGAACGACGTGATCGAACCGTTCTTGCTGGAGGTAATGCGCTCTTCCAGGTCGCCCATCTCGGTTCCCAGCGTGGGCTGGTAGCCAACCGCGGAAGGCATTCTGCCCAGCAGCGCCGACACCTCCATGCCCGCCAGGATGTAGCGGTAGATGTTGTCGACGAACAGCAGCACGTCCTGGCCGCGCGTCTCCTTGAAGTACTCGGCCATCGTCAGGCCGGTCAGGCCCACCCGCGCGCGAATGCCCGGCGGCTCGTTCATCTGTCCGAACACGAGCACGGTGCTTTGTAGCACGCCCGACTCCCGCATTTCATGCCAGAGGTCATTGCCCTCGCGGGAGCGCTCGCCGACGCCGGCGAACACCGATACGCCCTGGTGCTCGGTGCCGATGTTGCGTATCAACTCCTGGATGATCACCGTCTTGCCCACGCCCGCGCCGCCGTAGGCGCCGACCTTGCCGCCGCGCGTGAACGGCGTGATCAGGTCCATAACCTTGATGCCGGTCTCGAGCACGTCTATGGTGGTGGACTGGTCCTCGAAGGTGGGCGGCGGGCGGTGTATGGGCCATTTCTCCTCGGACTCGACCTCTTCCAGGTTGTCGAGCGTCTCGCCCAACGCGTTGAACAGCCGGCCCAGGGTGGAGTCGCCCACCGGCACCGAAATGGGGCCGCCGGTGTCAACGGCGTCGACACCGCGCGTCAGCCCCTCGGTGGGGCCGAGCGCAAGACAGCGCACCCAGTTGTTTCCAATGTGCTGCTCTACCTCCAACACCAGGCGGCCATCGCCGATGCTGGTCTCGAGGGCGTTGTAGATGGCGGGCATGCCCTCCGACGGGAACTCCACGTCCACGACGGTGCCGATAACCTGCGTAACCTTTCCTGTAGCCATGGCTCCTCCGGGGTTTTTCTAATCCAAGTTCAGCGACGGAGTCCGCCTCACCCCATCCTGACCTTCCCCCATCGAGGGGGAAGGGAATCTTAATGTAACCCATTCGCCCTCCCCGTCGAGGGGGAAGGGACTGCTGGTGTCCGCTGCTACTCCACCGCGGCCGCGCCTCCGACTATGTCCAGCAGTTCGCGGGTGATAGTCTCCTGCCGCACCTTGTTCATGACCAGGGTCAGGTCCTCGGCCATGCTCAGGGCGTTGTCGGTGGCGCTTCGCATCGCCACCATTCGCGCCGACTGCTCGCTGGCTATGCCCTCGAGCACGGCGTGGTAGGTCTGCATTTCCACGAAACGGGGCAGCAGCGCCGACAGCACCGTGAGATCGAATGGCTCGTATATGTAGCCCACGGCCTCCTGTGGGCGCAGGTCGGCTGGCTCGACGGGCAGCAGCGACTGCACCACCGGGCGCTGTGTGGTGGTGTTCACGAAGCCCGCGTATACCAGGTACACCGCGTCTGCCTCCTCCCTGGTGTAGGCATCGATGACTAGGCGCGTTATTGGCGTGACGTCTGTCAGTTGGGGCCTGTCGGGCATCTCGGTGAACACGGCGCGGACGTCCTGGCCGGAGCGCACCATGAAGTCCCGGCCCTTACGGCCCACGCATATCACTCTGACCTTCGCCGGCTGGCCCACGATGAACTGGGCGGCGGCCCTGTTGATGTTGGAGTTGAGGCCGCCGGTAAGCCCTCGGTCCGGGGTTATCACCACGACCTGCACGCTGTTGACGTCGCGACGCCTCAGCAGGGGCGGCAGCCGCTCCTCGTCCTGGGGCTGCGCTGCCAGGTGCGACAGCAGGCTCTGTATCCGCTCGGAGTACGGGCGGCCGCTCAGCGCGGACTCCTGGGCGCGGCGCATCTTCGACGCGGCTATCATCGACATGGCCTTGGTAATCTTGGCCGTGTTCTCCACGCTCCGAATGCGCCGCCGTATCTGCCTTACGCTTGGCATGGTCTAGTCCTCGTCGTCCTTCCGTTCCGCCAGGCGCTCGGCGGCCTGGATGTAGTCGGCGGTCTCGCGGATCAGGCGCTCAGTTTCCACCGGATCGAAATAGTCGTGGTAGAAGCACTCGCCATGCAGCACCGTCTGGCGATCCAGGTAGCGCAGTCGAAGGTCTCGGAGCGCAAGATCCGTCTCTGCGATTGCCCGCAACCTCCTGCCGGCGGCCGTGGAAGTCTGGGGTTCCTGGCCGGTGCGGACGAGAACAAGGCCCTCGGTCGCGCGCAGCGTGGCGCACCACGCCTTCTCCGCGGCGTCGCGGATATCCCCCGCCGCCAACCGCTCCAAAGCGGCGGTGTGCATCCGCCGGGCGTCGGCGAATATGCTCGCCGAGTTGACTTCTGCCGTGGTCATGCCTGGGTGTCTCAGAATCAGGTGACATACTTGGTTACACCTCGGCCAGCCGCTCGGCATCCCGGATGTAATCGGCCGTCTCGCGAATCAGGCGCTCGATGTCTTCAATGGGATCGCAAAATCCGGTGTAGAAACACTCGCCGTGAAGGAACGACTGCCTCGTAAAGTACCGGTCTTGCAGGCTGTTGAACACGGGATTTTCCCGTGCGAGTCTCAACAGGCCTCTCGTGGTGTCGGGTGACTTCGGCGGAAGCTTGCCGGTTTGCGCAAGAATGAGACCATCCGCAGCCCGCTTAGTAGCGCACCAAGCCTTCTCCGCGGCGTCGCGGATATCGCCCGCCGCCTTGCGCTCCAGGGCGGACTCGTACATCCGCCGGGCGTCCGCAAAGACGCCCCTGGAATTGACTTCCGCGGTGGTCATCGCTCAGCGTCCTCAGATGGCAGTATCATGCTATGGTACACCATATCGATCTGAGCAAGTCGTGATACGGCAGACCGCATCGCCTCATCGCCCTCTCCCCTAATACGGCACATTCGCCTTGAAGTCCTCGAGCGCGGCGGTCAGTTGCTCGCGCGTCTCGTCGGAAATGTCGCCGGAGTCCGCGATGCTCTTCAGCACCTCGGGGTGGTTCAAGTCCATGTAGGCGCGGAACCCGTCGCCGAAGGCGCCGATCCGGGGCAGCTCCACGTCGTCGAGGTGGCCGTTCACGAGCGCGAACAGTATCGCCACCTGCTGCTCCATCGCCAGAGGCACGCTCTGGTCCTGCTTCAACACCTCCGTGGCGCGCTGGCCGCGTTCGAGCTGCGCCCGGGTGGCCCTGTCGAGGTCGGCGGTGCCGAACTGCGCGAAGGTCACCAGCTCGCGGTACTGTGCCAGGTCGAGCCGCAGCCTGCCGGCCACGCCCCGCATGGCGCGTGTTTGGGCCGCGCCGCCCACGCGCGAGACCGACAGGCCCGCGTTCACGGCGGGCCGTATGCCGGAGTTGAAAAGCTCAGGCTCCAGGTAAATCTGGCCGTCGGTAATCGAAATGACGTTGGTCGGAACGTAGGCGGACACGTCGCCCGCTTGCGTCTCGATTACGGGCAGCGCGGTCAGCGAGCCGCCGCCGTGCTCGTCGTCCATCTTCGCGGCGCGCTCGAGCAGCCGGCTGTGCAGGTAGAACACGTCGCCCGGGTAGGCTTCGCGCCCCGGAGGGCGGCGCAGCAGCAGCGACATCTGCCGGTAGGCCCAGGCGTGCTTGGAAAGGTCGTCGTAGATGATGAGCGCGTCCCTGCCCCGGAGCATGAACTGCTCGCCCATCGCGCAGCCGGCATAGGGCGCCAGGTACTGCATGGGCGCGGGGTCGGAGGCATTGGCGGCCACGATGATGGTGTGCTCCATCGCGCCGTGCTCTTCGAGCGTGCCCAAGAGCTGGGCGATCTTGCCCACCCTCTGACCGATGCCGACGTAGATGCAGAGCAGGTCGCCGCCCTTCTGGTTGATGATGGCGTCTACGGCTATGGCCGTCTTGCCGATGGACCGGTCGCCAATAATCAGCTCGCGCTGGCCGCGCCCGATGGGAATCATGGCGTCTATGGCCTTGATGCCCGTCTGCACGGGGGTGTCGACGGACTTGCGGGAGGCAACGTCGGGGGCGACGATTTCGACGGGCCGCGTCTCAGTGGTCTCCACCGGACCCTTGCCGTCGAGGGGCCGGCCGAGCGCGTCGACAACGCGGCCTATCAGCGCGTCGCCAACCGGCACCTCGACGATGCGGCCGGTACTGCGCACTTCCGTGCCCTCTTTGACCGACAGCGGGTCGCCCATGATGACGACGCCGACGCTGTCCTCCTCGAGGTTGAGCGCGAGGCCGACTACGCCGCCCTCGAACTCGACGAGCTCGTTGTAGGCGACGCCAGACAGGCCGTGCACGCGCGCGATACCGTCGCCGACCTCAACGACGGTGCCCACGTCCACCATGGTCAGCTGGGCACCGAACTCCTCGATCTGGCGCTTGATAACGGATGCTATGTCCTGTCCCCTGGTCGTCATTCGGGCCTCCCTGAGTGAGTGGCTATTTTGGGCGTTTCCGCGCCGCCATCATTCCCAAATCAGTTGGTCAGCTATCAGTTTTCAGTGGTTGGAAAGTATCGTCGCTAGTACCCATCAGGGGACTGATAACTGACCAACTGACTACTGACCAACTAGCCTGCGCCGCATCTGGTCCAGGCGCGTCCGGGCGCTGCCGTCTATCACGCGGTCGCCGACTCGGGCGACGAATCCGCCGAGTATCGAAGGCTCAACGCGCGAGTTGAGGCGTACCTGCTTGCCAACCATGCCCTCCAGCAGGTCGGACACGCGACGCCGCTGCTCGTCGTCAAGGGGCACGGACGAGACTACCTCGGCGCGCTCGATTCCCCGGTGGTCGTCCAGCAGCGAGTGGTAGCTCTCCGCCAAGTCGGGCAGTAGCGACGCGATGCCGCGGGACGCGAGCAGCGACAGCAGGTTCACGGCCAGAGCGCTTACGGTGCCGCCGAGGGCGTTGCGGATGACCTCCACCTTGCGCTCCACGCTGACCTGCGGCGCATCGAGAAACTCGGCAAGCTCGCCGTCATCGAGCGCAGCGGCCATTGTCGCGAGGTCGTCGTACCACTTCTCGAGGCCGCCGCGCTCCGAGCCGATCTGGAACACGGCCTGGGCGTAGCGTCTGGCGGATGCGGCTTTTGGCATACGGTCTTACCTACTGAAACACTGACACACTGAAAACTGACAAACTAATTCCGATTGGCCTGCGCGCCCTGCTCCAGCACGCTCTCTATGAGCGCTTTGTGGTCGTCTACGTTCAGCGAGCGTTCGATAACTCGCTCGGCGGCGGCAATGGCGAGTCCGGCGAACTCGCGGCGCAGGTCCTCTATGGCGGCGTCGCGCTCGCGCTGGATGTTGGCCTCGGCCCTTGCCCGCTCGGCCTCGATATCCTGCCTGGCCTTGGAGATCTCCTCTTCCCGAAACCTGTCGGCCACCTCGCGCGCCTGCGCGATGAGCCGCTGGCCCTCCTCGCGGGCCTCGGCGTTCTGCTGCTCCATCGCCGCCTGCGATTCCGCGGCCTCCTGGCGCACGCGATCCGCCGTCTCCAGGCTTTCCTTTATGCGGCGCGAACGCTCGTCCAGCGCGCGCGTCACCGGCTTGTACAGCAGCACCCAAAGCAGCGCCACCAGCAGGGAAAAGCTGACCAGTTGTGTCAGCAGACCGGCTACGTTTATGCCCAAGGCCTCCATGGCTTCTCCTTAGCGTCCTGCGTGCGCGAGGCAGACTTCCGCCCCGGGGCGCGCGCCGTTGCGGTGCGGCCCGGGGGTATGGCCCTGGCCCGCGCGGAACATGCCCTGTGAGAGGGCGGTCCAGCTACACGAACTTGATGATGATGGCGACGACGAGGGCATAGATCGCTATCGCCTCAGCGAACGCGATCGCCAGGATCATGTTCTGCTGGATGAGACCCGCCGCCTCGGGGTTGCGCCCCAGCGACTCCATCGCCTTGCCCGCCAGAATCCCGATACCGATACCGGGGCCCAGCGCTCCGAGTCCGATGGCCAATCCGGCTCCAATGTTCAGAATGTCACCTTCTATCATTTCCGCTCCTCTCAAGGGATTTCCGTACCGATTCTCTCCATTTGTCCCTTCCCCCTCGATGGGGGAAGGTTAGAGCCTGCCCTGAGCCTGCCGAAGGGATGGGGGTGTCGTGTCGCCCGCACCGCCACTATCGCGGAGCTGCCGGCGCGAGCTCTAGTGCGCCTCGCCTCCGTGGCTGATGGTGGCCAGCGAAGCGAACACCAGCGTCAGCATGGCGAATATGAACGCCTGGATGACGCCGACGAAAAGCTCCAGCCCCAGGAATGGGATAATGCCGATGACGGGCATGAGGAATGCCATTGCGATGAGCAGCACCTCGCCGGCGAAGATGTTGCCGAACAGACGGAAAGTGAAGCTGATCAAACGGGCAATCTCGCCGATGCCCTCCAGTATGCCCACGAAGAAGCCTATCGGCCCCTTTGTGAAGTCCAGGTACTTGCCAATATGGCCGAACACGCCCAGGGTGCTGAACCCCCACACGTGCACCATAACCATCGCCACTATCGCGATTGCGAGTGTGGTGTTTACCTCGGTGTTAGCGCTGCGCAGGAACGGCACCAGCAGGCCCGCCTGCTTGCCCTCGCCCGCGCCGTGGTCCTCTTCGTACTGCTCGGCGCTTATGACGGCGTCGTAGGAGCCGAGCGGCAGCACGCCGAACCCGCCGTCTCCGTCGAACACCTGCAGCTTTATCTCCTTGAGATTGACGTGCTCGCCCGCCTTCTCGGCCTTTACCTCGGCGTGGTGAATGACCTCCTCGGCGGACTCGATGCGGCCGATGGTGCCGTACCCGGGCAGTATGCCCATCCAGTTGGCGGTCATTATGAACAGGAAGATGGCCAGCACGAGCGGCAGGAAGCGCCGCGCCCTCTCGGGTCCCGCGATCGACTCGCTCAGGGTTATGAAGAACTCCACGAGGACCTCGACCAGGTTCTGGAGTCCGGAGGGCACCTCACGCATCTTGCGCGTGGCGAAAAAGGCGACGACCACGAGCACAATAATCGTGAGCCACGTGGTGACCATGGTGTTGGTGAGGTGGAAGCCGGGGAACAGCTCGTCGGCGAGCACAGGCTCCGCCGGTAGCTGGATATGGGCTATGGGCGACCCGAGGAAGCCGCCTCCGAATTCGTTGCCGAGCGCACCGCCAGCGAGGCTGACTACGAGCACGGCAACGGCAACGAGCAGAATAGTCAGCGCCTTGGGATTCCTGAGTATCCTCGACACCTCGTTAGTTCTCCTCGCTGTCAGGTCTGGTCGAAAGCACCGCCATCAGCATGCGGTACATGCCCACCACCGCGGCAACGATGCCTACTCCAATCCCGGCCATGGTGAGGATGGGGCCGCTGCCCAGCCTGCCATCGAGCCAGAGCCCCGCGAACGCGCCCCCACCTATGCAGATGGCGACGTACCATCCGATGCCGATGAGCCGGAGCGCCGTAGCCATGAAACCGGCCTTCAAGTAGGCCCTCCTAAAAACGCTTGTGTAGTGTATCACAATCAAAAACCGCGGGCCAACCCTCGCCTTTCAACGAGCCTGTATCAGATTACTAGGTGCGACAGAAATCGTCATTCCCGCTGCCTCTATCGTCATTCCCGCGAACGCGGGAACCCAGGGGGTAGGGGCCCTCCGTGTGTTGTCCGCCTAGTAATCTGGGACAGCCTCCCGCTCGCTACCCCACTTGATTCACTCGCACATCCGTGCTAGCCTCCCATCGATGACCCACCCACCCCGCCAGTCGCCTGCAACGAACGCCTCGATCGGCGCCTGCCGCCTTCTGTCACATTTCCGGTCCATTGCGTGGCTTTCTTTTCCGGGCCCGGCCTCACCAGCCCTGCCGAGAGCATCGAGCCGACAGCGCTCTCAGCTACGAAATGCGACAAAATGCATCAGTTTGCGACATTTTCGGCGAAATCCTCTTTCCCGGGCGGGCTGTCGACACATCCGGCAGCCCAAACGTCTCAAGCCGCCGTGCTCCCAGCTACGGAATGACACAGAATGGCCCAAAATGTCACACTTTTCGCCGAAAACCCCTCTCACAGGCAGCCTGTCGCCCCACTTGCAGCGGCAAGCTGGCTCCAGCTCAACTCACTTCCGCACACCCCACGCGGCGCCTGCGGAATCGCCGGGGTTGACTACGCCCTCGCCGTAAGGGTAGTGTGAGCTTGAGGAACGACGTGAGAGGGACGAATTGAAAGGGTTTGTAGACAGACTGGCAGCGGCGTCCGCCGCCAACCGAAGCCTGCTTTGCGTGGGTCTCGATCCCGACCCGGAGCTGATGGCGGTGCCCGACGTGGTCGAGTTCAACCGCGCGATCGTCGACGCCACGCGCGACCTCGTCTGCGCCTACAAACCGAATTTGCCGTTCTACGAGGCGCTGGGCCGCGAGGGTTTCGACGCGCTTGAGCGGACTCTCGACCATATTCGCGATGCCGCGCCCGGCGTCGTCATTGTGGGGGACGCCAAGCGCGGCGACATCGCTTCGACGAACACGCACTACGCCAGGGCAATGTTCGACGTGTGGGGCTTCGACGCCGCAACGGTAAACGCCTACGCCGGCGGCGACGCTCTCGAGCCCTTTCTGGACTACGCCGACAGGGGAGTGATCGTCTGGTGCCGCTCGTCGAACCCGGGAGCGGACGAGTTTCAGGACCTGCGCTCGAACGCCGACGGCGGCACGCCCCTCTACGAGCTGCTGGCGAAGCGGGCGGCGGACTGGAACACGCGCGGCAACGTGGGCCTGGTGGTCGGAGCCACCTACCCGCGTGAGATAGCCGCGGTTCGGGCGCACTGCCCGGGAATGCCGCTGCTGGTGCCGGGCGTCGGCGCGCAGGGGGGAGACCTGGAGGAGTCGGTGAGACTGGGACTGGACGGCGGCCCCCGCAACCTGATGATAGCCTCGTCGCGGGGCGTAACGTACGCCTCCCGCGACGCCGGCGACTTCGCCGAAGCTGCCCGAACGGCCGCCACGCGGCTGCGCGACGAAATCAACGCCGTGCTGGCGCGGGAGGACGCCGATTGGTGCTAGAACTTCGCATGGGGAACACGGTGCGGCTGAAGAAGATGCACCCGTGCGGCGGCTTCGAATGGGAGGTCGTCCGGCTGGGAGCCGACATCGGTTTGCGCTGTCTGAGATGCGATCGAAGAACACTGATCGCCAGGTCGGCGCTGGAAAGGCGCGTGAGGGCAGTCGTCGAAACTGCTCGAAAGTTGACCTGAATTGGTGTTTAGCGCGTTGACATTGGCAAAATAGTACCAATAAAATGGCGCCTAACCTGATAACAGGGTCAATTGGAAAAATCGGGAGGAACTGGAAATGCACGAAATGGTCATTGACAGCATCCGTGTGAGCATGCAGAACTACCAGCGCGTCGTAATCTTGCGAGCGAAGGGGTCGGACAGCTACCTCCCAATCTGGATTGGGCCCAATGAGGCCGACTCCATCGCGCTGAAGCTGCAAGAAGTGTCGGTGCCCCGACCCCTCACCCACGACCTGCTGGGATCCGTCATCGACAACCTGGGCGCCTCGGTCGAACACATCGTCGTGTCCGACCTGACCGACGACACCTTCTACGCCAAGATAGTGCTGAGCCACAACGGCAACAAGCTGGAGGTGGACTCGCGGCCCAGCGACGCCATAGCGCTGGCCGTGCGCTCAGATTCGCCCATCTTCGCCGAGGAATCGGTGCTCAAGAAGGGCGGCGTCCAGATGGACATCGAGACGGGCAAGGCGGTAGTAACGGGCCGTGAGCAGAAACCGGCCGCCCCGGTGACCGCCGACGAATTGTCGCGCATGTCGGCCTTCGAGCCGTTCCTGAACACGCTCAACCTCGAAAATCTGGGCGAGAGCGGCCAGGAACAGGAACCGGCCGGCTAGAACGCTTACAACCAACGGCAAACAAGGGGGGAGCCGCGTAAAGCGACTCCCCTGCCTTTTTGGCCGGCGCTAACCCCCATTGCTCGCCGCGCCCGCACTCAGGGCCCGCGTCAGGGCGCGTGCACCCAGATGCTGTTGGCCTTGATGATAAGGTGTACGGCCATGCCCGGGCGCAGGGTGAGTTCCTCGAGGGCGCCCCGCGTGATTTCTACCATCAGCCGCTCGCCCACGTCGCAGTACACCAGCACCCTGCCGCCGCGCGACAGCGTGTGAATCTCCTCGATAGCGGCCGGTATCACGTTGCGGGCGCTCATCCTGGAAGGAGGGTCCGTCGTCAGAATCACGTCGCCCGCGCGAATGGACGCCGTCACCACCTCACCCGTACTCCGGCCGGCGGCGCGGGCTAGCAGCCGCGCCTTGCCGACCCGCAGCTCGGCCAGACCGTCGCCAGCCCCGGTCGACTCGACCCTGGCCTGGAGCAGGTTCTCAAGCCCGTGGTAGTCCGCGAAGTCCGCTATCACCGGATGCACCACCACGCGCGGCGTCCTGTCATGTACGGCCTTGCGCCCGTCGACCAGCACCAGGGTCGTGTCGGCCAGCGCCGACACCTCGGAGATCGAGTGGGACACGTAGGCCATGGACGTGCCCAGCTCACGCCTGACGCTCTTGAGGTGCTCGATTATCACACCCCGGAAGCCGGCGTCCAGCGAGGCGAGCGGTTCGTCCAGCAGCAGCAGTTCCGGCGATACGGCCAGCGCCCGGGCCAGCGCCACGCGCTGGCGCTCCCCGCCGGACAGGCCCGCGACTCGCCGGTCCATCAGCGCACCGAGCCCGAACAGCTCCACCAGCCTCGCCGGATCGGTCCTGCGCAGGCGCTTTGGGGTGAGCCTGTAGCCGTACATGATGTTTTCGCGCACGCTCAGGTGCGGAAACAGCGCCGAGTCCTGGAAGACGTAACCGAAGCGCCTGCGCTCCGGCGGCTCGTTCCGGCGGCTCGAGCTAGAGAAGACGACGCGGCCCATCGCCTCAATCTCGCCCTCGTCCGGCGTGACCAGACCGGCGATGCAGTTGAGCAGGGTGGTCTTGCCGCTGCCGGACGGCCCGAATATCGCCGTTACGCCGTGAGAAAACTCCGCCTCGCAATCAAGGGCGAACCCGGCGAACCGCTTCTTAACCCGCAGCCTCATCAGTGGCGTCAAGTCGTCAAACCCCCGCGTACTACACGCCCTCTCCCCAACACTCCACACACGTCCCGCCCGCCGCTGGCAACGCGCTCGCGCGCGCTATATACTCGCACAAACTGGACAGGAGCCGCCAATTAGATGCCCGATGACCTTATCCGCCTTCCTCTCTTCCCTCTGAACGTCGTGATGTTTCCCAACACGTCGATACCCCTTCAGATATTCGAGGAACGCTACAAGCAGATGCTGAAGGACTGCCTGGACGGGGATTCCAGGTTCGGTGTGACACTCATCAAGGAGGGCGCGGAGGTTGGCGACCCGGCGACGCCGCACTCGGTGGGCACCGTGGCGGACATCGTGCACGTAAACCGCGTGTCGGGAGACCGCTTCTTCATTTCCATCTTCGGGAGCGAGAGATTCGAGATTGTGGAGATTTCGCAGCAGCGCCCCTACCTGGCGGCCGACGTGAGGCTGCTTGCGGACGAAGTCGAAGTGGACGTGCCTCCCACGGAGATGGCGCAGATTCGCAAAGCGGCCACCGAGCACGTGCGGCTGCGCTACGGACTCAACGGCGGCTGGGTGCGAGAATCCCGGCTGCCCGCCGACCCGCTCGACCTGTCCTACTTCATTGGCGGGATGCTCCAAGCCAGCCTGCAGGAGAAACAGGCGCTGCTGGAAGAGCCCTCGACCTCCAAGCGGCTCGAGGCGGAGCTGGACCTGCTGCGCCGCGAGGGCGACGAACTGCGCCAGCAGGTCACCCAGCAGCTCAGGTCGCGCTTCAGTAAGCAGTAAGAGGGAGTTTCCAAAGTCCTTTCCCCCTCGATACGTGTGATGCAAATTAGATTTGTGGAACTACCACACAAGAGGCAGCTTGGTGTGGATAGACGAGCTTGGTGGCCTTTTTTGCGGTTTAGGCACCGCCTCCGACTCAGCACAGCCCTAGCGCCCGCCAATTTGGCGGCTTTTGGTCCGAAAACCGCCCTAAACAAGCATATCGGCCACTTTAATATGCATCACGCGTTCGATGGGGGAAGGTTAGGATGGGGGTGACGGCCGACACACAGCCACAGCCATTCTCAAAACCCACCCCTTTCAGCCAGGAAGCGGAGAAAAGGCCCATAGGGAATCGCGTCAGGAAGCCGCCATTGAACAGTTCCCCCATTGCCGGCTTCTACTCGTTGTCGTGCCTGCTCACCCTGGCCATAACCGCCTGCGCCGAGTGACCTGACCAGGCATCTGTCAGGGGACTTCACCGACGCCGATGGCGACGGCATGACCGACGCAGCCGAGATAAAGTACGGATTTGATCCAAAAGACGCCTCCAGCTTCCCCGCTGAGCCGGAGCCGGCAGCCATTCCGCCCCCTGAGCAACATCCCATTCAGGGTTCTGAGATAGGCGCCTGCTACAGAACGCTGATAGAGGCCGGCACGCTCCACGATTTCTTCCAGCACCAGTTCATAATCGTCGATGCCGATTTCGACGGCGTGGAAGACCAGTTCGAGCCGGGCTAACTCCGAGCGCGAAGGCGCTGGCGCGTCACCCGCGCCCGTTTACGCCGAGCCGCCTGGCGACGCCCGCCGGCAGAGAGCCGCCGAACGCCTCCGGGTGCAGGATGGCGGCGAGCAGCTCCACGCCGTCGACTATGCGCGGCCCGCTCCGGCTGAACAGGCTGCCGGAGTCCACCGCGTACACCGCGCCGGCGCTCCACGCCGACAGCCCCCGCCACGACTCTCGATCGGGCAGGCGGCCGAACTCCTCCGCCGCCCGGTCGGCGTCCATGCCGCACGGCATCAGCACCACCACGTCGGGGTCGTAGGCCGCCAGCTCGTCGAACTCGACGCGGCGAGACGGGCCACCCGGCTCTGCCAGGCCGTCCACGCCGCCAGCCAGCGCCACCATCTCGGGCACCCAGTGGCCGGCGACGATGAGTGGGTCGAGCCACTCGACGCAGGCGACCCTCGGCGGCGCTCCGGACTTGGCAACGGCGGCGCGCACGCGCTCAAGCCGCTCTCGGGCGGCTGCGGCCACCTCCTCGGCCTTCTCCTCCGCGCCGGCGGCGCGCCCCACGCGCACCACGTCGGCAAGCACGTCGTCGACGCCATGTGGGTCCAGCGATATGACCCGCGGCGCGTTAGGCAGCCGGGCTACGGCGGCCTCCACGTCGTCCAGCGAGACGGCGCACACCTCACAGAGCTGCTGGGTGATAACCAGGTCGGGGCGGGCGTGCTCCAGCGCGAGGGCGTCCACCTCGTACAGCGGCTCGCCCCTGCTCATCAGGTCCGCGACAAGTCGGTCGATCTCTGCGCTGCCCAGCCGGTCGGAGCCGATTCTGCTCGTCACCACCCTCGGCTTGGCGCGGCCTCATCGGGAAAGTCGCACTCGTGGCTCACTCCGTGGAGGCTGTCGCCCAGGCCGAGCGCGTACACAATTTCGGTCGCGCTGGGCAGAAAGCTGCAAATTCGCACGGCTAGCTCCTGAGCAGTCCCTCGCCGTCCAGCACCTCGGCGAACCTGGCCACGCCCTCGTGGATCTCCTCGGGAGTGTTGTAGCCGAAGCACAGGCGGAAGTAGTTCTTCCCCGACACGCCGTCGGGCGCGTACTGGACGCCCGTGTGGTAGCCCACGTCGGCATCGTCCATCACCTTCTGCTGCACGCCCACCAGGTCGGCGCCCTCGGGCAGCCTCCCCCATATGTACATGCCGCCCTGGGGACTGCTCCAGGAGGCCGCCGAGCCGAAGTTCTCGCCCAAAGCGGCCAGCATGGCGTCTCGCTTGGTGCGCAGAATGTTCTTGAGGTCGCTTATGTGGTCCTCCAGCCCGCTGGTGGCGTAGCGATGCACGGTGAGAGCGGCAAGCTGGTTCGCGCCGCCGCCCTGCTTAACGGACTGCGCCCTGCTCAGCACCTCCGGCGGCGCGGCCATGTAGCCCATGCGCACGCCCGGGGCGATGATCTTGGAGAACGAGGCGACGTACATGACGCGGCCGGTGTCGTCGAGCGCGTGGAGCGAGGTTACCGGCTCGCCCTCGAAGCGCAGGTCGGCGTAGCAGTCGTCCTCCAGGATGGGCACGCCGTACTCCTGCGAGAGCCGGACGACCTCCTGGCGGCGTTCGAGCGTCATGGTCCAGCCCTGCGGGTTCTGGAAGGTGGGGATGGCATAGATGAACTTGGGCCGCTTGCCCTCGCCGATGGCCTTCTGCAGCGCGCTCTCCAGCGCGTCAGGCACGATGCCGTCATCGTCGCACTCGACACCGCGAATGTCGGCGCGGAACCGGCGCAGGGTGTTGAGCGTGCCGCCGTACACCCAGTTCTCGGTGAGCACAACGTCGCCAGGATCGATGAGAGTCTCGATGAGCAGGCCGATGGGCTCTCCCGAGCCGCCACCCACCAGTATGTCGTCCGGGCCCACGCGCATGTCCCTGTCGCGCTGGAGCTTGCCGGCAATGTACTCGCGCAGCGGCGGGTAGCCCTGCGGATGCGGATAGACGGCGATGTCCTGGCCCTCGTCCTGAAATGCGGACGCCAGAGAGTCGAGCAGGCCGTCCAGGGGCACCGACGGGGGGTCGGCGTAGGCGACGGCGAAGTCATACTTTCCGCGGCGTATCGCCGTTCGGGGCCGCGCCGGCGGCAGGGACGACGCGAACGAGTCCTCGAAGCTGAATGGTTGGGCGTTTGCCATGGGAGAGTCCTCCTGGGGGGGGCGCGGACGGTTCGGCACTCTGCGCGAGCGCGCTGGGCGTGTGCTAGCTGCGGCTAAGTGTAGTGGCAAGGGCGGCTTTTGACAAATGCGCCAGGGCAAGGGAGCGCACCCGGAGGAAAGGCTCGCGAACCGCCCCTGCCCTGCCGACTTGTTGAAGGCTGCCTATAACATGGAGGGCGTCGGTCTCCTGTGTTATAGACAGCCTATAACATGGGCGCGGTCAGCCCCTTTGTTAAAGGCAGCCTATGACATGGCAGGCGTTATCCCCATATGCTATAGATTGCCTATAATATAGATTCGCGCTAGTCCTTCTATGTTGTAGTTTGCCTATAATATAGAGTGGCTTCAAAGCGTTTATGTTGCGGTGATTTAATCATGGTTTCACGCTCAGGCGACTTCATTAGACGAGCCGGGAGATACGTGCGCCAGCCGGCGGGATACTCCGCGTTCATCCCTAGCCCACTCCCTCCGGATCCGCCGCTAGACACTAGCGGTGAAGTCCAGGCGGCTCTCTCGCAGGCGGATCTTGCGTTGGGACGCCTGGACGGTTCCGTGCAGACGCTTCCCAATCCGGACGTGTTCGTGCTCATGTACGTTCGCAAAGAGGCGGTGCTATCCAGCCGGATAGAGGGCACGCAAAGCACCTTGCAAGACGTGCTGGCCGCCGAAGCGCAGTTCCGGCCTCCCACCAGTCCTCGCGACGTGGATGAGGTGATCAACTACGTGAACGCCATGCACTACGGCTTGGAACGGCTACGAGACCTGCCGGTCTCCGTCCGACTGATAAGGGAGATTCACCAGCGGTTACTCCACAACGTCCGCGGCTCACACCTCACGCCAGGGGAGTTGCGCGCAAGCCAGAACTGGATAGGCCCCGCCGGATGCACGCTCAACGAGGCGACGTTCGTTCCACCTCCGCCCCATCTCGTCCCCGATGCTCTAGGGGCCCTCGAACTCTTTCTACACTCGGGGGACGATCTGCCCATGCTGCTGAAAGTCGGGCTTGCCCACGCCCAGTTCGAGGCCATCCACCCATTCCTGGACGGCAATGGCCGAACAGGACGGCTGCTGATAACCTTCTTGCTCACCGAAAGCGACATACTCAGACAGCCCGTGCTCTACTTGTCGCGCTACTTCGAGCGGCGCAGGCAAGAATACTACGACCGCCTCCTGGCCGTGACGGACCGGGGAGACTGGGAGGGGTGGATTCTCTTCTTCTTGCGCGGCGCAGCCGAAGTGAGTGAGGAGGCCGCCGAGACCGCACGGCGCATCCTTCTTCTACGCGAGAACCATCGCCGCGTCATCACGGAGACGTTTGGTCGTGCCACGGCAAACGGCCACATAGTATTGGAACACCTTTACGAGCGTCCCATGATCACGGTCAACGCGGTGAGTCAACTGATTGGCACCACCTACGCCGCGGCGAACCAATTGGTCGCCCGGCTGGCGGAAGCCGGTATCCTGAGCGAGATAACGGGGCGGGTCCGAAACCGGATGTTCGCCTACCAGAGCTACATCAATCTGTTCGACGAAGACGCGCACCGGTCGGGCGCGCCGTAGTCCGGCAGGGCCGCGCCCCAGTGCGGCTCGCAAACCACCCATTCGACAACCCGACAATGCCTGCCCAGCGGGCGGTTTCGGTGGCGCGAAACCTCAGCTCACCGCGATTCGCAGCCGCTTGTTGATGCGCCCCTTGCTCTCATGGCCGACCACGCGGATGCGGCCCACCTCGCTGGTGTTGGCGACGTGGGTGCCGCCGTCGGCCTGCAGGTCCAGCCCCACGATGTCGATGATCCGGACCTGCTTTATCGCGGGTGGAAGCAGGTTTATCTTGGTGCGGATGAGATCGGGAATCTTGAAGGCCTCTTCCCGCGACAGGGAGCGTATCTCGACTGGGCGGGCCGCCTCGACCTCCTTATTGATCAGCTCCCCGACCTCCGCGGCGAACTCGGCGGACATGCGCTCGAACTCGAAGTCCATCCTGGCCGTCAGCGGCTCCATGTTGCCACCGGTCACCTGTGCGCCGTAGTCGCGCCAAATCACGCCGCACAGCACGTGCAGGGCGGTGTGCGTGCGCATGAGCTGGTAGCGGCGCTCCCAGTCGAGCACACCCTTGAGCCGCGCGCCCACCTCCGGCCTGTCGGGGCCGTCGATCTGGTGCACGTGCTGGCCGTCCTGGCGCGAGACGCGCTTGACGGCGTACAGCTCGTCGCCCGCGCCCAGGACACCGGTGTCGGAGGGCTGGCCCCCGCCGCCGGGGTAGAAGGCGGAGCGGTCCAGCACGACTCCCCCCGCAGTGACCGCAGTGACGGTGGCGTCGAACTCCCTCAGATAGCTGTCGTCGTAGCAGAGAAACTCGGTCATGGGAGGTAGTCCTCGACGTGTTCTGGGGGCAAGGGCGGGCGGTTGGCAAACGCCAACGGGCGGGTTTGAAACCCGCCCCTACCGACCGGGCACCCGGCGGTTGTACGAGAGACGCTTCGCGCTATGCCAGCGGGACGGTGGCGGTCACGCAGGGCTCGTCGCCGTGGACGCCGGTCGTGTGGCCCCTGCCGGTGGTGTCCTCCACCAGGCGCGCGTCGCCCGGACCGAACACCCTGGTGGCGCCGTCGCTGAAGCCTATCTCCAGCCGGCCCGACAGGATGATGACGAACTGGCGGCGCGGCGCGGGATGCCAGTCCACGAAGTTGCCCGCCGGAATCTCGCGAAAGGTTATGTCCACGGTGTCCAGCCCGGCGGTCCAGCCGGGCGCCTCAGCGAGCTCCACGGCCTCCCAGTGCGTCTCGCCGTCGTCACCGGTGTACATTCTGTAAGTGCCCATGTTCAGCTCCTTGCCCGGCCGCCCACGCCTAGCCGGTGTAGTCCTTAACAACGGCCAGCGGCTCGTCGCCTTTCGCCACGCGCTCTATGTTCCCGTAGGCGAACTCCGCCCGCCGGAACACCGCGTCCCAGGTGGTGCCCGCGCTGTGCGGGCTTACCACTACGTTGTCCATGGTAAGCAGCGGGTTGCCCGGGTCCACCGGCTCCTTCTCGAACACGTCCAGCCCGGCGCCGGCTATGCGGCCCTCCTGTAACGCCTCGATCAGCGCCGGCTCGTCGACCACCGGGCCCCGGCTGGTGTTTATGACGACCGCGTTCGGCTTCATCAGGGCCAGCCGCTCACGGTTGACGACGTGGTACGTCTCGGGCGTCAGGTTGGTATGGCAGGTGAGAATGTCCGACGTCCGGAATAGCTCTTCGAGGGAGACGCGCGAGACATTGAGCTCGCGTTCGCGCTCCGGCGAAAGCGGGTACTTGTCGTAATACTGCACTTTCGCGTCGAACCCCTGGACGCGCTGGGCCACGCGCCGGCCGATGTTGCCCAGCCCGATTATGCCCACCAGCTTGTTGGCCATTTCGAACGTGTTAATCGTGTTGATGGGGCCGCGCCAGCGCGCCTCGCGCACCGAGTTGTAGGTCTGAGGCAGCAGCTTGTACACCGACAGCATCAGCAGCACGGCGTGGTCCGCGACCGACCAGGAGTTGGCGCCGCCGTTGTTGGCGCACGGAATCTCGAGCTCGCTCAGCAGGTCCAGGTCCATGGCGTCGTACCCCGCGGACAGAAGCTGCACCAACCGCAGTCGCGTGGCGGCCCGGAAGGCCTTCTCGCTGGGCCTGCCGCCGTACAGAATCAGGAAGTCGGCGTCGCGCAACGCCTCGACCTGGTCGTCCTCGGACGTCTCGCGGCTCCGAAGCACCGTCGTCGAAAACCCCTCCGGCTGGTACGTGAGCACCGCGTCGATCGCCTCCTGGGGAAACCCTGTTATGAACACCACCTTGTAGTTGTCGGACATGGCTCTTTACCTCAAACTTCTCCCTCAGTGAGAGGGGGCCTGCACCCCGCGCTAGTAGCGCCCCGCCAGCAGCTCCTTCAGGCCCTCTAGGGTGAACTCCGGCGACTGGCAGTAGTCTATGATTACCCGCTCGTCCTTTTCGACATCCCCGACCGCGCCGGTGATGTCGGCCGCGATTTCGGGGGGGATGGTGAGCACGCCGTGCTGGTCTCCCATCACGATGTCGCCGGGTTCCACGGTGAGCCCGCCGACCTGCACGGGCACGTCGTACTCGACCAGGTGGACGTAGGCGTGGGATACGAGCACCTCGCTCGCGAAGGCGAAGAAGCCAAGGTCGCGCAT
This sequence comes from Dehalococcoidia bacterium, assembly GCA_965217705.1. GTDB lineage: Bacteria > Chloroflexota > Dehalococcoidia > Lucifugimonadales > CATOSD01 > CATOSD01. Next base: position 2,849,642 of record CBDCJA010000002.1, on the reverse strand, counting down.
CTCGTCGAGGTCGCGCACGCCGCCGTCCGTGACGGTGCCCACGCAACCCAGCGCCTTGTGAACGTTGCTCTGCACCTCGCCCCAGTACGAGCCTATAACGTCGGGGTAGTCGAGGTCGTGCAGCACTATCACCCGCGGCTCGGGAATGGAGAGCACGTAGTCCACCCACTCCGAGCGGGCGATGCGCATGTGCGGACTGGGCGGCGAGCTCGCGGTGATGACGCCCGTGACGGCGTAGCCGATCATGTTACCCAGGTCGGGGAAGATGCTTCGCACCTGTGGAAGCATGAAACCCTCGTCACGGTCCTGAATGTCAAAGGTCTCGATGGCGTTGGCGATGGCGCAGGACGGTATGAGCCCTATCGCCTCGAGCTGTTCCCTGGTCAGGTCGGTCACGTTCGGCCTCCTTGTCGCTACTGTTCGAACTAGGCGTAACTGTTCAGAATCGGCTGGCCACGCTGGCTGCAGAGACGCCGGCCGGAACGTCCCGGGTCATATCTCAGATATGACCTACTGTTGTTCGGGCAGGGTGTACACGCCGCTGGAGTGGGATCTCGACTTCAGCGCGGCCTCCACCGACACGCCGTTCACTAAGTGCTCCAGGCCCAGGTAAGTGGCGAAATGGCCCACCACCAGCAGCGTCTTGCCCCGTTCGGCGCGCGCTACGTGGTCCACGAACAGCCTCATACGGCGCAGCACCTGGTCGTAGCTCTCGCCGTTCGGGAACGGCTCGCGCAGGTGGCTGGGCCGCAGCGCCTCCACGGCGGCGCGCGGTCCGCCCGTCATGTCGCCGTAGTCGCACTCCCTCAGCCGCGCGTCCCGCGTGATGCCGACTGCCCGTCCGTTCAGCATGAGCCTGGCGGTATCGTAGGCGCGCCGGGTATCGGAGGTGTAGACCGCGTCGAACTCGACGCCCTCGTAGGCCGCGCGGTAGTCCGTGGCGGCCTGCTCCCGGCCATAGTCGGACAGCTCCGCGTCGCGGTTGCCCGACGCCACGCCGCGCACTATGTCCAACGTCTGCGCGTGGCCCTGGTAGTAGATGGTGATCAATCGCGTGCCCACCGGCGGGGGAAGTTTAGCCGGGCCTGGGTGTCAGGCGTCATCCTCAACAATCTCGTAGGTGCTCGTTATCTCGCAGCGCCCCGAGAGCGTCGCGCCTACCGAGCAGTACTTCTCCTCCGACAGCTTGATGGCCCGTTCTACCAGCGGCCTCTTGATGCCCGTGCCCTTAACCACGTAGCGCAGCTCTATGTTCTCGTAGGTCCAGGGCGGGTCGGGCTGCTGGTAGCCGCGAACGCTGATCTCCAGGGCGGTCACGTTCTGGCGCTGGCGGCGCAGGATGTTCACCACGTCTATCGCGCTGCAGCCCGCGAGGCTCGTGAGCAGCAGGCCCCCGGGCATCATGCCTTCGAACTCGTCGCCGTCGTTTACGGGCGCGTCCACCGTCACCGAGTGCCCGTAGTCGTCCGACGAGGCGAACCTGAAGCCGCCCTGCCAGCTCAGCTCAACGGACGTGGAGGGCCTGTCGGTCATTGCGGGCTTCTCCTACTCGGGCATTCCGGAGTCGATCCAGCGCACCACCTCCTGAATCTCATCCTCCTTGACGAACGGCCCGCTCATGGGCATACGGGGTATGGTGCCGAAGCCGCGTCTGAGGGAAGTCACGAGGTTGGTCTCTTCGCCCGGCACGCCGGACTCGATGAACACTTTGCCCATGGACTCGTCGTTGGCCAGGTGTTCGGGGCTGTCCCAGTGGTAATCGTGTATGCCCAGCATCCCCTTGCGGCCTTCCCGGCGTTCCCAGCGCTCCATGACCGCTTCGAGAATCTCTCTAACGCGGGGCCACCTGACAACGTCGTTGCTCACGGGGCGCCCTCCGGTTCTCGGGTGCGAAGCCGTGGCTGGAGTGCGGCGCACCCAGCGCAAGGCCGCTCGCCACAATGGTAGCGATGCGCCGCCGAGCCGTCAATGCCGCGGAGGTGCCCCGAGCCTGTTTCAGATTACTTGGCGCCCCCAACACCGTTGTTCCCGCGAAAGCGGGAAGGCGAAGTCTGTTCGTTTCTGCGACATTCTGTGCGCCTCCTAGCTGAGGGTGTCGCCGGTCCCGCGCGAATCTGTAATGCCGGCGCGGGTTGTCGGGACACAAAAGTGGCGCCGCGTGGCAGAGGAGGACAGGGGGACGGAGCAGGGTTACTCAGCCGTGTCTTCGCTGCCGCTCACCCTTGTCAGACCGCGCACGGGCGGTTCACGAACCGCCCCTACCGTGGCGCGGGCGGCGGGGCGCGGGGGTCGGTCCCTCGCGTGGGCGAGGGTAGCACGCTTGTGCTTATCTTTCAAGAGGGGTGGCGAAATTGCGGGATCGGGGCGGATTGGTGGGGAGAAATGGTGCAGACGTGGGGAAGAGGTGGGACGTGTGTGGGGTTGGATGGGTCAGGGTCGGGGAATGGGTGGCACGGCAGAGTGACGTTTTTTTCGGGAACCGGGGAGCGAGGGAGACGGTTTTGGGTGCACCTGGTAATCTGAAACAGGTTCGACGTGCCCCAAGAGCGGGCGGCCGACATACTATGAACGTCCACCGGGAATGCGACTCTTTACGATTGCATCGCAATCAAGCTAAGATATTTCATCAATGCCTGCGGAGGTCGATTCATAGCTAGTATCACCGTGCGCAACCTGGATGAAGGGTTGAAACGGCGGCTGCGCATCCGGGCGGCCGAGAACGGCAGGTCTATGGAGCAGGAAGCACGGGTCACATTGAGAGCGGCGCTACTCCAGGAAGCCGCGAGAGACAAGGACTTGGCAAACACGATTCGCGCCCGGTTCGCACCGTACGGCGGCGTCCAATTGGAACTGCCGCCTCGCGATCCGATTCGCCAAGCGCCCGATTTCCGCTGAGCCTTCTGCGATGATAGTCCTAGACATCAACGACACCAACGTAATCTCTGAGCTGATGCAGCCCAACCCCAACCACAGTGTGGTCGAGAGGTGATCAACCCCTGGTCGCCAGAAGACGTCCAGTCTGGACGCTAGTCCAGCCGCGAAAGAAAGACGTTCACGCCGACCGGATTCCGACCCACCACATCCCCGCCCGCGGCGCGCGCGTTCCTTGACTGGTTTGGCGCCCCGTGATAGCATGGTCCCACCTGACTACGAATCGGACTTACCGCGCACGACCTGCGCACGGAGGTAGACGACTTGGCAACCACTCAGCTCATCGAAGTTACCTCGGCCGCGGCACAGAAGCTCGACGACATCATCAAGGAGCAGGGCGAGGTCGGCTCGCTGCTGCGCGTAATGGTTGTGCCCGGCGAACAAGGCGGAATGCAGTACATGCTCGGCCTGGAGAAGGAAGTCAAAGACGGCGACTTCGTGATCGACACCGAGACCGTGCAAGTGCTGATCGACTCCGACAGCGCCCCCCTTATCGAGGGTGCCCAGATAGACTACGTAGACAGCCTGATGCGCAGCGGCTTCGTCATCAGCAACCCCAACTCCATGGGCGGCTGCGGTTGCGGAGGCGGCTGTGGGTGCGGTGGAGGAGGCGGAGGCTGCGCTTGCGGAGGCGGCGGTTGCGGAGGCGCCTGCGGAGGCCACTAGGCGGACTCCCTCTCACCCAACCCGGATTCGATTAGGCGGGGCGCATGGCGTCCCGCCGTCGCGTTTGGCCCATGCGCGTTCCAGACTTACGCGGCGTCCGCCTCCATAGCGGCCCGCGCCGCCGTGCGCACGGCCTTCGCCCATTTCCGTGAACGTACTTGCTAGCCCGCTACTTTAGTCTATTCCTCGACGACCCGACTCTAGCGATCTTCCTGTTCGCCGCTACTTGCGCGTCGCTCGTTGTTGCCGTAACCTTCCACGAGTTCAGTCATTCGCTCGTCGCGACGAGGCTGGGCGACCAGACTTCCCGCCGGCTCGGCCGCCTCACCCTCAACCCGCTTTCGCACTTCGAGTGGCTGGGCGCGCTGATGCTGCTCCTGGTCGGCTTCGGATGGGGCAAACCCGTGCCGGTAGATGCCGGTCGCTTGCGTATCGGCGCGCGCGCGGGCATGGCGACGGTGGCGCTGGCCGGTCCGTTCGCCAACGTGGTGATTGCGGCGCTCGTGTTCCAGGTCTCCAGAATCGCCGCGCTCACTCTACCGGGCGACATTAGCGCGCCAGTCGTAGGCGACCCCATGCTGAGCACCGTAATCTACGAGGTTGTCCGCTGGAACCTACTGTTGGCCGCCTTCAACCTGTTGCCCATCGCGCCGCTGGACGGATTCAGGGTCGCGCTGGGAGTCCTACCCCGGGCCGCCGCCAACCAATTCGCCAGGCTTGAGCCGTTCGGCATTTTCATACTTCTCGGAGTGGTGTTCATAGGCGGCTGGATTCCGGGGCCTTCCGTGCTACAGAGGATAGTGGAACCTATAATGAAAGCGCTCGGCTTCATCGCATTGGGTGGACAGACGGCGTGGTAAACTGTTATGAAACCGGCGTGCCGCGCTTGGGATGCCGGATTCGAACGGAGGTAACAACTTGGAACGCATAGCTATCATAGGCTTCGGGGCCTTCGGCGCCTCCATTGGCCTGGGCCTCAAGAAAGCCAGGCTGTCGAACACCGAGATAGTAGGATCGGGTAGGGAGCGGCGCGTGCTGAACGCCGCCGACAAGATGGGCGCGATCGATCGCGTGGTCGGCGGCCTCGCCTCGGCGGTAGAGGGAGCCAGCCTCATCATCCTGGACACCTCGATCACCGAGACCAAGGAGCTTCTTGAGGTCATAGGCCAGCGCGCCAGCGAGGGCTGCGTCGTCACCGACTTGGGCACCTCGAAGTCGCTGGTCATCCAGTGGGCCGGAGAGTACCTGCCCGAGGGCGTGAGCTACGTAGGCGGCCATCCGCTGCTCAAGTCCTCCGCCGTCGCCCTCGAGGAGGCCAGCGCGACGCTGTTCGAAGGCGCCGACTATTGCATCGTGGCCTCCGACGCGTCCAACCAGACCTCTATCAGGACCGTTGTCAACATGGCCGAGACCCTGGGCGCGAAGCCGCTGTTCATGGGCGCCCAGGAGCACGACAGCTACGCCATCGCCATGAACTACCTGCCCATGCTGCTGTCGTCAGCTTTCGTCACCGCCACCTCCGGCAGCGAGGGTTGGCGCGACATGCACCGCCTGGCCGCCAGCGAGTTCAACCTCGTGTCCCAGCTCGCCGCCACCGACCCACAGGACATCGAGTCCGCCTGCCTCGCCAACCCCGACGACGTGGTGCACTGGATCGACCAGATGATCACCGAACTGTACGCGTACCGCAGCCAGATCACCGAGCGCAGCGACAACCTGCTCGACACCTTCATCAAGGCGTGGGAGGCGCGTGCCAAGTGGGAGGCCGACGCGGTGATCGAGGACGATTCAACGAAGGTGCCCAGCGCCAGCGAGTCCATGGCCACGGTGTTCCTGGGCGAGACACTGCTGCGGCGCTACCAGCAGTTGACGCGCGGCGAGGATAAAAACCGCAGTCCGTGGACCTACTTCCGCCGCAACTAAGGCCAGGGCATTCCAGGACCAGTACAACGCCTCAATTGGGGGGTGACACTCTATGGATGCAGATGCGACTGGGCGGCTGCCTAAAGAAGATACCGCCCGCCTTGGCAGAGAGATGTACGAACGAGACATTCGAAACCAGGTGGAAGCAGACCACGTCGGCGAGATAGTCGCGATCGACGTGGACAGCGGAAGCTGGGCCATGGGCGATGACCTGATTCCCGCTAGAGAGAACCTGCGGGCGAAGCGCCCAGAAGCAGTCAACGTCCTGTTCGAACGGGTCGGGTACCTGGCAGTCTCCAGTATGGGAGGCGGCCTCCCGCGGAGAGCAGATTGATAGAGGGGATTGTAAACGCCGCCCACGAGTCGAACTCAAAGCCGCTCGTAGGCATGGCCCTGCTCCGAGGACACAACCTGAGCATCGGTGTAGAGAGCGGCGGCCGCGTCGCCATACAGCCCAACCGGTGAACCAACGCATCAAATCGGCGAAGCGCATCGAGGGGTGAACACAATGAACACGAAAGCCGCGGCGAATAGCTTCAGCGGTGAACCCAAACCGACCGAGCGCCTCACCAGCGAGGAAACGTTCCGCCTCGGCAGAGAGATCTACGAACGAGACATTCGCCACCAGGTCGAAGCAGACCACGTCGGCAAGATTGTCGCGATAGACGTGGAAAGCGGAAGCTGGGCCATGGGCCACGAAACTATGGACGCGAGAGAGAGCCTGCGGGCGAAACGCCCGGAGGCTCTCAACGTCCTGTTCGAGCGCGTCGGTTACCGGACGGTCGCCAGCATGGGGGGCGGGCTCCGGCGGAGAACAGATTGATAGAGGGCGCTGTGAACTCCTGGCGGCAAGCAGTGATAACCCTTTCTATACACGGCCCGACAGGGCGGACGCGGGAAGTGGACGCCGTGATTGACACCGGCTACAGCGAGTACCTGACGCTACCGCCGACGATTGTAAGGCAATTGGCGCTTCCCTTCGCTGGCAAAGGCCGGGCATACTTGGCCGACGGCAGTGAAGTTTTCTTCGACCTTTACCAAGCCACCGTACTGTGGGATAGTCAGCCAATGCCGCTCGACGCCTACGAGTCGAACTCAATCCCGCTCGTCGGCATGGCCCTGCTACGCGGACACAACCTGAGCATCGACGTGGAAAGAGGCGGCCGCGTCGCCATACAGGCCAACCAATGAACCAACGCATCAAATCGGCAAAGCGCATCGAGGGGTAAACACAATGGACACGAAAGCCACGACGAATAGCCTCGGCGGTGGAGCCAAGTCGACCGAGCGCCTCTCCAGCGACGAAACGGTCCGCCTCGGCCAAGAGATCTACGAACGAGACATTCGCCACCAGGTCGAAGCAGACCACGTGGGCAAGATTGTCGCGATAGACGTGGACAGCGGAAACTGGGCCATGGGAGATGAAGTTCTAGTCGCGGCAGAGCGCCTCAGGGCGAAGCGCCCGGAAGCCGTCAACGTCTTTTGCGAGAGGGTCGGCTACCGGACTGTCGCCAGCATAGGGGGCGGGCTCCGGCGGAGAACAGATTGATTGAAGGAGCCGTAAACGAGTCGTACGACGCAGTGATAACCCTTGCGGCGCAAGGCCCAAGAGGACAAAACAGGGAGTTGGGGGCCATAATTGACACCGGCTACTGCGGTAACTTGACCTTGCCGCCGACGATTGTGAGGGAGTTAGGGCTATCTTTTGCCGGCAGAGTCCAGGCATTCTTGGCCGATGCCACTCGGGTATTCTTCGATGTCTACGAAGCTACGGTGCTATGGGATGGTCAACCCAGGCAAATAACCGTCCATGAGTCAAATGCCACGCCACTCGTGGGCATGGCCTTGCTTCGCGGACACAACCTGAACATCGACGTAGAGAGCGGCGGGCGCGTCGCCATACAGGCAATTTCGTGAACCAACGCATCAAATCGCCGAAGCGCATCGAGGGAGATGTCGTCCCGCCGGGCGACAAGTCCATCTCGCACCGCGCCGCGCTGCTAAACTCAATCGCCGACGGCACCGCGCACGTCTCCAACTTCTGCGTCGGCGACGACCGCGTGTCGATGCTGCGCTGCCTGCGGGGCCTGGGCGCCCGGATTCGGCGCCACACCAGCTGCTCGGTGTCCGGCGCGCCCGAGTGCTTCGAGGTGCGCGGGCGGGGCAAGCACGGCCTGCGCGAGCCCGCCGCTCCGCTCAACGCGGGCAACAGCGGCACCACCATGCGGCTCGTGTCGGGACTTCTCGCCGCACAGCCCTTCCTCAGCATAGTTTCGGGCGACCGTTCGCTCAGAAACCGGCCCATGGGACGCATCGTGGCGCCGCTCAAGCAGATGGGCGCACAGGTGATGGGCCGCCAGGCCGACTCGCTGGCGCCGCTCGCCATCAGGGGCGGCGAGCTGCGAGGCATCGACTACGAAATGCCCGTCGCCAGCGCTCAGCTCAAGTCCTGCCTACTCATCGCGGGGCTTCACGCCGAAGGCGAAACTGTGCTGCGGCAGCCGGCCGCCTCCCGCGACCACACAGAGCGCATGATCACGGCGATGGGCGCGACGACCTGGGCCGACGGCCTGAGCGTCGGAGTGCGCGCCTCCGAGCTGACAGCGATGGACGTTAGCGTGCCCGCCGACATCAGCGGCGCCGCCTTCTGGCTCGTCGCCGGCGTCTGCCATCCCAACGCCAGCGTCCGCGTGAAGGGCGTGGGCTTCAACCCGTCGCGGACTGGCGTGCTCGACGTGCTCGACGAAATGGGCGCGGGCGTGCGCGTGGAGAACGTGCGGGAGGAAGCGGGCGAGCCGCTGGCCGACCTGGTCGTCGAGTCCGGCAGCCTCCGGGGCGTCAGGATAGCCGGCGACGTAATCCCCAGGGTGATCGACGAGCTGCCGGTCCTCGCGCTCGCGGCGTGCTTCGCCGAGGGCACGACCGTCATCGAGGACGCCGCCGAGCTGCGCGTGAAGGAGTCGGACCGCATCCGAGCCACCGTGGACGGGCTGACTCGGCTGGGCGCGCGCGTGGAGGAGCGGCCGGACGGCATGGCGATTACCGGCGGCGCGGCCCTGAGCGGCGCCGAATGCGACAGCTACGGCGACCACCGCATCGCGATGACCATGGCCGTCGCCGGGCTGCTGGCGCGCGGCGAGACCGTCGTCGCCGGCACCGAAGCGGCCTCCGTCTCCTACCCCGCCTTCTGGGACACGCTGCACGAGCTTAACCGGTCTTGAGCGCCGCGCCGCCCTCAGGCGACCGCCCTCTGTTGGTGGTGCTGTCCGGCCCGTCGGGCGTCGGCAAAGACGCCGTCCTGGAGCGCATGAAGCGGCTTGGAAGCCCCTACCACTTCGCCGTCACCGCCACCACACGCCCCATGCGAGAGGGCGAACGCGAGGGCGAGCCCTACCACTTCGTCGCGCGTGCCGAGTTCGAGCGCATGATAGCCCGCGGCGAACTGCTGGAGTGGGCCGAGGTCTACGGCAACCTGTACGGCGTACCCAGGGCGCAGGTGGACCGCGCTCTGTCCGAAGGGCGGGACGTCTTGGTGAAGGTGGACGTGCAGGGCGCGAAGACGATACGCGGCCTCGACCCGGAGGCGGTCTTGGTGTTTCTCGCTCCGCCGAGCATGGAAGAGCTGGCCCGCCGTCTCACGTCGAGGGGCACCGAGGCGGATGAGGCGATGAGGCTGAGGCTGAGGGAGGCCGAAGCCGAAATGGAAGCCGCCGCGCTGTTCGACCACGTTGTGGTGAACAGGCGCGACCGGCTGGACGTCGCGGTGCGCCAGATCGAGGCGCTGACGGCGGACGAGCGCCGCCGCCGGGCGTCCACGTAGGGGAGCGATCCGACCGCGGGAGCGGCTAGCGGTTGCGGCGGCGGCGTTGCCGTCGCAGGCTGCGGGCGCGGTCCAGGCGAGCCTGCTCGCCCTTCGAACGGAAGAATCGCCGGTTCCTGAGTTCCCGCAGTATGCCCGAGCGCTGCATCCCGGTCTGGAACCTCTTTAGCAGGGCCTCCGGATCTTCTCCATCTCGGATCACTACGTGGGTCAAAACACTCTCCTTGAGACCTGTAATTCGTAACAAGGAGTATAGCACACGCCCCGCGACGATGTCAGGCTATCCTACTCCTCCACGATGGGCTGCGCGATGATCCACAGGCTGGTGGCCGTGTACAGCACCATCAGCAGCAGCATGGGAAGCTGCCCGCGCAGCGCGCGTCCCCGGTGCGCCACCCTGCGCATCGACACCAGGTGCGCGAGGTACACCGACACCACGTGCCCCGCCACTATCGCCGCTACGGACACGTACCACGCCACCCGCGCGTTGACTATGGCTATGTTCACCCTGTAGTCGGCGGTGCCCAGCAGGTCCCAGCCGTGGCCGAACGGGTCCGACAACAGCGGTATCACCGTCTGGCCGGAAATCAGCAGCAGCGACAGGTAGTGCGCCAGATTGTAGGCCAGCGCGATGGGCACCAGCGTCAGCACGTACCCCTTCGCCACGCCCGCGACGCCCTCCGGGTCGCCGGACAGCCGGGCGACCGCCCACGAGAACGCCGCGTAGACGACCACGAACAGCCCCGGCACGACCAGCAGCCCCAGTGTGTCGATGGCGCCGACCACGTTGGGGCCGAGCACCGACACCTCGTCGTACACCGCGGTCTGGACGCTGACCCAGGCCGGCGTCTCCTGCAGGCCGTCGAACGACACAATCGCCAGCGCCAGCAGCACGAAAGCTGTCAGGCTCATGCTGGCGCGGTGCGGGTTGGCCAGGCCCACGGCCCAGGGGCGCAGGTTGAACTCGCGCCGCGACCGGTCCGCGCGCTCGAAGCACTCGTAGCAGTCCACGCAATCCGGCCCGCACGCCCACCTGCACCGCGAGCAGGCGCGGCGGTCGGCGGCCCTCACCTCCGTTGGCGAGAAGCGGGCGAAAATGCCGAACAGCACGCTGAACACCTCGCCGCGGCTCAGCCAGGTGTGCTTGCCAAACGCCGCCATGCCCATCCAGGTCACCAGCGAGTAGGCGATGATAAGCTGCCCCAGGCTCCCGGGCAGCGTCGCGCTCGCGTACACGTTCTCCAGCCACGCGAACGCGAGCAACAGCGCCGCGGCGGGCCACACGTTCAGCCGCTCGGGGTACACGAACAGCCCGCGACCGTCCCAGCCAAGCAGGCGCTCGGCCCACTCGTAGGTTATCTTCCACGGGTTCACCAGCATCCACAGGTTGCCGAACAGCGCCGACACGTATCCCATGCCAACCCACCACACTGTCCAGACGAAGGTGGGCGCGAGCACCTCCAGCGGCCGCCCGACGCCGAAGAAGCACGTGGCAAGCACCAGGCCGAACACGGCCACGGACAGCAGCCGCAGGCCGAAAAGCGTAACCGGGCTGGCGAGCGCGGCGCCAAGCCCGCGGACCGCCAGCAGGTTCAGGCGGGGATAGCCGCGCTCGCCCTCGCCGCGCCGCACGAACAGCCCGATGACGACGAAGGAGAGGGCGACGGTGACGGCGCCGCCGACCAGGAAGTAGCTGAGGGGTATCGGAAGGTCGTAGCGCTCGCCGAAGGCGTGCGCGCGAGCCGTGGCGGCCATGCCGACCAGCCCCAGCGCGGCGGCGAACGCCGCCGCGGCGATGTTGCGAAATTGCATTGGCGGTTTCCTGTCTCCTCCCGGGGCCCCGCGGGCGGTTCCCGAACCGCCCCTACCTGATGCGTCCTGCGCCGTGCGTCCATACCTGTGCGTCCCGCGGCGCGCCGCGTGCGTCTACCGGGGGCGCACCTCCAGCACGCCGAGCGACACCTCCTCGCCCTCGCTGTCCGCCTCGGCCGTCACCACGGGCGGATCGCCGCTCGCGACGCGCTGGCGCTGCTCCGCGGTGTTCGTCCACACTATCATCGTGCCCGGTCGCACGCTCAGCATGGCAGGTGAGAACGAGCCGTCCTCCTGGATTGTGACCTCGGCCTGTCCCGAATTCTCGGCTTCCGCGCTGACCATCAGCGATGCGGTCATCTCGTGGTTCATGTGGTTGTGGTACGGGATCATCTGCCCGTCAATGCCGTCCATCACATGGTAGCTGAAGCTGTCGCCCTGCTGCAGCGTGTCGGATTCGAACATCACGCCGTGCTCGGTGGCGTGCGAGTGGGAGCCTTGGCTGCCGTCCGCGCCCGGGTGAAAGGTGATGCTGAACCTGCCGGTGGCGTTGGCCGTGAATTTCATCGTAGCCGTCTCGTGCTTGACGAGTTCACGCTCGATGTCGTAGCCGTGCAGGTGGAACGTGCCGCCCTCATCGGTGTCCAGCACGAATGTTATCGCGTCGCCCTGCTTGACGACGAGCTCGCCCTCGTCGACGGCAAGCTGTCTTTCGTTTATGGCCAGTCCGAATTGCAGCGATTCCGGGTCTCCGCCGCCACACGCGGCCAGTGCCAGCGCGACGGCGAGCGCCGGCAACGGCCACAGGGCCGACCTGATACTGTTGTTAAACAAGATTGTTCTCCTTGTCGAGGCGGCCGGCGAGAGCCGGCCCGCATTGGGCACGGGGGCCATGCCCCCGTTGACTCATCAGGTTACGATCGTCTTCTGCCCCTGCTCCTCTCGCGGAGAAATGCGCGCAGCGAAAATCCCAGAGCGGCCAGGAAGGCCACAAGCGCCACTATGGTGACGATTCCGATGAGCGGGCTCTGCGTTCTCACCTCGATGGGGAACCGCGCCTCGCCCTCTCCATTCGGTCCGCTCACCGAAACGGTGAACTGCCACTTGCCCTGCCTGTCCACGAACGTGTTGATGTCGTAGAAGGCGGGATCGTCGGCGTTGTGCTCCGCCCACAGCGGCCCAATCTCGACCGCGTCGGTCTCTGGGCCAGCCCCGGACACGCTCACCTCGGCGTCCAGGACCGGCTGCTCGTCGCCCCCGGCCGTAATCGTCATCGTGACGTGCAGGTTTCCGACGACCGGGTTATCCGGGATGGTGCCGACCGCCAGCCGGTACGGGCCGGCGGTGTGGCTCTCGAACCGGATCACTCGCCCGTTGGCGTGCGCCGTCGCGAGCGGCACGGCGAGCATCGCCGCGGCCGCGATAAGCCACACTGCAAGGAGCCTGCGTTTTGGGTCTGACCACATGAGAACTCGCTTCTCGCTCGCTTGCGCCGGATTGGGCGGACTCACTCCAGGCCGCCGTTCCAGCCGCAGTCGCTACGGACCTCTCAGAAGCGGAAGGGGAAATCTACCCATTCGTCGCAAGCCGGAACGCCCGCATGAGCGCGGGCACGCCGGTCTCGATTCCTTCCGTAGCTGAGACCCGCAAGGAAGGCTCCAAAAGGCCCTCCTTGCGGGGCCCGCGCGCTCATCGCCGGGATGCAGGGACTAGGAGAGCACCCGCGGCGGCTTGTCGGGCGGTGGCGTCTCTTCGGAGCGCAGCCGCGCCGTGGGCGGAATCGGCACGTTGAAAAGGGAGGATGGCTCGAAATACACGAACGCCGTCGCGCCATCACGGTCCGTCACCACGTTCGTAACGCCCGCAAAGCCCGCGTCGCGGTCCAGCAGCACCACCACGCCGCGTGGGGCGTCCGGCGTCAGCGGGCGCGCGTGGTCGTGCGCGTCCGGGGCGGTGTAATCGTGAACGTGAGGCCGCGCGGCCCCGAGGTGCGTGTGCGTGGGGTCGCGCTCCACGTAGTGATGGTCGAGCAGCGGCCCGACCGATGACAGCACCAGCAGCGCCGACAGCGACACCACCAGAAAGTAGGCGTGGAATCGTCTCATCGACGCAATTATACCACCTGTCGCCCGTGCGACGCCCGTCCGCGCCGCGTTATGCCCGCTACTCGACTTGAGCATATGCCCATGCCGCAATATAATGTCCCCATAGTCCCCTCGTTTCGCACACGGCAACCACAGTAAGGAGGGTCCCCGCCATGCAAGATCAAGACATCGCGTTGCTACCACACCTTTTGCGCCGCGCCGGCTTTGGCGCGACCCACGACGAGCTGGAACGCTACGCCGGCATCGGGTACGAGGCGACCGTCGAGGAGTTGCTGCATCCCGAGAACATGCCGCCCGCCCTCGAGGACGAGGACCTCATCCGGCGCTACCACGTCGACCAGAACGGCCTGCTCATCGTGGACAGCTGCCAGGCGTACCTCGTGTACCGGATGGTCAACACGCGCCGCCCGCTCGAGGAGAAACTCGCTCTCTTCTGGCACGGCATATTCGCCACCGGATACACCAAGCTCAACCAGCCCAAGGCGATTCTCAACCAGATCGAGATGTTCCGCAGGCACGGCCTGGGCCGGTTCCGGGACCTGCTGATCGAGCTTTCCAGAGACCCAGCGATGATCTTCTGGCTCGACAACAAGGACAACCACAAGGGCGCCGTAAACGAGAACTACGGCAGGGAGATCCTGGAGCTGTTCTCGATGGGCGTAGGCAACTACACTGAGGACGACGTGCGGCAGTGCTCCAGGGCCTTCACCGGCTGGACCATCCGCAACGCCGCCCATCACACCGTGCGCACGGCGCAGGACTCGGTCTGGCCCTACGGCCGCCTGGACTGGCAGTACGAGTACCGCGACGACGACCATGACGACGGCGAAAAGACGTTCCTGGGCCGGCAGGGCGCGTTCGACGGCGAGGACGTCATCGACATCATCTGCGAGCAGCCGGCGACCGCCCGCTTCATCTCGCGGCACCTGTACAACTACTTCGTCGCCGACGAGCCGCAGGTGCCCGCGTGGGACACCTTGCCCCCGCGAGATCCTGACGCGATAGGCACGCTGGTAGACTGCTACTTCGAGAGCGGCGGCGACATTCGCGCCATGCTCCGCACGCTGTTCAACTCCGACTTCTTCAAGAGCGCCCAGTTCGCCAAGGTGAAGAGCCCGGCGGAGATGGTCGTAGGCGCAGCGCGGCAGTCCGGCGGCTTCGCCTTCCCCGAGGTGGAGGACATTCAGCTCGCGCTTGAGACCGGCAACATGGGCCAGCTGCTCGTCGACCCGCCCAGCGTGGAAGGCTGGCACACCGGCCACGAGTGGGTCACCACCGCGAGCCTCGTCAATCGCGTCAACTTCGCCGTCAAGCAGTTCGCCGACGAAACGAAACCGGGCGTAAGGTCCATCATCGAGCGCGTCCAGGCGCGCGGGGCGGGCCTCACGCCCGAGCAGCTCGTGGATAGCTGCCTGGAGATTATGGGGCCCATGGACGTCTCGCCTCGCACTCGAGAGCAGCTTGTGGCGCACGCTTCGGACACCAACGGCGGCGGCGAATCGGCAGAGCGCGTGAAGGCGTTGCTGCAGCTCATCGTCGCCACTCGCGAATACCAGATGGCCTGAGATTTGGAGGCGCGCCATGCTCACCACCGACCAACTCTACAATTACAGCCACACCATAGGCATGTACGCCCTGCTGGGGCGGGGCTTCAACAACCCCGTCGACATGGCCTTCGGCAAAGAGGGCCTGTTGTACGTGCTCAACCGCGCCGGACCGGAGGTCTCGGCCCGGTTGCCTTACAAGCGCGTTACCATCTGCACCGTGGACGAGCAGTATCTGGGCGAGTTCAGCAGCGGCGGCGTTGAGGACGGCCAGATGATGTGGCCCTCGTCGATCGCCATAGACCGCGACGGGAACGTGTACGTGTCCGACGAGGCGCTGCAGCGTATCACCATATTCGACTCCCGCGGGCGCTACCTGGACAAGTGGGGCGCCAGGGGCCGCGGGGACGGCGAGTTCAATCGACCCTCTGGCATCGCCTTCGACGCCGAAGACAACCTGCTTGTCACCGACAGCCTCAACTGCCGCGTGCAGCGCTACACCCGCGAGGGGCGCTTCCTGGAGTCCTGGGGCCGCCCGGGGCGCGCGGATGGCGAGTTCAACCTGCCTTGGGGTATCCACGTCGACGCCGACGGCAGCGTGCTCATCGCCGACTGGCGCAACGACCGCGTGCAACGGTTCGACGCCGGCGGAAGCCACACGGCCACTTACGGCGGGCCGGGAGACGCCGACGGCCAGTTCAACCGGCCCGCGGGCGTCACCACCGACGCGGACGGCAACGTGTACGTCGCGGACTGGGGCAACGAGCGCGTGCAGTTGCTGGACCCCGACGGAGGCTTTCTTGCCAAGCTGCGCGGCGAGTCCGGCATATCCAAGTGGGGCCACGAGTACTTCGAGGCCAACACCGAGGAGCTGCGCGAGCGGCAGCAGTCGAACATGGAGCCGGAACTGGGCCCAACGGCCCGGGACAGCTCGCGCGAGGAGTCAGCCAACGTGGAAAAGCTCTTCTGGGGTCCCACCGCCGTGAAAGTGGACGACGAGGGCAGGCTATTCGTCGTGGAAAGCTGCCGGTTCCGCATCCAGGTGTACCAGAGGGAGTAGGGTCAGCCCTCAGGCCAGCCGACCCTTCAGCGTCTCGAACCTCTGGCGCCGAAACGCCTCCTGCGCAGACCCCTCGTAGACGTGGGCTAAGAGCGCCGCCGTCTCCAGCCGGTACAGCTCGTAGGCATCTGTGTCTCGATCCACCTTTCCGGCTACGGCCTCGTAGCCGGCCCAGAAGTCGGCGTCCAGACCGACCCCCTCGTCGACCCTCGCGAGATCGAACGCGGGGTCTCCGGCAAGCGAGTTGGCCGCGTCGACGATGCCGGTTATGCCGAGCGAGCCGCCCTCTAAAGTCGCCAGCATATTCGCCGCCCTGAAGTCCATGTGCAGCAGGCGGGGCTGGCCGAGCTCGATAGCGGACGCTCTCTCCGCGAGAGAGTTCATCTCCTCGTACGAAAGCAGGCCGTCCCTCGCGTGAGGCTCGAGGCGGCGGCGCATCAGACGGCGCAAATAGGTGCCCCAGGACTCGGACGAGAGCCGTGACAGACGTCCTACGCGGTCGAGGCTGACGACGTGAATCGCGCCCAGCAACGTACCCATCTCTCGCGCCGCACTGCGGCGTTGCTCAGCGGACGCGAGGGGAAGCAGGTCGTCCAGTGGGACTCCAGGCAGATATGTGAAGAAAGCGTACGGGAATCCCAGCGCGGCCTCACTCCGCTCGAAGTGGATTGGCCTGGGAACCGGTAGGTTGGGGAGCAGGCGGTAGAACTCTATCTCGTCCGCGAGGACTGCGCCCCAGTCTAATCGGCCAAAGTAGGCCGACACCCGGTTTCTCTGGCCGCGGAAGACAACGGACTCCGCGTCGTGGAAGTCGATGCGACGCACGTCGAAGACGAACCCGGTCTTGAGGAGCTGAATGTCTCGCACCGTCCGTCCGGGAAACGCGGAGGCGACTGCCGCCTCGACTTCATGACGTTCTATCAGGGCAGGCAGCCGTCTTACGCCAGGCGCCCGAACTCGCTCCCGTAGTACAACAGCGGACCGCCGCTGTCGTTCAGCCTGATCTCGTCGACCTCTCCCACGAATATGGTATGGTCTCCGGCCACGTGATCGGCCACCACGCGGCAATCCAGGCTCGCCAGGCTGTCTTCGATGACGGCGGCTCCCCGTGCGGTGAAGCTTAGCGGAATGTCGAGGGATGCATCGCGCCGCTCGGGGGGAAGCGCGAAATGCTCGGCTATCCCCTGCTGGTCGACGTTGAGGATGTTGATGCAGAAGCGGCGGCTTTCGGAGATGTGCTCGAGACTGTGGCGGTTGTGGCCCACGCACACAAGCGCGAGCAGGGGGTCCATGGAAACCGAGCAGATGCCCTGGGCCGTCATGCCGTGAACACCGCCGTCACGCTCGATGGACGTCACCACCGACACGCCGGTTGCGAACCTGGCCCATGCCTGTCGAAATTGCTCGGAGTCGACCAACGCGGCACCTCACGCGTGCTAGCTGTCCTCATGGGGCCGAGAGCACGCCCGTGGCCGGGGCGTGACGGCCTCACTTTACACAAAGGCGGCTTCCGGCGCTCGCGCCGGGCAAGCGAGGCCTGCCTACTCGTCCTCCACGCCCTGCTCTCTGAGAAAGTCGAGCGCTTCCTGGACGGTCGTTATCTGCTCGGCCTGCTCATCGGAAATCTCGAGCTGGTTGTCGTCGTCGCTGAACTCCTCCTCGAACGCCATTATCAACTCCACCAGGTCCAGGGAATCGGCGTTGAGGTCCTCTGTGAACGAAGAGCCGAGTTCTACTTCTTCAAGCTCCACGGCGAGCTTGTCGGCGACCAACACCCGAACGCGCTCGAGAACTGTTGCCATTTTGGCACCTCCAAGGCTGGAAAGCAGCTACTGTCTGGTTTGAGATGTGCGCCCGGCCGGCCTGTGTGCGCCACAGGCCCATGGGCGATCCGCACGTGTCAGGCCCCCACCTTTTCCACCAGTGAGCCGAGCACGCCGTTCACGAACTTGGGCGAGTTGTCGGAGCCAAAGGCCCTCGCCAGCTCCACCGCCTCGTTTATCGCCACTCTTGGGGGCGTCTCGCCGCCAAACATTATCTCATAAATCGCCACGCTTAGTATATTTCTGTCCACGAGCGCCATCTGGTGAATAGGCCACGTCGGGGCCAGCTCGGCGATTGGCGCGTCGATCTGCTCTTTGTGGCGGAGCACGCCCCGCACGAGACTCCGCGCGTACTCCTCAGCCTGCTTGGTCAGGCCTAGCTCGGCGGTAACGTTCGCGAAGGCCTCGTAGGGATCATGTGCGACGGCGCTCGCCTCGTACAGCGCCTGCAGCGCCGCCAGACGCGCCATGCGCCTGCCGCTGGGCCGGCCGCGTACCCTGCGCGCGTCAGTCGACATGGCACACTGATTGGTCAGGCAACGCTTCTGTCAATACGCTCCGTGTGGCTCGCCCGGGCCGCGGTCCGCTAGTTGGCGTGCAGTTTCAGTATGGAGTCGATGTCGCCCACGCTCGACACGTTGGCTCGCTTGTTGATGCGCTTGATCATGCCGCCGAGCGCCCGGCCCGGGCCGATCTCGAGGAAGTCCACGATTCCCGAACCAATCATGTGGTCGACGGTGCGCTTCCACTGCACGCAGCCGCAGATCTGCGCCGCAAGCTCCTGCTTCACGCTCTCAGCCGTGGTGAGGGGCTTACCCGTGAAGTTGGCCACTATGGGCACCTGCGGGTCTTTGAAGTTGAGCTTGTCTATGGCCTCTATGAGCCCCGCGCGGGCCGGTTTCATGAGGCCGGAGTGGAACGCGCCGCCTACACTGAGGGGCACGACCCTCTTCGCGCCGCGCGCGCTCGCGAGATCGAGCGCCACGGCGACCGCCATCCGCTCGCCGCTTATGACGATCTGCTCGGCGGTGTTGATGTTGGAGACGTAGGTTCCCGTCTCTCTCACTATCTCCTCGATGGTCATCTCGTCCAGGCCCAGCACCGCTGCCATGGTGCCCGGGTTGCTCTCGCAAGCCTCCTGCATCAGCAGGCCCCGCGTTCTCACCAGCTGGGCGGTTTCGGCCACGTCGAGCACACCCGCCACGGCCAAGGCGGTGTACTCGCCCAGGCTGTGACCCGCCATCAGTAGAGGCTGGGGCATCAGCTCCTTGCCGAACTTCTCTTCCATCGCCCTCATGCAGGCCAGGCTGACGGCCATGATGGCCGGCTGGGCGTTGACCGTCTGGCGAAGCTCGTCCTCGGGGCCGTTGAACATAAGCTCCGCGAGGGGCCGCTCCAGCGCATCGTCCACCTGCCGGAAAACCTCGCGCGCGGCGGGCGAGCGGTCGAACAGCTCGCGGCCCATGCCGACCGCCTGCGCGCCTTGGCCCGGAAACAGGAACCCGATCTTGGGCGCGTTGGCGTCTGTCTTGAGTCTCAGTGTCATGTGCGCCTCCTGCGTTGCTCAGATGGGACTGAGCTCGGTCGCGGCCCGCCAGGGCCGGGCGGCTAGCTGACTACGGCCACCTGCCGGCCGTTGTAGTAATAGCAGTTAGGGCAGGCCCGGTGGGGCAGTTTGGGCAATCGGCACTGGGGGCAGTCCGAAAGTGCGATGGGACTCAGTCCGAAGTGGGCCGTGCGGCCACCTTTGCGTTTCTTCGAGTGCTTCTTCTTTGGCAGTGGTGGCATTGGGGGATCTCCAGGTCTGAATTGGAATCGCGACGCCGGCGCGTTAAGCCGGTCGCCGGAACGGCCCGGATCAGTCGTCGCCTCCGGTCGAGACAATCTTCAGCAGCGCGTCCCACCGCGGGTCGGTCCGGGGCGGCCCGCAGGAACACGCGGCCTCGTTAAGGTTCGCGCCGCAACCCGTGCATAAGCCCGCACAATCGTTGCCGCACGTCGGTTTCATGGGAATACTAAGGTAAGAATACTGCCTCACGGCCTCCGTGATGTCAAGGATTTGGTCGGAGCCGATGAAGAATCCTTCCTCTCCGCCCTCCAACCAGGGTCCGATCACCGCGCCGTCCGACTGTGCCGCAAACTCGTCGTCAATCGTAATGCACACCGGCTGGTGGTACTCTCGAAGGCATCTGCTGCACTGGCAAACCGCCGCCGTATCGAGCCGGCCGTTCACCCAAACACCCCAGTCGGTGCGCATCAGCCTCAAACGGCCGAACACGCGGCCCGCGGGCACGCCATCCGTTTCCGGATGCGCCGGCTCGTCCACCTGGCAGTGCCGGGTGGAGCCGATGCTTTCTTTCATCAGTTGTGCAACGTTGAGCATCATCATAACCGCCTCCGCCCGCGCAATCCCGCTCCGTACATATGACGTGCATGTGAAAGGATATTCTAGGGCCGTCGCCTACTTTGTGTCAAGTTTCACACAATGCGGACCGCACTCCCAATAATGAGGGATGTGCTAGAATTGGCGCAATGTCTATGAAAGGGTCGGGCGTGTCACCGGACTACAGCGAGACAATCACCATCGATCCAGCCAAACGCGGCGGCAAGCCTTGCATCCGAGGGCTGCGCATCACCGTCTATGACGTGTTGGAGTACCTGGCGTCGGGCATGTCAGAGGACGACATCCTGGCCGACTTCCCAGATCTGGAGCGCAACGACATCCGCGCGTCGCTGGCGTTCGCCGCCGACCGCGAGCGCCGGCTGGTGTCGCTGCCTCCCGTTTGAGGTTGTTGTTCGACCAGAACCTCTCTCTACCTCAAGCGGGCGTTGGGGGACCTCTATCCACATTCCATCCACGTCCGAGACGCCGGGCTGGAGTCCGCTGACGACTTCGCGGTCTGGGCATTTGCCATGGATGAGGGGTTCATCATCGCTACAAAGGACTCAGACTTTCGGCAGTTGAGCTTCACTTTCGGACATCCGCCAAAAGTAATCTGGATTCGGCGTGGAAACTGCTCGACATCCGAGATAGCGACCATCCTCCGCAACCGACATGACGACGTCCTCGCTTTCAATCGAGACGACCAGGCAGCATTCCTCGCGCTGAGTTGAGGCGGCTACCTCGCTGACCACCCCGCGACCTGGCGTCCCACCCGTTGGCCTGTGCTACAATTGAATGTGGCCGGTACCGGCGGCAAACCCCCTACTCCGGCGCACAAGTCCTGAACAACGACAGTGGCCGCGCACGCCCCAAACCCCTACGCTGCGACAACATGACGGCGCTTCTGCAAGCCAACAAACTCACCAAACACTACGGCGCGACGGTCGCCCTCGACGGCGTTAGCTTCGAGGTCTCCGAAGGCATTACCGGCCTGCTCGGCGCGAACGGCGCCGGCAAGAGCACGGCCATCAAGCTGTTCCTGGGCCTGCTGCGTCCCACGGAGGGCGCGGCAACGGTGCTGGGCGAGGAGCCGTATCGCAACGTGCGGGTGCGCGAGCGGCTAGGCTACATGCCCGAGCACGATTGCTTGCCCGACAACGTGACCGGCGCGGAGTTCCTTTCGCACATGGCCCAGCTCAGCGGACTGCCGCCGTCGGAGGCCCGCACCCGCGCGGCGGACACTCTGCGGCACGTCGGTCTGGACGAGGAGCGCTACCGCCCCATCGGCGAGTATTCCACCGGCATGAAGCAGCGCGTGAAGCTGGCCCAGGCGCTGGTCCACGACCCGGTGCTCGCGCTGCTGGACGAGCCGACCGCCGGCCTGGACCCCGCCGGGCGCGACGAGATGCTGGACCTGGTGCGGCGCATAGGCACACAGTTCGGCATAAGCATCGTGCTGTCCACCCACCTGATGGGCGACGTGGAGCGCACGTGTGACCGCATTGTGGTGCTGGACGCGGGTTCGCTGATGGAGCAGGGCGACGTCAAGGGCTTCACCCAGGACACGCAGATGCTGTTCATCGAGGTGGACGACAAGCGGGACGAGGTGCTGGCGGCGCTCGGTGAGCGGGGTCTGGCGGTGCAGCCGATGGGGGCGGGCATCATTGCCGAAAACCTCACCGACGAGCAGTTCGACGACGTGCGCGACGCCATCGTCGACACGGGGGCACGGCTGCGCAGGCTGGCGCCACGACGCCGGCAGCTCGCGGACATCTTCAGGGGCGAGCAGCCGTGACCCAGGCCCAGGGCGAGGTCTTCGACATTGGCTACCAGCGCTACGCCGGCGCACGCGAGGGCCGCACCCGCGCCATCAAGACGCTGTGGAGCAACGGCGTCCGAACCTCGCTCGGCATAGGCCGGGGGCTTTTCGCCAAGCTCATGCCCGGGGGCGTCGTCTTTTTCTTCATGATTCCCGCGCTGGGCTTTCCTGTGCTCTCGGCCATGTTCAGCGGCTTCGACGGCTTCGCGGACATCATCCCAGGGCAAGACGACTACTACTCGATTATAGCATTCGTGCTCATACTGTTCTCGGCCATCGTCGCGCCCGAACTGCTCATATCCGACAGGCGAAGCGGCGTCATCAACCTGTACCTGGTGCGCCCGCTCACCGCCACCGACTACGTGCTTGGCAGGTGGCTGGCGTTCTTCAGCGTCGTGCTCGCTATGACCCTCATTCCGCAACTGACACTGTTCGTGGGGCTGGTGTTGGGCGCCGAAAGCCAGGTGGACTACATAAGCGTGAACTGGGCCGACCTGCCGCGCTCGGCTGCGGCGGGCGCGGCGCTCGCGCTGTTCGCCACGACGCTGCCTTTGTGCGTGTCCGCGTTCGTGGGACGGCGCGCCTACGCCACCGTGTTCGTCATCGCCGCCGTGCTCATAACTTCCGTGGCCGCCGGCATCGCATTGGAGCAGGCGTCGAGCGATTTGGCGAAGTGGTACGCGCTCATCTCTATCAGAGACTATCCCCTTTTCGTCAACGACCTTGTCTTCGCCAAAGAGGCCGCGGATTTCCCCAATGGCGCGCGGGAGTACGCCGGCCTGCTGCCGACCTACGCCGTTTGGGCCGCGTTCGCGCTGAGCGTGGCGCTGCCGGCAGCCCTGCTGTGGGAACGCTACCGGAGGTTCGCGCTATGACCGCCGACAGGGGCCGCCCGACCATATCCGTCAGCCACGTTTCCAAGTGGTACGGCAACGTCGTCGCGATAGGCGACGTGTCCTTCGGCGTGTTCCCGGGCATAACTGGGCTGCTGGGGCCGAACGGGGCCGGCAAGACGACGCTGCTGCGCATGATGGCCGGCCTATCGCGGGTGTCGGAGGGCGAGATAAGCGTTCTGGACGAGCCGGTGCGCGCCAATCCGCAGATCTACCGCAGGGTCGGCGTGATGCCGGAGCACGACGCCCTGTACCCGTTCTACACCGGCCGCGAGTTCGTTGAGCTTTCCGCGCGATTGTACGGGCTCCCGGACGTGGCCGACGCGGCAAGCCGGGCGATCGACGTGGTCAACCTGGGCGACGCGCAGGGGCGCAAAGTGGGCGGCTACTCGCGCGGCATGAGGCAGCGAATTCGCCTCGCCGCCTCGCTTGTTCACGACCCCGAGGTGCTGCTGCTGGACGAGCCGCTCAACGGCACCGACCCGCGCCAGCGCATAGAGTTTCACAGCCTGCTTCAGCGGCTGTCCGAAGAGGGACGAACCATCCTGATATCGTCCCACATACTGGAAGAGGTGGAGACGCTGGCCGGCAGCATACTGCTCATGGTAAGCGGCAAGCTCGCGGCGGCGGGAGACTTTCACGCGATTCGCGAGAAACTGGACGAGCGTCCGTACAAGGTGCTGATCGAGTGCGACAGGCCGCGCGTGCTGGCCGCCGCGCTGGTTGCGCTCGACGTGGTCGAGTCCGTCGCCCTCGAACCTGGCGGCGCGCTGGTGACCCTGAGCAAGAGCGTAGCGGAGCTGCAACGCACTGTGCCGCGGCTGGCGCAGAGCGAACAGGTGCGCCTTACGCGCCTGGAGCCGCTGGACGATTCGCTGGAGAGCGTGTTCGGCTACCTGGTGGAGGCGTAGCTTGGTCGCGGTGTTTCGGCTGTCCATGCGCCAGATGGCGAGCCGGTGGAGGCTGACGCTGATAGTGTTGCTGGCCGCGCTGCCCGCACTGATCGTGGCGTGGGCGGCCTGGAACGGCGACGGCGGAGTGGACGCCGATTTCGTGGAGGTGCTCATCGAGCAGCTCATCGTCGGCGTGGTGCTGCCCATCGTACTGGTCGCGCTCGCTACAACCGCCTTCGGCAACGAGATAGAGGACAGGACCCTGGGCCTGCTGGCCACGAAGCCTCTGGCGCACTGGCGCATCGCGCTGCCGAAGCTGCTGGCGTCGGTCGCTCTCGCCGCGCCTCCGCTGCTAGCAGGCGCGCTGGTGGCGATGCTTATCGCCTTCGAGGGCGACGTCCGGCCCGCGCTGTCGGTGTGCGCCGGTATCCTGTGCGGCGCCTTTGCCTACTCCGCCATCTTCACCTGGGCGGGCGCGATCACAAGCCGCGCGCTGGGCTTCGTGCTGGTTTACGTCTTCCTCTGGGAGGGCCTGCTGGCGGGCTTCCTCGAGGGCATACGCTACCTGAGCGTGGGTGCATACACGCGGACCATCGCCTACGCCCTGGACAGGGACGCGCTGGAAGCGCTTGGCGAGCGCGCCATAGAGTTCGAGGCGGCACTTGTCGGGGCCGTGCTGGTTACGTCCGCCTTCTTCCTGCTGACCGCGCTCAGGCTACGCAGAATGGAGATACCGTAGGGCGCGTCCCAAAGTCCCTTCCCCTTTGGCAGGGGAAGGTTAGAGCTAGCCCCGTACTCGATACGGGGATGGGGGTGAAAAGCTCATGAGCTACGAGCAGATTTTGACCGAGATCAAGGGCAGGGTGGGAATCATCACGATGAACCAGCCCCAGAGGCTTAACCCCATGTCATCCACGATGACGCGCGAGATGGGCGAGCAGATGTCAGCCTGGAACGAGGACCCGCAGGTCGGCGCCATGGTGATTACGGGCGCCGGCCGAGGCTACTCGTCGGGGGCGGACATCAGCAGCTTCGAGCAGACGGTGAGCGAGGGCAGCGGCAACAGCGCGCCGCCGCCCATCGGCGAGGACTGGCTCTCGCTGGTGCGCCGCTCCAAGCCCATCGTGTGCGCCATCAACGGCGTCGCCGTCGGCATGGGCATCACCACCACGCTGCCCTGCGACGTTCGCGTCGCCGGCGAGGGCGCGCGCATGTCGTTCCGCTTCGTGCGAATCGGCCTGACGCCCGAGTACGCGAGCACACACTACCTTGTGTACCTGGTGGGCCTGGGCCAGACGATGGAGCTGATGCTCACCGGCAAGTTCATCGACGCGCAAGAGGCCAAGAGCATAGGCCTGGTGAACCACGTGTACCCGGCGGAGACGATGCTGGACGAGGCCGTGGCGCTGGCGCAGGAGATCGCGTCCAACCCCGAGTGGCAGCTTTCGCAGACCAAACGACTGATCCACGACCACTACATGGAGCGGGACGTCGAGGCGGTGCGGCGCATAGAGTCCGAGATATTTCGCGAGTCGCAGTTCACCGCGTCCCACAAGGAGGCGCTGATCGCGTTCCGCGAGCGCCGCGAGCCACGCTACCACTAGCGGAGCGCGCCGGATGTCCGCCATGATTGACGACAAGAGACCCGTCATAGGCCTGACCATCAACACCGCCGACTACGCGAAGGAGTACGCGGCAGCCATCGAGCGGAGCGGCGGCAGGCCGTGGCTCATTCTGCCCGGCCACAACCTCTCGCCCAGAGACACCGCGGCGCGCATGGACGGGCTGCTGGTGTGCGGCGGCGAGGACATTCACCCGCGGCGGTACGGGCAAGAGCCGCAGACCGGCGTCGAGTTGACGCTGAACGAGGAGCGCGACGACATAGAGCTGCCCGTGCTGGAGGCCGCGCTCGAGGCCGACCTGCCCACGCTGGGCATCTGCCGGGGAATGCAGGCGCTCAACGTGGTGATGGGAGGCGAGCTTGTGCAGCACGTCGACAACCACAGCGGCACGGTGGACGGCGACGAGCGCGTGTCCGACTACCATCGCATCTTCATCACGCCCGGCAGCAGGCTCGCGTCGGTGGTAGGCTCCGGCGGCTTCGTGCGCGTCAACAGCATCCACCACCAGGCAGTCGGCGAGGCGCAGAAAGCGCCCGGTCTGATGGCGTCGGCCTACTCGCTCGAAGACGGCTACGTCGAGGCGTTGGAGAGTCCAGACCACGGCTGGGTATTGGCCGTGCAGTTCCACCCGGAGCGGCGCGGGGAGATTCCGCCGCACTTCGACAGGCTGTTCGACAGGCTGGTGGCGCACTCGGCCGAGCGCGCCGCCGGGTAGGGCGCCGAAATCCCCTCTCCCTCGATGGGAGAGAAGTCCGCTTACTGGGCGGTCGCGCCCCCGTCGATGACCAGTTCACTGCCGGTCATGAACGACGCCTCGTCGGACGCCAGGAACAACACCCCGTTGACCACCTCTTCAGGACGGCCCGCGCGGCCCAGTGGAATGTTCGCGAGGCGTTCCTGGCGCATCTCGGGGCTCGTGTATACCATCGCGAGCATGTCGGTGTCGATGGGACCGGGGTGCACCGAGTTCACCCGGATGCCCTCCCCGGCGTACTGGATGGCGGTCGCCTTTGTGAGCAGCCGAACCGCGCCCTTGGAGGCGTTGTAGGCCGCCGCGCCGCCACCGACCAGGCCGGCGGTGGAGGAGATGTTGACGATCGAGCCGCCGCCGGCCCTGCGCATGGCGGGAATGGCCGCCTTGGTGCCCAGGAACACGCCCTTGGCGTTCACGTCCATCACCTTGTCCCAAGTCTCGGAGTCGGTCTCCAGCACGTAGCCGCGCCGGTAGATGCCCGCGTTGTTCACAAGGACGTCGAGCTTGCCGTAGCGGCGCTCCACCTCGGCAACGGCGCCGGTCCAGTCTTCCTCTCTGGTGGCGTCGAGCCGTATGAACACCGCGTCGCCGCCCGCCTCGGCGATCTCGGCCTCCAGGCGGCGGCCTTCGTCTTCGAGCACGTCCGCGATGCCCACCTTCGCCCCCTCACGGGCGAACCTCCGGGCCTCGGCGGCCCCCATGCCGCGCGCCCCGCCGCTGATAAGGGCTACTTTGCCTTCAAGTCTCATTGTTCCTGCCTCTCGTCCAGAAAAGGTCGGTGATGGGCCACGCCGCGCCCGGCATTGGGCGCACGATGAACGGCCCGCTACTTCGCCTCCGATGCCCTCCGCTTGAGACCGGCGAGCACTTCGTTCATGCTGCCCGAACGGAAGCCCTGCAGGTCGAGCGTGACGTAGGAGTAACCTATCTCACGGAATCTGTCTACCACCCGCTGGCGCACGGACTCGTCCACCAGCTTAGCCAGGTCGGCCGCTTCCACTTCGATGCGGGCAACGTTGTCGTGGTGCCGCACGCGCAACTGTCGAATGCCCAAACCGTGCAGGAACTCCTCCGCCTGAGCTATGCGGGTGAGCGCCTCCACCGTGACCACGGTGCCGTAGGGTATGCGCGACGACAGGCACGCCTGGGCAGGCTTGTCCCACGTCGGCAGGCCCATGCCCCTGGACAACTCGCGGATCTCGGCCTTTGTCAGCTCAGCCTCGACCAGAGGACTGCGTACGCCGTACTGCTTGGCGGCGTTCAGCCCTGGCCTGAAGTCGCCAAGGTCATCGACGTTGGTGCCGTTCGCGATCCAGTCGTAGCCCTCTTCCGGCGCGAAGCGGCTGAGATGGGTGTACAGCTCGTCTTTGCAGAAGAAGCAGCGGTTGGGGTTGTTGGCCTGGTAGTCCTCGCGCTCCACCTCGCGGGTGTGAATCACGCGGTGGTTCAGGCCCAGCCGCTGCGCCAGCTCCTCGGCTTCGCGCAACTCCGAGGGCGCCAGGCTCGGGGAGTTGGCGGTGACGGCGAGGGCCCGTTTGCCGAGGCTGTCGTTCGCGGCGGCGGCAAGGAATGCGCTATCCACCCCGCCGGAGTAGGCGACCACCACGGCCCCCATCTCTCGCAGAATCGAGCGCAAACGCTCCATCTTGCGTTGCGCGTTGGCGCCGACGCTGGCCTGGGTCTGGATAGGGGAGGTCATATTTTCGTCTCCATGGGCGGCAAACCTTCTGCCGCTCAGATGCTGTTATCGTACAGCGTATTCAACTTGTCCAGCAGCAGTTTGACTGACTCTATGTCGTCGCGCACCGCGGCCTCTGTCTTCCAGTTGTTGTAGAAATTGGCATGCAGGCTCTCTGCTATCGAGAATGAATTCTGAATTTCGCCATCGCCGGTCTCATCCACCAGGCCTCTTATAATCTGCCCCAAGTGGTAGTGCCCGCCGTGTCGCCACTTTCTTTGGCGCGCGATGGCTTTGAGGCGATGCGCTACCGCTCCCCACGCCTTTTCAGACGCCTGGAGCGGTTCGCCGTTGGCCAGTTCCTCTTCCGCGTGTTGAATGAGTCGACGGCTAATCGCGATGTTGTCTTGCGCTAGCGTCATGCCGAGGTTCTCTACTCCTCCATCATCGCCTGCACTATGTCGCGCATCTGCTGAGCGTAGTGATCGTAGGGCCGGTTCTGGTAACCCAAGACACTCTGCGATTCCTCGGTCTCGTACCAGTCCACCCACCCGGGCGAATCGCGGTAGACCGCATCGTCGGAAGGGGCACCCACGAAGTCGTAGAAGTCGTTAACGTAGTCCCGCCCGGTAAGTTGCCACGTGGGGCCGCCGGCGATGTTCAGCACACCCTGGGCAGCTTCCGGCAGGGTGACCGCCGCGAACAGCGCGTCGACCACGTCGTCGCGGTGCACCATCTCCACGCGCTGGTCCGGCGTGAAGGGCCACACCTGCGGCGGCTCCAGGAACGCGGGAACGGCGATGGGCGCGATGCGGAGCGACACCGTCCGCAGCGCCGACTCAGCGACCAGCTTCTCGCCGGCGATCTTGCTCTCGGCATAGAGGTCGATGGCCTGCTGAGGGTGATCGACCGTAACGGGCGGCTGCTCCGCGGATGTATCGCCGTAGGTGCTGATCGACGAGGTGAACACCAACGCCGCGCCGGGACTGTGTTCCTGCAACGCGTCGATCAGGTTGCGCGTCCCGTCGACGTTTACGGCGAAGGTCAGGCCGCGGTCACGCTCGCTGTTTGGCGGCAACAGCGCGGCCAGGTGGGCCGCCGCGCCTACCCCGACGGCAGCCCTCGCGACGTTGTCGAGCCGGGTGATGTCCCCCTTCACAATGTCGATGCCAGGGTCATCCTCCAGGCCCGAAAAGTCCATCATCGGAAGGTCGAACACGCGAACGGCTCGCCCGGCGCCTCTGAGGCGCTCGATGAGCTGCCGGCCCACGCTTCCCGCGCCGCCCGTTACGAGAACGAGCCCGCTCTCTCGCTGGGTGGTGTCATCCATTGTCACCTGCCTGGGCGGGAGGCGTCACGTGAGGGTTGTTCCCCTCATGCCGGCCTTGTCGATCACGTTCTGCGCGTTTGCGATGAGTTCTTCGAGCGCGGGTCCGAACGAGTCCCAATCCTGGGCGCTCTTGAGCTCGAGCGCGGCAGAAGCCGCGCGGTTGCAGTTCCTGGTTACGGGGATGCTCGGCATGGTCTTGAAGAAGAAGGTGTCGCTGACCTCGTCGAACTTCTCGACTATCTCGGTTATCGAGTCTTCCCACGCCTGGTTCTGGGCGCCCAAACCATCGGCGATCCGCCGGCAAGCGGTGATCGCCTCGTCGAGCATGTCCTGTCCTGACTGTGGCATCTGCGCCTCTCCGTGGTGCGGCGGCGCGCCGGAAGCGGGCTGGGCCGTCCGGCGGCCGCCGGGTTCGTGCTAGTCGTTGTCGTCGGCGGGCACAAGCTCCTCGGCCGAGATCTCGACGTGGCCGTTGGACAGCTCGCCGTTGACGTAGTGGGGGTAGTGCTTCTTCATGGCTTCGAGGTCCACCTCCTTGTTGCGGTCGAAGCCCCTGCCGTCGTGCCTGTCATAGGGGAACGGCTGGAACTTTTCGAAGCGCTCGCCGAAGCGCTGGCGGCTGGCCCTGCGGTCGTAGGGGAACCTGTACTTCTCGCCGTCGGCGGGCTGCACGTCCACGAGGTCGTAGTCGCGGCTGCCGAGTCCGATCTCGTGTCCGGTGTTGATGCTCGCGACCTCGCTCTGGCCGTGGAACGTGGCGGCGGCGGCCTCGAACTTGGCGTCGCCGGCGTGGTGCGCCTCCATGAGCTCCGCCGCGGAGCCGGGTATGCCCACCGACTGCCGGGCGGCGTCGACGCACGCCATGTCGATGGCAACGGCGTCCTTGCTGGCGAAAACGCCCAGGTGCGGAACTATGGGGACGTCGGCGTGGTTGGCGCAGTCGCAGCGCGGGGACACGTCGATGGCCATGTTGATGTAGCCGACCTTACCGCGTCCCACGGCCTTCTCAACGCCCAGGCAGGCGTCGGCGATTGCGACGTCCACGGCATCGAAGTTGATGGGCGGCACCTCGGCGAGGCCTCGCGGGCCCATCACGCCAAAGCAACCCAGACAGGTGGCGCAGCGCTCGCGCTCCCACTCGAGCTCGTCGTTCTCGTTGATATGGTACAGGTTGAACGGGCAGCAGTCCTCGAGAATCTCCCAGTCGGGCGTGTTGGCCTTACCCTTGAAGCGTTCCGGGTGGAACGTAGCCGCGGCGCCGTAGCCGTAGTTGGGGTGGCCGCCCATGTGAACGTTCAGCTTGCCGCGCTTGGACTGAGCGCCGATCCCCAGGTTCTTGAGCGCGCCGCCGATAACCCCCATGCCGTGGCCCTTGAAGTGGGTCAGGGCGATGAGAACGTCGGCCGCCGCTATGGCCTGCGCAACGTAGGCCTCCTTGAGCAGGTAGCCTTCGGGCAGGTCCACGCGGTAGTCGCTGGTGCCTATGAAGCCGTCGGCGCAGATGAACGGGCAGCCCAGCGTGGCCGAGCTGTATCCGTTGCGCTCGGCCGTCAGCACGATGTCGAGCTCGGACGAACGCGATCCCCAGGGCGAGTAGGTCGAGGTCGTGGTGTCGCACACGAACGGGCGCCCGCCCAGCTCCTTGATGCGGTCCGCCAGCGCCCGCGCGTACACGGGGCGAAGGTAGGCAGTGTTGTTCCACTCACCGCAGTGTATCTTGATGGCCACGATGTCGTTCGGCTTCACCAGTTCGTCGAGGCCAGCGGCGTCAAAGACCGTGAGCATCTTCGAGACCAGGCTCGTCTCCGTCGACTCCGAATGGGCGTCCATATAGTAGACTTGCGACTTTGCCATAGCATTCCTCCCAGCGCTTGTACGAAAAAGCAAACAGTTGCCCAGAATGTGTTCAGCCTACCACCGGATTGCCGCCTCTGTCAATTTGGTTTTGCGCCGACCCACACTCCGGAATCCCGTCCGAAGCGTGGGTGAGCCAAGGCGCATTGACCTCCCACAAGTGGGGCGCCTGGGACTCTAGACTTCCGGACGCACCGCCACGTACCATTCTTGGGCGCACACCGCTTGGGCGCACACCTGAACTGAACGTAGGAGGCTGAATTGCTCGACGAACCGCGTCGCCGCGGAAGGCGTTCGTTGGCGCGCCTCATCGCGCCCGCGCTAAGAGCAGCCGGCGCGGCGGGGCTGCTTGCCGTGGCCCTTGTGGCCGCGCTTTTCACCTCAGCCGACCACGCGAGCGCCCATGGGCAGGGGTCCACCTTGCTCGTCTTTCGCGGTGTCGCGGGCGGCTTCTACGTCGCATTGGAAGTGCAACCCGTGCGGCCAATCGTCGGCTCGGTGCACATCTCGGTCATTCCCCACGAGACGGCGACCTCCCGGCCCGTGCTCGACGCCGTGATAACCGTAATCGCGCTCGACGAGGATGGCGAGCCCGTCTACAAGGCTCCGGCGTTGCTCACGCCCGGCTCGGACGAGACGTCGCCGCCCTACTACGACGCGAACATTACGTTCAAAAGGCCGGGCGACTGGGTCCTGCGCGTCCAGTTGGACCACGACAGTATCGGCCCGGCTTCGCTGGACGCTCCGCTGCGGATCGGCCGCCAGCCCCTGCTGCCCGGCGTGGAGGGCACGATAGTGTTCGTGTTGGCGATTGGCGCCATCGTGGGCGGCGTGATCTACTTGTGGGCCAGGTCGCGCCGGGCCCGCCGCTCAGCGGAGCGCTAGTCTCTCACCTCGTCGAGCACCAGTTCGCCGTCCTCCCGGTGGTAGCTCACCATCACCGGCAGCCCCTGCACCATGTGCTCTCTCAGGTGAGAAGGCGAAAAGCCCGGGAAGAGTTTGCCCTTCGCACTGAGCTCGATTGTCTCTCCTGCCTCGGTACGCACCCGCACAAGGTCCAGCTCTAGCAGCGACTTCGATTCCACCCCTACCACGTACCCGCGGGCCGTCCGCACGTCCGACCCACCGTCGCACGCCGCCACGAAGGCGCAGACCAGCAACAGCGCGGCAACGGCCATCGCGAGGCGCGTCTCCGCCGCGGTCTGGAGGCGAAATCGGCCTATTTCCGAGCGTTCAGGCGCAGCTTGGCCGAAGGCGCGCGAGCGGGTTATGTCTGTGTGAAGGCTCAAAACTGGCCCAAATTTTCATTGACTCAAAAAACAGGCATCGGATATTTTTACGCTAAGGGGAGGTGCCAGATGCGCAGACTCATTCCAAGCATAATAATAGCAGCCATAATCGCCTTGGTCGGCTTCGCCAGTCAAGCCGCCCATTCAAACACCGACCACGATAGCGTTGTCTTCATCGTAGATAGGCACGCACTGTCGGGGACGACGGACGGCGTCGACTCCGCCAAGTCCGTCATCGGACTTGTCGCGACGCTCAGACCGGACGCGGCGTTCACGTTTGTCGGGGCGGACGACCCTTCCGGAGGAGTCGGGCCGATGCTCACGTCGGACGACGCCTACGCGGCGTTCCAGGGCGGCCTGAGCGGCTGGCTGCTCGCGCCAGGCGCGGCGGGGGACGTGGACGTCCTCGGCGCCGTGGCCGAGATAGCCGCGTTTATGGATGCCACTCTCGCCCCGGCCGGCAGCACGGTCTACGTTATCGGCGGCGAGAGCGCGGAAGGCGATCTCACCAAGTCGTCGACGGGCGCCGAAGGACTGGCCACGACTTTCCAGAACGAGGACTGGCGGTACGTGTCGGCAGGACTCGGCGAGCAGCACGGTCAGCTTGCGGCGCTCGCCGACAAGCTGGGCGGCGAGCACTTCGATCTTTCGGCCCTGGAAGGATACAGGGCCCTGACGAACAGCGTTCTGAGGTTGGATGGCAGGCCCGCGCTCGCGAACCTGGGCGGCGCCGAGCTGACCAGTTCCGACTCTCTGGCGCTCGCGGCCTCGGCCGTGCCCGGCACACAGGAGATGTACCTGATCGCCTTCAAGCAGAACGGCGGTGGTCGCCTCACGCTCACAAGCCCGTCCGGGACGTCCCGCGCGACGGGTGACGGCGAGTCGTCATTCCTGGTGGAAACCGCCAACGTCGTCATCTGGCGGCTGCTGGAACCTGAGCCGGGCGACTGGCAACTCAACATCAGAGGCGTGGACGGCTCCACCATGGCCTGGCACTACAGCATGAACGTGTACAGGCCCGTTCTGCTGCCGCTTGGCACCACACCTCTGAACGAGGCTACAGTGCTCACGGCTTACGTTGAGCACGAGAGGGAAATGGTCATGGCCGAGGGCGCGCTGCTTACCGCCCAGGTGAGAACGCCCAGCGGCGATACGCTCCACTTCGACCTGTGGGATAACGGCGAAACCGGCGACAAGGTGGCAGGCGATGGCTACTTCTCGGCCACGATCCCGCCCCTGGTGACGGAAGGCCGCTACCCGGTCCATCTGGAGATGACCTGGCCCGGCCTGGACCAGCGCATCGCTTCGCAGTCTGAGTTCAGGACGCTGGCGTTCCCGTCGGTAGACGTAACGACGACGCGCACGGAAGGGCTGAAGGCGGGACAGCGTGAAAAGGTCGGCGAGGTGGCCGTGACCATTCTTCGCCAGCCCTACGCGGTCGCGCCGTCCGAGCTGATCTCGGCCGTGGCGTCGGATGGCCCGGCCGGCACACTGGAGCTCGTGCCCCAGCAGCTGGTGGCCGAGAACCTCGCCTGGAAGTACGACATCTACTTCACGCCGGAGAGCGACACGCTGCACACGCTGGACATACGGCTCCACCTGGTGTACGCCGGACGCCCGTACACGAAGATAGCGGACTCCGTCCAGATATCGTCAGTGCAGGCGGCCGTGCAACCCGTGCCGCCGATACCGGACACGACGGTGCCGGAGACGCCTCCCACCGGCCCGACGCCGGAGCAGCCGCCGCCCGCGCCCGGCAACTACTGGGGTCTGCTGACCATTCCGGCCGTGATGCTGGTCGCCCTCATCGGGGCAACTATATACTGGCTCACGCGCAGGTCGCCCTTCGGGTACATATTCGACGACGAGGGTAACATGGTGGTGGACTTCGCCAACCTGGAGCGCGAGGGACGGCATAAGTTGTTCTCGAAGGACGCGGTGGGAGGCCGTGAGATTCCTATCATTGGACTCGACGGCGTGGCCTTCACATTCACCAAGCGTGGAGTGGGCCTGCAGAACAGGGAGATGGCGCGCAACGTGCGTGTGAACAACCTCCCGCTGGTAAGCGAAGTCTCGGTCAAGAACGAGACGGTAATAGGCACCGAAGGCAAGCTGTACAGCTTCATGATGCTGCCAATACCTCCGACGCCGATGGGCGACGCGGCAGGCGGCGACGGCGACTAGGAGGAGATACCGCCGGGGGGCACGGGGAATATGCCCCGGTCCCCCGGCCTACTTGAACGACAACGGTGATTTCGCGCCCCCTCTCGAGCGCTAGCTCAGGAGGGGGCGCAACGCGTTCAGCCCTCGCGCCGCTGGAGGACCTCTCCCGACAGGCTGGTGATGGTGTCGATCCTGATGAGCACCGCGATTCCAGTGCGCTCGGGGTCACGGTCCAGCTCCGGCTGCGGTGTCTGCGCCATTACCCTGTCGCGGACCTCACCCGATTCGTGCAGCGTGGCGGTACCGTGGAACCGCCAGTTGATGCGCTTGTCCGGGTTGCGGTAGAAGATGACGACGTGCGGATTTTCGTTGACGTTGTCCAGCGACGATCGGCGGGAGCGTTCCCAGAAGGCGAGCGTTTCGCCGTCGTAGACGCTCAGGCTGCCTCTCATGCTGATCTGCGGGCGGGCGTCCCGCGAGGCTGTGCCGACATAGCAGTAGAAGCCGTCGTCGAGAGCGCTGTTGAGAAGCTCCCGCATCTCTCCTTCGATTGAAATCATGTGTGTCCCTTTCCGTAGTGCTTTGGAAACACAGCGACCATCCGGGCCGACGCAAGGCGAGCCGGCGCGCGAACATCCCATTCCAGGCCGTCAAGCCTTCTCCCATGCTTCTCTGGGCCGCCTAGAGCGCGCTCACACCCCCGTACACGCCGTCGTAGCCGGGCTGCAGGCCCACACGGCCTCGGCGTACGTTGTCTACGGACTGGGCGAGGCGCTCGCCGGCCGCGAGAGCGACGTCGCTCACGGGCGCGTGGACGAGCAGAGCCAGCTCGCTGCCGAATTCGCACACCAATCGCAGGTATTCGGCGCGCACGCCCTTGGTGTTCACGCCCCGGCCCACATTTTCGGCGATAAGCTGCTGCAGCGCAATGAGCGGCCTGAATGGGGGGCGTCCAGTCTGCCCACACACCAGGCCGGCCTCACGCGTCTGGGCCGGAGCTGGGCGCGACGCCAGCTCCTCCACACGCTGCGCCACGCCCAGCGTCAGCTTGCGCCCACACTCCGGACAGCGCCCGCCGTGCCGCACGGCCTCCCCCGGAGTCAGCCTCACGCCGCACTTGCGGTGCCCGGAGTGGTAGTACTTGCCCTCCTCGGGAAAGAACTCGACCGTGTAGGCGATGCTCTGCGTTCGCAACGACTCGAGCAGGCCGCCGTAGCTCAGGTCGCCGTCGAATACCGTAAGCTCCCGCCCCAACCTGGGCAGCGAGTGCGCGTCGGAGAACGACACTATCGCTACGTCGTCCAACTCAGAGATTCGCCAGTTCATCGCCGGATCGCTCGAAAGGCCGGTTTCCACCGCCAGGATGCGCGGCGCGTAGTCGCCGAAGCACTCGGCCAGCGAGTCGAAGCCCGACTTCGAGCCGTACAGCCCGAACCAGGGCGTCCACACGTGTGCGGGGATCAGTATGCAGCGCTCGTCCACTTCGAGCAGCAAGCTGAGCAACTGCCGGGGCGAGGCGCGAAGGACGGGGCGGCCGTCGGACGCCAGGTCGCCCAGCTTGGCGAGGGCTGCGTTGACACGCTCCGCGGCGTCGAGGCCGGGCACGAAGATGAGCGCGTGCACACGGCGCTTGCGGCCTCCCTGTTCGGCCATGCACGCTACTTCGCCCCCGATTACGAAGCTGACGCCATCGTAGGTGTACAGGCCCTCCGACGTCTCTGTGAGGTTTTCGCGCAGCTCGGCGAACCACGTGGGATGCGTGAAGTCGCCGGTCGCGAGCAGGTCAATGCCCTTCAGCCTGGCCCACCTGGCGAGGTTTGGCAGGGTAAGCTCACGGCTGGTGGCTCGCGAGTGCGGCGAGTGGACATGGAGGTCGGCGGCGTATCGGCTCAGCAAGGCGATTCCCTATGAGTCCCTTCCCCCATCAAGGGCTAAGGGACTCTTATGCCCCCTAGCCGAACAGCCCCTCGCGCTCGAACACCGAGGCCAGGACTCCCACGCCCTCCCTGATCTCTTCCGGCGAGTTGTGGCTGTACGTCAGCCGCAGGTAGTTGGGGCGGTCGCGGTTCGCCCTGAACACCGGCCCTGGATTGTATTTCACGTCCGCCTCAACGGCCTTGTACAGCGCGGTCCAGCTGTCGGCGCCCTCGGGTAGCCGAACCCAGACCATCATGCCCCCGTCGGGCTTCGACCAGGAGCAACTGGGCGGAAAGTTCTCGCCCAACGCGGCGAGCATGGCGTCGCGCTTCTCCTTGAGGCTCGAACTCACGCTCTCGATGTACTCGTCCTTGTGTTCCCGCAGGTACTGGTGAACGGTCATGGAGGCGAGGTGGCTTGGCGACCCGCCGAAGCGCAGCTTGCCCAGCGTCTCCTTCACGGCGTCGGGCACCACGGCGTATCCCAGGCGCAGGCCGCAGCCCAGCAGCTTGGTGTACGCCGACACGTACATCACCGAGTCCTCGTCGTCCATTCCCATGATGGCCTGCGGCAGCGGCTCCCCGTCGATCGCGAAGTCGGCGTAGGACTCGTTCTCCACGATGGGGACGCCGTAGCTGTGCGACAGCTCCAGCAGGGCCTTGCGCCGTTCCAGGCTCATGGTCATGCCCATGGGGTTCTGGTAAACGGAGATGGTGTATATCATCTTGGGCCGCTTACCCTGCCACGCCAGGTCCGACAGAATGCTCCGGACGGCGTCGGTGTCCATGCCCTGCTCGTCGGTGGGCACGTGGATGACGTTGGCCCTGCGGGAGAGCAGCATCGCGAGCGTTCCCAGATAGCAGAACTCCTCCACGAGCACGATGTCGCCCGGGTCGATGAAGGCGTCGAGTATCACCTGGATTGCGCCGCCGGCGCCGCTGCTCAGGAAAATCGAATCAATGCCGGTCTTCAAGCCGCGGTTCTCCTCGAGCCTCTGGGCGATCAGCTCACGCATTCCCACGTGGCCCTGCGAAGGCGGGTACTTGGCCAGGTCGTCGGCCTGCGTACGCATGGCCACGCGCAGGGCGTCCACGAAGCCGTCCCCCGGAAGCGTTTGCGGGTTAGCGTAGGTTACTGAGAATACGTACTTGGTGTCGGCCTGCAGGCCCGGGTGCGTCTTCACGGGCGCGGGCATCCTGTTGGAAAACAGATCGTCGTAATTCATGGTCGCGCCTCCTGGCTGGTATTGCCCTGGTGTTGCCGTGTCGCCTAGGCTACAGGGGCAGTTTCACACTCTGGCCCGATTCCGCGCTGCGGGTTACGGCCTCGGTGAACTCCATGTACTTCACGCCGTCCTCGAAGCTGGTATGCGTAACCTGCTCCTTGCCCCTTATGGCGTTGATGAACTCCTCCTCCACGCGCCAGCTTCCCTGCTTTTCGGGCGGGATGGCGATTTCGGACAGCCCGGAGTCGCCGCGCCGTCCGCCGTAGAGGGTCATCGAGCCGCCGTCGACCCTCAGTGTGCCCTCGGCGCCGAAGAGCCACGCCTCGGGGGCCGGCGCCAGGCCGAACACAGTGCTCATGCCTAGCCGGGCGACGGCGCCGGACTCCAGCTCGCACAGCACCTCTATCTGGTCGGGTATGGAAATGTGGCGCGTCGCTCCGGCGTCGTCCCTGCGCGACTTCACGTTTACGCGGGTCAGTGCGGTGACGCTCGTGGCGTGTCCCACCCAGCGCATCATCGCCTCGTACCAGATGCCCATGCTCATTATGTTGTAGCCGCTCAGGTCGCGATTGTGCCGCCAGTGGAAGGGCGCGTCACGGTCGATGAAGCCGCCCTGCCGCACCGCGACATCCACCGACAGTACGTCTCCCAGGTAGCCGTCAGATATCAACTCCTGGATTGTCTTGTCCACCTTCAGCGTCATGGGCGAGGGGACTATCTGGGTGACGAGGTTGGGCTTGAGCCGCGCGGCGTATAGCATGTCGCGCGCCTGGGCCCCGTCCATGGCCATGCGGGCCTCGGTGATCACGTGCTTGTCGTATTCGAGCGCGGCCAGCACCAGGGCGTGGTGCATGTAGGGCCAGGTGCCTATGCAGATGGCGTTGGTGTCGGGATCTTCCACCAGGTCGACCCAGTTGTCGAAGACCTGGGGTAGGCCGTACTCGTCGGCGATGCGCTGGCCAGAGGCTCTGCTGCGGTTGGCGACGCTCACCAGCTCGACGCCCTCTATCGCTTTGAATCCGGGAATGTGGCGCAGCGTGGTGTTGGCCCCCGCGCCCACGAATCCGATTCGTACCGTGTCTTCTGCCATATGGTTACAAGCCTTTCCCGTCGCGGACGTTGAGTTCTTCGGATAGTCTGGGCACATGACGCGCAGCGCGAGCGCCGAGCGCGTAGCAGGTCAAATTATATGCAACCCACCGGAGCGCGTCCAGTGAACGGACACGGAGGAGGCTGTTTGAGATTGCCTGGCGTCACCCAGCACCGTTGTTCCCGAGGAAGCAGAAACGCGAATTCTGTTCGATTCTGCTACATTCTGTGCGTGTCGTAGCTGAGGGTGTCGCCGGTCCTGCGCGAATCTGTAATGCCGGCGCGCGTCATTTGGGACACAGACGTGACACCGCGTGACAGAGGAGGACAGTGGGCGGAGCGCCTTCGCTGCCACAGGGCGCCAACAAGGGACGCCCCTACGGTTGCCTGGGGCCTTACCCCGTTCTGGGGGTAGGGTTTCCGGGCGGCGGGGTCGGTCCCTCGCCTGGGCGAGGGTAGCACGGATGTACGTGTGCTTCAAGGGGGTTGGCGAAATTGCGGGATTGGGCCGGATTGGTGGGGAGAAATGGCGCAGACGTGGGGATGGGCAGGACGTGGGTGGTGTTGGATGGGGCACGGGCGGGAACGGGTGGCGCGGGAGAGTGACGGTTTTTCGTGGTACGGGGGAGCGAGTGGGTCGGGTTTGGACGAGGGGGTGCGGCCGGGATGTGCGTTGGGGCGTACGGGGACATTGGCTAAGCAATATGGCGAACGCAAGGCGATGGCCGTAGGTTCAGAGTCGGGCGCGGGGGCAGGCTGTTGGCGAGGGAGGCGGTTTTGGGCGCACCTGGTGATCTGAAACAGGCTCAGCGCGGAGCGGCGGCCAGAGCTAAGAGGGTGTCTAAGAGGTGGGTGTGCGTGCTAACCGCTTCAGCATCAGCCCGGATCAATTGCACAGGCCTCGCTCCAGTACCTCCTCCACGCTCGCCGCGTTCTTATCGCCCCCTGAAGCCGCGCCGCTGCCTGGCCCGCCCGAGAAGAGGTCGGGTAGCACGTGAGGGCCGCTCGGAGACACGGCCGCCAAGGGCGCAGAGGTTGGCGCGGGCGCTGCCGTGAATGCGGGTTGAGACGTTGCCGCCTCCGTCGATACCGAATTGCGCTCCCGACCTGCCGCGGCGGTAGGTGCGGACACCGGCGATACCGCCGCAACCTGAGAGAGACTATGCTCCTGTTCGGCATGCGGCGCCGCCGCGGTCTGCCCGCAGCCGTACGCTGCCAGCAGCAACGCCGGCACGCACAGACCCTTCGCCACGACCGGCCGCATCCTCACGCCCTCACGCCCTCACTCCTCGCAGTGGTCGGGCTCATTGTAACGCACAAGCTGTTTGTCCAACCCTTCAGGGATACACCCGCTTATCTCGTTGCCAATTAGATCCACCTCCCGGAGGTTCGACAGGTCGCCAAGCTCCGGTGGGATGGAGCCTTCCAGCCTGTTGTCGCGCAGCCCCAGAAACTCCAGCGCCGACAGGTTGCCCAATTCAGCCGGAATGGAGCCTCTCAAATCGTTGCCGCTGAGGTTCAGAATCTCTAGCAGCCCGTCCGAGAAACACGGTAGGCGAGTTGTTGGGGGTATAATAGGCGCAGTCCAGTAGCGGGGAGTCGTTGATGAGCAAAACCTATCTTCCCTACGAACCCAACCAGCAGTTGCTGTTGCCAGCGGCGTTGCGGGACTGGCTGCCGGACGACCATCTGGCCTACTTCATCTCCGACGTCGTCGACCAGTTGGAGCTGTTTGAGATCACTGCCCGCTACGAGCGGGAGAGCAGAGGCGGTCCACCGTATCATCCACGGATGATGGTCAAGGTGCTGCTGTACGGCTACTGCGTGGGAGTGGCGTCCTCCCGACGAATCGCCCAGCGGCTCCACGAGGACATAGCCTTCCGGGTACTGGCGGCGAACAACACGCCGGATTTCCGCACCATCTCGGACTTCCGCAAGGACAATCTGGAAGCGCTGTCGGGCCTGTTCCTGCAGGTATTGGCGTTGTGCCGGCGGGCGGGTCTGGTGAAGCTGGGTCACGTGGCGCTGGACGGCACCAAGGTGAGGGCCAACGCATCCAGGCACAAGGCGATGAGTTACGGTCGGATGAAAGAGAAGGAAGCGCAGTTGGCGGCGGAGGTCGAGGAGTTGCTGCGACAGGCCCAGGAGGTTGATGACGAAGAGGACCGGCGGTACGGACAGAGCAAGCGCGGGGACGAGTTGCCGCAGGAGTTGGCTTTTCGGGAGGGGCGGTTGCGGAAGATACGGGAAGCGATGGCGGCGTTAGAGGCCGAGGCGCAGGCGGCTGCGGAGCAGGCCGAGGCCGCGGGCAAGGGCCATTCGGGGGTGCCTGAGGATAGAACCCAGCGTAACTTCACCGATGCTGAGTCGCGTATCATGCCGGCGCCGGGCGGACGGGACTTCATGCAGGCTTACAACTGTCAGGCGGTGGTGGACAGCGGCCACCAGGTGATCGTGGCGGCTCAGGCCACCAACCAGACTTCGGACAAGCAGCAGGCGGTGGCGATGGTGGAGGAGGCCATCGACAACGTCGGCACAGTGCCCAAAGAGGTATCCGCCGACGCAGGTTACTACTCTGCACAGGCGGTTGAAGGTCTCTACGGGCTGGGCGTGGACCCGTTCGTCGCGCCGGAGCGGACCCGCCACGGCAGAGTTGTGCCGCCGGCGCCCCGGGGTCGCATACCCAGTCATCTGTCTCCCAGGGATCGGATGCGCCGGAAGCTGCAGACCAAACGGGGTCGGCAACGCTACGCTCTGCGGATGCGAACGGTGGAGCCGGTGTTCGGCCAGATCAAGCAGGGCCGAGGCTTCCGCCAGTTCCTGCTGCGGGGTCTGGAGAAGGTCAGCGGCGAGTGGTCGCTGATCTGCACCGGCCACAACCTGCTCAAGCTGTTCAGGTTTGGGGCGGCTCAGCCTCGCGAAACACCGACCAACAGGTTTGCAGCAAGTGTCCCGGACATCGTCGGGCCGGTCGGCACAGTGAGGCGTACGAAACTATTGGTCCGTTAGTGGCCGCACCCGGCAACAACAATTGTCGCCGTCTAAACTCGCCTGTACCAAAGGCCCGTTAGCCAATCCTCAGACGGGCTGCTAGCGACTGCAAGTTGCTCAGCTCCTCCGGTATGGGACCACTCAACTGATTGAGGTTGAGGTAGAGCTTCTCGAGTGCCGGCATATTGCCTAACTCAGCCGGAATGACCCCTTCCAAGTCATTATTGTTGAGGTTCAGGAACTTTAGCGCCGACAAGTTGCTTAACTCCGCTGGGATGGGGCCTTCCAGTCGACTTTGGCTGAGGTCCAGTGATTCCAAAGCTGACAAGTAGCCAATTTCAGGAGGAATGGCGCCTCTGAAAATCGCGTCTGAAAGATCTAGCTCGGTGGCCCTGAGTCCAGAGCGTAACTCATTCGAAAGAGAACTATCTTCACCGGGAAGAGCGATGGTCAATCTCTCCCACTCGGTAATGGGAGTGCGCGCGCTCCAGTTCAAAGCTCTGTGACTTTGATACGCACTATCACCCGCACGAATCACCAACATGTGACGCATTCCCGACAGCGTCTCACAGTCCTGCACAAGGCCCAGGTTCGCCTCGGGCTCTGGCACCACGAAGCCAGCAGAACAAGGTTCCGTAACTAGTCTCCCATCCAGTACCTGGAGGCAGCCTCCTGACTCTGTAAAGCATGGGAGGATGTCAATCGGTCCATCTCCAGGTTGCCAGGAACCCACGGCTTCCACCAGACCACTTTCCCCTCGTCGTGCCATCACGCGCGCATCCGACCTATCCAGTGCCGTTGTGTAAAGTACGATGTCTGACCCATATGGGACAGCAGTGGCCATCCTGGTTCCATCAGGAGATAGCACGCCGTGGGGCAGCCCCTCTCCCAGAACACGGAAACCTGAGCCGTTCGCGTTGACGAGGTACAGGGTCCGCCACGACCGCCATCCGCTGTATCTTTGCGGCACAGCTAGATGGAACAGAATCTGAGACCCGTCGGGAGACCAGGACACATTGCCTGTGTAGGGTTCGCCAATAGTGGACACCGTTGGGTCAGCCATCGGGTCCGCCACTTCGCGGAGGCCGGAACCGTCTCGGCCTATCGTGTATAGCTTTGTGTGGCCTCTACTATCATGCCTTATGAACGCGATACTCTGGCCGTCGGGTGACCACGCGAGTGTACTTGTGAACTCACTCGTTCTAGAGCTACGCCGCTCTCTGTTCCTTCCCGACAGCAATCGGGTGCGCTCAGAGCCGTCAGCCTTCACTGTGTAGAGGGTAGTCCGCATGTATAGTGCTACCTCGTCAGGACTCAGTGCTTCCTGTTCTTCAACGAGGTAGGCGAGGAATTGTCCATCAGGGGACCACGCCAGGCTGCCCAAGTCTGCCCAGGGAACTATTCTCCAAGCGTCCGAGCCGTCCGCATCCATCCTCCGAACATCCGAGCCGTCCGCATCCATGGTGTATACGCCGCTCCGTCTAGGGTCGTCACAAGCATCATGTTCGTCAAGTCTCAAGAAGGCGATACGGTCTCCGCTCGGCGACCATACCGGAGAGTAATCCTGTACCGCCCCCTCGGTTAGCCTGCGCCGGTCGGTCGCGTGGAGAGTAGCGGTCTCTATCTCGAAGTAGACGGCATTCTCATCGTGAGTATGCCTGTAGGTCGAGTAGGCGATGCGCGAGCCGTCCGGAGAGACGCTTGGATAAATGACTACCGCTTCTCCTTCGCCTTCGGATAGCGATAGTAGACTGGACCCATCCGATGAGGCAATGTACACCATATCGGGGAAGGATGGCATTTGACCGTAGGAGTCTATGTTGGACAAGTGCTCAGCCGTGAACACTATGTGTTTACCGTCCGGTGTCCAATGTGGCAGTTGAGGGCGGGTCTTGTTAAGGACTTGCCGGATCTCGTAGTCTCGCCCTCCCATATGAGATTCTGTGCTAAAGCCTCTCGCTAGGCAGTTGTCACTGAAGTACCAGTAGAACAGTCCCACGCCAACTCCCGCCAACAGGACTATGAGGACTATAGAGCCTGCGACCGCCGCCAGAATAATCAAGGCAGCTCGCGTCCAATCCTTTCGCAATACCCATGCCAGAAGATTCCCACGCCTCATGGGTCCACCGTGATGACGTGCTGGCCGCGACCCATCCTTCCATTAGCGTCATTCACTTTGACTTCTACGATGACCCTTATCTGCTCGGCTGGGTCTGACGCATCCACGTCAGGGAGGGCCATGGACACGGATTCTGATTTGATGTTGGGGGTGAATGTCAGGTTCGGCCATGATGCTGTCCACTCGTAGGTGTACGGAGGAGTCAAATTGGACACGTGCGCTGCTCTCAGTTGGACCGTAGTCAACTCAACGCCTGATGTGGGCCCTGAAATGGACACGCGCGGGGCCGTCTGGTAGAGAGCGTATATGACCATAATGTCGAACGGGTGCGGCGAGCAATCGGCCTCTGAGAAGCCTGATCCACTGAATGGATGCCTGATATACGAGAGCCATCGATTCTCGATGCGGTCCCACCGATCGTCATAATTCATTACGGCGTCCGGTATGGTTGGATGAGCCGCGTCGCAGAACTGATCTTGATGCAACACGAGGTCACCGTAATCGAAATTCGATAGACCCTAGGCGTGACCTGCCTCGTGGACCGCAATCCTGTAAGCGAAGTAACCGCTGTCATCAGGGTTGGGGGTTCCACTCATGTCCCGGCAAGTGTTGAACTGCACCTCGCCGGGTTCAGTAACCTCATCCCCATCTCCGGGTATGGAATGCGCCCTGAGATTGAAGCTATCGTGTTTGAAGGTCACGTCGACGCTCCTCAAGGGATTCCGTGCAGCTTGGGGATTGTGCGCGGCGGTTTCGATGA
Organism: Dehalococcoidia bacterium; assembly: GCA_965217705.1. Lineage (GTDB taxonomy): Bacteria > Chloroflexota > Dehalococcoidia > Lucifugimonadales > CATOSD01 > CATOSD01. The sequence goes on along the minus strand of CBDCJA010000002.1, from coordinate 2,805,179 downwards.
TTTGCAGTAAGGTTGCTGTTTCAGCTGCACTAATGGAGCCGTCCATTCGCTTCCTAAGAGGGTGTGCGTGCTAACCGCTTCAGCATCGGCCCAGATCAATTGCAGGCGTGGAAGCCTTCCTGCCAACTTGTTGATAACCAGCTTTGCACCATCTCGGTCTTGGATGTCGGCGCGGTAGGCTTGTCTGTACATGGGTATGGCTTACGTCATCCCCCACTCCCGTGTACAGGTATTATGTGACCGCTTCTTAGACACCCACTAAGCGTCTGTGACGCGCCCGGCGGGGTCGGACTCGGAGAGCACGTGCGGCATGTGGCCCGTGCGCACGTAGTCGGCGACGAGCTTGCCGGCCATCGGGCCGCGCCCGAAGCCGGATGAGGCGAGGCCGCCGACTATGTACAGGTTCTGCCGCAGGGGGATCTTTCCTATCAGCGGTTCGCCGTCCAGGGTGAAAGGCATCAGCCCGGCCCAGGTGCGCGCAATCGGCAAATCGTTGAGCAGGGGCAGCACCTCGCCCGCGTGCGCCTTGTTCACCTCTATGCCCTGCGCGTCGGGCGTGGTGTCGTAGCCTGCTAGCTGCCTGTCGCCACCGAACGCGATCTCCCCCGACTGTGTCTGCCGCCCGTATAGGTGCCTGGTCTGTCTCACGCCGCCTCGGTGGGTCAGGTTGTGGGGTGTGGTGTCCTCGCCGTGCTCCCTCCAGAAGTGCTGCGATTCCATGGAGGATATGCCCTGGAACACGCGGGGCGGCAGCGGCTCGGTGGCCCACATCTGGCCGCGCACGGGTACAACCGGTATGCTCAAGCCAAGCAACTCGCCCACGGGCGCCGACCACGCCCCGGCAGCGAGGACCAGCGCCCCCGCGCGGAACTCGCCCCGCGGCGTGGCAATGCGGTACGAGCCATCGGCAAGGGCGTCGATGGCCGTTACCTCGTGGCCGGTGAGCACTCTGGCCCCGGCCTGCCGCGCGGCCTCTGCGAAGGCGCGGGTGGCCCTGGCGGGGTTGGCGTTGCCGCGCTGCCGGCTGTACACGTAGCCGGGCAAGTCGGGGCTTGCAAGCGGCTCTATCGCCCGCGCTTCCCTGACGGTGAGCAGTTCCACGTCGCGCCCGTCGGCACGCGCAGACTGCACCATCCCGAGCGCGTAGCCGTACTGCTCCTCGGTGTGGATGGCGGTAAGCGAGCCGGACAGCCGGAACTCCACGCTGTAGCCCAGATCGGCCTGGAGCGTCTTGAAGAGCTCGAGGCTGCCCATGCTGAGGTATTCATCGAGGCCGGGAAGGCGTCCCCAGCCGGAGCCTCCCAGCAGGCCGCCGTTGGCGCCGGACGCACCAGAGGCGATTTCGCCGCGCTCCAGCAGCGCGACTGAGCGGCCGTGCGTCGCCAGGTGGTAGGCGGTGGAGGCGCCGGCAATGCCGCCGCCGATTACGATTACGTCGGCTTCCATAGAGCGGCGCGCCTCCGGGGGTTGAGTCAACTGCGATGGTAAGGCCGCCCTTAGCGGGGCATCCGCAAGTCAACAGCGTTCAAGACTTCAACCAGATACTTGGCGAGGGCCACGCCCATGCGGACTTCGCCTTCGCCCATCATTTCCTCGTAGAAGTTGGTGTGAAGGCGCTCTACCGAACGGAATCTCTGCCTATTCGCTCCAGGGCTACTGGATCGAGCCAGCAATTGCAGCGCGTTGTATCGCACGTCGTTATGGGACCTGTTCGGCCAGTCCTTTTCCCTGGCGATTGCCTTCACGCAGTGAGCGACCGCGCCCCAACCCTTTTCGGACGCCTGGAGGAAATCGCCGCTTTCGAGTTGTTCCTGCGCGTGGGCGAGAAACATCTCACTTATCTGCCGGTGTCTATCGGCAGTGGCCATATAATCCTCCAGGGACGGTGCGTCGCCGCAATTTCGGGACCGTCGCTAGCGGGGCATGTGCGAATCGACGTCGTTCAAGACCTTTATCAGCGCCTTCGCGTCGGCTATGGCGAGCCGACTGTCCAGTTTATCCGGCGTATCGTCAAAGAAATTGATGTGGTAGAACTCTACCGTTCCAAATCTCGTTCTGTTCTCGTCGGGGTCGCTCGAGTGGTCTATCAGCCGCCGAACGTTGAAGCGCAAGTCGTCGTCGCACTCGTTCGGCCAGCCCCTTTCCCTGGCGATTGACTTCACGCAGTGGGCGACCGCGTCCCACGCTTTGTCGCACGCCCGGAGCGTCGCGTGATTTGCGAGCTCTTCTGCTGCGAGCGCGAGAAAGAGATCACAAATCTCCTTGTCTCTTTCGGTGGTAGCCATGGGGATTTGCGCCTACGGGCACGCCCGGGCGGTTCGCGAACCGCCCCTACAAGCCCGCGCCGGCGCTAGATGACCTCTGCAGACTCGCCGACGCCGGCCGCTTCGTCGCCGCCGAGCTCCACACCCACGGTCCGGATGGCCCCGAACTCCTCGCGGAATCCGTTGTGCATGGTGCGGGAGTCGCTGCTGTACAGCACGAACCGCGCACCCTCGCCCAGCCACTTCTGTGTCAAGGCGACGGTCTGGTGGTGAATCAGCGTAGGGATGCCGTGAGCGGAGCACACCTTGAGAATCTGCCGCAGCGCGCCCTCGTAGTCGGGATGGTCGTACTGGTCGGGCACGCCCAGAGAGATGCTGAGGTCGTTGGGGCCTACGAACACGGCGTCGATGCCGTCCACGCCAAGAATGTTGTCAAGGTTTTCGATTGCGGGAACGCTCTCGATGCCGATGATGCACACGTTGTTGCGGTTGCGGTTTTCGAGATACTCGCGGGTGGCCTCGCTGGGCAGCTCGCCGGTTTCGACGGCCCTCCGGGCGAACTCGCCCTTGAGCGGGCGCCACCTGCACGCCTCAGCGACGATCTTGGCCTCTTCCACCGTCTCGCAGTAGGGGGCGAGCACGCCGTGGGAGCCGGCGTCGATTGCCATGGTGACGAGGTGGGTGTCCGGCGCCGGTATGCGGACTATCGGAACGACGCCGCTGAAGTTGAACGCCGCCAGAAAGTCGGCCACGTCTTCACGGCCCCGCGGCGAGTGCTCGGTGTCGATGATCACGTAGTCCAGGCCGAAGTCCGCCATCGCCGTGGACCAGCGGGGGTTGCGGCTGAGCGATAGCATGGTGCCATACACAATGCCGCCGTTGGCGACCTTTTCCCTGATCTGTGCGCCGTTCATGAGAGTCTCCTTCGCGTCAACAACTGTTCCCTATCCTTCCATGGGCTCGGCGTACTGCTCCCTGAGCAAGCGTTTCAGCACCTTGCCCATGGGATTGCGTGGCAGTTCGGATACGAACACCACGGACTCGGGCTTTTTGAAGCTGGAGAGGCGCTGGCGGCAGTACTCGATGATCTCGCCATCGTCCGCTGTCTGTCCCTCCTTGAGCACGACCACCGCCCTCACCCGTTCGCCCCAGTCGATGTCGGGCACGCCGATGATGGCCGCCTCCTCGATGGCGTGATGGGAGTGGAGCACCTGCTCCACCTCTTCCGGAGAGATCATTTCGCCGCCCCGCTTTATGAAGTCCTTGGAGCGGCCGGCCAGGTAGATGTATCCGTCCTCGTCCATGTATCCGAGGTCGCCGGTGTACAGCCAGCCGCCGCGGAAGGTCTCCGCGGTGGCCTCCTCCTGGTTCCAGTAGCCCTTCATCAGCCTCGGGCCGCTGGCCACTATCTCGCCGACCTCGCCATCCGCGACGGGGTGGGCGTCCTCGTCCACTATGCGAACCTCCACGTCGTCCAGGGGCTTGCCGACGCTGGTCAGCCGACGCATCTTCCGCTCGACCTCCTCTTCGGTGCCCTCCAGTACATGGTCATCCGGCGGAAGCATGGTGATAGTGGCGGCAGTCTCGGTCTGGCCGAAGGCGTTGATGAAGTGGACGCCCGGCAACTCCTGGATGGCGCGCCTTATAACCTCGAAAGGCATAGGCGCCGCGCCGTAGGTGATTATGTTCAGGCTGCTGAGGTCATGGTCGTGGAAATCGGCGTGGTCCATCAGCATCTTCAGCATGGTCGGCACCATGACGGCGCGGTTGGCGCGCTCAGTCTCGACCAGCTCCATCCACTGCTTCGGCTCGAACTGGCGCTGAACTATCAGGGTGCGCCCGCTGTAGATGGACGACATAACCGTCTGGACACCTGCTATGTGGTAGAGCGGTACTGTGAGGATGTTGCGCTCGTCGTCGTCCGGGTCCACGGGAGACACGTTGCTGAGAATGTACGACGAGAAGCTGTCGTGGCTGAGCATCACGCCCTTGGGCATGCTGGTGGTGCCGGAAGTGAAGAGCAGCACGGTCAGGTCTGAGCCGTCGCCCTGCGGAAAACGCTCCTCGTCGGACGCCGACGCCAGCAGGTCTTCGTAGAACTCCCAGCCCTCGGCAGGTTCCTCGAGGGACACCACCCGGGGCGCGTTGTCGAGCTTGCCCGTGAACGAGTCCACCAGGTCCACGTAGCGGCTGCCGGCCACCAGCACCTTGGGCTGTGCGTCGCCGATCATGAAGGTCAGCTCGTCGGCCCGGGCCCGGAAGTTGAGAGGAGCGTAGACGGCGTCCAGTTGGGCAGCGGCGAAGCAGATCTCCACGTGCTCGTTGCTGTTCACCTGCAACACTGCCACGCGGTCGCCCTCGCCGACTCCCAGGTCGGCCAGGGCATTGGCGAGCCGGTTCACGCGGGACTTCAACTCGGCGTAGGTGTAGCGCGCGCCTTCGAAGACGATTGCAGGCCTATCCGGTACGATTAGCGATGCTATGTTCAGAAACTCGGTTGTATTCATCTAGCGCCCGAACCCCCTGGGAAGCGACAATAGGCTAAAGAATATCACCAATAGCGGTTCAATTCCACACATGGGCGCCCACCGAAGCCGCCAATCCCCTCGTGGGGCCTTGGGCCGTTGCCCTTTCGCTGACGCTCACCAGAATTGACCTTGTTGCTTACAAAAGTTATAATTCCCGCACAGGCCGGGCCGATTCGCGGCCCGCGAAACTGGAACATTCAACTATGCCGAAACGAACCTATCAGCCAAAAAAACGTCGGCGCGCGCGCGTTCACGGCTTCAGGGCGCGCATGAGCACCCGAGGGGGGCGCAACGTTCTGAAGCGGCGCATGTTCAAGGGCAGACATCGCCTCACGGTTTGACGCCGGCGGTGTAGCCCTGCTATGGCCGTGGACGCGCTTGGCCGGCGCCAGGCGGCGCCATGCGTCGTGAGCAGCGCCTCAGAAGGTCCAGGGACTTTGCGCTCGTGCGCCGCGAGGGGCGCAGCTGGCCCGGGAGGCTGCTCGTGCTCGCCGCGCGCCCCAACGGCCTGGACCTGAACAGGTTCGGCTTCTCCGTAAGCAAGCGCGTCGGCAACGCCGTCACCCGCAACAGGGTCAAGCGCCGGCTGCGGGAGGCGGCCCGCCTGAGTAACGTGATTCCTGGCTGGGATATCTTGCTGATCGCCCGCGCCGGCGCCGGCGACTCGGACTACCGCGAACTCGAACGCTCGATGACAAATCTGTTGAAGCGGGCCAAGCTCTTGCGCCCCCATCGCGAAACGCCCGCCCTCGTCCGTTCCGGCAGCACGGGTGGCGCGGACCGCGTCCACGAGCAGTCGGAGCTTCCCGGGGCAGCGCGCGGGCGCGCGGGGTGTCGGAGCTTCCCGGGGCAGCGCGCGGGCGCGCGGGGTGAGTGATGCGCAAGCTGGCGCTTTGGGCGATTCGCATGTACCAGGCCTCCTTGTCCCCATACCTGGGCGGAAGCTGCCGCTTCTCGCCATCCTGCTCCAGCTACACCCACCAGGCCATATCAGCGCACGGCGTGGGCAGGGGCGTGTGGCTCGGCGCCAGGCGGCTGGCGCGCTGCCGTCCGTTCGGCGGACAGGGCTACGACCCGGTGCCGTTCCCGTGAGTCTCGCGCGACCGTACAGGCCTGGTAATTCCACGACGCGGCCGCCCGTTTCGCCGTTCCCTCGAAGGGCGCGTCCCGTGCCGGCTGCTGTCACCGCCACGCGCCTCCGCAAGCGCCTGGCGATTCTCGCCCTGGCCGCGCTCGCGCTGCTGGCGCTCGCCGGCTGCAACAGGATCTCCACGCCCGAGGGCTGGTCCGGCGGCGCGGTCGATGGCGGAACGCTCTACATAGGCACGTCCGAGGGGGAGGTCAGGGCCATCGACGTCGAGGACGGCTCGACCACGTGGCGGTTCGCGCTCCACGGCGAGGAGCGGGACCGCGCCGTCTACGGCACGCCCGTGCTGGACGGCGACACGCTCTACGTGGGCGGCTACGACAGCGTGCTGTACGCCATAGCGCTGGACGGCCGTGACAAGTGGGTGGAGCCGCTGAGCGACGCCATGGTGGGCGGCCCCGCGGTGGCCGACGGCCTGGTGGTGGTCGGCACGTCGGACGGCAGCCTGTACGCGCTCGACGCCGAGGACGGCTCCCAGCGCTGGCGCTTCACTACGGGCGACAAGGTGTGGTCCACGCCCGCCCTCAGCGAAGGCGTAGCGTACTTCGGCTCACTGGACCACAGCGTGTACGCCGTGGCGCTGCACGACGGCTCGCAGCAGTGGCGCTTCGGCACCGGCGGCGCCGTCGCCGCTTCGCCCATCGTCCACGGCGGGCGCGTATACGTGGGCGCGTTCGACGGCACCTTCTACGCGCTCAACGCCAGGACGGGCCTGGAGGAGTGGCGCTTCGAGGGCGCTTCCAACTGGTATTGGGCGCGCCCGCTCGTCCACGGCGACATGGTTATGGCCCCGTCGCTGGACGGCAACCTGTACGCGCTGAACGCCGACACCGGCAACCTGCTCTGGACAGTGGAGACCGAGGGGCCGATAGTCGGCTCGCCAGCAGTGGTGGCAGACTCGATGATCGCGCTCGCCTCCACGGACGGCAGGGTGCGTCTAATCGGCATGGGCGGCTCCGTGCTCGACGTCTGCAACGTCAACGAGGAGATACGAACGCCGCTGGTTTCGGAGGGCGACTTCGTCTACTTCGGCGCTCGCGACCACTCCATAAGGGCGCTGAGAGTGAAGCCAAATGGCAATCCCGACGAAGAGTGGGTACATTTTACCAACGAGGAAAGCCCCACGCAGCGGGGGCAGGCCGCCGCCTGTTAGCGCGGCAGGACTGGTCATTTGGAAATAATAATCGACATATGGAACTCCGTCATCATCAGGCCGATGATAAACAGCCTGGTGATGCTCTATTACATCTTCTTCAACAGCTTCGGGGTGAGCATCCTCGTCTTCACCATCATGGTGCGCGTGGTCATGTTCCCGCTCACCGTGCGCCAGAGCCGCCAGCTCAAGTCGATGAACGCCATACAGCCCAAGGTGAAGGAGATACAGGCGAAGTTCGCCAAGGACAGGCAGCGCATAACCCAGGAGACCATGCGGATATACAAGGAGAACGGGGTAAACCCGATAGGGTGCCTCGGGCCGCTGGTCATCCAGTTCCCCATCTGGATAGGGCTTTACCAGGCCATACTGCAAACGCTGCCCGCCGCGCCCGACAGGCTGATAGGGCTGTCCGGCCACCTCTACTCCTGGCTGCCCCAGGTGCACGAGGTGATACCGCTGAACAGCGCGTTCCTCTGGTGGGACCTCGCGCTGCCCGACCGCACGCCCGTGCTGCCCGTACTCGTGGGCGCGTCGATGTACCTGGTGCAGAAGATGACCGCCATGCCCTCGGCCGACCCCCGGCAGGCGTCCACCAACCGCATGATGCTCTGGATGATGCCGCTGATGTTCGGCTTCTTCACCATGCAGTTCCCCAGCGGCCTGGCAATCTACTGGGTGGTGTCCAACGCCGTCGGGGTGGTAATCCAGGGATTCGTAACCGGCTGGGAGCCGATAACGTCGGTATTCTCGTTCATAGCGCGGCGGGGGCGGCCCCAGCAGCCGCAGCAGGCGGCGGCCCCGGCGTTGGCCGCGCCAGCGGAGGAGACGGCAAGCGATGAGACGACACATAGAAACGTCGGCGAAGACACCGGAAGAGGCAATCGAGCTCGCCCTAAGAGAGCTCGACGCAGAGCGCGCGGAAGTAGAAATAGACGTCGTTAGCCGCGGCAAGGCCGGCTTCATGGGAATAGGAAGCGAGCCGGCCAGGGTAAGGGTCACACTGCTCGAGCAGCGATCCGAGCTGGTGACGGTGACCACCGACATACTGGAGCAGATCCTCACCAACCTGGGCGTGTCCGCCGTGGTGAGCCTGCGCCAGGCCGAGAGCGAGGACGAGGGCCCAATCTTCGAGATTGCGGGCGACGACTCCGGCCTGCTCATAGGACGCAGGGGCGAGACGCTGCGCGCGCTGCAGTTCATGGTCAAGTTCATCGCGGGGCGCAGGATCGGCGAGCGCGTCAACCTCATGCTGGACGTGGAAGGCTACCAGAAGCGGCGCAACGACTCCCTGGCCAACCTCGCACAGACCGTCGCCCGCCGCGTCGCCACCTCGGGCCGCTCCATCACGCTGGAGCCTATGCCCCCCAACGAACGCCGGATCGTCCACATCACGCTCTCGGACCACGCGGACGTAACCACGCAGAGCACCGGCGTGGGCGACTCGCGCAAGGTGGTCGTGAGCGCGCGGTAGCCGCGAGCGGGCGGGTTTGAAACCCGCCCCTACGGTTGTGCGTGCGGTCGGTAGGGGCAGGTTTGTAATCTGCCCGGCGACGCACAGGCGAACGGGCGCCGCGCGGGCGGGTTTGAAACCCGCCCCTACGGTTGTGCGTGCGGTCGGTAGGGGCAAGTAACCTGCCCGGCGACGCACAGGCGAACGGGCACCGCGCGGGCGGGTTTGAAACCCGCCCCTACGGTTGTCGAGATAAGGGACTTGTTGGAGACTGGCCATGCCCTACGAGCGCATACGCCTCGACGTCGACGACCGCATTGCCCGGCTGACACTGGCCCGCCCCGGCGCGGCCAACGCCATCGACCGGCGCGCGGCCTCCGAGCTGCGCGACGCCTGCGAGCGCGTCCGGCAGGACGACGCCGTGTGGGTGCTGCTGCTCGAGGCCGAGGGTGCTGTCTTCTGCGCGGGGACCGACCCCGCCGCGCTCGCGGAGCTTGCCGAGCTGGACGCCCGCGCGCTGCCGTCCGCGCTGGCCGGGCTGCGCGTCGCGGCCGCCGTGGCCGCCGTGGAGAAGCCCGTTATCGCCGCGCTGTCCGGCGACGCGCTCGACCAGGGCCTGGAGCTTGCGCTGGCGTGCGACGTGCGCGTCGCCTCGCTCGACGCCAGCTTCGGCATGACGCAGCTCGCGCGCGGCCTGCTGCCGTGGGACGGCGGCACCCAGCGGCTGCCACGGCTCGTGGGACGCGGCCCGGCGTCCGAGATGCTGCTGGCCGGCGCGACGCTGGACGCCCGCCGCGCGGTGGAGATAGGCCTGGTGAACGAGGCCGTCGAGCCTGGGCGCGTCGCGGCCCGCGCGGGCGAGATCGCCGCCGCGGTGGCCTCCCACGGCCCCATAGCCACGCGCTACACCAAGGAGCTGGTGCTCGATGGGCTGGACATGACGCTCGACCAGGGCCTGCGGCTGGAGGGCGACCTCAACTTCATCCTCCAGAGCACCGCCGACCGCGCCGAGGGCGTGGCCTCGTTCCTCGAGCGCCGGCCCCCGACCTACCGCGGCGAGTGAGGGGGCATTTCCAATAGGACATGGGCGTTTTCACATCGTCATTCGTGTCATTCCGGCCCGGCCTCGTCATTCCGGCGCACCCCTCACCTGTCATTCCGAGCGGAGCGAAGCGAAGTCGAGGAATCTAAAGCCCATGCCCACAAGACACGATCAGAAATACTATGTCTACATGATGTCCAACAGCAGGCGGACACTATACATCGGCGCCACCAACGACCTGGTAAGGCGCGTCTACGAGCACAAACGGAAACTCGCGGACAGCTTCACCAAGAGGTACAACATCACCTGGCTGGTCTACTACGAGGAGACGTCGGATGTCATGGCCGCCCTAGAGCGGGAGAAGCAGCTCAAGAAGTGGCGGAGGAGCAAGAAGGACACGTTGATCGAGTCCCTCAATCCTCAATGGCAGGACTTGTCCAGGGAATGGTACGACTTGGCAAGGTGACCGCCTGAGTAAGGCAACCGCTTTAGATTCCTCGACTACGCTCGGAATGACAGGGGAGGGTATCGGAATGACGGGGAGGGCAGTGTGCGGTCCCCGAATGACGGGGAGGGCAGTGGTGTGGTCCTGGAATGACGGGGAGGGCAGTGGCGCGGTTCCGGAATGACAGTGAGGGCAGTGGCGCGGTTCCCGAATGGCAGGACTTGGCAAGGGAATGGTACGACTTGGCAAGGTGACCGCCTGAGTAAGGCAACCGCTTTAGATTCCTCGACTACGCTCGGAATGACAGGGGAGGGTATCGGAATGACGGGGAGGGCAGTGGTGTGGTCCTGGAATGACGGGGAGGGCAGTGTGCGGTCCCCGAATGACGGGGAGGGCAGTGGCGCGGTTCCCGAATGGCGGGACTTGTCCAGGGAATGGTACGACTTGGCAAGGTGACCGCCTGAGTAAGGCAACCGCTTTAGATTCCTCGACTACGCTCGGAATGACAGGGGAGGGTATCGGAATGACGGGGAGGGCAGTGGTGTGGTCCTGGAATGACGGGGAGGGCAGTGTGCGGTCCCCGAATGACGGGGAGGGCAGTGGTGTGGTCCTGGAATGACGGGGAGGGCAGTGGTGTGGTCCTGGAATGACGGGGAGGGCAGTGGTGTGGTCCTGGAATGACGGGGACTGTTCCACAGGTCGGCCACGGAGGTGACGAACCCATGACCACCGAACAGGACACCGTCCTCTATTCCAAGAGCGGCGCCGTGGCGCACCTGACGCTGAACCGGCCCCGCCGCCTCAACGCCTACAACGTCGCCATGCGCGACGAGCTGTACACGCTGCTGGAGGCGGTCCGCGACGACCCCGACGTGCGGGCCGTGGTGCTGAGCGGGGCAGGGGAGCGCGCCTTCTGCGCCGGCGCGGACCTGTCCGAGTTCGGCACCGCGCCCTCCCAGGCCGTCGCCCGCGCCGTCCGGTGGGAGCGGGACGTCTGGGGCCTCTTCCTCGCCATCGACAAGCCCATCATCGCCGCGGTCCACGGCTACGTCATCGGCTCCGGCGTCGAGATGGCCTGCCTGTGCGACCTGCGCATCGCGTCGGACGACGCCACCTTCGCCATGCCGGAGGCCGCGCTGGGCATGGCCCCCGCCGCCGGCGGCAGCCAGACGCTGCCGCGCGTGGCGGGACTCGGCCCCGCGCTGGAGATGCTGCTCGCGGGCCGTCGCCTGACGGCGGTCGAGGCGCGGCGCGCCGGCCTGGTGCACCGCGTCGTGCCGCGCGACTCCCTGGCCCGCGAGGCGGACGCCGCCGCCGAGGCGCTGGCGGCGCTGGAGCCCGCGGCGGTGTCCGCCGCAAAGCGCGCCATCCGCCACGGGCTGGACGCCCCGCTGCGCCGCGCCCTGCAGCTCGAGGAGCGTCTCGCCGTGCAGGTGATGGCAGGGGGGGTAACCCCCACGGGCCCCCGGCGTTTTCCACGTTAAAGAGCGAGGCCCCGGCGTGGTTGTACCACCGGGGCCTTGCGCTGCGAGGAAGGCGCCCTCGGCCAAGCTTGGACCTGTCAGCCAGCATCTGCGTCCATCTTGGGCGGCGGTTCGGCGAACGGAATTCCTTCCCTCTTGACGGGGGAAGGTTAGGATGGGGGTGACGCGGGCGCCACGTCTTCCAGCAGGCCCAGCAACTCCCGCACCCTTGCCAAGCCTTCTTCGACATCCTCGTCGTCCAGCCAGCCCTCGTAGAAATTCTGGTGCTGGGCGCTCGCCACGTGAAACAGGTCCCATACCTTGGGCTGCCCCAATTCGTTCGCGATTCTGCGCGCCGTCCTGAACAGGTGTCCGTGGCGGTCGTGCTCCCAGCCGCGCCCCTCGGCTATGGCCTTGACTGCGTGCGCCGCCGCGCCCCACCCCTTCTCAGACGCCTGTAGCACGTCGCCCGCCCGATACTCGCGCTCGGCCTGCTCCAGCAGGCAGCGGCTGGTGGCTATGTGAAACTCTGTGGTCGCCAATGTGCGCCTCCTTGTGTCTTTCGCCCGGCCATTGTAGCACCTGGGTCAGTGGCCTTTCACCCTCATCCTGACCCTTCGGCAAGCTCAGGGCAGGCTCTTCCCCCGTCGAGGGGGAAGGGACTGCGGCCACCGTTCACTGACCACTGACGAACGCACGGCGGCCCCCTGCCCGGGTGGGGCAGGGGGCCGCCTTTCATTGCTTCCTGGCTAACTTTCCGTTAGCAACCCCGAGGGGCTACTTGGGTACGATGGTACCCGCCTTGGTGGCGTAGACCCACAGGGCATCGCCTGCGTTGAGCGGCTCGCCCGCAGGTGTCTCGGTCGTGGTCGACGTGGACGGCGGCGAGAAGCTCTCGAACTGCCCGGTGGTGTTACTCAGGCGGAACGCCCGCGTCCACACGCCCTCTGGCAGGTACTCGTTCACTCCGACCTCGTCCTCACTTATCAGGATGACGGCCACCAGGTTCCAGCCGACTATCAGGTCGATGGACGGCGGCACCTCTGCCGGGGAGTCCTTCGACGTGCCGGGTATGTCCACCTCCAGCGCCGAGCCGTCCGAGCTGAGCACCCAGAGGCCCAGGCCGGAGTCGATGGTCGTCCTGCCCGCGGGCGACGACGACAGGCTGCCGTCGGAGCCGCGCGTCCAGACCGTCCACGGGGACACCCTGCGTCCGTCGTACTGCGATATCACGCTAACCGTGTCGCTGCTGAATACGTCGTTCACGTCCGCGCTTGCGGGCATGCCGGGGAGCGAGATGAGGTTCCAGCCGGGGCTGAGATTAATCTTTACCGGCTTGCGCTCTATGACCGTGATCGTGACCGACACTTCGTTGCTGTTGCCGGCCGCGTCCGTGGCCTTCAGCGTGAACTCGTTATCGCCGAGCGCGAGGTCCGCCGCGGGGCGGTACACCCAGGTCTTGTCGTCGTGGGTCGTGAGCATATCCAGTATGTCCGTGCTCGTGCCGTTCGGGCCCTCATGAGAGGCCTCGTTCAGCGTGACCGTCTTGTAGGTGTCGCCGGCGTATTCCTTGTCCTCAGTCCACTTGAACTGGATCGCGCCCGCGGCGTAGTCGGTCTCGGCGTTGTCCGCCGGGATCGACGTCATCGTGGGCTCGTCCACGTCGACCTGGATTACCTGGTCGGCGTTTACGTAGCTGTAGCTGAGATTGATCTTGTCGCCCTCATCGAACGACCTGCCAGCACTGGCCTGCAGCTCAACCGAGCCGTCGGTCCAGTCGACCTCATTGGTCGACGAGGCGACCATGGTCTTGCCGATGTAGGCCTTCACTTCGCCCGTGACATCGTTGTCGAAGCCGGTGTCCGCAAGCGGCCAGTTGTCCAGCGTTACGTCGAACTTGGCTCCATCAGTCACGTCATCAGTGAGCTCGTAGGCTTCGTCGGACACTTTGACTTCGCCCGTCTTAGTCGGGTTGCCGTCGACGTCCACCACCTGCAGCAACACGCCGTAGGCGCGGCTGCCGCCGTACGTGGACTCCTTGAAGGTGGCGTTGCCACCCATGGTGTCGTCGGCCACCGTGATCTTCACCTTGTCGTCGCCGACCGACCCCTCAGTGGAATTGTCGCCGCTCTTGGAGCGAAGCGCCTCGTCCGTTGTGAAGGTTATGGCCTGCTGGCCGTCCTCGGCTATCAGCGCCGCGAACGGCACCACCGTTATGGCGGACTTTATCTTGTTGTCCGAGGTGAGCGTCACCGTATCTAGGCTGTTGCCAGCCACGTCCGAGACGCCGGAGACTGTCACGCTGGGCCGCGCGTTGTTGGCGAGGTCCTCGGTGAGCGTGAGCACCACGTACTCGTTGAGGTTCTTCTCTCCGTCGTCCTCGTTGGTTCCCACCACCTCGACGCTGTCGATGCTGTAGCCGGTGACCGTAAAGTCGGCCGCGACCACGGTGTCGACGTCCAGCGACTCGTTGAACGGGACCAGTATCGAGTTCGCGCTGCTCTTGGACTTGTTCTTGTCAGCGTCCCAGGCGTTGCCGGCTTCAGGGTTGTCCGGCACCCTCGGCTTATCGCCGTCGATGGTGAGCTGCGTGGTGTGCTTGGTCACGTTGCCGGCGAGGTCCTGCGCCGTGATTATCAGGTTGAACTTCTTGCCGTCGCTGTTGGGTCCGTCGAAGCTCGTATTGACCACGTCGGAGCACCTGTCAGTGAAATTGGTGCTGCCCGGCGCTATCAGGATACCGACCCGACTCGAGTTGCCACCGGCGTTGCCGATGTCGCTATCATTCGGATCCGCCAGATCCGCCAATGTTGTCACCAGCGGGCACGGTTTGCCCATGCCCCTGGGCTCGTCACCGGAGTCAGCCCGCGCCTGGGCCTCGACATTCGTCACGACCATGGGGACGTCCCTGAACTCGACGCCCGCGCCCTCGTCGTTGACGCTGAAGGAGATCCTCAGCGATTCGTCGTTGGTGACGGTCTCGTCAGCAGGGCTGAGGTCGCTTATGGTCGGAGCGGAGTCGTCGATGGTGGCGGTCGCCGAGGCGAGCACGTTGCTGCCGCGGTTGTTGTTGGACGAGAAGGCCTGCACGGTCAGCGTGTCGCCGTCCTGCACGTAGATTGTGTCATCCGTACCGTCGTCGTTGAGGTCATCGAGGCCGGTGTCGTTGGTGATTACCACCACGCCCTGGAACAGGTTGGACGTGGCCGAAGGGTCACCCGCCTCGTTGGCCGTGGTTCCCGCCACCTCTCTGATGGTCACCCACTGGCCGCTGTCGGAGTTGCTGCTCACCCATACGCGCTTGTAACCGCTGGTGTACTCAGCATAGGCGTCGCTGGCCCTCTTCGCGTTAGCGTCGTGCTCGTACACGTCCACTATGTCGTAGGTGAGGTCTATGCGACGCTCGCGGGTGTCGCCACCGGCGCCGTCCGGCGCGAAGGCGAGACGGAACATATTCCCGGATCCGCTAGTGACGAAAGTCGGAACGTTGACTCGGTCCCCGGTCACGGGAGGATCGGCAGTGGTCGTGTCGGTGTATGTGAAGGAGACGCTATCCAGCGGCCTCGTGCTGTCGCCCACAGGTCCAAAGAGGGCATCGCCGGTTTGGGCAACGCCTGCGTCGTCACGTCCGTCATGGTCATCGGTGTAGCGCCGAGCGGGCGTAGTCGACGTGGCAGCCACGTACTTAGTGCCGCTCTTGTACATGTAGACGAGATGGTTCGCTTCCTCGGCCGCGTCTACTTCGTCGTCGTTGATGGCATCAAGCGCGTCCTGCGCAAACTTGATCCGCGCATCAGTGACATCCACATCGTCGTCGTTGTCCTGGTCCATAAGACCTGCGGGGATGGTTATCGCTGAGCCCGCATTCGTGGCGTCGGCGGGAACTAGTTCATCGCCCGTATCACAGGCACCGTCCTCGCCGACTGTGGTGGTAGCCAGGCCCCAGCCAGACACGCTGATGCTGGTTGTCGCGGCATCGGGCTGGGGGTGGTCGTCTGTGTACGTCACTACAACCACACTTTCCTCTGCACAGTAGGCCGTGTCGAGGGCCTCGACCGTCGCGGTGGTGTCGGCACCGACGGCTGTTCCACCAATGCCCTCACCATCGGTTCCAACATTTTCGACTCTCGCCGCAATGGTGTTGCCGCCCCGCAGTTGGTATGACACGTCGGTTGAGCCGCGTGGGGTTGGCGTGAAGCTGTTGTCAGCCGCATCCGCCGCATCTAGCACCCTGGCGGTGACCTGCGTGCTGAGGGCATCGCTGTCGATGTAGAAATACACCGTGCTGGTCGAGCCATCTTCGAGGCCGAGGTACTCGGCCTCCATGGTGCCGTCGAGGAGGTCCGCGAACGAGGCCTCCCCGTCCTTGAGATCGATGTCGTCCGCCGCGCTGGCGGGCCCTTCCTGGAAGGCCGAGCGGGCCAGCAGCAGGAACGCAAGCGCGAGGGCTATTGCTAGTATCCTAACTGAGCTTTTCAATTACTTCCCCCTGTGAGTTGGGTTTGACGGTTGATGATTTGGTTGTTGGTTGGTTGGTTTGAGATGATGAAGATGAGTCCGTTCTCCTTTGGGCCGCCGTCTATCCCCGCGAGAGCGGGAACCCGACGGCGGGAGCCGGTTCAGGGTGGGGAGGGTCCGCTCCTGAAGTTGCGGAAGGCGATAGCATCGAAAACCTCGCTTTCGTCGCGGAATGAGGGTGGGTAGTAGACGCAATAAGGCTCTGCGCCGCGTAGTGCGGGCAGAGCGGATGTGGGCAGGGGGGAGTGCTCCGGCGAGATGCCGGGCGGATATCCCTGGCGCACGGATAATGTCAAAGCGTGCACTCCGATGTGCGTTTGCGCGAACGCACTGCGATTCGTGGGCTGACACTCTTTATACGACAGCGAAAACTATATAGGACGGGTTGTAAGGTGTCAATGGGGAGGGAGTTTGTCAGTTGGTCAGTTTTCAGTTGGTCAGTGGGTCGGTTTGTCGGTTTGTCGGTAGGGGCGGATCTGTGATCCGCCCGGTTTGGGATCACCTGTCGCGCCGACGCAATTCGTCCGCCGCCACCCCCCACCGGGCAGGGGCAGTAGATTCCTCGGCTGCGCTCGGAATGACAGGGGAGGGGCGCTCGGTTCCGCGATCATGGCTAGTCGTCCATCTTCGGGGGCGGCTCGTCGAAGGGTTCGCCGCTCTGTTGGGCGGCCTGCCAGCGTTGGTGCCAGGCGGTCCAGGCTGCTTCGGTCTCGCGGCGGCGGGCTTTGGCTTCGCGCAGTTCGGCCCTGGCCTCGCGCCTGCCTATTTCGATGCCGCGCTCCAGGCCGATTGCCACGCCGGCGTCCCGGCCCGTTCCATAGCGGCGGTCAATGTAGTCTTCGGCTTCGCGCTCCGCCTGTTTCCTGACCTGGCGCAACTCGGCTTTGGTGAGCTCGCGCTTGAGGTGCTTCTCGAGGCTCTCCGTGATGCGTTCTGTGGCGCCTTTCTCGAAGCCTCTCTTCTCTCGCTTGCGCAAGAACCCTTCCGCTATCATGGCTGCTTTTCGTCCGAGTTTCGCATGAAGGGCGGGGGCGTCACGTCGTTCATGCGCTCGCGGTTGGCCTCGTACCAGGCGCGCCACTTGGCTTCATTCTCCCGCCTGCCTTTCTCCTCTCGCTTCTTCAAGAACGCCTCTGCAATCATGGTTCCTCCTTCTGTCGTGCTGTAGGCCAGGGCGCCTGCGAACACCACGAAAGCCTCCATCTCGGTGACTATGAACCGGATGAGCGGCCACACTCCGGACGGCAGTTCGTCTTCGGCCAATAGGACCACGGCCAGCGAACCCGCCAGCAGTACGAAGAATAAGGTAAGGCCGACGGCTTCCTTTGACGGCAGTCGCATACATGTCAATATCGCCCGCCGGACGGGATTTGTCAATACGGGCGCTGTTCAAGCCGCCCCTCACCGGGCAGGGGCAGTAGATTCCTCGGCTGCGCTCGGAATGACGGGGGAGGGGCGCTCGGAATGGCGGGGGGAGAGGGAGAGGGTGCAGATGTGGGTGGCATGCACACTAGATTCCTCGGCTACGCTCGGAATGACGGGGGGCGAGGGCGCTCGGAATGACGGGGGAGGGGCGCTCGGAATGGTAAGGGGCGCTCCGCTCGGAATGACGGGGGAGGGGCGAGAGGGGGAAAGGACTATTGGGTTTGCCGGCGAGGTGGAATGGTGGGGGTTACTGGGTTTGGCCGGCGAGGAAGACCTTGAGCACGCCCTGGTTGACGTAGCCGGAGAGCTTGCGCTGGAGGAGGCCGTCGCGGTCGATGAAGTAGGTGGTGGGCATGACGCGAATGAGGTAGCGGTCGGCGACCGCGCCGTCGAGGTCGAGGCCGAGCGGGTAGGTGACGCCGACGTGGTCGGCGAAGGCGCGGGCGTCGGCCTCGATGTCGCCGGTGGCGAGGCCGACGAAGACGACGCCGTCGTCGCGGGCGGCGAGCCAGGCCTGCTCGAAAGAGGGCATTTCCTCGCGGCAGGGGGGACACCACGAGGCCCAGAAGTTGAGGACGACCACCTGGCCGGCGAGGTCGCTGAGCCGCATCTGGCCGCCGTCGAAGAGCGTCACGTCGAAGTCGGGTGCGGGCGCGCCCATCTGGAGCTCGGGCGGCACAGGCGTGGGCGTCGCGGTCGGCGCGGCGGTGGGCGTCGGCGCGGGCGTGGCGGTGGGCGCGGGCGTGGCGGCGGGCGCGGGTGTCGCGGCGGGCGCGGGCGTGGCGGCGGGCGCGGGTGTCGCGGCGGGCTGGGCGCAGCCGAGCAGCGCGGCGAGGGCGGCGGCGGCTAGGGCGAGGAGGGCCGCGTTTCGGGTTGGCGGGTTGTTCACGCCAGGCTCCTTGTGGAAGGGGCGGCGGGCAGGTTTGAAACCTGCCCCTACGGGTGGTTGCGGGCGGCGGGCAGGTTTGAAACCTGCCCCTACGGGTGGTTGCGGCCGGCGCCGCAGGCCTGCCCCTGCGGGTGGTTGCGGCACGGGGGCCGGAACCCAGGGGCGGGGGGTGGTGAGGCGACGAACGCCCTAATCCTTCATCTCCGGGGGAGGCTCGTCGAAGTCCTCGCCGCGGCGTTTGGCCTCCTGCCATCGTTCGTACCAGGCGCGCCACTTGGCCTCGTTCTCGCGCATGCCGTCCTGGTAGCGCTTCTTCAGGTACTTCTCCGCGATCATGGCTGATCCCTCCACTGTGAGGTAAACCCAGGCCGCCGCAACCACGACAACCGATTGCATTGTGTGGATTATGGCGACTGTGGTTTCCAGAACGCCATCGGTCGTATTGTGCCTGACTTCGAGCCAGGTCACGCCGAACAGGCCGATCAGACTTGCTACAGCGAACAGGGCCAAGCCCAGTCCGGCCCTGGTCTCATTGACACCTAGCATACCATTCTCTCGCACTCCGTCCTATATGGGTTCCCCCTCTCCCTAGTCATTCCGGCCCCAGAGCCGGAATCCAGGGGCGTGCGCCGACGCGGTTCCGGTTTCTGGGATTTGGGGGAGTGGTAGTGATGGTGGAGACGGGGGAGGGTCGAACTCCCCGTCCAGAAGAAACCTTGACCGAGATATGCTACAAGCTTAGCCGGCGGATTGTTCTCACCTTCGCGGCCCTCTGCCGGCGGGGGGTGAACCGCAAAGGCCAGCCGATGGTCTTAGGCCCGGGCTATCGGCGTATACCGGACAGCGCCCCGAATTGCGTCGCCCAGTCCACTCCCTCGGGGTAAGGAGAGGGTGGACGTAGCCGCGGTTAAGCGGCTAGCTGAAGCTGTCTGTCGCCAGTTACTTCTTTTTGCCACCGTTTAACGAGGTAGATGGCGTCTCGGCCTGCAATCCCGCAAGAACTTCCACTGTCGAACCCACGCGTCCCCACATCAGGGATATTGTAGCACACGGGGGGAGTGGGCGGGGAGTGCCCACGGCGGGTTTGAAACCCGCCCCTACGCTCGCGAAAACAGCGTCTCCGTCGGCCCGGTAGGGGCAGGTTTGAAAACCTGCCCGTTCGTGCGGCGCAGCGTCCGCGGGCGGGTTTGAAACCCGCCCCTACAAATGGAATACGCGGTGCGCAACAAGAGGGGCGGTCCGAGGACCGCCCCTGCTGCGTCGTGTGGTTTCGCGGCTGCCGCCGCGGTGGGCTTTAGCCTGTGCCGCGGAGCCTGGGGTCCAGCTTGTCGCGGAGGCCGTCGCCGAAGAGGTTTACGGCCATGCTCACCAGGAAGAGGGCGACGCCGGGGAAGAAGACGACCCACGGGGAGCTGAGGGCGTGGGTGCGGCCCTCGCCGATGGTGTTGCCCCAGGTGGGCGTGGTGGGCGGTACGCCCGCGCCCAGGAAGCTGAGGCTGGCCTCTACCAGGATGGCGGTGGCGAACAGGAAGGTTGCCTGCACGATGAGCGGCGCGAAGGTGTTGGGCATGACGTGGTAGAAGAGGATGCGCCACGCCGGCGCGCCGAAGGCCCGCGCGGCCTCGATGTACATCTGCTCGCGTATGCTGAGCACGGCGGAGCGGATGAGCCTGGCGGTGCGGGGGCTGTCTACCACGGTGATGGCGATGATGACGTTGACGAGGCTGCCGCCCAACAGCGCCATGAGCACTATTGCGAACAGTATGCCCGGTATGGCCATGAGGCCGTCCATGAAGCGCATCGCGATGTCGTCGAGCCAGCGGAAGTAGCCGGCGGTGACGCCGATGAAGACGCCGACCACGGAGCTCATTATCGCGACGGAGGCGCCGACGAACAGCGAGATCCGCGCGCCGTAGGCGACGAGGCCGTACAGGTCGCGCCCCAGGCTGTCGGTGCCGAACCAGTGCTCGCCGCTGGGGCCTACCAGCCGGTCGGCCATGTTGAGGTCGTAGGGGTTGATGATGGTTATCACCGGCGCGGCGAGGCCGACGAATCCGAAGAACAACACGATGATCAGCCCAACGAGCATGTTGGGGTTGCTAAGCAGGGTGCGCCATACCTGCTTGACGAGCGGCTGCTTGGGCCTGAGCCCGGTTAGCGCTGCGTCGGGGGTCGCTGCGTAACTGCTGCCTTGCAAAGCCATCAGTATCGAATCCTCGGGTCTATATAGACGTACATGATGTCGATGAAGAGGTTGACCATCACGTAGACGGCGGCGACCACCAGCGCCAGGCTCTGGATGATGGGGTAATCGCGCTGGGCGATGGCGTCGACGATGAGGCGCCCGATGCCGGGTATGGCGAAGACGGTCTCGGTTATGACGACGCCTGTTATGAGTCCGGCGATGCTGAAGCCGATGATGGTGAGGATGGGGTTGGCGGCGTTCCGAAGAGCGTGCCTGAGCAGCACGACCTTCTCGGCCACGCCCTTGGCGCGCGCCGTTCTAACGTAGTCTTCCTTCAGCACCTCGAGCATGGTGGCACGGGTCATCCTGGTTATGAGCGCGGCGCCGGTTATGCCCAGCAGCATGGCGGGCAGCAACAGGTGGTGGATCCACTGGCCGATGTCTTCGCCGAAGTATATGTAACCGCCCGCGGGGAAGATGTGGATCTTCACCGCGAACCCCCACATCAGCATGTAGCCCAGGAAGAAGTAGGGCACGGCGTAGCCGACCAGGGCGAAGACCATGACGACCCGGTCTATCCAGGTGTTGAACTTCCAGGCGGCGAGCACGCCGAGCGGCACGGCTATGATGATGGCCATGGACAGCCCCATCGTCGCGAGCGCCAGGGTGGGCTGGAGCCGCTGTTTGAGCAGGAACGAAACTTTGTGGCCGGAGAATACGGACTCTCCGAGCTGGAAGGTGGCTATTTGCTTGATGTAGATACCGAACTGCACGATTATGGGCCTGTTGAGGCCCATGTCCTCGCGCATCAACTCGACCATTTCGGGGGTGGCCTCGTCGCCGACGATCACGGAAGCGGGGTCACCGGGCGCGAGGTGTATGGCGCCGAACACGACGACGCCGACGATAATCATCGTGGGGATGGCCGCCAGCAGCCGCTTTATGATGTATCTTTGCATACCGTCCTCCGCGTCATCTGCGACGGGTCGATAGTGGATAAGGCTACCACACTACGCGACGGGGCCGCAAACCCGCCGCGGTATACTCGGGCGCAAGAGAAACCGCCTGCCCCGGAGGCTATGCGCCCGGGACAGGCGGGACTGATTGCTTATGGCCTCACGGCCTTGGGCGGCGCGGTACTACCGGTCGAACCACACTCCGGTCATGCGGGTCCGGTGGTAGTAGTCATGTACGCCGTTCATTTTGCCGTTGATGACAGTGTAGGCGACCACGTTGCCCGGGATGCGGTGAGTCACGTTCTCGTAGTACGACTTCTGCACCAGGTCCACCAGGCGCTTCTGCTCGGCGGGGTCGCTGGTGCGCGAGTACTGCGACTTGAGCTCCTCGATCTCCAGGTTGTCGTGCCAGCCGTAGGTCTTGGGGTTGAGGTACCAGTTCAGCACGGGGTTGTTGGTCGGCACGCCGCAGCAGCCGGTGTGGAACAGGTCCCAGTACTCCTGGTCCTGGCGGAAGGTGACCGCGGTCGCCCAGTCGGGCTGCTGGAGGTCGACACTGAAGCCAATCTCCCTGGCGGCTGCGGCGTTCACGATGCCACGGTCGCGGTGCGTCGTGTAGCTGGTGTCGCCCAGGATGACTATCTCGGTGTTCGGGTCCCAGCCGGTCTCTTCCACGAACTCCTGGAATAGCTGCTGAGCCCTTTCCATGTCGTTCTGGTTGTAGAGCTCCAGCAACTCGTCGCTCTCGTTGGGCGTGCCGCAGATGAAGATGGCGCCGCAAAGGCTCCAGAGGTCCTTCGGGTTGTGCGCGGCCATGATGGACTCGGAGTCCATCGCGGCCTGCATGGCCTGGCGCGCCTTCAGGTTCTTGAACGGCAGCTTGGTGTGGTTCATCAGTAGCACGGGGGTGTAGCCCGCCGGGTATAAGAAGGTCGACAGCTTGGGGTCGTCCTTCACCTCGGGCCAGAAGTGCGGCGGAGTGCCGGTGGTGTAGTGGATCTTGCCCGTCTTGAGGCCGGCCAGAATCGTCGTCTTGTCCGGAATCTCCACGATTTCCAGCGCGTCCAGCAGCACCCTTTCGCCCTCTGGGTAGATGCCCGGCGGGAAGCCTTCACGCGGCTCCAGGTCGAAGCGGAAGCCCGGGGTCCAGTTGGCCAGCCGCCAGGGTCCGGAGGCGACGAAGTCGTCCACGCGGTCGTGCGGGCTGACGGTGCCGGCTATCTCGGACTTCATCATGAGGGGCGCCTGGCCCAGTCCGAGGGAGGTAACGGCGAAGGGCTCCTTGAGGTAGAACTCGAAGGTGAGGTCGTCAATCTTCGCCATGCTCTCGGCGGAGTTGTTGCCCGCCACGGAGCGCTGCATCAGCGCGATGCCGGCTGTGATGCGCTCGGCCCACCGGAAGGTGGAGGCTATGAAGTCGTCGGAGGTCAGCTGGTCGCCATCCTCGAAGCTCATGTCGTCGCGCAGCGTGAAAGTCCAGGTGAGCTGGTCGTCGCTGATCTCCCAGCTATCGAACATGTTGTTGTGCAGCGCGCCGTTGGGGTCGAGCCTGAACGGGAACTCGTAGAGGTGCACAGACACCTCGTAGGTGACGGTGGCGGTGGTCCACACGGGGTCGATGGTCTTCACCGAAGCGCCCAGGGCGAACACGGCCTTGCCGCCTTCGTTGATACCCGTTTCGTCCGGCACTATGCGCGCCGGGCGTTGAGACGGCGCGACGGGCGCCACCGGCTGGGTCTGCTCCATCTGCTCGGGAGCGGCTACGGCCACGGCGGCGGGCGCAGGCATCGCGGGCGCGGCGGGCGCTTGCGGGGCTGTCTGCTGCTGTGCGGCCGCGGGAGCGGCCGGCTCGGGCGCTTGCGGCTGTTGCTGCGCTCCCGGCTCGGCGGCCGAGCAGGCCAGCGCCGCGAACAGCGCGAACACCGCGAAAAATGGTAGCAATCTCGTAATCTTCAATCGTCTACCTCCTGATCAGGTGTCTTCCTTCCCTACTGCCCGGCTCGGAGCCTCGCGGGCCAACCGGGCGCTTGGCCTGCGACTATGGGCCTGCTTTGCTTGCACCTCCCAAAATCCCGAAAAGCCTAGAAGACGCCCCTGAGAAGGGACGCCTTCCTATTTTGCGGTTGGCGCTTTCGCGCGTACCAAGTCACGCCGGCGGGCCGGAGCCGGGGCCCCGGCCCGTCGTCTGGGTCAGTCTTTAGTTGTCGAACCAGACACCCGTCATTCGGGTGTTCCAGTGGTGGTCGTGCACGCCCCGGACGTTGATGTTGATGATGTTGTAGCCGGTGATGTTGCCCGGGATCATGTGCGTTACGTTCTCGTAGTACGACTTCTGCACGGCGTCGGAGATTCTCCTTTGCTCTGCCGGGTCCGAGGTGCGCGTGTACTGCGACTTGAGCTCCTCGATTTCCAGGTTGTCGTGCCAGCCGTAGGTCTTGGGGTTCAGGTACCAGTTGGTGACCGGGTTGTTGGTCGGCACGCCGCAGCAGCTCGTGTGGAACATGTCCCAGTACTCCTGGTCCTGGCGGAAGGTGACCGCCGTCGCCCAGTCGGGCTGCTGGAGGTCAACGTTAAACCCTATGGACTCAGTGACCGTCTTGTTGACGATGCTGATGTCGCGCATCTCCTGGTAGCTGGTGTTGCCCAGGATGATTATTGGCGTGGAGGGGTCCCAGCCGGTCTCGTCCACGAACTCGTTGAACAGCCGCTGGGCCTTCTCGAGGTCGTCCTGGTCGTACAAGTCGAGCGACTGTTCGCTCTCGTTGGGCGTGCCGCAAATGAAGATGGCGCCACAGGTGCTCCACAGGTCCGAAGGGCCATAGGCCGGCATCCAGTCGTCGGCGTCCAGCGCGGCCTGTATCGCCTGGCGAGCCTTCAGGTTTTTGAACGGCAGCTTGGTGTGGTTGAGCAGCACCACCGGTGTGGAGCCGCCGGGCAGCACCCAGGTGCTGAGCTTGGGGTCGTCCTTGACTTCGGGCCAGAAGTGGAAGGGCATGAAGGTGCCGTAGTGGATCTTGCCCGTCTTCAGGCCGGCCAGGATCGTGGTCTTGTCGGGAATCTCGACTATCTGGAGCGCATCCAGCAACACCCTTTCGCCTTCGGGGAACACGCCGACCGGGAAGCCCTCCCTGGGGGACAGGTCGAAGCGGTGGCCGGGCGCCCAGTTCGCCAGCCGCCAGGGGCCGGAGGTGACGAACTCGTCGACGCGGTCGTGCGGGCTGACGTTGCCTGCTATCTCCGCCTTCATCATGAGCGGCTGCTGGCCGAAGCCCAGCGACGTTACCGCGAAAGGCTCCTTGAGGTGGATCTCAAAGGTAAGGTCGTCCACTTTGGACATGCTCTCCGAGGAGTTGTTGCCGGCGACGGAGCGCTGGAACAGGGCGATGCCCCTGGTGATGCGCTCGGCCCAGCGGAACGACGACGCGATGAAGTCGTCGGAGGTCAGCTGGTCGCCGTCCTCAAAGGTGAGGTCGTCACGCAGGGTAAACGTCCAGGTAAGCTGGTCGTCGCTGATCTCCCAATTATCGAACATGTTGTTGTGGAAGGCGCCTACGGTGTCGAGCCTGAGCGGGAAATCGTAGAGGTGCCTGGAAATCTCCCAGGTCACGCCTGCCGTGGTCCACACAGGGTCGAGCGCCTTGACCGAGGCCGCGAGCGCGAACACGAGCGTGCCGCCCTCCTTGACATCCGTCTCCTGCGGGATCATGCGCTGTGTGGTACCGGGAGACTCGGGGGCTGTCGGCTGCGTGCGCACCATCGTCTCCGGAGCGGTCTGAGCGGCGGCCGCGGGCGCCGCCAACTCGGGCGCCTGGGGGGCCTGGGCCTGCATTGCGGCGGCAGGTGCGGCAGTCGCAGCCGCGGCAGGGGCTGCCGGCTGCTGCTGCTGCCCTGGCTCGGCGGCAGAACAGGCCATGGCGCCAAGCAGCGCCAGCGCCGCCAGGAATGGTAGCAGTCTAAGGATTTTCACTGATCTCCTCCTTCTGGGTGTTCTCACAAAACGAACCTGCGGGGCGCTCGTGGCGTCCCTTTAGTTCGGCGTAGTTATACTTCATGGCCGAGTCGCCTGTCAAGTCCGACGCCAGTGTTGAGACTGCTCAGATCTGGGCAAAAGTATCAGTTGGCCTGCCCCGTGCAGGGCGCCGCTACTACTCTCGGCGGTGCTCTTCCGCGCTCAACTCTGATGGCAATTGCGACACCCGGAGCTGAGCCGATGGGAGTCCGGCTCAGGAACGAGCGTCCGACGCGAACCGGTCGAGAACGTTCTTCGTTATGCGGGACACGTTGTTGTCGTATTCGTTGTGGGAAAGGCTCCCGCACCAGGCTATGGAACCCACCGAGAACACCCCGCCTCCGGACGGCCCCTCGAAGTACACGAGGTCCGACCTGACCAGCGGGTTCTGGCTTCCGCCGCGCCGTTTGCCGCGCGAGTAGTCGCCGACCGACTCGGCCTCCATAATTAGCTGGTAATGGTCCGAAAACCCGGAGGCCGTAGCCACGACCAGCGCGTGGGGAGGCGTGCCCAGGCTGTAGTCCGCCCGGTCGATCTCGACACCCCCGGCGCCGCCCTGCTTCAGCCCGAAGTTTCCGATGACCTCGTCCCTCCCGATGCCCTCGAAGATGAACGCGGCCCGGGGATCGTAGCTGTCCTCCAGCCGGTGATACGGCATGCTGTAGTCGAAGCCGGTGCCGGTCGATGAGCCCACGCCAAGCATTCGACCCGACGGCCGCCCCCTGGCGTTCCAGTTCATCCCCGCCTCGCCCGTGAAGCTGTGGTTGTTCTGCCCCGCCTCGTCGTGCGGCCGCGCCGCCGAGCGGCGCATCTCGATGCAGTGGGTGCTGTCCGGGGGAAACGACACCACCGAGAAGAAGCCGTTGCCCCCCAGGTACATCAGCCGCCCGCCGCCGGCCAGATAGGCGTCCATCGCGTCGAGTCCCTGGCTCGACCAGTACTCGGGGTGGCTTCCCGTAACCACCACGTTGTAGGATTTCAGCAGGTCTGCGCCCTCGTTCTGCAGGTCTTCGTCGGTCGCGACGTCGTAGACGTATCCCTGCTCGTCCAGCCAGTCCACCAGGTGCAGGTCTCCGTTGAACTGCCAGGGACCGCCCCTCCCCAACCGCAGATACCAGAAGTTGTACTTGGGGCGCATGGTCAGGTTGGGCCGGCGGCGCGAGGAGTAGAACACGGGGGAGCCGTCGGTGTGTACGTCGTAGGTGCTGTTCAGGTGATTTTCCGCGATGTACTCGTCCTGCGGCGTCGAAGGCTCCCACGCGACCCGCCCGGAGTATTCGGTCCGGGGATACGAATGGTTGTTGGCGTAGGTGAGATAGCTGTTGGTCGGCGCCAGGAACAGTATCCTGGATAGGTTGGCGCCCTCTGCCGGACGGACGAAGAACGGCACGTAGTCCTCGGAGCCGCCCTCCATGAGCCGTGCCGCGTACACCCCGCTCCTGAGGTCCAGCGGCACCTGGAACTCGAAGCTAACGTCCCATCGGGCGTCGTCGAGGTCGTCGTCGTGAAAGTGAATGGCCCCGTACTCCTGGGGAGCGAGATTGAAGTCGATGTAGTTCGCCGTCCAGTTGTGGCCGTTCATTGCCCGGGTGGGCCTGTTCACCGTGTTGCCGTGCAACCGATTTTCGGACACGTCGGTGATCAGGTCGGTGGCGAAGTCTCTGCCGAAGTCCCACGCCCCGATGAGGCCGTCCCCGACCTCCGAGGGCGAAGCGCCGTCCCGCAGCGATTCGAGCTCCCCCAGGCTCAGGGCGCGCCCGAACAGCGCCGGCCGGTCGATTTTGCCGTTGAAGTGTCCGGCGATCCTGGGTCCGGAGGTGTCCTCCCCTTCGCAGTAGCCCGCCATGACGAGCGGCACGCCATTTTCGGCGACTTCGAGCTGCCCTATCTCCCTTTCGACCACCGCGGCGGTCTCATCCATGGGCCAGATGGTCCTGGGCTGCTGGTAGAGTGTCACCCTTCCGGTGGACGAGTCGTAGGTCGCCGCCACGAAGTACCACGCGGGCGAATGCAGTGCCGGCGCGCGCACGGGCACCCCGGTGGAGATTCGCTCCACCCGACCGTCTGCGCCCCCGACACACAGGGTCAGGCCACGCTCGCCGTCCAGCATCATGCCGTATCCGGTGCCGCCGAAATCGGACCACTTGGTCAGGATGCCCTGCGAGAACTTGGTCGGGGTTGTCGAAGAGATCCAGGCCAGCAGCGTGAAGCTCTCCTTGAGCCGCAGAAGCGGGCTGTCCGGGACGGCGGCGTACGAACCGGGCACCAGCTCCTGGAACCGGCCCTCTAACGTCCCGACTGCCTGGACGGGCTCCTCCTTGAAACCCGGCCCTTCGGGGTTGACGTCGCCGTGTATCAGCCGAACGATGTCGGCCTGGTAGCTGGGGAGCTTGGAGCTCACCATGAACCGGATGGTATCCCCGGCTCGGACGCTGTAGCGGTCGGCATATCCAACTATATCCATCGTATCCTCCCGTATTCTCCCCGCTTTCGAATGCTACTACGCCGCGAATGCTAGCACCTCGTCGGCCTGTCCACAAGCTCGGCGCCGACGGGGTGAGCGGGGCCACTGCGGAAGCCGCCGGGGTGCACCTGAACGGCGGAGTTCGCGGTACGCTGCGTTGCGGCTGGCCTAAGCGCAATGTGTGAGGGGTGCTGGGATCGCAAATATCGATGTAGACCCGCCACGAAGGTTAAAGCCTCTCCGCTACGGGCTTGGCCTCTGTGCCAGGTAGTGTAAGGTAGTTTATGGCACAACTTTCTGAGGCGGGGAATGTTGTTGTTTTGCGATTGTGTCGGTAGCTAACCGGTCAAGGCAAATGTCATCCTATAAGGAGGAGTGACATTGACTCAGGACGAATGGAGCGGGAGGGGATAGATCTGATCTGCTCCACGGTACGGCGCAGGCTGGCGAGGTCCGGTGTCAACAGCCGCCACCACCGTCGACCGCCCAGACACCGAGGCCGACCAAGGCGTATGGCCCAAGAGGGAATGCCTTTGCAGATAGATGGCAGCCACCACGAGCGGCTGGGAGAAGGTGGAGTTCGGTTCGCGGTGCCGCCGGCCGTGGACAATGCCGCAGGTCGCACGAACCACAGACTGGCAACTTGGCAGCGGACCAGACGGGCATAGCTGCTGGAAGTCGACGCAGGTCAGTCAGATCGAAATCGAGCTAGGATGAGCAATTTGGTCTATGTGATTACATTCACAAGTCGAGGGGTTATCTTTACAAAACCATGACTGTATGCTAGCTTGCTAGGAATCGCACGGCATTTTGGGAATCACGTAGACTTTCTCAATTCTCGAGCTAGGTAACACTGCCCAGAAATGGTCATATCTAGTTCATCCCCAATAGTTAACGTTTCAGGACGATTTTAAGCACGAGACAGGAGGAAGGCCCGCCATGAAGAAGATTGTTAGTTTGATTAGCCTACTCACAATCACAGGTCTGCTTGTAGCGGCATGCGCTTCCTCGGTTGAGAAAGAGGAAGAGCAAACTAGTGCACCTCCAACTGTGGCGGCATCTGTCGCCACAAGCGTTCCGGCCGCTGCGACCGCTGTCACAACAGCGCCCGCCCCAACGGTTGTTCCTGCGGTGCAGCAGCCGGTCTCGGGTCCGGCAGGCACACTCGTGCTAGGTAAGCAATCGGACGTATGCGGAGCCGACATGCAATGGAGTGGTTGTCAGGCCACGTGGATGATTAGCACCAATGTGGGAGACGGCCTGGTTTACGTGGATGAGAACCTTGTAGCACAACCCATCGTGGCCGAGAGTTGGGAAACCCCCGATAACACGACCTGGATTTTCAACCTCCGCCAGGGGGTGAAATTCCACAATGGCCGTGAGATGGACGTGAACGACGTGATCTTCAGCCTAAACCGGCTGATGGACCCGGAAGGTACGTCCTATTGGGGGAGAAAGATGAAGGCGGCCGGTACGACAGTCGAGGCTATTAGCGATTATGAGGTCAAACTCACTACCCCGCAGCCGTATGGCGCCATGATGACGCTACTGGGGCACATGATGGCCTCCATCGTTCCAAGCGTCGAGTCGGCCAGCGGTGAGATAGATCTGCAAAAGCAGTTTTTCTCGGTTGGACCATTCAAGGTCACCGAGCACGTCGAAGAGTCCGTGTGGAAGCTTGATGCCCACGAGGAGTACTGGGAGCGAGAGATTCTGGAGAGGAACTCGCCACGTGTTCAGAGCCTGGAGTGGCGAATCATCCCTGACAACGCGACGCGGGTCGCTGCCCTGCGTACAGGCGAGGTGCAGATAATCTTCCCAGAAGACCCCAAAATGCTGGATGCAGTTGGCAAAGACGACAACATTACTGGAATTCAGCAGTTGACCACAAACTACTACCACATGCCTATTATTGCTGGCAGGGAACAACTGAGCGACGTAAGGGTCAGGAGAGCCATAATGATGGCGACCGACCGTGAGGCCTTGGCACAAGTGGCCGCCTTCGGCTACGCGGTACCTACGGGGCCGATATCGGCAGGATTCAAGACGCTGGCCACTCCCCTGTCTGATCTACCGGGCTATGAGTACAACGCAGAGGAGGCCAAGCGGCTACTCAAGGAGGCCGGCGCAGAGGGCCTTGAAATCGAGATAAACGTCACACCTTACATTCCCATGACGATAAATCTCGCCCAGGTAGTGAAGGAACAGTGGAAGAAGGCGGGCATTACTGGGAACGTTATGATACGGGAGCAACAAACCTGGCTTGAATACCTGATTAATGCGAAATCCGATACATCGATCTCCTGGTGGGTTGGATACACGGACCCTGCGTTCAACTTTGTGCGGACCAAGGAGGAGTTTGTGGATAGATATGGACTAGAGGAGGCGGTGGCTGAGGAGTTGGCGCAGAAAGGGAACCGACTCATCATGGAACCGGACCCTCAGAAAAGGATGGAACTCTACCGCGAAGTAGAGAAGCGCTGGGCGGAAGAAGCTTTCACGTCCATGTTGATCTCACGCAATAACTTCATCGCTTACAGGAACGACCTTGTCAGAAACATCGTGCTACAGGACTTCGGGGAAGGTTATGGGGTGCCTCTCTGGCAAGGTATGAAGCAGGTTGAGCTGGTGCAGTAGTCGCATATCTCCAAGTGGCGGCTCACGGCTACTTGCTGTCGGCTACCCCGCTAAGCCTGATGGAAAGGAACGGCCCTTGGTCGAACTTCACTGACATTGCGGGGCGATTGTGAAGTTCTGGCCGGGAAGCAAGGCACTTGTTTCGGGTGAGCTTGACGGAACCCATGGGCTTTGGTTCAACAAGCTCACCATGAACGAGAAGCACGTATGTCCCGCCCCTTCCGAGCCCTTGCATGGAATAACTTCGTCCCAACGCATTAGGATTCCACGACAATCGGGAGTCTCTGCGGGCCGATTCTCCTGAGAGCCTGTTGTAGGTCCAGTTCTCAATAGGCTCTCTTTCTCTATCATGATAATTTGGGGGTTCTGAAATGCTGACATCTGAGGAAAGGGAGCAGCTAGCCCTAATCTCCGGGGCACGTGCCCGGCAGACTCTGTCGGAGCTTGTCCAGGGCACAGAGAGGGTGGTAGGCAGCCCGGCTGAGCTGGAAGAGGCGCGCCGCGTGCGAGACTTGCTTCAGCCCTTCGTGGACTCCTGTGAGCTGGAGTCATACCCAGCCATGAGCTACGTGCGTGGTCAAGGACGCCTCGAAGTAATCGGACCGGACCCTCTGGAGGTTCGTTGCGAGGTCAACCCCGTGGCGCCCGCCGGTTCTGGGGAAGGTGTTCTGATCGACGTCGGCAATGGCACATGGCGAGACTTCCGCGCCCTGGGCAACGTAGAGGGCAGGGTGGCGCTGGCCACGACAGCTGAACTCGGTGAAATGGGAAGCATCGCCAGGGAGGCCTTCACCCACGGCGTCAAAGCCTTGGTGTACCACATCGATGGAGTCAGGGACGACCTGATTTCGATACACGGCGTCAATGTGGGTTTGCCAGTGCTGAGCGTGTCCAATCAGGACGCGGCTCGTCTTCGGCAAGTCTTGTCACAGCGTCGGGAGGTAAGCGTCCGCTTCGATGCGCCCCAGGAGGCTACACAGTGTATGTCGGACAACGTCGTGGGCGTGATCGAGGGCACGAGATTCCCCAATGAAGTCGTGTATATCTCCGCCCATCACGATACATGGTTCCAAGGCGCCAACGACAATCTTTCGAGTGTTGCGGGGTTGGTGGAGTTGGCCCGCCTGTTCCACCGTTTCAGGCCCGCGCGCACGGTACGCCTTATAAGCTTTGGAGGAGAGGAGTCGGGGACACCGTTTGACACCGATGCCCAGTACTGGGACAAGGGTTCCAAGGCTTACAGTGTAAGACACCAGACCACCCTGTCCGGCGAAGGTGATGAGGTCCCCGTCGCGATTGTCAACGCGGAAATCATAGCCTACACCGATCAGACCGAATTCCTAACCACGCAGGAGTTGCTACCACTGGTACACGCTGCCATAGGAGACCTGAACGGCCGTGCCGTTGCAAAGGAACCAGTCCAAGACCGCGAGTCGGCTTGGAGTGGTAGTGACCACTTGTGCTTCCACACCCTTGGCGTTCCTTCAGTGGTAATGTTTCCACTGCAAGGGCACGGCGGGCCGGATCTGCCGTCCTACTGGAGCCTTTACCACACTCCAGCCGAGAACATGGAACGTGTGGACCAACAAGCTCTGGAGGCCAACATCCGTGCCTGGGCTCTGGTAAGCAGCCGGTTGGCCAACGGTGAAGATGCGCTGATAGATCTCAATTCCCTGGGTGAGGTTGCTGAGCGCGGGTTTGGGACTCTTCCAGAGGCTCAAAGCGTACGTCAGGCGGTTCAAGAGGCCATCAGCTTCTGCCGAAACTCTGACGCCAGAAAGACATTGCGTCAGTCCCTTTCCTTGAGCCGATTGCTCCACCGTAACCTGTACGCCTTCCACTGCAGCAGGACACTGCTCCGCGGTCCGGAAGCAGAGGAGGCCGTGATCAAGTTGCGAGAAGCGGGCCGTCTCCTGCCTCAGGACCGAGCACGAGCTGTGGAAGCTCTTTCTTCAATCCTCACTGCTGAAGTCTACCGCGATTTGAGCAGCGGTCCCTTGGAGAGGTTGCGCCAAATTCAGGCGCGCGGCGCGGTAGTTTCACGCTTTTCGCCCTTCTGGCTCGACCTCTCTGAGATATGGCAGGCGCTTGAAGGAGAGAATGGTGTTTCCGAGGCCGACGCGTTGTCTCTTCTGGATGACAAAGCCCAAACCATCAGCGAGCAGTCCCGGTCGTGGGCGAGAGGTCTGGTGGCGGATCTGCACGCATTCTGTCAATAGGGTACGTGCCCCCAAATTGTGAGGCTCAGCGTGTGCACGGGAATGAATCTGGTTTGAGGCATCGTCAGACTACTGCCAAGCTTGGAGGAGACAATGGGAAATCTAGACCTGCTGTCCCAAGGGATCACTGAAATCGCTCCGCAGATTCGGGAGCGCAAGATTTCCCCGGTAGAGTTGACACAGGCGGCAATTGCCCACGCTGAGAGAATGCAGGATGTGTTGACTTCTTTCATCACTCTCACTCCGGAATTGGCCCTTCGGCAGGCCCAGGAAATGGAGACTCTCCTCATGCGAGGCGAATATCTGGGGCCCCTTCATGGGATTCCCATAGGCCTCAAGGACATGATTCTCACTCAGGGAGTACGCACCACCGACGGGGGCAAGCCACGGGAGAACTACGTGCCGGAGTGGGACGCCCCAGTAGTAGAAAGATGTAGGGCGGCGGGAGCGGTTCTCATAGGCAAGGAAAACATGCACGAGATGGGTGCTGGATTTACTAGCGCCAACGCTTGGTACGGGCACGTGCGCAATCCGTGGGACCTCAATCGCTTTGCCGGCGGTTCCAGCGGAGGCTCGGCGGCCAATGTAGCTGCATTCGTGACCTTCGCCTCTCTTGGTACGGATGGAGGAGGCTCGGTGCGACAGCCATCCGCCGTCTGTGGGGTAGTAGGCCTGAAGCCGACCTATGGCAGAGTTCCCAACCGAGGAGCGCTCGAGGGTATGGATCCGGCCAACTTCCACATAGGCCCTCATACTCGCTCCGTACGCGACTCCGCCGCCGTGCTTCGAGTTATAGCGGGCCATGATGCGCTTGATCCGTCTACGATCCCAATGCCGGTGGAGGACTATGAGTCCGCCCTTGACCGCAGCACCAAAGGTTTGGTTATGGGCATACCGTCCAACCACTTCTTCGAGCCCATAGACCCTCAGGTAGCAGATGCAGTGTCCAGGGCTATCACGGTGTTAGAGGAGTTGGGAATAAAAACCAAGCAGGTGGAGATCAAACACACCGAGTTGCTCCCCGCGATAAGAGCCGCCACTGCGTCCAGCGTTGTGCAGTACGAGTCCGACCTCAGGCGTGACCGCGAACAGTTCAGTCCAGAGATTCGTACATCCTACCTCAGCCGACAGTTTGTGTTGGCAAGTCACTTCATCAAGGCCCACCAGATGAGAAGATTGTTCCAGCAAGAATGGCTCAGGGTGATGCAAGAAGTCGACTTCCTGGTCACTCCTACGACACCGCTGCTACCTTGGAAATTCGGCGCCGAGAAAGTTAAGGTGGGTGATACGGAGGAGGATGTGTCCACCACGCCCACAGGTATTTCGGGCTGGATTATGGGCCGGAATACCAGCCCAGCGAACATCACCGGTGTGCCCGCGATTTCGGTTCCCTGCGGATTCTCCGAAGAAGGGTTGCCAATTGGCCTCCAGATTCTAGGCAGGCCGTGGGAAGACAGCCTGGTGCTCCGAGTAGCGCACCAATACGAACGGGCCACTGATTATTCCGGTAGGATACCTGCGGCACTGACCTAACTGAAGTCGTCCTCATGATGCACCTAGGCCGATTCCACGATCCGAAAGGGCCTTGATCGACTTAATGGAGGGTAACATGGCAGTCTCTAAGGAAACTCTACAGAGAATGGTCGAGGAGATGAATCTCATCCCCTTATCTGACAAAGAACTTGACCAAATACTGCCCGAGGTTCAGGACCTGATAAATACGATGAGCGAGCTTTCAGACGTCGATCTCGTGGAAACCAGGATTTCTCATGTGTTCCGGGCTGATCCAGCAACCTAGCAGCCGAATTAGGCAGCCATGATAAGATTTCTAGCTACACGGGCAATCACAGCGCTGATCACAATCTGGGGCGCGTCGCTCCTTGTGTTCATAGCAGTTCAGTTGTCACCGGGTGACTTCGCCCAAAGCTATCTTGGTTACCAGGCCTCCGACAACCCGGAGTTGCTTGAGCAAGTAAGAAAGAAATACGGACTGGATCGCCCCATAATTGTTCAATACTGGGCTTGGCTTGGCAACGCCTTACGAGGTGATCTCGGGATCTCACTACAAAGCCGCGAATCTGTGGCGCGGGAATTGCTGAACAGGGGTCGCGTCAGCATGGAATTGGCCCTGCTGGCGACGCTGTTCTCGGTGGTGATGGGTATACCCGTCGGCCTTGCCGCAGCGATCTGGAGACATCGACTTATCGGCGTCGCTATGCAGGCAACAGCCATGCTGGGGCTGTCCATCCCAAGCTTTGTACTGGGCACCTTTCTGATTTTCATGGTGTCCAACTGGAGCCTCGGGCTTCCTGTATCAGGCTACGTTCCTATCACTGATGACTTGGTCAGGCACTTTGGCTCTATGCTTCTCCCCTCCCTGACACTCGGCGCCATCACTATGGCGGTAGTTGCCCGATTTACGAGATCAAGCGTATTGGATATCCTGTCCCAAGACTACGTGAGGACGGCGCACAGCAAGGGATTAGAAGCCAGGACTGTGTTGGTCAGACATGTGCTCCGCAATGCGCTGATTCCAACGGTAACGGTAGTCGGCATAAATGTGGGATACCTCATGGGTGGGACAATCATCGTAGAGGTGCTTTACTCGTTGCCAGGAATGGGGCGTTACGTGCTTAGGGGCCTGGGCTCTCGGGATTTCCCCGTAGTTCAAGGTACAATTCTAGCAGCCTGCACAATCTTTGTACTCGCCAGTCTCGCCGCTGATGTGATCTATGCATACCTCGATCCACGGATTAGATACTGATGTCTCGTATGCTGTTTCCTCGGAAGCTAGGACTAATTCGGAGGCCTACCCAGCCAAGGCACGAAGCAAGTTGGAATTAAGATGAACGACTTGATTGCAGGCGGAGCGATCGCCAAGCCCAACCGACTGCTTTTGCTCCTAAGACGCGGGCCAGCTACATGGGTGCCCTCCGTCTGCTTGCTATTCCTGTTGGGTGCGTTCTCCATTGCGTGGATTGGCCCGTTCCTAGGGACCGGGGACCCGGAAGCGATGTACCCGGCCTCTGCATTTTCTTCTCCCTCGGTGCAATACCCTTTGGGCAACGATTACCTGGGTAGGAGCGTGTTGGCTCGCGTGGTCTTTGCGCTTCGCGTGTCTCTAGTTCTCTCCGCCGTATCCGCCATGCTGGCAGCACTGGCGGGTACTTTCACCGGGATCACTGTCGGTTACCTCAAGGGGTGGGCGGACGAAATCGTAATGCGGTTTATGGATATCCTGTTTGCGTTTCCTTCCATACTGGTGGCAATCCTGATAGCCACTATCCTTGGCCCAGGCCTATATAGCGTAGTGGTGATTATCTTCGTGATTTCCTTGCCGTCGTTCACCAGAATGGTTCGTGGACCGACATTGAGTGTCTGTGAGACAGAATACGTTACAGCCGCTAAATCAATAGGGGCCGCCCGTCCACGCATAGTCTTTCGACATGTGCTGCCAAACGTAATGGCCCCCATACTGGTGCAATTCTCTTATGCTCTATCCGTGGCGCTCATAATCGAAGGCTCTCTCAGCTTTCTGGGCTTAGGAGTACAACCGCCCCAGCCGTCCTTAGGTTCCCTCTTGTTGGACGGAAAGAAATACATGGAGTTGGCGCCATGGATGGTTCTCTTTCCTGGAGTTATACTGGCATTGGCCGTCGTGAGCATCAATGTTTTTGGCGACTGGTTGAGAGACTACTTCGATCCTAGATTACGCGATTCCAGGCTGCAATAGACGCCCTCCCTCGCTTGGAGGTGCACTGCGGCGATGGTCTCGCACCTCTATCAACCCCGAGCGTCCGACGCGAACCGGTCGAGGACGTTCTTCGTTATGCGGGACACGTTGTTGTCGTATTCGTTGTGAGAAAGGCTCCCGCACCAGGCTATGGACCCCACCGAGAACACCCCGCCTCCGGACGGCCCCTCGAAGTACACGAGGTCCGACCTGACCAGCGGGTTCTGGCTTCCGCCGCGCCGTTTGCCCCGCGAGTAGTCGCCGACCGACTCGGCCTCCATAATTAGCTGGTAGTGGTCCGAAAAGCCGGAGGCCGTAGCCACGACCAGCGCGTGGGGAGGCGTGCCCAGGCTGTAGTCCGCCCGGTCGATCTCGACGCCCCCGGCGCCGCCCTGCTTCAGCCCGAAGTTTCCGATGACCTCGTCCCTCCCGATGCCCTCGAAGATGAACGCGGCCCGGGGATCGTAGCTGTCCTCCAGCCGGTGATACGGCATGCTGTAGTCGAAGCCGGTGCCGGTCGATGAGCCCACGCCAAGCATTCGACCCGACGGCCGCCCCCTGGCGTTCCAGTTCATCCCCGCCTCGCCCGTGAAGCTGTGGTTGTTCTGCCCCGCCTCGTCGTGCGGCCGCGCCGCCGAGCGGCGCATCTCGATGCAGTGGGTGCTGTCCGGGGGAAACGACACCACCGAGAAGAAGCCGTTGCCCCCCAGGTACATCAGCCGCCCGCCGCCGGCCAGATAGGCGTCCATCGCGTCGAGTCCCTGGCTCGACCAGTACTCGGGGTGGCTTCCCGTCACCACCACGTTGTAGGCTCTCAGCAGGTCTGCGCCCTCGTTCTGCAGGTCTTCGTCGGTCGCGACGTCGTAGACGTATCCCTGCTCGTCCAGCCAGTCCACCAGGTGCAGGTCTCCGTTGAACTGCCAGGGACCGCCCCTCCCCAACCGCAGATACCAGAAGTT
Organism: Dehalococcoidia bacterium; assembly: GCA_965217705.1. GTDB lineage: Bacteria > Chloroflexota > Dehalococcoidia > Lucifugimonadales > CATOSD01 > CATOSD01. The sequence goes on along the minus strand of CBDCJA010000002.1, from coordinate 2,767,690 downwards.
GTACTTGGGGCGCATGGTCAGGTTGGGCCGGCGGCGCGAGGAGTAGAACACGGGGGAGCCGTCGGTGTGTACGTCGTAGGTGCTGTTCAGGTGGTTTTCCGCGATGTACTCGTCCTGCGGCGTCGAGGGCTCCCACGCGACCCTCCCGGAGTATTCGGTCCGGGGATACGAATGGTTGTTGGCGTAGGTGAGATAGCTGTTGGTGGGCGCCAGGAACAGTATCCTGGATAGGTTGGCGCCCTCTGCCGGACGGACGAAGAACGGCACGTAGTCCTCGGAACCGCCCTCCATGAGCCGTGCCGCGTACACCCCGCTCCTGAGGTCCAGCGGCACCTGGAACTCGAAACTCACGTCCCATCGGGCGTCGTCGAGGTCGTCGTCGTGAAAGTGAATGGCCCCGTACTCCTGGGGAGCGAGATTGAAGTCGATGTAGTTCGCCGTCCAGTTGTGGCCGTTCATTGCCCGGGTGGGCCTGTTTACCGTGTTGCCGTGCAACCGATTTTCGGACACGTCGGTGATCCGGTCGGTGGCGAAGTCTCTGCCGAAGTCCCATGCCCCGATGAGGCCGTCCCCGACCTCCGAGGGCGAAGCGCCGTCCCGCAGCGATTCGAGCTCCCCCAGGCTCAGGGCGCGCCCGAACAGCGCCGGCCGGTCGATCTTGCCGTTGAAGTGGCCGGCGATCCTGGGTCCGGAGGTGTCCTCCCCTTCGCAGTAGCCCGCCATGACGAGCGGCACGCCATTTTCGGCGACTTCGAGCTGCCCTATCTCCCTTTCGACCACCGCGGCGGTCTCATCCATGGGCCAGATGGTCCTGGGCTGCTGGTAGAGCGTCACCCTTCCGGTGGACGAGTCGTAGGTCGCCGCCACGAAGTACCACGCGGGCGAATGCAGTGCCGGCGCGCGCACGGGCACCCCGGTGGAGATTCGCTCCACCCGACCGTCTGCGCCCCCGACACACAGGGTCAGGCCACGCTCGCCATCCAGCATCATGCCGTATCCGGCGCCGCCGAAATCGGACCACTTGGTCAGGATGCCCTGCGAGAACTTGGTCGGGGTTGTCGAAGAGATCCAGGCCAGCAGCGTGAAGCTCTCCTTGAGCCGCAGAAGCGGGCTGTCCGGGACGGCGGCGTACGAACCGGGCACCAGCTCCTGGAACCGGCCCTCTAACGTCCCGACTGCCTGGACGGGCTCCTCCTTGAAACCCGGCCCTTCGGGGTTGACGTCGCCGTGTATCAGCCGAACGATGTCGGCCTGGTAGCTGGGGAGCTTGGAGCTCACCATGAACCGGATGGTATCCCCGGCTCGGACGCTGTAGCGGTCGGCGTAGCCTACTATATCCATAATGTCCTCCCCGCTTTCGAATGCTATTGCAACGCGAATGCTAGCACCTCGCCGGCCTGTCCACAAGCTCGGCGCCAGCGGGGTGAGCGGGGCCACTGCGGAAGCCGCCAAGGAGGATTATCGTCACCTGTTCAAGGGAAGGAGAATCGTCACGGTGACACCATGTCCAGGCCCGTCACTTGTTACCGCAATTGTGCCGCCGTGTGCTTCGACTATAGCTCGGGTGATGGCCAACCCCAGGCCTGTACCGCCTATCCCACGACTACGAGACCGGTCCGTACGATAGAATCGGTCGAAGACTTGGGGAAGGTCTGCGGCGTGGATGCCGATCCCGTCATCGATGATTGAGATAGCCAGCGCCTCATCGCTCTCCAGCCCGGCTCTGAGCACGATATGCCCGCCTGGCTCAGTGCAATTGACGGCGTTGGTCAGGACGTTGCCCAATGCCTGGGTCATGCGCATCCTGTCGAGGGCCACGTCCGGGAGGTTGGCGGATACCTGGAACGACATTTCAATCTGTCGAGCCTGGGACTGCGGCTGCCAGCGGTCCATCTCTGCGAAGAGCAGCTCGTGGATCGAACTCGCTTCGAGCGTGAGCATCAGCTCACTCTGGTCGGTCTCCGCAAGCCAGTTCAAATCAGTCACGAGACCGCGCAGCCTGTCCACTTCCTGGATGATGTGGCCGGACGCGCTCTCAGGCGTCTGGAGTCCGTCGCGCAACCCGCTTGCCTCCAGTCGTATGACGCTCAGCGGCGTGTTCAGCTCGTGGGCGACGTCGTTTAACAGCCGCCTGCGGAGGTCGCGTTGCGTTTCCAGGGCGGAGGTCATCCGGTTGAAAGCCACACTCATCCGTCCCAGCTCATCCGAGGACGTGACCGGCAGCCGGGTCGTATCCCCCTGGGCAATTGCCTGGGTCGCCTCCGTCAAGGCCGTTACGGGGGCCGTTATACGCCTGGACAACCAGGCCGCCAGCAGTATGGCAACGCCGGCCGTCAGCATCCCGCCAATTGCGGTGATGTACAGGAGCGTGTTTAGAAACCCGTGCGACTCGGCCGACAGGAAATCATGGTTCACGTCCACATAGACGCGGCCCACGGGTTGGTCCGTAGTTAGGTCGAACACCGTCTCGCGATGCCCGTCCAAGTCGGGCGTGGCGGTTCCGGGTGACAGCTCGGACAGGTTGTCCATTACGACCCGTCCATCAACGCCGGCGATGACGACTCGTACCGGGTCTTTGTGAAAGAGCTCGAGGGATTCCCCCTCACCTTCCTCATGCTGCTCGTTCTGCAGAACCCCGTCGTAGAGGTATCCGGCCTCAGACAGCGGTCTGTCTACGGTCTCCCAGCCACCTGCGGCGGTGTACTCCCGACTCAGATTCCGGGCCAACCGGGTCGCCTCATCATCACCTATCCCGTCCACAAACACGCCCAGACGGGACTGCGTCGCGTAGTAGCCCACACCGGCGCTGATCAGGACGGTTAGAACGATGACAAGGACTATCGACCCCATGATTCGCCAGCGCAGCGACATCATTCGTCCCCCACCACGAACATGTAGCCGGCGCCGTAGACGGTCTGAATAGGCTGGCCGCCGTCTCGTCTGATCCGCTTTCGCAGGCGAGCGATCTGGCTGTCGATGGCGCGGTCGAACCCATGGAATTCGTGGTTGAAGGTCAGCGAGATGAGCTGATCACGGGTGAGCACCTGGTTGGGATGACGCATGAACGTTGACAGCAGATCGATTTGCGCCTGGCTCAAATCAACGGGTTCTCCGTTGACCGTCACGCTCCGGGCGGTCTCGTTCAGCGTGATGTTGCCGCGCGTCAGGAGCTGCTGGACTCTGCCCTTGACGCGGCGGAGCACGGCTTCGGCGCGCGCAATCACTTCTTCCGGATCGAAGGGCTTGACGATGTAATCATCGGCTCCGCTGTCCAGCCCGATGATTCGCTCGGCATGGGCTTCCCTGGCCGTCAGCATGATTATCGGAACATCTGACTCTCGACGCAGGATTCTGCAAAGCTCCACGCCGTCGAGACGAGGAAGCATCAGGTCGAGAATCACCAGGTCTGGAGTGAAATTGCGGGCCAGTGCTAGACCGGACTCGCCGTCATGGGCAACCTCAGCAGAGAATCCGGCACGCTCGAAATAGACCTTGACCCAATTCGCGATCCTCGTATCGTCTTCGATTATCAGTACTGTGCGGCCCACACCAGACCTCTTGTGCGTCGTCCTGAAAGCGATGCCTCGTAAAGAAACTGCCTCTGTCGACTCCGATTAGCTCTAGCCGCCTCCCTGACGCTCGCCACCACTGCCGTGTTCGTTGCCGTCCCGATGCTCGCCGCCCGACTCGCTCCCCTCCTCTCCGACACCGACCTCGGCATGTGCTGTCCATCCGGTGAACAACGCCTGCGTCGCGGGCAGGTTGACCGTTGCCACCTCGCCTGGAGCCATGTCCGTCGGAGTCGTCGGACCGAGCTCTGTTCCGTTGGAAAGGTGTACTTCGATCCTGACCCGGCCCAGCACGCCGTTGGTCGTGTTCTCCACAGTCCCCTCGAAGGAGTTGCTTGGAGCGTCGTACTTCAGGATCAGCCGGGCGCCACTGCGGACTGCATCATAGGTCTCATCCAGCGCCAAAGAATCAGCACCGCTGCCTTCAGCGCCCTCTCCTCCCGTGTGGCCGGAAGGTCCGGGGCCGCTGCAGTCGAATACTTCCATGTGAACGACGTATCCATCGTAGCGGACTCCTGCGAGACTCGGTTCACTGGCGACCGACAGGTTTGACGTTGTTCCCTGTCCAGGGTTCAGGTCTCCCAGCTTCTCGGGACCTAGCTCTCCCACCGTCTTCGTCCCGGACTTCAGGTGAGGTTCGGCCTGCACGTAGCAAAGTTTCTCTGAGAGCGAGTTTCGCACCGTTCCGTGAACGGTCCGGGTCGCTGCATCGTACTGCATGGAAACAGCCAGTCCGCCGAGGACCCCATTCCACGACTGTCCTAGAGGAGTGATCGGGCTCGACATGGCGGCTTCACTGCTCTCCCCACCGCCATCGCCGCCAGTGCCGTGCTCACCGCTGGATTCGTTGCCTTCGCGTCTGCCCCCGTGCTCACTTCCGGCTTCGCCCGAGCAGCCGACGACTATCACCACGGCGAGTATGGCCCCCAATACCGGTCCGAACAGGAACATCTTCGACATCAGCTTCTGGCAAATCATCCTTCCATCCCTTTCGTGAAGTGTCTGTGGTGCTACTCACGATAGCGATCAAATGTCGCAGAAATATGTCGTCCGCAGCCGGGACGGCCAATGAAGGAATCTCGCTAGCCCATTGGGGGCCGTCATAGCCTCCATGCTTTTAGGTGTAACATAACAGGTGGTACAAGACTATCGGGGCGGGTCGACACGCTCGGCCCACAGCGCGAGGAGTAGAGCACCCAGACCATGACGTCTTCCGTCGAGGCGGGAGGACCGCCTGTCCTGCGCAGCAAGTGGCTCGTGCTGCTGGCTGCGTGCATGGGCAACCTGGTGCTCACCCTCGACAGCGGTGTCATGGGCGTCTCCTACCCCGCGCTCGCGGAGGCGTTCGACACGGACACCTCAACCATCCTGTGGGTCTCGGTCGCCTTCTGGGTGACCGGAGTCGGCATGGTGATGACGCTGGGATGGCTGAGCGACGTCGGAGGGCGCCGCCTGGCGTACACGCTCGGCTTTGTGCTCTACTCCGCCGCGCTGGGGCTTTCGGCGATTTCGGTCGACCTCTGGCAGCTCATCGCCTCCCGCATTTTCATGGGCGTGGGGTCGGCGATGGTGATGGCAGGCGTGAATGCGATTATCCTCGACAGGTTCGAGCCCCAGAATCGCGCCAGGGCCATCGGCATCGCCGGGGCCGTCGTCGGCCTCGGGCTGACCACAGGTCCGCTGGCCGGTGGGTGGCTGCTGGACGTGCTTGGATGGCAGGCGCTGTTCTACACGAGGATCCCCCTGGCGCTGGTTGCCGCGGCGTTGTCGTGGTGGGTGTTGGAGAACCCCAAGAGCAGCGGGCAGCGGGACTTGACCGTCGACTGGCTGGGGGCCGTGACACTGTTTACGGTCCTGGCGTCCTTCCTGGTAGTGGTGAACCGAAGCGCCGAGGACGGCCCGTTTTCGCCTCTGGTGCTGGCGGCGGCAGCCCTGTTGGCCGTGTCGATACCCGTGCTGATCGCCTCGCAACGCAGGTCGGCCAGGCCCATCCTGGACTTCGGCCTGTTCCGCCGCCCGGGATATGGCCTCGGTCTGGCCGTATTGGTCTTCCACTACACGTCGTTGGGCGCAATCCTGCTGCTCGCTCCATTCTTCTTCATCGACGCATTGGGCTTCTCCGCGACGAAGATGGGCCTGTTTATCATGCTTCACACGCTGATGAGAGTGTTCCTGGCGCCGGTGAGCGGGGCGCTGACCCATCGCGTCGGCCCCTGGACGCTGTCCGGACTGGGCCTGGCGGCCATGGTGTGCTCGCTGTCATGGCTCAGCGTGCTGGCGGCCTCCTCCGGCTCCGAGCTCGCGATACTGGGGGCGCTCCTCCTGGCGGGAGTGGGCTCGGCGCTGTACGAGCCGCCGAACACCACCACGATAATGGAGTCGGTGCCGGCGGACCGCTACGGGACCGCGTCGGCGTCGATCGCGTCGGGGCGCCAGCTCTCGTTTTCGGTCGGTGTAGCGGCGGCCGGAGCCATCTTCGCGGTGAGGGAGCGGGCATACCTCGGCGCGTCCGAGGCCGCGGATAGAGCGGTGGCGCTGGGCTTTTCGGACGCGCTCGTGGCCGGAGCCGCGCTGGCCGGACTCGGAGTGCTGCTGAGCATCGCCGCGATCGCGGTTACGCGGCGGCGCGCGCGACGGAGGTGAAGGCGTTTGCGATGGCGTCACTATTGCCCTTCGCGAGCTGACGGCTGCCGCCCGAGCGCTGAAAGAGGGACCGGATTCGCACCGGCCCTCTTGGCGATAAGCTATCTTCTAGCTTGCCTTAACATACCGAATTGTTAATCTGAGAAGCTAAGTGCCAAGCCCTCCAACCAATCGATTCGTTCAGAGATATGCCCAATGTCCAACAGCGCTCCACCCAACTTGGCTTCTTCTACCTTTGCTTGCCCCAACTCGTCCAACGCTCTTTGCAATCGCCTCTTCTCAAGTATTCCCTCTCCCACCGCGCGTTCCAGCATCTTTGAGAATATCTGAACGCTTCCCGATGAATCAATGCTTGCAACTGCGACCTCCCTCGCGGGAGTTCGGACCGAAATTAGGTATTCCCCACCTTCAGACCCAGAGCGCTGATTTACTACAACGTTTTCGTGAGTAATCGTAAGGCGCTTCAGTAAGCTGGAGGGCTTTCGAGCATCTAGCGTTTCGATTGGCAGACTGATGGATTTGGCACGCTTGCTCTCGTCAACATCGCGCTTAGCAGAGGTGGACAATTGAGTCTGAGGAGTCTCTAGTTCATACATCGTAAACAGTCGCCAATCGCTGTCTAGCTGGTATTCTGTACCGGAGATCAGACCTACATAGGTGAGCCGACGGTCGTCAAGTGCGTTCAGGAGAGCAAGCTCCTCGGTGCCCCTAGTCAACGAGTCGTTGTCGTCCCAAACATAAAGAAACCAAGGTCTTAGACTCAACCAGTCACTTCGATCCACTTTGATTAGAACAACCTCACAGCGTGAGACTGTCTGCGAAATGGGTAGCTTCACAGGGACATATCGGTCTGAGAAACCATGGCACCTGAGGCCATTCAACCGACTACTAAGGCGGTCTGGAGCCAATTCAACGTTTTTGGCCGACACCATCATGTAGGTACGAAGGCAATCCAACTCTTGTATTGTGGCATCGACATCAGGGACAAGCTCGTTTAGCCAAGTTCCGGTCTGGGCCAACGATGCTGTATGGGCGTCTCGGTTGCGATTCAGCACTATTCGCTGTAACCTTTCTCTCCTCTGTCTGGTTACCTTGCTATTTTCACCGTAAAGCTGGACAAGTTCTGGGACGTAACTGTGCTCGAGTTGCGATATCAGCAGGCCGGCTGCTTCAATGATGGAAGTAACAAAGTCACCGACGGCCAACCTCTTGACCCTTGGCTGGGTTGGCAAGAGGCCGATCAGACCAAGCCGCAAGCAATCGCTTAGAAGGATTGCCGCCAATACTTGCAAAGTGTTTTGGGCCAACACTCTTACCTGGTCGAATTTCGCTCGGTGGTCCTCCTCGACATCTACGAGATGCCTCACGTAGGCAATGGGAGCTGGCAGTAGGTGAAAGTCCACTTTCAATTCCACCTTGCGAAGCGCTTCACCCGGCTTAGCAGATCATCAAAGTCCTCAGATGGATTTAACGCTGCGAGTGCGGTGGAAATGGCATAGTATGCGCTCACCAAATCAATTGGTTTCAGCCCCTCTAGCGACGACAGGCTGTTCAATGAATCGCGTAGCATCTTGTCGGAACTCACTTGTCCCAGCTCAGCACGCTTCCGGCAATAGAATATAGAGTCAGTTTTGATGTTTCCTTTGGAGCTATGGAAGCCATTGTCGAGCTCGGACCTAACGAATCTCAACTTGTATGGGGCTATGGCGGCGCTCCTCAAAGCGTCTGCTAAGCACTCCCACGCCTGTGCCTTGGCATGATGATAAGAGAAAGCTACTACCCCCTCTAATTCAAGGTGTTCCGCGGCCTGCCCTAGAATCTGGGCCAGCGCCCTGCTGAACAGAGTAGGATCCTTCTCTAAGGCTGCAATCCTTGCCAGGTCTGAGGCTTCCATTGAATGCTCTCGGTCAAACGGCGACTCTCCATTCAACGAGACCCTTAGCCATTGGTAGTAGAAGTCTCCTAACTCTCCATAGTCGAGATTGTCGAAGTACGGAGGGTCAGTTATGATGGCGTCCATCGTATCCCAGCCCAATCTAGATAGGGTTTGAGAAGGCACGCACCTTACATCTCGAGTTGTGCTTAGTCCTCGTCTGGATTCCATTTCATTGAGTGTCGACTTGATCGTCACATAGGCTCGATTGGCCTTTGCGACACAGTTACTAAAGCTGCCTCTACCTCGTGGTGCGCCCCAGACATTGCCCTCAACAGGCCTCGTCACAACATCGAATCCGTGTAGGCCAAAAGCAGGAGTGAGCTTTAGCCAATCCGCAGCATACCTACACATCAGGTTGTTGCTGCCAGCGGTGTCTGACAAGGCTAAAGCCATTGCTAACTGTTGTTCCTTGTTTTCGAAGTCCTTGATTTCGTCCGCTATAAGCGCTAGCGACAACAATTGACGTGGCGTAAAGAGTTCCCCATAGCTTGTGAAGCCGTGGGAGATTGGCCTAGGGTCGCGACGATCGGTCGGAATCGGAGTGGCAGACAATTTATTGACGATGTCGTGGCGCAAACACTGTGACCGTGCTGCCTCAATATTAGCGAAATCTTGATTGGACGGCCTGTGATACTGCCGGCCAGTTTCTGAAGAGTAAGACTCCACCCCAATTAGCTTGAACCGAGGCCCTCCGGCCTCTTGGCTGTACAAATCTGTTAATTTGACCTCTTCTGCTCCGAGCTTCACTTTACCCCTGGAAACGGTGCCATTGCGCCACTCCAACTTCGTCTGGCATTCGGAACAAGTTACGGTATCAAGGCACGAAGCGGGGAAAATAGCCCCACAAACCGGGCAGTAGTACACTGCCCAGTTCCTTTTGCGATTCCGGGCAATGAGGTAATTGTGGTGTAGTTCGAGGTCTTGTCCGTTAGGCGTGCGGACAACCCGCACGTAGAACGCTGTGACCATTTCAGCAGGAGCGTTACTCGGTGTCGTGGTCTTAAACAAACTTCTAATCTGGCAACCAACGACCTCGTCGATAGTTTGAAAAGCCCACTCGACATGCTCAGAATCCGGCGGGTTCAGAGTTTGCTGCGCTATCAACCATGCTACCGGGTTGATGTCCGCTCCGAACACGTCGTGTCCCTTGGTGAGGCACTCTAAGAGAATCATTCCCGACCCTACGAAGGGGTCCATGACTCGCAATCTGCGCCCATCTCGCAGGTCATCCAAGCCATCCAAGACCATCCTGATCGCGTCGGGCCGTCGCCTTGCAAACCACTTGTGAATCAGCGGCGCGGCACGCCCTGGATCTAGTCTAGCTTGGGGCAACGTACGAAGAGCTGGCTGGCTCATTCCGAGTCCCGCCGATAATACTGTACGGCGTTCAATACAGACGATCGGAGATCTCTTTGCAAATTCTTCGTGAACAACATCTCGCCCACCCCCAACTCGACTATTACATTTGCCACCTCCTGTACACGTTGGGCTGCGCTCGGGACCATTGCTCGAATGTCAGCATTGCTGCGAATGTTTGTCTTAAAGAAAAAGGAGTTGCTGATGAACTCTCGATAATCTACACCTGCTGTCCCCGCTAGGTCTGATACGGATTGGGTTGCGAGAAAAACTGCCACACCCTTAGCTAGACTTTGTACAAAACTTAGACAGAGGAAACAGGGTAAGCTGACGAGACCGAACCATCACGAAAGGTCAAGTCATGCTCACCCTGCCCGATGCCATTGTATCCCTTCTCAGTCCGTTCGCGCCGATGTTTCAGGCCAGGACATGGGCGAAAGTGCAGGTGCTGCTGGTCGGTGCAGTCCTGGCCACGCACAAGAGGACCGTCACTTCCGCGCTGCGCGCCATGGGACTCAGCGACGACACCGGCTTTGCTCGGTATCACCACGTTCTCAACCGCGCTGTGTGGTCACCGCTCCAGCTGAGCCGTGTACTGCTGTTGCTCCTGGTACAGCACCTCGATCAGGGTGATAGTCCACTGGTGTTTGGGATCGACGAGACCTTGGAGCGGCGGCGTGGCAAGCAGATCAAAGCCAAGGGGATATATCGTGACGCAGTGCGCTCCAGCGGGAGTCATTTCGTCAAGGCCTCCGGCCTGCGTTGGATAAGCCTGATGTTGTTGACCACCATACCCTGGGCACATCGGACATGGGCATTACCTGTACTGACCGCCCTGGCTCCCTCTGAGCGCTACTGTCAGAAGCTGGGTCGGACGCACAAAAGGCTCACCGACTGGGCGCGTCAGATGATCCTCCAGCTCCGGCGCTGGCTGCCCAACCGTCCTCTGGTACTGGTGGCCGACAGCAGCTACGCTGCCCTCCATCTGCTCCACTTCTGTCAGTCCATGACTCGTCCGGTCACCCTCATTACCCGATTGCGTCTGGACGCTGCACTCTACGAACCCGCCCCACCTCGACTGCCCGGACAGATGGGGCGTCCACGCCTCAAAGGAGAACGATTGCCCACATTGAGGGAACTCCTCCAGTGCCCCGATGTAGGCTGGGCCACGATATCTGTGGCCTGGTACGACAGCGCCATTTGCACGGTGGAGACCGTCTCTCGAACAGCGGTCTGGTATCACACGGGCAAGCCACCCGTGCCCATTCGCTGGGTCCTCATTCGAGACCCCCTACACCGGTTCGACTCCCAGGCGCTGCTGTGTACCGATCCTGCGATCAGTCCGGCTCAGATCATCGAGTGGTTCGTGTTGCGCTGGCAGATCGAGGTGACGTTTCAGGAGACACGCGCCCATCTGGGAGTAGAGACTCAACGCCAGTGGTCGGATCGCGCCATATCTCGGACCACTCCTGTGCTGTTGGGACTGTTCTCCTGGGTAACTCTCGCAGCACACTTGTTGGGAGGTCGCCGGCTAGCGACTCCACGATCGGCGGCTTGGTATGTCAAGTCGGCGCCCACTTTCATCGACGCGATCGCTTTGGTGCGCCGTCATCTCTGGCTTGCCTCCGGGACTTTCCGCATGTCGTCGCAGAAACCAGATATGCGAGAAATCCCGACTCCCATGCTCAACAGATTCATCGAGTTGCTAACCTATGCCGCGTGAATGTACAAAGTCTAGCTTAGACCTTCCCTCTCGAATAATTCTGGCCAATGGTGAGGATCGCTGGGAAAGATAGTGGTGCGCTTCGTCGATAAAGATGACATGTCGTAACTCTACAATGGACCCCTGTCTTGGAGCATCTGGCAGGCGCCTCATTTCGTCATAAAGCCGACTAGGGCCTGTTCACACTACGTAGAGCGTCGAAGATGATTGCGAACAAGACAAAGCCGGCATAGAGCGCATCGAGCTTGTCATAGCGCGTGAATACTCTTCGATACCCCTTCAATCGACGGAACAGGCGCTCCACTTCATTCCGCCTCTTGTACAGTTCTTTGTCATACTCCCAGGGGTTCACTCGACTTTTCAGGGGTGGAACAACAGGCGTGAACCCCATATCGAACGCCAATCGGCGTGTTTGGTCGCCCGAATATGCGCGATCCATCACCAGAGGCGGATTCCCCCGTTGTGGCCCCAGCCGGTTGAGCAGCTTGCGCCCCTCCGGTCCATCGTGGGCCTGGCCCGGAGAGAGCGAGAACGCTAAGGGTGTCCGATCATCCGCGGCAACCATATGAAGCTTGGTCGTCCATCCGCCTCGGGACTTGCCGATGGACTGTGGTCCGTTTTTTTGGCCGCGCCCGTGCCGTCGGGATGCACCTTGACGGAGGTGCTGTCCAGTGAAGCTACCTCGATGGTGACCTTCACAATCCCCTTTCGCTGAAGCTGTTCGAATACTCGGTCGAGCACTCCGCTCTTGGCCCAACGGTTCATGCGCACGTAGACGGTGTGCCAGTTGCCAAAACGACTCGGCAACCCTCGCCACTTGCAACCGTGTTCTGCGACGTACAGAATAGCGTTGAGCACCCGTATGTTTGGAATGGTCACATTGCCACGCTGCACGGGTAGGTACGGCTCGATGAGTTGGTAATGAGCTTGTGTAAGTTCCATACGTGTATGATAACATGTCCAGACCCACTAGTGTGAACAGGCCCTAATCAGCAGGAAGGCAGCAGGAAGGGTGTCGGCAGCCAATTCGTTCAATCGGACCAACAACGAGCCATTCAGCAGAGGGGTGGAATTTTGCTGCGACGGCGTCTCTTCAAACAACTGGAGAACCCTTAGCCTAGATACGACCTCTGTCAGTCCGTCTTCTCTCCGTCCCTTTTCTCTGTAAAACTCTTCCAGTCGCTCTCCCAAGATCTCAAACCCGAAGGCTTCGGAACTCTCACCATGTGACATTACGTCAGCCAACACTTCCCGTAGCGCCAATCTCTGTTGAGACCCTAGCTGTGGATAGAAGCGGCTGATCAGGTCAGTTACACCTAGTGCATACTGTTCCCGGTCAAGGGCTTGGGGCTTCTGGAACGGTACGGCAGGTATACGCGAAACTCCGGGGACTACAATTCCACATTGAAGGTGATGTTCAAACAACCGCGTAGTGGCACTGCCGTCCTCAGATAGATCGCCTTTGTAGTCAAGAATAGTGAAGGTGATATCTGTGTTCTGTTCTCTCAGTTGATGCAAGAGATCCAACACAAACTGTGTCTTCCCCTGCCCACTGAGTCCGATAATGCACGCATGGGGATTCTCTACCGTTGTGGTGTCGTTAAGCCTCCATGATGAGTTGTTGCCTTCCCTGTCGATTCCCAAGGTTAGTCGGATTCCACGGGTCTCCCTAGCACTGTACGACCTCAGGTCACCACTCGTTTCTAAGCCAGTTGGTATCTCTTTCAGTAAAGCCGTATAGAAGTCAGGGAAGTCCGCAGCCTGATCTGCCATGTTACCGACAATCGCACAGCCCAAATGAATATGATACCAAATCTGTTCGTAAATCTCTTCGAGGTCGAGTTGGCGGTTGGCGATGATTTGAACAATCGTAGGGAAGAGTAGAAGCGGATTGGCGTTCGATGACATTTCAATCACACCGGGGAGACGAACAGGGTGGGCAGCATTGGAGTCTATATCATCAGGCCGGTCATCCAAGAAGCCGTTCCTTCTCAGGCTCAACATTGCAGCGACCCGATAAACCATGCCTATCGAGCCAAACTCAGGAAACTTCTGCCGCACGGCTTGCGCGTGGGCGTGCGCCCGTGTTGAAACCCTGATTCGGTCCGGTGTCCTATTCGTCAAGATAACCGTCTCTAATCGTAGTACAGCCGCTGCCCATATCCAAATGGAGATGGTGCCGGGAAGCCAGAATTGGAGAAAGTTGGTCAACCTCTTGCCTTCCCAATTCCGTGTCTGTCGCCAAGACAATGACCTGCGGGCCGAGATTGGGGAAGAAGTGACGCAAAACATTGTCGCGGTGCCGTGCATCTAGCCTAGCTAGTGGTGTATCGATGACCGCAGGTACCTGCCTATTTGATAGTTCAACCACACTTGCGATTAGCGCAAAGGCCAGTATCTCCTTTTGTCCAGCACTCTGCTCACCGGCATCCATCTCCGTGGTCCTGGCGACCAACTTCAATTCAACGCTTTCGCGATCAATTTCTATAGCGTCTATCAACCCAGGGGCATTTGTGAATTCGCGAAACTTGTCGTTTACAATGTGGCTCAGCTCCCCAACTCTGGTGCTACGGTAGTCGTTAACAAACACTTCAAGGACCTCTCGAATTCCGCGACACACCTCAATTTTGTCACCGATTGACCTATACCGACGATTGTCCTCCGATAACCGTACTATGTCCCTTTTCAGCCCCTCAGACTCTACGCTCAGTCGCTCCCTATCACGAGCCAGCGACTTAAGAGACTCTTCATGGCGCGCTTGCGTCGTTCGCAGCCCTTCCATTTCCTCGTGCAATCTCCTCACATCCATGTCGAATAACTCGGCACTGGGGAGGCTGGCTATCTCGTGGCCTACCCTGTCCAACTCCGCGAACTTTGCCTGTAACTGCTCTGGATGAACTGTCAGTTTCTCTTTGCCACTTTCGATTAAGTCAGCGAGGTGAATCAAGCCGTCCCTCAGATTGAAAGGCACTTCACTCTCAGGGAGTCCTCCGAGCGACTGCCTCAGTGTGGCTTCGATACTCTCGAGAGAATCAGACTCCAATGCCTCGGAGATAACGTGTCGGTTACGATAGAGCAATTCCGCCAACTCACTCAAACTTCCCGGTAGGATGCTCTCTACACGTGAAGTGCAACCGACGGCTTCACCAATCTCTGGCCAAAACAATGACGCTACGAGTTCATCTTGAACCAACTTCGTCATTGCGTTTTCGTGCCGCTCCACATCGCTGATTAGGGCCACCCTTTGAAACTCCAGCTCTCTTCGTTTGGATTGCCTTACTGGGTCAAACATACCCTCTAATCGCGATTCCTCCATCTGCAGTCTGGCGTACTGAGACTTTGCATCCGCCGATGCTCGACGAAGTTCTTGCTGTCTCCTTTCGTTTGATCTCAGTTGAACTTCATTCTGATCTAGTGCCTCCTGTTTCCCCAATAGGTCCTCACTGACATCATGGGAACGTCGCTCTGTCTGCAACTCCTGTTCGATTCTTCTTACGTCTTCCCCCAATCGAATGTACAGATGGAGGCCCAGCAACCTCTCTATTGCGTCCCTCACACTCTCGGACGCTTGATCGATGTAAGTCTGTACTTGTTCCCCATCAAACAGGAAGAGCTGTCTTGTCTCAAACGGAATCAGACTCCTCATGAAAGCTGCAATTTCATCTTCATCAGTAGAACTGTCGCCGATGTCTTGGTTTTGGAGAAGGGAACTTAGTGAAACACTGTTTACACTGTACTCCGATGGTCCGGGGCGTCGACTCCACCGCCGATTAAGTACGTAAGACTGGGACTCGTGCTCGAACTCCATCTCAATCAGCATCTCGTTATATTCTGGTTGACCAGATATTCTAGTGATGTCCTTTGCCCTTAGAATTGGGTCTTCCTTCGTAGCGAACAAGCAGGCGTTTATGGATTCAAACAGGGTAGTCTTTCCTACACCGTTATTCGCACTTACAAGATGCACACGCTTGTTACCTTCCGGAAGAGGGAAATCAATGGTCTGTTGACCCGCATAGCGCCGAACGTTTCTAAGGGAAACTCTTAGAAGAATCACTGTTTTTCTCCATGATGTGTTCCTCAATACATGCCTTGAGCGCTGCGGACAAACCTCGGCGGCGTAGCCGGCGCTCATTTTCGCGTTCCAGACCCAGAAGTTCCTCAATTAGCTCTGCGCTGATATCCGTACCTACGCAGGCTGAAGCCAGAAGTTTACGTTCTATGGCCGTGGTCTGTACCATATGTCAGTTCCTCAGCCTCGGTTGCAGGGGTCAAGACCATTGAAACAACACTGACCGGTTTTAGTGTCCAGCAGGAATGTATGCCTCAGTCTCCAAGGGAAGCGCCTATCTGATCACCATAGGTTTGATTTGTTCTTCATGAGTCATTTTTGGTGCGCCACATTGGCAGGGGGCCCAGGTTCAACGGAGTTCCGAAACGTCGACGGGCTAACCAACAGCATTTATACCACCGGTTGTGTTCAGAAGACAAGCATAGGGATCGGTTAGACGGAACATTCCTGTTGCAGGACACGCGCCGGTGAGCGGAGCGCTGACCCATCGCGTCGGCCCCTGGACGCTGTCCGGACTGGGTCTGGCGGCCATGGTGTGCTCGCTGTCATGGCTCAGCGTGCTGGCGGCCTCCTCCGGCTCCGAGCTCGCGATACTGGGGGCGCTCCTCCTGGCGGGAGTGGGCTCGGCGCTGTACGAGCCGCCGAACACCACCACGATAATGGAGTCGGTGCCGGCGGACCGCTACGGGACCGCGTCGGCGTCGATCGCATCGGGGCGCCAGCTCTCGTTTTCGGTCGGCGTAGCGGCGGCGGGGGCCATCTTCGCCGTGCGGGAGCGGGCGTACCTCGGCGCATCCGAGGCCGCCGACCGAGCGGTGGCGCTGGGCTTTTCGGACGCGCTCGTGGCGGGAGCCGCACTGGCCGGACTCGGAGTGCTGTTGAGCATCGCCGCGATCGCGGTTACGCGGCGGCGCGGGAGATTGAGGTGAATGCGTTTGCGGATTTCCGTCCGCGGACCTGATTTCGGCGCTTGGCGGTATCGCCCAACAGGTGGTAAAACTGTCTGCGCCGACAGTTGGCCAACGAACCTACTACTCGCAGTCGAACGTAAGGGGTAACTGATGAAGCAGGAATTCGGGACGAAACAGGTGGAGGGGCGACCCTTTCTGGCTGTTCGCACCTCGACCACGATGGACAAGATCGGTGAGGTGATGGGGCCTCTCTTCGGGGAAGTGTACGCCCACATCCAGCAAAGCGGGCAGCAGCCGGCAGGCATGCCGTTTGCGTTGTACCACTCTATGGACGACAACACCGTCGAACTCGAGTGCGGGATGCCCGTCGCCTCGCCAGTTGAGGGGGCGGGTCGCGTCAAAGCAGGCGAACTGCCCGCCGGGATCGTGGCGACCGTGACTCACGTCGGTCCGTACGACGCCCTCCCGCAGACGTGGTCTTCACTGTTGGAGTGGATGGACTCGCAGGGCCTCCAACCGGCTGGCGCGCCCTGGGAGGTCTACGTCACAGATCCCGGCGCCGAGCCCGACCAATCGAAGTGGCGTACCGACATATTCTTCCCGGTGCGCTGACCGGCCGGGACGCGCGTAACGTGTGGCTCGCACGCGGCGAGGCTGGGCGCATGGCAGGCCGCACGCCGGCACCTTGCGCCACGATGCCTACGCGCTACTACGCATATGTAGACCGCGTCATGCTGCATGAGTTCGGGCAAACCCTGGGGCTGCACGACTTCTATGACGATCTTACGATGGACCACTTGGATGCCGTAATGAACGATCCCTATACCAATAAGACGCCAACCGCCGAAGACATAGCCCAGTTGAGGGCAATGTACGCTCTCCACGAGCCCACCGACCATTCACCGTAAAACGGGTGAAAATCCAATGCACTCAAGAAGGACCACGATGATGAGAACATTCTGCTTCATCCTGATAGCAGGAATGACATTGATGCTTTTAGCCTGCGGCCTCTCCGATGGGGGGGAGGAGGCCCAGGATGGAGGAACACCGGCGGTGGAGACGGAGACGCCTATAGGAGCAGTGGCGCCGCCGGTAGTGTCGGAGACAGCGCCAAGTATAACGGCGCCAACCATGGTAGCGCCCGTCGGCTATGACGGTCCGACCTCGCTTGAGGAGAGAATATTCGCGTCGCCCGTGATTGCCCGGGTGCAGCTCAACTCCGCCACATCGACGGTAGAGCTCGGCACTACGTACCAAGGAACCAAGTACATAGCGCTGCTGGAATTCAGCTTCAGCGTCCATGAGTACCTGAAGGGTAGCGGCGCCAATGACATCGTGGCAGTCTGGGAATCCAGACCAATATTCGACACCCGCCAGGAGGCCGAGGACGCGCTGCCGGCCATTGCCGCGGCTCGGGACACCCAGTGGGACAACCACGAGGCGGTCATCTTTCTGCAAGATTCTCAGACCTATCTCGCCAGCACACATCAGACGGGGCGTTTCTATCTTTCGTGGCAGCACGAAATCGATGTCTTTGACGATAAGTACAGCATAGCGAGCCGGCACAACAAGCGGTGGCTGCCGGCTGCGGCGGCTGTAGGCGCGACGTCGCAGCCCACCGGGGACCAGCAGCGCTTTCTCATGGACCTGCCGCCGGACATGAAGACCGATGGGCGGATCCTTGGCACCTGGCCGGATGGGACATTCGTGCTGGCCCCAGCCACCGGTACCGCTCCGACGATCACCCTGGGCGAGATCAAGACCCGGATCGCGACGGTCGCCGCCAAGCTCGCCGCCGGCGACGGCTCCGAGGAGTACACGGAATGCGTACGGGAAACATATTATCTTGAAAGAAAGGATCGCCATCTGCGAGAGATATACCCAGACAGAGGAAGCACGGGAAGCAACATCAGCCCGCCTCATACTCACCAGTTCAACTCGGGTCTAGGTGTTGGAACGGTTGTTTATGAGATCCCTGAAGGGGATCCCATTACTCCCAGCGTACCGTTTGAGGTATGGCTGGACGGCGGGGATGCAAGCTTGTTCAGTGTGGCTAATCTGAGCCAAGACTATCGCGTGACGACCACACGCCCGCTTCCCGCAGGGACTTACGAGTTCCACTTCAACCACAGAGGGCCCTATTTCAGCCGCTGCGACGGAAACACCGATCGCTACGAATGGACGGTCACGGTCACCGCCCCTGACGGCACCCTCCACGAGGCGTTCTTCGACCCGGTCACGGTCGGCAGCGCCGTTGCTGCCGACAGCGCGAACGGCGTCCTGAAGCCCGCGTTGTTCGCCGGCGCCAACGGCGCTACGACGACCATTGAGCGTATCGCGTGGGAGCCTGGTTCAGGGGCGACCGGCACGGTGAAGGTGGCCCTCTCACCCCACACCGGAATCGCGGGCCATGCCGTGGACTTCATCGCCCTGGACGGCTCTGTGTCTCTGTCCCTGGATGTGGCGGACGCCACTGTCGACGCCGCGAACGACACGCTCAGCTGGCCCGTAGCATCGCAGCCGTGGCAGAGCGGGGACAAGCTGATGGTGCGCATACGGGAGGCGCAGTGACGGACCCCGGCGCCGAGCCCGACCAGTCGAAGGCGCACCGATGTATTCTTCCCCGTGCGCTGACCGGCCGGGTGGCGCGTGTGACGCTCCGTTCACGATCGGCAGGGGCTGGGCGCA
The DNA here is from genome assembly GCA_965217705.1 of Dehalococcoidia bacterium. GTDB lineage: Bacteria > Chloroflexota > Dehalococcoidia > Lucifugimonadales > CATOSD01 > CATOSD01. The sequence continues at coordinate 2,748,795 of CBDCJA010000002.1, read as the reverse complement.
TGGCAGGCCGCACGCCGGCGTCTTGCGCCACGATGCCTACGCGCTACTACGCATATGTAGACCGCGTCATGCTCCATGAGTTCGGGCAAACCCTGGGGCTGCACGACTTCTATGACGATCTTACGATGGACCACTTGGACGCCGTAATGAACGATCCCTATACCAATAAGACGCCAACCGCTGAGGACATAGCCCAGCTGAGGGCAATCTACGCTCTCCACGACTCATCCCCCCACTAACCATGACAAGGGACGAAATCCGATGCAATGCAAGTAAGGACCATGATGATGAAAGCATTCAGTTTCATCCTGCTGGCGGGAATGACTATGCTGCTGATAGGCTGCGGCCTCTCCGGTGGTGAGGAGGAGGCCCAAGAGGGAGAGGCGACGCCTGCAGTGTTGGGGACGCCCATAGATACAGTAGGGCCGTCGATGGTAGCGGAGACGCCGACAGTAGCAACGAAGACACCCATAGGTACTGCGGCGCCGCTATCGGCAGCGCGCCCTTTCTATAGGGGTCCCACCTCGCTTGAGGAGAGAATATTCGCGTCGCCCGTGATTGCCCGGGTGCAGCTCGACTCCGCCACATCGACGGTAGAGTCCGCCACCAGCTACGACGGCTCGACGAAATACATAGCGCTGCTGGAGTTCAGCTTCAACGTCCATGAGTACCTGAAGGGCAGCGGCGCCGACGACATCGTTGCAGTGTGGGAATCTAGTCCAATATTCGACACCCGCCAGGAGGCCGAGGCCGCGCTGCCGGCTATCGCTGCGGCCCGGGACACCCGGTGGGATGACCGGGAGGCCATCGTATTCCTGAAAAGCTCCCAGACGTACCTCACGAGCACACAGGAGACAGACCGGTACTACCTGACATGGCAGCATGAAATCGATTTCGACGATAAGTACAGCATAGCGAGCCGGCACAACAAGCTGTGGCTGCCGGCCTCGGCGGCCGTGGGCGCGACGTCGCAGGGCACCGGGGACCAGCAGCGCTTTCTGACGGACGTGCCGCCGGCCACCGGGACGGCGCCGACAATCACGCTCGGCGAGATAAAGACTCGGATCGCAACGGTCACGGCGAAGCTCGACGCCGGCGACGGCTCCGAAGAGTACACGGAATGCGTACGGGAAACATATTATCTTGAAAGAAAGGATCGCCATCTGCGAGAGATATACCCAGACAGAGGAAGCACGGGAAGCAACATCAGCCCGCCTCATACTCACCAGTTCAACTCGGGTCTAGGTGTTGGAACGGTTGTTTATGAGATCCCTGAAGGGGATCCCATTACTCCCAGCGTACCGTTTGAGGTATGGCTGGACGGCGGGGATGCAAGCTTGTTCAGTGTGGCTAATCTGAGCCAAGACTATCGCGTGACGACCACACGCCCCCTTCCTGGCATGGAGTACGACTTCCACTTCAACCACAGAGGGCCATATTTCAGCCGCTGCGACGGAAACACCATCCGCTACGAATGGACGGTCACCGTCACCGCGCCCGAGGGCGTGCTGCACGAGGCGTTCTTCGACCCGGTCACGGTCGGCAGCGCAGTAGCGGCTGATGGCGCGAACGGCGTGCTGAAGCCCGCGTTGTTCGCCGGCGCCAACGGCGCTACGACGACCATCGAGCGCATCGCGTGGGAGCCTGGTTCAGGGGCGACCGGCACGGTGAAGGCGGCCCTTTCACCCCACACCGGAATCGCGGGCCATGCGGTGGACTTCATCGCCCTGGACGGCTCTGTGTCTCTGTCCCTAGACGTGGCGGACGCTGCTGTCGATCTCGCAAGCAACACGCTGAGCTGGCCGGTGGCGTCCCGGCCGTGGCAGAACGGCGACGAGCTGATGGTGCGCATTCGGGAGGCGCCGTGACGGACCCCGGCGCCGAGCCCGACCAGTCGAAGGCGCACCGACATATTCTTCCCCGTGCGCTGACCGGCCGGGACGCCGCGGCTCATGCCACGGTGGCGGTATCTTGGCCGACTCTATCAGGCCGCCGATTTCGGGCGACTGCTCCTCGATAAGGTAGCGGTGATACCTGCCGTTTCTACCCGGCCCCCTTCCGAAGTAGTGGCACCTGGGAAAGTGTCTCATTCTGTTTCGGTCGTATTTGCCGCCCGTCTAATCGTGGCCGGCCGCAGGCGATTTTCGAGTCTGTTTCGAGCCGCCGCCAAGCGGGCATGGGCCGGTCTGCGCCTCGAATAGGACGGGACCCGGTCCCGAACCGCCGAGCGGCCGGGCAAGCACCGCAGGGACGCGGTCCCTGCGGGCGCTGGCTGGCATGTGGGAAGAATAGCACGGATGTGCGCAGGAACCAATAAGGGTGGCGAAATCGGGCCTGTTGTGTGGGCAAGGCTCTTCGATCGGCGCCTGTTGAATTGCTGCGGCGGCCCACTACAGGCGGCCGTAAGGATCGACCCTGTTCAGACGTAACGGGTTGTACTAGCGCCTGATGACGCCGCAAGCCACGCGGCTGCCGGTGTCCGATTCTTTCGCTCCGTATGAGTCCGGCCTTTCGTGTACGACGATGGCGGACCGCCCGATGGGCTGAGTCCGCCGTCGCTGCTTGTATCGGTACTTTGGGCCAACGAGGTTACACGAGGTTCTCCTGGATGAAGGCGGTCATCTCGCCGAGGGCCTGCTGCGCAACATTGGAGTCGAGGTCACGGAGCACCCCTTCGCCTTCCTCTTCGAAGATCGTCACGTCGATCCGTCCACCGGCGTTACGGTACTGCCTGATGAACTCGTCCAGGTCTGGGCGCGGGTGCGCCGCCTCGTAGGCACGTGCCAGGCACAGCGTGGGCGGCAGCTCTGTGGACTCTCCGCCGGCCAGGATGCGTGCCGGAGCACCTTCCGCCATCGCCTCTTCCGTAACCCAGTACATGTCGTGCATCGCCACTGTGTTTTCGCCGACCGAATCGGGGCGCGTGACATCGGTCCGCAGACCCTTGGCGAAATGGTAGCGACCCAGGGGGTCAATCACCGGGGAGACCATGATCACGCAGCCCAGGGCGCCGTCCACCCCGGTTGAGCCGTTGGGGAAAGGCAGCGCCGCGTAGCGGGGGTCGTTGGGGCGCATGCCCAGCAGCATGGCCTGGTGGGCGCCGCTCGAAGTTCCCATGGCGCCGATCTTTTCCGAAATGCCGTTCCAGCTTTCGGCGTTCGCCTTGGCCCAGCGGATTCCATAGTGGATGTCCGCCAGGGAAGCGGGGTATGGCGCCTCGGGCGGAACGCGGAAGTCCAGGGCCGCCACGATGACGCCGTTCTTAGCCAGCGCTTCGTTGGCGACGTTGCCGTTCTCACGGTTGCCGTTCACCCAGGCGCCACCGTGCAGCTCGACCATTACCGGGAAGGGGCCCGTGCCCTGGGGCTTGAAGAGCCGCGCCAGGAAGGGCTTGTCGCCGTGGCGCAGATACTCCACGTCTTCAATCTGGACGTCGTAGGTGGTCTGAACGCTGGATGTCATTTCACACTCCTCTTGGTCGGGCGGGCTTGAATTGGGGATGAGCACAGATTAGGCCCCTGGCTTCTCGCTGTCAAACGACCTGCTGGATCTGGAGCCTGTTTCAGTTTACCGGGTGCGCCCACCGCGGGCCCCCCTTCCGGCCCACTAGTACCTGTTCCAGTTGGTTTTGCAACTTGTGAGGCTGCCCCCACCCCTGGGTTCCCGCTTTCGCGGGAATGACGGATTGGGAAACATGTCTAGCATATTCAGATGGACCCAGTACTAGGTTCCCGCGTGTGCGGGAATGACGAATGGGGGGCGGGAGGGCGAAATCTGTTCGATTCTGATGCATTCTGTTGCATTCGTAGCTGGGGGCGCCGGCGGTGCCGCGCGAATCTGTAATGCCGGCGCGGGGTTTTGGGGCACAAGTGTCGCGCCGCGTGGCAGAGTAGGACAGGGGAACGGAGCGGGGTCGACCGGCCGTGTCTTCGCTGCCACAGGGCACCCACAAGGGACGCCCTTACGGATGCCTGGGGCCTAAACCCCGTTTGGGTGTAGGACTTCCGGGCCGCGGGGTCGGTCCCTCGCGTGAGCGAGGATAGCACGCTTGTGCTTATGTTTCAAGAGGGGTGGCGAAATTGCGGGATTGGAGACGGATTGGTGGGGAGAAATGGCGCAGGCGTGGGGGCGAGGTGGGACGTGTGTAGGGGTTGGATGGGGCAGGGCCGGGAACGGGTGGCGCGGGAGGGTGACGTTTTCTTCGGGTACGTGGGCGCGAATGGGTCGGGCGTGAGCGAGGGGGTGCGGTCGGGGTGTGCGTTGGGGCGTTCGGGGGACATTGGCTAAGCGATATGGCGAACGCAAGGCGATGACCGTAGATTCAGAGCGATCCAACATTCATTTGCCGGACCTGTGACAGTTTACCAGGCGACCTTGCGCCAAGTCCTCCGCGCCCCTGGATTCCCCAGGGTCTTTTCATTTTCACCCTGAGCGTAGCCGAAGGGTCTAAAATCCTTGCCTGCATCCCCTTCTTCATACTAGAGCCGAGTCCGTGTCGAGTGATTTTAGATTCTTCGCCTTCGGCTCAGAATGACATTTCCCGATAATGAAAAGACCCTGCTGGATTCCCGCCCCCGATTTCTCGGGGGCAGGCTGTTCGGGGGAATGACGGTGTTGGGCGCACCTAGTAATCTGAAACAGGCTCGGCGAAATCGGGACTAGGCGGCCGCTTCCGAGTATGAGGCGCGCCCATCCCGTCATCTGGTCGAAAAGCCATAACGATGCTGTTTGGAACCTGTTAGAATGCCGCGCATAGTGGCTGTTTCAGGTCGGCGATAGCAGCCGGTGGCGCTTAGGGACGGGGGAAAGCGGCGGCTCGGGGGGACATGCCCATGCGCATCCATGGCAAGACAATCGCAATCGCGCTGGCGCTACTGGCCGCGTTCGGCTTTTATGATGTGGCTATCCTCACCGCGCGCCGACGTGGGTGCCCACCCTCCAGACAGCACCTATGGGTGCGGCTTCGACGGCGATGACCCCTGCCACACGCCGCACGCGCCCAGACCTGCGACAGCAACGCCTCGGCCCGCGACCGCGACACCCAGGCCCGCGACGGCAACGCCCAGGCCCGCGACGGCAACGCCTACCTCCACTGAATGCGACAACCCCTGGGAGTGTGACGACCCGCCTCCGCCGCCGGCCACGGCGACAAAGACGCCAAAGCCGCCGCCTACATCTACGCCACGCCCTACGTCCACGCGGAGACCCACTTCGACACCGAGGCCGACGAACACGCCAACCCCTGTGACAGGTCCATCGATACCATTCGTACCTCCCGGTGTGCCCTGCCCCCCTGGCTATACTCGCGGGCAGTGCCATGCGGCAGGTGGCACTTGGACGCCGACCCCGACACTTACACCGACGCCATGCAGTACCGGGGGTGGTGGGCTGAAAGCGATTCCACAGTGCCCCACGCCCACGCCGACGCCGACAGACACACCGGAACCCGACGATGACACGCCGACGCCTATCGACACGCCGACGCCTACCGACACACCGACACACACGTCCACGCCCACGCCCACTCCTTTAAAGTTCGACATGTCTATTGTGGACACTGAAGGTCGTGACTTCATTTCAGCACAAGAGACAGGACACTCTTGGGGAGTGCTTCATGCCGGCTTCATCACTATTGAGTTGACGCCCGAGAACAGTAATTTCAGTGCTGACGACTTCAACATACAGCTTAACCTCCAATCCGACAAAACCGGGTTCTACTACGGGTACGATGGAGATTGCACCGCGAATCTTGCGACGCAAAGCCCGTTGCTGCCTTCAACCAGTCTCTTCTCCATCGTTCGCTGCGCCATCGGAAAGTCCAACAATGAGGGCTTTCAGGTTCTGGTGTTGCCCAAGCCCGGCGGGCATGCCGCTCATCTTCGAGGCGTTGCCTTAAGAACCGACCCCATACCGATCGCTTGGCACCGCGACGACCGCCAAGTTACTTACGTGGCGAACCTTGACACCCTGCAGGGTAGCCGACCCAGCTACATTCGCGGCGTCTATCACTACCAACGAGAAGCTGAACAGGCCATTGTCGACACAGCAGGGATGTGGAATGCAGCCGCAGGATTTAGGCTATTCGACCTCCAATCTCTCGTGCCGGGTTCGGTCCTTGACGTGACCATTGTTGGGCATTGGCATACCCGAAGTACACAGGTCTGCGTAAACCCCAACGCAATCGCGTGTGTCTCAAGAGGCGGCTCCCATCCCAATCTAGGACACCAATACCTTAGAGTGAAATTTCCGCCTGCGGGTGAAGTCAAAATCGACCATGAAGACCCAAACAAAAAGGCGGTCTCCGTTTGGACCAACTACATCCACGAGGCTCGAAATCCACGGCTTTTCCTGACACACTTCTATCTGCCGCAACCCATTGCGCATGAGTGGGGCCACACGATTGGGTTGGGGCATGCCCGCGCCATCGCTGTATTCGATTCTGGCGACGACGTACCCGACCCCTGCAAAACCCAGTTCCCCAATGGGAAGCCCGTCATGGCGCTCTATCAGAAATGTCAGCCGGTTGACAAGCTCGGCAGCCTCGATCGATACGGACTGTCTAAAATCATCGAACCACACCACGCCAACCATGAATGAAAGAGCTACCATGTTCCCCATCAGAATTCACCTTGCCCTGTTGTCGGGACTGCTGACCAGTCTGTTCATGTTGGCGTGTGGGGCCGAACGTCCGTCCGTAGAGGCCGAACCGACAGTAGAGGGGCCACCTGGAACGCATGTCTACGTAGTCAACACGCCCTATAACGGAGTTGCTACCGCCTCGCTGGAGGAACGAATCTACATGGCTGATGTGGTCGTGAAGGCACGGCTGCAGTCCGCCCGCAATGACGTGCTCAGTTTCCGTGCCATCGCCTACCTCAAGGGAACGGGGCCTGGCAACTTCACGGTTCGGGCCAAGACTGCGGGGCGCGATACCCAATGGGACAATCAGGACGCCATCTTGTTCCTCAATCGGCTTACCGGCGAATCAGAGAACTTCCGCTTTATCGACACGACGTTTTGGGGCTACAATATCACGTCCATCGCGGCCCATGAATACACTGGCGTCCTCCCCGAAGGCTATTCACTTGGGAGGCGAAATCCCGTCTGGCTACCGGCTGGAAGCGGCTCTGATACGTCGTCGAGTAGGTCGCTGCCCAGCGGCTCAATCATCATAGAGTACGACGGCAACACTCCCGTTGTGGTAACGGAGTCCGAGCTGAAGGGCGAAATCCGTTGGTTAACGAGAGCAGCCACCAGTTCACCCGTAAGCGGTCAATCCTCCGGCACGTCTAAGTCGAACACCGCCACGCAGGTTCCTGAAGGCTATCAGGCTTGCATCAAGGAAGCGGTCAACTTCATACGTCTGCAACGCGATTGGGAAGCGTACTACAATCGTCCATTCGGCCCATCCTACGACGGCGTCAGTTTCGATTCCAACACGGGCATGGGCGAGCCTGTTGTAGTATACGGATACCAATACAGCCCTGAATACGACATCCACTCGATTTCGGGGAGTGACGCCCATCTCTTCAAGGTTCAACGCGGAGACCACGATAACAACCCTGAGAACGGCTACAAACCCGGAGTCGTCACAACCCGTCCGCTTCCCGCTGGAACCTATACGTTCAACCACCGCGTCCAGCCCTGGTACTCCATCCCGTGCGATTTCCAACCCGAAGGGGCTTACACTCATTTCACGGTGTGGGTTACCGCCCCGCCGGGCACCATCCACGAGGCGTTTTTCGACCCGGCGACCACGACGGTGGGCGTGGGGTACTTCACGGGCGCGACCACCACGGGCGTGCTGAAGCCCGCCGCGTTCTCGACAGGCAGCGCCAGCACCACCATCACGGGCCTGAAGTGGAAGGACGGTGAGGTCGTGCTGTCGCTCTCGCCGTTTGTGTCCCTGGGCGACCACCAGCTCGAGTTCATAGACCTGGACGGCTCGACCGCCTTTGCGCTCAGGGCGCCCGACGCCACGGCCGACAGCGCCGCCGGCACGCTCACCTGGGACGTGCCCGACAGGCCCTGGAGCGCGGGCGACCTGCTCATGCTGCGCATCGGGCCCGCGCCCGACTCCGCGCCCGCGCCGCTGGACGTGAGCGTGTCCCTGTCGGACGACGCGTTAACCATCTCCTGGAACGCGGTCGCAGACGCGAGCCTGTACCGCGTGCAGCGCCGCACCGACGGGGCCAGCGAGTGGACGAGCCTCTCCGCCGCCACCACGACCCAGGCGCTCAGCCCGGAGGGCGGGCTTTCGTGCGGCGCCACCTATGAGTTCCGACTGCAGGCGCGCGGCGACGGGGAAACCTACCTCGCCTCCTGGGGCCTGCCCTCCGAGTCCGTTTCGCACACCACCGCAGCCTGCAACCTCCCACCCGCGTTCGCCACCTCGACCTACGCCTTCTCGGTCTCAGAGGACGCCGCCACCAGCACCACCGTGGCAACCGTGTCGGCCACCGACCCCGACGGCGACGCGGTCAGCTACTCGATCACCGCGGGCAACGACGGCGGCGCGTTCTCCATAGACGGCGGCGGCAGCATCGCTGTCGCGGCTCCGCTGGACTACGAGGCGGTATCGTCGTACACCCTGACGGTGCAGGCCGTTGACGGCAGGGGCGGCGCGGCGACCTCGACGGTGAATGTCGCCGTCACCGACGTAGCGGAGATTCCGCCGCCCGCGCCGCAGAACCTGTCCGCCACGTCCACTCACGCCAGCGTGACGCTCTCCTGGGACGCGCCGGACGACCCGTCGGCCACGGGCTACCAGATACTGCGGCGCAGACCGCTGGAGGGCGAGAGGACGCTGCTTGTGCACGTGGCAGACACGGGCAGCGCACAGACCACGTACACCGACACCGACGTTACTCCCGACACCCAGTACGCCTACCGCGTCAAGGCCATCAACGCCGCGGGGCCGGGTCCGGTGTCCAACTTCGTGAACCTGACCACGCCGGCGCAGCCGTAGGGGAGCTTGCTCGCGGACGCGGTAGATTCCTCGGCTGCGCTCGGAATGACAACTGGAGGGCGCTCGGAATGGCACGGGGCGAGCGTGTCTCTCCACGCGGGCGGGACGCTCCTCACACCTATCCCTTCGGCAGGCCCGGTCGACAAGCTCAGGGGAGCCTCACGACAGGCTCTAACCTTCCCCCGTCGAGGGGGAAGGGACACGGTGGCGCCCCTATCCCGTCTTTGCACTCACCCTTACCCTGGGGGAGAGGGACTAATCGGTGGGGCGAGGGCGCGTTCGAGGGCGTTGCTCCAGACGCCGGCGAGGCGGGATTAGGGAGAAGTCGAGCGCGGCGGCGGGGGCGTCGCCTCCGGTGCGGGTCGGCGCGTCGGCGGCTGGGGAATCGACGGGGGGAGAGCGTTGGACGTGGGAAAGGCGAGGGTGTCAGTAGGGCGCATGGCCCCAAAATCGCGGTTGCCGAAGACTTTGAGGTTGCACGTGGAGGGTTGGAGCATACTTTCGAGACAACCGCCCTACCGCACCATTTCCACCGGAAGGTTACAGAAGATCACGACTATTTGACCATAGACTTACAACAATATTACATCAAACTTGTTAGAATGGTGCACACAGTGGCTGTCTCGGGTGGACGATAGCAGCCGGTGGCGCTGAGGGACGGGGGAAAGCGCCGGCTCAGGGCCTCGCTGACGCAGGGGCAGACGCATAGTATGAGGCGAGTATCCCGATGAAGAAGTCCTATATCGAGTTTGCGGCATGGGTGGCGATCATTCTCGTCGTCATCGTGATCGGGCGTTGGGCGTTCTCCGTGGACACCCACGCCCAGGAGGACGGCGAGCTAGGGCAGGGCTGGGCGTGGCTCACACCCACGCCCACGCCCGAGGTGAAGAAAAAGGAGGAGCCTCCCGACTGCGAGGACCCCGGCAACTCGGGATACCCTGAGTGCCAAGGCTACGTTCCCATAGCTGATCGGACAGCTACTGCCGTTCACAATGCGAACCTGACTGCAACGGCTATCGCTCAAAGGAAGACTGCTACTGCCGTTCACAATGCGAACCTGACTGCAACGGCTATCGCTCAAAGGAAGACAGCTACTGCCGTTCACAATGCGAACCTGACTGCAACGGCTATCGCTCAAAGGAAGACTGCTACTGCCGTTCACAATGCGAACCTGACCGCGACTGCCGTAGCTCGCCCCGGCCCGAACCCTAACCCCAACCCTGCAACTCCGACCCCCACGCCTACTCGGACGCCGCTCCCCTTTAAGTTTACGCTATCGGGCGCGGGTGTAGGCGCGCATGATGAAACCCACCTGGCCAACTGGGAGGTGCTCCAGTGGGGGCAGCTTCGGCTAAGCGCCACCCCCGCCCGCGCGGGCGTATCCGTTTCGGGCTACGAGTTCCAAATTGTGCTCAACTCCGGCAATACGGGGTTCTATGCCAGTCTGGATGGGGTATGCGCCAACAGCATCAACGACCCGTCCAAGCAGGTCACGAGGTGGTTCTCGCCCCTTGATCGTGGCCAATGGCCATGGGTGGCGCGCTGCGAGATCGGCAAGGCCAACAACGGCGGGTTTGTTGTGAGAGCTCGACCCTTAGGCGGCGGCCCGCACTCCGTGGTGAATCTCGGTACAACCGGCAGCGTAGGCGTGGCTTGGCACAACGAGGTGTTGTCCCTCCCGTACACCATCGGGATCGACACGCTAGCGGGTAGTGAGCCGAGCTACATGATGCACGGGCGGCGGCTTACGGTGGAGGTCAACAAGAACCTAACGGTGGTGGAATTTGCGGCGGCGGCAAACGCATGGAACGCTGCCGCTGGGGAGAACGTCCTGAAACCGCACCAGCTGGGCGGAGCCGAACCCCTCCGGCTGGAAGTTAAGGGTTACTGGGATGGCGCGGCGAAATGCCGTTCCCTTGAGCTGGCGTGTGTTGTGTCCGACAGCCACAGCCGACCTCATATCTTGAAGCAGACCATTTGGGTGAAGTTCCCGCCGGCCAGATTCTATGAAGGGCTTATGACCGAATGGACGGACAACTTTGCACTCGCTTCCGACCCCATTCTGTCTCACCGTTACTTCTACCTGCCCTCAACCTTGATGCACGAAGCCGGACACACATTCCGGCTAGGGCATTCCAAGCCCGGAACCATAATGGGCGAAACGCCGATAGGGTTCCCCGTAAGAGGGCTAAAGCCAAACGACAGGTGGGGCGCGCGGGAAATGACCAAGCCCCACGGCAGTACCCATCGGTAACTAGAGGTGAACACATGGCAAGAGCAAAACTAACGGGTGGGTTTAGGGTAGTGCTACTTGGCGCGCTCCTGCTGGTAACGGTGGGGTGTGCCGATAGCGCCAAACAGGAGCCGACGGCAACCCCGCTCCCTACTGCCACACCGGGGGTTGTCTCGGGTCTGCCGTCCGACCCGCCCGTTTATGGGTCAAGTCTGGACATACACTTTGGAGCCGCAACCGCATCACTAGAGGAGCGGGTCTATATGGCCGATGTCGTGGTGCGGGCTACCCTCGGGTCTGCCGCCAACGACGTGCTGTCGTTCCGCGTCGTATCGTATCTGAAGGGCAGCGGCCCCACTGACTTCACTGTGCGGGCTACGACCGAAGGGCGGGATACCCAATGGGATGATCAAGACGCCATTCTGTTCCTTCTGGAGCTAACCGGCGAGCAGCAGGACTTTGAGTTTGTAGATACCACCAGTTGGGACTACATGACGAGGGAGAACGAATACGCCCCCACGGAGTACACCGGCGACCTACCCGCTGGCTACACCCTGGGGCGTAATAATCCGGTGTGGCTGCCGGTACGTTCCGCGCCGGCAGAGGGCGCAACGGGGCAGTCTGATAGCTCCGCGCTCATCACGGCGGATGTCGAGCGTTCCGTAGGCGCGCCGGAGGTTACGCTGCAGGAATTGGCGACGACGATCAGGTGGCTTGGAGGGCCTACCGGACAGGCAGTTGGTGGGGCTTCGGGTAGCGCCAACGCCGCAGAGTACCAGGACTGCGTGGTGTCGTCGCTAAGGACCATCCGTAACGCGCGGGATGTTGAAGCCTACACCGGCAGGGATTTTGCCCCCGGGGTTGGGTTAGGCGCTACCATAGGGTCGGGTGAACCTGCTGGCGCGGTGGTGTTCGACCACAGCAGGGCAGTAGACCAAGTTTACATCACCTATGAGGTAGCGGGGCCCGATGCCCGCCTGTTTGCCACCAGCTTCCGCGACGATGACGAGCAACCCATAACCGGCTACGAGCACAAGATCACCACCGCCCGCCCGCTACCGGCCGGTAGCTACGTTCTCCACACAAGGGCTCGCCCTCCGTGGCTTGCCCCATGCGCGTTCCGCCACCCAGACTTCCATGTCGTCCACCAGATAGAAGTCCTGGGAGACTACGAAACCCACGAGGCGTTCTTCGACCCGGCGACCACCACGGCGGGTGTGGGCCACTTCACGGGCGCGACGACGACGGGCGTGCTGAGTCCGGCCGCGTTCTCGACAGGCAGCGCCACCACCACGATTACCGGCCTGAAGTGGCAGAGCGGCTCCGTCGTGCTGTCGCTCTCGCCGTTCGTGTCCCTGGGCGACTACCAGCTCTCGTTCATAGACCTGGACGGTTCGTTCGCCTTGGCGCTCGGCGCTTCCGACGCCACTGCCGATAGCGCGGCAGGCACCCTCACCTGGGCGGTGGCCGACAAGCCCTGGAGCGCGGGAGACCTGCTCATGCTGCGCATCGGACCCGGGCCCGACTCCGCGCCAGCGCCACAGGGCGTCAGCGTGTCGCTGTCGGACAGCATCTTCACCATATCCTGGAGCGTGGTAGACGGCGCGAGCCTGTACCGCGCGCAGCGCCGCACCGGCGGGGCCGGCGACTGGACCAGCCTCCCCGCCGCGACGAACACCAGCCACACCTTCAGCCCCCAGGGCGGCGTGGCCTGTGGCGCCACCTACCAGTTTCGAGCGCAGGCGCACGGCGACGGACACATCCACTTCGCCGAGTGGGGCGCGCCGTCCGAGGTCGTCTCCCACACCACCGGGATGTGCGACCTGCCGCCGGTATTCCGAACCTCGACCTACGCCTTCTCGGTGCCGGAGGACGCCGCGACGAACACCGTCGTGGGCACGGTGTCGGCCACCGACCCGAACGGGGACGCGGTGAGCTACTCGATTACCTCAGGCAACGACGACGGCGCGTTCTCCATGGACGGCAGTGGCGGGAGCATCTCCGTCGCCATACCGCTGGACTACGAGACCACGGCGTCGTACACGCTGACGGTGCAGGCCGCCGACCGCAACGGCAGCACGGCTACCTCGACCGTGGAGATCGCCGTGACCGACGTTGCGGAGACGCCGCCCGCGCCCCAGGGCGTGAGCCTGGCCCTGTCGGACGACACCTTCACCATATCCTGGAGCGCGGTCGCAGACGCGAGCCGGTACCGCGTACAGCGCCGCACCGGCGGGACCGGCGAGTGGACCAGCCTTCCCCCCTCGACGAATACCAGCCGCACCTTCAGCCCCCAGGGCGGCGTGGCCTGCGGCGCCACCTACAAGTTCCGAGTGCAGGCGCGCGGCGACGGACACACCCACTTCGCCGAGTGGGGCGCGCCGTCCGAGGTCGTCTCCCACACCACCCGGACTTGCAACCTGCCGCCGGTATTCCGAACCTCGGCCTACGCCTTCTCCGTCGCCGAGAATAGCTCCGTCTGGACCGTCGTGGGAACCGTGTTGGCGACGGACCCTGACCCGGGAGACACTGTAACGTACCGCATAACGTCGGGGAACGAAGGCGGGAAGTTCAGGATCAGGAGTAGACACTACAGGGGGCAGATCCTGGTAAGGCGCCCGCTGGACTACGAGAGAGTTTCGTCGTACAAGCTCACGGTGGAGGCAAGGGACGGCAACCAGAACGGCACGGCGCGCGCGACGGTGAAGATAGGCGTGATCAACGTCGCCGACTGATACAGCGGCGCCACTCACAGGACGTGACTCACACGTCCGCTCAAAGCAGCGTGACGCTCTCCTGGGACGCGCCGGACGACCCGTCGGCCACGGGCTACCGGATACTGCGGCGCAGACCGCTGGAGGGCGAGAGGACGCTGCTTGTGCACGTGGCAGACACGGGCAGCGCACAGACCACGCACACCGACACGGACGTTGCCCCTGGCACCCAGTACGCCTACCGGGTGAAGGCCATCAACGCCGCGGGGCCGGGCGCGGCGTCCAACTTCGTGAACCTGACCACGCCGGCGCAGCCGTAGGGGAGCTTGCTTGCGGACGCGGTAGATTCCTCGGCTGCGCTCGGAATGACAACTGGAGGGCGCTCGGAATGACAGGGGCGAGCGTGTCTCTCCACGCGGGGGGACGCTCCTCACACCCATCCCTTCGGCAGGCCCGGTCGACAAGCTCAGGGGAGCCTCACGACAGACTCTAACCTTCCCCCGTCGAGGGGGAAGGGACACGGTGGCGCCCCTATCCCGTCTTTGCACTCACCCTTACCCTGGGGGAGAGGGACTAATCGGTGGGGCGAGGGCGCGTTCGAGGGCGTTGCTCCAGACGCCGGCGAGGCGGGATTAGGGAGAAGTCGAGCGCGGCGGCGGGGGCGTCGCCTCCGGTGCGGGTCGGCGCGTCGGCGGCTGGGGAATCGACGGGGGGAGAGCGTTGGACGTGGGAAAGGCGAGGGTGTCAGTAGGGCGCATGGCCCCAAAATCGCGGTTGCCGAAGACTTTGAGGTTGCACGTGGAGGGTTGGAGCATACTTTCGAGACAACCGCCCTACCGCACCATTTCCACCGGAAGGTTACAGAAGCTCACGACTATTTGACCGTAAACTTACAACACTATTACATGAAACCTGCTACTATGGTGCACACAGCGGCTGTTTTGGGTGGAAGATAGCGATCGGTGCCGCTGAGGGACGGGGGAAAGCGCCGGCTCAGGGGGACATGCCCATGCGCATCTATGGCAAGACAATCGCAATCGCCCTGGCGCTCGTTGCAGCGCTCGCCTTCATGACGTGGCTGTCCTCCACGCGCGTCGACGTGGGCGCCCATCCCCCTGACAGCACCTACGGGTGCGGCTACGATGGCGATGACCCGTGCCATTCGGACCACACGGCGACGCCGAGGCCCGCTACGGCAACTCCCAGGCCCACGTCAACGCCGAGCTCCTTCGAATGCGACAACCCCTGGGAGTGCGACGACCCGCCGCCGCCCACCTCGACGCCGAGACCGAGACCGACGAAGACACCGACTCCAAAGCCGAGGCCAACGAAGACGCCCACGCCAAAGCCAACAAAGACGCCGACCGCAACGCCGACTCTCGTAACGGGACCGCCGATACCATTCATACCAACCGAAGTGCCCTGCCCCCCTGGTTGGACTCGCGGGCCATGCTATGCGCCAGGCGGCACGTGGACACCGACACCAACACATACGCCGACCGACACGCCTACGCCGACGCCCACATACACGCCAACCGACACGCCTACGCCCACGCCCATATCGTCGAAACCCCCTGACGACGGAACGGGCCCAAGACCAACGCCCACACCTACGCCGACGCCCGGCGGCGTCATTCCCGTTCCGGTGGTCCCGCCACCACCTGCGGGCAACATACTGGCCGTGCAGTTCGGCGCGACTGTTCGGACTGGCGCCCACCACATCACGGTCCATGACGCGCAGTTCAGATACGACATCAACGACGTGGCGGGGTTCGTCTCCATCGACATCATACAGAGGGATACGAACCTCGACATAGCCGACTATGAGTTTCGGTTTGAAACCAACCCGTCGTCAACCGGGTACTACATCATCAGGAACCACAACGAGGACTGTGGACTCGTAAATCAGGGTGACGAAGCCACACCCTGGAGCGCGAACACCGGGCCGATCGTCCGGTTGATTCGATGTGGACTGGGCGAATCCGGCAACACGGGCTTTCACGTCTTGGCCCGAAGGCTCGGCACAGTAGACGGAACCGTCATTCACCAGACCGGCGAGATAACGCAGGCTTTGCACCGTGATGGCCAGACCACGTTCTACCAGGACCTGGACTATCCTGAAGGCACGAAGACCAACTACGCGAGCCTCGGCCACTACAAACCCCAAGTCATTGCTCGAGGTGTCGCAGAAGGCAAGAATGGCGTGGACCGTGCGGTAATTGGGGCATCCCCTTTGCGCGAAATCACAACCGACGACGCGCACGTAACGATCAAAGCCTTTTGGCGAGACGGCGGCACACCGCGCACCTGCCACGTTGACGCCGTAGCGTGTTACTACAGGACCAACACCTATCCGCACCTGGACGACGACAACCTCTGGATTGCCGTCCCACCTGTGGCATTCGACCCCGTGACCTTCCCGATGGAAAGCGAATGGACAGACTTATTGGCCGTCTCGACCGACCCTATAAACAACGGCAAGTACTTCTTTCTCCCTAACATCATGGCCCACGAGTTTGGCCATTCGCTGGGCCTCAAACACCTCACCAGAGCAGAGGCCCATGTAATGTCTGAGTACACCAAGATGTACGAGTGGGCAGGGCCGTCTACCGGAGATATGAATGGCTTCCGAGAGGTAGCAAACCCCCATTAGCGCGGTGTAGGGAGAAGACCGTATGAAAGCCTTGACCGCCCTCAGCCTAATTCTAACGCTGGGTGTGATGCTCGGAACCGCCGCCTGCGGCTCGATCGCTCCACCTGAACCAACTCCCACGCCCATTGAGTTGATACAGCCAGACCCGCCGCCAACGCCCGCCCCATCCGCCACGCCCGAACCCACCGCTACGCCGTATGTCATCAACGCGATGATCGACACTCGACACTACGGGAAAGCCGTCGCCTCGGTCGAGGAGCGTGTCTTTCTATCCGACGTGGTAGTGAAGGCACGGTTCGTATCGGCAGACAGCGGCTTGTTGCAGTTCCGAGCAATTCAGTACCTCAAGGGCACGGGAACGACAAGATTCAGCGTCAGGGCCGAGACAGCCGGGCGGGCAACTCAATGGGACGGTCAAGACGCCATCCTGTTTCTCACGCGGCGAGCCGCCACCGATGCTGACTACGATTTCACCGATACGACCGCATGGAATTACATGGCCGGAACCGACGTGGAGAGCGAACTCGCCACCACCAGTACTGAGTACACGGGCGTCCTACCCGAAGGCTACACTGTGAATTCCCGCAACCCTGTTTGGCTTCCCGTCAAACCTTCCTCTACAGGCACGGCCAGAACCGCCAGCCAGTCCGCCGGCGGCATTGTGACGGAGTACGCGGCAGACGGAACCCCCAGGACGACCACCGAACAGGCCATCCGGCAGACAATTGAATGGCTCGCGACGCCACAGCAAGGCGCCGGGGCTAGTCTGACTCGCAACATTGGGTATC
Organism: Dehalococcoidia bacterium; assembly: GCA_965217705.1. GTDB lineage: Bacteria > Chloroflexota > Dehalococcoidia > Lucifugimonadales > CATOSD01 > CATOSD01. The sequence goes on along the minus strand of CBDCJA010000002.1, from coordinate 2,731,439 downwards.
GGAACGCCCCTGTCACAGTGGGCGCAAGAGAGCGTGACCTCTGCATCCGGTCGTCTCTCTCCGTCATCCGCTACGAACGCGACTACGAGGCACATCACGGCAAGTCCCGACCTCGCGGTGCTAAGACTTACGACATAGGCCCCAGTATTAATTGGGGGGGATACGAACTCTCCAGCACACTCACGAGCAGCAACTACGGCCCCTACCGACTGGGTAGCGAGACATACGACAAGAGAGCCATAATCGGTGGCGACGCCTACCTGTTCAGGCTGGAGACCATCGACGACGACCGCAATGCCGCCAACGGCTACACTGTAGAGTTCACCTTGCGACGCCCTCTGCCTGCGGGATCCTACAGATTCGAATACGATTCCGTCTTCTACCTATGGAGCCTCTGCGACTTCGACCCTTCACTTCTGAACGCCGACTTAACCGTGCGGGTTACGGCCCCTGAGGGCACCATCCACGAGGCGTTGTTCGACCCGGCGACTACGACGGCGGGCGTGGGGTACCTGGGCGGCCCAGCGACCTCCACTGGCGTGCTGGAGCCCGCCGCGTTCTCGACAGGCAGCGGCAGAACCACCATCACGGGCCTGAAGTGGGAGGGCGGCTCCGTCGTGCTGGCGCTCTCGCCGTTCGCGTCACTGGGCGACCACCAGCTCGAGTTCATAGACCTGGACGGCTCGACCCCCTTTGCGCTCAGGGCCCCCGACGCCACGGCTGATAGCGCCGCCGGCACGCTCACCTGGGCCGTGGCCGACAGGCCCTGGAGCGCGGGCGACCTGCTCATGCTGCGTATCGGGCCCGCGCCCGACTCCGCGCCCGCGCCGCTGGACGTGAGCGTGTCCCTGTCGGACGACGCGTTAACCATCTCCTGGAACGCGGTCGCAGACGCGAGCCTGTATCGCGTGCAGCGCCGCACCGACGGGGCCAGCGAGTGGACGAGCCTCTCCGCCGCCACCACGACCCAGGCGCTCAGCCCGGAGGGCGGGCTTTCGTGCGGCGCCACCTATGAGTTCCGACTGCAGGCGCGCGGCGACGGGGAAACCTACCTCGCCTCCTGGGGCCTGCCCTCCGAGTCCGTTTCGCACACCACCGCAGCCTGCAACCTCCCACCCGCGTTCGCCACCTCGACCTACGCCTTCTCGGTCTCAGAGGACGCCGCCACCAGCACCACCGTGGCAACCGTGTCGGCCACCGACCCCGACGGCGACGCGGTCAGCTACTCGATCACCGCGGGCAACGACGGCGACGCGTTCTCCATAGACGGCGGCGGCAGCATCGGTGTCGCGGCTCCGCTGGACTACGAAGCGGTATCGTCGTACACCCTGACGGTGCAGGCCGTTGACGGCAGGGGCGGCGCGGCGACCTCGACGGTGAATGTCGCCGTCACCGACGTGGCGGAGATTCCGCCGCCCGCGCCGCGGAACCTGTCCGCCACGTCCACGGCGAACTCGGTGACGCTCTCCTGGGACGTACCCGACGATCCCTCGATCACGGGCTACCGGATACTGCGGCGCAGGCCGCTGGAGGGCGAGAGGACGCTGCTTGTGCACATGGCGGACACCGGCAGCACGGAGACGACGTACACCGACACGGACGTTGCCCCTGGCACCCAGTACGCCTACCGCGTCAAGGCCATCAACGCCGCGGGGCCGGGCGCGGTGTCCAACTTCGTGAACCTGACCACGCCGTCCCAGCCGTAGGGGGGCTTGCTTGCGGACGCTTTAGATTCCTCGGCTGCGCTCGGAATGACAACTGGAGGGCGCTCGGAATGGCACGGGGGTGAGGGGTCGCGGCACGGCGGGTGGGGCTGCCCGGCGAGCGGGACGCTCCTCACACCCATCCCTTCGGCAGGCCCAGTCGACAAGCTCAGGGGAGCCTCACGACAGGCTCTAACCTTCCCCCGTCGAGGGGGAAGGGACACGGTGGCGCCCCTATCCCGTCTTTGCACTCACCCTTACCCTGGGGCAGAGGGACTAATCGGTGGGGCGAGGGCGCGTTCGAGGGCGTTGCTCCAGACGCCGGCGAGGCGGGATGAGGCGGGATAGGGAGACGTCGAGCGCGGCGGCGGGGGCGTCGCCTCCGGTGCGGGTCGGCGCGTCGGCGGCTGGGGAATCGACGGGGGGAGAGCGTTGGACGTGGGAAAGGCGAGGGTGTCAATAGGGCGCATGGCCCCAAAATTGCGGTTGCCGAAGACTTTGAGGTTGCACGTGGAGGGTTGGAGCATACTTTCGAGACAACCGCCCTACCGCACCATTTCCACCGGAAGGTTACAGAAGCTCACGACTATTTGACCGTAAACTTACAACACTATTACATGAAACCTGCTACTATGGTGCACACAGCGGCTGGGTTGAGTGGAAGATAGCGGTCGGCGCCGCTGAAGAACGGGGGAAAGCGGCGCGCAGGGCGTCGGCGGCGTGGGGTCAATCCGCGGCATGAGGGGAGTACCCCTATGAAGAAGTCCTATATCGAGTTTGCGGCATGGGTGGCGATCATTCTCGTCGTCATCGTGATCGGGCGCTGGGCGTTCTCCGTGGACACCCACGCCCAGGAGGACGGCGAGTTAGGGCAGGGCTGGGCGTGGCTCACACCCACACCCACGCCCGAGGCGGAGAAGAAAGAAATCCCGCCCGGTTGCACCGAACCGTGGGAGCTGGAACTTCCGATATGCTGGACCCCGACGCCGACGAATACTCCCGTGACGCCTACCAAAACGCCAACGAACACGCCAACGCCAACGAGAACACCCATCCCCACTCCGACGATGACTCACAATGACATTATCGCTACGGCCGTTGCCCGCGAGAGGGAGACACGGGTTGCTCGCCAGAGAGAGACGGCTACGGCCAGAGCTGAAACCGCAGTGGCTGAAACTGCAACGGCACGAGCAATGCCAACGGCAACAGACACCCCTACGCCCACCAACACTCCTACGTATACGCCTACGCCAGACACAGGGCCGGGTCCGGGGCCAACGGACACGCCGGGGCCAGGGCCAACGGATACGCCTACCCCTGTCGGGGGTTCCAATCCAAACAGGAACAAGCCTTTGGACTTCTCCATCTGGAGCATGGAGGATACGCGCTACGCCGGCGGCACACTCATAACCAATCAGTACGCCTTCAGTTGGGGCGTGCTGGAATTCGGAGACATCGAGGTACGAGTGTTCCCTGCGGCTGGCAGAACCGACGATCCACTGAACTACGAACTCTTCCTGGACCTCAATTCGGCCAACACCGGCTTGTACCTGAACTTCAGCGGGACATGCGCCAGCCCAGGGAACACTACTATAGACTGGTTCTCTCTTGACCCTAACCGAAGAAAGCCTCTGAAGCTTATTCGATGCTTCATGGGGAACCACTCCAATTCCGGCATGACCCTAAAGGCGCGGTTGGCTAACGTACAGAACGCGCAGGAGTTCAGTCTCGGAACCACAGGAGCGGTAGGCCATCCCTGGCACAGAAACACCATCCCGGTGTCCTACATCAGGGAACTCGACACATTGAGCGGGTCGCGCCCTGACTACATCACGGGCACCTACCCGTATGAGATTGATGCCCGACTGACCATGACGGAAGCGGAGATTCCGAAAGCCGCAGCCAAGTGGGACTTCCAGATTCCGGGCAGTGATGCTTTCGTCCACCATGCGTTAGCGCCCAACACCCCTTTGGGCCTGACCTTCAAGGCGGTCTGGCATTCGACGACCCAGGAGAACCCCTGTGCAATCGAGCATCTGGCCTGTACGCAGGTAAACTCTGAAATATACCCGCATCTTGGCAAGCAGACGATTTGGATCAAGTATCCTCCTGCCGGTCAGTATCCAGCGGACGGCCCGGAGGATAAGCGGGAAATCACGGAGTGGACGACTTCTGCTGCGGAGGCAAAGGCTTCCGAAAACCTCTTCACCCACTACTACATTCCAAAGACTGTGATGCACGAAATGGGTCATGCCTTTGGGTTGGGACATTCCGTTGGAGGGCATATCATGGGGTTGCATGTCTGGGGAGAAGTGATAGACGATGCAACGACCAATGACGGGTACGGAATCAGAGAGATGACCCGTTCTCACTAGGCTGCGGGAGGCTTCAGATGAACGGCATTCAGGGTTTGTTCGGCTTGCTGATGAAACTCGCGGTCGTCGGTCTGCTTTTGGTGATTGTGGGTTGCGCCGACAGTTCGGGCCAGTCTGGTCAGAATCCGACCCCAACGCCGACCCCCTTCATTATGTCTGGGTCCAGCGTTGACGCCACGCACTTTGGTGCGGCTGTATCGTCCCTTGAGGAACGCATCTATCAGGCTGATGTGGTTGTGAAAGCGCGTCTTCTGTCTACTTCAACCGACGTGCTCACTTTCACCGCCAACACCTACATGAAGGGCACGGGGCCGACTACCTTCTCGGTCCGAGCTGAAACCGATGGACGCGATACCCAGTGGGACGGCCATGACGCTGTTCTGTTTCTGACGGAACTGACCGGAGAGACTGAAAGCTTCGAGTTTCTCGATTCCACGTCCTGGACCTACATGGGGGTTCCGCCATTCGTCCCTACTGAGTATAACGGGGACTTGCCTGAGGGCTACAATGTGGGGACACGTAACCCAGTGTGGCTTCCTGTCTCACCAGTCCAATCCCTCGGCGGCGTTGGGAGGCAGTCCAACGCTCCGCCCTCCCCTGACATCACCACAGAGTTGAGTCCTTCTGGTAGCCGCGTGACTGTTACGGAGTCTGAACTACAGGCGAAAATCGCATGGATGGACGGCCCAATTGTCTCTCGCGGTGCTCCGAGAGGGGCGTCGAGCAGTACCACGACCAACAGCGTTGCTGTCCGTGAGAGTCACGATTTCTGCATCGTCAGGGCTTTGGAGTACATCCGGCAGGACAGGGGTTGGCTCGCGTACTACGGAGAACAGTACAGCCCGAAATCTCTAGGGATTTCTATGTATTCCGGCCTGGGGGCAGGTGTGGCCGTCTTGGACTTCAGCCCTGAACAGTCCCCAGAGTACAATCAGTACCGCATATTTGGTGACGACGCCAGCCTTTTTGAATCTCGCCGGTATGACACCGATTCCGACCCACGCAACGGGTACAACTACGACGTGGTTACGCGGCGACCACTCCCTGGTGGGTCTTACGAGTTCAACCATGACCTCTACAAATGGTGGCACATCCCCTGCGAGTTTCAAGACCCCGATTCTTACACGGCTATCACCCTAGCGGTTGTGGCCCCCGAGGGTACCCTCCACGAGGCTTTCTTCGACCCGGCGACTACTACGGCGGGCGTGGGGTACCTGGCCGGCCCGGCGACCACCACGGGCGTGCTCAGTCCCGCCGAGTTCTCGACAGGCAGCGCCAGCACCACGATCACCGGCCTGAAGTGGCAGAGTGGCTCCGTCGTGCTGTCGCTCTCGCCCTTCGCGTCCCTGGGCGACTACCAGCTCGAGTTCATTGCCCTGGACGGCACGACCGCCCTTGCGCTCAGGGCGTCCGACGCCACGGCCGACAGCGCCGCGGGCACGCTCGCCTGGGCCGTGGCCGACAGGCCCTGGAGCGCGGGCGACCGGCTCATGCTGCGCATCGGACCCGGGGCCGACTCCGCGCCCGCGCCACAGGGCGTCAGCGTGTCGCTGTCGGACAGCATCTTCACCATATCCTGGAACGCGGTCGCAGACGCGAGCCTCTACCGCGTACAGCGCCGCACCGGCGGGGCCGGCGAGTGGACCAGCCTCCCCGCCGCGACGAGCACCAGCCACACCTTCAGCCCCCAGGGCGGCGTGGCCTGTGGCGCCACCTACGAGTTTCGAGCGCAGGCGCACGGCGACGGACACACCTACTTCGCGGGATGGGGCGCGCCGTCCGAGGTCGTCTCCCACACCACCGGGATGTGCAACCTGCCGCCGGTATTCCGAACCTCGACCTACGCCTTCTCGGTGCCGGAGGACGCCGCAACGAACACCGTCGTGGGCACGGTGTCGGCCACCGACCCGAACGGGGACGCGGTGAGCTACTCGATTACCTCAGGCAACGACGGCGGCGCGTTCTCCATGGACGGCAATGGCGGGAGCATCGCTGTCGCCATACCGCTGGACTACGAGACCACGGCGTCGTACACGCTGACGGCGCAGGCCGCCGACGGCAACGGCAGCACGGCTACCTCGATGGTGGAGATCGCCGTGACCGACGTTGCGGAGACGCCGCCACCGCCCCAGGACCTGCGCGTGTCCCTGGCGAACAACACCTTCACCATCTCCTGGAGCGCGGTCTCAGACGCGAGCCTCTACCGCGTACAGCGCCGCACCGCAGGGGACGGCGGCGAGTGGACCAGCCTCCCCGCCGCGACGAGCACCAGCCACACCTTCACCCCCCAGGGCGGCGTGGCCTGTGGCGCCACCTACGAGTTCCGAGTGCAGGCGCGTGGCGACGGACACACCTACTTCGCCGAGTGGGGCGCGCCGTCCGAGGTCGTCTCCCACACCACCCGGACTTGCAACCTGCCGCCGGTATTCCGAACCTCGGCCTACGCCTTCTCCGTCGCCGAGAACAGCCCCGTCTGGACCGTCGTGGGAATCGTCTCGGCGATGGACCCTAACCCGGGAGACACTGTAACGTACCGCATAACGTCGGGGAACGAAGGCGGGAAGTTCAGGGTCAGGAGTAGACACTCCAGGGGGCAGATCCTGGTACGGCGCCCGCTGGACTACGAGAGAGTATCGTCGTACAAGCTCACGGTGGAGGCAAGGGACGGCAAGCAGAACGGCACGGCGCGCGCGACGGTGAAGATAGGCGTGATCAACGTCGCCGACTGATACAGCGGCGCCACTCACAGGACGTGACTCACACGTCCACTCAAAGCAGTGTGTCGCTCTCCTGGGACGTACCCGACGATCCGTCGATCACGGGCTACCGGATACTGCGGCGCAGGCCGCTGGAGGGCGAGAGGCCGCTGCTCGTGCACGTGGCGGACACCGGCAGCACGGAGACCACGTACACCGACACGGACGTTGCCCCTGGCACCCAGTACGCCTACCGGGTGAAGGCCATCAACGCCGCGGGGCCGGGCGCGGCGTCCAACTTCGTGAACCTGACCACTCCGCAGCAGCCGTAGGGGGTTGCTTGCGGAGGCTTTAGATTCCTCGGCTGCGCTCGGAATGACGGAGGCGAGGGGCCGCGGCGGAATGACGGAGGCGAGGGGCCGCGGCACGGCGGGTGGGGCTGCCCGGCGAGGATTCGAACCTCGGTCAATGGAGCCAAAGTCCATTGTGCTGCCACTACACCACCGGGCAATGCCGCTCTGCCCAGCCCGCCGGCGAGCTAAGGCGCCGCGCTAGAGGATTGGCCGGGTGTACATTATACTTGAACCCAATCGTGCCGGTCACGCTTGGGGACAGCACGTAAGCCGGGCGGTTCGCGAACCGCCCCTACGAGCCAATCGCGCGGGTTACGCCTGGGGACGGCGCACAAGCCGGGCGGTTCGCGAACCGCCCCTACGAGCCAATCGCGCCGGTCACGCGGCGACGGCGCGCAGGCCGGGCGGTTCCCGAACCGCCCCTACGAGCCAATCGCGCCGGTCACGCCTGGCGACGGCGCACAAGCCGGGCGGTTCCCGAACCGCCACTACGAGGCCATCGCGCGGGTTACGCCTGGGGACGGCGCGCAAATCGGGCGGTTCCCGAACCGCCCCTACGGGCATACGGCGGCGGGACTCCATAGGCCGCCATCGACGTTGGGATGAGGGGAAAACTATGAACAGCGACAACGCATTTTTCGACGTGATAGTGGTTGGGGCCGGCAACGCCGCGCTGTGCGCAGCGCTTTCGGCGCGGGAGCATGGCGCGAGCGTGGTGGTGCTGGAGAAGGCCCCGCCTTCGGCCCAGGGCGGCAACTGCCCCTTTACCGGCGGCGGATTCCGGTTCGTGCACGACGGCATCGAGGACCTGCGCGCGCTGCTGCCCGACCTTACGGACGCGGAGGCGGCGCGGCTGAGCATGGCGCCATACACCGAAGAGGACTTTCGCGGCCACCTGCTGGACGTCACGCAGGGCGACGTGGACCGCCGCCTGATGGAGACGCTGATAGCGAACTCTCGCCCCACGGTGGACTGGATGCATTCCCAGGGCGTGAGGTGGGAGCTGCCCAGCGGCCGCGCCGGAGCCTCGCAGGGAGCGCCATCGGTCATTCCCAACAGCGTCGGGCTGTCGGCCTGGCGCTCAGGGCCGGGCCTGGTGAGGATGCTGACCACTGCCGCGAGGCGCGCCGGCGTCACGGTCCTGTACGAAACGAAGATGCTGCGCCTGCTGCGCGACGACGGCGGCGCGGTGCGCGGGGTCGAGGCGCAGGACGCGGAAGGCGTCCACGCCATCGGCAGCCGCGGGGTGGTGCTCGCGTGCGGCGGATTCGAAGCCAACGCCCGGATGCGCGGCGAGTTCCTGGGCGACGGATGGGAGCGGGCGAAGGTGCGAGGCTCGGCCTACAACACCGGCGACGGCCACCGCGCGGCGCTCGAGGCGGGCGCGAAACCTTTCGGCCAGTGGACCGGCTGCCACGCCACGCCCATCGACGTGGACGCGCCGCTGACCGGCAGCGTGGAGATTACCGAGCGAATGCCCAGGCGGTCGTACCCGCTGGGCATCACGGTCAACCGGCAGGGGCAACGCTTCTTCGACGAGGGCGCGGGCTTCGCCGAGCAGTCCTTCGTAGCGGCGGGCAGCGCGATACTGCGGCAGGACGGGGGTGTGGCGTTCCAACTGTTCGACAGCAAGGCCGCGCCGCACTTGGAGCCGCGTTACGCGCTCGCCCGGGCGGCGACGGGGTTCACCCTGCGGGAGCTCGCGGGCAAGCTGCGCGTAGACGCCGACGCGCTGGAAGCGACCGTCGAGGAGTACAATGCCGCCGCCAACCCATTCGACAAGCTCAGGGCAGGCTGTTTCGACAAGCTCAGGGCAGGCTGTGAGTACCGGCCTCGGACGCTCGACGGACTGTCTACGCGCGGGCTCGACCCGCCCAAGAGCAACTGGGCGATCCGGCTCGACGCCCCGCCGTTTTCCGCGTTTACGGTTACCGGGGGAATAACCTATACTTATGGCGGCCTGAAGGTGGACGAGCGCGCCCGCGTTCTCGGCGCTGACGACGCGCCGATACCCGGGCTGTTCGCGGCCGGCGAGATAGTCGGCGGCATCTTCTACCACAACAGCCTAAGGGCGGCTGGGCTGATGCATGGCGCCGTCTTCGGTCGCCTCGCAGGCCAGTCCGCCGCGAGCGGCCGGCAGTCAACCCGTTTATCACCCCCATCCTAACCTTCCCCCTGCGAGGGGGAAGGGACAATTTGAAGGACACCTACCCCTATGAGCCCTGCGAGGGGGAAGGGATTCCGGAACGGTGAAGCTTTTGACCGACACACAAAACGCGCAGCGCATCAGCGAGGTCGCGTCCCGGCTGCGCGAGAACGTGCAGCGCGTCATCGTCGGCGCGACCGGCGCGATAGACCTCGCCATCGTTGCCCTGCTGTGCCGGGGCCACGTCCTCGTCGAAGACGTCCCCGGCATTGGCAAGACCACACTGACCAAGGTGCTCGCGCAGTCCATGGGCTGCGCGTTCAAGCGCATCCAGTTCACCCCCGACCTCATGCCATCGGACGTCCTGGGCGTCAACTTCTTCAACCAGAAGGCGTCGGAGTTCGAGTTTCGCCCCGGCCCCGTATTCAGCCAGGTGCTGCTGGCCGACGAAATCAACCGTGCCACGCCCAGGACACAGTCGGCGCTGCTGGAGGCGATGCAGGAGCGCCAGTCCACCATCGACGGCGAGACGTACCCGCTGCCGGAACCCTTCCTGGTGATCGCCACGCAGAACCCGGTGGAGATGGAAGGCACCTTCCCGCTGCCGGAGGCGCAGCTCGACCGGTTCATGGTGCGAGTACGGCTGGGCTACCCCACACCCGAAGACGAAGACGCCATTCTGCGGCGCTTCGAGCGCACCATAGCGGATCCCAGCGTGGAGCCGGTGACCGAGGCCGGCGAGCTGAGGCAGATGCAGGAGCTGGTGACGACCGTGCGAGTGGACCCGAGCGTGCGCTCTTACATCGTCGCAGTAGTGCAGGCCACGCGGGAGCACACCGGACTCTCGCTGGGAGCCAGCCCGCGCGCGTCCCTCGCGCTGTACAGGTGTTGCCAGGCGAACGCCGCGCTGGATGGCCGCGACTTCGTGTCGCCCGACGACGTGAAGGCGCTGGCCTCGCCCGTACTCGCGCACCGCATGCTCATCACCTCCAACTCGCGGCTCCGGGGGCGCACCGCGGACCACGTCATCGAGGAGATCCTGGGCACGGCGCCCGTCCCCATCGAAAGGTAAGGCCGTTGCTGGTACGACTGTGGCACGACCTCTGGATAGGGCTGTTCCTGATTCTCATCGTGGTGGGCGTGTTCACGGGCCACGGTCTGCTGATAGGCTTTGCCGCCATGGGCCTGCTGGTGGCCGGCGTTTCTTGGCTGTGGAACCGCATAGCGCTGGAGGACTTGGTCTACGAGCGGACGCTATCGCAAAACCGCGTGTTCATGGGCGAAGAGGTGACGCTGACAGTCGCCGTCACCAACGGGAAGCCGGTGCCGCTGGCCAGGCTGTCGGTGCAGGACACCATCCCCATGGAGGTGGACGTGGTGGACGTCGACACGAGCACCAGCTCCAGCCCGAACGCGCAGACCCTGCGCCACCTGACCTCCATGGCGTGGTACGAACGCATAAGGTGGGACTACAAGCTGAAGAGCGAACACCGGGGCCTGCACATGCTGGGGCCGGCGCAGGTGGAGAGCGGCGACCTCTTCGGCTTCTTCAACTCCGAGAAGTCGTTCCCCGCCAGAGACTACCTGCTGGTGTATCCCACCGTCGTGCCGCTGGCCGACCTCGGCTTTCCGGCGTCGCGGCCCCTGGGGGACGTCGGCGGAGGCAACAGGATGTTCGAGGACGCCTCCCGCCCGTTCGGGCTGCGCGAGTACCGGGTGGGCGACCCCATGAAGACGGTGGACTGGAAGGCCACGGCGCGTATGCAAGAGCTGCGCGTGCGCACTTTCGAGCCGAGCACCTCCTTCACCGTGGTGCTGGTGGTGGACGTGGACACGACGGCCCACTACTGGGAAGGCTACTCGGCGGCCAACCTGGAGCGCATAACGCTCGCGGGGGCGTCGGTGGCCAGCTACGCCGCGGGGCGGGGCTACAGCCTGGGCCTGTTTTCCAACGGCACGCCGATGCTGGCCGACCGCCCCATGAAGATCGCCCCCAGCCAGTCGCCCGACCAGTTGACCATAATCCTGGAGGCGCTGGCCACCATTCGCCCGATGGGCATGGGCCAGATGTGGGCGCAATTGGCCCAGAACTCGCGCCAGTTTCCGCTTGGCGCCACGCTGGTGCTTGTGACCGCGTTCTTCCAGCCGGAGATGGCGGAGGTGGTGCGAACGCTCAAGTCGCGGGGCTACAGGCTGGTGGTGGTGCACGTAGGCGACGGCGAATGGCCGCAGATGCCGGAGGGCGTTGTGGTGCACGAGCTTCGCACCTACTTCGAGGGCATTGAGTATGCCGGCCCATTCGCTCCAAGATAGGCTGGTAGTAGCCGCCACCGTTCTGGCCGAGAGCGCCTGGCTCTACGCCTTGCTGGGCTTGGTGGGGTTGACGCTGGCGCAGGACGGCAGCCCGCTCAGCCTGTCCGCGGTGCTCGCGCTGGTCGGCATCTCGGCGCTCACCGCGCGGCTGCTCCAGATGGTGCTGATGCCCGTCAGGCTCTCCTACGCCATACAGCTCGCCATGGGCGTCGCCGTCATCGTGGTCGCGGTGGGCGCACAGGTCGACCCGGCCGCCGGCATGGACCTGGGCTGGATAGCGACCGTGGTGAGGGGCACGGACGTGGAAGGCTACACCTTCCGAGCCTCGGTGGGCAGCATTCTGGGCGCGGCGCTCTGGTGGCGCGGCGGGATGATAGCGGCGTCCGAGTTCCCGGTGGAAAGCCTGAGCACCAGCTTCCGGCTGGGAATACTGGTCATTGCGGTCGCCGCCGTAGTCGACGTCGTGCATCAAGCCGACCTGCACGTGTTCGGCTCGATGCTCCTGTTCTTCGCGGCCGGCCTGGGAGGTCTGGGCGCCGGGGGGCTGCTTCCGGCTTCGCGGAGGGCGATCGAGGAGCGCGCCTGGCTCAAGGTGATAGGCGGACTGGTACTGGGGATAGTCGTAGTCGGCCTGCTGGTGAGCTTGCTCCAACGGGACGTGCTGCAGTACATCTCGAGGCCGGCGCTGGTGGTGCTGAACCTGCTGGGCATCGTCGTCTTCTACGTCATCATTGTGCCCATCGCTTTCGTCGTCGGCGCGCTCACCCAGGGGCTGCTCACGGTACTCGGTTGGTTCGCCACCGAGGAGGTGACGACCGAGGCCCCAGACATCGGCGGCACCCTGCTGGAGCTGCAGGAGCAGACGGGCGAGGTGAACGAGGTGGTCGCGGCGGTGGTGCAGTTGGCGCAGTGGGCGCTGGTCGCGCTCCTGGTGGCGGGCGCGCTGTTCGTCATCGCGAGGGCCTTTCGCCGCCGGCTGTCGTGGCGGCTGGTGCAGGAAGAGGGCACGCGCGAGTCCGTAAAGGAGGGCGCGGACGCCGGAGGCGACCTCAGGCGGCTGCTGCTCGACCTCTTGCCGCGACGCTTCCGACGAACGCGCGGCGACGCCGGGCTGCGGCTTCCCGACGACGAGGCGGACGTCGTGGACGTCTTCAGGGTGTACTTCGGCCTGCTCGAGCTGGCCCGCGAGCAAGGTTTCCCGCGGCCCGAGCACGCGACGCCGCAAGAGTACCAGCACACGCTGGAGCAGGTGCTGCCCCGCAGCCTCGTGCGGGCTGCCACGGCGGCGTTTACCAACGCCTGCTACGGCCACCGCGCGCCGCCCCGGGCGCAGCTCGACGAGCTGAAGGCGCAGTTGGAACAGCTCCCCCGATAGCGCGCGTACGGCCGAGGGGAGCCTCAAGGGAGAGGGGGCTGGCCATTCGCACCACGCCCAGGCTGTTGCGCTCCTTCGCCTAGACTGTCGCGTCCAACCGCCGCGAACCGACCTGCCGCCGCACTACCACGTAGTCCCGCTGGATCTCCTTGTGGAAGCTCTCCGGCAACCTTGCCCAATCGAGCACCTCGACGAGTATGGGTATGCTCGATTTCTCAATTGCCTCTACCAGGTTCAGGAGCTCCGCCCCCAGGGGTTCAAGAGTTGGGCCGCGGATCACCAGATCCAGGTCGCTGGCCTCGTGGCTCTCTCCGTTAACTCGACTGCCGTAGGCCCACACTTCGGCGTCGGGCACGTGGTCTTTCAGCAATTCTTGAAGTCGCTCTCGGTACCGGCGCGGCAGGTCGAGACGGTCAGTCATCCTCTTCCTCGTTTATCACTCTCACCGATTCTCTGGCGTCGGCAATAAATTGTGGGAGCAGACTTAGAGTAGTCTCGGCAAATCCTTCGCCGTAGCGATGGGCCGTGTCGTTTCTGGCATTCCGGTACGCGAGCCACCGCTCGCAGGCCGCGACGGAGATGAGCCCGTGCCTTGCCGCGTGCCTAAAGGTGTTTCTGAAGGTCAGACGGTCCACCTGTCTGTTGCTGGCAAAGTAGGGCCGCAGCCGCTTCTTGAGCAGGCTGCCCGATTGCTCCAAGACAAGCTCAAACTCTTTCACCGACGCGGCCCGGTAGATTTCGTAGACTGAGTCGGAAGGTCCAATCGTCCGGAGGTGGTCGAAAGCTGCTTCCAGTGTGTTGACGCAGCGGACGAGGAAGTCCGTGTTGATGGTCATGCCCTGATTCGCCTCTCCTATACCGACCGGCGCAAGCCGCCGTTCCTTTGTCGCAGGCAGACATACTGTCTGCGCCACGGTCGGGGACCTCCGAGAATCCTGGCGCAACGGTTTTGGATGCCGTTCAAGAATATGCCCCCGGATGGGTGCAGTCAACGCACGCGGTCTCGATCGGCCTGTCCCAGACCAGTAGGCGCCTTCGCGAGAGTATCCGCTGCCGTCATTTCAAATCTGGACGTCAATGTATGATGCGACAGCAGCGCTGACAGGATAGAATGCACACCATGGACCTGACGCTTAACGAGTTCGGGCTGCCCTCGGACATGCTGCTCTGGAAAGTGGTTCTGCTGACGGCGGTATCGTTCGGCGTGGGGTTGCTGGGCGGATTCGTCGGCCTGGCCCTGGGGACGATGCGGCTTCCCGCGATGTTGCTCCTGGGCATGGCGGCGCCCATCGCCGGCGGCACCAACATACTGGTCAGCAGCCTGGCGTCGCTGACCGGCGCGATTCGTCACCTCCGCGAGGGGCGGGTGGACATGCGGGTGGTGCTGTTCATGGGGCTGCCCGCGTTCGTGGGCGCGTTCGTCGGCGGGTTCGCGAGCGACGTCGTGGACGATCGGCTGCTGGTGTTCCTGGCGGGACTGCTGGTGGGCTGGCAGGGCGTGGAGTTCTTCATCATGGCGCGCAACCGCCGCCGGTCCGCGGGCGGAAGCCAGCACCTGTTCGGCGCCGACCTGGAGGGCTCCCCGGGGGTGTTCAGCCGCAACAGGATCGCCGCCGAGGCCGGCATAGGCCTGGGCGTGGGACTTCTCGGCGGCGCCGTGGGGCTGATCCTGGGCAGCATACGGCTGCCGGCGCTGATACGCATTCTGAAGATAGACCCGCGTATAGCGGCAGGCACGAACCTGTTCATAGGCTTCTTCCTGGGGGCGCTCGGCTTCGTGGGCCACGCGGTGCAGGGCGAGGTCGACTATCCGCTGCTTGCGTCCATGGGCGCCACCGCGATGATCGGCAGCTACATTGGCGCGAAGTACACCGGCCGCGCCAGCCTCAACTCGCTGATAACCACCATGGGCGGCGTGCTGTTGGTCGTGGGCGTGTTGCTCGTGTGGCAGGCGTTCCGCTAGCAGGGCGCTGAGCGCGGCAGCGGGCGGTTCGCGAACCGCCCCTACGCCCAGGCGTTGGGCGCCGAAGCTGGCACACGCGGAGACGCGCCCCTAGTAGGTGGAGACCTTGACCGTGGCGCGGTCGCCGGTGACCATGTAGATGACATGCTCCGCTATGTTGGTGGTGCGGTCCGCTATGCGCTCCAGGTCGTGGGCCACCCACAGCAGGAAGGTCGCGCGCTGGATAACCGCGGGCGATGCCATCATGTAGGTCAGAAGCTCCCTGTACACCTGCTCGTACAGCGCGTCAACCTCGTCGTCGTCGTTGCACACGGCGTTGGCCAGCTCCACGTCGCGGTTGACGAACGCGTCGAGACTCCGGCGAAGCATGTCGGTCGCCTTGTCCGCCATACGCGGTATGTCTATCAGCGGCTTGAGCGGCGGCTCGTTGCCCATCATCAGGCTTATCTTGGCGATGCCCTCGGCGTAGTCGCCCATGCGCTCCAGCTCCACCGACATGTGCAGCACGGTTATGAGCACTCGGAGGTCGCCTGCCAGCGGCTGCTGTGTGGCGATGAGGTCTATGCAGCGCTCCTCGAGCTCCATGCGCTTGCGGTCGATCACGTCGTCCTCTCGGACTACCTCTTCCGAAAGCGCGAGGTCGCGGTTCTTCAGCGCGTCCAGCGAGCGAGCGATCGCCTTTTCGACCATGTTGGCAAGCACTAGCATCTCGTCTTGCAGCGCCCTGAGGTCTCTGCTGAATTCGGCTCTCGGCATGGTGTCTAACCTCCCTCTGGCGGCGGCGTCAGCTGAAGCGGCCCGTTATGTAGGCCTCAGTCTGCTGGTGGCTGGGGTTGGTGAAGATACGTTCGGTGGAGTCGAACTCCACCAGGAAGCCGGCGCGATCCTCGTCGACCATAAGGAAGGCCGTTTCGTCCGAGACCCTGGCGGCCTGCTGCATGTTGTGGGTCACTATCGCGATGGTGTAGCTCTCCCGCAGCTCGCGGATGAGGTCCTCGATGGCGAGCGTGGCTATGGGGTCCAGCGCCGAGCACGGCTCGTCCATCAGCACCACCTCCGGCTCGATGGCGATGGCGCGGGCGATGCACAGCCGTTGCTGCTGGCCGCCCGACAGCGCGAGGGCGCTGCGCTTGAGCCGGTCCTTCACCTCATCCCACAGCGCGGCCTGCCGCAGAGAGCGTTCCACGGCTTCGGCTATGTCGCCCCGGTACCCGTTGATACGCAGCCCGAAGGCCACGTTGTCGAAGATGGACTTGGGGAACGGGTTGGGCTTCTGGAACACCATGCCTATCATACTGCGAAGCTCCACGGGGTCCACGTTGGGGGCGTTGATGTCCTCGCCGTTGAACAGGATACGGCCCTTGATGCGCCCGCCCGGCACGAGCTCGTGCATGCGGTTCAGGCACCGCACCAGCGTGCTCTTGCCGCAGCCGGACGGGCCGATTACGGCCGTGATGCTGTTGCGCCGCATTCTGAGATTTATACCCTTGATGGCGAGCACGTCGCCGTAGTAGGCGTTGAGGTCCTTGATCTCCATCACGTAGTCGTTGCCACGCGAGTCGGGGGACGGCGACTCGCGGGTTTCCGCTCTTCTCAAGGCGGGTTTCCTCAGATTCAAAGTTGCCATTATTGGCTCCTCTTACCATACATATGCCGCAGGGCTACTGCAACGCTGTTCAACAGCAGCAGCGCCACGAGCAGAACCACTATGCCTGCGGCGGCGTTCTCCTGGAACCCCCGGATCGGATACGAAAGCCAGCTGAACACCTGGATGGGCAACACCGTGAATGAGTCCGTCGGACTTGTGGGAACGAATAATACGAATGCGAAAGCCCCGATTGCGACGAGCGGGGCGGTCTCGCCGATAGCCCTGCCCAGCGCGAGGATGACGCCGGTGAGCACGGCGGGCATCCCGGCGGGCAGCACCTGGTGCCATATGGCCTGCCACTTGGTGGAGCCCAGCGCCATGGCCGCCTCGCGCATGGAGACGGGCACCGAGCGCAGCCCCTCGCGGCTGGCGACGATGATTATCGGCAGTATCAGCAGCGTAAGCGTGCAG
The DNA here is from genome assembly GCA_965217705.1 of Dehalococcoidia bacterium. Lineage (GTDB taxonomy): Bacteria > Chloroflexota > Dehalococcoidia > Lucifugimonadales > CATOSD01 > CATOSD01. Next base: position 2,714,456 of record CBDCJA010000002.1, on the reverse strand, counting down.
GCGGCGGCGATGATGCTTCGCCCCATCTGCGCGCCGTCCACGAACAGGGCGAGGCCCATCAGTCCATAAACGACCGATGGCACGCCGGCCAGTGTGCTGATGTTTATCTCGATTACGCGCGTGAGCCAGTTGCGCGGCGCGAACTCCTCCAGGTATATCGCGGCTCCCACGCCCAGGGGTATGGAAAACAGTGAGGTGAAGCCCATCACCCACAGCGTACCCAGCAGCGCCGGCTTCGCGCCCGCGAGCTCAGGCTTGCGCGAAGGGAAGCTCGTCAGAAAGTCCCAAGTCACGTGGCTCACGCCGTCTCTCGCGATGGTGAACAGCAGCAGCGCCAGCGCGGTTACGCCGAACGCTGTCGCGCCGATGGCGAGCGCGGCGAACGCCACGGACAAAATCTTCCGGGAGATCCGCGATCGTTGCCCGAAGTTTGCCTCAAGCGGCATTCGCGCGCTCAATCGTAAACCTCTCTGAAGCGTCCCAAGAGAGCCTGTGCCAGCAGGTTCAGCCCAAGCGTGAACACGAACAGCAGCAAGCCTATGGCGAATATGCTCTTATACACCACGGTGCCGTGCTCCGTGTCGCCCGTCACAACCATCATGATGTAGGCGGTCATGGCCTGCATCCCCTCTACTGGGTTGATCGACAGGTTGGGTATGCCGCCCGCAGCTATGGTCACAATCATCGTCTCGCCCACCGCGCGCGCCAGCGCCAGCAGGCCGGACGCCATTATGCCCGACAGCGCCGCCGGCACCACCACGCGCGTAGACACCTGGAATCGGTTGGAGCCGAGCGCGTAGGCGCCCTCTCGCAGCGCGCTGGGCACGGCGCGCATCGCGTCTTCGCTAAGCGACGCCACCATCGGAATCAGCATTATTCCCATCGCCAATGACGCCGCCAACGCCGTGAAAATAGTCTCGGCGTCGAATATGGGCTTTATTATGTTGGGGGCGATGAAGGTTATGGCGAAGTAGCCATAGACGACCGTGGGGATGCCGGCCAGCACCTCGAGCACCGGCTTGACCACCGAGCGCACCGTCCCGTGCGCGTACTCGCTGAGGTAGATGGCGGTCAGCAGCCCCACGGGAAAGGCGACGCTCAGCGCCATAGCCGCGATGAGAATCGTCGCCGACAAGAGCGGAAGCGCCCCGAAGTGCTTCTCTGCGAACAAGGGCGTCCACTCGGTGCCCGTCAGGAACGCCAGCAGGGACACCTCGCCGAAGAAGGGCACCGCCTCGGTGAGCAGCGTGATCACGATGCCGACCGTCGTTATGACCGAAAGCAGCGCGCAGAGGAAGAGAAACGAGAGGACGACCGTCTCTCGCAACTTGAGCGAGAGACGGCCCCTCCGCCACCGGTCGCTGCCGCTCCTGGAGGCGGAGACTGTCGCCAATTAGTTCACTCTTTCCAGGGCCTCGGACAGGGGCGTTCCGGCGGCTATGGTGTTGAACACCGAGCCGGTCGTGCGGTTCGCCACCCTGGACCTGCCCCAATCGTAGGCGCTCTCCGGCAATGCCACGTAGCCGACCTCGCCGACCAACGCGCTGGCCTGCTCAAGGTAGAAGTCCACGAACGCCTGCACCTCGGGCCGCTCCAGCATCTGGTCCAGCCGCACGTAGATGAAGATGGGCCGTGCCAGCGGGATGTACTGCCCGTTCGACACGCTCGCCGTCGACGGCGCCACGCACTCACCCGTACCGGGGTTCACAACCTCGACCGGCTCCACCAGCTCGTGGTACTGCTCGAGGTACGCCAGGCCGAAGTAGCCGATGCCGCCGCGGGCGCCGTTCACGCCGCGCGCGATCAGCGGGTCCTCCTCGGTCGCCAGGTCCAGGTCGCCCCTTTGCGCCCCGGACTCGCCCATGATGGCCTCGGTGAAGTAGTCAAACGTTCCCGACGCCGTCGTAGGTCCGTATATCCTCAGTCCCTGGTCCGGGAAGCCGGAACGCACCTGGCTCCAGTTCGTGATGGTCCCCTGCGCCTCCGGACCGAAGATCGTCTTCAGCTCGTCAACAGTCAGGCACTGCGCCCAGTCGTTGTCCGGGCTTACCACCACCGACAGCGCGTCGAACGCCACGGGAAGCTCGATGACCTCTATGCCGTTCTCGGCGCAGGTCTGAAGCTCGGAGTCCTTGGCGGGACGGGAGGCGTCCCACACCTGTATCTCGCCCTTGCACATCGCGCGCCCGCCCGAGCCTGTGCCGGTGGAGGCGACGTTTACGCGAACGCTCTTGTTGGCGATGCTGAACTCTTCCGCGACCGCCGCGCTTATCGGGAACACCGTGCTGGAGCCGGCAATCGCTATCTCGCCGGTAAGCTGTGCAGACGGGGCCTGCGTGGCCTGAGAAGCCGCAGGCGTCGGATCGTCGTCGCTGCCGCCGCAAGCCAGCGCGAACGCCAGAAGCGAAAGAGCCAGCGCCCCAACCAGGGCGGGCAGCGTAAAGCCTGCTTTCCTTTGCCGTATCGTTCTCGTTGCCAGTCCGATACCTCCTATTGCGGTGTTCCTTCACACCCCGGGATTTCCCCAGCGGAGAACAGGGCGACACACGCAAGAGTAACGTACCGGCGTCAACGGGCCGTGAACGTAAGTTTAACGTAGGGTTAAGGGGCGGTTATGCGATGGGGTGCGGGGCGGTGCTCGGCTCATTCATCGCCGCCGCGCCTTGCGATCTGATCGTTGCTGACCAGATGCGGACCCAATCCGGCGGCGGCCAGATCGTCATTCGCGAGCCTCATCCACTTCTTCGGGTTATCAGGAGGATGGCGTTGCACAACTGTACACCTCCACGCCGTCTTTCAACGCGCTGTGTATGATGAGAAACTTGGCGTATGCATATCGTTCGACCTGCTCAGGCGTCACCAGTAGGATGTCCGTTGCGATGCCAATTCCGTTCATGGCGACGTACAGGTCACCTTCCAGGCGAGCGCGATCGTACTCGCCAGACTTGATCACGAGGAAATCAAGGTCGGAATGCGCTCCCATGTCAGCGCGAGCCGCTGAGCCGAACAGCAATATCCGGTCAGGTTGCGCGGTCTCCACGATGCGCCTGACGATTTCCCCAACCACCGCGTCATCCGGATTGCCATGACGAATCACGTAGTCTCTGGCTGCTGTCATCGCAGATACAATCTCCCAAATGGGCAGAGACTTAGCGTCTCTCCATTTCGCATAGAAATAATGGGTATAGCGGTCAGTCGCCAGTCATATCTCGGGTGCCCCATGTCCGCGCAACTACGATAGCAGAAGACAAAGAACGTATGGTCAAGCGGGAACCGCGAACTGACAGGGCCTGTGGCTTTCGGGTCTGGACCGCGTTTGCGCCGCATACGACGTTGTGGTAAGTTCGCGTCAGGAACTGGCCGCCATTCGGGGCAGGGAACTCTTGCCCCTCGATGGGCCAGGTTAGGTTAGGGGAGGTGGTGAAGTGTCGGATACCGTGATGTTGATCACAGCATTTTCGGGCCTCACGGTGGCGATAGGCGCGCTGCTGGTCTCGGTGGGCGTCTTCATCCTGGTGTTGAAGATAGGCAACTACATCGAGAGCATGGGCGGCGGCGACTAGGCCCCAGCGAGGGCGGGTTTGAAACCCGCCCCTGACGGGGCATCGCGGTGTCCCTAGCCACCCACCTCGAACGACATCAGCTCGTCGGCGAATATCAGCCGGCCGTCGTAGATGCGCTTGACGTCGCCGATGCCCTTCTCCATGTTGGGGTGCTGCGACAGGTGCGGGCCTACGTGCACCAGCGCCAGCGTCTTCACGCCGGCGGCCTGGGCCAGTTCCGCCGCGCCGGTGGTGCCGCACTGGCCGCCCGATTCGCCCGTCTCATCCATGCGCTCCTGGTCGTCCCAGCACATGCACAGCATCACGTCGGCGTCCCTGGCGAGGTCTCGCACCGAGTCGCAGGGCTGGGTGTCGCCGGTGAAGACGATGCTGCCGCCGGGAGTGTCCACACGGTAGGCGAGCGAGTCCAGGTAGGGCTGCACGTGCTCGGCCGGCGCGGCGCTCACTTCCCAGTCGGCGCCGGAGTACACTTTGCCGGGGCCTATGTCCTTCGCCAGCACGTCGGGCGGCTTTCGCGGCAGCACGCCGCCCCGGTTCACGTACACCTGCTGGCTCAGCGGGTGGTTGACTCTGGCGATCCAGTCGTGTGCGAACGCGCCGTCGCGCTCGTCCAGGATGCGGTGCGTCAGCCGCTCGGTAAGCGTCGGCCCGAACACCTGCAGGCGGTTCTCCTTGCCGATGCTCTGGTCCCACCGGCACAGCAGAAAGCACGGATAGTCGACGTCGTGGTCGAAGTGGTGGTGCGTGAAGAAGAGGTAGTCGACGTCGGTGGGCCACAGCCCGGCCTGGACCAGCTTCTGGGTCGCCGCGGGGCCGCAGTCTATCATCAGACGGTCGTCGCCCGTGCTCACGACGAACGACGAGCCAAAGCGGGTGGGCGTGGGCGTCGGCGTGCCGGCGCCGAGAACGTGTACGCGGGTCACTTGGGGCGCTCCTTTCCTATCGGCCTCCTCTCCCTCGGCGGGAGAGGATTGAGGTGAGGGTGAGAGAATTAGCGCGGCTCTGATCCGTCACCCCCATCCCTTCGGCAAGCTCAGGGCAGGCTCTAACCTTCACCCATCGAGGGGGAAGGGACTACGCCCCGCCGTCCGGCGCTATCGTCGGCCATTCGGCGGCGCGCTCGTAGGCCCTGGCCGCCCTGAACACACCGGCCTCGTCGAACGGCCTCCCGACGATCTGCATGCCGATGGGCAGCCCGGCACTCGAGAATCCGCACGGCAGCGAGAGCGCGGGCAGGCCGGCGAGCGCCGCGGGGCTTGTGTAGCGGCGGCGGCCCAGGTCGGAGCGGCCCTGGTAGTACCCGCCAGGACTTCCGGTCGACGCGGCCAGCGACGGCGCCGTGACAGGCCCCGTCGGCATCACCAGCACGTCGTAGCGCTCCAGCGCCTCCAGCAACTCGCGGCGAATCTTGGCGCGCCCCCTCTGCGCCCTTATGTAGGCGGTGGAGGGCGTGAGCAGCGCCGACTCCAGCCTGATTCGCGTGCTCCAGTCGTAGTCCTGCGGGCGGCTCTTGAGCCAGGGTTCGTGGAAAGACGCGGCGTCCACGTCGGCGCTGGCGACGAACACCGCGCCGCTGTGCTCCGTGGTGGGCAACGACATCCGTTCGGAAGACGCGCCCAACTCCTCGAGCACGGTCACCGCCCTCATCACGGCGTCGCGCGTCTCCGCAGACAGCGCCTCGTACTCGAACATCTCGTCGGGCAGGCCTACGCGCAGGCCGTTGGCCCCGTCTTCCATCGACGCCAGGTAGTCGGGCACGGGGTTGCGGCTAGAGGTGGGGTCGCGGTCGTCCCGGCCCGCGATCGCCGCCAGCACTATGGCGCAGTCGCGAACGGTGCGCGTCATCGGGCCGACGGTGTCCATCGACCAGCACATGGGCGCGACGCCGTGGCGGGTGACGCGCCCGTAGGTGGGGCGGATGCCGACGATGCCGCAGAAGGCGGCGGGGCCGCGAATAGAGCCCCCGGTGTCGGAGCCCAGCGCGCCCGCGCACAGGCCGGCCGCGACGGCCACGCCGGAGCCGCTGCTGGACCCGCCAGCGGAGTGCTCGGTGTTCCAGGGATTGCGCGGCGTGCCGTAGGGGTGGTCGATGGTGCCGCCTATGGCGAACTCGCTGAGGTTGAGCTTGCCCAGCAGCACCGCGCCGGCGCGCTCCAACCGCTCGGTTAGGGTCGAGTCGCTCTCGGCCACGTTGTCGGCCAGCACCCTGGAGCCGGCGGTGGTGCGGACTCCGCGCGCGTCGATGATGTCCTTGATGGCGACGGGGATGCCGTGCAGGGCGCCCCGGTCTTCGCCGGCGGCGAGCGCGCGGTCGGCTCGCTCCGCCTGCGCCAGGGCGGACTCGCGGGTGATCGTGATGTAGGCGCCCAGCCGGTCGTTGCGAGCGTCGATGCGGTCGAGGTAGGCCCGCGCCAGCTCGACGGCGGAGAGGCTGCCGCTCCGCAGCGCTCCGGCCGCGTTTTCTATGGATAGTGCATGGGGGATTTGCTCATTCATGGCCGGACTCCTCAGCCGAGAAGACGGGCAGGGGTTCGACGTCCGCCAGGGCGTCGTCGGGCAGTTTGCCCAGCTCGTCCAGCACCGCGTTGAGGCGGGCCGCTATCGCGGCGGCGCGGGCGTCGTCCAACTCGATGCCGGCGGCGCGGGCCAGTTCGCGCGCCTGCCGTTGTGTGATCTCAGCCATTGGCGATGGCTCCTTTCCCGGTTTTTGTATGGCAAGCTTGGTCGCGGCCATTCTATCACGGGGAGTGGAGCAACTGTTGTTGACGCCCGCCTGGAGCGCATATATCATCCGAGCGCAGGCCCAACACCCGTAGCGTGGTATGTCCAGGAATCCCCGCATCGGTGCTGGATGTGCGAGGAATCCCCACTCTCATAGTCGCCAGGTCCTGACTCTGGCGCCGGAGGGCGGGAACGCAAGCAGAGGTTGTCCCTTTTAGAAACCCTTGGAGACGGCAGGAGGGATCATGAAGTACGACGCAATCGTGGTGGGGGCCGGATCCGCTGGCGCTATCGTGGCCTCCCGGCTCTCGGAAGACCCTGGACGTTCGGTGCTTCTGCTGGAGGCGGGGCCGGACTATCCGGACATCGACGAGCTACCGGACGAGGTGAAGCACGGCTACGCCACGGCCACGGACGTGATGACCAGCGACCACAACTGGCAGTTCATCGGTAAGGCCACGGACACCGCGGAGCCGATGATGGTGCCGAGGGGCAAGGTCACGGGCGGGTCCAGCGCGATAAACGGCCAGATGTTCCTGCGGGGCGTGCCCGAGGACTACGACACCTGGGCGTCGTTCGGAAACGACGAGTGGAAGTTCGAGAGCCTGCTGCCCTACTTCCGCAAGCTGGAGACGGACACAGACATCCACGACGACTTTCACGGCACCGACGGCCCTATCATAGCGCGCCGGTTCAAGCCGGAGGAGTTGCTGCCCGCGCAGAGGGCGTTCCGCGCCGCCTGTCGAGCCAGCGGCTTTGCCGAAAGCCCCGACCTCAACAACCCGGACTCGGCGGGCCTGAGTCCTGTGCCGTTCAACAACCCGAACGGCATACGCTGGAGCACGTCGCTGGGTTACCTCAACCCCTCCCGGCACCGGCTGAACCTCACGCTGAGACCCAATTGCGCGGTGCGGCGCGTCCTGTTCGACGGCAACCGCGCCACCGGGCTTGAGGTGGAGAGCGGGGGCGAGATATTCAACGTCGAGGGTGACGAGATCATTCTCAGCGGCGGGGCGATCGCCTCGCCCCAGCTCCTGATGCTCTCCGGCGTGGGCCCAGCAGGTCATCTCAGGGAGATGGGCATACCCGTGGTCCGGGACACTCCCGGAGTGGGCCAGAACCTGCGAGACCATCCCATCGTGTTCGTGACCTGGAAGACGAAGGAAGGCTTCGACCTGGACGGCTTCGCGCCCAGGGTCCAGTTCGCGCTGCGCTACACGGCCGAAGGGTCGGACCTGCGCAACGACATGATAATCATAATGAGCTCCTACGCTACGGAGCGCGTCAACCGCGGCGGGGGGCGCATGGAACCGCTGGGCGTCCGCATGACGGTCGGGCTGTACCTGGCTTTGGGCTCGGGAGAGCTGAGGCTCACCTCGTCCGACCCCAGCGTCCAACCCTTACTCGACTACAACTATCTGCAGGAGCCATTCGACCGTCAGCGAATGCGGGAAGGCGTGCAACTGGCTTTGAATCTGGCCGAGAAAGAGGAATTCAAGAGCATAGTGGAGGAGCGCATCGAGCCTACCGACGCCGAAATGGAGTCCGACGACACCCTGGACGATTGGCTCAAGCGGGAGGCCACCACGGGACAGCACATCTCCGGAACCTGCAAGATGGGGCCGGCTTCCGATCCCATGGCGGTGGTCGACCAGTACGGCAAGGCGCACGGGTTGGAGGGGCTGCGGGTGGTGGATGCCTCCGTCATGCCCGACTGCATCCGCGCCAACACCAACGTGACTACCATGATGATAGGCGAGCGAATCGCCGATTTTATCCGAGGTGGTCAGTAGGTTAGTTTTCAGTTCGTGGTGCGGCGCCCGCGCCTCTCAAGGGTTCAGGGGGTCGTAGTTGAATCGTAAGCGCCTGCTCAGACGATTGAGCCAAGGCGCGGTCTATAATGTCGCCTTCGCCGACTTTACGGACTTGCTAGAGGGGTTTGGATTCAGATTGGCACGCTCCTCCGGCAGTCACTTCATCTTTTCGAGTCCTGGCATCCCGGAAGTCGTAAACATTCAACCTATCAGGGGCGAGGCAAAGGCATATCAGATTCGGCAGATTCTCCGACTGGTGGAGCGTTACAATTTGAAGTTGGAGGACTAGAATGAAAGACTACCACATCAACGTCTTCTACAGCGAAGAGGATGGATGCTACGTGGCGGACATTCCGGACTTGCAGTATTGCTCCGCGTTTGGGGACAGCCCAGGGGAGGCGGTTTCAGAGGTGGAGAGGGCAAAGGCGCTGTGGATAGAAGTCGCCAAAGAGGAAGGGAAGCCCGTACCCCCACCGCGCTATCGCCCGGCCATCTATCAGGCCTCCCCGTAACTGCCTATAGAGGTCAGTTTTCAGTTCGTGGTGCGGCGTCCGCGCCACTGACGACTGACAACTAGCTACGACCCACCCGGTACACCCACACCTGGAACACCACGTCGGGCTCGCCCTTCGGTAGGGAAGCCAGCGGTTCGGTGACCTCTTCGAACGCCCATCTGCCGGTCGCGGCCAGTACGTCCTGGACCTCCCTGAAGCCGTTGTTCTCGTACACGTCCGGGCGCAGCGTGAACACCACGTGGCCGCCCGGTCGCGTCACCCGGACCAGCTCGTGCAGCGAGCGGGCGGGGGCGTGCCCGAGCGTGAGCACTCCGACGCATATCGTCGCGTCGAACTCGCCGTCCGGGAAGTCCAGCGTTTCGCCCAGGGTCATCTGGTGGAAGGCGGCGTAGGCGTCCTTCTTGCGCGCCTCTTCGAGCATTCCGAGCGAGAGGTCCAGCGCCTCGACGTGGGTATAACCGCGCCGCTTGAGCAGCTCACCCACCAACCCCGTTCCGGCGCCCGCGTCCAGCACGCGCGCGTCCCTCGAGACGTAACGCCGGAACACGTCGGCGGCCTGCCGCGGCGCGACCCAGCCGAAGTCGTTCAGCAGGTCGGCGTCATACTCGGCCGCCCACTGGTCGTAGCGTTCGGCGAGCTCCTCGACTCCTCTGGACGAGTAGATCCACTGGACCCTGTCTTGCGGTTCGGGCTGGGCCGCCGCGTGGTTGTTTTGAGACACAGAGTTTCCTTTCTGGTGTTAGAGGGTGATTCCCTCGAGGGTGGAGGGCCTCTTGGTGCCCTCTAGCCGGGCACCAGGCCCTCACCGACGAACAGCTCGCCCGCCTCCTCCAGCGTTATGTCCGGCTCCGGGAGGACGAGGTCCGACTCGACGAGCTCGTCTACGGCCAGGGGTGTGCCGTTCTCCCGCACCAGGTCGAGCATTCGCTTCAGAGTGCGGTCGAAGGCCTCGCGGTCCCCCGACTCCACCACCTCGACCACCTCGTTGTCTATGGCGTTAAGGTCGTCGATGAACGCGCCCGGCAGGTTGTACTGCCCCTCGGTGAGTATGCGCACTATCATCGCCGTTCACCTCCGGGCAGGGCGTCGCGCGCGCCGCCGGACGGGAGCGAAGCCTTGAGCTGGGCCAGCTCGTCGTCCACGGTCTGCGCGGCGGTGATCTGGGCGAGCTCGCGGTCCAGCGGGTCGGTGCTGCCGGTGAAGTCGTCCAGCGTGCCTACATCGACCAGCTCGTCGATGGCGCCGGCGCGGGCGCGCATCTGCTCGGTCTTGTTCTCGGCGCGTTCGACTGCGAGGGTGATGTCGCCCATCTCTTCGGATATGCCGGATAGCGCGGAGCCGATGCGCACCTGGGCCTGGGCAGCGCTGTACTGCGCCTTGATGACCTCTTTCTTGGAGCGGAACGCGGCAACCTTGCTCTGCAGCCGCTGCTCGGCCTGGGTGAGCTTCTCCTGCTCCAACTCCAGCCCCGCGATCTGCTGGTCGAGCCCGTCGAGCTCCGTCAGCGACGCCTGCTTGCGCTGCAACGCCACGCGGGCCAGGTCCTCGCGTCCGGCGGCCAGCGCCTGCCTGGCCTGGCTGTCGAGCTTGGCGACGTTTTCCTGCACCTTCGCGGCCTGCAGTTCGAGCCGCCGCTTGGCCGTCACCATCTCCACCACGCCGCGCTTGACGTTGCGCAGCATCTCCATCTGCTTGTCGTAGGCGACGTCCAGCGACTCCGCCGGATTCTCCGCCGCGTCCATGAGGCGGTTCATCTTGCCTCTTACTATCGTCGACATCCTGGAAAGCATTCCCATAGTTTTTCCTCCGCTTGGCCTGTGTCGCCCCGTAGTGCCCGCTCTGAATCTGGGGCCGCGCTAGTAGTCGTCGCCTGATGAGAAGATTTGTACCAGCCCGATGATTCCCACAACGGCGCCGACAATGAGGAGGAGCCATGCGAGAATGGTTATCAGCGCGTCGATTAGTGGCGTCAGAAAAATCGCCCCCACTATCACCAGCGCCAGTCCGGCTACGAAGAGGCCTCCACCTCCCATCTTTTTCATAGCTTCTCCTTTGTCGTGTCAGCACAATGGGCTGTACTCGGATATTACACCACTCGCCATTTGGGGGGAAGTATCCTCCGACGCTTTCCTCTCCCTCTCTGACTCGCCGTCTCTTCACCGACAAAGGCGAGACCGCTCACACGCAAAAGGCCCCCGCGGCTGCGCCACGAGGGCCTTCGTTCGAGCTATTCGGTTGTCGGAGGCTCAGTGCCTACTTGAGCGTTTGCACCACTAGGGCATCGGACGACTCGGAGCCGCCGCCGCCCTCGGCGATGATGGTGTAGACGCCGGGCTCTATGGGCATGGACAACTCCTCCCACGGGGTGTCCGGCTCGTCCGTGGCTCCACTCAGCGTGGTGGCGAGTTGGAACGCGCCTGAGTCGTTGGCGGCCCCGCCGACCAGGATCTTGTCGGCGCCAGGCGTCATGTTGATGATGGTTAGCGTCACGGCTTCGCCGGGGATGAAGCCCGCGCCTGTGGCGGTGATTGTGGTTTCGAGGGCGTTGTACTCGTGGTAGAGCCTGGTTTCGGCGGTGGCCGTCAGGCTGCTGAGTACCGAGGTTGCGGGCGCGTTTGCGCTGGCAATCCAGACGGGGAAGCTGGCCATGCTGCCGTCCTCACCCTCCGCGAGGATCGTCCTCATCCCAGGGGCGCGTCTGAGGGCACCGCGCTCGCCGCCGCCGTCGCCCCTGATGGAGTCGAAGCTGACCGCGAATGCACCGGCCGCGTTGGCCACCGGCTGCTCGGCGGTGCGGCCGCCGATGACGTATCTGACGATGTCGTCGATGACCAGCACGAGGCTGACAGCCTCGCCCGGCAGGAAGCCGGCGCCCGCGATGGTCAATGGCTCGTCCACCGACATGACGGCATTGCTTAACATGATCACCGTCTCGGGCGGCGTGGCGTCCGGGCCCGGCGGGCCGGGCGGGCCTTGGGGGCCTGGCGGGCCCGGCGGGCCGGGATTACTACCGGGGCTGCCCGGTTCACCGGGATGGCCGGGGAGGCCAGGCTCGCCAGGCACGCCCTGCGGGCCGGGGTTGCCAGGCAGACCGGGTAGGCCGGGCTCACCCTGAGGCCCTGTACAAGGTCCCAGCGCAGCTAGCAGGAAAAGTAATAGCAGTAATACCACTGGGACAACGAAGAACAGGGAAACTGCCAGGGCTAAAGCAACACCCTTCACTAGACGCCGTACTCTCATTTGACTCCACATGACTTTGCGGAACGCCTCGCGCCATTTTGGGCCTGCCGGGCAGTACATATGTGCCCGCGCCGCGAGCTACACTGATCAATCCGGCAACCACTTGTAATTAATCACCAGCGCGCCGGTCGCCCCGGAGCCGTTGGCGCCCTCGGCGAGGACGGTGTAGATGCCCGCCCCGATGGGCATTTCCGGATAGTAGCCCTCGGCCGGGCTCGGTCCGGCCAGCGTCGCCGTCAGCGAGAAGCCGCCGGAATGGTTGGCGGCGCCGCCGGCTATGATTTTGTCGGCGTCGCCGGGCCTGAAGTTGATTATGGTGACAGTCACGGCCTCGCCGGGGATGAATCCCGCACCGGTGGCCGTGATTATGACGTCTAGGCCGTTGGTTTCCTGGTTGCGCACTAGCTCCCGATCGATAGCCAGGCTGCTGGCAACGGAGGTCACGGGGGCGTTGGCGCTGGTTATCATCACCGGCGCGGCGGCCCTGCTGCCGTCCTCCCCTACGGCGCGGACCGTCCTGATGCCCGGGGCGCGGTCCAGGGCGCCGCGCTCGCCGCCGCCATCGCCCCTGATGGAGTCGAAGCTGACGGAGAATGCGCCCGCCGCGTTGGCCACGGGCTGCTCGGCGGTGCGGCCTCCGACCACGTAGCTGACGATGTCGTCGATCACCAGCACGAGAGTCACAGGCTCACCCGGCAGGAAGCCGGAGCCGGCAATGCTCAGGGGTTGGTCCACCGACATGACGCCGCTGCTCAGCAGTATCGCGGCCTCGGGCGACGGGGCCTCTCCACCCTGAGGGCCGGTGGGGCCTGGCGGGCCGGACGGGCCCTGTGGGCCGAGAGCGCCGGGGTTGCCCGGATTGCCGGGTAGCCCGGGCAGGCCGGGCTCGCCGGGGTTGCCCTGCGGGCCGGGGTTGCCTGGCAGGCCAGACAGGCCAGGCAGACCGGGCGGACCCCGACCGGCGGGCGTGTAACAACCGACAAGTACAAGGACGGATAGCAGGGGAAGTAGCAGGGCTAAGGCCGCGGCCTTTGGTGGATGGCGCACTCCGATTGGGCTCCCTACGAGATTGAGGGACAGGTTACACCATTTCAGAGTTGGCGTAAAGCCCAACTCAACTTGTTCATCTTCGAGGAGGGACAGGCGGGCGGGCAGACGTGGAAAGGCCCCCGCGGCTGCGCCGCGAGGGCCTTTGTTCGATCTATTCAGTTGTCGTTAGCTTGCCGGCCTGCCCTTCCTATTGTGCGGCTTCGGGCAGTTCCTTCTTTTCGACCACCAGTACAGCGATCGCTACGGAGCCTCCGGCACCCTCGGCGAGGAGGGTGTAGACGCCGGGCGCGATGGGCATCTCGGGCGCAGCGCCCTCAACCGGGACCGTTCCGGACAACGTAGCCGACAATGCGAACACGCCGGAGTCGTTGGCGGTGCCCCCGACCAGGATCTTGTCGGCGCCGTCCGCCAGGCTGACTATGGTGACTGTGACGGCCTCGCCGGGCATGAACCCAATACCCCTCGCCGTGATTGTCACGTCGATGCCGTTGGTCTCTGCGTTGATTACGCCCTCAGAGCTGGCCACCAGGCTGCTTGCAACCGGCGCGTTCACGCTGGGGGTGATCATCACGGGCGCGCTGGCTCTGCTTCCGTCCTCGCCCTCGGCGCGTATCGTCCTGATACCCGGGGCACGCTCCAGCGCGCCGCGCGCGCCGCGGCCTTCGCCACTGATGGATTCGAAGCTGACCGCGAAGGCGCCCGCGGCGTTGGCCACGGGCTGCTCGGCGGTGCGGCCTCCAATGACGAAACTGACGATGTCGTCGACCACCAGCACCAGCGTCACAGGCTCGCCGGGCAGGAAGCCGGAGCCGGCGATGGTGAGTGGCTCGTCCACCGTCATGACGCCGCTGCTCACCATGATCATAGCCTCAGGCCGCGGGCCGCTCAGGAACGCCCTCGCCTCGTGCGTGGGTATACCAGTCGGGCTCGGATTGACCGGGCTGGGCCGTCCGTCAGGCGGGCCCTGAGAGCGGCGTGGGGAGCAGGCCATCAGCACAAGGATGGAGCAGAGGGAGAGTATCAGGAACAGGGCAACAGCCTTCGCTGGATAACGCACTCTCATTGGACCCCCTGCCGGATTATGCGACAGCATATGCCATTCCGGGCTTGCCGTACAATCCTGATCGACGTGGCCCCCCAAGACCGCTCACGCGCAAAAGACCCCCGCGGCTGCGCCACGAGGGCCTTCGTTCGAGCTATTCGGTTGTCGGAGGCTCAGTGCCTACTTGAGCGTTTGCACCACTAGGGCATCGGACGACTCGGAGCCGCCGCCGCCCTCGGCGATGATGGTGTAGACGCCGGGCTCTATGGGCATGGACAACTCCTCCCACGGGGTGTCCGGCTCGTCCGTGGCTCCACTCAGCGTGGTGGCGAGTTGGAACGCGCCTGAGTCGTTGGCGGCCCCGCCGACCAGGATCTTGTCAGCGCCAGGCGTCATGTTGATGATGGTTAGCGTCACGGCTTCGCCGGGCATGAACCCTGCTCCCGTGATCGTAATCACCACATCAAGATTGGTCACGGGGTCTTCGTCTTCCCCCAACTCCTCTTCACCCTTTGGCGGGACGAGCACGGTCTCTGCCACAGCTCGGAGGCTGGATGAGACAGAGGTCACGGGCGCGTTCGTGCTGGTGATCGTCACTGGCGCGCTTGCTCTGCTGCCGTCTTCACCCTCGGCGCGTATCGTCCTGACGCCCGGGGCACGCTCCAGCGCGCCGCGCTCGCCGCGGCCTTCGCCCCTGATGGAGTCGAAGCTGACCGCGAATGCGCCCGCACCGTTGGCTGTCGGCTGCTCAGCGGTGCGGCCTCCAACTACGTAGCTGACGATGTTGTCTATCACCAGTACGAGAGTCACAGGCTCACCCGGAATGAAGCCGGAGCCCGCTATGCTCAGTGGCTCGCCAACCGACATGACGCCGCTGCTCACCATGAGCTTCGCCCCAGGCGACACGCCATCTATGCCGGGAAGCCCCTGCGGACCTTCTGGGCCTTGCGGACCCTGTGGGCCGGGATTGCCGGGGCTGCCCGGATTGCCAGGCAGACCGGCCAAGCCAGAGTCGCCGGAGACACCCTGCGGGCCGGAATTGCCCGGAAATCCGGGCTGGCCGGGCAGGCCAGGCTCGCCCTGGGCCCCTCTACAAGCTACAAGTACCAGGATGGAAAACAGGGAAAATATCAGGGCTAAGGCAACACCCTTCGCTGGATAACGCACTCTCATTGGACCCCCTATGAGATAATGAAACAGGGCCGCGCGATAGTCACGGCGCATTGCCAGATTTGCGGTACTTCAAGCAATGCCGACGCCGAGAATCCCGGCGTCTCTCACGGCGGCATAATCATTGCACTTTGCGTTATACGATGTCAAGCACTTTACATGCCCTTTTGATTTGCCATAGCAGCGATGCCCGCTCTTTTGGGCCTCTCCCGCCCCAGTTGCGGGCGGGAGAAGCCGCGCCGCCCAAAGCCGTTTTCGGGCTATGCTATAATATCGTGGCCGCCTTTCGGGCGGCGCCTCCGCCTATTCTAACGCTTGCCGCAGGGTGATCTACTGTTGGATGCCGATGCCCAGTCCGTCCCAATGTTCGTCGCCCAGTTGGCGATAATCCTCGTGGCCGCCAAGCTGGGCGGGGAAGTAGCGGAGCGGTTCCTGCGAATCCCGGCGGTTATCGGCGAGTTGAGCGTGGGCATCCTGATAGGCCCGTTCGCCCTGGGCGGAATCGACCTGCCCTACATCGGCCCGCTCTTCTATTACGCAGGGGGCGACGCCGACCACCAGATGGCCGTCCCGATCACACAGGTGCTGCACTCGACCGCCGAGGTGGGCGCAATCGTGCTGCTCTTCATGGCGGGACTGGAAACGGACCTCAGGCAGTTTCTGCGCTACTCGGGCCCGGCGTCGCTGGTGGCCTTGGGCGGCGTGGTTGTGCCATTCGCCCTGGGCGCGGGCGCGACGGTGGCCCTGGGTTACGCCGACAGCTTTGGCGACATCAAGGCGCTGTTTATGGGCGCCGTCTGCACGGCTACGTCAATCGGCATCACGGCGCGCGTGCTGAGCGACCTGCGGCGGCTGGACACGCCGGAGGGGGTCACCACACTGGCGGCGGCGGTGCTGGACGACGTGCTGGGCATTATCATGCTGACAATAGTGGTGGGCATAGGCGCCAGCGGCGAGCTTTCGCTGAAGTCCACCGGCCTGATCGCGGTGCGCACGCTGGGATTCTGGATAGTGCTGACCGTGGCCGGCGTGCTGCTGTCCAAGCACATTTCAAAGCTGATCAGCCGCTTCAACGTGAGCGGGGCCGCCGTGGCCCTGGCGTTGGGGCTGGCGTTCGCCGCGGCGGTGCTGGCCGAGGTAGCGGGGCTCGCGATGATCATCGGGGCGTTCTCGATCGGGCTGGCGCTGTCGGGCACCGACCTGGCGCACCGCCTGGAAACGCCCCTCAACGGCGTTTACGCCTTCCTGGTGCCGGTATTCTTCGTGGTGACGGGCATGATGGTGGACGTGAACGCTCTGGGCGCCGTGTGGCAGTTCGGGCTTGTCCTCACCATCCTCGCCACCGTGGGCAAGGTATTCGGCGGCGGGCTTCCGGCGCTGGCGGTCGGCTTCAACCACCACGGCGCAGCGAGAATCGGCTTCGGCATGTTGCCCCGCGGAGAGGTGGCGCTGATCATGGCGAGCATCGGAATCAACAGCGGCCTGATAGGCAGCTCCCTGTTCGGCGTAACGATCATGATGACGCTGATCACCACCATACTCGCCCCGATAGCACTTTCGCAGCTTTTTAAGAACGAAAGGCCCGGCACCCGCTCCGCGCAGAGGGCCGTAGACGCCGCCGCCAAAGAATGAGCACATGGCAAACACGTTTGAGGCAACCATCCCCAACCATTTCGCGAGCATCTTCGAGCGAGGATTCTGCGACTACATGATGCGGCTGGGCTACGACCGGATGTCGGTCGGCGGCCGGCTCGGGATGCGGTCCATGCACGAGTTTCGCCGGGGCGACCACACGCTCAGTCTGACGCAGCTGCCGCAGGGTCAGGGCTACACCTCCATAGCGTTGCGCTCGGAAACTTTGCCCGTGGAGGCGCTGACGCTGGACGCGCTGACGGATGGAATGGCGGACTTCCTGGAGTACTTCGGCCGCTGTCTCGAGGAGGGCCCGGCCCGGGAGGTATCGCAGGGCCTCATTTCCACTCTCAGGTACGCCTTCGACCCGTCGGGGCCGCGCCAGGCGGAGCAGTAGGGCGGCAGGGGGATCGGGCCGGTTGTTCGCCAGGTGGCCGCCTGCTATAGTTGAGTGGATACGCCCCCGTAGCTCAGAGGATAGAGCGCTAGCCTCCGGAGCTAGGCGCGTGGGTTCGAGTCCCGCCGGGGGTACTTACATGTACCGAACTGCTCCGTTCAGAGTAATTTCCGTGGAATCAGCTCCGCCCATGGGCCCATCGTGGGGCGTGGGTACGGAGTAGATGATGGCGGCCCTGCCGGGCTTGACCACGACCTCCTTGCCGAAGGAGTGAGTGAACGAAGGCCCTGGTTTCGGTCAGCTCGCTGGTCACGGTCGTAGCTGAACACTACCTGTGTCCCGTTTGCGGGGTTGGCCGCCGGGTACTCCAACCCCAAATGTAAAGGAGTCCCTCACACTCGTGCGTGTGAGGGACTCCTCTGGGAACCTCAGATCGGATTATCCGAGCGGTCCTTCCTTGGGCCGCTACAGACCGTCCAGGGTTGTCCCCATAGTTTGCTAGTTAACCTTGGCGCAAATGGCGTAGACGGTGAGCGTCCAATCTCCAGGGGTTGGGCTGACCTCCACAGCACTTGCAATCCATGTCCCGGGAATCTCTCCCTCCAGCGCCGCCGGGCGTGTTTCCACTATGGCTACGCTCCCTCCAGTGGCGCCGCTCACGTGCGCTCCCCCACCGATGGCAAACGAGTCCACGCCCTGGCATGTCACGGCTAGATTCTGCTTGTCGGAGCTGTCACTCTCGCTTATTTCTGTCCTGACTACGAGGTCGGATATTCCCGGTATGCCCTGTAAGCCCTGGGGGCCGTGAGGTCCTGGGATTCCCTGAGGCCCTGCAACTCCACGCAGCCCGGCCGGCCCCTGCGGCCCTGTCGCCCCTGCGTCGCCCTGGGCTCCTGGCGGTCCCTGCGGTCCGATCTCTCCTTGATCACCCTGAGGCCCCTGTGGCCCGGGTGGTCCCTCCGTCCCCGGGGCTCCTGGCGGTCCCTGTATGCCCTGTGGTCCTTGCGCGCCTGTGTCGCCCTTTTGGCCGCGGGTTCCAATAGGCCCCTGGGGTCCGGTTGGCCCCTGTGCTCCCTCCGGTCCCGGCGGCCCTCCGGGGGCGCCATCCTGGCCGTCCTGGCCGTCCTGTCCGGGCGCTCCTTGCGGTCCTTGCGGTCCGGACGATCCCTGCTCTCCCTGCGGTCCTCGCGCGCCTGGCTCGCCCTGTTCACCCCTGGGGCCTTGGTCGCCTCGAGGTCCCTCTGGTCCTCCGGACGGCCCCTGCGGCCCTGTCGGCCCTGTCGGCCCTGTCGGCCCTGTCGGCCCTGCGTCGCCCTGAGGGCCGGCCGAGCCGGCCGGCCCTGACGGTCCCTGAGACCCTGCGTCGCCCTGAGGACCCTGGGCCCCTGCCGACCCCAGCGGCCCGGCCGGCCCTTGGTCTCCAGCGCAAGCGGAGGCCGCGAGCGCCACGGCGACCACGAGAGCTATGGCGCCCAGGTACTTCCAAACTGCCGTAATCGGCTTCCTGTTGTTTATTGACCACCTAGATTGGGGTTTCACAAATGCACCTCCAAGTTACTCGCTCCACGATATAATCGTCAGGTTGCATTGTCAAGACTTGTTTCAAGCAAATTATTGGTCTTGTTTTTGCCTCATCTCGGATACCGCTCCCTCAACTCGAACACTGTCTCAATGTCTGCCAGCAGGCGCCGAGTCCCGAATCCCCTACCTCCGGGTCTTATCCCATCCACCCCCGCGCTTTGCGCGGCCATCCATAAGGAAGCCTCGCCCCAAAGTCGTTCACCCGGCAGGCGTGATGCCGCAACCGCAAGAAATTGCAACCTCCCTACGTCAGGTGGGGCAAAACCTCTTCGACGCACCTTCTGAACTGAGTCTGTTGGTCCCAGCTTGGGAAACGCAGCAGTATGTCCGTGGCGCCCGCGTCGACAAAGCCCTGAAGCTGCTCAACGCACTGCTCGGGAGGACCGCAGGCCACCCAACCCTCTACGGCCTCCCTGGAGTAGGTCTGGGGTGCGTAGTAACCATCGAGGTATCTCTTTGATTCTTCGATTGCGGCGGCACGGTCGTCGTTGATGTTGATGTTGTAGTAGAGGGCGCAGGGCAGGTCGTCGAAGCTCCGGTCATAGTCGGCCGCGTACTCCAGTATCCGACCTCGAAGCTCCGCGAAGTCAGCGGGGGGCCAGGCGGTCGTCATCCAGCCGTCTCCGAGCCTGGCGACCCTTCGCAGGTTGCGCTCCGTTACGCGGGCGTTGCCGGCTCTGAGTCTCGGAGTGCCGATTACCCAGATCGGCGGCGGCTCCTGCACCGGCTTGGGCGCCACGAATGCCTCATCCAGCTCGTAGAATCTCCCCTTGAACGTGACGCTCTCCTCGGCCCAGAGCCTACGCAGTATCGTTATGCCCTCTTCCAGCCTTGGGCCCCGCTCCCTGTTCAAAATGCCCATGTTGTTCAGTTCGATTCGAGCGAGGTTCTGGGACTCCGGAACGCCCATACAGGCTCCCATTATCATGCGGCCGTTGGAGAGTTGGTCCAGACTGGCCCACTGGTAGGCCAGCACGATTGGGTGTCGGGACGGGAAACTTGCCATACAGGCGGGCCCGATCTTCACCGACTTGGTGCGGGCAGCGATTCCGGCCATGAGGACTATCGACTCCATCCTGGGCTTGGCCATAATCTGGTCGCCGACCCATACGTGAGCGAAGGCACCCGAGGAGTCGGCGGCTTCCGCCATTTCGAGGAGTTCGTCTGGAGTTGTCAGCCCCAGCAACACTCCCCTGTTCGACAGCGTCAGACCAAATCTCGCTGAGTTCGCCATGTCGTATCCTCCAAAGCCCCGGGCAGGGCGAGATGCGCTGGTGAGCCCCAGGCGCGCCAGACCGCAGGGACGCCGCGACCAGCCGCCATATTGCCCATGCTACAGTTGGCACTCGAAACGGTCAATCGAGTCACAGGAGCAACGCTGGAATGGGAGACCTTCGGGCGCTCGTCATCATAGCGATTTTCGCCGCAATCACCTACGTCTACTTCCTCTACATCAGGCCCGCATTCGGACACAGAGCCGCGACCGCGTTGGCCCTGCTGGTCTTTGTTTTGTTCCTACTGCTGATGGTCTGCCGCCGCATCGTCTGACCACCCCCGAGCTACGCGGGAAGGCGAAATCTGCTCGATTCTGCGACATTCTGTGCGACTCGTAGCTGGGAGCGTCGGCGGTCCCGCTCAATTCTGTAATGCCGGCGTGGGCAATTCGGGGCATAAGTGTCGCGCCGCGTGGCATAAGAGAACAGGGGGCGGACGGGTCGACCGGCAGTGTCTTCGCGAATCTGTGCCAGTTTACCAGGTGACCTTTCGCCAAGCCTTCCCGCCCCCTGGGTTCCCGCCCCCGCCCATTCAGCAAGCTCAGGGCGTGCTTTCACGGGGGTGACGTTCTTTCGCGGGAATGAGGAACGGGACCGCGGGGTCGGTCCCTCGCGTAAGCGAGAGTAGCACGTATGTACGTATATTGCAAGTGGGGGTGGAGAGATTGCGGGATTGGGGAGGATTGGTGGGGAGAAATGACGCAGGCGTGGGGACGAGGTTGGTCGTGCGTGGGGTTGGATGGGGCAGGGGCGGGAACGGGTGGCGCGGGAAAGTGACGCTTTTTGCGGGGTACCGGGGGCGAATGGGCCGGGTGTGGGCAAGGGAATGCGGCCGTGGCGTTCGCGGCGACTTCGCGACCGATGGCCTGGCCGTTCTCCGGACTCAGGCAGCTATTCGCAAAACTCCAGACGTGCATCCGCAAAGTCGTTGCTCTGCACGTTTCGCAGGCCCTCCGGTATGCACCCGCTCAAATCGTTGACGTAAAGGTACAGTTCCTTCAGACGGTACAGGTTGCCCAACTCCGTAGGTATCTCCCCGCTCAAATAGTTGTCATCAATATACAACCATTCCAGTTTGTACAGATCGCCCAGCTCCGGCGGTATCTCCCCGACCAGCCTGTTGCCGCCGAGGCCCAGCCATTTCAGGTTGGACAGGTTGCCCAGTTCCGGCGGTATCTCTTCGCTCAACTGGTTGGCTTCGAGGTCCAGCTCCCTTAGATTGGACAGGTCGCCCAGCTCCGCCGGTATCTCCCCGCTTAGCCAATTGTCTCTGAGACTCAGATCTATCAGATTGGGCAGGCCGCCCAGTTCTGGCGGTATCTCCCCACTCAACTCGTTAGTGTAGAGGTCCAGTACTATCAGATTGGGCAGGTTGCCCAGTTCTGGCGGTATCTGCCCACTCAACTCGTTGTCTCCGATGTGCAGCTGTAACAGATTGGACAGGTTGCCCAGTTCCGGCGGTATCTCCCCGCTCAACTGGTTGTCGTGGAGGTACAGTCCCTTCAGACGGTGGAGGTCACCCAACTCCGGCGGTATCTGCCTGCTCAACTCGTTGCCACTGAGGCTCAGTTCCCATAGATTGGACAGGTTGCCCAAGTCCGCTGGTATCTGCCCGCTCAACTCGTTTCCGGCGAGCCGTAGTTCTTGCAGGGATAAAAGGCCGCCCAATTCCGACGGTATCTTGCCGGTCAACTTGTTCCAGTTGAGGTCCAGCTCCCTTAGATTGGGCAGGTTGCCCAACTCCGGCGGTATCTGCCCTCTCAGCTCGTTGCCACTGAGGCTCAGTTCCCATAGGTTGGACAGGTTGCCCAAGTCCGCTGGTATCTGCCCGCTCAACTCGTTTCCGCTGAGGAAAAGCCACTCCAGGGTGGACAAGCCGCCCAGTTCCGGCGGTATCTCGCCGGTCAACTTGTTCCAGCCGAGGTTCAACTCCCTTAGATTGGACAGGTTGCCCAGTTCCGGCGGTATCTGCCCTCTCAACTCGTTTCCGTGGAGGAATAGCCACTCCAGCTTGGATAGGACGCCCAACTCCGGCGGCAACTCCCCAAGCAGCCCGTTGCTGACGTTCTCGTTGTCGCCGCCGAGATCCAGCCCTATCACGCGCCCTCTCTCGTCAGTGGTTACGCCGTGCCATTCCCCAAGAGGGGCATCGCTCAGCCAGTTGGTGTTCTCAACCCAGTCAGCTCCCCCGGTCGCTTCGTAAAGCGCGACAAGGGCCTCCCGTTCCGGGATGGTTTCCCCCGGCGTGGCGGTAGGGGCTTCTGGGCAGAACTTCAGAAGTGCAGCCGCAAAGTCATTGTCCTGCAGGTTTCGCAGGCCCTCCGGTATGCACCCGCTAAAATCGTTGCCGTAGAGGTGTAGTACACTCAGATTGGACAGGTTGCCTAGCTCAGACGGTATCTCCCCGCTCAAATAGTTGTCACCGATGTCCAACCACTTCAGTTTGTACAGGTTGCCCAGCTCCGGCGGTATCTCCCCGCTAAACTCGTTACCACCAACGAACAACCATTCCAGATTGGATAGGTTGCCCAGCTCCGGCGGTATCTCCCCGACCAGCCTATTCTCGTCGAGAGCCAACTCCCATAGGTCGGCTAGGTAGCCCAGCTCCGGCGGTATCTCCCCGGTCAACTCGTTTCTGCTGAGGGACAGCCACTGCAAATTGGCCAGGCCGGCCAGATCCGGCGGTATCTGCCCGCTCAAATCGTTGTCGCCGAGGATCAGCCATTGCAGGTAGGCCAGGCCGGCTAGTTCCGGCGGTATCTGCCCGCTCAAATCGTTGCCGTCGAGGATCAGCAGCCGCAGGTTGGACAGGCCGGCCAGTTCCGGCGGTACCTGCCCGCTCAACTGGTTGCCGTCTAGGGACAGCGATTCCAGATTGGACAGGTTGCCCAGCTCCGGCGGTATTGTTCCGACCAGCGAGTTGTTGCTAAGGCGCAGCGTTTCCAGATTGGACAGATCGCCCAATCCCGGTGGTATCTCCCCGCCCAATTCGTTGTCACCGAGGCTCAACCATATCAGATTGGACAGGTCGCTCAGTTCCGGCGGTATCTCCCCACTCAATTCGTTGCCACCGAGGATTAGCGAGTCCAGACGGTACAGGTTACCCAACTCCGCCGGTATCTCTCCGCTCAAGTAGTTGTCGCCGAGCCCCAGCAGTTTCAGGCTGGACAGGCCGCCCAACTCCGGCGGAATCGCCCCGACCAACCTGTTGAGGCCGAGCCCCAGCCATTCCAGACTGGACAGGTCGCCCAACTCTGGCGGTATCTGCCCGCTCAACTGGTTGCCACCGAGGTTCAGCTCCCTTAGATTGGACAGGTTGTCCAGCTCCGCTGGTATCTCCCCGCTCAACTCGTTCTCGTGTAGGCGCAGAGTTATCACGCGGCCGCTGTCGTCAGTGGTTACGCCGTGCCATTCCCCAAGGGGAGCATCGCTCAGCCAGTTTGCTTTGTTACGCCAGTTCGATCCCCCGGTCGCTTCGTAAAGCGCGACAAGGGCCTCCCTTTCCGAGATGGTTTCCCCCGGCCTAATAGTAAGGGCAGGCGTGGGAGCTTGAGGCATCGCAGGGGCAGCGGTTGTTTTTGCAGGCGTTGTTGGCGTGGGGGTCGGGGCAGGCGCAGGTGTTTGAGGCGTCACGGGGGCGGCGGTTGCTGTTGCAGGCGTTGTTGGCGTGAGGGTCGGGGCGGGCGCGGGCGATGGGTCGTGGGGGCAGGAGGCCAACAGCAGCGCTGCCAACACGGCCAATACAGCGAGACCTGTGGATTCAATGGTCCGCAACGTCATTGTACTCCGCATTTCGGAGACCCTCCGGTCTACACCCGCTCAACTCGTTTCCACTGAGGAACAGCCACTCCGGGGTGGACAGGTCGCACCTCAGTATTGGTCCCATTGCTTTCAGATGAAGCATACACCAACTTTCCGCTCGCATCACCATGAGCAAGCCGCCGACTGCTGTAGACAGGACAACCATCGTATGTCCCTAATGATGCTGTGGTATCATTGGACTTTCGCACATTGAAACATAACCTCCTTGAGTATTCATCCTGATTTCATTGTGAGAGGAAGTACGGTTCATCGAGGAGGAGAACATGGTTACAAGGATGATGGCGCTGACGGCCGTGGCGCTCGCGGCCCTACTGTTCGCGGTCACGGGCTGCGGCTCAGCGGAGGAGGGCGAAGCACCTAGACCAACAGCGGCGCCCGCCGCCCAGGTCCAGCAGCAGCGGGCGGCCGAGCCTGCCCCCGCTCCGGCCGCCATGGCCGCGCCTACTGCCGCACCGGCCGCACCGCGGGCTGCCGCGGCCCCGACTCAGGCTCCCGCGATGGAGGCACCGGCCCCAGCGGCTGCGCCGCAGCCGCCCGCGCCCGCCGCGCCCGCGCCCGCCGCGCCGGCGGTGGGCAGCTCCCCCGGGGCCACCACGTTCCAGGACACCCGGCGGACCCCGCCGGTAACGACCGCCCAGGACAGGGTTTCGACGTTCAGCCTGGACACGGACCGCACGTCGTACCGCCTCGCGCTGAGCTGGGCACGTGAGGGCTACCAGGTGGAGCCCGACTCCGTGCGCGCCGAGGAGTGGGTGAACTCGTTCTATTACGGCTATCCGCAGCCGACGTCTTCACACACCCGCTGGACAGCCGTCTTCACCTGGCCCGCGTCGGATTCCAGGCGCCACAGTTCGAGGACAACCGGCCTGTGAACGTGACGCTGGTGCTGGACGCGTCCGGCTCCATGGCCAACGGCAACCGAATCGACATTGCGAGGGAGGCGGCTTACGCTATCTGGAACAGCCTGAGCCGGAGCGATCGCATCGCGGTCGTGCACTTCTCCAGCGAGGTTATCCACGAGAACACCGTGCGGCACGAGCCGCCTAACGGCGGGGACGCCGCAGCATCCATCACGCGTCTGACTCCAACCAGCAGCACGAACGTGCAGGCCGGGCTGGACCTGGGGGTCCGGCTCGCAGACGAGGCCCGCCGCGCGAATCCGGACGCGTACAACTACGTTATCCTCATGTCGGACGGCGTGGCCAACGTGGACGCGACCAACCCATTCGCCATCCTGGAGTCGGCTTACGACGCCGACGCCGGCAACCCTTTGCGAATCATCACGATCGGCGTGGGCATCGAGAACTACAACGACCAGCTATTGGAGCAGCTCGCCCAGTACGGCAACGGCTGGTACCGCTACCTGGACACCGTCGACCAGGCCCGCACCGTGTTCAGCCGCGCGAACTGGCTCGCGCTGTCCATTCCCTTCGCCGACCAGACGCGCGCCCAGGTGACGTGGGACCCGAACGCGGTGGCGTCGTGGCGCCTCATCGGCTACGAGAACCGCATCACGTCCGACGAGTCGTTCACCGAGGCGCGCAAGGAGTTCGCGGAGATTCCCGCGGGCGCGGCCACCACGGTGTACTATGAGCTGGAACTCACCGACGCCGTGCTGCGGTCCGGCGTCTGGCCGGCGCAGCTCGGCAACGTGGAGCTGAGGTGGGTTACGCCGGTAAGCAACGATTCCAACCGCCAGCACGCCTCCGTAACGGCCGGGAATGAAGCCGACCTTCGGTACCCCGGGGACCCGCTGGCGCACTTCGGGGCGATAGTCGCGCTGACGGCCGACATTTACAGCAGCGTTCCGCACCCCGGCGACGCGGCCTACGGTCGTGAGTACCGCGAGATATACGATCTGCAGTACCAACTCGATTCGTTGTCCAGCTCGCTCGGCCAGCTGCAGTCGTACCAGGATTTCTCATTCCTGTTGTCACACATCATGAGGGACGCGCCCTCCGGCAGCACTACGCGTCCGGCAACCGGCTACAGCCCGTGATTGGCTTCGTACCTCGGTACAGGCACAAGAGAACGGGAACAGCCCAATGACCGCCTGAGTCGATTTAGGTAGGTAGCCATGATGTTCGGATGGTGGATAGTCCCGATGACGGTGCTGGCGCTGAGCGCTTGCGTCAACATCGACATCAATCTGTTTGGCGGCGACGACACGCCCGTGGTCGAAGTGGACGACGTGAGATTCGAGGTGGAGGTCGCCGACACTCCCGCGCTTCGAGACGGAGGGCTGACCGGCCGCGACTATCTGGAGGAGCGGAGGGGGATGCTGTACATCCCGGAGGGGCGCTTCGTTGGGGCGTTCTGGATGAAGGGCATGCGGTTTCCGCTCGACTTCGTCTGGATAGGCGAGGACTGCCGGGTGGTGGACATCGCGGTGAATGCCGGGATTCCGGCGCCCGGCACTCCCGACGACCGAATCTGGAGGTACCGTTCGTATCCGAGCGCCGCCTACACCCTGGAGGTCAACGCCGGGGAAGTGGACCGGTTCGGCATCAGGGTGGGCGACGAGGTGGAGTTCGAGAACATACGCGGCGGCTGTTGACAGGGCTTGACATGGGAGCAACGCGGGTATGGTCTGGTTGGGCCGTCAGACTGCATACGACCTGGCTCAAGCGCGCAAGGGTGAAGACAGAATACGGGTCGAGCGCTACCAGCCGCAACCCACAGCGTAGGCATCCAAATAGGTTACACTTCAGCCTATGCTCACAACCACACCCAAACTGACAACGGCAGTCGAGGAGTATTTCTCAGACCTGCGCCGCATCCGGGCGTCGGGTGGCGCGACTGGCGAGCTCTCGACGTATCCCGCGCTCGCCAACCTGATCAACGCCGTGGGGGCGACTCTCAGGCCCAAGGTGTTCTGCGTCGTCGAGCTTGCCGACCAGGGCGCCGGACATCCCGACATCGGCCTTTACGCCTCCGGTCAGGTGAAGAGGGGGAAGCCTGGCGACGGTCAAATTCCGGAACGCGGAGTTGTCGAAGTCAAAGGGCCTGGCGACGACGCATGGCTGACCGCTGAGAGCAGCCAGGTCAGCGGTTACTGGGACAAGTACCGGCTGGCGCTGGTCACGAACACCCGTGATTTCGTGCTGCTTGGCGAGGACGCTGCAGGCGGACCCTCCAAGATGGAAACGTTCAGGCTGGCCGACTCTGAGGGCGAGTTCGAGGCCGCGCTCCAAAAGCCACGTGCGTTCGCTCACAAGGTCGGAGCCGGACTTGGGGAGTACCTGTGCCGGGCGCTCTCCCATCGCGCCACGATCGTGGAGCCCAGCGACCTCGCGTGGCTGCTGGCGTCGTACGCCAGGGACGGCCTGGCGCGTGTCGAGGCGGCCGCGGACTCGTCGTCTCTCTCGGTGCTTCGCTCCGCGCTGGAGGATGCGCTGGGAGTGAAGTTCGAGGGCGAACGCGGCGCGGCGTTCTTCAGGTCGACGCTGGTTCAGACGCTGTTCTACGGGGTGTTCTCGGCGTGGGTGCTGTGGTCACGTGAGACTCCGCCCCGGGATGGCAAGTTCGCCTGGCGACTGGCCGTGTGGCACCTGCGGGCGCCGGTTCTCAGGGAGCTGTTCCAGCAGCTCTCCAATCCCGGCCAGCTCGAGCCGCTGGGCCTGGTCGAGGTGCTGGACTGGACCGCCGACGCGCTCGACCGCGTGGACCGGGAGTCGTTCTTCGAGCGTTTCGACGAGGGCGAGGCCGTGCAGTACTTCTACGAGCCGTTCCTTCAAGCGTTCGATCCCGCTCTGAGAAAGCAGCTCGGGGTGTGGTACACGCCGTCCGAGGTGGTGCGGTACATGGTCGCGCGCGTGGACAAGGCGCTGAAGGACGACCTCGGCATCGCCGACGGCCTGGCGGCTGAGAACGTGTACGTGCTCGACCCGTGCTGCGGCACAGGCGCGTACGTGAGCGAGGTGCTGCGCCGAATCGCACAGAACCTGCAGGGCAGCGGACTGGGCGCGCTGGTCGGATCGCGGGTGAAGCAGGCGGCCACGGAGCGCGTGTTCGGGTTCGAGATCATGCCCGCTCCGTTCGTGGTGGCGCACCTCCAGGTCGGGCTGACTATGCAGGACCTGGACGCGAAGCTGGCAGAGGACGGGACGGAGCGCGCCGGCATATTCCTCACCAACGCGCTGACTGGCTGGGAGCCGACGGTGCAGAAGCCGCTGCCGTTCCCGGAGTTGGAGGAGGAGCGAGACCGCGCCGATCGTGTGAAGCAGGACACGCCAGTGCTGGTCATCCTGGGCAACCCGCCCTACAACGGGTACGCGGGCATGGCGGTGGACGAGGAGGCCGAAATGTTGGCGGCGTACCGGACCACCAGGCTGGTGAGGAAACCGGCGGGGCAGGGGCTGAACGACCTGTACGTGCGATTCTTCAGGATGGCGGAGCGTCGTATTACCGAGAAGACGGGACAGGGCGTGGTGTGCTTCATATCCAACTACTCGTGGCTGGACGGGCTGTCGTTCACAGGTATGAGGGAGCGTTACCTGCGGGAGTTCGACGCAATACGGGTCGACAGCCTAAATGGTGACAAGTACAGGACCGGCAAGGTCGCGCCGGACGGCTTTCCAGACCCCAGCATCTTCTCGACTGCGAGTGATCCCGTTGGCATACAGGTCGGGACGGCAATCGCGACGCTGGTGCGCAAAGTCGACCACGAGCCGGTAGAGTCGGTCGGGTTCCGCAATCTATGGGGACAGGCCAAGCGTGAGGAACTGACAGAGACGGCGGAGGCCGGGCCAACCACGATTTACAAAGACATTTCTCCGGTTCTGCAGCTTGGACTACCCTTTGCGCCCATCGCTGCCAATGGAGACTGGCATAAATGGCCGGCGTTGCCTGACCTGTTTCCGATTTACTTCCCAGGAGTTCAAACGAAACGGGACATATTCCTTGTCGATGTAGATCTCGGCCAGCTGAGGAAGCGTTTAGTTGACTACTTCGACGTAAATCTGACCAACAGCGAGATTGCAGAGCATTATCCGGTGGCGATGAAGAGTTCCTCTGGGTTCACTGTGAGCGATGCCAGTCTAGTACGCAACGCATTGACGGATCGCGGCGGTCCTGACGAGGCTGGATTCATTCGATACGCTTACAGACCTTTTGATTCACGATGGCTGTATTGGGAGCCTAAGTACGGGTTACTCGGTCGTCCCGTGCCCGACTCCAGACCACATGTGTTTCAAGAAAACTCGTGGCTGATTACTCCTCGCAGGCAACGTAAGGTATGGTCCCCTCCGTCGTTTGCCCGTTTAATGACAGATATCAACTATATGGATGGCGGAGCTTCGTTCATTCCTCTACATCTCCGCGATGAAGGTCTCGGCGTAGAAGGTGACGGCGTCCAGCGTCGGCCCAACCTGTCGGGGGCCGCGCAGCACTATCTCGAACGCATCGGGGCGGACGTCGAAGACCTGTTCCATCACGTTCTTGCGGTGCTGCACGATCCGGCGTACCGGGAGGCGAACGCCGGCGCGCTCAGGATGGAGTGGCCTCGCATCCCCATCCCTGGCTGGCCGGACGGCGATGAGGTCGGAGCGGCGGGCAAGCTGGCCGAGTCGGCGGCGCGTGGGCGTCAGCTTGCCGCGCTGCTGGACTCGGATACGCCGGCGCCTGGGGTTACGTCGGGCGCGCTGCGTCCTGAGATCGGGGTCGTCGCTGTGCCGTCCACCACGCACGGGGGCAACATGGACGGCGCCGACTTCGAGGTGACGGCGGGCTGGGGCCATTTCGGGTCCGGCCAGGCGGTGATGCCGGGGCAGGGCAGGGTGGTCGAGCGGTCGTACACGTCGGATGAGAAAGCGGCGACGGGCGATCTGATCGCGACGCTCGGCGACACTACGTTCGACGTCTACCTGAACGACCGCGCGTACTGGCGCAACGTCCCGTCCAACGTGTGGGGCTACAAGCTCGGTGGATACCAGGTGCTCAAGAAGTGGCTATCGTACCGCGAGAGCAAGGTGCTGGGCAGGCCGCTCAGACCGGACGAAGTGCAGCACTTCGCGGAGGTGGGCAGAAGGGTTGCGGCGATACTGGCGCTCGTATCCTGAGCCGGCTCGCTATTGGCTGCGCCTTAATCTATCGGATGGGACAGGGGAGGGACTTACGTTAGAATAGTGCTGGAAGCTCTACAGATGATCACTGGAGACGAGAATTGGCGAGGAGTGTCGAAGCACTGGTGAATCCGCGCTTGCTGAGCTGGGCGAGGAAGACTGCTGGCCTGGATCTAGGCGCGGCGGCACAGAAGGCGAGAGTAGGCGAGGAGGCCCTTGACTCGTGGGAGCGCGGTCAAAGCCGGCCGAGTGTCTCGCAGCTTCGCAGGCTCGGCAAAGTGTACAGGCGTCCAATAGCGGTGTTCTACCTCCCCGAACCTCCGCAAGGGTTTACAGTGCCAAAGGACTATCGCCGACCGGACGCCAGCTTCCCACAAGCCGGATCGCCGGGGTTGCTCTTTGAAGTGCGTCAAGCCCATTCTCGACGAGAAGTGCTCACGGAGATCCTGGAATCTATTGATGAGGCTCCTTCTCCGGTACGCATTTCTGCGACGACAGCCGAAGCGCCTGAGAACGTGGCAGAAGGTATCAGTGCCTTCTTGGGCCTCTCTATGGAGGATAGAGTTGTCTGGAAATCGCCTTACGACACGCTAAATGGATGGAGAGCCGCGTTCGAGCGTGCCGGCATTCTTGTCTTCCAGATGTATGACGTCCCTTGGGAAGAGGCCCGCGGCTTTTCGTTGCACGCTGAAATCCTCCCCGTTGTGGTAGTGAACGCGAAGGACGCCCCTAATGGCCGGACGTTCACGATGCTTCACGAGATAGCCCACCTTGCACTCAGAGACGGCGGCATCTGTGATCTATCCCAACACGACCCCGCGAGCGGCGCCACCAATCAAATTGAAGCGTTCTGCAACGCGGTGGCTGCTGAGGTACTGATGCCTCGACTAGAGTTTACCCAAGACCCGATGGTCGTTTCAAACGGTTCGGGGCAACAGTGGACGGCCGCCGACATTTCCGCGCTGACCAACAAGTTCCACTGCAGCCGCGACGTGGCCCTGAGGCGGTTGCTGGACTTCAACTTCATATCAATGGAGTCTTACAGGTGGATGAGATCCCAATTCGCAGTTGCGGGGAGACCGTCCGGCCAAGGATTCCCACAGCCAGCGCAAACTGTGGTGTCCAAACTTGGCCGGCTCTACGTCAACTCACTGCTCACCGGGTTTTATCAAGACTACATCACCGGTAGCGACTTGGCCGACTTGCTTGAAGTCAGGTTGAAGCACCTGCCCAGAATCGAGGCCATTCTGAGTAAGTCCTCAAGTTGAAATGCTACTTTCAGCGTCCTATTGCTTCGACACGAGCACTTTGATAACCGCTTGGCGCAGAGACTATCCCAGGGACGTATTCGGCAGTTTCTGGTCGAACCTTGAGGCCATGATAGAAGACGGCAAGATTGTGGCGCCTGAAGAGGTACGAGTCGAGCTTGAGAGAAAGGACGACGAGATCCTCGAGTGGGCGAACCAGCGCCGCTACATGTTCGCCCAGGTCGACTTACCAATCCAGAATGCGGTGCGAACAGTTCTGGAGCACTTTCCTCGCCTGGTGGACACCCGCAAGAATCGGTCGGGAGCGGACCCCTTTGTAGTGGCGCTGGCGATGACTGGCGGCTTGACCGTGGTGACTTACGAGAACCAGTCCCGGAACCTTGAGAAGCCAAACATCCCAGATGCTTGCGACGCACTCCACGTGGAGTGTATTGGCCTACTGGACATGGTTCGAAGGGAACGATGGCTGCTCTAACAGGCCTGTGCAGGCGAAAGCCGTAACATCCCTACGCCCATCTACATAACCCGCGCGCTTCCATCTACCTTGACCATCGACCAGTACGTGCGGTGAAACGAAATGTGGGCCAGGACCGGCCTCCATGTTTCGGGAGACCCGCCTGGCCCATGTGTTAGCAAGATCGTCTATTGAAGTGTTGCAGTCTGACGTTGATATGTCAATACGCGCGCAGCCCTCGTAACTGTTCAGAGTTTTTGAAGCCGGCGACGTGTACGACGTTGATCTTGTCGATTACCACTGATGAGGAGCCAGAGACCATGCCTGTGAAAAATCCGCCCCATCCAGGTCGCGGCGTCAGGGAGAACTGCCTGGACCCTCTCGGCCTAAGCGTTACCGAGGCGGCGGAGGTTCTGGGAGTTGCCCGTCATACCCTTTCACGGGTCTTGAACGGTCACGCGGCGATCTCGCCCGACATGGCCATTCGCCTGGAGAAGGCCGGATGGTCCAGCGCAGACTTCTGGCTGAGCCGTCAGACTGCTTACGACCTGGCTCAAGCGCGCAAGAGTGAAGACAGAATACGGGTCGAGCGCTACCGGCCACAGCCCACAGCGTAGGCGCGATTCTCAAGCCCATTGTGGGCTAAGACCGGCGATGAAGCACCCACCGTATCTTGATGGCGATGTAGATATGCAGAGAAAGGGTTGGGGCGATACTGGCGCTGGTGTCGTGAGCGGGGCGGCGTGGCCAGGAGAGAGCCTGTGGCGGAGGGCGCGATGGGGGCGCAATTGGGCCAAGATACAGGCGAGATAGGGGCGTAATGGGGGGCGTTATCAGGGCGCGATAGAGTCACGAGACCATGACTGAACTCAACAGAACCGAGGCAGGCTCCGTCCAGTTTTCGATGGTGCACCACCCGGCAGAAAAGTTCAGGTGGCTGCTCACCACAGGCGCCGCACGCCGTAGCGGTCGAAGAGAGCTTCGTTCGAGATGAGGATCAGGTCGCGCGACAACGCCTGCGCGATGAGCATTCGGTCGAAAGGGTCATTGACCGGCCCCGGCAGGGAACCGGCGCGCTCAGCGTCTTCCACCGTGATGGGAAGACCATCAAAACCCTGTTCGGCTATGGCGCCGGCAACATCGTTGGCCAAGGCCTGCGCCTCCGGCAGTTTGCCGATTCGGTGCTTGGTTGTGATCTCCCAGGCGACCGCTGCGCTTACCAGAACTTCGTTTCCTCCATTGTTTATCAACCGTCGCACGGATTGCGGCAACTCCTCACTACCCTCAAACCACCAAATGAGTGCATGGGTGTCCAGAAGAAGACGCACAGGTTATGCTCTTCCCTCCCACATTGCCAACTCCTCCTCCGGCAACGGATCGAAGAAGCTATCGTCGATTTTTATCAAGCCCTTCATCGAGCCAAACTGCCGCTTGCCCCGTTTCTTGAGGGGCGCCAGCCGCGCCACGGGCTTGCCGTTGCGGGCGATGATCACCTCTTCGCCCGCCTCGACCTGCTTAAGCAGACGCGACAGGTGGGTCTTCGCTTCGTGTACATTCACAGTGACCATAGCGGTTTCTCCAATCCTTAGCTTAGCTAATCGTATGACTAACATCTCTGAGTGTCAAACGGAGACATTGCATCGGTGAGTCTCCACATTACCGAGGCAGGTTCCGTCCAGTTCCCGATGGTCCCCCACACGGCGGAGAGCGGCTGGACGCCGGTGTCGCCGTCAGACGTCCTCGCCATGCGCGGCGGCGAGGCCGGGTTGCTGTTTCGCGGCGTGCTGGAAGAGGCGCTGCATAGCCTCCTCGGCTGTGACGCGTAGGATTAGACTGCAATCTCCCATCGGAAAGTTCGCAATTCGGTACGTGTAGATGTGCTGCCGCCCCTGTGGCAAGTGGAGGCTGAGTTGGTACAGGGTCTTTTCATTGTCACCCTGAGCGACAGCGAAGGGTCTAAAGTCCTTGCTTGCATCCCTTTCTTCATACTAGAGCCGAGTTCGTGCCGTGTGATTTTAGATTCTTCGCCTTCGGCTCAGAATGATATTTCCCGATAATGAAAAGGCCCTGGAGTTGGTAAAGATCATTTGCTGGAACATCGCGGGTATGCGTGACTCCTGGCGGTATCTCCTCGGCTGTGACGCTGACATCGCCCTGCTCCAGGAGGCGGTGCTGCCTCCCGACGACGTGGCCGGGCGGATCGAGGTGGACCCGGCGTCGTTCCATGACGCCAAGGGCCACAGGATTTCGAGGGCCGCCGTCGTCAAACTATCCGACCGCGTGCAGGTGGAATGGCTGGAACCTGTGCCCATTGCCGAGGCCGGCAGGGGCGACTTCGTGGTCAGTCAGCCGGGGTCTATCGCCGCCGCCATAGTCGAGGGGCCTGGCGTTGCTCCATTTGTCGCAGCCTCGATCTGCGGGGCGTACGAGAAGCCGCATCGCTCAACCGGAAAGATGTCCTGGAACATAGTCGACGCCTCAGTTCACCGGGTCATTTCCGACCTGTCGCTGCTGATAGGGAAACAGAACGGTCACCGCATCGTCGCTGCGGGCGACCTGACCGTCTGGTACGGCTACGGGCAAAACGCCTACTGGAAGCGCCGCAACGACACCGTCTTCGACCGCCTGGAGGCCATCGGGCTTCCTCTTGTGGGGCCACAGCATCCCCACGGGCGGCAGGCCGACCCGTGGCCGAGCTGGCTGCCTGAGGACAGCCTGAACGTTCCGACCTACTACAACATAGGCGCGTCGCCCGCGGAGGCGAACGGCCAGCTCGATTTCGTGTTCGCATCCGAGGGCATGGCGGACTCGATCCGGGTGAGGGCGCTGAATGGCGTGGAGGAGTGGGGGCCGAGCGATCATTGCCGAATCGAGATCGTGGTAGCGTAGTCGCCCAAAGTTGTGTTCGGCAGCAAGAACGGCGACACGCGCTGCGGCCGTCGCCTTGCGTTCGTCATATTGCTTGGCCAATGTCCCCAGGACGCCCCAACGCACACTCCGGCCGCACCCCCTCGCCCAAACCCGACCCCAATCGAACCCGGTACCCCGAAAAAAGCGTCACTTTCCCGCGCCACCCGTTCCCGGCCATGCCCCATCCAACCCCACGCACGTCCTGCCCATCCCCACGCCTGCGCAATTTCTCCCCACGAATCCGCCCCAATCCCGCAATCTCGCCAACCCCCTTGATGTATACGCACATCCGTGCTATCCTCGCTCACGCGAGGTACCGACCCCGCGGCCCGGAAACCCTACCCCCAAGCGGGGTTTAGTCCCAGGCATCCGTGGGGACGTCGAAAACTGGCCACCGGCCACTGACCACCGGCCCGTCCCCCTGTCCTCATCTGCCACATAACGCCACTTCTGTGTCCCAAATGACGCACGCCGGCATTACAGATTAGCGCAGAACCGCCGGCGCCCTCAGCTAGGGATCGCACAGAATGTCGCGGAAACTAACAGAATCCGCTCTCGCTGAGGTCTTGTCGCGGGGTCTAGCTCTGCCCCTCGTACCAGTCGATGATCTGTTTGCCTGTGGCCTTCCATACGCCCGCCGGCCTGGAGATGTGGGCCAGCGCCATGTCCAGGTACTTGCTGCGGAACGGCTGGCCTATGAGCCAGGGATGGAGGCTCAGCACCAGGGTGCGGCCGGTCTCGGCGCCGTCGACGTACAGGCCGTCGAAGGTGTCGCGGATCATCTGGCTGTAGTGCATGATGGACACGCCGCGGTTCCACTGGGTGAAGAGGTCTTCGACTTCCACGTGGACGGGAAGAGAGAACAGCTTCCCCTCGGCGACCTTCATGGCATTCCTCCCAGCCCACACCTTGCAGCCGCAGCCGCTTCAAGGAGGGGCAACCGCAAGCTGCGCCGCCCAGCAAGGCCGACCGCTTCCGCGGGTCGCGCCAGGGGCCAAGGCGCTGCGGACCTGTGGCGAAGCCGTGCTGTGACTGCGGCTAACGAGAGATTGGTGGCGGACGTCCTCCCGGGCACACGGTTTCGGGAGCACCGTTGTCCCCGGTTACATCCGGCGTCCTGTACCGGTCGAGCAGCGCCAACGTGTGCTGCGCTTTCGGCCGCGCGCGCCGGTGTCACCGTGCAGAACGCATATGCGTCAGTTGCATGCCAAACGAACGCTGTCTCCCCTTTTGGCCGGGTTGCTCAAAACGGTAGTCCTCTCCTTCGGTTTTGCGATAGATGAACATGAAAAGAATGGCCTTTATCTTTTGCTCATTTATGAGGCAGCGTTTTGCCTAGTCACGTTGGTACATTGTGCTTTCGTAGTAGACTGAGCAATCGATGTAAATTGTCAGTGGTAAACGCCACTTGCATTGCGCGGGTATAGGCGGATGTATTCAATCCGCGATGGCAAAAGCGCATCCAAGCCTGTAACTTTGGACTGGAAGCCTGGACTTACCCAAGGCTGACATAGGAGCCATGGCGAACCGGTTTTCACCGGCCATATGGGCCGACCCGGATGTCGAATGTGGGGATGGAGGGACGGGTGGGGAGACCATCGCAATGACGGCTGAGGGAGTTCACAGGCTTCCCAGCCATATCTCGAAGACGGTTCTGTCTATCGTCAAAACAGGCCCACCCAAAGCTGATCCAGGAGTAATATTAGTCTTGGGCAGCAGAAGACACAGGCCGGAGCAGATCATCAACAAGCTGAGAGACGCTGATTTCCCCCTCCGTGAGAGAAACCTTCGTACCTGCATTCAGCATCTTGTTGGAGGCCATGGAACATCGCGCCCACTTCTCCTAAAGATTGGGCAGACGGCGGCCGAAATTGCGCCTTGCTTCTCAGGTGAGGCAGGATCGAGCCGGATCAGTGGAATGGGGACGTCGGAGGTTGTGGGTAGGATAGGAGCCGCCTTGACTGGTGTTGTCCTTTTGGGTACACGACAGCGATAATGGGCCCACCAAGCTATACAACATCGAGAACTTCCACCATATCGAGAGGGAGAAGTCAATGCTGAACAGATTCTGGCTCTCCGGTTTGTTGGCAGGTGTCATAGTTGCCGTCGTGGGCCTCGCTACGGCTCAGTCAGTGTTGGCGTGCGGCGGATTCTTCTGCGTAGATACCCCTGTCGACCAGAACGCGGAGCGTATCATCTTCACCCAGAACAGGGACGGCACGGTGTCGGCCTACGTGCAGATAGAGTACACGGGCTCGGCCCCGGACTTCTCCTGGATTCTGCCCCTGCCGGAGGCCATCGACGCCTCGGACATCGAGGTGCCGGAGGACGCGATGGCGGCCTTCAGTGAGCTTGAGGTGGCCACAGACCCGGTGTTCATTCCTCCTCCATTGCCTGAGTGTGTCATCAATGCACCCATAATGATGGCGGCAATGGCTACACAGGCCTCAGTAGCGGTCTTTGCCAGCGGCGAGGTAGGACCGTACGGATTCGACGTGGTGGGCTCGGAAGACTCCGACGCCCTGGTGACGTGGCTGAGGGAGAACAGCTACCGCGTTACTGAGGCGATGGAGCCGCTCATAGACCTGTACGTGGAGGAGGGGTTCGTGTTCCTGGCCATGAAGCTGCGCCCCGGCCAGGGTGTGCAGGACGTCGAGCCAGTCAAGGTGACCTATCCATCCAGCGGCCCCATGATTCCGCTGCGGCTTACCGCCGTTGCGGCCAACCCGAATATGGCGGTCATGACGTGGATCTTTGCCGACAGGCAGGCGGTGCCTGTCAACTACGCCAGGATGGAGATAGCCAACGAGGAGCTGATCTTCTTCGGCCGTGGCAGAAGCAACAACTATCGGCAGCTGATGAGCGAGAAGGCCGACGAATACGGGGGACAGGCCTTCATCACCGAGTATGCCGCGCCGACGCGGGACCTGGTCGTGGTGCACCCGTTGTTGCAAGACCTGTCCAGCCGATACGCCTACGTGACGCGCCTGAATACGGTCATCTCACCCGAGGAGATGACGGTCGACCCCATCTTCGACTACGACGGTCAGCTCAAGGACGTGTCCAACATACGCGACCTGAGCGACATGAAGGGGGTCTTCCAGTGCGACAGATCGGCGCGCGAGAGCGGTCCAGCCGAAATCGGTACTGAGAGCCCCGCTGTCTCATTGAGCCAGAGCGGAGGTGCGCAAGCTACCACACAGCCCGCTGGCGCTATGGAGCCTGCGGCGGATTCCATGGAGAGTTCGCTGTCGGTCGGCACTTTGGTCATAGGGATAGGCATAGGAGGCGGTGGTGTCCTGGCCGTGATGGCGCTTGCATACTTGGTTGTCGTCCTACGTCGGCATCGCGAGGGCTAAAGAGGACTCGAACCGTTCGATGCGGCTCAGGAACTGGCCCCTACGCGTAGCTCGCTCGAGACTGCGCTTCCTGACGGTTGACTCTCCAGGGCATGCGTTTGAACCGGCGGCCGAGGCCCCGCTCGATCTCCCGCCACTTCCGCTCTTCATCCGAAGTGATAAGCGTCACCGCCTCACCGGAGCGGCCCATTCGGCCAGTTCGGCCGACCCGGTGCGTGAAGAGCAGCTCTGTGTCCGGCAAGTCATAGTTGATGACCTGCTCGATGCCCTCGACGTCCAGGCCTCTGGCAGCGACATTCGTTGCAACCAGGATTGGGGCGTCGCCGGAACGGAAGTGCTTCATCACACGCTCGCGGGCGTTCTGACTGAGATTGCCTTGAAGCGCTCCAACTGGATAGCCCATGCTGTCGAGTTGTTTCGCCAGCTTCTTGACGCCGTGCTTGGTCTTGGCGAAGACAATAACCCGGGCGCCGCGCCGCTCGTTCAGCAGGTCCTGGAGGACCTCGATCTTGTCGCTCTTTTGAATGGTGTACACGAGGTGGTCCACCGTGGGCAGGGTTTGCAGCTCTGGGTCCACTTCGACCGTTACGGGCTTTTTCAGGTGCTTCGCCGCGGTCTTGGCAACCCACTGAGGCATGGTGGCGGACATGAGCACCGTCTGGCGTTCCGAGGGGGTCTCGCCAAGGATCGCCTCGACATCGTGGGCGAAGCCCCTGTCCAGCATCTCGTCTGCTTCATCCAGCACCATGAATCGCACTGATCGCAGGTCGAGAGTGCCTTGGCGCACGTGGTCCAGCGTCCGGCCCGGCGTGCCAATGACGATCTGGGCGCCGCTCCTCAACGCCGCGTACTCTGGCTTCAACGACCGGCCGCCGTACAGCAGCATCACGCGGAGGCGCTGCGATGATGCCAGCACCTCTGTGACTTCGGCCACCTGAATGGCCAACTCCCGCGTGGGCACCAGCACAAGCGCCTGAACCCGCCGGACCGACGGGTCGCACTGCTCCACCATGGGAACGGCGAACGCGAGCGTCTTGCCGGACCCAGTGCGTGCCTGACCTATCAGGTCGCGGCCCCGCAGCAGGTGCGGGATGGTCTTCTCTTGAATGGGTGTGGGGCCGGATATGTCCATTCGTGCAATCGCCTGCCTGGTAGTGGCCTTGAGGGCCATTC
This sequence comes from Dehalococcoidia bacterium, assembly GCA_965217705.1. Classification (GTDB taxonomy): domain Bacteria; phylum Chloroflexota; class Dehalococcoidia; order Lucifugimonadales; family CATOSD01; genus CATOSD01. The sequence continues at coordinate 2,675,409 of CBDCJA010000002.1, read as the reverse complement.
CGGGAAAAACGGGGTCCACGGCGTTGTCGGTATCATCGCGGGACTCATCGCCCGTCACCGGCTCGTTCACGGGTGATTTGACCGCGGCTGGGGGGGAGTGACGACGGGCTTGATGGCACGGGCCGCAGTACACCGGCCTGTCCGGGCTTGGTAGGAAGGGTACGGACGTGGATGCATTGCAGGCGGTACATATCGCGGGGTGGCGCTTCTTACGGTCGGACCGAAGGGTGCTGGTTGTCATGGGTATGGATGGCATACGGGAATAAAGTACCTCTTTCTAGTGGATCGAAACAATGAGCCGGCGCGGGTCGGAGAAGACAGGACAGTGGGAGGGATGATAGTCGACTTCTGTACTGAGCCGGGGTGCGCCGGTCACGGACGTTGGTCTATTCTAACAGAAACTCTGTGAACGTATCCTGGCCTGCTTGCGCCGCCGCACGTCACCGGCGGTCCGTGAGGCGCCTAGCCTCGTGCCGAGGCTCCGCCGCGGTGCTTGCGCCTGCGGCCCACGGCGGAGAGTTCCTTCTTGCGCAGTCGCAAGTTTTGGGGAGTGACTTCCACGAGCTCGTCATCAGAAACGAACGCCAGCACTTCCTCGAGGCTCATCCTCACAGTCGCCTTCAGGCGTTTCGTCACGTCGGCCGTTGACGAACGAATGTTGGTCAGCTTCTTCTCCTTGCAGACATTGATCTCGATGTCGCCCCCGCGGGAATGGGAGCCTACGATCATGCCGGGGTAAATCTTTGTGCCGGGGTCGATGAACGTGTCCCCCCTGCCCTGGGCGTTGAGCAGACCATAGGTGACGGCGACGCCGCCCTCAGATGCCACAAGCACGCCGCTGCGCTGGGTCTGAATTTCCCCTTCCATCGGTTCGTACGAGGTGAAGATACTGCTCTTCACCCCGTCGCCGCGTGTTGCGCGGAGAAAGAAAGCGTTGAATCCGATAAGCCCTCGGGTGGGAATCCTGTACTCCAGGTAAACGTAACTGTCCTCGCCGTACCGTATGTCCCGGAGTTGGCCCAAGTTGGCGGATAGGTGTTTGGTCAGCACTCCCACGTGCTCTTCGTGGGTGGTGATGTTCAAGGTCTCCCAGGGCTCGTGTACCTTGCCCGCGATGACCTTGGTGACGGGCGCGGGACGGGACACCTGGAATTCGAACTGTTCACGGCGCATAGTCTCGACCAGGATGGACAGGTGCAGTTCTCCCCGTCCGGAGACCACGAACACGTCGGGGCTGGGGGTGGTCTCCACCCGCAGGCTGACGTTGGTGCGCAGCTCTCTCATCAGCCGTCCGTAGAGATCGCGGGAGGTGCAGTTGTCTCCCTCCCTGCCCATGAATGGGGAGGTGTTGACGCCAAAGGTCATGCGCACTGTCGGTTCGTTGATGTCGATGGACGGTAAGGCCTTCGGGCTTTCGAGAGAGGCGATGGTGTCGCCTATGGACACGCCCTCGGGGCCGGTGACGGCCACAATGTCCCCGGTATGGGCTTCGGAGACTTCAACCCGCTCCATCCCGTGAAACACGAATATGCGCTCCACGACGTGGGAGGTGAGCTCGGCGTCGCGGCCCAACAGGGCTACTTCGTCGCGCAACCTGATTGTGCCGTTGGTGATCCGTCCGACGGCCACTTGTCCGAGGTAGCTGTCGTGGTCGAGCGCCGCAACAAGCATTTGCAGTGGGGAATCGGGGTCCCCGGTCGGCGGAGGCACGGAATTGAGGATAGCTTCAAAGAGGGGTTGCATGTCCGACCCAGGCTCATCCAGGTTCGTTGTGGCGTAACCTCCCTGGGCAGATGCATAGAGCACGGGGAAATCCAGCTGCTCCGCATTGGTGGCCACCTCCAGGAAAAGGTCCTGGACCATCTCTACCACCTCAGCCACCCGGGCCTCGGGTCGGTCTATCTTGTTGATGACCACCATGGGGGTGACGTTTTGCTGTAGGGCTTGGCGCAGCACGTAAGCGGTCTGGGGCATGGGTCCGTCCACGGCGTCTACCAGCAATAGACAGCCGTCGGCCATGTTCATGACACGCTCCACCTCGCCGCCGAAGTCCGCGTGGCCCGGCGTGTCGATGATGTTGATCCTGATGCCCCCATAGGAGACCGAGGCGTTCTTGGCCAGAATCGTGATGCCGCGCTCTCGCTCCAGTGGGTTGGTATCCATAATCAAGGCCCCCACCTGTTGGTGGGCGCGAAAGACCTGGCCTTGTTTCAGCAGCGCGTCGACCAGGGTAGTCTTACCGTGGTCGACGTGGGCTATGATGGCCAGGTTACGTATATCGCTGTTCTGATGGTCGCTCAAATTCATTACCTCAGGTACTATCATAGCGTATTCTTCGAATGGAGTAGCTCCCGCTACAGCGTCACCACCCAGCGGAAAGTTCGCAATTCGGTACGTGCAGGTGTACCGGACGCACCGGATCGCGAACGCGGCCGTTCAGAGCAACCTCTATGGTGTCGGCACGTCCAACCCGACTTCTCGCTCCCGCTGACGCTCCTGTTGCCCGCTCCACAGCCTCTCTTCTCGTAGCCCGGTCTTACCCGGTGGCCAGGTTGACGACGCGAACCGCGCAATCAGGCGGTCGAGCTTGGTGCCGCGTTGTGCGGCGCATCCTCCACCGTGTGTCGCGGCCTGGTGTTTCGCGTCCCAGGGTCTTTTCATTTTCACCCTGAGCGTAGCCGAAGGGTCTAAAGTCCTTGCCTGCATCCCCTTCTTCATACTAGAGCCGAGTCCGTGTCGAGTGATTTTAGATTCTTCGCCTTCGGCTCAGAATGACATTTCCCGATAATGAAAAGACCCTGTTTCGCGTCCCCGGCCACTACACAACAGCACCTGAGTAGAATACAGTACAAGGCTAAACAGGAGAATTCGCATGAGGAGACCCGTTGCCCTTCTGGCGGCTGTTATCCTGGCTTGTGGCGCGGCGGCCGCGTTGGCAGCCTGCGGCAATACGGCAACGCCGGACCGGCCGACCGGCGTGCCCACGGGAACCGACACTGTGCCGATGAAGGCATCTGCCGTGCCCACGGCGACCGCCACTCTGGCGGCGAAGGCAACCGCCACTCCAGCCGTCGCGGTGGAACCAGCGCCCGCGTTCACACCGACCCCGGCGCCCGACGTTGGGCTTGAGTTTGCGCCGCCCGACTCTTCCGGGACTTCGGGCAAAGATGAAGGCATAACCATTTCGGACCAGGACCGCTCGCAGAAGGGTGGCGAGTCGAATGCGCCGGTGCAAGGACGGTCCTACACTTGGGAAGATGGCGACAGGACCCTTACGGCCTATCTTCAGTCCGACCTGGTTGTCGATGCCGGTTCCGACGATTCTCCCCGTGACGTCGTCGCGGCCAACGCCGGCGGCGGCAACATCGTCAAGGGCACAGGCGGGCGCTCGGACGGCGGCACGCTGCCCGTCTTTCGCTCAGAGTCCGGCACGCTCATGACCCTCCCGGGCGGCGTCCTGCTGGTGCTCGACCCTGAGTGGAGCGCGGCCCAAGTGAGCTCCTTCTTCTCCAGCAACGGGATCAAGCTGGACCGGGTGTCCGAGCTGAGTTACGCTCCAAATGGCTTCTTCGTGGAGACGGAACCGGGGTTCCCGTCCCTGGAGCTTGCCAACACGTTGGCAGCCCAGGACGGTGTGGAGCTGTCCAGCCCCAACTGGTGGCGGGAGACCGTTAAGAAGTGACTGACTATCCGTTGCCGTCGCCCGCGGAGCCGGTCCCGCCTGTATCTGGCGCGCGCTGCATTTCCGGGGAGCAGTCGGCCCAATGATCAGGATGTTTCGCCTAGCCAGGCTGGCGCCCGTAGTCGTCGTAGCGGTCCTATGTCTCTTTGTGGCTCTGAGGTACGCTATCGCACAGACGACGCCCGCCGCGCCGACCATCGACTCCGTGACCCCGGGCGACACCAGTCTCACCGTGGCCTGGACCGCGCCCGCCGGCGAGGCCGGCATCACCGCCTACGACGTGCGCCACATCAAGACCAGCGACGACGAGACGGTCGACGCCGACTGGACCGTGGCGGACGACGCCTGGACCTCCGGCGCGCTGCAATACACCATCGCCATGCTGACCAACGGCGCCCAGTACGACGTGCAGGTGCGGGCCGTCAACTCCAACGGCGACGGGACGTGGTCCGATACGACGGTCGGGACGCCGGCGCTACCCGCGCCGACCATCCACTCCCTGCGCGCCGACGACCGAGCCCTGTTCGTCACCTGGCTCCCTCCCTCCCGCATCACCGGGCACGCTGCCGACTACGACGTGCGCTACATCGCCACCAGCTCTGACGAGACGGTGGACGCCAACTGGACGGTCGAAGAGGACGTCTTCACTTCAGGCGACGGCATATTCAGCCACGCCACCATCACCGACCTGACCAACGGCACCGCGTACTACGTGCAGGTGCGCGCGGTGGACGCCACCGACGTCGCCGGCGCCTGGTCCACCTCCACTGCCGCGACTCCGGCGGACCACGGCGACACCCGCGCCGACGCCACCAGCGTTGCGCCCAGAGAGAGTGTGTGGGGAGTTATCGACCCCACCGACGATGAGGACTACTTCACTTTCAGCGTAACGGATACAGCCGACTACTGGATGTTCACCAAGGGCGACCTGGACACCGTGGGCGACCTGCTGGACAGCGATGGCAATCTGATCAAGGCCGACGACTACGGCGCTGTGCTGCCCAACCCTGACAACTTCTTCCTGTGGCGCAAACTCGAACCAGGTACGTACTACGTCAAGGTCACGGCCCACGGGGCGACTGACGAACCGTACATCTTCAGGATATGGGGGTTCGTGGAACGCACGGGACGGCCCACGGCCGCGACCTTGCCCCTCAATGGCTCCGCTGCCGGCACGATAGACCCGGAAAAAGACATCGACTTCTTCAGACTAATCATCCCCTCAACAACGGAGGTCGCAATTCGCTCCTCCGGGTTCCCCGATACCGTCGGTCGGCTGTATAACAGCCGCTCACACCTTGTAGCATCCAACGACGACGGCTATCTGCCGGGCGGGAGAAGGAATTTTCTCATCCGGGGAAGCCTTCCGGCGGGGACCTACAATCTGGACGTCAGGTCCTTCGACGCCAGGTCCGATGGGCCGTTCTCGGTTTACGCTCACGCTATTACGGAGCCGGGCAGCACCTCCACCGACGCTTTGCCTATGTCCCTCGGCGATACGGCGGGCGGCAACATAGACCCGGCCGGCGACGAGGACTACTTCAGCATCACTATCGAAGAGACCAGCTACGTCACCATAGGGGGAGTGAGCGAAGTCACCAATATCAATGGCGAACTGCTGGACGAGAACAACATGAGGGCCCCGCTGGATTCGATTCACTTTGACGACTACTTTAGCTTCCAGGGCAGACTGGACGCGGGCACATACCAATTGAAGGTGACGGGCAAAGAAGACACGGATACGGGCCGTTACACCGTCAGGGCCATCGTCGAGGGCGGCTACACCTATTTCGTGAACCGCTGCTCCAACATCTCCAGGAGCCCAGGCATCGCCGACCCACTCTACGGCTGCCAGTGGCACCTGAACAACGACGACCAGTTCCGCAACAGCGCCGGCCAGGACATAAGGGCCGAGGAGGTGTGGCCCACATACACCGGGGCGGGCATCACCGTGGCGGTGGTGGACGGTGGAATGCACTATCAGCACGAAGACCTGACCGACAACGTCCTCGCCGCCTTCAATCACAACTACGACCCCGACTCTACCGGCATCTACCATCCATTCGAGGACCACGGCACCGCCGTGGCCGGCCTTATCGCGGCGAAGGACAACAGCCTGGGTATGCGCGGCGTGGCTCCAGGCGCAAGTATCTACGGGTACAATCTCCTTGTGGTACATACCGACGCCAACGAGGCGAACGCCATGTCCCGCAACTCGACGACCACGGCCATCTCCAACAACAGCTGGGGTCCCAAAGACTACGGCAGGCCGCAGCACGCAACAGAGATCTGGGAGACTGCCGTCGAGGACAGCGTCACCAACGGCTACGACGGGAAGGGCATGTTCTACGTCTGGGCCGCCGGCAACGGGCACCTGTTCCACGACCGCTCGAACCTGGACGAGCTTTCCAGCTTCTACGCCGTCACCGCCGTCTGCGCCGTCGGCCACGACGACAAGCGCAGCAACTATTCTGAACTGGGATCAAACCTCTGGGTTTGCGGTCCGTCCAGCAGCGGCAGAGTCGGCCAGCCCAGGATAGCCACCACCGACAACGGCCATCGCTACTGGGGAAGATTCGGCGGCACCAGCGCTTCCGCGCCCATCGTCTCGGGGGTGGCCGCGCTTGTGCGCGAGGCGAACAACGCGCTCTCCTGGCGGGACGTCAAGCTGATACTGGCCGCCTCCGCCCGCAAGAACGACGCAGACAACACCGGCTGGGAGCAGGGCGCGCTGAAGTACGGCTCCTCCACGGACCGCTACGAGTTCAACCACGAGTACGGATTCGGCATGGTGGACGCCAAGGCCGCCACAGACCTGGCTGTGGGCTGGACCAATGTCCCCGAATTCAGGGAGACAACGGCTGAATTACGCGCCGTCAACCTGGCCATTCCTGACGCCCCAACGTCGGGTACGTCCACGACCGTATCGACGAGCCTGACTATCGAACCATACGTGGAGTTCATAGAGTTCGTAGAGGTCAACACCAGTTTCAGCCATCCGTACTTTCGGGACCTACAAGTGGAGCTGGTCTCGCCGTCCGGCGCCGTGTCCGTCCTGACGACACCTGCCCGAGTCGACGGGGGGCTGAATTCGCCCTTCCGCTTTGGCTCGGCGCGGCACCTTGGTGAGGACTCAGCCGGCGTGTGGACGCTGCGAGTTGCGGACAAGCAGAGTGGCGACAGGGGCAATCTCAATTCCTGGGGACTCACCATATACGGTCACGGCTACATTCCGGGCGCTCCCGAATTCGACTCCACCACGCCGGGCGGGGGGACGCTGGAGGTCGAATGGAAGGTGCCTGTCGATGCCGGCAGGACCGCCGTCACCTCCTACGACCTGCGCTACATCCGGGACGATGCCGCCGACAAGAGCGACTCGAACTGGACCGAAGAGACGAACGTCGGATCGCTTACCAACCGGAGCCACACCATTACGGGCCTAATGGGAGAGATCAAGTACGAGATACAGGTGCGGGCGCGCAACTCGGATGGCATCGGTCCCTGGTCCGAGACAACGACCGCCGAACCCAACATAGGCCCCCCGTCGGCGCCCACCATCACCAACGTCACTCGCGGCGACAGGACCCTGGGCGTGGCCTGGGCCGCCCCGTCGGACACGGGCGGCGCGCCAATCACCGCCTACGACGTGCGCTTCATCAAGACCAGCGAGGACGAGACGGTGGACGCCAACTGGACGGTCCGGGACAACGCCTGGAGAAGCGGAGACCTGCGATACGTCATCCGTAGCCTCGAAAATGCCGTCGAGTACGACGTGCAGGTGCGCGCCGTCAATCGCCGGCACGACGGTGCGTGGTCCACGACCCAGGCGGGCACGCCGCTCCCGGACGACATACCCATCACCCTGCAGTTGGCGTCCACTACGCTTGTCGCCGATGAGGACGCTGGCAGCGTCACGCTGACGGCCATCTTCACGACCACGCTGAACGCGCCTCCGGCAGCCGATTTCACCTTCGACGTGACACTGACCACCACCGATGTAGGCGCAACTCAGAACGTGGACTACACGCCTCCGCCATCGTCCGCGACCTTTGTCGCGAGCGACTTCAGCCAGGTCGACGTCAGCGGCCAGCCGCGCTACCGCGCGACCAGGGACTTCACTGTTGCCATCCTCGACGACACTACGGACGAATCGGATGAGAGCTTCAGAACAACCATCGACTATTTGACTTCAGGCCTCTCACACCTCAGGGGTGGCCCTCAGTCGGCGACGATCACAATCAGGGACGACGAACATGTGCCGGTGACCATCAGCTGGGAGCAGCCGGACGTAACCGTCGATGAAGACGACGGCAGCGTCACGCTCCGCGCCTTCGCCGTAACCACGGAGGACAAACGCCCCGAAAACGGCTTCTCGTTCGATGCTTCGGTCTACACCACCAACGGCGGCGCAACCCAGCCGGACGACTACACGCGGGTCGACGAGACGCTGACCTTCGCCCGCAACGACTTCAGCAGGGTGACCGTCAACGGCGCACGCCGATACCGCGCCGCAAAGCAAATCGTGGTCACAATCGAGGATGACGCTACAGACGAAATCGAGGAGGACTTATCGGTAACCTTCGAGTACGTCAATTCCAATTTGCTTCACCTGCAGGGCGGTCCGGCCGTTGCCACGGTCAGGATAGCCGACGACGAGTACGTCCCGGTTACCTTGAGCTGGGAGCAGGCTGACGTCGAGGTGAGCGAGAACGCGGGCAGCGTCACCCTCTACGCCCTCTCAACCACCACGGAGGCCGGCATGCCGTTGTCGGACTTTTCCTTCGAGGTGAGGGTATCCACCAGGGCCGGCAGCGCGCAGCGGGGCTCCGACTTTATTCCTCTGAGCACCACCACAACCTTCCTGTACAGCGATTTCTCTTTTACGTCGATCAACGGCGAAACCAGGTATCGTGCCGAAAAGCCGGTCACCATTGACGTCCAGAACGACATCTATGACGAGCCGGACGAGACTCTTACGGTTACCCTCGCGTACACCAACCCACGACTTCCGTATCTGCGGGGCAGTTCCGTGACGGCGACCGTCACCATCACCAACGATGACGAAGGCGGACCGGAGCCTCCACGTCCTCCGCCGCCGCCGGTTTTTATACCGCCGCCACCGCCGCCGCCACCGCCGCCGCCACCCCCGCCGCCGCCGGCCAACTCGGCGCCGGCATTCCCGGCCGCGGAGACGGGCCAACGCAGCCTGGCCGAGAACACCGCCACGGGCACGCGCATCGGCAGCCCGGTCTCCGCCAGCGACCCCCAGGGAGATGCGCTGACCTACTCTCTGGGCGGCAGGGACGCTGACCTCTTCGACGTCGTACCGACTTCAGGTCAGCTCGTCACGAAGGAGCCCCTGGACTATGAGACCAGGCCCAGATACTCGGTCGTCGTGATCGTCCGCGACGGCAAGGACTTCAGCGGGAACGCGGATACCGTAGTCGACGCCACCATCAGCGTTACCATCAGCCTCACCAACCTCGACGAGGCCGGAGAGGTCTCGTTCTCTTCCGACCATCCCCACGTCGGGACGCCGCTGAGAGCCGGTGTCTCGGACCCGGACGGCGGTGTGTCCGCGCTAACGTGGAAATGGGAGCGCTCCGCGGACGGCGGCGCCTGGACTCTCATCGAAGCCGCGACCTCGACCTCGTACACGCCGCTGGAAGACGACAGAGGCAGATACCTGCGGGCAACGGCGTCCTACGCCGACGAACACGGCCCGGGCAAGAGCGCCGATGCCGTGTCGGCCTCCGCCGTAGTGGTGAACACCGCGCCGAGGTTTTCTGTCCCGGAAACCGACGGCTCGGCGTCGGCCTCCGTGGAGAGAATGGTGATCGAGAACGCGGAGCCGCGCGAGTACGTAGGCGCGCCGGTTTCGGCCGCGGACCCGGACGGCGACGCACTGACGTACCGGCTGTCGGGGGAGGACACCGCTCACTTCGAAATCGACCCGGCGACGGGGCAGCTGAGCACCCGGTCCATACTGGACTATGAGGCCGAGACCGCATACTCGGTCACGGTTTCCGTCCTGGACGGCAAGGACCCCGACGGGAACCCCGATGACGTCACAGATCACTCCGTAGTCGTCTCAGTGCTGGTCATCGACGAGGAAGAGTTCGGCAGCATCACCCTGTCATCGTACCAGCCATATCTGGGTACCTCGATGGCCGCGGTCCTGGCGGACCCGGATGGCGTTGTGGGAGAAGTGGAATGGGTTTGGCATCGCAACGACAACCCAATCCGGCTCTGGGCGTCCAGGTGGGAGCCGGTGACATCGGCCACGTCCTCAACCTATACAACGGTCGAGGCCGACCTCGGCTCTATTCTCAGGGTGACCGCCACCTATGACGACGGGCAAGGGCCGGGCAAGAGTGTACACGCGGTATCCCAGACCGAGGTCGTGGAGTTCCGGGGCCCTTTGTTCCTGGAAGCACAATCCGACTCTGGACTGCCACTGGAGCGGCCGGTCGCGCGGGGCGTGGTCGAGAACGCGGGAGCTGACGAAAAGGTTGGACCGCCCGTCACCGCCGTGAGCCCGGACGGAGGAACCCTCGTTTACACCCTGAGCGGAGAGGATGCGGACCTGTTCGAAATCGACTCCCGGTCGGGGCAAATCAGCGTGAGAGCAGACACGGCGCTGGACTACGAAGGCGAGAGGAGAGAGTTTACGCTGTTCGTCACCGCAACCGACCCATCCGGTGTCGCCTCGACGGTGAAGGTGGTCGTCCAGGTGGAGGACGTCAGGCTGGAGGGCGTCGGCGACAGATACGATGCCAACAGCAACGAAGTCATAGACCAGGAAGAGGTCGTCGCGGCAGTCTTCGACTATTACAATGGACTGATAACCAAAGATGCAACCATCGAGACTATCAGGCTGTACCTCGAGGGCTGATGCCGATGGCCGCTGTAACGGAAAGTCGCACGAGATAGGGGTGCCGCTTTGCTAAGGCCGGGATTGGTCCTCTTTGCGGCGGCTCTCGCGGTGATGTTGGCTGGAGTGCTGTTACGGCCCTCCGATGTTGACGCGTCGAGTCACAGCGCCGACAGGTCTTTCTCTCAGTCTTGGGTCCCTCCGGGAGGACGGCTGGTGGTGACGATCACGGCCACGGGCTACGGCGGCTTTGGCCTGGTCAGGGAGACGCTGCCGGAAGGTTTCAGCTACGCCGGTTCCAGTCTCTCGAGCGTATCTGTCACGGTCGATGGGCAGACGGCGAGTTTCGTACTGCTGGGCGACCGCAGCTTCACGTATGCGGCCGACGCGCCGGATGTTGAGGGCGCCTATACCTTCAACGGCATTGTGAAGGACGCGGACAAGGATGAGCGGTCCGTCGGCGGGGATTCGGTGATCCGGGTTGGCGCGGAGCCCACTCCGACGCCGACACTCGAACCCACGCCAACCCCCGAGCCTACGCCAACTCCCTCGCCCACGCCATCGCCAACCCCGTCGCCCACGCCAACGGCGACCCCCTCACCCACGCCAACGGCGACTCCCTCGCCCACGCCAACCGATACGCCCGTGCCGGAGCCGACGTCGACCCCGCTGCCCGAGCCCACACCCACGGCAACCGCCGCGCCGACAACAACGCCAACCGGCACCCCTGCCCCAGCGGCGGCCACTGAAGCGGCGGTCCTCGTCGCTCCCTCTCCCACCCCTGTTCCGGAATCCTCGGGAACATCGGCTGTCGCCGTCGTCATCGTTGGAGCCGTCGCGGCGGGAGTCCTGCTGCTGTCGGTCGGCTTCCTGGCCGGGTACCTGCTCGGCAGAAGAAGGGCCTAGCACGAGCCGGACTCGCGGCGCCGGTCTAACCTCGCCCTCTCTCCAATGCCGCCATGCTAAGATGAGCCAATCAGGAGAAGCAGGGGGTCTTGCTGTGGATGTAAAAGAGGCTGCAAAACTGGCAAAGGAATATGTGGCCGACCTTTTCAGAGACGACAGGATCAGCAACGTCGGACTGGAAGAAATAGAGCTTAGAGACGGCCGGTTCTGGGAAGTAACGGTCGGATTCTCGTGGCCATGGGACCAAGGTGGGCCGGCGACCATTACTCTGGGGCAGAAAGGTCTGAGGCGCTCCTTCAAAGTCATTCGCATCGACAACCAGACTCGCACTGTTACATCGGTCAGAGATCGCATCCTGCAGGGCGCCAGGTGAGCCGAGACCGTTGGAAGGGTACTTTCTGGACACTAACCTGTTCGCCCTGTTGGAAGTCATTACTACGGACATTCCGTTACTTACTGTGGACTTCGGCCTGTACCTTGCGGCCCTCGAGGCGGGCGAGGAAAGGGCCATCAACTTCCCGCCTTCCGCAATCTTTAGTCGCGACCTGCCCGGATGACTGAATCGGTTGCAATGCAGAGCGACCTCCAAGGAGTGGTTCTTAACGCACCTTCGATTTGTTGACTCTACAGCGGAATTGCTGGGTTTGAAAGTTGTTTCACTCTACAATTGGTTCCTGTGCCCGTGAATCTACTTGTTGCTCCGGAAGGCGGTTCGGTAAATGCTCACAGGTCACGCCGTCGTTGTCGCCTTCGACGTCGTGGGAGGATGTGAAGGCGCCGGGATAATCGGGCACTCTCTCGGTTTCAGCGACTGGTGCCTACAGATGAAGCACGAACCCAATAAGCGTGGTAGGCGCAGGTGCTGAGCACCGGATGGGGCGGGAGCGGTAGAGCAGACGAATCATGGCCATGCATGATGCATCCTTCAATAGCGAGACGTTAGAGGCTCTTCTGGATATGGGTGAGGGTCCGACACTGGACTTCAAACGAGAGCAGTATCCATTCGAAAAGGAGACCGCTGAGGTCAAGAGCGAGCTGCTGAAGGACATCCTGGCCATGGTCAACACTCACCGTTACCGAACCGCTTATATTCTCGTTGGCGTGGAAGAAATCAGAGGCGGCAGGAGCATAGTGGTGGGCGTTGACGGACACATGGAAGACGCCTCGATTCACCAGTTTGTGAATCACAAGACAAACCGGCCCGCGGTATTCTCCTATTTCCCCTTTGAAGTCGGTGGCCTCAGCATAGGGGTCTTCAGCATCCCGATCCAGCGGCGACCCGTGTACTTACTGAGCAAGTATGCTAAGTCGAACGCCAATATAGTGTACGTGAGGGATGGAAGCTCCACGCGACAGGCCACTCCTGACGAAATCGCCGACATGGGACGCGCCAATCCACCAAGAATTGTTGAGTGGTCAATTGACCGTCTCCGAAACATGGCAAAAGGAGCGGTTAAGACCACCGCCGAGCAGTGGCAGGGACATCCAGGGCGCTTCCATCAGTATGGGTCGAGCCCGAAGCACCTGAGTTACCCAGAGGCACGTGACGGCATTCTCCAGATAGTGAGCAAACGACACATAGACGAAGCTGAGTTTCCAACAGGTATGGACTCTTACGGTTCTTTGCATTGGGTGTTTAGGAGTTTTGAGGGGTTGGCCGAATACTGCACTCAGACGATCAGAACTATCGGACCCGCTCTTATCGAATCGGGGGCATTGATGCGAGCAATCGTTGAGATTGAAAGCTCCATAATCTATGAGAAAGGCGTTTGGGATGAGTTCCGGCTTAGGGCAGATAACCCACTCACTCCATTACCCGGGCAAGCCAACTATAATCTGCTGTCCTTAGCAATTAAGGCTGTACGCTTTGTTGACGTGCTGGAAGACGAAGACCATTACGGGGACCCTGATTATGATTCGTGGAACCGATTCCCGCAGATAACTTTTTGGCGCTCCCCTGAATGGGGTCGCTGGCGACAATGACGACTCCGGCGACGGATGAGGAGGGGCCAAACATTCAGGAGGCGCTGCGCGTAAGAACCACGGTACAACCCGGCGGCCAAGTATAGATCGTGGATTAGAGCCTCCTGAGTAAGGGGCATCAAACCTAATGACAAGCGAGAATGCCAGGACGGTATACGTCGAGACCTCGGAAGTGTCTTATCTGACGGTCAGAGCCACGAGCAACCTGCGGCGGCCGCGTGGCAGGCCGCTACGGCTGAATGGTGGGACATGCACAGACCCCGGTTTGATCTCCGCACGTCTGTCCTAACAATAGAGGAGGCTGGAAGGGGACACCAGGATGCCGCCGCCCGGAGACTCGAAGCGTTGGGCGGAATTGCCATGCTGCCGATTACGGAAGCCGTGGTCACTTTGGCCGATGCCCTCATACGCAGGCGAGCGCTGCCTGCAAAAGCCCAGAACGATGCCATTCATATCGCCGTATCAGCCGTGCATAGCGTCGAATACCTGTTGACCTGGAATTTTCGCCACCTTGCCAACGCCGAGACGAGGCCCCTTGTTCGCGAAGTCTGTGAGCAGCAAGGGTACGCAAGTCCAGAGATTTGCACTCCTAGCGAACTGATGGGAGGTACGAACGATGCGTGACGAAATCATCGAAGAACTATGGGGAATCAAAGACAGCATCGCGCGGGAACATGGTAATGACGTTCGGAAGCTCTCTGCCTATCTTCAAAGCAAGAAGGACACCAGACACGCCCGAATCACCAATCTAGGCGCTATGAATGAGTTGTCCGAAACGGACAAAGCCATAAAGCCGTCCAGCGAAAGGTTCCCATGAAAATGAGCAGGTGAGCCATGACGGACGCCAACTTCTGCACGGGTTGCGGCAACCCCCTGAAGGACTCGTAGGCGGCCGGAGGTAGGGACGTCCCCCAACCGCAGTAGGCCATGCATCGGGCGGCGCGGCTTCTCGCGGAGTTTCCCCGGTGAAGCCACTCAGTACGTATCGCGGGAGATTAGATTTGGGCTCAGTAATCGATTCCTGGCGAGACCAGGTCCTGGCCTTCGACCGGGGCATGGCTGCACTGCGTGAAATGGGACATCAGAACGGCCACGGGCAGAGTCGCCCCGGCGGCTTCGGATACGCCAACCGGCCCATGGACCCCCACCGTGCCGACGACCCGGCCCTCAACAGCCTGTTCGCGGCGCTGGGCTCGGGCAGGGAAGTCCCTCGACGTGGGAGGCGGCGCGGGCCGGTTCGCGCTGCCGCTGGCTACGCGGGCCGGGCGAGTGACCGTCGTCGACCCCTCCGCCGATTCGGTGGAACTGCTGAAGGCCCGCGCGGCGGAGGCCGGAATCACCAACGTCACCGCCATCAACGAGCCGTGGGAGGATGCGAAGGCGCCGGCGGCGGACATGGTCCTCTGCTCGCTCGTGCTTCACCACGTTGCCGAACCCGCTCCGTTCGTGGCGAAGCTCCAGAAGCACGCGAGGGACCGTGTGGCGGTACTGGAGATGGTCGAGACGCCCGGCGTGGTGAACCACCCCTTCTTCGAGAGGGTACACGGCACGACCCCGCCGGCTCTGCCCGGCCTGGCCCGTTTGATGGAGCTTCTCTGGGCGATGGACATCTACCCGGACGTGGAAATGATCGCGCCTGAACCCGCCGTGGTGGACACCGACCCAGACGCGGCGCTGGAACAGTTGCGGCACCGGCTGGCCGTGCGAGAGGGCACCGCGGAGGACGAGCGGCTGCGCGCCGCGGCGGACGACCTGTTCGAGGAGACCCCGGACGGGATAACGGTCCGGGGCGTGGCTCCGCTGCGGCAGGCCATCATCACGTGGAGGCCGGCTCAGCGGGCCTAGTCGCGCGCCGCACCCGTCGAAGGAGGCCCGGACATGTCTAGCGTCGCCGGCGAGCCGGTACACACCCGCCGATTCTGGGCGAAGGCGCGGCCCTACGGCCAGCCCCGGCCGGAGAAGCTACACTTGCTCGAGCACCACGTGGCCGACGTGGGCGCGTGCTTCGAGGCGCTGCTGGCGCAGCCGACCATCCGGCGGCGCCTGGCCCGGAGCGGCGGCCTCGCCACGCTCGACGACGAGACGGCCGCGCGCCTGGCGCTGTTCGCCGCGATGCACGACGTCGGCAAGGCCAACGTCGGTTTCCAGACGCGGGTGTGGGGCGCCGACGACCACCCGCGCGGGCGCAGGCCTGGCTACGCCGGCCACTACCGCGAGCTGGTCCCGGTGCTTCTCGACGACGACGGCGAGACCGGCGGCTGGTTCTTCGACGAGCTCGACTGGTGGTGGGAGGCCGTCGACACCTGGGACGACCACGACGGCGAGACGGTGTGCGGGCTGCTCGTCGCCGCGCTGTCGCACCACGGCAGGCCGCTCGCGCTGGAAGGCGACCTGTCCGCCAACCCCCGGCTGTGGCGCGACTACGGCGAGCTGCGCCCGCGCGAGCAGGTGGCCCGCATCGGCGCGTTGCTGCGCCGGTGGTTCCCCGCCGCGTTCGACGCGAACGCGCT
Source organism: Dehalococcoidia bacterium (assembly GCA_965217705.1). Lineage (GTDB taxonomy): Bacteria > Chloroflexota > Dehalococcoidia > Lucifugimonadales > CATOSD01 > CATOSD01. The sequence goes on along the minus strand of CBDCJA010000002.1, from coordinate 2,659,454 downwards.
CGCGCTGCCCGCCAGGCCGGAGTTACAGCACATGTTCCTGGGGCTGTGCACGCTCGCCGACTGGATCGGCTCCAACGAGAAGTGGTTCCCATTCGCCGACGAGCCGGACGACGACTACTTCTTCAGCGTCGCCCGGCCGGCGGCTGCCCGCGCCCTGCGCGAGGTCGGGCTGGACGTCGCCGCGCAGCGGGATGCGTTCTCCGGCGGGCGCGGCTTCGACGCGCTCTTCGACTTCCCTCCCAACGCCATACAGCAAGCGGCGGTCGAGGCGCCGCTGGACGCGCCGGTCGTCATCCTCGAGTCCGAGACCGGCTCCGGCAAGACCGAGGCGGCCCTGTGGCGGTTCGCCCGCATGTACGAGAAGAGACTCGTCGACGGCATCTACTTCGCGCTGCCCACCCGCGCCGCCGCCAGCCAGATTCACGGGCGCGTCCAGCGCTTCGTGGAGCGGTTGTTCCCGCGGGGCGGGCCGCCGGTCGTGCTCGCGGTGCCGGGCTACGACCCCGGGGCTGACGCCGCGAGCGTGAGTCTACAGGACTACGACGAGCGCGCGGCCGGCGAACATCGTCCGGAGAGTCCCTGGGCGGCGGAGAGCCCCAAGCGCTACCTGGCCGCGCAGGTCGCCGTGGGCACGGTGGACCAGGCGATGATGGCCGCGCTCAAGGTGGGCCACTCGCACTTACGGGCCGCGTGCCTGGCCCGCAACCTGCTGGTGGTGGACGAGGTGCACGCATCGGACACCTACATGGGCCGCGTCATCGAGGCGCTGCTCGACGCCCACACCGGCGCGGGCGGCCACGCGCTGCTCATGTCCGCCACGCTCGGCTCCGCGGCGCGAGGGCGGTGGCTCGCCGCGGGCCGCGCCCGTCGGACCGACGCGCCGCCGTTCGACGAGGCGCTCGGCGCGCCGTACCCCGCCGTCGGCGTCCGGCAGACCCGCGACTCCGAACTCCGGCCCGTCGACGGCGGACAGCGGAGCAAGAGCGTCGAGCTGTCCGAGCGCCGCGTGATGGCAGACTTCCAGGCCGTGGCGGTGATGGCGCTCGACGCCGCTCGGCGCGGGGCGAAGGTGCTGGTGGTGCGCAACACCGTCGGCCACGCCGTCGCCACGCAGCGGGCGCTGGAGGAGCGGGCCGGGGCAGGGGACGCCTCCCTGCTGTTTGGAGTCAACGGCGTCCGGGCGCCGCACCACGGGAGGTTCGCCGCCGCGGACCGCGCACTGCTCGACGGTGCGGTCGAGACGCGGCTCGGGAAGGAGCGCGGTCCCGGCGGCGCGGTCGTCGTGGGCACACAGACGCTGGAGCAGTCCCTGGACATCGACGCCGACCTGCTGATAACCGACCTGTGCCCCGCGGACGTGCTGCTACAGCGCATCGGCAGGCTGCACCGCCACGACCGCGACGACCGCCCCGCCGCCTACGCCGCGCCCGCCTGCGTGGTGCTGACGCCGGACGTGGACGACTTGTCGCCGCTGCTGGCCCGCGGCGAGGACGCCAACGGACTGGGGCCGCGCGGCGGCGTCTACGAAGACCTGCGCGTGCTGGAGGCGACGCTGCGCCTGGTGCGCGAGCATGGCGAGTGGCGCATCCCCGAGATGAACCGCAAGCTGGTGGAGCGGGCGACGCACCCGGAGCGGCTGGCGGACATCGTGCGGGAGCTGGGCGACGAATGGGCGGTCCACGCCAACGACGTCACTGGCGGCAACATAGCCGAGGGCATCACCGCCGGCTACGCCATCGTGCGCCGCGACGCGCCATTCTTCTCCCAGGCTGGCAACCGCGACGTGGTCTTTCCCCCGGACGAGGAGCGCATCCGCACCCGGCTGGGCGACGACCGCATCGACGTAGCCTTCGACCCGCCGCCGCCCGGCCTGTTCGACTCCGCGAGCCGAATCGACAGGCTGGCGGTATCCGCGCGCTGGCTGCAGGGCGCCGACGTGCCCGAGTCCGTGACGCCCACGCCGACCGACGGCGGCTTCACCTTCGCCGTAGGCGAGCGGCGGTTCGTCTACGACCGGCTGGGGCTGCGGCCGCTGGGGGCGTGAGCCTTCCAACGCCATCGCGCCTTGACCGCCACTTGTTCACACCCACGCCCCCTATCAGTGATGCCCGCGAAGGTAGATTTACCCGAAAAGTGTTCCATTCTGTTCCATTTTGTGCCATTTCGTAGCTGGAAGCACCGGCGGATTGCGCTGCCTGGAGTCGCTGATGAGCACGGATTCTGGAAGCAACGCCACAGAATGTCGCCGGATTGGGGCAGCCGGCGGGAGGTCCCAGTCGGGGCGTTCGTGGGCGCCGGATGGCGGTGTGGGTGTGTCATGGAGGGAGAGTAGCACGGATGTGCGTGGCAATCAAGAGCGGTGGCAGGTTGAAGCAGTGTCCGGGTTGGTTGGGGCGAGGCGTGGCGGCACACCGGCCCCCTGGATTCCGGCTCGTGGGCCGGAATGACGGGATAGGGGTGCGCGCGGTTTACCGGCGTCCGTGAACGCTGCTACAAGATAGGCTGATACAACGCGCCTCAAGCCGGAGCCGGCCTGGTGTGGGCTGGCTCCGGCTCATATCCCCGCTCGTGCGGGGGAACTTCTCGCGCGTACTCGCGGCGCGAGCTCATTAAGGGGTCTATCCCCAATGGGAAATGGGGGAAATTTAATTGCGGCCTAATTCGCGTCTTCTTACGGTTGACGAGCGTGTTGACCCCATGATACCTTGTATTAACCTTAATGAGCTAGCCACCGTCCATCCATCAAAAAGGAATAACACCGTGAGAGCATCGATCATCATCAAAATCGGACTGCCCGATCCTATCACACTGTTTCGCAGGCGCAAATCAAGCCGCCTTCGCTTCCATGTAACACCCTGCTGCCGCGGTCGGAAGAAGGGCGTCCGGCAGACGCTGAAGGCGCGCGTCCGCCCGCTGCCCTACAGCACGCAACTCAGATTGCCTCTTTAGGCAGGTGGGCATCTCGCGGCAAACCGATTGTAGCAACTCGAGATGGTGACTTAAACTTGCGTGGTGCGCCAACTGCCTATACAATAGCACGAGCGTTCGCGGTGAGTCGTAACTCAAAGGGGCTGAAGCATGCACAACATCCTGACTGATCGGCTGATTCGCATGGACAGGTCCGATGGCTCGCGCGTCGAGGCGTCGCTGCCGGAGGTTTACGCCGCGCTGATGGCCGACGAGGTGGAGGCATACCCCGCGCTGCGGCCGCACCAGCGCCACGCCTGGCACGCCTTCCTGGTGCAGCTCGGCGCTATGGCCGTACACGGCGCGGGGCTGCCCGAGCCGCCCGCCGACGCGGACGAGTGGCGGCGCGTCATCCGCGGCCTTACACCGGACTGGCCCGACGACGAGCCGTGGCGGCTGGTGGTGGACGACATCACCGAGCCCGCCTTCATGCAGCCGCCGGCGTCGTCCGCGGATCGGCTGGCAGATTACAAGACACCCGTCGATACGCCAGACGAACTCGACATGCTGGTCACGTCGAAGAACCACGACGTGAAGTCCGCCGTAGCCGTCGCGGCCGCGCATGACGACCTGATTTTCTCAATTGTCAGCCTCCAGACCTCGGAGGGCTTCGGCGGCGCTGGCAATTACGGCATCTCGCGAATGAACGGCGGGCTGGGCAGCAGGCCGACCTTCAGCGTCACACCCTCTGCGCGGTCCGGTGTCCACGTCCGGCGCGACATCGTCGTACTGCTGGAGCGCCGTGACGACTTGCTCGCTGACTCCCCTATGCAGGAAGAGGGAATCGGACTCCTATGGACCAAGCACTGGGACGGAGAGAAGGTGGAAGCGCTGCTCCTCAACGCCCTCGATCCTCTCTACATCGAGGTCTGTAGGCGAATTCGCCTGCGCGGTGGGGCCGACGAAAGGCTCCGCGCGATAAGGGCCACATCCAAAGCAACACGGATCAATGCCAAGGCCCTCAACGGCGTCACCGGCGACCCGTGGACTCCCGTCGACCGGGACGGCTCCAGATCGCTGACGCTGGCCGCCGGCGGTTTCACGTACAAGCGCACGGTCGATTACCTGGTCAAGTGGGACCGGCCGCTCCTGTGCGAGCCGACGGTCGAAGAAGTGCGGTCATCGGACACGATGCAACTGGTCGCGCGTGCGATGGTGCGAGGACAGGGCAAGACCGAGGGCTACTACGAACGAACCATCCCAATACGCAAGACGCTGGGGTCGGCAATGATGCGACGGGGCGGCGGGACGGACGAATTTGGCCGAATTGCCAATGAGCGCATAGAGGAAGTCGGCAAGGTCCAACGAATCCTCAGCCACGCGATTCAGGCGTTCCTGGCACGGGGCGAAGCCGAGAATGCCAGCCCGGAGCAGCGGTCGCTAGCGCGGCCCTGGTTGAACCGACTTGACGAGATCGTCGATACCCGTTTCTTCGAGGACGTACAGGTCGAACTCGAAGCGGCGGCGGGGCAGAGGGAAGGCATCCGCAAACGCTGGCTGCGCGACGCCACGACAATGGGGGGCGTAATCGAAGACGCCGCCTCGCTGCTCGAGGACGCAGTGGCATCGTTGCCCTGTCCCGCAGCTTTCCGATACAAGGCCCGGCAGGCCGCCGAGAATCTCTTCTGGGGAAGACTCCGCGGCAACAATGGGCTGCCCAAGGCGTTCGATGACGAGAGCGAAGGAGACCGAGAATGACAACTGAAGAAGCGACGGCTGAGAGCATACAGAGAGGGGAAGAGCAAACACCGTCGATGCCCGAAATCGCGGTGAGCATGGCAGGCTACGTCGCCCAGCTCGCCCAGCACGACCGAGGCGGCTTCGCCGCACTGCGTCGCATGAACCCGGACGCCCCGGACGTGCCGTCGTTCTGGCGTGTGATGGCGCACTACGATCAACTGAACAGGGGGGCGGAGCTCGAGCTCAAGTGGGCGCTCATCCTGCACGGCATAGCTCTGATGACGCCCACCCAGAGCAGCGACGGGGCGCGGTCGGCGCACGACGGCTTGACGCCCGTGGGCCGCGCGCTGTTCGTCGGCACGGGAGAGCAAGGGAGCGCCGCCCTCTACAGCGAATCGCGGCTGAGTCGCCTGCTCAACGCGCGCGGGCCCATTCTGCGCTCTCTTCTTTCGCGCATGTTCAGGATGCTTGGCGCAAAGGGGGTGACCTTCAACTGGCGCGAGATGGCGCGGTTCATCCTGTACGAGGACCACCCTGAGTGGGGCGACGAGAGCCGGCGGCGCATTGCCCGCTGGTACTACAGCGCCCATCGAGCCGCCGAACGGCAAACCAGTCAAACTGGCTAGAAGTACACAAACGGAGGCATTCAACCGATGACCGTTCCAAGATTCCTGCAGATACACACGCTGCACTCGTACCCCGCGGCGCTTTTGAACCGCGACGACAGCGGCCTCGCTAAGCGCCTCAGCTTCGGGGGCAGCGTCCGCACCCGCGTCTCGTCGCAGTGCCTCAAGCGCCACTGGCGCACGGCGGACGACGAGTTCGCCCTCAGCGCCATCGACGGCGCGGCGGACGCCATACGCTCGCGCAACGTCGTCGACCGCCGCGTGATCCAGCCCTTGCGCGGCGGCGCTTTCTCTGATGAGCTGCTCGACGCCGTGCAGACCGAGTTCAATCAGGCCGTCTACGGCGGCAGCGGCGCGACCGAGTCGGGCCGCCAGCCCCTACTGCTGGGTCAGCCCGAGGTGGAGTACCTCGAGGCCAAGGCGCGCGCCATCTGCGAAGAGCACTCCGGCGACGCCAAGGCCGCCGGTGAGGCCGCCAAGCTGCTGTTCCAGACGGCCCGCCGCAACGAGGAGCGCGACAACTTCGCGGCGTTCCGCCAGGGGGCCACCCTGCCCGGCGGGCTGATAGGCGCGCTGTTCGGGCGCATGGTCACGTCGGACCCCGGCGCCAACATCGAGGCGGCGGTGCACGTGTCCCACGCCTTCACCGTCCACGCGGAGGAGAGCGAGAGCGACTACTTCTCGGTCGTGGACGACCTGCAAGAGCCGAACGAGGACGCGGGCGCGGCTCACATCGGCGACATGGAGCTGACCGCCGGCCTATTCTACGGCTACGTGGTGGTGGACGTGCCCGGGCTGGTTTCCAACCTGGAAGGCTGCGACGCCGCCGGTTGGCAGGCCGCCGACCGCGGGCTCGCCGCCAAGGTGGTCGAGCACCTGATCCACCTCATCGCCACCGTGTCGCCCGGCGCGAAGCTCGGCTCCACCGCGCCCTACGCCGCGGCAGACCTGATGCTGATCGAGGCCGGCAACCGCCAGCCGCGCAGCCTTGCGAACGCATACCGCGAGCCGACGGCGGCGCGGACGGACGCGGCGATGGACGCGCTCGAGAGCCAGCTGGCCGCCCTGGACGACTGCTATGGCGTCAAAGAGGCGCGGCGGGTAATGTCCGTCGGCAGGCGCGAGCTGCCCGGCGCGTCGTGGCTGAGCTGCGATGCGCTGGCGACGTGGGCCGCGGACGCCGTCCGCGCCGGAGAGGCGGCCTAGCCATGCGGCATCTCATCGTCAACCTCGAATCGCCGCTCATGGCGTTCGGCGGCGAGACCATCGACAATCTGGGCGTAGTCCGGCCCTTTCCGGCGGCGTCCATGCTCACCGGCATGTTCGCCAACGCCCTGGGCTGGCGTCGTATCGAGCGCGAGGCGCACCAGCGGTTGCAGGACAGGCTGGTGTTCGCCGCGCGCATCGACCGCGAGCCGGCGGGCGGCTACGCCATGCGGGACTTCCAGACCGCCCAGCTCGCCGCGAACGACCGCGGCTGGACCACGCGCGGCAGACCGGAGGGCCGGGCCGGCGGTGCGGCCACGTACAACTCGCCCCACCTGCGCTACCGCGACTACTACGCCGACATGCGCGTGACCGTCGCGCTGCGGCTGGATTCCGGCTCGGGGGCCGGAATGACGGCGGGGAGGGGGAAGGAACAAATGGACGAGCCGACGCTGGAGGACCTGACTGCCGCGCTCGACGAGCCGGCGCGTCCGCTGTTCATCGGGCGCAAGCCCTGCCTGCCGTCCGCGCGGCTGTTCGGCGGCTTCGTGGACGCGCCCGACGCGCTGGCCGCGCTGCTGGCCGTGCCGCTGGCCGACGGCGCGGTCGGCGCGCCCGCCGTGAGGATGCAGTGGCCGGCGCGAGAGGGCGGCGACAGGCCGCCGGAGGGCGTGACCGTGAGCCGCGAGATGATGCTGACGGACGAGCGCAACTGGGTGTCCGGTCTGCACGGCGGCGGCAGGCGCGTCGTCGAGGGCACGGCGCCGCCGGGCGCGTTCGGAGGTGGAGATTCCTCGGCTGGGCTCGGAATGACGCGGAGCCTGGGCTCGGAATGACACGGAGGGAGGAGTGTGCGACATGACGACGACCGCGACGGCGCTGCGGATGGTGCGCGGGGACGTGGACCTGCGGGAGTTCAACCGCTGGATGGGCTCCAGGCGGCTCCAGGACCCGGACCATGCCATGCACTGCCTGCTGAAGGAGTGTTTCGGCGATTTCTACACTAACGACAATCCCGCCGGCATTGCGCCCCAGCCGTTCCGGATGGTGGCGACGCGCGGGGCGTCGGTCGGCTGCCTGTACGGATATACTCGCGTTGACGCCGACGCGCTGCGCGAGTCCGCCGCCATCTGCGCCTGCCCACTGCAGGCGCGCGTACTGCCCGCCGACCGGATAGACGACAAGCCGATGCCGGCCGAGTGGCGCGTCGGCCTGCGGCTCGGCTTCGAGGTGCGCGTGCGTCCCATCGTGCGACTCCGAAAGGACCTTTCGCGTGTGCCGCCCGACAAGTTGCGCCTTTTCCGGACCCGTCCCGGCGAGGCCGATGCGCCACGTCCTGGCAAGGAGTGCGACGTCTTCCAATGGGAGGCGCTAGATTCCTCGGCTACGCTCGGAATGACACGGACTCGCGAGGAGGTGTACGTCGATTGGCTCGACAAGCAGTTCGAGCGGCGCGGCGGCGCGGTCCTGGACAAATGTGAGACCAAGCTCGTGTCCTTCCAGCGCACGCGCGCGGTGCGAAAGCTGCACAGGCGTTACAGCGAAGGCCCCGACGCGCTGATGCGCGGGGAACTTGAGATTACGGATGGCGCGAAATTCAGCAAGTTGTTGGCAGACGGCATAGGCCGGCACCGCGCCTACGGCTACGGGATGCTTCTGTTGCGTCCCGCGTCGGCGCGCGGCTAGGCGTCCCACGCGGACTCCCGACCATGGCACCTTAACAACTCAATACTGAGCCGGCCAAGTGAGGAACATTGATTCCCCGCACTCGCGGGGACAGACACGGGAGGAACAATGCTAAGAGGGAGACTAGGACTCGAAACGGCGCGGATACCCCATGCCGACCGGCACGGGCTGTTGTGGCTGTCGCGTGGGGCGCTCACCGTGCGGGACGGGACTCTTCGTTTCGCACGGGAGAGCGCTCCCACACCCGACAGCGGCCTGGACGCGGGGGAGTACGGGATACCGTTTCAAACCCTCTCAATGATACTGCTGGGCCCCGGCTCCACCGTCAGCCACGACGCGTTGAGGCTCATGGCGAGGCACGGCACCGCGCTCGTGGCGGTGGGCGAGGATGGCGTCCGGTGCTACACCGCGCCGCCGCTGCTGCCCGACACGTCGGACGTGGCGCGGCGGCAGATGCGGGCCTGGGGCGACGCCGAGGGGAGCCGGATAGGCATAGCGCGCAAGATGTACGCGATGCGCCTGGGCGAGGTGCTCCCGCACCGCGACATCGCCGTGCTGCGGGGCATCGAGGGCTCGCGCATGAGGCGAACGTACCAGGCGCTGGCGCAGAGGTACGGCATCACCTGGCGGGGCCGGCGCTACGACAGGGCCAACCCGATGGGAGCCGACATACCCAACCAGGCGATCAACCACGCCTCGGTGGCCGTGACGGCGGCGGCCGTCATCGCGGTCACGGCCACGGGCGCGATACCGCAGCTCGGGTTCATCCACGAGCACAGCGGGGAAGCGTTCGCCCTGGACGTCGCGGACCTGTTCAGAGACACGGTGCTGCTGCCCGCCGCGTTCACCGCCGCAAGGGAGGTGGCGAGCAATCCCGGCTTGAACGTCGAGCGCCACACCAGGCGGCTGACGGGCGAGATGATGAGAAGAGAGGGCGTGATTCCGGCCATGATAGACAGGATAAAGACGCTCTTCGAGGACGTGGCGGCGCTGGAGGAGCCGGAGCCGGGCGCCGATGAAGAGGTGGGAGACAGTGTAGCATGACGGTTGTCGTGACGATAAACGTGGAGGGTCGATACAGGGGATTTCTGGCTTCGGCCATGCTGGAGATAGCGGCTGGGGTGTACACCAGCCCGCGCATGACGGTCGGCATCCGTGAGCGCATCTGGGACGTGTTGAGCAGGTGGTACGCCGAGACGGGGCAGGGGTCGATAGTGATGACGTGGCGCGACGCGTCGGAGGTGGGCGAGCAGCGGATACGGACGCTGGGGGAATCGCCCAAGACTATCGTGGACGCGGACGGGGTGTACCTGGTGAAGTACAGCTAGCAGTATTTCGTTAGCAGATAGAGGCGCGCGGTCTGTATCAGGTGTACAAGAGGTTGCCCCGCGCGTGCGGGGATAGACCTTCGATCGTGGCCGGCCCGTGGAAAACAGGATGGGTTGCCCCGCGCGTGCGGGGATAGACCCGACGGCTTCGATTTCGACTGGACCCTACAGAAGGTTGCCCCGCGCGTGCGGGGATAGACCGTAGTGAGCCGACGGCGTTGTTCCGATGGAATGGGTTGCCCCGCGCGTGCGGGGATAGACCCCCCTCCTGTATCGGCTGCCATGCTGCCTTAGCGGTTGCCCCGCGCGTGCGGGGATAGACCGATTGCCACTAGTGATGCCATTTTACTTCCTCAGGTTGCCCCGCGCGTGCGGGGATAGACCGAGCATGTACAAGAGCCAAGGCCAGTACGTGGTGGTTGCCCCGCGCGTGCGGGGATAGACCCAGGCAGATGGCGTTCAACCCAATGTTCACAAAGGTTGCCCCGCGCGTGCGGGGATAGACCCATCCCATAGACGTTCAGCAGGCAGTTGCTCGAGGTTGCCCCGCGCGTGCGGGGATAGACCTTGTATCTCTTCGGCTTCATGGCGTAAAGTCATGGTTGCCCCGCGCGTGCGGGGATAGACCTTGTCTTGTAACCATTTCCCGGTGTCCTTCAACGGTTGCCCCGCGCGTGCGGGGATAGACCGCTGCTCGGCGTGTCGGTCGTCTCGTCGCGGTCGGTTGCCCCGCGCGTGCGGGGATAGACCTGCGCCTGCGGCTATCACTCCGTCATTGTCTTGGGTTGCCCCGCGCGTGCGGGGATAGACCGGAGCTCACCGGACTGCGCGTCAACAGAGACCAGGTTGCCCCGCGCGTGCGGGGATAGACCGACCATATCAGTGATGGGTTGGCCCGTCAATGTGGTTGCCCCGCGCGTGCGGGGATAGACCCGATAGTGTTCTTTGCAGACGAGAGGTGGAGCAGGTTGCCCCGCGCGTGCGGGGATAGACCGAAGAAGACATGCACGCCGTGCGGGAACCGCACGGTTGCCCCGCGCGTGCGGGGATAGACCCAGGCGATGATAGAGGGCCGGAACGCGGCGACGGGTTGCCCCGCGCGTGCGGGGATAGACCCTGGTATACATGCTGGTTACGCTAGCGATAGTGGGTTGCCCCGCGCGTGCGGGGATAGACCGCTATGGTGGTGGTGGCTATGGCGGCAGAGCGGGGTTGCCCCGCGCGTGCGGGGATAGACCGGCTTCACCGTCACGCTAAGCCACAAAGGCATCGGTTGCCCCGCGCGTGCGGGGATAGACCCTCCACACTCCGTAGGAAGTCCAATCTGTCTCCGGTTGCCCCGCGCGTGCGGGGATAGACCCTCAACAGGGCAGGGACAACGAAGCGCCGTAGCGGTTGCCCCGCGCGTGCGGGGATAGACCGTGCGTTGGCCGGAGGAGGCGGCTACGCGATAGGGTTGCCCCGCGCGTGCGGGGATAGACCGCGGCCTCACTGTCGGGGCCGACCACGTAATTGGGTTGCCCCGCGCGTGCGGGGATAGACCGTGGTTCGCGTCTGTGTGTCTGTAGGCCATGCCGGTTGCCCCGCGCGTGCGGGGATAGACCCTCCACGAGCGTGGGGTTTGTGCAGCCGATATGGGTTGCCCCGCGCGTGCGGGGATAGACCGTACGCTGACAACGGAACGGATGACCCGAGGATGGTTGCCCCGCGCGTGCGGGGATAGACCGAACAGCGCCGAGGGAGCGATAGGCGAGTACACGGTTGCCCCGCGCGTGCGGGGATAGACCCAGCTTTGTGACGTTGACGTTGGCTCCGAGGCAGGTTGCCCCGCGCGTGCGGGGATAGACCCTATCCCATTCCATCGGAACAACGCTGTCGGCTGGTTGCCCCGCGCGTGCGGGGATAGACCCAGCTTGTCGATCTCGGCGGCGCTCGTGTACTCGGTTGCCCCGCGCGTGCGGGGATAGACCCGAGCTGAGCCAGAACAACTGGACGGCGAACGTGGTTGCCCCGCGCGTGCGGGGATAGACCCGGACGTACCGCCGGAGTGGCGGGCGATAAGGTGGTTGCCCCGCGCGTGCGGGGATAGACCCCATGATGAGACTACGGAACAGCGGGTTTCTGCGGTTGCCCCGCGCGTGCGGGGATAGACCCCCCGTAGCACTAGTCGCCGCGGCCCGGGACACGGTTGCCCCGCGCGTGCGGGGATAGACCCCATCCTAGCGCGGGTGAACGGAATATCCGCCGGGTTGCCCCGCGCGTGCGGGGATAGACCGGTCCCCCACCGCCGAGCGCGCCAGGTCTGGGCGGTTGCCCCGCGCGTGCGGGGATAGACCCTCACGCCAGGCCACGTTAACCTCCTCCAGCTCGGTTGCCCCGCGCGTGCGGGGATAGACCTTCCAGTGCGCAGCTCCACGAGTCTGGAATTCCGGTTGCCCCGCGCGTGCGGGGATAGACCGGTGGTAGCGTTTGACGGCACACGTTGCCTCACGGTTGCCCCGCGCGTGCGGGGATAGACCCTTTTCAATCCCCTTCCTATGGTCTCCGTCTTGGGTTGCCCCGCGCGTGCGGGGATAGACCGTGTATGAGGGAGATACAGGAGTACTGCTCGACGGTTGCCCCGCGCGTGCGGGGATAGACCCTTGGTGCTGAACGTGCTCTGCCTGAGCTACCTGGTTGCCCCGCGCGTGCGGGGATAGACCCATGTAGGGGGTCTCGACGGTCACGACGCCTTTGGTTGCCCCGCGCGTGCGGGGATAGACCGGGCTACCGGCCACGGCCACAGCGCCAGTTGAGGGTTGCCCCGCGCGTGCGGGGATAGACCGCCCAGGCGGCGGGGGCGGCGGGGGCGGCGGGGGGTTGCCCCGCGCGTGCGGGGATAGACCTAGTCCTGTCACTAGTAGGCGCCAACTCCGTCCGGTTGCCCCGCGCGTGCGGGGATAGACCGTGACGAGTCAAGCCTTGACGTTACCCGACACCGGTTGCCCCGCGCGTGCGGGGATAGACCCATCACACACGCCGGCGGGACCGCGACTACGGCGGTTGCCCCGCGCGTGCGGGGATAGACCCACTTCTTCAGGAAGTCGCGCATGTTGGGATACGGTTGCCCCGCGCGTGCGGGGATAGACCGTCGTAGCATTGTTCCACCGGCTGGGTTACACGGGTTGCCCCGCGCGTGCGGGGATAGACCTTAAAGCAGGTGTGCCGCCCGCCGTTGTATAAGGGTTGCCCCGCGCGTGCGGGGATAGACCTTTTGTGTCTGTCTTGCCGGCCATCTCAGGGAGGGTTGCCCCGCGCGTGCGGGGATAGACCCCTAGCCCTGGCAGACATAGTGGCTTATGGCCTGGTTGCCCCGCGCGTGCGGGGATAGACCCACGACGTAGCGGTTGGCTCCCCGCGCGGTGATGGTTGCCCCGCGCGTGCGGGGATAGACCCCTCATATCCCAAATGTCCTTTATCTACCGACAGGTTGCCCCGCGCGTGCGGGGATAGACCCAACACGTGGAGAATTGAAGGTGAGTCTCAGTAGGTTGCCCCGCGCGTGCGGGGATAGACCCTGTCACTGGTGTACTAACGCCTTCCACGGGCTGGTTGCCCCGCGCGTGCGGGGATAGACCTTTGGCAACGGCTTTTGCCCTGTTAACTGGAGCGGTTGCCCCGCGCGTGCGGGGATAGACCCCTCATTTCTCGCTGACACTTCCCGCTGATAGGGGTTGCCCCGCGCGTGCGGGGATAGACCGTGGCGCTTATAACACCAGAACAGCCCTAACACGGTTGCCCCGCGCGTGCGGGGATAGACCCATCACGATTCTGGCTGATATAACGGCTGGAGGGGTTGCCCCGCGCGTGCGGGGATAGACCGAGAGGAAGATGGACGGCGCGATGAAGTTCACCGGTTGCCCCGCGCGTGCGGGGATAGACCCAGCGTAGGTGAAAGCACGGCATCAAACAGCGAGGTTGCCCCGCGCGTGCGGGGATAGACCGTGCGGATTGTCGGGGTCGTCCACAAAGTCGGTGGTTGCCCCGCGCGTGCGGGGATAGACCGTACGCTTCCAGCAGACCACCTATCTCAAATGAGGTTGCCCCGCGCGTGCGGGGATAGACCGTAGAAACCAAGGCGGCCATGGCAGCTACGAAGGGTTGCCCCGCGCGTGCGGGGATAGACCGTTTACCCTAAAAGAAGCTCTAGTTAGCTCACCGGTTGCCCCGCGCGTGCGGGGATAGACCGCAGTTGGAGACCATCACCTCCGAGCTGAAGCGGGTTGCCCCGCGCGTGCGGGGATAGACCGTTCATGCAGCGAAGGTTGGCAGACGTCAGGAAGGTTGCCCCGCGCGTGCGGGGATAGACCCATTATATGGCTGACATGGCGTCTATGGTCAATGGTTGCCCCGCGCGTGCGGGGATAGACCCAGCAACCCCCGCTGAAGCTCCCCGAAGTAGTCGGTTGCCCCGCGCGTGCGGGGATAGACCCGCCTTCTGGTATATCATCGTATCATGTAGTTTGGTTGCCCCGCGCGTGCGGGGATAGACCGCTGCCGTTCATGTTGCATGACTTCGGGTACAGGGTTGCCCCGCGCGTGCGGGGATAGACCCGTATCTCGCGGAAAGACCAATCACCCGTGCCAGGTTGCCCCGCGCGTGCGGGGATAGACCGAAATGGTTGGAGCAAGGTACTGCGTGTGGGCCGGTTGCCCCGCGCGTGCGGGGATAGACCGTTCGCGGTGCGGGGCTACAACACGGGGAGCAAGGTTGCCCCGCGCGTGCGGGGATAGACCCTGATGGCGTACCTAGAGCATCTGGAGGAGATCGGTTGCCCCGCGCGTGCGGGGATAGACCGGAGGACACTAGTGGCTGAGTGCGTGTGGTTGGGGTTGCCCCGCGCGTGCGGGGATAGACCGTTTTCCGCTACATGGAGGACGACGACATCGCGGGTTGCCCCGCGCGTGCGGGGATAGACCGAAGAGCACGGCCAGCCCGCCCAGGGTGCGGGTGGTTGCCCCGCGCGTGCGGGGATAGACCCCCTGCGAGAGGCCGCCGTGAGCACGCGCACCGGGTTGCCCCGCGCGTGCGGGGATAGACCCTCTAGGTCAATTTCGGTCGAATCCGGCCAAATGGTTGCCCCGCGCGTGCGGGGATAGACCCCTGCTAGACGTGGACACCGACACGGCGGAAGGGGTTGCCCCGCGCGTGCGGGGATAGACCCGATGCCAGCAACGTTCGCACATACACCTTCACGGTTGCCCCGCGCGTGCGGGGATAGACCTCCAGTTCATTATGTTCCCACTCTATCAGCCGGGGTTGCCCCGCGCGTGCGGGGATAGACCCTCAATATTCGTCCCTCCTACTCCTCAGTGCACGGTTGCCCCGCGCGTGCGGGGATAGACCCCTGGACGACGCTCCCACGCTCTCGCCGGACCCGGTTGCCCCGCGCGTGCGGGGATAGACCCGATGAAACCTGGTACGGCACCGGGCGGTTCGGGGTTGCCCCGCGCGTGCGGGGATAGACCCGTGGTCGGGTGATAACACGCCCCCGGCACTACGGTTGCCCCGCGCGTGCGGGGATAGACCCCCCTCCAAGTACACCGCCGTGAACAGCACGAAGGTTGCCCCGCGCGTGCGGGGATAGACCCCAACCAACGACGAAGGGCGAGCGTGGCTGGAAGGTTGCCCCGCGCGTGCGGGGATAGACCTGATTACTTCTCGACGGGCACTGGCTCAGATATGGTTGCCCCGCGCGTGCGGGGATAGACCCACCGGCGCGATGCTCGCCCACATCCGCGGCGAGGTTGCCCCGCGCGTGCGGGGATAGACCGGATGCGGGGTTGCCGCCCAAGCCTCCGAAGCCGGTTGCCCCGCGCGTGCGGGGATAGACCGTGACCGTCGCTGGCCCCAGCGGCACTGATTTCGGTTGCCCCGCGCGTGCGGGGATAGACCCCAGTCGATATCTTGCTCGCAGTTGTCGCAACAGGTTGCCCCGCGCGTGCGGGGATAGACCCGATCTCGAACGTTGCCCCAGGCGCCAGATTGTGGTTGCCCCGCGCGTGCGGGGATAGACCGAATCGCGCCCGTGGCGGCGCGCAGGGCTACGGGGTTGCCCCGCGCGTGCGGGGATAGACCGCGCTGGGACTCGAGTTGCGCCTCCTCGAGCTCGGTTGCCCCGCGCGTGCGGGGATAGACCCCCGGCCGGGTTGCTGCCGGTGATCGAGTAGCTGGTTGCCCCGCGCGTGCGGGGATAGACCGTCTCACGGGCCGGGACTTCCGAGAAAGTGGACGGTTGCCCCGCGCGTGCGGGGATAGACCCCCGGCCGGGTTGCTGCCGGTGATCGAGTAGCTGGTTGCCCCGCGCGTGCGGGGATAGACCCAACGGGGAGTATCGCCCCTTCACAATCCACAAGGTTGCCCCGCGCGTGCGGGGATAGACCGACCCTATGCGTGGTCACTGGCGGCCCCAGGGAGGTTGCCCCGCGCGTGCGGGGATAGACCATACCGGGCGGTGGGCTTCGGGCAGCTTTGGCAGGTTGCCCCGCGCGTGCGGGGATAGACCTTATCCCCACATTTCCGAGACCACTGTCGTACAGGTTGCCCCGCGCGTGCGGGGATAGACCGAAGAGGACCTGCACGACATCTGCCAAGGCTGCGGTTGCCCCGCGCGTGCGGGGATAGACCGTCCGGTTGGCCTCGCCCTCCCCCAAAGTGAAGGGTTGCCCCGCGCGTGCGGGGATAGACCCCAGATAGACCTGGCGGTAGAGGTGTGCGTGGGGGTTGCCCCGCGCGTGCGGGGATAGACCGTCCGGTTGGCCTCGCCCTCCCCCAAAGTGAAGGGTTGCCCCGCGCGTGCGGGGATAGACCCACGGACACGTCGGGGCTTGCGGTCGTCGAGAGGGTTGCCCCGCGCGTGCGGGGATAGACCGGACATAGCAGTCTTGGGCTGCCAGTGGGACCCGGTTGCCCCGCGCGTGCGGGGATAGACCGGCGGCAGCACATCGGCGCGGGACATAAGCGTCGGTTGCCCCGCGCGTGCGGGGATAGACCCTACGCCGACCTGGTGCCGGCGCCGGATACGATGGTTGCCCCGCGCGTGCGGGGATAGACCCGTGCGCGCCGAGCACGTTGACGGCGACGACACGGTTGCCCCGCGCGTGCGGGGATAGACCGTGTTGGTAACGCGCGAGAACAGCCAAGAGAACGGTTGCCCCGCGCGTGCGGGGATAGACCCCCCTACCCCGTGGCGCTAACGTTAGCTACCAGGGTTGCCCCGCGCGTGCGGGGATAGACCACATACGCCATTTGAACGTAAGTGCTTCAAGGTGGTTGCCCCGCGCGTGCGGGGATAGACCGACCGCGTTCTATGGGCGGCAATGCCCGGAGTGGGTTGCCCCGCGCGTGCGGGGATAGACCCCATGCCCCGGCGCCCATACATGCGCCCACGGCGGTTGCCCCGCGCGTGCGGGGATAGACCCCACAAACGTCAGCTCACATCCGCTGGCCGCCCGGTTGCCCCGCGCGTGCGGGGATAGACCGCTGCCGACCTCGGTGAGCAGCAGCACGGGGCCGGTTGCCCCGCGCGTGCGGGGATAGACCGTGGTTGCACTTGCGGCAGGTGCCCCATCTGCTGGTTGCCCCGCGCGTGCGGGGATAGACCCCCAAACGTGTTGCTCGGGGAAGTCGTCAAAGGGGTTGCCCCGCGCGTGCGGGGATAGACCCCCACAGAGGGGCGGAGGCGGAGTCCTGAACGGGGTTGCCCCGCGCGTGCGGGGATAGACCATCTGGCGGTTCATGCCGCGCTTGGCGTACACCGGTTGCCCCGCGCGTGCGGGGATAGACCTTGTTTTGAGCGTCGTGAATATGTACAAGCGAAGGTTGCCCCGCGCGTGCGGGGATAGACCCAGTTCGAGCTTCCCGCCGTCTGTCGGTATGAGGGTTGCCCCGCGCGTGCGGGGATAGACCGAAGGCGACGCTGACGACGCCTAGTAGTAGTCCGGTTGCCCCGCGCGTGCGGGGATAGACCGTTTGCAGTCAGAGTGGAGCGGGTGGCGCGATAGGTTGCCCCGCGCGTGCGGGGATAGACCATCGCCTTTACGGCGGTCTGGCTGCCTACCATGGGTTGCCCCGCGCGTGCGGGGATAGACCGGTCAGTGAGGTTGTCGCCGGTTGGGTAACGCCGGTTGCCCCGCGCGTGCGGGGATAGACCGTCCGTCGCCCACATCCAGGCCGAAGCTCTCGTGGTTGCCCCGCGCGTGCGGGGATAGACCGTGGGCGGGCGCATGTTGGGCGCGCTGCTGACGGGTTGCCCCGCGCGTGCGGGGATAGACCGCTGACAATGCCTTTGCTGCCGATGATGATGTGGGTTGCCCCGCGCGTGCGGGGATAGACCCCCATCGGCTACGGGGTTGGAGCCGCGGTTGCCGGTTGCCCCGCGCGTGCGGGGATAGACCCTGCCGGTGTTGGCGGATTGTCGGGCACGTCGTGGTTGCCTCGCGCGTGCGGGGATAGACCCGGTGGTCATAGCGCAGCCAGGACACGACGCCCGGTTGCCCCGCGCGTGCGGGGATAGACCCCGTGGTCATAGCGCAGCCAGGACACGACGCCCGGTTGCCCCGCGCGTGCGGGGATAGACCGGAGAGGGTGGTGCCCAAGACTTTCACGGTCAGGGTTGCCCCGCGCGTGCGGGGATAGACCGTGGGCGGGCGCATGTTGGGCGCGCTGCTGACGGGTTGCCCCGCGCGTGCGGGGATAGACCGGCGGATTCTACCCCACGCCCGCCCGCGTTGTGGGTTGCCCCGCGCGTGCGGGGATAGACCTTGGACTCTATGACGCGCCAGTCGAAGGGAGGTGGTTGCCCCGCGCGTGCGGGGATAGACCCCGTCCCGGACTCGTATACGTCCCATCGATCTGGGTTGCCCCGCGCGTGCGGGGATAGACCCCATTGTGTGGGGAGAAGTGGACTATTCGATTTGGTTGCCCCGCGCGTGCGGGGATAGACCATGCCCCCATGTCCACCGCGGCGGCAGGGGTGTGGTTGCCCCGCGCGTGCGGGGATAGACCCGTTGTCCGACACCAACCCGACCAGGACTGGCGGGTTGCCCCGCGCGTGCGGGGATAGACCGACACCTCCGAACCAGCGCCCGTGGCCGCGGCCGGTTGCCCCGCGCGTGCGGGGATAGACC
The DNA here is from genome assembly GCA_965217705.1 of Dehalococcoidia bacterium. Taxonomy (GTDB): domain Bacteria; phylum Chloroflexota; class Dehalococcoidia; order Lucifugimonadales; family CATOSD01; genus CATOSD01. The sequence goes on along the minus strand of CBDCJA010000002.1, from coordinate 2,640,793 downwards.
GTCGTATTCGGCGGCTCGTCGCCATCGAAGTACGGTTGCCCCGCGCGTGCGGGGATAGACCCTTGAGGGACGATAACGCCTCGACGCTGAAGCCGGTTGCCCCGCGCGTGCGGGGATAGACCGGGCACGTCAGCGGGCGCGGTGTGGTACTGCGGGGTTGCCCCGCGCGTGCGGGGATAGACCCAGCACGAACATCTCGGCGCTGACCGCGGGCGAGGTTGCCCCGCGCGTGCGGGGATAGACCCGTCAAGACGCTGGGCGGCATGTGGCTGCCCGGGGTTGCCCCGCGCGTGCGGGGATAGAGGCTACGGCGGTGGCGTTCTTGGTGATCTACGCGTGGTTGCCCCGCGCGTGCGGGGATAGACCTGGGGGGACTCGGCTTGGCACACCTGCCCGGCGGGTTGCCCCGCGCGTGCGGGGATAGACCGAGCCTGTGGGAGCCGGGCGCGGAGTACCTTCGGGTTCCCCCGCACGCGCGGGGTAAGGCCCTCTTTTTCGGGGTGTAGCTCAGTCAGGCAGGGGCTCCCCCCGCACGCGCGGGGTAAGGCCGCACGCCTTCCGGGCCGATGCCGGGATTCGAGCGCACGGCGGGCGCTATGCGAGGGCGAGTATCGCGGCCGGGTTGCCCACCGTTATCGCCCGAATCACATCTTCCGAAAAGCCCTTGCGGCGCATCTTTGGAACGATGTTCTCGAATATGTGCCCGTAGCCGTGCCCGCCGTACCTGGTCAGCCGGTGCTTCGTGCAGATGTCCTGGCCGATGACGATTCTGTCGGAATAGCCGGCGTCGGCAGCGCCCTTTATGAAGCCCAGCCTCTGGGCGTCGCTGGGCATGTCGAGCTCGGCCAGCGGATAGTAGGACCCCTCGTTGCCGAACAGGTCCCACTCGAGGTAACAGCCCGACGCGGCTATCCTCTGTAGCGCGTCGAACTCGAAGACGGTCCGGTCCAGGTGTCCCATGATCACACGGGATAGATCGGCTCCTCCGACCGCGAGCAGCTCCAGTATCTCCAGAGGCGCGTCCGGGTCGCGACCGGGATGCACCAGTATCGCCGCGCCCGTCTCTCTCTGGGCGACTGCCGCCGCCAGCAGAGACTTGCGCTCGGTTGGCGCGAGGGGCCAGGTGCATCCCACCTCCCCGATTATTCCCGCCCTTATGCCGCTGCCTTCCACGCCATCCACGACGTCGCCGATTATCTCCCGGGCCAGGTCGTCGACGCTTCGCTCGCCCATGTCCGCCGGGTGCACCGCTGCCACGTAGTAGCCCGCGCCCATGATGACGTGAACGCCGGACTCGCGGGATATGCGGGCCAGGGCCTCCGGGTCGCGGCCGATCTGCGCCGTGGTCGCGTCCACGATCGCGCCGCCGCCGGCTTGCCTGAACTTGCCGACCTCACCGATGATCGTATCCAGGTCCATCAGCGTCAGGTTGGCTCGGTTGCTGTAGTAGTTTCGCCGTATCCACCCGAGATTCTCCAGGGTTATGGGCGCGTCCGCCAGCTCGGGGGACGGCGTGTCCTGCGCCGGGCGGTACATGAAGGAGAAGTCGATGTAGAGGTGTTCGTGGGTGGTGGCGGCCCCCAGTTCCGAGGGGTGTACCGTGCCCAGCACGGTCTGGACCAGACCCCGATTCCGGCCTGATGACATGGCGAAGCTCCTTGTAGTATCGTGTCGGCCAAGAGTAACACGACAGCTCGGCGGCGCAAAGCCGCGCCCGCCGGAGTGGCGTCGAAAGTCCAGGCAGAAGGGAGGCCCCGACCATGAGGTTCGCGGCGTTTACGCGCCATGTCATGCTGAGCTTGTCGAAGCATCTCAGACCCTTCGGCTACGCTCAGGGTGACAGGATGGGGCAATCGAAAGACCGCGCGCCGGAGGTCCCGGCAGGAGGGAGGCCCCGACCATGAGGTTCGCGGCGTTTACGCGCCATGTCATGCTGAGCTTGCCGAAGCATCTCAGACCCTTCGGCTACGCTCAGGGTGACAGGATGGGGCAATCGAAAGACCGCGCGCCGGAGGTCCAGGCAGAAGGGAGGTTCCGACCATGAAGTTCGCGGCGTTTACCACCGTGGCGGGTTCCGCCGGAGAGGCGGCCAACGCCGAGCAGATGATCGACAACCTCAGGCAGCAGACCGTTCTGGCCGAGGAGCTCGGCTTCGAGGCCATGTGGCTCGGGGAACACCACTTCGGGCCCTACGGAGTCGGCGACCTGCCGAACCCGATTCTGCTCGGCGCGGACCTGGCGGCGCGGACGTCCAGGATACGCATCGGACAGATGGCGAACATCGCGCCGTGGTGGCATCCCATACGGCTCGCCGAAGACCTCGCGATTCTGGACAACATGACCGGCGGGCGCGTGGAGGTCGGCTTCGGCAGGGGAATCTGGCCGTACGAGGGCCCGCAGTTTCATCCCAACGCGGACCCCCGCAAGGACAGTGAAAACAGGGAGCTGTTCAGGGAGACGGTCGAGGTGGTGCGGGGGATATGGACCAACGAGTACTTCTCGTATCGAGGGTCCAACTACAACTTCCCCGTCGACGACACCGTCTTTTCCCACCCGAAGTACCCGTCGAACCCCGCCTGGCAGGACGGGGACCGGGTGACGAAGCTGAGGGTGACGCCGAGACCCCACCAGAAGCCGCACCCACCGCTGTGGATGACGGTCTCGACGGACCGGTCGGTGACGACCGCGGCCGAGATGGGGCTGAAAGCGTGCTACTGGCAGCCGCCGGCCCGCAGGATACGGCAGCGAATGGAGCTGTACGCGCAGACCAGGACCGAGCTGGAGGGGAGGCCGTTCGGCCTGGGAGAGGACCAGGCGGTGATGCGCTCGACGTATGTCGCCTCCTCGATGGAGGAGGCGCGCCGGGACGCGGAAGAGGGCATCATGTCCTCGTTCATCTTCAACGACCCGTTTCGCGGCAGGCAGGTCTTCACCAACCCGGACGAGGTGCTGGCGCCGGACGTGAAACTGGACTGGGACTTCCTGGAGCCGCGCACCCTGCTCGTGGGCTCCCCCGAGAACGTGGTGGAGAGGATCCAGGAGCTACGGGAGGTTTGCAGCCTGGACTATCTGCTCGTCGAGTTCACCCACATGGGCATCCCGCTGATCAAGACGCTGAAGAACCTGGAGACCTTCGCCACCAAGGTGATGCCGCGATTCGCCAGCGACGACTGAAGCACGGCAAGCCGCGCCGACAAACAGCCCCGTCAGTGGGTCCAGTGGGGGGTCCGCTTCTCGAGGAAGGCGGAAATGCCCTCGTGGGCGTCCTCTTTGAGCAGATTGTCGACCATCACCTTCTGCGCCAGGTCGTATGCGGCGGGGCGCGGCAGCTCTATCTGCCTGTAGAAGGCGGGCTTGCCGATGGCGAGCGTTTCCGAGCTCGCCGACGCTATCTGCCGGGCCAGCCGCTCGACCGCGGCGTCCAGCTCGTCGTCCGGCGTCACCCGATTGACCAACCCCATCTCCAGCGCCTCGCGCGCCGGCACCGGCTCGCCGGTGAGCAGCATCTCCATGGCCTTCTTGGTGGAGGGGACAGAGCGCGCCAGCGCCACGCCGGGAGTGGTGCAGAACAGCCCGATCTGGACGCCGGGGGTGGCGAAGGACGCGGACTCTCCGGCGACGGCCAGGTCGCACGTGGCTACGAGCTGGCACCCGGCGGCGGTCGCCAGTCCCTGCACCTGCGCGATGACCGGCTTGGGCAGCAGCCGGATGGCCTCCATCACCTCGGTGCATAGGGCGAACACGTCGGTGTACGACGCCTCGTCGCGGTCGATCAGCTCGCGCAGGTCGTGGCCTGAGCTGAACACCGGCCCCTCCGAGCGCAGCACCACCACGCGGACCGCGTCGTCGCGCTCGAATTCGCCGAACAGGTCTCGCAGCTCCAGCAGCGTCTCGGTCGAAAGCGCGTTCCGCTTCGACGGGTTGTTCAGCGTGAGCGTCACCACGCCCTCACTTGAGGTGCGGCGTACCATTTGTTGTTGCATCATAACGGCCTCCTTGCACCGCACCATTCTACCACGCCGTCGCTACCGGTTGGCCGCCCGTCAGCCCGCGACGTTCACCAGCAGAATGATAGGATGCACTTCGCACTCGCCGCACGCAGGCCATAACCGCCGTCTTTTCTGATCAGAATGCGAACGTCCGACCCGTCGGGCGCTGTTGAAAGGAGGACATTGGATTTGCCGTCTCCTTGCCTGTAAAGATTGAGTATCGCGATCCGTGAACCGTCTGGCGACCAGGACACGTAATAGCCCTCTCCAATTGCCTGGAAACCAGATCCGTCCGCATTAGCTGTGTATAGGGTCCGGGTTATGTCGTAGAACGTGTGCCAGGTGGAGCTTGGACGCATTGTGAACAGTAGCCTTGAGCCATCAGGCGACCAAGCTAGGCGGCCAGACACAGGGTAGTTGTGGGGCTCCATTTCCGCCAGCTCCCTGAGATCGGATCCGTCGAAGGCGATGACATGCAGCCTTACGACCCTTCCGCCTTCCTCCGTGAATGTCTGAACAAAGAACGCTAACTCTCTTCCGTCGGGCGACCACGCCGGATGTCCATACATCCAATGAGATCGACTAAGGTCGCCAGCCGCAGTGGCGTACAGTTGCGTCAATCCCGTGCCGTCCGCACCTATCGTGTAGAGAGCAGCCCGCTGGAGGTTGTTACCAACGCTGTCGCGTTCACTCACACCCTCCTGGGCCGTGAAGGCCAGCGTCTGTCCGTCCGGCGACCACGTCAGACCCGGCATGGGGTATCGAGAAACCACATATTCACCACTGGCCGATTCCAACTTCTGCGGATCCCGCCAGACAGAAGGCAAAACTAGGCGCACGTCGGAGCCGTCTGCGGCCATGGTGTAGATACCGTCCCTTACGAATGCTATGCGGTTGCCATCTGGAGACCATATCGGGGAGATGTCCTGAGCTTTGTTGTTCGTTAGCCTACGTCTGTCAGAGCCGTCCAATCGTGATGTTTCTATCTCGAAGTCGTTGCGGTCATCGTCCTTGTACTCATGCCGCGCCGTCACGTACACCAGGCGCAAGTTGTCAGGTGAGATGTCCGGTGTGAAGTGGTATGCGTTGTCCGAGGTTATTCTCCGTAAGCTCGAACCATCTGACGCGGCAACGTATATCGATGTCGCATCGTATATGTCTGGCCCACCCTCGACTGTCGAGAATACGATATGGTCCCCATTGGGCGACCACTTGGGCGTGGGCGGCGATTGCGGTATATCAAGCCTGGAATCTCCCCTTGGGGGATGTAAGTAGATCGAGTCTACATCGATGAACTCGCAGCCGGCACCGGCCAGAACCGTCGCGCAGAGTAGCGAGGCCACAAGCACGCCGACTGCCCGCCCCACTCCGCCCCCCGTCACCGCGGCGCGGTGAAGTCGAACGGCACCGCCTCTACGTCCTTGATGCGCTCGTCGGCGGCGTAGCGCTAAACGCCCACGTGGCCGCGCACCAAGTCGCCGTTTTCGTTCAAATCCTACCACGCTGTCATCACCTCTTGGCTGGTTGAACTGACCGAAGCGCCGCATCACCGGCAGTCCTCCACCTGCCCCGGGTTGCCGCCCAGCCCGGCGGCCGCACTGCCGCCGACGCAGCCGTCCGCATCTGCGGGGCGGCGGACGGGGGCCTCGGCCGTCACGCCGGCGTAGCCCTCCGCGGTGCGCACGCCCCTCGCGAGCACGCGCGCGCCCGTGCCGTCGCCGTCCACCGTGTACAGCACCACGCTCCGGGCCCTGAGCTCGCGGTTCCTGTCGTGTACCCCGGCGGGCTGCACGGCGATCCTTGAGCCGTCCGGGGACCAGGCCGATATTCCCTGTATGGGAGGCCCTCTCTCGTCGCCGGACACGCTGCTCACCAGGAGCGAGTAGTAGACGAAAGAGTCCTCGACCGAGACCCTCACGCCCGTGGGCTCGAATAGCACCATCGCGCCGTCCGGGGACCAGGACAGGCTTCCCAGCCACACGTGCCCAAAATCGCCGACCGGGTGGTCGAACAGGGAATCGAGCTCCGAGAGGTTGTGAAACAGGTCCGCGACCTTGACGGGGTCCGATCCGTCGGCTGCGAAGGTGTAGAGCACGGCACCTTCGTCGCCCTCCAGCGCGGCCACCGCTATCCTCTCGCCGTCCGGCGACCACGCGGGTCCGCTCACCGTGTCGGCCACCTTCGTAAGCCCGGACCCGTCTGCGCCGACCGTGTAGACAGACCTGCCGACCTCCCAATCGCCGTCGTACTCGTAGACCACGAACGCCAGGCGCTCGTCGTCGGGCGACCACCTCGGCGGATGCGGACCCGCCGCAAAGTGGGGATCGTCCGCGCCGGGCGCCAGCAGTCGCACGTCCGAGCCGTCGGCGGCCATCGTGTAGAGGCGGTAGCTCGCGGGGTCGTGCTCCCCTTCCTCCGTCCGGCTGGAGATGAACGCGATGCGTGCGCCGTCGGGCGACCAGACGGGGTAGTTGTCCACGTGGCCGTTGTCGGTCAGCCTCCGCGTCTCCGTGCCGTCCAGGTCCGACACCATCAGCTCGAAGTTGGAGCCGGTGGAGTACCTGCACGTGGAGTAGGCCACCCTGGAGCCGTCGGGCGATATGTCGAAGTACATCATGGAGCCGGTGTACATCCCGAGGACGTCCGAGAAGGCCGAGTTCTCGACGGGATCAATAACCTCCCGCACCTGGTGACCGTCGGCGTCGACGCCGTACAGCCCGACCGGCGGCGTCCCGATCTTGCCGACCGCAAAGTCGAACAGGATCCGGGAGCCGTCCGGCGACCACCGGACGTGGTTGGCGAGTTGCCAGTCTTGCGGAAGTTCCGGGCCGGACACGCTGCAGGGCGTAACGCCGGCACCCGCGACGGCCAGAGGCGCCGCGGTGGCCGTCGGCAGCGGCGTCTGCGTGGGCGGGGGCGCCGCGGTGGGAGCGGCGTCGCCGGCGGAATCGCGCGCGCAGCCGAGCGCGAGCGCCGCGGCGGCAAGCGCGAGGAGCAGGGGCAACAGGAGCGTTGTGGGTGTGCGAACCGGCATGGCGGATACTTGGTCGGGCGGATTGGCTAGACGTCCATTCTACACCGGCAAGCGCCGCGCCAGGCGTCACCGGAACACCCGACTTCTGAAAGTAATGCCGACGGTCCAGGACACTCGCCGCACGCTTACTCCTCACAGTAGCCAAGGTATTCGAGGTCTCTGGACTTGACGTATCTCAATGCGGATGGAGCACATTCGGTCAGTTGATTTCCCCCCGCCCTTGACACACCGGATTGACCCTTGGTACAAGTTGTAGCTTCAGCGTCCACGTAGGGCCCCACATGGGAAATGGGATTGCACGACATCTGCGACGATCCCACAATGAACCGCTTGGACGCCGTCATGAATACAAGCAATGGGATTACGGGTCGAGGACATAGAGCAGTTGCGCGCGATCTATCTCCTACACAGCTCGCAGTAGGACATACGAGGTCTGAAGATGATACGAACGATGATGCTAATTCCACTCATCGGACTGCTTTTGAGCTGTGGTCTCTTCACGCGAGCCGACGATCCGGCAACACAGGTTGCCGAAACACCCGTTGCTTCTACTGAAGGACCCGCCGAACAGGCAGATAGTCAGATACCACAGGTCGGGGAGCCTGCCCTTGTCCCGACTCCGACGGGAGGACCGCCACCCTCTGTGGATTTGCCACCCTCTCCCTACGTCGGAGATTCCTTGATTGAGGAGAAGATTATCGAAAGCTCCGTGGTCGTCAAGGCGACGATGGTCCCGACTCCGACGGGAGGACCGCCACCCTCTGCGGCTTTGCCACCCTCTCCCTACGTCGGAGACTCCTTGATTGAGGAGAAGATTATCGCAAGCTCCGTGGTCGTCAAGGCGACGATGGCCTCGCTATCGTCTGAGGTTATCACGGAAGCAGATGGCAAGTGCAGTGCAATCTTGAAATTCAATTTCAACGTTAGCGAATATCTGAAAGGTACAGGCCCGTCCAGCATCGTGGCGGTGTGGGTCGATGGCAGGTCCTACGATACGAACGACGAGGCCAATGATGCAAAGACAATCATCCTTGCCGAGCGGGACGCTCAATGGGATGACAGGGAAGCGATCATCTTCCTGTATGGCGATGCGGGCGGATTTGGAACCCAGCTTGATGAGCAATTACAGCGTGTAGACCACTTCCTTCTATATGTGGGGGATCCGTATTCGCCTGACGACTTCTATAGCCTGCACAGCAGGACACACAAAGCTTGGCTGCCCGCCACCACGACAACGGGCTCGACCGGCGACGATCAGGAGTTCCTGCTGGACGTGCCGCCTCCTACGGAAACAATCACCCTCGGTGATCTGAAAAGGCGGATCACCGAGGTTACCGCCGAGTACAATGGCGGCGATGGGTCGCAGGCATACCGAGACTGCGTCGTGGAGAAGTACAGGTACATCCGCAACCAACGCAACTTCCCAGAGGAAAGGGGGAGCCCCTACACTCTCTGGAATATCAACCAGAGTCTTGTCTCGAGACAGCCCGCGGGCACTGTACTCGATCGAAGAGAAGCCTACGGCGGTTATCCTGATACTAAGAATGCACTCTGGCTTGAGGGCAGAGACTCAGCCTTGTTCGACACTGCGGACGGTGATTCGACGGCTTCCGACTCGGACGGCGATGGAGAGTATGACACGATCAAGTACGATCAGGCGGTCACATTTGCGCGTCCGATTCCCGCAGGGGAGTATAGATTCGACCTGAAGGAACCCTGGCGCTATTACGTAATCTGCAAGTTCGTCATTAGCACCGAGTGGACGGTCACCGCCAACGCCCCTGATGGCGTGCTACACGAACTGTTCTTCGACCCGGTCGCTGTCGGCAGCGTAGTTGCAGCCGACAGCGCTAACGGCACGCTCAAGCCCGCGACATTCACCGGCGCCAACGGCGCTACGACGACCATCGAGCGTATCGCGTGGGAGGCCAGCGCCGGAGAGTCCGGCACGGTGAAGTTGGAGTTGTCGCCCCACAACGGCATTACGGGCCATGTCGTGGACTTCATCGCGCTGGACGGGTCGGTGCCACTGTCCCTGAGCGTGGCGGACGCTACTGTCGATGCCGCTAGCGACACGCTAAGCTGGACGGTAGCACCGCAGCCCTGGCGGAACGGGGACAAGCTGATGCTTCGGATCCGCTAGGCGCCGGACCGTTCGACGGGTGCGGTGACAAATCCCAGCGCCAACCCGGGCCTCGTGCGGGACTGCCAGATCCTGCTCGTCGCCATGGATACTCTCCGGGGGACGGGCACTCTGAACTGGGACGTCTCCTCGGCCATGGCGACGTAGGATGGAGTCGTCACCGCGCCGCCGCGAAGTCGAACGGCACCGCCTCCACGTCCTCGATGCGCTCGTCCGCGGTGTAGCGCCAGACGCCCACGTGGCCGCGCACGAGGTCCCCGTTCGCGTCCCAGTCCAGCGTCGCCGCGGCGCCCTCGTAGTCGACCTCGCCGCCGTCCCTGACGATGCGCAGGGCCTCCGCGACGCCGTCCGGACCGGCCAGCACTCGCTCGCCGGGGGCCGATGCCACCGAGCGGAGCCGGTCGCGGATCGCCGCTCCGCCGGCCACGCCCGCGGCCTCCGCCGCGAGCGCGATGGCGATGACGGCGTCGTAGGTCTCCTTCACGTAGGCGAACGCCGGCAGCTCCCCGTGCTCGTCCAGAAACGCCCTCTCCCACTCCGCCGTGGACTCGCTTCCCGGCGCGCTCGTGCCAGCCGTCCCGTACATGCCGCCGAGACGGTCGCCGCCTATGTTCCGCACCAGGTTGGGACTCTTGGCGGCGTCGCCGAACGTGAAGCTGTCGTACAGGCCGCTATCCAGCGACTCCCGGACGATGGTCTCGGCGTCCGTGCCGGACGCTATGACCACCAGGGCCTGCGCGCCTTCCGCCGCCGTCTCGGCCAGCGCGGACAGGTACGAGTCCTGCCCGCGTTGCACCGCGGCGAGGCTGATCTGCCCGGTCCACGCGGCCTCGAAAGCCTCGGCGAGCCCGCGCCCGTAGGCGTCGTCCTGGTATATGACGCCCACGTTGTCGAAGCCGCGCTCGCGGGTCACGCGGGCCAAGACGGGGCCTTGCGCCGTGTCCGCGAGCGCGACGCGGAAGAAGAAGTCGGCGTCGTCCGCGCTCGTCAGGAGCGGCGACGTGGCGGAGGGGCTGATGTTGACGACTCCCGCCGGGCCGGTGACCCGTTCCGCGACGGGGAGAGAGTTGGCGCTGGAGCTGGGGCCGACTATGGCGTGGACGCCCTCGGTCTCGACGAGCCGGCGCGCCTCGGCTACGGCCGTCTCGCTGTCCGGTGCGGTGTCGCCCCGGGCCGACTCGACGTCCAGGCCGAATACGCCACCCGCGGCGTTGACGTGCTCGATGGCGAGGTCGAAGCCGCGCTCTCTCCAGGACGAGCGGTCAGCGGACCCCCCGCTGAAGCTCATCAGCAGCCCTATCTTCAGCGGCTCGCGCTCGGCCTCCGCGGGGCCGTCGCCGGAGCCGCCGCAGGACACGGCCATGCCGAGCGCCAAGACTGTCGCGGCAACCAATGCGAGGATTCGATTGCGCGCCATCGGTCTCACTCGTCTGCCCGCGGCGCGCACCGTCGGTCGGGCGTCACCCCAGCCTGCCGTATGCCTCCGGCAGCGCCTCTTCCAGCCGCTCGAAGCCGCGCCACTCTCCGTAGCGGGAGGCGAGCGCGGCGACCGTCGCGGAGGCCGCGTCCTGTGCGCTCCTGCCGTCTCGGGCCGCGGCTTCGAGATTGGCGACCATGTCGTGGATGAAGTCCCGCGCCTCCACCAGCGCGGAGTGCGCCCCGACCGGGCCGTGCCCGGAGACGAACCGCGGGGCCTGCAGGTCCACCAGCCGGTCGTCGGTGGCGGGCCACTCCGACGGGTAGCTGTCGGCCAGGAAGGGCATTCCGCCGTCCTGCGCCACGTCGCCGCAGAACACTATGCCGTCGTCCGGCAGGTGAATGTGGGTATCGCCGCCGGTGTGCGCCCTGCCCAGGAAGCGGAGATGCAGCTCCCTGCCGCCGAAGTAGAGCCTCATGCTGGTCTCGAACGTGAGATTGGGCGGCGTAATCGTCACCAGCCCGGCCTCCTCGGCCCAGGGGTCGCCCGAGCTCATCACCTTCTCGCGCCACTGCCTGTTCCACTCGACGTCCACCATCTCGTCGTAGCAGTTCTCGTGTCCGATGATGGTCGCGTCGGGAAACTCCTCGTTGCCCCACGAGTGGTCCCAGTGCGAGTGGGTGTCGACCAGGTACCGGACCGGCTTGTCGGTGATGTGCCTGACGTCCCGGATCAGGTCCCGCGCGAACGAGGGGACTCGCAGCGAATCTATTACCAGCACGCCATCGTCGCCGACGATGATGCCCGCGTTCGTGAGGCCCTCGTGCAGCCGGGCGAAGATGCCCGTTTCGAGTTCTATCAGCTCGGTTCCCGGAGTAGTGGCCATGGGGATGCTCCTTCCTAACTACATATGGGCATACTTTACACAGGTTGACGCCGCTCTGCACTCAGGGAAGGCCCGCCTTAAGGTCTTTCAAATGTTGCATCGCATGTTATGATGGGTACAGTACGAGCCTGGTGCGGTCTACACCGCAGTTCAGGGCGGGAGTCTGCTTGCCACGACACCGCTGCGGGTGGCAAGAGCGGAGGATGACAGATGAGTACGACCAACGGGCTGGATGACGGTTTTGACGAAGCCGAAAGAGGCCTGGATTGGCTGGCGAGGCTCGAAGCTTTGCAGGCACGCTCGGCGTCCGACCGGGCCGCCCTTATGAAATCGGACCCCTAGCCAAAGCCTCTGAATCGCCGGGCGCGCCCGGGATTGCCCAACCCGCTACGCCTCCCGAGTTGGGCACGCGACACATAGACCAGACCCCAAAAGGACGAAAAATGACGTCAGAGAAAGAGCCCCGCCTGGTGGAGATCGACGTTCTCGAGTCCGAAGGTCCAACACTGCTGCTGAGAGCGCGGGGACGCATCAACGTTCTCAGCGCCGACATGTTCGAGGCGGACACCATGCGCGCCGCAGCCAGCGCACAGTCGGATGTCGTAGTAGAGGCCTCTGATGTCACTTACATCAGCAGCGCCGGCCTGAGAGCATTCCTGCGCATCTCGAGAACACTCAAGAGGAGCCACCGCAAACTTCACATCTGCAGCCTGAAACCGCACATAGAACAGATTTTTGAATTGATAGGCTTCGACAGGGTTATCCCCATCCATGCGGACGTCGATTCGGCGCTGACCGCCGCCGCCAACCCGTCGAATGGCAAGCCTTCGTAGAGACGACGGCTCCGGTATCGCCAGGCCGGCCCGGGCAGGGCACGCCTTCCCCGCAAGCTTCGAATCGGCACAGTAAAGAGGAGTTGCTCCAATGGCTACGATAGACCAGAGCGTGTTCAAGGCGATGGAGTGGCGCTGCATAGGACCTCACCGGGGCGGCCGCTCCGTTGCCGCCGCCGGCGACCCCGACGACCCCATGACCTTCTACTTCGGGGCGTGCAACGGGGGCGTCTGGAAGACCGACGACGGCGGCGCCTACTGGGAGAACATCTCGGACGGCTTCTTCGAGACCTCCGCCGTGGGCGCTATCGCCGTCGCCGACTCGGACCCCAACGTCATCTACGCCGGCATGGGCGAGGCCTGCATCAGGAACGACGTCTCCTCTGGCGACGGCGTGTGCAAGTCCTCGGACAAGGGCAAGACCTGGCGGCACGTTGGGCTGTCCGACAGCAGGCACATAGCCCGAGTCCGCGTTCACCCCAGCAACCCGGACCTCGTGTACGTGGCGGCCCTGGGCCACGCCTGGGCGCCCAACGAGGAGCGGGGCGTGTTCCGCTCCAACGACGGGGGCGAAAGCTGGGAGAGCGTGCTGTTCGTGAGCGACAAGGCGGGCGCCATAGACCTGTCGATTGACCCCACCAACCCCCGCATCCTGTACGCCGCCATCTGGGAGGTGTTCCGCAACCCCTGGACGATTTCGAGCGGAGGCCCCGATAGCGGGCTGTACAAGTCCACGGACGGCGGCGACACCTGGACGGAGCTCTCGGACAACCCCGGCTTTCCGAAGGGCCTGAAGGGGCGGATTGGCGTCGCAGTCTCGCCGGCTAAGCCGGACAGGATATGGGCTATCGTGGAGGCCGGAGAGGGCGGGCTGTACCGCTCGGACGACGGCGGCGATAGCTGGGAGCTGGTCAACGATACCGACGGCCGGGGCCGCCCCTGGTATCACACCCACGTGTTCGCTCACCCGCAAGACCCGGAAACGGTGTGGGTGATGGACAGCTTCTTCTACGTGTCCACCGACGGCGGCCGCACGTTCGGGCAGACGCCGATGCCGCACGGCGACCACCACGACCTGTGGATCGACCCGCGCAACCCCAGGCGCATGATCGAGGCGAACGACGGCGGCGCCACGATCACCTTCAACGGCGGCGGGAGCTGGTCTACTATCTACAACCAGCCCACCGCCTGCTTCTACCACCTCGCCGTCGACAACCAGTACCCGTACCGGGTCTACGGCACCCAGCAGGACAGCAGCGCCATCAGCGTCCCAAGCAAGAGCGACGACAGCGCCATACCGCTGAGCGCCTGCTACATGACCGGCACCTCGGAGAGCGGCCACATCGCCGTCCGGCCGGACAACGCCAACGTGGTCTACTCGGGGGCCATCGGCTCCTCCGCGGGCGGAGGCGGCAACCTGCTGCGCTCCGACCACGCCCTCGGCGATCACATCGAGATCATCACGGTCTGGCCGGAGGAGTCCTGGGGCTGGGCGCCCAAAGACCAGAAGTACCGCTTCCACTGGACCTACCCCATCCTGATCTCCCCCCATGACCCCGACGTGCTCTACTGCACGGGCAACCTGGTGTTCCGCTCCACCAACGAGGGCAAGAGCTGGGAGCCGATCAGCCCCGACCTGACCCGGAACGACCCCACGAAGCTGGAGATCTCCGGCGGGCCGGTCACGGTGCAGGGCGTCAGCGGCGCGGAGACCTACTGCACGATCTTCGCCTTTACGGAGTCCCCCCACGAGCGGGGATTGTTCTGGGCAGGCTCCGACGACGGGCTGATTCACATCTCACGCGACGGAGGCGCAAACTGGGAGAACGTGACGCCGCCCGATCTGCCGGAGTGGACGACCGTGGCATTCATCGAGGTCTCGCACCACGATCCGGCCACCGCCTACGTGGCGGCCTACCGCTACAAGCTCGACGACTACAGCCCCTATCTCTACAAGACCGGGGACTACGGCAAAACGTGGCGCGAGATCACCGGCGGAATCGGGCCTGAAGACTTCACTCGCGTGATTCGAGAGGACCCCGTGAGGCCGGGGCTGCTGTACGCGGGCACCGAGTTCGGGCTGTACGTGTCCTTCGACGACGGCGAGGCGTGGCAGAAGCTTCAGCTCAACCTGCCCGTGGCGCCGCTGTACGACCTGGCGGTCAAAGGCGACGAGCTGGTAGCGTGCACCCACGGCCGGTCGTTCTGGATACTGGACGACGTAACGCCTCTGCGACAGGCCAACGAGCGAATAGCCGAATCCTCCGCCCACCTGTTCAGGCCGAAGGACACCCACCAGGACGTTGAGCCTGCGATCTTCGCTCCGCTTCCTCCCATACCGGGCATGAAAAACTACCAGGTGGACGCCCACGGCGGCACCGCCTTCTACGTCCGCCACAGGGCCGACGGCAGCCAGTACCGCTCCCACGTCGACGCCGGCGACAACCCCCCGCGGGGAGTCTCGGTGTTCTACTACCTGCGTGAAGAGCCGGAAGGCGAGGTCACGCTGACGTTCGCCGACTCCGGCGGCAGGGAGATAGCGAGCTACACGAGCGGAATAGGGGAGCAGGCATCGTCCGCCGACGATTCAGAGCAGCACGTGCCGGTCGCGCAGGGGATGAACAGGTTCGTCTGGGATATGCGGTACCCGGGACCGAAGACGCTGGCGAACGATGCCTCCCTGAACGTCTTCTATGCGAACGACCATGGGCCGGAGGCGCCCCCGGGCGCCTACCAGGTCGGGCTGGCCGCAGGCGGCCAGGTCTACGACCAGTCCTTCGACATCCTGAAGGACCCCCGCGTTTCGGCGAGCCAGGACGAGCTCGATGACCGCTTCAACACGCTGGTGCAGATCCGCGACAAGCTCACCGACACCAACGACGCCATACTCCGCGTCCGGAGCATCTACAGTCAGATGGAGGAGTGGGAGAAGCGCGCCGAGGGTCGCTCCGACGCTGTCGCCGATGCCGCCCAGGCCTTGCGGGGGAAGCTGTCCGCCGTCGAGACCGAGCTGATTCAGACGAGGATCAAGACCAGGGCCGACTTCATGAACTATCCCTCTCAGCTCAACGCCAAGCTCCGCGCCGTCGGCAGCGTGGTGACCAGCGCCACCGGAGCGCCGACCGAGCAGTCGGTCGACGCGTTCGGCGAGTTTTCCGGGCGCGTGGACACGCACCTGGAACAGCTGCAGGAGGTCATAGACAAGGACCTCGAGGAGTTCGGGGACCTGTTGTCGGAGCTGGACCTGCCGCTGATCGTTCCCATGTCTTAGCGTGAGCAACCACCAACCGAAACACTCTACGAGGCCCCCCATCATGCGGGAACAGCGAAGCCGGCGGGCGGAGTGCTGGCGCACTCGCTCTCGAGGCGTTGCGCAAGCAACCAACGCGCGGCGGAACAGAACACTAACACGATCCTAAGCCGGGGGAGTCCGTTCCTGGATGGAGAATGCCGACGGCCCTTGGGAGCCGGGTGCCCAGATACTGCAGCAGGACCTGTGGGGAAATGAGCTAGTCACTACTAGGCCGGTGACGGTGGTGGAGGATAGTGCGGATCGCCTGGTCTTGTACACGCACCCGAAGGCCCCTTATCGCTCCAATGCCACTCACAACCGGCACTCGATGCCGGTGGCCCAGCGCATCGATCTTTGGCAAAAGCTCGTGAAGACGCCGCTGGAGGCGCGGGTCGCCGGGGCTTATCACGTATTGACCATCACGCCGCCGAGTTCATGGCACTCGGTGTGGCTCTTCTGGGACCTGACGTGGCGGGTCTGCTGCTGGTTCGTAAACCTACAGTCACCCATTCGCCGAACTTCGAGGGGAATCATAGTTGAGGACCATGCCCTAGACATCAGGGTCGGCCCAGACCTGTCATGGTCCTGGAAGGACAGGGACGAGTACGACGAGTTGGTGAGGCGCGGCTGGTTTACGGGTGAGGAGCAGGCGTCGATCCTGTCCGAAGCGGAATGGATGGCGAGCCTCGTCTCCAAGAAGGGTCCACCTTTCTCAGACGGCTGGGAGGGCTGGAGACCGGACCCAGCGTGGCCAGTTCCAGTCTTGGCCGATGGCTGGGATGTAGTGGACGGGTAACCATTCGAGCGCTCGACCCCACCCAACTGGACAAGCCGAGACCCTTCAACCGGCAGACACAGCAGCACCGGAAATCTCAGGCACACGTGGACGGTCGAATTGCCAGACAATAGAGTGCTCTCCAAAACCCTGCCGACGGCGCCGCTGGTCGAGGAGACCCCAAAGGCTGAACAGTTACCCATCCTATAATGGATTGACGAAGCACCGCTTCCGGCGATAGGCTGGGTGCAATTCTTCCCCGCCCGCTGGATAGTGGCCTCGGTCACATCCCTGGGCGGGTGTTTTTTATGCGCACAATCGTACTCATCGACGGCCAGAACCTCTATCACTTGGCCCGGAGAGCGTGGGCTTCCGGGTCATCGTCCCCCTACGCTTGGCCGAGCTACGACGTTGAGATGCCGGCGCGCGTCTTGGTCTCCAGGACGCTACGCCGTCCGGTGCGCCAGCAGGAACTCGCGCACCTGCGCTACCGTCCTGTCGAGCACGTCCTTCGACTCCTTCCAGGGGTACTCCGTCACCTGCACGTTGGGCGCCAGCGCCACCAGGTCCATCGCCGCCTCGTAGGAGTGCGCCGGCGTGTCGTCGGGCAGCACCAGCAGCGGCGTCTGGCACGCGCGCGCGAAGTCCCGCGACACGCTGTACATGAAGTCCGGCTGCACGCGATAAAGGTTGTGCACGTACTGCTCGATAGTCTCCTGAGTCACCTCGGGACGCCGCGCGCGCAGCTCCGCTCCCCACGCCATACCCGACTCGTACATGGCGTCGGGCGTCTTGCTCGCGTGCCCCACCGGCTGGCACAGCACCGCGGCCGCCACCCGGTCGGGCGCGCGCTCGATCAGCTTGAGCGCGAACGGGCCACCGATGCAGTAGCCTATGAACAGGAACTTGTCGATTCCCAGGTGGTCCATCACGCCGAGCTGATCGTCGGCGAGCGCGCCCCAGGGGTCGTCGACGTCCACTGGCCCGCTGGACTCTCCGCCGCTCGCGTTGCGCTGGTCCAGCGTGATGCAGCGAAAGTCGTCGCTGAACAGCGCCATCGCGTCGAACACCTGTGAAGGCCAACCGGCGACTATGGAGTTCAGCCCTCCGCCGGGCGTCGTCAGAAGCGGGAATCCCGACCCGGCCTCCTCGTATCGGATGCGAACGTCACCCCTGGTGTAATGTGGCATAGCGGTTCCTCCTTCTTCCCGGCTCAGGGCCGGCACTTACCGCCGATTGTAGGCCGGGAGCACCCATTGTCACAAGGCGCAAGCGGCTGGCTGGCAAGCGCGCTTCCACCGGGTTCCGCGTGTCGGCTTCAGACCCGGCAGATCCTATTGTCATTCCTTATTGATGCAACTTGTTTTCAAAGCTGATATTGCGTTTGAACTGTGATTCCGAAGCCACTTTGTCAATTACCCATCAATTGAAACATGGCCTGATTCTCAGCAGCGGAAACCCCGACCCGGCCTCCTCGCATCGGATGCGCACGTCGCCCCTGATGTAGTGTGGCATAGCGGTTCCTCCTTCATCCCGGCCCCGGTTCCGGCACCGGCTCTCACCGCCGATTGTAGGCCGGGAGCGCGCGATGTCAAGGCGGGCGGCGCACGTCGATCAGTTCGGCGCCTCCCTGATTCGCACCATCAGCTCGTCGCCGTTCTGCCACGGCTGGGACACCACAGGCCAGCTCAGCGTGTCGTTGGTCGCATCGACCGTCGCGGCGGAAACATGCAGCGATAATGACACCGAGCCGTCCAGGGCGATGAAGTCCACTGCATGGCCCGAGATTCCGGTGTGGGGTGAAAGGGCCACCTTCACCGTGCCGGTCGCCCCTGAACCAGGCTCCCACGCGATGCGCTCGATGGTCGTCGTAGCGCCGTTGGCGCCGGCGAACAACGCGGGCTTCAGCACGCCGTTCGCGCCATCAGCCGCCACTGCGCTGCCGACCGTGACCGGGTCGAAGAACGCCTCGTGCAGTACGCCCTCGGGCGCGGTGACCGTGACCGTCCATTCGTAGCGATCGGTGTTTCCGTCGCAGCGGCTGAAATAGGGCCCTCTGTGGTTGAAGTGGAACTCGTAAGTCCCTGCGGGAAGCGGGCGTGTGGTCGTCACGCGATAGTCTTGGCTCAGATTAGCCACACTGAACAAGCTTGCATCCCCGCCGTCCAGCCATACCTCAAACGGTACGCTGGGAGTAATGGGATCTCCTTCAGGAATCTCATAGACAACCGTTCCAACTCCTAGATCCGAGTTGAACTGGTGAGTATGAGGCGGGCTGATGTTGCTTCCCGTGCTTCCTCTGTCTGGGTATATCTCTCGCAGATGGCGATCCTTTCTTTCAAGATAATATGTTTCCCGTACGCATTCCGTGTACTCTTCGGAGCCGTCGCCGGCGTCGAGCTTCGCCGTGACCGTTGCGATCCGAGTCTTTATCTCGCCGAGCGTGATTGTCGGCGCCGTCCCGGTGGCCGGCGGCACGTCCGTCAGAAAGCGCTGCTGGTCCCCGGTGGGTTGCGATTGCGCATCCACGGCCGCCGCGGCCGGCAGCCACAGCTTGTTATGCCGGCTCGCTATGCTGTATACATCGTCCTGGTCGGCGTACATCATCTTACTGCCGCCCCACGCCAAGTAGTATCGGTCCGCCTGTTGAGTGCTCGATAGGAATCCCTGAGAGTCCTCTTGTAGAAACACGATCGATTCATGGGCGTCCCATTGGGCGTCTCGCGCCGCGGTGATGGTCGGCAGCGCGTCCTCGGCCTCCTGCTGTGTGTCAAAAAATGGGGCAGCAGCCCAGACGGCCACTATGTCGTCGGCCCCGCTGCCCTTCAGGTACTCCTGGACGCTGAAGCTGAATTCCAGCAGCGCTATGTACTTGGTTCCTTGGTACGTAGTGCCGATCTCTACCGTCGATGTGGCGGAGTTGAGCTGCACCCGGGCAATCACGGGCGACGCGAATATTCTCTCCTCAAGCGAGGTGGGACCCGTATAGAAAGGGCGCGCTGCCGATAGCGGCGCTGCCGTGCTTGAAGCTGTTCCCGACCCCAATGGCGGTGCTGCTGTGCCTGTGGGCGTCGCCGACGCCTGCTCCACTTTGCCGGTGTGAGTACGCGGTACCACGAGCGAAGGCGTCGCAGTCACTGCGGACGGCAGCACGACTTCGCCATCCACATCCTCTCGCCCGTCCCCGAACACGCCGCAAGCCAGCAGCGCGCAGACAAGTGGAGCGAGCACCATCATTCGTATCATCTTTAGACCTCACATCCCCTATAATGCGACCTATGCCGTTGCCGCTATCCGCCCTACACATGCCAGCCTCAAAGCCGCCCCCTACCGCGCCGCGAAACGGTACACCGCCCCCTCGAACGTCAGCACGTACACCTCGCCCGACGGGCCCTCGCCGAACGACGATATCGACAGGCCGGTGTCCGCGATCAGCATCTGCTCCGTAACGGCGGCGCCGTCGTGCCTCAGCGCCCATATCTTCCCGCTGCAGAAGTCGCCGTACAGGTACGCCCCATACAGGCTGGGCATTCGACGCCCGCGGTACACGTACCCTCCCGTAACCGAGCACCCGCCGTCGCGGCCGTACTCGGCCACCGGCGTCTCCAGGCCCCGTGCGTCGCAGCTCTCCCGCCGGAAGCAGTGCGAGCCCTCCATCACGTTCCAGCCGTAGTTGAGGCCCGGCCTGATGATGTCCACCTCTTCGTACAGATTCTGCCCCACGTCGGCGGCCCACAGGTCGCCGGTCTCGCGGTCGAAGCTGAACCGCCACGGATTGCGCAGGCCGTAGGCCCATATCTCCCCCCGCGCCGTCCCGTCGCCGCCCGCGAACGGGTTGTCCGGCGGCGCCGCGTAGCCGCCCGTCTCGTCGAGCGCGCTCACGTCGATGCGCAGGATGCTGCCCAGCAGCGTGGACGTATCCTGCCCGTTGCCCCGCGGGTCGCCGGACGACCCCCCGTCGCCGAGGCCGACGTAGAGCATGCCGTCGGGGCCGAACGCGAGGTGGCCGCCGTTGTGGTTGCGATACGGCTGCTCCACCTCGAGGAAGACGAGCTCCGAGTCGGGGTCCGCCCGGTTGGCGTCGCCCGCGCTGAGCGAGAAGCGCGAAACGACGGATCTTCGCGGACGCGACGCGGTGTAGTAGACGTAGAAGTGGCCGTTCTCCGCGAACGCGGGATCAAACGCCAGCCCCAGCAGCCCTTCCTCGTTCCCGGCGTCGTTGACGCGCTCACGGATGTCCAGGAACGTCCGCGCCGACTCGACGCCGGGGTCGTTCTCGAACACGACGATCCGGCCCGGCTGGAGCACGACGAAGAGTCTGCCGGACTCGTCCTCCGCGTAGGTCAGGAAGACCATCCGGTCGAATTCGATACCCGGGAAGGCCGGCTCCAGCTCCACCGGAGCGAGCGGCCGCGCCTCCACCGGGTCCCGCGTGTCGGCGGGAGGTCCGGGCGACGGCGCGTCGGCAGACGGGGAGGGCACGGGAGCGGGTGTCGGCCCCCCAGCCACGACCGCCGGGGAGGGTGCAGACGCGGGCGACGGAGTAGCGACAGGGGAGAGCGGAGGCACGGGAGTCGGCTCGCTCGTCACGATGGACGCAGGCGACGCCACCTGCGTTGGGCCTTCGCCGCACGCCACCGGCAGCAGCGCCACCAGCGCGGCCAGGCAGACGACCAGCCGGAGTCGAGACAGACCCGTCATGGCCGTCCTGGACCGTGTTTGATTCCGCTGCAAGGCCACTACATTCGACCTGCCCCTGGTGGTTGTGCCACCAGCTATCATACACCCACAGGCGTCGACGCCAACCTCGGCACTTTCATGTCATTCCGAGCGTAGTCCATGTCATTCCGAGCGTAGCCGAGGAATCTATAACGCCCGCCCCCCGCTTGCCCCCGCAAGCCGCCGGGTGGTACAACTTCCGGTACGGGTCGCGCTCGACCCCAGATGCGAAGTCCCAGCGGCCCCAGCCCCTGGCCGCGCTGCCCACAAAGGAGGCCGACATGTCAGAAGACACCCGAAAAGCCGCCCTGCTGGAGCAGGCCAGGGCCCACCTGTTCCGGTCCTCCAAGGACTACGGCGAGCCCATCATCGCTCGCGGGAGTGGAGCGACCCTCGTCGACACGGACGGCAAGGAGTACCTGGACTTCGGCTCGGGCCAGATGGCCGCGAGCATCGGGCACAACCACCCCGCCATCACCGAGGCGCTGAAACGCAGCAGCGAGCGCATCCTACACCTGAACACCCACCTGGTCAGCGAAGAGGTGATCGAGCTTGGCAAGTCCCTGGCCGACCTGCTGCCTCAGCAGCTCCAGAAAGTGCTGCTTCTCAGCACCGGCGGAGAGTCTACCGAGGTGGCCCTGAAGGTGGCGAAGATGTTCACCGGCCGCTTCGAGGTGGTGGGGCTGGTGCAGGGATACCACGGCCACACGGGCGGAGCGATGTCCGTCACGTTCTCCAACGCCCGGGGCGGGTACGGCCCCTGGGTGCCGGGCAGCATGGCCATTCCCACGCCGTACTGCTACCGCTGTCCGCTGAGCATGACCTTCCCTTCCTGCGACTACGCCTGCGCCAAGCTCGGATTCGACATGGTGGACTCCCAGTCCACCGGCTCGCTGGCCGCCTTCATCGCCGAGCCAATACTCAGCGCGGCAGGCATCCTGGAGCCGCCGCCCGGCTACTTCCCGTTCGTGAAGCAGATGTGCGAGGAGCGCGGGATGCTGTTCATCCTGGACGAGGCCCAGACCGGCCTCGGCAGGGTAGGGGCCACCTTCGCCTTCGAGCAGGATGGATTTGTGCCGGACATACTGGCCCTGTCCAAGACGCTCGGCGCGGGGCTACCCCTGGCGGCGATGGTCACCTCGGAGGAAATCGAGCAGGACTGTCACGACAAGGGGATGTCCTTCATCTCCTCCCACCAGAACGACCCCTTCGCCGCGGCCATTGGTCTCGCCGTCATAGAAGTGCTGGTGAAGGAAGGGCTGGCGGACGAGGCGAGGGCCAAGGGGCAGTACCTGAAGGACGCCTACCTCAGGATGAAAGAGGACCATCCGATAATAGGCGACGTGCGGGGGCGGGGTCTGCTTCTCGGCATGGAGCTTGTCCGCGACCCGGAGACGAGAGAGCCGGCCGTTGAGGAAACGCGGCAACTCACGAAGAGGTGCATGGACAACGGCCTGATCCTCCAGCAGGCGTCCTACGCCAACGTCGCGAACGTCTGGCGCATCGCGCCGCCGATGACGGCCACCTACGAAGAGCTCGACCGCGGCGTGGAGATCCTGGACAGGTCGATGACCGAGTTGGGCCTGTAACCTACCGAATTGTCCCTTCCCCCTCGCAGGGGGAAGAGCCTGCCCTGAGCTTGTCGAAGGGTTAGAGCCTGCCCTGAGCCTGCCGAAGGGATGGGGGTGACGGTGCCCGCAAATGTTACAATCCACGCAGCACGCCACCGGCTCGACGAAGCAGACGGTGCCGGGGAAAAGCGTGGCCGAAACAGCATTCAATCAAGAGGAGTAACCAATGGCCGAGTACATACCTTCGACCGCCGACTGGGTCCGCGAACAGGTCGAGCTATACGAGAGCAGCGGAGGCACACAGGGAACGACGCTGCGAGACAGCGGGCTGCCCTGCATCATTGTGACGAACCAGGGCAACAGGACGGGCGGCATCCGCAAGACGCCCCTCATGCGGGTGAAGGACGGCGACAACTACGTGCTGGTAGGCTCGCGCGGCGGCGCGCCGACGAACCCGCAGTGGGTCTACAATCTCCGGGCGCACCAGGACGTCGAGGTGCGGGACGAGGCCGAAGTCTACTCCATGCGAGTCCGCGAGGTCGCGGAAGGCGACGAGCGCGCCAGGCTGTGGGAGGTGTCCGTAGCCGCGTTCCCGCCCTACGCCGAGTACCAGGAGCGCACCAACCGGCTCATCCCCGTGTTCCTCGCCGAACCCGCCTAGCGGGCCCCGCAAGTCCCTTCCCCCTTGACGGGGGAAGGTTAGGATGGGGGTGAAAGCGCCAGCGTCGCAAGTGCGAATATCCCCTCTCCCTTGATGGGAGAGGGTGAGGGTGATGGCAGGATGGGGGTGAAAGCGCCGACAACAATCCTCCGGTCGGGGCGGGTCAGGTGGGCTTGGCAACCGGGGTGGGGCCCGGGGCTCATTCAGAGCATCCCTACACGCTTCCGTCTATGATCACGTCCAGCAGCGCGGGCTTGCCCGAAGCCAGGGCCTCGGTCAGGGCCGGCCCGATCTCCTCCGGGTCTTCGATGGTGCGTCCCTGCACCCCCATGGCGTTGGCGATGGCCGCCATGTCCAAGGGGATGGGAAAGTCCATGGCGATGTACCGGCTGGAGGCGTCCTCCTCGCCCAGGATGTGGGTCTTGTACCGGTCCATGTTCAGCTTGAGGACGCGGTAGGAGCGGTTGTTGCATATGACGTAGACCACGGGGATGTTGGAGTTGGCCGCCGTCCACAGCCCCTGGACCGTCATCATCGCGCTGCCGTCTCCGAGAATGCCCACCACCGGACGGTCCGGGTGGGCCAGCTTTATGCCCAGGGTGCTGCCCATGCCCCACCCTATCGCCCCGCCCCGCTCGCTGTGGATGCTGCCTGGCTCGCTGAACTCCATGGCGCCGTGGATGGCGTCCCGGGAGGTGATGGAGTCGTCGGAGATGACGGCGTCCGGGGGCATCGCCTTCGCCAGCTCCGTCATCATCCGCTCGGGGGTCATGGGCCGGGCGTCCCACCGGTCCCTCAGGCCCCGGTCCCAGCTGGCCTGGGCCTGCGCCTTCTCCGACGCGATGGACGACGCCCGTCCCTGGGCCGCCTCCCTGGCCGAGCCCGACAGCGCCCCCTCCACGGCGTCGCAGAGCTGCCCCAGGCCCACCCTGGGGTCGGCGATTATCCCGATCTCCGTGGGCTCGCTCTTGCCCACCTCGGCGTGGGCCGAGTCCAGGTGTATCAGCCGCGTGTCCCTTCCCAGGGCCGGGCCGGAGACGAAGAAGTACCCGGAGAAGACGTTGGCCCCAACGGCCAGCACCACGTCCCCCTGGGAGAGGGTCGCCCGCCCCGGGGGCAGCGCCGGGTTGACCCTGCCCATGAACTGGGGGTGCCCCGTGGGGAAGTTCATCTCGGCGTAGGAGGAAGCGTACACGCGGGCTCCCAGCAGCTCCGCCAGACGTACCGCCTCGGCGGCTCCCCGGGACTGGCCCAGCCGGTCGCCTACAACCATCACGGGCCGCGACGCCCCGGCCAGGACCCGGGCGGCGGCCTCCACGGCCTCCGCGTCGGCGGCCGTGCGGAAGTAGCCCCTGGTCAGGGGCTGGACGTCCATGTCGGCCTCGTCGTCCAGGGCGTTGGCCGAGAACCCCACGTACACGGGCCCCGTCGGGGGGGTCCTGGCCTCGTTGAAGGCGCGGCGCATCACCCCCGGCACCTGCTCGGGGTGGGTCACCTCAACGCTCCACTTGGTGAAGAGGCGTACCATCTCCGTCAGCTCGGTGCGCCCCTCGGCCAGCTTGCGCACGTCCTTGTTGCCCGAGGTCAGGACCATGGGCGTGTTCCCCTCCCAGGCGTGGTGCAGGAGGCTGATGCCGTTGGCCAGCCCCGTCTCGATGTGCAGGTTCACGAAGGAGGGCCTCCCCGTGGCGATGGCGTAGCCGTCGGCCATGCCCATGGCCACCCCCTCCTGGGTGGTCAGCATGTACTCGATGTCCGGGTACTCCTCCAGGGCGTCCATTATGGGCGCCTCGCTGGTCCCCGGGTTGCCGAAGATGTACCTGACTCCCTCGGCCCTGAGCACCTCCATGAGCGCCCGCTTGCCCGTCATACGTACCATGGCTTTCCCTCCTGACTGTGAACACTGTGGACGGACCAAGCTTATCCCTTTTGAGGTGCTTTCACAATCGACCCGTGGTCCGAAGGCAGGGTCTTTTCATTATCGGGAAATGTCATTCTGAGCCGAAGGCGAAGAATCTAAAATCACTCGACACGGACTCGGCTCTAGTATGAAGAAGGGGATGCAGGCAAGGACTTTAGACCCTTCGGCTACGCTCAGGGTGAAAATGAAACGACCCTGGGTCCGAAGGCCGTGGGTTGAGTAGAATAAAGGCTGGCGTGCCCCCTCCTGGGGCGAGTCCGTTGCGAAGGGAGCCGTCGTGCCCAACAACAGAGTTGCCGTCGGCAACGTGGAGATCCTGTCGCTGTCCGACGGGCGGGTAGAGTCTCCGGCGGAGGTGTTCTTCCCGACCGTCGCCCCGACCGCGCTGAAGCCCTACGCCGGCCTGTTCACCGCCCAGGGGACGGTGGCGGCGAACTTGGCCTCCTTCCTGGTGCGCGAGGAGGCCCCACCGTGATGGTGAACACCGGCCTGGGCCCCGAGAAGCAGGATCCCCGGGACAAGATATTCGGCTTGCTCATGGAGGACATGAAGGCCAACGGCGTCACCGTCGACGAGGTGGACCTAGTGGTGCTCACCCACGTCCACCGGGACTGACCCGCCCGCGTACTGCCCGCGTCACGTGACATTCAGCGAGACCTCCTTGTCTTCACCGACAAACGCCGCCCAAAACAGCTTCCAGGCGACAAACCTGCTGCTCGTCCGGCACGGCCAGCGCGACTCCTCCCGGCTGAGACGCATTGACCTCAACCCGCCGCTGAACGCCCTCGGACGCCGCCAGGCCGCCGCCGTGGCCGACGCTCTCCGCGTCGGACCCGCCCCGGACGCCATCTACAGCAGCCTCCTGACCCGCGCGCATGAGACGGCGACAGCGATTGCCGACCATCTTGGCCTGGAGACCGCGGTCGACGGTAGACTCGCCGAGTTCCAGATCGACCTGGACGCCGAGACATCACCGGCCGGAAGGCCCGACCTGCTGGCGTCGCATCCCCACCACACCGGCACGGATGGCGTGACGCTGGCCGAGTTCGCCTCGAGAGTGGCGGACTTTCACGAAGAGGTTGTGGACCGGCATCCGGGGCAGCGAGTTGCCGTCATCTCCCACGCGGGCACAATCGACGCGGCACTCAGGTGGGCGCTTGGAATAGGCCCTCGGAGTCCGTGGCAGCACGAGTTCGATCTCCCGAACGCCTCGATCACTGAGATTGAATTCTGGCCGCAGGGCCGTATCGTCCGTGGCGCGCCCCGTTACGCCGTATTCAACAGGATTGGCGATGTCGGTCACTTGGGCGCTATGGTGACCGACATCTGACGACTCACACGTACAATCCCCAGCGTCCCGCCACACGGCCATTCCCTGCGCCCCACCACTGCGTCATTCCGAGCGGAGCGCAGCGGAGTCGAGGAATCTAAAGCCCTCGGAAGCAAGACCCCCTCCCTGTCACCCCACAGCGGATAACGGAGCTGGAAAAAGTGGTCGTTGTGCACGATGCTACCTATTGGCGGGGCAGACTAGCAGCCCGTCTGAGGATTGGCTAACGGGCCTTTGGTACAGGCGAGTTTAGACGGCGACAATTGTTGTTGCCGGGTGCAGCCACTGACGGACCAATAGTTTCGTACGCCTCACTGTGTTGACCACCCTGACGATGTTCGGGACACTTGCGGCAAACCTGTTGGTCGGCGTTTCACGAGGCTGAGCCGCCCCAAACCTGAACAGCTTGAGCAGGTTGTGGCCGGTGCAGATCAGCGACCACTCGCCGCTGACCTTCTCCAGGCCCCGCAGCAGGAACTGGCGGAAGCCTCGGCCCTGCTTGATCTGGCCGAACACCGGCTCCACCGTTCGCATCCGCAGAGCGTAGCGTTGCCGGCCCCGTTTGGTCTGCAGCTTCCGGCGCATCCGATCCCTGGGAGACAGATGACTGGGTATGCGACCCCGGGGCGCCGGCGGCACAACTCTGCCGTGGCGGGTCCGCTCCGGCGCGACGAACGGGTCCACGCCCAGCCCGTACAGACCTTCAACCGCCTGTGCAGAGTAGTAACCTGCGTCGGCGGACACCTCTTTGGGCACTGCGCCGACGTTGTCGATGGCCTCCTCCACCATCGCCACCGCCTGCTGCTTGTCCGAAGTCTGGTCGGTGGCCTGAGCCGCCACGATCACCTGGTGGCCGCTGTCCACCACCGCCTGACAGTTGTAAGCCTGCAGGAAGTCCCGTCCGCCCGGCGCCGGCATGATACGCGACTCAGCATCGGTGAAGTTACGCTGGGTTCTATCCTCAGGCACCCCCGAATGGCCCTTGCCCGCGGCCTCGGCCTGCTCCGCAGCCGCCTGCGCCTCGGCCTCTAACGCCGCCATCGCTTCCCGTATCTTCCGCAACCGCCCCTCCCGAAAAGCCAACTCCTGCGGCAACTCGTCCCCGCGCTTGCTCTGTCCGTACCGCCGGTCCTCTTCGTCATCAACCTCCTGGGCCTGTCGCAGCAACTCCTCGACCTCCGCCGCCAACTGCGCTTCCTTCTCTTTCATCCGACCGTAACTCATCGCCTTGTGCCTGGATGCGTTGGCCCTCACCTTGGTGCCGTCCAGCGCCACGTGACCCAGCTTCACCAGACCCGCCCGCCGGCACAACGCCAATACCTGCAAGAACAGGCCTGACAGCGCATCCAGATTGTCCTTGCGGAAGTCCGAGATGGTGCGGAAATCCGGCGTGTTGTTCGCCGCCAGTACCCGGAAGGCTATGTCCTCGTGGAGCCGCTGGGCGATTCGTCGGGAAGATGCCACCCCGACGCAGTAGCCGTAGAGCAGCACCTTGACCATCATCCGCGGATGATACGGTGGCCCGCCTCTACTCTCCCGCTCGTAGCGGGCCGTGATCTCCAACAGCTCCAACTGGTCAACGACGTCGGAGATGAAGTAAGCCAGATGGTCGTCAGGCAACCACTCCCGCAATGCCGCTGGCAAAAGCAACTGCTGGTCTGGATCATAGGGACGGTAGGTCTTGCTCATCGCCGACTCCCCGCTACTGAACTGCGCCTATTATACCCCCGACCACCCGCCTATCGTGTTTCTCGGACGGGCTGCTAGAGCGGCGCACAAGGGTTGGTGGCTCGTAGGGGCGGTTCGCGAACCGCCCGCGGGTTTGGGAGCTACGCTCTACACGTTGATGGTGTCGCCGTAGGCGTCCACTCGCGCGTCGATGGCGATGGGCAGCGCCTCCAGCTCAGGGTGCGCCAGCACACGCTCGATGCAAGCCGCGCTGCCGCCGACGAAGGTGTTGTTGAAGTCTATGTCCGTCGCGACACACCAGGCGCGGTCTTCCGGCCACCAGATGTTCGGCGATTGGTGGAAGAACAACCACTCGTAGAAGGAAAGGACGCCATCCAGAGGACCGCGAAAGATGTAGTACGCCCTACTCAAATGTGGGGGGTCCAGCTTGGCCGCCCCTCTGTAAAGGCGGTCGTCAAAACCGCCATAGCCTTCCCAAACGGCGAAGTAGCAACGTTTAGGCGTGGATGTGAACTCCTTGAGAACGCCCAACAGGTGCCGGCACTCATCTTCCGGCAGCACACCATCTTCCGGTCTGTCGCCCCACGACGGATCATCGTATCTCAAAGGATCCAGGTTCGCGATCGGGCTGAATTCCATCTGCGGATGAACGACTTTCCCGTTCCAAGACGCCACTGTGGCCCAACTGACTTTGCTCCAACTTCTTTCGGCAGCGTTGTACTGTTTTGCCGGATGAAATATGCGCGCGTAGGCTTCGAATCCTTCCGGGATGATACGTCCCACCAGCGTACCCGTTTGCCGAGTCCTCTGCCAGAGACGCTCCGCAATCCACCCGGCCGGCGCAACGTCCTTCAGCAGTTCCGCACCATCGGGTTCGCGTAGCAAAGGTGGCGGCGGCGCGCCCACGCCCGATGCGGTGAGCACCGCCGACGAAGCGTAACGCGCACTTGGTCCGCCAATCAGACGCCGGATGAATCTAGCGAGCCGGTTTAGGGGCAATCCGTCACCTCTTCAACTTTCATAGTTACCGCTGTGTAAGTATTGCCGTCCGGTCCTCGCATCCAGTGGTAACTTAAGCCCCTGTAGTGTCCGTTGTCGCAGGGACTACCCGCCGAGTTTGTCTTGACCCACTTCACGTCTTCACCGTGCTTCAGCCCTGGAGGACCATAAGGTGTCCAACTGTAGCACACGTCGAACAGGCAAACTGACCCCTTGTAGAGCCTGGTTACCACACTCATTTCTGGCATCGCGCGGGAGAGGCACCTCGTCCTAGCTTCAACATTGACTTTGTTTTCATAGTGTCCCGACTTGTGAGGGTTGTCGGTTTGTCCAAAACAACCCCAAGGATTAACCTGCAGACTTGCGGTCCGGCCTCCGGCGGTAGTGCTGCCCCCCGAACCCAGAAGCGTACTCGTCGGTGCTGTTTTGACTGTCTCCTCCGATCCACACAACCATCCGCCCAGGAAGTTGAACTTGTGAGGATCTCGACCAGTCACTCACCTACGCAGCCTGGAGACTCCAGGAACGCGAGGTCCCCCTCTCCTCTACAAGTTGATGGTGTCGCCGTAGGCGTCCACACGCGCGTCGATGGCGATGGGCAGCGCCTCCAGCTCAGGGTGCGCCAGCACACGCTCGATGCAGGCCGCGCTGCCGCCGACGAAGGTGTTGTTGAAGTCTATCTCCGTGGCCACGAACCAGGCGTGGTCCTCCGGCCACCAGAGGTTTGGAGATTGGTCCATCAACCACTCGTAGAAGGACATGACGCCATCCAGAGGACCGCGAAAGATGAAGTACTCCCTACCCGCGCCTGGAATATCCAGCGTTGGCCATCCCGCGTGAAAGGGGTTGCCGAAATCTGCCCAGCCGTGCCAGATGCCCGAGTAGCAACGCTCGGGCGTGGTGGTGAACTCCCTGAGAACGCCCAACAGGTGCCTGCACTCATCTTCCGGCAGCACACCATTTCTCGGTCTGGCGCCCCACGACGGACTATCGTATCTCAAAGGATCCAGGTTCGCGATCGGGCTGAACTCCATCTGCGGATGAACCACCTTCCCGTTCCACGACGCCACCGTGGCCCAACTGACTTTACTCCAACTTCTTTCGGCAACGTTGCGCTGTTTCGCCGGGTGAAATATGCGCGCGTATGCTTCGAACCCTTCCGGGATGACAAGGCCCACCAGCGTACCCGTCTGCCGAGTCCTCTGCCAGAGACGTTCAGCTATCCACCCGGCCGGCGTAACGTCTCTCAGCAGTTCCGCCCCATCGGGTTGCCTCTTCAGTTGCGGAGCCGGCGCGCCCGCGCCCGACGAGGTGAGCACGGTGACCGACCGCCCGTCTCCGACTGGAAACCCACGCAGGCGGAGTATGATTCTCGTTAGCCAGCCTAGTCGCAATTCGTCACCTCTCGCCAAGCCTACCCATACCTCGAGCACGAGGACATTGACCAGTCACTCACCTACGCAGCCTGGAGACTCCAGGAACGCGAGGTCCCCCTCTCCTCTACACGTTGATGGTATCGCCGAAGGCGTCCACCCGCGCGTCGATGGCGATGGGCAGCGCCTCGAGCTCAGGGTGGGCGAGCACACGCTCGATGCAGGCCGCGCTGCCGCCGACGAAGGTGCTGTTGAAGTCTATCTCCGTCGCGACACACCAGGCGCGGTCCTCCGGCCACCAGAGGTTTGGAGATTGGTGGATGAACGACCACTCGTAGAACGACAGGACGCCATCCAGCGGGCCGCGGAAGATATAGTACGCCCTACCTGCACGTTGGGGCTCCAGCTTGGCCGCCCCTCTGTAAAGGCGGGCGTCAATACCACCGTAGCCTTCCCAGACGCCGGAGTAGCAGCGTTCGGGCGTGGTGGTGAACTCCCTGAGAACGCCAAGCAGATGGCGGCACTCATCTTCCGGCAACTCGCCAGTACTAGGCCTGGATCCCCACGACGGATCATCGTATCTCAACGGGCCCAGGTTCGCGATCGGGCTGAATCCCATCTGCGGGTGAACGACCTTCCCGTTCCACGACGCCACTGTGGCCCATCTGACTTTGCTCCAACTTCTTTCGGCAGCGTTGTACTGCTCTGCCGGGTGAAATATGCGCGCGTAGGCTTCGAACCCTTCCGGGATGACGCATCCCACCAGCGTACCCGTTTGCAGAGTCCCTCTCCACAGCCGTTCCGCGACCCAACCGGCCGGCGCAACGTCACTCAGCAGTTCCGCGCCATCGGGTTGCCTCTTCAGTTGTGGCGCGGGCACACCCATGCCCGACGAGGTGAGCACCGCCGACGAAGCGTAACGCGCACTTGGTCCGCCAATCAGACGCCGGATGAATCTAGCGAGCCGGTTTAGGGGCAATCCGTCACCTCTTCAACGTTCACCGATGCCCTCACGTCAGAGTGTCGCAGCCACCTCGAGAAATCGCGCGTAGCGTCGAGTCAGAAGGGACGCCAACTGCGTTCAATCCACCGATACAAAATTCTGGTTCGCTCAAATCACCTCTGCTCGCTACGTCAGGGCGGCAGATTTGAAGCTCTCGACCTTTATATGTTTTGCCCGTTCTCGAACCTGCCACAGGTCGTAGGCAATCTGCATTCCAAGCCAGGTCTCTGGTGTGGAGCCGAACGCCTGGGATAGGCGAATGGACATCTCTACCGATATGCCAGACTTCTCGTTCACCAAATCCGACAGCGCCTGACGAGTTACTCCCAATCCTTGGGCCGCCCGCGTTACCGTCAAGCCCAACGGTTCAAGGCATTCGTACCTTACGATCGTACCCGGATGGGGAGGGTTGTGCATACCCATCTATGTCACCTCCTCAGTGGTAGTCTGTGTAATCAACGTCGACCGCATGATGGCCACTGAGCCGACCTGCCAGACGATGCATCCGAAACCCCGGCAGGTTCATGTCCTGCGGCGTACTGCTACGGTCGAGCACGGCGAGGATACGAGTCAGCTTGCGAACATGCTCCGGGGCCACTCGCCGCGCGTCTCGCCCATTGTAGAGCGCCCTAAGTCCCCGGTGCTTGAACGATAAGATCACACCAGTAATCTATGGTGTAGCCTGTCGCTTGTCAATAGACAACGCATGCTTCCCACCACTGAAACCGTGCGGTACGATTTAGCTAGCTCGTCGTCGGATTGCGGAAGGAGCAGATGTCCTATCGTCGGCCAACTGGTCCTGGACCAGGGGCAGGATCCCCAGAGGACCAGGCCCCCGAAAGCCGACACCCAAGACCGACTCTCTCACGAGCAGCCTGCCCCCGCGCCCATTCTCAGCCTACCGCCATCACCTTGCGCTCGCCATACTGCTTAGCCAATGTCCCCAGGACGCCCCAACGCACACTCCGGCTGCACCCGCTCGCCCACACCCGGCCAATTCGCGCCCCGTACCCCCAAAATAGCGTCACCCTGCCGCTCCACCCGTTCCCGGCCCTGTCCTATCCAACCCCACGCACGTCTCACCTCTTCTCCACGCCTACTCCATTTCTCCCCACCACTCCGCCCCGATCCCACGACTCTCTCCAGCCCTCTTGAAACGCACGCACATCCGTGCTATCCTCTCCTGCGGTAGGGGCGGGTTTCAAACCCGCCCGAAGGACCGACTCCGCGGCCCGGAAACCTGCACGCGAAAGGGATGAGGCCCCGGGCAACCGTTGGTATATCGGTAGCCGGCCACCGGCCACCGACGCGCCCCCTGTCCTGCTCTGTCACGCGGTGCCACTTCCGTGTCCCAAAAGGACCGCTCCGGCATTACAGATTTGCGCAGGACCGTCGACACGCTCAGCTACGAGGCTCACAGAATGTCGCAGAATCGAACAGAATTCACCTCCCGCCTTCGCGGGAACAACCTTGTTGGAGGTGCCAGGTAATCTGAAACAGGCTCTATTGATTGCCCCCACTCGCGCCGCCCCCGCCCGAAGTGCTAGAATCGCCCCAGCCGCCCATCCCGAGGTCGATGAGCCAATGCACCGCAGCCGAATCACACTCCAGGTCAACGGCCGCCTGCGCGAGCTGGAGGTCGACCACCGCTGGACACTGCTGCGGACGCTGCGCGACCAGCTCGACCTGACGGGCGCGAAGCGCGGCTGCGACCGCGGCGAGTGCGGCGCGTGCACCGTGCTGCTGGACGGCAAGCCGGTCTACTCGTGCCAGCTCCTCGCGCTGCAGGTGGGCGGCCGCGCGGTCCACACCGTCGAGAGCCTGGGCACCACAGACAACCTCCACCCGCTGCAATCGGCGTTCCTGGCCATGGACGGCGGCCAGTGCGGCTTCTGCACGCCGGGGTTCCTGATGAGCGCGAAAGCGCTGCTCGACGCCAACCCCGCGCCCACCGAAGAGGAGACGCGCGACGCCCTCTCCGGCAACATCTGCCGCTGCAACGCCTACGGCCGCATCCTGGCGTCGGTGCGGGAAGCCGCGCGGCTGCTCTCGGAGGCGTAACCGCCCATGCCCTCTTCCAACATCGGCGTCTCCCTGCCTCGGCGCGACCTGCCGGAGAAGCTCACCGGAGAGGCCAGGTACACCGCCGATATCCGGCTGCCCGGTATGCTGCACGGCGCGATACTGCGCAGCCCCTACGCCCACGCCCGCATCCTCGCCGTCGACGCCTCCCAGGCGGCCGGGCTTCCCGGCGTGTACGCGGTTCTGACGCCGTTCGACGCTCCGAGCGGGCGCGTTGCCCCCGATATGCCCATTCTGGACACCAAAGCGCGGTTCGTGGGCGACGAGGTGGCAGCGGTCGCCGCCGAGGACGAGGACACGGCGCGGCAGGCGCTGCGACTTATCGAGGTGACCTACGAGCCGCTGCCGTTCGTGACCGACCCCGTGGAGGCGATGAACCCCGGTGCTCCCAGGGTCCACGACCGCAGCAACCTGGTGGGCGGCAAGCCCATTGCGCTGGAGCGCGGCAACGTGGAGGAGGGGTTCGCCCAGGCCGACCGTATCTTCGAGGACGAATTCGCCACCCAGTCCCACTCCGGCGCCGCGCTGGAGCCGCGGGCCGCGGTCGCCGCGTGGGAGGACGAGCGCCTCACCGTCTGGAAGTCCAGCCGCGGCATACACGCCGACCGCCTCAGCCTCTCCCTCTCGCTGGGCATTCCCAGGGAGGACGTCCGGGTAGTCGGCCCTCACATGGGCGCCGGCTACGGCAACAAGGACGAGACCCGGCTGGCGGCCGTCACCGCCATACTGGCGCGCCTCGCCGGCAGGCCGGTCAAGATCGAGCTTTCGCGCGAAGAGGAGTTCGTCGCGGGCCGCCACCGCCACGCCACCACCACCAGGCTCAAGGTAGGCGTCCGGCACGACGGCACGATAACCGCGGTGCACGCCACCACCATCATGGACACCGGCGCGTACCTCTCCTCCGGCCCGGGCGTCATACGGCGCGCGGGGCAGGGCGCTCTCTATCTCTACCGCTGCGCGAACGCCCGGTACGACGGATACCTGGTCCACACGAACCAGCCCTCCGCCGGCTCCTACCGCGCCCTGGGCGCGCCCCAGGGCCACTTCGCGCTCGAGTCGCTGATGGACAGGGTGGCCGAGGAGATGGGCATCGACCCGCTGGACTTCCGCCTCAAGAACCACGTCGGCCCCGAGGGCCAGCCTGGAGAGCGGGTCACGCCCCCGACCGAGGTGGTGGACACGCAGCCGGTCGAGGGCGGCGTGCCGTTCTCCAGCAATGGACTGCGCGAGTGCCTGGAAAAGGGGGCGTCGGCCATCGGGTGGCGCGAGCGCCGGACCACGCCGCCGGACGCGCCGGCCGGCGTGAGGCGCGGGATGGGCATGAGCATGTTCGTCTACCGCGGCGGCCCCGGCGGCAGGTCCATCGCCAGGATGAGTCTGGAGCCTGACGGCTCGGTGACGCTGACGACCGGCGTGATGGACGTCGGCGAGGGCAGCCTGACCGTCCTGCCCCAGGTGGCCGCCGAGGCGCTGGGAGTCCCCTACGACCTGGTAAGTGTCGTATCCGGCGACACGCGGCTCACACCGGAGGCGCCGATCACCGCGGGATCCACGGCCACCTTCTCCGGCGGACTCGCCGCCAAGCGCGCCGGCGAGCGTCTGAAGTCACGGATCGTCGAGGCCGCCGCAGCCCAGCTCGAGAGCGCGCCGGAGGACTTCGACATCGTGGACGGGGTCGTGGTTGACGGCACGGGGCAGCGCATGACCCTGGCGCAGGTCGCGCGGCTCCACCCGCGGCGGCAGCTCCGGGTGGAGGCGTCGGTCGATCCGGGCAGCCGCGAATTCGTCGTCAACTCCTTCGGGGCGCACTTCGCGGAGGTGGAGGTCGATACCGACACGGGCGCCGTGAGCGTACTCAGATTCGTTGCCGCGCACGACTCGGGCCGTATCCTCAACCCCAACATGGCGGTCAACCAGGTCGAGGGCGGCGTCTCCCAGATGCTGGGGTTCACCCTGAGCGAGCAGATGATCACCGACGCGCGCAGCGGCGTGACGCTGAACGCGAGCTTCCTGGAGCACAAGATCCCCACGATTCTCGACAGCCCGCCCATCGAGGTGATCTTCGCCGACGTTGTGGACCCGGTGGGGCCGTTCGGCGCGAAGGCGCTCGGCGAGCCGCCGAGCGTAGGCGTCGCCCCGGCCATAGCCAACGCCATCTACGACGCCATCGGCGTCCGCGTGCGCGAGCTCCCCATCACCCCCGACGTCATCCTGAATGAGCTGACACTGAAGGAGAGCGAGTGAACCCCTTCCGATTCGTGGATGCCATGTCGCCCGAACACGCCATCTCCCTGCTTGAGGCCGATCCATCCGGCGCGAGGCCGCTCGCGGGCGGCACGGACCTGATGGGCGAGATGAAGGAGGGGGTCGTGGAGCCGGCGACGCTTGTAAGCCTTGGCTCGCTAGCGGTCATGTCGGGCGTCGAACACACCGCGGACGGCTTGACCGTGAGCGCGATGACCACGCTAGCCGAGCTGGAGCGCGACGAGGCAATAGCGCGCGACTATCCCGCGCTGGCGCAGGCGGTCGCCTCGGTTGCCACGCCCCAGATTCGCAACGTGGGCACCCTGGGCGGCAACCTGTGCCAGAGGCCGCGCTGCTGGTACTACCGCAGCCCGCTGTTCGACTGCCGCAAGAAGGGCGGCGCGATCTGCTTCGCGGTAAACGGAAGCAGCAAGTACCACGCAATCCTGGGCGGTGTGGACTGCTACATCGTCCACCCGTCGGACCTTGCCCCTGTCCTCGTCGCTCTCTGCGCCGACGCGACCATAGCGGGCCCGCGCAGGACCAGGACTCTCCCGCTGGAGGAGTTCTTCGTGGGGCCGGACCGCGACATCGAGGCGGAGACCGTCCTGGAGGCCGGCGAGCTGCTGACGCGGGTATCCGTCCCCAGGCCCGCTCCAGGCCAGCGCAGCGTCTACCTGAAGGCGATGGAGCGCCGGACTCAGGACTTCGCGCTCGCGAGCGTCGCGGCCAGCGTGCGCGTCTCCGGCGGTGTCGTCGAACACGCCTCACTGGTGCTCGGCGGCGTCGCCCCGACGCCCTGGCGCGCGTCGGATGCCGAGAACGCGCTGCGCGGCGTGCCCGTCGCCGATGTAGACGCGGAGGCGGTTGGACGGCTGGCCGTCGACGGCGCGCGCCCGCTGCGGGACAACCACTTCAAGGTCAGGCTCGCCGCCTCGCTCGTGCGCCGCGCGATACGCTCGCTCCTCGGCCACGCGGCCGGCAACTGAGCCGCATACCAGCCCTTCACAGGAAAACTGTCACGCCCGACAAGTAAGGCTCCGTTTGAATTCGGAATTCTGGGGGTGTTAGCATGACTACACAACCTCCAAATCAAGCGGTGCTGAACAGAAGCGTAACTCCAAAGAAATCATCGGGGGCAAAAGATGTACTCGACTCGCATGGCTGCTAAGGTGGCGCGGATACCGCGGCCGCAGTTTCAGTCTTGGATAAGGTCTAGGCTCCTGAAGCCGTACAAGTTCAGCTACGACGGCCGAAAGGAAAACACATACTCCTACGACGACCTGCTCCTGATGCGTCTAATTGCCCAACTGAAAGAGAATGGCGCGAAGCCTAAGGCCATAAGAGTAGCGTTAGAGACAATGGGGACATTGTGTGGAGGCGACAAGGGGGCATGGAAGAAGTTCTGGATTGGCGTGGCCGATGGCTTTGTTGTGGCTACTCGGTATGAAACAGAGTGGCAGGAATGGAATCCTATTGCCGCGTCGGAAGGGCCGCAGAAGTTGGCTGTGGTCTTTTTCCCCCGACTGTTCGAGGAATTGAAGAACGAGCTGGTTCCACCCGACAGATTCACCCAGATTGATGTTGACCCCGACGTTTTGGGAGGGTCGCCCACAGTCAAGGGAACGCGCATATCCACCAGCGCCGTGATGTCCGTCCTGGAGTGTGAAGGCGACCCAACTGAAGTGTATCCTGAACTAACAAGAGAGCAAGTTGCCGAGGTATGCGACTATGAGCGGTTGTTCCTCCGGGCTGCGTAAATGCTGGTTGCCGATGCCGACGTTCCTGGGCCGGTCCTTCAGAAACTGAGGGCTATCGATTTTCCCATCGTCTCATTTCGGGAGATTGGCGCGCCAGTTCGTCCCGATTCGGAGATTTTCCTTTCTTGAATGCTACATCTCCCGCTACCGAACCTCCGTCGCCTGAGGACGCAATAGATAGTTGAATGCCTGGGAGCGAGCCGTAAGATAAGAAGGGGGTTGGAACTGGCCAGAGGACTGTAGGAGGCAGCGGGTATGGCAAAGACGCAGACCCGGCCGTGGGATCCGGCCGAGCATCTGGAGACCGAGGAGGATATGGCCGCCTATCTGAACGTCGCACTGGATGAGGGCGATCTCGGCCTGATCCTGGCGACGCTTGGGGACATCGCCCGCGCCCGGCGAATGGCGGTGGTGGCGCAGGAGGCGGGACTGGGCAGGGAGAGCCTGTACAAGTCGCTTTCCGCCAACGGCAACCCGGAATTCGCCACCGTGCTCAAGGTGATGCGCTCCCTGGGACTGCGGCTTCAGGTCGCCGTCGCGCCGGATGCGAACGGCGGACAAGACTAGACGGCCCCGGCTACGCCCCGGACGCCCGAGAGTGCTAGGCGGCGAGGCGGTCGACGGCAGGTTCGCCGCCCAGGTGGCCACCATCCACGCCGACCACCTGTCCGAGTCGGGTACAACGCTCATCGAGTACGAGCTGGCAGGCGATGCGGACGCGGTCCTGGTCGAACACGAGTTTGCCCACGCCAGCATGGCCGCGAACGCCGGCAAGCTCGCCGTCGTCGGCCCCGACGTGACACTCGACTCCGGCATAGGAATAGGCGTCGCGAGGACGACTCCGACCTGAAGGAGCAGCTGGACGGTGCCATAGCCGCCATGAAGGAGGACGGCTCGTTGAACGCCCTCATCAGAAAGTGGTTCGACGAAGACGCCGACACGTTCTAACCGCCGCATCCTTTGGCGAAGGAGGTCTTGCCGTGAACATATTCGACTACATGGACGAGTACGACTACGAACAACTGGCGATGTACACCGACAAGCAATCAGGCCTCAGGGCCATGATCTGCATCCACGACACCACGCTCGGCCCCGCGTGCAGCGGCACTCGCATGTGGCCCTTCGCCACCGAGCAGGAAGCGATCGTCGACGTCCTCCGGCTGGCACGCGCCATGACCTACAAGTCGGCCCTCGCCGGACTCGACCTCGGCGGCGGCAAGGCGCTCATCATCGGCGACCCACGCACCGACAAGACCGAGGCGCTGTTCCGCGCCCACGGCCGGTTCGTCAACACGCTGGGCGGAAGGTTCCTGACCACCGAGGACGTGGGGACGCTTGTCGAAGACATGGTCCACGTCCGCAAGGAGACCCCCTACGCGGCCGGCCTGCCCGAATTCATGGGCGGGCTGGGCGGCGCCGAGGTCATCACCGGATACGGCCTGTACAGGGGTGCCCAGGCGTGCTGCGGCGAGGTGTTCGGCTCTGATTCCCTGGAAGGCCGGACCGTGGCTATCCAGGGGTTCGGCAAGGTCGCCCACAGCTTCGCCCGGTACCTCGTCGAGGACGGCGCCAACATCATCGCCTCTGACATCAACGAGAGCCGCATCGCACTGGCGGCCGAGATGGGCGCCGCCATCGTCGTCCCGGAGGACATCTACGACGTGGAGTGCGACATCTTCTCCCCGTGCGCCCTCGGCGGCGTGCTCAACAGCGACACCATACCCCGCCTCAGGGCGCCCATAGTGGCCGGGGCCGCAAACAACCAGCTTCTCGAAGACCGCCACGCCGCGGAGCTGCAAAACGCCGGCATTCTCTACGCCCCCGACTTCGCCATCAACCCCGGCGGTATCATAACCGTCGCCTGCGAGATGGCCGGTTACGGCCGGGACGCCGCGCTCGACATGACCTCCCGGGTGTACCAGACGATTTCGGAAGTCATAGCCCGCTCGAAGTCGGACCGCGTCACCACCGCCGAGGCGGCCAACCGCCTGGCCGAGGCCAGAATCAGCAGCGTACGCAACGTCAAGAACATCCACACCGGCAACGGGCCACGCAAAGGCTGACCCGCGCCTCACCGTTAACGCCGTGCGTGCCGCTGGTAGGGGCGGGTTTGTAACCCGCCCGGGGCGCGCCGCCCGCTACCCCAGCGTGACCTCCACCAGGCAGCTCCCCCGCACCCAGTCCTCCACGTCCTCCATCGGCTGGCCCTGCCTGAACGCCGAAGCCTCCTTCAGCCGCGTGAGCACGCTCCGGCGCTCGCCCTCCTCGGTGATGGCCCGCGCCGTGGCCGCCACGTCCGCCTGAATCGTCTGCTTCAGGTGGTACGTGAATTCCGGGTTCGCGACGAGGTTCGCGTACCAGCTTCGCCGCCCCGGAGACGCCGCCAGCAACACCATGCCGTCGACGTAGTGCGACCATATCTCGATGCGCCGGGCCTCGCCGGTCTTCCGGCCCGTAGTCGTGATGTCGATCGTCATGTCGACGCTCAGAGCGTCCCTAATCTTCTCATCCATGAATCACCCTCCCTGTTCCGTTCCGTCGGAAGCATTCTCGCTGGCTTCCTGATACGCGTCTTCGATAACCCTCAAGATGCTGTCCAGCTTTTCCGCAGTATTGGTTGTGGACAACCTGCGGTGTCGAACGCCTGCGGGGGACGTGACAGGGCCTATCAGCTTGTCGATGCGTTTCAGCGCCTCAGGGGCATACTTCTCCCAGCCCTGCCACGTAGTTATCGATGCGAGCCCCCCTCTGTACAGCAAACTGTTGAACGACACCAGCTTGTCGGTACTCCCCGGTATCCGGAGCTCTAGGCGTACATAGCGGCTCCCGTCCCCCCTGATGTAGGTGAACAGTTCGGCAAGATTTCGACTCTCCAGGTCCCGCGCGAACTTGTAGAGACGCTGCAATCCCTGCTTGTGTTTCTCTTCCACCCTGGCGAAGCTCTCCTCGAAGGCCTCCCTGCCGGGCACAACCTGCGTTCCCCTAGCTTCCTGCTCCCGCGCTCTCGCTTCCTGCTCCCGCCTCCCGAGTCGAGTCTGGTAGTCCGACGCTTCCGGGAGAGGAATCACCACGCTCGTCTCGATGAGCAATTCCTCCCCATTTCTGTGCGGCTGCAAACTTATACACTTGATTTCCTGACCAGCGTCCCTCAACCAGGACTCGTTCAGCCACATCACACAAGTGGTCAGTTCTTTGCCGAAGTTCTCGGACACCAGAATCAATCTGGGCACTTTCGTAAGGACAGCTTCGCTGTCGGGCTCCGCGATTCCAATATGTTCCTGAATCCTACTCTCGGCGTCGTATTCCTCTTGGGCTCTCCCATCCTCGCCGGCTCGCTTGTTCAGATAGGCCTGGAAGGTGTCCAAGGTCTTCTGGTACGTCATGTTGGCAACCATCGCGGCATACCGCAGAGCCTGGAGTTCCATGTGCCTTCCAGTCTCTCCACGCTTCAACTCGATAACCACCAATCGCCCCGTAGCGTCCAGACCCAGTAGGTCTATCCTTCGATTCGAGTCTTCCCAATCCCCGAATTCTTCAGCAATTATCAACAGACCTTCTTCAAGCACATCGGGCTGGTCCCGCAAGATGCGCTGCAGGTCGGCCCGTTCCAGCACCCCTTCCTCACCGAACGTAGTGCGGTCAACTTCGGCTAACCCACCCTTGCCATTTACCAGCTTGTAAATTGCCATACCTGTTCTCTCCAAGCGATTTCGAGCGTAGTCCGAAGCTCTCCCCCCGCTAGTTGTACCACCCGCCCCGCCGGTCCGACAACCCTCGACTCCCCCCCATTCCCCACCGCCCCGCCCATGTACAATAGCCCAAATGGAAACAAACGCACACCTCTCCGCCGTCATCATGGTGCAGGGCACCTCGTCCCACGTGGGCAAGTCCATGCTCGCCACCGCGCTCTGCCGCATCTTCGCGCAGGACGGACTGCGGGTCGCCCCGTTCAAGGCGCAGAACATGTCCCTCAACTCCTACGCGACTCCCGACGGCGCCGAGATCGGTCGCTCACAGGCTGTGCAGGCAGCCGCGGCGTTCGCGGCCCCGCGGGCGGAGATGAACCCCGTGCTACTCAAGCCGGAGGGCGGGACACGCTCCCAGGTCGTTCTGATGGGGCAACCCCTGGCCGCGGCCTCGCCCCGCGAGTACCACGAGATGAAGCCGGCCGTCTGGGACGTGGTCACCTCGGCGCTGGCCAGGCTTCGGGCGGACTACGACGTGGTGGTGATCGAGGGGGCCGGCAGCCCCGCCGAAGTCAACCTCAAGCAGCACGACATCGTCAACATGCGGGTGGCCCTCCACGCCCAGGCCCCCGTTCTGCTGGTGGGCGACATAGACCGCGGCGGCGTCTTCGCCCAGCTTGTGGGCACCATGGTGCTGCTCGAGCCCGAGGAGCGGGCGCTGGTCAAGGGCCACGTAATCAACAAGTTTCGGGGCGACCCGTGCCTCCTCGGAACGGGGCTCGACTTCCTCCGGGAACGCACCGGCGTGCCGGTCGCGGGAGTGATACCCCACTTTACCGGCATCCACATAGCCGAGGAGGACTCCCTGGGCCTCGACGCCAGACACCGCAACGCTGGCGAAGCGGCGGTGGATGTCGCGGTCATACGCCTGCCCCACGTCGCCAACTTCGACGACTTCGATCCGCTGCGCCACGAACCCGCCGCCGGCGTGCGCTACGTGGGACGTGCCGACGACCTCGGCAACCCCGACCTTGTCGTCATCCCGGGCAGCAAGACGACCGTCGCCGACCTGGACTGGCTGCGCGCGAACGGCCTCGCCGAGCGCATACTGGCCCTGCGACGGAGCGGCGTGCCGGTCATCGGCATCTGCGCCGGCTACCAGATGCTGGGCGACGAACTCCTGGATCCGGACGGCGTCGAGTCTCCCAGGGCCGAGACCCGGGGCCTGGGGCTGCTACGCACCTCCACGACCTTCATGGAACACAAGTCGACGCACCAGGTGTCAGCGCGAGTGGCCGGCAGTCACGGCCTATTGCGCGGTTGCCCCGGCGCGGAAGTCACCGCATACGAGATACACATGGGCGTCACGTCCCACGAGGGCCTGCCGCACCCGTTCGTCGTGGAGTCCCGCTCGGGCCGGCGCGTGAGCCTTCCGGACGGCGCGACAGACGACGAGGGCCTCACTCTCGGAACGTACCTTCACGGCCTCTTCCACAACCGCGCCGTCCGCCGGTCGATACTGGAGTGCGCCGCGCGGCGAAGAGGCGTAGACCTGCCGCCCGCCGGGGACGACGTGGAGCCGAGCGCCGAGTACGACAAGCTGGCCGCGCTGGTGCGCGAGCACCTCGACATGGAGCTCGTCTACCGCGTCACCGGCCTGGCGGACTGAGCAGCTTCATGTCATTCCGAGCGTAGCCGAGGAATCTAGCGCTCCGGCAGAGTCCGCCGTATCTGCACAATCTGAAAGTGTTACTTGCAATTTGTACAGAGCGCCGGTATCTTAGCGACGATGATCGAGCGAGAGATTACCGGCCGCCTGACGACGCTATTCCGACAATACCCCTTCGTGACCGTGACCGGGCCGCGCCAGTCCGGCAAGACGACCCTCTGCCGCTCGACCTTCCCGAGTTTGAATTATGTCAACCTTGAAGCGCCCGACCAGCGGGACTTCGCCGAGTCCGATCCCCGGGGTTTCCTCTCGCAGCTTGGAGAAGGCGCCATCATCGACGAGGTCCAGCACGTTCCGGCGCTTCTCTCCTATCTCCAGGTGCTCGCCGACGAAATTGGCCGAAGCGGCCTCTTCGTGCTCACCGGCAGCGAGCAGTTCAGCCTCTCCCGCGCCATCAGCCAGTCCCTCGCCGGTCGCACGGCGCTGCTCCGGCTGCTGCCGTTCTCTCTCGCCGAACGGCAGCGTATGGGCGCGAGCGACTCGATAGACGACATCATCTACTCCGGATTCTATCCCCGGATTCTCGACCACGAACTCGACCCGCGACAGGCGCTCGGCGACTACTTCGAGACCTACGTCGAGCGTGACGTGCGCCGGCTGGGCGAGATTCGCAACCTGTCGAGCTTCCGGCGATTCGTGCGCCTGTGCGCGGGCCGGGTCGGGCAGTTGGTCAACCTCAGCTCACTGGGTTCGGACGCCGGCGTGTCCCACACGACCGCGCGGGAGTGGCTCACCGTGCTGGAGGCCAGCTACGTCATCTTCCAGCTTCCGCCGTTTCACGCCAACATCCGAAAGCGGCTGGTCAAGTCCCCCAAGTTCTACTTCTACGACGTCGGGCTGGCCAGCTATCTCGTAGGCATCCAGAATGCGGACCAGGTGACCACTCACCCCCTACGCGGAGCGCTGTTCGAGAACCTGGTGGTCGCGGAGGCGCTCAAGCACCGCTTCAACCGCGGCCGCGACTTCAATCTCAGCTTCTTCCGGGATTCGAGAGGGCTGGAGTGCGACCTCTTGTACGAGACGGGCCGAGGAATCCACGCTATCGAAATCAAGTCCGGCGCGACGGTCGCCACCGACTACTTCACGTCGCTCAACAGGGTCGCCGAGTTGGTCCCGGCCATCTCGGCCAGGACGGTCGTATACGGCGGCGCTGACCGCCAATCCCGAAGCGATTCCGAAGTCGTGCCCCTGTCCGCCCTCAGCGCCGCCCTCGAACGCTCCGAGGCCGCCCCAGGAGCAGAATGAACGCCTGACCGCCTCGCTGGCCCGTTCCGCGGCCTACCGCCAGTAGTAGCGCCTACGCGCACAGGCATTCACTTTAGCGATCAGGAATGCGGCGGATGAGCGCCCGAAGCAACCCGAGATCCTCGAGGGCTTCTTTCCCAAGCGTATTCCCGCGGGTTTCCAGAGACTCTCGATAATCGCTTAAGGATGTCAAAAGGTCCTGAATGGCCTCATCGAGCGATGCCCCCACACCGTACTCTTGAACAGTCATGTGGGTGCTCGCCAGCACTTCCTTGCGAGAGGTCTGCACAAACACGGTCAAGTCAGTAGCCAATTCCCAGCGACTGTCCCAGGAAGCCCGTGCTGGAATGATGTATGGACCTTCAGTGCTCATTGCCGCTTCA
Source organism: Dehalococcoidia bacterium (assembly GCA_965217705.1). GTDB lineage: Bacteria > Chloroflexota > Dehalococcoidia > Lucifugimonadales > CATOSD01 > CATOSD01. Next base: position 2,596,029 of record CBDCJA010000002.1, on the reverse strand, counting down.
TTCCCAGCGCCCCATCCCCGCTACCCCACCGTACCCTCGCGCTCGCGCTCCACGAGCTCCCAGTCGATCTCGTACCCCAGCCCCGGCTCCGTCGGCGCGTAGACCAGGCCGTCGCCGTCCACCTCGATGTCCTCCACCAGCGCGTACTTGTTCGCCCCCGTCGCGGGGAACACCTCGTAGAACTCGCAGTTGTGCACCGCCATCGTCACGTGCAGGTTCGCCACGTTGTTCAGCGAGTTGCCGCCGTGGTGAATCTCGCACTTCATGCCGAACGCCTCCGCCAAGTGCGCGATCTTCACCAGCGGCGTGATGCCCCCCGTCACCGCCACGTCGCCCCGCAGGATGTCCGTCGCGTAGCTCTGAATCCACTGCGCCATGCCGTACAAGCGCCCCGGAGCGTACTCGGTGGACATGATCGGAATGTCCAGCTTGCTCTTGAGCTTGACGTAGTTGTAGATGTCCTCCTCCGCGAGAGGGTCCTCGTACCAGTAGTAGTCCAGCTCCTCGATGGCGCGGCCCACGCGCAGCGCGTCCTCGTAGTTGTAGGCCCACATCGAATCCAGCATCAGCGTCATGTCGTCGCCGACCGCCTGCCGCACCCTGTCGCATATCTCTATGTCGCTCTTGGGGTCGCCGTGCGGATGAATCTTGTGCGCCGTCCAGCCCATGTCCTGGAAACTCAGCGCCTCCTCCGCGTACTCCTCGGACGTCGCGTGCCACGCGGTGCTCGAGTAGGCGGGCACGCTCTCGCGGCACGTGCCCAGCAGCCTGTGGATCGGCAGGCCCGCCACCTTGCCGGCGATGTCCCACAGCGCCACGTCGACCGCGCCGATGGCGTTGGTGGACACCGACCGGTTCTCCTTCCACATCTCGCGCCAGATGGCGCCGATGTCCAGCGGATTGCGACCCAACAGGTTGGGCTTCACGATCTCCATCAGCGGGCCGGCGTAGGCGTCCGCCCCCTGCCGCGACGAGCCCAGAAACGCGTGACCCTCAACGCCCTCATCCGTGCGCACCGTCAGCACGCCCAGCAGCTTCCTGCCGCCGAACGCCGTCCCCACGCCCGTCTTCCACGGCGCGAAATTCCAGCGAAACAGCGTCACCGTAATATCGTCGATCTTCACCATGCCCCTCCTGGTTGCCAGTCTAGCTAGGCCCGCATAGTAGCACACGGATGGCCTGGCCGTAGTTGGCCGGACGTGTAGCGAGTCATCGCTCTTGACACACCAGGGGATGTTGCTATCATCCTGCAAACGCCCCACACCATTCACCGGAGCCAAGTCAATGCAAACGAACGTCCACACGCCGCAGGACATGTTCTTCAGTCCCATCCGTTACGAGATCCCTCCCTTTCAGCGGCCCTACATCTGGACTCAAGAACAACAGTGGGAACCCCTGTGGGAAGACTTGACTGACTTGGCCGAGACCCTCGCCGCGATGGGACGCGCGGAACCTCACTTCCTGGGCGCAATCGTGCTTCAGCAAAGGCAGACCCCTATTGGACAGATCCCGACGCGCGAGGTGGTCGATGGCCAGCAACGCCTGACCACCATCCAGCTCCTGCTTGACGCCATTCAGGAGTTCTGCATGGAAGCTGGGTTCGACGGCCCGGCGGCGCGACTGAACGGCCTCGTCCTTAATCCTGAGGCGTTCATAGGCTCCGACCTCAACCACGCGTTCAAGTTGTGGCCCACCACGCATGACCAGGACGCCTTCCGTCACGCCATGGACAACGACCTGAACAGTGCCGATTTCGGCTCGAACAGAATCGTCATGGCGCACAACTTCTTCAAGGCGCAGATGAGGGGATGGTTGGAACAAAAGCCGCAGGTTGATAACCCGGAGGCCGCCGTTACCGCGCTGGAACAGGCGGTTTCCCACTGCCTTCAGGTAGCAGTGATCGACCTGGATCAGGACGACAACCCGCACGACATCTTTGAGACGCTTAACGCGCGCGGCACTCCCTTGCTTCCCTCGGACATGGTGAAGAACCAGATTCTCTACGAATCCGGGCGCGGCACTAACTACGATTACGAACAGTCGACGCAAGACGTGGCCGACCTGTGGTCGTTTGGCGAAGACTACTGGCGACAAGAGGTCGGCCGCGGTTACCAACGCCGCCCTCGCGTTGACCTCTACCTGAATAACTGGCTGGCGATGCGCAATGGCAGACAGGTCAGGTCGCAGGACGAGTTCCGTGCCTTCAATCGCTATGTCAGGCGCCTTGAAGGCAAACGGACCATCCAACAAATAGCATCTGACATGAATGTAACCGGCGCACTGTACCGGCGAATCGTCGAGTGCCAGATTCCCAAATTCGACGCGTTTCTGAAGCGTAGAGACGTTATGTCCCTAGGCACGGTCGTACCTGGCCTGCTGTGGTTACTATCATCCAAAGTGCCGGAAGAGCAGCTACACAAGGGCATCGTAGCCCTGGACAGCTACATGGTGCGGCGAATGGTGGTGGGTTTGAGCACGCGTGGCTACGGCGAACTCTTCGTCCGCATGACGGCGGAATTGGAACAGAATGGGCCGCAGACCGCCGGCGACAAGGTAGTGTCGTATCTCGAGGGGCAATCGGCAATGGCGACCAAGTGGCCTGACGACTCGGAACTGTTGGACGCCTTTATCAGAAACCCGATACGTCAATGGTTGACCGCAGGTCGAACAAGGCTGCTTCTCGAAGGCATCGAGATCGGGTTGCGGTCGCCCCTAACGGAGCCACTGGGGGTACCGGGCAACTTGCAGATTGAACACATTATGCCGGTGGCGTGGACCGAAAATTGGCTGCTGCAGTCCAACGATGAGTTCTACGAGGAGGCTCGTGCGCGTCGAAATCGCATCATCCACACCATCGGTAATCTGACCCTGCTTACTGGGCCGCTCAACCTCAAGCTCTCCAATGGACCATGGGCCGACAAACGAGCGGCCCTAGACGAATACTCCAAGCTCGACTTGACCAAGAACCTCCTCGATCACGCTCAGGAGAATTGGGACGAGTCGGCCATAGAAGCACGCTCACGCCGCCTGCACCAAGTGGCCGTGCGCGTGTGGCCCTCGGCTGAAGCACTTGGCGCGGACGCCGATGACGGTGGCTAGGCGTAGCTTCCAATGTTCCGGAGCCGCCGTCAGAGCCTTGCGCAACACCCTCTCGTCAAGATAGCTGATAAGCATCCGGCTGAGCCCAGGGCAACCGCACACCGATTTCTCGCCCCAAATCAGCCGCACCCTCACACCTGAAGGCCAAAAAACTGCCCCGAAACCGCGCAATCGAGTCCCACTCGCGACCCGTGTGCTCCAAAGGTGCCCCATAGACGCCAAAAACCATACCTGTTTCGTGTCAGCCCTTACGACTGTCGAGTAGTATGCGATAGCCCTGTCGGCCCTCCCAACCCCTCTTGATTCCAACGCACATCCGTGCTATTATCCCCTCCACGAGCAACCGATCCCGCAACCCAAAAGTCCCTTCCCCCTCAATGGGGAAAGGCCCGTACTCGATACGGGAATGGGGGTGAATGTACGGCGGTTGGTGCCCCCGCCAACCTGTCTCATTTCTGCCACATTCCATCTCATTCAGTCCCAAACCCGTCGCATCCGTGTCTCACAAGTGTCGCAAGTCGCCAGGACTCCCAGCTATGGGATGACACAGAATGTCCCAGAATGACACACATTTCGCCGAAAACCTCCCCCGCAGGCAGCTCTCGGCCCTTCCACACCCGCAAGGCCCGGCCACCGGCCACTGACTACTAACCACTGATAAACTGAATTACTGACCAACTGACCAACCCAAGGATCCCACCATGCAATTCGACGTCGATGCCAACCTCGCCGCCACCGAGCGCTCCGTGTCCTCGCTCGAACGCGACGGCCGGCCCGCCCGCGCCGTCACACTGTCCCGCGCTTACGCCACCACCACCGAGGACCTGTGGGACGCCGTGACCAACGCCGAGCGCATCCCGCGCTGGTTCGCGCCGGTGAGCGGCGACCTCGCGCTCGGCGGCCGCTACCAGATCGAGGGCAACGCCGGCGGCCTGATAACGGAGTGTGAGCCCCCGTCCCATTTCGCCCTCACCTGGGAGTTCGCCGGCGACGTGAGCTGGGTCGATGTGCGTGTCTCGGACGAAGCCGGCGGCCGTGCCCGCCTCACCCACACCGCGCACCTCTCGGAGCACTGGGGCACATTCGGGCCGGGCGCGGTGGGCGTCGGCTGGGAGCTGGGACTCCTGGGACTGGCGCTGCACCTCGCCCACCCGGACGAGCCGAAGCCGGACGAGACCGCATTCGCCGCGTCGCCGGACGGCAGAGCGTTCACCGTCGGTAGCAGCAAGGGTTGGGGCAGGGCGGCGGCCGCGGCCGGCGAGGACCTCGACGTCGCCGGGGCGTCGGCAAGACGCACCGCCGCGTTCTACACCGGCGAGTCCATCGACCCCGCCTGACCCGCCGCCATTGCCCACCAGTCCCTTCCCCCTCGACGGGGGAAGGTTAGGATGGGGGTGAAAGGTTCCTCCATTCACGGCGCGCCTCCTCGTACTTTGGAAACCGCACCTCTCTCCCGATGCCGAGCGCGCCTTTCGCGCCATTCCAAGCGCCTTCTTCTTGTCATTCCGAGCGCAGCGCAGCGCAGCCGAGGAATCTAAAGCGCCTGCTAGCAAAGCACCAACACCGCTTGAAAGCGTATGATAAGTGGTAGCAAAGCCATCGCGGCAACTCCCTACGACAGAAGAGGTATATGAACGCACGTATGAAATATATGCTGGCCGTCATCTGCGTCGCGCTGACCCTGGTGGCAATCACGGCGTGCGGCCAGGAGGAATCGCCCACGCCTACGCCGGAACCCACGGCCACCGCGACACCGGCGCCGTCGGCGCCCACCGTGACGCCAGAGCCTACCGCTACCGCCGTGCCGGAGCCGACACCCACGGCAACCGCGACGGCGAGGCCGCAACCCACTGCCACGGCGACGCCTGCGCCCACCGCGACCGCGACGCCGCAGCCTACCGCGACCGCCATGCCGACAGCCACACCCACCGCCGTCCCGACGCCCACACCCACCGCTACGCCGACGGCAGTTCCCACGCCGGTCCCGACGCCCACACCCCAGCCCGACACTTCACTCGCCTTCGACCCCTCGGTGGTCCGGGGCACGCTCTCCAACGGCCTGAGCTACTACATCAGGCACAACGAGGAGCCGCGCGGCCGAGCGCAGATCGCGTTGGCGGTAAGGGCCGGCTCCGTCCAAGAGGAGGACGACCAGCAGGGTCTGGCCCACTTAGTGGAGCACATGGCCTTCAACGGCACCGAGCGCTTCGCCAAGCAGGAGATCGTCGAATACCTCGAGTCCATCGGCAGCACCTTCGGCGCCGACCTTAACGCCCGGACCGGCTTCGACGACACCCTGTACTTTCTGGAAGTTCCGACCGACGATCCCGAAATCACCGAGAGGGCCTTCCAGATTCTCAGCGACTGGGCCTACGCCGTAGCCTTCGACCCGGAAGAGGTCGACCTTGAGCGCGGCGTGGTGCTGGAGGAGTGGCGCCTCGACCAGGGGTTCGACTCGCGCCTCCAGCAAAACCTGCTCTCCCTGCTCTTCGGCTCCGCGCTCTACGCCAGCCGCAGCCCCATCGGCCGCACCGAGATCATCGAGAACGCGCCCGTGGAGAGCCTGCGAGCCTACTACGAGCGGTGGTACAGGCCCGACCTGATGGCCGTAATCGCCGTGGGCGACTTCGACGTAGAGGCCATCGAAGCCAAGGTGAAGCAGCACTTCTCGCCGCCTCCGGAGGGTGAGGCCGCACAGGAGCGCGCCGCCGCCGGACAACCCACCGACAGGCCGCAAATCGACGTTCCGGGCCACGAGACCCCTCTCATCGAGGTCTTCACCGACGCCGAGTCGCCCGCCACCCAGTTCGTACTCATCCGCAAGCTCGCCCCCGAAACGGGCCGCGACGAGGCCGCGTTTCGGCGCACTGTCGTGGAGAGGCTCGCCTACATGATGCTCAACGCGCGGCTGTTCGAGCGCGGCCAGTCCGCCGACCCGCCATACCTCACCGCCAGCGCCGGACGTTCCAATTACGTGTATACGCTGGACATAGCCACGTTCTCGGCCTGGGTCGAGACGGACGGCGTCGCGGCCGGCCTGGCGGCCGTGCTCGAGGAGATTCAGCGCGTTCGCCAGCACGGCTTCACGGAAGGCGAGCTGGAGCGCGAGAAGAGCAACCTGCTCAGCTCGGTCGAGAGCCAGTACAAGCAGCGGGACCAGACGCCCTCGACGGACCTCGCCGACGACTACACCGACCACTTCTTCATCGGAGCGCCCGTCCCCGGCATCGAGGCCGAGTGGCAGTTTTACCAGGACCTGCTGCCGCAAATCTTCCTGGCCGAGTTCGCGGACCTGGCGCAGTCCTGGGCACAGACCGAGGACCTCGCCCTCCTGGTGGTGCGGCCCGAAGAGACCGACGCCGCCGGCTCCGACAGCGATCTCGGCGCGGCGTTGCTGACGCAGCTCCAGACGGCCGACGCTCTGGTGGTGGAGCCCTACGCGGACGACCTCGAAGACGTTCCGCTGCTGGCTACGCTTCCGGAACCGGGGAGCATCACCGCCGAAGAGCGCATAGCGTCCATCGACGCCATCAAGTGGACTCTGTCCAACGGCGTTACGGTGATCGCCAAGCAGACCGACTTCCGCGACGACGAGGTGCTGTTCAGGGCCTTCAGCCCCGGCGGCCATTCGCTCGTCTCGGACGACGACCACGTGTCCGCCACCTACGCCGCCCAGCTCATCGCAGGCAGCGGCGCGGGCCCGCACGACAGCGTGACCCTGGACAAGCTGCTGGCCGGCCAGAGGGTTGAGATAACCCCATACATCGACGAGCTGTTCGAGGGCTTCAGCGGCAACGCCTCGCCGGAGGACCTCGAGACCCTGTTCCAGTTGATAACGCTGTACGCGACCCAGCATCGGCTCGATCCGACCTTCTTCACGCAGTACGAAGCCAGGCTGCATAGCGTCGCCGAGTTCCGCGCCGCCGATCCCGACTGGGTCTTCTTCAACAACGTGAACACCTTGCTGAGCCAGGAGCACCACCGGCGGCGGCCCCTCACCGTCGAGGTGCTGGAGGAGCTGAGCATGGAGACGGCGGAGACCGTGTACTCCGACCGGTTCGCGGACCTGGGCGACGCGACGTTCGTCTTCGTGGGCGCATTCGACTGGGATACCCTGCGCACGCTGACCGCGGCCTACCTTGCCGCCCTGCCGGCCGCCGGCCGCGCCGAGCAGTGGCGCGACGTCGGAATCGACCCGCCTCCCGGACTGGAGGACCACGTAGTCCGCAGCGGCGTCGAGCCGCGCAGCAGGACGGCGCTGGTGTTCGCCGGCGACATGGACTGGAGCCGACGGGAGGCGCTGACGCTCGACGTGGCTGGCGAAATCCTCGGAATCCGGCTGCGCGAGCGGGTGCGCGAGGCGCTCGGCGGCACCTACAGCATCGGCGTCTACACCGGCGGCACCCAGACGCTCCCGGACCCGGAGTACCAGATCTACGTCCTATTCGGCAGCAATCCCGAACGGGCCGAGGAGCTGCTGGGCGAGGTGTTCGACCAGATAGACTGGCTGCAGATGGGCGGCGAGCAGAAGTACCTGGACACGGCCAAGGAGCTGCTTCGCACCTCCCGCGAGGAGCGGCTACGGGAGAACGGGTTCTGGCTCACCCAGATCCGCACCGCCGCGCGGCGCGGAGAGTCGTTCGACGAGATCGTAGGCTTCGACGACTGGCTGGAAGCGTTGACGCTGGAGCAGGTCGCCACCGCGGCGCAGCGCTACCTCACCGACGACCGGTACGTGCGCGTCGTCCTCCTCCCCAAAGAGGAGTAGCGCGCTCCCCCGGCCGGGGCTATACCCCCGGCGTCCACCCGTAGATTCGCGCCAGCGTCCCGCCCATCAGGGTTGCGCGGTCGCTGTCCGAGAGGCGGTCGGCGACCCGGAAGGCTTCCACGCCCTGCTCGTAGGTCAGCAGCCGGACGGCCCGCGTCCAGTCGGTGCCCCACATGCACCGCTCCAGGCCGTAGGCGTCGAACACCCGGCCCAGCGACTCCCAAATGTCGGGGTAGGGGAAAGGCTCGTGGGAAAGGGTGCAGGCGCCGGAGATCTTGATCGCCACGTTGTCCTGCTCCGCCGCCGCCAGCACGTTGGGCAGGTCCGCGAACGGGTGCTGCGGCGGTGGCGGCACGAACGGCTGGGCCAGTCCCACGTGGTCGATGATCACCTGCGTGTCGGGATTGCGGCGCGCCAGCTCGGTCAGGAGCGGCAGCTTGCCGGCTGCCATGACGTTGACGGGAACGCCCGCGCGAGCGCAGGCGGCGAAGATGGCGTTGAGGCCGGGGTGGTCGGCCTCGTAGTCCCCGTACGCGAGCATGACCCGCGCGCCAACCACGCCCGGCGTCGACGTCCACTCCGCCACGTCCGAGGCGACCGTTTCGGATGCCGGGTCGAACGGGCGGACCAGGCCGAACCGGCCCGGATGCTTCGCGTACACCTCCAGGGCGTAGCTGGCGTCGTACTGGTACAGCGAGAAGGGCGAGATGAGGATGGCCCCGTCCACGCCGACGGCGTCCATCGCCGCAACCATATCGTCGCCGGTCACCTCTTCCGGCCCTTCGAGAAAGCCGCTCCACGGACGCTCGGGGCGGTTGCGCTCGTAGCAGTGCACCTGGCAGTCGATAGTGAGGGTCTGAGTCGCCATCGTCTTTCTCCTCCATGAGTGTAGGCTTAGCGAGAAGCGGTCTATCGCGGGTGTGTTCCCATACGGCGCCTATGATAGGGCATTTCGCCGCGAAATTGGCTTCAAGTCGCAGGCCGACCCGACTCTTCGCCTGGCGGTCGTATTTATTGACCGCCCAATTGCATTGTGCTAGCCTGCGCAAAGCCAAATAAAAGGCGAGGCTCAATAATAGTTAGACACACCGTGCAGTGGTGTGGTAGGAGAGGTTCAGATATGGCTGTCGTTCGAGTATGGCCCAAATTCCTGTTCGTGCTGGCGGTGCTGCTGCTGTTCTCCCTGGCCTGCAGTGCGCAGGAAGCGGAAGTTCAGCCAACGCCAACGCCCATCGACGTTGAAGGCATCGTGAATCGTGCCCTTGAAGGCACACAGCCCGGCGTGACATCGTCAGAGGTCGCCGCGGCCATACAGGGCGCACTGTCCCAGCAGCCCGGCGTCACGACCCAGGACGTCGCCAACGAAATCGCCAAGGCACTGGCGGCACAGCCCGGCGGAGTCACCTCCAATGAGATGGCGTCAGCTATCGCGTCGGCGCTCGAACAGCAACAGCCCGACATTACGACGGACGACGTGGCCGCCGAGATCGCCAAGGCTCTCAGTGCTCAGCAGCCCGGCGTGACAACAGCCGAGGTCACCGCTGCCATACAAAGCACACTAGCCGAACGGCCAGGCGTGACCGAAGACCAGGTAGCCGCGGCAATCGAGAGGGCGCTGGCCGCGCAGATGGCCGAGGCCGAGGCCGCCATGCAGAGCGGCTCCATGACGATGGGGGACATAGACCTCGGCGGCATTCTTATATTCCCGACGAACGAGGGAATCATCAGCTTCGACCTGCACTGGACAGGCACCTACAACGCCGTGCAGCCCGTCGGATCGACCTACAATGCCATACTGACGTACGACCAGAACGAACCCGGCGTGATTCTGCCTGAGCTGGCCACAGGCTGGGAGGTGGACTCGGCCGGAACGACCTACACCTTCCCTCTACGCGACGACGTGAACTTCCACAGTGGCACGCCTTTCTCGTGTGCGGATGCCAAGGCATCGTTGGACAAGATGACGAACTCGAAGGTTAGCAGTCTGGCGGGCCCGCTCGCTCCCTATGAGAGCTCTTCGTGCTCTGACGACACCACGTTGAGCGTGACGCTGGAAAAGCCTATGGCGGCATTCCTCACGGCTATGGCCGGGGCACGGTTTGTCATTCAGCCCCAGTCTATCGCGGATGCCATAGTGGTGGCTGAGGACCCGCGCAGCGGCCTGGAAAAGCTGAACTCCTTCCTGGACGGCACCGGCCCGTTCCGGTTCCAGTCCCACGTGCAGGGCGTCGAGTTCGTGACCGAAGCGAACCCGGACTACTGGAAGCCGGACCGCCCCTACCTGGACGGATACAAGGACTTGGTCTTCCCGGACCTCACCACCATGTCCGCCGCCTTCCGCGCCCGCCTGCTTTCGACCGTAGGCCTGGCGCAACACCTCGAGCCCTCCGTGGCCAACCAGATTCTGGAACAGAATCCAGATGACGCGGTGCTGATCACCGCGCCCCGCAACGCATGGCACAACATAATGATCAATCTGAACCAGCCGCCGTGGGACGACGTGCGTGTGCGCAAAGCCGCCTGGCTGGTAATCGACCAGTGGGAAACCATCGACACCGCCATCGAGGGATGGGGCACGCCGGGCGCCTTCATCGGGCCCCATCTCGTCTTCGCACTTCCCGAGGAAGAACGGAACACCTACTCGTTCTTCAGCCGGGACATAGACGCGCGAATTGCCGAGGCGAAGACGCTGATGGAAGCGGCAGGGTTGGCCGAAGGCTTCAGTGACGAGCTGCTGGTGCGTTTCGGCATCTCCTACCAGAAGGCTGCCTTGACGGCCCAACAGGACCTCAAGCAGATTGGGATCGACATCGAGGTGACCACTGTCGACACCGCCACTATCGTGAGCCGGCGAAACGCGAGAGAGTTCTCGATCATGGCGCTTCCCTCGTCCACTCCGTTCGACGACCCGGACGGCTACTGGGCGCGCTTCCAATGCGACAACCCGTCCAACTTCTACGGGTACTGCAACGAGCAGTTCGACGACTTGTTCACAAGGCAGTCCCAGGAGCTGGACCTGCAGAAGCGCATCGACCTGACACACCAGATCGAGCGAGTCCTGCTCGAGGACCTGCCGGACCAACGCCCATACTACTGGTGGCAGGCAACGCTACACTGGAACAACGTCCAGAGCTGGGAGATGAAGCTCGCCGACTGGACGTACAACCACGACCGCCTGGAGAGCACCTGGTGCACGAACGGCCAGTGCAATTAGCCGGCTGATCTAACACCTACATAAAGAGAAAAGCAGGGGGTATGCTGAGTTCAGCAGCACGTCTATTGTGCTCGGCATGCCCCCTTTAGCATAGGCTCGGACCGCGCGCTACGTCAGCCCGGCCGGGTTAGGACCATCATGCAAAGATACCTGCTCCGCAGGGTCGTTTTCGCCGTGCCCACGTTTCTTGGGGCCGTTACGCTGGTGTTCCTCATCATGCGTGTGGTGCCAGGAGACGTGACCGCGGCTATCCTGGGCGCTCAGATGGACCAGGAGGGCGCCCAGGAGATGGTCCAGCAGCTGCGGGAAAAACTGGGCCTCGACGACCCCCTGCACGTTCAGTACGGCCGCTGGCTTTGGGGCGCGATACGTCTCGACTTCGGCCGGTCTCTATACACCGGAGAGACGATAACGAACGAGATAAAGGCGCGATATCCCGTCACCCTCAATCTAATGGTGATGGTGATAGTCGTCTCTACCGCAATCGCCATACCCTCCGGCCTCGTAGCGGCGTTAAAGCAAGATTCGTGGGTGGACTACGCCCTGCGCATCATCAGCATCGGCGCGCTCTCTATCCCCAACTTTTTCATCGCGACCCTGATAATTCTGGGCCTGCTGATCTATTTCAATTGGTTTACGCCCGTTGAGTACGCACCCGTCTGGAAAGACCCCTGGTTGAACTTCCGGCAGCTCATATTTCCGGCACTGGCCACCGGGTTCCGCCTCTCAGCCCTCGGCACCCGCATGACAAGGTCGAGCATGTTGGAGGTGATGCGGGAAGACTACATCAGGACCGCCCGGGCTAAGGGGCTTCGCAACTCGGTGGTGATGAACCGCCACGGCCTGAAGAACGCGATCCTGCCGGTGATCACTCTCATCGGCCTGGAAGTGATCGCCCTTTTCGGCGGCATCGTGATCATCGAGACGGTCTTCCGCATACCCGGGATAGGCCGGCTGCTGGTGGAATCGATCTTCAACCGCGATTACAGCACCGTGCAGGCGTTGGTGTTCATCTTTGCCGGCGTTGTGGTGATGGTAAACATACTTGTAGATATGTTGTATGCCTGGATAGACCCCAGGATCAAGTACGTCTGAATGATGAGGGTCTGGCATGGCCGTTAGCTCCGAATACACGCAGGCACGGTTGCGCCCAGCCGGAGGAAGAGCCTGGCTTCACGCAGCCTGGGACTTCTCGAAGCGCAAACCTCTCGGCGCCATCGGCGCCGCCATGCTGGTGGTGTTCATACTTATCGCGATTTTCGCGCCGCTTGTGGCCCGCAATGACCCGAATTACCAATTCCGGAGGGACCGGCTGGAGTCGCCGTCGAGTGAGTTCTGGTTCGGCACGGACAGCCTTGGGAGAGACGTCTACAGCCGCGTCATCTACGGCGCGCGCATCTCGATGTACGTCGGCGTAGTCGCCACCACCGTGGGCACCGGGATTGGGCTTATGCTGGGTCTCGGCAGCGCCTATTTCGGCGGAGCCACCGATAACCTGCTCCAACGCCTCATGGATATCATGTTCTCCTTCCCCTCTCTCGTGCTTGCGCTTGCCCTGGTGGCGGCCTTGGGAGGCTCTGTCAACAACGTGATGATAGCCATTGCCGTGCCTCTCATCCCGGGCACTACACGGCTGGTCCGTTCCAGCGGGCTGGCGGTGAAAGCCACGCCGTACATGGATGCGGCCATAGCGATCGGCTCCAGCCCCTTACGCATAGTCCTCAGGCACATGCTTCCAAACAGCCTGGCTCCTTTCATCGTTTACGCCACGGCCTTTCTGGGGGCGGCCATACTGATAGAGGCGTCGCTCAGCTTCCTGGGCCTTGGGGTTAAGCCTCCCGCGCCGTCCTGGGGCAGGGACCTTTCGGGGGAAGCCGTGCGCTATTTTGAGATAGCGCCCTGGATGGCGATATTCCCCGGCGCCGCGATAAGCATGGCGGTTTTCGGCATAAACCTGTTCGGCGACGCCCTGAGAGACGTGCTAGACCCCAAGCTCAGGGGACGCTAGAGAGCGGCCTCGCCTGGGCCGGCGCTCACGACGCGGATTTGCGGTCGGAGGGTAGTAGCGCCTAACGTGGTATCCTCCGGAGTATCTTTGTTCACAATGCGGCTATGGAGGTGACGACATGCCGGTTTGGGACGACTTCCTGTCCGAGGACGACAAGCGGATGCTGGCCAACCGAAAAGAGACCAAGCCCCGGCCCCATGCTCAGTTCGGCGAACGGCCCGCGATCCTGGTCATCGACATGAACAAGGGCGCGGTCGGCGACGACATTCCGGTGTACGAGGTTGTCAAGGAGATACCGAGCGCCACTGGCGAAAGGGCGTGGTCCGCCATTCGCCACATGCAGGACCTCCTGCCCAAAGCGAGGGTAGCCGGGATCCCCGTCTTCTACAGCAAGCATTACTTCAAGGAGTCCACAGGGCTGCCCCTGGCGGATGCCGACAGCCCTTTCAGCGAGCTCAATCCCCTCTCGGCAGTACAGGACGAGGTCGCGATGGAGCCGGGGGACATGCTCGTCGAAAAGCAGCAGGCCAGCGCCTTCAACCAGACGGGCCTCATCAACATGCTGCTGAACAAGAGAGTGGACAACGTCATCGTTACCGGAAACAGCACCAGCGGGTGTGTGCACGCGACGGTCGTCGACGCCGGCGCATTCCAGCTCAAAGTGTCCATAGTCGAAGAGGCCGTCTTCGACCGCTTCGATCTGTCCCACGCGGCGGCCCTGTTCAACATGGGCTGGAAGTACGGCGACATCGTCTCCATAGGCGAGGTGTTCGAGTACATCGCCTCGGTCACCGACGGCCAGCGGCAGCCTGCGTAGCGAACCGGAACAAGTCCGGCTCCGCAGTGCCGCACATCATCGAGGACTAGCGCCGACTTGGGCGCGTGAAGCCATATTGAGGGGAGATCCATGACTAGAGAGCTTACGATTGCCGCGGCCCAGATGGGCCCCGCTTCCGGGACCAGGGGAGAGACTGTCGAACGAATGGTGGGGCTGCTCGCGGAGGCGAAGGCCGCACAGGTAGACTTCATCTGCTTCCCCGAGCTTGCCCTGACCGAGTACTTCTGCACTGTGGTCAGGGATTCGGTGGAGGAGTACTTCGAGTCCGAGTTGCCGTCTCCGCTGACGAAGCCCATTTTCAGGGCCGCGAAAGATGCGAAGATCAGCTTTGTGCTGCCCTACGCGGAGAAAGACGGCGCCCGGTACTTCAACAGCTCCGCCATAGTGGACGAGAACGGCGAGGTCGTGGGCACGTACCGCAAGGTGCACATACCCGGCACGGTGGAGCCCAGTGGCGAGGACAACAACATCCTCGAGAAACGCTACTTCACCCCCGGCGATCTGGGCTTTCCCGTCGTCGATACGGGCAGGGCAAGAGTCGGAGTCCAGATTTGCTACGACCGACGGTTCCCCGAGAGCTTCAGGGCGCTGGGCGTCAACGGGGCCGAGATCATATGCACGCCCTACAACACCCCCGCCTTCGACGGCGACGTGGAGAAGGGAGTAGACGCCTCGGACATGTGCATCAGGTCGGCCGCCTACTACAACGGCTGCTTTGCCATAGGCGTGGGCAAGGGCGGCGTGGAGAACGGCGTGCGGTTCATAGGCGGCAGCTTTATTGCCGGGCCGTCCGGTGAAGTCCTCGCGCGCGCGGCGTCCGACGGCGATGAGCTGGTAGCGGCAACCGTAGACCTCGAAGAGATAACCACGCCCCGCAAGACAGCGGACCGCCGCCCGGCCGAGTACGCGGTGCTGGCGCAGGCGTAGCCCGCAGCGGCGGGGTGGTGCACTTGCCAGCACTATGCGGCTGTACATCGGAAAGAATCACCAGCGGAAGGATACCGTCCGAGTCCAGAGCATGTTTCGCTTGGCGGGCAGCGATGAAGACGCCCTCACGTTCGCGCTAGGGTACTTGATTGCCAGCGACCGGAATCTCTGTGCCAAACTAGTTAAGCGTTGCGGCGTCGCTCGGTTCGACCCCTCAAATTTAGACTATTCCATCCACCTTCAGGAAGTCACCGATATCGGCTTCGGTCGCAGGGACATAGTCATAGAGGCGAAGGGGACTCGCGTTGTCATAGAGGCCAAAATCGGCGGTGCCGAACCCACTCCGGAACAGATCCTAAAGTACGCTGCGGAACACGGTCTCTGGGATCAATACGCGACACGTGCGGTCGTAGCCCTCACTCAGGTTGAATTGCCGACTGCGAGAACCGAGCATATCCGCTCGCTGCTTTCGGAACAGGGAATACATTTCGCCAACGTTCAGTGGCATCAGGTGATCGAACTTGTCCTCGGCCATAGGTCATCCAACGATTCTGGGATTTCGCGATACCTGCTTGACGAGTTCGTCCGCTTCGTCAGGAGAGACTACGACATGGGCTATTACGATGCCGAAATTCTCGTACAGGATGTGAACCCTCTCAATGCAAAGATCTTCAGGGAGGGCTGGATGTACGTTACCAGCCCCAAGGACAAGAAGGCACCGCTGTACTTCGCTCCCTACTTTACTCAGCAAGGAGCAAACACCGGAATATCCATGATCAGCCGTGTCCTGGATGCCAAGACACAGAGACTTGCTGACAAAGAAGATGTCGGGGAGGCGCTTACCCCCGAACATCTCAACCGATGGCGAAGTGGGTTGTGTATGCTACGAGAACGCGCCGACAATGAGGGCTTCTCCAATTTTGAGGCGCGGTTGTTCTTTCTTGATAGGCCAATAGCCCTTCTGACACCACCCTTAACCAAGAAGGCATTCAAGCTGTCAGCCTCGTCCAAACAGATCCCAAATCAGATACCCAAAGGATTCAGCCTGAGATTCGATGACCTGCTGATGTCCGGTTCCAAGATCGGGCCGCCCTGAAAAGAAACAAATCGCGGCTTCTAGCTCCCCGGCAACGCAGGTGGAAGGCTTGGAGAGAAACGCCCCCTACAGGTACGGGTAGCATACCGGCCGGCCGGTGACCGGGTCCTGGCCGATGCGCGCCTTTATGCCGAACACCTCGCGCAGCACGCAGGGGCTCATCACCTCGTCCGTTGGACCGTCGGCGTGTATCCTGCCCTTCTTCAGCGCCACCAGCCGCTCGCAGTAGCGCGCCGCGAGGTTCAGGTCGTGCATTACGGCCACTACCGTTATCCCCTCGTCACGGTTGAGCCGGCGGATCAGGTCCATCACCTCGAGCTGATGACCCAGGTCGAGAAACGTCACCGGCTCGTCCAGCAGCATCACCCGCGGCTGCTGCGCAAGAGCCATGGCAACCCACGCCTTCTGCCGCTCGCCGCCCGACAGGCTGTCCAGCCGGCGGCCGGCCAACTCCTCCAGCCGGCACGACTCGATGGAGCGCTCGATTACGGCGCGATCCTGCCCACCGAAACGCCTCAGCCAAGGCACGTGCGGATAGCGTCCGTAGCCCACAAGCTCCCGCACCGTCAGCTCGGCCGGTGGAACGGGCGCCTGCGGAAGCATAGACATGTTCCGGGCCAGCTCGCCCATGGACAGAGACGCCAGTGACTTGCCGTCGAGGTGCACGGCGCCCCCACCGGGCGAGAGCAGCCTTCCGATGAGTTTGAGCAGCGTGGACTTGCCGGAGCCGTTGCGCCCTATGATGCCGACCATCTCGCCCTTGGCGACGTGCAGATCGACTCCCGCGAGGGCCGGCTTGCCGTCGTAGGCGAGCTCCAGCCCCTCTGCGCCTATGTGCGGTGGCGTCCCCGTCATACCCTCCTCATTCCCTCCAGTACGGGTTTGGAACAGTCCTCTGCGGCTATCGGTGCCGAGCAGCGCCGCGGCCCGCTAGACGCCCCTGCCGCCTATGAACCGGCGCTTGTACAACAGGAAGATGAAGAATGGGCCGCCGATCAGCGCCGTCAGGATGCCGACCGGCACCTCCAGGGGCGCGACCACGAGCCGCGCGGCAAGGTCGGCCCACACCAGCAGCGTCGCGCCTCCCACCGCCGACGCCGCCACGACGTAGGCGTGGTTGTGACCGCCCAGCAGCCGCATGACGTGGGGCACCATGAGGCCCACGAATCCCACCAGCCCGGCCACGCTGACCGCCGACGCAGCGAGCAGCGACGCTATGGCCATTGCGATGAACCGCACCCTCTCGACCGGCACGCCCAGGCCGCGAGCGGTCTCGTCGCCGAGCTGCATCACGTTGAGATGGCGCACCAGCAGCAGCGCCCCCAACAGGCCCAGCAGGCTGTACGGCCACACCAGGCCGAAGTGGTTCCAGCTCCGCGCCACGAGGTTGCCGGCCATCCAGAGCACCACGGGCTGCACGCGGTCGCTGAACGCCGTCATCAGCCCCGTGGTCAGCGCCCCGAGCATGGTGGTGACCGCCACGCCCGCCAGGATCATGCGCACGGGTGAGGTGCCCAGCGCGGGCTGCCACGACAGCAGGTAGACGGCCACGGCCGCGGTCATGCCGCCGGAGAAGGCGAGCAGCGGCAGGTACGCCGGAAGCCCCGGGGCGAGAATGAGCACGGCGGTCGCCGCGAGTCCCGCGCCGGAGGAGACTCCAACGGTGGTCGGCGCGGCCAGCGGGTTGCGCATTATGCCCTGAAGCAGCGCGCCGGCCACGGCGAGGTTGGCTCCCACGAGGCAGGCGAGAAGCGAGCGCGGTATGCGCAGGTTCCACACAATCTGGCGGCTTACGCGGTCGGACTCGCCAAAAATCGCATCCACCACGTCGGCGGGGCTGACGTACACGGCGCCCAGGGCGAACGATGCCAACAGACCCGCGGTGAGCGCGCACAGCCCGGCGGCAAGCGTCAGGGCCCTTCTGATGCTCTCACGCCTCCACATCGGCACCGCGGACGCCGCAACGGTGGG
This sequence comes from Dehalococcoidia bacterium, assembly GCA_965217705.1. Taxonomy (GTDB): domain Bacteria; phylum Chloroflexota; class Dehalococcoidia; order Lucifugimonadales; family CATOSD01; genus CATOSD01. The sequence goes on along the minus strand of CBDCJA010000002.1, from coordinate 2,578,108 downwards.
CGCGGTACCGGCCGAGCCCAATCCGCTACCTCTGCTCCAACGGGTACATCAGGGCGCGCAACTCCTGCAGCGCCCAGGCGACGCGAGGGCCGGGATAGCGCAGGTAGAGCCATTCGGACAGCTCGTGCAGGCGGCCGTCCTCCAGGGCGCGCAGCCCCTGCCACGCGGGACTGGCGAACAGCTCCTCCAGGGCCTCCTCGCGGGCATCGGTGGGGTTGGCGTGCCGCACGAGAAGCACCACGTCCGGGTCCTGCTCGACCACGGTCTCCAGGCTGAAAGGCGTGAACGCGGCGTCGGGCCGGCCCTGGTGAATGAAGGGCGGCCCCTTGTCGGCGACGAGCTGCCCGCCCATCAGTTCAACCATGTCGCCGAGGTAGGACACCGAAGTGAACGCCAGCAAGCCCTCGGTGGAGCCGAACAGCGCGAGCACCTTTGGACCCTGCACGGGCAGGTCCTGCCGCTGCGAGTCCATGCGCCGGCGCAGGTCAGCCGCGGCCTCCTCCGCCCCCTCCGTGCAGCCGGCCAGCTCGCCCAGCTCACTCATCTTGTCCAGGATGTCGTCCACCGAGGCCAGGTCGTACACGAGCACCGGCACGCCGAGGGCCTGCTCGATGGGCGGGCCGAAGCGCGCGTACATGGGCGTCGCCAGCACCAGGTCGGGCCGCACTGCCGCCAGTTCCTCCATGTTGGGGCCCGCCGAGTGCGAGATGGTGACGACAGGTATGTCGAACGCCTCCGGCGGGAAGACGAACTCGAACGGGATCTGCGGCCGCGCCGCGGGCGTATAGCCGCACGACATCAGCAGCTCCACCATCCAGGCGTTGGTGACGGCCACGTTCTGCGGCCTGTAGGGTATCTCGACCTCGCGCCCGGTGTCGTCGCGCACGGTGCGGGTCTCGGGCAGCACCGTGGCTGTCGGATCGGGCGGCGCGGCGGTGGGCGTGTCGGCCGCCTGCCGCTCGATGCTGACCTCTCCGCCGCAAGCCGTGAACGCGAGGATAGCGAGCGCCGAAAGTGCGAGTACGAGGGCGGTGAGCCGGTGCGGGCGCAGAGGTGTCCGTGTGTGCCGGCGTAGCGTCATGCGGGCTGTGGGCCACCCAGGCCCAGTCTGGCCAGGGCTTCGTCCTCATTGGAAAAGTCCCAGTCTTGTCCGTCCTGTCCCTGCTGCACCCACCACTCGTAGGTCATAGCCAGGCCGTCGCGCATGTGGTAGCGAGGCGCCCAGTCGAGGTCGGCCAAGGCGTTGGCGGTAGTGTACACACGGGCGGCCTGCCACTCGAAGGGGAATATCTGCTCGCCCAGGGAGTCGTAGTCACGCGGCTCCACGTGCACCACGTCGGCGTCTACGCCCACGGCGTCCGCTATGGCCCGCACGTAGCCGTTGGCGGTGATGGCGTCGGGGCTGCAGATGGTGTAGGCGCCGCCCAGGGCGGCGTCCGATTCGGCGGCGGCCGCGAAGGCCTCGGCCAGGTCGTCCACGTGTACGGGGTGGATTGGCGTGAGGCCGTCACCTGGAATGATTATGCGGCGTCCTCCGCTAAGCCGCGCGAAGTAGCTGAACTCCCGCGCCGCGATGTAGTTGTCGGGGCCGTACACGTATGGCGGCCTGAGGATGGTCATTGGGAATCCGCCCGCGTGCGCCTCGGCGAGCAGGTCCTCGCACTCGATCTTGTCACGGGCGTACTTGCTCGCGTCGGGCGCGCGGTCGAGAGGGAAGTGCTCCCATATGGGGATGGTGTCGTTGGGCGCGTACACCGAGGTAGTGCTGCAGAATACGAAGCGCCCGACATTCCCGGACAGCGCCTCGATTGCCGGCCCGAGCTGCCGGGTGGTGTAGGCGGATATGTCGAAGGCCACGTCGTAGGACGCGCCGCTCAGCGCCGTCGCCTGCGCGCCGGCATCGTCGCGGTCGGCCGAGATGCGGGCCACGCCCTCCGGCAGGTCCGCCTCGGTGCGGCCCCTGTTCAATACCGTCACGTCGTGGCCGCGCGAGTGCAGCAGCCGCACCAGGTGCAGCCCTATGAAGCGGCTCCCGCCAAGAACGAGCATTTTCATTCGCGAATCCTAACCGTCCGATTCTCTATGGCCCCCTCTCCCTCGATGGGAGAGGATTGAGGTGAGGGTGAAGGCGTCGGCGCTACTCATCCCGTCCTTCATCCCTGAGCACTTCCAGGTACAGCCCTATGGCCTCCCTAACGTTTCCCAGGGTTTCCTCCACCGATTCGCCTTGGGAGTAGCAGCCGGGCAATGCTGGCACTTCCACCCAGAAACCGTCTTCTTCGGCTTCGTGCACGACTACCGAGTATTGCATAGACGACCTCACAGAAGCTCTTCGAACTCCGTTCCTGTGCTCACCAGAGACTCATGCCAACTTGTTTCAAATGCGTCGTGAATCCCTCATTGGCACGAAAGTCGGGCAACTAATCATACCAGCGATGGGGTTGAGAGGCTAGGCCCGCGAAACCCAGCTCGCCGCACAGCGCGGTGTACTCATCGCGCCGCACGCCGCGCCACCGCAGCTCATCGAGCGTCTCGCAGATGGGGACGTCCAGGCGCAGCGTGGCGAGCCGCTTGTACAGCATGGCGTCCTCGCGTCGCTCCGCAAGCGTCCCGGCCATGGCCGCAGCGCCGCGCACCTTCACGTCCCAATCGGCCGGGTCGGGCGGGATGCGCTCGATGGCTCCGTAACGCGACAGCATGGCGGCAACGGACTTGGCGCCCCAGCGCGGTATGCCCGGGATGCCGTCGGCGGCGTCGCCCACGAGGGCGAGGTAGTCGGGAATGGACGCGGGCGAGACGCCGAACTTGTCGCGCACGGCGGCCTCGTCCATCGTCTGCCTCCTGCGCCGGTCCAGGCCCACCACGCTGTCGCCGCGCACCATCTGGGCGAGGTCCTTGTCCGGCGAGCACATCACCACCTGCTCCACGCCGGGCGCGTCCGCCCACCTGGCGGCCGCGGCGGCTATGACGTCGTCGGCCTCGAACTCGACCATGGGCCACACCACCAGGCCGAGGGCGGAGGCGGCGCGCTCCGCAAGGTCGAACTGCGCCAGCACATCCGCGGGCGCGTCCTCGCCGGTCTTGTAGCCGTCGAACAGCTCGTTGCGAAACGAGGGTATCACGTGGTCGAAGGCGACAGTTACGTGGCTCACGTCGTCCTGCCTCAGCAGCGCGAGCAGCGTCTGGACCAGCCCGCGAACCGCGGCGACCGGGCGTCCGTTGGGATCAGTCCGCGACGGCGCGCCGAAGTGCGCGCGGAACAGCTCGTAGGTGCCGTCTACCAGGTGCAGTTTCACGGTCGCGCTCAGCCTTCCGCGCCGAGGGTGGCGAAGTTGCCGAAGGGCCAGTATATGACCCAGGCCTTGCCGACGAAGTTCTCAGCGGGCACGTTGCCCCAGTCGCGGGAGTCATCGCTTCGGCGCCGGTTGTCGCCAAGCACGAAGTAGGAGCCGCCGGGGATGAGCCGCGCCTCCATGTCACGGTAGTCGACCTGGGCGAGGTAGGGTTCGTCCAGGGCGACGCCGTTCACGAACACCTGGCCGTGGTCGATGGAGACCGTGTCGCCGGGCAGGCCTATCACGCGCTTCACGAAGTCTAGCGAGGGGTCTTCGGGGTAGCGGAATATGGCCACGTCGCCACGCTCGGGGGGCTGCAGCGGGAACACGGCGCCGTCTTCACCCCGCAATTGGGCGAAGGGCAGAAGCGCTTCCAGGTGCTCGTAGGCGAAGTTGAGGTAGGTGAGGCGGTTGACGATGATGTACTGGCCCTCTTCGAGCGTCGGTTCCATGCTGGAGCCTTCGACGCGAAAGTTCTGGATGCTGAACTGCAGCGCCAGGAAGATGAGCAGCGCGAGAATGGCCGTCTCGATAAGTTCGCGAACAACTTCTCTCATGATATGGCTTCCATTATAGCCCTTGTGTGCCTCTGCCGTAACGTGTGCGGAGGGTATGGGGCTGCTTCAAATTACCAGGTGCCTCGCCTCTTTGGGTCCCCATGAAAGCGGGAGACAATAAATCTGTCAGTTTCTGCGACATTCTGTGCGTTTCGTAGCTGTGGGCACCGCCGGTCCTGCGCAAATCTGTAACGCCCGGCACGGGTTTTTGGGACACAGGAGTGACACCGCGTGACAGCGGAGGACAGGGGGCGCGTCGGTGGTGAGTGGCCGGTGGCCGGTGTCCAGTTTTCGACGCCCCTTCGGATGCCTGGGGCCTCACCCCTTTTGGGGGCAGGGTTTCCGGGCCGCGGGGTCGGTCCCTCGCGTGGGCGAGGGTAGCACGGATGTGCGCGTGCTTCAAGGGGGCTGGCGAACTTGCGGGATTGGGGCGGATTGGCGGGGAGAAATGGCGCAGCCGTGGGGATGAGGTGGGACGTGCGTGGGGTTGGATGGGGCAGGGCGGGGAACGGGTGACGCGGGAGAGTGACGCTTTTTTCGGGGTGCGGGGGCGCGAATGGGTTGGGTGTGGGCGAGGGGGTGCGTTGGGGCGTCCGGGGGACATTGGCTAGGCGCTATGGCGAACGCATGGCGATGGCGGTACTTAGGTCAAGAGCAGGACCGCCTGATTGCTGTCATGCATAGCCGATTCCAGCGACCATCCACTCAAATGACGAGGAGAAACTGATACAGCCAATATCCGACAATCCCGTAGCAAACCACTTCTCCAACTATAACGTACCTCCCGAACCCAACTTATTGTCAAATACAGGATAAACAACGTGCCGAGCAGAACGCCTAGCGCAGCCAGGATAGGCGCGGGTACTGCGATGTCGATTTGCTGTATCCAAGTCCAGTAACCCGTCCACGCCTGACCTGCACCTTCTTCATGCAGAGAATAGGCTAATACGATCAGTACAATCGGCTTGAGGATTAAGTTCTTCAGCTTCGCGCTCCCCGCGCCTAGTATCGCTTGCCCTTGTGGGCCAAGTCAAGGACTCGACGACACTCGAACAAAGGCCCCGAAAAGTCTAGACTTTTCGGGGCCTTGACTACGCAGTAACTTAGGGCCTACTGGTCATTTATCACTGCGGACTTCAAGAGGAAGTAGTCGCCGTACTTCATGGGGATCGTGTAGTCCACACCACTCAGCACGATAACCTCTATCCCGTTGTTTGAGAATTTGACACCTGAGGCGTTGTCGGAGCAGTTGCCGTTAATACAGACCTGAGCGTCAGTCGTAACACCCGTGCCTGTAACGTCCGGGCCTAGAGGAGACTCCACAGGCGTACTGGTGAACGCGAAGGCCCCATTTGGAATCTCCGTGCTAGAACCATCACGAGTGTGGCTCTCCATGTACCCGTCCATAGCGTCGTATTCTGTTATCGTGTTGCCGCGCACCTCGTAGTAAGAACCGACATTTGTGCCCGTACCGTATCTGCCCAAGTCCAGCTCAGGAGACGTTATGACGGTCTCACGCCAATCGTTCTTGCCTCGGTATTCGAGCGTTCTGATCTCTTTGAAGCGCGGGATGGTTCGGTCGCCGACGGTTGCCCCTGTGCCGTAAACCTCGTAGGTCAACGTCATGGCAGGCGGGTCAACCAGCGTTACTGTCTGCCCCAAGTTCCCCGCAACTGCGACGGCGAGGGCGCAGAGGATTGCGACGAGCACCGCGACAGACGCAACCGCGAGCTTTCTGTTGGCCGTTATCATCTTCTTCACGTCATGCTCCTTTCGATGAGTACGATTCCGTTTGTTGTCCGGTCGTAGGAGCTTACTCTAAGAAATGCCTGTTCCAAGTCCCTCCGCGGGTCTTGAATTCGTTGTTCAGCAGGTCGAACCACTGGAACTTCAGGCGCTGTCTGACCAACGCGCCCCCTGTCAGATTCACGTCCTGGCCAAGCGTGTGGTAATCGAGCGTTCCGGGCGATCCCGTGTAACGCCAGAGGCTGTGCCCCAGGGATTCATGCGTCACCCACCGAAATGATATCCAGCCCCTCCAGCCGCCCGAAATGCCGGCGGTTGTTGCTCAGCAGGGTGAGCCCGTGCCTCACCGCGGTGCAGCCGATCAGCAGATCGAGGTCGCCGATTGGAGTTCCTGCCGCTCTCAGCCTGCCCCTTTCCCGCCCAAATGTGCGGCAGATATCGTCATCCAGTTGAACTACATCGTATCCGGTTAAGAACTCAGACAGGCGCGCTTCACTTGCTCGCGGGTCGTAAGCGTAGAACACGCCATGATACAGTTCCGCCTTCGAGATGATACATATCCCTATGCCTTCACCGCTCAGGTCTTGGAGACGCTGATTGACGGACGGGATGTCGTGAAGGGCGTGGATAATCCAGTCGGTATCTACGAGATAGCGCATCCGACCCTAGAGTTCTGGCTTTTGCCTGCTGCCATCCAGGCGCGCCTGGTAGATTTCGCGTATCAGTTCATTGTGGTCGTCGTGCTGGCCCTTCCAGCCGCCGGCCGCTCTCTTCATAGCCTCTCGGCCACGCTCTATGCGGGCGGCGCGGTCCTCCGGCTCTTCGACCTCGATGCTTATGGTCACGACATCGCCTTCTTTGATGTTCAACCCCTGCAAGGGGACGAGGGACCCCTTCGAGTATCTAGCTCTCACTCCCTTGATCAACATGGCCGTCTCCAGTTTCTCGCGGCTGATTGTCAATGTGTCCCTGTTATCGCACTAAGAGCCCATCCGACAACCCGTTCATCACCCCCATCCCTTCGGCAGGCTCAGGGCAGGCTCTAACCTTCCCCCTGCGAGGGGGAAGGGACTCATTGGATAGGCTCTTAGGTGACACGCAAGGTCAGCCCCCCTCACCCCTCCCGGCGGCGGTAGTAGTCCACCACCTTCTTTATCGCGAAGGCCGCGCGCTCGTAGGTGGGGTAGCTGGGGATGCCCGCCGACTGCAGCCGCAGGTCCAGCTCCTTCAGCGCCTCGCCGTCGCCGTAGGGGTCGGACGAAAATAGCACCGCGGCTACCGGCTTGCCCGTGACCTCCCGCGCTCGGCTGAGCGCATCCACGTGCGCCGCACCGCGCTCCTCCGAACGCAGCAGCTCGCGCGGGCTCAGCTGCATCACCACCACGTCCACGTTGGCGTCGGCGGACAGTATGTCCACTATCGACTCCATCATCGGGCGGTTCATGCCGCCCATGTCCACCGGGTTCAGGTAACTCGCGCCTATCACCTGGAAGAACTCCTCCAGCCGGTCGAAAGACTCCCGCGTGAGCATTGGCACCCGCAGCCCGGCCTTGCTGAAGGCGTCGGACATCGACACCGACTGCCCGCCCGAACCGCCGGTCAACCCTATGCCGTCGCCGGTGAACGGGGCGAACGTCGTGAGCGCCTTGAGTATGTCCACGGTCTCCAGCATCGAGTCGGCGCGGATCGCCCCCGCCTGCCTGATCACCACGTCCCAGGTGTCCATGGACTCGGCGATAGCGCCCGTGTGCGACGAGGTGGCCCGCTTGCCCTCCGCGGTCTGCCCGCCCTTCCAGATGACCACGGGCTTGATTCGGCAGGTCTCCTTCAGCAGCCGGAAGAAGCGGCGCCCGTCTCGCACGCTCTCCACGTACATGGCGATGAAGCCGGTGGCTTCATCCTGCCCGAAGTACTCCAGGTAGTCGGCGTTCTCGAGCACCACGCCGTTGCCGAAGCTGACGACCTTGTTGAGCTTGACCCCGCTGGACTGCGCCGCCAACGAGAACGCCCCGCCGTGGCCGCCGCTCTGGGACAGGAAGACGACCGGGCCGCCCTCGCCGGCGACCTGGTCTTGCGAGAAACGCACGCCCAGCTCGGCGTTGAACAGGCCCATGCAGTTGGGGCCGAGCAGCACCAGGCCGGCGTCGCGGGCCATCTGCGTCACCCGCTCCTGCAGCTCGATGCCCTCGTCGCTGCCGGTCTCGGCGAATCCCGACGTGAACATGCCCACGCCGCCGACGCCCTTGTCAATGGCGTCTTTGAGCACGAACGGCGCCACTCTGCGGGGCACCGCGACCAGGACGTAGTCCACGTCGCCCGGTATCTCGGACAGGCTGCTGTAGTTGGGTATGCCCATCGCCTCGATGCCGGGGATGTCGTTGGGGTCGATCTGCACCGAGTACACCGGGCCGTTGAAGGTGCTCATGTTCTTCAGCCACATGTAGCCGGTGATCTGCTTGTCGCCAACGACGGCCACCGTCGAGGGATTGAGGGCGCGGTCCATCTTCTGTAGGTCGATGCTCATTGTCGACTCCGATAGCTACAAATTGTCGTCAGTCCACGAGGGCGGCCGATGTGGAGTACACCGGGCAGGTTTGAAACCAGCCCCTACGGCTACGTCGCTAAGGCGCGGAGCGGCAGCGCTAGACCAGCACCACCCGCGCGTCCACGGCGGTGAGACCCTCCGTGTGCGCGATGATGGGGTTGAGGTCGACCTCGCCCACGTCGGGGCGGGCGTCCACGAATCGGGACAGGTCGAGCAGGGCGCGCTCGATGGCGTCGAGGTCGGCGGGCGGGCTGCCGCGGTGGCCTCGCAGAATCGGGTAGCCCTTGATCTCGCGCACCATCTCGGCGGCGTCGCGCTCGGTGAGCGGCGCGACTCGGAACGAGACGTCGCCCAGCACCTCGACGAGCACTCCGCCGAGGCCGAACATGAGCAGCGGCCCGAATTGCGGGTCCCGCGACACGCCGATGATGACTTCGACGCCCGGCTCGGCCATGGCCTGCACCGACACGCCGTCGACGCGCGCTCCCGGCTGGGCGGCGGCTATCGCCGCGACTATATCGTCGTAGGCCGCCGCCACCTCGGCGTCGCCGGAGACGCCCACCTTCACGCCGCCGGCGTCGCTCTTGTGCACGACGTCGGGCGACGCTATCTTCAGCGCGACGGGATGGCCTATCTGCCGGGCCAGCAGCACTGCCTCGTCGCGGCTACGCGCCAGCTCGGTGGCGTTGGTGTTGATGCCCGCCTCCGAGAGCAGCCGCTTGGACTCCACCTCGTTCAGCAGGCGTCCCCCGCCGTTCGCGCCGTCCTGTGCCATGGGGCGTTCACCTCCGTGATAGATGGAAAAGCCAGCCGGCCTGCTCACCTGCGAGCACGCGCTAGCATAGAGCAGCATCCCCGGAAGGGTCAAGCGCGACTGTCCGGCCTCCTCGCCCCAGATAGGAGAGGATTGAGAACGTGCCCTGAGCCACGTTCTGAGCGGAGCCGAAGGACTGCCGAACGGGTGAGTGGAACGTTCCAATAGTAGGGGCGGGCTTGAAACCCGCCTGCGGGGCTCGCCGCTCGGCAAACCCACCCAGGCACAGCGCGCGGCGGCAGAAACCGTCGATGCTGTACGCCCGTGGCCCGCCCTTCACCCAAACGCCAATCCGACACCTCCCCGCACAACGCCGGCGAAAGGTCCGAGTCTGTACGGGTAGGCGGGCAGTAGGAGGGGGGTGCCCGGGGGGCGGTGGCTGATGAAGTAGTTCTAAGTCGAGTTCACGGTGTGGGCGGCGATCATCGTCGCGGTTACGTTGTTGGGGCGCTGGGCGTTCTCGGTGGACACGCACGCGCAGGAGGGTGGTGGGCCGACACCGACGGTGACATCGACGTCGCTGCTCGACGAAGAGGGCGGCGGCGACGAAGAGGAGAAGAGGGAGGATCTGCCGGACTGTACGGATCCCGGCACATGGGGCTATCCCGAATGCGCGGGATACAAGACGCCTACGCCTACGCGAACCTCTACCGCTACTCCCACGAACACCGCCACGCCCACCAAGACTCCCACGCCCACCAACACGCCAACGCGGACTCCCACTGGGTATCCGACAGACACGCCTACGCAGCATCCGACGGACACTCCCACTGGGTATCCGACAGACACGCCTACTCGGCATCCAACGGACACGCCTACGCCTACGCCCACGGGCACGCGCTCGCCCACCGCGACGTTTACGCCGACGCCTACTGGGACGCGCTCGCCGACGTCTACGCCGACGCCGACACCCAAGCCCAAGCCAACCGACAAGATGGTGGTGAGAGGCGTGACCTACATAGACGAGCAGTACAACATCCGCAACATAGACGATAGTGAAACCCGACTATGGAGCATCCTCAAGGAATACTATGTCAGGGTAAAGATTGGAACGTTGTCTGGCGCTTTCGACCCCGGCGACTACGAGATTCAGTTGAAGATAAACTCTCAAGACACCGGCCTTTACTACCAACCTACCAACCCTTCGGTATGCCATCCCGAAAAACCCAAGACTGAGACTGAATGGAAACAGTTGCGCCCGTTGGGAGCACAGCAATGGTCAACCTCGTTCCGGTTGATTCGGTGCGCCATCGGCACAGGTAATGAGGACCTGAGAATGCTCGTAAGGCTCGAGGATGATAAAACAGGGCCGGTTTACTCCAAGAGGGTGGCGGGCAAGGTTCCACAGGCGCGGCATCGGGACGGTAACTATGAACTCGTCTACATTCTCGATTATAGGTCTGTCGAAGGAGTACCACCGTCCTATTCCGTTGCCACACCTGACGAGGCTGAAGCTAAGAAAGCGGTTGACAAAGCGGCTGACAATTGGGAAACCGTCATGGATGACGCTATCTCAATCAAACACTTCTCAGAAGTGAGCGACCCAAATTCCACCAACACCGTAATCTCACCATATTGGCGGGGTTCTCCGGGCATTTGCAGGACGGGCCACGCTCTCGCCTGCATCACAACCGCCGTTGATGCTGATTCCCACATCATAGGTTCGCACCTGTTGAAGGTTTCTTACCCACCGGAAACGCCTATAGATGGCGAGACACCGCAATGGACTAACGATCTCGACTTGGCACAGGACGGCAACACAGAAGGTCTGTTCTACTACCTACCTAACGTGATGGAGCACGAGCTTGGACATGCATTCGGGCTAGGGCACGCTCGAAGTAGACAGCACACGATGGGGAAATACGATTTCTTCTACCTGTACCTGACGACCAACGACCCGCATGGAATGGAACAGGCCATCGCGTCCCATGGCGATTAAGGGGGAGTTTATGAATGCCGTCAAGATTCTGACGGGCTTGTTCCTCGTGCTGGCTGTCCTGTCCTGCGGCACAGACACGCCATCAACGCAGTCACCCGATGTTGAGGCGACAATACTCGCGCGCCTAAGCTCGCCAACGCCGTGGCCACCCAACAAGCCAACCCCAATAGTTTCCGTCGATATCATGGAAATCTTCACTGACCATTGGGGAGCGGCTACGGCATCGGTGGAGGAGCGGACCTATCTGGCCGACGTGGTGGTGCGGGCCAGGCTGGCGTCAACCGGCGACGACGTGCTGCGGTTCCGCGCCGTCACCTACCTGAAGGGTACAGGGCCGGCTAAGTTCTCGGTGTCGGCTCCAACCAGCGGCAGGAACACGCAATGGGATAATCAGGACGTCATTCTGTTCCTGCTGGAGAACGACGGGACAGAGGACTTCGAGTTTGTCGACACGACAGAATGGCAGTACCATCAGACTGGAAGGGCCGCTACCACCTACACGGGCGACCTCCCGGACGAGTTCACGTTGGGAACGAACAACCCCGTGTGGATCCCGGTTACCAATACGGCGGGCACTTCCACCGCCCGGAGTGTGGATTCTGAAGACCCGCGTATCCAATTGGAATCACAGGGCGCGCGTATCCCCCTCTACACCACTGAGTCTGCCCTACGGGATACCATAAGCTGGCTTGTGGGGCCTTCCGGCGATTCAGCCGAGCGATCTTCGGCGGCGAGTAGCCCGACACCCAACGCCATTGAATACAACAGGTGTGTCCGCAGCGGGCTACGCTACATCCGCGATATGCGCGACCGGATAGTGTATGGGGATGGTCTACACGTTCCAGGGGTACGGCATCGCCCTGTGGCGCTTGAGTCCGGCATGGCGGCGGGAACCGAAGTCATACCTTATGACCACCGTTTCAGTGACCCTTCGTATCACGAATTCACAATCTCAGACGACCCCAACGGGTACTTCGCTCCGAACCTTACCGACGACAACACAGATCCCTCGGACGGTTACGAATACTCCGTCGTCACGACGCGCCCGATTCCGTCAGGGCGCTACAAAGCCAGACATGACATCCACCCCTGGTATCACCAAGCCTGTGATTTCGCACCCGAAGGCATCTACACCCTGATAGACGCGACCGTGACAGCACCCCCCGGCACCGTGCACGAGGCGTTATTCGACCCGGCGACTACGACGGCGGGCGTGGGGTACCTGGGCGGCCCAGCGACCACCACTGGCGTGCTGAAGCCCGCCGGGTTCTCGGTGAGAGGTAGAGCTATCACCATCACCGGCCTTACGTGGCAAAACGGCCGGGTGGTGCTGACGCTGGACCGGTTCGGGTCGTGGCTAGACGGTTTCAGCTTCATCGAGCAGGACGGGACTGTCGGTCTGCGTCTTGCCGAGGTGGACGCGACCAAAGACTGGACCGCCCGGACTCTGACGTGGGAGGTATCGGAGCAGCCGTGGGAGCCGGGGGACGAGCTGATGCTGCGGATAGGGCCGATACCGCTGCCGGCGGTGCGGAATCTGACAGCGGAGGCGAACTCTGCCGGGGAGGTGGTATTGAGGTGGGAAGTGGCATACAGGGCGGGGGTAAGCGGGTACAGGATATGGCGTCACCGGCCGGGGAGGGACGATGGGCCGAGGATCTATGTATCGGACACGCTGAGCACGGATACGACGTACACGGACGCGAACAGCCTCGTTCCCAACCTGACGGAGTACAGGGTGCAGGCGATCGACAGGGTGTACAACGCAGGGGAGAGTTCCGACTCTGTTCGGGTAGGCAGCCAGTAGCGGGCACGTGCGAGAATCGACACCAGGGGGCCGGCTGCCCGAACGAGCGCCCGCCTCCGCGGATCACCCGCGACCCGCTCCCTCCCATACTGGACACAGCGTTCACCACAGGCGCCGCAGAAACGTCCGAGCCCCATTGCTTTCGTGTCGTTCCGAGCACGCTCCTCCTCCATGTCATTCCGAGCGGGGGCGGAGCCGAGGAATCCAAAGCGGCTGTTCAGCGCACACGTAACATCTCCCAAATGCAACCGGATTCTCGGAGGACCACACTCTCAGGCAGCTTGTGGCCTTAAGTGTTTGCCTGCCACCGACTCGTGGACCGGCGCGCTCTTGACGGCTGGGGGCGTTCGGGGCGATACTTCCACCTGCCGAGGGTCCAGGGTTTTGCCCTGGAAGAGTCTTTGGAGGCGCGCCCCAAGCGCCGCCAGGGGGTGGTTGATTTGTCTGCCGATGACGCGCTGCCGACACGAGACCTGGTAGCCACCACGACGCCGCTCTCGGCCCCGCCCGCCGTCAGGCTTCCCCGCGGTCTCGACCGTGTGCTGTTCTCCGCCGCCGACATCGACCGGCGCGTGCGCGAAATAGGCGGCCGGATTTCGGCAGAGTACCGGGGCCGCGACCTCGTGCTGATAGGCGTGCTGCGCGGCGCGCTCTGCTTCATGACCGACCTCATGCGCGTGCTCGACGTCCCCGCCGAGGTGGAGGTCATGGCAGTGTCGAGCTACTCCGGCCGCGGCGGCTCAGGCGTGAAGATAGCCAAGGACGTCGACACCGACGTCGCGGGCCGCCACGTGATCGTGGTGGAGGACATCGTGGACACCGGCATGACGCTCGACTTCCTGCTGAAGTACCTCAGCTTCAAGCGCCCCGCCTCGCTGGAGGTGTGCGCGCTGCTCGACAAGAAGTCCCGCCGCACCGCGCCGGTGCCGCTGCGCTGGGTGGGCTTCGAGATCCCCGACGAGTTCGTGGTCGGCTACGGGCTCGATTACCGGGACCGCTATCGCAACCTTCCCTACGTGGCGACGCTGTCGACCTCCGAGCTGCCGTAGGCGGCCGGCGGAGGAACGGGCGACATGGTCATAGGCGTCGGCACAGTCCGGTTGCGCCTGCACGGCAACCGCAGCCTCAAGGGCAAGCGCCGCGTGGTGGCCTCGCTGTGTTCGCGGGTGCGCGGCAGGTTCAACGTCGCAATCGCGGAGGTCGCCGACAACGACAACTGGCAGCTTGCCACGCTCGGCGTCGTCTGCGTGGCCAACGACGCCAGGCACGCCGACGAGGCGCTGGCCAAGGCGCTGGCCTACATCGAGTCAGGACGCGAAGACTTCGAGGTGCTGAGCCTGGACAGCGAGATAGTGTCCGGCTTCTAGCGTCCGCCTATCTGGCGCCCTGCCGGCGGAGCTGCTCCTCGAGCTCGCGGACTCGCGCCTCGGCGGCAAGACGCGCGGCGCGTTCGCCGTCAAGGCCACGCTCGGCGGCATCGGCACGGGCGCGTTCGCCAGACAGGGTTGGAAGCGGTCGCCCCGTCGCGGGGTCGTAGAACCGCAACTCGCCTTCCTGCCAGTGCAGATACACGTTCAGCACGGCGCTGTATCCCCGCAACTCGCTCTCGGAGACTTCCTCTATCGAAATCGGCTCGTACTCACCGCCAACCAGCCGGTCCCCGGCCAGTCGCGCGCCGTGGTACTCCCCTGTCTCGTCGAATCGCCAATACTCCGGTATCGCCAGCGAGGCATAATCGACGCGCTTGTCGGTTACGTCTATTCGTCCGGTGCTCCGCGACGCTATCTCCATAACGAAGTCAGGCGGCTTTCCCTGGTCCGACACCACGTATGCGTTGCGGTCCCAATATGCCGCGGTGTCCACGTCGAACGCCACCAGCATGTCCGGGTAACGCAACCCTCTCATTTCCCCGGTCACTGCCAGGCTGACGAACTGATCTCCGGCAACCAGCGTGGTCTCGCTGTTCCCCAGATACTCCCCCAGCATGTAGGCGTTGCCGGTCCTGGCCAGGTGTTTGAAGCCGGTCATATCCTCGGGTGTGCGTTCGGGCGGGTCCGGGAACACGAAAAAATCGCGTGCTCTGGACTTGTGGGCAAGGGTGTCTGGTCTGTTCATGTCGCACCTTGCGGTTGACGGGTATGCCGCATGATTACGTTACACGACGGCCTAGCGGGCCGTCAATCGGGCTGTTGTTCTCGAACGGGTGAGGGCGCGCCTAGCGCAGGTGTTCCGCGTCGTTGAACCGCAGGATGCGCCAGCGCCTGTTGTTCTGCAGGTCGCTGCCGCGCCGCCACCTCTCCAGGTCTATCTCGAACTCGAAGATGGCGGTGTTGGCGACGGCCACGCTCCACACTCTCTCCGTGCCCAGCAGCGCGGCCACGATGCATTGCAGAATGCCGCCGTGGGCGAACAGCACCACCACGTCGCCGTCCGCGTGGTCGGCGATGACACGGTCCACGACGCGATGTGCTCTTTCGTTGCGCTGCCGGTAGCCCTCCGCGTTCTCTACGGCGTCCCAGTCATCGTCTCGCAGGAACGCGCGCGTCATCTCCGGGAACCGGACCGTGGCCTCGGCCATCGTGAGGCCCGTGAACGCGCCCACGTCCGTCTCCTTCAGGTCGTCCAGGTGGACTATGGGGACGTCCCACGAGCGGGAGACGATGCGCGCGGTCTCGGCGGTGCGGAGCAGCGGGCTGGAGTAGACGTGCGTGGGGCGCAGGCCCTCGGCCGCGAAGCGGCGGTGCAGCCGCTCGGCCTGGTCGAGGCCATCGGCGGACAGCTCGACGTCGGCGTGGCCCTGCAGCCGGCCCTCGGCGTTGGCGGCGGTCACACCGTGTCGTACCAACAGAATTTTCATGGTTTACACCCTGGGGGCGCGCCGTAGGGCGCCCAGGTAAAGGGCCTGTCGCTGACGTCGCCGGAGTTTGCAGCCGGGGCGCCCTAGATTCCTCGGCTCCGCTCCGCTCCGCTCGGAATGACGCGCGTATAGGCGTTGCTCGGCGTGACGCGCGTATAGGCGCTGCTAGGCGTGACCCGAGTATAGGCGACGCTGGGGGCGATTTCGCCCTTCTCGTTGGCTTCCAGCAGCGCGGCGAAGTCGTAGCCGCGGCGGCGCAACTCCTCGCTGCCGCCCTCGTTGCGGTCCAGGATGCACAGCACCTTGACCACGCTGCCGCCCGCGGCCTCAACCGCGCCGATAGCGTGGAACAGGCTGGCCCCGCTGGTGCAGGCGTCGTCCACCACCGCGATGCGCCCACCCTCCGGCATCGTCCCTTCGATGAAACGGCGCCCGCCATGGCCCTTCGCATCTTTGCGCACTATCAGCGCGGGAATGGGAGCACCGCGCTGATGGCTCAGCACGGCAACCGCGGCGACGATCGGGTCCGCGCCCAGGGTGGGGCCGGCTATCGCCTCTGCGCCACACTCGGCGAGCAGCGGAAGCAGCGCGTCGCCCACCAGGTATGCGCCTTCTGGGTCCAGCGTGAGGAGACGCCCGTCGAAATAGTACGGGCTGACGCCTCCCGCGGACAGCTGGAACTCCCCGAATTGCAGGGCGCCTCTGCGCTTGGCCAGCTCCAGGATCGTCTCGGCTCTCGCGCTGGGTGTCGTCATCTACGTCTCACCTGTACAGGCCATGCTCGACTATGTACTCTTCCACGCCGTCCGGCACCAGGTACCGCAGCGAGCGTCCGGCTGAAGCGCGTCGGCGCAGATCCGTGGCTCCCACGTCCACCAGCGGCACGTCGAGCATTATGACGCGCTCGGCGGCGCTTGGGAAGATGTCGCTGAGCGCCGCAGGGTCGAACTCCGCGCCGGGCCGCGCGACGCCCACGACCGTGGCGAGCTCGAACACCCGCGCCGGACAGCGCCAGCGGTGCATCTCGGTCAGCGCGTCCAGCCCCAGCACAAGGAAGAGCTCCGTGGCGGATGGCGCTTTCTCGCGCAGGTGCTCCAGCGTGTCCACCGTGTAGCTGGGCCCGGGCCTGGCGACCTCCACGGCGCACACCCGGAAGCGCGGGTTGGATTCGACGGCGAGGCGCACCATGTTCAGCCGGTGCTCGGCGTCCGTCACCGTCTCACCCGCCTTGAACCACGGATGACCCGCGGGCACGAACAGCATCTCGTCCAGCGCCAGCAGCTCGGTCGCCTCTTCCGCGGCGATAAGGTGGCCGACGTGGACGGGGTCGAACGTGCCGCCGAAGACGCCTACGCGCACCTCACTCCCACTCCCATTCGAGCTTGCCTATGCGGACGGTGTCGCCCGGAGCCACGCCCGCGGCATCCAGCGCCCGTATCGCCCCGATCCGCGACAGGTAGGCGTAGAACTGCGTGCGGGCGTGCCAGTCGTCCTCGTTCAGCACCTGGGCGATCCGCACCGCCGTCGGCGCCTCGACCACGAAGTCGTCACCGTCCCTGTGAACACGCACCACAGGGCGGCGCGGCTGCGGCCTGAGCACCGGAATGTCGTCCTCATCCTCTCGCGCCGGCGAACGCTCCTCCGCCAGCGCCCGCAGCGTCGCGTCCATCAGCTCGTCCACGCCCTCTCCCGTTGCTGCCGACACCGGCCACGCCCGCACGTCCAGCGCGGCGAACTCTTCGGCCAGGCCCGCCAGCCGCTCCCGCGCTTCGGGAAGGTCCACCTTGTTCACGGCCAGCAGTTGCGGCTTGTCAGAGAGCCGCTCGTCGAACAACCGCAGCTCGTCGTTCACGAGCCTCCACTGGGCCACGGCCTCGTCGAGTGAGCCGTCCACGAGGTGCACCAGGACTCTCGTGCGCTCGACGTGACGCAGGAACTCGTGGCCCAGTCCGGCGCCCGTGTGCGCACCGTCGATGATGCCGGGGATGTCGACGAGCACGAAGCTCTCTCGCCGCCGCTCGACCACGCCCAGAGCGGGCTCCAGGGTGGTGAAGGGGTAGTCCGCTACGCGGGGCCGCGCGCGGGTGGACGCCGCTAGCAGGCTGGACTTGCCGGCGTTCGGCACGCCGACGATGCCAACGTCCGCGAGCAGCTTCAGCTCCAGGCGCAGGCGCACGCTCTCGCTGCGCTCGCCCGCCTCGGCCAGGCGCGGAAAGCGGTTGCGCGACGTGACGAAGTGGGTGTTGCCGCGGCCGCCCCGGCCGCCCTGCGCCACGAGCACGCGCTGGCCTTCGGACGCGACGTCCGCCACCAGGCGGGTCTCGCCGCCCTCCACCCAGACCTGCGTGCCGACGGGGACGGCGACCACCAGGTCGCCACCGCGTTTGCCGTGCTTGCGCGCGCCAGCGCCGTTGCCGCCGTGGCCCGCGGAGAACGTTCTCTTGTACCGGAAATCCGACAGGGTATTCAGATTGACGTCGGCTCGCAGGTACACGCTGCCGCCGTCGCCGCCATCCCCGCCGTCGGGGCCTCCGCGGGGCACGTACTTCTCCCGCCGTCCGCTCACGACGCCGTTACCGCCATTACCGCTGTTAACTTCTATAGTAGCTTTATCTATCATGCTTCTAAGATAGTAATAATAATAATAATAAGGCTGTGCGTTGTGTGGGAAGGATAGAGGCTCGGCTAGGGCGCCGGTCGTGCAATTGTACCATGCCAGGGTGTGCGTAACCGCGCGAATCCGTTTGTACTCTGGCCAAGACCTGGTGTGTGCGGCTTTTGGGCTACAGATTATCCACGGGGTTATGCACAGTATTGGCCGAGTTATGCACAATTTCACGGCAGTTACGCACATGTTCCGGGGCCGAATGTTTATTCCGGGTTTAGTGGTTAGGTCAACTCTTTGCTAGACATCAGCCAGCCAGGGCGCGGCGTCTCGAGTCCTGGCGGCGGAGGCGCGGCAGGGCAACGGGCATTTCGGCGGCCGGCATCAACGTCGGGGAGGTGGTGCTGGCGCTGATCGCCACCATTGGCTGGCGCGGAGCGTGGGCGGGTCGATCTTTGCGGCCTACGTGTTCGACGAGACCAGCAGCTACCTGTTCGCGCTATGGACGTTCTTCGCCGCCTACCTGCTGGCCGCCGCGTTGGTGTTGGCCACGCCGCCGCCACGGCCCGCCGTCGCCGCCCGAGGGTGACGGGCTACGCGCTCTCGAGGGCGCTGCGTATGGCGAATATGTCGTAGCGCAGGGTGTCGTCCACGTTCTGGCGCGTCTCGATAGTGCGGCAGCCGCGGAGCACGGTGGCGTGGTTCTTGCCTCCGAGGGTGCGCCCTATCGCCGACGAGCCCAGCTTGGAATCCTCGCGAAGCAGGTACATCGCGACGTGGCGCGCGCGAGTGGTCAGCTTGTCCCGCTTGGGTCCCTTCATCTCTTGCTCGCTCACCTTGAAGTGGCTCGAAACTGCGCGCACCACCGCCTGCTCCGAGGCGTGGCCGCTCCAGGCCTGTGACGCCGGCTCGGCCATCGCCCTCGAGGCGAGGTCGGGGGTGATCCGGGACTGGGTGAGGTCGGCGTAGGCTACCACGCGATTGAGCACGCCCTCCAGCTCGCGAACGTTCTTGCGCACCCGCTCCGCAAGCATCTCCAGCACCACCGGATGCAGGCTCAGACCCCGCGCCTCCGCCTTCGCGCGCAGTATCGCCGAGCGCTCCTCCAGTCCCGGCGGCTGGATGTCCACCACCAGCCCGCCTTCGAGACGGGACTGTATGCGGTCCTCCAGCAGCGTGAGCGCCGTCACCGGGCGGTCGCTCGTAATCACCATCTGGCGGTTGCTCATGTGCAGCGCGTTGAAGGTGTGGAAAAAGCCCTCCTGGGTCTGCTCCTTGCCGATAAGGAATTGGATGTCGTCGAGCAGCAATACGTCGGCGGCCCGGTAGGTCTCGCGGAACTCATCCGTCTTGCCCTCGCGGATGGCGCTTATGTACTCGGACGTGAAGTCCTCCGCGGTGGTGTAGATGAGCGACGCGGTCTTCCGGCCGGCGAGCCTTCCGATGGCGTGCAGCAGGTGGGTCTTGCCCAGGCCGACCTTCGAGTAGATGACCAGGGGGTTGTACACCGCCCCGGGCCGATCGGCGACGGCCTGGGCAGCGCCGTGGGCGAGCTCGTTGGACTTGCCGACTATGAAGGAGTCGAAGGTGTACTTTGGGTTCAGCCGCGAGCGCCGGCCGCGCGAGGCCTGGGGCGCGGCTGTCGCACCCGACGGCGGGTCCGGCTGGGCGAACGCGGCATCATCGTCGCTTTCGGAGGGCGTGGCGTTAGCGTGACCGCCGCCTACCTCGATACGCACGTCGAGGCGGCGCCTGACCTGGCGCTCGACCGCCTGGGCGATGAGCGAGGACATGCGCTGTTCGAGCATCTCCGCCACGAACGCGTTGGGCGCGCCGACGACGAAGGCGTCGGCGCTCACGGCGACGCCAGCCGTCTGCTTCAGCCATGTCTCGAAGGTGGGCCGCGTCACCTGTATCTGCAGGTCGTCGAGAACGCGTTCCCAAACCTCGGTTGCCGATAGGTCTGCCATAGAGAGAAATCTCGATTGCGTGATCCCCACCGCACGCTTGAGGCGCCGGAACGCCGCAAAGCCGTGTGGGCTTGGGGGTCGCCAGTGTAGCACCGCGCGGGGCATGAGTCGATACCCTGCGGAGGGAAAATGGATGCCCCGCGGCGGCTAGGTCGAAGTCCTGCCCCGGCGCAGTGCGCGCCCGGGCAGCGCGCCCGTATTGCTCCCGTTGTCGATGACCACGCGCCCGTTGACGATAACGTAGTCGATTCCTATCGGGAACTGCTTGGGATTGCGCTTGGTGGCGGGAGCTTTCACCGTCTTGGGGTCGAATATCACGATGTCGGCCTTGAAGCCCTCCACCAGCAGCCCCCTGTCGGGAAGCCCCAGCCGCTGCGCCGGGAACGAGGTCATCTTGCGTATGGCTTCCGGCAGGCGCAGGTGCTTCTCGGCGCGGACGAACTCGGCGAGCACGATGGGGAAGCAGCCGTAGGTGCGGGGACTCGGGAACTCGCCGAACAGTATGGCGTCGCTCGCTATCATGCCGTGGGGGTGCGACACGAACGCGGGCAGCGTGTGCTGGTTGGTGCCGAGGCCCACGGTCGAAATGCCCAGGTTCTCCTCGACGAGCAGGTCGAACAGGGCGTCCGCCGGCTCCTGCTCACGCATCTCGGCGATCTCCTCGATGGAGCGCCCGTCGTAGATCTTGTTCTGCGGCTGCGTGAAATTGGTGAGCCAGTTGTTATGCAGCCGTTCGGAGCTAATCTCGCGCTTCATCCGCTCGCGGTCGTCCGAGTCGTTGAGCGCCGCCAACAGCCTCTCCGGGCCGCCGTCCTTCGCCCAGTGGGGCAGCCCGATGGTGACGGTGGTGCCCGAGTAAGGGTAGGTGTAGCAGTCGAACGTCACGTCCATGCCATCGTCCCGGGCGTCTTCCACAAGTCCCAGGTAGTCGAGGTGGCTTCCCACGCCCTGCGCGCCCTGGCGGTAGTGCGTGAGGTGTACGGCGCTCTCGCCACGACGGCCGATCTCCAACGCCTCCTCCCACGGCGCGAGCAGGCCCTTCGCCCTAAGGCTGGCCCGCGTGTGGGTGTGGTAGAAGCCGCCCATGCGCGCCGACTCGTTCGCCAGCGCGGCAAGCTCGCCGGTGCTGGCGTAGGCCCCCGGCGGATAGTCCAGGCCGGTGGACAGGCCCCACGCGCCCTCCTCCATCGCCTCGCGCACCACGGCCCGCATGTCCGCGAGCTGCGCGTCCGACGCGGGTTCGGCGCCCCAGCCGACGCCCCATATGCGCACCGAGGAGTTGCCCAGGATGTAGGCGATGTTTATGGCAACGGTGTTGTCGTACCTGTCCAGATGGTCGGCTACGCTCAGCCAGTCGGCCGGCTGGGGCGGGTAGCCGTTGAGGCCGGAGTCGAGCCAGATGTAGCGCCGCAGCTCCTCGTGCGACTTGAAGGGCGAATGGGATATGCCGTCGATGCCGATCAGCTCCGTTGTCACGCCCTGTCGCACCTTCGGGTCGTGGTGCGGCTCGCCCAGGATGGTCAGGCCGGCGTGGGAGTGCAGGTCGACGAAGCCGGGGCAAACGACCTTGCCCGTCGCGTCGATGACGCGGACGGCGTCGAGCTCCGGCGTCTCGCCGCGGTGTATGGCGATACGCTCGTCGCGCACGCTAACGGAGGCGTGGTAGCCGGGACTGCCGCTGCCGTCGACAATAAGGCCGTTCTCTATAAGCAGGTCTGTCATGCTATGGCTCTCGCAATTCGTTCAAACGGGACCAGGAGCCTCGCGCCGCCTGCCTAGTCGACCAGGAAGCGCCGCAGCTCGCTGACGAGAAACTCCGGGTTGTCTCCGGAGATGCCGTGTCCCGACTCGGGCACTTCCACGAGCTGCATCCCCGGCTGAAGCTCCCTCATCTGGGCCAGGATCTCCGGCGATAGAAAGTTGCTCTCGGCGCCCTTCATTTCGAGTATGGGGCAGCGAATCTTGCCCCACTGTTCCCACAGGTAGGGGACCTCCCTGACGCCGAAGCTGCCGTTGATCCAGAACATCTCCGGGTCCTGCTTGGGCACGTACTTGCCGGCGTAGTTGAGCCTGAACCCGTGCTCGAACGTGTTTCGCAGATGCTCTTCGCGCGCCCTGGGGTTCTGGGCCATGCCGTTCTCCATGTACTCTTCGAGGCTGCGCCAGCCGAGCCGGCGGGCGTTCATGCCGGTTATCTGGTTCTGGGCCGACACGCGGCTCATCTCCGGGCCGTAGTCCAGGCAGATAAAGTGCTTCAGGTGGTCGGAGTGGTCGCCGGCGTAGGGTATGCCGTTCCGGGCGCCCAGCGACGCGCCGCAGAAGTCGTAGGGGCCGATGCCAATGATCTCGGCGAACTCGGCAAGGTCTGCGGCGAAGTCCTTCACGGCGTAGCCTTCCCGCGTGTGGTCGGTGTCGCCGTGGCCGCGCTGGTCCACGGCGAGCACGCGGAACTCGCTCCGCAGCTCCCGCGCTATGTGGTCCCAGTTGCGCGCGTTGCCGCCCTGGCCGTGCGCGAACAGCAGCACGCGATTCGAGTCGCCGCCCCAGTCCACGTAGTGGTAGTTAAGTCCGTTGACCTCCACGAAATGGTCGGTGGGCTGAGTGTCGGTGGCCATGGCGGTAAGCACCTCTCAACGGTTGTATGTGGACGTCTTGGGCCGCCGGGCAAGGCGGCGCGGCTCATCGTAACACATCAAGGGCGCCGAGGCGCGGCCATCCGGTGTTCTATGCTATCCTACGCGCCAACCATCCACAGCGGAGGCCCACGCCGTGCCGGACGACATTCTCCTGGACCGCACCGACGGCATTGCGACCGTCACGTTCAACCGGCCCGACCAGCGCAACGCGATCGACTACCACGGCTGGCTGGAGCTCCGGCGAATCGCCATCGACCTCGACCGTGACGACAGCGTGCGGGTGGTGGTGTTCACCGGCGCGGGCGACAGGGCGTTCTCCGCCGGCGCCGACATCAAGGACTTCGAGAGCTACCGGGACAACTCCCGGAAGGCGCAGGTGTACGCCGAGGCGTTCGACGGCGCGATGGACGCTATAGAGGCCGTCTCCAAGCCCACCGTCTGCCTCATCAAGGGCTTCTGCGTGGGCGGAGGCTGTGAGATGTCCATGGCCTGCGACATTCGCATCGCCGCCGACAACTCCCGCTTCGGCATCCCCGTCGCCCGCCTGGGCATCCTGGTCGGGTACCGCGAAATGCGCCGTCTCGTCAACCTCGTAGGCCCGGGCAACGCGTCCTACATCCTGATGAGCGCGCGGCTGCTGGACTCCGCCGAGGCTCTCAGGATCGGCCTGGTGAACCAGGTCGTGCCCCTCGCCGACGTGGACGGCTGCGTGTACGACCTCGCCCGCGAGATGACGCCGCTCGCGCCGCTGTCCCAGGCGCGCCACAAGCGGATACGCCAGCTTGTGCTGGAGAATCCGGCGCTGGAAGGCCTCACGCCCGAGCAGCGGCTCCTGCCGTTCACGAACTTCGACAGCGAAGACTTTCACGAGGGCCGTAGCGCGTTCGTGGAGCGTCGCCAGCCCAACTTCACCGGCCGCTAGAGCGGTCCGGCCGCGCAAGCGAGGACGACATGACGCCGACGCTTCCCCTGGAAGGCGTGAGTGTGCTGGACTTCACGCAGATTATGGCAGGCCCCTTTTGCACCATGCTGCTCGCGGACATGGGCGCCGACGTGGTGAAGGTGGAAAAGCCCAGCGGCGGCGACGACACCCGCCGCATGGGGCCGCCGTTCGTGAATGGCGAGTCCGCCGCCTTTCTGGGCATCAATCGCAACAAGCGCAGCGTGGTGCTGAACATAAGGCACCCCGACGGCCTGGCCGCGGCCAGGCGCCTGGCGGAGCGCGCCGACGTGCTGGTGCAGAACTTTCGCCCGGGCACGCTGGAGCGTCTCGGATTGGGCTACGAGGACGCTCTCAGGCTGAATCCGGGGCTGGTGTACTGCAACATATCGGGGTTCGGCGGCACCGGCCCGTACAGCCGGCGCGGCGGCTTCGACCTGGTGGCGCAGGGGATGAGCGGGCTGATGAGCATCACGGGCGCGCCCGGCTCCGACCCGGTGAAGGTGGGCGTGCCCATCACCGACCTCAACGCGGGCATGTACTCCGCCTACGGCATCCTGTCCTCGTACATCAGCCGGCTGAGGACGGGCAGGGGACAGCTCGTCGACACCTCGCTGCTGGAGGCGGGGCTGGCCTACACCTTCTGGGAGTCGGCCATATACTTCGCCACGGGCGAGACGCCGTCGCCCCTGGGGTCGGCGCACAGGATGTCGGCGCCGTACCAGGCGTTCCGCACGAGCGACGGCCACGTGAACATCGGCGCGGCCAACCAGGCCAACTGGGAGCGGCTGTGCGTCGCAATCGAAAGGCAGGACCTGCTCGCCGACCCGCGCTTCGCCTCTAACGCGGACAGGATGGCGAACCTGGACACGCTCGTCGACACGCTTCAGCGGACGTTCGAGGCAAGGGAGTCGGCGCACTGGCTGGAGGTGCTGGAGCGCGAGGGCGTACCCGCCGGGCCGATCAACGACATGGCGCAGGTTTACGCCGACCCGCAGGTGATCGCCAGGGACATGGTGGTGGAGCTGGACCACCCCGCGGCGGGCCGGATACGCAACATCGGAATCCCCGTCAAGCTGTCCGAGACGCCCGCGTCCGTGCGCCGGCCGCCGCCCACGCTCGGCCAGCACACCGCCGAGGTGCTGGCGGAGCTGGGCTACGCCGCGGACGACATCGCCGCGATGAGGGAGAGCGGCGCGGTGGGGTAGGGGGCGCCGGCGCCTTACACCACGGCGTGGTCGGCGGGCAGCGCGCCGTCGTACAGCTCGTACCGCGCCGCGAACTCGTCCGCGATGGCCTGCCGCACGTCCTCGAACCGCGCCGCGCCCAGCTCGTCCTCCAGGCTCCCCGCTGTCTCCGGTGACTAGTCGTGCGCCAGTGCGTCGTACACCGGCGTCAGCACGTCCCGAACTCTGCCGCTGTCGCCCACAACCACCACGCCGCCCACGTGCGCCGCGCCCGACACGATGCGCTGGCCCACGCCCATCAGCTTGGTGCGTCCCCTCGCGTTCACGCTGTAAGCGCCCGGGCAGTACTCGCCGGGCACCTCGCCCACGCGGGCGTCCACGCCCAGCCGGGAAAGCGCCGACGCGATGAGCGAAGCCGTCTCCCGAAAGCGGGCGTCGATGTTCTCGCGCGGGTTCCGGTCGGGAATCGTCCAGGTAAACGCGACAGTCCCCTTGTGGAACACGGCTGCGTAGGGACGACAGACGCTGTTGTGGTTTGGACAGTCTTTGGGGAGATTCCGCCACTGACGGCTGGTGCGGTCACAACCGGCCGGTCATATCGCTAGTGTATCGTTCCTCCTTGTGCGACAACTATGTAGCCGTTTGGCCGTTCCTTTCAAGGAGTACTAACGATGCAGAGGGCGTTGCACATACGAACGACGGTGTTGCCGGGAGGCAAGATAGAAATCGTGGACCAGGGCCTTCCCGTGGGGGAGTCCGTCGATGTGGTCGTCAGCCAATCGCCGGCGTCAGAACGACGGTCTGTCGTTGACATTCTGGACGAAGCGCCGGGTCACTTGGCGTTCAAGACAGTCGCGGACGTAGCAGCCTACCTGTCAGAAGAGAAGGAAGCATGGGGCCGCTGACATTACCCGCGCTCGCCTTGAGATGCTCTTTCGGTCCATATTCGTCGCTGCGGAGATGGAGCTTATCCCTGCTACGTTGGCGATTTGGGAAGACGCCGCTCGCATCCGAGCCACCACCGGATTAAAGACACCGGACGCACTCCACGCGGCATCAGCGTTGCAGGCGGGGTGCGCGCTCTTTCTCACGAATGACAGCGACTACCGCCGCGTCCAAGGATTGCCCATCACTGTCTTGGACGATCTGGTCGAGGCGTAGACGGAGGCATGACCCGCCGCCAGGTCCCATCTTTCCGCCTTCTGCTGTAGTGACAATAGACGCTAAGGAATTTCCAAACAGCTTCTGACAAAGTTACGCCACGGCGTGGTCGGCCTCCAGGGCCAGCGCCCGCTGCGCGACCTCGGCGGGCAGCGGGCCGTCGTACAGCTCGTAGCGCGCCGCGAACTCGTCCGCGATGGCCTGCCGCACGTCCTCGAACCGCGCCGCGCCCAGCTCGTCCTCCACGCTTCCCACTGTCCCGGGCGACCAGTCGTGCGCCAGCGCGTCGTACACCGGCGTCAGCACGTCCCGAACTCTGCCGCTGTCGCCCACCACCACCACGCCGCCCACGTGCGCCGCGCCCGACACGATGCGCTGGCCCACGCCCATCAGCTTGGTGCGTCCCCTCGCGTTCACGCTGTAAGCGCCCGGGCAGTACTCGCCGGGCACCTCGCCCACGCGGGCGTCCACGCCCAGCCGGGAAAGCGCCGACGCGATGAGCGAAGCCGTCTCCCGAAAGCGGGCGTCGATATTCTCGCGCGGGTTCCGGTCGGGAATCGTCCAGGTAAAGGCGACAGTCTCCTCGTGGAACACCGCGGCCGTGCCGCCGACCATGCGGTCTATCGCCGCGAACCCGTGCGCCCTCGCGGCCGAGACGGCGCGGGCGTAGCCAGGAGCGCGGCGGTCCTGCGCGCCGAACGCGACGATGGCGCCGGGCCGGAACAGGCGCAGCGTCTCCGGCTCAGAGCGCTCCGCCACGCGCAGCATCAGCGCCCTGGACACGGCGGTGTCGAGCGTGGGGCGCTCGGAGTACGACTCGGTGGAAAGCCTGATGGATCGCATCTCGTGGGCCGACTGGGACAGATTGATCGCAGCCTCGCGGGCCGCGCAGCGACGCTAATCGTAGCACAGAACGCCCCACGCAACTGTTCACATTTGGGGGGAGCGGAGCAGCCCTTCTGTATTGGGAGCGGGGATTGTGGCCCGGGTCTCATTTCATCGAGTTCGAACAACTGTCTGACAATGCATTTCTGTTGACATGGTCAAAGAAAAATGGCAGTATCTCAGAATCCGTCAGCCGGAACGAGGCGGGGCCTCCGGCCCGCGGAATCGGCCCGGCCCGCCAGACGGAGGGATGCGGGACGACAGACCCGAATGAGGAGGGAACAATGAGAAGGTTCTTGGTTTTGCCTTTGGCCCTGGTCATTGGCATATTTGTACTGGCCGCGTGTAGCAGCGCCGATGAGGCGGTGGCCGAGCCTACGCAGGCGCCGACGGCGCAGGTGCAGCCGACAGCACCTCCGGCGCAGCAGCAGCCGCAGCCCACGCAGGCGCCGGCCATGCAGCCCACGCAGGCGCCCCCGCAGGAACCCTCGGCGGTGCTCACCGCGTCCGAGGTGATCCAGCAGGCCGCCTCAGAGATGGGCGTGCCGCTGCAGCTTCCGCAACCGCCCGCCAACTACGCGCCCGTCAAGGGCGGACACGTGGACCTGGTCACCAACGGCTGGCCCTTCCCACGCTACTGGGACTGGCTGCACCAGGGGGCTTACAGCAACATGTACATCTCGCTGTGGGCCGAGACGCTCGTAACCTTCCCGCAGGGGCCGGGCACCAACCCCGCGGACTACACGCCGCAGCCGCACCTGGCCGAAAGCTGGGCTGTGTCCAACGACGGGCTAGTCTGGACGTTCAACCTCCGCAAGGGCGTCAAGTACAACGACGACCAGTTGGACGTGGACTCGCAACGGGACGTCACCGCCCATGACTGGGTAGAGGTGGCCGACTTCGCCTTCGGTCCCGAGACGAGCCGCTTCAGGGCGCGCTTCCCCGAAATCGACGGTCCAGCGTCCTGGAAGGCCATAGACGACTACACCCTGGAAGTTACGCTCAACCGGCCGACGGCGTCGTTCCTGTACAAGCTCGCCATTCGCGGGCCGCAGCTCTACGGCCTGGACGGCTTCAAGCAGCGCCTGGCTGACGACCCCAGCCTGTTGGTAGCCGACGCCATGAACAACGTCGAAGACCAGTACGGCACCGGCCCCTGGGTGATGACCGGCTGGACGCCCGACGTCTCGGTTACCTACGAGGCCAACGGCCTGTACTGGAAAGAGGACGGACGCGGCAACCAGCTTCCGTTCATCGACAGCGTTGAGATGTTCGTGATGAAGGACGAGCGCGCGCAGGACGCGGGCTTCCGCACCGGCAAGCTGGGCGCGCTGGCGCTCGAGACGTGCGGCATGAGCACCGAGCGCTACCTCGACCTCAACAAGAGCAACCCCGACACGGTCTGGGAGATCTTCGTAGACCCCACCAACCAGCGCGCTGTGTACCCGAACTTCAGCGAGGGCACGCCGTTCCACGACATCAACGTGCGGCGCGCCATCCAGCTTGCCATCGACAAAGAGGGCTGGGTGGCCAGCGTGCTCGGCGGCTGGGGCCTTCCCTTCTCCACGCCGCTTGCCCCCGGCAACCAGTTCTGGCTGCCGCCCGGACAGTACGGTGACTACGACGGCGACGGCATACCCGCCGAGCGCTACCTGGACTTCGACGTGGAGGGCGCCAAGGCGCTCATGGCCGAATCGGGCTACACCGCGGACAACGGCATAACCGGCACCTTCCTGCTCACCAACGACCTGGGCAACCGGTTCTTCAGCGAAGGCGAGTTGGTCGTCGAGTCGCTCCGCAACATCGGCATCGACCTCGAGATAATGGTCAGGGACGGCTCCGCCCGCGTGGAGACGTGGGAGTCGGGCGACTTCACGCTCGGCTACGGCTTCCCGGGCTACGGCTGGGACCCCAGCGACTGGCTGCACAGGGGTTACCACTCCCGCAACACGCTCAACGTTCAGCCCGTCTCCGGTCTGGTGGACGAGGCTCTCGACGCGATGATAGACGCCGAAGAGTCGGAGGTGGACCCGGCCAAGCGCTTCGAGTTGGTAGCCGATGTCCAGCGCTACCTCATGGAGAAGCAGTACTACGCCATGAGCACGAACTGGATCCAGATAGTGGCCATACAGCCCTGGCTGGTGAACTACCAGTACCAGTACTCCTACCCGATCGGCAACAACCTCGCTCTTTCCTGGGTGGAGCGATAGGATAGGCTGATCTTCTGACAGGAGGGGCGCTCCAGCGCGCGCGTGCATCGCCTGCCTGGGGCGCCCCGTTCGTAATGTAACCTGAACTGGGGCGTCTCAGAGGTCCCTTCCCCCTCGATGGGGGAAGGTTAGGATGGGGGTGAGCCGCGTCGACGCCTTCACCCTCACCCATTCGGCAGGCTCAGGGCAAGCTCTCAATCCTCTCCCGTCGAGAGAGAGGAGGCCCATTAGGATCTACCTTCGGGGGTCGCAATGCGAGACTACATCATAAGGCGGGTTATGCTGGTTATACCCAGCGTGTTCGTGCTTACGGTGCTCGTGTTCGGCATGGTGCGCCTGCTCCCGGGCGACGTTGTGGACACCATAGCCGCGCAGCTTTCGGGCGGGCGCGGCGGCGAGATCGACCCTGAAACCAAGGAACGCATTCGCAGAGAACTCGGGCTGGATAAGCCCATCTACATACAATATTTCGTGTGGATCGGCCAGATAGTGCGGGGCGACCTGGGCAAGTCGCTGCTGACCAAGATCGACATCGTGGAGGACATCAAGCGGCGGTTCCCCG
This sequence comes from Dehalococcoidia bacterium, assembly GCA_965217705.1. Lineage (GTDB taxonomy): Bacteria > Chloroflexota > Dehalococcoidia > Lucifugimonadales > CATOSD01 > CATOSD01. The sequence goes on along the minus strand of CBDCJA010000002.1, from coordinate 2,548,352 downwards.
TGACGTTCGAGCTTGTGATATTAACGCTCGTGCTCATGGTCCTGTGGGGGCTGTCCGTCGGCATATTCTCGGCCATCCGCCAGGACTCGTGGATGGACTACGTCTTACGCAGCGTCGCGATCATAGGGCTGTCCGTGCCATTTTTCTGGACCGCCGTGCTGCTGCTGCTGTTCGGCTCGCTGTGGTTCAACTGGTCGCCGCCCTGGGGCGTCAACGCGTTCTTCGACGACCCGTGGCTCAACATCCAGCAGTTCTTCTTCCCCGCCGTAATCCTGGCCGTTTCGCAGGGCTCGCAGGTGGCCCGCATGACGCGCGCCACCGTGCTGGAGGTGATGCGCCAGGACTACATTCGCACCGCCAGGGCGAAGGGGCTGGTGGAGCGCGCCATACTCAGCCGACACGCGCTCAAGAACGCGATGATCCCGGTGGTCAGCCTCATCGGCATCAACTTCGCCTTCGCGCTGGGCGGCACCGTGGTGCTGGAGCAGATATGGGGACTGCCCGGGATGGGGCAGCTCATGTTGGGGGCGATCAAGCAGAGGGACTATCCCGTCATCCAGGCCGTTATCCTCTTCACCGGCAGCCTGGTGATGATCATCAACCTGTTGGTCGACCTTAGCTACGGCTGGCTAAACCCCAGAATACGCTACCGATAGAGGAAGGTTAGTCCCGCATGGAACAGAGACAGGGTGTAGGTGTAGAGGTCGCTCTGCAGGGAGTGGCGCGGCGAAAGCGGCGCAACCGCTGGCTCGACTTCGTCGTGCGCCTGTTTCGGGAAAAGCCGCTCGCGGCGATGGGCCTCGTCATTGTGGTCGTGCTGCTGGCAACCGCCATCTTTGCCGACTTCATCGCTCCCTACGACTACCGCGAGCAGAGCCTCAAAGAGTCGCTGATGGGCCACAGCTTCACGCACTTCATGGGCACCGACCAGCTCGGGCGCGACATCTTCAGCCGCATAGTGGTCGGAGCGCGCGTGTCCCTCGTCGTCGCCTTCTCCTGCGTCGCCGGCTTCCTCGTCATAGCCATCGTGTTCGGCATGGGCACGGGCTACATGGGCGGCAAGATAGACATGCTGGTGCAGCGTTTCGTGGACGGCTGGATGACCATCCCCACGCTGATAATTCTGCTGGCCATGGTGAGCGTGGTGGGCCAGGGCCTGTGGCAGATAATACTCGTGCTGTCGCTCGACAGGGGCATAAGCACGTCCAGGGTGCTGCGCGGCGAGGCGCTAGCGCTGAAGGAGACCACCTACGTGGAGGCCGCGCGCGCCGTGGGGGCGGGCCACCTGCGCATATTCCTGCTGCACGTGGTGCCCAACGCATTCGCCCCCATCATCATCATGGCCACCATCAGCCTGGGCGTGTTCATACTGGCCGAGGCGTCGCTGAGCTTCCTCGGCTACGGTGTGCCGCCCCCGTTCCCGACTTGGGGCTCGATGCTGAGCGGCTCGGGGCTGTCGTACATGCAGCGCGCGCCCTGGATGGCAATCTGGCCCGGCGTCGCGCTGACCGTCGGCGTCTGGGCGTTCAACATGCTCGGCGACGGGATGCGCGACCAGCTCGACCCCAGGCTGCGCGGCGGCTAAGCCGCCTCGCCCCATCCCAAAAAAGCCTTGCCCCTGCCATTCCCAACACCTACCCTCGTAAGTCTTGGATGGGGGAAGGGAGTATCGGACGGCCACCCCTGCGTCGGCCACCGCCTGCCAGAATGTGCCGGTGGTGTGCTAAAATCGCCGGAGCAAGGAGGATGCGATGACCACCACCGGACGCGCCACCACCATCGTCTACCCTGAGTCGGACGGTATGCCCTTGCCTGACGGACTGTATCAAGATCCCATATTCCGCAGAGTGGTCGGCGCTCTCGAAGTCCACTTCAGCGACGTCGAGGACACCCTCGTGAGCGGCAACACCTTTCTGTACTACGTCGAGGGCAACCCGCGCCGCAACGTGTCGCCCGACTGCTACGTGGTTTTCGGCCTGTCCGAAGCCGCGCTGGAGTCGCTTTCGATCGAAAAGAACAACACCTACCTGCTGTGGGAAGTGGGCAAGCCGCCGGACTACGTGATGGAGATAGCCTCCCAGAGCACGTGGCGCAGAGACCTGGGCGAAAAGCGCGACCTGTATGCTCGGATAGGCGTGGGAGAGTACTGGCGGTACGACCAGACCGGCGGAGACTTCTACGGCGAGCCGCTGGTGGGCGAGCGGTTGGTGGACGGCGAATATCAGCGTATCGAGATGGGCCACGAAAGCGACGGTTCGGTGTGGGCGCACAGCGACGCGCTGAACCTCGACCTGTGGTGGACCGACGGGGAGTTGCGTTACTGGGATCCCGTGCGAAGCGTGTGGCTGCTGACCCACCAGGAAGAGAAGGACGCCCGCGTCATGGCAGAAGCCCGGGTAGACTCTGAGCGAGACGCCCGCCTCGTGGCAGAAGCCCAGGCGGACTCTGAGCGAGATGCCCGGCTCGCGGCGGAGGCGCGGGCAGCGCGACTCGAAGCGGAACTGCAGCGTCTGCGCGGCGAATAGAACGCCTCTCTCAAGGGAATCGCCTTGACCGCACGCCCGCCCGATCCGAAAGACCTCGCCGAGCGCCTGCTGCGCGCCCGCCTCACCCGCCGCCAGCTTCTCGCCGGCGCGCTGGGCGTCGCGGGCGCCGCCGCCGCGGGCCGCCTTGCGCTCGGCCAATCGCCCCCGCCCGTCGACACGACCAAGGTGCCGGGATTTCCCGCAACCGAAGTGGGCGCGCGCACGCCATTCGAGCAGCCCACCCGCATGCAGGTGGGCCAGCACTCCTGGTTCGCCCCCATCGATCGCACCTACGGCATCATAACGCCGTCCGACCTGCACTACGTGGTGAGCCACGCTGGAACCGCGGACGTGGCCCCTTCCGCGTACAAGCTGCTGATTCACGGAATGGTCGACAGCCCAAGGGCGTTCACCCTCGCGGACCTGCGGCGCTTCCCCTCGGTGTCGGTGACCTACTCCATCGAGTGCTCGGGCAACAGCGCCAACGCCTGGTTTCCGCCGGTGCCAACGGATACTGCCCAGAACGTGCACGGGCTCACCAGCACGAGCGAGTGGACGGGCGTGCCGCTGAGCCTGCTGCTGCGCGAGGCGGGGGCCGACCGCAACGCGGAATGGCTGCTGGCCGAGTCTCAGGACGCCGCTGTGTTCGCCAAGAGCATCCCCGCCTACAAGGCCTGGGACGACGTCCTGGTGGCATACGCCCAGAACGGCGAGGCTCTGCGGCCTGAGCAGGGCTACCCCGCGCGGCTGATAGTGCCCGGCTGGGAAGGCTCGGTCAACATCAAGTGGCTGCGCCGCCTAGAAATTACGGACCGCCCGTTCATGGGGCGCGAGGAGTCGGCGAGCTACACCGACGTCATGCCCGATGGCACGTCTCTCCAGTTCACATTCGAGATGGGGGCCAAGTCGGTGATAACCTGGCCTTCCGGGGGCTACCGCGTCCCCGCCGCCGGCTTCTGGGAGCTCACCGGACTGGCGTGGTCGGGCCGGGGCCGGGTAGCGCGCGTGGAAGTCACCACGGACGGCGGCAGGACCTGGCGCGACGCTCGGTTGCAGGCGCCGGTGCTGCCCAAGGCGCACACCCGATTCCGCTACCCCTGGACGTGGGACGGCAAGCCCGCCGTGCTCATGAGCCGCGTCACGGACGACAGCGGCGCGGTGCAGCCCATCATCGACGACTTGGTGAAAGAGCGCGGCCTGCACTCCATCTACCACAACAACGCGATACAGGCCTGGCGGGTCGAAGCGGACGGCACGGTACTCAGCACCCACGATCCGTTTCGCACGGCGCTGGCGGCGCCGGGCGGCGACCGCGAGGCCCTGGTACGCGGCTACCCCGGCTGCCTTGCGTAGTCGTCATTCCGACATGGGGAGACGTTTGTGCATCCGTCATTCGGGCCCCCGAGCCGGAATCCAGGGGGGTGCCCTCCTACGCCTCGTCCTGGCGCTGGCGTGCGCGGTGCTGCTGGCGGCGGCGTGCGCCGGCCAGGACGACGCCGCAGGACCCGCCGCGCCAGGAAGCTCGGCCGCGGACCCACAGGCGGCGACGCGGGAGACCGAGCCGCAGCCCGCCATGCCTTCGGGGCCTTTTGGCTTCGGCCGGGACGCGACGGCGGACGAGATTCTCGCCTGGGACATCGACGTTAACCCCAGCGGCGAGGGGCTGCCGGAGGGTAGCGGCAGCGCCGCCGAGGGCGACCAGGTGTACCGGGCCAAGTGCGCGGTGTGCCACGGGCGCAACGGCGAAGGCGTTGCCGGCCTGAGCGGCGCGCTGGTGATGCCCTACGACCCCGAAGCGCCGTGGCCGCCGTTCCCGCGCACCGTCGGCAACTACTGGCCCTACGCGACCACGCTGTTCGACTACGTGCGCCGCGCCATGCCCGCCAACGCGCCCGGCTCGCTCAGCGCCGGCGAGGTGTACGCGGTGGTGGCGTGGATGCTGCACCGCAACGAGATAGTGGCCGCGGACGCCGTGATGGACGCCCAGAGCCTGCCCGCGGTGGAGATGCCCGCGCGTCGGCGCTTCGTGCAATCCGACGAGGCCCCGTAGGGGTGTGTTGTTAGAGCACACCCGAGCCTTCCTGCCCGACTGTCAATGAGCCAGTGCTCCCCAGTTGTATTCACATGCAAGGGCGTACAGGCTACAATGTGGGCCTGACAGCAGGCGCGATAACGGTGTGAGGCCGCTCATGGAAAACCGCTTCTACGAAAGACCCATCCTCAACTCTCCCTACGAGTAACCAGCGAAGCACTGGGAGCTCGACGACCTCGGCCACCCGACGCAAGAGATTATCGAGCAACGGCGCGGAGCAGACTTTGTTACGCCCGTGCCGAAACCGCGAAGACGCCGTACTTCGGGGGAGCAACCGGAGATGGTATTCGACGATGGCACGGGGCTGTCCACGGGGGAGCAGCAATACGACGTTACGGCATCGGTGAACGAGATTCGCCAGCACGTGGACCGGTGGCGCGAGTTACCCAACTCCAACGACTGGGGCGTAACTCCTGAGACCGCCCGGCTGCTGAAGCACTGGCGACACCACGAGTTCAGCGACATGAGGCCCTTCTTCTGCCAGGTGGAGGCGGTCGAGACTGCCATTTGGCTCACCGAGGTCGCGCCCAGGTTAAGGGACGTCGGCCGGCCTATCCTGGGGCGCCTCGCCGACGCCAACGGAAGCGCCAACCCAGAGTTGGCGCGCATCGCGCTGAAGATGGCCACCGGCGCCGGCAAGACCACCGTAATGGCCATGCTCATCGCCTGGCAGACCATCAACGCGTCCCGCCACCGCAACAGCCCACGCTTCACACGGGGCTTCCTGGTGGTGGCCCCGGGTATCACCATCAAAGACCGGCTCCGCGTTCTCCAGCCCAACGACCCCGACAGCTACTACGCCAGCAGAGAGCTAGTACCACAGGATATGCTCGCAGACCTCGAGCAGGCCAGGATAGTCATCACCAACTACCATGCGCTCAGGCGACGCGACCGCACGACGCTCTCTCGTGGAGGGCGCGCTCTCTTGCAGGGCAGAGGCCCGGAACTCGACACGGTAGAGACCGAGGGGCAGATGCTCCGGCGTGTTATGCCCGACCTCATGGGCATGAAGAACATCTTGGTGCTGAACGACGAGGGTCACCACTGCTACCGCCACAAACAGGGCGAGAGTGACGAGGGCGCCCTGAAAGGTGAAGAGAGGCAGGAAGCCAAGAAGAACGAAGAGGCCGCACGCGTATGGATATCCGGGATCGAAATCGTCAAGCGCAAGATTGGCGTGCGGCAGGTAGTCGACCTGTCGGCGACCCCCTTCTTCCTCCGCGGCTCAGGCTATGCCGAGGGCACGCTATTCCCCTGGACGGTGAGCGACTTCTCGCTCATGGACGCCATCGAGAGCGGCATCGTCAAGCTGCCGCGGGTGCCGGTGGCAGACAACATCCTTGGCGGGGACATGCCCAAGTACCGCGCCCTTTGGGAGAACATCAGGGGCGATATGCCCAAGAAGGGCCGCGGAAAGGCGCAAGGTGGCCTAGACCCGCTCAGGTTGCCCGTGCAGCTCCAGACCGCGCTGCAGGCGCTCTACGGCCACTACGAAAAGACCTGCGAGTCCTGGAGTGAGGGCGACGCAACCGTTCCGCCGTGCTTCATCATCGTCTGTAACAACACCTCCACGTCCAAGCTTGTGTACGACTTCGTTTCCGGCTTTCACCGCAAGCACACGGACGGCACTACGACATTCGAACAGGGTCGCCTCGAGCTGTTCCGTAACTTCGACGCTGCCGGCGCCCCACTCCCTGTTCCGCGAACGGTGCTCATAGACAGCGAGCAACTCGAATCCGGAGAGGCGCTGGACCGCAACTTCCGACTGGCGGCCGCAGACGAGATAGCCCGATTCCGCAGGGAGCGTGTGGCGCGCACGGGCAACATTCGCGAAGGCGAGAACATCACCGACCAGGACCTGCTCCGCGAGGTGATGAACACCGTAGGCAAGGAGGACCGCCTCGGCCAGAACATCCGCTGCGTGGTGTCGGTGTCCATGCTCACCGAGGGCTGGGACGCCAGCACAGTGACCCACGTGCTGGGCGTGCGCGCCTTCGGCACCCAGCTTCTGTGCGAGCAGGTCGTCGGCCGCGCGCTGCGCCGCCAGTCCTACGACCTGAACGAGTGCGGCCTGTTCAACGTCGAGTACGCCGACGTGCTGGGCGTGCCGTTCGACTTCGCCGCGCAGCCCGTAGTTGGGCCACACAACCCGTCGCGTACCACGGTGCGGGTCATGGCGGTGCGGCCCGACCGCGACCACCTCGAAATCCGGTTCCCAAGGGTCACGGGCTACCGCGTCGATCCACCCAGGGAGGAGTTGGCGGCGAATTTCACCGACGACTCTCGCCTGGAACTCACGCCCCTGGATGTCGGTCCGACGCGAACCAGGAATGAGGGCATTATCGGCGAAGGCGTCGACCTCGACGTGGAACATCTCGACAGGGCGAGGCCCGCCACGGTGGCGTTCCACCTTACCAAGCACCTTATCGAAACCAGGTGGCGCGACCCCAACGAAGCCCCCAAGATGCACCTGTTCGGCAGGTTGAAGGGCATAGTCACGGACTGGCTGGACGACTACCTGGTCTGCAAGGGCGGCACGTATCCCGCCCAGCTCATGTACCTGTACCTCGCTGACAGGGCCTGCGAGAGAATCGCCGCCGCCATTACCAACAGCCACGCGAGTAAATATCCCGTGAAGGCCCTGCTAGACCCCTACAACCCGGACGGCTCGACCGCGTTCGTCAACTTCACCACGTCCAAGGAGGACCTCTGGCGCACCGACGCTCGCAGGTGTCACGTCAACTGGGTGGTGCTCGACAGCGGCTGGGAGTCCGAGCTCTGCCGCGTGGCCGAGGCCCATCGCCGCGTAAAGGCATACGTGAAGAATCACAACCTGGGGCTGGAAGTGCCGTACCTCTCCGGCTCCGACGCCCGCACATACCTTCCAGACTTCATCGTCCGGGTGGACGACGGGCGCGGCGAAGACGACCCGCTAAACCTCGTCGTGGAGATAAAGGGCTACCGCAGGCAGGACGCCGACGACAAGAAGCGGACGATGGAGACGTACTGGGTGCCTGGCGTTAACGAGCTCGGCCGGTATGGCCGCTGGGCTTTTGCCGAGTTCAGGGACGTGTACGACATAGAGGCCGGATTTGACAAGTTGATTTGGACGGCTGTGGCGGAGCCCGCAGTCCCTGGCCGAACTTGACCCTGATGGCTGGCCAACTATACTGGTAACTCTAATGTGCGGCAGCCCGTTGGTGAGGTAAGCATGGGAGAGGAACCGACCTTGACGGCATTCAGCAGCCAGATTCCCGAGGACGGCGCGGCATAAGGCGGCCTGACAAGACCCGGGGCGAGCATGAACACAAGGCTCTACACAGATGATGAGATTGCCCAGTTGCGGTCTATGCCGAAGCGTGTGACCACTCCCCGCGCCCGCTGGAGTCAGAAGCCGGGACACCGCCAGCGCAACTATCAGCTGACCGGGCTTGAGGTTGAGACTCTCCGGTTCCAGGTTTACCTGCGCCAGAACGAGTCTGACGACAACGACTTCTCGTGCGGAATTGCGTATCTCCCGATAGGCGGCAATCGCCTGACCCTCACCCGCTATAACGGGCCGAGTCACATCCACCGGGACATCCAATACCGCACCCACATTCATCGCGCCACGGCGAGCGCCATCGCGGCGGGGCGGAAGCCAGAATCCGAGGCCGACGAAACTGACCGATACACAACCCTCAACGGCGCCTTCGGGTGTCTGATCGAGGACTTCCAGATCCAGGGTATAACCCCTCCGGCCCCCGACCAGCCGAGGCTGTTCAATGTCTCTTGATGCAGATGCTCTGAGAACCCTGCTTTGCGAGCGGCTCTGTCAAGACGTCGGGGTCGACACACGCCCGAACGGTGAGGTCATGTTGCGGACCCACTTCACGTTTCCGGACGGAGATGGGTATCCCTTCCACCTCTCGGAAGCGCCTACCGGCGGCCTTCGGCTATCGGACAGGGGCCACACACTCATGCACATCAGCTACGAGCACGACATCGACTCGTTCCTTTCCGGAACACGGGGAATGCTGCTCGAGCGCATCGTCGGGGAGAGCGGCATAAGCCAGGCCGGCGGCGTCTTTTGGGTCGACACGTCGGCTGAGCGCTTGCCCGAAGCCATCTTCTCATTCGGTCAGGCCCTGACCCGGATATACGACCTCACGCTACTCTCTCGCTCCAACGTCGGCTCAACCTTCTATGATGATCTGGCGGACTGCCTCAAAGGCTTCGTTGATGAAGCCAAGATGGAACAGGACTTCCAGCCCGACGTGCCGAATGCCGATGCGTACTCGGTCGATTATCGGATCGAGGGCAAGAGCGGCGTCCCCCTCTTCGTTTACGGCGTCCCCAACCGCGATAAGGCCCGGCTGACGACCATCATGCTGGGCCACTTCCACCGCTACCAGCTCGACTTCGAGTCGGTCATCATCTTCCAGGATCAGACCGACATTCCGAGAGTCGACCTTGCGAGGCTCTCCGATGTCGGTGGGGACATGGTCTCATCCCTTGAGTCGACCGAGGACCTCAACCGCAAAATTCTACGACGTGTAGCCTAGAGACGCGAACAGGAGGCTTCCGGAACCCATGCCACGCCGCGCACGCACCAAACAGCCCATCGAAGTCAAGAGCCTCACCCACGAGGAAGCGAGCCGCAGGAACCTGCCCTCCGCCGAGCATCAGCCGCTGATGCGCGAGGAGGAGCTGAGCCCCATCAGGCTCGCCTACGAGCGCCGCAACGCCGACCTCGACCCGCAGCTCGTGTGACGGGGCAAAGAGGCGCAGGACGCCTCCGACCTGGTGGTCAGCGCGCCGCCGCTCTACATCCAGGAGCGCGTGCACCCCAAGGCGCTGGTCGACGACCTCGTGCGCCACTCCCAAAACGGCCGGGACGCCGACGGACACCAGGCTGACATGTTCGCCGACTTCAACGGCCTGCCGTCGGAAAACGCCAAGACCGAGTTCTACCGCCACGACGCCAACTGGTCGAACCGCATGGTCCTGGGCGACAGCCTGCAGGTGATGGCGTCGCTCGCCGAGCGCGAGGGGCTGCGCGGCAAGGTGCAGTGCATCTACGTCGACCCGCCCTACGGCATCAAGTTCAACTCAAACTTCCAGTGGTCCACCACCAGCCGCGACGTGCGCGACGGCAACGCCGCCCACATCACCCGCGAGCCCGAGCAGGTGAAGGCCTACCGCGACACCTGGCGCGAAGGCATCCACACGTACCTGTCCTACCTGCGCGACCGCCTCACCGTCGCCCGCGATCTGCTCGCCGAAAGCGGCTCAATCTTCGTCCAGATCGGGGATGAGAACGTGCACCGTGTGCGAGCGCTGATGGACGAGGTGTTCGGGGAAGAGAATTTCATTGTGTCGATAAAATTCGCCAAAACAGCAGGCCTTGGCGGTAAGTACCTTGACGAAACCTTCGACTATCTGTTGTGGTATGCGAAGAATCGCGACGGTGTGAAATTTCGCCGTCCCTTTGAAAAGCGAATTCCCGGGGAAGCTGGAGCAAAACAGTATCGCTTCCTAATGAGCAATACGGGGCAGTTCAAAGAAGCGGATGACGTATATGTGCTACCGGACAATTACCGCCTCTTCTCTCACGACAACTTCACGTCGCAGACTGCCAGCAGAACCACCGTCTTTGAATTCTCGGTAAACGGAGTCATGATACCCTCGCCCACTAAGGGTGGCTGGAAATCTAACTTCCCTGGCGTAGACAGGCTAAAGAAGGCAGGTCGCGTCATCAGAATTGGTTCCACGCCAAGGTACGTCCGGTATTTCGATGACGCTTCACATTATCCCATTGGTTCAGCGTGGCTCGATACCTCCATCAGTGGATTTGGTCAGGAAAAGGTGTACGTCGTACAGACGCTTGCAAGAGTCATCCAACGCTGCATCCTGATGGCCACCGACCCCGGCGACCTGGTTCTCGACCCAACCTGCGGCGCCGGCACCACCGCCTATGTCGCCGAGCAGTGGGGCCGCCGCTGGATCACTATCGACACCTCGCGCGTCGCGCTGGCGCTGGCCCGCGCCCGCATCATGGGCGCGCGCTACCCGTACTACCTGCTGGCCGATAGCCCGGAAGGGCAAGCCAAGCAGGCCGAGATAGAGCGCCGCGCGCCCTCCGAATCTTCCACATACGGCAACGTCCGCCAGGGGTTCGTGTACGAGCGCGTGCCCCACGTCACGCTGCGGGCCATCGCCAACAACGCGGAGATAGACGTGATATGGGAGGAGGCCCACAAGGAACTCGAGCCTTTGCGCGAGCTGCTGAACGAAGCGCTCGGCGAGTCGTGGTAGGAGTGGGAAATCCCCCGCGACGCGGACGATGAGTGGCCGGACGAAGCGCGCGCCCTTCACTCCGCCTGGTGGGAGCGCCGTATCGCCCGCCAGAAGGAGATGGACGCCTCAATCGCCGCCAAGGCCGACTACGAGTACCTGTACGACAAACCCTACGAGGACCGCAACAAGGTGCGAGTGGCCGGGCCGTTCACCGTCGAAAGCGTCTCGCCGCACCGCCTGCTCGGAGTGGACGAGAACGGCGACGTCATCGAGGAGAGCTCCAACGGCTACGGTTCCGAATTCGACTTCGCCCAGGTCATGCTCGACAACCTGAGAACATCCGGCGTCCAGCAGGCGCACCGGGAAGACAGGATAGAGTTTTCGTCCGTCATGCCCTGGCCGGGGCGGCTGGTGTGCGCCGAGGGGCTGTACCAGGAGGGCGGAGAGGATGACGGCGTCCAGCGCCGCGCCGCGATCTTCATAGGCCCCGAGTTCGGCACGGTGTCGCGCCCGGACCTGGTGGAGGCGGCGCGCGAGGCCTCCGACGGCGGATTCGACGTGCTGGTCGCCTGCGCGTTCAACTACGAGGCGCACACCACCGAGTTCGAGAAGCTGGGCCGCGTGCCGGTGCTTAAGGCGCGGATGAATGCCGACCTCCACATGGCCGGGGAACTGAAGAACACGGGCAAGGGCAACCTGTTCGTCATCTTCGGCGAGCCGGACATCGAGGTCATGGACACGGACGACGACCGCATCCAGGTGAGGGTCAACGGCGTGGACGTATTCCATCCCAACACCGGCGAGATACGCAGCGACGGGCCGGACGGCATCGCGTGCTGGTTCATCGACACCGACTACAACGCAGAGTCGTTCTTCGTCCGCCACGCCTACTTCCTGGGCGCCGGCGACCCATACAAGTCGCTCAAGACCACGCTCAAGGCGGAGATCGACGCGGACGCCTGGGCCACCCTCCACAGCGACACCTCGCGCCCGTTCGGCAAGCCCGAGTCTGGCCGCATCGCCGTAAAGGTCATCAACCACCTGGGCGACGAGGTGCTCAAGGTGTTCCGGGTGGACTGAGTGTCGACCCGACCGCCCTTGGCGAGCAATTGCGTTCTCAGGTCGCGAGCTAAGCCGCCAGGCGCCTGCCGGCTGGTCAACTTACGCTCGCCACGCCCCGTAAGCGGCCGTTCCCCGCCCCCAGGGTCTTTTCATTTTCACCCTGAGCGTAGCCGAAGGGTCTAAAGTCCTTGCCTGCATCCCCTTCTTCATACTAGAGCCGAGTCCGTGTCGAGTGATTTTAGATTCTTCGCCTTCGGCTCAGAATGACATTTCCCGATAATGAAAAGACCCTGTCCCCGCCCCCGCGTCGCTTGACACTAAAACCCGCTCGCCTTTAACATGAAACACTGGGGAGGTGTATCCAAAATCCTCCCTAAAACTCAATGAGGAAGGTGAGATGCGTGGAAATCGCAATTACCGCGATACTCGCCGTCCTGGTTGGCTTGGCATTAGGGGCAACAGCAGGATACTTCGGTAAGCGACTTATCCTGGGTAAGCGCCTCGAAGCGGCGCAGTCAGATGCGTCTAGAGTTCTGGAACAATCCGAGGAGGAAAGGCGAAACCTTCTGCTGAAGGCGAAGGAAGATGCCCTGCAACTCCGCTCCGCGGGGGAGGAGGAGCTCAAAGAGCGGCGTGCCGAAGTACAAGGTACCGAGCGCCGCATCGCCAACAGAGAGGAAAACGTCGAACGGCGCGCCAACAACTTGGAGCGCAGAGAACGAAACATTGTCCAGAAGGAGAAGCTAGCCGAGCAATTCCAGGCGGAGATGGACGAGCTGCGCAGCCAAGAGCTTCAAAAGCTCGAAGCCATATGCGGCCTGTCCGCGATCGAAGCGAGAGCCCTGCTCTTCAGGCAGGTTGAAGAGGAGAGTGAACTGGATCTCTCCCACCTGCGCCACGACATGGAGATGAGGGCGAGAGACGAGGCCAACGAAATGGCCCGAAACATCCTGGCCCAGGCCATCCACCGCCTGGCCGCGGACGTCGTCTCGGAGGTGACTGTCACCTCCGTGCCGCTGCCCAGCGACGACATGAAGGGCCGCCTCATCGGGCGTGAAGGCCGTAACATTCGCGCCATCGAGAAGGCCACCGGTGTGGACCTTATCATCGACGATACCCCCGAAGCCGTGACGCTGTCCTGCTTCGACCCGGTGCGCCGCGAGATAGCCAGGGTCGCCATCGGCAAGCTGCTGACCGACGGCAGAATTCACCCCGCCCGCATCGAGGAAATGGTGGTGAAGTCCGAAAAAGAGGTCAGCGACAGCATCCGCAAGGCGGGCGAGCAGGCAGTGTACGAGGTGGGCGTCCGCGGCCTGCATCCCGATCTGGTGATGCTGCTCGGGCGGCTCAAGCATCGCTTCAGCTACGGCGAAAACGTCCTGCAACACTCCATCGAGGTGGCTGAGCTCGCCGCGATGATGGCCAGCGAGGTCGGCGCGGACGTGAAGGTCGCCAAGGCCGGCGGCCTGCTGCACGACATCGGCAAGGCCCTGTCCCACGAGGTCGAGGGGCCTCACGCCGAGATCGGCGCCGACGTCGCCGCAAGGCACAGCGTGGCCAACCCCGTTTGCACCTGCATCGGCGAGCACCACAACGACGACATGAGCAGCGTCGAGGCGTTCATCGTGTCCGCGGCCGACGCTATAAGCGCGGCGCGCCCCGGCTCGCGCAGGGACACCGTGGAGAACTACATCAAGCGGCTGGAGGCCCTCGAAGAGGTGGGCCGCGCCTTCGACGGCGTGGAGAAGTGCTTCGCCATACAGGCCGGGCGCGAAGTGCGCATCATGGTCCAGCCCCAGATGATCGACGACGTTGCCGCCTCCAAGATGGCCCGCGAGGTCGTCAAGAAAATCGAACAAACGCTTGTCTACCCCGGTCAAATCAAGGTGACCGTTATCAGAGAGAGCCGCTCGGTCGAATACGCGCGGTAGGCCGCCCACGCAAGCCATTTGTCCCTTCCCCCTCGACGGGGGAAGGTTAGGATGGGGGTGACGGCCTCCCCCGCTACACACCGGTAGGGGCGGGTTTAAAACCCGCCCCTACATAAGTCCGACGCCGGCGCCCCCACGCTGTTTAAGGAGCCACCCCAAATCTTGCGTGTCCTGATGATTGGCGACGTGATGGGACGGCCCGGCAGGGATACCGTTCGCGCCGTGCTTCCGGCCCTTCGCCGTGAGCTCGCGCTCGACCTGGTTATCGCGAACGGCGAGAACGCCGCCGGCGGCTTCGGCATCACCCTCAAGACCGCCAGGCAGCTGCTGGCCAGCGGCGTAGACGTCATCACGTCGGGCAACCACATTTGGGACAAGCCGGAGATAGTGCCGCACCTCGAATCGGACCTGCCCGTGCTGCGTCCGCTCAACTACCCCGCCGCCGCGCCCGGGCATGGACACGCCCGCATCGGCGGCGTTCTGGTGGTCAACCTCATCGGCCGGCTTTTCGTCGGCAACTTCGATTGCCCGTTCGCCGCGGTCGACCGCCTGCTGGCCGAGCTGCCCGACCGGCCGCCCGTTGTGCTCGTGGACTTCCACGCCGAGGCCACCGCGGAGAAGGAGGCCATGGGCTGGCACCTGGACGGCCGCGTCAGCGCGCTGGCTGGCACCCACACCCACGTGCCCACCGCCGACGCTCGCATACTGCCCGGAGGCTCCGCGTACGTGACCGACCTGGGCATGGTCGGCGCCAGCAACTCCATCATCGGCGGCGAGATCGAGGGCTTCCTCGCCCGCTTTCTGACGCAGATGCCCACCAAGGCCAAAATCCCCAAGTCCGGCCCCACGCAGTTCAACAGCGTTATGTTCGAGATTGACGAGTCCACGGGCAGGGCGCTCAGCGTCCGCCGCGTGGACAGGGAGGGGCAGGCCGGCCCCGCCGAACCGGCATGACCGAAGTAGACCTTCACCTGCACACGACCTACTCCGACGGCACTCTCTCGCCGTCCCAACTCGTGCGCAAGTGCGCCCAGGGGGGCCTGCGCGTGATCGCCATCACCGACCACGACTCCACCGAGGGCGTGGCCGAGGCGCAGCAGGCCGCCCTCGCCTTTCCGGGGCTGCGCGTCATTCCGGGCATCGAGCTTAGCACCGACGTGCCGGGCAGCGAGATCCACGTGCTCGGCTACTACGTGGACCTCGGTGACGCCGAGCTCCAGCAGACGCTGGAGAGCTTCCGGCGCGGCCGTGAGGAGCGCGGCCTTATGATGGTGGAGCGGCTCGCCGAGCTGGGAGTCGCCGTGTCCTGGGAGCGAGTGCGCGAGCTGTCGGACGGCGGCGCCATCGGGCGCCCGCACATAGCGCAGGCGATGGTCGAGGCCGGCTACGTCCGCTACCCGAAGGACGCCTTCGACAAGTACCTCGGCCGCAACGGCGCGGCCTACGTGGAGCGCCCCAAGCTGTCCCCCGCGGACGCCGTGAATATACTGGCGCAGAACGGTGCGCTGCCCGTCATGGCGCACCCCACCTACTCGGTGTCCAAGACGGGCATGGGCGAGGTGGAGGCCCTGGCGGACACCCTGGCCGAGCTGAAGAGCGCCGGACTGGTGGGGATGGAGGTCTATTATAAGGACTACACCCCGGACCAGGTCTCCCGGCTGAAACGCCTGGCCGACAGAGTGGGCCTGGTGGCCTGCGGCGGCAGCGACTACCACGCCTCGGGTAACCCCGGCGAGCCGGAGCCCGGCGACGTAGGTCCGCCGATGGAGAGCGTGGAGGCGCTGGCCGAGCTCCACGCCCGCGGCACGGCCTCAGCCTGCCCCGTACCTGATACGGGGGCTGGCGGCGCATGACGCCCGTCGCGGTCCTTCTCATCATAGGCGCCTACCTCGCCGGCGGCGTGCCCTCCGGGTACATACTCGCCCGTAGCCTTCGCGGAATCGACATTCGCGAGTACGGCTCAGGCAACGTGGGCGCGTCCAACATCACCGCCGTCATCGGCGCGAGGGCGGGGGTGCTGCTCGGCGCATACGATTGCCTGGTCAAGGGGACGCTGCCCGTTCTCATCGCGCGGGCGCTGGACCAGTCCGCGGGCGTGCAGGTCGCGGTTGGCCTGGCATCCGTTGCGGGCCACGCGTGGTCGCCGTACATCAGGTTCACCGGCGGACGCGCCATAGGCGCCATAATCGGCGCGATGCTGGCCCTGGCCCTGATCTACGAAATAGCCGTCCTGGGCCTGACCCTCGGCGTGGTGGGCCGTTTGCTGTACCGCGACACGGGCTTCTGGACGTTCATAGCTCTGCTGACGCTGCCTCCGGTGACGCTGCTGCTGAACACGTACCCCCCGCTCCCGATAGAGCGCCCCGGTGTGTTGGTGTACTTCAGCCTCGGCGTGTCGGCCATGGCGCTCGTGAAGAGGCTTACCGCCAACTGGGAGCGCCCCCCCGAGGGCTACTCGCTGGCGCGAGTGGCGTTCAACCGCGCCGTGTACGACCGTGACGTGTCGCGAAAGGACGAGTGGACCGGAAGGCAGCCCGGCGACGAGAGCGCGAGGCCGCGGCCCGATGGCTGAAGCTGTCGAGTGCGCGAGGCACCGGAGGGTGCAGACCACCCTGCGCTGCGGACGCTGCGACACGCCCATCTGCCCGCAGTGCCTGGTGCACGCCGCAGTCGGCATTCGCTGCCCCGACTGCGGCCGCCCGCAGCGCTTGCCCAGCTACAGCGTGTCGCCCGGGCGGCTCGCACTCGCGCTGACAGTGGCCGTCGCGACCGGCGTCGCGGGAGGAGCTGCTACCGCCGTTGCCGCTGTCATCTTCGCGTATTCGGCCATCCCCTTCGGCTTCCTGGTGCCGATCGCGGCCTTCGCCGGCGTGGGACTGCTCGTCGGCGAGCTGACCAGCCTGGCCTCGAACCGCAAGCAGGGCGCCCAGATGAAGATTGTGGCGCTGCTGGGGGTGGTAGCCGCGCTCGTCGTGGAGATCAGCCTCGAGCAGGCCCTCATAAGGGCGCTCGCGCCGGATTTCGGCGGCGGCTCTCTGCTCGTGTCGGACATTTACGGCATAGGCGCGGTGGTGGTAAGCTTCTACGTCGCCACCAGGCGATTCTAGGCGGAGAATGCCGCCAACTGTAAAGTCCCCTCTCCCCTTTTCGGGAGAGGGTTAGGGTGAGGGGGAAAGCCCATCTGCTGGCCCACGGACCCCGTAGGGGCAGGTTTCAAACCTGCCCGCCGTCGGCTCACGGGAAACAGCCTCAATATACGTTA
Source organism: Dehalococcoidia bacterium (assembly GCA_965217705.1). GTDB lineage: Bacteria > Chloroflexota > Dehalococcoidia > Lucifugimonadales > CATOSD01 > CATOSD01. Next base: position 2,531,201 of record CBDCJA010000002.1, on the reverse strand, counting down.
CGACTAAGTACCGGAGGAGCCGACCTTGTTGAAGACGATTAGCTGCGGCGACGTGCGCGAAGAGCACGTGGGCGCGAGGGTTACACTGGCCGGGTGGGTGCATCGAAGGCGCGACCACGGCAACCTTATCTTCATCGACCTGCGCAACCGCGAGGGCGTGGTGCAGGTGGTGTTCAACCCCGAGCTCGCGCCCGACGCCCATCGCGCCGCCGAGTCTCTGCGCAACGAGTGGGTCGCGCAGGTGTCGGGGCTCGTGTCCGAGCGTCCCGCCGGCACCGAGAACCCGAACCTGCCCACCGGCGGCGTCGAGGTTGCGGCCGACTCCCTTGTCGTGCTCAACGAGTCCAAGACGCCGCCCTTCTACGTCAACGAGGAGAGCGAGGTCGACGAGCTGCTGCGCCTGAAGTACCGCTACCTCGACCTGCGCCGCGCCTCGATGCGGGACACGCTGATAGCCCGCCACCGCGTGGTCAAGTTCATACGCGACTATCTCGACGAGCGCGGCTTCCTGGAAGTCGAAACCCCCATCCTGATAAAGAGCACGCCAGAGGGCGCGCGCGACTACCTGGTGCCCAGCCGCCTCTACCCGGGCAGCTTCTACGCGCTGCCGCAGTCGCCTCAGCAGCTCAAGCAGCTGCTGATGGTGTCCGGCGTCGAGAAGTATTTTCAGATAGCCCGCTGCTTCCGCGACGAGGACCCGCGGGCCGACCGGCAGCCCGAGCACACCCAGCTCGACCTCGAGATGAGCTTCGTGGAAGAGGACGACGTGCTCAACCTGATCGAGGAGATGTATACCGCCCTCGTCGAGACGCTCTTCCCGGACAAGTGGACCCTGCGGCCGTTTCCCCGGCTCACCTACGCCGACGCGATGGGGCTGTACGGCACGGACAAGCCGGACCTGCGCTTCGACCTGGAGCTTTCGGACCTGTCGGACATCGCGGCGCAAACGGACTTTCGCGTGTTCCAGGCGGCGGTCGCGGGCGGCGGCATCGTAAAGGGCTTCAGGGCGCCCGGCCTGGCATCCTACTCCCGCCGCCAGACCGACGAGCTGATCGACTTCGCCAAGGCCCGCGGCGCCCAGGGACTGGTCACCATCGCGCTGACCGGCGAACCCGGCACGCCTCTTGACGATCTGACGCAGGAGCAGGTGCGCTCGTCGGTGTCGCGTTTCCTCACGCTGGAGCAGGTGCGCGCGATAGCCGACAGAGTGGAGGCCGAGGTGGGCGACATGGTGCTCGTGGCCGCCGGTCCCGCCAAGATCGTGAACCAGACGCTGAGCGCGCTGCGCCACGAGATGGGCCGCAGGCTGGGACTGGCGGACCCCAACCTGCTGGCAATGGCCTTCGTGGTCGACTTCCCGCTGTTCGAGTGGAGCGACGACGAACAGCGCTGGGACGCGATGCACCACGCCTTCACCATGCCCAAGCCGGGCCTTGAACAGTACGTCGAGAGCGACCCCGCGCGCGTGATAGGCCGCCTGTACGACATGGTGTGCAACGGCGAAGAGCTGGCAAGCGGCAGCATCCGCATACACGACCGGGAGCTGCAGGAGCGCGTGTTCGCCGTGCTGGGCTACACCAAAGAGCAGATGGCGCAGCGATTCGGCCAACTCCTGGACGCGCTCGAGTACGGCGCGCCTCCGCACGGCGGCATCGCGCCGGGCATAGACAGGCTGCTGATGGTGCTCACAGGCAGGGACAACATACGCGACGTGATCGCGTTCCCGAAGACACAGAGCGCCGTGGACCCGCTCTTCGAAGCGCCGAGCCCGGTCGAGCCGGAGCAGCTCGAGGAGCTGGGCATCAGCATCGTCGCGCGGGACGACACGCGCTAGTCCCATCCACCGCCGCCAAGTCCCTTCCCCCTCGCAGGGGGAAGGTTAGAGCCGGCCCTGAGCATGCCGAAGGGATGGGGGTGTCGCCGGCAGGCGTATGCAGCGAGCAGAGGGTTCTATTCGCCGCGCAGACGCCGCAGTTCCGCTTCGAGTTTCGCCACTCGCGCCTCTGCCGCGAGGCGTGCGTCCTTCTCTTCCTGGTGGGTCAGCAGCCACTTGCCTTGCACGGGGTCCCAGTAACGCAAGTCGCCGTCGGTCCACCACAGGTCCAGGTTCAGGGCGTCGCTGTGCGCCCACACCACCCCGTCGCTTTCACGGCGCAACTCGAACCGTTCGTATTCGCCGCCCACCAGACGCTCGCCCACCAGCGGCTCACGGTAGAAGTTCCCACCCGTCTGGTCGTAGCGCCAGTACTCTCTTACCCCTATCCGAGCGTACAGGTCGCGTTTGTCGCCCAAGTCTCTGCGCCAGGTGCTCGGCGAGGCTATCTCCATCACGAAGTCCGGGGGCTTGCCCACCTCCCACAGCAGGTAGGTGTTGTTCCCTTCCATCGAAAGCGACTCCAGCGCGGCTTCAGACAGGCCGAAGACCACGTAGCAGTCCGGAGAGACGCGAAGGTTTGCATCACCCTCAACGTAGTACAGAAAGGTGTTGCCGTTGGCGTGGGCGCCCTCGACGTCTCTGAAGTGGACTCGGAGAGGACTGACCGTGTCGTTCAACAGGGGCGCTTGATACTCTCCGTCAGGCAAGGGCATACCGTCCGACTCAGGGTAGAAGATGGTGGTGGCGCGTCCGGTGGTCATCGCATTCTCCTTGCTGCGGGAATTGTAGCACACGGACGCCGCGGGACGGCAGGCGGTGGCCGATGCCGCCCTATCGCCGCGACGTCAGCTAGCGGTGGCCCCTGAACAGTTCCACGCAGAGGAGGATGGGGGGTGGAAGCCGCCCCCTCACCCCAGGTGCACCACCTCCACGTCGCCCCAGTGGCGGTCGAGGTACTCTGCGACCAGCCGCCGGTGGCAGCGTTCCGGCTTGTCCTCGCTGCACAGCAGGCAGGAGTTGGCGATTGTCCTCTTGATGCCCATCTTCCAGACGCGCCGTTGGTCCATCAGTGAGAGGAACTGCCGTTCATAGGTGTCCCAGTCCCGGCGTCCCTTCCGGTAATCGTCCAGCATTTCGGCGGTGGGGGCCAGCTCCGGCATGTGGACGTACTTCATCCGGCAGATCTTCTGTAGGAAGTACTCGAGGTCGCCCCTCTTGGCGAAGCCCGCGAGCTGCGAGACGTTGTTCAGCCGCACGTCGACCAGGCGCTTCGCGCCCGACTCGCGCAGCAGCTCGAAGAATACGGACGCGGGCTTCTTCGTAAACCCGATCGTGTACACCCTCAAAACGGGTCCCCCCAGCCATGGCCGGGCGAAGCCTCGGCAACGAACGCCACCTTTCTGGCCCGGCGATCCAGCGCCTCCGCAATCACCTCGTCCCTGGTGCGGAACATGTCGCCGTTGCGGGGCAATTTCAAATTGTCAATCAGCCGATTCAGTGTGTCTTCGTGCTTCTCCGCGCTGCCGTCGGCGAGAATATGTTCGACGGCGATGCCCCGCTCCTCGAGCTGTCCCGCCAACAGGAGCGCACGGTGACAGTCCAGCGGCTCCTTCTCGCTGCACATCATGGCTACGCGGTGCTCGTCCGCCGCCCGCACGACGCGCCCGATGCCGTCGTCGAACAGCTCCGTTTCCGCCAGGCGGGCGTAGCTGACGCGCCCGTCCTCGTCGTAGCACGAGCGGTCCGCCGGTCGGCCGCCCAGCTCCCCGCCGAGAAACACGTAATCTATGCCGGCTCGCTCCAGCGCGCTGCTCAGCACGCCGTGGTTGAACTGGGGATAGTGGCGACTGGCCGGCGATGAGCGGACGTCCATTACTTCGTCCACGCAGTGTTTGCGCAGCAGGTCCAGAAACGTCTCCGACGAGTGGTTCGAGTGGCCGATTGTGAAAACCGGGTACTGTGTGTAGTTCAATGTTCTCCCGGCGTCAGGGTTCGATGATGGCGGCGATGATCTTGTAGCAGTAGCCGTACACGGGTACCCTGGCGAGGCTTACGGTCAAGAAACGAGCGCCGAGCTCGTAGCTGCCATTCGGTCCTGCCAGGTACTTCTGCTCGTATTCGGGGTCCGTGATCCACATCCGATAGTCCGCTCCGTTGTATCGAAAACGGCCCTGCACCCTCCGTCTGAAATCGCCGTAGGCCGCCCTGGGATTGAACACGCACACTTCCAAGTCGGCCTTGATGAGGTATAGCGAGGTGTCGAGGGAGTTGGCTGCCGAAACCGGCACCCTGTCGTTCAGGCCGTTGATCCACAGCGAATCGACCGTGTCGGCCCACGTCGGCAGTTGGGACAGGCCCAGACGGTCCGCCCTGGCCCAGCGGCGGTCCGGGTCGAGCAGCCAGTTCTCTCGCTGGTGGCCCGCCGGCCGCGGGCCGAGCACTGGGACGTCCACGACGTCGAGCAACCGCGGGCCGCCGCCGGCCGCGTAGCGGTACTCCGCTTCCGTCACCCCTTCGTCCTCCCGGCCGCTCACCGGCCGTACCCAGGGGCCCGGTCGCCCGCCCGCCCGCAATTCCCGTCCGGCAATACAGCGACCCGAGAGCATTCGCGAATTGGCCAGACACACGATGCGTCTAACGTCTCCGACTGTCATGGACCTGCTCCTTTGCATTGGTCTTACGACGCAATTCTAACTCTGCTCGCATCGTATCGGCAACACACACAGGACCCAGGGGCTTGCCATAGAGTCGCCGCGGCCGGCCCCGGCACGGCGCGCGGGCGGTTCGCGAACCGCCCTTACGGGTGGGATGTGCGGCGGCCTACATGCGCGGTCCGGCGACCGGCGAGCCACCGCGTGGGTTCCGGCACGAGCGCCGGAAACGTCACGCGCCGCCCTGCAGCGCGTCCAGCCGGGCGACCACGTCGGGGTCGAGCCGGATGGCCGCCGCGTTGGCGTTGCTCACCGCCTGCTCCGGGCGGCTCGCCCCTACGACGACGGACGCGACGGCGGGCCGCGAGAGCGCCCACGCGAGCGCAAGCTGCGCCGGCTCGCACCCCACCTCCGCCGCGATGGCGCGTAGCCCGTCCACCATGTCGAACGTGGCGTCGGTCCAGTAGGTGTCCTTCGCCCGCTGGGCGTGGCGCGAGGCCATGTGGCTGTCGCCCGACGGCCCGGCGTCGCGGTCGTAGGCGCCGGTGAGCAGACCGCCCATGAGAAGCTGGTACGGAATGACGCTCACCTGCTGGTCTTCGCACAGCGGCAACAGCTCGCGCTCGATGTCGCGTTTGCCCAGGTTGTACTCCGGCTGCACTGACTCGAACCGCTCCAGGCCCAGCTTGTCGCTGACCCACAGCGCGCGGCAGAGCTGCCACGCCGCGAAGTTGGAGCAACCCAGGTAGCGTATCTTGCCCTGCTGGACGAGTCCGTCCAGGGTGCGGAGCGTCTCGTGCAGCGGGGTGTCCGGGTCCCAGAAGTGGACCTGGTACAGGTCGATGTAGTCGGTGCCCAGCCGGCGCAGGCTGCTCTCCACGGCGTGGACGAGGTGCTTGCGCGACAGGCCCTTGTCGTTCACACCCGGTCCCGTGGGAATGAAGCCCTTCGTTCCGACGACGAAGTCGTGGCGCCGGCTCCTGACGGCCATGCCGACCACGCGCTCGGAGTGGCCGTCGTTGTAGGCGTCGGCGGTGTCGATGAAGTTGATGCCGCACTCGATGGCCTTATCGACGACAGAGACCGCGCGGCGGTCGTCCACGTAGCCCGCGCCGAACATGTTGGTTCCCAGGCACACCCTGGACACCTTGAGGCCCGTTCTTCCCAGGTTGACGTATTCCATACAGTTCACCTCCCAAGTCTTCGTCGTAAACCAGCAACCCCTCCCGCATTATCCCCTCTCAGGACAACCGACCTACCCCGGGTTCTTCGGCTCCAGCAGCAGCAACTCCCGCTTTCCTCCCTTCAACCCCATCCTGTCCTCGATCGTGAAACACCTCTCTATCTCCGACTGGAAGTTCTCTGAGGTGTAGTCCGCGTACTGCTCTTTCTTGTTCTCGATAAGCTTGCCGAACATCTCGTCGTCTCGGTCGATGAATTCGACGATGACCGTGGCGTCCAAGCTCCGCAACCACTCAACTATAGAGGAGACTGGGATGCCTGCCGAGACCCGCAGATGGTGAATGAGCGCCAGGCAGAGCGCCATGTCGGGACTTCGTCTCTCGACGAACGCGATGCGCTCCCGGCCGGCCCACCCCTGGCGAGGCGACGGGTTTGCCAGATCCATCACGATTGGAATGATGTTCTGATCGTCGTCTTCACACGCCCTACGGTACAGAATGTCCACCGCCCCATGATCCCCATCCACAGCGACCACCAACTCCGAGTGTCGTGCCGCGATGCGGGAGAACGTCCCGGTGTTCGCGCCCAGGTCCCACAAAAGCCGCGGGCGGCGCTGGAAGGCATACTTCTCCACGAACGCTTTCTTCTGCTCGAAATCGCCCTCCTCATACGAGTGGGTCTCCGAGTATAGAGACCAGTCCGACGTGGTCGCTTGGCGATGGGTCAACCCGGAGACGAGACGGCCTAGGTCGTCCAGCAAGGCTAGTAGCGATGTCTTAGACTGCCTGCGCTTAGGACCAGGCGAGCGGCGGTCCCCACCCCGGCTCCGCATCCGTCGCTCGACCATTGCCGGAAACCAGACGTGAGAGGGCACGCCCCTCTTGAACCGCCGCAGCCCATAAAAGTACCTCGCCGCCTCTTCAGGGGGGATGCCCTCCAGGCTCGAGCGCAGCAGCGGCTGAAACGGTACGCCCAGATGCGCCGTCAGCATAAGCGGAATCAGAAACGTGGAGCAGAACTGCCGGTAGCCCTGCCAGTATTCTCCATATTCCCACGGAACAAATGAGGGAATGTCTATGAATACCGGTCTGGTACCCGCCCATTGGACGTTGTACGGTGTGGCGTCCTTGAGCATCCATCCGCTTTCGACGCCCATCTCCAGCAGTCGTAATTGCAGCAGAGCCGCATCCTTGAGCATAGAGAAGGGCCACTCGTAAGGCCAGGTCAGGAAGTCCACCGGCTCGTGCTCTACGACTGACTCCCAGCCCCGGTCAATGACGGCGAGCGCGACCGGGTCGTCGGCGGGCAGAAAGCGCGTTTGCACCACGCTGCCATCCGCGATCAGCCGCCTGAAGAAAGGCTCTCCCAGTAGCCTCTCGAACGTAGCCGCCGTCGCGGCTGTCAGTCCTCGAACTACACGCTGACCAACGTCCCCGCCACCGACCAGATAGACCCGCCCCGACGGGTCCCTGTAAGACCCTCCGTCCGCGCTTAACATTTCGCCGCCTCATCGTCGGCGTTGTCATCCGCGCAGGCCTCGCCGCTCCCGAACAGCCGCCGCTTCACGCGTCCGACGTATGACCGCGCCATATATCCAATGGACGAGATGAAACCGAGCACCGAGACGATAACGAAGCCAGCAACGCCAGGGTCAATATAGGCCAGCAAGACCTCGACGCCCCCGGTGCCGGGAGTGATCTCGGCGTCTACGTGAGCAAGAGCAGCCAGCGGCCACTCTGAGACCACGCCAACTGACGCCAGAACCGGCAACACCAGGAGGTATCTACTCATACAGAAACTCCTTGTAGTCGTAAGAGTGGTCTTGAGGGATGGAGGAAGACCAGAACCTGTCGCGCCTCGGATCCAGGAGAGGACTCTGCCCGCCCGACAGACATTCGATTATCGCATGCACTACGTCCAGAGACGTCACGTAATCCTTGCGCTCCGCCTCGTCGAATTCCGGGGCGCACCTATCGCGTGGGTACACTCCGCCAAGGACACCGAACCGGTCTTGCAGGACAAACGCAGGGGCATCTTCGACATTGAGCCCTCGGGACAGCCACGCCCCGTGGTCACCAAAGACGAACAGGATGGAATTGGGATCATTGGCCCTGAGGTGCTCTATGATCTGCTGCAGGTAAGGGGCGGCCCTGTTGAATTCTCTCTGGTAACGCTCCACAAAACGTTCCCTGTCTCGCCTGTCTTCGTAATCAAATATCTTCGGAGTATGGCCTGGCAAGTAAAGATGCGCAATCACGAACTGGGGGCTTCTCTTGTCAACTCCGGACAGTTGCTGAACCAAGAAGTCCCCGGCAGGGAGGCGTCCTGTGTCTGTCTCTCCTCCCCATCCCCAGCAGTAGCCCCAGAACGCCCACGACCTTATGCCTCCGTCCAACAGAGAGCAAAGCGCACTACTCTCATTGACGGCGTACTCATCTATTCCAGGTCCTCGCGTGTGACCGAAGTAAGTGCTTTGGTAGATAGAAGTGGTTTCGTACCCGTTCTGCCTCAAGAGCCAGACGAGCGGGTTGAGGTCGTGGCCCGCGAAATAGTTCGGCAGGCCATAGACGCCCCTATTCTCGAGGTAGATGTCCTGGTCGAGCGCCATCATCGCGTTGAATGAATGCTTCGTGGGGACCGCATTGGCGAACAAGTTGCGAAAACGCCGCATCTCCCTTCCCATTAGTCGGTGGAAATCGGTGGTCTCTATTCCCATGTACTCGCTCATAACAGCCTCAGGGGTGATTGAGTCGAAGCCCACGAAATAGACGTTTGGCGTCTCCGTGAATGCGACCGACCGCACGTTTGGATGGTTTTCCCATCCATCGGTGTAGTAGCCGTTGCTACCCTCCCCGAATTTGAACTCAAGCGCGAGGAACAATATCGCAAGGAACAATGCCGCAGCCAACAAGGCGATGCCTCCCCAACGCGAAGGGTGTACAGCCTTGGGCAACATGTAAGAGGTGAGCGCGGAGCCGATGCACACCAGGGCCAGCACGGTCCACATTGCAGGACTGCCTACGTAGAGCAGGCCACCAGGCGTGCTCATTCCTGACTGCAACCCCGGCCCGACTTCCGGCCATGCGGCAACGACGACAGCCGAGGCCGCTGCGCCCGTGAGCGCGAACCCGCCCCAGCGGAGATCTTCGATCACCCGGAACGCCGTGATCAGGGCGAACAGTGACGCGATCAGAATTAAGGTCATCCAGACTGTGTTCGAGGGATGGAACAACTCGGTGTGGACCACGTATACAGTGAACACGCCCGCCAGTGTCGTCAACGCCAACGCCACGTTCGATATGGCGCTGGTTCTTGGAAGCGCGAGGGCCACGACAAGAAGTCCGCCGCTGAAGGCAATCACACGCAGAAGGACGCCCCGCAATTCGAATGGGGGGAAGTCGCCGCCAGATCCCGTGTATGTGAACCCCAGCGCGGCCACTATCAGCAACACCGCGAAGGTTAGCTTGAATGCTCCGACTGATCCTGCCGTGAGCCGGGACCTAAGATTTACAACAGTGGTCAATTCCAAACCTGTTAGCCTGACAGCATAGAAGAACCCTACCAGTCATGCTTCCCGCAGGACAATCGCACTTTGGCGCCACGATGGAAGCGCGCCGTCGTAGGCCAAGAACAAGGACCTCCTCAGTCCTGCCCCCGTCCGCGACACCACCCCATGCTGCCCCTCCTTTCATTACGCGCCCGCCTACCCCGCCGCCAGCATCGCCTTGACGACGGCGGTGGCCTCGGCCGCGCGGACGGTTCGCGCGACCTGGACGCTGCCCTCGCCGTAGCGGGCCGTAGTCTCGCCCAGCCGGTCGCCGTCGTCGGTCTCCACGCTCACAGCGGACCGCTCGTATTCGAAAAGCCCGGGCCGCACCGCCGCGGCCACGGTCAGCGGGTCGCACAGCATGTACCGGTCGCTGTCCGGGCGGAACGCGAACCACCCGCGCACCACTTCCTGGGCAAGCATCCCGCCCGCGGATGCAGTGTCCGAGCCCTCGACGTCGGCGGGCGTCAGCACCGGCTCGCCACACACGTCCAGGCCGATGAGGGTCGTGTCGATGCCGGACCCCAACACCTCGCCGGCGGCAACCGGGTCGCTGTAGATGTTGAACTCGGCGTGGGGCGTCACGTTGCCCGGCACGTGCAGCGCCCCGCCCATCACGTAAATGTGCTTGACCCACCTCCGCATACGCGGCTCCCCGCGGATGGCCTGGGCCACGTTGGTGAGCGGCCCGAGGGCGATTATCACCAGCTCCTCTGGGTGAGTGTAGGCCATGTAGGCCAGGTAGTCGGGCGCGCGCAGGGGCATGACCGCGCCCGACGGACGCGGCAGCCGCACCGTGAGTCCGCCCGCACCGTGGTAGTGGTAGGCGTAGCTGAACGTGCCGCGAACGGGGCGGAACGCGCCCCGGGACACGGGCAGATCGGGGCGCCCCAGCCACTCCGCCAGAGCCAGGGCGTTGCGCGTGGTGTCGGCCAGCGAGGCGTTGCCTCCCACGGTGGTCAGCCCCAGCACGTCCAGATCGGGCGAGTTCAGCGCCATCGCTATGGCGAGCGCGTCGTCCGTTCCCGGGTCGGTGTCGATAACAACCTTCATGTATTTTCGTCCTGTCCTTGCGATTGTTCCAGCATGTCATGATATACAGGGCGTGGGCCTTAGATTCTTCGGCTACGCTCAGAATGACATGGGCGGGCGCGGGAGGCGAAGGCGGCCCACGCCTCCCGCGAGGTGTGCCGGGGGCGTATGCCGAGCTCGCGCTTGAGCTTGTCGTTGCTCGCCGCCCATGTATGGGTGATGAAGCTCAGGCCGCTGGGGGGCGAGTCGCCTTGCAGCCGCAGCGCCCACGACGCGCCGACGAGAAAGCGCAGCAACGGCCCGGGCAGCCAAAGCACGCGCCTGCCGAACATGCGCGCCATCTCGCTCCATCGTATCAGGCCGTCGCCCGCCAGGTTGTACGTGCCCGACACGCGGCTCAGCAGGCACCGGCACAGCGCCTCGGCCAGGTCGTCCTCGTGTACGAGCTGCATCTGCGGGTCGTGCCCGCGCGCGCCGACGAGGAAGGGCTTGGAGAAGGCGGAGGCGATGAAGTTGTCGGCTGTGGGTCCGAGCGCCGGGCAGGCGCGCAGCACCACGGCGCTGAAGCCCGGGCGGCTCGCGGCGAAGTCGGCTATCAGCCGCTCGGCGGCGGCCTTGTCCTCCGAGTACTGGAAGCCCCTGGGAGGCCGCGGCTGCGCGTCTTCGCCCAGCAGCGGCGGGTTGTCGGCGTGGGCGCCGTAGACGCTGGAGCTGCTGAGGTAGAGGACGTGCCGCACGCCGGCGGCCTCGCACGAGGCGAGCGCGCTGGCGGCGCCGTCTACGTTGACTCGGCGGGCGGCTTCGCGGTCTCGCGAGGGACGCAGCACGTAGGCGAGATGGGCCAGCGCGTCGATGCGGTGCTCGCGCAGCAGCGGCCCGAACGGGCGCGTCACGTCGTGGCGCGCGAAGACGACAGGTCCCTTCTCGGTGTCCGCCGGCAGCGGGCGCACGTCCAGCGCGAGGATGCGGTCCACCGCGGCGTCCCGCGCCAGCCGCGCCACCAGTCCCCGCCCAACGTAGCCCGCCGCGCCGGTGACGGCCACGCGCCGAATCTCGCTAGGCATCCGCGGGCACGTCGGTGAAGTCGAAACGCAGCTCGCCCAGTCCCGGCGCCTCGAAGCCCATGCCTATCTTTCGCGGCCCGGCGTCCAGGGTCACGCCCCTCACGCGTATGGTGATGAACGTGTTCAGCGCAAGGGTGAAGGTGCGCTCCCGGGACACGGCCGCGAACGGCGTCTCCTCGCCCTCCAGCAAGAACGAGGCCCTCTCCAGAGGAAGATCCACGCCGTCCACCGCGAGCGGCAGCATTCGGTGGGCGTAGCCGGAACCGAGGCCGTTGCGCAACCGGAACTCGAAACCCGCGGCGGTATTCCGCAGGCTGTTCTTGACGTATAGCCGTCTCAGCAGAAAGCCGGGGACAGTTACCATGAAAGAGACCTCACGCTTCCGCTGCCCGCCGCATTCTGTACAGGGCCAGCTCCGTCTCCACCGCCTCGGCGGGCAGCGGGTTTGCTCCTCCGAGCAGCGAGGCGAACACGAACACGTGCGCCATCCGCTCCACCAGGAAGCACACGTCGAGCGCGGAGGCCAAGTCGCGGCCCACGCCTACCGCGCCGTGGTTGCGAATCAGCGCGGCGTTGCGCTCGCCCAGGGCTGCCACCACGCTGTCGGCCAGGTCCTGTGTACCGGGGAAGCGGTACTCGGAGACCCTGACAGCTCCTCCGACCGACAGCATCATCTCGTCGATGATGGGGGGCACGTCCAGGCCTGCCACGGCCGCCACGCTGGAGTAGACCGCATGGGTGTGTATGACGGCCCCCACGTCGGGCCGCGCGGCGTAGATCGCCAGGTGCAGCAGCGTCTCGGACGACGGCGCGAGGTCGGTTTGGGACCATGCCCCTTCCTCCGGTTCGACCGGCTCGGCCTCGCCGTCTATGATGACGACGTCCTCGTCGCGAAGCCGCGTGTACGGCACGCCCGACGGTGTGACGGCGAACAGGCCGCCCGACAGCCGCAGGCTGACGTTGCCGCTCGACCCGGTCACCAGCCCGCCAACCGCCATCTCCCGCGCGGCCGACGCTACCATGCGCCTGGCCTCGCCAAAGTCGTCGCTCACAGCGTCCAGCCTTCCATCTCTTTCGCCAGCTCCAGCCATCGCCCGTAGGCGTCCTCGTACTCGGCGGCGGCCAGCGGCTCGGGATCTTGCGCCGCGAGCCGCACCCTCGCGCTGGACGCCGCCTCTTCCGAGGCGGAGCGGCCTCTTAGCGTCGCGGTCGCTCGCAGATACGCGCCGAGCGCGCTCACGTTTCCCGAAGCGGACACGCCGATCTGGCGGCCCAGCACCGCGGCCAGTATCTCGCCGAACAGCGGCATTCGCGCCATGCCCCCGCCCAGCCGCACGACCCGCGCCCGAACGCCAGCCGCTCGCTCCAGTTGCTCGAGGTTGGCGCGAACGGTGAAGGCGGCGGACTCCATCTGCGCCCTGGCAAGGTGGCCGCGCCCAATCTCGCTGAACGTCACCGGCGCCGGAAAGAGCAGGCCGCCCGTTCTCATGCCCGGGTTCGCCGGGTCCATGCGAGGGTGGCCGAACAGCGCGGTCGTGCCGTGCGCGCCACGAGGGGCGGCGGCGGCAAGCGCATTCATGGCCTCGAGGCCCTTTTCGGCGCTGCCGAACAGCATCTCCGCAAGCCAGCGTTGCTGGTTGCCCAGGTCGCCGGCGTTGCACTCCAGCACGCCCTTGCCGTCTTCGAGAAACAGGCCCGTCCAGGCGTCGCCCTCGGACGCCGGCGCCGGCGCTTCGGTCACCATCTGTAGCGGAACGCTCCACCCGGCCACAATGCCCACCTCGTCCGCGTCAGTGACATCCATGCCAAGCAGGCCGCACTGCGTGTCCGGCCCCGCGACGCACACCGGAACGCCCTCGGCCAGGCCAGTTTCCCGCGCCGCGTCCGCCCGCACGGCGCCCGCGAACTCGCCCGGAGACAGAAGCCGCACCCCTTCAGGGTCGACGCCAGCCTCGTCGAACGGCTGCGCGCGCCAGGCGCCCGTGTGGACGTCCAGCAGTCCGGCCTCGACGGCGAGCGAGGGCTCGGCGGCCAGCTCGCCGGTCAGCTTCCACGCGACCCAGTCGGGCAGTGTCAGAACACAGGCTATTTTAGCATAGGCCCTCGGGCGGTGTTCCCGGAACCAGCGCAGCTTGGCGTGGGCGAACAGCATCGACGGCCGGCGGCCCGTGGCGGCGCAAATGGCGTCGGCGTCCTCGTCGTCGAGTTGTGCCCCCTCGAACACCGCCCGCAGGTCCAGGTTCGGGCCGGCGTACAGCTCGCGCCCGGCGGCGTCGAGAAACACGACGGCCTGCCGCTGCCCCGTGACGGCTACGGCGCCTATTCGCGACGGCTCGGTTCCGGCATCTTGGAGCGCTGGCCGGACAAGCGAACACAGGTCGGCCCACAGCGCCGCCGTGTCGAACTCTCGGGCCAGGGCCGGGGCACCCGCGGGCGTGGCGTACCGCCATGCGCCGGCGGACGAGCCCGCCACGCGCCGGCGGACGAGCCCGCCACGCGCCCGGCCTCGTCGAACACCAGGCAGCGCGCCGCGCTCGAGCCCGCGTCCACCACCACCACGCCGTCAGCCATCGCGCCCACTTGTCGCCCACGCGCCGGGATTTACCAGGTTCAGCGGGCGCTCACCGGCCCAGTAGCGCAGCAGATCATCGGCCATCGCCCGCGAATGCCGCTCCACGGTCTCGGCAGTAGCGCCGCCAACGTGCGGACTCAGGACTACGTTGTCGAGCGACAGCAGGGGATTGTCCGGCGCGACGGGGTGCGTCTCGAACACGTCGAACGCCGCGCCCGCGATCCGGCGTGCTCGCAGCGCCTCCACCAGCGGGGCGCGGGCCACGACAGACGGGTCGGCGGCACTCACCAGGAAGGCGGTCGTATTCATCAGGGCCAGCATCTCCGCGCTCAGCAGCCCACGAGTCTCGGGGGTGGCCGGCGCGTGCACGCAAACGAAGTCCGCCCGCGCCATCAGCTCGCCGAGGGCCAGCATTCGCACGCCGGTGGGCGGGTCGCCCGCGTACGGGTCGTAGGCGGTGACGTCCATGCCCAGCGCGGCGCAGACGCGGGCGAGCTCGCGCCCGATCGCCCCCAGTCCCACGATGCCCAGGGTCTTGCCGCCGAGCTCGGCGCCGCGCATGTCGGCATAGGGCTCGGCGGGATTGAGCCAACGGCCCTGGGCGACGTAGTTGTGCCCCTCGACGATGCGGCGGGCCAACGCGAGCATCAGCCCCAGCGTGTGCTCGGCGACGGCCCGGGCGTTTCGGCCGGGCGTGTTGACGACCAGGACACCGCATCGCGTCGCGGCGTCCACGTCCACGTTGGTTACGGAGCCACGGCACACGCCCACGAACCTCAGCATCGAGGCGCTCTCGAACACCTCGTCGAACACGAAGTCCGACTCCACCACCAGGCACTCTACGCCATCCCGGTTGATTCGCTCGGCCAGCTCTTCCGGCGCATAGAGCCTGCGCGAGCATAGCCAGCTCTCGTGGGCGACGTCGGCGCGCGCGCGCAGGCTCTCCAGGGCATGGGCGCTGAACGGCGCGAGGATGAGGACGCGGCGCATGGGCGTGGCGAGGGGCGCGGGCGAAGCTTGCGGCGACGCCGGCCTAGCTTCTCTCGACAAGTCGGCCGTTCAGGCATTTGTGGATGACATAGTCGAACATGTCCGCCGCCTCCACTTGCGGCAGAGTGGCGGTTGCCTCACTCCCCGTTCTGTGTCTTGCCAATAATGACATAATGTGACCGTTATGACGGGCCGGACGTCAGCCGTCAGGCTGACCGATCTCCAAAACCTGGGCTCCCTCGTTAGCGAACATGTCCGCGATCGTGTGGTGGCAGGTGAAGACAAGCACCTGGTTGGACTCGGACAGCTTGGCGAACGCGCCGGCGGCCAGACTGGCCCGCGCGGGATCGAAGTTGACAAGCGCCTCGTCCACGACGACCGGCAGCCGCTCTGCGTGCTCACCGAATTCGCGTATCAACCCAAAACGCAGCGCGAGGTACAGCTGCTCTCGCGTGCCCCGGCTCAGCTCTGCAGGCCGCCTGTCCCGCCCGGAGGCGTCCGTCACCGTGATCGTCTGTTCGCCGACTGGGGCAAAGAGACGCGTGTACCGATGACCGGTCACGTTCGAGAAAAACTCTTCTGCGTGCCGGATGACACTGGGCTGCCTCTCCTGCTCGAACTTCCTCTGCGTCCTCTCCAGGATAACCCCTGCGATGGTGAGCCGCGACCACTCCCGCGCGTCTTCCCGCAGCTGCTCCATCAGCACGTTTCGCCGGATACGCAATTCAGACGACTCCTCCTCGGCGGCAAGCCTGTCTATTTCGGTTGCGTTGCCCCCGTGCTCCTGGTTGAGCTCGTCACGGTGGAAGTTCAGAGTGTCTATCTGTTCGGAGAGCGTTCTGGACTCGTTGCGGAGCAGGTCCGGGTCCGACGCGGCGAGCGAGTCCCTGAAAGCCACCAACCGGTCGTCCGGGCCGCTCAGCCGGCTGAGACTACCCAGGCGTTCGTCCCGCTGGGTCTCCAGTTCCTGTCGCTGCGTGTACTGCGCGGCCCTGCGACGGAACTCCTCGGCGTCGTCGGCGCCGCCCGCGGTGAGAAGCTCGGAGAAGACCTCAGCGGCCAACTTCCGACGTTGCTCCAACTGCTCGAGACGCTGCTTTTGCTGGTTCTCCTGCTGAAGTGCCTGCTCCCGCTCCGAAACCTGCTTCCGGGCCTCCTCGAGCCTGCCGATCAGGGTGTCGGCCGCAGTGGCGAGCTGGATCGGGTCAGCGGTATCGAGCGTGACGCCGTGTTTCCGGGCCAGGGGAGCCACCTGGCCCCTGAACTGACCGATATCCACCTCGATGGCAGACACACGCTGTCGCATTCTGCGGGTCTCGGTCCTGCGGGCGCGGGCGGTTTCGGCGCGAGCTAAGAACTGAAGGAGAGCGTCGGGGGTGAAGCTCTCGTTCAGCCCACTCTCGCCAAGCCAGCCGCGCCATTCTGACTGCCTGTCCTCCAATTCACGAGACGCGCTTTCGTGCTCGTCGGACACGGCCAGAACGGCCTTCTCCTGCTGGCGCAGTCTGGCGAGCACGTCGTCCCGCTGGACCACCAACTCTCGAACCGCGTCGAAACTCGCTATGAGCGTGTCCGCCACCGCCATGACGCGCTGGTCGCTGGCGTCGCCGAGCGGGATGCCGTACCTGCCGGCCAGCGGCTGTACGAGCTGTCCGTACTCGTCTATGTCCACCCTGATCGCGGACACGCGCCGTCGCATTCCGCACACGCTCTCCAGGGCTTCCCTGGCCGTTCCGACGCGCCCGGTGAACCCCACCATGCCCTCTGGAGTCAGGCCATCGCTCAACCCGTGCCGCTCGAGCCACTGGCGCCACTCAGATCCGGCAGCGGTCTCAGATTCGGCCGCGGAAGTCGCCTGATCATCCGCCTGTGCGACTCGCCGCTCCTGCTCTTCGAGCGCGAGTCTCGCCTCCTCCAACCGCCTGTTGGACTCGTTCCACGTCGACAGGATGCCGGAAGCGGTCTCAAGCTCCGCCTCGACGTTGTCCAGCACGTCGTCGGTGGGGACGGCATCCACGCCGAGCGGCTGCGCGGCTTCCAGCAGGAGGCGCCCGGCTCTCTCCATGCTCGTCTCGGAATCACTGAAGCTGCGGGCGACACCACCCGCGAGCGGATTTTCGGCTTTCGCGAAGGCGCCGCGGCTACGCGCGACGAGATACGCGGCCGCAATCACCATGACTGCTCCTGCGGCAGCTCCTAGGAGCAGCGCCTCCTGGCCCAGGAACACGCCGGCCAGCGCCAACGCGATGCCCGCGACTCCCAACAGCGCGGGAAGCGGCAGCGAGGAACGTAACGGCGCCGTGCCCGCCGATGCGCTGTCGCCCGTCAGCGCCGAGAGTTGCATCCGCAGGTTGTCCAGATTCTGGCCGGCGCGCTCGTGGTCGTTGAGCCGGCTGCGGGAGGTGCGCAGCGCGCTCCTCCACAGGTCGATGCCAGGACCGTCCAGCGCCGGCTGTTCCTCCGGCACGCGGGCCTGTGCCTGCTCGACCGCGGACTGGCGATCTGCCAGTTCGGCCTGCTCCCTCTCAAGCAGCTCTGCCGAGCTTCGAACCCGTGCGGCCTGGTCTGAGAGCCTCTTCCTGAATCCATCGACCTCCTCACGGAACACCATGGAGGTGTCAAAATCATCCACCCTGGACTCGTTCCAGCCCTGGCCGAGGTTCCGCAGCTGCCTGGCCAGGTCGGTCTCCTTGGCGCCCATCTCTGCACGGCGCTCGGGCAGGTCGTGCACTGAGGCGTCGAAGCTGCCGCGTCCACGACGGACACGCTCCACGTCCTCACGGTCTTCCAGCAGGTCTTCCAGCCTTCCGTTTGCGGGGCGCAGGCCGAGCGAGGCCGCGGCGGCGGAGTCGGCCCGCAGCCTGTCCTGTGCCTGCTGTTCCTCTGTTTTCAGATTCTCCAATAGCCCCGTGGCTTGCTCGAACCTGACGCCCGCCACGTTCGCGCCGGCTGAGTACTCGTTGAGCCGCTCTCGCCAGGTCTCAACCTGCTGGCGCGCTCCAAGGGACGTGTCGAGACCGTCAAGGCTCGCCTCGTCCCAGCCGGTGTCCAGCTTGAGGAGGGACTCCGACAGCACGTCCTCCATCCCACGGAGTTCGTTCTGGCGGTCCGGAAGGTCGTGCACAGAGTTGTCGAAACTGCTCCGAGCGCGGCGGATGGCTTCGATCCGCTCCGAGTCGTCCAGCAGCTTCTCACCAGGAATGGCGGTCTCCGCTTCTTCGGATACCCGGCGCAGCTCCAGGCCCGCCTCGTCCCGGTCCTCAGTGGCTTGGCGAACTCGCTCCTCGACGGCCTCCAGCCGTTCGATCGCGCTCTCGGGAAATCGCTCGATCTCGGGAAGCTCCCGCATCTGTGTCTCCAGACCCTCGAGCACCACCCAGTCGTCCCAGCCCTCGAGCAGATTCCCCACCGCCGACAGCCGGATGTTCAGTCTGGAGATCTCTTCGTTGGCCTCCTTCAGTTCCTGCTGGATGACCTCTTGCTTGGCGGTGAGACCACGGTACTCGTCGGCGTTGCCTTGGATCACGCGCAGACGCTCGTCGACGTCGCTCAGATCACTCAGCAGACGCGGGATCTTCTGCGCACTCCCACGCGGCCGAAAGAGACTGTTCCGGCGGTCGTCCAGACTCCTGCTGAACTCCGGCAGACCCGACGCGCCCATGCCGACGCTGTACAGTCGTCCGGAGACCTCAGAGTCGCTCATCAGCCCTTCGCTCTGTATCTCGTCCAGGCTGAAGGCGAACACGTTGCTGAACAGGTTCAGCGTCGCGTAGCCAATCAGTCGTTCCAGCGCCGCAGGCGCTCCGGATTCGGTGCGAAGCACTGGACGACCGCCTCGGGGGCCGGCAAAGCGCTCCAGCGCATAGCTCTCACCATCGTCGTCGACCAGGGTTATGCGTCCGCCGTGCCGTCCTCCGGCGAGTGGCGGGTAGTAGTCGTCTCGTCCGCGCGACGGGAACCCGAACAGTATCGTGCGGATGAAAGCCAGAAGTGTGCTCTTGCCCGCCTCGTTCGGCCCATGCAGCACGGTCACGCTGCTGTTCAGAGGGCCCACGACGTGATCGCGGAAGTGGCCAAAGCCTTCGACGTGAAGCTGAACGAGCTTCACGAGCCATCCCCTTCATCCGAAAGCTCAGCGAGGCACTCCTCCTCGGCGGCCGCAATGATCCCTCTCAACTCTTCATCACCGGGAAGCAGATCTCGAAGATAGCGTCGAGCCCGCTGCGTCTCGTACAGGTCTCGAAGAGGCTGCCTGAGTTGGTCGAGCGCCTCAGGGTTCCGGACCAGATCGTCAACCAGCCGGGCGAGGTCGCCGGCGAAGTCCTCTCTCTGCACTACCTGCTCACGATCTACGGGCGACCCTGTCTCGAGCTGGATCCGTTCGCACCACAGCCACGGGCGACCGCCCGCGTACTCGCCATTCAGCCGATCCAGTACGTCGTCCAGCGTGTCCGGGCGGCGCAGCCACCGGTCCATGGCTCCACGTCCAGTCAGCACCAGCCGCAGAACCACCGGTCGTACCCCAGCCCCATCCAGCGCCGAGTCCGCCACGCCATACACGGCGTCCAGCACACGCTGCTCGTCCCCAAGACCGGCAATGTCCACCTCCCGCGTTTCCCATCTCACCACGTCGACCGTGCGAAACTCCAGGTCGACGACGCCCGACTCGTCCACCTCTACCAGGTACACGCCACGCTCACCGGGCTCGTTGGGATGCCGTCCCTGGGGATTTCCCGGATAGACGATCGCTGGGTTCTGACCCCGCAGCACAGTGCGCGTGTGTACGTGCCCCAGCGCCCAGTAGTCGATACTCGTTTCCTCCAGGTCAGAAACGCTGCATGGGGCATAGGATTCGTGGTCGGTGTTGCCACCAACGTTGGCGTGAAGCAGCCCAATCTTGAATCCCCCGTTGGGCAGGTCTCGGAAACGTGGGGACAGATTCTCCCGGACATCCCGCTTGGGATAGCTTATCCCGTATACCGTGGCGCGCTCGGGGTCTTTGGGGAACACCGGCTCTCCGGTTACCTCCGGCCCGAAGCGCACACAACCGTCCGGCAGGTCCAGCCTGGCCTCCCAGCCGTCCAGCGGGTCGTGGTTGCCGTGGCAGATGAACGAACGTATGCCGGCCTCGTTCAGGCGCCTCAACCCGTCGACGAACTTCAACTGAGCCCTCAGGCTGCGGTCGGCGCCATCGTACACGTCGCCTGCCACCAGAAGAGCATCCACCCGCTCCTCGATGCACAGATCCACGATGTTGTCATAGACGTCGAATGTCGCACTGCGCAGTGCGCTGCTGACCTCGTCCGGCGCTACGGCCCTCAGCCCGCTGAAAGGGCTGTCGAGATGCAGGTCCGCGGTATGCACGAATCGGAGTTTGGACATCACCCACCTTGCGCGGAGCGTGGCAGTTGGAGTCCGAGCGGGACCCTGAGCACCAGGTCCTTCTTGGCCAAATGGACCTCCACATTTGTTTTCATTGGCTTGTTTATACAATCAATGTACTACTCAGTTGACGCGACTTCAAGATCATGCACCGACAAATCTACGAACCTGAGTTCAAGCTTCCGATCAATCCTGACTTCGTGACCAATTGAGCTTGGCTTCTGCCCTTTAGGTGTAGTGTCCCCACATTGTGGCACCGAAGTGTCTTTTTCGGCCTCGGCGCGATGCCATTCCGAGCACCATTGGCATGGGCGCGCGAGCGCCTGCGGTCGGGATGGCGAACCGGACGCTACGCCCTACCGCCGCCTGCCGGGTCGCAGCAGCGGGGGCAGGCCGTAGGCGAGCCACAGCTTCGCTGTGATGGCGAGCTTCTCCTGCGTGCTCAGCCCCACGCGTTCCGCGAACACGTCGAACCCGCGCTGCTCGATGCGGTCCAGCACCGCGCTGTAGATGCCGTGCAGCACCATGGGGGAGACACGCGCCTCGCCTGCCAGCAGCGGAAAGAGGCGGCGCCCGCGTTCGAAGTAGCGGCGCGCTCTGTCGGCCTCAAACTTCATCAGGCTGCGAAATGCGTCGTTGTAAGCCGCGCCCTTCAGCTCCGCCTCGCTGTATCCGTGCGCCCTCAGGTCGTTCATCGGAAGGTATATTCGTCCCCGCTCGGCGTCCTCCCTTACGTCGCGCAGAATGTTGGTGAGCTGCATGGCCACGCCCAGGTCTACGGCGTACTCCCTTGCTCTCTGGTCGGTGTAGCCGGCGATCTCAATGCCGATGAGCCCGATGACCGAGGCCACCTTGTAGCAGTAGTCGTTGAGCTCGTCGAACGACTCGTAGCGCGTCACGGTCAGGTCCTTCTCCACGCCGTCGATCACCGTCTCGTAGTACTCGTAGGGCACTCCGAAGGCGCCGGAGGCGTGGTGCAGGGCGACGAACAAGGGTCCGTCGGGGCGGCCGCTACGGCACTGGGCGAGCGACTGCCTCAGCTCGGAGAGCAGCCGGGTCCGTTCGCCCAGGGGCAAGTCTTCGTCGGCCACGTCGTCGCAGTACCGGCAGAAGGCGTATGCGGCGTAGATGGCGCGCCGCTTGCGGGCGGGCAGAGTGCGAAAGGCGTAGTAGAAGTTCTTGGCGCGCCGCTTCGATATGCGGCGGCAATACTCGTAGGCCAGCTCGACCTCGGTTGCCATGGGCGCCTCCGGGCAGAAGCTATTTCGAGGCCCTTCGCCGCGCTTGCCGGGGCCGGACGCACGGCCCGGTTTGCGGGCTCTCGCCGGCGGGGATCGCCCCGGCGCGGCCTAGTTCCAGGGCTGGGATTCGAGGCAGTCCGCCAGCGACTGGCTGGCCAGCTTTACCTGCGCCGAAAGCCGCAGCAGCCGGCGCACGCGATGAGGGCGCCGCAGGCCGTAGCGTAGGGCCCGCACCTTGGGCGATCCGACCCCTGGTCGAAGGGCGTCGACCAGAAAGTCGGGCGTGTCGTCTTCCAACGGGTCGAGCACGGCGCGCACCACCGCCTGCGGCACGCCGTGGGCGGCCGCCACTTCGGTAACCCAGTAGCTCTCCTGGTCGACGACGCCGACGCTCAGCACCCTGCCCAGCCAGGACTTCATCGAGCCGAACTGCACGAACTGGGAAACGGAAACGCAGCCTACAGGTCTGGGGTCGCCGTTGGAACCGGACGAACCGAATTGCAATAGCCGCTCGTTGGCGTTGTCCACGGTCCAGAAGGCGGGCGGCCCGTCCATCGACACAACCCGGTCGCACACGAACACGTCGCCGGTGCTGAGCTTTGGGCGAGCAGCGCCGGCGAAACCGGCCGAGACCACCAGCCGAGGGCCGTAGTCTTCGATCAGCCTGCGGGTGGCCTCCGTTGCTGCCAGCTTGCCCACTGCGCCCAGTACGAGCACGGCCGAAGGCCCCCGGCGGGCTCGGTAGAACCGGTACGGCCCACTGCGCTCCACCTCGCGAAACCGGCCTCGCGAGAGGTAGTCGACGGTCTCTTCCTTAAATGCCGCTACGATTCCCAGCAAGCTTCACACCTCACACCGCGCCAATTCCGGCGCTAGCGCTCTCTAACGAGCAGAAACTGAACAAGCTCTTCGATCTCCTCGCGCACGGTGGCGGCCATCTCAACGCCCGCCACGGCGTCGAGCGCCGAAGCGCAATGACGCTCCGCCAGGCGCTGCGAGAACCCGCGGGCGTCGACGCGCTCCATTACGTCCAAGACCAGGGACACGTCGCCGTCATCGAGTCCTTCCTTGCCGTAAACGCGCTCCAGCTCGCGCCTGTCCGCGCCGTCTGCCCTTGCCATGGTATAGACAATCGGAAGCGAATTCTTCTTGCGGCGAATATCCGCGCCCACCGGCTTGCCGGTGGCCTCTTCCTCTCCCCACACGCCCAGCGAGTCGTCGCGAATCTGGAACGCGTACCCGACGGAGCGCCCGAACGAGCGGAAAGCGCGAATCGTCGCCTCGTCGGTGGTGCCGATGGCGACACCCATGTCCAGCGAGCACCTGATGAGCGATCCCGTCTTTTTCGAGATCATCACCATGTAGTCGTCTATCGCTATGTCGCGCCGCCCCTCGTAGGAGATGTCGAGCCATTGACCTTCAATCATGTCGAGGTAGGCGCCGGTCAGCATCCTGGCTATCCCCACAGCCTGCCCGTAGTCCATGCCGCCGTCGAGCAGCCGCTCCAGCGCCCTGTCGGCCACCACCCTGAGCACGTTGCCTGCCTGCAGCGCCCTGGGCAAATCCCAGGCGGCCCACAGCGTCAGCCTGTGATGTCGCGTCTCGTCCTCGTCCTGTATATCGTCGTGTACGAGCGAGCAATTGTGGATGAACTCGAGGGCGACCGCGGCCGGCAATGCGCTGCCGGCGGAGCCGCCGACGGCCTCGCAGCCGAAAAGGCAAAGGGTGGGGCGAAGCGCCTTGCCCTGGGTAGCCTCGCAGGGATTGCCGTCCACGTCCACCCAGCCCATGTAGTAGCGCAGCATGTCGTATACGGGAATGTCGCCGCGCGACAAGCCAGCGCGCAGGGCGTCGTCTATATCGGCCCTGTACCGCTGGAACATCACCGGGAGTTGGTCGGCGCCCGCGTCGGCGGCCCGGGCGGAGCTGATCATGTCAACGCCTCGAAACTGTGGGCTGCCCAGTACGGTGGGGCATGGAAAGACGGCGCATACATCGGAGATGTACTAGACGAATACTAGCATCGGCCATGCGCTTCGTCAACGACTTGGGATATAGGGTGCCCTGTATGATTTCTGTATGAATCAAGTATAAACGAGGTTCAGGAATGAGTCTACCCACCGCCGGAAATTTCGTGATCCGCCACCACCGCGCGCAGGGTGCGCCACGACTGGGCCACAATGCCGGGGTTGGTGCGCATGTAGTACGGCAGCGCGATCAGCGACCCGGAGAGCGCCCAGCCTCGCGCTCGCAGCCAGGCCGCATCGTCGACCGACAGCGCGTCGCGCAGCACGCGGCGGGCGGGCGGCGTAAGGTAGTTCCACGCCACCGTCAGGTCGCACGCCGGGTCACCCACCGTGAGCATGCCGAAGTCGATCACCGCGCTGAGACGTCCGTCTCTGACTATCAGGTTCCCGGGCGTGAGGTCCGCGTGGATGCACACCGGCTCGCCATCGTAGGCGGGCGCGTCGAGCGAAGCCTGCCACACGGCGGTAACGGCCTCGGCATCTATCAGGCCTTCAAGCGCTGCGATAGCGGTGCGAGTCTCGGCGTCCCGGTCCGACAGCGGCCCGCCGCGTCCGCCCGGCACGGCCGGCGGCCGGTCGTGCGCGGGTACGGCCCACAGCGCGCGGATGAACGCCGCCAGGTCGAGCGCGGCCGCGGTGGCGTCGTCGACGGCGACGTCGAGCGCGCTGTGGCCCTCCAGCCACTCATGCACCGCCCACGGCCACGGGTAGCCGAAGGCGGGAACACCCCTGCGCAGCGGCGTAGGCACGGCCAGCGGCAGATACGGCGCGAGGCGTGGGAGCCACTCGAACTCCTTCTCCGACTGCCCCACGGCCCAGTGGATGCGGGGCAGACGCGCGACCAGTTCGTCGCCGAGCCGGAAAATGGCGTTGTCCGTGCCGGAGTGCCGCACGCGCTCAACGGGCAGGCCCCGCCACTGCGGGAACTGCGCCGCGACCAGCCTGGCCGCCAGGGCCTCGTCCGCGAGAATCTCGCCCGCGTGCATTCTGTGTTGCGCCATCTGCCGTTTCGCCTGCCTGGGTGACCTCCGCCAAGCATACATGGTCGCGGCCCATCCGGCTAAGCTCCGGCGGGGTTGACGCGGCGTTCTGAGCGGCCCGAAATTTGACACCCCTATAGGCCACACTTAGAATGCTCTCACTGTCGAGCACAGGCGCAATCCCCTGTTTTTTTGCCGCAATCTACGGTTCCCGGCGGCGGGAACGGAGGCGAGGACTACTATTATGCTAACCAAGGCGTACATACTCATTGAGACAGCCGTGGGCAAGTCCAGAAGCGTGGGCGAGTCCCTGCGCGAGCTCGACGGCGTTCGCAACGTAGACGCCGTAACCGGCCCGTTCGACATCATTGCCGTGGTCGAGGCGCCGGACCTCAACGCCGTAGGCGACCTGGTCACCAGCCAGGTACACACCATCAACGGGATCGTTCGCACGGTAACGTGCCTCGCCGTGGGCAGCGACTAGCCGTAAGCGAGCCGACCGCGGGCAGGGCTAGGCGCCTACCGCGCCCGAATAGGAGTGCATCAGTGGACCTAGGACTGACCGAAGCCCAGCAGATGCTGCGCAACAGCGCCCGCGAGTTTCTTGAAGCCGAGTGCCCCGAGGCCTTCGTCCGCGCGATGGAGGAGGACGAGCGCGGCTACACCCCCGAGAGTTGGCGGAAGATCGCGGAAAACGGCTGGCTCGGCCTCATCTTTCCCGAAGAGTACGGCGGCGCGGGACTGGAGTTCCTCGACCTGTGCGTCCTCCTCGAGGAAACGGGGCGCGCCATGCTGCCCGGCCCCTTCTTTTCCACCGTCGTCCTGGGTGGCATGACCATACTCGACGCCGGCAGCGACGACCAGAAGCGCCGGTATCTGCCGGGCATCGTAGAGGGCCAGGCCATCGCCACGCTCGCGCTCACCGAGCCGAGCGTCCGCTGGGACGCCGCCGGCGTCCGCACCACCGCCGAGCCCGACGGCGACGGCTTCGTGATCAACGGCGCCAAGCTGTTCGTCCCCAACGCCCACGTATCCGATTACCTGGTGGTGGCGGCCCGGACGGGCGACGCCAACGAGGACGTTTCGCTCTTCATACTGCCCGCCAACACCCCCGGCGTGTCCCAGACCCTGCTCAAGACCATTGCGTCCGACCGGCAGTCCGAGGTGACGTTCGAGGGCGCGCACGTACCCCGGTCCGCGCTGTTGGGCGAGCTGAACGGCGGCTGGCCCACAATAGCCAGGGTGATTCAGTGGGGCGCGGTGGGCAAGTGCGCCGAGATGGTGGGCAACGGGCAAAAGGTGCTCGACATGACGGTGGACTTCGTAAAGCAGCGCATCCAGTTCGGGCGGCCCATCGGCAGCTTCCAGGCGATACAGCACCACTGCGCCAACATGGCCACCGACGTCGAGGGGTCGCGCTACATCACCAGCCAGGCCGCGTGGCGGCTGTCGGATGGGCTGCCCGCCGACAGCGAGGTCGCCATGGCCAAGGCGTGGGTAAGCGACGCCGTCCGCCGCGTGTGCGCCACCGGGCACCAGTGCCACGGCGCGATCGGCTTCACCAAAGAGCACAGCATGCAGCTCTACTCGCGCCGCGCGAAAGCCGCCGAGCTGGCATTCGGCGACTCCAGGGAGCACCTGGAGGGCGTGGCCGAGGCGATTGGGCTGTAGGCGGAAAGGACGCGCGGGCGTGGCATGCCCTGAGCCTGTCGAAGGGTCGTGAGACGAGAGACGCTCGCGGCGCGGGCCGCTCACCAGGTGGACCCGGCGACAGGCGCGGTAACCGCCCCCGTCCACCTGTCCACGACGTTCGAGCGCGCCCCCGACGGCGGCTATCCGCTCGGATACACCTACGCCCGCGCCGGCAATCCCAACCGCGCGCTGCTCGAAGACCGCCTGGCCGCCCTCGAGGGCGGCCAGGCGCGGCCTGCTTCGCGTCCGGCATGGCCGCCGCGGGGGCCGTGTTCCACACCCTGGCCGCGGGCGACCACGTGATCGCGCCCTCCGACTGCTACCACGGCACAGCCGCACTGCTCCGCGACGTCTTCGCGCGCTGGGGACTGGAAGCGTCGTTCGTGGACCTGACCGACGAGGCGCAATTGACGGCGGCGCTCCGACCCAACACCGGGCTCGTATGGGTCGAGACCCCGTCCAACCCGCTGCTTAAGATAACCGACGTGGAGCGCACGGCCGCCATCGCGCACGAGGCGGGCGCCCTGTGCGTCTGCGACAACACCTGGGCCACGCCCATGCTTCAGCGGCCCATCGAGACGGGCGCCGACGCGGTGGTGCACTCCACCACCAAGTACGTTGGCGGCCACGGCGACCTGACCGGCGGCGCGGTGGTGTGCCGGGACGACAGCGAGCTGCTCGAAGGGATCCGGCGTGCGCAGAGCACCTACGGCGCCGTGCCGTCGGCCTTCGACTGCTGGCTGGCGCTGCGAGGAATGCGCACGCTGCACCTGCGCATGAGGGCGCACTCGGAGAACGCCGCGCGCGTGGCCGAGTTCCTGAACGCCCACCCGCGCGTGGAGGCGGTCCACTATCCGGGTCTTCCAGGACACCCCGGCCGCGAGACCGCCGCTCGGCAGATGGACGGCTTCGGCGGCATGGTGTCTTTCCAGGTCGCGGGAGGCCGCGAAGAGGCCATGCGCGTGGCCGCCGGCGTGCGGCTGTTCACACGCGCTACGAGCCTGGGAGGCACCGAAAGCCTGATAGAACACCGCGCATCCATCGAGGGGCCGCATACCCGCACGCCGCAGAACCTGCTGCGCGCGTCCATAGGCCTGGAACACGCCGACGACCTGATAGAGGACCTGGCCCAAGCCCTGGGTTAGCGCCGCCATCGACCGGCTCCCCGACCAGTGTCATTCTGAGCGTGGCCCCAGTGTCATTCTGAGCGTAGCCGAAGAATCTAAAGCGGTTGCCCCAAGGCTGCTCACGCTTTGGGAGACATCGACTTGCGTGCAGGGTTCGCGTCGATTTGCTCCGTGCCTCGAAGACCAGGGTTTTGGATTCCTCGGCTCCGCTCGGAATGACCTGATAGGATTGCTCGGAATGACATTATAGGAATGCTCGGAATGGCACGCCGGCAGGGGAGCTCCCATAACGTAGGTTCAGGGTGCCTCTACAATTATCGTTACTGTATGTAGAGCCACATGGCACAGCCGACGCACGAATCACACAGCGAGCGGCCGCCCGGCGCCGGCGGACCCGGAGACGACGCGGGCGCGTCCGGCGCGGGCTGGAAGAGCGCCCTGTGGCTCGGCGGCATAAGCTCCGCCCTCTTCCTGTCACTGCTCCCTTTCTCCAGCTACGTTTCCTCCGCGCCCCTCATTCGCGACGAGTGGGACCTCTCGAACGTCGAAGCCGCGCTGGTGTTCTCCGCCTACCTCATCGGGTACGCCGTATCATCCGTCGTGCTCATCCCCCTGGCCGACAGGCTCTCGCCCCGCCGCGTGCTGTTCGCGAGCGTGGCGGTGATGGCCGTGAGCAACCTGCTGTTTCCGCTGCTCGCGACAGACGTCTGGACCGGCTCGGCCCTCCGGTTCATGTCGGGTATGGGCCACGTCGGGGCCTACGTGCCGGGTATTCAGCTCGTCTCGCTGCGTTTCGCGCACGGCAGGCGCGGCGCCGCCGTGGGGCTGTTCGTGGCAATGGGCTACGCCGGCACGACCGTATCCTACGTGTTCATGGGGCAACTGCTGAACGCCGTAGAGTCTTGGCAAGCTGCGTACCTGGTGACTGCGCTTGTCGCGCTGGCCGGTCTCGTGCCCGCGCTGCTGCTGATGCTGGGCCGCGGCGCGGAGCGGCCCGACGCCGCGCCGGACCGGCCGGCCGCGCCCGCCGGCTGGCGCCTGGACCTGAGCGTGCTGCGCAACCGCCCGGCGGTTCTCGCGATAGCGGGATACACGCTGCACACCGCGGAGCTGTACCTGGCGCGGCTGTGGCTGCCGCTGCTGCTCGGGGCGATGTTCCTCCAGAGCGGAGCGGAGACGCAGGAAGCGGCGGCTCGGGCGTCGACGTGGGCGGGCCTGATGTTCATGACGGGCGTCGGTGGCGTGCTCGTAGGCGGGTTCGTGTCCGACTACACGGGCCGAACGGCCGGTGCGATGCTCATATTCGCCGTGAGCGGCGCGTGCTCGTTCATCATCGGCTGGCTAATCGGCGCGCCGCCCGCGCTGATGCTCGCGATCGGCTTCGTCTACGGGCTGTCCACGGCGGCCGACTCGGCGATCTACTCAACGGCGGTGACGGAGCTTTCTCCGCGCGGCAGGGTAGGGTCCACGCAGGCCGTGCAGGCGTTCATAGCGTTCACCGTCGGCGCGGCCGCGCCCATCGCCGCCGGCTCCGTGCTCGACGCGGTGCAGGGCGCCGCCGGCTGGGGCCTGGCGTTCAGCCTGAACGGAGCGCTCGCGGTGGCCGGCGTGTCGGCGATGTTCGCCCTGCGACGTATGCCCGCGTCGCTGCGCATGGCGCAGGGCAAGCGGTGAGGGGGGCGATTGTTGTTGACGGGGCCGCTCCCGTACCATAGTGTGGGCGCAGTTCCACAGGAGGAATGAAACTCATGGGAACGTTCATGGTCGACATGGAGATTGGCGACATGTCCGGCGAGCGGTACGTGCCTTTCAGCGGAATCGTGGGCCGCAAGAGCACCTTCACCGCGCTGCCGGCGAGCCTGCTGGCGTCGCTTGGGGTGGCGCCGACGAGCACCGCTACGTTCGAGCGGTCCGATGGGCAGATATTCAAGCTCCCTTACGGCTTCACGCGGTTGCGCTACGACGGCGGGGAAGCGATCGTGCCGGTGGTATTCGTCGATGACGACGCAGATATGTTGATAGGCCAAACAACGCTGGAGTACTTGGGCCTCCAGGCGGACCTGGCGAATGAGCGGCTGACACCCATGATATTGCGGGCATAGGGGTCAGGCTGAACGCTGGCCCAACGCGCGGGCGTTGTCCATAGGCTAGCCGCAGCTTCAAAGGAGTATGCGATAAATGGGCTTGGTCTATGCAGTAATGGAGGTTGGCGATCCGTCTGGCGAGCGCTTCGTGCCCTTCAGGGGCTTGGTCGACACAGGGGCTCTCTACACCACCTTGCCGGCCAGGATGCTGGCATCCCTGGGAGTGTCGCCGACGGCCACCGGTGCGTTTGAGCTTGGCGACGGCCGGACTATAGAGCGTGGCTTCTGCTACACCTGGCTGCGATACGATG
This sequence comes from Dehalococcoidia bacterium, assembly GCA_965217705.1. Classification (GTDB taxonomy): domain Bacteria; phylum Chloroflexota; class Dehalococcoidia; order Lucifugimonadales; family CATOSD01; genus CATOSD01. The sequence continues at coordinate 2,501,443 of CBDCJA010000002.1, read as the reverse complement.
GAGAGAATGTGACAGTGCCGGTAGCCTTCGACGCTAGCGATTCTGAGCCCCTTATAGGGGCCACCGCGCTGGAGGCCCTGCGCCTGATAGTGGACCCGGTCAACGGCAGGTTGGCGCCGGTCAACTTGCTGCTTGGCCGGAGCGGCTGAGAAGTGCAGCCATAGCTCAATAGGGGATGGGCCGGCCGTCCGGATTCACCTGGGTGGCACGTGGCCAAGCTAAGGGAGAAGCCTCTCCGGGTCTGTCAGAAGCTCCGAGACGCGCATCCCCAGCGCTTTGGCGATGGCGTCAAGAGTCCTGTACCTGGGAGTCTGCTCTCCCTTCTCCAGCCTCACAAGGGTCACCCGCCCAATGTCCGCCGCTCTGGCGAGGGCCTCTTGTGTCAGCCCTGCCGATTGCCTGAATCGGCGGATGCGCTGGCCGATCGTCTGCCTGCCACGCATGGCTATCGCCTCGATAGTCGGACGGTAGGCTGTGTCACAGTAGTGGCGGGCGAAGTCCCAAGGGATCTCGACTCGCTCGCCATGGACCGTCGTTAAGACCATCATGTAGGGATTGGGCAACTCCAGGCCGGACACTCCCGCGCGCCCCTTGATTTCGGGAACGTCGGCATAAGGTATCAGGCCCATGAAGTCATCCGCGAAGCCCAGTTCGATGCCGTCTTCCAGCAGACTGGCAACCGTCATCATCCGATTGGCGTTTCTCACCAAGACGGTTTCCATCGCCTAACCTCCAACTAAAGACAAGTGTATCATTTAACGACACACGATTTGAAACAGGCTCGCCGCCACCGCGTTTGACGCTCCGCGGCCCTCTCGTGTAAGGTTTGCCCAGTCCGCACGCCACGCAAGCGGGCGCTTCGGGAACTCGGCTCCGGGTCTGCCAGGCCAAGAGCAGCGGACGGGGAACAGCCCTATGAACACCACTACCTACGACGATCTGGTCCGCAGGGTCAACTCCTGCACAAAGTGCACCCTCGCCGAAAAGCGCAACCGCGCTGTGCCGGGCGAGGGCTCGCTCGATGCCGACGTCATGTTCGTGGGCGAGGCTCCGGGCTACTACGAAGACCAGGAAGGCCGGCCTTTCGTGGGCCGGGCGGGCAACCTGCTGAACGAGTTGCTGCGCTCGATCGGGTTGAGGCGCGAGGACGTCTACATCACCAACATGCTCAAGTGCCGCCCGCCCAACAACCGCGACCCGCTTCCCAGCGAGATAGCCGCCTGCCAACCCTATCTCGACGAGCAGCTCGAAACCATCTCGCCCAAGGTGGTCGTCGCGCTGGGCAGGTACTCCTTCGCCAAGTTCTTCCCTAACGAGGCCATCGGCAAGGCGCGTGGCAAGCCCCGTCGCTGGAACAACCTGATAGTCTATCCCATGTACCACCCCGCGGCCGCGCTCCGCAACGGCAGGCTGCGCAGCGCGCTGGAGGAAGACTTCCGCGCCTTGCCCGGCCTCATCCGGGACGCCGGGTCTCTGCCCGACGACCAGACCGAGGACGAACCGAAGCAGCAGCTGAGCCTGTTCGAATAGCGCCGAATGCCCGAATCTCCCCTCACTGTCATACCCCTGGGCGGCCTCGGCGAAATAGGCCAGAACATGCTGGCCCTGGAGTACGAAGACGACATCGTGGTCGTCGACGCGGGCGTGCTCTTCCCCGGCGAGGACACCCCGGGCATCGACTTCGCCATACCCGACATCTCCTACCTTCGTGAGAACCGGGACCGCGTAAGGGCCATTCTCATAACCCACGGCCACGAAGACCACATTGGCGCGCTGCCGTTCGTCCTCGCCGAGATCGACGCGCCAGTCTACGCCTCGCGGCTCGCCCACGGGCTGATTTCGGTCAAGCTGCGCGAGCGGGGCATGATACGGGACGCTCGGCTCAACGTCGTCGAACCACACGTCCGGTTCAGGGTGGGCGCCTTCCAGGTCGAGTTCTTCCGCGTCTGCCACTCCATCCCCGACGCAATGGGTATTGCCATAGAGACTCCGCTGGGCATGGTCATCCACACCGGCGATTTCAAGATCGATCACACGCCGATAGACTCCCAACCGATGGACTTCATCGCTCTGGCCCGGCTCGCCGGCGACGGCGCGCTACTGCTGCTGTCCGACTCCACCTATGCCGAGGTGAAGGGCTTCACCGAGTCCGAGCAGGTGGTGGCCCGGGCGCTGGACCGGCTGATTGGCGAGGCGCCGGGGCGCGTGATGGTCGCCACCTTCGCGTCGCTCATCTCGCGTGTGCAGCAGGTGGTCGACTCCGCCGTGAAGTACGACCGCAAGGTCGCCGTGGTGGGCCGCAGTATGGCCAACAACGTCAAGATGGCGAGCAAGATGGGCTACCTGGACGTGCCCGACGGTGTGCTCGTGTCGACGCGGGACGCTGCCCGGCTGCCGCAAAAGCGCGTGGTGATCGTGGCCACGGGCAGCCAGGGCGAGCCGACCTCGGCGCTTGTGCGGATCGCCAACGGCGACCACCGCGACGTGGAGGTAGTGCCGGGCGACACCGTGATCATCTCCGCTTCGCCCATTCCGGGCAACGAGACCCTTATTGCCAAGACCATAGACAGCCTGTTCATGCGCGGCGCTCATGTGTACTACAGCCGGATCGAGATGGTGCACGTGCACGGCCACGCGAGTCAGGAAGAGCTGAAGATGATGCTCGGACTCGTCAGGCCGCGCTACTTCGTGCCCGTTCACGGAGAGTACAGGCACCTCGTGGCCCACGCCGCCATCGCTCGCTCCATGGGCGTGCCGGCGTCCAACACGTTCGTGCTCACCGACGGCGACGTCCTGCAGATCGACTCCCAAGGCGCGGACGTGGTGGGCAGCGTGCCCGTGGGGCGTGTGTACGTCGACGGGCGCACGCTGTGGAGCATGCACAGCGAGGCGCTGGTCGACAGGCGCCGGCTCGCCCGCAATGGGGTCGTGGCGGTTCTTCTGTGCGTCGACGACCTCAGCGGAGAGGCGCTCGCCGAGCCGGCGATAGTGTCCTCGGGATTCGCCGATTTGGACGAGTCCCAGCACTTGTTCGGAAAAACCGCCAAAAGCGCCCTGCAAAGCCTAGAAACGGAAACGCGCTACGCCATAGATTGGGATAGGGTGGAGGCTAGGGTCGCGGGCGCAATCTCCGACTTTCTGTACGAGCAAACGCGCAGGCGTCCAACTGTGCTCGTAGCCATCGAGCGCCTCTAGGGGGTCGCCTGACGCCCCTGGATCGTCGTGCGGGCGAAGCGTCCCGCCTCGGCAAGGCGCGCGAAGCGGCCGCTCCGGGCGCCTTGCCGAGGCGGTATCCCCCTCGACCTCCTCCGCGAAACCTCGGGACGCGGCCCATCGATGGTCGCCGTCCGGAATCTTACGCAGGAATAGTCGCCATGCGAGACACAGCAGAACACACCCCCGCCGGCAGCGGGGAGAAATCTTCCTTTCCCATCGTTCCGGCCCTGGTCGCCGGAGTGGTGGCGCTCACCGTAATCGCGGGAGCCGTCTACTGGTTCCGCGCTCCCATCCTGGACGCGATTACCTCAACCAGAGACGCTATCGTATCGACGCTTGGCCTCGGCGTCGTGCCCATAGTGGCCTGGCTTGCCGTCTTCGCCTTCGCGCTCGGCTGGCGGCGCGGCTGGTTCCGGCGTTACAGGCTGTGGCTCGGCTCTGTGGTGCTCCTTGCCGCCGCACTCGGCGCGCTGGCGTTCTTTACGCCCGCGAACGGGGCGCTCTCGGCGTTCACGCTCGGCGGCGAGGTGTCGCTCGGCGGACGCGCCGGGCAGGCGGTCGTCGGCCCCACCGCGTGGCTCGGCTCGCTGCGCCTGTTCGCCGTCATAGCCGTCGGCGTTGCCGTCGCTGCGCCGTTCGTCGCCGTTGCCGTTGTCGTAGGGCTGGGCAGGGCGGCCCTGTTCTGCTGGGTGGCGCTGGCCTTCGCAAACAGCGCCATAGCCGCCAAGCTGCGGGAACGCCGCCAGAAGAAAGAGCAATCCCAGGATATGCCGCAAGGTTACGATCAGAACGCCCAGTTCGCCTACTCGTCCCCTCCCGGCTACGGGGCCGATCCAGGTCCTCCATACGAGCTTGGCTTGGGATCTCCGGCGGACGGCGGCGGCGGCGCCGCCATGGGGTCGTACCAGTACGAAGGCCTCACTTCGGTCATTCGCTCGGAGGAGCAGGCGCCGTCCGACTCCTTTGACGAGAGCGCCGAGCCGGACGCCGGCGGCGACGACGTGACCGTCCTGGCCGACACTGGCGTTGCACGGGACGCAAACGACTACGCGCGTGAGTACGAACCGGCCCCCCGCGGCTATAGGGGCGAGTATCTGAGCGCCGACTACTGGACCGCCCACGGCTACGGCATGTACGAGCCTGCGCCCGTGCCCAACGGCAACCGGGAGGCCGCAGCCGCGCCCCCCGTCGTCGCCGAGCCTTACGCCGAACCGCCGCGGCGCACCCTTTCCCCCGGCATGACCAAGTTCAACAGCCTGTGGGACCCCTCCTCCGCGCCGGCCGGCCGCAACGGCAACGGCAGCGGCGACCGGCCAGGCGACTCCCAGCCTCGACGCGGCGCGAGTCGCTGGAAGCTTCCCAAGCGCGACTTCCTGCGCGACGCGCCGGAGACAGGTGTGACCGAAGAGGAGATGCAGTCCACCGGCGACGTGATCCGGCGCACACTGGCGGAGTACGGCATCGAGGTCGAGATGGGACAGGCCATGCCGGGGCCGCGCGTGACGATGTACGGCCTGGTTCCCGGCTGGGTCCGGCGCTACAAGCAGGTGCGCGAGACCGACGAGGCGGGCCGTCCCAAAGTGAACGAGTCGGGCAGGGCGGTGATGAAGCGCCAGGAGACCAAGACCCGTGTGAAAGTGGACAGCATACTGTCGCGCGAAAAGGACCTGGCGCTCGCGCTCAAGACACCCAGCATACGCATCGAGACGCCGGTAATGGGCGAGTCGATGATCGGCATCGAGATCCCCAACCCCAACCCGGGCGTGGTGTCGCTGCGTTCGGTGATGGAGAGCGGCGAGTTCCGGCGCGTGCGCAAGAAGGGCGACCTGCCCGTCGCGCTCGGCAAGGGCTCCGGCGGCGAGACCACGGTCATCGACCTCGCCAAGATGCCCCATCTGCTCGTCGCCGGAGCGACTGGCAGCGGTAAGAGCGCGTGCCTCAACGGCATAATATCGTCGCTCATCATGGAGAGGTCTCCCGCCGAGCTCAGGCTGCTGCTCATAGACCCCAAGCGCGTAGAGCTGACCCCTTACAACGGCATTCCCCACCTTCTCACACCCGTCGTGGTGGAGACCGACGAGGTGGTCGGCCTGCTGAAGGGGATGGTCAACGAGATGCTCAACCGCTACCGCAAAATGGAGGAGGTCGCCGTTCGCAACATCGAGTCGTACAACAAGCGCGTATCCGACAAGATGCCGATGCTGGTAGTGGTGATAGACGAGCTCGCTGACCTGATGATGTCGGCGGCATTCGACGTCGAGCAGACCCTCTGCCGGCTGGCGCAGCTGGGCAGGGCCACAGGAATTCACCTGGTCGTCGCCACCCAAAGGCCGTCGGTGGACGTGGTGACAGGGCTTATCAAGGCGAACTTCCCGAGCAGAATCAGTTTCGGCGTCACCTCGCAGGTGGACTCGCGTACCATCCTCGACACCACCGGCGCGGACAAGCTGCTGGGCCGAGGCGATATGCTCTACCTGCCGCTGGACGCCTCACGCCCGGAGCGCGTGCAGGGCGTGTTCATTTCCGACGGCGAGGTCGAGCACCTGGTCGAATTCTGGAAGACGACGTCCTGGGGCCCGCTGGACGAGATACCGCTGCAGGCCGCTCCCGGAGAAGGGGATAGCGAGCAGTCCGGAGCGGGCTCCGACGGCGCCGACGAGCTGCTGGACAAGGCCATCGGCCTGGCGATGAGCCACAACAAGCTCTCGACCTCGCTGATGCAGCGGCGCCTGCGCATAGGCTACCCCCGCGCCGCACGCCTGATGGACGAATTGGAGGACCGAGGCATCGTCGGTCCCAGTGACGGGTCGAGGTCGCGTGATGTTATAATAGGTAGTGTCTAGGGTTGCTGCTGCCGGCTGTCAAGCCGCCCCCGGATGCGCTCCGGCCGCCTGGCCGGGCGGCGGGCAAGAAGCAATGCCGCGCCGGGGAGTACTTGGTGGCAGGCGCCCGAAGGCCCTCGGACCGGTGCGGCAACACTCTGTGGGGAGAGTGCCAAGGTGCCCAGAAGCCTGAGCGGACTCATCGGCTCCGTCGTGGGAAAGGGGCGGACCGAAGAAGAGGAAAGCCTGTCGCCCCCCAGGGAGAGCTGCCTTGTCTGTGGCAGCGCGCTCGCCGGGTCGGCGCAGTACGCCCGGTTCCGCGTGTGCGGCCGCTGCGGCTTCCACTACAGCATGAACGCACGCGAGCGGGTCGACTCGCTCGCGGACCCCGGCAGCTTTCGTGAGATCAACCGCTCGATAACCTCGCTCGACCCCCTGTCCTTCTCTTCCAAGGTCTCCTACAAACAGCGCATATTCCGCGACCAGCGGCGCACCGGCCTCACCGAGGCGGCCGTGACCGGCACCTGCGCCATTGGCGGCAGCCCGGCCATGCTCATAGTGCTGGACTTCGGGTTTATGGGCGGCACCATGGGCTGCGTGGTTGGTGAGAAAGTTGCGCTCGCGCTGGAGCGGGCGTCGCGCAACCTGTTGCCCGTGATAGCCATTGTCACCAGCGGCGGCGCGCGCATACAGGAAGGCGTGCTGTCGCTGATGCAGATGGCGAAGACGTCGATCGCGTCGGGCCGGCTGCACGCCCGGGGCCTGCCCTTCATCTCCGTGCTCGCCAACCCCGCTACCGGCCAGGCTTACGCCAGCTTCGCGAGCCTGGCCGACATCGTGCTGGCCGAGCCAGGCGCCATCGTGGGCGTGAGCTCGTTGCGCCAGATACAGCAGACCACCAGCGAGCCTCTGCCTGAACGCGCCCACACCGCGGAGTCGTTCGAGCGCCACGGCGCGCTCGACGCGGTGGTGGAGCGCGCCAAGCTGAGAGACATTTTGTCGACGACGCTGGACCTGCTTGGTCCGCAGTACCGGCTGACCCCTTTGCGGAAGCGCGCCCACCGGCGCTCAGTCGAGACGAACCCGCCGCAGGCCTGGGACTCGGTGCAGCTTGCGCGGCACGAGAAGCGGCCCACCTCGCTAGGCTACATAGACAGCATATTCGCGCCGTTCGTGGAGCTGCACGGCGACCGGCACACGGCAGACGACCCGGCCATCGCGTGCGGCATCGGGCGCCTGGGAGGCCAGACGGTGGTCGTCGTCGGCCAGGAGCGCGGCCGCTCCGACGCCAACGGCGCCGGCGGCCACAACGACGGGCGCACCTCGCCGGCCGGCTTCCGCAAGGCCCACCGCGCGCTGCGCATGGCGGCCAAGTTCGACATCCCCGTCATAACCCTGATAGACACGCCCGGCCCCTACCTGAGCCTGCAGGCTGAGCAAGGAGGCCTCGGCAGCGCGATAGCCGAGACCATGGCGCTGATGGCCCGGCTCGAGGTGCCGTCAATATCGGTCGTGATCGGCGAGGGCGGCAACTCCGGCGCGCTCGCGCTCGGCGTCGCCGACCGCGTGCTGATGATGGAGAACGCGATCTACTCCATCATCTCGCCCGAGGATGCGGCCGAGCTGATGTACCAGGACGAGGCGAGGGCCGAAGAGGCTGCCGAGTCGCTCAAGCTGACCGCCGGAGACTGCCTGTCGCTGGGGATCATCGACAGCGTGGTGCAAGAACCGCCCGGCGGTGCGCACCTGAACCCCGGCGAGGCGGCGCGCAACCTGCGGCGCGAGCTGCTCGCGGAGCTGGCGGAACTGCGTTCGGCGCCCTCCAAGCGGCTGCTGCGGGACCGCTACCGGAAGTTCCGCAACATGGGCGAGTATAGCTCGCACTTCCGGACCGCAATCACCCGGGAAGTGGACGCACTGCAGGGGCTGGTGGTCACCGGCGTAAGACGCATGACGCGCAGGCAGCAGAATCCCCAGCCCGATGACGTGACGCGCGACGACATAGACTCCCTGTTCAGCGCAGGAAACGACTAAGCGCAGCCCGCGGCGCGCTGAGCGGCGTCTCTAGTTCCCCTTCAACTCGCCTATGGAATCGCTTCCAAACGCCGCGCGAGGTCGCCGAAGTCCTCGGGGCACTTCTGGCGGATAGCGTCTATGTGGCGCGATGCCTCTTCGCCCAACACCTTCCGCCCTCTTCCGGGCGAGGCTGACAGGCCCCGTTCGGCCACAAGAGGCTCGAAGTACGTCTCTTTGACGTGGACCTCCGAGCGAACGTCCGCCCAACGCCAGCTGTTGGGAAGGTCAAGGCCCGCGAGAACCCAGGTCTCTAACTCTTCCCAGGCGTTCTCAGCAAGGAATTGCACGCCGTTTCCGAACTGGCTTTCGAGCTGGTCAAGTCTCTGACGCCTGCCGAGCTCGCCATCTCGGTCTACGCAGAGAATGAAGACGTCGACCATGCCCCTGTACCTCTCCAGGATGTACTTCATGTTGCTCGACTTCAGCGCTTCTCCCACCCCGCCGAGCAACGGGTCTCGGCAAATGCTTATGTGTACGGAGTGCCTATCGCTTACGAGTCTTTCGAACAGGGGCTTGAGAATGTGCTGGTCGTTTCGGAAGTCTTCCGGGATGATGAGAACGTTCAATTCCCGTCCTCTTCATCCTCGTTCTTCCACGCCTCCAAATTGAGGATGTCCTCCATCCAGCCGCTTGCATGAAGCCTGCCCATATCCTGCGACTTCCGCAGTTTCCTCGCGTTGTGCAGGCTATCCAGAGGGCGGATGATAGCGTCTTGCGCGCCCTCGAGCCGTGATACGACTGATGAGTTCGCAAAGGTCTCGTCGTTGATGAGGTGAAGCATCTCAGGCGAATGTGTGGTGGTGATCACCTGGATGCCGTTGCTCTTGGTCTGACTCTCTATCAAGTCTATGAGTAGATGCAGCCTGGATGGATGGATGCCGTTGTCTATCTCTTCAAAGAAGTAGGCACCCGCAGGGTTAGCTCCTAACAGCGCGGCCAGCATGGCGAGGAAGCGCAGTGTGCCGTCGGATGCGCTGTATGCTGAGACCCTTCGATCGTCTCGCTCCAATAACTGGAGAAACACTCTTCCGTTGGGGTCCTCAGGAAACTGAAAGTCTGTAACATCCATCGGCGTGAGCTCTCGTAGCCACGACGTCAGAATGTCCTTTCGCGCTTTGTCAGAGCAGATTCCTTGAAGGACGGTAGGCAGGTTCTGTCCGGAGTCGGTTAACACCGTTGCTCCCGGCAAAGAAGGCTCCCGCATTCTCTCAGGAATCAACTCCAAGAAACGAATACTGGAAAGAGCGACGATCAGCCGAATCGCCTTCGACTGATGCGATTGAATGTCACTGACGGAAAGCTGAGTACCGCCTTGGCGTATGTTGTTAACGAACTGAATCAAAGCTGGTTGCAGTGGGCTGATTCCCGCTAACTCTTGGTTTGAGTCTCCTACGAGCAGGGAGAATCTAGCCCAGTCGCTGGTGGTCCTTGTTGCATAAACTAGGCCCGAGTCGGTACTTAGCTTCTCCTCCAGTACGCTAAACCCAGCGGTCGGATGAAATCCGATCTTTATCAGATATGACAGTGTTTCCCCTTCAGAGTCTAGGTCCAACTGGACCGAAAATGGGGACCAGTCGTACACATACATCCTTTGAAGGCGTGCTATCTCCATAGGCGCGCCGCGTATTCCCGCCCACTCCAACTGCCCGCCTTGCCCATACTTCCCTCCCAAAATCTCCGCCAGGGTGTAGCCGCGGCCTATCCCGTGCAGAAACCGGAAGGCGTCGCGGATGTTGCTCTTGCCGCTGGCGTTCGTGCCCACTATCACGGTGAAGGGGCCGAGGCGCAACGTCTCGTCGGCGAAGTTCTTGAAGTTGACGAGCCGTAGTGAGGTGATCATGATGCGTATCCTACCAGAAGCCGCCCGATGAGAATGGGGCCGGCCGACAGCCACACGCCGCGGGCGGTTCGCGAGCCGTCACGTTGTGCTAAGCGGCGCTTAGGCCAGGGGCCGGCTTGCCTGGTCGGCCGGCTCGGCGCCCTCGGGGATGCCCTCGCTGCGCCGTACTATCCCCACCAGCAGGTACACGAACGGAGTGTCCGCCGCCGCTATGGCCAGCTTCACCACGTACTGCGTCAAGATCATGTTCAGCAGCGTGCCCGTCGAAACCGTGCCCGCGAACGCTATGGATACGAACAACAGCGTGTCGATAATCTGAGACGCCATGGTCGAGGCGTTGTTCCGTAGCCACAGGTGGCGTTGCCCGGTCTTGCGCCCGACCTCGTGGAACAGGAAGACGTCGGTGTTCTGGCTCACGAGGAAGGCGATCATCGACCCCAGCACGATGCGGGGCACTCCGCCGAGCGTGTCGACGAACGCGGCCTGGCCCTCCCAGAAGCCTGCCGCGGGCAGCACGCTGGCCACGTAGACCAGCGCCGCGAACAGAACGCTCAGCGCGAACCCCACCCACACCACGCGGGTCGCCGCTCGCCTGCCATACACCTCCGAGAGAGTGTCCGTCACCAGGAACGTGAACGGATAAGCGACGATTCCGGCCGACAGCACCCAGCTACCCAGAGCGAGCGGCTTCACGGCCACGACGTTCGCTATGATGAGCAGGGCCGCGAAGGCCATGGGCAGGGCTATTCGCGCCAAGTGATTTCCCCCTCTATGCGGCTTCTACAGGCTGCGGCAACTCAGCGGCAGGGCAGGCAGCGGCGTTGGGTGAGGTGTGAGCGTGACAGGATCAGACGGCCTCGGCAAGATAGCCGCGAACTGCGTCGACGAACCTGCGAGCGTTCTCCAACTGGCCAGCCGCTGTGCTTTCGGCGAACGGCTCCATACTGTAGTCCCCAAGGTGTCGGAGCGTCAGGGCCTCTCTGAACGTGGTGTGCAGCTCCTGCGGCAGTATGCCCGCCCTGGCGAAGTGATGGCCGAACGCGGACACTACCCCGCTGTGCCTGGAGAACGTCAGGCCCTTGGTGAGCAGAGCCGCCGACGCCGCGTAGAACATCGCGTAGTAGGCGCGGGAAGCGGAGAATCCGAATAGACCCTCTTGATACAGTACATTGGCCCCGGTTATGCTGTCCTCGGCGGCGTTCATCAGCCTGTCTATTTCAGTGCTCAATTCCGCCGCCTCCTCTGAGAGGACGAAAATCCCTTCCCGCTTAACGTTGAGAAAGAATGGCGAACGTCCCATCTGGTAATTGCGTTCACTCATCGGCATGGGCGACACGAGGGCATCGCTCTCTACCAGAATACGATGCGCCAGGCCGCTGACCTTCGAGCCAGACGCCGCGGCGGTCTCGGCGTCCTTGAAGAGAACGATCAGGTCGATGTCCGAGCCTTCGGTCTCCTCCCCCCGAGCGTAGGAGCCGTAGAGCACCAGTCCCCTGAAGTCGGACGCGAACGCCTCTCGCAAGCCCGCGCGAAACTCTTCGATGACCCGCCACAGGTCAACGGCGGGAAGGGTATGCTGAGCGGTTTGCGTCACCCGGCTCTCCTCACGCCCCCGTGCGCCGCGCGCCTGCTCTCGTAGGCCGCTATCGCGTCTTCGTGCTCCAGCGTCAACCCGATGTCGTCCAGGCCGTTGAGCAGCAGGTGTCGCCGGAAGGCCTCCACGTCGAACTCGACCGAAATCTCCTCGTCGTCGTCCCAGACGCGCAGACCCTCCAGGTCCACCGTCAGGTTGTACCCCGGCTGGGACTCCGCCTTCTCGAGAATGCGGTTCACCGTCTCCTCCGGAAGCGTCACCGGCAGAAGCCCGTTCTGGAAGCAGTTGCTGTAGAAGATGTCCGCGAAGCTCGGCGCGATGATGCACCGGAAGCCGAAGTCCTGCAGCGCCCAAGGGGCGTGCTCGCGGGATGACCCGGAGCCGAAGTTGCGCCCCGCGACCAGCACCGACGCCCCGGCGTAGCCCGGCCTGTTCAGAACGAAGTCCGCGTTCGGCGAGCCGTCATCGTCGAAGCGCCAGTCGTTGAAGAGAAACTGGCCGAATCCCGTCCTCTCGATGCGCTTGAGAAACTGCTTGGGAATGATCTGGTCGGTATCCACGTTGACGCGGTTCATCGGCGCGACCACGCCCTTGTGCTTAACGAAAGGTTCCACTTGACACACCCCGCTTGGCTTGGAAATGTTCGCCAAAAACTATATCACAACAGGCCGCTGTGCGTGGTGGGAGCGCCATGGTCGGAGCCTGTTTCAGATTACTAGGTGCGCCCAAAGCCGTCTCCCTCGCCAACAGCCTGCCCCCGCGCCCGACTCTGAACCTACGGCCATCGCCTCGCGTTCGCCATATTGCTTACCCGATTTCCCCCGGACGCCCCAACGCACACCCCCGGCCGTACAACCTCGCCCAGACCCGACCCATTCGCTCCCCCGTACCCGAAAAAACGTCACTCTCCCGCGCCACCCAGTCCCAGCGCTGCCTCGTCCAACCCCACACACGTCCCACCTCTTCACCCCGCCTGCGCCATTTCTACCCACCAATCCGCCCCAATCCCGCAATTTCGCCACCCCACTTGAAACATACGCACATACGTGCTACCCTCACCCACGGTAGGGGCGGGTTTCAAACCCGCCCGCGCGACCGACCCCGCGGCCCGGAAACCCAACCCCCAAACGGGGTAAGGCCCCGGGCCATCCGTAGGGGCGTCCCTCGTGGGCGCACGGGGGCAGTGAAGACACGGCTGAGTAACCCTGCTCCGTCCCCCTTGTCCTCTGTCCTCCTCTGCCACGCGGCGTCACTCTTGTGTCCCAAAAACCCGCTCCGGCGTTACAGATTCGCGCGGGACCGGCGACACCCTCAGCTACGAGGCGCACAGAATGTCGCAGAAACGAACAGACATCCCGCATTCGCGGGTATAACGGTGTCGGGGGGCACCAAGTAATCTGAAACAGGCTCCATATCTAAGAAACGCTTCATTTCTCCGCACAATATGTGGTAGGATAGCCGCCAAATGATACTAGACATTGTGGTATTTTTCACAAGTCTAGAAACGGTCTTAGAATTAGGCCAGCTCGTGGTTGCTACGGCGAGGACTCGCGCGATGAAATGCCCCCAGTGCCAGAACGATCACTCCAGGGTGGTCGACTCGCGCGACTCTGGGGACAGCGTCCGGCGCAGGCGGCAGTGCTCGGCGTGCTCCGAAAGGTTCACCACCTATGAGCGGGTGCACACCCGGGCCCTCCGCGTCGCCAAGCTCGACGGCCGCCGCGAAGAGTACAGCCGCGAGAAGCTGCTCGCTAGCCTGCACAAGGCGTGCGCGAAGCGGCCGCTTGCCATGGACAGCATAGAGAGGCTGGCCGATGAGATCGAGGCCGAGCTCGGCAACGCCGGCAGACTCGAGATCCGGTCCAATGTCATTGGCGAACTGGTTATGAACAAGCTGAAGGACCTGGACCGCGTGGCCTACATCCGATTCGCCAGCGTCTACCGCGACTTCCGAGACGTCCAGAGCTTCATCGCCGCGGCCAACGCCCTTCTCGAGGGCCAGGACGCCACGGTGGACGACAGCGGCCAGATGTCGTTTCTGGACAACCGCAAGCTACCTCGCCCGCGTGGCAGGCGCCGGCAAAAGACCGGCGCGACGTAAGGCCCGAAACCTTGCGGGCGCCGTCCTCGCTGTAGTACATTTGTACTTGCGGGGCGCCCCCGCATCGGTGTCCGCACAACGCCAAAAACCGTCTTCATCCACAAGTGTTGTCATCAGGGGTGCGAACTTGACAGAAAAGCGAAACGCCCAGGATCCGCGGCCCACGCGGACGAGGGGAGACCTGGCAGACGAACTGAGGGAGCTCATCGAGCGGCACGGGCTGTCCTACGGCCGGGCGGCCGAAATAATGTCCCAGCTCGAGAACGGCGCCGGCGCCGCGCATTCGGAAGCGGGGGTGAAGACGGCCCCTCCATGGCGCAACGGCGCGGCGGCCGGGAAGATTCCGCCGCTGAACGCCGCGCTGGACCTGTCGGACAACGCCCGCGTGATACTGGAAAAGCGCTACCTGGTGAGGGACGACGAAGGCAACCCCGCGGAAGGCCCCGAGGAGTTGTTCCACAGGGTCGCGGGCGCCGTCGCCCAAGGCGAGGCCGAGGCTGTACGCTCCCTATGGGAAGCCCGCTACTACAACCTGATGACGTCGCTCAAGTTCCTGCCCAACTCCCCCACGCTGGTCAACGCCGGCACGGGTGGCCGCGGCTGCCTGTCCGCCTGCTTCGTCGTGTCCCCCGACGACGACATGGACTCCATCATGGAGGTGGCCAAGGACGCTGCGATGATCGAAAAGTGGGGCGGCGGCATAGGCTTCGGCTTCTCCAAGCTCAGGCCCAGGCGCGACCGCATCGCCACCACCCACGGCGAGGCCTGCGGCCCCATCGCCGTGATGAAGCTCTACTCGTCGGTGGGCGCCACCCTCACCCAGGGGTCCTTCCGCCTGGGTGCGCACATGGGCCAGCTCATCGTCAGCCACCCCGACGTGCGCGAGTTCATCCACTGCAAAGACAACGACGACACCCTGCAGAACTTCAACATATCCGTACAGATAACCGACGAGTTCATGCGGGCGGTGGACAACGACGAGCCGTGGCGGCTGGTCAATCCGCGCGACAGCGGCGCCGGCCCCGTAAACTCCGTCGTCGCCGAGGTGAGCGCGAGGCAGCTTTGGCGCGAGATATGCGAGTCGGCCTGGAAGTCCGGCGACCCCGGCGTCGTCTTCATGGACCGCGTCTGGGAAACCCAGCCCAATCCCCAAATGGGCGACATACAAACAAGTAATCCCTGCGTTACCGGCGACACCCTTGTCTACACGGGCGACGGCCTCTCTCCGATAAGCGATCTGGTTGGGACTACCCCCGCGTTGTCCCTGGACAGCAGGTCGGGGTCGGAAGCCTCGTTCGCGATCAAGGTTTGGCAGAGCGGCGTCAAGCCGGTGTGCCGCCTCGTCACGCGAGAAGGCTACACGCTGAAGCTGACCGCCGACCACGAGGTGTTCACGTCGCGCGGCAAGGTCGCCGCCGGCGATCTGAGGCGTGGCGACCGCATACGCCTTCTCGACCACAAGGGCTATTTCGGCAATCTCGGCGACAGAAATCTTGGCCTGACGCTCGGTTGGCTTACCGGCGATGGGCATATCGACGTAAGGCGCGCTGTTCTGAGCTTCTACGGGGAAGACCACAAGGTCGGTCCGGTGCTGGCCGAGGCGGCGCAGTCGGTGGTGGCGGGCGTCGGGCAAAATCCCTCCAGGGCGTATCCCACGGGTATGCACGTAACCAAAGAAGGGCGGGGCATAGTCCAATCTACCCGCCTCAGGGACGTCGCGCGCGGCTATGGCCTCACCGAACAGGACTGGCATCACGTCCCCGGTGTCGTCTGCCAGGGCACCGAGGATTTGCAGCGCGGCTACCTGCAAGCGCTCTTCGGGGCTGACGGGACGGTGTCGGGCATGGGTCCGGAGAAGGGCGTAACCGTGCGCCTGAACTCGTCGTACCCGCAACTCCTCGAAGGCGTCCAGAGAGTGCTGCTCAACTTCGGCATCGCCTCTCGAATACACCTGCGCCGGTCCGAGCGCATGGCCGCCATGCCGGACGGAAAGGGCGGGACAAAGCAATACAAGACGTTGCCGAACTACGAGGTCATCATAAGCAAGGACAACGTCCGGCGGTTCGCCGAAGAGATAGGCTTTCTCAACGAGCGCAAGAACGCCCGCCTGAGCCAAGCGACGGCGGCCTACAAGAGGGGGTTCTACAAAGAGCGCTTCTTTGCCACGTTCGACCGCCTCGAGCCGCTGGGCGAGGAACCGGTGTACGACCTCACCGAGCCTATGACTCACTCTTTCGTGGCCAACGGCCTGGTCGTCTCAAATTGTGGTGAGGAATTTCTGGAAAACTACGGCAACTGCTGCCTGGGCTCCATCAACCTCGACAAGCACATTGCCGGCGGCGCGTTCGACTGGGCCGCGCTGGAGGACACCGTGCGCACCGCCGTGCGCTTCCTCGACGACGTGATAGAGGTCAACCAGTTCCCGCTGGACAAGCTGCGCGAGGTGAACCTCGCCACGCGGCGCATTGGCCTCGGCGTGATGGGCTGGGCCGACGCCCTCATCCGCATGGAGATTCCCTACGACTCGCCCGACGCGCTCGAGCTCACGCACGAGGTCGCCAAATTCATCCGCGACACCGCCTGGGACGAGTCCGCCCGCCTCGCCGCCGAGCGCGGCCCCTTCCCCGCGTTCGCCGACTCGGCGCTGAGGGCGCGCGGTCTGCCGCCGGTGCGCAACTCCAGCGTGGTGACCATCGCCCCCACCGGCACCATAAGCCGGCTGGCCGACTGTTCGAGCGGCATCGAGCCCCACTTCGCAAACGCCTGGTGGTCGAACGTGCTGTGGAAGGACCACGAGGGCAGCAGTGACCGCCTTCTCGATGCCCCCAAGTCCGTGTGGGAGACGCTGCGAGACCGCCTCGGCTCCGAGGAGCAGGTGAGGGAAGTGCTGGGCCGCATCGCCGACTCGCCCGCCGACGCCGACCTCGTGCTCGCCGAGCACGGCATCGACCCCGCACTGTTCCGCACGTCCATGCTCATAAGCCCCGAGGCCCACGTCAGAATGCAGGCCGCGTGGCAAGAGTACGTGACGAACTCTGTCTCCAAGACCATCAACCTGCCCAACAGCGCGTCTGTCGAAGACGTGGAACGCGCCTTCCGCCTGGCGTGGGAGACGGGCTGCAAGGCGGTCACCGTATACCGCGACGGCTCGAAGGCCATGCAGGTGCTGGAGACGGGCGCAACCGACAGCGCGGACGAGAAGCAGTCCGCCGCGACGCTCTACCCCCGCAGGCGGCCCACGACGGTGCACGGCATAACCGAGCGTGTGGGCACCGGCCATGGCACGATGTTCGTGACGCTCAACTTCGACGACGAGGGCAACCCGTTCGAGCTGTTCACCACAATCGGCAAGGCGGGCGGCAGCGAGCCCGCGCACCTGGAGGGCCTGTCGCGCATGGTGTCGCTATGCCTGCGTTCCGGCATCGCCGCGTCCGAGATAGTCGACCAGCTCAGCGGCATAACGTCCGAGCCGTTCTGGGACAACGGAGTGCTGATACGCTCGGCGGAGGACGGGCTCGCGCAGGTGCTGAAGCGCTACCTTCAGGACACCGGCTCGCCCGACGTGGGCGACGTCAGGGATGGCGGCGCGGCGCAGCTTGCGATGTTCGGCCGCTCGTCCGAAGGCGCCGGCCGGCTGGTCGTGGGCGCCGAGTGCCCCGAGTGCTCCGGGCGGATCATCCACCAGGAGGGCTGCATGACCTGCCTGGACTGCGGCTACACCAAGTGCGAGTAGGGAACTAGGTGGGCGCCGCATGAAGCTAGCAATTGGGGTGTGCTCCCGCTCTTGACCCCCTCTGCGGCTGGACGTTGTCTGCACCCATATCCTAATTCTGAGACACTGCTGCTCAGTCTTGTACATATATCCGGCGTAGTACAACGAGCGCGGTGCTTTGTCGTACGACCGGTAGGGCAATTTTGGGCAGTTCGTCTATGATAGCGATATCAACCAAGTCGTTGAACTCGATCACAGGCGTCGTTAGGTCAAGGCTATCGCGTTCGCCAACTTCGCGTACCACGCCCTCTGTGCGCGCTCCCATTGTACAGAGCTGGGCCTAGAGGTGGCGAAGAAGAGCGGTAGATAGACACCATGCTGATGGCGTTGCCGATAACGTGAGGTATCCGCTGCGATGGACAGAATAACGCTCAAGAACTTCCGCTGCTTTCGCGAAGAGCAAACCGCGAGACTCGCCCCCCTGACGCTGCTTGTAGGCGAAAATAGCACTGGCAAGACGTCATTTCTTGCCATGTTGAGAACGCTCGTGGATCTTGCGGTCGATTCTCTGGCTTCAGACTTCAAGAAGGACCCCTACGACTTAGGCAGCTACGACGAAATCGCCCACTATAGAGGCGGCCGAAGCGGCTGGGCCGAGACATTTGAAGCAAGCTTCAGTGCTGTTTCCCCTTTGGAGGAGAACGAAGACGGCGACAGCAAGCCTCTTCAATTCGAGGTCACATTTGGCAGAAGAGGAACAGTACCGGTTCCCGTGCGAAGATATTTTAATCACGGAGATACTTGGTTTGAAGAACTACGCCAGTCGGAATCTGCCTACAGGCTACGAGTCGGAACTCACAGGGGAGCTTGGGAGAAGCAAATGCCGGGTAGGATACTTGCTTTCTTTGGCCGGCCCTATCAACAGTTGCCACCTCCAATCTTACTGCTAAGGTTTCCAGTTTCTGAAGACGATCGAAAAGAAGACGCTGAGTTTAGGCCGCTCTCTGGCTCCCCTACCTTTGAATCCGAGGATATGGAAATGCTTGAGAGCCTCGCCTTCCACTCCAACCATCTTGAAATGGTAACGCCCTTCGCAAGCGCGCCGGTTCGTTCCAAGCCGCGCCGGACCTATGATCCGGCCAGTCCCACGCCCGATCCGGAGGGAGACTATGTTCCCATGTATCTTGCCGACCTGTTCTTGCAGGATAGAGAACGATGGAATTCACTGAAGAAGCGCCTCGAGAGTTTTGGGAGTGCCTCTGGGCTCTTCGATGAAATCTCGATTAGGCAGTTAGGCGAGAGAGGCAGTGAACCCTTCCAGGTTCAAATCAGAAAGTTCGATGGCCGACAAGAGGGGCCTCCTCGGAATCTCATCGACGTGGGCTACGGTGTAAGCCAGGTGTTGCCTGTGATAACGGAATTGTTGATCGCTCAAGAGAGGAAGATGTTCCTGTTGCAGCAACCCGAAGTTCATCTCCATCCGAGCGCGCAGGCCGCCTTAGGCAGTTTGTTCTGTCAAGTTGCGGCGGAAGGCCACCAGATTGTGGTCGAGACACACAGCGATTACCTACTAGACAGGGTGCGCATGGAAGTCCGCGATGGCACAGCGGACTTGAGGCCCAATGACGTTTCAATACTCTACTTTGAGCGCGACAATCTGGACGTAAAGATTCACTCGATACGCATGGACGAAGAGGGCAACATATCGGGAGCGCCCGATAGCTATCGCAGCTTCTTCATGGAAGAGACGGTTCGTTCACTTTGGAAGCGCCAGCCAAGCCTGGGAACGTAACGTATGTGTGCGATTATCGACGCGAATGTCGCGCACGAGGTGTTTGGCCCCACGCTGCATCCGGCAGGGCAAGGATTCTTGAGGTGGGTCAGCGAAGGGGTGGGAAGAATCGTCGCAGGTGGCAAGTTGCTTCAGGAACTCACAGGAGGCTCAGCAGGCTTCAGGCAGTGGACGAGAGAGGCTCAACTCGCCGGACGGATGAGGATTGTAAGCGCGAACGAAGTAGAGGCGAAAGCCGAGCAGCTTGAAAGCCAAGGCGCGTACATGTCAGACGACCCGCACGTGATTGCACTGGCGCAGGTTAGCGGTGCTCGGCTGCTGTACTCCAACGACAGGGCACTTCAGAAGGACTTTAAGACTAAGCGGCTAATCGACAACCCACGGGGGAAGGTCTACTCGACAAGTCGGAACAGAAACTTCACCAAGACACACAGAGAGTTGCTAGCGAAAAGTGATCTGTGCGTTGTACCGGAGTGACGAACTGGCCCCGCGGCACTAGCCCGACAGCAGCCTCAGCAGCACGTTCTGGATCACCACTATCAGCAGTATAGCCACTATCGGCGAGAAGTCGAGCATACCCAGCTTGGGCAACACTCTGCGTATCGGCCCAAGTATTGGCTCGGTCACCTGGTGGAGGATTACGGATATCGGGTGCTCGGACGAGATGGGCAGCCACGAGATTATCACCCGTCCCAGTATGGCGACGTGCAGAATGATGCCGAGCACCTCGACGAACCTGACGATAAACTCGTTCACTTCTGGTTCCCAAGCGCGATCGACTTCTCGTAGGCCGCAACCACCGCCTCTATCACCCCCGCCCTGAATCCGCTTCTCTCGAGCGCCAGCACCGCCTCGATGGTCGTGCCTCCCGGCGACGTCACCATGTCCTTGAGCTCAGCCGGGTGCCGCCCCGTCTGCTCCACGAGCCGGGCGCTGCCCAGCACCGTCTGCAGCGCCAGCGTGCGCGCCACGTCGCGGGTCATGCCCAGGTACACCCCCGCGTCTATCAGCGCCTCGATGAACATGAACACGTATGCGGGCCCGCTCGCGCTGAGAGCCGTCGCCATGTCGATTATCTTCTCGTCGTCCACCTGGAGCTGAGCGCCCAGCGTGGCAACCACGTCGCGCGTCGCCTCCACCGCGGCCTGCGGCGTCTCCGGCGAGGCCGTCCACACGCTCATGCCCTCCCCGATCTGTGCCGGCGTGTTGGGCATCACCCTTATCACGGCGGGATGGCCCAGGCCGGCCACCAGCGTGTCCATGGTCGCGCCCGCGACAATCGACACGACCGTCTGGCCGGCGCCGAGGTGTCCCTTCAGGGCCGGCAGCGCGTAGGGCAGGCTCTGCGGCTTGATGGCCAGGAACACCAGGTCTGCGCCGTCGATTGCGTCCACGTTGTCGCCGAACGCCTTCACGCCGTGCGTGTCGCGCAGGTAGTCCCGCCGCGCCTCCACCGGCTCGCCCACTCTGACGTCATGCGGCTCGGCGAGGCGCGCCTGAAGCACGCCGCCGATGATGGCCTCGGCCATCACGCCGCCGCCCACGAATGAAATGGCGGCCTGCCCCCGCCCGTCGCGGGATGTATGCTCGGTCATCGGCTCGCCTCCAAAGACTGTGTATGCGCCGGAGGCCGGCAGGCCTCCGGGCGGAGCGGGTTGACGGCTACGGCAGCCTGCTTTCGGCCACGAGCGACACGGCCACCCTTATGGCCTCCAGCATGCTCACGTGGTCCGCGACGCCCTTCCCCGCGATGTCGAACGCCGTGCCGTGGTCGACCGACGTGCGGACGAACGGCAGGCCGAGGTTGACGCTCACGCTGCGCGCCCAGTCGTGCACCTTGATGGGAATGTGTCCCTGGTCGTGGTACATGGCGAGCACCGCGTCGTAGCGGCCGTCGATCGCCTGGTTGAAGACCGTGTCCGCGGGCACCGGTCCGGTGGCGTCTATGCTCAGCCCCCGCGCGTCATCGACCGCGGGGCCTATTTGCAGCGCCTCCTCGTCCCCCAGCAGGCCGCCGTCGCTCCCGTGCGGGTTGAGCGCGGCTACGCCTATCCTGGGCGCGTCGAAGCCCCACTGCCTGAAGCATTCGTCGGTGAGCCTGAGCTTGGCCAGCACGTTCGCCCGCGTCACGTGGTCGCACGCCACGCGCAGCGAGCGGTGGGTGGTGAGATGTACCACGCGAAGCGAGCCTGCCATCAACATGGTGGCGACCTCTTTGGCGCCCGTCTGGCTCTGGAATATCTC
This sequence comes from Dehalococcoidia bacterium, assembly GCA_965217705.1. Taxonomy (GTDB): domain Bacteria; phylum Chloroflexota; class Dehalococcoidia; order Lucifugimonadales; family CATOSD01; genus CATOSD01. The sequence continues at coordinate 2,480,046 of CBDCJA010000002.1, read as the reverse complement.
CATGTGTCCCACGTCGGAAAAGCCCGCGAGACTGCAAGCCTCCTTGTTGATGGGCGCGGTCGCGATGGCCTGCACCCGGCCAGCCGCGGCCAGCTCGCCGGCCTTCAGTATCCACTCCACTGCTGCCTTGCCGGCGGCGGGGGAGAGCTCGCCGTATTCAATGCCGGCGTAGTCGAGATTCTCGAGGTCCAGCACCTCTATCGCGCCGTAGTTGCCGAGGGCATCTTCGGGGGAGTGGACGACTCTCGCCTGGCCGCCCCCGCCGATGAGCGCCAGCGCGGCGTTCATGGCGGCGGCGCTGCCCACCACGAGGGGGCGGGCGTGTTCGTACACCCACTCGTCCTGGAGCGCCTTGGCGGTAACCTCCGGCCCTATGCCGGCGGCGTCGCCCATGGTTATGGCTAGCAGCGGTCGTTGCGGCATGTGTGTGGTGCGTCCGTATCCCGTGTCCCCATTATAACGGATTTTCCCGAGCGCCCTGACCCAGGCGACCGGCCCCGGCATGACGTGGAAGAAGGCGCACGGCCCGGAACGCGCTTCGCGGGCTAGCCGTGGGCCAGCGCGCCGCCGTCTATGAACACCGTCTGGCCCGTGATGAAGTCGTCTGCGTCGGACGCCAGGTACACCAGCAGGCCGCACAGGTCTGTCGGGTGGCCGCGCCGCCGCGACGGCAGGTAGCGGTCCAGCAGGTCGGGCTGCGCGTCGGCGTCCGGCTCGTCGGTGGTGACCCACCCCGCGCCGATGCCGCACACGCGGATGTTGCTGCGCGCCCACTCCAGCGCGAGCGCGGAGGTGAGCTGGTGCACCGCGCCGTGGCTAGCGCACGCGGCGGTGGAGTTCCACAGGCCGCGCACCGCGAGGCCCGAGTTCATGTTGATGATCCGGCCACGGCCCCGCTCCAGCATGTGCTTGCCCACCGCCTGGCAGAAGACGAACACCGAGCTTACGTTGAAGTCCATCACGCGCTTCCATTCGTCCTCGGTCACGTCGGCGAAGGGCTTGCCGAACTCCACGCGAGCGTTGTTCACCAGGATGTCTATCTTGCCGAACTCGGCCAGCGCCCGTTCCACCGCCGCGCCGGCCTGGGCGGAATCAGTCACGTCCGTGGCCACGGCAAGCGCCCTGCGGCCCTCGCGCTCCACAGCGGCTGCGGCCTCCCGCATGTCCGAGTCCTCCGCGCCCGCTATGGCGACGTCGGCGCCCGCCTCGGCGAGGGCTGCCGCGAGATACGGCGTCCAGCCGCGCCTGTCCGCCGTGATGATCGCGGCCTTGCCGCTCAGGTTCCACTCTGCGGGAATGGGCATTTTTCAGGCTCCTTGAGTTTTCAGTAATCAGTTGACAGCGGCCACTGACCACTGACCACTGACCACTAACTGACTAGCGGAATTTCTGGCGCGTAGCCGGTAGGGGCGTAGCCGCCCGCGAGCGCGCCGCCGTCCACGTGTATCATCTCGCCGTTCATGTAGTCGGACGCATCCGACGACAGGAAGACCGCGACCGCGCCGATTTCGGGCGGGTCGCCCACGCGGCCCAGCGGGATGAACCGGCCCGCTGGCAGATTCATGCGGTCCTCGCGCGTGCCCTCGGTGGGGATGAACCCGGGCACTATGCAGGTGCTGGTAATGCCGTACCTGCCCAGGCTGGTTGCGAGCGTGCGGGTGAGCTGCACCACCGCGCCCTTCGCGCAGGTGTACATGAAGTTGTCGCGGCCGCCGCGCAGCCCGAACCCCGACGACACGTTGATTATCTTGCCGCCGCCGCGGTCGACCATGTGGCGGGAGACCGCGCGCGAGCAGTAGAGCGAGCCGGTGATGTTGGTGTCCATGCCCACCCGCCAGTCCTCGTCGGTGATGTCCCACAACGGTATCGCGCCCTGGCCGCGCACTATGCCCGCGTTGTTGATCAGCACGTCTATCTTGCCGAACTCGGCCAGGGAGCGCTCGATGAGGCTGTCGACCTGCGACGAGTCCGTGACGTCGGTGGACACGGTGATGGCGTTGCGGCCGAGCTCCCGCACCCTGTCGGCGACCTCCTCTATCGGGCCGAGCCGCCGCGACGCTATCGCGAGGTCTGCGCCGGCGCGTGCCATCGCGAGCGACATCTCCCGGCCCAGGCCGGTGCCGCCGCCCGTGATGACAATAGATTTGCCGTCCAGGCTGAGTTTCTCGAGCATAGCTTCCTCCTAGTGTAAATGGCGGGGGGTAGTGTATCAGGTTAGGGTTCGCCTCGTTGGCGCGAGGGCAGTCCCTTCCCCCTTGATGGGGGAAGGTTAGGATGGGGGTGAATCGCGGGACTTCCACCAGCCGCCCCGCGGGCCCTACGTCTGCGACGTCACCTCGCCGGCGACGGCGGTGAACGCGGAACCGTCGCCGAGCCTGAGCACCAGGTTGCCTCGCTCGTCCACCGACTCGGCGCGTCCCTCCACCGTGCTACCCTGCCAGCTCAGGCGCACCTGGCGGCCCAGCGTCTCTAGCGTGGCGGCCCAGCGCGGCGTGAGCGACTCCCCGCGCCGCACCTCCGCGTACAGGTCGTCGAAGCGCGCCAACAGCGCCGCCAGCACGGCGGAGCGGTCGGCGGAGTGCCCCGTCTCCCTGCGTATGCTGGTAGCCAGATCCGCGATCTCCGGGTGGTCGGCGGGGTCGAAGTTCACGTTCACGCCTATGCCGACGAGGGCGTAGGCGAGGCCCGCGCCGGACGATGCGGTCTCGATAAGAATGCCCGCAATCTTGCGACCGCCAATCCGCACGTCGTTTGGCCACTTCACCCTGGCCTGAGCGTTGCAGAATCGGGACGCCGCGTGCGCCGTGGCCAGTGTCGCGGCCATGTTCACGAAGGGAAGCTGCGCGGACGTGGGCCTGAGCAGCGAGGTGAAGGAGAGGTTGAGGCTGCGCGGCGACACCCAGACGCGGTCGAAGCGCCCCCGTCCGGCAGTTTGCTCCTCGGTCGCCACCACCACACCCTCGGGCTCGCCCTGCTTGGCCAACTCGCGCGCCACGTCCATCGTCGAGCCCACGACCCGCCGGTGCACGATGCGGCCGCCAAGCACGCGCCCGGCCAGCGCGCGGCTGAGCATGGTAAGGTTCAAGTCGGTGGATGTCATGGGCAGAGTGGTCCGATGTCTATTGGGGCTATGTCAGGTAAACCGAGGGGGAGCCGCCTATCCAGCGAACCCAATCAACTTCCGATCTAACCGCGTTCCACAACCTTTCATCGGCGGTCCAAAACTCGCATTTCTTCCCCTCGGCCAGCGCTAGGTAGTGAGCGTCGTAAGCAGCCGGAATGCCAAATCGGTGGGCAAGTTCCATAGCTCGGACGTGAGCATCCTCGGAGAGGGTCGAGACTTGTACGCCAGCCAGCCGAAGTTCGCGAAAGCGGCCGTTACTTCCCTCAGCGTGAAATCACCGCGACGAACACGACGATAAAGCGCGTTGACGATTTCGTAGAAGAACAGTGATGGAGCTGCTATCAAGGTATCCGTGCTCTGCCACAGCAAAAGCATAGACTTGGCCTCATCGGCGTACTCTTCATCGACAATCCACTTGAAGGCGAGACTGGCATCCACTACGACCGACCCGTTCAATAGCTAACGTTCCCTTGGCCATATTCATCCGCATGCTTCTCCTTGAGCTCACGGATTAACTCCTCCCCTTCAATGTACAAACGTCCGAGGCTGACTTGATCGAATATATCTTCGAGCCGGTCAATCAGCGAACTATCTACGCTGGGCTCCCTTTCCACAGCTTTGACTTTCGAGGTCACTTTGGCAATCTCTCTATCCGTCGCGGCTGATGGATACAACAGCATGTCCACCAAGCTTGCCAACACGGTTCCCGTGTGAAACACGCGAACCACGTCGCCTGTAGATGTCTCTTGCAGGCGTGGAAACACGCGGACTCCCTGTTCGAGGAGCTTACGTTCCAGATCTTCTGCCATGGCCCTTTTGAGCCTGGTGGAATGTTCGCCAGAGACTTCCCGCAGAATGTCCGTAATCTCTCTGCGAGGGATGCTCTCGAAGGCCCTTCCGTCGATCCTGTCCTTAACGGACTTGGCGACACGCGAGAGATCCGCGGGAGTTGGCATATCATTCGCCTCCACTGCACGTTAACTTATTTACTTATATATTAACATGTGTAGAGGTAAAATCAATGCGCGGTAAGGCTCCTTCAGCAACCCAACCCGCCCAATTCCGCCCGCGTCACGCCGGCCGCACCTCCCAGTCGCGCAGCACGGCCATCGCGGCGTTGTGGCCCGGCGCCCCCGTCACCTCACCGCCCGGGTGCGTGCCGCCACCGCACAGGTACAGCCCGTCAATCGGCGTGCCGTAGCCCGAACGCCTGTGGTTGGGCCGCTGAGTAAGCAGCTGCTCCGACGTTACGTCCAGGTGGCGGATGTTGCCGTCCGTCAGGTACACGCGGCGCTCCAGGTCCTCCGGCGTGAACAGCTCCCAGTCGATAACCGAGTCCCGGAAGTTCGGGGCGTAGCCGTTGATGATGTCCATCATCCGCTCGCCCGTGCGCTCCTTCTCGTCGTCCCAGCAGCCCTCCCGCAGCCTCACCGGGGCGTAGAGCGCCCAGATGGACATCACGTGCTTGCCCGGCGGCGTCAACGAGGTGTCGTACACCGACGGGATCTGGATGTGCATCACAGGCGCGGTGGGCGGCAGGCCGCGGCGCGCGTCGTCCCAGCTCCGCTCGAAATACTCCACCGACGGGCAGATCCTGGTCTGCGCCAGGTAGTGCGGGTCGAAGCCGTCGCCCAGGTAGGCCGAAAAGTCGGGCGCCTCACTGAGCGCGCAGTGGAACTTCAGGTACGATACGTTGGTCTTGAGACGGCGGACGCGGTTGACGAACGCCGGCTCCAGCGCCTCCGGGTCGACCAGCGACAGGAATGTGCGCTTGGGGTCGGCGTTGGACAGCACGACGTCGGCCTCGATGCGCTCGCCGCTCGTGAGCACTACGCCGGTGGCGCGGCCGTTGGATACGGTTATACGATCGATCTCGACGCCGGTGCGAATCTCGACGCCCCGCGCCTCTGCCGCGCGGGCCATCGCCTGCGTTATGCCGCCCATGCCGCCCCTCGGAATGCCTACGTTCCGGTCGTCGTTGAACATGCCCGTCTTGATGTAGGCCACGGCCATGATGCTGCCCGGCGCGCGAACGTCCCCCGCGTCCTGCGCGTCGATGTACGCGCCACGGACGGTATCGGACTCGAAGAACTCCTCAACCAGGTCCTTCATGTTGCCGGTGAGCATACGCTCGAACACAGGCTCGTCGGGGGTGCCGCGCGCCGAGGCGGCGACCTCGGCTAGCGTCGGTGGCTCTTCCAGGAAGTGGCGATGCAGAATGCCGCACGCGCGCTCCCAGAACGCGAACCACTCCGGCAGCCGGTCGGCGTCGGCGGGCGAGACGCGGCGCACCTCTTCGGCGGTCCGCTCGTCGTCGTGCCAACCGAGCAGGTATTCGCCGTTGGGGAAGGGCTGGAAGCGCGAGGGCTCCAGATAGTGGACCTCGAAGCCGTGGTCTCGCAGCTCCAGGTCGTCGATCACCTTATCCTGGAGCATGTGGCAGATGTACGAACAGCTCGAGACGCGAAAGCCGGGAAACAGCTCCTCGGTGATGCACGCGCCGCCCACGAAGTCGCGCCGCTCCAGCACAAGCGGCCGGATGCCCGCCTTCGCGAGGTAATTCGCCGCGACCAGTCCGTTGTGGCCGCCGCCAACGACGACAGCTGGATATCGCTCCGCCATGCCTCACCTCCTGCTTGCGATTGCGCTGTAGCGCGCCTCACAGTCGGCACGCGTGGCGTTCAGGTTAGCACGGGGCGTGGCTCTTGCAAAGCTTGGGAGTGCGAGCCTCTTATTGCACTGGAGCAAGGTCGAACCGACCTTGAGCGGCCACCCAAGAGCTTTGCCCATTCCCGCCGTTTCCCACATGTGATATGCTCGCCTTGAACTGCTATTACTAGGGTGGAGCGGCGAAACGCCCGCCTTCCGGGGGGACATATGGACAGTTTCGAGCGTGCGTTTGACGACGTGACAAGCAGTTGCGATCAGGCGCTGAAGGCAATCCAGGCTCTTACGAGCCAAATCCGCCAACTGCGGAAGAGTTCGCAGGTCGGAAACATCGCGGCGGTGAAGAGGACTCAGGCAAGGCTTGCACAAGCCCTGAAGGATATGGCCGAGCCTGTCAACAGAGCCGCCGCCGCCTGGCCGTATGACGATGAGCAGGAAGTCCAGTATTTCAGGGATAGCTACGCTGATGAGTTGCGTAAGGTGGCATCGGAGAAGGGCTTAAGTGTCATTGAGCGCGATGGGCAACTGATTTCCCATCCTTCCATCGTGCGCATTCTGCCCTCTGAAAGGGCGGTCCGCATAGACAGAAAGAAGGTTTCCAACATCAAACCTTCCTACCTGGCCGACGAGTTGCTCAAGTCGCAGAAGAATCCTGCACGCCCTCGGCCACAGCCATTTCTCGAAGCCCTCTATAGGGTATACACGGCACTTACCAAGGAGTCCACGTCTCGTCCGATCGGCGGAACCAGCGCTCCTGTAATCCTTCTGACCAGCATCTACGACCTCTTTGTCGCACTTCCTGGCATCCGGAGAGACTATACACCCACCGACTTCGCCCGCGACCTGTACCAGCTCGACACAAGCGGAACAAACACCACAAGGTCGGGGGCGACGGTCTCGTTCCCTACCTCTACGGGCGCTCGCAGCGTCAGGAACCTGTTCACGTTTGTTGGGCCCGACGGCCACGAAGCCAAGTACTACGGCATTCGCTTCACAGAAAGTTAGGCAGATGCAGAACACGATAGCTTTGACAGACTGGTTTCGGACCATCGATGGCGAATATCTGTCGTCCTATGTCAGAGAGGGCGGGTCGGCCGTCAAGTTCGTCGTTACGCCCCCGGAACTGAAGGCGGAGCTCTACACCACGGTGGAGGCTCGCTGCAAGGAGCTCGACTATGAGGTGGTTAAGCTGGATGCGAAGGAACGGGCTATGCGCGCCCACATGCCACAGGACTTCTTCTTCGGCTTGGCCCGACAGGTGGACTGGCGACGCCTGGCGCGACGGTTCATCCTTCGGCTCGCGTTCGAACGGGGCTATCGTGTAGACGGCATAGACCCGGGCGTCGAGGGCGTGTTCGAAGTGCTCGCCCAAGCCAATGGCCTCTCCTCCGATTCAGTGACTCGTGAAATCAGGCGCGCAATTGAGAGCGAGGTTTACCGCAAAAGTTCTATGGCTAGGGACTTTAGAGTCTGTATGAGCCATCTCTGCCTGGAAGAGAACGTTCGTGGCGAATATGACGGCCAACCGCTACTGGACTGGTTGTGTGGTTATAACAATCGAGTCAGCAACGTCCGCTCCTTCTCGATTTACACGCCCATCAACCGCACTACGGCTCGGTACTTCATCGAATCCGCCTTTTACTGGATACGTTACGCCGGGTGTGCCGGCACCGCGATTCTATTCGATAACTCCCGCGTTACCGTGCCGCGCAATCCCAGGGACGAGTTTCGGTATTACACCAGGGCGATGACGCTGGAGCATTACGAGTTGCTTCGGGAGTTCATAGATAGCGTGGATAAGCTTAAGGGCACGCTGTTGGTGGTGGTGACCAACCAGGACTTTCTCGACGGAAGCGCCCTGCGCAGCTCTCGCGGTTACGGAATCTATCCCGCCCTGCAAACTCGCGTGATGGACGACGTTCGCGACCGTGGCAGGGTCAACCCCCTTTCTTCGCTGGTTCGGCTGTCCGAGGAGAAGTGAGAAGCATGGTAAGCCAGGTTGATAGTGACCAGAGACTCAGGTGCCGTATTGCGCTCGAGGCGCTTCGCAACGGTGTGCCCAACAGGGAAGCCGTGAGGATACTTGGGTGCAGCCAGCCGAGCGTCGAACGTCGGTTTGAGGAACTGCTGGGCAGGGTGGCAGACCGAGACGACCCGCCCGCCGGCGCGGTGGGTATGCTCGTGTCGGGCGACTTCGGCGCTGGCAAATCGCATCTGCTCACCCACCTGGAGCACCAAGCCCTCGAGCGCGGGTTCGTTTGCAGCAAGGTGGCTATCAGCAAGGAAACGCCGCTCTACGACCTGGGCAAGGTGTTCAAGTCGGCCATCGACAACGGCAGAATGCCCAACCGCGGCGGCCGGCTGATAGAGGAGCTAGGGCAGGCCCTCAGACCCGACTCACAGCAGTATGCAGACTTCTACAAGTGGGCGCACGAGACCGGATCCAACGGACTAAGCCCGATGTTCCCGGCCAGTCTGATTGTGCATGAGCGGTCCAACGACCTCGCGCTGAACAACGACATCGAAAACTTCTGGGCAGGAGACAGGATTCTAAAGGGAAAGATCACGGGTGGCTTAGCTCATATCGGACAACGCAGGAACTACACCTTCAATATGCCCAAAGCGGCCGAACTGCCACAGCAGCGCATGCGGTTCATCATCGAGCTCATCAAGACCGCCGGCTACAAGGGGTGGGTCGTGCTGCTGGACGAGATAGAACTGGTGGCTCAGTATTCGCAGCTGCAGCGTGGTCGCTCCTACGCCGAACTTTCGCGGTGGCTTGGCCAGATGAAAAGTCAATCATATCCTGGTCTGGTGGTAGTCGGAACCGTAACCGACGACTTCGCTCTGAAGATAATCAACCCCGATGGCGCCAAGAAAGACCGCGATTACGTGACCGAGCGATTGAAGACCAGGTACGGCCATCTCATCAACGCCGCCGCGACAGGAATGGACCTGCTTGAAACGCAGTCCGTGCCTCTTAATGAACTCTCAGACGATGACGTGCGAGATACTATGGAGAAGCTGCGAGGGATATACTCCGACGCCTACGATTGGGATGCCCCGACGCTTCCGGCCCCAGAGAGAGGGGCCGTAGACCAGCAACGCATGCGCTACAAGGTGCGAACCTCCATCAACGAATGGGACCTGCTCCGGCTCTATCCCGACTACGCCCCCGATACGGACGTGCGAGAGTTCCATCACTCCTACGAAGAGAACAAGGACCTGGAAAAGACTACCAAAGACGATGCGGACGAATATACGTCGGTGCCCTGGTAGAGGTTAGGCTGTGCCTACCCGCTTCGACAACGCCAACAGAGACAACGCCAACGGCAGCGGGCCAAACACCGCGGTCGTGGCGTGGCTGAGCTTGGTGGACGCTGCAGACGGCGGGGGGTTCAGGGCGGCGCTGTTCCTCACGACCGACGACGGCGAGCCTGTGGGCTTTTGCTTCACCCGCGCCTTCCCGCGCCGGCCCGGCGAGCGGGGCGATGGCACCGGGGCGAGCGTGGCGGCCCATGTGCTGGAGCAGTTGCTGCAAGCCGCGCCGCCGCCATCGCTGATACTCGGGCTGCAAAGCGAAGCGCCCGGCCACGCGATCGACGCCGGAGATTCGCGAATCCCCCTCTGCCTGCTCGCGGACGATATAGGCCTGGCGGACGTAGACTCCGAGCGCGGCGCCAACGGACAGGCTGGCGTCCTCTGGCAGAGCCAGCCTCCACAGGTAGGCTCCGTCGCCCGGCGGCTTCTCGATGAAGTGCTGGAGTGGGACGATTCCCTGGAACCGTTTCGCCGGGCGGCGGATGGCCTGAACGTGGCCTTCGCCGACGAGAACGTCAGCGGGCTCATGAACGCTCGAGGCTTGGCCACCGTCGTTAGCTTAGGCACACCGCCCGGGTCTCTGGACAATCTGGACGCTGACGTTAGTCTCGCAGAGCATGGCAACCCTGTAGAACGATCCGAGGCTACGCTGGCCCAACGGCTCTGGGCCGTGTTACGCAATTCGCTGGGGAGTCCTCGAGGAGTTCGGTTGCAGTGGCGCGGTGAGCTGATGCCCTTTCAGGCCGACGGAGTCCGCGCGCTGATGAGTAACCCCCGCCTGTTGCTCGCGGACGATATGGGTCTCGGCAAGACCATACAGGCTATTGTCGCGTTGCGGTTGCTGCGCGCTCACCGCGACATCACGTCGGCTCTGGTCGTCGCTCCGGCGAGCATTCTGGACCAGTGGCGCCAGGAACTCCAAAAGTGGGCGCCGGAGCTTACGGCCATCATCATAAGAGGCACAGCGGCCGAGCGTTCGTGGCAATGGAAAGCCGAGCGAGACGTAACCCTTGTCAGCTACGATGCCCTGCGGTCTGATTTTGGCAGCAACGCGAAATCCCCGGTGCGGCGGAAAGGCTGGGACGTGGTCGTCGCTGATGAAGCGCAGCGAATCAAGAACCGCAACCTCACCAGTGACGCGCTGAAGGGGTTATGGAGAGTACGCTCCTGGGCGCTGACCGGCACGCCCATAGAGAATCACGAAGAAGAACTGGCCTCCATAATGGAATTTGTGGACCGCAGCGGCGCGGAGCCGCCGAAGCGCTACCGGGCCGGCGCGGAGCTGCGCGAGCGTCATCAGGAATTGCAGCTTCGGCGAAAGAAAGGCGACGTGCTGGCGGACCTTCCTCCCAAGCAGGTGACTCTGCTTCCCATCGAGCTGGACGCTAGGCAGCGCGACAGCTATGACAAGGCCGAGCAGGACGGCATAGTCTACCTGAAGTCGCTCGGCGCCGAGGTGAGCATCCGGCACATACTCGAACTGATCACCCGGCTGAAGCAGATATGCAACGCCGATCCCAAGAGTGGCGAGTCCAGCAAGCTGTCGGACATACGCGACAGGCTGGAGCAACTGGCGGCTCAAGGGCATAAGGCGCTGGTGTTCTCCCAGTACACCAGCGACGCGTCCGGCGTAGCGGCCGCCGCAAGGTATCTGAGAGACTTTTCTCCGCTCACGCTGACCGGCGACATTCCGCAGGAGGAACGGCCCGACATCATCGACCGATTCAGGACTCGCCCAGAGCACAGGGCGCTGATACTGTCACTGCGTGTTGGGGGCTTGGGTCTGAATCTGCAAGAGGCGTCCTACGTGTTTCACCTGGACCGGTGGTGGAACCCCGCCGTGGAGCGCCAGGCTGAAGACCGCAGCCATCGCATGGGGCAACAGATGAAGGTCAACGTGATCAAGTACTCCTGTGTGGGCACCATCGAGGAACGGATAGACCGCATCCTGGCGAGCAAACAGTTGATTTTCGATCAGCTCGTAGACGACGTGTCGTTGGACCTGTCTTCCCAGATGAGCTCAGACGAACTGTTTGGCCTGTTCGGTTTGCAGCGAGCGTCGCGCCCCCGCCGCCGCTAGGCCCGCAGCGGCTTGACGTGCTTCGCCAGCCATTCGCGCATCACGAATCCGCCAGCAACTCGGCAAGCCGCCGGTTCCGCTCCAGGCTCGCCCGGTAGTGGGCCATCACCGACGGGCGCACGTTGGGCTTCTCCAGGCACGTGACGTAGACCCACATGGCGTCTTCCAACACGGTCTCAAAGTCTCGCTCATTTACTTGCGCTATCTCGCGAATCTTCGACAGAAGCTCAGGGTCTGCATGGCTGGTGAACGTCTCTCGTGCGGTCATTTGCGCTCTCCTCGACTGCCGGAGGTCGGCATTTCGGCGATTAGGCGTCACAGTTTACATGCGATTGCCGTTAAGACTCAAGACTTCCTCGTGGCACCTGCCCACCAACCCGCCCGCGCGTCGCCAACCGCGAAAGGTGCTAAAATCACGCCCACCAGCGTTGGCCTTAGCGGGGGAGGGTGACCATGAACAACTCCGAGTACGACATCGCGGTCATCGGCGGCGGAATCATCGGCCTGGCCACCGCCATGCGGCTGAGCCAGGAGTTCCCGCGATACAGGGTGGCGGTGCTGGAAAAGGAGCGCGAGGTCGCGCTGCACCAGACAGGCCACAACAGCGGCGTCATCCACGCCGGCATCTACTACGCCCCCGGCTCCCAAAAGGCCAACTTCTGCTCCACCGGCGGCACCCTGCTGCGGCAGTTCTGCGACGAGCGCGGAATCGAGTACGAGATGTGCGGCAAGCTCATCGTGGCCATCGACGACGACGAGGCACCGCGCCTCGAGGAGCTGTTCCGCCGCGGCACCGAGAACGGCGCCCAGGGACTGCAGATGGTCGGCCCGGAGCGGCTGCGCGAGATAGAGCCCCACGCGGCGGGAGTCCAGGCCGTCTTCTCGCCCAACACGGGCATCATCGACTACACCAGGGTCGCCCAGGCCTACGCCACGGAGATGCGCGAGAACGGCGCCGACCTGCTCACCAGCACCCCCGTGCGCGGCATAGACGCCCGGGACGGCACCCACTACCTGCTGACGCCTCGGGGCGAGATTCGGGCCAAGCGGCTGATCAACTGCGCCGGGCTTCACGCCGACAGCGTGGCGCGCATGATGGGCGTGGACGTGGGCGTGCGCATCATCCCGTTCAGGGGCGAGTACTACTCCATTCGCCCCGAACGCGCCCACCTCGTGAAAGGGCTGCTCTACCCGGTGCCCGACCCGAGTCTGCCCTTTCTTGGGGTGCACTTCACCAAGCGAATCGGCGGCAGCGTCGAGGCCGGCCCCAACGCGGTGCTCGCCCTGGCGCGGGAGGGCTACTCCAAGACGCGGTTCGACCTGCGGGACACGATGGGCAACCTGTCCTACCCGGGCTTCTGGAAGATGTCGCTCAACTTCTGGAAGACGGGACTTCAGGAGCAGTACCGCTCGCTGGTCAAGTCCCGATTCGTGCGGTCGTTGCAGACGCTGGTTCCCGAGGTGCGCTCCGAGGACCTCTACGAGCCGGGCGCCGGCGTGCGCGCGCAGGCGGTGGACAGGCGGGGCAACCTGTTGCAGGACTTCAGCATAGCCGAGACGCCCAACGCGATCCACGTGCTGAACGCGCCCTCGCCCGGCGCGACGTCGTCGCTGAGCATCAGCCGCTACATCGTCGACCTGGCGAGCGAGTCGTTCGAGCTGGCGGCTTAGGGGCTATCCGACAACCAGGTCATCACCCCCATCCTAACCTTCCCCCTGCGAGGGGGAAGGGACTTTTGGGTAGGCTCCTGGGGGGAAATAGCACGAATTCGGGCGGCTGGATGAGTTCGCCTTCGAGAAAGTGTGTCATTCTGTATCATTTCGTGTCATTCCTACCTGGAGGTGGTGAGCATTTCAGTAACCCTGGCGCAGGGTTGTGCTCCAAAATGGTCGGGTCAGTGCTCCTTTTGGGCTGAAATGGGACACTCCGTTTGTGGGCACGAGTGAAGGGTGTGGATTGACGTGCTCTCGGTATGAGATTGTAAAGCTGCGCCGTTGACGACGTGGTCGGATGGGGCGGTTGCCCCGGATGAGGGGAGTGTAGTACGTTAGTTCGTATGCGTCAAGGGCGTGGAATGAGGAGGCCAAGGCTGTCGCGGACCACTCGGAAGTCGTTGGGGGTGGGACGAAACGGGTACGGGTTTTGGCGTGAATGGGCCAATTCAGAGGACTTACGTTTCGCGAGTGGCACTCGATTGCGCGGTTTTGGGGCGGAATTTTGGGTGCAGGCGTGGGGTGGAGTTCATCCACGAAGGGCATGAAGAGGGGGGGACGGGATGACGGGGGACGGGGGCGCTCATAGACGTCCGCCTGACACAGGTTCTGAAGACCTTACCGGAATCACGTATGCTTCGCCCTCGCACGCTCAATGAGTTTCCCAATCTGAATCGGATACGTCTTTCCAGGCGGGTTCCGAAGGTCTGTCTTTCCACGGAATTATCTCCGGCATCGGTAGACCACTCAAGGGATACTCCCCCTGCCCGACTCTTGTGAATTCTTCATAGCACTCGGATTCGACATATTCACGTTGGCTGGCGTCTATTTGCCAGAGCCGCTCACCACTCATAACCACATCAGACTGTCCATGGCCTTGAGGTTCTCTCTTTGACTCTCTGCACAGGTTGCCTACAACCCACTTGTCGTCCAGGTAAGGCTCCATCTGGCCTTCGCTGAACTTAATTGACATGCGAGAGGCGGGCCTGAATTCATAATCCCCCGCAATGAGCGATCTGACTGCACTGTTATCGTTACACTCCGGCGGAGTTAACGCCGTTGAAATAGACGCAGCTAGCAGGTCGATGAGGTATCGAAAAAACTCTGAGCAGTCCTGAAAGAGTGGTTCGATTGGCCTTAAGCCGTGAACTGCGTCATCGCGCAGCTTACGCGCTTGCTCGTGCGGGAATCTCTTCTTAGGCTCAACTGCTCCAGACTTGAAAACATGCTCTATCCCCGCCATTTTGCGCCCTCTTTCCTTACCTGCTGGATTTCCACAGGTCGAACAGGGAGCCTTGCGGCCTTGCTCATGGAATCTACGATCCATCAACAAGCCGATGCATTCCAAGCCGGTCCATGCGGCGACGTAACTGACCGTCGGGTCTTCAGAGCCGACCGCAACTCCATGCCAATGCATTGCCGACTGTATCCGGTACTTTGTGTCTTCGTCGACGGAGGAGAAGAACTGAAGGTATCTCTGAAACCGGTGCTCCACTATTGAGTCAAAAGTCACACCCAAGGACAGGTGCAACTGATCGTCGTAGTAGTAATTGTGCTGTGACCGTAGCCTCTCAAGAGCGTCGACTGACGCTATCCTGTGAAGACGTGGAGGGGCAAGTGGATATCCGCCGAAGGCGGACGTCGGGGTGCTAAACATCCTACCTACCTTTAAGGCGTGGTCCTCGGCATCCTTAAGCTCCTTGCTTGCGAATAGGATGGTGAGAGTTAGTTCAGCATATTCTGGGAGCGCAGATCGTTCATGTGGCGGGCGTGCTACCCAATAGCCTTTGCTGACCTCAAATCCAGCAGGATTAGGTAGCGGTTTTCTTACCTCCTTCCTGATATGGAAATACGACGGCACTTTCAGTTGCGCTACATACACTTGACTTTCAATCATGCGCTCCATCCATCTGGCAACTTTCTGGCAAAGGCTAGAGTTGATGGACACCGCCCAAGCACGGGCCGGGCGTGGACCACTCGGCTTGCTCGCCCATCACATGACCAGCGACGCGCCGCGGGGACGGGCCTTGCCCCCGTGCACCGACGGCTCTGCGCACCACTTGGCCGCCAGCCGACGCACCGCCTCGTAGGTGTCGCGGCCGAACCCCAGCAGGTCGCACACCACGCGTTCGTTCAGCAGCGCGCGGTTGGGGTCGGCGTGGCTTCCTTCCTGTGTCATACTCCTCTACTTGGGCGTGGAACCGTCACGTTCAGCAAGCTCTTTGCACAAGAATTCCACTCCATCGTCCACTTGGCACTCCCAGATGACTCTATGCCGCCAACCCATGCGCTCCAGTGCGTCGCGGGTATCGCTGTCTCGGTTTACATTACGCTCAATCTTGGCGGTCCAATAGTCGACGTTGCTCTTTGGCATCCTAGACCGCTTGCACCCGTGCCAGTGCCAAAAGCAACCATTAACGAAGAGGGCCACTCGGTGCTTGGGGAGGAGCAGGTCCGGCGAGCCGGGCAAGTCTTTTCGATGCAGGCGAAAGCGATAGCCCGCGCGGTGGAGCTTGCGCCGGACTTTCAGTTCAGGTCCGGTGCCTTTCGACTTCACTCTGGCCATGATGCGGCTACGGTCGGACCGGCTTACGGTGTCGGGCATAGGGGCCCCTTAGAGATTAGCCGGCGGTGCTATCAGCAGCGAGCGATCGCTCTCGAAAGCGCCGACTTGTTCGTTGTACTTTGCGATAAGTTCCTTGATGCTGCCGGCGAGGTTATCCTTGCCGAAACCGCCAAGCTCTTCGATGTTCTGTCCGACGAAGGACTCAATGGCAAATATGCTTACCCCGTCCTGCACCTCAATTGATTCCGCCATCTGCTTAGCCGCTTGGACTCTTGATTCGGGCACCAAGAGCAAGGGCCGGTAGCCGTTTCTAAAGTTCTCCAGGCACTTGTGCAGGACCGGCGGCATAGGGGCGACAGTTACGTGAAAGACGGTGTCTTGCACCACGAAGTCACCTGGTCGTCCCAACTGCTGATCGGCGGTTGTGTAGGAGTGGTTTGCTACATTCAGGTCCGGAAATCGCACCGCGAGCTTTGCGCCCACCAAGTGCTGGGCGACCGCCCCCGACTTCAGCCCAGCGGCGCTGAGAATGTCACCCACGATCTGAGACGAAGGCTTGGAGAGGTTGATCTCTACTTCGATCCTGTGTCGACTGAAGTAATCTCTTACTCGTTCGACGAGCCAAGCCTGTAGCCCATCAATAACTTCGTAACGCTCTTCGTCCGTTAGTTCTGGCAACCCCTCGACGTCATTTATCTCCGCAACCAGACCTTCTGCGGCAGGCACGGTTCCCCGCGTAGTTCTTCCGCCCTCAGCCGTGAATCGCCTCTCCTCGTCATGTCTGGCGAGAATGGACTGGATCAGGCGACCACTAGTCCTGACTTGATTACCGGGGGTAACGTAATCGCTCCTTGACAAGGGGAAAGCGTCTCTCATTCTTTCCAGGACAGCAAGACCCGCGCAGATGACGTAGGTGTTCGGCTCTTCCCCCGACGAGGACCTGTGGCTGTCGTACCACCGGCGCAGGACGCTAAGTGAATCGATGGCGGCATTTTGGGTGCTCATTGGTAGCTCGCCGCCTCACCTACAGTGGTCTGAATTCTCTCGCCAAGCGCGCCGCCAAGAGAATCGCGGCAATGGATGGCGAGCGGTACAAGAAGCTGTTCCGACAGCCACCGCGCCACTGGAACGGCCACGCCGTCGCCCATTGCACGGTAGGCGTCGTTGTACTTTGGCGGCAGCCAACAGCGATCTGGCACGCCCATTAGTCGCGCGGCCTCCCGGGGGGAGAGAAGTCGCGACCTTGCCTTTCTGCCCTCAAGCGCGAGCACGATTTGGCGGCTGGAGCCGCCTTCGGGCGTTCGCAGGCAGCCGGCCACGCCATCGAATCTTACTTCTGCTCTTTGGACTCCGTTCCGGACCCTCTTGTACACGAATCCCACGGACGGCCCCATGTCCATCGCAAGTTTGGTCTTTTGCAGATTCAATTCCGTCATCATGTCCAGCAAGCGATCAGTTTCGTCCGGCTCATGCCACACAACACCTGTGGGCGATGCTTCCATGAGCTCTTCCACGGCGGCGGACCGCCATAAGGGGTTCGGGCAGCGTCCACCAGCGCCAGTAGTCGCGGACAGGCGGCGCCATCTGGTCGTAGGCCTTCTTGACGGCTTTGGTGAACCAAGGATAGGCGTCGCGGTTTTCCTCGTGGGCGAACGGAGAGCAATCCACTTGAGCGTCAACGGCGACTACGAACACGCGAGGCCGAGATTGGGGAAGGAATCGGCGCGCGTCCATCACCAATGGCCCAAACTGCATTCCCAAGTCGACGAGCGCCTCGCACACCGCCGAAAAGTCCTCGCCGTACAGCAAGCCCACGACGTTCTCGATAACCACGATGGGAGGGCGTTCTCCCCGGCGCGATAGACTGTCCATAAGCCGCCGGAACTCCCAAAACGTGCCGCTGCGTTCCGCGCTGATGCCCTGTCTTCGGCCTGCGAGCGACAGATCTTGACAGGGGAACGACGCCCAAGCCATGTCGACGCCCGTTGGGAGTGCGTCAACTGCCACATCCGCGATGTCGCCCAGAACGAACTCGCCGCGGCCGAACCATTTTTCGTACACTTCCCGCTTTCGGGTGTCGATATCGTTTGCCCACACGCAAGCCCACCCGGGCTCTAGACCTAACCGAACCAACCCTGCGCCGGCGAAGAAATCCATGAACCTGAGCGCGCCGTCATTGGAAGAGACATCAAGGCGCGCATCGTTCCGCGCCGCTGATTGTAGAGGTAGGTACATCTGGTGGGCGTCGTCCGGCGGCGCCTCGTGGAGGAGATTCGGTTCAGCGCTGTTGTCGGTGGTGTACTGAGAATGGACCATAGCGTTAATCCCCGCAATATCCTGGTGCTGCGTCAGAGTATTGGAAGGGTGGATGACAGTCAATTGGCGGTGATGCAGGTATTGGGAGTATGAGGGACCCCACTATCACAGCCTGCCGCGTCTCAAAGGTGAGCGGCATACCCAACTCAGCGCGCACTTCAACGCATAGTTCAATGGCTTCCCGTATGTTAGCCAGAGCCTCTTCTTTCGTGTCTCCTTGGCTGACGCAGCCCGGAATGGACGGACATTCGACGACCCACACGCCGTCTTCGTCCCTGCAATCGTTACCGTCAACTTCACTACTCTACCTCCCAGGGTCTTTCGATTATCTGCTACGTGCGGCATTTTCCCGCCATGTCATGCTGAGCCTGTCGAAGCATCCAGACCCTTCGGCTACGCTCAGGGTGACGGATGGCTACGCTCAGGGTGACACTTCGAATTGCGTTACGGTCGCTATCATGCGGTGCTGGCGATTGAGTTTTCAAGTCTGGTATAATCATTGAGCACCAAGACGAACGTGCGTTCGGAAGCTGGTCGCGCTCGGACAGCGCAAGTTAGGAGGACTTCGTGACAGAGAAAATCAGACATGCCGCTTGGCCATCCATCGAGGACTTGGGCGACATCGAGGACTTGGGCGACATTGACGAGCTACTTCGTAAGTCGGCTAAGCATTCATTGACTCCAGAGGAGATAAAGGCCCAGAGGATTTCCTTTGTCATGGGGATGCTGCCGCCCGACGTCACACTTACGCGTGACGAGGTTGCGAAGCTGCTCACCGACTACTATGGGTAAGAGTGA
Source organism: Dehalococcoidia bacterium (assembly GCA_965217705.1). Classification (GTDB taxonomy): domain Bacteria; phylum Chloroflexota; class Dehalococcoidia; order Lucifugimonadales; family CATOSD01; genus CATOSD01. The sequence goes on along the minus strand of CBDCJA010000002.1, from coordinate 2,461,461 downwards.
ACCTTGAACCTGTTTGAGTTGGAGGAAACCGAAAGCAACCCCATCTACCAGATCTTGGCCACGGCCAACACCGCCCGTCACTACGACTTCATGAACTCAATGGTCACGGTCTCCATACAAAGTGACAAGAGATGGCTCTCCCAACCTCTTATCAAGGCGATTAACTTTCACGCGATAGTGGGGCTTCATCACGAGGCGGGGGTCTACCGTTCCCACGAGGTTGTTGTGGGCAACTACAGCCCCCCTGCACACTATCGCGTTGAGCCTCTGATGGATGATTTCGTAAATGGGGTGAATCGGAACTGGGAGTCCCACGAAAGCGCATCATTAGCGGCACAAGCGCTATGGGCGCTCAACTACATTCATCCGTTCGTAAACGGAAACGGACGCACAGCCCGCGCGGTGTGCTACTTCATACTGTGTGTAAAGTCTGGTGGGCTACTACCAGGACGAACCATTCTTCCCGACATTCTGAGGCGTGAGCCTATTCGTAGCGAGTACATCAAGGGGCTGCAAAATGCTGACAAGGGCGACCTCAGCGCTCTGACCACACTCATTAGACTGCTGATACGCTGGCAGATTGTGAGCAGCACTCGCTAGGATTCCGGTACACGTGAGTTTAGAATTGCATGGATTCCACCGGACACTGTCCTAGATTTGGCGAGCGGGTCGTTTGGGCTGATGGCTTAGGGGGGAGCATTGCCCCCGCCCCTGGGTTCCCGCTCCCCGTTTCCACGGGAACAAGCTTCGCGGGAATGACGGTGAGTGTGGGGCGGAAAAGACGGTGGGCGAGGCGTCGGAGGGACGGGCGGCCGCGAGCGCGTACGCCGGGCTGGCCCCCTAAGGTATATCCGAGGGCCGCTCCGCCAGCTGCACCTCGGCTACCGCGAACACGCCCTCGCTGATGTACTCCAGCTCCACCACGTCGTCCACGTCGTAAGTCCACAGCCGTGTCAGAAACTTCGCCATGTCCGGCGTCGGGATGCCGTCCATCTTGATGACCACGTCGTTCACCTGCAGCCCCGCCCTCGCGGCGGGGCCGTCCCTGGCCATGCGGGTGACGATGATCCCCTCGTCCACCGGCAGCCCAAGCCGGTTGGCGTTCACGGGCGTCACGTCCGTGCCGCTCAGCCCTATCAGCGGACGGACGACTCTGCCGTGCTCGATAAGGCTTTCGATGATGGGCGCCGCCACCGACGAGCTGACCGCGAAGCCTATGCCCTGGGCCTGGCGGTAGATGGCCGTGCTTATGCCTATCACCTCGCCGTCCATGTTCACCACTGGGCCGCCGCTGTTGCCGTCGTTGATCGCGGCGTCGGTCTGGATCATGTCGTACAGCACGCCGTGCTGCGTGTCGATGGTGCGCCCCTTGGCGCTGATGATGCCAAGCGTCACCGTGGGGCCGCCCTTCAGAGCCAGCGAGTTGCCCACCGCTACCACCCAGTCGCCCACGTTCACCGCGTCGGAGCTCACCAGATCTGCCGTCGGCAGCGGGTCCTCGGTGTCCACCTTGATAACGGCCAGGTCCGTTATCAGGTCCTGGCCCACCACCTTCGCCGTGTAGGTGTCTCCGCTGGGCAGCGAAACGGCTATCTCGTCGGCGTTCTGCACCACGTGGTAGTTGGTCACGATGTAGCCGTCGTCGCGTATCACGACGCCCGACCCCGCGCCCTCGTCGTTGAAGTCGAAGAAGACCCCCCGCGTTACCGACTCCACGGATATGGACGCGACGGTGGGGTTGACGCGCTTGACGAGGTCGGAGATGGAGGGCAGGGTGGTGAGCGCGGCGGGCGGCGGAAGCGTCACGGCGGCGGGAGCGGCCGGCGGCGGAGCCATGATCGCGGTGGGGACCGGCGTGGCGGCCGCGAGGGCCTCGCCGGGGGCGGACCCGGGTTCCTGCGAGCAGGCTGTGACGGCAAACACCAGCGCGCACGCGGCGAAAGCCAGGCGCGCTACACTTCTAACCGGCGTCTGGCGCCACCATAACCCTAAGTCGAACACGCAGCAGCCCCGCCCACAAAAGCCTAACGCCCTGTACCCCCGTCGACCTCTGAACGTAGGCCGTATACCGGGATGTGACCAGGGCGCCCAATAGTAAAATGATAGCCGAAACGTACACCCAGGTCAACAAAGCCATGATCGCGCCGACCGAGCCGTACACGACGTTGTAGATGGGAAACCGCGTTACGTACCAGACGAAAATGAAGTTGGCGATGCCGAAGGCGATTGACGCGAAGAGAGCGCCGAACCACACGTCGCGAAATCTGACTTCGGTGTTCGGCAGGTAGCGGTAGAGCACCAGGAACGTGAGGAAGTACAGGAGCGGCGTCGTCAACTGCCCGGCCAGCGTCAGGAGCCAGTGGGCAATTCCCACGCCCGGCGCGAAGTACAGCACGATGTCGCTGACGTAGGCAGCGAACAGCGGCGCGACGAACAGCACGAATATGACCACCAGTCCGCTGAAGAGCACCAGCGCGAGGTCGATCAGCCGTTCCTCGATGAACGGACGGGTCTTGGTAATGCCCCAGGCGGAGTTGATGCCCTTGCGGATGGCTCCGAATACGGCGGTGGACGCCGCGATCAGGCCCACAACGCTCGCGATACCGGTTATGGCGCGCGCCCTGGCAACGCCCTGCAGCGTATCGCCGATGAACTCCTTGGACACCGGCAGCACCTCGGCAATGTCCTGCGCGAGCTTGGTATCCTCCGGGTTTGGGCTGATCAGGTAGCCCACTATGGAGACCATCGCCAGCGTGAGGGGAAATATGGAGAACAGCGTGTAGAACGCGATGGCCCCGGCCACGAACGGACAGTTCTTGGACAAAAAGTCGTTTAGCGTGTCTCTACAGAAAAGTACGAGTCGAACGGCGGCCAAACCTGCTCTCCCGGGGGGTAAGTGTGCTGATACTACGCAAAGGGAGTATGAGTGTCAACAAACCGCGGCCCCAGGCGGCAGAGGCGGGGCCTCGTCCAGAGGCCGGTTGCCCCCTCGAGACGTCGTGGCGTATGCTGCGGCGCGAGGTCTCGATTTGAACCAGTTAGCGTTCGCCCTGGAACCCACGCCTCCGTACGATTTCGCCCTTACGGCGGGCTACGCCACGCATTTCGAGCGGCGCTACGCCGCCGAGTCGTTCGAGGGCGGGGTTTACCGCCGGCTGCTTGACCTCGGCGGACGCCCGGCGCTGGCCGAGGCGCGCTCGGCGGGCGGCAGTGACGCCCCCCGCGTCGACGTCGCGCTGCGCGGCGCCGGCCTGGACGCGGCGGACGCTGACTTGGCCCGCGCGCAGCTTTCGCTGCTGCTGGGCGCGGAGGACGACGTCTGCCCATTCTACGAGATGGCCCGCGCCGACGACCTGCTGGCGCCGCTGGTGACGGCGCTGCACGGGCTGCACGTGCCGCAGGCGGCGTCGGTGTACGAGGCGCTCACGCTGTCCATCATCGGGCAGCAGATCAGCGCGCAGGTGGCGCGGGTGCTTCGCGGGCTGCTCATCGAGACTTTCGGGCGGCGCGCCGAGTTCGACGGCGAGAGCTACTGGGCCTTCCCGCGTCCGGAGGCGGTGGCCGCCGCCGGCATCGACGACCTGCGGGCGCTGAAGCTCAGCCGGCGCAAGGCGGAGTACGTGCTCGGCGTGTCAGAGCGCGTGGAGTCGGGCGACCTGGACCTGGAGGGTCTGCGCGGCCTGCCCCCGGCCGAGGTGGTGGAGCGCCTCACGGCCATTCGCGGCGTCGGCCCCTGGACGGCCCACTGGCTGCTGATAAGCGCGCTCGGAGAGACCGACGGGTTCCCCTCCGGCGACCTCGCGCTGCAGCGCACGATGGGCAGGCTGGTCACCGGCGGCCCGCCCATGCCGGCGGCCGAGGCCCTGGCGTACTCCGAGCGTTGGTCGCCCCATCGCAGCCACGTCACAACCTACCTGTTCGCTTCGACGCGCGCGGGGCGGCGGAGGGCGGCGGCTACGGAGTCGTCACCCCCATCCTAACCTTCCCCCGTCAAGGGGTAAGGGACTAAAGGTGGCGAGTTCCTGATACAATCGCCCGGAGACCGCAGAGAGGAGCAACCGCACATGGCAAACGTTTATCCCGAAGACAAGTGGGCGCAGGTGAACGGCCTGAACCTTCACTACCTGGACTGGGGCGGCGACACCACCAAGAAGCCGCTCATACTCATGCACGGCATCGGCGGCCACGCGCACATGTTCGACGAGTTCGTGCCGCACATGACCGACAGGTGGCACGTCATCTCGCTCGACGCGCGCGGCTGCGGCGACAGCGACTGGAGCAGCGGCGGCTACTCGACGCAAGCTTTCGCCTCCGACGTCGGCCTGTTCGCCCAGCAGCAGGGTTTGTACCCGTTCGACTACTACGGCCACTCGCAGGGCTCGCGCATCGGCATACCGCTGGGCGCCTACTACGGCCACCTGGTGGACCACCTTGTGCTGGGCGACTACGGCCCAGTGCCCGACCCGTCGCCGAGCGGGCGGGACACCGCCGCCAGGCGTATGCAGAGCGGCACGGCTCCCAAGCCCAAGGGCTTCTTCAACCCCGAAATGGCCTATGCCTGGTACAAGGAGCAGAACCCCGACTGGTCCGACGACCGCATCAACGACGCCATCCGCCACACCCACCGCACCAACTGGGACGGAATCCTGGTGGCCAAGACGGACCCGGAGATCTCCTGGCTGCTCGGCCGCACCGCTCTCAAGGAGGGCCGCTTCCTCAAGGACTGCGTGAGCAAGATTTCGTGCAAGACGCTGGTGCTTCGCGGCGAGTCGAGCACGGTGCTGGACGCCGCGCAGGCGCGGGAGATGGAGGCCGCCATTCCCAACGGCAACGGCACGTTCGGGGAGGTGCCCGGCGCCGGCCACGGGCTGCACGGCGACAACATGGACGAGACGGTGCGGATAATACGGGAGTTCTTCGATACGTAGCCCATCCCGCCCTCAGCCCACCGGGTACCCTGTCAGTAGGGGCTTCCGGCGGACCGGATAACCCTTGGTAGGGGCGGGTTTCAAACCCGCCCACGGAGCGCGTAGGTCGACTTCGAACTAGGGAGACCGCGGACACGCAGCCGTAGCCGCGGCCAGCACGTCGGAGGCCTCGCTCCACTCGGCCGCGTAGACAGTCCCGCTACCGAGAGCGCTAACCCGGAAACTGTATTCCGTACCGCAGGTAAGGCCGTCAACGACGAGACTTGTGGTAGTGGCGTTGAGCGTGTCCACAAACCACTCGGTGGAGGTCGACAAACTGTACTCTATCCTGTACGTGTCGGCGTTGGCCACCGCGTTCCAGGTCAGAGGTATGCTCGTCTTCCCGGGCGTGCCGGCACTGAGGTTCTTGGGCGCAGGCGGACGGCAGTAGAGCAGGTCGAGGGAGCTCAGATCGTTCGTCGCGACGCTCATCAACGCCACGGGGATGCAGCCGGTGAGGCTGTTTCCCGACAGCCGGAGCGCCTCCAGGTTGGAGAGGCCGCCCAGCTCCGCCGGTATGTGGCCGGTCAGTGAGTTCCGGCTCAGGTCCAAATGGGACAGCCCCAATAGCCGCCCGAGATATTCGGGAATGCTCCCATCCAGTCCCTCATTGGCAAGCTCCAGCCGAGTGACCCTGCTGGGCGTGCCACTGACGGTGACGCCGTCCCATGCGGTGATGGTTGTGGTCGCGTTCCAGTTGAGAGTAGCGGTGCCTCGGAGCGTATCCATGACAACGAGCAGGTTCTCGCAGTCCCCCGCGAGGCCCGGGTTGGCGCTGGTGTCTGTTACCGCGCCCGTCGAACAGTCCGGCGCCTCCCGAATGCGCACCATCAGCTCGTCGCCGTTCTGCCACGGCTGAATGGCCACAGGCCAGCTCAGCGTGTTGTTGGCCGCATCCACAGCAGCGTCCGCCACGTCCAGGGACAGAGACACAGAGCCGTCCAGCGCGATGAAGTCCACTGCATGGCCCGCGATGCCGGTGTGGGGTGAAAGGGCCACCTTCACCGTGCCGGTCGCCCCTGAACCAGGCTCCCACGCGATGCGCTCGATGGTCGTCGTAGCGCCGTTGGCGTTGGTAAACGACGCTGGCTTGAGCACGCCGTTCGTGCCGTCGGCGGCCACCGCTGTGCCGACCGTGACCGGGTCGAAGAACAACTCGTGCAGTACGCCGTCGGGGGCGGTGGCGGTGACCGTCCATTGGAAGCGGAACGTAAAGCCGTCGCAGAGGCTGTAGAATGAGCCTCTGTGGTTGAAGTAGAAGTTGTATATGCGCTCAATGAGAGGACGGGACGTCGAAACGCGATAGTCCTGGCTAGGTGTAGCCGCGTCAAAAAAGCCTTCATCCCCGCTGTCGAGCCATACCGGTATCGGCACGTCAGGTGCTATGTCAGACTCTTCTGGTAACCTGTAAACAACAGAACCCGCAGCCAGACCGGAACTGATTCGATGAACGTGTGGAGGACCGATGTTGCTTCCGGTGGAGAATACCTTACGTCCAATCTCCTTGCGGTGTCGTTGAAACCTTTCCAGAAAGTACGATTCAGTAACGCATTTCATGTACTCCTCTGAACCGTCGCTGGCGGCAAGCTTGGCAGTTACCGCGGCGATACGAGACTTCACCTCGCCCAGCGTTATCGTGCGAGCCTCCCCTGTGTCCGGGGGCACGTCCAGCAGAAATCGCTGTGAGTCAACGCCGGACTGAGAAGGCACCGACGCGGCGGGCAGCCAAAGCTTGTTGTACGGACTACCTAGGCTGTAGTAATCGTCAAGAGTGTTGTTGAAATAGTGCTCCCCTGAAAGATAGTAGCGTTCCAGTGCCTGTGTGCTTGGCAGATAGGTCTGGGAGTGCTGAAGGAAGACAATCGCCTCGCGATCATCCCAACTAGTGTCCCGTGCTACCGCGATTGCTGGAAGCGAGGCCAAGGCCTCTTGGCGAGTGTCGAACAATTGTCCCGCGTTCCACACGGCCACGATGTCGCTGCCGCCGCTGCCCTTCAGGTACTCCTGAACCCTGAAGTGGAACTCAAGGATTGCTATTGGCTTAGTCCCACGGTTCGTGGGGCCGGACTCTACCGTCGAGGTAGCGGAGCCGAGCCGTGCTCTCACTATCACCGGAGACGCGAGAATTCTCTCTTCGAGAGAACTCTGACCGAGATACGGCGCCGGCGCATGTGTCATGGTGTTCTGTGCTGTGTCCGCCACTGTCGGTGCTGGCGACGCTACGCCTTCAGGGGGATCAGACGTCACTGTCGGTGCTGGCGACGCTACGCCTTCAGGGGGATCAGACGTCGCTGTCGGCGTTGGTTCCGCCGTGTTGGGACGCGCGCCCGACACGAGTGGCGTCACGTCAGCGTTGGTAGCGGGGGCCTCTTGCCCGTCGCCATTAAGGCTGCAGCTCAAGACGAGCGCTGCCATTCCCATCGCCAGTATGAGAGTGCATGTTTGCATAACTGAGGCCATTTTTGTACTCACAGCGGACTCCGGGCTCCCTTAAGCGCTCAATGGCTGGCCGACTCGTGGGCGGGGTTGCTGGCCTGGTCGGGCACCGCTAGGCCGCAGGGCGGCGGCGGTTGCGATGGCGTGGGAGCGCCTGGGGCGTAGGCGCCGACCTCGGTGTAGTAGTCGCGCAGCCGGTTGGCGTCTGTGACCAGCATAGGAAGGCTCTCGTTAGCGCCGATGCGTCCGCCGTACTCGGTTACGCGTTCCTGGTGGGCCGTCGTCACTGCTTGGGTGAAAGCGGGCAACTCCACCTCGAGCGTGGAGCGGTAGGTCAGGTAATCATCGGGCCTGATGCTCGCCCACAGGTCTCTGTCGGGATGGACGGCGATCACCGTGTCGTCTGCCCGTCTCTGCACGTCCCATTCTACCAAGAACCGCCACGCTTCGGACGAGAGGTCGACTGGTGGCCCAAGGAACATAATATGCTCCCGACCAGGGAAAACGTCTCTGATGGCAGTCTCGAACTGCTGCCTGTCCTCTTCTATGAGGTCCTGCTCGGTTTGGCCCTTCCCCAAGTAAGGCGTGTACTCGTGGTTCCAGTAGATCCACCTGAATATCATAACGGCGATAGTAGATGGGCCGGAGCCGAGGACGTAGGAGTTGGCGCGCACGTCAATGTAGCACTTGATGGACCGCTTATCCATACTGTCGCCAAACTCATCCTGTAGATAGGATGGTGGGCGGAAGATGTCGCTGGCGACGCAGCGTACCGTACCGGGGAGGTAAGTGCCACGCAGCACCAAATGGGGTACCCAGGCCGGTGGCGGTGAATCGTCAAGCATTTCACGCACGCTCAAGGGGTTGTCGCCCAAGCCAGGGACGTACTGCGCTATGCCCATGTTTACTGACGGAGCGTCGGGCTCGCACGGGTCCACGGAGGAGCCGGGCACGGGCGTGCAAGGAGGCGTCTCCCGGGTTAGGTAGTCAAGGGCGGAAGTCTCGGTTGGATTGCTCAGGGATGAGGCACAGGCAGCGAGGAACAATAACACAATGAGCAGTGGTGGAATCTGAATGGTGCGAGAGAACATGCTCATCCTCCTCATCGCGACCGGTAGTTCGCCATCGGGGCGACGATATCGCACGTTGTCGCGTCTCAGCGCCTGGATGCTTCCATGTATGCGCAACCCGAAGTGTTGGCCCGCTTGCCCGGTGCCGCGTTTAAGCGTCTGCTACGATTTCCAGGCTGAACGGCCTGACTATACAGGAGGATAGAGGATAACAGATGAACGTTCTCGAAGCGGTCGCGCGCATCCTGAAGATGGAGGGCGTGGAGTGGATCGTCTGCTTCCCGTCCAACGAGCTGATCGAGGTGGCCGCGCGCGAGGGCATTCGCCCCATCATGTTCCGCCAGGAACGCGGCGCTGTGATGGCCGCCGACGGCTACAGCCGCATGAGCCCGCGGAGCGCGTAGGGCGACATCGAACTAGGGAGACTGCGGACACTCGGCGGTGGCCGCTGATAGGGGGGCGGACGGCTCGCTCCTCTCGACCGCGTACACCGTCCCGCTGCCGAGTGCGCTCACCCGGAAAAGGTAGTCCGTGCCGCAATCAAGATCATCGACGACATAGCTCGTGGTGGTGGCGTTGTCCACGTCCACATGCCACACGGTGGACGTCGCGAGTCTGTACTCCACCCTGTACGTGCCGACGCTGGTCACCGAGTCCCAGCTCAGAGGTATGCTCGTCTCCGCGGGCGTGCCCGCAGTAAGGTTCACCGGTGCCGGGGGACGACAGTACAGCAGGTTAAGGGAGCTCAGGTCGTTCGTCGCCACAAACCTCAGCGCCAAGGGGATGCAGCCGGTCAGGCTGTTCCCGGAGAGCCTGAGTACCCGAAGGTTCGTAAGCAGGTCCAACTCGGCGGGTATATCGCCTGTAAGCGAGTTGTCGGAGAGGTCCAGGGTCACCAGAGCGGATAGGTCCCCTAACGAAGACGGTATCGTACCGTCGAGGCCCTCGCTGTCGAGTTCCAGCGCCGTCACCCGCGTGGAGCTGGCATTGAGGGTGACGCCGGCCCTTGTGGCGGCGATGGTGGTCGCCGCCACCCAGTTCAGCGTTGTGGTACCGAGGGTGACGCCATCCCATGTGGCGATGGTGGTCGACGCCATCCAGTTCAGCGTTGTGGTACCTCTGAGCGTGTCCTTCAGTTCCAGCAGGGTGATGCAGTCTCGCATGAGGCCGGGGTTGTCGGCTTGGTCGGGCACGGCGAGGCCGCAGGGAGGCGGGGGCTGCTTTGGGTTAGGAACGCCGGGGGCGTAACCGCCGACTTTGGGGTCGGAGAAGAACTGGCGCAGCCCGTTAGCGTCGGTTACCAGCATTGGAAAGCTCGGGTCCGGGCGGGTCCGCCCGCCGTTTGCGGCCACACGCGCCTGGTGGGCTGCTGTCACCGCCTGGGTGAAGGCGGGCAGCTCCATCTCCAGCTTGGAGCGGTGCATTTGATACTCTTCGAGAGAAAAGTAGTCTCTGTGAGGATGAACCGCGACCACTGTGCCGTCGTCCCGGCGCTCGACGTTCCAAGTCCAGAAGACCTCCCACGCTTCGACGGAGATGTCCACCGCCGGTCCAATAAACAGGATGGCCTCCCTGCCCTCAATGGGGCTTACGTCAAAGTGCGTAGCCTCCCCACCTTCAATCAGCAAGGTGTTTTCCCAAAGGAGCCTCCTCTTCTCAAGATCTGCTTCCGTCCGCGAAGGAGAAACCTCAAAGCCTGCCTGGACCGTCAACACGGAGGGCCCCGAGCCGAGAACGTAGGCGTTCACGCGCACGTCGGCGTAGCACAGCACCTGGTGCCAGTCCAAGTATCCGAATGGCTTGTAAGATGGAGGGCGAAAGCTGAGCGTGGAGATACAGCGCACGGTGCCTGGGAGATAGGTGCCACGCAGCACGATGTGGGATACGGAGACCTCTGACGTACCCTCCAAGAAGTACTCCACACCAAATGGTACGTCGCCGACGTCAATCATCGCTCCTGCTGCGCCTGGCGGCTTCCAGCCAGGCTCACACGGGTCCACGGAGGAGCCGGGCGCTGGGGTGCAGGGGGGTGTTTCTGCAGTAAGATAGGATGCTGCTGGGCCGGGTGTCGAGGTCTGCGTGGAGACGGGAGTTGGTGTGGGAGGCGGTGCGGGCGTTGCGGTAGGCGCGGGCGCCGCGCTGGGTGTGGGCGTAGGCGTCAGGATAGGCGCGAAGGTTGGGGGGGACTTCTGAGTAGGCACGGAGAGCGCAGTCGGCGTGGCGGCCGACGCGGCCGGAAGGGGAGTAGATAGCGCAGGTGCGGAAGCCGGCGTAGACGTTGGTGTAGGCGCGGAGGTCGGTGTGGACATCTGAGCAGTCGCCGAGAGCGCGGTCGGTGCAGAGGACGGTGAGGGCGCGGCGGCCGCGGTCGGCGTCGGCGGAGAAGTTCGCGCGGGCGTAGACTGCCCACCGCCGCAAGAAACGAGCACAAGCATAAGCACGGCGAGCGAGACAGCGGACAGTATAGCGCGAGAAAGCATGATCCTCCTCAGCGTGACTGGCAGTTCGCCATCAGGGCGACGATATCGCACGTTGTCGCGTCTCAGCGCCTGGATGCTTCCATGTAAGCGCAACCCGAAGGGTTGGCCCGCTTGCCCGCCGCCGCGTTAAAGCGTATGCTACGATTTTCAGGCCAAACCGCCTGACTTCACAGGAGGATAACAGATGAACGTTCTCGAAGCGGTCGCGCGCATCCTGAAGATGGAGGGCGTGGAGTGGATCGCCTGCTTCCCATCGAACGAGCTGATCGAGGTCGTAGCGCGTGAGGGTATTCGGCCCATCATGTTCCGCCAGGAACGCGGCGCCGTGATGGCCGCCGACGGCTACAGCCGCATGAGCCCGCGGAGCGCGTAGGTCGACTTCGAACTAGGGAGACCGCGGACACGCAGCCGTAGCCGCGGCCAGCACGTCGGAGGCCTCGCTCCACTCGGTAGCGTACACCGTCCCGCTGCCGAGTGCGCTCACCCGGAAAAGGTAGTCCGTGCCGCAATCGAGATCGTTAACGACATGGCTCGTGGTGGTGGCGTTGTCCACGTCCACATGCCACACGGTGGACGTCGCGAGTCTGTACTCCACCCTGTACGTGCCGACGCTGGTCACCGAGTCCCAGCTCAGAGGTATGCTCGTCTCCGCGGGCGTGCCCGCAGTAAGGTTCACCGGTGCCGGGGGACGACAGTACAGCAGGTTAAGGGAGCTCAGGTCGTTCGTCGCCACAAACCTCAGCGCCAAGGGGATGCAGCCGGTCAGGTTGTTCCCAGACAGCCTCAGCACCTCAAGGTTGGAGAGGCGACCCAACTCTGCCGGTATCGCGCCGGTCAACTCGTTGTCAGAGAGGTCCAGTGTCACCAGAGCGGAGAGTTCCCCCAGCGAGGGCGGTATCGTGCCTTCGAGGCCCTCGTTGTCGAGCTCGAGTTCCGCAACGCGCGTGGAGCTTGCGTTGAGAGTGACGCCCTCCCAAGTGGAGATGGTCGAAGACGCGGCCCAGTTGAGCGTGGCAGCGCCCCGCAGCGTGTCCTTCAGTTCCAGCAGGGTGATGCAGTCGCGCATGAGGCCGGGGTTGTCGCCCTGGTCGGGCACCGCGAGTCCACAAGGCGGCGGGGGTTGCGATGGCGTGGGAGCGGCTGGGGCGTAGCCGCCGACTTTCGGGTCGGAGAAGAACTCGCGCAACCGGTTGGCGTCGGTCACCAGCATGGGCAGGCCGGATCTGCCGCCGATGCGTCCACCATTTGCAGCCAGGCGCGCTTGGTGGGCCGCCGTCACCTCCTGGGTCAACGCTGGCAGTTCCACCTCGGCGTAACTTTGCTGTTCGAGGTTGAACGACCGCCTGTATGGATGCAGGGCGACTACGGTATCGTCTTCACGCTTCTTCAGGTCCCAGGTATAGCTGACCTCCCATGCTTCGACGGACAGTTCGTACAACGGTCCGATGAACAGGACTGCCTCTCTGCCGCCAATTCCGCCGGGGGGACCGGTAACCACGGGTACACCTGTGTATCCGTGGCGGAGCGGGCCCAAGCCCCCATCTGGTGGCAAGTATCCCTGGAGCGGATTGTCGTACTCGAACCGCCCGCCCTCGGACAGCGCGCGTTCATACGCGCTCCTACGGCTCTCGAGCTGCTCCAGCCCATAGTCTTCATCGCTGCCTTGCAGAGCGTAGATGCTTACTTCCACTATCACCGTCAGGGTGGAAGGGCCTGTGCCTAGTAGGTAGGCGTTCACGCGCACGTCGGCGAAGCAAAAGACGAGGAGCCAATCAGACTGGCGGTGGCCAACGTAGGACGGGTACCGCTTGCGGTTTCCAGACGTGCAGCGCACCGTTCCGGGCAGGTACGTTCCCCGGAGCACGACGTGCGTCGTGTACATGGGTGTTGTTGGTGCACCATAGAGGATACTCTTTGCCCCCAGAGGTACGACTGAGACGATAAGTCCACCCGACGAGGCTATCATGGCACCTTCCTCGCGGGGCTCACACGGGTCCACGGAGGAGCCGGCCACGGGCGTGCAGGGGGGTATCTCCTCGGTAAGATAAGACAGTCCTGGGCCAGGTGTCGAGGTCTGCGTGGAGACGAGAGTTGGTGTGGGAGACGGCGCTGGTGTTGAGGCAGGCTGGGGCACCGCAGCGGGCATTGGAGTAGGCGCAGGGGCAGGGGCAGGCGTCGGGACGGGCGCGGTGGTCGGGGTGGGCGTCGGCCCAGGCGCAGAGGGCGCGGTCGGCGTGGCAGCCAACGAAGCCACTGAGGAGGCAGTTGGCGCAGGCGCAGGGGCCGGCGCTGGCGTGTGGACAGCCACAGAGAGCGCGGTCGGTGTGACAGCTAACGCAGCCACGGAGGCGGAAGTAGTCGTAGGTGTGGAGGTTGGCGCGGGCGCGGGCTGCCCACCGCCGCAAGCGACGAGCGCGAGCGCAGCAGCAACGAAGATTGCGGCGGACACTGTAGCGCGGGACACCATGCTCATCCTCCTCATCGCGACTGATAGTTCGCCATCAGGGCGACGATATCGTACATTGGCGCATTCCAGCATTCCAGCATTCCAGCACCTAGTTGCGCTCAGTCAAGCGCAACCCGAAGGGTCAGGGTCTTTTCATTGTCATCCTGAGCGACAGCGAAGGGTCTAAAGTCCTTGCCTGCATCCCTTTCTTCATACTAGAGCCGAGTTCGTGCCGAGTGATTTTAGATTCTTCGCCTTCGGCTCAGAATGACATTTCCCGATAATGAAAAGGCCCTGGAAGGGTTGGCCCGCTTGCCCGGTGTCGCGTTTAAGCGTATGCTACGATTTTCAGGCCAAACCGCCTGACTTCACAGGAGGATAACAGATGAACGTTCTCGAAGCGGTCGCGCGCATTCTGAAGATGGAGGGCGTGGAGTGGATCGCCTGCTTCCCATCGAACGAGCTGATCGAGGTCGTAGCGCGTGAGGGTATTCGGCCCATCATGTTCCGCCAGGAACGCGGCGCCGTGATGGCCGCCGACGGCTACAGCCGCATGAGCAACCGCGAAAAATTCGGCGTGGTGATCACCCAGGGCGGCCCGGGTTCCGAAAACGCCATGGGAGGCCTCGCCCAGGCCTTCGCCGACAACGTTCCCGTGCTCTATCTGCCCGGCGGGCCGGCCCTGGCCCAGTACTCCGTTCAGCCCAATTTCTCGCCCGCCCGCACCTACGAGAGCGTATCCACGTCCAGCGAGGTACTGTTCAAGGCCGACCAGGTCGCCAACGTCATGCGCCGCGCCTTCCACGCACTGCGCAACGGCCGGCCGGGGCCGGTCATCGTCGAGATCCCGGCCGACGTCGGACCGCAGCAGGTGCCCGACGCCGCGATGGCATACCAGCCGCCCAAGCGCAGCCCGCAGTCGCCGGCGCAGGCCGACGTGCGAGACGCTGTCAAGCTTCTGCTCGGCGCGAAGAAGCCCATCATATGGTCGGGCATGGGCGTGCTGTTCTCCAGCGCCTCCGACGACCTGCGCGAGCTCGCCGAGCTCGCCGAAGTCCCCGTCTACTGCACCATGCCCGGCAAGTCCGGGTTCGACGAGCGCCACCCGCTGTCGCTCGGCTCGGGCAGCGGGGCGACCGGCCTGCACGCGCGCACCTGGCTCCAAGAGTCGGACGTGCTCATGGCCCTCGGCTCCAGCATGTCCCGTACCAGCTACGGCCAGCCGATTCCCGATGGCAAGGTGATCATCCACAACACCGAGAGCATCGAGGACATCAACAAGGACTTCACGGTGGACGTGGGCCTGCCCGGCGACGCCAGGCTCACGATCCGGATGCTGATAGACGAGGTGAAGGCCCAGGCGGGCGAGAACGGTCGCCGCGGCCAGACGGGCGTCGCCGACGAGATAGCCGAGGTCAAGGGGGCGTGGTTCTCCGAGTGGGAGGACCTGCTGCACTCCGACGAATCGCCCATAAACACCTACCGCGTGATAGGCGAGCTGGAGCGCACGCTGGACCACGACAACAGCATCGTGACCCACGACGCGGGCGCTCCCCGCGACACCATAATGCCCTTCTACACCGCGACCACGCCGCACAGCTACATCGGCTGGGGCAAGACGACCCACCTGGGCTACGGCATACCGCTGATGATCGGCGCGAAGCTGGCCAAGCCCGACAAGTTCTGCCTCAACTTCATGGGCGACGGCGCGTTCGGCATGTCGGGCCTGGACGTCGAAACGTCCGTGCGCGCGGGCGCGCCCATCACCACCATCGTGCTCAACAACGGCGGCATGGCCACCTACCCCGGCGGCTATCCGACAGCGCGCGAGCTCTTCGGCGTCACGCACATGGGCGGCGACTACGCGAAGATAGCCGAGGGCATGGGCGCGGTGGGCATCACCGTCACCGACCCCAACGAGGTCGCCAACGCGCTGGAGGAGGCCAGGCGGCTGAACGCCGAGGGTCGAACGGTGCTCCTGGACGTCCACAGCAACCTGGAAGGCCGCCGCTCCCGGTTCGACTAGCCTCGCGCGGCGGCGAGCCAACGCGATAGAACGGGCAGCTCGAGATGACTGCACCAGACGCGGCACATAGTCGGCACGGCGAGCCGGCGGCCCTCTCGCACCTGCGCGTGCTCGACCTCACCGGGGCGGGCGCGCAGTACTGCGGGCGGCTGATGGCCGACCTCGGCGCCGACGTGGTGAAGGTCGAGCCGCCCGAGGGCGACTCCACCCGCCGCCTGCGCCCCTACGTGGGCCAGGAACCCGGCCCGGAGCGCGGCATCCGGTTTCTGTCCCTCAACGCCAACAAGCGAAGTGTCGCGCTCGACCTCCGCGAAGAGACCGGCAGGCGGCGCTTCGTCGCGCTGGCCCGGGCGGCGGACATCCTGGTGGACGACGGCTCGGCGTTCGCGCTGGACGACCTCGGCCTGGGATACGACGCGCTCAGCCGCGCCAATCCGCGCCTGGTGTACGTGACCATTACGCCTTTCGGCCTCAGCGGCCCGTACAGCAGCTACCTGTCCGGCGAGCTGATAGTCCAGGCCGTCGGCGGTCTGATGTATGGCTTCGGCGACCCCGACGCGCGGCCGGCGATGGCCCCCTTTTCCCCCGGGCTCCAGCTCGCGGCGCAGCACGCCGCCTTCGCCGCGCTGGCCGCCGTCCGCCACCGCGCGGACACTGGGCGCGGCCAGCACATAGAGGTGTGCGTCCAGGAGGTGCTCGCCAACATTCTCGCCTACTTCGGGCGCTACTCCTCCGACGGCCAGATCAACCGCCGGCCGGGCGGCAGCCCCACCATCGCGCCCACCAACACCTACCCCACCAGCGACGGCTTCATCTACATGCAGCCCACCTTCCCCCGCCACGTGGAGGCCCTGTTCGAGTGGCTGGACAACCCCGTGCTGGAGGACGACCTGTGGAAGGACGCGGCGTTCCGGCGGCAGAACGGCGACGTGCTGAACGACCTGATCTCTGAGTTCAGCAGGGGCTTCACCAAGACGGGCTTCGCCGAGGAGGCCCAGCGGCGGCACATCCCAACCGCGCCCCTGATGACCATCCACGACCTTATGCAGGACGACCACCTCGCGCACCGCAAATTCCTGGTGGACGTGGAGCACCCCGAAGTGGGCAGGTACCCGACCCCGAGCGGCGCCTTCCGCATGGGCGCAAGCCCCTGGCGGCTGTACCGTCCGCCGCCGCTGCTGGGACAGCACACCGACGAGGTCCTTTCGGAGTGGAGGGTGTCTTCAGCCGAGCAGCCCGCCGCCGCCGATGGCGAAACCGGAATGCAGCCCCCGCCCGCGCCGCGCCCGGCTGCCCCCGCGCCCCAGCGTCGCCAATCCTGTCATTCTGAGCTTGTCGAAGAATCTCCGCTAGATTCCTCGGCTACGCTCGGAATGACAAGGACTACGCTCGGAATGACAAGGACTGCGCTCGGAATGACAGGGGCCACGCTCGGAATGACAGACCAACCACTGCCCCTGAAAAACACTCGCGTGCTCGACTTCAGCCGCGTGTGGGCCGGCCCCTTCATGACGCGCTACCTCGCCGAGCTGGGCGCCGAGGTGATCAAGGTGGAGTCGAACATGCTGCCCGACAGGCAGCAGGCGCGCGGTCCGTTCGCGTCGTTCAACTTCGTCGAGATCAACCGCAGCAAGCGCTCGGTCACGCTGAACATGCGCTCCAGCAAGGCCGTGGAGCTGTGCGAGCGGCTCATAGGCCTGTGCGACGTGGTGGTGGAGAACTTCCGGCCGGGAGTGCTCGAGAACTGGGGAATCGGCTACGATCGGCAGCGCGAGCTAAACCCGGACATCATCTACCTGAGTATGCCAGGCATGGGCATAGACGGCCCGCGCTCCTCGGAGCTCGCGTTCGGCCAGAGTCTGCTCGCCTACACCGGCGCGATGGGAATCTGGGCGCAGCCGGAGTCTCCCGGCATCACGCGGCCCAAGGTGCCGCTGCCGGACTTCTACGGCGCGGCCACCGGCGCGTTCGCCCTGCTGTCCGCGCTGGAGTTGCGAGACCGCACAGGCCGCGGCCAGATGATCGAGCTAGCGCAGCTCGAGGCGCTGGTGGCAACGATGGGCGAGGCGTTCCTGGACTATTTTTTCAATGGTCACGTTCCGGAGGCGATGGGCAACTGGGATCCGAACGCGGCGCCGCACGACGTCTACCCGTGCCTGGGATTCGACGCCTGGTGCGCCATCGCCTGCTACACCGACGAGCATTGGCGGCGGCTGCGCGGCGCGATGGACGAGCCGGAGTGGGCCGCCGCCCCGAAGTTCGACACGCTCGACGGCCGGCTGGCGAACCTGGCCGAGCTGAACGACGCGCTAAGCGCCTGGACCGCCGACATGACGGCCCGCCAGGTGATGCGCCTGTTGCAGCGCGAGGGCGTTCCGGCAGGCATCGTGGCGAACGGCGAGGACCTTTATCACGACGTGAACCTGCGCGCCCGCGACTACGTGACCACGGTGGATCACCGCCCGGTGGCCGGCGTCCACGAGCACCCCGGCGCCACCGTGCGGCTCAGCGACACGCCCAGCCGCATCATCGGCCCGTGTCCGCCGCTGGGCGCGCACAACGCCCACTACTTCGGCGAGCTGCTGGGGCTGACGAGCGAGGACATCGCCCGGCTGGAGGGGGAGCGGGTTATTTTTTAGGGGGGTACGAGACCAGAGAATTGAAAAGCCTTTGCTCGTGCGCAGATGCTAAATTGGGCTCATGTTGCCCAGTTGCCTGGCGAACAACTTTGCCGTCTCAACAACCCTACATTGCGAAATTTGACGCCGCTAGGACAAGAGACATGCGGTTAGGTCGTCTAGAGGGAATCCATCGTTTTCCCACACTGAACTGGCAACGCGGAAGCGAGCAGGGCCAGGCCAGATTTCTAGTTGAACCCCTTCAGATGCTTCAGAGGTAATACCAGACCTTAAGTCTTCAAAGGCTCCCAAGTCATTGCACAAATCGGCGAGTCGTCCACCAAGGTCAGCGACAAACCGCATGTTGCTCCGTACATCGTCCACATCGATACAGGTGTTGTCTGAGTCTACTGGAACGACGCAGAGCAGGAACCTTTCGCTTTGATTCACCGCTGTCTTAGCTTGGGTATCAGTCATACGAACCCGGTGGTCGCGAGTAGCCTTTATTTCAACTAGCCACTTTTGCGCCTTGCGGGTGACGTGCAAGTCGCCCAAGTGTCCTGTCTCCAAAGCGATTTCGATGTCGGAGCCAACCCCCGTGCGACAAACAGAGAACCCTTCCTCCCTCAGAACCTCGCTTACCAACTTCTCAACGGTTGCCCCAAGATTCTGATTATCGTGAACCCGGTGCCTCTGGTTGCGCCTGTTTTCCAGATGTTCAAGAAGGTCTTTGTCGTCCATCGCATCTTGTACGAAGTCTCGCACTGAGTCGAGTGCGACATTCGAATCGTGCAACTCCGAAGCGAATGTGACGGCCTCGGGGTAGGTTGCTGCCGCCTTCACAAGTTCTGGACGCTGGAGCAATGTAACCAGATCACCCTCGATCTCGTCGCTAAGGCTGCCCAGCATAAGGGTCAAACGACTGAATCCGAAGACTTTACTCAAGAGGTCTACAGCCTCTTGGTTATGCTTCAACCAAGACGGATCGAGAATTTCCCGCAAGTTTGATTCATTCGCCGGCATCGGCACGGGGGCGTCAGCATCCGGAGCCTGTATTGGAATCCATGATCGAACCTTTAGCTCAAAGGGCCACATTGCCTTGTTTAAGGTTAGGGAGGTCCTTTCACCAGAGAGGCTACCAGAGAATCTGTCCATTTCCCGCCAATTCTGGTCTTCGCGGGCTGCTACATTGAGCACAAAATCCAGCAAGGTTTTGGCCAATTCAACGCTTTGCCCGCATCGTTGCACCAATTCTGTTGCTAGAAATGCAATCTGGCCAAATGTGGCATTCCGCACTGTAATGTCTTCGACCTCCTGCCCATCTTGTGACATTTCACGCAACAAATTGACATCATCAAGTTCGGCTCGCCTGCCATAGTACAGCGGGGCAGGTATAACAAGGCCAACTGCGATGAGCTTCGTTAGCGCTTCAAAAAGCCTCTGATCAGTGTAGTAGCGGTTAGCGAGCAGGCGGTTGAGTGCATAAAGCGTGGCATAGGGTCGTGCCGTCTCAGGCCAATGTGTCACCGGCGCGAGGATCTGCAGATTTCTCGAAAGTCGTGCTACCTGCCCAGCGGCGGTTAGCAACGGACATGCCCTGAGCCTCTGCATATCATTTTTCATGGCAAGGTGAACAACCAAACGAGCGGAGGCGACTAAAGCTGTTAGGTTGGTGTCGCCATCAAGTCGGACGTCATTAGGCAACGCCTTTGCAAGTTGATCTAGGATTAAATCAGTGGCTTTGGATTCGGAATATTTGCCACCGTCGATTTCATCAAGTAGGTCATAAGCTAAGTCTTTGGCTCTTTCCTGCCCAGAGGCCAACAGCACTTGTTCCATCTCATAGTGCAAGAGTTGTTGGCGAAGGTCTTTGCCCAATGCAGACCCTACATCTTTGACCTCCGGCGAGATTCCACCGTCACTGTACAAGTAATTCTCATCCGTGTTAGTCAATACTCCGTGCTGGTTGGGCAGGAGACCGTTGACCAATTCACGGACGTTTTGGTCTTTCATATCGGCTGCTAACAAGAAGAGTCGTCCCAACCAACAAAACGGATTTCCTTCAACAGGAAGATCACTTACAGAACGGCACTTTTCCTTGAGACGGTCAGTTAATTCACGAAGTCCTAACCGGTCAACCGGAACACCCGACTGATGCCACTGTCGAGTTATGTCACCCCAAGATTCAGCAACTTCCTTGCTGGGTAGGTTTAGCTCCGTTACAGCACCAGCGACAGAGTGAAAGGTATCATAATCTACATAGTCAGCAGCCTTAGCCTCAATTGCTGGCACCAAGAATGATACGATCGGTCCTTGCTCTGCCAAAGCCGGAAGCAATCCTCTTTCCGACCGTACGATGGATCTGGATGCGATTTCTCTCACGACCTGCAAGATTGTGCTTTCCCACCACTGCAGTTCGCCGCTTTCGGCTTCGCCGCTGAAGGTCTGAGTAGGTGCGGCGAGACTGGCGAGCCTATGGGCGTCGCGCCAGCCTGATTCGACAGCATGTTGGATAAAGGTAGGAAGTGCAGAGAGAGCCCCCTGAAGCAATGCCTTGCCAGCATCATCCATGGCTATGCCATCCCGCTCTTGTCCAGGCGCGAAATCGCCATCGAGCACCACGTTAAAAGGTAGGAAGTCAGTTCCCGCTATTGGCAGCGTTACAAACACCCGGGAGAAACTTTCGCTTGGAATTAGGACCCGAAGGCAATCGGTCTCACAATGCTCCAGCAGCGTAAGGAGAGCCGCTTGCTCATCCTTTGGGCCTATCCTGACTGCGGTGACAAGCCTTGAACTATCAGTTGATCTGACACTGACCGTAGTTTTGTAGGTTACGAAGTCGCCGTCGTCAGACTTCGCAGAACTCTCGGGAGCGAAGCACTTCGATTCTCCTAAGCGCTCAATTCGGACTTGCCCAAGTTTGCTACAGGTCGCGTAAAGGTACGGCAGTGTTTGTTCTAAACGGTCTAATCCTCGTTGGACAATGTCACTACTTGGATTGTGATAAGTGAAGGATGCCGTAGGATTATTGGCAATCCAAGCTTCCTCTCCAGTCTCGGCTTCTTCCAGCGAGTCGTTGGCTTGTTCTATGTTACTCACGATGGATTCCTCATCACCATCGCGCGCCAGCTTGATGTGAAAGACTTCGGGGCCTTCTTCCGTAGCTAGCACTCCGTTAACGTCAACTTGAGTTGACACCGCGTGAGTCACCAGAAAGCCGGTGCCAAACCGTCCCGTAGTCTCTTTACTGTCGAATTCTTTGCTGGAGCCGCCGGACAGCAAGGCCGCCAACTCCTGCGCGACAAAGGGCTGCCCGGTGTGAGACACTAGCAACCTGTCCTCCAGCAAAACGAAATTGATTTCTACGAGTTCGTCCCCTTGACGTGGCCCAGAATCGTGCGCGTTTTGAATCAACTCAAAAGGCCATCGGATAGCCGCACGAGTCGGATTCTGCTGCGCCGCGCGAACCCCCCGAAAGATACTTCTGGCGTCATTCTGAGTTGTTTGCTGAACCCGAGCCCTGTTGAATTCCGAGCGGGCCAGTATGCTCATATCTCACTTGCTCCTAATTTCCACATGCGAGCGCAGACTAGCAGGAATAGATTTATAAGTCATCTAAGGTACTGGCATTAGGCCGAGTTCTAGCCACCGCAAACATCCCCTACACCCCCCGCAGCTCCGCCACCGCCCCATCCACGTACAGTATCCGCACCGCGTTCAGCGCCGCGCCGGCCACCTCCGGCCGCTGCGACTCCGGGTACGTCTCGCACACCGCCGCCAGGATGTCGCCCACGCTGGCGCGCCCGTCGATGCGCGACACCACGCCGCCAACCAGCTCACTGCACGGCATCCCCTCCGCGCGGTCCGGCGTCGTCAGCACGTGACCCCATACGAACTCGCCCTCCGCGACAATCGGCTTGCGCTCCAGCACGGCCCCCGGCGCGAGACGCGGCACCGCGGCCAGCAGCGCCTCCTGCGTCACCGCGGACGGCGCCAGCCGCGCTGTCCGTTCGGCCCGCGCCCGCTCCACCGCTCGCACGCCCTCAACCATGTCCGCCGGCGGCTCGCCGCGCTCCAGCGCCACCCGCTCGTAGCCGCGCGGGGACTGCCCGGCCAGCGCGCGGATGAACGCCTGCCTCGGCGCCAGCGCGTCGCCGGCGTCCAGCAGCCGGCGCGCCCCCCAGAAGTAGGACTCCTCGGTGCGGTTGCTCGAATAGAACAGCCTGGCCAGCTCCCGGAAGTGGTCGTACTCCTTTCGGTACAGCTCCTCGTACACCCGCGCCGCGTCCTCGCGCATGTCCGGGTTCCTCAGCGCGGTGGTGACGTAGGCGGCGGCGAGCACGCCCGACATCATGGCGAGGTGAACGCCGGAGGAGAAGAGCGGGTCGACGAAGCACGCCGCGTCGCCCACCATCACGAACCCGTCGCCCGCCGTGCGCTCGGACACGTAGGACCAGTCTCGGGCGACGTGCGGGCCGTCGCTCAGCGCCGCGTCGCGCAGCATCGCCGACGTGTGCGGGGCCTGGGCTATCTGGCTCGCCAGGAAGCGCTCCGCGCCCTCTTCACTAAGCCTTTTGCGTCCGGCGGCGGCGTCCACCACCGCGCCCACGCTGGCCACGCCGGTGTGCAGCGGGATGGTCCACAGCCAGCCGCCCCGGTACGACTCGATGAATATGTTGGTCTCGTCCGGCGGGGGTAGCCTGCGCGCGCCGCGGTAGTAGCCGTAGACGGCCAGGTTCCTGAAAAAATCGTCCCAGCGCCGCAGCCCGAGGCGGCGGCCGAGCAGCGCCGACTGGCCGCTCGCGTCGACTACGAACCGGGCCCGCACGTCCGTCACATCGCCGCCGGGGGTGCGGACGCGCACGCCCTCCACGGCGCCGTCACGCTCCAGGACGCCGGTGACGGTGTGCTTCTCTCGCACGTCCACGCCGTGGGAGCGCGCGTTGTCCAGCAGGATGCTGTCGAACAGGGGACGCCACACCTGGTAGGAGTGCGGGTATGTGCGGCTGGTCTCGCGGAAATACCACGACCAGGGGGACTTGTCCCTGCCCCAGACCATGGTAGCCCCGTACTTGGGGAGGAAGCCGGCGTCGCGGACGCGCTCGTACGCGCCCAGCTCCTCGAGCACGGGAATGCTGGCGGGGAGCAGCGACTCGCCCACGTGGGCGCGGGGGAATCGCTCGCGTTCGAGCAGCAGCACGTGAAAGCCCTTGCGGGCGAGCATCGTCGCCGCGGTACTGCCGCCGGGGCCGCCGCCGACGACTACGACGTCGGCTGTTGGCGCAGCGTTGGAGGCGGGCGCCATGGGGCGGCTAGAGTCCGTTCTTTCCGACATTGTGAAGCGGCCAGCAATCGAATTCGACGAAGTAAATCAGCCCGCCATAGCTCTGCCGACTTTGCGGGCTTGCCTGGCAATTATTTCCAGGGACTTCTCATGTTCGAGCGCGGCCTGAATCGAGTTCCAAGCTTCATCCTTGCGAAGCCGCATCAGCTTTGCGCGGGAGATGCCGAACCGCCTTGAGCCGAGTTCGGCTATCTGCTGCTTGGTGTAGCAATCGTCGCCAATAATGCTTGCGACTTCGTTCTGGCTCAGGGTCTCCAACTCGGGCGGCAACATAGGATTACGGTGGCGCGAATACGACCTACGTTCTGTTGCGTCAAGCTTCAGCCTTTCTGCTCTGACGACTTGAGCCAGTTCCTGCACGGGGTAACTGGCGAACGGACCCAGGACGCGGGCCACCTGCCGCAATCCTTTGCTCAGTTCGGGGTTGCCGGTCTTGTCATCATCGTGGAGTTTTGCAAGGCCAATGAGGTATCCGGCTACATCCGTGACCAGCAACCGGTCTTCATCGGTGCTGCAAGACTGTCCTCCATTCAGTTTGAGTCGCTCGGTCATCATAAGGCATCGACCCTTCGTTTGAACTCCGCCACCAATTCGATGAATTGGCTATCGATTTCTCTACGGCCTATGTTCTGGGTTCCGGGATAGTTGTACACTGGGAGTCCTTCTGCCAGAGCAGCCGAGACGCCTGTGCCATGCCAAATGTAGGGTTCCATCAGAGTTTCTCCCCAGAGTCGCTGCAACGATTCCAGATGTTCTGAATGATCGCTGGTGTATCCGCCCCTGGCCCTCTGTATCCGAGTGATTGTCAATCCGATGAGTTGCGTTTCGGGTACATGCGCCGCCCTTGCTTCTCCGAACCTGGACAAGGCGTCCAATCTCGCGTCAATGCCTGTCCGCATCAAATCTCGAAGATGGGGCGCGCCGCGTTCCATTACCGATTCGGGTACGACGGGGATTATGTATCCATGACTTGCCGCGACCGCATTCTGAGAAACTATCTTCGTGGCGGGAGGGCAGTCAAAAATTACGTAGTCATAAACCTAATCAATTCCGGCCTCTTCAATTCAACGGCAGAGCAAGGTTCGCTTGTTCCACTCAGAGCGTATTGGGTTGCCACGGTGCGTAGCAGCCAACTCAATCTCAATGTCGTCAAGCTGAAGGCTGGCGGGAACTATGTCCATGCCATTGTAGTTGGCGTCACCGCTCGCCATTGGAGACTCGAGAATGATTTCGTTACCGGGGAATACGTGCTGCTCTTCAAGGAAATGGCGAAAGACCTTATCCACTACGCCCCTGTTGTCAACTGCCGTATTCCACCCTCGGGTCGCAGGCAAAGGATTGACAAGCTGCTTTGGTGATCCACGTCCACGAGTAGTACCCTGCTGTTGTGGTACCGCGCCAGCCCGGTTCCAATGTGAAACGCAAGGGTGGTCTTGCCTACACCTCCCTTGAAGTTGATGACGCTGATCCGCTTTGCCACTCTATCGTCCTCGTGAAGGGAGTGTGGAGTCCAGCGCGTTAAAGAGCACTTTTACGCGCCTACACGCGCTCAATCTCGGGGGTGGTCAAGTGAGAAGCACATGCACCCTTCCAGCCTATTGACTTTGGGGCCAAAGGGCTGGAAGGGAATGCAGGACGACCTACGGTTGCGAACGATCCCCTAGTCGCTGGCCGCGGCAGCCTCTACGGCCCCGGGCACGGTGGCCCCGTTGGTGATGGGCTTGTTCGTGGCCGGGTCGACCTCGAACGGGCTGAACAGCTCCAGCTCCTTGCCCATCTCCCTCACCGCGGGGATCACCTCTTCGCCCATCAGCCTCAGACTGCGCATCTGGTCCTCGTGGGTCATCGCGCCGTCACCGTCCCAGAAGAAGACGCTGCCGGGGCGCAGATACTCGAGCACGTGGCGGATCTTGGGCAGCACCGTCTTGGGCGTGCCGGTGATGATGGTGTAGTCGTTGATCTGGTCCTCGTAGGCGCGCGCGAGCTGCCCGCCGCGGTTCGCCGTGGCCGAGTCGCGCGTCGGCAGCACCCGCGTGCGGGAGGTCAGGCCCGGCAGTGTCAGCAGCGCCCGGTTGGCCGTGCCCTCGTTGCCGGCGAGGAACGGGTTGCTGGGGCCCTGCACGTATTTGCGGCCCACCTCTTCGGCCAGCTCCTCAGTCTCGTCCACGTGCACCTTCCACAGGTAGCCTATGTTCTGCGAACCGGACTCGTACCCGAACTCCTCGGCCGAGTCGTGGTAGAGCTGGAATGCCTGGCGCGTAGGCTCGAGCTGGGTCGCCAGCATGATGTAGGGGATGCGGTTCTTGGCGGCCCACCGAAGCGAGTCGCGGCTGACCACTCCTGGCAGCCAGATGGGCGGATGCGGCTTCTGGTAGGGCCTCGCCCACGGGTTCACGTAGCGATAGTGGTAGTGCTTGCCCTCCCAGCGGAACGGACCGGGCTCGGTCCAGGCCTTCACGATGAAGTCGTGAGCCTCCTGGAACCGCTCCCAGTTGTAGGGAGGCGGGGCGTTGTGGGCCACGCTCTCGCGTCCCGTGCCGCGCACCCAGCCCGACACCAGGCGGCCCTTCGAAATCATGTCGATTATCGAAAGCTGCTCCACCAGCCACAGGGGGTCGTCCCAGATGGGCAGGATGTTGCCGAGCAGCACTATCTTGGCGCGCTTGGTCACGCGGGCGAGAATGCCCGCCTCGATGTTCATGGTGCCGCCCATGCAGAACGGCGTGCTGTGATGCTCGTTGAGCATCAGGCCGTCGAAGCCCATCTTCTCGGCGTATAGCCGCTCGTCGATGTAGCGGTTGTAGAGGTCGGACCCAATCTCGGGGTCGTAGATCTCGTTGCTGAGGTCAAGGTCCTTGATTGGCAGGCCCGTCGCCCCGAAGTAGCCCGATTTCGGGTCCTGGTAGGGTCTCTCCGTGAAGTGACCTATGAACATGCCGGATTTCTCCTTCCTGCCTGCGCCTTTAGGCGCCCGCTGCCGCCCGTGAATTGGACAGCCTGCTCGACCGGCGCGCGGACGCGCCCGTCCAGAATTGGGCATATTCTACAAACGGCGCTTTAGGGTGTCAAATTGGCGCCGCCGGAACCCGCCCATACTCGTCATTCCGGCCCCCGAGCCGGAACCCAGGGGCAGGCAGCCCCGTCAATCTGAAACAGGCTCAACGCCTAATCCCCACTTGGCATAGCTGCCCTTTGATGCAATAATAAATGTGGCCGATAAACTAGGCATAAGAGGGCCCGCGCGGGCCGCCCAGGAGGAGGATATGGATTACTACAAGGTCGAGTACATCTGGATAGACGGAGCGGAACCCACCGCCCATCTCCGTTCCAAGAGCATGGTAGTGCAAAAGGGCGATTCGCCCCCCCTTTGGGGCTTCGACGGCTCGAGCACCAACCAGGCCCCAGGCGAAAACTCGGACTGCGTGCTGAACCCGGTGTTCATCTGCCCCGACCCGATTCGCGGCGGCGACAACAAGCTGGCGATGTGTGAGGTCCTGCTGCCAGACATGACGCCGCATGCCACCAACACCCGCGCGGCCTGCCTCGAAATGGCCACGAAGTACGCGGACTTCGATTCCTGGTTCGGCATCGAGCAGGAATACACCTTCTTCGACGGCATCAGGCCCCTGGGCTGGCCCGACAACGGCTTCCCCGCGCCTCAGGGCGGCTACTACTGCGGCGTTGGCTCCGACGAGGTGTACGGACGCCCCGTAGTGGAGGCCCACCTGGACGCCTGCCTGGCAGCCGGCCTTATGGTGTCTGGCATCAACGCCGAGGTCATGCCCTCGCAGTGGGAGTTCCAGATCGGCCCGCTGAACGCCCCGATGGTCGCCGATCAGCTTTGGGTGGCTCGCTGGCTGCTGTACCGCGTGGGTGAGGATATCCACCTGTCCGCGCAACCCAACAAGGGCGTCAGCGCGAGGCTGGACCCCAAGCCGGTGCAGGGCGACTGGAACGGCGCGGGAGCGCACTGCAACGTCTCGACCAGGCAGATGCGCGACAACTACGAGGCCTGCATCGACGCGGCGGAGGCGCTGGGCCGAAACCACGACGTGCACATCGCCAATTACGGCCACCGCATCGAGGAGCGCCTCACCGGGCTGCACGAGACCTGCTCGTACCGCGAGTTCCGCTACGGCGTCTCCGACAGGGGCGCTTCGGTGCGCATACCCTGGCAGGTGCACCGCGACGGCAAGGGCTACATCGAGGACAGGCGCCCCAACGCCAACTGCGACCCCTACAAGGTCACCGAGCTCATCCTCAACACCGTCTGCGGAGCCGCCTCCTAACCCTTCCGCCACAAGCCGAAAATGTCGAGAGCCCCCAGGTTTCTGGGGGCTCTCGTCGCGTCAGTGGACCTTCCCACAAGGTCCCTTCCCCCTCGATGGGGGAAGGTTAGGATGGGGGTGACAGCGTGGTCCAAATCGCCGCCCGGCAAGCTAGGGCCCGAACGAGCTGCCGGCCACCGCCCGGAAGAGCAGCCGCCCTTCGCCGTCGCCGTTAAGCGCGGTGTGGAACACCCCGTACCACAACTCGCACCGGCCAATCACTATCTGCGCCCTCAGCCGCTGGTCCGACGGCGCCGACTGCAGCGTTAAGGGGCGACGGCTGTGCCTTTGCTGCTCGCTCAGGTCCATAAGCGTCCTCAAAGGCGTCAGCTGGGGTCTCGCCGAGAGGTGGACTATAATCGTGTTGGGCATCTCGACCGGGTTCACCACCACCACTACGCCCGCGTAGTGGGCCGACTGGGTGATGTGCCCGCGAAAACGGCGGATCAGATTTTCGGCCTCGTTCAGGTTGCCTCTCTCTATGAGCGTGTGCATCTCGTCGCTGCGCTCGTTCGCCAGGCGGGCGTGCTGCTCGGAGCGGTCCATGTCCGTGCGCTGCATACGCAGCGAGATGTTCTCCTGGGTCGTCTTCACCCAGTAGAGCGGCTCGCCGGGCACGCTGCTTCTGGCCGCGACCGTCGTGCCGCCCGCGGCGAAGAGCACAACCAAAATGGCTGCGAACGCGGCCAGAACGGGCCGGGCCACCGGAGTTCTCAGCAGGTTGCCGAGCCGCTCCCATAGGGTTGGACTCGGTTTTGGAGCACCTGTGCCCTGGGCGAGAGCCTGGGCCAGCCGCTCGTAGCCGCGGGCGCGGGCGCGCGCCAGGTGGGGCGTCGCGCGGGCCGTCTGCCGCACGGCGGAAGCCGACCGCAGTAGCGGCGCCAGCTCCTCGGCGTGCCCGGGGTAGCGTGCGCAGCACTCGGCGACAGTCTCGCCGGAGGCCAACCGCTCCAGGCACTCGTCCAGTACATCGTCGAAATCGCGGCCCATGTCTGCCATCGTCACGCCTCGCCGCATCGGACCGCCCCCGCGAGCGAAGGCTCCTTCTCCATGAGACTTCTCAGCTTCTTGAGGCCCACATGTTGAAGCGCCTTCACCGCGTTGGCCTTTCTGCCCACCACCTCGGCCGTCTCCGCGAGGGACAGCTCGCCGGCGAAGCGAAGAGTGATGACCTCACGCTGAAGGTCGGTCAGGCCGGACATCGCGCCGTACACCTCGCCGAGCGTGAGCTTGCGGTCGATGAACCCTTCCACGTCCCACGAGTAGGCCCCCACCGACTGCGACACTTCGTCCAGATACACGGTGGGCCTTTTGTCCTTGCGCCTGAAATGGTCCACAACCATGTTGTGGGCGATCCTGAAGAGCCACGAGGAGAAGGGGAAGCCCTGCCACCTGAAGGAGTGGATAGACTCCAGCATCTTCAGAAACACCTCGCCGGTAACGTCCTCAGCCTCGACCGGGTCGCGCAGCTTGAAGCTCACGTACCGGTAGATCCTGTCGAAGTAGTGCTCATAGAGAGCGGCGAACGACGCCTCGTCACCATGCTTGGCCCCATTCACCAGCGCTTCTACGTCAATGTTGGCATCGGCGCCTGCCTTCATCGTCGCCTTTCTCGCAGGGTGCGCCTGGGTTCGGGCCACTGCGCACAGTGCCCCTTTCAGTTGATACAACGTCAGCTAGTCAAAAAAGGTTAGCACACCGACTTGCGTGGGTGTACCCCTGTGGGGTGTGTCGGCGCTCAACCTTCCCACAATCGTCGTTCCGGCCCCCGAGCCGGAATCCAGGAGCG
Organism: Dehalococcoidia bacterium; assembly: GCA_965217705.1. Lineage (GTDB taxonomy): Bacteria > Chloroflexota > Dehalococcoidia > Lucifugimonadales > CATOSD01 > CATOSD01. The sequence goes on along the minus strand of CBDCJA010000002.1, from coordinate 2,431,957 downwards.
GGGATGCGCCCGACGCCCATGCCCTCGTCAGTAGGGGTGGGTCTGTGACCCGCCCGTGGGGTGTGGCGGCGCTCAGTGTCCTGACGGTCATTCCGTCGTACCCTTGGCAGTATTGGATGGCGGCCCCGTGCCGGCGGAGTTGATGGCCGATACCCGGTAATACTGAGAACGGCCCGAACTGAGTCCCGTATCGGAGTGGGTAGTAGACGTGGATAAGAAAGGAGTGTCGACCCACAGGTCGCTCCAGCCGAATCCGTCTGGCGAGACCTCTATGCGGTAGCCGGTGACCGCCGCGCCACCGACATCCGATGGCGCGGTCCACGACAGGTCGATTCGAGACGGCCCCACCGCAATCGCGGTCAGATCCCTCGGAGCGCCGGGTCTGTCATGCTGTGGGGCGGGGAACGTAGTTGCCGTCGCTGTCGGGCTTGGTGGAGCAGCGGGTTCATCGGCTGTCGGGGCGGGCAACACGGTAACCCTCAGCACGTCGAACTCAGCCCCATTGCCGTGACTGTCGCGGGCGGTCACGCTGATGAAGGTCGTGCCTACAGCGTCGGCACTCAGGGTCAAAAGCCCCGTCTTGGTTTGGACGAAGCCATCGACGATTCCCCGAGGTGTTAGTATGAACCCGTAGTCGAATACCTCTGCTCCATTTCGCCCCCTTACGAATCTGGACAGGTCAATCTGAAACCACTCTCCCAGGGTTGCGGTTATGTCCGCAATCCCTTCCGGGGGCTCGGTTGATACTCGGACGGACAGTCCCGCCCCACCGGAGCAGTTGTTCGTCGAATCGGTTTCGTCGGGCATGGCGTCCACGCACGCGCCATAGAAGTAGATGCCTGGAACAGCCGGCGCGGTAAGCGCGACTTCTACCTCCTCGGCAGTCCTCCACGGTGAGCCCACAGAATAGAGGGAGCGCAGGTGGTTCGTGCCGACTTGCTCATCAGATGGGTCGATTGTGGAATCGCTCGACAGGTAGTAGCGCAGCGTCGAGGCTTCTGATGAACGCTCGCCGACGTTTTTCACGTAGATAGTCAGTAGAAAAGGCGATTCTACAGAGACAGCTAAAGGCCACAACTTCGCCTTGAGCAGTAAATCAATTCCGAAAGGTTGCGGTCCATGATCTGGGAGCTGCTCAAAATCTGGGTGCCACGACATACCGTCGACTGGTATCACCTTGCCTGTCCAGCGACCTGAGTCGCGCTCGTGTCTTGCCACAATACGCTTGTTGGTGCCGTCGGCGTCCATCGTAAACAGTGCGACGTCGAAGACGGGAGCGTCACTCGGAGCACCAGTTGTTCGGCTGTTGTTCCCAACAACACTAGGCAACTGGACCAGAATCCTGGATCCGGCAGGAGACCACGTAGGGCGCTCCAATTGGTGCCTGAGATGTGTGAGCAGTTGAGCGTTGGAGCCGTTTGAGTTGACGACGCCTATGTGCCCTCCGTAACTGGAGAAGAGCAACTTGCTTCCGTCCGGGGACCACGACAGGTTATGGAGCGGCCTGTTTTCCGATGGAAACAGGTCCGCGTAATCGAACACGACGCTCAGGTTGGAACTGTCCGGATCAGTCGCCATAATCGCTTTCAACTCGTCGTCATGTCTCACGAAGGCTATGCGATTGCCGTCCGGCGACCACGCGGGAACGTTGTCCGCATCGCGAACACCAGCCCATGCCCAATCGCCGACTCTCTTCAGACCCGACCCGTCGGCTCCAACCGTGTACGCCCCGGCACCCTTGTCAGTCGACGCTGAGTTCCTTCCCCAGCCCACGACGGCGAGCCGGCGTCCGTCCGGAGACCAGACCGGCACCGGCACCAGTATGTGAACAGATGGCGTCACATTGAGGATGTCCGAGCCATCCGCGGCCATTGTGTAGATTGCGCGGTAACCGTCGCGATTCGACGCGAAGGCTATCCGCGTGCCGTCGGGTGACCACACAGGGTTGACGTGAAGGCCATATTTCTCGCCGTTCCTCGTGAGCCTGCGCCTGTCCGACCCGTCTAGCTTGGACGTTACGATGTCCCATCCATACTCCGTGCGCCATGGTAGCCAGCTCCCGTGCCTGAATGCGGCATATGCTATCCGAGTACCGCCTGGGGAGATGCTCGGAGAATGCGCATGGTAGTCCCGCTCCAACGGGTTTCCTGCCAACAATCTCAGATCAGAGCCGTCAGAACGAACAGAATAGACGCCACCCGCATGACCGAACACTATCAACTGCCCATCAGTTGACCATTGGGGACCAGTCCTTGATGTTGCAAGATATTCATATGGAAAATCGCTGTCCGCTCTTGACTCCTGACACCCTCCTCCACACGAGAGGGAGAATACCACTGCCAGCGACAAGGCCACATATGCGATTACATGCTTTCGCTTGGTGAACAACATCCCCCACTCCGGTCCCACCCCCCGGCGCCGCGGGCGATTCGCCGTAGCTCCCATCGGCCCTGGCGAGCGGTCGACGCCCTGTGTAGTCCTGCACCACAAGAGTGCGGGAATAATAAAGAAACTTAGTTTGAGATACAAATGACCGCGAAGGCGCAGGCAAAGGCACTAGATTCCTCGGCTGCGCTTCGCTCCGCTCGGAATGACATGGCAAAGGGGTAGAGGCTGATGGGCAGATGGGTGGGAAGTGTTATGATGGAAACTCAACACTGACTCTAACCGGAGAAGTTATGCGGACGGACGAAGTCATCGTGGCCCGGCTGAAGGGCGGCATCGGACTGGGACGCTTTCTGGGCGACGCCCCGGCAGTGGCCGGACGCCGCCGCCAGGTTCGCGTCTCGACCGGCAGGAACCGCGAGGCTCGACTTCCCGAAGACAGGGTGGTCTTCGCCACCGGCGTCATCGCCGCCGGAGAGGACGACCTCGAACGCTTCCGCTCTAGCGCCGAAGAGCTAGCCGCGTCCCTCGACCTCGCCGAGGTGTGGGAGGTCGTCAGCGGCGAGGACGACCAGCTGTCGCTCGACGACGTGGCGGAGCTGCACTGGGGCGACGCGCCGTCGGGCGAGCAGCTCGCCGCCATGCTGCTGCACCTGAACCGGTCGTCGCTCTACTTCGTGGCTGGCGACGGCGGCTTCCGCCCGCGCCCTCAGCAGGCGGTGGAGGAGACGCTCGCCCGCCAGCGCCGCGCCGCCGAGAACGCCCTCGCCACCGAAGAGCTGGCCCGGCACCTGGCGGACGGCACGCTTCCCGCGGAACCGTCGACGTACCAGGCCGAGCTGCTCTCGCACCTGCGCGGCTTCGCCGTCCACGGCGAAAACTACACCCGCGACTCGGTAGCGGCCTCCCTGCTGCGGCGCGTCGACCCCGGCGCCCGCGACTTGCAACGGCTGAGCTTCGACACCCTCGTGCGCGTGGGCGCGCTGTCGCCGGACGAGCCGCTGGAGCTCGAGCGCGCCGACATCCGCGTGCGTATTCCCCAGGACGCCCTGGACGAGGCGGACGCGCTGGACGTGTCCGCTATCCTGCGCCAGCCGCGCCGCCGCGACCTGACCTCCGCGCCCGCCATCACCATCGACGACGCCTCGACGCGCGACAAGGACGACGCCCTGTCGCTCGAGACGCTCTCCGGCGGCCCCGCGCCGGTCTACCGGCTGGGTGTCCACATCGCGGACGGCGGCGCGCTGATACCGGACGGCGGCGCGGTGGACCGCGAGGCCGACACGCGCATGGCGACGCTCTACCTGCCGGAGCTCCAGGTGGCGATGCTCCCGCCCAGCCTGTCCCACCGCGCCGGCAGCCTGCTGCCCGGCGAAGAGCGCGCCACGCTCAGCCTGCTCGCGGACGTGACCGCGGAGGGCGACCTACTGGACTGGGAAGTCACGCCGTCGGTCATACGAAGCCGCGCCGCGCTCCCCTACGAGGAGGCCGACGGCGCCATCAAATGCGAGGAGCACCCGTGGCACGCCGCGCTGGCCCCCCTGAACAGCCTCGCGGCGACGCTCAAGGCGAAGCGCGAACGCGCGGGCGCGCTGATGCTGGACCGCTCAGAGATGCGCGTGTCCGTGCACGACGACGGCAGCGTGGACGTGCGCGTGGCCCAGCCGTCGGCGGCGCGGGAGATGGTGGCCGAGCTGATGATCCTGACAAACTCGCTGCTGGCGGAGTTCTGCCGCGACCGGGAGCTGCCCGCGGCATACCGCTCGCAGAAGGCCCCCGACCTGGAGGACATACCGGACGAGCTTCCCGACGGCCCGCTGCGCCGCTTCCTGACGTTCCGCAGAATCGCGCCAGCGGACTTGGGCTCGCGGCCCGGGCCTCACGCCGGGCTGGGCTTGTCCGCCTACCTCCAGGCCACTTCGCCACTCCGCCGCTACCCCGACCTGGTGATGCAGCGACAGATAGGCGGATTCCTCGACCGCGGCGAGCCGCCCTACTCGCAGCAGCACGTGACGGATGTCACGCAGCGCGCCGACGTCCAGATAAGGGAGCTGGGCAGGCTGGAGGAGGACCGCCGGCGCTACTGGTTCCTGAAGTTCCTCGGGCAGCGGCTGGAGCTCGCCGAGCCGCGGGCGCTATACCCGGCGGTAGTGCTCGAGAACGCGCCAAACCGCAACGCCCAGCTCGAACTTGCCGACTACCCCTTCCGGTTGAGAGTCAAGCTGCCCCAGCAGTGCGAGCCGGGCGAGACCGTCACTCTGCGGCTGCACGGCGTAGACTTGTGGCGGCGGACCGGCTTCTTCGTGCACGCGCCGCACGAGACCCCAAGCGAAGAAGCCTAGGCCCTTCGCCAGCGGCCGCCGCCCAGCACCCTGTAGGGGCAGGTTTCAAACCTGCCCGCTGGCGTCGGCCAGTCCCTTCCCGCTCGATGGGGGAAGGGACCCTGCCCCGTACTCGATACGGGGATGGGGGTGAACCCCCTACACCTTCTGGAACTTGGTCACCCGAAGCCCCTCGCCGATCTCGGTAACGTAGATGCTGCCCTGCAGGTCCACGCACAGCCCGTGGCCGCCCACGATGGTGCCCTTGCCCGGGCCTTCCCTGCCGCGCCAGCGCGTGATCAGGTCGCCGCCCAGCGTCCACAGGCTCACGCCGGACCCGGGGCCCTGCTCCACCACGTGAACCACGTCGTCGTGAATCCAGATGTCGCCCGGCTTCTCGAGGTCGGTCCACTCCTCCAGGAAGCCGCCCTGGTCGTCGAAGATCTGGATGCGGTCGTTCTCGCGGTCGCAGATCAGCACGCGGCTGTCCTTGTCCACCCACACGTTGTGCACCAGCGCAAACTCGCCCGGGCCGGTGCCCTGCCTGCCCCACGAGAGCAGCAGCTCGCCGTCGGCGCTGTACTTGTGGACGCGGTGGGCGCCGTAGCCGTCGGAGACGAACATCTCGCCGCTGGGGCCGATGGCGAGGCCGGACGGCATGTTGAAGGGCATCCCGGTGAAGGACGGCGAGGGCGCCAGCTTGTTGCCGAGCGTGCGCAGCGTCTCGCCGCCGGGGGTGTACTCGGTGGCGATGTGAAAGTCCCTGTCCACCAGCCAGACGTTGTCGTTCGGCGCGATGTAGATGCCGTGGGGGTTGGCCGAGAAGGTGCCCTCGCCCCAGGACGACACGAAGTTGCCGTCGGTGTCCCAGATGGTCAGCGGGTGCGCGCCCCGGCTGAAGATGTGTACCTCGTTCTTCGAGTTGACCGCCCCGTCCGACGCCGCGCCGAACGACCAGTACTTGGGCATGTTGGGCCACACGGGGACGTGCTCATACGTGTAGTCGCCCGAACCAACTGTAGTCATGGGTATCCTCCAAAGATAGGGATTCCGTTGCATGTAGGTTCAGTATACAGTTCAGAACCTGTGGTGTGTCATTCGTACACTCAGGAAAGAGTTGCCCATGACGATACTCGACCACACTTGTTGAATCCGGCGAACTCCCCCGGTGAGCTTGCTCGGCGACTTGGACAGCGCCGCCTAGTTGGCCGGCATGGTGAAAACGTACTGGCCGGTCCGAGTGAAGTTGCCGATACGTGTGACGTAACGCACTTGAACCTCTAGGGAACCTCTGAACAACTGAGGGTATCTCGTTTGTGATGGACAGTAAGTGGACTGTCCGAGGGGTTTCTTCCTCCTACGGTGTGTCGATAGAGGTCTTGTGGTCCTGAAACGGCTCCGCTAAGGCCTATCTACGTTCGTTTGTCCAGCTTGGGCGCACTTCGCCCTCGTCAGGCTGCCAGGTACCGCTCCGCCCTTATCAAGTTCGTCATCCCCAGTAGCAACGTCAGTCGTTGCGTGTTCTTTGCCAACCCTCGGTAACGCACCTTGGCGTATCCAAAGTGCCGCTTCACGTACAGGAACGGATGCTCCACCTTCGCCCTGGTCGACGCCTTGCGCTTCTCCATAAGCGCCTCATAGCTTCCCGGCTCCAGTTGCCGACGTCTCCCGGGTCTCATCGCTACCTGCCAGTCCACATCCAACTCGCGATTCTCCATTCGCTTGTCGACTCCCTGATACCCCGCATCGCCCCACACCCGATTCTCCCCGCCGTGCAGCAGCCGGTGAGCCTCCGTCACGTCATGAACGTTCGCGGGTGTCGTCGTCACGCTATGTACTACTCCCGTCTCAGCGTCCGCACCGATGTGTACCTTCATCCCGAAGCGCCACTCATTCCCCTTCTTCGTCTGACGCATCTCAGGGTCTCGCTTACCTGCACGATTCTTCGTTGACGATGGCGCCTCGATGATGCTCGCGTCCACGATCGTTCCCTCCCGAAGCCGCAGCCCCTGGGACTCCAGATGACGGTTGATCTCCTCGAACAGACCCTGTCCCAACTCGTGCTCTTCCAGCAGATGGCGGAAGTTCAGGATCGTCGTCTCGTCCGGGAGCGGGCCCGACAGCCTCAACCCTACGAACCGTCTCACCGACTCGACCTCGTAGAGCATGTCCTCCATACCAGGATCACTGAGGTTGTAGAACATCTGCACGCAGTGAATCCGCAGCATCACAGACAACTCATAGGGTCGCCGGCCCCGGCCTGCCCTGGGATAGAACGGGCGGATGCGTTCTGCGAACTGTTCCCACGGGATCAGACCGTCCATGCGCTCAAGGAATATCTCCCGCCGGGTCTTGCGCTTCTTGCTATCGTATTCCAAGTCGGCAAATGTTGGCTGGTCCATCGTGCCTTCACCCCAAACATCTCTGCTTTGTGTATGGCATAGTACTATGCCACAATACACCAGACTTGTTCAGAGTATCCCTAGCATGTATCGGGCACCGGGATCAGGAGTGAACCGCAACGTTCCGCTATCAGAGGGTTGGGGCGTAAGTCCTGAAATGCCAACGATGTTGACGGCTGTATTGTTCTCCTCATACTCAAACCTGCTTGAGGCAATCGCCGTGCCAATCGGCGCACCGGACCAATCCGCACGCAGCAAGTATACGTCCGAATGCGCCGCCCCATAGGGTATGCCATCAACCGCCGTCATTGTTCTCCACGAGAATTCTGCATCTTCAGCCGTGAAGCTTCTAAGGCACAGGTCGACTTGGTTTTCTGTCACCACTTCAGAGGGTACGCACACGTCCTCTCCAAGAACTGCGGCATTCTCCATCTGCAACCCTTGTTCCACCTCCGTAATGCGCTGGTTCAAGGCTTCCATGCGCTCAGCGAACGAAGCGTTGCTCTGTTCAGTCTCGACGCTGGCAATGCGTCCTTCCAGCGCACTCATCCGGTCGGTGACCGGGGAATTGCCTTGTTCTACGCCGGCAGCGCGGTTCTCAAGGCTGTCGGTACGAGCGGCGACCGTGTTCATTTGGGTTCTAAGCGTCTCGCTCTCCTGTCCCAATCTGTAGAGGCCAAAGGAGAACACTCCGAATAGCAAGAATATAATCACCCAGGCACTAGACACTACCCATGAAACTCTCTTCACGCTCCCCGCTCCATAGGCTCACGGCCGATATGTGGAATTTGTGCGCGGTGTGTGCCGAAAGACACAATCTTGCTAGAGTGGCCTGTTAAGGCAACGTGTAAACCACGTAGGAAGTCCACGCAAGCACAACCAATCCAAGTCCAACCGCCGCACTCGCGAGTAAGTGCTCACGGCTCTCCCGCTCCCGTTGTTCTGCACGGGCCTTTGTCGCTCGTTCCCACTCCTGCCGCTCCCGCTCCGCCTGCTGTCTCCGGCGCTCGGCCCGTTTGCGCCGCTGCCTCAGACGTTCGGCCCGTTCCTGCCTTTCGCGCTCCGCCCGCTCCCGTTCCTGCCTCTGGCGCTCGGCCCGTTCCTGCTTTTCGCGCTCCTCGCGTTCCCGCTCCTCGCGCTCTGCGCGTTCCCACGCCTCGCGGGCTACGCGTTCCCACGCCTCGCGTTGTTGGCGTTCCGCCGGCTCGCGCTGCTGTCTCTGGTGCTCGGCCCTCTCGCGCCCCTGTCTCCGGCGTTCCGGCCGTTCCCGCCCCTGCCTCCGGAGCGTCGCCCGCTCACTCGAAAGTAAGGGATCGCCTCTCTTCATTAGGAAATCGTACGCGAGGTTCAACTCCTTCATGGCCTCGTGTGCCTCGGGAGTATTGCCCTGCTGATCAGGGTGCGTGGCGCGCGTCTTCTTTCGCCACGCCTCTCTAATCTCGTCCTTTGTGGTCGGCCTGTTAAGGCCAAGCACCTCAAGTTTGTCGTCAATTTCCGAAAGTAGCTCGTCGACATTCATCTTGCTACTACTCTTCCCGCTAGCCGCTCATGTCCATGCCCATGTCCAGGGTGGACTCGGGGCGGTCGAGCGTGTCGCGCAGGCGCTCGCGGAAGGCGCGCCACAGCGCGTCCTCGTCCTGCGCGCCCTCCGCGCCGTTGCGGTCGGGGTCGCTCAGCCGCTCCTTGAACTCGGCGAACAGGATGTCCTCGGTCTTGCCCCTGGGCATGGCGAAGAAGTCGGGCCTGAACTGGGGCAGCTTGCCGGGGCGGAAGTAGCCCTTGTCGGGCAGGGTGTAGCCCTCCAGGTTGTCGGTGCCCTTGCCCAGCACCTCACCCGTCTCGACGTAGTGCTCCATCACCGGCTTCATGCCGTACTTCTGTATGGGGCAAACCTTCATGCAGATGCCGCAGCCCGAATACCGCGTCATCACCGGTCGGCAGCGGGCGAAGTTCAGCTTGTTCTTCTCGATGCCGCGGTACCACAGCTTCTGGCCGTCGAGCGCCCTGCCGGGGCAGCGCAGTACGCACACCTGGCAGAGCGCGCAATACTTGTGGATGCCGTAGTCCACGGGTTTGTCGTGGGTGACTTTGGCGTCGGTGAGGATGATCTGGAGCCGCGCGCGCGAGCCGAACCGGGGCGAGAGAAGCTGGCCGTTGACGCCGAGCTGCCCCAGGCCGGCCTCGACGAACATCGGGATCATCGGCCCCAGGTGCCACGTTGGGCCGGAGACCTGCACCTTGTAGCCCAGCGACAGTATGAGGTCGACGAGCGAGCGGGATAGCTCGGCCTGGCGGACGTAGACGTCGCCCTGCGCCCGTTCGGCGTCCAGGCTCGGTATGGTCTGCGTCGCGTCGAAGTCCTGCTCGAGGGCGAGGCATATGGCGGTGGGCAGCCGGGGGTTGAGGTCCGGGCGGCGGCTGCGGTAGACGTATCGAGGGTCGAATGGCGCGAACCCCACCTCGCTGTAGCCCAGCTTCAGCGCGGCCTCTCGGATGACCTCCGTCACGTCGCCGCCGCCGGGCTGCGCGGTCGGCTCCATGTCACGGGTGCTCTTGATCCAGTCGACGATTGGGCGCATCCGGCGCTGGAAGTCCTCGTACAGCTTTGCCGTTTCGGGCGCGAACTCCATGCGCACCGCCCCGGCCCACTCGGCCGACGCGCTCTCCGAGACGGCCACGCTCTCGAGCGGCGCCTCCCTGCTGTAGTAGGACACCTCGTTGTCGCGCTTCGGTATGCCGGGCACGCTCTGGATGTCCCTGGCCACGGGAAAGGAAAGCGGCTCTTCACCCGGCAGCCTGGGAGGGCGGGTTACGTTGTGGCCGATTCTTCGTCTTGCCATTGGGTAACCTTCCTCGGGGATTCAGTTGGTCGGTTGGTCAGTATTCAGTGTGTCAGTGGTCAGTGCGGCAGCCCGCGTTTATTTGATGCCGTTCTGGCAAACTGAAAAACTGACTTACTGACAGACTGATGCACTGACGTGCTAGCGTTACGGCCGGCCGAACGCCTGGCGGACGAGCGTGAGCACCGACTGTGTGCCCCGCGACTCGACGATGCGGAGCTCCGGCTGGCGGCGCAGCACATCCTCTCGCAGCGAGGCGAAATCCGCGTGCGGCACCGCGCTGCCCACCACCATCGCGTCGAACGTGGTCGATGCCACCAGGTCGACGGCCACAGCGCCGTTCAGGGTGCCGGACACGATGCAGCCGTTGGCCTCCAGCAGGGCGACCACGCTGTCCAGGTCGTCCTGCCACCTGTCCACGACCAGTATCCGGCAACCCGCCTGCACCGTCTCGCACGCTCCCACTGGGCTGGCAGGGCCGCCGCCCCACGCCTGTATGCGCGGCAAGTGTACCGTGAAACGCCCGGAGCGTCCAGCGGGCCGGGTCGCCCCACGACCAGCCTTTCTCGCACACGACTGTCACTCCCGCACACCGACCGTCATTCCCGCCTCACGACTCGTCATTCCCGCGAAAGCGGGAACCCAGGGCGGGCGATGCGCTACACCCCTTGCCACCCAGCTCGCGCCCAACCATTTTGACTTTCGTATCCCCACAACGTAAAATCCAAACTGAAATGCTACCTTTGGAGGTTACGCAGCATGGAGAAGATCAAGCTTAGCGTCTATGGAGACTATGCTTGACCCTGGGTTTACAATGCAGCCGTGTGGCTGGATAGGGTCAAGCAGGTGTATGGCGAAAACCTCGACATCACCTGGAAGAACTTTTCGCTGGAACAGATAAACAGCAAGGAAGGCCCCGAGTGGAAGGCCTGGGAGCAGGGCGAGGCTTCCGAGAGGCGCTCGCTGCTGTCGCAGATCGCGGCTGAGGCCGCCCGACGCCAGGGTCCGGAGATGTACGACAAGTACCACCTGGCGCTGCTGACGGCGCGCCACGCCGGACAGGGCCGCATTCCCCTGAACGAGGAGGAGCCGCTGGCCGAGCTGGCCGAGGCCGTCGGCCTCGACGTTGGCCGCTTCCGCGAGGACCTCAAGGACCCAGACTTGGCGGAGATCATCGGCAGGGAGCACGAGGAGGCGTCCGCCGAGGGCATCTTCGGCACGCCCACCTTCACATTCGAGAACGGCACCTCCGCCTATCTCAAGACCTTCATTCCTCCGGAGTACGACTCCGTGGCCGCTTTCGACAGCTTCATGGCCACGGCTGGTCACAGGGCCTACTTCGGCGAGATAAAGCGCCCGCAGCCGCCCTGGCCAAAGGGCGCGGTCAGCTAGCCGGCCGCAACCACCAGGCACGCGGACGTGGATGGGCCGCCGAGCCCTCCCGTCCGCGTCCGCTTTTGCGCCGCCGCTCCGACGCGCCGCGTCGGCGTGTAGCGTGCGCCTTTCGCGGAGTATCCCCCCAAGTGCGCTCAGACGAACCGCACGACCTTGACACCCTCGCCCGCAGCCTGGGCATCCCCTTCGAAGACTCGGGGCTGCTCAGGCTCGCCTTCACGCACAGCTCTTACGGGAACGAGAACCCGGGCGTCGGCGGCGTGTCCAACGAGCGCCTCGAGTTTCTGGGCGACGCGCTCGTTGGCCTGGTGGTGGCCGACCGCGCGTACACAGAGCGCCCGGCGCAGCACGAGGGCGACCTGACCTCGCTGCGCGCCGCGCTGGTGCAGGACGAGACGCTGGCCCGCGTGGCACGCTCGCTGGGTCTCGGCCGCTTCATGCTGATGGGGCGCGGCGAAGACGCCAGCGGCGGACGCGGGCGCACGTCGAACCTGGCAGCTTTGTTCGAGGCGCTGGCGGGCGCGGTCTACCTGGACCAGGGGTTCGAGGCTGCACGCGGCTTCACCACTCGCGCGCTCTCTGCCGAAATGGGCGCCATCCCCGAGCCCGCGCCGCCCAAAAGCCCCAAGTCCCTGCTGCAGGAAGCCCTGCAGGCCCAGGGCTTCGAACCGCCGACGTATCGCGTGGTCGGCATAGAGGGCGCGCACCACGCGCGCACGTTCACCGCCGAGGTGGTAGTGGCCGGCAAGCCGCTGGCCCGGGGCAGCGGTCCGCGCAAGGCCGCCGCCGAACGGGAGGCCGCGCAGCACGCGCTCGAGTCACTGGCAGGGGGCGGCACGGTCTCACCCCTGTCATTCCGAGCCTGCCGAGAAATCTAGGGCGTTTGCCCGCCAGGCCGCATAGCAAGCGTCACGAGTACATATAGCAAGACCCGCTGCTGGTGTTATAATTGGGCTGCGCCGGTGGCCCGCCGCCAGTGGTAGCGCCTTAACGTCCGGCCCAAGTCCAAGAGAGGCTCCCCATGAAAGTCTACCTCGGTGTACCGCGCGGATTCTGCGCCGGTGTCGTCCGCGCTATCGAAATCGTAGAGATCGCCCTCCAACGATACGGCGCCCCCGTCTACGTGAAGCACCAGATTGTCCACAACCCCTACGTGGTCAACTCGCTCGAGCGCAAGGGCGCGGTGACCGTCGAGGACGTGGACGAAATCCCTGAAGGCTCGACTGTCGTGTTCTCCGCCCACGGCTCGCCCCCGGAGGATTTCAGCACGGCGGCCGCGCGCGGGCTGAAGGTCATCGACGCGACATGTCCACTGGTGACCAAGGTGCACAACGAGGCCAAGAAGTACGCGGGCGAAGACAGAAGGCTCATTCTCGTCGGGCACCGCGGCCACCAGGAAGTGAAGGGCACGATGGGCCAACACCCCATGTACCTGGTCGACGACAGAGAGGGCGTCCGGCTCCCCGACTGGTCGGAAAGCACGCCGGTGACGGTGCTGACCCAGACAACGCTGTCGGTCGACGACACCGAGCGGTCGATAGAGGAGATTAGCGAGCGCTTCCCCGACGTCATCGTGCGCAACGACCTGTGCTACGCGACCACGAACCGCCAGACCGCCGTCAAAGAGCTCGCGCGGCTGTCGAATCTGGTGCTCGTCATCGGGGCGGCCAATAGTTCCAACTGCAACCGGCTCCGCGAGGTGGCCGAGGTGAACGGAGCCACGGCCTACCTGCTGAACGGCCCGGAAGAGCTCGACCTCGCCTGGCTGGAGGACGTCGACAGCGTGGGCATCACCTCGGGCGCATCCACCCCCGACGAACTGGTGATGGCCGTAATCGACGCGATCGCCCCTGACGACGTGACCACCATAGCGGGCGCCGACGAGGACGTCAGCTTCGTGCTGCCGAGGGAGTTGCGCTAGGGGGCGACTGCCTGACCTCGGGCGTTTACACGTCCCCTCACCCCCCGTATCTAGCACGGGGCAGGCTCTAACCCTCTCCCGCAATGGGGAGAGGGAACATTGGAATGGCCCCGCTTGGGAGGAAGGTCTTGGCCCCTTGACCACACCAACCCCGCAAAGCGTGAGAGAGCTACCGCTCGTCGAAATGGAGTCCCTCGCCGCGAGCATGGCCCGGGAAGCCGGCGAAATTCTGGCCGGACACTTTCGCAGCCTGGGCTCCCTCAATATCGAGTTTAAGGACAAGCGGGAGCGCGACCCGGTGACCAACGCCGATACAGAATGCCAGCGCTTTCTGGTGGACGCGATAGCTGCGCGGTTCCCGGACCACGGCATACTTGGCGAGGAGGAAGAGGACAAGGAGCGCGAAAACGCGCCGGCTCCTGACACTATCTGGGTACTGGATCCGCTCGACGGCACCCGCAACTTCCTCAACGGCCTGCCCGTGTATTCCTCCTCCATAGGCGTGCTGCACCAGGGCGCGCCCATAGCCGGCGCGGTGTACATCCCCTGGCCGGGCGAAGGCGGCCTGGTGCTGCGCGCCCACCGGGGTGGCGGGGCGTTCGCGGCGGACGAGCCGATCGGCGTCTATGCCGAGGCCGAGCCGCACGCCAGCCGGCTTGTAACCTTGCCCGCCTACTTTGGCGCCGCCTACGCCTTTCGAGGGCCCATTCGCGGCAAGGTGGGCGAGCTGCGAAACCTGGGCAGCCTCGCCTACGAAATGGCAATGGTGGCTATGGGCGTCACCCAGTACGCGATCACCACGGGTCCGCACTTGTGGGACGTGGCGGGCGGCCTGGCCGTGGCCGCCGAGGCCGGAGCGCACGTGATGCTTGGCCGGCGCGAGCGTCGGCTGCTGGGCCTGGCGCGGGAGACGCGATGGGAACGCGCGGACTCGCTGGTGCCATCATGGCGCTCCGGCGAGACGACCATGCGGGAGCTGCGTCGCTGGGTGATGCCGTTGGCGGTTGGCAACCCGGCGCTGATAGGGCAGGTCACGGCCAATCTGCGCACCCGCCCCGCGACCGCGCTGCGGCTCCGGCGGTGGTGGCGCAGACGTCGAGGCGGGTAGGGTCGCCTGGCTCTGCCGCGGGTGGACCCACTGGCAAACCCGTCATTCCGGCCCCCGAGCCGGAATCCATGAACCGGGATTCGTAGCTGAGTTGGCCCGCGAGGATTCCCCAGTAAGGATCGACTCCGGAGCTAGAAGGGCAAGAGCGCTCGCTCTTACCTGATCTGGAGGGCGGTTACGCGCAGCTCGGCGGGCAGGTTGGTGGCGGTGACGTTGAGCCGTGGCTGCGGCGCCAGCTCGGTGATGCCGAACTCGCTGAGAATCCCGTTCAGCGGCTCCAGTTCCACGTTCACCCCGTCGTACTTGTAGTGCAGCGGCACCAGAATGCGCGGCTCGATTGTGCGCACGAGCTGGGCGATGCGCGCTGCGTCCAGGGTGCACACGCCGCCCGCGGGCGCGAACAGAACGTCGGTCTGGCTCAGCTCGTTCACCTCCGACGGTGACGGGTTGGCGCTCAGGTCGCCGAGGTGGCACAGCGTCAGCCCCTCTGCGCGGTAGGTGTACACCGTGTTCACCTGCCGCTCGCCCTCGTACTTGCGGCCGCGCGTGCCGAAGCCGCTGATGTAGAAGTTGGCAACCTCGTACTCCCCCGGACCTTTGATGACTCTCGGGCCGCCGTCGATGGCGTCGGCGTTCGAGTGGTGCGGGTGCGAGTTGCTCACCGTGACCACGTCCGCCTCGCGCTGTCCCATCGAAAGGCCCAGCGTGTCGGCGTAGGGGTCGGTTATCAGGGTCACCTGCGTGCCCTTGATCTGCAGGGCCGAATGGCCGAGCCAGGTTATCTCCATGTTTCTCCCGTGGCCTAGTCCTCCTGGAGGCTCTTGATCATCCACCGCAGGCGCTCTTCGTCCTCGGGGGCGCGCACGGGGATGGAGAAGCTGAACGAGGTGTCGAACTCTCCGAACCGCTCCTTGATCTGGTCCACGATGCCGTCGTAGTGGCCGATTACGGCGAACTCGCCCAGCATCTCGTCGGTGATCTCCGCGCCCATCTCGCCCCAGCGGTTGTCCACCGACATGCGGTACAGCTTCTGCGCCGTGTCGTTCCAGCCGTGGGTGTTCATGACGGGGGCGTAGGCGCGGGTGGAGGCGTAGAACGCGATCTGGCCGCGCGCGCGCTCGATGTTCGCGGAAATCTCCTCCTCGGTCTCGCCGGTGACCACGAAGCCGCCGCCGCTTATGTCGAGGTCGTCCAGTGTGCGCCCGGCCTTCTGCGCCCCGCGCTCCAGGTTGGGCAGAATCACCTCGCGGGTGTGCTTTGGCGTGTTGAAGCCGTGCAGGAACACGCCGTCCGCGACCTCGCCGGCCACGCGCATCATGTAGGTGTTCACGGCGGCCAGGCACACCTTGATGTCCGGGTGCTCTATGGGCCCTGGGCTGAAGTTGGGGGGCATAAGGTTGAAGTTGTAGCTCTCGCTCTGGTAATCGAGCTTTGTGCCGTTCTGCCAGGAGTCCCATATGGCCCGCAGGGCAAGCACGTAGTCCCTCATGCGCCGCGCCGGCGGCGACCACGGCATGTTGAACCGCCGAACCACGTGGCCCCTCACCTGGCTGCCCAGGCCCAGCACGAACCTGCCGTCGGACTGCGCCTGCAGGTCCCAGGAGGTGTAGGCGGTGTCCATGGGACTGCGGGCGAATGCCAGCGCGATGGAAGTCCGCAGCTCGACCCGCTCGGTGTGCTCGGCGGCGAGCGTTACGGACAGAAAGGGGTTGTGCTGCGTCTCGCTGGAGCTGAAGTAGTCGTAGCCGAGGTCTTCCGCCCGGCGCGCCGCCGCGGGCACGTCCGCGAGGGAACCTGCTTCTCTTCCTGAACCTACCTTCACTTGCCGGCCTCCGTTCTCTGGGTTCGATGTCGTCAATTCTAACATAGGGGGTTAACCCCTAGAACCCCTGTAGCAGTGGGGCGCTGTGAACGACGTGGGAGGCTGCTCCCCGAGTGACAGAGGGGCTGGGGCGGCCTGCCGCGAAAATCCGCTATAATGCCAACAGCCACCCGCAGGGTGGGAATACACACAGCAAAGCGAAGGACGGTCCAGACAATGAGCGGCACGGATAGCGAAATCGGTCTTTTCGAGGCCATGTACACCCAGCGCGCGATTCGACACTACACCCAGGAGCCGGTGCCCGACGAGATTGTTCGAAAACTCATCGAGGCGGCGTCCAAGGCCCCCAGCGGCGCGAACAGCCAGCGCTGGCACTTTCTGGTGATTCGCGACGCCGACACCAAGCGCCGCATCGGCGAGCACTACTGGCAGTCGTGGGAGCACGCCTATGGCAGCCGGGCCGAGACGGAGCCCAACATTCAGACGAACGTCAGGTCGTCGGCCACACACCTCGCCGAGACGATGGCCGACGCGCCCGTGCTGATAATGGCCTGCATCGAGCACGACGGCACTCCCAGCACCATGTCGCGCGGCTCGTCCATCTACCCCGCCGTGCAGAACCTGCTGCTCGCCGCGCGGGGCCTGGGTCTGGGCAGCGTGATAACCACGCTGCACAAGCGCTACGAAAACGAGATCAAGGCCGTTCTGGGCATACCGGACAACGTGGAGACGGCCGCGCTGCTGCCTATCGGCTTCCCTCAGGAGGGCTACCGCTATGGCCCGACCCGCCGCGCGCCGGTGGACCGGATTACAAGCTGGGAACGCTGGGGCGGTTCACCCCCATCCTAACCTTCCCCCATCGAGGGGGAAGGGACTCTAAGGAGAGAGCACTTGGCCTACGAATTCATCAGCTACGAAAAGAAGGGACGCATTGCCTACGTGACCATCCGGCGGCCGGAGCGCCTGAACGCGCTGCATCCCTACGCGAACCAGGAACTGCTGGACGCTTTCACCGGCTTTCGGGATGACCCGGACGCCTGGGTCGCGATACTCACCGGCACGGGCGAGCGCGCCTTCAGCGCCGGCAACGACCTGGTGTACACCGCGCAGCACGGCGGCGCGCGGCCCGGCCCGAGAGCGCCGTTCGGTGGCATAACCACCGGGTTCGAGTGCTGGAAGCCGATAATCGCCGCGGTGAACGGCTACGCGCTCGGCGGCGGCCTGGAGCTCGCCATGGCGTGCGATGTCATCATCGCAGCCGAGCACGCCGAGCTTGGGCTGCCCGAGCCGCGCGTTGGCCTTTTCGCCGGCGCGGGCGGCGTCCACCGCCTGCCCCGCCACGTGCCGCACAAGATAGCGATGGGGATGCTGCTGACGGCGCGGCGCATATCCGCGGGGGAGGCGTACCGCATCGGACTGGTGAACGAGGTAGTGCCTCTGGACGAGCTCATGCCGACGGCCGAGCGCTGGGCCGAGGAGATACTGGAGTCCGCGCCACTGAGCGTCCGCGCCAGCAAGCAGATGGCGATAACCGGCCTGGACTTGCCCTTCGACGTGGCGTTCAACCTCAACTACACCGAAGCGCTAAAGTCCATCGAGTCGGCGGACCGCATCGAAGGCCCCAAGGCGTTCGCCGAAAAGCGCAAGCCCAACTGGACCGGCGCGTAGAGAGAAGTTTTCAGTAGTCAGTGGTCAGTCTGCTGATTCAGGCGCTTGACTCCGCCGAGGGAGAGTAGGCGAGTCTGTAGGGGCGGGTTTCAAACCCGCCCGCGGTTCGCACGAGACCACACCAGAAAGGACACAAGATGCCACAGTCCAACGCGGTCGCCCTGCCCAACGACGTGCGGCCCACGCGGTACGAACTGACGCTGGCCCCCGACCTGGACGCTTTCACCTTCGCGGGACAGGTGTCGATAGACGTCGAGATACTGGAGCCGACGTCGAGCGTCGTGCTCAACTCCGCCGACATAGCCGTTGAGTCGTGCTCGCTGACCCTGGCCGACGGCAGCGAGAGCGCCGCCGCGGGCATCGAGTACGACGAGGGCGAAGAGACGGTCGCGTTCGACTTCGGCGCGGAGTTGCCGGCGGGTTCGGCCCGGCTGGACATAGCCTTCACGGGCGAGCTGAACGACCGGCTGCGCGGCTTCTACCGCAGCGGCTACACCGGCGCGGACGGCCGCGAGCGCATGATGGCGACCACGCAGTTCGAGCCTACCGACGCCCGCCGCGCCTTCCCATGCTGGGACGAGCCTTCCCTCAAGGCCACCTTCGAGGTCACCCTCGACATTCCCGCCGACCTCGTCGCGGTCTCAAACATGCCCACCGAAAGCGAACAGCCCGACGGCGCGGGCCGCAAGACGGTGCGTTTCGCCGAAACGCCCATCATGTCCACCTACCTGCTTGCCTTCATCGTGGGCGACCTCAAGTCCGTCGAGCGCCGCGCGGACAGCGGCACGCTCATTCGCGTTTGGGCCACCAGCGGCAAGGAAGAGCAGGGTCTCTACGCGCTGGAGACGTCGATAAAGCTGCTCGACTACTTCAACGACTACTTCGGCATTCCCTTCCCGCTGCCCAAGCTCGACCACCTCGCCATACCCGATTTCGCCGCCGGCGCGATGGAGAACTGGGGCGCGATCACGTACCGAGAGGTTGCGCTCCTCGTCGACGAGCAGAACAGCTCGACGCTCACGCGCCAGATAGTGGCGGCCATTATCTCCCACGAGATGGCGCACATGTGGTTCGGCGACCTTGTGACCATGGCCTGGTGGAGCGACCTCTGGCTGAACGAGAGCTTCGCGTCGTGGATGGGGGACAAGGCCGTCGACAGCCTGTTCCCGGAATGGGAGATGTGGACGCAGTTCGTCACGTCCGACACGAACACCGCTCTGAGCCTGGACGGCCTGAAGAGCTCGCACCCGATAGAGCAGGAGGTGAACAACCCCGCCGAGATTGGCGAGCTATTCGACGCCATCAGCTACAGCAAGGGCGGTTCTATTCTGCGGATGCTGGAGCACTTCCTGGGCGCGGACACATTCCAGCGAGGCCTCCACGACTACCTCACCACCCACGCCTACGCCAACGCGCGCACCGCGGACCTGTGGAGCGCGCTCGCCGACGCCTCCGGCCAGCCGGTCGCGGAGATCATGGACAGCTGGGTGAAGCAGACCGGCTACCCCGCGCTGGACGTCGCCATCGACCGCCAGGACGACGGCGCGGAGGTGCGCCTGGCGCAGCGCCGGTTCGTCTACGAGGACATCGAGGGAGGACCGCAGGACGACCCCACGCTTTGGCACGTCCCGTTCAGCGTGCGGAGCGCGTCCGTCGCCGAGCCGGTCACCGAGCTGGTGTCGGAGACCGAGGCCGACGTGCGGCTCACGACCGCATCGCCCGAAGAGTGGGTGAAGGTGAACCCCTCGCAGACGGGCTTCTACCGCGTGAAGTACCAGCGCGAAGAGCTTGAGCGCCTAATCGCCCCGATTCGGGACCTTGAGCTGCCGGCTATCGACCGGCTGGGCGTGCAGAACGACGCCTACGCCCTCGCCCGCGCGGGCCACGTGCCGGCCACGGACTTTCTGCGCGTCGCCGAGGCCTACGCGAACGAAACGGACGCCTCGGTGTGCGCGGACCTGGCGTCGAACCTCGGCGGCATAGACCGGCTGCTGTGGGACGCGCCGTACTACGACAGGTTCCGGGATTTCGCGCTGGGCATATTCCGGCCCATCGGCGCCGGCGTGGGATGGGACGAGTCCGACGGCGATGGGCCGCGCACGCCGCTGCTGCGCAGCACCGCGTTGGGACAGCTCGGCGGCTACGGCGACGAGGCGACGCTGCGCGAGGCGACGCGCCGATTGGGGCTGTACGTCGACGATCCGGCCAACGTGCGTCCCGACATCCGGTCGATCGTCTTCTCGCTGGCCGCCAGGCAGGGCGACGGCGCGACCTACGAATCGCTGTGGGAGCTGGAGCGCAACGCGCCCTCCCAGGAGGAGCAGGTGCGCCTGCTGGCGGCGTTGACGCAGTTCGAGCAGCCGGCGCTATTGAGCGACGCGCTGGAGCGCTCGCTGGGCGACGAGGTGCGGACGCAGGACACCATCACCATGGTGGTGCGGGCGTCCGGCACCCGCGTGGGCCGCGACCTGACGTGGGAGTTCGTCAAGGACAACTGGGGCGAGTTCGACCGGCGCTACGGCGAGGGCGGCTTCCAGATAATGCGGCTGGTGTCCATAACTTCGGGGTTCACGACGCCCGAACGCCTGGAGGACGTGGTGCGCTTCTTCCGCGACAACCCCACGCCCTCGGCGGACATGAGCATCCGCCAGTCGCTGGAGCGTGTGCGGCTGAACATAGCGTGGCTGGATCGCAACGCCGCCGAGCTAGCGGCCCACTTCGCCGTGTAGGATTATTGGCAGCTTTGCACAGCCAACAGACGGCCGAGTAGGTATTTGACAGGATCGACGTTCTCAATCGGCGACGACTTCTTGAATCCGTCTTCTATTTCAGTAACCGTGAATGACCCGGAGGGATCTCTCGTAAACTCTCCGATAAGGTCGCCATGTACCCAAAGCGCGCCGGAGTACAAGCTGCCGAAACGCAAGACTGCGTCGGGCGTCTCTCCTGGACCCAGGTAGATATGTACGCGGTCTCTGAATACGAACAGATTGGCGGTGGAGTCTTCGTCAATCTCGACCTCGTACCTTCTTCCAACTCTCTCACCGGCAGCTTCGGACAATGCGTTCGTCGTGGGCAGAGTTTCCAGCAGTGCCATTGCTTGGTCTCCTAAACAGCTATCGTAGCAGTCAGCTAGTTTGGACTCACATGGCCCTAGTGGGAAGGGACTGGACCCTGGGGTCGCATTTGAAGGCGAATGTTGTCCGCAATGCTAATGACAGCTTGCTTTATTTGTTCATATCCGTGCTCCCCCGGGGAAAACTCTGGGAGGAACTGTTACATGGGTCCGGCGGCCGTAGCCGAGCGCCCATGCCTTGCTAGCGTCCTTGCCAAGGATCCCAATCACATAACCGCCCCTGTCCGTAAGAAGTGACATACATGGGATGTCAGTTGGACCGTCTCCGACGTACACCATGTTCTTGAAGGGTACAGGACGTTCATCTTCGTCCATAGGTTCATTGACGACATACGATTGGTTGAAATACTCTTCGCTGACTCTCCCCTTGTTGACCAGGAAGAGAAACCGAGTCTTGTCAGTGAATGAAATGACATTCTTCAAGTAGCGTATCTTTCCTGCGTCGTCGTATTCGAAATCGCAAGCCCATATGCGATGGGCAACTCTAGACAAGGTGCTTGCTCTCAACATGTCACCTATGCCGGCGGATATGACATAGAACTCGACTCGGATACCAATGTCCCTGAACCGAGGCATGCCTTGAACCTCTTCTCTGAGAGCTATGAGACCATCAGGAACGCCGGAAAAGAAATTCAGTTGTGCGCCTATCTCTTCCAGCTTTCCGGAGGTCAGCCCCTCGAGAGGCTGCCCCTCTTTCGATAAGTCCAACAGCATTTGTAGATAGGCCAAGTGCTCGTCCCACCCCGCCTCTACGAGTGGCTGGACTTGATCTTGCCAGAACCAATCAAGGTCCACGTTGAAATGCTCGAGCAACTGATTTGTAGTGTCTGGGGCCAATGTGCCGTCGCAGTCCGCGATAACGGCGATTGTGGGTTGAGGCATTGTTGTCTTTCCTGGTTCTGATAGGTTGGTGGATCAAGCTGGAGCCATCCGCTAACGTAACCACGCCGCCCCTACTTGCCCTCGTACACCTCTTCCACCATCCGGCTGTTCTGTAGCGCCAGGTACTGGGCCTTGCTCATGTTCGGAGGACTCTTGGCGAGCGTCTCCTTGCCGCGTTCGGCGTCGCCGTAGAGCAGGTCTATCACCGCCATCGCCATCGCCTTGGCCGGGTTGATCACCGCCTGCTCGTAGTCCTGCACCACGTAGTCGGTGCCATGGCCGGTCCCGGTGGCCGCCCGCGTGTACGGGTGCACCGCCGGCATAATCTGGCTCAGGTCGCCCATGTCGGTGGAGCCGCCCCGGTTCAGGTCCGGCGGATGCACACCGACCTCGCGCTCGCCCACCAGCTCCTCGGCGTTGGCCTTGAATACATCCATCAGGTCGTCGTTATTCACCATCGGCAGGTAGCCCGGTATGGACGCTATCTCCACCGTCGCGCCCATGGCCAGCGCGCCGGCGCGCAAGCAGCGGTCCATCTTCATGTTTGCGTCCGCGATCACCTCGGCGTTCCTGCCGCGCACACGGCCCTCGTACCGCACGTCCGCGGGGATGGAGTTTACGGCCACGCCGCCGTGGGTGAGTATGCCGTGAAGCCGAATCGTGTCCTCGTTGCGCAGCGTCTCCCTCTGCGAGTTCAGCGCGTTCAGCGCCAGCATCGCGGCCTGCAGGGCGTTCACGCCCAGCTCGGGCGAGCCTCCGGCGTGGGCGGCTTTGCCTACGAACCTTATGTACTTAACCACGTGGCCGTTGCTCGTGCCGCCGATGGCGAACTTGGTCCGTTCGTTCGACGAGGCCGTATGCACCATCATCGCCATGTCCACGTCGTCGAAGGCGCCCAGGCGTATGAACTCCTGCTTGCCCGCCATCAGCCCCAGCTTGCCCTCCTTGTGCAGGTTCCAGCGGTACTCGACGTCGATGAACTCCTCGGCCGGCACGGCGATGAGGGCGACGTTGCCGGCGAGCGATTCGAGCACCTCCGGCACCATCAGGCCCACGGCGGCCCCCATCATCATGCCTATCTGGCAGTGGTGGCCGCAGGCGTGCGCCGCTCCGGTCTCCGGGTCGGCGTGCGCGTGGTCGAGCACCCGCAGCGAGTCGAGCTCGCCGATGACCGCGACGGTCGGCCCGGGCCTGCCGCCGGCCAGGACGCCCTTGATGCCCGTCAGCGCGATGCCGGTCTGGTGGGCTATGCCAAGCTCGCTCAGCCGTTCGCTCACCAGTGCGGCGGTCTTGAACTCGTGGAACCCCGGCTCCGGGTTGTCCAGGATCGTCTTGGAGATGTTGACGAGCCAGTCGCTGCGCTCGTCGATCGCCGCCTGCACCTTTAGCTTCAGCTCCTCTATGGTCGGCATTTCGCCCTCCCGATGGCCGCGGTCGCGCGGGTTCAGTGTGGTTGGTGTGGCTGTGCGAAGAGTCCGCCCCCTACCGCGTGTAGGTCGCCTCGCTGTGCATGCTTCTCATTACGGACAGGTACTCCGACTTCGTCATCGGGGTACGGTATCGCTCCTTGATCTCGCCGGCGTGGCGCGCGCCGTCCGCCAGCAGGTCGATCACGGTGCAGGCCATCGACTTGGCCGCGGTGAGCACGCCGAGCTCGTAGTCCTGCACCACGTAGTCGTCGCCGTGGCCGTTGCCGGTGGCCGCGACGACGTATGGGTGGATGATCGGCATGATCTGGGAGACGTCGCCCATGTCGGTGGAGCCGGTGCGATGCTGAAGCCGAACGATGTTCTCTTCGCCCACGAGACCGGCGGCGTTGGCGCGGTAAATCTGGAGCATGGTCTCGTCGTTCTGTATTGGCATGTAGCCGGGCAGGGTGGTTATGTCGACGCTGCCGCCCACGGCCATCGCCCCCGCGCGCAGTGCGCGGTCCACCTTATCGCTGGCGGCGAGGAAGGCCTCGACGGACCTGCCGCGCACGAAAGTCTCCATTCGCACGTCGGCGGGAACGGAGTTCACCGACGCGCCGCCGCGTGTGATGATGGGGTGAATGCGTATCGTGTCGTAGTCGCGGTACGTCTCGCGCTGGGCGTGGATGGCGTTCAGCGCGATCATCGCGGCGTTCAGGGCGTTCACCCCTGCGTGGGGCGCGCCGCCTGCGTGTGAAGCGCGCCCGTTGAACTGGATGCGCTTGGCGACGATGCCGTTGTTGGTGCCGCCGATGGCGATCTTGCCCTCGTCGCGGTTGCTGGACGTGTGGGTCATCATCGCGAGGTCCACGTCGTCGAGCGCGCCGAGCCGGATGAACTCCGGCTTGCCCCCCAGAAACTCCAGCTTGCCCTCTCTGCGCAGATCGTCCCTGTACTCGATCTCGATGTACTCCTCGGCGGGCACGGCTATCAGCGCGACGCGCCCGGCGAGGTCGTCCATCACGCCGGAGCCGGTCAGCCCGGCGGCGACGGCCAGCATCATGCCTATCTGGCAGTGGTGGCCGCAGGCGTGCGCGGCGGTCGTCTCGGGGTCGGCGTGGGGGTGGCCCAGCACCTTGAGGGAGTCGAGCTCTCCCATGACCGCTACGGTGGGGCCGGAGGCGCCGCCCCGCAGCATGCCCTTGAGCCCGGTGATGCCGATGCCGTCCTCGTAGGGTATGCCCATCGACTGGAAGCTTTCGGCCACGGTCCTGGCGGTCTTGACCTCGCGAAAGCCCGGCTCGGGGTTGTTGAGAATCTTCATTGTGGTTGCTATCAGCTGCTGGCCCTGGCGGTCGATTTCGGCTTCCACCCTGGCCTTGAGCTCTTGTGTGGTGGGCATGGCGGCTCCTGGAAAATGTCGCTTGCTTTTCAGTGGGGACGGTGCGATTCTAGCAAAGCGCGCCCGCGCCCGCCAGTGGCCGAACCATTCCGAAGTCCCTTCCCCCTTGTTGTGGGAAGGCCAGAGCCTGCCCCGTACTCGATACGGGGATAGGGGTGACAGAGCCGCGCCGCGCCCTACGAGTCGCCGGACACGGGCGATGGCTCGCCGAGGGCGAGGTCCTGGCTGGGCGCCCCCCGCGAGGCGAGCTCGCGGACCAGCGACAGGTAGTCGGCCAGCACCCGCGACGTGAGGAACCTCTCGCGAACCGACTCCCGCGCCGTCCGGCCCATGCGGCGAGTCTTCTCCGGGTCCCGCAGCAGTTCCACGGCCCGCCGCGCGCACTCCGACGGCGAGTCCACCAGGTAGCCGGTGCGCCCGTCGGCTATCTGCGTGCGTATGCCGCCGCAGTTGCCGCCTATCACCGGCGAGCCCTTCCACATGGCCTCGGTCACGGTCAGGCCGAAGCCCTCCCGCAGCGACTTCTGGATCACGACGTCGGCGCCCTGCTGCACCGCGCCGACCTCCAGCGCCCCGGCCTCGGCGGGGTCGGAGTAGAGATGCACGTCGGGATCGCCGCCGGCGTGGGCGCGCACCGTCTCCAGCACGTCGAACGCCTCCGGATCGTCCTTTGCCTCGATCACGCCCAGGAGCGCAAGCTGAACGTCCGGCACGCTCTCCCTGGCCTCCCGGTAGGCGTCGATCACTCCCCAGGGGTCCTTCCAGTAGTCGAACCGCGACACCTGCACCATCAGGGGACGCCCGGTGTCCAGACCCATAGCGGCCAGCGTGCGCCGCACGTCCGCATCGGGGCGCGGCGTGTTCTTGGGAAGCAGCGGGTCGATGGCGGGCGGAATCACGCGCACGGCGGCGGGATCCAGGTCGGGCACGGCGTAGTGCGGCAGGGAGACCACGACGCGGTGCGCCTGTCGCATGAAGGGCACGAGCTGCTCGATGACGGGCCTGTTGGGCAGCGTCGTGTCGATGTGGCACACCCAGACGATCCTGGCGTCGGACGGCAGCAGCGCCGCCAGGGGCAGCGTCTGCGGGTCGTGCAGCACCCAGACGTCCGGCGCGACGCCCTGCGCCGCGATCTGGCGCGCCACGTTCTCGTTATGGGCGACGTAGCGGTCCAACTCACCCTGGGTAAGCTCGCCGTCGGCGCCCTGCAGCAGGTTGTGGAGACGCTTGGTGATTTCGAAGAAGTCGTCGGTGCCCCGGATGACCATCCAGTCGGTCGCGGGGCCGCAGTCGGTCATGAGCGGCGCAAGACTCTTCAACACCTCTGCCACTCCGCCGCCCACCGCGGTGGAGTTGACGTGGATGACGCGGGCGTCCCTTAGCGCGCCGCCGGCCTCAGCCGCCAGGGCAAGCTGATCGGCCGGAGCGTAGGGCGCCAGGCTCCGCACACTCTTGGCGGTCGTCTGCACGAAATCGAATGACAATTCGGGTCTCCTTGCGCGAATGTGTGGTTTGCGGGCGGGCGCTACCGCCCGCCGGCGCGAGAATGCCGCATATCAGGCTGACGCATGGAGAGTTGCGGGGCCAAGCCAGATTGTGTCCAACTTAACGGGAATCGGAGGGCGGCCCGACGCTGTTCGGCACGGGCCAAGCGGCCTCGCCGGCGAGGGCCTGTCATTCTGAGCGACACCCCTATCGTCCCGAGCGACACCCCTATCGTCCCGAGCGACACCCCTATCGTCCCGAGCGACACCCCTGTCATTCCGAGCGTAGTCGAGGAATCTCAGTGGTGTCGCTCACTCCCCGCCAAGAAACCCCTGCAAATGAGGTAGTCGAGAATGCGCGCGGCGTTCTCTGCCACGGAGCGGCAGACGGTGTCGAGCTCGATCTCCGGATGCGCGGGCGGCTCGTAGGGGTCGTCTATCCCGGTAAAGCCTTTGATCTCGCCGCGCCGGGCCTTTCCGTACATCCCCTTGTCGTCCCGCGCCTCGCACACGCTGAGAGGGGTGTTCACGTACACTTCGACGAATTTGCCGTCGCCCACCATTCGCCGCACCTTGCCGCGCACCGCCTCGTAGGGGCTTATGAGGGCGCACACGGCCACGCCGCCGTGGCGCACGATTTCGGAAGCGACGAATCCCACGCGCCGCACGTTGACGTCGCGATGCTCCTTGCTGAAGCCGAGCTCTGCGGAGAGGTGTTTGCGAATGACGTCGCCGTCGAACAGGCTCACCTGGCGGCCGCGTCCGACGATGAGCGCCGAGAGCGCCTCGGCGGTGGAAGTCTTGCCAGAGCCGCTCAGGCCCGTAAGCCAGACGCAGACGCCCCTGGGATTCGAATGGGGCAACTACCCGCTCTTGTTAGGCAGCACGGCAACCGCCCTCGCGATGACGAGGCGGGTGCCCTCTTCGTTCTGCATGAACACGTCGCACTCCACCTGGCCCTTGCCGTCGACGACGTTCATGTCGGTGACGATGCCGGTCAGTGTCAGCGGCGTGTTGTGCGGCACCACCTGGCGAAACACCACGTCCAGCAGCCTGAGGGTCACGCTGGGCGACCAGCCGGTTATGAGCTGCGACATGATGGCGATGTTCATGGCGCCGGGGACGATAGGGCCGGGCAGCCCCTCGCTCTTCGCCACTTCCGCGCTGTTGAAGCGGTTCGGCCCGGTGTCCTGCTGGCGGATCTCGCCGAACGCGACGACCTCCTCAGTGGTCACCACGCGCTCGACGGGGCCGATGTCGTCGCCTATCTCAACGTCTTCGTAATAGAGCGCGGTCATCGCCGGCTCCTGTTCCTGCGCACGAAAGACTCGCGCACCAGCGCGACGGTCTCGCCCGTCTGGTTGGCGAGGCTGGTCTCCCACACGGCGAACACCATCTTGCCCGACCGGCCCGTCTTGGCGTACACCTCTTTGAGCCTTGTGGCGGCCTCGAGGGTGTCGCCCGGTCGGACGGGCAGCAGCGACTCGATAGCCTGTCCGGCGAAGAAGGAGAGGTCGCCGAACTTGATCTGCGGGTCGGGCCGCTTGCCGCCGGATATGAAGATGTTGCAGAACGTCGGCGGCGCGATTATGCCGCCGTACCGCGATTGAGCGGCCTGCTCTTCGTCCATGTAGACGGGGTTCGTCTCGCCGGTGGACCTGGCAAAGTCGACAATCATATCCTGGGTCACTTCAAACGTGCCCACGGGGTGCTCTACGCCCAGTAGCGAGCGGTCGTATTCGATGTCAGCGTCGGTGGTCATGTGTTCACCCTCACCTCAATCCTCTCCCATCAAGGGAGAGGAGGTTAACTGAGCCTCACCTCAATCGCCTCCCGCCAAGGGAGAGGAGGCCAAATTGAGCGTCTATTCGGACAGAATCTATGTTGTCGTTGCCGTCTCTTCCAGGCGGACGGGGCGGTATGCGCCGGCGCGCAGCTCGCCAACCAGGTCGGCCACGTCCGCGATGGGATTCTCGAAGCTGGTCATGCAAGCGCCGATGGCGCTCACGGAGTGCGCGTCGCTGCCGCCGATGGTCCTGTAGCCCATCCGCTCGATAAGCTCCTCGGCGCGCTCCTGCTCGCCGGGCCGGTTGCTGCCGTTGAGGTGCTCGACGACGCTGATGGCGCTGAAGTCGGAGCCGCCGTCGATGAACTCGTACAGCCCGATGCCGAATCGCCCCGGATGGGCTGGCACGGCGATGCCGCCGCACTCGAACGCGGCATTCACGAGGGTCGGCGCGTCCATCGCGACGTCGGCGAAGTTGACGCGCGACGCCAATTCCTCGGTCACGCCGTAAACGAGAAAATGGCCGCAGTTGGTGTCGAGCTCGGAGCCTTTGAGGATGAGCAGGTCGTTGTCGCGTCCGAGCTGCGCGTAGTCCTTGTCGAAGTCGAACTTGCGATGTTCGGTCAGGACGAAGCCGTCGATCCGGTAGCCCTTGCGCCGGATCACGCCCGCCCACTTTACGAACTGCTCCACCGTAGCGCGCGAGTCATCGGACGAAGTAGAGTGAGAATGAAGGTCGAGGAACATCGGGGAGATGGTATGCGAGCGCGCCGCCGCCGTCAAGCTGGCGAACTGCGTCACAGTCAAGGTCACCGAAAGGGGTATCGTTGCTTCAGATGTCGTGCTACCGACACAAGACGCGCAACGGCGCCAGGGGGTGCAAGACCTACCACCCGGCCAAGGGCCTCTATCGGAAGCTGTGGGAGTTCGAGTTTCCCCTTTCCCACCGGACTTGACAGAATCAAGAACCTTCATTTGACGGACTCAATCGACACGGAAAACTTAAGTACTCGTGGGCGGTCGGTTTGGGTCCATTCAAGCCAGGTCAGATTGTTAGACACTAGCGTGGCCTCACAGCAGCATGCCGGAGGCGGTGGGGCCGCTGGTAAGTCTCATTGTTCCCCCTTTGGCATCCGGTAGCCGACGCGCGGCTCGGTGAAGATG
Organism: Dehalococcoidia bacterium; assembly: GCA_965217705.1. Taxonomy (GTDB): domain Bacteria; phylum Chloroflexota; class Dehalococcoidia; order Lucifugimonadales; family CATOSD01; genus CATOSD01. The sequence continues at coordinate 2,402,832 of CBDCJA010000002.1, read as the reverse complement.
TAGATGGGATTGTCGGCGTCATCGCCCAGCTTGCGGCGGAGGCTGCTAACGATGGTCCTCATGGCGCGAACGTCGCTGTCGGTCTTCTCCCCCCACACCCGTTGCAGCAGATGCTCGTAGGTCAACACCCGTCCCCCGTTCGCCGATAGCTCGGCGAGCAGCCGGTACTCGATGGCCATCAGCCGGAGCGGACGGCCTGCCAGCGCCGCCCGGCGTTCGCCGTAGTTGACCACCAGGCCGCCCAGCACATACGGCTCTGACGACTCGGACGCGGCCCGCTTCCGCAGGGCCGCCCTGATCCTCGCCGCAAGCTCCGTCGGCGAGAAGGGCTTGGCGACGTAATCCACGGCCCCCATGTCCAAGGCCCTGGCGACAAGTTGGTCCTGTCCATAGGCGGACAGGAAGATCACCGGCACGTCCACCGTCTCCAAGATGTCCTTCATCAACTCGATCCCGTCGGCGCCAGGCAGCATCATGTCGAGCAGGACAAGATCGGGCTTCTCGTCTGCCACGAGGCGGAGCGCCTCTCCCGGGTCCCCAGTCACCAGCGGCGCATAGCCCGCCTTGTTGAGTGCGTCGCTGACGTACCTGAGCGCCTGGGGGTCGTCGTCCACCGCGAGGACGCGCACCGGTTGACCCGCCTCCCCCACCGCTCGCTGTGAGGAGCGGACCGAGCGCGGCGTGGGGACGCTCGCCGTGCCGCTACCGGACTCTTCAACAGACGGGAGCGTGAAGGTGAACCGCGCTCCCATGCCCGGCCCCTCGCTCTCCGCCCAGATGCGGCCCCCGTGCGCCTCCACTATCCCCTTGCAGATGGCGAGACCCAGGCCCGACCCGAGGACACCGCTTCCGCGTTCGTCCCCCTCAACACGGGTGAACTTCCGAAACAGGAAGGGCAGCTGCTCGGAGGGTATGCCTCTGCCCTCGTCGGCGACCGAGACCGCAACGTAAACGCCCTCCCGCACGGCGGTCACCGTGATGACGGACGACTCCGAGGAGTGCCGGGCGGCGTTGGACAGCAGGTTGCCCAGCACCTGCACGATGCGCAGCCGGTCCGCCATGACCAGGGGCAGGTCGGGTCCGATCTCGATGGCGAGGTTGTTCCTTCCCCCGGCACTGATGAAGGCGCTCCTTGCCCGGTCCACCAGCGCCGCCACCTCCGCAGGTTCCGGGGCGACCGGCAGCGTGCCCGTCTCGATGCGGGCCACGTCCAGCAGGTCGGCCACCAGGCCGTGCATGTGGTCGGCCTGCTCCTCGATGATGCGGAAGAACTGGCGGACCACTGCGGGGTCCATGTCGGTGGACGAACCCAGCACCGTTGCCGCGGAGCCCTTGATGGAGGTCAGCGGCCCCCGCAGCTCGTGGCTCACCATCCCCAGGAACTCGGCGCGCAGCCGCTCAAGCTCCTCCAGGGCCGTCATGTCCTGGAGGGTGACGACCACCGACTCCAGCTCGCCCTCCGCCGAGAGGATGGGCGTGGCATTGATGATGGTGGTGACGCTCCGCCCGTCGGGTACCTGCATCACGATCTCCTCGGCCCGCACCGTCTCGCCCGTGCTCAGCGCCTGCGCTATCGGGAACTCTTGCAGTGAAATCTCCCGCCCGTCGGCTCGCCGGTAGGTCAGCGTCTGAAGCAGCTCCTCCGCCGACTGGTCCGGGTTGCGCAGGCCGTCGACGATCCTCCTCCCCTCGCGGTTGAGCGACGACGGGGCTCCGGTCTTCGCATCGAAGACCACCACGCCCACGGGACAGGTGTTGACGAGGGTCTCCAGGTCGGCCCTGGCCCGCTGCTCTTCCCTGTGCCTGCGGGCGTTGGTAATGGCCATCGCAGCCTGGGATGCGAACATCAGCAGCGTGTCCTCGTCCTCCTGGGTGAACTCAAGGCCCCCCTCCTTGTCCGATAGATAGAGGTTGCCGATGTGTCGCCCCCTGTGACGGATGGGCGCGCCCAAAAAGCCTTGCACCGGCCCCAGGGGAGGGCCGATCTCCGGCAGGCCCAGCGCCGTCGTGTAGGCGGAGAAGTCCGCCAGCCTGAGCGGTCCCGGAATCATGCTCAGGTAGGCGAAGAACTCCGGTCCCCCCGGCAGGTCCACGAACCGCTGGCGCTCTTCGGCGGTCATGCCGGAGGTGATGAATGACGTCAGCTCCCCTGCCTCGTCGAGGGCGGTAAGGCCGCTGATCCTCGCGCCGGTGAGGGAGCGAGCTGCGTCCACCACCTCTTGCAGGACGGTGTCGAGGTCGAGGTCCTCGGTGATGCGGACGCCCGCCTCACTCAGTCCGGAGAGGCGGTTCCGCAGGGTTTCAATCTCCCGTTTCAGGCCGTCTGCTGGCTCCAATGCGCCACCTCGCTTGTGCTGCGGAAGACCCCATACTCCCACCCTCATTGACCGGCTGGAATGGGGACAACTGGGGCAATTCTAGCATTTTGGGCCAAAGTTGATAAGACATTACGGAAAACACGTCGAAAGTTGATAGCGAGTTGATACGCGTGCGGTATAGTGGGGAATGACCTTGCCCGATTGAGGGAGATATTCGCTTGGCGTTCGACAGGTCGATACCTGCAATAGAGACAGCGGGCGCATCGGCGGCGGAAGCCGCCGCGACAGCCGCGCTTGAGGCCGTCTTCGCCCGCTGCGTTTACGCACAAATGTTCACCCCCCCCCCGATTTTCGTCGCCAGCCCGTAACCGGGCCTCTCTCCTTCGCTTCAATCCCCCTCGCCTCCGCCGCGTCGCCGCACACCCGGAGCACACGCCCCTTTCGGACGGCGCACCCAGCGCCCCCGGGGAGCGGGCAAGGCTCTTTCCGACCGACTTCGCCCGTCCGCCGTCTCTCATATCAACTGTCGCCGCCCGCGACGCTCCACTAGGTTCGCGCCCGTGGGTGCCACACCTCGTATATCGACGCAAGCTCACGCCAGCGACCCCGTTGGACGGAGGCCCGGCGACGGCTTTGCGCAACACACACCAGGAGGATAAACGATGACTCTCACAGCCAGACCCCGATTCCTGATCCGGTTCGCCGTCCTGGCCGCGATGGCCTTGTGCGGCATCGTGCTGGCCCTGTCCTCCACCGGCACGCCGCCGGTGGGAGCGCAGGACGGCTCCGCTCCCGCCAAGCCTACGGGAGTCGTCACCACGGCAACGCACGACTCCGTTGCGCTCGCCTGGGACGATCCCAGCGACGCCAGCATCACCCACTACCAGATATTCCGGCGGGACCGCGACGTCCACGACGCCGGCGAGTTCGTGACCATCACGGAGAACACCGGCTCGGCGGCGGCCAGCTACACCGACGACACCGTGGAGCCGGAGACGCGCTACGTGTACCGGGTCAAGGCGGTCAACCAGCACGGGGCCAGCACGTGGTCCGATTTCGTCCGGGCCGATACCCCGGCGGCTCCAGACCCCGCGGACCTTGCCCCCAGCGGCCTGGAGGTCAGCCTGGTGGAGAACCGGGTCACCCTGACCTGGGACGCCCCGGCAAGCGACGCCGCATCCGTCACCGGCTACGAGATTCTGCGCCGCCGCCCCAATGACGGCGAGGCCGCCCTGACGACCCTGGTGGCCGACACCGGGAACGCCGAAACCGGCTACACCGATGACACCGCCAACGAGCCTGGGGTGAGCTACACCTATAGGGTCAGGGCGCTGCGGGACGGCGAGCAGAGCAAGGTGTCCAACTTCGCCCGCATCGACCTGCCCGACGACTACGCCCAGGACACGCCCGAACCCGAGGAGGAACCCACGCCCGAAGCCCTGGCCCCCAGCGGACTGACCGCCGAGGCCGCCGAGGACGGCGGGGTGGCGTTGAGCTGGACCGCCCCCGCCGAGGACGCCGGTTCCGTGACCGGATACGAGGTCCTGCGCGGCCAGGGCAGCGCCGCGCTGGCCACCCTGGCGGCCGACACCGGCAACACCGACACCACCTACACCGACTCCGGCGTGACCGGAGACCTGGACGGCTACCGCTACCAGGTCAAGGCGCTGCGCGGCGGGGACGCCAGCCAGGGCTCCAACGTGGCCGGCGTCCTCCAGTCCGCCCACGCCGGTGCCATCGTTCCGCTCGCCGACGTCACGCTGGTCAGCAACGTCGGCCAAACGGCGGTGACCGGTGCTGCGCAGGTAAGCACCACCCAATCCCAGGCTCAGGGATTCACCACCGGATCGGACTCGGGCGGGTACACACTAGGTTCCGTCGAACTGGCCGTTTCGTCGTTCAGCGGCACCGCGTCCGACATAACCGTAAGCATCTACTCGGAGAGTTCGGGCCATCCGGGGACGGTCGTGCATACCCTCACCACGCCGGCCAGCATTTCCGCGGCGGTGACCACGTTCACGGCTCCCTCCGGCGCGACTCTGGCCGCCAGTACGACCTACTACGTCGTGATCAGCACTACAGGCAGTGGAATCTCTTTAGGCAGGACGAACGCGGCGGCCGAAGACACCGGGGGCGTGAGTGGATGGAGCATAGCCGACTTCCGCCGCTTCTTGGGAGGCAGCGGTTGGAACATCACCACAAACCCCATCCGCATGCGCGTCAACGGGGACGCTGCCACTAGCACCAACAGCCCGGCCACCGGCGCGCCCACCATCACCGGAACGGCCCAGGTGGGGGAGTTGCTGACGGCGGACATCTCCAACATCGGCGACTCCGACGGCATCGCCGACGCCGACTTCGAATACCAGTGGATCGCCTTCGACGGGACCACCGACAGCGACATCTCCGGCGCCACGGGGGAGACCTACCGGCCGCTGCTGGCCCACCTGGCCCAGACCATCAAGGTCCGCGTGACCTTCGACGACGACGACGACAACGCCGAGTCCCTGACCAGCACGGCGACGGCTGCGGTGAGCGCCTCCACCTACGGACAGGTCATCTGGGCGGCCACCCTGACCGTCGAGGAAGAAACCGTCGCCGCCGGGACATTCTTCGGATATTCGATTGCCGAGAGGGGAAGCCTTGAGCCCAATGTATTCACGCATGTCGGAGTTTCTACGCTCGTAACCAGCCTCCAGTACATTGGAGACCAATTGCGGTTCTACTTGAGTGGTGACCCATTGGGTTCGGAGGATTTCAACCTCTACTTGGACGGCGCTCCGTTCCTGATTGAAAGCCCCGGCACGGTCGGCTCCTTATCTTTCTCCGACCACGGCCTAACCTGGACCGACGAGCAGGAGGTGGAGGTGCGGCTGACGGTGAATCGCCCGGCCACCGGCGCGCCCGCCATCACCGGCAAGCCGGAGGTGGGGGAGACGCTGACCGCCGACATTTCGGGCGTCATGGACGAAGACGGCCTGCCTGTCCTCGGCCAGCTCACCTACCAGTGGATTTCCAACGACGGCACCGACGACAGCGACATCGACGGAGCGACGGACTCCACCTATACGCTGATGGACGCCGACGAGGGCAAGACCATCAAGGTGCGGGTGAGCTTCACCGACAACGCCAAATTCCCGGAGTCCTTGACCAGCGCGGCGGTGACCGTGCCGGTGGCGGCGCTGGTCAGCAACGTCGGCCAAACGGCGGCGACCGGTGCTGCGCAGGTAAACACCCCGCAATCCCAGGGTCAGGGATTCACCACCGGATCGGACTCGGGCGGGTACACACTAGGTTCCGTCGAACTGGCCGTTTCGTCGTTCAGCGGCGCCGCGTCCGACATAACCGTAAGCATCTACTCGGAGAGTTCGGGCAATCCGGGGACGGTCGTGCATACCCTCACCACGCCGGCCAGCATTTCCGCGGCGGTGACCACGTTCACGGCTCCCTCCGGCGCGACTCTGGCCGCCAGTACGACCTACTACGTCGTGATCAGCACTACAAGCAGTGGAATCTCTTTAAGCAGGACGAACGCGACGGCCGAAGACACCGGGGGCGTGAGTGGATGGAGCATAGCCGACTCCCGCCGCTTCTTCGGACTCAGCGGTTGGAACACCACTACAAATCCCATCCGCATGCGCGTCAACGGGGACGCTGCCACTAGCACCAACAGCCCGGCCACCGGCGCGCCCACCATCAGCGGGACGGCCCAGGTGGGGGAGTTGCTCACGGCGGACATCTCCAACATCGGCGACTCCGACGGCGTCGCCGACGCCGACTTCGAATACCAGTGGATCGCCAACGACGGGACCGACGACAGCGACATCTCCGGCGCCACGGGGGAGACCTACCGGCCGCTGCTGGCCCACCTGGACCAGACCATCAAGGTCCGGGTGACCTTCGACGACGACAACGACAACGCCGAGTCCCTGACCAGCGCGCCGACGGCGGTGACGGCCTCCACCTACGGACAGGTCATCTGGTCCGCCACCCTCACCGTCGAGGAGTACACAGTCAGCGGAACCGGGACATTCTTCGGGTATTCGCTATTTGAAATCCAAGGAAGCCTTCAGCCTACGGCGTTCGTGTATCTGGGGAGTGACCGGGGGTCCCATACCGTTTCCGCCCTCCAGTACCTTGAAGGTGGCACATTGCGGTTCGACTTCCTTGGCGCATTGGGTTCGGCGGACTTCAACCTCTACTTGGACGGCGCTCCCTTCCTGATTGAAAGCCCCGGCGGGGGCACCTCCTTATCTTTCTCCGAATCTTTCTCCGACCACGGGCTGACCTGGACCGACGGACAGGAGGTGGAGGTGCGGCTGACGGTGAATCGCCCGGCCACCGGCGCGCCCGCCATCACCGGCAAGCCGGAGGTGGGGGAGACGCTGACCGCCGACATTTCGGGCATCATGGACGAGGACGGCCTGCCCGTCTTCGGCGAGCTCACCTACCAGTGGATTTCCAACGACGGCACCGACGACAGCGACATCGACGGTGCGACGGACTCCACTTACGCGGTGGTGCAAGCCGACGAGGGCAAGACCATCAAGGTGCGGGTGAGCTTCACCGACAACGCCAACTTCCCGGAGTCCCTGACCAGCGCGGCGACGACTGCGGTGACCGGGGCGCTGGTCAGCAACGTCGGCCAGACGGCGGCCGGCAATGTGAACGTAACCGCCACCCAATCCCAGGGTCAGGGATTCACCACCGGATCGGAATCGGGCGGGTACACGCTAGGTTCCGTCGAACTGGCCGTTTCGTCGTTCAGCGGCACCGCGTCCGACATAACCGTAAGCATCTACTCGGAGAGTTCGGGCGATCCGGGGACGCTCGTGCATACCCTCACCACGCCGGCCAGCATTTCCACGCCGGTGACCACGTTCACGGCTCCCTCCGGCACGACGCTGGCCGCCGGTACGACCTACTACGTCGTGATCAGCACTACAAGCAGTGGAATCAATTTGAGCAGGACGAACACGACGGCCGAAGACACCGGGGGCGCGAGTGGATGGAGCATAGCCGACGACCGCCGCTTCTTCGGAGGCGGTAATTGGGTCAACACTTCAAGCCCCATCCGCATGCGCGTCAACGGCGCCACTGCCACCACCTCCACTGCCATCTGGTCCGCCACCCTGACCGTGGCAGAATTTACCATCGAGCCCAACACGTACCGCGGCTATACCCATGTAGGCACAGCAGTTGGAGAGCTTGATCCGTCGACGTTTAGCCACGATGGCGACGAGATAACGGTGAACAACCTGTGGCACATCGTCGGGGGTTTGTTGACCTTTGAGATCTCCCAAGAACTGGGTGGGGAAGGCTTTCTCCTACGCCTGGGCGAGACCCTGCTCCCGCTTGGTGAACCCACCGGAGACCCCCCGGTGTACCAATTCTCAGACCACGGCGTGAGCTGGAGCGTCGGCGACACGGTGGAAGTGCGCCTTATCCCGAACCAGGCGGCAACCGGCGCGCCCGTCATCACGGGCACGCCGGAGGTGAGTCAGACGCTGACCGCCGACACCGATGGCATCGGCGACCCCGACGGCATCGACAACGCCGACTTCTCCTACCAGTGGGTCCGAAACGACGACAGCGACATCGACGGAGCGACGGACTCTACCTACACCTTGGTGTTCGCAGACTACGGCAACACCATCAAGGTGCGGGTGAGCTTCACTGACGACAACGACTTCCCGGAGTCCCTGACCAGCACGGCGGTGGCGGTGGCCTCCCCCTACAGCGACGTCATCCACTCCGCCCTTCTCACCGTGGGCATCGGCGCCTTTTTTAGCGGCTATAGCAGCAACACCGACACCGGAGACCTTGAACCTGCCGACTTCACCCACAACGGCAATCCGGCAGTGGTGCAAGTCCTGGCGTACATCGGGAATGAGTTTCACTTTCAGACTTCGCCGGCACTGGGTTCGGGGAATTATGGCCTCATCCTGGACGACACGCCGATACAGCTTGGCGCGGCCAGCGGAAGCCCGGCGCGACACCAAGTCTCAGACCACGGCCTGACGTGGACGGTCGACCAGCAGGTGGAAGTGTGGCTGGTGCTCAACAACGCACCCACCGGCGAGCCCGTGATCACCGGCACGCCGGAGGTGAGTCAGACGCTGACCACCGACATATCGGGCATCATGGATACGGACGGCCGTCCCGCCGACGACCAGTTCTCCTACCAATGGATTCGCAATGACGGCACCGACGACAGCGACATCTCCGGCGCGACGAATGCCACCTATGAGCTGGGGAGTGCCGACCTGGACAAGACCATCAAGGTCCGGGTCACCTTCACCGACGGGGGCGGCTTCCCGGAGAGGCTGACCAGCGACGCCACCGGACCCGTGACACCCTTGACGGTCTCTTCAGACTGGAGTCTGGTGCCCAGCGGCCTCGGCCCGGGCGACCGGTTCCGCCTGCTGTTCATCTCTTCGGGTGGGCGCAACGCCAGGCCCACCAGCATCGACACCTACAACACCTGGATTCAGAACCTGGCAGCCGCGGGCCACACGGACATCCAGATCTACAGCTCGTCCTTCAGGGTCGTCGGCAGCACCGCCGACGTCGACGCGCGGGACAACACCGGCACCACCTACACCTCCAGCGACAAGGGCGTGGCCATCTACTGGCTGAACGGCAACAAGGTGGCCGACCAGTACCAGGACTTCTACGACGGGAGCTGGGCCGAAGAAGCGTCGATGAGAAACCAGAGCGGAAGCTCCGTTTCCGCGCCGAATCCTTCAACCGGAGTGTGGACGGGCAGCGCCCACGATGGCACCGAGGGTGCAGATTCTATGGGCGACAGCGTCGGATTCACAACGATTGGCAAACCTAATTCGGGTGGAAGCGGAGACGGCCCCCTTCGGAGCAACACTAGTCTTGGCAGCGGGCAGAACAAGAAACTCTACGGCCTGTCGGGCGTGTTTGAGGTGGACGCGGGCTCCAACACTCCCGCCACCGGCAAGCCCACGATCAGCGGCACGCCGCAGGTCAACCAGACGCTGACCGCCGGTATATCGGCCATCATGGACGAGGACGGCCTGCCCGCCGCCGACCAGTTCTCCTACCAGTGGATTCGCAATGACAGCGACATCGACGGAGCGACGGACTCCACCTATACGCTGGTGGAAGCCGACGCGGGCAAGACCATCACGGTGCGGGTGAGCTTCACCGACAGCTCCAACTACCCGGAGTCCCTGACCAGCGCCGCCACCGCCACAGTACTCGAGATGGGGGTGACCGAGGTTCCCTCAACCTGGAGCCTGATACCCAGCGGCTTGGGAGTGGGCGACGAGTTCCGGCTGCTGTTCGTCTCCTCGACCACGCGCAACGCCGCATCCACCAGCATATCCACCTACAACACCTGGATTCAGAACCGGGCCGCCGCAGGTCACACGGACATCCAGGACTACAGCTCCACTTTTGCGGCGGTCGGTTGCACCGCCGCCGTGGACGCCCGGGACAACACCAAGACCACTTACACCTCCAGCGACAAGGGCCTGCCCATCTACTGGCTCAACGGCAACAAGGTGGTCGACGAGTACGAAGACTTCTACGACGGGGACTGGGACGACCAAGCGAACCCCAAGACGGAGGCGGGATCATCCACCTCAGCCACGGCCATATGGACAGGCTGCGACGAAGACGGGACGGAGTCGTTTACAAGTTCCGGCATTAGCCGTGCCTTGGGTAAAGAATTTGTGGCTCTGGGTTCCCTGAATCATGCCACTCTGGGGCCCGTTGGCGACAGCGCATTCAACGGCGGCAAAAATGGCAGTAGACCGCTCTACGGCCTGTCTGGGGTGTTCCACGTGGTCCCTCCCCCACCCACGGTGGTTCCCGCGGACTGGAGCCTGATACCCAGCGGCCTTGTAGCCGGCCAAGAGTTCCGGCTGCTGTTCCTGTCCTCCACGAAGCGCAGCATCAGGTCCACAAACATCAGCGACTACAACACCTTCGTCCAGAACCGGGCTGCCGCGGGCCACACGGACATCCAGGACTACAGCGACACCTTCAGGGTCCTCGGCAGCACCGGCGCCGTGGACGCCCGGGACAACACCTGGACCACCTATACGTCCAGCGACAAGGGCGTTCGCATCTACTGGCTGAACGGCGACAAGGCCGCCGACCAGTACGAAGACTTCTACGACGGCTCTTGGAACCAGCAAGCAGACGCGTGGAACGAAAGCGGAGTCGAATATAATCTGAGCGCTAGGCGATTCGTCGCCACGGGCAGCAGTAAGGATGGGACGGCGGACCAGAGTAATCCGCTCGGTGCGAGCTCGGGCGAGGTGCAACTCGGATGCCTGTATCAGACAAGCTCAATCAACGGGCCTGTTTCGTGCAATTTTACAACCGAGAACATCGGCGCCGACGACAACCAACAGCTCTACGGCCTGTCTGGCGTGTTCCGAGTAACCACGAACAACGCCACCGGCAAGCCCGTAATCACCGGCACGCCGGAGGTGAATCAGACGCTGACCGCCGACATCTCGGGCATCATGGACGAGGACGGCCTGCCCGCCGCCGACCAGTTCTCCTACCAGTGGATTCGGAGCGACGGCACCGACGACAGCGACATCTCTGGCGCGACGGACTCAACCTATAAGGTGAAGGCTGCCGACCAGGGCAAGACCATCAAGGTCAGGGTCACCTTCACCGACGGGGGCGGCACCGAGGAGACGCTGACCAGCGACGCCACCGCAGCCGTCGCCGCAGACACCACCGGGCCGGTGGTCAAAGAGGTCAGCTGCGGCGCTGGTGGTTTTGCTTGCACTCTCGTTTTTGACGAGCTGCTAGACGTCAATCCGGATCACCGTCCCTCAACCAACTCCTTTGCCGTCACTGCCGACGGCACTGCCATCACGGTAGGCATTGTTTTTCCCCTCATTGATGGCGAACTTCGACTGAGCTCGCTCGCTCCTCAGATCTACCAGGGCCAGAGCGTTACCGTCATCTACACCGATCCCACCGCGGGCAACGACGTCGCCGCCATCCAGGACGAAGCCGGCAACGACGCGGCCTCCTTCACCACCGGCGAGGACGGCGTCCCCGCCGTCACCAACAACTCCACCGTGGAGCCGCCGACCGGCGCGCTTGTTTCGAACAAGAATCGAACGATTGAGAATGCTATCTCAAGGACCACCCAGGCGCAGAGCTTTGTCACCGGCCCCAGTACCGGCGGATATATGCTCTCCAAGATCCAGATCCGGCTGGGTGATGATTCCACGCTGCCCGGCGTTAACGACCTCATCGCGGCCATCAAGGTCGACGACGGCTCGGGCGAACCGGGCGCTCTCGTCGCCAATCTCGCCAATCCAGCCAGTCTCACGAATGATGCGCTCAACACGTTTACCGCGCCGACCGGCACCGTGCTTGCCCCGGACACGACGTACTGGGTGGTTGTCAACGAGGAAAGGGGCGACTCCGCCGACTGGGTGAATCTCAGAGTTACCGCACAAGACGAGGAGGACGAGGCCCTCCCGGGATGGAGCATTGGAAACAATCACCTTTCCAAAGTCTCTGCATCGGGCAGTTGGAATCATGGCGCCACCGTCTCGAATCTGATCGTGGTGAGCGGCAGCGTGGTCGTGGGGACCGCAGACACCACCGGGCCGGTGGTCGAAGAGGTCAGCTGTGGCGCTGGTGGTTTTGCTTGCACTCTCGTTTTTGACGAGCTGCTAGACGTCAATCCGGATCACCGTCCCTCAACCAACTCCTTTGCCGTCACTGCCGACGGCACTGCCATCACGGTAGGCATTGTTTTTCCCCTCATTGATGGCGAACTTCGACTGAGCTCGCTCGCTCCTCAGATCTACCAGGGCCAGAGCGTTACCGTCATCTACACCGATCCCACCGCGGGCAACGACGTCGCCGCCATCCAGGACGAAGCCGGCAACGACGCGGCCTCCTTCACCACCGGCGAGGACGACGTCCCCGCCGTCACCAACAACTCCACCGTGGCCCCCGTCGCACCAGATGCGCCGACGGGCCTGACGGCGACGGCCAGTGGGGGGACGCAAATCGACCTCGCCTGGACCGCCCCGGCGGACAACGGCGGCCGCGTCATCGATGGCTACCAGATCGAGTATTCCGACGACGCTGGGACGAGTTGGAGCGTGCTGGTCGCCGACACCCAGTCCACCGACACCATATATTCGGACACCACCCTCTCCGGCGGCGACACGCGGCACTACCGGGTCTCGGCCATCAACTCCATCGACACCGGCGCGGCCTCCACCGTCGCCAACGCCACCACCGTCACCCAGCCGGCCGTCACGCTGGTCAGCAACGCCGGGCAAACCGCCCTCGATTTCAACGTCCCCGGTCTGATCGCCAACACCTATGCCCAGGAGTTCACCACCGGGACCAACTCGACCGGCTACAATCTCGGCGCCGTCGAGCTCCTGCTGGGTGACGTTGGGCTGGCGTCCGTCGTCGTGAGCCTCTACTCCAGCGATTCTGGAACACCGGGGTCGAGCTTCTTCACGTTCACCAATCCGGCTTCCATCACCGCCGACGCCGCCAACTCCTTCTCCGCTCCCGCCGGCACCGTCCTGGCCGCCAGCACAAGCTACTTCATCGTTGCGACGGGCAGCCCCGCCGGCGTCGGCAGTAACGTTCTGAGTTGGACCCAAACCTTTTCCGACAACGAGGACTCCGGCGGCGCCAGCGGCTGGTCGATCGGCAACAATCGCCATCAGTTGTCCGGCTCCACCTGGAGCACTGATGTACTTGCCTTGCGGATCGCCGTGAGCGGAAGCCTGGTCGTCGGCCCGCCGGACGCTCCAACCAACGTGCTGGCGTCGGGCAACGCCGAACTGACCGTCACCTGGGACGCCCCCGACAACGGCGGCAGCGCCATCACCGGCTATACGGTGCAGTGGAAGTCGGGGACGCAGAGCTATAACACCTCGCGGCAGGCCACTGTCACGACCACCACCCACACCATCCCGTCTCTCACCAACGACACCACCTACACGCTGCGGGTCAAGGCCACCAACGCCAACGGCGACAGCGGCTGGACCGAGACCACGGCCACCCCGCTGTCCGGCCCCGGCGTGGGGTCGGTGACGGTGGACCAGGCCACCATCACCCAGACCGGGGCGGACGTAACCGTGACGGTGGCCAACCTGCAAAACGCATCCCACACGGTGTTCCTGCGCTACCGGGTGGAGGGCGGCAGCTGGCCGGCGGCCGCGAACCAGAGCACACCGACCAGCGGTACTGCCGTCACCTTCACCCTGAGCGGGCTGACCGGGAACACGGACTACGACGTGGCGGCGTCCCTGGACAGCGGCTTCGCCTCGGGAGTCAAGACCGCCGCCTTCACGACCTCGCCCACGAAGCCGGGTCAAACCTGGGGTGTGAACGTCACCTTAATATGGGACGGCTCGCTCACCATAAACTGGGTCACGCCCCTAAGCGACGGCGGGAGCGCAATCACCGGCTACAAGGTGCAGTGGAAGTCGGGCAGCCAGAGCTTCGGCGATCCGTCGCGGGAACACACCACCGGGGCTTCGGCGAGTACCTACGTCATCACCGGGCTGACCAACGGCACCGAGTACACGGTGCGGGTGATCGCGGTGAACGCCGTCGGCGACGGCCCGCCGTCCAGTAAGAGGAAAGCCACCCCCGTCGGCCCGCCGGACGCGCCGCCCAACGTGCAGGCGGGGTCGGGCCACCAGCAGCTGACGGTGAGCTGGGGCGCACCCAACGACGGCGGCAGCGCCATCACCGAGTACACCCTGCAATGGAAGTCCGGCGGCCAGAGCTTCATCTCGTCCCGGCAGAGGACCATTGCCGCGCCGTCACGCACCGACACCATCCCGTCCCTGGACAACGGCACCGAGTACACGGTGCGGGTGAGGGCCACCAACGCCCTCGGCGACAGCGGCTGGTCCGCCCAGGCGAAGGGCACGCCGAGGGAAGGCCCCCACGTGTCGACGGTGAAGGTGAAGGAGCCCATCTCCTGCACCGTCACCTTTGTCGCGCTGGATTTCGTCAACCTGGAAGCGGCCACCGAGTATCAGGCGCACCTGCGGTTCCGTGCCCAGGGCAGCGCGAGCTGGACCGTCCTTTCGCCGCGGGGTTTCTGGTCCTCCGGCTTACCGAGCGGGGCGGCGCGCGGCGAGTTGAACGGGCCCTCGCCCGCCTTCACGCTGACCGACCTGGCCTACGAGACCATCTATGAGGTGCAGGCCGCCCTGGACAGCGGCTTCGTGGACGGCCTGGCCGCCACCACCTTCAGCACACCGAACCTCTCGGAGGCGGGCCTCATGCCCCTGTCGCCGGGCGACGGCACGCTCGTCCTGCGAATGACGAGGCCCACCAGCGAAGGCCGGGTCGACGGCTACCTGTTGCAGTGGAAGTCCGGTGACGAGGAGTACGACGACACGGACACCTCGGAACGGCAGGCGGACGTGCCCGGCCCCGGGGACCGGGAGTACACCATCACCGGGCTGGACAACGGCGTCGAGTACACCGTGCGGGCGATGGCCTACAACGACAACGGCGTCGGTGTGCCGTCCAGCGAGGTCAGGGGCACGCCGGAGGCCCCGCCCAACAGCCCGGCCAGGGGAGCGCCCACCATCAGCGGGACGGCCCAGGTGGGAGAGACGCTGACGGCGGACACCGACGGCATCGAGGACGACGACGGACTGGCCGACGCGGTCTACAGCTACCAGTGGCTTGCCGACGACGCCGACATCGCAGGCGCAACCAGCGACACCTACACCCCGGTTGCCGACGACGTTGGCAAGGCCATCAAGTTGAAGGTGTCGTTCAGAGACGACAGGAACCACCAGGAATCCCTGACCAGCGAGCCAACGGCGGCGGTAGCGCCGAGGCCGAACAGCCCTGCCACCGGAGCGCCCACCATCAGCGGGACGGTCCGGGTGGGCGAGACGCTGACGGCGGAAACGAGGGACATCGAGGACGCTGACGGGATGAGCGGCACGGTCTTCAGCTACCAGTGGCTCGCCAACGGCGCAGATGTCGCAGGCGCAACAAACGAGACCTACACCCCGGTTGCCGACGACGTTGGCAAGGCCATCAAGGTGAAGGTGTCGTTCAGAGACGACAGGAACCACCAGGAATCCCTGACCAGCGCGGCGACGGCGGCGGTGGAGCCGAGGCCGAACAGCCCTGCCACCGGAGCGCCCACCATCAGCGGAACGGCGCAGGTGGGCAAGACGCTGACGGCGGACACGTCGGGCATTGACGACGCCGACGGAATGAGCGGGGCGGTCTTCAGCTACCAGTGGCTCGCCAACGGCGCAGATGTCGCAGGCGCAACAAACGAGACCTACACCCCGGTTGCCGACGACGTTGGCAAGGCCATCAAGGTGAAGGTGTCGTTCAGAGACGACAGGAACCACCAGGAATCCCTGACCAGCGCGGCGACGGCGGCGGTGACGGCGGCGGCAGATGACTCCTCCATCTGGTCGGCGACGCTGACCGTGGGCAGCATCGGCGGTTTTCGCGGTTTCTGGAAGGACATTGGGATGGGAGAGCTCACGTCGGAGGTCTTTACGCTGGACGGCGTTGACTACACAGTCAAGGTATTGGCTGACTCCGACGGGCCGCAGTTCTACCTGACATTGGACAAAGCCCTTCCGGCGGGCTTCACGTTGCAGGTGGGCGCGACCACTCTCAGCTCGCAAGACGCCAGCATCCGTGAATTCTCCTCCGGTGCCACCCAATACGGGTGGGCAACGAACCAGGAAGCGGTCCTGGCGGATGTGGACACCGTGGAGGTCAGCCTAACCCTGGCCGAGTGACCTGCCCCCTTGCTCGGAATTGCGGACAACCAAAAAGAGCCTCACAGATGGGTACGTCCGGGCGGGGGCCGCCGCCTCGCCCGGACCGGGACTCTCTTGGGCATGGGGGAGCGGACGGAAAGCGGCGGGAGCGCAAGCGCTGTTCCGTCCTCTGCGCGGTTGCCACACGGCCTGGACGCTCCCGTAGGGAGAGAGTGCCAACGCATGCCTTTGAAGGACCGGCTCGATGCTGAGACAGCGCGCATACTACAGCCGAAGGACCCACGTTTTCCCCGACGACTTCCCGCAACGCCTGGAGCGGTTCAAGGTGGAGTCCGGCCTGTCATGGGCGGAGATCGCCCGCCGTCTCGGGACCTACCCCCTCACCATACGACGTTGGAGGTGCAAGGGCGTGCGGCCAAACCTGGCTCATCAGAAGGCCCTGCTTGATCTGGCCGACGACCTGGGCCTGGGTCATATCTTCACCGACTGAGGCGGCGCGGCGGCAGTGCCGCAAACGCAAAAAGGCCGCATATATGGCCGGTGGGGGACCGCTGACCGCATTGCGGCTGGGGTCGTATACGGGACCGTGCAGGAGCAGAACGCATGGACAAGAAAACGAGACCGGCAACGCAATCGCCGTCCGCCAACGCAGCGGGCGACGAGGCTGCGCGCCTGGCTGCGCGCCTATTCGGCGAGGAGCCCCCGGGCAAATACGTCGTAGATGGCCGGTTGATCCGCATCTACCGCCTCCCGGTCGGCGATCTGGGGCTGCTCACGGTCGGGTTCCGTATCACGGACCGGCCCTACGGGAAGTGGACCCGGCGCTTCAACCGGTTCAAGTACGGCGAACCTACCGCCGCCAGGGCGGCCACCCGCACGTTCTGCGCGGCGTTCGAGGGCTTCCACCCCGCCGGGAACCCGCGCGTCGTCGTCTTCTCCTCGGTCTCTTCAGGGCAAAATATTGTGCAATACGACACGCCGGCGTCGACACTGGCGTCCGCGCTTGCACGATCCCGCGGCTGGGAGTGGCTTCCGCATCACATCACCAAGGATCGGCATCCCAGAATCAGCGGCATCGCCTCCGCGGCCGAGCGGGACGCCACCGTGGACGGGGTGTACCTGGCTGCCCCCATCGGAGGCGATCCCGGCCTTGTGCTAGTCGTCGACGACTTCTGCACGCGGGGAGCCACGCTCGCGGACATCGCCCGCGCGATCCGGGAGTCCAACCCCGGATGGAAGATTCAGCCGGCCACCCTCGCCAGGACTGAGCGCGCCGCCTACTGGCAGGGCGAGCTGACCAACGCACACATCCCCGACACGCTGGATGCCGTCTGGCGCGGGGACCCGGAGGTCGCGTCGCCCTTCTATTGAAACGCAACAAGGGCTGCATACATGGCCGGCGCCACCGGCCGTACACTCCGCAAACGCAAAAAGCGCCCACATATGGATGTGTCAGGCGTTGTTTCCTAGTCGCCGCTCCGGTCTTGGCCGGTCTCCTTCAGGAGCGTCTCGGCGAGCCGCCGATACTCCTCCCCTTCATCCGGCACACCCTCGGCCTCCAGGTCGCGGCTGAGGCGCAGGGCGAATGGCGGCGCGAACGCCTTGCACGACTCGCAGACGCTACCGAGTCCAATCCCGTTCAGCCTGTCCTCCAGGTAACCGCTCACGCTCCTCCGTTCCTCGGCTGAGGTGTCGGCTCCGCAGAAGGCCCTTTCACTGCGCGCATTCTCGTCGAACAGGTGCATCTCCATGACTTCGCACCTCTTACAGGTTTCGACTGCCCACGTCAATGACCCATCTCCATTGGTTCTCATGTCCTACTCTCCCTTCTATGTTTCCCAACTGTCCCCGAAATGAAAAGAGACCCCATACATGGACGCGCAACCGGCCTGAAACGCAAAAAAGGCCGCACATATGGATGGGCGGGGGAGACCGTCGCAATGGCTGCGACGACCTCCCCCGTGCTTCGCGCTCAGGCTTCCTAGAAGAGCCTCAGCGTCTGCTGTGCCTGGTCCGTCTCGGTCTCGGCGTTCGCGGCCTGGGCCGTCTCCTGGCCCCGCCTGTTGCGCCGTCTGGGCGGGGGAGCGGGCCGCTCGTAGGCGGGGTGCTTCGGCGACTCCTCCCACCTGGCCCTGGCCCGCTCGATCACCGCCGGGACCTCCTGGGCCAGCGCGGACTCGTCCACGTCATCGAAGGTCTCGATGTGCGGGTCCGACGCGGGCTGCTGCACCCCGATGACGGCCCGGCCTCCCTTGATGGAGACGACGACCTTCAACTCATCCGATGGAGCGGCCTCCGCCTCGCCAGCTTCCCCGGCGTCGCCGGTATCCTGCCCATCCTGTGCGCCCTCCTTGTCGGCGTCCTGCTCCTCGGCAACCGCAGGTTCCCCGGTGGCGTCGGAGCCTTGGGTGTCCTGTTCTTCCGCGACCGTAGCGGCCGTGTCGTCCGCCTTGTCCGCCGAGTCGCCGAAGAGAGCGTCGTCCGCGCTCGGCGCGTCCGGGCGCGTTGCTTCCGTTCCGATCTCGTCTGGCATGGTCTTCTCCTTTCCTTATATGGTTCGTCCCTCTTGGCTAGGCCGCCATCCTCGACTGCCTCTTGATCTCGCCGAGGGTGGTCGGCTTCCAGTAGAGGTCGCGCTCCACGGCGGGCACGCCCCCGAGCACGGTCGCCTCCGCCATCTCGGTGAGATCGAAGTAGCCAAGCTCGGTCTCGAACCCCTCGACGAGTCCGAAGCACTCGCCGGTTTCGGCGTTCCACTCCGTGATGTACCAGGTCCAGTTGGCGTAGGGCGAGAACAGCTTGACGTGGGCGACGACGGAGTCGTAGTCGGCGGCGTTCTCGTTGGCGTAGAGGGCGGGGATGGTCTCCCCGAGCTCCTTCGTCATCAGCTTGTGCCTGCGCAGGCCGCTGTGGTTGTCCTGCCACATGGTCGTGGTCGTGGTGGTTCCGTTCTTGTCGGTCATCGGTCTCTCCTTGTCTTCGCTGAGTGTGGATTTGCTTGCGCCGATCACTCGACGTAGGTCCCCACCGTCCGCTCCACCGCCTCCGGGGTGACGTAGGTGGGCGTGACCGTACCCAGGTCCATGTCCAGGTAGAGGGCCATGAAGGGGCAGGTTCCCGCCACCATGCGGCGGACCACCTGTAGCGCCAGGGAGGCCATCATCTGGTTGATGGTGGGGTCCTGGTCGGTGAGGTCGAGGGCCGCCGCGCAGTCCACGTCGGGCGGCCTGGTCGACACGGCGGTCAGCAGGTCGGGGCGCTGGAGCGTGGGCGCGGGCGCCAGGTGGCACGTCTCGCCGGTGAAGGGCGGTTCCTCCAGCGTCACCGGCTCGGCGACGTTGCCCACGAGCACCTGGCCCCAGTTGGTGTCGTTGCCCGCGTCGATGAGCCACCGGCGCGGGTCGCCCGGCAGGCACTCCGCCATCGCCCTTCGCGCGGCGGCGTTGTCGGCGCAGCCGATGATGAGGCTGTCGCCGTAGGCGGGCAGGCCGGGGTAGCGCTGCCCGTGGGGTCGGGCGTCCTCCTCCCGGAAGGGGTAGACGGAGTAGCCGACGGGCCGCCGGTAGGCTCTTGCCAGCCGGTCGGCGAGGGCCTGGCTCTTGAATCGGCCAACGTCGTCGCTGTAGAAGTTTTGACGGAGCAGGTTGTGGGGCTCCACCCGGTCGTGGTCGACCAGGACGATGGTGGCCTGCCGCCCCTGGAAGAGTCTGCACAGACCCTCGGCGACGAAGCCTCCGGTCCCGCCGCAGCCGACCACCGTTATCCAGGGATTGTCGAGCAGGAACGCGTTGTCCAGGTGGTAAGGCATTCAATCACCTCCTTGTCTCTTGTATTGGTTGAATCCGGCTCCTCGCCCATCAGCCGGACGCCCGGCGGCGGGCCGTCGAACATCTGGGACCAGTCCACCGTTGCGAAGTGGCCGTAGACGCCGACCCGAAGACTCAGCTCCGGTTCGGGGCTGTCCAGGCGTCCAACGACGCCGTAGACGCGGAAGCCCAGCTCGTCGCCGTCGTCGGTCTTCGAGAAGAAGGCGCGGGAGCTTCCGTGGGAGTGGAACTCGGCGACCACCCCTGCGGGCGGGATGTATTTGAGGGACGAAGCCGTCCCTTTCTGTTCGGGAACCACCAGCCGGTAGGAGTCCCCGTCCCATCGCACGGCGAAGAACCGCTCGGTGCCGGGTTCGTCTCTGAACCAGCGCAGCCCGATTTCGAAGAGCCGGGCCGGGATGGGGCCGTTCGTTAGCTCCGCCTTCTCGGTTACGGGCGCGAGGCCCCGCACCTTGCAGGGGGAGACGAGCACCCGCGCCGTCAGTTGTGCGCTCTCGGACTGGACGTAGACGCCGCCCAATCCGAAAACGTAGTCGTAGCCGATGCCGTGGGCTCCGGCCAGCCCGCCGGGGTGGTTGACCAGGTAGCCCACCGGCCCCGGCGCTGAGCTAGCGGTAGCCGTAGGCGTGTCTCCCCTCGGAGACTGCGATAGCCTGGGCCACCGTACACTGGGGAACAAGGTCCTCCATCGGGTATTCGGTCTGTCCATCAATCTCCTCCCATAGCGCTTGCAGGTTTTCGGGATGCTTCTTCGAGCGGTTGTGGGTGTCTCCGGTAAGGGAGAAGAAGGACTGGAAGAAGCCTTCCGGTATCAGGTCCACCTCCTCGGGGAACCTGTGGCTTCCGGGGCAGACCCGCCCGTCCCGGAAGACGTTGAAGGCGGGCATCTTGTAGAGCATCTGCTCTGGGTCGGCCGGCCTGCTCTGGGCCGCGTAGACCCAGGGCGCACGGCCCGGCGAGCAGACGAAGACCAGCCCCGGCATGGGAAGCCGGAGCCGTGCGGGAGGCTTGAACGCCTCCCGTTGCAGGGCGACGGGCCAGACCTGCGGGGGCCGCCAGAGGGCCACCACCTGCCCGGTCTCGCTCTGGTTCCACCAGAGGGTTTCCTCCGGCAGCAGCCCCGAGGAGAAGCCCAGGTGCTGGGTGAACACGTTGGCGATCTCGTCCGCCGAGACGGTCCTGACCCATGCGGTGTCGCCGTCGAAGCCCCGCAGCAGGATGGTCTCGCCGTAGACCTCCAGCTGTAGCTTGAGGTCGTCACGGGGCGCGTCCGCCGGTCCCGGCAGGGACCATTGGGTCGTGTCGGTGTCATTGCTCATCGTCGTTGTCCTCCTTTCCTTGTTCGGGAACCCGCTCCAGCGTGAAGTCCAGCATCTCGGCGAAGCGGGCGGGAAGGTCATCCTCCAGCCAGTCGGTCAGCTTGCTCACCGCCTCCATGAGGGCCGTGGCCTTGCGCCACTCCTCCGTGCCCTCGGCGATGATGTCGTCCTCCCAGGGGTCGGCGAACCCGTCGTAACTCCCGTCGTCGAAACAGTGGTCGAGGAAGAAGTTGCCGGTCTCGGCGAGGACCCAGGAGCAGGCTTGCGCCGCCCCCTCGAACCTCGTTCCCTTCAGCGCCTCTGTCAGGTCCTCCAGGGCTATGCCGCCCTCGGGGACCCTTTGCAGCGTCTCCTGCGGGATGCGCTTGGCGGCCGACTCCAGCCAGGCCACCCGCAGCCCGTCGGGGCCGTCGTAGTAGGCGTCCGGGGGCTTGACCAGCAGGGCCATTGCCGAGAGGCCGTCCCGGTAGCCGTCCCACATCTCGTGGAGGCCGTCGTAGCCGAAGCCCATCAGGTCGAAGGGGATGCCCCTCCGCAGCCAGGACCAGGGCGGCTCGTCTTCGACCTCCGTCCAGAACTCGATCACTGGGGCGTAGAGGGGGAAGTGCCGCTCCCCGAAGAGATTGGCGAATCGCTCCACCCTCTGACGTATGTCGGGGGCCGAAAGCGCCGCCTCCGCCTCATTGGGAAAGAGGCGGCGCACCAGCCCCGCGAACCATGCGTAGTCGTCGGCGTACCCGATAAGCGTGACCAGCTCCCGCAGCGACGGCGGACGCCGCAGGAGCATCTGGGCCAGGCCGCTCATCAGCGCCGGGGCAGCAGCTTCCATTTCATCGCCTCCAGCAGCCGCCCCGTGGCCGCCGCGTAATCCTGCGCCTGGGCGCAGGCCGACTCCACGTCTGACTGCCTTGCGGCCGCGGCGTCCAGGTCGAAGGAGCCGTCGGGCCGTGTGAGCTCCGCCGTGAGCTCGATGATCTTCAGGTCCGCCGGCGGGGTCGCCGCCAGCAGACCGGCGAAGGTCCGGTTGTCCATCGGAATCCCTCCTCTAGCTCCGGGCGGGGGTGAAGGCCCCCTTGGTGCCCACCCGCCGCTGGAACTCGTAGATGGTGTCGTCGCCCCGCTTGGTCTCCTTGACCGAGGCGTTGGCGATCTCCCCGTAGAAGTCGCTTAGCGTGGCCTTCACCTGGTCGACGCTCATCTCGGGGTCGGGGTCGGGGAACTCGCGGTCGTCGTATACGAACACTCTTGCCATGACTAATCTCCTTTGTGAGAGTTGCTTGTCTTCCTGCGTTGCCGTTTGCGGGGGAGGCCGCCGCCAATGGAGCGGCGGCCTTTCCCGTGCCTCTGCGGTCTAGCGTCCCGCGCCGACCGGCTCTTCCTCGCGCTGCTCTTCCAGCGTCATCGCCCACTCGAACATCGAGAGGGTCGCGGGCCGCGGCTTGCGGTTGCGCTTCGGCTTCACCGGCTCCTCGGCCATGAACTCCGCCCAGGAGAACAGCGACTGCTGCGCCTCCGGCTCTTCGTCGTGGTGCCCGTTGGCGTTGACCGGGGCGGGCGCATGGCCGTTCCCGTTGGCGTGCCCGTTGACCGGGACGAGCTCGACCGTCGGCCCGATGCCGATGGCGTCGCCACCGTTGGCGTGGTGTCCGTTGCCGTTGACCGAGATGGTCTCCGGCTCGATCTCGACGACCTTCCAGCCGTCGTCCACCAGCAGCTCCTCGGCCTCGCTCTCGGCGTTCCTGGCCTGGGCGAACACCTCCTCCATCGTCTCGGCCTCGTCCTCCTCATCGCCGCTGACGATCCTGCGGGCCAGGGCCATCATCATGTCGTCGCCGTCGTCCCCGTATGCCGCGAGGCCGTCCTCCGGCAGCTCCCCCTCGACGGCCAGGGAGCTCTGCATCTTCTTCGCCACCAGCTTCAGCGCGTCGGCCTGGAGGGTGTTCCGGTAGGACATGAACACCACCTTCACCGGGCGGGTCTGCCCGATGCGCCACGACCGCCGCGACGCCTGCCGGACGACGTAGACCGAATAATCCGTTTCGTCCCAGCAAATCGTCGGGAAGTCGATGAGGTCGAGGCCGGTCTGCACCAGCCTGGGGTGGCAGATGAGCACGTCGATGCCCTCCTTCACCTTGTCGGCGACCCACTTCTCCCTGCGGTTCGGGGCCACGGCGTCGGCCTTCATCACCGCCACCCTGAACCCGTGCCGGGTGAGGATGTCGTCCATCCGCCCGGTGATGTCCCGCGTCCCCGTGTGGGTGACGTAGACCAGCACTCGCCTTCCCTCCAGCCGCTCGGCGGCCACCAGGTCGATGAGCGCCTTCTCCTTCGGGTAGAGCTTCTCTTCCGACAGCGGCGGGACCTGGACGATGACGTCGCCCGTCCGAGGGTCGAAGACCGTCTCCCCCCTGGTGCAGCCGTCCGGGTAGGCCAGGAGCGTCTGGAGGTAGGTCGCCAGCAGCCGCTTGGAGCCGCTCTTGAGGGCGGCCGCCAGCTCCTTCTTCAGCTCCTCGAACACCTTGTTGTAGGCGCTGCGCTGGGAGTAGCCCGTCGCGTCCTCCTCCGAGTCCATCGAGGACACGAGGATCTTCTCCTCGTAGTCGGGCAGGCCGGAGGCAACGTCGGCCAGTCTGAGGAACACCGTGTTCCCTATGATGTGGAACAGCGCGGAAGGAACGAGGCCCGGCCGCTCCCTGGTCACCTTGCGGAAGCTGCGGCGCCTGCTGTTGCGCCCGTCCTCCACCGCGTCGTCGTCGGGCTTGCCGACGGTGACCTCCTCGAAGCCGTACCGCTGTATCCAGCGGTGCTCGTCCGACCGTCCGAACTCCGTCCTGATCTCCGGCGAGAACCGGTAGAGCAGGTGGAAGATGGTCGAGGAGTAGCCGCCGAGGAGGGTCCCGGTCAGGCTGAGGGACTTGCCGCACACGTCGGCGAGGATGCCCGCGGCGATGCCCTGGGCCGAGCCGCGCCCCTTGAACTCGTGAACTTCGTCGCCGATCAGCAGGTCGAAGAACCCCTTCATCCGGTGCTTGATGTAGTCGGCCAGCGGGTAGCGGGCCGGGCCGGACCTGTCGGCCTGCCAGAGGGGGGCGTCGCAGCCGGCGCAGGTGTGCTTGCGCCGGTTCAGGTCCGCGAACGTCAGCGGCACGCCGTCCTTGTCGACGATCTGCGCCGTGCAGTCGGGGCAGCAGGGGACCCGGAAGGGCTCCCCCGTCTCCTCCTCCCGCAGGAGCCTTCCCTTCGAGACGGCCCACCGCTGTGTCACGGCGGGCATCCAGCGGTAGGACAGCTTGGCCTTCTCACGGCTCATCACCGCGAAGAGGGGGCCGGAGCCGACGGAGAGGCGCAGCCGCTCCAGGTCGGTGATGGACTCGACGATGGCGGCGCGGACGCCGGGCACCGTCATCTCCACCTCCCGCTTCCACTTGGGCACCAGGTGGGGCGGGCAGATGATGAGGATGCGCTCGAAGCCCGCCATGTGCGCCGCCGCCGCGCCGATGAAGGTCTTGCCCGTCCCCATTTCCCCGACGACGGTGGTGCCCCGGTGGGCCTTGAGGGAGAGGGCCGCGCCCCTGATGGCGTCGGCCTGCGCTCCCAGGGGCTTTCGCAGCAGCCTGGGGAGCGTGCCGCCGTTCTCCGAGGGCCGGTAGAGCGGCGGGTAGGACTCCACCACCCTCCTGGCGATGGCGTCCTTGAACGTGTCTATGAAACCTCCGAGGTTCATGTGAGTCGTCCTCCTTTTCAGTGGTGGGCCGGAGGACGACGCCGGGACCCGGGACGCACCACGCCCCCAGGTGGGGGACGCTTCTGTGTCGCGGGTCCCTGGAAACGTCCCCAGGCGGTTGCTTGAACGTGCGAGGCTCTGGGCCTCGTTTATGTGCGGCTCGGTGTGAGCCGTCTATGCTGCTTTCAGGGCCTCCCTGCGGGCGGCTTCGGCATCCCTGTACTCGTCGTAGCAGCGTCCCTTCAGGTGGTACGCCTTCACCGGGGAGGACACGACCCTCCCGTAGTCGTCGATGTCCACCGAGGCGGTCTGCATGGCGGGCTCGCCGGGGGCGATGGGCTGCCCGCACCGGCAGCAGGCTTCGAGGACCATGATGGTCTGCGTCTGCATCTTCCTTATCTCTCCTTCCTTGTATGGGGGTTGTCGTGGGCCGTCCAAGCTAGGCGGCGATGTCCTCGATGCGGCCGTCGTCGAGATCGAGGGCCACCACGGTCGTCGTCAACTTCTCCCGGTGGACCTCCTTCTCCGGGGCGTCCTCGACCAGCACCATGTCCTTCGAGGTGCGGCCCTTGACCAGGATGCGCCTGTCGTCGGCTTCAAGGACCAGGTTGTTCAGGAAGCCCGCCGCCACCAGCATCGCCATGTGCCCCCGTTTGAGGGGCATCAGCGGGCGGGTCCGGTTGTCGTTCGCGGGCCAGAGTGTGTCGGTGATCTCCGTGCTGGTCCACAGCCCCGACCGCCGCGCCTCAGCCGCAGCCGCGACGGGATCGACGGTGCGGGTCGTGAACAGGACGTCGCCGCTCGGCGTCGTGGCCGGGCTGTACTCCGTGTAGGAGTAGGAGTTGCGCTGGGAGCGCAGCGGCTCCGGCTCCCCCACCGCCCACTCCAGCACCATGCTCTCGGCTGTGGCGTCGGGAACGGGGTCGGCCTTCCTGTACCCCATCAGCGCCACCTGGTCGAAGACCTCCCGTTCGGGGTCTGGGAAGGCCCAGCAGCGCATCCGCCCGTAGTGGGTGGAGAGATACCGGGCCGAGACCGCGAGGCGCTGCCGTGGCACGATGAAGACCAGCAGGCCGCTCTCGGCCAGGTAGCGCGTCGTCTGGGTCAGGAAGGCGTGCTCCGTCCGCTTGTCTTCGGAATCAAAGTCATACGGCGGATTCAAGAGCAGCAGGCCGAAGGCCCCGTTCGCTATGGACGTGGCGAACAGGTCCGCCGCGAGGGTGCGGTGGAGCCGCTTCTCGGCCTCCTCAGCCCTGTCCCGGTGCAGCTCCACGCCGTAGGTCTCGATGGAAATCGAGTTGGGCCGGTCGAGGTTCTCGGCCAGCCTCTGGAGCGCGTCCCCGGCCCCGCAGCAGGGGTCGAGGATGCGGAGGGTCTCCCGGCCCCGGTGGTAGGAGCCGGAGGGGGTGTGAATCAGCTCGGCGATCAGGTCCACCACCCGGTCGGGAGTCGGGTAGTAGCCCCCTTTGGCTTGTGCAGCGAGTCTCATGTCGTCTCTCCTTTCTTGGTGTCGTATGTCGTCGTGGAAGGTCCGTACCGGCAGGGTTCGGGCTGACAGAAGTAGCAGTCCCTCCTCGCCCCCGGCGGCGGCACGTAGTCCTCAACAGTCACTGCCTGGAAGATGACCTGGATGCCGCAGCTGCCGCAGTGGTAGACCTCCCCGGTGTGAATGTCCCTGTCCGGCTCCTCGACCTGCGCGAACCGCTCCTTGCAGTGTGGGCAGGTGAAGAACAACGTCTGCTCCGTCATGGTCCGTCTCCTCTCCCGCCGCTTCAGGCGGCGATTGCCAGGTCCTTGTGGCGAGTGTCGATGCCGACCACCTCTCCGACGCCCACGTTGCGCTGGTAGCAGAGCACCTGGTGCGTCTGCATGGCTTCGGCACAGGCGGTGCAGAAGGCGGTGATGAGCTCGGCGTGGTTGGCGACGGTCATCCGCCGCACCAGCATCGAGCCGCCGTCCGGCAGAGCCTGCCCCGTACTCGATACGGGGGTGTGGCGGTAGAGCTGGACCGTGGGGTCCCGCCGCTCCGCCTCCGTCGCGGGCCGGAAGAAATGGGGCTGCCCCGACCGGCAGAGGTGCTGCGAGCCGTCGTGCTCGCAGTAGCGGCAGGTCTTCCCGTCGGGGGAGAACCGCTGCCATGCCCCGTGGTTGCGCTGTCCGCGCCGCTTGTTGTTGCGCTTGGCCCGCTTCAGCGTCCTATCCATCGGACGCCTCCCTGGGCAGCGTCAGCCTGCCCGACGCAACGGCGTCGGACAGGTCGTCCCGCAGCTTCTTGGCCTTGGGGGAGCACCGGTAGGCGGAGACGCCCACCGACTGGAGGGGAACGATCTCCTCCTCTTCGATGCCCCGCTCCCAGAGCCAGCCTGCCCAGGAGCCGTGGAGGGGAAGCGGGCTGCGCTTGTCGAGGAAGCGGTGGTGCAGCGCCGGGGCCTCCTCCTCCGACTGCGCCAGCAGGAGGAAGGAGTCCTTCTCGTAGCCGTACTCCGCCGTCTTCGTGTAGACGAGCGCGTGCCAGCCCCCGGTCGCCGGCAGGCGGGCTATCTTGGTCGTCCACGTTCCTATGGTCTCGTACGGGATGATGCACCGCTGGTAGCCGCCGTGGAGCGCCATCCCGTCGGCGCCCCTGATGATGTGGGCAACGTCCGGGGGCTGCTTGAGCAGCGACGCCCAGATCGCCTTCAGCGCCGTCTGGGAGCCGACCATCGAGACGAACCAGAGGCCGTCCGTCCGGTCGTCGCGGGCGAAGGCGTCGGCGGTGGCGTTGAAGCCGCCCGCGCTTATCGTGAACAGGTCTTCGGGGTCTATGGTGTGAGTCTGCAACATGGGCAGTCTCCTTTCGTTCCTTGATGTGGGTGATGCAAGCGCGGGAGGGTGTCCCCCGCGTGAGAGCCGGACGGCGTGGGCCGTCAGGACATGAGGCCCCGTTCCTTGAGGCTGACGAACCGCTCGCCGCCGATGACCACGTGGTCCAGCAGCTCGATGTCCAGCAGCTTGCCCGCCTGGACCAGCTCACGGGTGAGGGCCGCGTCCTCGGGGCTGGGCGTCGGGTCCTGGCTGGGGTGGTTGTGGCTGACGATGATGCTGGGGACGGCCTCGATGACCGCCGGGCGGAAGACCTCGGCGTTCCTCACGATGGCCGAGGACACGTTGCCCTGGTAGATGATCCGCTGGCCCACCACCTGGTTCCTGGTGTTGAGCAGCAGCACCCGGAGCTGCTCTTGGGCGAGGCCGGACATCTCCGGCCCCAGCAGCTTCCGCACGTCTTCGGGGCAGTTGATGGAGGGCGGGTCCTCCGGGCCTTCCGGCCTGGTCTCCACGTCGTAGCGGACCGCCAGCTCCCCCAGCAGGCTCAGGTTGATGCGGAGCGCGTTCAGCAGAACAGCGTCCTTGGTGTAGGTCTTCTTCCTGGTCATGTCGGCCTCCTTGCGTATCGGTTAGAACAAGAGCGGGGCCGCCCCCTGTAGATGGAAGCGGCCCCGTGGCGCGCCTTCGGGAAGGCGTCGCTATGCGGTTGTGGGACTAGAAGGGAGAGGCGCCGACCGGCTGCTCGATGTCCGCGGCGTCGCCGGTGCCGTTCCCGCCCTTGGAGTCGAGGAACACGACCTCGGAGGCGTGAATCTCGGTGCGGTGGCGGCGCTGGCCGTCGTCGCCCTCCCACGAGTTCTGGACGAGGCGGCCCTCGACGTAGATGCGCTGGCCCTTGCCGACGTACTGGTTCACCGCCTCGGCGGTGTTGCTCCAGCAGACGACGTCGTGCCAATCCGTCTCGTTCTCGGCGTCCTTCCGGTAGCGGTCGGTCGCCAGCCGCAGCTTGGTGACGGCGGTGCCGTTCGGCGTGTAGCGCATCTCGGGGTCGGTTCCCACCCGGCCCAGCAGCGTGACTTTGTTGATGGTGCGTGACATGTGATTCTCCTTGTGTGTGTAGTAGCGCGGTACTGCCGCGCCCGTCTTGAATGAGGCTTGTCCCGTACTCCGATACGGGAGCGGGGCCGACTCCCCATTAGAGGGAAGACGGCCCCGTCCTGCGCTCCCGCCAGGGGGAGCGTCTAGGTGTTCACCCGCACGTACTCCGACTCGCTCTCGGTGACGATCTCGGCCCGGACCTCCGGGTCGAGCGCCTCGTTGAGCCTGCGGTGGTTCACGGAATACCTGGTGGAGCTGACGAGGGTGACCGTCCGGCCCCCCACCGTCGCTTTCGAGTCGCCCTGCCGGCGCATCCACGCCTTCAGGGTGTCCAGCGCGGCGCGCTTGGCCTTCTCAGGCTCCTTGATGGACTCCTGGGCCTCTGCGTAGGTCGCCACCGCGTCCCGTGCCTCTTCGTCGCTCACCTCCTCTGTCTCTGTCTCGTTCTCCGTCTCTTCGCTCGCTTCCGCCGTTCCCGGCAGGCAGACCGCCAGGAAGGGGCAGCTTCGGCATTGCCAGCTGGTCGCGGAGAAGTCCCGCTCCGGCAGCGCGTCGGGGTCAGGCCCGTTCTGGATGTGGTGAGCGGCAAGCTCACCGAGCCACTCGCTGGCGTCCTGCAAGGCCCTCTCCAGCCGGTGGGCGGGAATCCGCTCCCAGTCCCAGGTGCGAGCCCCCGTGTCCATCGTGGCGATCACGGCGTCCCGCAGGTCGCCGAACTCGCCGAGCGAGTAGAGGGCGGCCTGGGCCACCGAGGCCGGGTGGCTGCGCTCCGCTCCCAGCGTCTGCCAGCGGCGGAACGCAGCCGGTCCCCGCGTCTTGATTTCGACGACCATCGGGTCGCCGAAGACGGGGGCATCCGGCTCTCCCTCGAAGAGGAAGAGTTGAGGGGGCGCTGCGCCCGGTTCCACCGGCATCCGCACCGTGCCGTCGGGGTGGCCGGTCACGATCATGTTGGGGCCTATCCTCACCGCCACCTGCTTCGGGTCCTGCGGGTCGGGCGCGTCCACCTTCCAGCCCGCCCGCTCCATCGCCCGCACCACTACCGGCTCCAGGGCGTTGCCCGCCTCCATCGCCGTCAGCGACTCCTCGCTGGGGGGATTGGTGGGTTCGTAGCCGGTGGCGGCGTACCAGAGGGAGCGGCGGCAGCCCAGGGCTGACGATGCCCGCACCTCCATGTTGCCGTCGTCGTCGAACCGCGCCGCAGGGCGGGAGAAGACCTCCGCCCGCTCGTCAATCGTCGTTATCATCGTCGTCGCCTCCTTCCTATAAGTGAGAGGCGGGGCCGCCCCCGAAGGAGACAACCCCGCCTCGATTGCCGTT
The DNA here is from genome assembly GCA_965217705.1 of Dehalococcoidia bacterium. GTDB lineage: Bacteria > Chloroflexota > Dehalococcoidia > Lucifugimonadales > CATOSD01 > CATOSD01. The sequence goes on along the minus strand of CBDCJA010000002.1, from coordinate 2,372,652 downwards.
GTGTGCGCCGCTCATGCGGCCGCCTTGATGTCCTGCTCCTGCGCCGTCCCCCGCTCCTCCCTGGCCTTCAGGTGCGCCTTGAGGATGTGCGCTATCCCGTCTCCGAGGCCCAGGACGGCGACGCTCCTGCCGTCGTCCAACTGGTTGAAGAAGGGCTGCATCTCTTGAATGCCCTGGCATTGGTCGATGATCTCCTCGACCGGCGTTCCCCTGCGCAGGTGCAGGGAGATGAGGCGGCACGCCAGCTCCGTCACGCCGTGCTGGAACGATCCGCCCTTCCCCAGCCAGCCGAAGACCTCGAAGGGTTCCCCTTCTTCGTCCGTCGAGACGGTCACGTAGAGGTTCCCCATCTCCGTCTGGAGCTTCGTCGTCGTGCTGGGAAGGCTGCGTGGCCTGGGCCGTGTCCCCGCGGTCATGGCCTGCCCGTCTTTCCGAGGCAGAGCGGGCGCGTCCCGGCGCACTCGATGGCCTCCATCCTTCCGTACTTCCCCACCATCTCCGGGTCGTTGGCGAACGACTCGGCCTCGATGCAGGTGTCGAACCGCTCGAAGGGGTCCGTGCCGAGGCCGCCCCGGTAGGTGACGGCGTGGTGGTGGATGCCCGGCGCGCAGTCGCGGAGGTAGGGGAGCGCCGGAGCGTAGCGGTCGAAGTAGCCCGCCACCTTCAGGGCCATCTCCCTCTCGCATTCGTCGCCCAAGCCCAGAAGCGTTCTGACGATGGGCTCCTCGCAGTCCTCCTCCGCAAAGGTCTGCGAATACATTGCGTCACGCAGTTCGGCGGGAAGGGAGTCCCACCGTTCCGTGCTGAGCTTCAGTCCGCCGTGGCTCGGCGTCGAGACCCGCCAGACGCCCTCGGCAAGCTCCTTGACGTCCCGCGTCCAGCCCCAGGGTGTGTAGGTAACGTTCGTCGTCATTTCAGACCTCCTTGTCATCCTGTAATGAAGGAGCGGGGCTGCCCCCACCGGAGACAACCCCGCCCCATTCCGAACCCGACCGACCGGCGGACTAGGCGGCCTGCGCCTGCTGCATCTGCCGGAGCTTGTTGGCGGCGGCCTCGACCAGCGGCCCCAGCTCGGCGGCCTCCAGGTCGTCGATGCTCTTGCCCGTCCGGTCCACGACGGCGGACCGCACCTGGTCCTCATCGAGGCCCTGCTCGGCGGCAATCTCGAAGAGCCGCCTCCGCAGCATCTCCTCCTGGGACTCGTTGCGCCTGTCCTGAGCCTGCCGAACGGGGCTCTTGCCGTTGGACTGGGCCCGGCCGGAGTTGCCGTTGGCCGGGGCGGGGACGCGCTGCGGTTGCGGCTGATTGCCGACCTGCGGCTGGTCGCCGTAGAAGCCGTTCCCGAACTGGACACCGAAGCTGCGGAACGCCCGCTTCAGGCCGTCCGTGACCGCCCCTTTCATCGCGGTGTGTAAGGTAGGCCGCCGGCGAGTTACCCCGCGTTAGCGGAGCACTTTTCCGTCGGCCCCCTTCCGAACCGGACGTGCGGTTTTCACCGCATCCGGCTCTCCAGTGTCGTATGGTTCGCAATGGGACTGATATACTTGACTGGCCGAAGCCATTGATTCCACCGGGTATAAGGAGGACGTCACCATGAAGCTCATTTGCACCGTTGGCCTTGCCATCGTGATGTTGCTGTTTGCTGCTGCGTGTGCTGAACCACAGGGGCCAGCCGGACCGCAAGGGCCAGCCGGACCACAAGGGCCAGTCGGACTACAGGGGCCAGCCGGACCGCAGGGGCCAGCCGGACCACAAGGGCCAGTCGGACTACAGGGGTCAGCCGGACCACAAGGGCCGGTAGGATCGCCGGGGTTAGCCGGAGTCGCCTATAGCCCGGAGTTGTACGACGATTGCCGTGACGCCTTTGGCTCGTTCAGCGTAGCCTCCTTGCGCCGGATGATGGCGACATCTGGAGATGTGGCTGAATTGGGAGAGCTAGGGGCGCTAACGGACGACGACGTGCGCAGCTTGCTGAAGATGGCATGCCTAGTGATGGCCTCGGGTGCTGACACGTTCTTGGGCAGCCTGTTTGAAGAAGCCATGACCCAAGGGCAGTGACGTTAGTTTTACGACCGCGAGGTAGTGTCAAGTACAAATTTCCCTACCTGATGTGAGGCACTCAGGCTGCCTGCACGCTCTGAGCCAGCGGGCGTCCAGCGTGGATGTCCGCGTGGCATGACGCACAGGCCACTAGCGTCTTGCGACGCCGTGTTGCCATCATCTCCACCCAAACGGGCGGTTTGGCCCGTCCCTTCTTTCGCAGGTCTTTCATTGCTCGCACGTGATGTACCTGCACCTTGACCGTTGAGCCGCAAAGCTCGCAGGTGTCGGCTAGCAGCCCGTCCGAGAAACACGGTAGGCGAGTTGTTGGGGGTATAATAGGCGCAGTCCAGTAGCGGGGAGTCGTTGATGAGCAAAACCTATCTTCCCTACGAACCCAACCAGCAGTTGCTGTTGCCAGCGGCGTTGCGGGACTGGCTGCCGGACGACCATCTGGCCTACTTCATCTCCGACGTCGTCGACCAGTTGGAGCTGTTTGAGATCACTGCCCGCTACGAGCGGGAGAGCAGAGGCGGTCCACCGTATCATCCACGGATGATGGTCAAGGTGCTGCTGTACGGCTACTGCGTGGGAGTGGCGTCCTCCCGACGAATCGCCCAGCGGCTCCACGAGGACATAGCCTTCCGGGTACTGGCGGCGAACAACACGCCGGATTTCCGCACCATCTCGGACTTCCGCAAGGACAATCTGGAAGCGCTGTCGGGCCTGTTCCTGCAGGTATTGGCGTTGTGCCGGCGGGCGGGTCTGGTGAAGCTGGGTCACGTGGCGCTGGACGGCACCAAGGTGAGGGCCAACGCATCCAGGCACAAGGCGATGAGTTACGGTCGGATGAAAGAGAAGGAAGCGCAGTTGGCGGCGGAGGTCGAGGAGTTGCTGCGACAGGCCCAGGAGGTTGATGACGAAGAGGACCGGCGGTACGGACAGAGCAAGCGCGGGGACGAGTTGCCGCAGGAGTTGGCTTTTCGGGAGGGGCGGTTGCGGAAGATACGGGAAGCGATGGCGGCGTTAGAGGCCGAGGCGCAGGCGGCTGCGGAGCAGGCCGAGGCCGCGGGCAAGGGCCATTCGGGGGTGCCTGAGGATAGAACCCAGCGTAACTTCACCGATGCTGAGTCGCGTATCATGCCGGCGCCGGGCGGACGGGACTTCATGCAGGCTTACAACTGTCAGGCGGTGGTGGACAGCGGCCACCAGGTGATCGTGGCGGCTCAGGCCACCAACCAGACTTCGGACAAGCAGCAGGCGGTGGCGATGGTGGAGGAGGCCATCGACAACGTCGGCACAGTGCCCAAAGAGGTATCCGCCGACGCAGGTTACTACTCTGCACAGGCGGTTGAAGGTCTCTACGGGCTGGGCGTGGACCCGTTCGTCGCGCCGGAGCGGACCCGCCACGGCAGAGTTGTGCCGCCGGCGCCCCGGGGTCGCATACCCAGTCATCTGTCTCCCAGGGATCGGATGCGCCGGAAGCTGCAGACCAAACGGGGTCGGCAACGCTACGCTCTGCGGATGCGAACGGTGGAGCCGGTGTTCGGCCAGATCAAGCAGGGCCGAGGCTTCCGCCAGTTCCTGCTGCGGGGTCTGGAGAAGGTCAGCGGCGAGTGGTCGCTGATCTGCACCGGCCACAACCTGCTCAAGCTGTTCAGGTTTGGGGCGGCTCAGCCTCGCGAAACACCGACCAACAGGTTTGCAGCAAGTGTCCCGGACATCGTCGGGCCGGTCGGCACAGTGAGGCGTACGAAACTATTGGTCCGTTAGTGGCCGCACCCGGCAACAACAATTGTCGCCGTCTAAACTCGCCTGTACCAAAGGCCCGTTAGCCAATCCTCAGACGGGCTGCTAGCAGGCGCTGTACGAGTTCCGTCCGACCGTTCAGGATTGGGGGGTGTTTGTCAATCAGGGTTGCCGTGTTGTCCCGCGCAAGCGAAACCCCGCCCCAGTACGTCACCTGCGGCTTTGTCCCCGGCTCGTCCACTTTCACCATCAGGACCTTGCGAGGCCCTTTGTCCGTCTGAATCGTGGTCTTGTACCGCTTGAACACCTGCGAGACGCTGATCTTCAGCTTGGCCGCAAGCGTCTTGGCGAGTGACATTTCCATGACCCAATGGGGATGGCTCAGTGCGCCCAGGTTAGTTGCACGCCGGTAGTAGTTGACGACGCCCCGGAACTCCAACTGGTACTGCTCCACGATGCTGTAAGGCGAGTCGTGAAGTCGTACTCCAAGGTGGATCGGTTTGCCGTTACGCATGTAGGCGGCGCTCTTGGCGCGTACTACGTCTTGGGGAACGCGCAGCCCGATGATGCCGTTGACCGATCTGCGGCCGCTGGCGTCGAGCTTGGTTGTGCTCCCCTGAACGACGACCTCGTAGCCGAGGAACCGTGCTGCCTTAGTGCGGCCGTGGGTGACCAGGGTTTTGGAATCGGAAAGCTCCAGCTTGAGGTTATCTCGCAGGAACCTGCCTATCCGAGCCTTGATCGCGTTGGCCTCGTCCTTTGGCCCCGCGAAGCCGAGCAGGAAGTCGTCGGCGTACCGTATGTACCGGAGACGTCGATAGCCGGGGTCGTGCGTATCGTAGCTGGGCATGGTACGCAGGAGAGGGCGGAGTTCCGCCGCTTCCTTTGCACGTCCAGCTTGTCGGAGACGCATTACTCGGCTGGCAACCTTCTGGTACTCCGGATTGCGCTTTCGCTTCGTGCCACGGTTGTATTCGGGCAAGAGCACGCCCTCCACGAACCTGTCCAACCGGTCTAGGTAGACGTTGGCGAGTATGGGACTCACCACACTTCCCTGTGGCGTGCCACTGTAGGTGGCGTTGAGCTTCCAGTCCTCAAGGTAGCCAGCCCGGAGGAGATTGGAGACGAGCCGCAGGAAACGGTTGTCTTGGATGTTCTCGCCAAGTATTTCCAGCAACACCTTATGGTCGATGTTGTCGAAGCAACCGGCGATATCTCCTTCGATGAACCATGATGTGCCTGACCAGGTGCGGGTTATTTCCGTGAAGGCCGTGTGGCATCCACGTTGGGGTCGGAAGCCGTGCGATCGGTCGCTGAACTGCGGTTCGTAGTACGCTTCCAATAGGAGACGCATTACTTCTTGCAGGACTTTGTCCGACCACGTTGGGAGTCCGAGTGGCCGCCGCCTCCCGTTGGCTTTCGGGATGTATACGCGGCGGGCCGGAGTCCATCGGTAGCGCTCGAAGCGAAGGGCCTCGATGATCGCGTGGATGTCGTCCATCTTCATCCCGTCTGCGGTCTCCGGTGTTGCGCCTGGGGTGAGCGCGCCGTCATTCTTGGCGATGCGCCCGTAGGCTATCAGGTACAGGTTCGGGTTCCAGAGTTGGCGGTAAAGGTCGTTCACGGGCAAGCCCCGTGTACCTCTGTCGCGAATGATTCCCAGTATGGTTTCGGCGTTGCGCATCTCGCGCACCTCCTGTTCTGAGTTTCTAAAGACACCTGCCTCCCTTCGCCATGTGGACGGCTTTCCCGTCCTCGGACTACTACGGAGGCTCCGTCGCCGTAGGGCTCGCGCCCCGTAGGCGATCCCGCGTTCCGTCAACATAGGACGTATCGAGCGCGACTGTAGGTGCCCCGTTCATCTCCTTGAATTGACCGCATGGGTCATTGTTCCCTCATCGGAGGTGCATGGATTGCCACGACGGATTCATGCAATGAGGGACGCCGGGTTACAAGCGTTCTACCGGCGGGTGTCGACTTGCACCAACTGGAGACTGGGGTTCAAGCAATGCAGCTTTCACCATATCGCGCGGGTCTTGCGGAACCGGCCTTACAACGCTTTCAGACCGTAGCCGCTTTACCGACATGCTGTTGTCCCCCTTGGCTTTCGCCGCAAGGTAGGTCGGTTGACCCAGGGACTCCCTCCGAGTCCCTCCCGAGTGAGTCGGGTATCCTATGCCGCGTGACGCGGCGCACCGTGGCCGTCGAAGGTGTCCTCGGCCACCGGGTGGACGCCGATGTCGGTGCGGGGCAGCGCGCCCGCCACAGTGACCCGAACCGGGGCGCTGTAGCCCTGGTCGACCTTCACCTCGCCGGTCTGGGTGTCGACCGTCTCGATCCGGCGCAGGGTCACGTCGCCGACCAGCTCGTAGCCCCAGCCGCCGTAGCCGAATATCCGGTTGGCCTGGGCGATGACGATGTGGCCTTCGAGGTAGTCGAAGGACTTGCCGCCGCGCCCCTTGCGCTGGGAGGCCAGCGCGGGTTCGAGGGGCTGTCCGAGCGCCTGCGTGACGGCGGGCGAGAGCCCGTCCCAGAGCAGCTCGTGCTCGGCGGGGATGGCGGCGTCGGGCTTGTGCCCGTTGCCGTTCCGGTCGACGACCGTGGTGTCCTTGTGGACGCCGTTGGCGCTCCCGTTTCCGTTGTTGCTTCCGTTCTTGTTGAACATGGTTGTGTCTCCTTCTCGTGGTGTTGTGTCCTGTAGCGAATGGCCGATGGGCGGGTTCCCTCTATGGGAAGCCGTGTGCGGGCGAAGCCCGTCGTGAATTGGGCATAGGTCCTCCTGTGCGGTGAGAGTGGGAACGGGGAAGAAGCGGGAGGGGAAGCCCGAAGGGGAGCGGCGGGGAGCCGCTAGCGGGCGAAGCGAGCCGCCTGCGCCAGCAGGCGAAGGAAGGCGGCCTGTCCGTGGGGCCGGGCAGCCAGCTCGCCCACGTCGCCGACGCCCTGGGGGAGGGTGACGGCGGCGGCCCTGCGTCCCAGCAGGGTCAGAAGCCGCTCCGTCGCCTCAAGGCCCGCGTCGTCGCCATCGAAGGCGAGGAAGACGCGGGGGCAGCCCCGGAGGGCCGAGGCGACCCGCTCAACGCCCTGCGTGCCGAGAGCGGCGCAGGCGGGAAGGCCCCATCCGGTAAGGGCGAGCCAGTCGAACAGCCCCTCGGCCACGACCGCCCAACCAGGGGCGGGGCCGAGACGCCCGAGGCCGAGCACCGGCTTGGGGCCGGGGAGGGCCTGGAAGCGGGGTGTCCGGTCGGGAACGACCGCTCGCCCGGCGAGCCAGCGGACGAGGCCGCCTGCCTGCCCCGTACTCGATACGGGGTCGGGGACGACGACCATGCCGGCGAACCGCTCCGCTCCCCGCTCCATGAACAGCCCGGAGTCCCTGATGCGCTTCTCGGAGAAGCCGAGGGACTCCAGGGCCTGCCGCAGCCCGTTGCCCGGCGAGTAGCCGAGACCGAGGCGGGCTGCGGCGTCCGGGCCGACGCCCCGCGAGGCCAGGTACGCCCGCGCTTCTGAAGAACGCCGGAGAGTACCGGCGTAGAAGCGCGCCGCCGCCGTCAACAGGGCGGGGTCGCGGGGAGGCAGCGCGGCGGACTTACGCCGCGTTGGGGCTGGACGAACAGCAGACCGGGGCGCAAGCCCTGGGCTGCCGTCCAGCCGCGCGATGGCCTCCGGCAGCGACAGCCCCTCGGCCTGCCGGATGAAGTCCAGCACGTCGCCGCCGAGTCCGCACCCGAAGCAATAGAACCGCTCCGAGTCGGCGTACACCGTGAAGCTGCCCTCGGCCTCGTCGTGGAAGGGGCAGACGCCCTGGCGGACCCTGCCCCGTCCCCTGAGCCGCACCCCGGCGGCCTCCACCGTGTCGCCCAGGGGATGCCGGGCCTTCAGCGCCGGGATGTCCACGTTGACCGTGACCATCACGCGCCTCCGGTCAGGGGCCGGAGGCCCCGGAGGCTGCGCCCCGAGACGACCTTGCCCGGCCGCCAGCGCATCCCCAGGACCGCCGCGACCTCCAGCGTCCCGCCGTCGCCGGTGGGAACCAGCGCGGCGGCCCGTCCCGTGCCCTGGCTGTAGACCAGGGCGCCGCGGCCGCCGAACCGCCGCTTCACCAGCTGCGTCCACTCGGAGAACGCCCACCGAGCCTCCTTCGTCTCCGCTGTCGCCGCGTCCACGCCGGCGAGGACCGCCAGCGCGCCGTCGACGTCTCCAGCCTGCCTGAGCCGCCGGGCCTCGTGGACGCTCTTGGCCACGCTCGGTATCTCCGTCGCCGATGCCGTCTGCGGCTCCTGCTCCTTGAATCCCATCGCCGCCATGAGCTGGTCGACCAGCTCCTCCAGGCTGCGCCGGGGCCTGTCCACCGTGTCCATCGACCGATTGCCTGCTACCAGTGTTGCCGTCGTCATCGTGCACCTCCTTAGTGCCTGTGCTTTGTTGCCTTGCCGATTGCGCCCGCTTGCGGGCAAAGAAGAAGGGCCGCCCCCGGATGGGAGACGACCCTTGTGCTTGGGAATGGGTATGAGGGAGCCCGAGACCCCCGTTGTCAGCGTCGAGGAGGCCTGCCTACCGGACGCCGTGGCATGAACCGGCGGAGCAGCAGCGCCCCGATGCCCAGCCCGACGAGGTTCAGGAAGAAGAGCTCCACGTCGCCGGTTATCAGCGGCGCCGCAACGACCAGGACCACCGCCCCGGCCACCATGACCTTCTTCCGCTTCCACCACGGCTGCTTCTCAGGGGCCTTGACCGGGGTGTCATGCACCTGTGCGTAGGCCGTCCAGATGGGCAGCCCGATCAAGACCTCAAGCTCGGTTATCACCACGCCGGCCGAGCAGCCCCCGGTGTGGCACTTGACCTCGATGCCGTTGCCGTCCGGTCGCTGCCGAAACGCCAGCCCGTCCGACTTTCCGCCGTGACAGACCGCCGTCGTCGTCCAGAACCAGCCCCGCTCGAAGCTGACCCGGTGCGGCAGCAGGTTGGCGATCCGCATTGCGCTCGGTCCCGTGTACTGTTCCGCCATGTCCGTACCTCCTTGTTCGTTTGTGGCCGTTCGTTCAGTCATGCCGCCTCCTTCAACAGGTCCTCCGGGGTGGACCAGTCGGGTGATAGCCGGCTGCCCACGTCAAACTGCCTCACCTGCGCCGGGTCGGGTCTCAGGTGCGCCGAGTCGTCAGGGGCGCTCCCGGCCTTGCCTGCGTCAAGCGTGTGGAGCTGCCCGCACCGCTTGCAGTACCAGCCAGCAGCCCCGGCGTAGCCCACTCCTGGCCGCGCCAAGGAATACCCGCAGCCGCAGACCTCAAGCGACAACCGGAACGTCTCGAAGACGTTGCCCTCGGCGTCGCGCAGGTGACAGAGACGGGTGCGCGGATTGGTGACCATGCGGTCGCCGATGATCTGGACCCCACTCTTCTGTTGCCGACCAACTCGATTGCCCATGTGTGTTACCTCCTTGCTGATTCATGTGCCGTTGCCGTTGAACCCGTGACTCCGTTCCGAAGACGCACTCCGCCCACGGTCGAACGTCGAACGCGGAAAGTGGATTGGGGGTGAAAAAGACGCAGCTCGCCCAGGGACTAATCACGGGGAACAGACTTGGGGAAAGCCGCGTGACGTGAAGCGGCCAGCCTGCTTCTCAGTCGCAGACCGGCGCGTGTCGAAGCTGCGGCATGACTGTCTGACAGCCAGGCCGCAGGCATGTTCAGTCGGCCGGGGCGAAAGACGCACTCCGACCGACCGGGTGAGGGCGAGGCGCAGAAGGCGCTCCGTCCCCGTCGTCCAGCGGAGAAGCGATCAACTCCATCTCACCGGACGGGTGCCCAACGGAAGGAGCGATCAACCCCGACCGTAAGACAAGGTGTCCAGCGGATGAAGCGATCAAACTCCAACCGCAAGACCAGTGCCCGGCGGGAGAAGGGCTTATCACTCCAACCGCCGAACGTGCCCGGTGGGAGAAGGGCTTATCACTCCAACCCACCGAACGAGGCCGAAGACGAAGGGCTTATCACTCCGTCGATTCGGCCAACGCTGCCTGCGAAGGGCTTAGTCACTCCGCACCAGCAGCATCCCTCTTGGGCGACCTTTTCGGTGCAGCCCGGGCTTTAGGGAAATGCCCCCAGGTTTCTAGGGCGGGAAACGCTGGAAAAGCCTGAAACTGCATCAATTATTACCGCAGCCGACACCCGATGGAAAGGTCTTACGTGACCCCCCGCACGAATCACTGCCTTTGATGGCTCTTTGGTGGCTTTTTTCTTGCAGAAAAGTTGCCTCCAACTGCGTGACGCAGAAAGTGGCCCACTACCGCCCCCACAGCCCGAAGGTCAACCGCCGCAGAAGCTCCCACTTTCTCAGCGCCCTCCGCGTGTCGGAGAGCGCTGTCCTGCGCCAGTTGGTCTGCCCGTTCCGAGCGAAGTCCCGCAGCGGCTGCTTCTCCGGCGGAAGCGTCATGCCGTGCTCTTCGAGCAGCGTCAGCTCCATCACCAGCAGACGCTCCTCGGACCGCAGCCACTCAGGGCCACCGCCCCGGTTCGGGTGCGCGTCCCTCAGCTCCCGCCACTCTGCGATGAGGGGCCAGGCCTCGCCGAAGACCTCCTCGTCGCCCTCGGCAGGCTCCCGGGTCACCAAGTCGGGGTACTCCCGCCAGGGCGCGGCCCGCCGCTTCGCCGGCCCGCCCGCCGCCTCCGCCTCCTCCCCCGGGTCCTCAGCGTCGCCGCCCCCTTCGAGCGCCGCCACCCGGCGCTTCAGCTGCGCATGCTCGTCCCTGAGCGCCTTCCCGTCCCCCTGGACTGCCGCGACGCCCTTGCTCAGGTCCTTCGCCAACGCCTCGACCTGTCCCTTCACTTCCTTCAGCTCCTCTTCCAGCCCGTCGTTGCGCTCCCGCTGTTCGGCTGCGGGCGAGCCCCCACCCTCCAGCAGCGCTTTCTCCAACGCCTGGCGCATCCGCCTGGACAGCCTGCCGTCCTTCAGACTGTTGGTCAGCGTTCTGTAGTCGACGCTCAGCTCCTGGGTCGCCTTCATCACCCCCTTGTTTCGCACCAGCTCCCGCAGCAGCGCCATCAGCCGCAGGTGGTGCACGTCCTCAACGCTCCGGCTCTTCTCGAAGACCGGCTCCCGTGATTTCATCGTCAACGCCTCCTTCCACAAACCCCGACTCACCGCCGGGGATTATCCAAGTCCCTCCCGAATTTCCGGCTTGTATGAATCCAAGTCCCTGGGACGCCGTTTTGTCCAAGTCCCCGCCGGAAGGAGGACTTCCCAAAAAGTGCTTCCCGTTTACGTCCTGTAGGGGGGTGATTTACCCCGTTTCAGCTTGCCCACGACCCCGCTTGGCTTTCTGCCACCAACGTCCATTCCCTGTACACCCCAACTACAGCACCAAAGGGGGGTGTTTCGTAAGCCCTCGCAGGGCAGTGCATTCATGCACCCGGTGCAGGTCTGCACCGCCCTATGGGAGGTTCCGAATCGCCATCCGGCTGTACACACTCTTTTGCGGGCGATGCACTCCGATGTATCGCATCAAACCGCATAGAGGTGAACGAGTTGGCGCTGAAATCGAAACTACGGTCGGCCAGGCGGCTCTTATCCCTGGCATCCGCGCTGCTCCTGGCGGCGCTCCTGGCAATCCCCGCAAGCAACATCGCCCTGGCCCAGACCCCGCCCGACGAGCTGACCCTCGTCAACGCCGACCGGGACTTCGTCGAGCGCAAGGGCGGCGGCGAGTTCGTCGCCCGCCCCGTCTTCGACCGGCAGATCGAGAGCCTCTTCTACGCCGTCCGGGACGCCGACACCGGCGACTGGATAAGCGCCATGTACCGGGTCAGGGGCGGCGAGAAGGAGCGCAGCGACGGCTGGGAGTACTCATGGGAGTACCCCGACTTGGACGAACACCCCGAGCTCGACCGGGACCAGGCCTACCTGCTGGTCATGCTGGCGGAGTCAGTGGACAACCACAGGGGCGACTTCTACGCCGTCATACCCTTCCACGAGCCGGGCCGCATCTGGGACAAGATTCTCTCCGCCCTCAACCCCGGACGCTGGGCGAGGGCCTTCGCCGGCTGGATGATCGAGGGCGTTCACGGGACCCTCTGCGGAGTGGTTGAAAGAGCCAGCGGCGAGGACGCCGACAACTGCCGGAGGGACTCCGGGTCATGAGCGACATCCTCACCGGCACTCCTCCCGACATCACCTACGCCAACGACCTGGTGCGCCAGGCGTGGATGGTCGTCTGGGCCATCACCTCCGGCGCCCTGGTGGTCATCCTCGGCTGGATGGGCCTGAGTTTCATCATGGCCGAGCACCTGGGGACCCGTCAGGCGGGGTGGCGAGAGATGGTGCCCCGCCTCGTCCTCGGCCTCGTGGCCGCCGCATCGTCCCTCTGGTGGTGCGCCCTCGTCCTGGACGTTGCCGACGCCGTGTCCGGCTTTATCGCGGTCTCCCTGAACGTCACGGCGGGCGACCTGCTCCGCTCCACCCTCCACACCCTGATGACCGGCGTGCAGGCCGGGAGCGTGGGCATGGCCCTGCTGCTTGCCGTCCTCTACCTCGTCTACGGCTTCTTCGTCCTCTACGTGATCGTGCAGATGGTGCTGCGCCTAGCGTTGATCGACCTCCTGCTGGCCCTGGCCCCCATCGCGTTGGGGCTGTGGATATTGCCCCACACGGCGGGATGGGGCCGCCACTGGCTCAAGCTCTTCATGACGACGGTGTTCCAGCAGGCCATCCAGCTCATCGCCCTGGCCCTGGGCTTCGGCTTCCTCAACGAGGTCGCCGCCATCGCCGCCTTCGAGCCGGTGCAGGACCTGATCTGGAAGCTGCTGTTGTCCCTGGCCTTCGTCTACATGGCGACCCGCGTCCCTTCGATGCTGGGCAACGCCGGGACCTTCGACTCCTGGCTCTCGATGCTCTACTTCGGCATGAACCTGCCCTCGTCGATGGTGCGCGCGGCGAAGACCATCGGGCTGGTGGCGGGCGGAGCCGCCGGAGGGCCGGGCGGCATGGCGGTGGGCGCGATGGCGGCCAGCGCGGGCGTTTCGGCCGCCGCCAGCGGCCTCAGCTCGGCGGCCTCGATGGCGACCCCATCGGCAGGCGGAGACGGCGGCGGAGAGCCCCGGAGCAGCGGGGAGTAGCCCCAACACACGACAACAACGCACAGGCGCGGACGAGACCCGCGCCGGGCGAACGACACGACGGAGGACCAGCGATGTGCAGATAACGGGGAGTCACCGAGGCGATAAGACGAACAGATGAACGCCGGGGCCGCGAGGGCCACCGGCAACGGAGAGGAGCGATAGGAATGGAACAACTGACACAGACCATCTCGAACCTGGTGGGCATCCTGCTGGGCGTCGTGGGGGGCATCGGCGTCGGCTTCTTCATCTACGGCGCGTACCTGTACCTGACGGCCAGCGGAGCGCCCCACCAGATGGAGCGCGGCAAGAGCGCAATGATGACCGCCCTGGCGGGCATCGTCCTGGCCCTGGTCGCCTACGGCGTCGTGGAGCTGGTGATGAACGCCGTCGTGGACCCGGGAATCGAGATCGACGACGTGCTGCCCGAACCGCAAGCGCCGGACGCGGCAACCCCAACGAGCTAGGCGGACGTGAGGAAGGAGGAACAGAACATGAGAGAACACGAGGTACCGACTCACGTCCAGGCCGAGGACAGGGTGCTATTGGGGTTGACCTTTCCGCAGATCGTGGCGGTGACGGCGGTGTGCGCCATCTCCTACGGCGCATACCGCTACGCCCCCGTCGGCCCCTCCGAGGTGCGCATGGCCCTGGCCGTCGTCTTCGGACTCTTCGGCGTAGCGATGGTCGTGGGGAAGATTGGCGGTCGGCGGTTGCCCCTGGTGGCCGCTGACCTGCTGAAGTACCGGCTGGGGGCGCGGCGCTACGCCGGGCAGGTGTCCCAGCTGGTGAGAGCGGAGCCGCCCGCGCCGGCGCAGCCGGTCAAGAGCGGCCCCGGCCCACTGAGCCTGATGGCGAAACGCGCCGGGCGCGGCCTGGGAAGGCTGCGCAAGCGCAGGAAGACCCGCAAGAACAAGGAACGCCGCAACGGAAGGATGCGCTGGTTCGGCAAGCGCAGGGGAAAGGACGCCGGGAACCAGCAGGCCCGCGACCACCGGGCCGCGACGCTGGAGACGAGTCGGAGGAAACCCCGCAGGGGCTTCCTGGCCTTCGCGATCCTGGCCGTCCTTGCCATGGCCTTGGTGACCGTGCCCCAGTCGGCCCTGGCCGACGACCACGAGCCCTGGCGGGACGAGATCGACTTCGAGGTCGAGGAGCCGGTGGAGGGGCGCAGGATATTCGTCGAGAGGCTGACCGTCTCCGGCGACCGCGCCGCCGTCACATTCCGCGCCGCAACCGCCCTGGACATCCGGGTGCGGGCCTACGGCGGTCCTGAAGGCACGTGGCTCCGCTTCTGGGGGTCGGGCACCCTGGCGGAGGGGGAGCGCATCGACTACTCGCTCCCCCTCCACGGACCGGCGCCGTCCTTCACCGTCTCGTGGGAGGACACGCTGGGGCAGGCGGGAGCCCTCACGGTCGAACACGACCGGATCCCGTACCCCCTTCCTGGTGTGGAGGGGGAGCTCTGCGACCTTCGCGTGACCTCCCTGGGCTGGACGCCCGGAGCGGTCAGCTGGGTCATCGAGTCGGAGTGCGTGTCCGCCGTCGAGGAGCCCATCGAGCTTCAGACGGTGGCCGGGCACGAGAGCGTCACCGAGACGGCCCTGTTGGACGCCCAGGTGACGGCCATCACGGGGACCGTCGCCGCCGCGACCGGAGCGTCGCATACCAGCGTCGCCTTCGTCCCCAACGGCGACACCCGCTTCAGTCTCAGCGTGCCCACGGGCGCGGCGATTCACGCCGTGAGCGTGGACGTGAGCCTGGAGGCGACCCTCCGCATCCCCATCCCCCCGCTGACGCACTTGACCCACCACCCTGAGCGGGTGGAGCAGGTCACCAGGACCGTGCACCTCTACCGCCCGGGGGACAGCGACTACGACAGCGAGACGGTGACCGTGACCAACGACGACGGCACCGAATCATCCGCCACCGCGACGGCCTACGCCTACGTCCCCAGCGCCACCATCGCCAGGGAGGTGACGGTGGAGGTCCTGCACCCTGAGCACGTGAAGGCCGAGGTGGTGGAGCGCTCGCCCATCACCCGGAGCCGTGACGAGGCCCTGTCCCTGGCGTCCGGCATTGGCAGCGACGACCCCTACGAGGCCCTGGCGCTGCCGGAGCCCGAGCCGGAAGACCCGCCCGCTGAGCAGGAGTCTGCCGACGGACTGCGGGGCTGGTTCGAAGACATGGGCTGGGAGTGGCCCTGGTGAGGCCCGCGATTGCGGTCACCCTGCTGGCCGGGGCCGCGCTGGCGACGACCGGCGCGGCCCCGGCGGAGGAGCAGGAGATGCTCCGCCAGTTCGACCGCGTGCTCACCGCCATGTCCTACGCCGCCGCCGGACTCGCCGTCTTCGCCATCGTCTGGGCCGGCTTCGTCCTGATGGCCGAGGGCGGCGAGGAGAGGGGCGGGGGCAAGGCAAAGGCCGCCGTCGTCATGGCGGTCGTCGGCCTCGTCCTGGTGCTGTCGGCCAAGGGCGTGGCCGCGCTGCTGAGCAGCGGCCTCGTGGACTTCCCAACCCCATAAGAGAAAAGGAAACGAGCGAATTGAAGAAGCTGCTTGAACGAATCACGAAACGCGGAGGGGAGACGCCGCCAAACGAGTTCGCCGCCCCGCAGGAGATGCCGCAGGGCGGACTCCCCACGGAACCTGCCGGAACGACGGAGACCCCGTTCCCCAAGCTCCCGCCCGAGCTGCCCCTGTTCTTCATGCTGTCGCACCTGGACGACGACGGGCCGGTCCGCCTGGACGGCGTGAAGCTCGGAGTGTGCGAGGTGATGGGCCTGGAGCTGGACGAGCCCAAATTAGGGGCCTTCGCCGGGGCGCTCAACGCCCTGGACTTCCCGGCGCAGCTGCTCATCCGGCAGCACCCGCCCCGCCTGGGAGGGCTGAGGGAGAACCTCAAGCAGGCCCAGCCCGCCGACCTGCCCCCGCAGACGTGGGCCGCCGCCGAGTCCCTTGGGCGACTGCTGACCGACCTTGAGTCCCGCGACGGCATCCTCGACCGGCGCTTCTACGCCGTGTGCGAGTCCGCACGCATCGACGACCTGCGCGGCCTGCTGGCACGGGCCGGGCTCTCCGTCCACCACCTGAGAGGGCGCCAGCTTCGCATGTTCCTGGTGTCCGCCGCTCTGGGAGGCTCTCCCGCCGAGTTCGACGAGGAGACGCCGGTCGAGGTGGAGATAGGCCGCCGAGACATGCGCGTCGGAGACCGCCTGGTCCGCTCCCTGCACCTGGGCCGCTGGCCCCGCTCCCTGGCCCCCGGATTCCTGCAAGGGCTGATGGCGGCGGGCGCGCCGATGGACCTGTCCGTCCACGTCGGCCCGATACCGGCGGAGCAGGCGGCCAGGACGCTGGAGTGGCAGAAGGTGCGCTTCGAGTCGGCGCAGAGCCTCTCCTTCAAGCGGGGCCGCACCATGTCGCCCGAGGCGGAGATCGCCCTGGAGGACATCACCCGGCTCAGGGACGAGCTGCAGCGGGGCAGGGAGAGGCTCTTTCACGCCTCGCTGTCGGTCACGCTCCATGCCAAGGACGAGGCGTCGCTTAGGGAGATGACCCAGCGGGCGAAGGCCCACTTCGCCGCCACCCTGGGCAAGCTGGACAACCTCGCCTTCCGCCAGCGCGAGGGGCTGCTCTCGACGCTGCCCCTCGCGCTGAACGCCGTGGCCGAGTGGCGCAGCCTGGACACGTCCAGCATCGCCCGCCTCTTCCCCTTCTCGCCGCCCGACATGGACACCCGCAGCGGCACCCTCTACGGCATCGACATGCGGGCCTGCTCCCCCGTGGTCTACGACCCCTGGGACGGCACCCATCTGAACGCCAACACCGCCGTCCTCGCCCGCTCCGGCAGCGGCAAGTCATTCGCCACCAAGCTGGGAATGCTGCGGGGCCTTACCAGGGGAGTGACCGCCTACGTCATCGACCCGGAGGGCGAGTACGCCGACATGGCCCGCGCGGCGGGCGGGCGGGTGCTCTCTCCCGGCGTCCCCGGCCAGGGCATGAACCCCTTCGTCATCGACAAGGGCGACTCCGAGGAGATGCTCCAGCGCATCGGCAGCCTGAGACGCCTCATCGAGGTGATGGTTGGCGAGAGTCTCGGCGCGGAGCGCCGCGCCTCCCTCGACCACGCCCTGGCGGGCTACTACGCCCGCCCCAGGGAGCGCACAGGCTTCCGTGATTTCTACACATATCTGCGAGAAGACGAGGCGGGTGACGCCGCTCTTGCAAGGCTGCTCAGGCCCTTCGCCACCGGCAGCCTCAGACACCTGCTCTCCGACGAGGGAGACGACCTTCTCGGAAACGAGGCCCTGATCACCGTGTTCGACCTGCACCTCTTGGAGCCGGAGCTGAGGCCCGCCGCAGCGATGGTCTGCACCGAGACGGTGTGGGCGGCCGCCGCACAGGACCCCAAGCCCCGTCTGCTGGTCGTGGACGAGGTGTGGAGCATCATGCAGCACCCCGAGGGCGCGGCCTTCATGGTCAGCATGGCCAAGCGCGCCCGGAAGCACCGGCTGGGGTTGCAGTTCATCACCCAGGACGTCCAGGACCTCCTCTCCGAGGACACGTCGAGGACCATCACCGGCCACTCCGGCAGGGCGCTCCTCCAGAACGCCGCCTTCAAGCTGCTTCTCCAGCAGGACGCCGCCGCCATAGGCACGGTCGGCGACGCCTTCGATCTGCCCGAGGACCTCCAGCGCTGGCTCCTGTCCTGCCCCCGTGGAGACGGCCTGTTGCTGGCGAAGGGACACCGCTTCCCCGTCCGCATCGAGGCCACCCCGGAGGAGGCGGAGGTCATCGAGTGGCGGCCCGGACGCCATTAGAGAAAGGAATAACACCATGAAGCTGAACCCGAAGGAAATCCTCTTTGGAGACGGCAGCGACAGGAAGGACCCCGTCCTGCTGGCGGTGACGCCGCCCAGGACGGGGGAACGCACCCTGCTGGGCGTGGAGAACCTGCTCCAGTCCATCGCGGTCCCCGAGCCCTTCTCCCTGGAGCTGGCCGGGGACATGGACGGCGTGACCCTCATGGCCCGCTGCCTCGACGACCAGGTGGTGCGCGGCCAGCTCTCCGCCCACTACCCCCAGGCCCGCATCCGGAAGGTGGACCCCGGCGACGACCCCCTGCGCCTGGGCGAGGGCGAGCAGGCGTGGTCGATCACGTTGCGGGCCGACGGCCCCGAGTACGTCCCGCTGCGCACCTTCCGCGACGACGACCTGCTCGACCCCGGCTCCGACCCCCTCATCGCCCTCATGGGCGCGCTCTCGGCCCTGAACGAGGGGGAGCGAGTGGTGGCGCGGCTGATGCTGCGCTCCCTCGGCCCCGACTGGTCGCAGGCCCACATGGACAAGGCCCACAAACAGCCCGGCATGGAGCCGAGGGAGCCCGCCTACACCTACCAGACCAAACCCCTCCAGATGGACGGCATCACGATGGCCGTCCTCGGCATCGGGGCGCTGGCCGCCCTCAAGGGTTACCTGTGGGTGCAGGACGGCGAGGTATGGAAGGCGGCGCTGTTGGGCACGGTCACGGCCCTTGGCATGGCTGTGGGCGGGTGGGCGTGGCACCGCTGGAAGAAGGCCAGCAAGCGGGTGGAAGACCCTCTGCTCATCAAGGAGAAGGTGTCGCGCATCGCCTTCGACGCCGAGATACAGGTCACGGCGGTCCTGCCCGCCGCGACGGGGCAGCAGCGCGCCGCCGAGCTCCTGGGGCCGGTGGCCGCTGCCTACCGCCACTTCGACAACCCCGCAGGAGCGCGGTTCAAGGTGGACAAGGTGAAACCCGTCGCGCCCGACCCGTCGCTGCTCCACCCGGCAGGCCCAGGGCTGTTCGGCAGGCGCAGCGTCCTGGGAGTCCGCGAGGTGGCCGCCCTGTGGCACCCGCCCGGAGCGGGCGACGAGACGCCCCTGGTGGAGCGGTCCGGCTCAAGAGGGCTCATCCCCTCGGCCAGGGGAATCAGGGGAGGGGCGCTCGTGGGAGACACCACCGCGGGCAAGCCCATGCCCGTCCACTTCCCCGAAGACCTGCTCAGACGTCATCACCTCTACGTCGCCCGCACCCGCATGGGCAAGTCCACCCTCATGCACCACATAGCAGTCCACAAGATGCGGGAGAAGGCCGAGGGCAGGGACGGAGACGCCATCGTCGTCATCGACCCCCACACCGATCTCGTTGACGGAATCCTCGAACACGTCCCCGACTCCCTCACGGACAGGGTGCGCGTCATAGACCTGTCGGACGCCTCCCGCTCCCCCGGCATCAACCTGCTCGACACACGCGTCTTCGCAGACCGCGACCGCACCGCCGACTCGGTGGTGCGGGTCGCCAAGGGCCTGTGGGAGCAGTGGGGGCCGAGGATGCAGTCCATCCTCGAACAGACCGTCAAGACCCTCCACGAGGCCAACGAGCACCCCGAGACGGACGAGAACGAGCAGCACACCATCCTCGACGGGCTGCGCCTCCTTTCCAACGACCCGTACCGCAACGCCGTCCTGGCGAAGGTCTCCGACCCCTACCTCCTCGAATGGTGGGCCAGGGATTTCGGGAGCTGGCACCGCCAGTACAAGGCGGAGGCCCTCGCCCCCGTCCAGACCCGGCTGTCCTACTACGCATCCTCCAAGAGGGCGCGGGCCATCCTCGGCCAGCGGCGCTCCACCATCGACATACGCGAGACCATCCTCGACGGCGGCGTCCTGCTGGTCTCCACCTCCCAGGGGACCGTGGGCAGGGACGTGGCCGCCCTGGTGGGCGCGTCCCTGCTCAACCTCGTGGACGCCGTGATACGGGAGCAGGGAAGCCTGCGGTTGGACCAGCGGCGGGGCGCGCTGGTGATCGTGGACGAGATGCAGACCATGCCCGGCGTCGACTACGAGTCGATGCTCAGCGAGCTGGGCAAGTTCGGGGCGAGCTTCATCCTCGCCACCCAGAGCCTCGCCAAGCTCGACGACCTCTCCCGCACCATGCGCGACACCCTGCTGGCCAACGTCGGCTGCCTCGCCGTCTTCCAGGTGGCCGGCTCCGACGCCCGCCACCTGGTCTGGGAGCTTGGCAAGGACCGGGTGACCGAGGAGGACATCGTGTCCCTGCCCGTGCACCACTGCTACGTCCGCGCCACCGTCGGGAAGGAGCGGATGGACTCCTTCTCGATGGAGGTGAGAAAGCCGGAGGGGGGAGACCGGGACGGGGCGGACCGCATCCGCAAGGCCAGCTCAGCCTACACCGTCTCGGCCCAGCAGCTCGCCTTCGCCGAGGCCCAGGGCCACGGGAAGGTGGAGGAGTTCCGCAGGGGAGTCGAGACCCTGAACGAGACCGGCACGCAGACAGAGGAGAAGAAGACTCCCCACGGCCCCGAGCGGTGGAAGCGGACCAGCAGGCGCAAGGCGCAGAGGAAGGAGCGTCCGGATGAAGATCAACGGCAGTGAACGGGAGACGCTCGGCGTCATCGCGTCGTGCCCCTTCGCCGACCGGCTGGAGCTGGCCGCCATGTCCGGCGCGTCGAGGAGCGCGGTCTACGAGGCGGTCGGCGGGCTGGAGGACGCGGGCCTCGTCGCCCACGTGCCCCACGCGGCGGACCTGATACCGCCGACCCGCCGCTACCACATCACCGCCAGGGGACTGGGCGCGCTGGCCGAGAGCGAGGGCTCCACCCCCGACGACCTGCTGCGCTCCCGCCCCGTCTCCGTCCAGTGGCTGCGCATCCTGATGGACCGGCTCGACGCCCTGGCCGTCGTATACCGCCTGGCCTCAACCATAGCCGGCGCCGCCCACCCGGTCGGCCTCCGCCTGTACCGGGCCGGTCCCCTCGACGCCGCCATGACCCTTCCGGGCGGGCGGACCGTGGGGATCGCAAGGCAGGGACACGCCGCCGACAGGACTGGCTTCTCACGGCGGCTCTGGAAGCTGCGAGACGCGCCGCGCCCCGGAACGGTCCTCGTCCTGGTCACCGACGAGGTACGGTTGAGACACGCCCGCAAGATGCTGCCCCGCACCGTGGAGGCGCTGCTGGCCCTGGAACGGGACGCGGCCCTCGCCGGACCCGAGGACGAGGTGTGGCGTCCCGCCGCCTCCGGCCCGCCCGCCAATCTGCGGAACGCCCTGGGGCAACTGGCCCCCGGGGGAGAGCTGCCCGTGGAGGCTAACCCCTCGCAGGCGGACCTGCCCGGCGACGGCGCCCCGGACGCGGACCGCGCTCTGCCCGTCCTTCTCAAACCCGCCGAGAAGCGCGCCCTCGACCTTATCTATGACTGGCCCTGGCTGCTCCGCACCGAGCTCGCGAGCCTGATGGCCGTCTCCCAGCGCCGCGCTTCCCAGCTCGTCAACCCCCTGGAAGGGTTCGGCCTCGTGACCCGGCCCATCGACGGGAGCGGACGACTCGCCCTCACCGACCGGGGCGTGGCGCTCCTGGCCCGTAGGGACCGCACCTCCGTCGCCGTCGCGAGGAGGCGATGGAGCGTCGCTCCCGTGGACGCCGAAGCCCCATGCGACTGGCGCAACGTCTCCGGCGGCAGGAGCCGCCAGCTGCTCAGGAACATCGAGCACACCGGGGCCGTTCACGCCTTCGTCGCCGCCCTGGCGCGGCAGGCCCACGCCCTGGGGTGGGAGCTGGCCCAGATCGACCCGCCCAGGAGCGCGTCGAGGCACTTCAAGCACGAGGGACGGAACCGCTCCGTCAACCCCGACGCCTTCGGCGTCCTCCGAAGAGGCCCGGCCGCCTCGCCCTTCTTCCTGGAGTGGGAGAGGCGAGCGGTGCGCCCCTCGACGATGGCGACGCGGATCGCCCC
The DNA here is from genome assembly GCA_965217705.1 of Dehalococcoidia bacterium. Lineage (GTDB taxonomy): Bacteria > Chloroflexota > Dehalococcoidia > Lucifugimonadales > CATOSD01 > CATOSD01. Next base: position 2,350,980 of record CBDCJA010000002.1, on the reverse strand, counting down.
CTATCTGCGCTACTACTTATCTCACAGTCCCATCGACGACCACGGCGCCAGGCCCTCCGTCCTGATCGTCTTCGACGACGACATCGCCGCCACCAACTTCCTGAGAGTGGCGAGGGACGAGATGGACCGCGCCGGGGTCAGCGTGCCCCTGTGGGTCTCCCACAGCGCCGTCATCGACGCGCTGGGCCCGCTGGGAAGGGCGTGGCGGTCTCCAGGCGACTGGGAGCCCGCCCACGTCCTGCTGGCCCGCTGAACACGCCGTACGGGACGGGAGTGTAGCGGCGGCTCCCGCCCAGTACCGAAAGGAGGTCTTCAACACATGGAACCGCAACGGAACGAAGAACCGAGAGGCCGCCGGAGGCGGGGCGCTCGCTCAACAGTGCGCCTCAACGCCCGGTCGCTCTGGGCGCGGTTGGCGCTGCTGAACCGCTCCCAGAACTGGCTCGCCCAGGAGATAGGGATCAGCTCCGGCTATATGTCCAAGCTGGTCACGGCAGGCCGCGCACCCTCCGGACGCATCCGCAGAAGGATGCTCAAGGCCCTCGGATTCGAGGACTTTCACGAGCTCTTCAAGCTCGATGAGGAGGAGCAAGATGGAGACCCTTAAAAAGGTGGCCGGCATCGTCATCGCCGGCCACATCGCACCCTACCTGAGCGGCGTCCTGCCCAAGGACTTCCCCAAGCGCCTCGAACGGCTCTGGGAGGCCAGCGGCCTCACCTGGAACGCCTTCGCCGACGCCCTCGGCGTCGACAAGAAGCGCGTCCACAGGTGGCGCAGGGGCGTCAAGCCCGACGGCGACGGCTACCACGCCCTCGTGAAGCTCGCGGCCCTCATACCGGGGGGCCTCGACATCCTCATGGGGGACGGGTTCCAGATGTACCTCTGGCAGGACCGGCACGACCGGCACGACCAGGACGACCGGCAGGACGACCGGCAGGACTGACACCCTCATGACCTGCCAGAGCACACATAACGGGAGCGTCCGTCCCGATGTCTTCCCCGACGACTTCCCCCAGGCCCTGGAGCGCTTCAAGGAGGCTTCAGGGATGACCTGGGACGAGATCGCCTGGCTGCTGGGAACCACCACCGCCACCCTGTGGCGATGGCGAAACGCGGGGATCAGACCCAGCACCGACTATCTCCTCGCCATTCAGGACCTGGCCGACAGCAGGGGACTCGGACACCTGCTTCCACCCATAAGGGTCATAAAGGTGCCCGTTCGCGGTCCGGCGGAAGGCGTCCGGGCCGAATAGACGCGGGGGCCTCCGCAGCCCCCGAATAGGACAGCTCCAGGCTTCAAGAACGCTCGCACCGAGGTGCGCAGGGAGCACGACCGCCATCAAGGAGAACACGAGAGTCCGGCGGCTTCCGACAAAGACGATGGGGTGAGCGCAGGGACCTCGTGCGCCCCGCGATATGGCCGATGGAATAGACCTATATGAAGAATGAGAAGAAACAGAACGGACGGAGGAAGCCCCGCGGCGGCTTTGAGATAAGCGCCATCACCGTCTCTTACAGCCCCCCACCCGACGCCCGGTACCGCTTGCGCCGAATCATCACCATGATGATCAAGCACGCCGCCAGGGACAGGCGGGCCGCGCAAGGCGAGAACGCTCCCCCGAGCGACCCGCAAGCTGAAGACCACGCCGAGGCGGACGGATGATGCGCTCCTCTCGTTTCACCGTCATCAGCCTACAGCCGCACAGGCTATCACCGGCATCGAGCGTTGACAGCCGCCGTCGCTCGTGGTATGTTCTTGTCACCACCCCTATCTCTTCGGCGGTAGGGTCGAGACCGTCCTCCGGGGCGGTCTCTGTCTTTGTATGGGAGTAGCCGATTGATCACCAACGTCTACATCGACGGCTTCAATCTCTACTACCGCGCCCTCAAGGACACGCCCTTCAGATGGCTCGATCTGCGGAAGCTGGCCGAGACCGTCTTTCCACAAGACGACATCCACAGGGTCTGCTACTTCACGGCCCGGCTCGACGCCCGTCCTGGGAATCCCTCTCAACGCCAGCGGCAACAGGCGTATCTGAGAGCCCTGGCGACGCTGCCGGGCTTCGACGCCTACTACGGCGTGTTCCGGTCCGGCGTCAAGCGCCGTCCGCTGGCGGAGCCTGTGACGGGGCTGCCATCTTACGTCCTGGTCAGGGACTCGGAGGAGAAGGGATCTGACGTGAACCTCGCCACCCGTCTCTTGGTCGATGGGTTCAACGGGGAGTACGAGCAGGCGGTCGTCGTGTCCAATGACGCCGACTTTGCGGGAGCGATGCGGTACGTCAGGGACGACCTCGGCCTTCGGGTCACTCTGGTCAATCCGGACTCCAGGAACAGCAGTCCGAGGGAGTTGGCGGACGCCGCCACCTACGTCAAGCGCCTCTGGAAGAGCCACCTGAGACGGAGCCTGTTACCCGACACGCTGATTGACGGGATCGGAACTATAACCAAGCCGGCGGGGTGGTAGAGAATGACTGACCCACTGCCGCACGGGACGGGTGCCGCGCTTTGACTCTTGCCCCCCAATCGCGGTATCATGGGAGCGAAAGTTGACCCGGCGGTGCGCTAACACCCCGGGCCGTGGCGCCACCTGAAGGACAGGTGATGCAGTAGCATTGTACTACTCGCAGACCCGCTCCCGACAGGAGGCGGGTCTTTTTGATTTCAGAGGATTCGAGAGAGGAGGAGTCATGGCGAGAACTACCAAGAGGAAGACGGAGGCGAGTCGGGCGGCCATCTACGCCCGCGTCTCGGACAAGAGCCAGGACGGCGAGGACAAGACCTCCATCGCCGAGCAGACAGGCGACATGGAAGCCTACTGCGAGAGCAAGGGACTCACCATCACCGCACGCTACCACGAGGTGGGCCGGGGCTGGTCGAAGAAGCGACCCGAGTTCCAGCGGATGCTGGCCGACGCCAGAAAGGGACGCTTCGACACCATAGTGTGCTGGAAGTCCGACCGGCTCAGCAGGGGCATGTACCCCGCCGCCGCACTCATGGAGGTCGTCGAGGCCCACCAGATAGGGCTCGAAGCCGTCCTGGACGCCATCGACATGAAGACCTTCGGACTCATGGCGGCCATCGGCAAGATAGAGCTGGACAACTTCCGGGAGCGGTCCACTATGGGCAAGCGGGGGACTGCCAAGCAGGGACGGGCGCCTACGGGCCGTCTCCCCTACGGCTACCGCATCGGAGACGACGGCAGGCCCGAGGTGGTTGAGGAGCAGGCGGAGGTCGTCCAACGCATCTTCCGCATGTACGTCGATGAAGGGATGAGGGCCTACTCCATTGCCGCGCGGCTGACCGACGACGGGGTCCCCACACAGACCGGCAAGCTGCTGTGGCTTCAGTCCCGCGTGCACCACATACTCGGGAATGCCACCTACACGGGTTCCTGGGTCTACGGAAAGTACCGCCATGTCGCCACCGAGGACGGCATGAAGGTCTACGATCAGCCGAAGGACACCTGGATAGAGATTCCGGTCACGCGGGTGGTCGACGACAAGACCTGGAAACGGGCGCAAGAGTTGAAGAAGCAGCGGAGCAGGAAGGCCAAGAGGAACACGAAGGTGCTCTACCTGTTGCAGCACCTGCTGAAATGCGCCGAGTGCGGCCGCAACTTCCATACAAGGGCCTCCTGGACAACCACCAGCGTTCGCAACGGCAAGCCTTACTCTTACGAACTGACCACCCCCCGCCGCTACTACATGTGCAACGGGATGCAGGGCATGCGCCTGCGCTGCCGGGAGAAGCCCTACATCCGGGCTGAGCAGGTGGAGGAGCCGATATGGAACGAGGTGAAGCGGGTACTCCAGAACCCCGACCTGATCGTCGCCGGTATCGCAGACCTCGACTCTCAGGAGGGCGGCGGATTGGAGGAGGAGATCGCCCAGGCCGAGCGAGACCTGCGAAGCATCCAGATGGAAGAGGACCGCGCTGTCAGGCTGTTCGTGTCGGGAAAGATCACCGAGGCGCAACTCGACCTCCAGCGCAAGTTCATCACCGAGCGGCTTGAGAGCGCCAGGGCGAAGCTGGACGAATACCGTGATCTGGAGGAGAGTGGAACTGAGAAGCGGCGACAGATGGAGGAGGTCCTAGCCTGGGCGAGAAAGTTCGGCCAGGGACTGGAAGAGTTGACCCCCCAGGAGCGTCACGATTATCTCCAGATGCTCGTGGAACAGGTCACCATCGACAAGGACAACAAGGTGCACATCGCGATGGCTTTTCCCATCGACGATGATTCCCCAGACCCTGATTCTCCTGACCCTGAGCCGCTTCAGCCTGAGTCTATGTCGATTGGCTCCGCAAAGCCTTCGAGTTGAAGCTCGTTTTGGACCTGTATTCGAATCCGACCCTGTCAGGTCAAGCGAAAGATCGCCGTAAACCGAGTGCGTAGTATGGCCTATCCATTCGCCATCTCCACACTTCGGCTCGGAGCGCCATAGTCTTCAGGTCGGGTTCCAAGCTAAATTTGGTGTCGCCTTTGCTCACGTATGACCTTGAATGGTTTGTTTCGGGCCTTTAGAGTGTCAGAGACCCGGTGCCCACTCATATTCGTCCCTTGGACCAGTTTCGGATCCGATACCAGCGAACTCCCCGAAGCTACTCAGAAATGTACGAAAAGTCGTCTTGAGCTTGTGCACGGCTCATCACTCGGCTCCTATATCGTAGATGCCGAGTAGTCCGATACCGGGGGCTTCGTACGACGATCGAATAGATGGGATGAGCTTCCGAAGTCGTCTGGACTGTGCCCTACGAGGGGTTCAGAAATCGCGGTGTTTAGGCCGTGCATGGGGAGGCCATGCCGCCAGCCGGGGAGTTCATCTTCGTCACCGCTACAGCTGGGACAACGCGTCTCTGGGATCAGGACCGAGAGTATTGATGAGCACGTATGTACCGGTTTCGCTCCCGCAAATCCCAACACGAGACTGAAATGAACGTAACCCCTATCAGGATCCGCTGGATCGCGCTAATGACAGTTTTGGCCGTCGCTGTCGTTCTGAGCGCCTGCGGCGACGATCCCGATCCCGCGCCGGAACTCACGCCCACTCCAACCGCCGCTCCAACCAACACGCCCACCCCAGAACCCACGCCCACTCCAGCCGCTGCTCCAACCGACGCGCCCACTCCAGCCGCTACTGCAACCAATACGCCCACCCCAGAACCCACGCCTGCTCCAACCGCTACTCCAGCCAGCACGCCCACTCCAGCCGCTACTGCAACCAACACGCCCACCCCAGAACCCACACCCACTCCAGCCGCCGACTCCACCCCGGTAAGTGTGGCGGCGGCCTGCAATCTCATGGACACGCCGTATGATACTTTGGCTACGGCATCAACTTCGGAAGAAGAGTGGAGAATAGAAGTACGCAGTTCGGGACCTGACAGGCATATAGTGCATACCATAACCACTCCTGACGGTGCGCTCATTGGCAAGGCTGAACAAATTATCAAGGATCGGACGAGGTACTCCCGGGAGAGCGTGCCGGGCAATCCAGGGGTCTATGGCGAATGGCGCGTCCATGGCACTAACGTTCCGCGGTCCTTCTCACTCCCTTGTCTGGACCCCGGCAGCTTCGAAGAAGGTGCCTCCGGCTCGTCAGATGAACCGCACTTCACATCCGAAAAGTTCCTGTCGGAGGAAGAGGGAGCCGTGCGGAACGAGTACTGGGCCGATTCCACGGGGCGTCCCATACGAGCCCGCAGGACCTTGTTCCCGCCGGAATATGACGGAGTGTCCAATACAGAGACCGGCGTTATGGAGTTCACCTACTCCGGCTATGGTGAGCCCAACGCAATCGCGGCTCCGTGCGCCACCGCGGCGCCTGACCAGACCGACAACCCCGGCCTCATGCGTGACTGCATAAACCTGCTAGCCGTCAAGGACTCCCTCAGGGGCGCCGCCACGCTCAACTGGAGCCTCGACACGCCCATCTCCGACTGGAACGGCGTCAACGTGACCGGGACGCCGGGCAGAGTCACGGGGCTCGACCTGAGCGTGCTAGGCCTGGACGGGAGCATCCCGCCGGGGCTGTGGAAGCTGGACAGCCTGTCGCTGCCGGAACCCACGCTCACTCCAACCGAGCCGGCCGCTACTCCTGAATTGGACAGGGAGGCGCTGGTGGTCCTCTACAATGCGACCAATGGAGACAATTGGGAAAATAACGGCAACTGGCTGAGCGATAGTCCAATCGGAGAATGGCGGGGTGTAACTGCGAATGACGGCGGCCGCGTCATCGAGCTGCAGCTCAATGCAAACAAGTTGAGCGGGGAGATACCGGCAGAGCTGGGTAGTCTCTCCAACCTGGAATTGCTAGACCTCGGGTGGAACCAGTTAAGCGGGGAGATTCCGACGGAGTTGGGACGCCTAGCCAGCCTGCGTTGGATCGACCTCGGGGGGAACGTGTTGAGTGGGGAGATTCCAGCAGAGCTGGGCCACCTCGCCAGTCTGGGTTGGATGGATCTCAGGTGGAACGTGTTGAGCGGGGAGATCCCGGGGGAGCTAGGCAACCTCTCCAATCTGCAATGGCTGTTTGTCCAGGGAAACCAGTTGAGCGGCTGCGTACCGGTTAACTTGCGAGACCAGTTGGATTTGAACGAGTCAGATCTGGGAGAACTGCCATTCTGCGGTGGGGGTGATACAGACACGTCCGCAGCCATTGAAGCGGACAGAAAATCATTGGTCACCCTCTACGATTCGACGAATGGAGACAATTGGGGAAACAACTACAACTGGCTGAGCGATAGTCCAATCGGGGAATGGTGGGGCGTGACTACGGACGACGGCGGCCGCGTTATCGAGCTACAGCTCGATGTAAACGAGTTGAGAGGTGAGATTCCGGCGGCGTTGGGTAGCCTCGCCAAGCTGAAAAGGTTGGACCTCCTCTGGAACCACTTGAGTGGGGAAATTCCGGCAGAATTGGGCAGACTCCCCAATCTGGAATTGTTGAACCTTGGGTGGAACAAGTTGAGCGGGGAGATTCCAGGTGGGTTGGGTGACCTCTCCAACCTGCAATGGCTGTACCTCCAGGGAAACCGGTTGAGCGGCTGCATACCGGACAGCTTACAACACCAGCTGGATTTGTATGAGTCAGACCTGGGTGGGCTGCCATTCTGCGGTGATGGTGATACAGGTACGTCCCCGGCTGTTCAAGTGGACAGGGAGGCATTGGTCGCTCTCTACAATGCGACCAATGGAGACAATTGGGAAGACAACCGCAACTGGCTGAGTAAGAGGCCTATCGGAGAATGGTGGGGTGTAACCACGGACGACGGCGGCCGCGTAATCGAATTGGTCCTCGACTTCAATCTGCTGAGCGGAATGATCCCGGCGGAGTTGGGAAGCCTCGCCAACCTGGAAAGGCTGGAGCTTCATTGGAATCGGCTGACTGGGGAGATACCGGCAGAGTTGGGTAGTCTCACCAATCTGGAAACGCTGGTCCTCAGCTTTAACGATTTGAGCGGGGAGATTCCGAAGGAGTTGGGCAGCCTCGGCAACCTGCAGAGGCTGGCCCTCAATAGGAATCGTTTGACTGGGGAGATTCCGTCAGAGTTGGGCAGCCTATCAAACCTGGAAGCACTGGTCCTTAGCTACAACGAATTGAGCGGGGAAATACCGGCAAATCTGGGCCGCCTCGGTAAACTGCAAAGGCTGGATCTCAGTTGGAACCGGTTGACAGAGGGTATACGTCCAGAGTTGGGTGGTCTCTACAATCTGAAGGAGCTGGAGTTGTATGGGAACCAGTTGATCTGGCGCATTCCGGCCAAGGTGCGCCGCTTCGCCAATCTGGAGCTTCTGATACTTGCTGGGAACCAGTTGTCGAACGAGGTTCCGCCAGAGCTAGGCGTCCTCACCAACTTGCGAGGGCTGTTCCTCCAGGGCAACGACCTGAGAGGCTGTTTGCCGGACAGCTTGAAGGATCAGTTGACCTACTCAGTCCTGGGCAATCTGTCGTACTGCGGTGACATATACTCAGCGGCAGCCATTCAGGCGGACAGGGAGGCGCTGGTCGCCCTCTTTATTGCGACGAATGGAGGTGACTGGACGGTCAATGATAACTGGCTGACCGACAGACCGGTCGGAGAATGGTGGGGTGTGTACACCGAATACGGCCGCGTCATAGAGTTGAGCCTTCGGGCGAACAAGCTGAACGGGGAGATACCGGCGGAACTGGGTAGTATCGACACGATGTCATGGCTGAACCTCGCGGGGAACCAGTTGAGTGGGAAGATACCGGCGGAACTGGGGAGCCTCGCCAGCATCGAAACGCTGCTGCTCCCTCTTAACCAGTTGAGTGGGGAGATACCGGCAGAGCTAGGCGCCCTCACCTACTTGCAAGGGCTGTTCCTCGCGGGGAACCAGTTGAGCGGGGAGGTACCGGCGGAGCTAGGTGAACTGTCCAATCTGACCTACTTGGATCTCCAGAACAACAAGCTGAGCGGTTGCGTACCAGGCGGCTTACTAGGGCAGTTGTATATGTATTCATCAGACTTGGGTGGGCTGCGGTTTTGCGATGTCGTAGACGCGTCCGTGGCCATCGAAGCGGACCGGGAAGTGCTGGTCGCCCTCTACAACGCGACGAACGGAGCTAACTGGAGAAACAGCGACAATTGGCTGAGCGACAGGCCGACCGGAGAATGGTGGGGTATAACCACGGACGACAGCGGCCGCGTCATCGAGCTGACGCTAAATCGGAACCAGTTGAGCGGGGAGTTACCGACGGAACTGGGCAGGCTCACCAACTTGGAAAGGCTGGAACTGTATTGGAACCAGTTGAGCGGAGAGATACCGGCGGAGTTGGGCGACCTCGATAACCTGGAATTGCTGCGACTCAACGGCAACCAGTTGAGCGGGGAGATACCGGCGGAGTTGAGCCGGCTCTCCAAACTGTGGATGCTTGACTTTAGCGACAACTGGTGGACTGGTGAGCTTCCTCAGGGTCTGGTTGGACTAACGTCGTTGGGATCGTTCGAGTTTTACAACAACACTGGGCTTTGCGCGCCGGTCAATGAAGCATTCAGGGCATGGCAACAAGGCGTACTAAGATTCCAAGGCAGCAGTTGCGCGCCCGTGGACTCGCTGGAGGACCGGTCGGCACTTGTCGACCTCTACAATGCAACGAACGGGGCCAACTGGCAAAGAAACGATAACTGGCTGAGCGAACAACCGATCAGAGATTGGTACGGCGTCACTACCGACGAGAGTGGAAGGGTCAAGGGGTTGTATCTCATTGACAACGAATTGACCGGTGAGATACCGGAGGAGCTAGGCGGGCTTGTCAACTTGAAATGGCTTGTCCTCCAGGGGAATCAGTTGAACGGCTGCGTACCGGGCAGCCTGCGAGACCAGTTGGATTTGAGCAGATCAGACTTGGCCGGGCTGCCGTTCTGCTGAGCTTTCGTCGCGGCCTGGCCCACTGCCGCAACCACCGTCGCGGACGGGGCTGCGTCCCTCGGGACACCGATGTCGGATTCGCCGTGACAAGCTTGTTCCTGCCCACCACTATGGACTCAGCCCAATAGAGTTTACCATTCCGGTGGTAACTAATGTGGGAATACACGATAGTCTGCCACGTATTTGTAGCTGATTCCGAGTCCCCCATCCACCGCTTTCGACTTCGCCCATAACCCGAAGACAGACCGCGCGCGGCCTTTAACGCGGCTCAGTTCCCCTTCGACCACACCCTTCCACGCTCACAGAGTCCAGTCTTTGCGAAACCACGACTACTTGCGTCACATATGCTGTATCCACACGTAAGGGGGTGAGATGACGGTAAACGCAGTGACTGGTTGGTCACTGATTGGCGCTGTCTTGATCGGTCTCGTAGCGTCCTTGTTCACTCCGGTCGGACTGAACATCGACCCTGTGGACGTAGCCAGCTCCGGGGAGGCGGCAGGCGTCCTGGGCGACAACGCTTCGTTAGCGCAATTCGTTACATTCCTGTTCGTTATCAACGTAGTCCTCTACTGGTTCGGGTTGGCGCTCACAGGACTGCTCGGCTTCGTCGTGCTGAGGCACCTCCCCGGACGTTAGGCCCAACGAAGACTACAGGCCTGTTTCGTGCGGCGTGGGCCTGCCGCTTTTCTCGGTCCGATTCCCTATCCTCCGAGTCCGGCCGTTGCCGTCCACGATGCCAGACCGCCTACGGCCCAGCCGAAAGCCTGCCGAATGTTGCCGGACGCGCCCTTCCCCAAATTGACACACGCACCTGCCGACGCTAGAATTGGGAACAACACCACAAGGGCGGCGCGCGCCCATATCCGGGCAAAGGAGTACCGCAGTGACACAGCAAACTTACATTACCCTCGATCAGGTCTACGACGCCCTCAAGGACGTTTACGACCCCGAAATCCCCGTGAACGTGGTCGACCTCGGCCTGGTGTACGACGTGAAGGTCGATGATGGCGACGTCGAGGTGAGGATGACGCTCACGTTCGCCGGCTGCGGCATGGGCCCCTACATCGGCCAGCAGGCCGAGTGGCGCATAGCCGAGCTCGACGGCGTAGAGGACGTCAACGTGGAGTTGGTCTACGACCCGCCCTGGACGCCCGACATGATCACCGAAGACGGCAAGAAGATGCTGGGGCTCGACTAGCCTCCGTCGCGTCCTGTAATCGCATCCCCCGCAAGGCCTTGGCGCGCTAGCAGGCCGTCGCAGCGCGCGCAACAAAGCGCCATGGACGACGCCGGCGTTAGGGGCGGCTCGTCGGCGCCGGATTCACCCTCGCACCGATCCCATCTCCGAGGGAGAGGAACCCACGGTGAACAACCGCCCCCGATAGGAGAACCCAGCCGATGAACCAGCCACAGGCCGCCCAGGCGCGCGCGCGCATCGAGGCGATGAAGCGCCAGTTCGAGCAGCGGCGCGCAATCGCCAACGCCCTGTCGCAGATCAAGTACAAGGTAGGCGTCTACAGCGGCAAGGGCGGTGTCGGCAAGACGACCATCGCCGTCAACCTCGCCGTCACGCTCGCGCAGCAAGGCGCCGCCGTGGGCCTGCTGGACGTGGACATCGACTGCCCCAACGTGGTCCGCGCCATGAAGATCTACGATCCCCCCGAGGTGGGCGAAGACAAGCGCATGGTGCCCTCCGAGCGCTTCAACGTCAAGGTGATGTCCATGGGCTTCTTCCAGCAGAAGGAAGAGGAGGCCATCATCTGGCGCGGCCCCATGGTCCACAACGCCATCAACCAGTTCCTCCAGAGCACCGACTGGGGCGAACTCGATTACCTCATCATCGACCTGCCCCCCGGCACGTCCGACGCGCCGCTTACGGTCATGCAGACCCTGGACATGGACGGCTTCATCGTGGTCACCACGCCCCAGGAGCTGGCCAAGATAGACGCCATGCGCTCGATCAACATGATCCGCACGCTCAAGGTGAACGTGCTCGGCGTGGTCGAGAACTTCTCGGGCGAGATATTCGGCTCGGGCGCCGGCGAGGAGCTGGCCCAGGAGATGGACCTGCGCTTCCTGGGCCGCGTCGAGCTCCGAGCCGCCTACCGCGACACCTCCAAGCCGACGGTGCTGTCCAGCAAGGCCGTGCTGCGCGAGTTCGAGCACATAGCCAAAGCGGCCAGGACGGCGCTCGAAGAGGAAGAGGCCTAGAGTCCCTTCCCCCTAATGTGGAAGCACCAAGAATCCCTTCCCCCTCGCAGGGGGAAGGTTAGGATGGGGGTACCGAAGGGATGGAGGTCAAGCCGGCGGCATTCATCCGCTATGGTACAATGACACCCACGGAGGATCTCCCTTGACTACACCCGTCGTCACCTACCGCGAGGCCGGCCGCCGCTTCCTAGCCCAGGCGCGCGCCGAACTGGACGCCGGCGACCTTCGCCAAGCGTCGGAGAAGGGTTGGGGCGCGGCCGCGCAGATAGTCAAGGCCGTTGCCCAAGCCAGAGGTTGGCCCCACACGGCCCATAGGCACCTTTGGACAAGCGTCACGGACTTAACCGAAGAGGTCGGGGACTCGGGCGTTCACCGACTCTTTGGCAGCGCCCACTACCTTCACGGCAACTTCTACGAGGACACCTTCAACGCCGACTTGGTCGCAGATTACCTGACCGACGTAGAACACTTCGTAGACAAGCTGGAGCGCATCCTGGACGCCTGAGCCGCGAATGTGCTACACACCCAACCTGAACGTTCCCCCCTCGAAGGGCTGACAGGGTTGGGCACTCTCCGCGAACATTCCATTTTGTCCCTTCCCTTTGACGGGGGAAGGTTAGAGCCTGCCCCGTACTCGATACAGGGATGGGGGTGAAACTCGGAATGACAACAGTCATCCACGACACCACAGTCGTAACCGGCGAAGAGAACGCCCCCGTCTACCACGGCGCGGCAATCGCCGTGGACGGCAACAGCATCGCGGCGATAGGGCCGACCGCGGACGTGCTGGCCCGCTTCCCGAACGCTGAGCGCGTGTCGGGGCGCGGCAAGGCGGTCATGCCCGGCTTCGCAAACTGCCACACCCACTTCACGCTCACCCAGAATCGCGGCATCACCGAGAACAACTCCTTTCCCGAGCAGGCGTCCTACCCGTCGCCGATCAGGTTTCCCCGCAGGCTCCCGCTCAGCTCCGAAGAGCTCACCGTGCTCGCGCAACTCGGCGCGCTGGAGGCGCTGCGCTGCGGCACCACCGCCGTCATGGAGGTGGCCGCCAACATCGACGTTTACGCCCGAGAGATAGTGGACAGCGGCCTGCGGTTCGTGCTGGCCGAGCAGGCGTCCGACCGCGCGCACGGCGACATCGGCGAGCCGGGCCCGTTCGTGATCGACCAGGAGCTGGCCGAGCACGGCCTGCGGAGCATTGCCGACCTTCATTCCAAGTGGCACGGCGCAGAAGGAGGCCGCGTCAGCGTCGGCGTGGCCGCCTGGGCGCCCGACATGTGCTCGCCCGAGCTGCTGGTGCGGCTGCGCGAGTTGCAGGACAGCCTCGACGCCGTGGGGACCATCCACCTGAACCAGCTCTGGGGCGAGGTCGATAACGTCAAGGCCAACCGGGGCGGAGCACTGCCGACCGAGTTCCTTGCGCAGATAGGCTACCTTAACGACAGGCTTGTCGCCGCCCACTGCCGCTGCATGGCGCCCCGGGAGGAGCGCATCCTCGGCGAGTCCGGCGCGTGGGTGTCCTTCAACTCCGCGATGGCCGCGCGGCGTGGCCTGAGCCCCCACGTGGCCGACCTGGAGGCTGCCGGATGCGGCATCACCATGGGTACCGACAACATGGCCGAGGACATGGTGGAGGTTTTGCGAACCGGCATGTTCATGGAACGGGTCCGCCGTTCCGACGGCCGCCTGCCCTCCCCCGAAGAGGCGTTCCAGTGGGCCACCGCGAACGGCTACCGCGCTCTGGGCATCCCGGACGGCGGCTCGCTGCGCGTGGGCAACAAGGCCGACCTGATACTGGTCGACACCCGCCGCGCGCACCTTGTGCCCACCATCCGCGTGGTGTCCACGTTCGTGCACCAGGGGCAGGGCCGGGACGTGGAGGCGGTGATGGTGGACGGGCGCTGGCTGATGCGCGACGGCAAGGTGCTGACGATGGACGAGGATGCCATAGTGCGCGAGGCCGACCTCGTTGGCCGCCGCGCCTGGCGCCGCCTGCTGGACAGCGACCCCGACTTTGCCCTCCCCGACGGCTACGACTTCAACGTAGCCGACCCCGCTTAGCGCCTTCGCGGCACACCGGAACCGAGCGCAGGGAAGACGTGGACGGCTTCGTGTTCTGGACCAAGAACCCGGCCCCGTTCGCCGACACGCTGGACGAGGGTGGTGCCTGCCCTCAGCCTGTCAAAGGGATGGGGGTGACGGCTTCCCGCTATCCCTTCGATGGGAGACTAGCGCGCTTGCCTCACAAACCAACCTCGACCCGCCCCTCCACCTAGCGCACCACAACCTCCGCAACATAGTTGGCATCAGCGCACTCTTCCTCGGAAACTGGCTCATACGGTCCCGGGTAGCGAGTCATCGCCGCGTAGTCGGTAAGGTCGGCGGCCCTGAGAACCGCGTCCGGGATAGCCTCGCCCGTCTCTTCGAGCAACGACGACAGAAAGGCCAGGTCATGCACGAAAGGGAACCCTACGCCGTGCATAATTAGCAGCCCCTTGACGGCCTTCTCCGCCGCTTGCTGAGCGTGAAAGCACAGGTCTTCCGGATAGACGCCGGGGACGTCAGCCCTGGCCATAGCAAGGTCGCTCCTTGCGCGGTTCAGCCATTCGCGCGGGTCGTCCGGCGCAAAGCGCTCACGTTGCGTCAAAGAGAACCAGTCCTTCTGTGAGGGCTGGCCTGTACACCAAGGTGTGGCTGTTCCCGTACCGCTCCAGGTCTTCGGGCGTAGCCACAATCACGTCGATGGCCGCCCTTACGCCGTACAGGCTGCGGCGTATCTTTACACCGAGCTTGCGGCGGTGCGCTCCCGTCTTCACGATTAGAAAGTCCAAGTCGCTGTCCGGCCCCGCGTCGCCGCGGGCGGTGGAGCCGAACAAGATTATCTTCTCCGGCTCGGCCGCCTCTACGATGCGCCTCACTATCTCGTCCAAGACGCTTTGCGATACGTTCGCCGACCGCGGAGTGGCTCTGTTCATGTCCCGCTCCTACCCCCTACCCGAACCGCGCTATAGCCTCTCGGAAGCCCTTCAGCGATCCCTCCAGCGTGTGGTCGTCCACGCAGAACGAAATGCGGAAGTAGCCGGGCAGCCCGAAGCCTCGTCCCGGCACCACCAGCACGTTGTGCTCCCTGAGGGCGTCCACGAATTCGATCTCGTTCTCGGCCGGCGAGACCGGGAACATGTAGAACGCCCCCTGCGGCTTGACCGTCTCGTAGCCCATCTCCGTCAGGTTCTCGTACAGGAAATCACGCTTGTCCTGATAGATTCCCACGTCGACGGTCACCGACTGCAGGCGGGCCACGATGTGCTGCATCAGCGCGGGGGCGTTCACGAAGCCAAGTACGCGGTTGGCGAACGCGAAGCCGTCCATCAGCTCGGCGCAGTCTTCGTATTCGGGGTGTGCGGCCACGTAGCCGATTCGCTCGCCGGGCAGGGCCAGATCCTTGGAGTGCGAGGTCGCCGTGATGGCGCGCACGTGGTGGGCGAACACATGCGGATAGCTCAGCCCGTCGAACAGCAGCTTGCGGTACGGCTCGTCGCTCACCAGGAATATCTCCCTGCCCAGCTCGGCCTCCTTGGCGCGGATGATCTCGCACATCCGGGCCAGCAGTTCGGCGGAGTAGACCACGCCCGTGGGGTTGTTGGGCGAGTTGATGAGCACGATGCGCGTCTTATCGTTGAAGCTCGCCTCGAACGCGGCGAGGTCGGGCAGAAAGTCGTCGTCCGGCGGCACCACCCGGCAGGACCCGCCGTGGTTGTCGGCGTAGTAGTGGTACTCCACGAAGTAGGGCGCGAAGATGATCACCTCGTCCCCCGGGTCCAGCAGCGCCTTGAGCACCACGTTCATCGCGCCGCCCGCGCCCACGGTCATCAGCGTGTGGTCGGCGGTGAAGTCCAGCCCCGTCTCCTCGCGCAGCTGGGCGGCCACCGCCGCGCGCGCGTGCGGGTAGCCGGAGTTGGGCATGTAGCGGTGCATTCCCGGCGTCGGGTCGTCGGCAATGCGGCGCAGTTGGTCGAAGAACTCGCGCGGCGGCTCCATGACGGGGTTGCCGAGCGACAGGTCGAATACGTTCTCGTCGCCGTGCTCCTGGCGCAGGGCGATGCCGTCCTCGAACATCTTGCGAATCCACGATCCCTGTTCCATGAACTCGCGAACTCTCTTGGCTACCGCCATTGTCGACCCCTTGGTGAGATAAGGCGCGGCGCTCCCGCCGGCGGCAACATTATACATGCTCGGGCGAATCCGGGTTTGGCGGGCCGGATCATCCTGGCTGTCAACCCATCTCCATTCCGAAGTGCCCGCCCACGACCCTCAACGCCAGAGCCGTGGAAATGGCGTTCGCACTGAATCGACCAACCGGGCTCCATGATGGGGGGCTCTGGGCGGACAGCCCGCCCCGCGGAAGGCGGACGCTGCCGGCGATGCCGCAGACAACGACAGCCGACCATCCTCGCCGCCCGTGGCCCACACGAACCCTTCGGGCCACCCCGTGATCCGGGCCAGGTCAGGGCACTCTGGCCCGCCCAATGCGTGCCTATCGGAAGAGTTTGAGCACTCCAGGCCTTAGCTACGAATTGGTGGGCAAACGTGGACGGTAGATGGCACCGCCCTCGAGATGTGTCGTGGCAGCCTGTGACTCTTTTCACTGCGATCTTTAGGGAGAGTTCGAGTCTCTTCGGGTGGGCCTTTTTTCACGATAGACAGAACCATCTTCGAGATGTGGTTGGGGGCTTTGTGATCCCTGGCACGAGGATCCTTACCCGGTGTCCGAGCCTCTTCCGGTCGGGAAACGTGGACGGTAGATGGCGCCGTCTTCGAGATGTGGCTGGGAAGATTGTGAGGTACTTTTTCCAACGCTTCGCTCTACAGACGTAATTTAGCAATTGGATGTCCGAGTACATTTGAGGGCAGTTTGGTTTATGACTGCGTCAGAGAACCTTCTTTGGCCAGCCGTATCTCTCAAAAGTTTCGACTTGGCTGCCAATAGGGAAGAACGTGGTGCCCCACTCCAGCCCTCCGTAGCCTAGTTGTTCTTCTTTGGGAGAGTAGAGGCTGTAGGCATAGGCTCCACTGGGAGAGATCACGATTCTTGCTCGAACGTTCAATGCTTCGTTTTCCTTTAGACGAATAACAACGAACCTTTCCTTCTCAATGGATACCGTATCCACTATGTCCCCAAGCCTTCCATAGATGTTTCGGATGCACAGCATGGCATACCAACCCGCGCTGGCTATATCCTGTCTAAACTGCTCCTCAATATCCTTCATCTTCATGTCCAAGACATCAATCGCCCTATAGGTCTTTGTTATTTCGTCGGGTGTATTGACGTCTTCCTGCCATACTATCCCCACTGGGCTCATGGGATAGGTAGGGTCACTAAGCATTTCTTCAAACGACTTGTAAACACGGCCTGTAACAGTCCTTATTGGGATAGAAAGCTCGTCATCTTCGGGAGGCCGTTCATCCCATTCGAATTCCTCTAGCGCGAGTTCTTTTGAAATCTCCAGGTCACTCTCTCCTTCGCCCGGGCCTCCTATAAAATTCACAGGATCAGGAATTGAGAGTGACTCTTCTCCCTCTTGGTCACCTTGACCGTTGTGCGTCGACTCGTGGGGTTCGTTTTCCTCCGATTCTTGGTTCCAGGTCACGGTCTGTTCCCTGACTGATTCGCGGAGGCCTCCGTCTGAAGATAGCACCTCGCCATCCGGTCCTCTTGCTTCAAATCGCCACTCTTCCCGTTTCGCCGACCTCTTCCTTGCAGTCATTTGCTTGGCAATAGACTTCGGTCCTTCACTATTGCCGAGCGGTGACTCAGTTGCCAGATCCGCTCCAGAAGTTAATGGAACGCGGGCGTGGCGAACTAACCCGTGGTCGGTTTGCTTCAGGGCGTCCCTCATCATCCCAGAGATTTGGAGAATGACCGTTTCCTGTTCTGCACCTTCATTCAGGATGGCGAAACGATATTCCTGTTGCGCCGCATACTCTCTACCCTTCACGAAAATTTGAGCAGCGACCCGCTGTTCATTGTTTGTAATGCCTTCAAGGAAATCGTATACGCTGTCAGTGTAGACCACTGGCCCATGCAAGACCCACTGTGCCTTGTGTTTAGTCTTCTCAGTTTCAAGACCTCCCGTCGAGCTGGTCATTGAACCTTCACTCAATTGAGGCCCCAGTTGGTCCGCCACCATGTTCCCCAATGCTTGGGCGAATTTTGCTGGTTGGCCGATCACAGACACATGATCGTAGTATTTAGGCAGCGTCCCACTCCAGGCTTCCCAATCATCTGTTGCCGGCTGGATTGATGTGCAGAAACCCCACCATTCCTTGGCATAGGTGAAGCTCTTGCTCGCTGTGTCCGTGTTAGATTTGGTGTTAGACTCACTGTGTGTGAGTGCAAGTCGCGTACTTGTGTCCAACAGATCAAGAGCCTCGTTTAGTTGGGAAACGGCACGTTGCCTCATCAACTTGGTTGTTGTCTCCTGAGTAGCTACGACTGATTCCTCTTTTGCCAATCCCTCCTGAACGTCCCGTATCAACTCCTCTCCATATTCCCGGAATCTCGAAGGATTGGATACCATGATTGTTTCACAGTCCTCGAGTGCGTACTTTTGCTCACTCCCCCTTACGAGGCTGGTGATTGGGATTCTGTTCCCCAGTGGGCGAAGGTCGATGTAGCTCGTCATAATGATGTGTTCCGCATCATTCAAGAAAAAACCTTCGTTGATCCAGACCATGTCGTTTTCCATGTTGTCCAACTCTCCAGGTCTCTGAGGACAATGATCCAACTCCGGCAGCCGGCAATCTCGACAGGGCCACCTCGATACAGACCCAGTACGCACCTCAAGGTAACGATTCTTGTCTCTGTGCAGTTCGGCGGGGACACGTGAACTGCAAGACTAGTACGTGGGTTCTGTCTATTGTTCAACTAGGATCTGAGTAAAAATGGTCGGCCATTCTTGGTGGGGAAGGGGAGACTCGAACTCCCACGCCTCTCGGCACATGATCCTAAATCATGCTCGTCTGCCAATTCCGACACTTCCCCAAAAGCCCCGACCCGCTGCGCGCGCCGGCCTGCCAGAGGCCAAATTATACGCCCTGCCAATGTGCCCGTCCACGCGGGCGGGCGTCGCGACTGTTGGGGCGGGGCCCAGCGCTCGGGGGCATGTCTCAGGTTGACGCACCTGGGCCGCGGGTGTAAAGCGTTTCGGTCTTGATACTGGCGTCTCCCAGCCAGCCGTCGGCTCGCCTGGTTGCGGACCGTCGGCCCCCGCCATCGGCGTTACACGGGCAGTGTCGCCCATGCCAGCGGTCCCGACGGCCATGCCGGCGGCCCCGACCTCAGCGCCCCCAGCGGCCTCCATGAGCGCAGAGCGCGGAGGCATACTGCGCGCCAGCGTTCCCTACGACGTTTTCCACTTCGACCCGCACCGCAACGGCGCGACCCCCGCGCTCATGTTCTTCAGCAACGTATTCGAGCACCTGGCGGCTGTCGATCCCAACAAGAGGGACGAGATAGCGGGCCAGATTGCCACGAAGTGGGACTCCAGCGGCGACGGCACCGAGTGGACCTACACCATCCGCCAGGGCATCCAGTGGCACGACGGCGAAGCCCTGGGCGCAGACGACGTGGTCAGCTCATTCGCTCGCGTCCTCAACCGGCCCAACGACATGCCCATCGGCCGCCTGAAGTGCATCAACGCGCTGGTGGACAGCGTCGAGCAGATTGACGAATCAACCGTCAAGGTCTTCCTCGAGAAGCCGGCGGTCAACTACTTCGCCTGCTGGACGCAGCCGTTCTTCCACATCCTGCCCAAGCACGTGACCGACATGATCGACACCGCCGCCGAGCTCACCGACCTGACGCAGAACGACTGGATCGGCAACGACGCATTCAAGGTCAAGGAGTGGCAACGCAACGACGTTACCAAGCTCGAGGCCAACGACAGCTACTACGTCGAGGGGCTGCCTCTGATGGACGGCATCGAGATCTACGTGATTCCGGACAACGCGACGCGGCTGTCCGCCCTGGAGTCCGGCCGCATCGAGATCCACTCCGGCTTCCCCGCCATCAGCAAGCAGGAGGCGACCGACCTCCAGAACGCCCGGCCCGATGACATCAACGTCCACGGCTACGTGCCGCCCGGAGCGCTGTTCTGGTTCATGAACGTCAACGCGGACACCACCAACGACGTCAAGATCCGCGAGGCCATGCACCTGGCCATCGACCGCCAGCAGCTCATTGAGATTGTCGGGCAGGGCACCGGCCAGCCCAGCCATCCCTACTGGGCAGACACCTGGATGCTGTCGATGGAGGACTGGCTGAAGTACCCGGGCATTCGCGCCGACAAGTCCGAAGACCTGGCCAGGGCCAAGCAGCTGGTCGAAGAGGCGACGGGCGGCGACGGCGCCGACGTCGCCATCATGGTTCAGAGCGGCGTGTTCCCGGCGCCGCAGCTGGCGGAGGTCATCTCCTCCCAGCTTCGCGACATCAACGTCAACGCCGAGGTACGCGCGCTCGATCCGGGCGCCGGAATCACGGCCTTCGTCAACCAGGACTTCGTCGCCACCGTATGGGAGACCAACACCGGCTACGCCGACCCCGACTCGTTCATCGACCAGGTGTACCTGTCCCCCAACGTCCACTGGCAAGACGAGGACCTGAAGGCGGAGTACACGGCGCTATGGGAGCAGGAGCGCGGCGAGCTCGACCGCGCCAGGCGCGCGGCGCTGCTGCGGCAGATGGTCGACATCCAGCTCAAGGACCTCAACACGAGCTGGGCCATACGCCCCGACATCCAGCTTGTGTACTCGTCCAAGCTACAGGGATTCATTCCCTGGAACACCATCATGCACCACTCGAACTTCGCGTCCGTGTGGCTCAAGCAGTAGAGGTATTCATGGTGGTTGCCGGGTCGCCCCGATAGGCGGCCCGGCGGGCGCGCGGCAATATATTAGCTATCTCGGTAGTGGGCCGCGGTCGTGGCGCGGAAGCGCACGGCGCGGCCCTCTGCCTAAGTCACGGTGGTGGTCCCCGGCCGCGGGCCGCCACCCCAGCTTTGGTATGGAGGTAGGCGTTTGGGCCAATACCTCGCCAGGCGGCTGATGCTCTTCATCCCCACGCTGATAGGGGCGTCGCTGCTCGTCTTCGTGCTCGTGCGGCTCGTGCCGGGCGACCCCGCGCTTCTGATACTGGCGGGCAGCTCCGGCGACATCCCCTTCTCCCAGGAAGAGTACGAATCGTTGCGCGCCCGCATGGGCCTGGACCGACCGATGTATGCGCAGTACCTGAGCTGGCTGGGCCGATTCGTAACCCTCGATTGGGGCACGTCGCTATACCTCAACTCCCCGATAGTGGACGAACTCAAGCCCAAGATGGTGCTCACTATCGAGCTTGCCTTCCTGAGCATGGCGATAGCCACGGTGTCGGCGATTTTCATAGGCGTGGTCGCCGCGGTGCGCCAGGACACGATGGTAGACCGCTCCATAATGGTGTTCTCGGTCACCGGCCTCGCCGTGCCCACATTCGTAATGGGGCTGTTGGTGCTGCTGTTCCTCGTGAAGGTGTTTCACTGGTTCCCTCCTCTCGGCACCGTCTACGTCTGGGACGACCCGTTGACCAACCTGAAAACGCTGGCGTGGCCGGTGCTTGTCATCGCCTACTTCAACAACGCCGCGATAACGCGCATGACCCGCGCCCAGATGTTGGAGGTGCTACGCCAGGACTACATGCGCACTGCGCGGGCGAAGGGCCTTGTGGAGTCGCTGGTGGTCTACCGCCACGGGCTGCGCAACGCCGTGCTGCCGGTGGTCACGCTGTTCGGCCTGCAGGCGGGCGCCCTGATGGGCGGCGCCGTGGTTATCGAAACGGTCTTCAGCCTGCCCGGAATGGGCCGCTTTCTGATAGAGTCGATCCAGCGCAGGGACTATCCCATCGTCGAGATCATCATCCTCATAATCGCTTTCGCGTTTGTGACTATAAACCTCCTGGTGGACCTCAGCTACGGGTTTTTGGACCCGAGGATACGGGTCAGGTAGACGCCAATGGCCAACGAGACTCAGAACGCGGCAGGCGAAACCAACCGCGACACGCAGACCGGCGCCACGACCGCACGCTCCGGACTGGCGAGCGTTGCCTCCGTGAGCCTGCGGTTCGCCTCGCGCAAGCCGCTGGGCGTGGCGGGTGCGCTGCTGCTCGCCCTGATGACGTTCGTCGCGGTGTTCGCGCCGCTGCTCACCATGCACGACCCCTACGAGAGCTTTTCGGGCGCCCGGCAGGTAGCGCCGCAGCTAGATTACTGGTTCGGCACCGACAACCTGGCAAGGGACATATACAGCCGCCTGGTAATCGGCACGCAGATTTCCATGCTGGTCGGCTTCTCGGTGGTGATAATCAGCGTGGCGATCGGAACCGTCATAGGGCTGGTCAGCGGCTACCTGGGCGGTTGGGTGGACAACACCCTGCAGCGCATGATGGACATCATCCTGGCGATTCCGGCGCTGTTCCTGGCGCTTTCCTTCATGGCTGTGCTCGGCCCCTCGGTGGCGAACGTGATCGTCTCGCTCTCCATAGTCAGCATTCCCGTCGACGCCCGCGTCGTGCGCTCGACCGTGCTCGGGCTCAGGGAGAGCATGTTCGTTGAGGCGGCGCGCGCCATAGGAGCGGGCGACCTGCGCATTACCATGCTGCACATCCTGCCCAACAGCTTCGCGCCCATAATCGTCATGGCGTCGGTGCTGCTGGGCCTGGCGATCGTCTCTGAGGCGACGCTCAGCTTCCTGGGCGTGGGGATACCCTTCAACATACCCTCCTGGGGCGGTATGCTTGGAGGCGAGGCGAAGCAGTACGTCCGCTCAGCGCCCTGGATGCTCTTCTTCCCCGGCCTCGCGCTCAGCCTCACCGTGCTGGGCATAAACCTGCTGGGCGACGCCCTGCGCGACACGCTGGACCCGCGCCTGCGCGGCCTGGGCGGCAGGCCGGTGTAGAAGCACAGGAAGCGGGCGCAAGTCGCCTGCCGAATCCAGGACCGGCCCGACAACACAACCAGGTTCATGGGTCTGGCCCCTTCCGGGAGGTATCGAAACAGATTGGTCATGCGTGGTGCGAATACGCTTGCGCGTCATTCCCAACCCCACCAACGAACACAGTTGAAATCCTAATCTTGGGCAGACAGTTCCTGCTCTTGAGCTCATATCCCCCTCCGGTCGAACCTGATTGTTCGCCGCACCCGTTCGATATCCTGGCAATTTATGCTCTGTACCAGTCTGCCGATTAAGGGGGCATTATTTGGGAATGGAACTACGTAGTCAGTGGTGCCTCTTGACACTTGTGATACTTGTGGCTGTGTTAGGGTTCGGGTGTCAGAGCAATGGGATCGCAGCGCCCTCCTCAACACCATCAGCTATTGGAGAGGCAGTCACCCAACAAGGACCCCTGATCAAGGAAGCACATTTTTCATGCGGTCCATTCAGGGCCTATTTGAGGGAACATCAACCGAATATCCTTCTCTGGACCCACGACGGCTCTCATTTGGTCTTCAGCCATGGCGTAGACTTCTACCATGGTGGCGCCGTCTGGATAGTGGATGAACAAGGCACCGAATTGCGGATGGTATTGGATGCCAAGGCTGTCTACAACACCGAATTTTCGTTTGCCGATTTTCTGTATGGATTTTATGCTGATTTATCGCCGGACGGAGCCCGGTTAGCCTACACCTCCTGCCAATTCCCCACTGAATACGATGATTCTGGCCAGGCCCAAGCTGTGATAACACAGGATGGGCCGGAGTGGTACGAGCGTACTAAGCACAGTTACGATATTGCGTTGGCAGAACTGGATGGAGGAAACCAGCAGCGTGTCACGCACACCAGACTCGATGACGAACATTACCCAGTTTGGTCGCCCGCCGGCGACCGTATCGCCTTTATGCGAGCATCGGGGCCTTACAATGGGCGACTGTATACGATGGCGCCGGATGGGTCGGATGTTCAGTCAGTTACTGCAATAAGAGACATGCATGTCGCACTTGTCCCACCAGATTGGTCTCCTGACGGGCAGCGGTTGGCTTTAGTGGTGAACGAGGGGAGGGGGCATGCGCGGGAGCAGCGCAACGTCTACACGGTTCGGCCTGACGGCTCGGAACTGACGAAGGTGGGGGAAATGGGGCCCCTGAGATTTGCCTATGGGAGTTTGACGGCAGCACCGACATGGTCTCCGGACGGCGAGAGGCTCGCATTCGCAGGGTTCAATGGCGAGGAGCTTGCCATTTACACAGTGCGGTTCGACGGTAGTGACCTGGGTCCAGTTTGGCAGGGCAACAGCGACACTGGCCCCAAAGCAGTCTCGCAGGTGTCTTGGTCGCCTGACGGGTCGGAGTTGCTTATCGTAGGTGATGGGGTATACAGCGCACACCTAGACAGCGGCAACCTGCGGCAGTTGGCCGGCCGGATTCAGCGGTTTACGACGGCGGCATGGTCGCCAGACGGATCGAGAATTGCCATCTATAACCCATCCTCCGGCACCTTCCTCAGCGTCATCAACCGAGACGGGACGAACTCGCGCACTCTGGTTCATGAAGAAGACGACGGAAATCTAGTAGCGGCGAATCCTGAAGACGAGGAAAATCCGTGAGCACTCTAGGAATTAAATCACGGTGGGCAAAAGCCATAGGAGTGCTTGCACTGCTCCTAGTACTGGCTGTACCCGGCTGTGGCGACGGCGATGGTTCACAGAATGTGGAATACAGTGATAGCTTGACCCCGTCCCTGACCGCAAATGAGCCTACTGCAACCTCCACTCCGACACCCACCTATGACGTTGAGTTATCCAGGAAGACGCTTGCTATCGCCAAGGCGCGCTGGGAGGTCGGAGGGTCGGCAGACTATGATCTGGAGTCCCTTGTGATGTGCCTATGCCCAGAAAGCAACAGTACCCTCAAGATCATTGTCAGAAGCGGGGCCATCGAGTCAATTGTCGAGTTGGAATCGGGAAGGGCGTTGTCCGAGAGAGAGTACGTTGACGAGTACACCTACCACACAATCAGTGATCGGTTCGACCAGATCGAGCGTGCTCTGGGGCTCGGCGGGTATGTTCAGCCCGCTTACTATCTGCACGTAAACTATCATCCCACCTTGGGCTACCCCACATATCTGAATGTCAGTTATCGTTATAATGTCGCAGACTATGGCTTCACTTTAGAACGGCTCATCTACGAACCACTAGACCCTTCGCCGCCCCCGGCGACGTCAATGCATTCGCTGGACACTGAGGGTCGCCACGCCAGCGTCTTGGACTTGTTCTTGGGTGGCGACGCCATGTCCGGCGTCGGGACCGACGCCACGGTGGAGGAGGTGATCGAGAAGGGGCAGCGGCTTGAGGGGAGACGCCTGTGACGAGGCGCACCGCGTACCTGGGCCCGCCTGGCACGTTCAGCGAAGAGGCGGCCATGCGGCACGACGCAGGTGCCGCGATGCTGCCGCTCGCCAGCATCGCGGAGGTGTTCGAGGCGGTGTCCTCCGGGCTTGCCGACCAGGGCGTGGTGCCGTTCGAGAGCACGTTGGGCGGACCGGTGGCCGCAACGGCGGAGCTGCTGGTTCGCCTGACCGGAGCCGTTGTGCGCGGCGAGATCGACCTGCCGACCGACCACTGCCTGGTGTCCCGGAAGGGCGTCAGTGCCTCGGAAGTGACGGTCGTGTACTCCCATCCGCAGGCGCTGGTCGAGTGCCGGGGCTACCTGGAGCGCCGCCTGCCGCAGGCCGAGCGGGTGGCCTCTTCCAGCACCGCGGCGGCCCTGGACGACATGAAGCGCTGCGAGGTGCCGGCCGCGGCCATCTGCTCGCGGAGGGCAGCCGAGGGAAGGGCCGAGATAATCGCCTGCCGCATCCAGGACCGGCCCGACAACACAACCAGGTTCATCGTTCTCGCCCCGTCAGGGCGCAACCAGGGGGTACCATGAGAGAACTCACCAAGGAACAGATACAGACGCTGGCCAACATCCTGGGCGTGCCCGTCGGTCCGGAAGAGCTGGACGAGGTGGCCGCGCGGTTCAATGGGCTGCTCTGGACGATGGACAAGATCGACAATCTCGAGTGGCAGGGTGTGGACCCCGTGACGTGGGTCTCGCGGCCCGAGGACGTTTAGCATGAACGCTGAAGACCTGGCGTTCGCCAGCATAGAGCGGCTCACCCCACTCATCCGGTCGCGGCAGGTGTCGTCTCTGGAGTTGACCCGCACCTTCCTGGAGCGCATCGACCGGCATAATCAGCGGCTCGGCGCGTACATAACCGTGACGGGCGAGCAGGCGCTGCGCTCGGCGGAAGAGGCCGACGACGCCATCGCCCGCGGCGAGTACCGCGGCCCGATGCACGGCATCCCCATCGCGCTGAAGGACCAGGTGTACACCAGGGGCGTTCGGACCACGGCCGGCTCGAGCATCCTCGCGGACTTCGTCCCGGACGAGGACGCCACCATCGTGAAGAAGCTGAGCGCCGCGGGCGCCGTGCTTCTCGGCAAGCTGAACCTCAACGAGTTCGCCATGGGCGGCACGCTGGCCCACACCTACGGCCTGCCCCGCAACCCGTGGGACCTCGAGCGCAGCCCCGGCGGCTCCAGCAGCGGCTCCGGCATCGCCGTCGCCGCCGGGCTGTCCACCGCGTCCATAGGCGAAACACCGCCGGCTCCATACGCAACCCCGCGTCGTTCTGCGGCGTGGTGGGCGTTAAGCCCAGCAGCGGCACGGTGTCGCGCCACGGCATTGTGCCGCTCTCGTGGTCGCTGGACACCGCCGGCCCGATGACCCACACGGTGCGAGACTGCGCCTGGATGCTCGGCGCCATAGCCGGGCGGGACGAGAACGACAGGCTCACCTCGCGCCGGCCGGTGCCGGACTACACGTCCAGGCTCGGGCAGGGCGTCGAGGGCCTTCGCGTTGGCGTGCTGCGCGAGCTGACGCAAGCCGAGGGCGTGCACCTGGAGACGCGGCAGGCCGTGGAGGCGGCCGCGGAGCAGCTCGCGGGAATGGGCGCCATCGTGGAAGAGGTGTCGGCCCCCATCGTCGAGTACGCCGGCGCGATCTACATGTCCCTCTGCGACGTCGACAACCCCAGGCTGCACGAACAGCGGCTGTACGACAGCCCCGGCGACTACGATTACGCCACGCGCGTTCGGCTGCTGCTGGCCAACCTGGTGCCGGCGTCGATGGTCAGCAAGGCCCAGCGGGCGCGCGCGCTGCTGCGCCGCGAGATGTTCAAGCTGATGGAGAGTGTGGACGTTCTCGTGTCGCCCACGACGTCGGGTCCGGCTCCGCCGATAGAGGCCACGCAAACCAGGATAACCACGGTCGGCGAGGTCGTGCGCGGCGTGTTCGCCGTGCGCAACAACAGCACCACCTTCAACATGTCCGGCCTTCCCGCCGTCTCGGTGCCCTGCGGCTTCTCCAGCGATGGCCTGCCCCTGGGCCTGCAATTCAGCGGCCGGATGCACCAGGACGAGACTATCTTCCAGGCCGCCCACGCCTACGAGCAAGCCAACGACTGGGGCCGGAGGCGTCCGGCAGTATTCAGTAGTTAGTAGTCAGTTTTCAGTAGCTGGTGGATATCGGCAATCGGCCACTGACAACTGACTACTGATAACTGACCACTAAGGAGCTTTCCATGCCAACAATCCCGCAGGCCGACCTCGAGCAGTACGGAGAGGTGATAGACCGCCTGGTGACAACGCCGGTTGGCAAGTCCCGCGGCAACATGTTCCAGCCGATGAAGGCCGTGGAGATGTACGACGCTGCGCGCGCCAGGTTCGGGCGTCCCCTGTGCCTGCTGGCCGCCGAGCTGATATCCGAGCGCGTGAAGCGCGACGACAACGTGCTCATCCTCACCGGCAGCTACCACCCGCTGCACTTTCCCGTCGGCGAGATGGACGGCCCGCCGGGCGGCGCGACGCTCGCCCTGTCGCTCGACCTCGGACTGGGCGCGAAACCCTTCTTCGCCAACGAACCGCCGCTCGTCAACCTCATGGAGGAGGCCTGCCGTGCAGTAGGCCTGCTGCCCATGCCCTACGAGCAGGCCATCGAGCGCGACCACACCGCGGTCGTGGTGGAGTTTCCCATCACCGACCACGAGGGAAGCCGGAGAGCCGCCGAGGAGCTGATGGACAGGCACGACTTCTCTCTGGTGGTCACCTCCGAGCGCCTGGGGCGAAACCGCAAGGGCCGCTACCACAGCGCGGGCGGCACCGAGCGCGAGCCGCAGGACAGGTGCAAGGTGGACCACATCGTGGACGTGGCCCGCGAGCGGGGCATACTCACCGTGTCGGTGGGCGATGGCGGCAACGAGATAGGCTTCGGCTCGATTTTCGAGGAGACGCGCGGCATCGTGAACTGGGGCGAGACCTGCCGCTGCCCCTGTGAGGACGGCATAGTGAGCGTGGTCGAAACCGACGCCCTCATCGTCGCCGCCACGTCCAACTGGGGCATTTCCGGCCTGGAGGCCGCCCTGGCGATGGTCAACGACAACCAGGACATGATGCACGACGCCGCGGCCGAGCGCAGGGTGCTTCACCACCTTGCCAACATGGGCTGCGCCGACGGCGCCACGGTGATGACCACCCCCACCTGCGACGGCACGCCCGAAAGCGTTTCCCTCGACGTGGTAAACATCCTCAAGGCCACCGTCGCGCAGTCGTTCCGCGTTTCCTCCCGCCGCTTCTAGCGAGCGAATCGAAAAATTGGGCGTCGGATGCACCTCGCGTAGGGGCGGGTTTCAAACCCGCCCGTTAGGGCTCCAAACACCCACCAGGGAGAACACACCATGACCGAAATCCTGGGCAAACTGGAAGAGCTCAGCCGAGAAGTGGCCGCGAGCGACTTCGACGCCATCGTCGCCATGTCGCCGGAAAACGTGCCGTACACCTCCGGCGTCCTGCTGTGGACCCAGCGCACCATACGCGACAGGCTGGCGCTGGTGGTGTGGCCGCGCGACGGCGATCCCACGTTCATCGTGGCCACCAACGAAGAGGGCTACGTGCGCGAGAAGTCCTGGATAGAGGACGTGCGCGGCTACGTGCAGCACCGCGAGTCTCCGATAGACGTGCTGGCCGACGTGCTGCGCGAGCGGGGACTTGGCGCGGGCCGCATCGGCATCGAGCCGAGCTACCTGTCCGCCGACTTCCACCGCGAGCTGCTCCGCGCCATGCCCGAGGCCCAGCTCGAGCCCTGCGAGCAGCTCTTCGAGCGCACCCGCATGGTGAAGACGCCCGCCGAGGTCGAGCTGCTCACGCGCGCCGCCGTCGCCACCGAGCGCGCCCTCATGTCCACCTACTCCACCGCCCAGCCCGGCGACACCGAGCGCAACCTGGTCAACCGGCTCGGCGCGAACATCATGCAGGCGGGCGCCGACCTCCCCGCGTTCCTCTACCTCACCGTCGGGCCGAACACCGGCCACGCCCACCCTGATCCCACCGACTTCGTTGCGCGCGAGGGCGACCTGCTCAAGACGGACTGCGGCGGCTACTTTTCGGGCTACTACTCCGACATCGGCCGCACGGCGGTGTTGGGCAGGGCGACACCCGAGCAGCGGTCGATCTACAGCCGGCTGGCCGAGGTGCACCAGGAGACGATCGAGTCGATGCGGCCCGGCGCGACGGCGGCGCACGTCTTCGACGTCGCCGCCAGGGGATACGAGCGCGTGAACATCCCCTTCAAGGGCCTGGCCTTCGCCGGCCACGGCGTCGGGCTGTACATCCACGAGGCCCCCATGCTGTCGGCCGACGAGCATACCGTGTTACGGCCCAACATGGTCTTCAGCGTGGAAACGCGGGTGCGCTGGCCCGGCCGCGAGGGCTACCACATAGAGGACGTGGTGGTGATACGCGAAGACGGCCCCGAGTGGGTAACCACCTTCATGCCCACCTCGGAGCTGATGGTGGTATAGAGGATTCTTTCAGAGTCCCTTCCCCCTCGCAGGGGGAAGGTTAGGATGGGGGTGAAAGGCGGGGCTGGAGCGGATGATGAGATTCGGAAACTCTGGCGTGTCGAGGGCGATACACGTTGTTCTCGTAGCTGGGTGGGCCTCAATCGGGCTGTGGCAGGGTGTGCAGAGTTGTCGGCATTTGCCGACTTTCACCTCCGGGTATTAGGGCCTTGGTGCCGCGCACGGTGACGTACTTACGCCGGCGTCGCCGCCGAGGTCAACGATCAGCTCCCAGATGCCGGCGCTGCGTTGTCGGATAGAGCCGTTCATGGGTTAAGGGAACGCTCGACAGCACCCTTGACATACATCAGAAGGAAGTGCATTTGCCTAAGTTGATCTGGACTGAAAGCGAAGTAGTCGTCAAACCCAGCCTTGGAGATCTCATGCTCTATGTCAAACTCGCTCGCCAATGCAGTAAGATCGTCTAGGAAAGTCGAAGCGTTCCGCTTATCGCTTGGGGTGCTGTTGATCCGAGCTATTGCGTCGGGTAAGACCTGCAAGAAGCCCCAAAGTACTTCCCGATCGTAGTCCATTGGAATGCTTGAGCCAAAGCCCTGGCCCCTTAACATCGTTTCGTTCTCCTTTCAGTTCTTGGCCATCCTCTAGCCTGCGCAGTTGACCTACTGCGCCCCGCACGCCTGACACTCGCGGACTTGGGCGCCCGCGGAGAGGCCGGCGTCAATGGCCGCCCCCTTGGTGGCGTAGGGTCCCCACCAGTTCTCCCTTCGCCCCCAAGTCTCCCACCCGGGTTTGGGCTTAGCGGTTTCGTCCATCCAGCGGTTTGAGCAGTCGCTCTGTGGACGATGCCCCTGGAGCGGCTCGAAGAGCGTCTTAGCCAGTACATCATACCCTGCTCGGCAGTCATGGCCGTCTCCTGACCCCTGTCCATTTTGGACAGGCCTTGCGTTGTCGGATGCGACCGTTCATGGGAGCCACGTCAGGTCGCAGCCGGTGTTGAGGGCGTAGTCGGATGGGGTAACTTCCACGAAGAACTGGCCCGTTGCATTGTCGTTGGCAATGAGATCGTCGAAGTCGCCTGAGAGTCCGGCGAGACGTGCCCAATAGCAGGAGCTCATCACGTCAGTCCCAGCCTCGCCGCGATAGGTGCCGGGGTGATGTCGCGACCGACCAGGTATGTGCCTGGCCCAATGTCCGTCAAGGGCTGCGCCGGAGCAGGCCAGTCTTCGAGCGGAGTGATTTCGCAGTCGGTCTTGAGGTACTTGTCGTCAGGCTTTGCTTCGATGTAGAACTGACCGTTTGCGTTGTCGTTTGCGATGATCTCCTCAAAGGTGCCGGACACGCCACTCAGCCGCTCCCAGTAGCAGGAGCCGAACAAGCCCGCCCCGGCGCGGCCCGCGTAGATGCCGGGGGCTATGTCAGTGCCGACGCGGTACGTGCCCGCGTCAAGGCTGGACTTGGGTTCGGACGCCGGGGTCGGCTGTGGCGTGGCGGCGACCACCGCCGTTGTCGTGGGTATCGCTGTTGGAGTGGCCGCGACCGCCGCGGGGGGTGAGGTCGGCGAGGCCGCGGCCACGGGCGCGCGCGTGGGCACCGACGTGGAGCCGTCTTCGGAATCGCCCAATGCGCTGCCGATTATGCCAAGCACCACCAAGCCGCCGACACCGATGAGGACCCAGACCCACCATTTCATCCTTTTGCGTTGGCCGTCCGTAGTTGGGTTCAATCAGCCCCCTCTCTGCGGCGTTCCGCCCGGTACTCCGAAATCGCTCGAGCGAAGCAGTAGGGTATTACGGTTATCGCTACCGCAATTGCCGCCGCAGTGGCTTCCTGGATTGCGGATGCAGCCGAGTCTATCAAGACGAAAAAGACTAAAACGCTCAGGATTGAGCAACAAGCGACGGCAATCCATATGACTTTCATGTGTTTCTCTTACTCCCCGTTGTCGTCGAAGCGCTTGCCGACCCAGCGCACGTCGCCCCATACCACGAACCTGTGCCGGTGAGGAATCAGGTCGTGGCCGAATGCGTCGCTGTGCCAATACCGCCGGCAGCTATCTCATTAACAGTGCTGTTAATGCCTATGTTCATTCCTTCCCTCCTGGCTTCTTCAAGCGGATCGGTCATGATGCGTCTCCATCGGTCAGCATGTCGCCCCCATCATCGCCTGTTTGTAGCCTATCACTTCGGACAAGTCGACCTGGTCGACGCCGACCCTCCTTATGATACTATGAGTCATAGCCGGAACGGACATATCGCTGAACAGTGAGGCGGACATTTTCCCTGAACGGCGACACGCTACTCGGTCAGTTTAAGACCGGCGCTAACATGAGCGGGGTATCCAGATACGCCGTTGCCATCAGCACCAGCGTCGCCACCGCCGCAAGTCCGAGCCATCTACGCGCCATGAACAACCTCTGCCGTGTCTCCAAGACTATCGCACACTGACTTCTCGACCCCAAATCAAGCGTGCCCTCGCATCTGAAGGCTGAAATTCTGCCCCAAAACCGCGCAATCGAGTGCCGCCTGTGACATGCAAGTCCCCCTGAATTGGCACATAGACGCGCAAAGCCGTACCCGTTTCGTGTCAGCGCCAACGACTGTGGAGCAGTATGCGGGTAGCCCCGTCGTCTCTTCCGAACCCTCTTGACTCTCACGCACACCCGTACTACTCTCTTCTCGACGAGGGACCGACCCCGCTAGCTGGCTAGCCCCCTCTCCCTTGATGGGAGAGGATGGAGCTTGCCCTGAGCTTGTCGAAGGGGTGGAAGGGGTGAGGGTGAATACCCTCCCGCCGACCTGCCACTTTTCCGCTCAGTTTCGGTGCCTTCATGCCTGAATTTGTGTCCGGAAACGGCCCCAGGCGTCGCGACCATGCAAGCTTCCCAGCTATGCCGTTGTGCGGAATGGTGCAGAATAGGGCACTTTTCGCTCCACCCGCTCCCGTCTCGGCGCCGCTCGGCTGCGCGAAAGCGGCATTTGCGGTAGGATAACCACCACGATGCGGCGGAGACGCGGCGCTCGGGATCTACGGCCCGCCCTCGGTTCCCCGCGAACTGGACATGCATACAGGAGGCAACACCACCATGGTCAGCTACAAAGACGCCAAGTTCGTCGACGTTAACGGCATCAACACCCGCTACTTCGAAGCGGGGGAGGGCGAGACCATGCTGCTCGTCCACGGCGGGCAGTTCGGCGGCGGCACCAGCGCCGAGGACTGGTTCCTGAACTTCGACGCCCTCGCCGAGTCGTTCCACGTCTTCTCCATCGACAAGACCGGCCAGGGCTACAGCGACCCCCCGGAGGCGGACGAGGACTACGTGATAGCCTCCGCCGTCCAGCACTCGATGGACTTCCTCACCACGCTCGACGTCGCGCCCGCCCACATCGTCG
The DNA here is from genome assembly GCA_965217705.1 of Dehalococcoidia bacterium. Taxonomy (GTDB): domain Bacteria; phylum Chloroflexota; class Dehalococcoidia; order Lucifugimonadales; family CATOSD01; genus CATOSD01. The sequence goes on along the minus strand of CBDCJA010000002.1, from coordinate 2,318,057 downwards.
GCCACTCCCGCGGCGGCTACCTCGCCGCCCGCGTCGCCATCGAGCGCCCCGAGCTGGTGCGCACCATCGTCATCGTGGACAGCGCCACCCTCATGCAGCCCATCACCTTCTACCAGGACGTCGCCGACGCCGCGCCCCACTTCGACGACCCGAAGGAGCTTTCGAAGTATCTCACCGCCCAGAACTCGTTCGGCACCGAGCACATCACCGATGAGTGGACCGAGGGCAAGATTCGGATGGACGCCTTGGATTCCGTCCAGCGGTCCACCGCCAAGAACTCCGAGCTCCAGGGCCAGTTCGACTCCAACCTGGTCGCCATGCAGCAGGACACCCACGCGCGAATCCGCGCGGGCGAGCTGAACTGCCCCACGCTCGTCGTGTGGGGGCTGGAAGACCCCTCGGCGGTGTGGGACCCCATCGGCGTCAACTGCCTGAACCTGGTGCTGCCCAACGTCAAGAACTCGCAGATGCACATCTTCAACCGCTCCGGCCACTACCCGTTCCGCGAGCACCCGGAGCAGTTCAACGCCGTCATCAAGTCGTTCATCGCGTCCAGCCGCGGCTAGGTCACTCGCCGTGTCCGACCTGAAGGCGCGCGTCAAGCAGTGCGCGCTCGACCTGGGCTTCGACCTCGTGCGCGTGACAACCGCCGAGCCGTTCCTGCGCGACGAGCGCGCAGCCGTGGAGCGCGTGCGGCAGGGCCTGATGGACGGCCTGCCCTGGTACACTGAGGACCGCGTCCGCAAGGCCAACCGCCCCGAGAGCCTGCTTGAAGGCGCGAAGTCGGTGGTGTCGCTCGCGGTCAGCTACAACACGGGCGAGCCGGAAGAAGACAGCGCGCTGCGCGGCAAGGTGGCGCGCTACGCTTGGGGCGACGACTATCACGAGCTGCTGAAGCCGCGCCTGCGCCGCTTCGCCGACGCCCTGACGCCGCTGGCGGGCAGGGAAGTGCGGACCCGCGTGTTCGTCGACGACGGCCCCATGAACGACAGGGCCGCCGCCGCGCGCTCGGGCCTGGGCTGGTTCGGCAAGAACACTAACATACTCACGCCCACGCACGGCTCGTGGGTGTTCCTCGGCCAGGTGGTGACCGACCTCGAGCTCGCCCCGGACGCCCCGCTCGCCAAGACGTGCGGCAATTGCGTCCGCTGCATCGACGACTGCCCCACGGGAGCCATCGTCGCGCCCTACGTCATAGACAACCGGCGGTGCATCTCCTTCCTCACCATCGAGCTGCGCGGCCCAATCCCCCGCGAGCTGCGGCCGCTGGTGGGCGCCTGGGTGTTCGGCTGCGACATCTGCCAGGACGTCTGCCCCGTCAACCGCAAGGCGCGGCCCGGCGGCGAGGCCGCCTTCCGGCAGCGCGGCGACTTCGCCGCCCCCGAGCTTATCCCGCTGCTGGAGTTGGACGAGCAGGGATTCCGCGAGCGCTTTCGGGGCAGCCCCATGAAGCGCGCCAAGCTATCGGGCCTGAAGCGCAACGCCTGTGTGGCGCTCGGCAACCTGGGCGACGCGGCGGCCGTTCCAGTGTTGGCGATGGCGCTGGCCGGCGACGACGCGCTTGTGCGTTCGCACGCGGCATGGGCGCTGGGCCGGATCGGCGGCGCTGCGGCCCGGTCGGCGCTGAGCGCCGCCCAAGCGGCCGAGCCGGACGCGGACGTGGCGCACGAGATAGCCCTCGCCCTATCGGACGCGGCGTCCCGCACCACCAATCTACAGTCGTAGGGGCAGGTTTCAAACCTGCCCTGTCGGACTCACCTCATAGCAAGCCTCACACAAAGAGGGTCGATCATCTTGAAGCTGCCGAAAGAACAGAGATTGTCCGTGGGCACAATCGCTTCGGATGTCGCAGCGTTTACTCGACCGGTCACCGGCTCGGTACGCGCCCAGTTCAGCATGACCCGACGGAGCATCGAAGAGCTGCGAGCAATTGTCGTCATGCCAATACACGCACTTATTTTCATGGCGGTGTTCAACTATGTGGGACGACAAGACCTGGCCGCCTACTCGCTCGTCGCTCCGATGCTTATGAGCGTGGGACAGATGGGGTTCTTCATGGCGAGTGAATTGTTGGCCCGGGAACGATACGGCCAAACCCTTGAACTCGTGGTTGCCACGCCCTCCCCTCTCTGGCTGATCATTCTTTCGAGAATCACCGTAATGACAGTGCTCTCACTGTTGGGGATCGTCGTGAGCTGGCTGATCATTCGGCTCGTATTCGGAGTGACGGTAACGGTCCAACATCCACTGATATTCGGAGTCACTTTGATGGCCACCACGCTTGCGGCAGCGGGCACGACTTTGATCACGGCAGCACTCTTCAGCATCGCCAGGAACGCACGAACCTACCAGAACTCGATCCTCTATCCAATGTTTCTGCTTGGGGGGATTCTGGTGCCCATCACAGCGTATCCTGAGTGGGTCCAGCCCGTGAGCCGCGTCGTGTATCTCTACTGGTCAGCCAACCTGCTGCGAGACTCGATGCAGGAAGCGGCGCCGGCGGGTGTACTGGGTTCGCTCGGCGCCATCACCGCGCTGGGTGTGGGTGGAGCCGTGATTGGGATATTTTTGATTCGCCGGATGCTGGACAAGCTGAGAAGAGAAGGTACGCTGGGGCTCCTGTGAACGCTGTAAGGCTGTACCGTTTCGGCCTCTTGGTCGGGTATACGGAATTCACCAACTACTGGAACTGGAAGACCTGGTTTGGCGGCTGGATGCTCCAGATGATCTCCCAGGCCCTCTTTTTCGCCCTTCTCGCGAGACTTTTCGGTTCAGCCGATCACGAACGATTCCTTCTGATCGGAAACGCCGTCGCCGTCGGTGCGGTCGCGGTAGGTTGGACTGTCCCGTCTTCCAGGTGGGATCGGAACATCGGTAGCTATCCTCTTCTGGTTATAGCGCCTTCAAGCCTGGTTCCGGCGACGGTTGGCCGCACCTCTATCTGGCTTGCGGCGGGCATTGCGACTTCGCTAGTGGCTTTCCTCATACTGGGAGTAATGTTCGATCTCGGATTGCCATGGCCGGACACACTGTTTCTCTTGCCGCTGTTGGTGCTGACGGCCACCAGCACCTACTGCCTGGCACTGTTCCTGGGAACGATCGTGACGCGGCTGCCTAAGGTCAGCAACTTCATTCAACTACTCATGCAGATATTCGCAAGGGCCTTTTGTGGGGTCAGTGTGCCGGTTGCCTTCTGGCCGGACGCGGTGCAGTTCATCGTTCGCCTGCTGCCCATAACCCACGGTCTCCAGGCAATCCGGCTGTTGCTCGACGAGGGACCAATAGCCGCGATTCTCCAGCACGCCGCACTCGAAGCGGCGGTGGCAACAGGCTGGATCGTTCTGGCGATTCTGGCTATGGACCGCTTGGCCAACGCCGGCAGGCGGGACGGTTCCATCGAATTCGTCTAAGTCATCTGAAAGTTGGTGCAGCAGCGTGATTGTAGTCGAGACCAGAGACCTGCGTCGGGTCTACAAGAGCCAGGACAACAATCCGGATGTCGTCGCCCTGGACGGTGTGTCCATCGAGATCACGGAGGGGGAGATTCACGGTCTGCTCGGACCCAATGGCGCCGGGAAGACGACACTGGTGAAGGTGCTCTCAACGGTCCTCCTTCCCACCAACGGAACCGCGTCCATCCTTGGGCACGATGTTGTGCGGGAGACCTCCAGGGTCCGACCCCTCATCGGGATCGTTCTGGGGGGCGACCGTGGGCTGTATTGGAGGCTGACCGGTCGGCAGAACCTGGAGTACTGGGCCGCGTTGTACAAGGTGCCAAGGCAGGCGGCCAGGCGACGCTCTTCGGACTTGCTGGAGCAGGTTGGACTCGCGGATCGCGCCGATTACCTCGTTGAGACCTATTCCCGGGGAATGAAGCAACGGCTGCACCTTGCCCGCGGACTGGTGGCAGATGCTCCGGTACTCTTTTTGGACGAGCCGACTGCTGGTATGGACCCGATTGCATCGAGAGGGTTCCAACAACTGGTGAAGGAGCTGCGATCGGAGGGTAGGACGATTCTGCTGGCAACGCACGACATGGCTGAAGCGGAGGCTGTGTGCGATAGAGTGACCCTCATCGACCATGGCAGGGTGCTGGCCGTCGAGACGCCTCGCACACTGAGCGCCCTGGTCGCGCAGTACGAGCGTATCGATTTCGCAGGGGGCCCTGAGCGACTTCCCGACACACTTCGAGGGCTTTCTGGGGTCGCCTCAGTCTCTGGAATGCCAGACGGCACTTACCGTGTCGAACTCGATGACGGGTCCGTAGCGAACCAGGTGCTGGAGGTCATAGTGGGAACGGGAGTAACCTCGATAAGCACGTCGCCCCCCAGTCTGGAGGAGGCATACATTCGCCTTGTCGGCGACAGATGATAGCTGAGTGGGTGTTTGCAAAGTCTTGCCCTTGCACTGTTGACCACTGATGAGCCGAAAGTCATACCCCAGCGGTCTGACGGACGAACAGTGGGAGAACCTCGGCCCCTACTCCCACCTGCCATACCCCGCAGCAGTGTCCGCGCTGGCGAGCGCGCTGGCCTGCGACGGCGCGCTGGTGCGTTCGCACGCGGCGTGGGCGCTGGGCCGCATCGGCGGCGCGGCGGCACGGTCGGCGCTGAGTGCCGCCCAAGGGGCCGAGCCGGACGCAACCGTGGCGCACGAGATAACCCTCGCCCTCGCGGGGGTGTAGTCTGAGATGGGGGTTTTATTTGGATGTGGGGTATGCGATTCCCTTTTGGAAGGCCCCTGCCACAACCCCCAATCAAACGGAACCTCGAAGGCGGCGTTGGACATGAAAGGTTGCGTGAAGCGTTGACCAGCAGACAAGGGGATCGATGAGCCGAAGACTCAATCCGGCGGTGGCAGTTGTAATGCTTGTCTTGGCGGCTGTACTAGTACCTAGTCAACCTAGTTTTGTATGAATATAAGAACTGGTACACTCTGATGAACTCGCTTTCATATGGAGGGTGCTGAAATGAGTCGAGAGAAGTATGTGGTCCAACTGACAGATGATGCGCGGGAGTCTTTGCAGAAGTTCGTCCGAGGGGGCACGAGTTCCGTACGAGAGGTTGCCAGGGCGCGGATCTTACTGAAGGCTGACGACGGCTGGACTGTGCATCGGATAGCCGAGGCGCTGGACGTGTCTCCAGGTACTGTATACCGTATCAAAAGGCGCTTTTGCGAAGCAGGACTACAGGGCGCAGTGGTGGATCGGCCTCGTCCTGGCAGACCTCCCAAGCTGGACGAGAAAGGTGAGGCACACCTGATCGCCCTGGCTTGCAGCAGCGCACCTGACGGGCACGACCACTGGACGTTGAGACTGCTGTCAGACAAGGCTGTGGAACTGGGTCTGGTGGACTCCATATCACACGAGGGCATTCGCAAACGTCTGAAAAAAACGAACTCGAGCCATGGCAGAAGAAAGAGTGGTGCATTCCGGAGGTGAGCGCCGACTTCGTTGCTTCCATGGAGGAGGTACTGGACGTGTACCACGAACCGCATGATCCCAAACAGCCCGTGGTGTGCTTCGACGAGTCCTCTACTCAACTGTTGGCGGACGTGCGCGAACCCACTGCGGCACGACCCGGCCAGCCCGAGAGATACGACACCGAGTATCGACGACAGGGAACACGCAACCTGTTCATGTTCATCGAACCCCTTGCGGGTTACCGACACGTAGCCATCACGGAACGGCGGACACGACAGGACTTTGCACACCAGATGAAGTGGCTTGTTGACGAAGCCTATCCAGAAGCCGACACCGTCCGGGTTGTCCTCGACAACCTCAACACTCATAGACTCGGGTCCCTGTATGTGGCTTTTGTGCCTGACGAAGCCAGACGCATCGCCAGACGTTTGCGGTTCCACTACACTCCCAAGCATGGAAGCTGGCTCAACATGGCCGAAATCGAGCTCAGCGTGTTCAGCCGCGGCTGTCTGAGGCGGCGTGTTCCTGATGAGACTGTCCTGAGGCGGCGTGTCCATGCACTCCAAGAAGAACGCAATACGGATCGTGCCAGCATCGACTGGCGCTTCTCGATCCAGGATGCTCGCACTAAACTGCACCGACTCTATCCCTCCAATAATTAAGTTGACTAGGTACTAGTATTACAACGACGGTTCATGGAGGGATGGCCCGTGGCAGGGGAACGGCGGCGCGGCGCTTGGCATGGGAGCGCCGGGCCCGTTCGTTACTATCCTGAGTCTCCTCCAGCCACCGCAGCAGTTCAAAGGGCCCGAACCGTTCCCGGGGCAGCATCTCCCGCACCACCCGGTACACTTGGGGCCGGGTTATATGGGGCATCTTTTCCCCCCCAAGCCTGCTGCAGGCTCAGCAGAAAGGCCCCGGCCAGCAGGCACAGGGCCACGTGGTGATGCCAGCCCGCCCAGGTGCGGGTCTCGTACTCGTCCAGCCCCACGTCGCTCTTCTCCGTCTCGAACTCGGTCTCAATACGCCACCTTGAGCCTCCCACGCAGGCCAAGGTCTCCAGGGGAGTGTCCTCAGGAGCATTGGACAGGTAGTAGCGAGGTTCGCTGCCGTCCAGGTTCCGGCGGTAAATGGCCCAGTGGATCTCGCCGGGCTTACGCCTGCTGGTCGGACGCACCCTCTGGGCGCTGAACAGGTAACTGCGGGGACCCTGGCTGCCCTCGGCCACCGTTATCTCCCGCCAAGCCTCCTTCGGCAATTCATCACCACGCTCCCCCATAGTGCGCCGCTGTCCGGCTACGAGCCTGGGCTTGGGGGGACCACCCTGTCCCAGATAGGCAGGAGTGGTCCACACCGGTTCCACCGGCCACACCGTAAAGCCCGCCGGCACGTCCAGCACATAGCGCATCCCCAGGGCCGCCAGTCCCTCGCGGAAGGACGGCGACATCCCGAAGGCGTCGTCTGCGGCCACCCATCCCGCCCTCATATGGCCCCGCTCCAGGGCCCGTTCCAACATTTCCAACGCCAACTCTGTCTTGCCTCGATACTTCCGCCTTTCCTCGGGCACTCCAGCCGACGCGCACCGTTCTTTGTCCGAGACCCAGCTCTCCGGCAGATAAAGCCCCTTGTCCACCAGGGCCCGGCCCAAGGGACTGACGTAGGCCAGGAACATCCCCGCCTGGCAGTTGGCCACCTTGCCAAGTCTGCCACAGTACTGCCTCGCCACTCCCACCGACTTCCTGCCCCGCCCATCATGGTATCACGACAACCGTCGTTGTAATACTAGCAGCGTGCGAGGCGGAGCTCACACCAACTCCAACGCCGACACCAGCCCTGGCGCCGACGGCCACACCAACTCTGGCGCCGACGGCAACGGGGACTCCAACGCCGACGGCCACGCCTACTCCGAAACCTCAACTCGTGCTCGAGGTCGTTCCCAGATCTCCCACTGAAGTTAACTTGACTTGGTTATACGGCTTGAATACACCGGTACGCCAGGAACTCTACAGGGACGACAAACTTACGGCCACGCCGGCTCTCGGCCAGACCTCCTACGTTGATACAGGCCTTAGTTCCAACACACGCTACGGGTATAGAGTGGCTATTGAACTGGAAGACGGCTCATTTGAAACTGCCGAGGCGTCAATTGTGACCCTAGCACACCCACCCATGATGGCGGGGCCAATGAACGTTGAAGAGGACGGATTCACACTGGCAATAGTGGACGACTTGAATCCACCTGAGACTACATACCGGGTCACAGTCGTAGGTGGGACGGAAGTGGTCCATTCAGACTGGGATACGGCGAAGTGTAGGGCGTTCAGTGGACTTCGATATGATACATGGTACGAGTTCAAAGTCGTAGCCAAGAACCTTGATGGGACCGAGACGGAACCAGTTCGATGGATGTACAACGAGGGGCCTGACAAGCCCGAGGATTGGCGTACTCAAGGTCGAACGGGCAACGGTGAACCCTGGGTTATTGACCGCATCAATGACTTAGCCTTTCTTTTTGGACTCACTGAAAGAGCTAGGCTATGGATGTTGGAAGATATCCGCGTCGAGACTCTTAGGAACGAACCGGGCTACGCGGGTTACATTGCGCCGGATATCGTCAGTATCGGGCGCATCGGCAATCTGAATGCGCTCATGCATGGCTTTATGGAGCATTGGGACGGTTTTCCAGAAACTTGTGACGAAATGAACATCTTCACATTCAAACGAGATGTTGCACACTTCATGCTTAAATTCAGGAAATACGACGCGTCTAGTCAATCTAATCCTTGGGAGGCTTGGCGTCCATTTTACAACAAGTTGGTCTTCCTTTCTAACGGCTACTCAAGCTCTAACGGCAAGGACGTGTGGCAACTGCTTGAAGAGGGTGACTACGACGAGCTTTATGCAATCTATCATGCTGCAGATACAGACATCCCCATTCTGGTGGCAGGGAAACTCCATCTGATACCTCCTCCGTTGCAGCGGTACTTCAAGGGCTTCCTCTCCGAAAGCGAAGACAGTACGTGGCATGATGAGCTCGTCTGGTACTCCGGTCTTCCGCCAGGAGATCGCCATCTATGGGATAGCGTTTTCCTCTACAACTATATTCTGTGGGACTCGCCGGAGTACGGCGAATCGGAAGCTGCACCGACAACTAGTATACCTGAGCCACTCCGACAACATCTGAGGAAAGCGGACCGCCAGAGGCTTATTGATTTCGTTAACACCCTGCAGGATCTGTCGTGTAACCTAAGGTGTGAAGAAGTTTGGAATGCAGACTTCAGATTCTGGACCATGTATGTGGAAGAGCACCTCAAACTCTCTCAATTCTACGTACAAGAGCTGGGGCTCGATATGGGGATTGAGCTTGAACAGTCCAATTGGGATGCTGTACAACAAGTCCTTATGATGCTGGTTTCGGACACCTTTTGTGGATCGAAGAGCGACGCGGATGCCCGCAAGTTTGTGAACGCGGCAACAGACATTACGGATGCTCAACGGGCTGCATTTCTTCAAGTCATCAAGGCGCGTGAGGTCTCCGAATGGAACTTTTGCGTAGACTGGAGACCGTAAATGCTACAGTCTAGCACGCCCAGTCTCCGTGAATTCTTGCGCGTTCAGGACGATGATCAGGGCGAGGGCTCGGAGCACCTCGGCCGACTGAGGGGCACGGCGCCGTAGGAGCAGCGGAACCAATCGGCACAACGGCGTCATTAATGCTCTAGCTTGGAGGTTGACCTGCCCCCCAAAAACTGATCCGAATTGGGTCCGCCTGAGAAAAGTCTCAAGCGGAATCTGCTAGAATATGTGCTCAGTTCGCCTCACGCGAGCGTGTGAGACATTCACCCCTAATCTTTTCGCCTCTGAGGAGCACTTCGATGGCCAATCTCTCCGTCTTCCCCACTTCCAACAGGCCGGTGGCCATGGGCGTCAACGGCATGGTTGCGTCCGCCCACCCGCTGGCGTCGCTGTCGGGCCTGCGAGTGCTGATAGACGGGGGCAACGCCTTCGACGCGGCCGTCGCCGTCGCCTCCACGCTGAACGTGGCCGAGCCGTACATGTCCGGCGCGGGCGGCATCGGCGTCGGTCTCGCCTACGTCGCCAAGGAAAACCGCGTGCGCGCCCTCGACTTCTCCGGCAGGGCGCCGAGCGGCGCCGAGCCGGACAGGTTCACCTATGAGACCAAGCAGACCGGCGTGCTCGCCCCGCTGGTGCCGGGCAACGTCGCGGGCTGGCTCACGCTGCACGAGGCCTACGGCAGCATGGACAGGGAGCGCCTGTTCGCCCCCGCGATTGGCTACGCCCGGGACGGCGTGCCGGTTACGCCGCTCAACAGCCGCATGATGCGCAACAACGCTCCGCGGCTTGCCCGGTTCCCCTCGGCGCCCATCATCCTCGACGCCGAAGGCCGCGCCCCCAGGCCGGGCGCGCGACTGAAGATGCCCCAGCTCGCCGAGTCGCTGGGCGAAATAGCGAAGTCCGGCATGGACACCTTCTACCGCGGACAGCTCGCCGAGCGCATCGTGAAGGCCAACCAGCAGATGGGAGGCCTGTTCACCCTGGACGACATGGCCACCTACAAGGCCACCTGGAACGACCCCATCAGCATCGACTACCGGGGCTACCGCGTCCACACCACGCCGCCAAGTTGCAGCAGCTTCCAGGTGCTCCAGACGCTGAAGACGATGGAGGGCTTCGGCGGCCAGGACATGATCTTTCAGCATCCCAACACCCTCCACCTGTTCATGGAGTCGGCCAAGCTCAGCGTGACCGACCGCATTCGCTACGGCGGAGACCCCGACTACGTGGACGTCCCTGTCGATAGCCTGCTCTCGGACGCCTACGCCGAGAGCCAGCGCGAGCGCATCGACCGGCAGAGCGCCGCGCCGGTAGTGGGCGAGCACTACGTCACCGACGGACCGCCGAACGCGCTCACCCCCGGCAGCCCGCTGGACTTCGACGGCGGCATGACCACCCACTTCGCGGTCGCCGACGGCGACGGCAACGTGGTCACGATCACACAGACGCTGGGCGGCGGCTTCGGCTCCGCCGTGGCGATGGGCGACACGGGGCTGTTCCTCAACAACATGTGCTACTGGTTCGACCTCGAAGAGGGTAGCCCGAACCTTATCGCGCCGGGCAAGCGCGTCGACCTGGTCGTCGCGCCGACCCAGACTTTCAAGGACGGTAAGTTCTACCTGAGCATGGGCACCCCGGGCAGCTACGGCATCCTCCAGACTACGCCCCAGTTCGTGACCAACGTGCTGGACTACGGCATGAACCCGCAGGAGGCGATCGAGGCGCCGCGCTTCAAGTGCGTCGCGGGCACGCAGGTCGAGATGGAGGAGCGCTTCCCCGCCCACGTGCGGCGCGCCCTCGAGGACCTGGGCCACGACGTGAAGGTGGTCGAGCCGTGGTCCATGTCCGTGGGTGGTGCGCAGGGCATACAGGTCGACTCGGACGCCGGCGTGTTCCAGGGCGGCGCCGACCCCCGCAGGGACGGCTACGCCATCGGCTGGTAGAGGGCGCGCCTTGTCTCTCGAGGCGAACAGGCCGCGGGTGTTCTTCACCCGGCGCCGCGTGCCGGAGGCTGTCGCGCTTCTCGAATCACGCTTCGATGTCGAGGCGTGGCCCGAGCGCACCCCGCCGCCGCGCTCGGAGCTGCTGAAGCGTCTGGCCTACTGCGAGGCCATCGTCGCCGAGATCGACGACTTGGTAGACGAGGCCGCGCTGAAGTCAGCGCCCCATCTCAAGGTCGTGGCCAACAGGGCCGTTGGACTGGACAACGTGGACGTGGATGCGGCCACCCGGCTGGGCGTGCTGGTGTCGAACACCCCCGGCGTGCTCCAGGAGTCCTGCGCCGACTTCGCCTTCGCGCTGATTCTGGCGCTCGCCCGCAACGTGCCTTTCGCCGACCGGCAGGTGAGGGCTGGCGCGTGGACGATGTTCGACCAGTCGCCGTACCTCGGCGCGGACGTACACGGCGCGACACTCGGCATCGTGGGCCTGGGCGGCATCGGCGAGGCGGTGATGCGACGGGCCACCGGATTCGACATGCGCGTCGTCTACCACAGTCGCTCGCGCAAGCCTCGAGCGGAGCGGGACTACGGTGCGGAGTGGTCGCCCGACCTGGACTCGCTGCTAGCAAGTTCCGACTTCGTGTCGCTCCACGTACCCCTGACACCGCGAACCGACCGCCTGATGGGGCGGCGCGAGCTGGCGCTGATGCGCCCGACGGCATTCCTCGTGAACACTTCGCGGGGCCGCGTGGTGGACACGGAGGCGCTCTGCGAGGCGCTGGCCGAGGGCCGGCTGGCGGGGGCCGCCCTGGACGTGACAGACCCCGAGCCGATACCGTCGGACCATCCGTTGCTAGGGCTGTCCAACGTGATCCTGACGCCGCACATCTCCAGCGGCAGCGCCGCGACGGTGCGCAAGATGGGCATGATGGCCGCCGAGAACGTCGTCGCGGCGCTAACCGGCGGGCCGATGGTCTCATGCGTCAACCCCGAAGCGCTGGCGTCAAGACGCCACTCCGAGCGCCTCCAAGGAATCTAGCGCGCAGAGAGCTTTCGAAGCACGACCGGTAGGGGCGGGTTTCAAACCCGCCCGCCGACGATGCTCCCAGCACTGCTCTAGGCGTGGCACCGTAAGAGTCAAAAGCGTTCTGGCCTACCTTTGGCGTACTTTCAGGACCTGCTTATGACGAAGTGGCGTCCGTCCTTATTGGAAACGCCCTCGGAATCGCAGCGCATGACATGGAGACGTGGATACTCCAGATTCAGCTTCAGCCAGAGATAGGGATCATCCCCAGTTCTCTTCATCCATGTAGGCCAGCCAGAGGTTTCCAATCTCTCCGGCTTCCTTGGTGAGGTCAGGCAGAGATACGGCTTTACATTAGGATGTGTCGTTCCGTCCCGGCCGAAGATTCCTTCCAGTCGTTTTGACTTTTGATTCATCTGACTATTGGACCAGGAGTCGTAACCCTTAGCCTCCACGAGGACAAGACAGTAGCAGTCCTCTTGCTCAAAGGCTATCAGCAAGTCAACATCCTGTTGAGTCCCAGTAGCTACTTCATCAGAATTGCAGACGGCTTCACCTACGCGCTTAGGATTCCGGTAAGCCCACAAGCTTGCGGCTATCCAATCCAGGTGATAGTCCATCGCCACGAAAGCGTTACCGGGTATCTCGACCCCAATCTCATTGCCCAGTTCCTTTCGGAAACGGGCGTCCAGCGAGAACTCTCTGTTGCCCAAGGCTTGCCCTACCAGGAAGAACCTCTCCTTCCTGTTGAAATGGTTTAGAAGACTGATTAGGTCAGAGAACAAGGCTTTTTCGTAGGGATTGAGTTCGTCAAACGACTCGCCCTTGGCCTGAGCTTCGCGCATCCGGCCATACCAGGCGCGCCACGCCGCGTTCGCCTCCGCCCGGCCCGCGGCCCTAGCCGCCGCCCGATTCTCAGCCAAGCGTTGCTTGTGCCGCTTTTCCAGATACTCTTCCAGCCAACCTGCCAAGACCACGATGAACTTCCCCACTTATGCGAAGACTGCCGCAGTTGCGGCGGATGAGACAGCTACGAGCGCGGCCTCTTGCCGTTGGCGTCTTCCACGATGGGCGGTGGCTCGTCGAACGGCTCGCCCTTGGCCTTAGCTTCGAGCATTCGCTCATACCAGGCGCGCCACTTCGCGTTTGTCTCCGCCCGTGCCTCCGCCCGTGCCTCTGCCAGGCGACGTTCCTGACGCTGTTTTAGCTTTGCCTCCAGCCAACTTGCCATGACCATGAGGCCCCTCCCCACTTCGATGAAGAACACCGAGCTTGCGGCGGATGCAATGGCTATGGGCGCTACGCCCTGCCAGGTGTGGAGCGCTCGGCTTGCCCAGTCGCCGTTTGTAGGCTCCCCCTTCCAAATGAGCAGGCCAACGCCCAGTACGAGCTGAATCGAAAAAAGCGCGAAGTATAGGCTTATCGCCCCTCTCGCGACACTCCAGATCGAGTCTCTCGCGCCCCTGTCCCCGCCGTCCAACGGGTTAGGTCGTCGGCAGGCCGTCCTTCATCACGGGGATTACGCCCGGCAGCCACCACTTCTCCCACATCTCGTCGATCCTGGACTGGAAGTAGTCTACGTCCTCGTCGATGAAATGGGCGAACCTGCCCTGGCGCTTCAGAAAGTCGTACACCGGCTTTCGCGGGCGCCGGCCCTGGGCGATCATTCGCGACGGTCCGTTGAGGGACAGTTTGCCCTCCTCGATCTCGTACTGAACCCATATGCCGGTCTCGACCGCCAGCATCCCAAGCTCATGGGAGTACATCGGGTCGTAGTCCCAGCCCTTGGGGCAAGGGTCGTAGGAGTGAATGAAGGTGGGCCCGCCTATGTTCAGGCCCTTGCGCACCTTGTTCATCAGGTCTACCGCGTAGGAGGCGCAGCCCGTGGCGACGTACTTTACGCCCGGGTGCCCCACGGCCATCATGGGCGCCATGTTCTTCTTCCACCTGTTGTGCATTATGCGGTGGACCTTGCCCGGCGGGCTGAAGGTGGTGTTCGCGCCCCAGGGCGACGACCCGGACACCTGGATGTCGGTGTTGGCGTAGGACTCGTTGTCGTACATGAGAATCAGCAGGTTGTACTGCTGGTGCGTGAGCGAGCCGGATATGGACGAGAGGCCCATGTCGGCGCCGCCGCCGTCGCCGCAGAAGGCGATGACGTTTATCTTCTCCTTCTTCATCTTGCCCTTGCTCATCAGCGCCGTCAGCCCCGCCGCCGTGCCCGTCGCGGCCGAGCCCGACGAACCAAGCTGGGTGTGCATCCAGGGCACCACCCACGGCGTGGAGTAGTAGGTCGTGTTGGCGACGTACATGCAGCCCGTACTGCCCAGCACGATGGTGCGCGGCCCGGCGGACTTGATCATGAGCTTCATGACCAGCGCGGACTCGCACCCCTGGCACGTGCGGTGGCCGGAGGTGAAGTACTCCTCCAGGGGAGAGTCGTGGACGCCTTTGATGGTGGCCAGGACGTTGGATGTGGTCATCTTGCGTTGCTCCTTAGAGTCCCTTCCCCCTCGACGGGGGAAGGTTAGGATGGGGTTGACGCCGTTGCCGCTACTCTCGTACGCCGATCCAGCGCAACGGCTCGTCCACCCGGCCGGTGTCGGCCACCTGCTGCACCGCGTCGAACATCTCGGTGGTGGCCGGTACGGTGATCTCCCTTCCGCCCAGCCCGGCGATGAAGCCCATAATTGGCACGCGCTTGTCGGCGTCGTACAGCGCCGAGCGTACCTCGTTGTAAAGCACGCCCCCGTTGTTCGGAGCGCCCAGGGAGTAGTCGCGGTCTATCACTCCGACCGCCTTGAACCTGGTCAGGCAGTCGCGCAACTCCTCGTCGGGGAAGGGGCGGAACCACTTGACGCGAACGAAGCCCACCTTGCGGCCCTGCTCGCGCAACCGCCGCACGGTGACGCGCAGCGGCATGGCGAGCGTTCCCATGCCCACCAGCACCACGTCGGCGTCGTCCGTCATGTACTCCTCGATGAAGGGGTTGTCGCCGCCGCGCCCGAATATGCGCTTCAGGTCGTCGTGCGCCTCGGTGATCACGCCCTTGGCGCGGCGCATGGCGTCGTCGGTCTGGCGGCGAATCTCGAGCAGCCAGTCCTCGTTGACCTGCGGCGCGATCGTGATGGGGTTGTCGGGGTGCAGCAGGAACTTGCCCCTGTCATAGGGTGGCAAGTACTCGTCGACCAGGTTCTTGTCCGGCACCTTCACTATCTGCTGGGAGTGCGTGAGAAACGCGCCGTCGGTGCTGATGGCGCAGGGCAGATACACGCGCGGGTCCTCGGCCACGCGCCACGCCATGAACGCGGCGTCCATCGCCTCCTGCCCGGTGTCGACCCAGCGCAGCATCCAGCCCAGGTCGCGCACGGCGAGCGCGTCGTTGTGCTCGCACCCGAACGCGCCCGGGTCGTCCAGCGCGCGGTTGCCCACCATCGCCACCAGCGGCAGCCGCAGGCCGCAGGTCACGGCGAGCGCCTCGAAGGCATAGAACCAGCCGACGCCGCTCGATCCCGAAAACACCCTGGCGCCCACCGCGGAGGCGTGCTTGACTATCTCGAACTGCGAGTGCTCGCTCTCGGCGACTATGTACTCGCACTTCAACTCGCCGTTGGCGATGAGGCGCGACACGAACTGCATCACCGTGTCGTAGGGGCGAATGGGGTAGGCCGTTATCACGTCCACGTCGGCCAGGGCGCACGCTATCGCGATCGCCTCCGAACCGCTAATCAGCTCCTCGCGCTCGAGCGCGGGCTGTGTCTCAGTCGTCATCACTCACTCCCGTCGCCGCGATCTGCTTCTCGTAGCCGGTCCACTCGTACAGGCCGTGGGAGCGCCCCGCGTCGCCCTTCTCGGCTTTGGCGGCGGCAATCTTTTCCTCCAGCCACTTCATGTAGCCGTCCCTGTCGCTCTTCCAGTGGTCGTGCTGGCTGGTGTTGTCGCTGAAGGATTCCTCGTTCACCATGGTGATGCAATCGGGGACCGGGCACACCTCTTCGCACACCCCGCAGCCGCAGCAGGACTCCATGTCGGAGTCGTACAGCCCCTCGGGCGTCACGTCGAAGCACGAGTCGGGGCACTGCAGCCAGCAGAGAGTGCACTTGGTGCACGTCTCGAAGTTGATGACCGGGCGCATGGTGCGGGTGGACCACTTCTTGAAGAACTCGTTCCGAACCGGCTGGAATCCGCCGTCGCCGCCGCGGAAGCCGCCGCCGACCTCGATGCCGGGTAATACGAGCGCCTCTTCCATCTTGGTCCAGCCGGGCATGTCGAAGCTGAACGGGGTCTCGCCGTTGCCCTGTCCCGGCTCGACCGGGTAGGTGGTCACCCGCTCGAACGAGCGCTCGGCGGAACCGGCCTTGACGTCACCCGATTCCTGGCGGATGGTGTCGACGTAGGCGTCGAGACCGACCAGCTGGGGGCAGACGCGGGCGAGCGCGCCGAGTATGCGCACGTCGGTGTGGTCGTCCTTGTACACCCACAGGCCCGAAAAACTCTTTATGCCCTTGACGATGGAGAGGTTGTAGGGCACGTCCTTCACGTGGATGTCCTGCAGCAGCTGTTCGGGCGGCTGAATGGAGGTGACGAGCACGGTGCCGCCGCTGACGGTCAGCTCGTTGATGGGCTGCAGGCCGTACCACGCCCACGACTCCACGCCCTTGCACAGGGTGTCGTCTACGACGATAGTAACGTCCACATCTTTCGGCTCGTACTTTGCGAGGCTCTCTTCCAGTTCGAGGTCGTCATCGGCGACCACGGCGAAGTACTTCGCGGGGATGCCATTGCGCTCCGGGGAGTCGCCGTAGCGGCCGAAGGCCGTGCCGATCTTGCCCTCCTTGCGGGACGCGAGCACGATCGCGCGGCAGATGTTTCTGGACAGGGTCTTTTGGAAAATGCCCCGGTACACGACTTCAACGGCAGATACCGCCATAGTTGCCCCCTAGACTGGCTTCTTGCTTCGGGTGGTGACATGCGCAAATGTATTGTGCATTGTCGCATATCAGGCCAATCAAAGAAAGTGCGGGGGGCGGAACAGAAGCGCTCGATGGCTGTTCCATTCCGTCGCATTTGTCACTTTCTCGTCTGCCGGCTAGTTGGGGGCGGGCGGTCGTGGCAGACGACGCGTGACGATCTCTGGTAGCAGCGGGACGGATTCGGGTCGCATTCGGACTGAGACGGGACGGTGTGTCAAGTGCTGCGGCTTTGGTGGGCCTGGTCGTCGGTTGGTGTATTCGGTTGTTAATGAAGGGAGCGCAGCACCCATGTGTGGATGGGTTGGCGGCAGGGCCGGGACTGGCTGCGCGGCGGCCATGAAGACAGGCCGCGCAGCACCTCTGGGCCGGCTGCCGCATGTTTGGGCCGGGAGCGCGGTCGGCAGGGCTGGGCGGGACCGGGACCGGAAGCCGCGCAAGCGCAGTGGCGTGCGCGGGACGGGTCGGGGTCGGCTTTGCGCCTCGATCACTCGTCCGCATGCGGGATGGACGGGTGACGGGCTACCGAGCGGAGTCGCGTCGGGCAATGGCGGGGCAATCTGCCGTGTGAGACGGATCGCCAGGCGATTAGTGTCTCATTCTGATTCTTTTGTTCTATCTCCTCAGATTTCGTAGCTGGACGGTCTGCTTTCCTCGATACAGATGCAACAGATTTCGGTTGGATGGGACCGGATTCGACGGTTAGTAGACACTGGTGTCATGTTGGTGGCCAGTCACTAGCGATGGAGGAGATGCTAGCACGGATGTGCTGGGAAATCAATGAGGTTGGGATGGCGGCAGTGGGGGTGTCGGTTGAGGTTGCGATTGGAGCGGGACTGTTTCTGGGATGACGTGGCAGATCATCGAGGAGACGCTTGCGCGGGAGTAGCGATTTCTTGTTCGCCAGGCAATCTGACACGGCTACTCACGCGAGCAGGCCGAATATTCCAAAAAGAAGGGGCTGCCGGTTTGTTGCTCATTGAAAGGTTCACCACAAGAAATGGGAATAAGGGTGCGCCTGCTGGTGAGTTGCAAAGCGAGCTTGGGCAAGATGGCCGGGGGCCAACTCTTGCTCTTCCTACTATTCTGCCAAGCATCCGCCGTTCGCTCCACGCCGCGGTTTCCTTGTGACGCATCTCACGAACGTTTGTGTTACGGTGCTGGCGGGACAAGAGCTTCCGGCGCGAAAAGGCCCTCTTTGTCCTGGTATCCGCCGCGTTCGCGCTCTCGAACACGCAGAAGCGCAACGACCTCGACGACGCGGGTGGCACTTCGCACGAGAGCAAGGTCGCCTACACGAAGCAGGCGTTGCCGTTCATCGCGTACATAGACTATCTGAGGTACGGCGGCAGGAAGCATCCCGCGGACGGCTTCGGCGAGTGCTGCGGCCAGTGGAGACAAAACAAGACCAAGTATATGCGCTGGACGGGCACGAAGTGGACGGACGTCAGGATCAAGAACGAAGGTCCGTGGCAGACCACAGGGGGAACCTGACGACCTGCACTACCTGGAGTTCGGCGACGACGTTGACCTCCACGGTGGGGCGCTCGTCAGGACGCGCATACAGTACCAAAGGCTGAGGATCGTCGGCGAGCAGTCCGAATGGCTCAAGAAGGGCGGCAAATGGAACGACCACTTCCTCGAATGAGACCGGAAGCTCCAACGGCCAGACACACACATCTGAGGTAAGGAGCGAAAGACCATGAAGAACACGATACGGAGAACCATCACCCGACGGGGCGTGATCGTCGCGTCCGTCCTCGCGTTGGGTGCGCTCACGACCATCATGGCGCTGGCCTTCACGGACAGGGCGACCACGGGGCTCCCGGACCCGCTCCCGCCCATGACGCTCACCTACGAGGTCTACGGACCTTCGATAGGTGTGGGCACCCGATCCATCCCGGCGTTCAAGGAGATAGTGCGTCTCGACTACCGCGCGCAGAACGATTGGAGGGAGACTGTCATAGAGTCCCCCGAACTCGACCTGGGCAGGTACGGGACGGCCTCAAACGTGGGCTCTTACGTGGAGGTCAAGGGCAACACGGAGACCGACTACGACGCCAAGACCGACACCTTCACGACCAGCACGCTCGACGGGGGCATCTACATCCCCCAGAATGTCTTTGGTGCAAGCTACACGCCGATCGGGTCCTCGCCACTCGCGGGCACAGTGACCAACGAGGCTGTCACCACGAACGTTCGGGTGTGCGCCACCAACGGCGTGTGCGCAGACAACGTGGCGGGCATCAAGTACACGAAGGGCGATAATGAGCTCGTTGTCTACCAGGGCGACGGCTTCATCCTGCCCGTCGAAAACGGGGACGTCTTCACCCTGAAGTCCGTACAGATACACGGCCAGTAGCCGCTAGACATCCCGCGCCGCGTGTGGGAGGGTGAGCGCTGGCGCGGGAGAGACATCACACACCTTTCTGTTGTACGGCCCCGGAGGGATAGCGGGCTGCCCCTTCCGGGGCCTTCTCTTGCCCGCAACTATAGCGGAAAGGAGAGACTTGTGGGCATCACCGAGGTCAATGCGTTCCTGGCCAGCGATCTGTTCTCATCGTTTGTTAGGGCCTTCATGGTCTTCGGAATGGTCGGGGTTCAGGGTTTCGCTGTCATAATGTTCCGGCGCGTCGAACGTCGGGACGTGGGCGTGTTGATGGCGTTGTTCGCGGTGAGGAGTGTTGGCCTGGTGCGCGGCGACTTGCCGGATGATGCGCCGTTGGCGGTCATGCTTATCGGAACGCTGGTGGTGCTCGTCGGGCTTTACGTCAGCGTTCTATCGCGGCCGCGGCTGAATCTGATGCCGGACGAAGAGACGCTGGCGCTGCGTCACCCGTCGATGAAGCCGGCGGGCGGTGCACATGTACCGGTTCATCTGGCTGGATACGACCGAGATACCGGTGAACGCCATCAACTCGATTTCGGAGACGAGGGGGTTCATCGAAATGCTGACGGGACGGGGCAGCGTGCTGGTGGCGAGCGGGATTGGCGCGCGGCACAAGGTGCGGATGGGGGAGATAGATGATCTGGGGCCGGTGGCGGCGACGCTTCGGGAGCTTGTGCCGTGAGCTTCGCGCTTGACGCACCCCCATCCTGACCTTCCCCCTGCGAGGGGAAGGGACTTGGCGGCGGCGCGGGAGGCCCCCTCACCCTAAACCCTCTCCCACGCGGGGGAGAGGGGACTCTATCACACCCGTCCTGACCCTTCGGCAGGCTCAGGGGGTGTTAGGGGCCGGTTGAGCTTTCCTGTTGGGGTCCGCCGGGGGCGAATAGGCCGCCGAGCGCCTCGCCGAAGTCGGGCGTCATCGTTATCTGCGCGGCGCGGAATGCCCCCTCGTCGCCGCGGCTGCCCACCGCGGTCACCCGCGCGCCGATTGGCAGGTCGGCCAGTTTGCCCTCGCCGGTGACCTCTATCACCAGCGTCTCTTCGTCCAGGACGGCCTCCACCGGCCCGCGGTCCGTATCGATCGTGGCGCGGCCCTCGCCCACTTGAGTGATCGTGCCGCTTACGCCGCCGCGTCGCGCGAAGCCGGCGCCCGGGCCGAATCCGCCGCTTCCGCCTCCCGGCTGCGCGCCGAGCGCCTGGAACCGCGCCCGCGCCTCCGGCGGAATCTGTCCGCCCTCGCCCGCGCCGGCCATGGCGCCAAGCTGCGCGCGCAGGGCGGCGATGTCCTCGGGGCTGATCTGCTCGCCGCCCGCCCGGAGGCCTTCGGCCCCGAACGCCCCGGCAAGACCTCCGAATGCCCCGGCTCCGGCGTCACCCAGCAGCAGCACGGCGACGCGCATCTCGCCCTGCTCGTCCCGCTGGCCCATCAGCGTGACACTCGCGCCCTCTTCCAGGTCTTCCAGAGAGCGGTCGAGAAACAGCGTAAACTGCGTGTCCCCATCGACGGCAACGGTCTCTGTGCCCTCGGTGGTCGCGAGAGTCAGGCTGTCTTCCTCGACACTCTCGACCGTGCCCGCCAGCGCCTCGACCCCCGCGAGTGTTGGCTCGGAGGCGGCGCCAAGCCGAGCGGCGGCGGTCGCCTCGGGCAGTTCTGCGAACGTGGTCTGGCTTTCGTCGCCGTCGCGCTCCATGTACGCGATTACGCCAACGGCGGCCGCGACGCCGATTATGGCCGCCACGATTAGCAGAAGGATGAATATGCGCCCGTTCATTGCTTTCTCTCTAACTGTGGTGTGCGGTTGCGGCAGTACATTGTCGTTCTACTCGTGGCGCAGCGCGTCTATGGGGTGGAGGCTCGCGGCGCGCACCGCGGGATACAGGCCGAAGAATATGCCGATCGCCGCGGAAACCACGATGGCCAGCACGGCGATGTCGCCGCTGAAGCTGGTCTCGAAGGCCCCGGCGCCGATCAGGTCGCGCCCGTCCAGCGCGCGCGAAAGGGCGAGGCCCGTAACGACCCCGACCGCTCCGCCGCCGAGGCTGAGCAGCGTGGCCTCCACCAGAAACTGCAACATTACGTCGCGCCGCTTGGCCCCCATCGCCTTGCGTATGCCAATCTCCCGCGTTCGCTCGGTGACCGACACCAGCATTATGTTCATAACGCCGATGCCGCCCACAAGCAGCGAGATGCCGGCTATCGCCCCCAGGAACACCACGAAGGTGTTGGTGGTCTCCTCGAGCGCTTCGATCGTCTCCTCCTGGCTGGTTACCGTAAAGTCGTTCTCGCCGGTGAGCCGGTGGCGCAGCCGCAGCACCGCCGTTATCTCGTTTATCGTATCCTGCGACGCGCTGTCGTCCCTCGCGCTGACGTTGATGGAGTTCACGATCACGTCGCCCTGCACCGTTCGCTCGAAGTTCAGCCGGTAGTGGGCGGTGGTGATGGGCACCAGCACCTCGTTGCCGAAGACTCCGAAGAAGCCTCCGCCCTGGCTGGGCAGCACCCCTATCACGGTGAAATCCCGCCCGCTTATGCGCATGTGTTGGCCGATGGGGCTCCGGAATCCGAAGAGCTGCTCCGCGATGGGCGCGCCCAGCACCGCGACTTCGGAGCGGTTTCTCACGTGCGCCTCCGATATGAACTGGCCCTGCTCTACGGGCGAGTTGCGTACCGCCTCGTACTCCGGCGTGACGCCCACTATCTGGGTGAAGGTGTTGTTGCCCCTCGCGACCACCTGCCCGCCCGTCCGTATCTCCGGCGCCGCGGCGGCCACGGACGGCGCCGCCTGCGCGTCCACGAGTGCGTAGGCGTCCCCCAGTGTCAGCGTGTTCGCGCTGCCCAGCCCGCCGAACGAGCCGGCGGCGCTGGACTCGCCGGGCCGCACGAAGAGCAGGTTGGTGCCCAGATCTTCGATGCGAGAGGTGATGGACTCCTGCGCGCCCCTGCCGAGCGACATGAGCGTTATGACGGCGCTCACCCCGATGACGATGCCGAGCAGTGTCAGCACGGCCCGCAGCTTGTTCGCGCCCAGCGAGACGAACGCCGTCCTGAGAACGTCGGCAGGCGTCACCGGGCGCCCCCCGTCGGCTCGGCGATGGACTGGCGCTCGACGCTGACTACGCGCCCGTCGAGCATCGACATGACGCGCTGTGCGCGAGCGGCGATGGAGGCCTCGTGCGTGACCAGGATCACGGTCATGCCCTCTTCGCGGTTGAGCCGCTGCAAAATGGCCAGAATCTCCTCGCTGGAGCGGCTGTCCAGGTTGCCGGTCGGCTCGTCGGCCATGAGTATCGACGGGCGCTTCACCAGCGCCCGCGCTATGCCTACCCGCTGCTGCTGGCCGCCCGAAAGCTCGGTGGGCTTGTGCGACACCCTGTCGGCCAGACCCACGCGGTCGAGCGCCTCCAGGGCGCGCTGCCGGCGGTTTCTGCGACTGCCGTACAGGAGCGGCAGCTCCACGTTGGCGAGCGCGGACAGCCGCGGCAACAGGTTGTAGGTCTGGAAGACGAAGCCAATCTTGCTGTTGCGAATCTCTGCGAGCCGGTTGTCGCTCATGCCGCCCACGTCCTCGCCCTCCAGCGCGTAGCTGCCGGAGGTGGGCACGTCGAGACAGCCGATGATGTTCATCATGGTGGACTTGCCGGAGCCGGACGGCCCCATTATGGCGGCCATCTCACCCGGCTCGATGAATATGCTGACGCCTTGAAGCGCGGCAACGTCCACGTTGCCCATGCGGTAAATCTTGGATACGTCCTGCAGCCTGATCACGCTCGCGTTCCTCTTGTGCCTGCCGTTAGTCCACTCTCCCTCGATGGGAGGGAGTTAGAGCCTGCCCCATACTCGATACGGGGGTGGGGGTGAAAACGAAGCCCTACCCCAGCCGTGTCCACACCGCCAGGCCCATCCGCGCGCCGGCTAGCGCCTTCCACCGGCGGGCGCTACGAGGGTGCGGGTCGGGCCGGCGCCGAACCCCCTGCCGAAGCCGAAGAACGAGTCGGAGGCGTCCTGCGACTGCATCAACAACGTCTCTCCCTCGCCGAGGCCGCTTTCCACCACGGTCCAGAAGTCGTCGCTGTTGCCGAGCGTGATTTCCCTCAGCTCGACCTCCCCGTCCTCGCCGAGAACGCGCACCGCCGGCTGGTCGAAGGTGCCGTGCAGCGCCTGGAGCGGAATGAGCAGCACGTCGTTCTCCTCCCTGATTACGACGCTGGCGACGGCGCTTAGGCCCTCCAGCAGCTGCACGCTGGGCATAGTCTCCAACATGACGTCGAGTGGGTAGCTCACCACCCCCTGCTGGCTGTTCGGTTCAGTCGCTATTCTCGACACCACGCCGGCCAGCGTCTGGCCCTGCAGCGCCTCGAGGTGTACCGTGGCGGCCGCGCCCTCCCGCAGGTAGAGCACGTCGATCTCGTCGACTATTCCCGACATCTCCACGACGCCGGGGTCGACCATCTGCACTACCGCGTCGCCTGCCATCACCTGCTGGCCCACGTCCGCCTGCAGCTCGGTTACGATGCCGCTCCACGGCGCGCGCAAGGCGACCGCCTCCAGGTCGGCGAGCACGTCGGCCAGCGCGGTGCGCGCGGCCTCGCCGTCGGCCCGCAGCAGGGCGAGATCGAGAGGGTCGGCTTCCCGCCGCAATTCGCGCAGGTCCTCATGTGCCTGTTCGAGCGCCGCGGCCTTGAGAGCGATGTCCACGACCGCGGCGTCGACGTCGCGGGGATCGGGTCCGCTCTGCAGGTCTTCGAGCTCCCGCTCGGCCACTCTGACGGCCTCCATGGCGAGGTCCAGAGCCTTTCGCTTTTGTTCCAACTCCACCAAGTCCGGCCCGGCCAGGACGTCGGCCAGGGCGTACTGTGAGTTGAAGAGCTTCTCACTCGCGCTGGTAACCGCCTCCTCCAGCTCCGAGAGCGCCCTCGTCTTTTGCAACTCCAGGTCATCCAGCTCCGACAGCCTCTCCGTGTACACGACCCAGGTGTCGTCGAAGTCCGGCCTCACGCAAAGGGTGTCGCTCCTGAGCGGCTCTTCGCACGTCGTTGCTATGTTGCCGGGGTAGAGCTTGAGCCAGAAGATGACGGTGTTTTCGTCCCAGGGGACGACCGAAGGGGCCAGAGTGCTGTCGGGGTTGGGTAGGCCATCCAACGCCCCCACCGAGTCGGGGTCGAACAGCGTATCGAGGTCGGTGCCCCAGGATGCCAACAGCTCGTCCAGGCCCCTGGCGATATCCTCGTCATCGGGCTGAACGCCGAACCACTTCTGGTAGTAGTCCCTCTGGGTGTCCAGGGAGTCCTGCACGGCGTCGCGGGCGGCGTCCAGCTTACGGTCCCACTCGCGGCGCGCCAACTCCTCGTCCCGCTCGGCGTTGTCGAGGTTGGTGGTGACGGTGCGTATGGTGGAGTGGGCGTCGGCGATGTCGTCCGTGTCGGCTCCGGCGATCGTTTCGGCGAGCGCGTCCTCAGCTTGGGACAGCGCCAGCCGCTCGGCTGCGACCTTCTCGACGGCCTTTGCCAGGTCGTAATCGGTGACCACGCCCAGGTCGTCGTAGGCATCCTGGGCGTCGCGGTAGGCGACGAGGGCGTCGGAGATGGCGGCCTCGGCCTTTGCGAAATCGAGCGTGGAACGAGGCGCCGCCGCGTCTTCCAGCGCCTGCTCGGCGTCGCGCACGTCCACCCTCGCCTTGGCGGCCGCGCGCTCCAGAGCGGCCACGCTCTCGCGGGCCAGGCGGGCCAGTAGCTGGCCCTCGTTCACGCGATCGCCCTCTTCCACCACGATCTCGCCTATCACGCCCTCTACGTCGAAGCTCAGCGCCTCACGGTTAGGGTACACCAGGCTGCCGCTGATGGAGACCTCGTTGACCAGGTTGCCCCGGCGCACGGGCACCTGCAGCTCGGTCTCGGCTTCCTCATCTTCGGCGCGGTCGTAGAACCAGTAGTAGCCGGCATAGGTGCCGCCGAATGCTGCCGCCGGCACCAGAACCAGGAGGGCGATCTGCGCCGCGGATATACGTTTCAGCCAGTCCAATCCACGTCCTTCATCCATCTGCCCGCCCGGACTCTTCCAGGGCGGGTGACCGAGAATGCGTTAGACAACACTATAACGAAGAATTGTGAAGAAAGTTAGGCTGTTTGGCGACCGCCGGCGTTCAGGGTCTGCGCGTCGACAGTCCGATACCTTCGCGAGACCGGCACGGGTGAGGCGTGCGAGGCCGCTTTGACGCGCCCGTTCCCCACCACTATACTTGCCCCAAAATCGCGAGAGATAGGAGACTGCCCACTATGGTCAGCTCAGGTACGGCAGACGTTGTTATTGTTGGCGGCGGCGTGGTAGGCGTGTCCACCGCGTACCTGCTCGGCAGGGAGGGCGTGAGCAGCGTCATAGTGGAAAAGGACTCGGTGGGCAGCCACGCATCGGGCTTCGCCTACGGAGGGCTCAGCAGGCCCAGGGGCGCAGGGCCCAACGTGCCAGTGCTCGCCGAGGCCTGGCGGCTGCACGAGCGGTTCGGCACAGAGCTTCCGGAAGAAACGGGCGTGAACACCGAGTTCCGGCTCAGACCGTCGCTCTCGCTCGCGTTCACCGAGGAGGAGGCGGCGCAGCTTCAGGCAAGCCTGCAATGGGGGCGCCACGAAGATGGGCCGTCAGTGCGCTGGGTCGACGCGAAAGAGGTGTTCGAAATCGAGCCGCGCGTGAACCCCGAGGCCGTCGGCGGCGTGTACGTGGAGGGTGGCGGCGACGTTGAGCCTTACCGCCTGGCGCTGGCGCTGGTGCAGGCCGCCGAACGCAACGGCGCGACGGTGCGCCACGGCACGGTGACTGGGCTGCGCGTCGAGGGCGGTCGGGTGCGCGGGGTTACGCTGGGAAGCGGCGAGATAGCGTGCGAGACCGTGGTGCTGGCCATGGGGCCGTGGAGCGCAGAGGCGTCGGAGTGGCTGGGCGTGCCCGTGCCGGTCAGGCCGCTGAAAGGCCAGATACTTCGTTTGCAGGCGCCCGGTGAGCCTTTCCGGTGCTCGCTGGGATATGCGGGCGACTATGCCACCACCAAGCCAGACGGCCTGCTGTGGACGGGCACGACGGAAGAAGAGGCGGGATTCGACGACAGGCCGACCGTCGCCGCGCGCGACAAGATAATGGCCTCGCTGCTCAGGATGGTGCCGTCGCTCGTCGACGCCCGGCTCGCGCAGCAGACCGCCTGTCTGCGCCCCGTCTCGTCGGACGGGCAGATGCTGCTGGGCCGCGCGCCCACCACCGAGGGCGTTTACGTCGCGACGGGTGGCGGACGCCAGGGCATCATGCTGGGGCCGGGCATGGCGAAGGTCATAGTGGACCTGATCACGCGCGGCTCGACCGACGTGCCCGTGAAGGATCTGGACCCGGCCCGGTTCAGCTCCTAGAGGGCGTACCCCCATCCTAACCTTCCCCCTGCGAGGGGGAAGGGACTTTCGTTAGCTAGCGGCGAGCGCCCCCATGGGGTCCCAAGGCGGCAGGGGGATGGGTTCGCCGTCCAGCGCGCGCTGCAGGTCCTCCGGCAGCCGGCTCTTCGGTGCGGCTATCTCGAACATGTACTCGTCGAACCACGAGTCGTTCATCACGCAAAAGCCCTTGTCGCCTATCGCGTCCCCGTAGCTGTTCTCCACGCGCCAGCGGCGCGGGCCGCCGTCCACCACGTCGACGCCGGTGAACAGCATGGCGTGCGTCATCTGTGTCTGGCCGTATTCCATGCGCGCCGCCTTGTCCATCTCGAAGTCCGCGCCGTACACCGCGGCGTAGTCGAACAGCTCGGCGTCCCACACCCCCTGCTCGCGGTGCATCTGCTTCCCCACGTCGCAGCCCATCCACACCGGTTGGTCGTCGAGCAGCGAGTCCAGCGTCACGCGCTTCATAAGCTCGATGTCCACGTTCAGATACTTCACCGGCGAGCCGCCAACCACGTTGCCCAGGTAGCCTATCGTGTAGGTGCTGCCCAGCCTGCTGGACTCGCGCGGGTCGTGCACCAGGCAAACGTAGTCCTCGTAGGGTGTGGTGACGTACCTGCGGGCGAACTCCTGCGGCGTAATCTCCCCGTCGCGGTGAAAGCGTCCGTCGCGGTCCTTCCACTGCCAGAAGAAGCTGCTGGGCGGGGTGCCCAGGTGTATGCACAGCACGCGGTAGACCACCTTCAGCGTCTGAAGTTTCGACTCCCGCATCGCCTCTATGCCGGCCTCCTGGGCGTGCAGGCCGCGTATGCGCTGAGCGCCCTGCCTGAGCAGGTAGAACAGCGTCGAGTTCATGCGCGAGGTGTTCCCCGAGCTCTCCGTCTCGGGCATGGCCGACTTGGGAGCCAGCCCGTGCTTCTTCACCAGGTTGATGAACATGTCCCACT
Source organism: Dehalococcoidia bacterium (assembly GCA_965217705.1). Lineage (GTDB taxonomy): Bacteria > Chloroflexota > Dehalococcoidia > Lucifugimonadales > CATOSD01 > CATOSD01. Next base: position 2,290,382 of record CBDCJA010000002.1, on the reverse strand, counting down.
GGCCGGCGTCCGGCACTGGCGCCTCCATCAGCCAGTCTACGAGCCGGTCGCCGGTAGGCCGGTCGGCGGTGTCGATGACAGACTCCAGGAAGAAGTTGGCGCGCTCGATCTTGTCCCAGAACATCATGTAGTTCTGGCTGAACTCGAACTGGTCCACGTTCAGCGCCTTCATGGTGTCCACGCGGAAGAGGTTCAGCCCGGCGAACAGCCAGCACCTACCCGACCTGCCCTGGTCGGTCGGCTGCCAGCTGTCGAGCACGTTGGAGAAGCTGTGCTGAGCGTCCGTTATGATCGAGCGGTCGAGTGCGACGACGTTTACGTCGTGCTGCGCGACTACGTTCTGCATCAGGCGGTGGGATGGGTTGGCCTCCCAGTCCGATTGCAGCAGCGATACGTCCTGCTCGGTCAGGAGCGCTTTATTGTCTGTAGCGACGGCGGTTGTGTTCACTTTGCGCCTCCTGTGTGTGTCGTGCGTCCATCTTGGGCGGCGGCGCGGCCGGTGTCAAGCTGACGTCCGTCCGCGGACACCGCTCGTCATTCCGGCCCCCGAGCCGGAATCCAGGGCAAGCGCACGTGAGTCCGCGCAAACCGCTCCACGTTTGACACGTTCCGCCCTCAATCCTATACTTGAGCGAAATTCTAACCGGCTGAGGGTGTGTTCGAATGTCGGACGTCTCCGGGTGCGTGCTGCAACTCACGGATAGCGTTACGCGCAAGCAGTTCGCCCTGCGCATCGAGCCGGAGCACGCCGGCTGGACGCTCCGCCGCCTTCTGGAGCGCTACCTCAGAGACTGCCCCCTGGACGAGCTGCTCGCCGCGCGCCGCATCACTCCCCGGTCCGCGGAAAGCCTGCGGGCGATCCAGGACTACGTGTACGCCGTGTCGGACCAGGGTGGGCTCCTCGAGGTGTATCCCGGCGTGGCCTTCCGGCAGGGCGGCGCGCCAGTCCCCCTCGACGACGCGCCCGCCACGGCGACTGTGCGCGTGGGCGACGCCGACGTCTCCCTCATCGACGTCGCCGTGGACAGGCTGAACGCGGGCTACGATCGAAACTGGGCCGGATTCCACAAGCGGCGGTGGGATGCCGACGCCGGCATGTACGCCGCGTTCGTGCGCGAGTCGCTGGAGCGGTGCTTTGGCCCCGGAGCCGACGAGGCGGCCGCGATGGACTCGCCGGCACACGCCAGGCGCGTGTTGCGCGCTCTCGCGAGCCGCGTGTGGGAGAGCCACTTCGAGAACTACTCGCGCTTCACCGGCAGGATGCTGACCTACAAGACCGGCGATGAAACGGTCCGAAACATCACCGAGGGCGCCGGCGGGATCTGCTCCGAAAAGGTGCAGGCCCTAAAGTTCCTGACAGACCGGCTGGGCCTGCCCTCGCGCTACGTGCTCGCAGGCGCGGACGCGGCTCCGCCCCTTCCCGAAGACAGGCTGCGCGAGATGCTGACGACCTTCGACTTTCGATTCTCCAAGCGTTACATGCGCTATTGGCAGCACGTTGCCCTTGTGTATAACATTGGCGGTGAGGAGGTGCTCGTCGACGCGACCAACGGAAACATCCCCTTCCTGTTCCTGGAGGGAGAGGATGCCCAGGGGCTGCTGAGGGACGAGGACAAACGGAGTGTTCCGGTCAGAATGGCGTTGCGAGAGGAGCGCTTCTACTATCACCGCGTGGACCAGGGCATTGTAGAGGACCTGTACTTCGCGATGGAGGGCTGGATAGAGGACGTGGACCTGATGCAGGTGTTCGACAACGAACTCGGGCTGCACATCTCGCGCGGCTACTACGTCACGCCGCTCGCGTACAGGAGCGACGCCGCCTTCGAGCGCCTGCGTGGCGAGTACGCGGCCGCGAGCGCCGGCGCCGGCCAACGGTGCGAGGTCGCCCGCGAATGGACGCTCGACACCCCGCTGGGCAGCCGGTTCGCGTCGGACGAGCCCGCCGCCGCCGTGGCGGTCATGGCGGCGCGCGACCGGCTGCTCGAGCGATTCGACGAGTACCACGGCGCGGGCCATGACGCGGGCCTCGTCGTCGTCGAGCTGGGCGCCGATGCTTAGGCGCTACCAGGCCCCGGACGACCTGCCGGCCCGCCTGGACAGGGTGGTAGCGGCGGCGGCCCGGACGGCGTTCTATCGCCCCCGGCTCGGCGGACGCGGCGGCGTGCGGTCATTGGACGAGTTTCGCGAGCTGCCTGTCACCCCCATCGCCGAGTACCGGCGCTCGACCCTGGGCGATACCGTGAGCCTGCCCGGCGAGATAGAGTGGATAATGGGCCAGTACGCCGGCCAACTCGCCGACAGGCTGGCGGTGGCCGAGGGTCCGGAGGAGAGCGCCACCCGGTGCGACCTGTTCGTAGATGCCGTGAAGGAGCGTTTCGAGCCGCACGCCCGCGCGGTCGCCGCGGTGCTGACGCCGGGATTCCGCCGCTTCTTCGGCGCCGAGTTGTGCACGGCGCTGATAAGGGCCGGCGTGACGACGCACCTGTTCATCGCCGGCGGTGGCTCCCGCCCCTACGAGCTGCTGCGCCACGTGCGGCCTGAACTGCTCGTCGCGCCGTGCGAGGATCTGGACGAGGCGCGGCTGCCCGAGACGGTGCGCCTGTGCGTGACCTTCGGCTGGCGGCGGGCGCTCGTCTCGCGCCCCCAGCTGGACCTGCTGTACGTGGACGGCCTGGGCTTCCTGGGCCAGTCGGACGACTGCCAGAGCTACACGCTCAACAGCGATGAGTACCTCTTCGAGGCGTCACCGATCGGCCGGCTGGTAGTGACGCCGCTGTTCAACCGCATACAGCCGTTGCTCAGAATCGAGACTTGCCTGGAGATCGCATCGCTGGACCAAGACTCGGCGGTGTTCGTTCGAGCCGAAGCTTCGGCCCTCTCCGGCGCGTGCCCACGATTAGGACCGCGGTAGTTACAATGCTCTTAAGCCTGACACGCATATGGAGAACGCTGCGACATCACAGAGAGGTGGGGTTCGCCTTCATCGTCCTCGTGCTGGGCCTGAGCTTACTCGGCAACGCGGCGACCTTTTACCTGTTCGACAGGGCGGTGAATCCGGACATCACGCTGCCGGACGCGCTTTGGTACAGCGTCGTCTCGATAACGACCATCGGGTATGGCGACTACTCCGCCACTACGTTGGGGGCCCGGCTGGGTACCGTGCTGTTCGTGGTGTTGTTCGGGCTGGCGGCCTTCACGTCGGCCATCGGCATAGGGATCGACCGCATCTTGGAACGCCACCAGAAGGAGCGTTTGGGAATGACCTCAGTAAGAGCCACGGGACATCTATTGATAGTCAACCCGCCCACGGCGGACCGGGCGCGCAAGATAATCGAGGAATACGTGCAGGACAGCGGGCACCTCTCGGACGACGTCGTGGTGGTATCGGACAAGATCGAGTCCCTGCCATACCGCCTGCCTCGTGTGTCGTTCGTTCGCGGCTCGCCCCTTGAGGAGGAGACCTACACGCGCGCGAATCTCATGCACGCCAGCAGCGTGATGATCCTGGGTTCGGGCTACGACGACCCCAACAGCGACAGCCTCGTCGCGGCAATCGTCGCAGTGGTGGAGTACCTGAACCCGAAGATCCCCGGCGTGGCCGAGTGCCAGTACCTCTCCCATAACGTGCTGTTCAAGGGCGCGAAGAACATAAAGCCCGTATTCGCCCTTAACATGGTCGACAAGCTGATGGTGCAGGACCTCCAGGACCCGGGCGTGCAGATCATTCTCAACATCGTCACCAGCAACGTGATCGAGGGTACTCTGCTGAGCACGGTGGTCGAGGACGAACCGGCGAACCCCATGGCCTACAGGCAGGTCGCCAAGATTCTGCTCGACCACGACATCAATCTGGTCGGCGTTATCAAGGACGGCATCCCTCACCTCAGCTTCGTCGATCTCGACGTGGAACACGGCGACTCGATGTTCTACATCGCCGTGCGGCGACGCGAATGGTCCGAGATAGCCCCCATGCTCGCGCGATGAACGGTCCGGCGCCCGCCATGCGCCTGCTGGGCGAGGTCGACGAGGCCGCGTCAGCAAGGCTGCGGGAGACGCTGCGGTTCGCCCAGTCCGCGTTCGCCTACTACGCGAAGCTGTTTCGCCTGGTAGGAATCTCCGGCGTGGACCTGGAGAACGAGCCGCCGCTCGACGTGCTCCGCCGCCTGCCTCGGCTGGACGGCCACGGGCTGGACGCCCTCTCGAACGAGAGCCTGCGCGCCGGCTTTCCCATAATCGACGTGGAGACGTCGTCCGGGACCACCGGCCCGCGCAAGAGGCGGTTCATCACGCCCGAAGACGACAGGCTGGAGACGGAGTTCCTGGCCGAGCTGTTCGCCATATGTGGCGTCTCCGGCGCGGACAGCGCGGCGTGCCTGGACACCGATCCTCTTACACTGATGGTGTCGTTCACGAAGGCTCTGGATGTCTTGGGAGTACGGGAGGCCTACGCCCTCAGCATCGGCCCCGAGTTCCAGCGCACGCTCGACGCGCTGACCAGGCTGGCGCCCACGGTCGTGATCACCGTGCCCTCCGTGCTGGAACGCTGCCTCGACCCGCTCATCGACGCCTACGCGCGCGTGGGCGTGCGCGGACCGCAAACGGTCATCTACCTCGGCGAGCCCCTCTCGCCGCGCGTGCGCCACGCTGTCGAGGCGCGACTGGGCGCCAAGGTTTTCGGCTACTATGGCGCGTCGGAAACGTCGGCGCTGGGCGTGGAGTGCGGCGCGCACGCGGGCATACACCTGTTCACCAACAGGGTCATCGTGGAGCTGGCGGGAGAGGACGACGCCGCCACCGCCGAAATGGTCGTAACCACGCTGTTTCAACGTTCGCCGCCGTTGCTGCGCTACTCCCTGGAGGATAGGGTGCGGCCCCTGGCGGGCGCGTGCTCGTGCGGCCTGCCGTATCCAATGGTGGACGTGCTGGGCCGGGTGGGCGACTCCTTCTCGGTGCTGGGCGCCAAGCTGAGCTACGGAGCCGTCCTGAGCGCCGTGTACGCCCATGCCGACGAACCGGGGCACATGCAGCTTGAGCTGTCGCGCGATGACACCGAAGGCCTTACCATTGTGCTTCCGGAGCCGCTGCGGCACGCCGAGTCCCGGATGCGCCGAGACCTGATCCGCAGCCATCCCGACATCGACTTCCTCGTTGGCAGCCGTCTGCTCACGCTCGGATTCTCCTACGCCGAGCCGGGCTACTTCGACGCCGCCAGGAAGACCAGGCGAATCGTCGACCGCCGCGGCGACTCCCACGGTGTGCGCTGAGATGCCGGACCGATTCCGGCTCGTGGGCCGGAATGACGGAGGTCTGGCAGGCGCCGCCGGCAGATTTGCCGAGCGGACGGGCGCGGCGCTCGCGCGTCTGCTGCCCGCGCGCAGGTCCGCCCCCCTAGAGGAGGCGATGCGGACGGCCGCCGCCGCGTGCGAAATCGACCTGTCGGCGCTCTCCGGCGTCGAGCTGCGCCGTTCGTTCCGGTCGCTGCGCCCTGGCGCCTCGGGCGACGGCGGCCAGCGCGAGCTGGCGCTCGGCGCCGCCGTGGTGTGCGAGGCGCTGGCCCGCGGGCTGACGGAGGCGGATGGGCCGCGCTTTCGAGCCACCGACGAGCAGGTCGCCGCGGGCCTGCTGATGTACTGCGGGGCCGTGGTCGAGATGAACGCGGGCGAGGGCAAGACCGTCGCGGCGGCGTTTCCAGCCGCTCTCCACGCCCTGGAGGGCGGGGCCGTCCACGTGATAACCGCCAACGACTACCTGGCCGCGCGCGACGCCGACCTGCTCTCCCCCGCCTTCGAGGCTCTCGGCCTGGACGTGGGCGCCGTGCTCGGCCCGATGACCGACCCGGAGCGCGCGGACGCTTACGGCCGGAACGTCGTCTACGGCACGCTGCGGGAGTTCGGGTTCGACTTTCTGAGGGACAATCTCAGGCTGCCGCCCGATCCTCCTGTGCAGGGTGCGCTGTTCGCCGCTGTCGTGGACGAGGCCGACCAGGTGCTGATGGACCAGGCGCGTTCTCCGCTGATCATATCCGGCGGGCCGTCCGGCGTCATGCGCGGACTGGAGCGCGCTCGCCGCGCGATGGCGGAGCTGGTGGCCGAGCAGCGGGCCGCCGTTCGAGCATTGGAAGAGCGGCTGCGCGATCCCGCGCTCACCTCCGAAAGCCGCGACGTACTCCTGGCGCGGCTGTTGTGCGCCGACCACGACAGCGACACGGCCCGCGTGCTCTTCGCCGGAAGCGAAGGAGCGTACGCCCGCGCGGCAGCCATCGTCGCCGACAGCGACCTCTCGGACCCGGAGTGCGAGCTCGCCCGTGGCCTGTATTTCCTCGCCGACGCCCTGCGCGGAGCCGTGGTGCTCACCGAGCTGGGCCGGACTTTCCTGGAGCGGCGGACCGGCTCGGCGTTCGACACCGCGCATCTCCAGCGTCGACTCGACGCGCTGGAAGGCGACGCAAGCACGCCGCTGGCCGAGCTGCGTGCGCAGGCTGCGAAGCTGCACCGGCGCATCGCGCGGCGGCACGGCCAGGCCAACCAGCTTACCCAGCTACTGCGCGCCTACACGCTGCTGAAGCGCGGTGTCCACTACCTGGTTGACGATGGGCGCATAGTGCTGATAGACCAGGAAACGGGCCGGACGCTGCCCGATAGCCGGTACCGATTCGGTATCCACGCCGCGCTGGAGGCCAAAGAGGGGCTGCGGGTGCGCGACGAGCCCAAGACGCTGGCCCATATCTCTGTGCGCGGATTTGTCGGCCAGTACGCGCGCCTGTCCGGCATGACCGGCACGGCGAGTGGTTCCGAGAGCGAGCTGATGTCCCGGTTCGGCCTCGACGTCCAGGTGGTGCCGCCGTCGAACCCGGAACGGCGCTCCGACCTGGGGCCGCGCCTGTACGTGAGCCGAGCCGATAAGCTGGCCGCCGTGGCGGACGAGGCCATCTTCTGGCACGGCGTCGGGCGTCCGGTGCTAATCGGCGCGCCCACCATCGACGAATCGGAAGACATCAGCCGGCGACTCGGAGAGCGCGGCGTGACGCACAGCCTGCTCAACGCCGCCGCCCGCGAAGACGAGGGGGAGATCGTGCGCCGTGCGGGTCGCTTCGGCGCTGTCACCGTGGCGACCAACATGGCCGGTCGGGGCGCGGACATCGTGGTGGAGCCGCGCGTCAACGACCGGGTGCTGGCGGCGTTCGCCCGCCTGGCGGTCCGGCTGCTCGGCGAGGGAGCGGGCAGACTCGTGGTTCGCTGCACCGGCGCGGACGACGCCGCGGCCCTGGGCGCGGCGCTCAGCCGCGCCGGCACGCCGTGGTCGACTCAGCCGAACGAGCTGGACATCACGGTGGGCGATGGCGCGGGCCGCGAGGTGGCGCTGGAGTTCGGATTGGGCCTCTACGTCATCGGAACGGAGCTCAACGAATCCAGCAGGACTGACAGGCAGCTCATGGGCCGCACCGGACGGCAGGGAGCGCCGGGCGCGTCTCGCTTCATCCTGTCCCGGGAAGACCGGCTTCTGGCGTTCGGAAGCGCGGGCGACGGCGTCATGGCCGAAGATGCCATCGCCGAGCCGGGCGGCCGGGTCCGCATCGAGGGCGCGCGTGTGGAGAGGAGTCTGTCCGAGATACAGGGCCGCGCCGAGCGCGACGGCGCCGCTGAGCGCGCCGTCGCGCTCGAGTTCGACCGCATCCTGGATGCTCAGACGCTCGACTACTACGCGGCGCGGCGCGAGATCCTGAAAGCGGGCAACTTCCGCGCCCGCTGCGACGCTCTCGCGCGGGGGTACGCCGCCGCAGTGGTGGCGAGATGGCTGCCAACCGGAGCCGGGTTCGACTACGCGCGGGGCTTCGCGCGCGTTTGCGAGGAGCTGCGGCTCGACTTCGACGAGGATGCGGGACACCTGGAGGGGCTGGGGCCGGCGGCGCTCGGCGAAGCCCTGGGCGAGCTGCTGTCGCGGCGGCTGGACGCGCGCCTGCAACCGCTCGACGACACATCGGCCGGCCGGCTGCTCGAACTGCTGTACCTGCAGGCGTCGGATGAGCTCTGGGGCGAGCACCTGGAAAACTGCCACCAGCTCGTGGTCAGCGTCAGCCTCGCCGCACTGGACCTGCGCGGCGCCCTCGTCGAGTGCGTCATGCGCTGTTCGGATGCGTACGAGGCGTTCAGGCGCGACGCGGACGCCGAGGCGGTGCGGCGCATGTTGAGGTTCGACGCCCAAATGGCCTTCGCCGGCGAAGAGCCGCCGCCCACCGTCCCGGACGACCTGGAGCTGATCGTCGGCGGTCAGCCGGACGCGCGTCGACTGCGTCCGCCCTCGAATTCTTCGACGAACTCAGACTGACGCGAGCAGGCAAGCGCCGGCGCGGCCCCACCCGTCGGCCCCGTGCGCTATAATGAGGGCTGTCTGCATGGGGGGAGGGACTCTATGAGCCGAAAACTGAGAAAGCGCACGCTTGCCGTGCTCGCGGGTGGGGCCCTCGTTTCGGTCCCGGTCATCGCCGCCTGCAGCTCCGGCCCAACCTACGACCAGTGGGCCGCCACTGACGGCGCCGCCGGGCGCATCAACCTCGACGCGGTGCAGGACGCCTACAAGGAGTCCAAGAGCGCGACGGAGTTCGAAAAGCGCGTCAACCGCATCTACGAGGGCGACGGCGTCGTACTCATCCGCGCCAGCCAGGACGGCGAGCGGCAGATGGTTGAGGCGTTCGAGGACCTGAACGGCGACGGACAGATTGACGACTCGACCGACGACCTCCTGTTCAGCATCACAGAAAACAACAGGCAGAACGAGATCAGGGGCCACGGCGCGAACGGCTACTACCACCACGGCTTCGGCGGCGGCAGTTTTTTGTTCGGCTACATGGTGGCGTCCGCCTTCGGCCCGTCTTACTACTACCACACCCCGCGCGGCACGGTCGGCGGCATCAGGACGGACCGCGCGAACTACCGCAAGTCCCCGTCGTATCGCTCGCAGGTGTCCCGCAACAGCAGCTACTTCTCGCGGCAGAAGACGGCCGCCGGGTCCCGCTATACCAACGCGAACCGCAATCTCAGCAGCTCCCGGCAGTCCTACCAGTCCTCCAGAAAGGCCACCGGAGCATTCAGGACCAGCGGCACCGGCGTCCGCAGTAGCTGGGGGTCGTCCACGCGCGGCGGCAGAGGCTTCGGCGGCGGGCGCGGCTTCGGCGGCGGCCAGCCGCAGATTGGGCTCCAGCGGGGCCGCCGCGGTGTGCGCTAGCGACGCTCCAAAGTACCGCAAGCGGCTCGACGACCAGCCGCCCGCCTGCGTTCCGCCCAAGGAACCCGACGCCACCGGCCCCGTGGTGCTGCGCGTATCCCTTGGCGACATGGATCTGCGCGACGCCTTCCACGTGACACTGCCCGCGGGCTGCGCGCGGCTGACGGTCGGCGGGCTGCTCGACACCGTCTTCGGCGAGGACGACACCGCGCGGCAGCAGACCCTCGGCGCGCTCGACGCTGCGGGGAACCCCGATTTTCCGGACATGTACCTCGAATTGCTGGACGTCGCGCGCCTCTGGCGAGCCGGACGCTGCGAGCTGCGAATCTACGTCAACAACGGGCCGCGCGTCGAGCCGGGCCATCCCGCTGAGGACTTCCTCGGCCATTCGCCCGACGGCGCGGCGGTGCTGGACCTGGTGCTGGAGCAGACCTTCGAGCCGCTGGCGTGGTTCGCCCGTCAGGGCGGCGACTGCGAGGAGCTGCTGCGCTGGATGCGCGCGTGCGTGCTGCTCTACTTCATGGACAAGCACGCCTTCGAGCTGTCGCCGCGACCGGATGGCGAGCGGGACAGCCGCCTGCTGCCCATCGCGGAGGAGCTCTGCGGCCGGGGGTTCGTCACGCTCCCTGCCGACAGCGGGGCCTTTGCCATAACCGAGGAGGGCCGCGCCTACCTGGGCGAGCTGATAGCGGAGACGGAGGACTACGTCGACCGCTACGGCGTGTTCGGGAGCGTGCGCGTGGACGAAGAGGCCGAGATGGCGGAGTTTGGCGCGAGGGGCGGCCTCGACCTGCGGGCGCAGGTGTACGAGGACGAGGGGCTGGACCCGCTCCGCGTGGTGTTTCTGCTGCGGCTGTACGATGGCACGCTGGACGAAAGCCTGGCGCGGTGGCGGGAGGACATTCACGAGGTCAGCCTCTACGACGGCCTGCTTCGCCCGGCCCTCGACCGCGACGCGGTGGACGCCACGGCGCTCGACTGGGTGATCGACGCCGGGCTCGCCCAGGTCGAGGAGGCCGCGGAACGCGAGCGCGAGCGTCTCGCGCAGCGAGACGCTCTCAGGCGCGCGCTCGACTGAGCCAAGGGTAGGCTACACCGCGAACAACAATATCAGGCTGATTCCGATTACGGACACGCCCTCTATGAGCGCAACGCCCAGGTTGCGGTCTTCCGTGAGCTCCCTGGCCACGTTGACCCTCGGAAACAGCACGAACTGCATGATCAGCCGCACCACCGCCAGCAGCACGAAGCCCACCACCGCGTACACCGCGAACGACGCCAGGCCCTCGCTCCATCCCACGAAGTCGCCGAACACCGCCTTCAGCGCGACCACGCCCACAGCGATGAGGTTCGCCCCCAGGGCCACCCCGACGGCCGTGTTGTCGCGCTCTATCTCGTCGTGAACGTCCATCGACGTCAGTAGCTGGTAGATGTACGAGTACAGTATCAGCGCGGCCATTCCCAGGGCGAAGAACACGAGCGACGTTAGCGGGCCGCCGCCCTCCCCGGAGATGGAACCGGCGACTACCAGCGCGGTCCCCACGTACACGCCGAACTCCACCGCGCCGGTGCCCGCGTTCCTGTCTTCGATGATCTCCTTCTCGGTGCTGAAACGGTGCAGCACCAGCTTGTCGACCACCACGCGGGCGACGTTCAGCGCTACTATGCCGCCCAGCGAGTAGAGAAACACCTCGAGCACGCCGAGCCAGTAATCCTCGGTGAAGCCTAACCCGCCGTCGACTATCAGCGAAAAGGGCTGATACAGCGCCCCCAGGAAGACGACGATTACACCCAGGTAGTAGCCGGCAATGCTCAGCGCCAGCGCCACGTTGTCGCGGTTGGTGAGCTGGTTGCCTATGCGGTAGGGAGTAACCAAGTCCTGGGCCAGCCGGGCCAGCGCCAGAACCACGATCCCCATTGCCACGTATACCAGGCCGCGCGGTATGACCGTAAGCGTGTCGACAAAGGCGTCTGCCATCGCGTTTTCTCCTCCGGTGCCTGCGTCCGTTAGGTAGGCGGTAGGTTCTGTCTCACGGCACGTTTCGGTATACGCTGACGATGGACGGCGACACGACCTCCGAGGCGTACACCTCGAACGGCGCGCCCTCCCACTTCACCACCGCCAGCATCTTGTTCCGGTCCCGGCTCATGAACTCCCAGCCGTAGTAGCCCTCTCCTTCGCCGCCGTCATTGGCGAAGAAGAAGACCTCCTGGCTGTTGGTGTAGTAGTAGCGCTCGCCCTCGTATTCCACGAAGTTGTCGATCGAGTGCTGCTCGTCGATCTCGATCAGCTCCTCCTCGTCGAGTCCCAGGCTTTCAAGGCCCATTGCGGCGCCGTATTCGGACACCGAGATGAACAGCGAGGCCTCCTCGCCGGAGTACTCGATGCAGACGCGCCGGTCGCCGTCTACGCTTACTAGCTCGTACCAGTCGCCCGTTGCGGCCTCGTAGCGGTTGCGCGACTCGATGAGAAAGTAGGCGTCTTCCAGGCTGGGGGCGTATCCGGCTATAACCACCACGTCGCCGACTCCCGCGTTGGCGAGGGTGTCTTCCTCCGGGGGTGAGGGCTTCCTCTTGCGCCCCCCGAACAGCGACCTGAACACCATGTAGTCCACTCCAATGCAGGGGGGCGCGTATCCGCGCCCGCCGAGAGTATTCTACGCAGGCGCGCGCGGCCGGTCAATCGCCGGTCGTCGTCGGTTCGTCCGGCGACTCGGACGGCGGGTGGAACGGCATTCCCCGGCTGATGCCCAGCTTCAGCCTGCCGTACTCCGAGCTAAGCTCCGCGCCGCTGATGATTATCAGGCTGCTGACGTAGGTCCACAGCAGCAACACGATCACCGGCGCCAGCGGCCCGTAGGTGTCGTCGAAGCTGGCGAAGCTGTTGAGGTAGATTATGAACAGGTTCTTGGTCACCTCGAACAGCAACGCGGCCGCGAACGCGCCCGGCCAGATGTAGCGCCAGTAGGTGATGGTGTTCGGCGTGAACTTGTAGATCAGCAGGAACGCGCTCAGCACCAGCACGAAGGAGGTCGCCTGCAACACCACCGTGCCTATCTGGTTGACCATGAACGAGACCTGCGGCGCGTCCAGGTCCCCGAGCAGGCCCGCGGCACGAACCAGCGTCGCCGCCCCGAACGACAGCAGAAACAGGAAAGCGACCCCGAGGGCCATCAGTAGCTGGCGCGTCTTGTTCAGGTAGAAGGGACGGTCCTGGTGAACGTCCCAGGCGCGGTTCACGGCCCGGCTGAGCGCCCCGAACACGGCGCTTGCCGACCAGAACATTCCCAGCACGGCGACGACCGTGGCCGCGCCGCGAAGGTTCAGCAGTATCTCCAGGTTCTCGGATACGAACGTCTCCGAGCCGGGCAGGTACTCCGAGACGAAGTGGGTGACGTCGTCCGCCACCGCTCCCTGGTCCGCGTCCGCCGGGTCACCTACGAAGTAGCTGAAAATGGCAATCAGCCCCAACAGCAAGGGGAACAGCGAAAACAGCGCGTAGTAGGCGACGCCCGCGGCCATGTGCGTGGCGTCGTCGTCAGACATCTCCTTGACCGTGCGGAATAGGAGGTCGATGACGAAGATGCGGGTGAGCCGCCGCTCTATCGTCTTGGCGCGTCTCTTCGCCTTCAAGACAAGCAACCGGCCGAATCGCAGCCTTGAGCTTATGGACGCCATCGCTTCTCGCCGGAAGTCAGCGCGGGGCCCGAGGGAGCTTGCGATCCGTCGTGCCAACTCTAACCCAGAGCGGCGCTGAAGGCGCCGACGATCTCATCGTTGCTCTGCCTGAGTATCGTGGTGTTGACGGTAAGCGTGAAGCTGTCCTGCTGCCCCTCCTGGGGATAGATGTACACGCCGCGCCCGGCCAGCCTTTCGGCAACCCGGTGGGCATCCACGCCGTCGTCGAAGTTGACTGGGAAGATGTTGGAGCCGTTCTCGAAGCGCCCCACGCTGACGCCGGAAAGTGTGTTCAGCTCCTCGAAGAGCCGCCTCGCCTTGTCCATGGCGTCACCGAACCGCTCCTCGAATCCCTGAGCGCCGCTCAGGGCGAGCGCCGCGGCGAAGTACGACGCGGGCAGACCGCCGCCGAACAGGCGGCGCTCGTGGTAGAGGCCGTCGACGAAGTCGGCGCTGCCGCAGAGCACCGCCCCGAAGTGAGCGCCAAAGTACTTGTACAGCGACACGTAGGTCGTGTCGAACAGCGCGGCATAGTCCGCCGCCCGTATGCCCGTGGCCCCGGCCATCATGAACAGCCGCGCGCCGTCCAGGTGCGTAGGTATGCCGCGCTCGCGGCACAACTGCGTCACCTGCCGCATCACGTCGATCGGCACGACCCGCCCGCTCTGCCGCCGGACCGGGCTCTCTATCATCACGGCGCCAACTTCGTTGAGCACCCTGCCGCCGGTGGACGCGCCGAGCGCCTCGTCTAGCTCGTCTGCCGTGAAGTGAGGTCGGCCCGGCGCCAGCGGCACCAGGTTGATGGCGCTCAGCCGCGTCACGCAGTCGCCAGAGTCGTGGTAAAGGTGGCTCTGCTCCTGCACGATGGCCCTGGGCCTCGTGCCGCAGTGCCGGCGGATGGCGAGGTGGTTGGCGAGCGTTCCGGTCGGCATGAAAATGGCGGCCTCGGTGCCCAGCAGGCCGGCGAAGTGCCTTTCGAGCGCCTCGACGCTGCCGCCGAGCGAGTAGTTGTCCGGGCTCAGCGCCGACTCGGCCTCGAGCTCGGCCAGCCGCCGCACGATGCCGGTGGGGGACTTGGGTTCGCCGTCGCCGCGGAAGACGACCGCGCGCTCGTCCAACGCGGGGTCCGGATGCGCGGACTGGGTGACCGCGGGTGTGGCCGTGGCGGTGGATGCGCCGGAAATTGCGTTCATGTGGTGAGTCTCCTTGCTAACGCGGCAGCGCTGTCTGAGCGCGCCGCCTGTCATTTGATGATACGAGACGGCTTGCGGGAGTGTCAACGCGCAGCCTTCGAGTGAGCCTGTTTCAGATTGCTGGGCGCCCCCCAACACCGTCATTTCCGCGAATGCGGGAAATCTATCCCTTCCTGCGACATTCTGTGCGACTCCTAGCTGGGAGTGTCGGCGGTCGTGCGCAATTCTGTAATGTCGGAGTGTGCACTTCGGGACAGAAATGTCACGCCGCGTGGCAGAGTAGGACAGTGGCCGGTGGCCAGTTTCGACGCTCCTACAGGATGCTTGGGGCCCTACCTCGCTTGGGGGTAGGATTTCCGGGCCGCGGGGTCGGTCCCTCGCGTGGGCGAGTGTAGCACGGATGTGCGTATATTTCAAGAGGGGTGGCGAAAATCGCGGGATTGGGGCGGATTGGTGGGGAGAAATGGCGCAGACGTGGGGAAGGGGAGGGACGTGTGTGGGGTTGGATGGGGCATGGCCGGGAAAGGGTGGGGCGGGAAAGTGACGGTTTTTCGGGGCACGGGGCGCGAATGGATAGGGTGCGGGAGAGGGCAGGGGTGAGGGTGACGATCCTTACGAGTCAGTACGCCAACGACCGGGAGTGCAAGCAGATAGTGTACGGGTTCCTGGCCAAAGCGGTGTACGACGAGGTGCTCGCCGAGGCGAGCTATTCGGCTATTCCCGTATCGAGTGGGGCCGGGGTGCCGTATAGTGGCCATTCGATTGGTAGCTGCTCGGAGTTGATGGGGCGGGTTTGCGCGAAGGGCTTTCACTCCCATCCTAACCCATTCGGCAGGCTCAGAGCAGGCCCTTCCCCTGTGAACGGGGAAGGGCCTCTTGACAGTCACGAAGTCTGAACGGTTAGCTCAAAATTGGGGAATTACATACCTGCCTACGCAGCCCGAAATCCCTAGCTTTCTCTTGCCGCGAACTCTCATTATGAGCTTTCCTCTTCAAGCACCTTTAACGCCTCAATAATGCTGTTCAAGGAGCGATGCAAGGCCGTTCCATCCTCAAAAGCCCTTATAGGCTCCAGTATCCAAACGCCGCCGGAGCATCAGAGCTTCGTTTCGTACTGCGATTAGGGATCGCTCTATACGCACTACACGTTCTTCAAGAGACAACATTTCTACTTCTCTTCTGCCGCGAAAATCTCTAGCCCTTGCCGCTTTGGAGAATGCTGATGCATCTTGGGCAAGGCGGCATACCACCATCACCTTCCATTTGTCGATTATGCGATATGGCCCTCCAACTTGGACAATTCGTACTAATGTGATGCACGAATCCGCCTGCTGCATACTTAGGCTCCATTCTCATTGGCTGTCTTCTCCCTTTCGCTCTATTCTGTCTCTTTGACCTGTGTTAGTATCAGATACCATGACTACACCTGATGAAGCGTTTGAATTAGGACGACTTGAGGCTAGGACCTACGTTGGCCAGCGCCTTCTTAAAGTCTGGGCTGGCAATCCGAGCCAAAGCCTTGCCAAAACCCTCAGGATCATTGGGGCAGCAGGCATTCACATACCTCGAGAAGTCATCGAAACTAGCGTCTGCCCTTGCCATCATCAACAGTACCGCAATGGGATCGCGTCCGTCCTCGATGAGCTTAACGCCATCCACTTGTTCTAACGTCTTTTCTTCATTCATGTCTCCCTCCGCCAGTATTTGTGTACCCTCTCGCACTCTTCATACCAAAACTCCATTTCGCCTTGATTGGTGAGACGGCCATACTCGCGGGCCAAAGCGAAGAATGGAGGACTAGGAATCTTAGTGTCACCATTGACCACCAAAGCCGTTAACATCGGCCTGCCAAGATGTTGTTCATAATGCGATATGGGTTCGAGAATGACTGGCCCTACTAGCTGTGGGTTAAGGTTAATCAATTCTCCAACAGTGCCATAAGTTGTAGTAGTCAAAGCTCTAGCCACTTGCGAAATCAGATAGGACCGAGCTATGGCGAGTTCACGAGTTTCAATCACCCTTCTACTCCTTACTGCCCTGTAGCTTCTCAATCGCCTGCTTTACTTCGTTCAGTGTTCTCAGTGCGTCCTCTTTCGAGAGACTTCTCATGCTCTCTTTGCCTGCTCCGCGGTGTTCCTCGTTATGAACCTCGTTGAAAAATGCTACCGGATCGTCTATGCATTCGTGCCGGCGTCAACAACCTAGCCATCACCGAAGTCGACTGACAGATCGCTAGGGGGACGCGCTTCTGTCTTGCCTGTTCCAAAATGTTCTGTTGTCAGGTCAATTCTCCTCTCCTCTCCTTATCTCATGCTCTTTGCCTCGTGAGTCTTGGTGTACTATCCCAGCGTCAACTGAATGGCAGTCATTGATATGAAGCTAAGAGCGAGTGCATTTGCCGCCGCTCTTGGCCCGTGCAGAATCGCTGCTATTGGAACGGCGACCAATGTAACGAGTGCAACAGCGGTGACAAGAAACTTGTTCATCGTCTATTCCTCCTTGCCTCTGTTCTTTAGATACTCCCATTCCTCTTTCGGCGGGCCTTGCATCGCGGCCCAGGCCACGTTCTCCGGCGTGTCAGGGATAGGCTCTGGCATCTTGTTCTTCACTGGACGGCCTCTTGGCCGCTTCTTCTCGTCTTTCGGCATGTTGATAACGTCCTACTACTATTATACACCGCGCCGCCAATGTCTAAACCTTTTACTCACTTCAATTTCCTACCTGTGCTATGATGGCAGTTGCGACAGTGGGTTTTCAACCCTGATATACCCGAAGGGCAGGTCAAAGTGGCTGAAATGGGAATGGGCACTTTTCTCTTTTCGTGTCCCCTTCTGGCCTGCTCTTCGGGTTGAGCCACTGTCGCAAGTGTTCTCTCCATTCAAGCCAGAAGGGGGCCTCCCAATTGACTAAACCAACTAAGCACAAAGTTGGACGCTTCCTACTCTTTTCCCTCATCCCCACCGGAGTCTTCCTCATCATCTCCGTAATAATTGGAGTTGCTATGACTTCCGGTGAAGGAAGTCATAGCAACTTAGCCGCCGCACTTATGATGCTATGGATTCTGCTTGCCCTACCGACAGGCTTAATCCTGCTCATATGGGGCAACATCGAGTTCAACCGCGCCTACAAAGCCACTCACAGATACGCCGAGATGAACGGGTGGCTACCTATCTCGCGCACTTCCTGGAGCGCACGAAAGCGCAATCAAGTGATTCTCTCCGTTGCTCAAGCCTTTCAGAGACAGACCTTCATTCTCAACATTCAGATTGACGGCGAGACAATCACTGTTGATGAGTTTGAAACTTCTCTATGGGCACTCCAGTTTGGAGATTGGCTGTGGCAGGAGCTACTTCAAACTCGAACAGACACCACCAAAGCAGAGATAGACGTTCTTCGCGCCGAGTGGCAAGCGAGCAGGGCATTGGTGCCTCACCAAGCCTCTACCTCGTAGAAAGGAGTAGCTAACGACACACCTAACCTCTGAAGCAGAACGAGAGTTAGTCCTAGAGTACCTTACCCGACTGACTTCCTGCGATTGCGACGATTGCAAGACTGGCATTCGCTGGCTATGCCATCCATCAAGAAATCGACTTCTGTTCAGACTACAGAACAGAGTCAGAGAAGTTAGGCAGAATGCGTTGAAGCGGTTTAGCGATAATCCCTTCCGCGATCCCAACCTCACTCCCGAACAGGTAGAACGCATCGAGAAGCGCAACGAAGCTCTACGCAGCTACAGAGAGACGCGAGACACCAGCCTTGCTGAAGCGATAGGGCTGTTCCCTCGAACGAAGGATACTTTCTCTGAAGAGGAAGGACGTATCTGTGGAACTGGCCTACTTCTCCCCAAAGAGGACTGCTAGGCAGCTATCAAGTCCTTGTACTTCAGCCTCCGCCCATTCAGCCCGCGAACCATGTTCCCCATCTGTTCAATGGTGTCGAGCGGGCGATCATTATGCCTGCCCGAAAACTCCGATATGTAACGCGGCAGATGCTTCAGGCTCATGTGATGATACGTCCCATCATAGCCGCACTTGAGCATACTCCAATGTGACTCAATCCCGTTCGTATGCGCTTGCCCTTCACGTACTCGCCCACGCCATGAGAAACTGATTCGTGATTCTCACGGCCCTTGTATGCTGCCGCCTCGTCTGTGTAGACCTTAGCTCCATCTACAGTATTGTCTTTGACTATCGGCTGTACGGTTACCCCGAAATTGGCGCCGCCGCTCCAAAGGTGCTAACGTTAAGTGCGCGCCGCCCGGCCCCGATGCGGCTCCCGCCGTTGCCGTCGGCGCGCTCACGTACATTCCATCGAAACTCCGCGAGAGGTGCCGCATGAACTCCGAGGGAAAGGTCGCCATCATAACGGGCGCGGGCACGGGCATAGGACGAAGAACGGCGCTGCTGATGCTGAGCGAGGGCTACTCCGTGGCGCTGGCCGGACGCCGCGAGGAGCCACTGAGCTCCACGAAGGACGAGGCAGGCGAGCACGGAGAGCGAGCGCTGGTCGTGCCGACGGACGTCGGCAAGCCGGACGCCGTGCGCCGGCTGTTCGACGCGACCCAGGAGGCTTTCGGCAGACTGGACGTGGTGTTCAATAACGCCGGGTTCGGCGCCCCGAGCGTCCCGCTCGAGGACCTGACCTACGAGCAGTGGCAATCGGTGGTCGATACGAACCTGACGGGCGCGTTCCTGTGCACCCAGCAGGCGTTCAGGCTGATGAAGAGCCAGGAGCCGATGGGCGGGCGAATCATCAACAACGGCTCGATTTCGGCTCATGTGCCGCGCCCGAACTCCGCCCCCTACACGTCCACCAAGCACGGCATGACGGGCCTCACGCGCTCGGCGTCGCTGGACGGGCGCAAGTACAACATCGCCTGCGGCCAGATCGACATTGGCAACGCCGCCACGGAGATGACCTCCCGGATGACCGGCGGAGTCCCCCAGGCCAGCGGCGCGGTGATCGCCGAGCCGCGCATGGACTCGGACGACGTCGCGCGGGCCGTGCTGTACATGGCGGAGCTGCCGCTGGGGGCCAACGTGCAGTTCATGACGATCATGGCGACGGCGATGCCCTACATCGGCAGGGGGTAGGCCGCGTTTACGTTCACCCCCATCCCTTCGGCAGGCTCAGGGCAGGCTCTGACCTTCCCGCATCGAGGGGGAAGGGACTCAGCGGCGGCGGGCGGGTTGGAAACCCGCCCCTACAGCGCGGTAAGGGGAAGGCACTTAGCGGCGGCGGCGGATGTGTTCTACCTCGAGGGCGATGCCCTCGGCCAGGCCCATCTTCGGAGTCCATCCCAGGATGCGCCTCGCCTTGGAGCAGTCCAGGGCTATCCGGTCGGCTTCGCCGGGCCGCTTGTCCCGGTAGGCGGGCTCGACGTCCACGCCCGATGCGGCGCGCACCGCCTCGAATATCTCCAGGTCCGTGGTCTCTACTCCGCGAGCGACGTTGTACGCCTGGTTGTCGCCGCGAGGTCCCAGCGCCAACAGGTTGGCCGATGCAACGTCGTCGACGTACACGTAGTCGCGCGTCTTGGAGCCGTCGCCGAATATCGTCGGCTGCGCGCCGTCCAGCATCTGGTTCGCGAAAATCGCCACCACTCCCGCCTCGCCGTGCGGGTCCTGCCGGGGGCCGTACACGTTGCCGTAACGCAGAATCTTGTACCGTAGGCCGTACACGTCGGCATAGAAGCGGATGTAGCCTTCTGCCGACAGCTTGGCCATGCCGTAGGCCGACTGAGGCCGCACGGGGTGGTCTTCGCGAACCGGCAGGTAGTGCGGCTCCGAGTAGACGGCGCACGTCGAGGAGAACACGATCCGCTCGGCGCCGTGATTGACGGCGCTCTGGAGCGAGTTGATAGATCCGAGCACGTTCACGTCCGCGTCGAACGACGGCGTCGCCATGGAGCGCCGAACGCTGGTCTGGGCCGCCAGATGATAGACCACCTGCGGCCTTTCGCGCTCGAACACGCCGTCCAGCGCCTCAGCGTCGGTTACGCTCGCCGGGTACATCCGCGCCTTGGGGTTGAGGTGCTCCTCCCTGCCCGCCGAAAAGTCGTCCAGCGCGGCTACCGAATGGCCGTCGTCGACGAGCACGTCCACCAGGTGCGAACCTATGAACCCGGCGGCGCCCGTAACCAGTATCCTCATCGCATGAGCCATATGAGCCATCCTCGCGGACACGGCTATAGAAGGTTGATCATCTTGGGGCGCAACAGCACCCGGATGACGCTGAGCGCCACCGCGCTTATCAAAATGAAGGCCACCGCGGACGCGGACCAACCCGGAATCACCAACCCCAGGGCGGCGCCCGCCGCGGGCGGGTGCTCGGCGTTCGTATACACCATCAGCAAGATGCTGGCTCCCACCGCGGCGGCTGCGGCGACGTCGCGGACGAAGTGGTGATTCTCGGCCAGGACCTCCAGTGCGGGGACTTGCAGCAGCAACGCGACGGCGCTGCCGCACACCACGGCCACCACGTGGCCGCCGATGACCTTTCGTGGTGTGGCGGCAACGCTGTTGGGGATGACGAAGACTATGAAGACGGTCGAGCCGACGGCGACGACTATGGCGGCGCGCAGCAGCGCGTCCTCTATCAGCAGTATGACGACCAGCGCGAGTGCGGCAAGTCCGCTCTGAAACAGGTACTGTCCAGTCCTGCCTCGCGCCTTGCGGTCCCACAGGCCCGCCGTCAGGCGTCCGACAAGCCCCGATCTGGTCGTCTGCAGATTCACGAATTACCCCGTCTCCAATTGCCGCGCGCATCGTCCGGCGCGGCCGGATGCCGCGGCAACTCAGCGTGTGAGTTTACGCCCGGCGGCATAGGTGGCGCAAGCTGGAGTAAGTTTCGAATCAGCCGAAGGCGGCGGCCGATTCCAAACTTATTGACATTTCTAAGAACCGTTCATAAAATCCGGATGGAAGCCGCCCGCTGAGAGGACGCTGCAAGGGTATGTCGCAAGTCGACCGCAGGCCCAAGCCTGGTGAAGGGGGTGCCGGCATCCCTCGCCAATGCCAAATCGCCGGCGGCGCATGACGACCGCCTGGCGCAGGCGCCAGTCCCGGGCGGCGGCCTCGCCACTCATCCTCGTATACATCTTCGCGAGCCTCATCGCGGTCGGGACCGCGCTGCTCATGCTGCCGGCCACACAGCACGGCGAGGGCTTCACGCCCTTCATGGACGCCTTCTTCACGGCAACGTCCGCCGTCGCGGTCACCGGCCTCGTTGTTCAGGACACGCCCACCTATTGGACGAACGTGGGCCAGATAATCGTCATCGCGCTGGTGTACGTGGGCGGGCTGGGCTTCATGACCGTCGCGACGTTCATGCTCATCCTCATCGGGCAGCGGCTCTCACTCACGCAGCGCCTACTGGTCAGGGAGAGCCTGGGCGTCAACCGTCTTGGTGGGCTGGTGAGGCTCACCGTCGGCGTGGTCATTCTGGCGACGTTGATTCAGCTGCTGGGATTCGGCGCCCTCCTGGCCCGGTTCTGGTTCGTGATGCCACAAGAGGAGGCCATGTGGCACGCCGCCTTCCTTTCGATCTCCAGCTTCAACAACGCCGGCTTCATGTCGCTGACCAACCCCGGCGCCCTCTCGGCCTACAGAGGCGACATGGCCGTTATGGGCACTATGGCAGCGCTTATCCTGCTGGGCAGCATCGGCTACGCCACCATGGCCGACATGGTGCTCACGCGCAGGTTTTCGCTGTTCGCGCTCAACACCAAGTTCGTGCTGATAGTCACCGGAGCGCTGCTACTGTTCGGCTGCGGCATGTTCCTGCTGTTCGAGCACGACAACGCGAGCACGATAGGCGAGCTGCCGGTCGGGGAGAAGCTGCTGGTTTCGGCGTTCGAGTCCACCAGCGGCCGCACCGCCGGCTTCAGCACCGTGGAGTTCGGCGAGACGAGGGAGTACACTTCGCTCACGTTCTGCGGGCTGATGCTGATAGGCGGCGCGACCGGCTCGGTTGCGGGCGGCATAAAGGTCAATGCCTTCGCGATCATCGTGCTTACGCTGCTGGCTATGATCAGAGGCAGGGAGCGGGCATCGGCATTCAGGCGCGAGGTGCCCCGGTCGCAGATCCAGCAGGCGATGGCCATCGGCCTGTTTTCCGTCGGGTTCGTCTTCCTGTGCACGATGTTGCTCAGCGTGACCGAAAGCGGCCTGCCCTTCCTCAACCTGCTGTTCGAAAGCTTCTCGGCGGCGGGAACGGTAGGGCTGAGCCGGGGGATTACCCCGATTGTCTCAACGTGGGGGCAGTTTATCCTGATAGGAGCGATGTTCGTCGGCAGGGTCGGCCCGGTAACGTTGGGGCTCGCGTTGGGCCAGCGAACCGAGGTGGACGTGTACCGGTACGCCCAGGAACGGGTTACAATAGGTTGAGCAGGCGCGGCGCTGGCCGCGATTCGCCGGGCTATTCCCAAACCTGCGGGCGAATAACGCGGGGAGAGACGATATGAAGAGACAAGTGATCGTAATTGGGCTGGGCCGGTTTGGCTCGGCGGTTACCCGAAAGCTGTACAACCTCGGCCACGACGTTCTGGCGATGGACAAGGACGAGGTGCGGGTGCAGGAGGTGATGGGTCAGACGACGCACGCGCTCTCTGGCGACGCCACCAACGAGCACGTCCTGCGCGAGCTCGGCGTGGTTGACTACGACGCGGCGATCGTCGCCATCGGGCTCGACATCATGTCCAGCGTGATGACCTCGGTGCTGCTCAAGACGCTAGGCGTGCCCTACGTCGTGTCTCGGGCGCACAACGAGCTGCACGCCAACACCCTGGAGCGCATAGGCGTGGACAAGGTTGTCGAGGTCGAGTCCGAAATGGGCGTTCGGCTGGCGCACAGCCTGTTCAACCCCAACGTTACGGAGTACCTGGAGCTGACGCCCAGGGTCGGCGTCAGCAAGCTGCGAGTGCCGGACAGGTTCCTGAACATGACGCTGAAAGAGGTCGGGTTTTCGGACCCGAGGGACAAGAACGGCCTTTCGCTGCTCGCCATCCAGCGTGGCGACCACGTGAACCTGCATCCGGAACAGGGCGACAAGTTCAAGCGCGGAGACTGGCTGCTGCTCGCGGGCCGGGACGACCTGGTGGAGAGGCTGGAGAGCGCCGAGGAGTAGTTTCAGGCGGGACGAGGCCGCTATGCCGATGGCGGCGTGGTGGGGTACGACCCGAATATCCTGAACATCGACACCTGCGACCGTATCGCGCTGAGGGCGTCCTTCACTATCGCGTCCTCCCTGTGCCCCTCGATGTCGATCAGAAAGATGTAGCGCCCCAGCGTCTCGCCGGTGGGCCGCGACTCTATCTTGGTCATGTTGATCTGCCGCTTGGCTATCTCGTAGAGCACCGAGTACATCATTCCCGGCGAGTCCTCGTCGAACGAAAAGCATATCGCCGTCTTGTCTCGTCCGGTGGGTGCGTGGTCTGACGGCGCCAGGATCACGAACCTGGTCTGGTTGTTGGGCCTGTCCTGTATGCCGGTGGCAATGATCTGGGCGTCGTAAAGCGAGGCCGCCCTGCGGTTGGCGATCGCCGCCGCGGGCACGTCGCTGCTCCGCATCTGCTCGACCGCCGCCGAGGTGCTCAGCGACGCCATCTGCTCCGCCGCCGGGAAACACCTGTCCAGGAACGAGCGGCATTGCGCCAGTGCCTGGGGGTGCGAGTAGACCGCCCGGATCGCTTCCATGTCCGTGCCGGCGACAACCACCAGGCAATGGTCGATGGGTATCACCAGCTCGTTGCGCACGAACAGGTCGGTTTCGCCGATGAGCAGGTCCAGCGTGAAGGTGACCGATCCCTCCAGCGAATTCTCGATAGGCACCACACCCTCGTCGGCCAGCCCGGACCTCACCGCGGACGCGACCGCCGGGATGGACACGAACGGCACCAGCCGGGCGGTGGCGTCGTAGTCGACCGCCGCCTGCTCCGCGTAGCTTCCCGCAGGTCCGAGGTATGCCAGTCGTGTAGTCATGGCGTCCTCCCAACAACCCTCTTGTTCATGCTCTGCCCTGGGGGAGATTCTAGGCCACGCCCCTGGGTGTCGCAAGAGGCCGCCGCGCGCGCCCGCACGTCCGGGCGCAACTAAGGCCCCACGCTCGACACGTGGGGCCCTGGCAATGATTAGCTGCGGGTTGCGATGTGCTAGGCTCGCTCGTCCGTGGTCTGGTCGAGGCCGCCGTTCTTGGAGGTTGCCTCCGGGGCGGCGTCGGCAGGGCTCGGCTCCTGCGCGTTAGTGCGTCCCAGCCGGGTATTGACCTGCTCCACGATGGGGGACACCCTGTCGCGCACGCCCTCCACCGCCGGGTTTATGCGCTCGCGCGCCGTGTCTATTGTGGGGCCCATGCGGTCGCGGGCGTTGTCCACGGCGGGGCCGACCCTCTCGCGGAGGTTGGCTGCCATCTCCTCGGCGCGGTTGCGCCAGGCCTCGGTGCGTTCGGTCAGCTCCGCGCGGGTGTCCTGGCCGGACTTGGGAGCTATCAGCAGGCCTACGGCGGCGCCTAACAGCCCGCCAATCAGAAAGCCCAAGACGAACGACCCGCCACTATCGTTATTTGCCATTGTCGTTGTCTCCCTTTTTCCGTTTGTTCCTCTTCAATCCAAGTATGAAAGCGCCCACTTTGCCGGCGCCGTACGCCACGCCGGAGTTGGATGCGGCCGGCTGCACGACGTTCTCCGTCAGCGTCTCGACCATCTTCCTGGTGTCCGCCACGACCTTCTGGGCCTCGTTGAGCAGGCCGGCCACCTTTCGCGTGATCAGCAGCGCGCCCAGGAGCAGCGCCAGCAGCAGGATAAAGAGCAAGGCGTCCCGCGCCATAGCCAGTATCAGCGCGACGTTCGAGACGGTTTCCAATCAATGCTCCAAGCTGAGGCTAGAATCCAATGCTAACACGGGCCAGTCTCCCGCGCAATTGAATTGACGGCGCGGCTATCGGCGCGCTACGGCTGAATCAGCATCCTCATCGCGCCGTCGGGGTCCTTGCGCTGGGTGAGAATGCTGTGCTTTTCGTTCTCGGCCCACTCGATGACGTCGAAGGTGTTGAGAACGCCCGGAATTATCACTTCCACGAACGAGCTGCCGTCCTGGGCCATGTGCTCGGAGAGCGCGGCGATTATGCCGGCGCACGTCTTGCCCGTGCCGTCGATGATCACCCATCCGTTGCCGGCGTCGCCGTTCGCGCTGCCGCCGTTGGAGGCGGCCGCGGGGGTCGCCGCGAACACGTCGATCTCGCCCGTCTGGCGCATGTCGAGCTGGCGCTTGAACTCCGCCACCGCTTCCCAGTAGACGCCGGAGGTGCGCTCGCCCTGGGCGCAGACTGCGCCGCGGACGCCGACGATGTCGGGGTTGATGCGCGAGAGTTCGTCGAGGTCGTCGATACGCAGATGCCCGGACAGGGCGGTGCTCATGCCATGCCGCTTGCCCTCGAACACCATCGCCCGCAACTCCGGCTCGGCGAGGAAGTCGAACAGGTTTCGCCCGTCCTTGGTCAGGGTGTCGATGAGCCACCCGTCGCACTTGCCGTCCTCGGCGAGCTGCGGCATGTGATGCGCGTCGAGGCCGTCGTACAGGGGGTTGTCGGCGAACAGCGAGCCGATGAGCTTGGTGTCGAAGCCCTCGAGCGCCTCGCGGGAGGCGAGCAGCGTCTCGACCGCCGCGTCGTACTCGGTGTTCATGAAGCCCACCTTCACCGAGGTGGCCTGCAGCACGCCCGCGGTGTAGACCGCCATGGCCACGGTGCCGACCTGGTTGGGCACTACGCCCAGCGTCACGCTCGCGTGGTTCGCCATCGGCACGGCGTCGCGCACCTGCTTCACCACGTGCGGGTGAGCCGAGCCGACCAGCGCCTCTTGCAGGTTCTTCACGTCTACGATGTCCGCTCCGCCCTTGACGGCCTGTAGGGCCTCGTCCAGGTCCTGGACGCTAACCATCAGTATCATCTGATTCTCCCGGCTGCTGTGTGAGATCGGGTTGAAGGCGGCAGGTGACTGCCTTTCATCCACCCCCATCCTAACCTTCCCCCATCGAGGGGAAGGGACTTAGGCGACCCCCCTGTGTTCCTCCTCTCCCTTGATGGGAGAGGATTGAGGTGAGGGTGAAAGAACTTAGACTACGCCCTCGAGGTCGACCCTGAGCTCTTCCTTCTCCTCGTCGGTCAGGTTGCCGTGTGGCGCCCGGACGTGGCCCCCCGCCATGCCCATCAGCTCGCCCCAGTATTTGCACAGGGGCACGGGCAGGGCACCGCCGAACTTCTGCACGGTGCGGCCCCACCACTTGTCCGAGACTTGCTTCACCGGCGCGACGTGGGCGTCGTAGAACTCCAGGTCCAGGTCGCCCCGCATGGCGCGGTCGATGAACTGGACGTAGTAGTTGCGCCCGGGCCGGTCGAAGCGCCAGTCGGAGGTATTGGCGAACATGACCTGCTGCTCGAAACCCAGCTCCTTGCCCTTGCTGAGTATCCACTCGTCCGGCGTGCTGATGATTGCGTCGCGGCCCACGCGGATGTGGGTCTCGATGGAGAGCGCCTGGTTGAAGCTGGCCTCCTTCACGCCCACGACGTTGGGGATCTGGCAGATCCGGCCCAGCCCCTCGGCACTCATCACGATGCCGAACTGGGGCGAGTTGTAGAACATTATGGCGAGCGGGGTGTTATCGGCCAGCAGCCTTATGTAGTCCTCAACCTGCTGCTCGGTCTTGGTAACCATGTACGGCGCGGCGGCAATCAACAGGTCGAACCCGGCCTGCTCCGCGTGGTCGGCGAGCGCGAGCATCTCCTTGTAGGAGGTGTGTGTAACGTGCGCGCCGATCGGCCAATCGCCGCCGGCCTCGTCGGCCACCACGTCGAACACGCGCATCCGCTCCTCGCGGGTCAGGCTCCAGAACTCGCCCATGCCCCAGGTGCAGCCGCCGCCGTGTGTGCCAAGCTGCCGGATGTGCCGGATGTTGCCGCGCAGCCCCTCCTCGTCCAGTTCATCGTCCGGCGTGAAGGGCGTCATCAAGGTGGTCCACTGTCCGCGGAGGTTTTCGCGCGCCCAGTCCAGGGCCTCGTCCTTGGTGTACTCGGCCATGTGTAAGCCTCCCGGCCTGTTCGGCACTCTGGTTTGTCTTGTGCGATAGCCCCGGTTTGGCGCCCGGGAGCGGGCGCGTCTCGACCCTCGCGGGAGCGTTCCGCCCACAGTTCATGATAGCCAGCGGGGGCGCGCCATGTCAATGATTCGGAGAGGCGTCAGCCGCGCCTGTGGCCGTCCGGTTGGCGGCACGGAGAGGGCCGGAGGGGCACCGCAAAGCCGACAGGACCGAGCAGGGAAGGATACCGGACGGGGTGGTGGCGGTGACCGGCTACCGCGGGAAGTCGGCGGTACGGCTGTTGTCGAGGCGCCCGTCTCGGACGGTGATCAAACATCCCTGTGCCGCTGTCGGCTTGCCAGAGTGGCATGCTTCCTGTTCCCAGTCAGGTAGCGGACATTTGCATGGGACAAAATGGACTGTAAAATATAGAGATGCCGCGGTTCGGGCATATTCTTTGTGGCGAGGCGCGTTGTGGGCTATTTGGAGACTCATCCGTGGTTAACCTTCGAGTTGGACCTCACCAGGGATCCCACGAGGTTCTGGACTCTGCTGGGGGACGCCTGTTCGAAATGCGAGGTCATCTCAGGCATCCCTCTTATGCCTGAGACCGCAGAGGAGCTGAATCTTGTCTCGCTAGAAAAGGGTGCTCAGGCAACAACGGCCATCGAAGGCAACACTTTGACACAAGAACAGGTCGCCTTGCTGGCACGAGGTGAACTCCAATTGCCGCCATCGAAAGAGTACCTCGGCGTAGAGGTCAAGAACATTCTCCGTGGATTCAACGAGATGCTCGATGTCGATCCACTTCCGGCGCTGGATGCAGAGCGGGTCAAGTATCTGAACGCCGTGGTCCTGGATGGACTAGATCTGGACGAAGGCATTGTGGCCGGCGAGGTACGCACACACGAAGTTGGAGTTGCTCGCTACAGGGGAGCTCCCGCTGAACATTGTGAATACCTGCTAGGCCGCCTATGCGATTGGCTCAATGGCATGGCTCTCCAACTGGGACACTCGAAGCTGGCGCTTCCCGTTGTGAAAGCCCTGGTCGCTCATCTTTACCTTGCCTGGATTCACCCTTTCGGCGACGGCAACGGCAGAGTGGCCCGCCTCGTGGAATATCAGATCTTGCTTGGCGCAGGCGTACCGAACCCCGCAACGCACCTTTTGAGCAACCACTATAACGATACCCGAAGGGAGTACTACCGCAGACTGGAAGCATCCAGCAGGGCGCCCAATGGAGTGATGGACTTTCTGGTGTACGCCCTCCAGGGATTCATGGACGGCTTGACTGAACAGGTCAATGCGATAAAGGGGCGGATGCGAGAGGACATGTGGACCAACTACGTTTACATGAGATTCCGCGACCGCTCGAGTCCAACCGATACCAGGCGCAGGCACCTGGTCCTGGATCTGTCAGAGCGGGACGAACCGGTGCGGCGACGCGACCTCCGGTTGCTCACGCCGAGGCTGGCCGCGGCCTATGCGGGTAAGACGGACAAGACCATCACACGCGATCTGAACGCGCTGAGCGAAATGGGCCTCATAACCAGGACACGGCAGGGTATAGCGGCCAAGAAGGGAATTTTGGATGCGTTCGTGAACCAGGCCTGATGGCTGGGGTGCGGGTGCGGGACCGGCAGGGGGCGCGCCCGCGCCTCTGGACTCCGGCTCGGAGGCCGGAATGACGGACGCGCCGCGCGCTTGCGGGGCGGATTGCCGCTTGTTAGGATTGGTGGGCTATGTCAACACACGGCTTGGTTGCTACTTACGAGGGCCTGGCAAACAGACTGGAGGATGGTCTTGGCACGAAGTTATCCCGGCTCCACGACCCCGACGATCAATGACCTCATGAACCCGGTCCTCCATAGCCTTCGAGAGCTTGGCGGAAGCGCAACCAACGCCGAACTGCTTCAGGCCGTGGTCGAGTCAATGAGTCTGACTCCGGATGTTGCGGACATCCCTCACCTGAATGGGCCGAAAAGCGAAGTGGACTATCGTGTCGGCTGGGCCAAGACTAACCTGAAGAAGCAAGGCTTGATCGATAACTCCCGGCGGGGAGTGTGGTCGCTCACACAACGGGGACGCAGTACAGACGAGGTTGACGCGCAGGCGGTCTCGAGGAATGTCTGGCAGACATCGGCGCAAAGGGATGAGAGAGGCCAAGGAGGCCTATCTAAGGCACCGGCCTCTTTGGAAGATGATTCGGATGACAGCGTTTGGCAGGAAGTGCTCCTGAACGCTTTGGGTGCGATGGACCCTAGCGCGTTCGAGCGGTTCTGCGGAAGACTGTTGCGCGAGTCCGGGTTCGAAAGGGTCGTCGTCACGGGCAGGCCGGGCGACGGCGGCATAGACGGTCAGGGAGTGATCAAGCTTGCGGGAGGGATGATTGGCTTTCCGGTCTACTTCCAGTGCAAGCGCTACTCCGGGAACGTACCGGCGGGGGCGGTGAGAGACTTCAGGGGCGCCATGCAGGGTAGGGGCGACAGGGGGCTGATAATCACCACTGGCCACTTCACCTCCGAGGCCAGGCGGGAAGCGACGAGGGCTGGCGCGCCCCCGATAGACCTCATCGATGGCGTAAAGCTAGCTGACAAGATTAAAGAGCTAGAGTTGGGCGTCAGTGTCGATAAGAGAATCGTCGAGGATGTGACGGTGGACGCTGACTGGTTCAGTTCCTTCTAGAGTTCGCCAAGAGATTTCAAACTCGGTCGTCGGTCCGCCGTCCCCGCAGACGGAGACCCTTGCATAATCGTCATCTCGGCCCCCACACTCCAATTGTCATCGCCCCCCGTATCTGATAACTTGCCAGCAAGTCTGGCCCTCTGGGTTCCCGCTTTCGCGGGAATGACGATGTGGGGCGAGAATGAGGGTTGCGCGGGAATGCAAGCCCCGCGCTCTAGAAGAGCCCACACGCAAGGTTGCTCCCATGGTTGCTCACATCGACACCGATACCCAGGCACTGGCTGAGGACCTGCGGCGCGTGGTCGCGGGCGAGGTGCGCTTCGACAAGATGACGCGCCTGCTGTACGCAACCGACGCCAGCATCTACCAGATCGAGCCGGTGGGCGTGGTGCTGCCCCGTAACGCCGAGGACGTGATAGCCGTGGTCGAGACCGCCAACCGCCACGGCGTGTCCGTGCTGCCCAGGGGCGGCGGCACCAGCCTGGCGGGCCAGACGGTGGGGCAGTCCGTGATCATGGACTTCTCCAAGTACATGCGGAACGTGGTCGAGGTGAACGCCGAGGAGGGCTGGGCGCGCACCCAGCCGGGCATAATTCTCGACGAGCTCAATCACCACCTCGCCCCCCACGACATGCTCTTCACGCCCGACCCGAGCACCAGCAGCCGCGGCAACGTGGGTGGGGCGCTCGGCAACAACTCCTGCGGCGCCCACTCTCCCCTGTGGGGCAAGACGGTCGACAACGTGCTCGAGATGGACGTGATACTGTCCAACGGCGACCAGGCGCGCTTCGGCCCGCTGGACGGCGGCCAGCTCGAGGCGAAGATGCGTGTCGAGGGGCTGGAGGGCGACATCTACCGCAAACTGCTCGCCATCGGCGACGCACACCGCGACGAGATTCTGGCCCGCTATCCCAGGATCCAGCGCCGCGTTTCGGGCTACAACCTGGACGAGTTCGTCGGCGGCAGCGCGTTCAACATGGCGCGCTTCGCCGTAGGCTCGGAGGGCACGCTCGTCACCATCGCCGAAGCCAAGGTCAAGATTGTTCAACGCCCCAGTTTCAGGGGCCTCGGCGTGCTGCACTTCACGGACCTGATCGAGTCGATGGAGGCCACCGTCGCCACGCTGGAGCTGGAGCCCGCCGCCGTGGAGCACATAGGCAGCATGATCCTGCGCCAGGCGCGCGATAACCTCGTCTACTCCCGGCTGATGGACTTCATCGAGGGAGACCCCGAGTCGATACTCGTGGTCGAGTTCGTCGGCGACACCGAGTCGGAGGTGTCGGCCAGGCTCGACCTGCTCGAGGCGCGCATGAGGCGCGGCGGGATGGGCTACGCCATGCGCCGGCTGATGTCTCCCGCCGAGCAGGCGAAGGTGTGGGAGGTGCGCAAGGCGGGGCTGGGCCTGATGATGAACGTGCCGGGCAGCGCCAAGCCGCTTCCTTTCGTGGAGGACACCGCGGTGGCCCCCGACGTGCTGCCGGAGTTCGTGCGCCGCTTCGACGAGATAGTGAAGGAGCACGGCACCACCGCAGGCTACTACGGCCACGCCAGCGTCGGCTGCCTGCACATACGCCCGCTGATCGACCTCAAGCGGCAGGACGGCGTGGAACGCATGGTGTCGATAGCCGAGGAGATAAGCGACCTGGTGCTGGAGTACGGCGGCTCGATGAGCGGCGAGCACGGCGACGGGCTGGTGCGCAGCGGCTTCAACGAGAAGATGTTCGGCAGCACGCTCTACGGAGCTTTCCGCGAGGTCAAGGCCGCCTTCGACCCCAACGGCATCATGAACCCGGGCAAGATTGTGGACTCGCCGCCCATGACGGAGAGCCTGCGAATCGGCCCCGCCTACACCGCGCTCACGCCCGCGACGGGGTTCAACTACTCGGTGGAGGGCAGCTTCGCGAGCGCGATCGAGATGTGCAACGGCCAGGGCGCCTGCCGCAAGGTGCTTGGAGGCACCATGTGCCCTTCGTACATGGCCACGCGCGACGAGGAGCACTCGACGCGCGGCAGGGCGAACGCGCTGCGCGCCGCCATGTCGGGGGCGCTGCCGCCCGAGGCGATGACTGGCGAGCGTATGCACGAGGTGATGGCGCTCTGCCTGGAGTGCAAGGGCTGCAAGGCCGAGTGCCCCTCCAACGTGGACATGGCCAAGCTCAAGTACGAGTTCCTGGGCAAGTACCACGAGGCCAACGGCCACTCGCTGCGTGACAAGCTATTCGGCGACGTCGCCCGCTGGAGCGCGCTGGGGTCGTTCTTCGCTCCGCTATCGAACCTGCCGCTCAGGTCGGGGCTCGTGCGCAACATGCTGAACGACTTCGTTGGCATAGACCGCAGGCGAACGCTGCCCGGCTTCGTGGCGCAGCCCTTCACCCAGTGGTTCAAGACCAGGCCCGAGCGCCTGCGCGCGGACACGGCAAGGGGACAGGTGGTGCTCTTCCCCGACACCTTCACCAACTACAACCACCCCAACCTGGGTATGGCCGCCGTGAAAGTGCTGGAGGCGCTGGGCTACGAGGTGGTGGTGCCCCGCGTGCGCTGCTGTGGTCGCCCGATGCTGTCCAAGGGCATGATGGACAAGGCCAAGCGCGCCGCCGCCGCGAACGTGCGCTCGGTGCTGCCGCACGTCCGGAGCGGGGCCAAGCTGGTGGGCATCGAGCCGAGCTGCATACTGAGCTTCAGGGACGACTACGTGGACCTGCTGGGAGGCGACGACGCCCGCAGCGTCAGCGAGAACACCATGCTGCTGGAGGAGTTCGTGCTGTACGCCATAGAGGAGGAGGGTGCGAGCCTGGAGTTCTCGAATCCGCCCGAGAGCCTGCTGCTGCACGGCCACTGCCATCAGAAGGCCCTGGTGGGAACCCAGGCTGCCATGCGGGTGCTGCGGTCACTGCCCGGCTGCGACGCCACGGAGATAGCCTCCGGCTGCTGCGGCATGGCCGGGTCGTTCGGCTTCGAGAAGGAGCACTACGACATTTCCATGCAGATTGGCGAGCAGACGCTGTTTCCGGCCATACGCTCGCACGCCGAGGGTGTTGGGGTGGTCGCGGAGGGGGTCTCGTGCCGGCAGCAGATAGAGCAGGGCACCGGCCGGCGCGCGCTGCACCTGGTGGAGGTGCTGGCCGACGCCCTCTAGCCGGGGCCGCTGCCCGGTATCAGCCGGTCTATGT
Source organism: Dehalococcoidia bacterium (assembly GCA_965217705.1). Classification (GTDB taxonomy): domain Bacteria; phylum Chloroflexota; class Dehalococcoidia; order Lucifugimonadales; family CATOSD01; genus CATOSD01. The sequence goes on along the minus strand of CBDCJA010000002.1, from coordinate 2,257,364 downwards.
TGATGGCGCGGTAGCTCTTGGTGCACATCACCCGCATGTTCTCGCCCACTATCAGCAGTTCGAACGTTTCGGCGTCCACCTCTATCCTGGTCGACGCGACCCAGATGAAATGCTTGCGCGATTCCAGGCCTCTCACCTTCGTCTCCAGATAGCCCTCTACCGTGCGGTACGGCGGCAGCACGTCTTTCACCGACCAGACAGCGTGCCTGAAGCCGGATATGATTCGCGTGAAGAATGTGACGAGCAAATCAGCCTCGATTTGGATGAAAGGCGCGAGTGCCCCGTACCCGCTGCCCGGCGCGCGGGTCACGCGGCGCGTCGGCCCGGCTAAAGCACGTCGAGGAGCGCCTCCTCCAGTTCCTCGAACGTCGCGAACGCCTCGAACCGTGCCGCGACTACGCCCTCGCCGTCGACCACGAAGGACCACTCCGTGCTCGGCAGATTCCACTCCCGCACGGTTGGAGATACGATCGCCTTGTCGAGGTCGCCCTGAATTTCGTCCGGGTTGTCGAAGTAGTCCACGTGGATGAAGTTGGCGCGTCCCCAGTACTTGTCCTTCAGCTCCTTCAGTACGTCCACCTGGGGACCGCAAACGGCGTTGGTGCAGAACGCCGGGCTTGCCATCACTATCACTGTCGGGCGGCCGCTCTCCACCGCATCCGCGATGGAGACCTCGTACAGCTCGCCGTCTTGCAGCGAACCGGTGGTGATCTTCTCGAACCCGGCGACGTCGGCGAGCGTTTTGCTGTCGCTCGCCACGGCGGGCTGTCCGGTGGCGGGCGCGTGGGTCGTATCCGCCACCTCGAAGAACAGCTCGGCGCTGTCGCCGTCGCCGCTCGCCTCGAGGTCGAGCACGCTCGCGCGTAGCGCCCAGTCGCCCGCGGCGTGGAAGTCGAGCACGGTGGTGTACAGCCCGCGCGTACCGTAGGGCCAGGGCCGGAACACCGCGAGCGCGGTTTGCCGTGTCTCGGCGGGGGCGCCGCCCTCCGGCAGGTACTCCGAGGTTACGCTAACGGCCGGCGAGGTGACGATTCCGTCTTTCGAGGTCAGAACGAAGCCGATGCGGTTGGGGCCGACGCCCAGGTCGGGCGTGCCGAAGATGATCTGCAGGCCGGAGTCGGAGAGCGGCCCCTTAATCAGCGGCGATTCCTTTGGCACGCCGGTCTCGGCCTGGGCCTGCTCGGGGGCCTCGGGCTCGGACGCGCCGGAGCAGCCGGCGGCGGCCAGCAGCACCAGGGCCATGGTAAGTAGCAGCTTAGCCTTCATAGAGTTAGGAGCTTTGGCCTACGACTGCGGTTGCGGCTCGCCACCCTCGTAAGCGCCGAAGGTGAACGCGAACACAGCGAAGTCGCCGGACTCGGAGCTGAGCTTCAGCTCGCTCCCGCCGTACTCCGGAAAGTTGATCAGGTTGTACATCCGAGACTCGTCGACCAGCACGTAGCTGTCGCCGTCCGTGCCGAACATCACGTCTACTCCGGCTTGCAAGGCCGTCACCGGCTGGTCGTCCAGCGTCACCCTCACGGTGTAGGGATCCTCCGACTCCAGGCCCAGCACCACGTTAACACTTGTGCCAAAGAACTTCAGAGCAACGTAGTCATCGTAGCCCTCGGTGCTGCGCGCGTGTACGATTCGCTCGTGCTCGTTGCGCCACAGCCCGTGCAGGTACAGGAACTGGTTCCGGTGGTCGCCGGGGTCGTTGTACAGCACTTCCACGTTGACCTCTTCGTAGTATTCGGGGTGCAGGATGTAGGGTGGAACGGTCTGGGACTGGAGCGCGTTGAAGTTGCGCTCGAAGCCGGCGTACAGCTCCCGCGTCTGGCGCATGGCCGGGTCCACGTCGTTGGCGGCCGAGTCGCGCACCGGTTCGGGCGCGGACTCCCGGGATATGCCGCTCAGGTCGGCGCCGGCGTCCTCCAGCAGCACGCGAATCAGGTCTTCGGTCTCCTGGTAGGCTCCCTCGCCGAAGTGCGAATAGCGGATGAAGCCGTCCTTGTCGATGAGGTACTTGGCGGGCCAGTAGCGGTTGTTGTAGTTGCGCCACGTGCCGAAGTCGTTGTCCTGGGCCACTGGGTATTCCAGCCCGAACTCCTCCATCGCGTCGATCACGTTCTGGCGGTCCTTCTCGAACTCGAACTCCGGCGCGTGGACGCCGACGATGAGCAGGCCGCTGTCGGCGTACTTGGCGTGCCACGACTTGACGTACGGCAGCGTGCGAATGCAGTTGACGCAGGTGTACGTCCAGAAGTCTACCAGCACCACCTTGCCGCGCTGGTCGGCGAGCGTAAATGGCTCGGTATTGATCCAACTCGTGACGTTGCTAAACTCGGGCGCGGGGTTGGTTGGAGGCAACAGCTTGGCGGCGTGCAGATCCGCGGCGCTCACGGTCGGTTCCGGCGCCGTGGTCGCCGTCGCCTCGGGCATGGCAGTGGGCATGGCCGTGGGCGCAGTGACAGCGGCGGCCTCAGCCGTCCCGTTGGTGTCCGGAGCCGGCGCGACCGTTCCGGCGACGGTGACCGTCGGCGCCGGGGCGCTCCCGCCGCACGACACGGCCGCGAAAATGGTGATTGCGGCCAACAGCAGGCCTATAGTCAGGGTCTTGGTGGGGGTCATGGCAAACTCGCGAAGGGTTCTGGCGTCCCGTCCTAACACGGGCAGCGGACGCGCGGCGGTTGTATTGCGGTTGTATTAGGGTGACAAATGGGCGCTCTTTCATTATATAACAGATTCGCCCATACTTGGGTTAGCACTCACGGAGCGCCAGGGTATTTCGATTGTCATGCTGAGCCTGTCGAAGCATCGCAGACCCTTCGGCTACGTTCAGGGTGACGTTCAGGGTGACGCTCAGGGTGACGCTCAGGGTGACAGGATGGGACAACCGAAAGACCCTGCGCGGAACGCGACGTTTCGACGCTGACAGTCCATTTCTACACGCGGCAAAGCTGGCAGGAGACGACATGCGAATAGGGTTCATTGGCGTGGGATTCATGGGCCGGCACATGGCCCGCAATCTGCTGAACGGCGGCCACGAGCTGACGCTGTTCGACATCCGCAAAGAGTCGGCGGAAGAGCTGCTGGCTATGGGTGCGGAGTGGGCCGACAGTCCCCGCGCGGTGGCCGAGGCCTGCGGCGTGGTGTTAACGTCGCTGCCGAGGCCGCAGGACGTCGAGGAGGTCGCCGTGGGCGAGGGCGGTATCCTGAGCGGCGCCGCCCCGGGCAGCGTGGTGTTCGACCTGAGCACCACCGACCCCGACACCATATCCCGCATCGCCGCACAGGCCGAGGCGAGGGGCGTCAGCGTGCTCGACGCGCCGGTGAGCGGCGGCACGGTGGGCGCGGAAGACGGCACGCTCTGCATCATGGTCGGCGGCGACCGGGACGCGTACGATAGGTACGAGTCGACGCTGGCGCTCATAGGAAACCAGGTGATGTACTGCGGCCCGCTCGGCTCGGGCGCCATATGCAAGATCACCAACAACTTCATAGGGCTGAGCCTCGGCGTGCTGCTCGCCGAGGCGTTCACGCTCGGCGTCAAGGCGGGCGCTCCACCCGAAATGCTCTTCGACGCAATCTCGCGGAGCACGGGCAGCACCCGCTCCATGCAGGGAATGCCCAACGGCCTGTTCGCCGGCAACTTCGAGCCGGGCTTCCAGCTCGACCTCGCGGCGAAGGACGTCGGGTTGGCGACCGAGATGGCCAGGCGGCTGCACGTTCCGCTCGAGCTGGGCAACATCGTCCAGCAGCGCTACATCGAGGGCCAGAACAGGGGCTGGGGTCGCCTCGCGGCCGGCGCGGTGGCGCAGCTCCAGGAGGAGCGGGCGGGAGTGCAGGTGCGCTCCGGCTCCGACGGCTAGTCCGGGTGCTCAAACGGTCTAAAACGCGCCCGCCCAACATTGACGCGCAGAAAAGCGCGCGGTTACAATTTTGATATGGATACCAACGTCGTCGGCTACGCCAACCCCTTTCAAAAGACCACGCTGCCCAACGGCCTGCGCGTGACGACCTGCGAAATGCCCCTGACTCGCTCGGTTAGCGTCAACGTCTACGTGGGCGTCGGCTCGCGCTACGAGCCGGACGAGCGGGCGGGAGTCTCCCACTTCATAGAGCACATGCTCTTCAAGGGCACCGACCGCCGCCCGACGCCGGTTGAGATAAGCTCGACCATAGAGGGCACGGGCGGCATGATCAACGCCGGCACCGAGCACGAGCTAACGGTCTACTGGTGCAAGGTGGCGCAGCCGCACTTCGAAGAGAGCCTCGACGTGCTGATGGACATCCTGCGCAACTCCCTGTTCGAGAGCGAGAGCATCGAGAAGGAGCGCCAGGTAGTGTTCGAAGAGCTGAACATGATCAACGACTACCCCACCTACAGGGCGGACTCGCTGATCGATGAGATGATGTGGCCCGAGCACGCCCTTGGACGCGAAATCGGCGGCACCAAGCAGTCTGTCGGCGAAATCACGCGCGAGATGATGCTCGAACACCTCGGCGAGTACTACACGCCGGGCAACGTCGTCGTCAGCGTGGCCGGCAACGTGCGCCACGAGGACGTGGTGCGCCAGGTGGGGGAGCTGAGCGCGGACTGGCCGACGGCGCAGGCCCGCGGCTGGAGTCCCGTCACCCACACCCAGCAGGAGCCCCAGGTGCGGCTCGAGTACCGCAGGACAGAGCAGACGCACCTGTGCATCGGCCTGCCCGGCTTCTCCGTCGTGGACCCCGACCGCTACGCGCTGGACGTGCTGAGCATAATCCTGGGCGAGGGAATGAGCAGCCGGCTGTTCGTGGAGGTGCGGGAGAAGGGCGGCCTTGCCTACGACGTGCACAGCGGCGTGTCCCACTTTCTCGACTGCGGCGCCTTCGTCGTAACCGCCGGCGTGGACCCCTCGCGGGTGTACGAGGCCGTAGAGCTGATACTGGCGGAGGTGGGCGGACTGCGCGACAGCGTCACGGAGGACGAGCTGGAGCGGGCCAAGCGGCTGATTTCCGGCCGCCTCATGCTGCGCATGGAGGACACGCGGGCCGTGGCGGGCTGGATCGGCAACCAGGAGCTGCTCCTGGGCCGGATCCTGGACGTGGACGACGTGGTGGAGCGGGTGAACGCCGTTACCCGGGACGACCTGAACCGCGTGAGCAACCAGGTCCTGGTCACCGACAAGCTGAACATGGCCGTCGTGGGTTCGTGCCGCGGCGTGCGCCGGCTGGAACGGCTGCTACACCTTTAGCCATCCTATGTCATTCTGAGCCTGACGAAGAATCTGAAGCCGCCGCCAGCAAGACCGTGTTGCATTTAACGAACAGGGGGAACGCAGCACTCATGCTTCTGATTGAGGTGATGGCTAGGATAGCGAGACAAGAGTACCAATGGACAGAGTAGAGCTAGCCCGTAGGATTCTCAAGTTACTGGCGTCAGAGCGTATGACCATCACCTATGGCAGGCTAGGAGGGTTGTTCGACCTTCCTGCTATTGCTGTGGGATCACAATTGCTTGAGCCTATTTCACGGCAGGAACACCAGCAGGGTGGGCCAATGCTGACCGCGTTGGTGGTAGGTGTTCATACCGGGCTGCCGGGAGACCAGTTCTTTGAGTTGGCTCGCGATTATGGCCGCTTCTCCGGTGAGGATAAGCAAGCATTCTGGCAGGCGGAACTGCAAACAGTATATGGCTACTTCGCATGATTGGCGAGGAGTGTGAATTCTCCTGCAATTGTGGGATGGGGCTTTAGATTCCTCGGCTACGCTCGGAATGACAAAGGGCGCGGAGTGTGCCTACACTACCCATCCCCTACGCCGATTGCAGGCTCTTCACCATGGCGCGCAGGCGGCCCTCGCCGCCGGGCGAGCGCACGGGTATGGAGAACGTGGTCGAGTCGGCGAAACCGCCGAAGCGGTCCTTGATCTTGTCCACAATCTCGTCGTAGCCGCCCGTGACGGCGAACGTCTCCAGCATCTCGTCGCTGATCTCGCCGCTCATCTCCGACCACTTGCCCTCCACCGACATGCGGTAGAGCTTCTGCGCGGTGTCGTTCCAGCCGTGGGCGTTTAGCACCGGCGCGTACACGCGGGTCGAGCCGTAGAACGCGATGCGAGCCTTCATGGCCTGCCTGCCCGCCTCTATCTCTTCGTCGTTCTCGCCGGTCGCGAGAAGTATGCCGGCGCTCACATCCACGTCGGCGAGCGTGCGCCCCGCCGACTCGGCGCCGCGCTTCAGGTTGGGGAGCACGGCCTCCTCGGTGTACTTGGCGGTGTTGAACGGGTGCAGCAGCACGCCATCGCACACCTCGCCGGCCACCCTCAACATAAGTGGGTTGACGGCGGCGAGGTACACGCGGACGTCGGGGTTTTCGATGGGCCCGGGGTCGAAGAAGGGGGGCATCAGGTTGAAGTTGAAGTGGTCGCTCTTAAAGTCGAGCTTGCCGCCGTTCTGCCACTTGTCCCACACGGCGCGCATCGCGAGCACGTAGTCTCGCATCCGGCGCGCCGGGGCGGACCAGTCCATGTTGTACCGGCGTACCACGTGCCCCCTCACCTGGCTGCCCAGCCCGAGCACGAACCTGCCGCCGGATAGCCGCTGCAGGTCCCAGGCGATGTAGGCGGTATCCATGGGGCTGCGGGCGAAGGCGAGCGCGATGGAGGTAACGAGGTCGACGCGGCTGGTGTGCTCCGCGGCCAGGGTGATGGGCAGGAACGGGTTGTGGGAGCTCTCGCCGGTGGTGACGAAGTCGTAGCCGCGGTCTTCTATCAGCCGGGCGGCCTCCGGAGCGTCTTTAAGCGAGCCAGAAAGCCCGGCGCCAATTCTCATCGCGCGATACCTCCCACGAAGCTGGGCCGGCGGGGGCGCCGGCGACGGTCAACGCACGCGATTATATGTGTGGGCGCGGTTGGTGGTCAAGTTGGCGGGCGCGGTGGGGCGAGTGGGGCGATTACTTGTGGGGTGTCTTGCCACTGTCTAAAGACTCTCCCCCGAACATAATGCAACCATACTCATGCGGCCGGCGTTGCGAGGCTGTTCGCCATCAATCACAATGTAGAAGGGTGCAAAGGAGAGGCGAGATTGAGAGGTCGGAGACAACGCCGACTAGACAAGGATTAAACCACACCCGGATATGTGTCAACTGGGGTTATCAACCGAACAAGGGCTACCGCCAACTTGACCCGTTCAGCGTAATCTGTAGGTAGGGGACCAATCGATGCATGCGAAGAACGAAAGAATTTAGGAGTATAAATGATGGTGACGTTCAAGCCTCTTCTTTGCGTCGCCTTCTTCGCATCTGCCACATTGAGTACCAGGAACCGTCCATTTGGGCGGAGTTTGTAGTACGCTCCAACTTCACGTCTTATACAGTTAACCGCACCAGTTCTGTCGTGATTTGGGAAATGCTGTAGACGGTTCACTGACACGTCTTTCGCATCATCACCATCCAGAAATGCCAAATGTGAGGGTTCATTCCGTGTTGAATCGTAGGCTGAAGGTTTGCAGTATCTGGCAATCTCATCCCCGTCTGGAAGTGCATCGCCTTCAATCAAGTCATTAGCGACGGGGCACAAGATATCCGTGTTCCTCCAAAATGGTATGCCCGTCCCCGCGGATGCTGATGTCTAATTCTTTACCATCACGGGCTCTATCAGCCTGGGCGACCAGTAATATCTCACCATACCCGAAGAAGATCACAACAAGGACTCCATCATCCATGATTCTCCATTGGGCATGGACGAGTCCGGAGCTATCAGGGCCAATGAAGGGCTCTGCGAAGTTTCGATGTTCTACTAGGTATCGAGCCATATCTCGCAGGGAGACAATCTTGGGCATAGGTTCATCCGAGTCCTCTTCCACATTCCGCAACATCTCTACCAGCTTATCTGCAAGGAGAGGGCGCCCATAGTCGCGCAGATAATCAATAACCCCTTGATGCTCCTCCGGGAATTCCGACGTAGGTTCTTGGAAGTCTATGATGACCCAGGAACTACTGCCCTCACCATACTGGACAATGTTGACTTCGTAGGGAGCCGTTCCTGGACACGCACGAATCACATAGTCCGAAGACTGCACTTGCAAGGTATTGTAAGCAGTTCCAGAGTAGAGCCTCCAAACTTGGAACATAGCGTCGCCGGACTCTTGCATCTGTGAAACAGCGGGGGTGTCACTTATGTAGTCGTCCAAAGACAGCATAGTCAACGCCGAAGTCATAAGACATCTCCCCTGACCGCAATCTCACGCGCAAACGCTGTGAGTTCAACAAAAAGGTTGGGCATCCTACTGACAGAAATCGCATTGTTTTCAGGAGCGGTATTGATATCAAGAAACAGTCTGCTAACAAAACCCAGCTCAGAAGTCTGCACTTGTGGACCCTGAGATGGGGATATCCGAATAGCTCCGCTCTGAAACTGGTCCAACTGCCATTTGGCAAGGCGAATCACTTGAACCTGACGCGCAATCGAAGACGGCCGACGTCTATTGATCTGATAGATGAAGTCCGAGCCCCCCCGATGTTCCAAATCCATGTGCGGCAAGAATTCCGCGAGGTAGCTCATTCCATCGTCAAGGCTTGAAGCCTCTCGTACGAGCGTGGCACCAAAAGCCAATCTATGTACTTGGCGAATCCGTTGGATGGAGACAGAGAGTGCATCTCGCAATGCAGTCATTGCTCGGTCCGAGGCTGTTAAGGTCGGATAGTGGTCACTGCCAGGTGCTAGATTGGGAACAACGTTCCAATCAATGCGTTGTTTCTGAGCGACCAATTGTACTCTGTTCCCAAATGCGTCGCCTTGCTCTCGGCGCACCCCTTGATTTGGCCTTTCGTCGATGCTCTCAGGGCTGACACCCGTTAGCTGTTCCCACAGCCCCGTTGGGGAAGTGTCCGAAGGGTGGAATATCGTTAGGCGGAGATTCTCGACACTCCACTGGCCAAAACCAGCGCCAACGCTGGATCCATTCATTCTGAACTCGCAAAAAGTTTCTCAAAATCACTATCTATCGCCACAGTAGACAATAGAAAAGTAGCCTACACAGAGACCTACCTTAGGTCAAGTCTAGCAAGAACTCGGAGCCAGTGTCAGGTTGCTAGGCAGAGGAAGAAAGTCACTCTCCACCCCTTAGTTTTCCACAGATTGAGCGACGGTAGAGGCCTATACGAGCGTGTGAAGAACACCCATCGAGATCGTTCGACTGCGTTTCATTCCGACCAGCAGGTCATCATCAGGCGGCTGCTAGTAAACTGATACAGGCTCCGCTTCTCTCGCTCTTGTCCGCACGCGCCGGCGCCGTTCGTGTACAATTGCGGGCCATGCGGCGCCTTCCGCCGCGGAGCGGAACGCAGCGCCTCGAACAGCCCTGCAAAGAAGGAGGCCCCCCTATGTCGGAACACAACAGCGTGGGCATGGTACAGACCGTTAACGGACCGGTGCCGCCCGACCGGCTCGGCCCAACGCTCACCCACGAGCACCTGCTGATCGACCTGTCGTGGTTCCGCACGGAGCCGGCAGAGGCCAGCGGCAAGGCCTTCATCAGGCGGCCCATGTCGCAGGAGATGCTGGGCTACGTTAGGCACCACAACATGGCCAACTGGGACAACGGCCGGCTATTCGACGTCGAGACCGCCATCGACGAGGTGAATCTCTACAAGCAGTACGGCGGCGGCTCCATCGTCGACGCCACCAGCATTGGCATCGCGCGCGACCCCGTGGGCCTGGCCCGCATTGCCAGGGCAACGGGCGTCAACGTCATCATGGGCGCGTCCCACTACGTTGCGCCGGCCCACCCGGCGGACATGGACGACCGCTCGGAGGACTCCATTTTCGGGAAGATCGTGGAGGACGTGACGGAGGGCGTGGACGGCACGGGCATACGGTCCGGGATCATCGGCGAGGTGGGCTGTAGCTGGCCGCTCACGGACAACGAGCGCAAGGTGCTGCGGGCGTCGGGCCGCGCGCAGCTCGCCACCGGCGCGCCGCTGCTCATCCACCCCGGGCGCGACGAGACGGCGCCGCTGGAGATTATCGAGGTTCTCAGCGAGGTTGGCGCCGACCTCAGCCGCACCATCATCGGCCACCTTGACAGGACGGTCTTTCTGCACGAGACGCTGAAGAGCATCGCCGAGAGCGGCTGCTACATGGAGTGGGACCTCTTCGGCTCCGAGCAGTCCTACTATTCCGCCAACACAGGAATCGACATGCCCGGCGACGCGCGCAAGATGGACGACATCGCGTGGGTCCTGTCGCAGGGCTACGGCGACAAGGTGGTCGTCGCCCACGACATCTGCGCCAAGCAGCGCCTGGTGCGCTACGGTGGCCACGGCTACTTCTACATTCTGCACAGCATAGTGCCCAGGATGCGCGCCCGCGGCTACACTGACGAGGCCATCGAAAAGATCCTGGTGGACAACCCGGCCGGCATCCTGGCCTTCGTCGAGCCGCGCTAGGAGCGCTCTCGGCACAGGCCAACGATAAGGGCCGGGGAACTTCGAAAGCTCCCCGGCCCCTTAGTTGTGTAAGCGTAACCGCATGTTTGGTATCGTGGTCCCGGACTGCCGGGACCACGCCCCCGCCCCTGGATTCCGGCTCGGGGGTCGGAATGAATGACGGGAGTGGAGGGGTCTATGCGCCCTTGAAGAGGCCTATGGCGTTGCCGTCGGGGTCGGCGAACATGCCGATGGTGCCGATTTCCGGAATGGGCGTAGGCGGGAGCAGCGTCGAACCGCCCCGTGACTCCACCTTGTCGAGCGTGGCCTGCACGTCGTCGACCTGCACGTAGAACGCCGTGTAGTTGGGCGGCATTCCCTCCGCGGTCTGCATGATGCCGCCGCCTATGCCCTCGTCGCCGACGGCGACCGTGGTGTAGCCGCCCATGATGTCGTACTGCTCGAACTCCCAGTCGAACAGCCCGCCGTAGAACTCTCGCATCTTCTCGGCGTTCTTGCCTCCGATCTCGAAGTGGACTACCGGGTTACCCATATACTGTTCCTCCTGAATTTTTTTGTGTTTTCCAGTCCCAGCGCGCTTGCCGTCGGCGGGCGCGTGAGCACCGTGGGGAATACGATACATCCGCACAGGCGTTCGCGTCAACGTGTTTCGGCGCCCGATTTCGCCGCTTTTCCGTAAGTGCTTCACAGTATCTCAGTCTGCTACACTGGTACTGGTACAAGATGGGATGCCTGAGCTTGAGACAGGAGCCAGTTCGATGAGAGTGCGCAGTTTCGGACTCGCCGTCCTGACCGGCGTCATGCTGTCGGCGCCGATGATTGCCGTCATGTACCTGGCCGACAGATGGCTGGGCCTGTCGTTCCCCCCTTTCGACACGTTCGACTGGGTGGCCCGCGAGCTTCCGGGGCCGCTGGTCACGTTCGGAATCGACACGATGATCGGGCTCCTGATGTTCGTCGGCCTGAGCGTGAAGGACTTCGCCAAGACGGCGGAGCAGATCATGGCGGTCGGTGGGTTCTTCGCTGCCGGACTCGTCGCGACCGCGGCGGTCTACGCGGTGGTGCAGTGGCGTGGGCCGGACCTGAGGCAGGAACTGGGACTACTCTTTGGGGCGATCGTCGGCGTGCCGGTGGCCCTGATGACCGTCAACATCAGCCAGTCGTCGGCGAACCTGGCGCTCGTCTTCGTGTGGGTGCTCGCGCTGTTTCTCGCATGGGGGGCCGCCTCCGTCTGGGTGGCGCGCAGGCTCGTGCTCTCGACCTCTACCGTCTACGCCTCGGAGGACGGGGACCGGTCGGTGGTGGTCTACGGGCGGCGTCAGTTCCTCATCCGAATGGGCGCGGCGACCGCCGCGGTGACGGTGGCCGGGGTCGGGCTCGGCCGGATGCTGGCCATGAGCGACCAGAGCAGGCTGGAAGAGGAGCTGACCGCGGCGGAGGGGAACATGCCCGGCTCGGCCTCCATGGTCGAGCTGCCCAACGAGGGCGACCCTGTCAAGCCGGTCCTGGGGACCCGCCCGGAGTACACGGCAGTGAGGGACCACTACAAGGTGTTCATCCGCTCCGAGCCCACGCTGATCGATCGGGCGACGTGGACGCTACCGATAGTCGGCCTGGTAAATGCTCCGACGCAGCTCACCCTCGACGACCTGATGAACAACTACGATTCCAGGAGCCAGTTCGTCACTCTCACCTGCATATCCAACAGTGTTGGAGGCGACCTGATAAGCACGACCTACTGGACGGGTGTGAGCCTGCGAGACATTCTCAGGGACGTACAGCCAAGCGGGGAGGCCGGCTACCTGGACATCACCTGCGGAGACGGCTTCCACGAGACGGTGGCGCTCGACCTGATAGAGTCGGACCCCCGGATCATGCTCACGTACGCCTGGGACGGACGCCCCATCCCGTTCGATCACGGATTCCCGCTGAGAATCTGGATCCCCGACCGGTACGGCATGAAGCAGCCCAAGTGGATAACCGGAATCGAGGTGGTAAGCGAAAGCGCGTCCAGGGACGGTTACTGGGTGGAGCGAGGCTGGGACGAGGTGGCGCGTATCCACACGACTTCGGTCGTTGACACGGTGGCGATCGACTCGATCATCGAGAGAGAGGATGAGCGACTCATTCCAATCGGCGGTATCGCCTTCGCGGGCGCGCGCGGCGTGTCGCGGGTGGAGGTGCGCGTCGATGGCGACGGCCCCTGGCATGAAGCCCGGCTCAGGTCGCCGCTCTCCGACACCACCTGGCTAATCTGGAGATATGACTGGCCCTTCGAGGCGGGACGACACACCTTCGAGGTGCGCGCGGTGGAGAATGACGGCACGCCGCAGATGACGGAGGTCAACCCTGCGAGGCCCAGCGGCGCGACGGGCATACACAGCAGGCAGGCGTCGCTCTAGCCTGGGGCCGTTTGAACCTCGGAATCGACGAACGCGAGGTCCGGTCGGGCGATGGATACGATGCTCTACGACGGCGACTGCGGCTTCTGCCGCGCCACGCGGTCCTGCCTGGCTGCGTTGGACGTGACGCGCCGCGTGCGTTGGCTGCCGTTCCAGTCGCTGGCCGAGCCGCCGTCCGGCCTCGCCTGGGAAGACCTCGAACGGGCGGCGTACCTCCACGCGGAGGACGGGCGGCTGTTCGAGGGCTTCTACGCCTTCCGCGCCCTGACGGTCCGGATGCCGCTGCTGATGCCGCTCGCGCCGCTGATGTGGCTGCCCGGCATGGGCGCTCTCGGTAGCCGGGTCTACGCGTGGGTCGCCGCCAACCGGCGCCGCATCGGGTTCGGCTGCCGCATTGGTGGGCGCGGCTCCTAGCCGCCCAGCAACCTCTTCACCGCCTCGTAGTCCCGTCGCGCCTCATCACGCCTGCCCACCGTCCACAGCGCAAGCCCCCGGTCGTTGTAGGCGTACCAGTACGCCGGGTCTATGCGGATGGCCTCCGTGTAGCACGTGATGGCGCGCTCGTACTCCCCCTTGTCCGACAGGGCGATGCCCATGTTGTTGTGGGCGTCCCTGTACTCGGGATCGATCTCGATTGCCCTCGCGTAGTCCCTGATGGCGGCGTCGGCGTCCCCGCTCTGCCGCCGCGCGATGCCACGATTGTTGAGGGCCACCGCGTCGCCGGGCGTCAGCTCCAGCACGCGGGAGTAGTCGGCGATGGCGTTCTCCGGGTCGCCACGGTCCAGGTAGGCGTTGCCGCGCGAGAACAGCGTGCGCGCGTCGTCCGGGTTGGCGTGCGCCAGGTCCGTCAGGTGCTGGATGAGCTGCCGCAGGTAGTCGTCGTCGCTCATGTGGCTGAGGTTAGGATCGCCGCGCCAGTTCACCGGCGCTCCTCGCGGTGTACCGCCGGCATCCGGGCGCTACAGCGTCTCGGACAGCCAGCGCCGGAACTCGGCGCCGGTGTCCGGCCGGCGCAGCGCGTCGTAGGCCGACGCCTTGAGCAGGCCGAGCGGGGTGCCGACGTCGAAGTGGACGCCGGGGAACTCGTATGCGTGCGCCGCCTGGGTCGAGAGCAGCGCGGCGATGGCGTCGGTAAGCTGTATCTCGCCCCCGGCGCCCGGCGCGGCGCGCTCGAGCGCGCCGAATATCTGGGATGGCAGCACGTAACGGCCTATGATGGCCAGGTTGGACGGCGCGTCCTCCAGCCGCGGCTTTTCCACCATGCCGGTGATCCGGGACAGCGCGCCGGAGACGTGCTGGACGTCCACGATTCCCAGGCTGGGCACCGCCTCGTCGGGAACGCGCTTGACCGCGACGATGGGTCCGCCCAGCGAGTCGTGGTGCTCCACCATGCGCCCGACCGTGGGCGCGTCGCTCCAGATCACGTCGTCGGGCAGCAGAACGCAAAATGGCTCGCCGCCCACGGCCTCGCGCGCCATCAGCACGGCGTGGCCCAGGCCGAGCTGTTCGTGTTGCGTCACGCAGCTCACGTCCGCCATCCGTGATATGTCCAACATGCGGCCCAGCAGGGAGCTGTCTCCGCGACGCTCCAGCGCCGCCTCGAGCTCCGGCTTGCGCCCGAAGTAGTCGGCCACGGACTGTTGGCCCGGAGAGACGATCAGCACGACGTGTTCGATGCCGGCCCGCGCGGCCTCCTCTACGGCCAGGTGCAGGGGAGGGCGGTCGAGCACGGGTATGAGCACCTTGGGCACCGAGCGGGTCGCCGGCAGAAAGCGCGTGCCGAAGCCCGCCACGGGAATTACGGCCTTACGAATGGTCAACTGGACCTCCTGCGCGTTCGGGAGCGTGTCGCGGCGTCAAGCCGCGCGTTCCAGGGTTGCGGCTTGCCCCGCCGCGCACCATAATTCTATGCGGCCCGATTCATGGCCCGCAAGTGTGCTGGGATGGGGGGGTGATGGAAGGAATATGGAATCGTATGACGCCATAGTGGTGGGCGCCGGGCCTGCCGGCAACCAGACGGCTCTCGCGCTGGCCGAGGGCGGCCACCGCGTTGCCGTGCTCGACTGGCGGCGCGACCCTTCGGCAAGCTCAGGGCAGGCAGTGGGCGACAAGCTGTGCACCGGCATCATCGGAATAGACTGCGTGCGCCGCTTCCCGCCCGACGACTCGGTCGTCCACCACCGGGCGAACTCCGCGACGGTCGTGTCGCCCGCCGGCAACCGTTATCGCATCGCGCGAGGCGAGCCGCAGGCAACCGTGATCGATCGCGCCGCATACGTCGCCGGCATCGCGCGGCGCGCCATGGACGCGGGCGCTGAGTACCGGCTGGGCGAGCGCGTCACCGGCCTGGAGGTCCGTGCGCGCGGCGTCGAGGTGTCCACTGGCGGCGAGGCAGGCCGGGGCAGGGGCCGGTTCCGCGGCCAGCTTCTGGTGATCGCGAGCGGCTTCCGGTCGCCGCTGCTCGACATGGTCGGCCTGCCCAGGGGGCGGCCCCGAGACCTGATGATAGGCTCGCAGGTGGAGGTTGAGGTGGACGACGTGGAGGACGCGGAGGTTTACCTGGGACGGAGCATAGCGCCCGGGTCGTTCGGCTGGCTGGTGCCCACGGGCAAGTCCACCGCGCTGGCCGGACTGATGTCCCAGAAGCGGCTCAACGGGCACATGGACGACTTCCTGCGCCGCCTCACGCGAGGGGGAAGGCTGCGCCGGGTTTCCGGGCGTGTGCGAAGCTGGGGCATTCCGCTCAGGCCGCCGCCCAAGACGTTCGCCGACAGGGTGTTGGTGGTCGGCGACGCCGCCGGACAGGTGAAGCCTACCACCGGCGGCGGAATCTACTACGCGCGGCTGTCGGGCGAGCTCGCGGCCGAGGCCGCCGGCGGGGCATTCGTCGCGGACGACTTCTCGGCCCGCCGGCTGGCCGGCTACGAGCGCGCCTGGAAGGCGCTGCTGGGCAGGGAGCTGCGCGTCGGCTACTTCGCCCGCCTGCTCTACTCTACTCTCGCGGACAACCAGATCGAACGGCTGCTCTCCCGCGTCGTGGGCGACGGCATGTGCGACGAGCTGGTTGGCTCGCGAGACTTCTCGTTCGACTGGCACAGCGACACCATTCTGCGCGCCGCGCGCAACCGCGAGTTCCGGTCGCTGTTGCTGTCGCTGGGACCGGTGGCAGCCCCATCTCTGGCGCGGCTCGCCGGCGTGCTGCTGGGACGCGGGCAGCCTTCGGGGTACGCCCGGCGCGCCGAAGGCTCGCCGCGACGCCCTTAGCCGGAGGCTTGGCCTGCGTGCGCCGGGGCGTTCTCGGCGTATGCGGCGTCTATGGACAGCATCTCCCGCATTCCCACCAGGTCGAAGCATTCCTCGAGGGGGATCATGTTGTCGAGCATACTCTCGGTCGTGCCGCGCTCCCTCAGCTCCCGCATGAGGCGGGTCACCATTTCGGCCACCATGGTGAAGGCGCTCACCGGGAAGATGACTATCTTGTAGCCCATCTCCTCCAGCTCAGACGCGGAGAGCCGCGGCGACTTGCCCGTCTCGATGAAGTTGTACAGCATCGGCACGTCGAACGTGCGCGCCACACGGGCGGCCTGCTCGGGCGTGCGCAGCGCCTCCACGAATAGCACGTCGGCGCCCGCCTCCAGGTAGGCCTCGCAGCGCGCCATCGTGTCGTCCCAGTCGGTGACCGCGAGGGCGTCCGTGCGGGCGATGATAACGAAATCGTCGTCGGTTCGGGCGTCAACGGCGGCGCGGAGCCTGCGGACCATCTCCTCGGTGGGCACCACCCGCTTGTCGTCCAGGTGGCCGCAGCGCTTGGGCGACTCCTGGTCTTCGATATGCACGGCGGCGGCTCCCGCGCGCTCGTACTGGCGTATGGTGCGCCGCACGTTGAGCGTGCCGCCGTAGCCGGTGTCCGCGTCCGCGATGACCGGCACGCCCACCGAGGCGGCGATGTCCGCGGCGTTGGCCGTCATCTCGGACACCGAGGCAAGCCCCAGGTCCGGCATCCCCAGCCTGCACACGGAGGTGCCGGCGCCGGTCATGTACACGGCGGGGAAACCCTCACGCTCGATGATCTTCGCCGTCAGGCAGTCGTACGCGCCCGGCGCGACGATGATCCCCGGCTCGCTCAGCATCCGCCGCAGTCTGGTTGTCGGTCTCATAAGGCTCTCCCTTATTCGTGCGGCCCTCCCCCGTGCTCCGGGGGCGGGCGGCGTTGTCACGTTGTCCGCCGCAGCTCTTCCAGGTAGCGCGCGTCGTCGTCGGTCAGCTCGGCGGCCTCCAGAAGGTCGGGCCGCCGGCGCAGCGTCTTGCGCAGCGACTCGCGCCTGCGCCAGCGGGCGATCTCGGCGTGGTTGCCCGACAGCAGCGTATCGGGCACGCGCCAGCCCCTGTACTCGGCCGGCCTCGTGTACTGCGGGTGCTGGATAAGCCCGGTGGTGAAGCTGTCGTCCTCGGTGGACGCTATCGAGCCGACCACGCCGGGCAGCAGGCGGGATACCGCGTCGATCAGCACCATCGCGGCCAGTTCGCCGCCGCTCAGCACGTAGTCGCCTATGCTGATCTCGTCTGTGGCGAGATGCTCCCGCACCCGCTCGTCCACCCCCTCGTAGCGCCCGCAAACGAGCACCATCTCGGGCACGCGCGCCAGCTCCTCCACTACGGCCTGCGTCAGGGGGCGGCCCTGAGGCGAGAGCAGAATCACCGGGCAATCGGCGCTCCGGGCGGTCGAGCGCGCCGCCTCCACCGCGTCGAACAGCGGCGCGACCTTCATCAGCATGCCCGGACCCCCGCCGAAAGGGTAGTCGTCGACCGTCCGGTGTCTGTCCGGCGCGTAGTCGCGAATATCGTGGGGGCGCACCTCGACGAGTTCGTTCGAGATGGCTCTCGCCATTATGCCCTCGGAAAACGGGCTCACGAACATGGCCGGGAAGATGGTGAGAACGTGAAAGCGCGTCGGGCCCGCTAGTGCGTCCGCCATCCCTTGACCATCTCCAGTGCGTGGGGCAGCGCCGGCAGCGCCACGTCCAGGCACTCGCGCACCGCCTTGGGGCTTCCCGGCAGGTTGACGATGAGGCAGCCGGAGCGCACGCCCGCGGTGGACCGGCTTAGCATCGCCAGGGGCGTGTTGGCAAGCGTCTGCGCCCGCATGGCCTCCGCTATGCCCGGAGCCTCCACGTCCAGCACCTGCCGCGTGGCCTCCGGCGTCACGTCCCGCGGCCCCAGGCCGGTGCCGCCGGTCGTGAGCACCAGGTCCAGCCCCTCCGAGTCGCACCAGTCGCTCAGCCGCTGCGCTATCTGGTCGCGCTCGTCCGGCACGATGCCGCGAAGGCACAGCTCGAAAGTCGCGCCGTCCATCATTTCAGCAATCGTGTCGCCGCTGGTATCGGCGCGTTCGCCCTTGGATCCCGCGTCGCTGATGGTGAGAATCGCGTACTTGAAGATTGTCCGCCTCCTGAAATTTGGCTATACAGAATAATAGACTCCGTACAAAACTAGGGTGAAGTTACCTTGCAAGCGTCTGCGTCGGTCTGTGACACTCTTGCCCAAGCTGCTGGAGTGTATCGGGCAGTCTCAATCTTACCACGATTGTTTAGATACAGCCGGTGGACCCTGTTCGCAGGGGAGTGAGACGCCGGTACAGGTCCGGTCAGCAAGGCGGGAGCGGCCCCGCGGAATGGCATGGAAGCGAGTTCATACGCCGGTAATGGAACGGGAGGTCGTGGACGCTCTCGGGGTGAAGCCCGAGGGCAGGTACGTCGACTGCAACGTTGGAGATGGCGGGCACTCGCGGGCCATTCTCACCGCCGCCGAGCCGAGTCCGCACATTCTGGGCCTGGACCTGGATGCCGACGCGATCGAGGCAGCGAGTCGCGAGCTGGCCTCTTTCGGTTCTGGGGCGGCGTTGGCGGAGGCCAACTTCGCGAACGTTGCGGAGGTAGCCCGGGAACACGGGTTCCTGGGAGCGGATGGAGTTCTCTTTGACTTGGGATTCTCGTCGCGGCAAGTGGAGACCCCGAGCAGGGGGTTCAGCTTTCTGAGGGAGGCGCGGCTGGATATGCGTTTCGACCCCGGTGCGGGGGAGTCGGCTTACGAGGTGGTCAACACCTACGCCGAGGCCGCGCTCGCGGACATCATATTCCAGCTTGGCGAGGAGCGCGCGTCGAGGCGAATAGCCGGCGCGATAGTTCGCAACAGGCCAATCGAGACCACCACCGAGCTGGCGAGAGTGGTGGCGATGGCCAAGGGAAGACCCCGCAGGAGCAGGGTCCATCCCGCCACCCGCACATTTCAGGCGCTGCGTATGCATGTGAATGGGGAGTTGGAGAACCTGGAACAAGGACTGGAGCAGGCGATCGAGGTGCTCGGCTCGGGCGGCAGGCTCGCGGTCATAAGCTATCACTCGCTTGAAGACCGGCTGGTCAAGCGCACCCTGGGCCGCGAGGCCGCCGACTGTGTTTGCCCGCCGGCGATGCCGCAATGCGTTTGCGGGCATATCCCCAGGTTGAAGCTGGTGAGCCGAAGAGTGGTTCGGCCCTCATCCGATGAGGTGGAGGCCAACCCCCGCAGCAGAAGCGCCCGAATGCGCGTTGCTCAAAAGATATAACGCCAAAGCAACCGTAAAACCCCACAACCCGGCATAGAGGTAAGGAACACATGGCAAACCCAAGGCTGATAACCGCGATAGATGTGGGTACCACCAAAGTCTGCGTCATCGTCGGAGTCAAGGACGGCTCTGCAGATCCCGAAGTCTTGGCGTATAGCACCGTGCCGTGCGAAGGGCTCAAGAAAGGCATTGTTGCCGACAGGGAGGCCACTGCCAAGGCGATACGCGTGGCGGTTGCGGACGTCCAGAACCAGGCCGGCGTCGAGATAAAGTCGGCATACGTTGGGGTCACCGGGGCCCACATTAGATTCGCCAATCGTGTAGACACCATGGACTGGGTAGGACAGAAGGGCGTGATCTCCACCGAGGACATGGAGCTTGTGCCGCTGAAGGTGGCTCAGGCCGCCGAGTCCCCAGGCCGGACCATCATTCACGCGCTCTCTACCAGTTACACGCTGGACGGGAACGCCGGCATCATCAGCCCACTCGGCATGCACACCAACAGCATCGACGTAACCACACACGTCATCTCGGGCGCCAAGGGACTCGTCGACATGCTGGTGGACTCGGTTCGCCAGGCGGAGATAGAGGTGGATGGGCTCGTGCTGGAGCCGCTGGCGAGCGGCCGGGCTGTGCTGCACCCATGCGAACGCCAAGGTGTAGTCACCCTGGTCGACATCGGCGGCGGCACCACCGACCTGGTGGTTTTCCACGACGGACTGCCGCACTACACCTCGGCGATCGCCGTGGGTGGCTTCCAGTTCACGAACGACATCGCGCTCATCTACGACACCGCGTACTCGACGGCCGAGAGCGTAAAGCTGAATTACGCCCACACGGACCCCGGAGGCACCTCGGCCCACGAAGAGATAACGCTCCAGGTGCTCGGCCCGGCCATAGAACGAAAGGTGCACCTGCACGACATCTGCCAGCTCACGCGGGAGCGGGCGATGGAGCTGGCCGAAATCATCAAGATGAAGCTCAAGGACGCGGGCGTTCGCAACACGTTCGACTCGAGGATCGTGCTCACCGGCGGAGCTTCGGTAATGCCCGGACTGCTCGATCTCATGCACAGGATGGTCAGTCCGAACATACGAATCGGCACGCCGAACGACAACGTTGTCATGCCCGACGGCCTGAGGGCGCCGTCTTTCTCCACCAGCGCGGGCATACTGCTCTGGGCGGCGGACCAGGTCGAGTCTGGCCCGCTGAAGGCCGCTCACAGCAACGCCGCCCACAGAAGCGTCGCCCACAGCAACGGCGCCCACAGTAATGGCGCCCACAGCAATGGCGCTACTCATACCAACCACAACGGCAACGGCAAAGCGAACGGCACCGGAGGCAAGAGCGGGGCAGGGTCCATCTTCGGCAGGCCGTTCAGGGCTTTGAGGAACTGACAAATAACCTCGAGCCGGGTATCTGTTATCCGGAACGGATGCCACGAGACAAAACAGCAACAAGGCGCAATAAAAAAGGGAGGGACATAATGGCGGTCAGCAACACGCACCCCGATTCGGCGGCGCGGATAAAGGTCGTAGGCATAGGCGGGGGTGGCTCGAACGCCGTCTCCAGGATGTACAGAGAGCGCATTCCGGGCGTGGAGTACATGGTCGTCAACACCGACGACCAAGCCCTCGAGCTGTGCGACGTGCCCCTGAGGATACGTGTCGGGGAGCAGCTCACCGGAGGCAAGGGCGTTGGCGGCAACCCGGAGCTGGGGATGCGCTCCGCCGAGGAGAGTAGGGAAGAGCTGTACGAGGCCATGTCCGACGCCGACATGGTGTTCATCGCGGCCGGCATGGGCGGAGGCACCGGCACGGGAGCCGCGCCGATCGCGGCCCAACTCGCCAAGGAGACCGGAGCACTGACCGTCGGCGTGGTCACGCGCCCGTTCGAGTTCGAGGGTCTGCGCCGCGCGCAGGTGGCCGAGGATGGCATCACCCGCCTCAAGGAGCACGTCGACACTCTGCTGGCCATTCCCAATGAGCGCCTTCGCGTAATCTGCGAGGAAGAGATCACCGCCGAGAACGCCTTCAAGCTGGCCGACGACGTCTTGCGCATGGGCGTTCAGTCCATTGCCGAGCTCGTCACGGTCCCCGGCGAGATCAACCTCGACTTCGCCGACATCCAGGCCATCATGCAGGACGCCGGCCCCGCGTGGATGTCCATAGGCTGGGGCATTGGCGAGCACAGGGCCCGTGAAGCCGCTCAACGCGCCATTTCCAACCCCCTGCTGGACGTCTCGATAGACGGCGCCCGCGGCGTGCTCTTCAACATTACCGGTGGGAGCGACCTGAAGCTCATGGAGCTGCACGAGGCCGCCGAGGTCATCCAGCGGAAGGTGGACCCCGAAGCCAACATCATCTTCGGCATGGCGACTGACACCAAGATGGAGAACGAGATCAAGCTCACCATCATCGCGACGGGCTTCGCCAGCGGCGAACTCGCCTTCGACCGCGACGAGCAGCTCAAGAACCTGCTGGAGGAAGCGTTGCCTCAAGACGGCGAGCACAGGAACATCCCGGACTTCCTGCGGATCGACCTGCCGCCCGTCCTTCGGAGGCACACCAAGGTGCGCAAGCTCAACCCCTCGCGCATCAACATGCAGTAAACGGTAGGGGCGACGGCGCCCCCAGCGCCATCGCCATCGGAGGGGCGGGTCTTCGGGCCCGCCCCTCTGCGTTTGCCGGCCTCCCCACGGTGTTACAATGCACTCCCACCCGCACGGACTCGACGAGCGTAAAGGAGGGCACACGTGGCCTCACCGACACTGCCGAAACGCAGCATCTGGACCTGGGGACTGGAGGCCGACGAGCCCACCGACGCGCAGCGCGCAGTGTACGCCAAGCGGCTTTCCCAAGAGTTGGGCGTATCGCTCGCGCCCCCGCCGATTCCCCGCGCGCGAGACCTGCGGCTGCGAGCGCCGCGAATCGCGCCCCCGGACTCCATCGCCGCATTCTGCTTCACCGACAACTACGAGCGCGCCGCACACTCCTACGGCGCCGACAAGGAGCGCGCCGTGTTCGGCGAGTTCCCCAACCCTCCCGACATGGTGGCCTATCCCGCCAGCGACAGCGAGCTGGAGGCCTGCCTGGAGTGGTGCTCTAACGGCGGCTACGCCACCATACCCTACGGGGGCGGGTCCTCCGTGGTCGAGGGGGTCACGCCCCCCGAGGGCTACGATGGCATAGTGACCATCGACATGAGCCGTTTCGACAGGGTGCTGGAGATCGACGACGTGTCCAGGGCGGCGCGCATACAGGCCGGCGTATTCGGTCCTGCCCTCGAAAACCAACTCAGGCCCGGCGGATTCACCCTGCGCCACTTTCCGCAGAGCTTCACAGGCTCCACCCTGGGCGGATGGATCGCCACGCGCTCGGGCGGCCACTACGCCACCAACCACACCCACATAGACGACTTCGTCGAGTCCGTGCGGATGCTCACGCCAGCCGGTTGGTGGGAGTCCCGCCGGCTTCCGGGAAGCGGCGCCGGGCCCAGTCCCGACCGCCTCGCGATCGGAAGCGAGGGG
This sequence comes from Dehalococcoidia bacterium, assembly GCA_965217705.1. Lineage (GTDB taxonomy): Bacteria > Chloroflexota > Dehalococcoidia > Lucifugimonadales > CATOSD01 > CATOSD01. The sequence continues at coordinate 2,234,420 of CBDCJA010000002.1, read as the reverse complement.
ATTCTGGGCATCATAACCGAGTCCTGGGTGCGAATACAGAAGCGGCCCGTCTTCAGGGCGACCGCGGGGGTAGCGTTCCCCTCATGGGAAGCCGGTTACGAGGCGACGCGCCATATCGCCCAGGCCAAGCTGTGGCCCGCCAACCTGCGGCTGCTCGACCCCGACCTGGCGCGCGACGGCGCCGGGCTGGACGGCGCGCGCGCGCTGCTGATTGTCGGATTCGAGTCCGCGGAGACGCCGCAGGATTGGCCGATGCGGATGGCAATCGAAATCGCCCGCGCCGCGGGCGGCGAAATCGACGATGCCGAAATCGAGATCTCCGACGGAACGGGAACGCCTACCGGAAGGAGCGGCGCCGCCGGGGCGTGGCGCAACTCGTTCATCAATATCGGGGGCGGCCTGGCCGACGGCCTGGGGATGGTGAGCGGCACCTTCGAAACGGCCATCACCTGGGACCGCTGGCCCGACTTCGATCGCGAGGTGCGGGAGGCGACGACGCGGGCGCTGAACGACGTGTGCGGCGGCGGAACGCTGAACTGCCGCTTCACCCACGTATACCCCGACGGCCCCGCGCCGTACTACACGTTCGCCGGTTTGTACCGGGCCGGCTGCACGGCTCGGCAGATGGCCGACGTCAAGAAGGCTGCTTCCGACGCCATCATGAAAGCCGGCGGAACGATCACCCACCACCACGCTGTGGGCCGGCAGCACCGCCCCTGGTACGACGAGCAGCGGCCCGAGCCGTTCGCCATGGCGCTGCGCGCGGCCAAGCGCGCGGTGGACCCCAACGGCGTGCTCAACCCGGGAGTGCTCATCGACCCATAGAGGCCGTTTCGGTTCGGTGGGATTCGTGGTCGTGGTGAGCCTTGGCCGCGCCCCATGCCGGCTGGATTCCGGCTCGCGGGCCGGAATGACGGGAGTGGGATGTTGGAAAAGACGGGGGCAGGTCCGAAGACCTGCCCCCGCGTTGTATGCTCCGTTAATCCGCCCTAGTTAGAAGGTGGGCGCGCCGTAGCCCTCCGCCCGTATGCAGGCGACCCAGTGGTCGGGGCTGACCTCCCGAAGCTCGGGAATGCCCGCCTGGCAGTCGTCGATTGCTACGGGGCAGCGTGTGTGGAACACGCAGCCCGGAGGTGGGTTCCTCGGGCTCGGCACGTCACCTTGCAGGATGATGCGCTCGCGTTGCGCCTCCACGATCGGGTCGGGAATCGGCACGGCCGATAGCAGCGCCCGCGTGTACGGGTGCAGCGGGTTGTCGTACAGCTCGATGCGATCCGCAATCTCCACTATATGGCCCAGGTACATCACGGCTACGCGGTCGCTGATGTGGCGTACCACCGACAGGTCGTGAGCGATGAACAGGTACGTCAGGCCGAACTGGTCCTGCAGGTCTTCGAGCAGGTTGATCACCTGCGCCTGGATGGACACGTCCAGCGCGGACACCGGCTCGTCGCAAACTATGAAGCTCGGGTTGACCGCGAGCGCCCTGGCGATGCCGATGCGCTGCCTCTGGCCGCCGCTGAACTCGTGCGGGTAGCGGTCTGCCATGTACGGGTTGAGGCCCACCACCTGCAGCAGCTCGGCCACCCTGTCCCTGTACTCGCCCTTGCCGGAAGTGAGCTTGTGCACAACCAGCGGCTCGCCCACGATGTCGCCGCACGTCATGCGCGGGTTGAGCGAACCGTAGGGGTCCTGGAAGATGACCTGTATCTTGCGGCGCATGGCGCGCATTGCCGAGCCGTCCAGCTCGTTCAGGTTCTCGCCCTCGAAGTACACGTCACCTGTCGTGGGCTTGTAGAGCTGCAGAATGCAGCGCCCGGTCGTGGTCTTGCCGCAGCCGCTCTCGCCTACCAGGCCAAGCGTCTCGCCCCGCCTGATGCTGAAGCTGACTCCGTCCACCGCCTTAACGTGGCCTACCGTGCGCTGGAAGATAATTCCAGATGTTACCGGAAAGTACATTGCGAGGTTTCTGACCTCGAGCAGCACTTCGTCCGATGGGGCGCGACTCGCGCGTTCAATCTCTACCATGTGGTCGTCTCCTTAGCGGGCGCTGGCCGCTGCGGCGAGTTCCCGAATTTCCCTGAATCGCCAGCAGGCCGCCGTGTGACCTTCCAGAACGTTCTCCAACTCCGGGGACTCCTGCAAGCACCTGTCATAGGTGAACTTGCAGCGAGGCGCGAAGCTGCAACCCGGCGGAAGATCGATGAGGTCGGGGGGCAAGCCCTCGATGGGGTCCAGCTTTACGCGGCGAGTTTCGTCGAGGCGCGGAACGGAGTTGAGCAGCCCCAGCGTATATGGGTGCCTGGGGTTGTGATAGATCTCCTCCGACGAGCCGGTCTCGATTATCTTGCCCGCGTACATCACGTTCACCCTGTCGGCGTAGCGTGCTACCACGCCCAGGTTGTGCGTGATGATGATCATGGCGGTGCCCAGCTCCCCCGCGAGGTCGCGCATGAGCTCCAGAATCTGGGCCTGGATCGTGACGTCGAGCGCCGTTGTGGGCTCGTCGGCGATGATGAGCTTGGGGTCGCAGCTCAGCGCCATCGCGATCATCACCCTCTGCCTCATGCCGCCGCTGAACTGGTGGGGGTAGTCTCGAAGGCGGGCCATCGAGTCGGGGATGCCTACCATCGTGAGCAGCTCGCTCGCCCTGGTCTGCGCCTGCGATCGGGACATTCCCTGGTGCAACTCGAGCGTCTCCGTCAACTGGCGTCCAATGGTGAGCACGGGGTTGAGTGACGTCATGGGCTCCTGGAACACCATGGCGATGCGGTTGCCCCGGATGTGCCGCATCTCGGCTTCATCCACCTTGAGGATGTCCTCGCCTTCGAAGACGACCTCGCCGCTTACGGTTCTGCCTGGAGGATTTGCGACCAGCCGCATAACCGAAAGGGCGCTCACGCTCTTGCCGCAGCCGCTCTCTCCTACGATGCCCAGCACTTCGCCTTCTTCCAGGTAGTAGCTAATGCCATCCACCGCTTTGACGACGCCATCCTGGGTGAAGAAGTAGGTTGCGAGGTCCCTAACTTCAAGTAGATTAGCCATAGGCCCTTCCTCCGGTCTCCTAGCCTGAGTCACTGTCATCTGCCACGAGGGGGATTATTGTGGGGAAGTATTATTGAACAAGAGGCAGTTGTCAAGTCCGAGGAATTTTGGACCGCCGCCGCCGGGGCGCCCGGATTCATGCGTAGGGCCCGAAAATGCGCTCCGCCGTGGGGCACCATTCCCTGCTCCATGCGGTTGCCGGGCGCGAACGGCGTTGCCGTAATGTTTGTTAAAGGCATACAATCTTCAGCACGGCAATTTGATGGTGGAGGAGGTGCCTGACCTGGAGAACACTTTTGACTCTACGCAACAGCGAACTACTACGCCGCCCGTGCTCCCTACGCCGACCGTCGGCGGTCCAGACGCGGACGTCGACATCGATCTGGATGTCCGGTCGGCCGTCAACCAGTACGCGGAAGAGTCGGCGCGGCGCGAGGCCCACTCTATCTGCCTCATCGGCTGTGGCGAGGCCGGGAGCAAGCTGGCCGGCGTTTTCCGGCTCAAGCCCGACTTCGTCTCCACGTACCTGGCGGCCAACTACCCCGTGCGAGCCGTGGTTATGGACACCCAGTCCGACTTGCCGGAGAAGATGAACGATCTCTTCAGCTGGCGAGACCCTCGTGTCCAGCTATCTTTCGATCCTCCTCCTCCGGCGGAGTTCGGGCGGCTTCTTGGTATGGCGCCGGAGGGCAGCCCCGATCTGGCCGAGGAGCAGCAGGGCAGCGGCTACACGGTGGGAAGGACCGGAGGCGCGGGAGGATTCACCCTGCTGGGCCGGGCCTCGGCCATCTACAACATCCTCGAAAACGAGCAGGCCACGGACACGATCCGCGACTCTCTGGCCGACGGCGGCGTGTTCAACCGGGAGAACAACGGCTATCTGCTCACGTTCAGCGGCCTGGGCGGGGGCACAGGCTCCGGCATCGTCCCCATCGTTACCGAGTGGATGCAGCGCAATCTCCAGCCGCCGCCCACCACCACGTTCAGCCTCTGCGTCCTGCCGGAGGGCCGGCGCAACATCACCACAGGCACAGAGTGGGGAGAACCGCGGCTGCTGTCCAATCTGCTCACGTCTCTCTACTACCTGGCCCAAACACCGTCGGTAAACGGCGTGATGCTGGCCGACAACCTGCTGATGGAAGAGCTGGGCCATCCGGACTTCATCGGTAGAGAGGGCATCAACCGCTACCTGCAGGACGTTCTCATGCCCCTGTTCCTGTCGGCGCAGACCGCCTACCACTTCAACCCGTTTGGAACACAGCTCGACGCGGCCAACGTGCGCACCACGCTGTCGCCCAAGGGCGATGGTCTGCACGAGTTCATCGCCGCCGGGTTCTCGATCTTCCCGCTCCGCAATGCACCGGAGCGAATCAGGCGCATGACGGGCAGCATCGTGGAGACCGACCCGGTCGACGGAATGCCGACGCTCTCGGACATGCTTCACAAGGCGCTCGCGGCCACAGTGGTAGAATGCCAACCAAACACCGCCCGCAACGCCCTGGCGCTGATGGCAGGACCCGAAAGATATCTGCGGCGCGTGGTCAGGGACAACAGAGAACGCGGACGCTTCGAGGAGCAGCTTCGGGGTTGCCTGGGCAGCAATAGCTCCTCGTCCGGCTCCGCGCGTTTCTTCATGGCCAGCTTCCCCCAGATGACCGACGTTCGGCTCACGGTGCTGTTGGGCGGCCCACGCTTCCCGCGCGTAGAAGAGGGGATCCGGCTGGCGCTCGGGGACCCCAACTGGGCGCCGCGAGGCGACGAGTCCCTGGCCGACGCGCTCCGGCGACTGCCCGAGGAAGCCATCCTGGAGCGCGGAGCGTCAACCTTGCCCGGAATCAGGGGGATCGGGCGTGGCTAGTTTCGCCTGTGCGTGTTACGGAGTTAACGATTGAGTGTTCTGGCCCATTCCTACGGCCGAGTCTTCGCCATCGGCATGCTGACGCTGCTGGCGCTGGTCGGCGCCGCGCAAGCCGGCGGCCCCGTGGACGCCGCGTCCGCGGAGCCGCCGCGCGCGCTTGTCGAGCCGTTGGGCGAGACCGCCGGCGAAGTCGCCGCCCAGGCCGGCGGCGACACGTCGACGCGCGGCTGGATGGGAGGCCCCTGGTCATTCGTTTCAGACCTTTTCGAGGCTGCCAGGCATTACCTTCTGGCCACAGTTGCCCTGGCGCTTGTACTCGCGGTCGTGGCGGCACTCTCAGTCTGGTGGCTCTTCACCGGAAGGCCCGAAGGCAGGAGAACGAGAGTGCCAAGAAACCGGCGCGAAAGGGCTGAGCAGATGTTGCCGGAGTTGCGGAACGCCGTGGGTCGATTCCGGCGTCTTGCGAAGAACCTGCGCGAAGACGAGATGTGGACCGAGTGGCTGGACGAAATGCCGGACCCGAGGTCGGACGAATCGCCGATCGAAGACAGGCTCAGGCTCGTAGGGGTTCTGGCGGCGAGGCTCAATGGAATGCGGCGAGACACCGCGGCCCATCGCCAGACCATCTCTCGCCTCGTCGACGAACGTCAGCGGGCGGGATACCGAACTGAGGCGCTGCGGCAGGCCGCCAACCTGGCCCCGGCCAGCGCGATTGCGCGGCTGCGCGGCGTGGTCGAGGAGCTCGAATCCCAACGGAGAGGAAGCCAGGCCCGCCTGGAAGTCCTGCAAGAACGAATCAACGAGGCCCGCCAGCTCTGCAACCGCGAAATCGCAAACGTCGCGATGCGGCGCTTTCCGCTGGGAATCCTGGCCGTGGCCGACGAAATGCTGAAGCGCGCCAACACCGACGAGGAAGTCGCGGCGCGCCGCGAAGTAGTGGAGGGCATTTTGGAGAACATCTATCGCCAGTACTTCCCCGCCGCTCACAGGCGTCGACGTTGACCGACCGCATGCTCCGCCGCGCCATGCCCGCCTCCCTGCCGCGCCTCGCCCTCCTGCTCGCGTTGTGTCTGCTTGCCTTGTGCCCGCTGGTCCTAACCACGCTCGTGGATGCGCCGGTTCAAGCGCATCAGGCCACTACTCAGGCCACTACTCTGGCCACAACCACGCCTACGGCCACACCTACACCTGCGCCTACCAGCGACGAAGACGGAGACGGGCTAACGCTTGCGCAAGAGTCGACGCACCGAACCGACCCAAGAGACCCGGACAGTGACAACGACGGCTTGGACGACGGCGAAGAGGTCAACACTTACAGGACCGATCCGAATGACGACGACTCTGACAACGACGGTCTCACCGACTTCGCAGAGGTCAGATTTCACGAGACCAACCCCAACAGGGCCGACAGCGACAACGACGGTCTCAGCGACGGCGAAGAGCTGGATCGTTACAACACCGATCCGAGAGACGACGACTCCGACGACGACGGCCTCACCGACGGCGCCGAGGTGACCAGGCACAACACCGATCCGAGAGACGCCGACTCCGACGACGACGGCCTCACCGACGGCGCCGAGGTGAACACCCACCGCACCGATCCCAGGGATACGGACAGCGACGACGATGGCCTCACCGACGCGACTGAGGTGAACACCCACCGCACCGATCCCAGGGATACGGACAGCGACGATGACGGCCTCACCGACGCGGCTGAGGTGAACACCCACCGCACCAGTCCCACGTTAGCCGACACCGACGACGACGGGCTGAGCGATTCCGCCGAGATAACTCGGCACGGCACGGACCCCAACGACGCGGACAGCGACGACGACGGCCTCACCGACGGCGAAGAGGTCAACACTCACAACACCAAGCCCAAGGTCGCCGACACCGACGGCGACGGGCTTTCCGACGGCGACGAGGTCGATCGGCACGGCTCCGACCCGAACAAGACCGACACCGACAACGACGGCCTCACCGACTCCGCGGAGATAACGGGGGGCACGCTCCCGGCAAATAAGGACACCGACGGCGACGGCCTGGACGACGGCGTCGAGGTCAACACGCACAGGACGAGTCCGGTTTCGGCCGACACCGATGGCGACGCGCTTTCGGACTTCGACGAAATCACCGATCACCTCACCGACCCTCTGAAAAAAGACACCGACGGCGACACGCTCACGGATAAGTTCGAAGTGGACCGCGGCATCAACCCGCTCCTGGCCGACACCGACGGCGACACGCTCACCGACGGCGACGAGGTGAACACTCACCTCACCGACCCTCTGAAAAAAGACACCGACGGCGATGGGCTGGATGACGCCACCGAAGTCAGAGGGGGGACCAGTCCCACCTCCGGCGACAGCGACGGCGATGGGCTTCTCGACCAGGACGAGATAAACGTACACCGCACGCAGCCGAATAACAGGGACACCGACGGCGACGGCCTCGGCGACGGCGACGAGGTTAACGCCCACCAGACCAACCCCCTGCTGTCCGACACAGACGGCGACGGTCTGTCGGACAGGGACGAGGTGCTCGAGCACCTGACCGACGCCCTGGCCCCCGACACAGACGACGATGGGATCGAGGACGGCCCAGAGGTGCGGACTCATCTCACCGACCCTCTGAAAAAAGACACCGACGGCGACGGCCTCACCGACGGCGACGAGGTGAATACGCTTTCTACCGACCCCAAGCTAAGGGACACCGACGGCGACGGCCTCTCAGACGGCGAGGAAGTGCGGGGATTCACCATCTCGCCCCTGGGTACGGAAATCCAGGTTTCGCCGAACCCGTTGCTGGAAGACACCGACGGCGACGGCCTCTCCGACGGTGAGGAGATCGCCGAGCCGCACACGAACCCCCTGCTGAGCGACACCGACGGCGACGGGCTGTCCGACGGCGCCGAGCTGCGTACCCACATGACCGGTCTGACAGTCGCCGACACCGACGGCGACGGGCTGTCTGACCTGGAGGAAGTCGAGGGCTACACCCTTACCATCGGCGGCGTGAATGTCGTTGTCCAGACCGACCCCAACGACACCGACACCGACGACGACACCCTCACGGACAACAGGGAACGCGAGGGCATTACACTGGAGCTGCGGGGCAGGGAACAGGTTGTGCAGAGCGACCCCACCCGCGCCGACACCGATGGCGATGGCCTGAGAGACGACCTAGAGTTCGGCCACGGGTGCAGCCCTCAGCTGGCGGACACCGACGGCGACGGGCTGTTCGACCCGCTCGAGTACGAGAACCTCACGAACTGCACACAGGCCGACACTGACGACGACGGCCTCGGCGACCTGTTGGAGATCGACCTGTGCACCAGCCCCAACGAAGCGGACTCGGACGACGACGGCCTGCTGGATGGGCCGGAACATCTCGGGCGGCTGGACGGCGGGCGGCTGGGCCGGGTGGCCTCGGACCCCTGCCTGCTGGACACCGACGGCGACACGATCAGCGACGGCGACGAGATCAACCGCACCGACCCTTCGGACCCGCAATCCCGGCTTCCGACGCATCCGGGCCGCGCCGACACCGACGGCGATGGCCTCTCCGACCTGTGTGAGAGGGAGCTCGCGACGGACCCGCTCAACACCGACACCGACGGAGACACCCTGCCGGACCACAACGAAGTGGAGGGTTCGAGAGTCGAGGTGGGCGGCACTGAGGTCATATACGTCACCAGCCCCCTCGTGGCGGACTCCGATGGCGACGAACTCAGCGACGCCGCCGAGATCGCGGGTCACGTCATCACCATCGAGGGCAGAGAGATTATCGTAATCACGAATCCCAACCTGCCGGACACCGACGGCGACGGACTTACCGACTACCAGGAGGTAACCGGCGTAGAGTACGACGACGGCCTCTGGTCCACAAACCCCACCGTCCCCGATTCCGACGGCGACGGCATTGGCGACGCGGAGGAGGCTGAGGGCGCGAGCAACCCGGCGCTCTCAGACACCGACGGCGACACCATCGGGGACGGCGACGAGCGGGAGCTGGGCACCGACCCGGCCAACGCGGACACCGACGGCGACGGGAAGTCGGACGGCGAGGAGAGCGCGGGCTTCCAGAAGTCCCTGCTGGGCATCACCTACACCGTTAGCACCGATCCGACCAATTCGGACACCGACGGCGACGGGTGGCACGATGCCGAAGACTGGGTGCCTCTGGACTGGTTCCCCACGTGGCTGCTGAGGAGCGTTCCCTTTGTGATGCTCGGCTTGGGCTTTGGCATGTACCGGGCGGTTCAGGCGTCCCGGCAGTCCAGGCACCGGCGTGAAGGCGAGCCGTATCGTGACCTGGCGTTCCAGATGGCCGAAGTTACGAGAGGCTACCTGTTGGCAACCGACTTCCAGCGCATCCTGAACCAGTGGCATGAAACGCGGCAGATATCCGTCGCGCAGGCGAATGCGTATCTGCGCGCGTACGGCTTCCAGGCGCTGCGCCAGAGGAGGAGCGCCTTTGCCGCGGACCGCCTCTACTTCCACCCCGTCATCAGGAGAAGCTTCACCTTCGAGGGCCTGCCCGGTCACGTCGAACCGCAAGAGGAGAACTGGACCGATCATCTCGGCAACATCCGACAATCGATCAAAAGAGTCTTGAGACGCTCAGCCTAGCCCCGCGCGCGGCCGCTCACTCCCAAACGGCGCGCCATTCAAGGAGCCAGACCGACAAGCACGAGAGGGACTGTTGGTACGCCTCGGCCTTGGCGCAGGATGTTCAGCAAGTCTCTCTCGTAGTACGGCACGCCGGAGGACATATTTCTTTCCAATTCCTTCATGGGAAGTATCTCAATTCCCACGTCTATGATGTCTGAGACATAGAAACTGAGGTGTTTCACAAACAAGTCATGGGCCACAAATGCGTACTTGCCGAACTGTACTTCTACCGCAACGCGGTTCTTTACGAAGTCAGTCTGATTGTAAGACATGATGGGCGTCAGCCCTGCCTTCTCGATGGCCAGCTTCTGCTCCCTCTCGGGTAGGCTATACACTCCGCGCAGTATTCGCTCATCGTCAGTCACCCAGAACGTATTCCGGCGCTCGCTCCATCCAAGCCGATGTAACCCGTCCCTAAACGCCCGGTTCATGTCGGTTGGTGAATACAACACCTTGCCGCGCATGGTCCTTTCCCTTGAGACCTTGGTTAGGCACGAGAAGGCGTCGACTTCTTCTATCACCGTCTGTACTTCTTCCCACAGGTTCTTGCGATGAACCAGCAGATATTCCTCGCCGTTCAGGTGTGAGTAGCGAGCCTTAATCTGCACTATTGGCCCCCATTTGGCTTCGCCGGATCGTATATGGGCTTACCCATAGGGCGTGTGCGCAATGTGCCAGCGTAGAATTGTTTAACTCGTTGCCGGGCTATGTCCACGTACTCTTCAACAATGTCACATCCGTAGGCTTGCCGGCCATGCATGAGGGCAGCAACGACTGATGACCCGACACCCATGAAGGGATCGAACACAGCGTCTTCCTCGTTTGTCATCGAAAGGACGAGACGCTCAACCAACTCTATTGGGAACTGACAAGGGTGAATTGTCTTCTCTGGGTGGTTGTTCTTGACATTGGGAAACTCCCATACATCGCTTGGATTCTTGCCTTTGGGGTTTCCTGAGAGCTTGCCAACATTTGGACCCTTGAAATGGCGCTTCCCCGGATATTTCGATGGCACTCTGATCGGGTCAAGGTTCCACGTGTAGTCATCACTCTTCGTCCACCAGTTGATCGTCTCATAGCGACCGGATAGCCTTCTCGAAGCGTGGAGGCCGTGGCCGAAGTGCCAGACAATTCGATTACGAAGCTTTAGCCCAAGGCTTTGGAACATTGGATACAGAACGGAGTCAAGCGGGACAATCTCCCCTCTGTCAACATAGTTTCCGACTTGCCAACAAATCGAGCCCTGTGGATGAAGAATTCGAACGCACTCGCTTATCACCCGGCTTTGCGCCTCGAGATAATCGTCTAGTGAGGTCCTGGACTCGTAGTCCTTTCCCAGATTGTAGGGAGGAGACGTGACGATCAGCTTCATCTGACCATCGTGTAATTTCTCCATGAAGGAAAGGTTGTCTTCGCACGCCAAGACAGCGCGTTCAACGTCATGCGCTTGGTGGTCCAGCCTACTCCGGGAGGCTGAGACCGCCGCCTCCTGCTTTGCCATCATTGAGAGTTGGTGGGATTCAGTGAGTTGCATCGGTCCACTCATCCAATAAAGCTAGGCCACTTGTTTGATTGGGATGGGCCATTCGGTGACGCAAGTGAGGACTTGTTGGTGTTAGGGGCGCCTAGCGCGACAAGATTCTCGAAGCTCCAGTCGACGGGTTGTCAAGTGGAGAATATCCCATATTATTGGGCCAAGTCCAGCGAACCGGCAGCAGCGCCGCCGGCCCTCACTCCATTACCGGCCGCCGCGCCGCCGGCGCGGCGGCCTCCAGCGCGCGGGCGGCTTGCAGCAGCGTCAGCTCGTCGAAGTGGCGGCCCGCGAGCTGGACGCCTATGGGCAGGCCGTCGGCGCTCCAGCCGAAGGGCACGGAGATGGCCGGGGAGCCGGTCAGGTCCCAGGGCAGAGTGAGGCGGAGGGTGTGCCTGCCGACGAGTGCCTCGCCCTAATCTGCACTACTGTCCTCCATTTGGCTTCGCCGGGTTGTAAATGGGCTTACCCATTGGACGACTGCGCAGAGTGCCGGCGTACAACTGATCGACTCTTCGCCGGGCAATGTCCACGTATTCCTCCACGATGTCGCATCCGTAGGCTTGGCGGCCATGCATAAGGGCAGCAACGACTGATGAGCACGCCAGCTACAAGGGCCTCTCCCCAACCACGCCTCGGTTCGCCACAGCCGGGGCAAGTACGTCGAGGGCGCCGTTCACACCAACGGCATCGAAAGCCACTGGTCGATGCTCAGGCAGGGCATCAATGGCAGGACAGACCAGTAAGTGTGAAAAGGCCCCGCCGAACAGAAAATTCGGCGGGGCCTTTTGTGTCTCACGGAGCGGTGACAGAGTGGCTTATCGTGGCGGTCTCAAAAACCGTTGCGGGTGCCCACACACCTACTTAGGGTTCAAATCCCTCCCGCTCCGCAGTCCGTTAGCCTTCATTTAGTCCCAATCCTCACGCTTCTTTGGGCGGCGTGCTCTCGATTGGGTGCGCCAAGTTGTTTAACCCTGAAACAGCTTCACAAGGACCGCGGCCAGCCCGGCTCCCAAGACAGCACCTACCCCGAACAATGCGAATATCAGCTTGTCAAGGCGTTGTTCAATAGCCGCCAGTCTGTTCTCGATGCTACCGACTTGCCCCTCGAGTTGTCCCAAGCTACGGAACAGTTCCTCTCCGGTTCCTGCGTTTGTAGCCACGTCTCACCGCCTTCCTCTTAGGGCCTGAGTCGGAGGTACTCCCAGTCCTCGTGCTTCTTGGGCGGCGTGCTCAAGAGAGCGCGGGCCACGTTCTCCGGTGAGTCTGGCATCTGTTCCGGCATTGGGCGCGGTGGACAGCCCCGGCCTCGTTTGGGCTGGTTAGCCATTCATCTCCCGCCGGGAAACGGGCTCTCCACTTGCCGCATAGATGCTATGACACGCACTCACCCTAAATCTATGTCAACTTCGTTGTCAACACCTTATGGCCGCGCGCCGGCGCGCCGGGGCCTGTTTATTTTGAGATATAATCCCAAATTATTGGGCTAAGTCCAGCGAATTGGCAGCGGCGTCAACTGCTCGGCAGGCTATATGGACTTGTACGCGATCGGAGCAAACGTACTGTGCCTTCCGGGGGGCCGGCCCTCACTCCACTACCGGCCGCCGGGCCGGCGGCGCGGCGGCCTCCAGCGCGCGGGCGGCTTGCAGCAGCGTCAGCTCGTCGAAGTGGCGGCCCACGAGCTGGACGCCTATGGGCAGGCCGTCGGCGCTCCAGCCGAAGGGCACGGAGATTGCCGGGGAGCCGGTCAGGTCCCAGGGCAGAGTGAGGCGGAGGGTGTGCCTGCCGACGAGTGTCGCGCCCTCGATGTGGAACTCGTCCTGGCCGTGGGGGAAGGCCGTCATGGGCACCGTCGGGCAAAGGAACAGGTCGTATCGGTTGAAGTACTCCTTCACAGCCTGGCGCAGCTCCTCCCACCGCTGAGTGGCGTCGAGGTACTCGTCCAGCGTGTAGGTGTCGCCGTTCACGAAGCGCGAGCGGATGATCGGCGTCAGCTCCGACTCCCGGCCGGCTATGATCGGCCCCAGGTGGCGGCGCGCCTCCATACTGTAGATGACACGGGAGACGGCGCCGGCGTCCCTGTCCGCCAGCGCGGGAATCTCCACCTGCTCGGTCCGCATCCCCATCTCGCCCAGCGCCGCCGCGGCCTCGGCAACCGAGCGTTGCACCTCCGGCTGAACCGGCACGCCGGCGGTGGGACTCCAGCCCACTCTCAAGTTGCTCAACTCCACGTCGAGCGGCGCGTAGTCAGGCACCGGCACCGGCGGCGCGTGCAGGTCCACGTCGTCCGGGCCGGCCAGGATGGACATGGCGAGGGCGACGTCGCCGACGGTCCTGGCCATGGGGCCCACGTGGATGGCGCGGTGCAGCACCTGGGGTTGTATGCCGGTGTAGGGGATGCGTCCCAGCGTGGGTTTGATTCCCACGATCCCGCAGAGGCTGGCCGGAGCGCGTATGGAGCCGCCGAGGTCGGTACCCAACCCCAGTGGCGACAGACCGGCGGCTATGGCCGCCGCCTCGCCGCCGCTGGAGCCGCCCGCCGTTCGCTCAGGATTCCAGGGGTTGCGGGTAGGGCCGAACACGTCGTTGTCGGTCTCCCACCACAGCGCGAATTCGGGCATGTTAGTCTTGCCCAGCAGAATGCCGCCCGCCGCCTTCAGCCGGGTGTAGACCTCGGCGTCCTGCTCGGAAACGTAGCCCGCGTACAGCCGGGAACCCAGGGACATAGGCAGCCCCGCCGTCTCGATGCAGTCCTTCAGCGTGTAGGGCACTCCGTGGAGCGGTCCAAGCTCGTCGCCGCGCATGACGGCGGCTTCTGCCTCTCTGGCCTGGGCCAACGGGTCGGCAGCGGGGAACACGATGGCGTTGAGGGCTGGATTGAGCCGCTCGATGCGTTCGAGGTGGGCCTGTGCGATCTCCACCGGAGAGAGGCTCTTTCGGCGTATGCTCGCCGCCAGTTCCGTCGCGGAAGCGAAACAGATTTGCTCGTTCATTTCGTACCTCCGGTCTCTGAGTCAATAGGAAAGTAGGGATTCCAGGCCACCTCCCACAGGTAGCCCTCCGGGTCGGCGAAATAGCCTGAGTAGCCGCCCCAGAATACGTCCTGTGCGGCCTTGACCAGCGTGGCGCCCGCGGCCACAGCCTCGTCCAGAACGGCGTTCACCTCCTCCCGCGTGCGAACGTTGTGGGCCAGGGTTACGCCCGTAAAGCCGCTGCCCTCCGTTGGCACTCCGGCGTCGTCGGCCAGCGCCTCCCGGGGGTACAGCGCCAGCCAGGCGCCCTTTAACTCGAAGAATGCGATCGACTCGGCGTCCTCCTCGTCCTGCAGCGGCAACCCCAGCCCGTCCCGGTAAAACTCCACCGAGCGGGCCAGGTCGGTCACGCCCAGGGTGATTATGCTGATGCGCGGTTCCATGTAAAGTCCTTTCTCGTCTGGAATTGGCCACGAAAATGCAGGTCCGCAGCGGCGGCCTCTGGTGGGTCGTCAGTTTGTTAGGAACAGGTCGGCTACGGCCTCGTCGGGAACCACCGCCCTGGCGATGAGGACCCGGCCTTCTCGCCAGAGGTCGCCGGTTGGTGTCACGGTGTCCCTCTTGTAGCCGAAGAACAGGTCTCCAAGGTCTGGTCGACTGGACTGCAACTCCAGGGCTTCCTCCGCGTGGTCGTCCTCCGCGAACTCCAGGTAGGCATAGACGGTGCTCGTCCCGCCCTCGTTCAGATGGCCCGCGTGTGCAAGAAAGACGGGAGACGGCGGTGAAGAGTCTTCGCCTTGGCCTGCCGGTACCGCACCCAAGACAAAAGCAACCAGAAAATCGATCCGCTCTACGTTACCTAACAGGCCGGTGAGGCGCGGGTGGAGATCGCCTCCGTCCAGGTGGCGGTCTATTACCTCGTTGAGTAGCCCCACGCTGTCGGCCAGTAGAAGGGTTTCGGAATCAGGGACCGCTATGAACAGGTCGTGGTGCCAGGGGAAAACAATCAACTCCAGGCCCCGATACGGATCGATTGACCTCGGAGGATCGAATCGGCTGCTGGACTCCGCCAGGAAATGCACTTCCCGAAGCGCCTTCTGAAGGCCCTCGAAATCGCCCGACAGGATGGTGGCGCCGGAGGTCCCGTCACTGGCGATAGCGAAGGCCAGACTCTTGACGTGCCCGTCAGACAATAGGCCATTACCAATCAGGCCGCGCGATTTTTCGGATAGTTCTTCGAAGCCCTGTTCGACCTCCTGGCGCATAGCCGGCCGCCGCATCACCTTCTCGATCTCCGCAAAAGTGTAAACTACCCCCCCGGGCGGTAGTCCGCGCATCAGCCTGGCGGCGTTGCGCTCGTCCGTCTCAAAAGGCGAGGCTTCGGATCGGCTTGAGCAAGCCATCAGGCACGCCGAAGTCAGGACAACGGCAACCAGGAACAGCAACCCAGTCCCGATTGCCGTCCGACAGATTGTCAGCACGGGGAAAACAAATTTCACGTTTCCTCAATCATCGCCCCGCCTCGGCGTTTCTCTTCGCGGTAGAGTTCCCCGCGCGCTAGATGCGTTCGAAGTAGCGGGCGCGCTCCCAGTCCGTCACGGCTCGCCGGTATGCGTCCGCCTCATTGGAGTAGAAGTGCGCGTAGTGCGATACCACGTCGGCACCGAACGCGGAACGCGCCAGCTCGCTCTCGCTGAACCTCTCCACCGCGACCTCCAGGCTGCGGGGCAGCATCGTCTCGGCGGGCGCGGAGTACACGTCGCCGATGTACGCGGGCGGCGGCTCGATCCGCTCCTCGATGCCGGCAAGCCCCGAGGCGATGGCCGCGGAATAGGCCAGATACGGGTTCACGTCCGCGCCCGGGACCCTGCACTCGATCCGCAGGCTCGGCCCCGCGCCCACGACCCGGAACCCCGCCGTGCGGTTGTCGGGCGCCCATGCCAGTGCCGTCGGCGCCCAGCTCCTGGCCAGAAAGCGCTTGTACGAGTTCACGGTCGGCGCGTAGCAGACCATCAGCTCCGCCGCGTAGTGCATCCACCCGCCCAGGAACCAGCGAAACTCGTCCGAACACGCGATGCCGGAGAGGTCGCCGTCTCCGGCGAAAGCGTTCGCCTGCTCGCCGTTCTCGTCCGTCCACAGGCTCAGGTGAAGGTGGGAGCTCGAGCCGGCCTGTGCGGCGTCCGGCTTCGCCATGAAGGTGGCGCTGCACCCCAGCCGGTCCGAGATCTCCTTCACGGCCTGCTTCAGCACCAGGTGGCGGTCCGCCATCTCCAGCACAGGCGCGTAGCGGATGTTCAGCTCGTGTTGCCCGCGGCCGAACTCTCCCTTAGTCGATTCCACGGGCACGCCGGACGCAGCGAGATGGCGTCGAAACGCGCCGTTGATGTCCTCCGTCCGCGCCCCCTGCAGAAGCTGATAGTCCTCGATGTACCACCCCGTCTTGCGCAGGCCCCGGTAGCCGCTCCGGGCCGCCTCCTCGTAAGACGTCCGGAACTGGTAGTACTCCAGCTCAGACCCCGCCTTGGCGACGAACCCCCGGCGGCCCAGCCGCTCCACCTGCCTGCGCAGCATCGAACGCGGCGCCACCTCCACCGGCCCGCCGCCCGGCTCCATCTCGGCGTCGCAGATAACCAGCGCGGTCCTGTCCAGCCACGTCAGCTTTCGAGTCGTCGCCAGGTCCGGCGCCAGCCGCAAGTCGCCGTAGCCGCGGTCCCAGTTCGAAAACTCGTAACCCTCCACCGGCTCCATCTCGATGTCCACCGTGAGAAGGTAGTCGCAAACGTGGGTCCCCTCCTCCACGTCAGAGAGGAAGAACGAGGCATCCAGCCGCTTGCCCACCAGCCGGCCATAGTGGTCCGGAAACGCCAGTATCACCGTGTCTATGGAGCCGTCGCCGACCGCCGATCGCAGAGACTCCAAATCCATCATACCGCGTGTCATCGTCTTCTCCCTGCACCCGTGCTGACTTCGCACTTTCGGCCCGGATGCGCGCCAACAATATAGTTGCCGCTCCGGGTCGCCGCAACACACTGCCGGTAGTCCGAACGGCATTGAATCGATGGTCCGGCCCTGACCGTGCCTTTGCAGCGCGCCTTTGGGTCGCGGGCTCCTACTCGCTGGGCGGAGGCAGCCCCGGGCAAGTCGGGACCGGGGGATGTGATACGTACTCTGGCATTTGGGGAATCTCCCGAACTCGCTCGCGGAGGAAGGCTGGCAGGAGGTTGGCCTCTTCAAGCTCATCCAGCCGAATCCACTGGAACACGGTCCCCCGTTCGGTTCCTTCGAAGTCGCCGTCACGTCCGGGGATCTCCGAGCCGGGCGCGAACTCGACGAGGAAGTACAGGCCAAGCTCCTGAAACCGGTGGCCGTCAAGCTCGAATAGGTTGTCCGCGACCAGAACGAGGCGCCCGATCTTCGCCTCCTCGCCAAACTCTTCACGCATCTCCCTCGCCAACGCCACTAGAGCGTTCTCGCCGTACTCCACGCGCCCGCCAGGTACGAAACAGAATCCGTGCGTGGCGTCCTGCTCGACGAGGATGCGGCCATCGTGTACGGCAATGCCGCCGGCGCGGTACATGAAGGTGATTCCCCTCTTCGACGACATGATCATGTTTGAAGACGGCGTTGGAAACATGGCGATAGTCCCCTCCGAAATGCTCCAAATTGCGATCCTGGGGCCTAGACACCGGCTCTGCAAGGGTGGAACCATTAGCGTCGCTGCCTGGGCACGAACGGAAATCGGCCGCAGGCGCTCCGGTAGTTTGGACTACCCGAACCGGGCGCCGAACTCGACGCCCAAGGAGAATATCAGATGGCAGGACTGGTCATTCGCTACCGGCAGGGCGGTAACATCAGGCTCAAGGCCTACGAGTGGACGCCGGAAATACGGGAGCTGGAACGGGCGCTACTCAAGATCAAGGACAGCCCCGGCTTCAACGGGATTGTCGCCTACGAGGACTACGACGACGCACTGGCCCGCGGGGAATTGTTCGTCTTCTAGTCGTCGCCGCGCCCCGGCCTCGGCGGCGGCGCGGCTCACTAATCGACCTTCACAGCGTGTCGAACCCGGGCCAGCCGGGCAGGGCGGCCGCCTGGCGCACCCCCGCAGCCATCTGCTCCTCGCCGAGGCGGCGCCCGACATCGCTGTCACTCCTCCATCGAGCGGTAGGGTACTATGACTCTGCCATCGCGCATCACCATGGACATGTTACGCAGAGCCGAGATGTCTTCCAACGGGTCCTGCTCTACAACAATCAGGTCCGCGGCCTTCCCGGCCGTTACGGCGCCGATCTGGCCGTCCATACCGATAGCCCTGGCCGCGCCGCTCGTGGCCGACACTATGACATCCATGTTGCTCATCCCGGCCTGGCTCTGTAGCTCCAGGCCCAGGCAGTAGTCGCCGAACGTCTGGATGGCGTCGGTGCCCGCCACGATCTTGACGTCCCACTCGCTCCACAGCCTGCCCAGGAACTCCAGTTGGCTCTCGCACTTGGCTTCCAGGGCTTCGAGTCGCAGACTGTCCACCGCGCCCAACCGGGAGCTCCTCGCCTGCTCCAGCAGGGCCTCCCTGCCCCGGTATCCCGTCTGGACGGTCGGGCTGACGTACATCCCCTGTTGCGCGATGCGCTCGGCGATCTCCGGGCGGAAGACGTAAGACCCGTCGGGTTCGATGAATCCCCCGTGCTCCATCATGTCCACGCCCGCGTCGAGGGCGTTCGTCATGCTCTGTGTCGCCAGGCAGTGGGCCGTGGTGAGCTTGCCGTGCACGTGCGCCTCTTCCACAATCGCGCGCAGCTCGCCGACGCCGTAGGAGTGCTTCCGGTTGTCGGTGATGGCGGTGCCGCCTCCCGACGCCATTATCTTTATGAAGTCAGACCCCTCTTTGACAAGCTGGCGCACCGCGTCTCGGACGCCGTCTTCGCCGTCCGCCTCCCCGTTGCACCAGAAGAAGTGGCCGCCGGTGATCGTCACGGGACGGCCGGAAAGCAGAAGCCTGGGCGCGGTGACCAGTCCCTGCCTGGCGCCTTCTCTCAGGTCGAACGTGATGCGGTTGCGCGCGCCGCAGTCGCGCAGGGTGGTCACGCCGGCGCTGAGATGCACGTGAGTGTTGTGCGCGGCCCGAAGCAGCATTATCTCGTCGGAATCGCGCTCGATCACCGTCTCGTAGGGACCATCCCAGTACCCGTGTTGACCCACCGTCCCGAACATCAGGTGAGTATGGACGTCGATCAGCCCGGGAAGCAGATGCCCTTCCGGGAACGACAGCTCGCGGACGCCCGGCCTCTGGGGAGTCTGCACCTTGCCCTGCTGGCCCACCGCCGTGATCTTGCCGTCTTCGACCACGACGACAGCATGCTCCAGCGGCGATGCGCCCGTGCCGTCAATCAACGTCCTGGCCCTGATTACGGTCGTCGAAGGTATGTCCATAGCCAATCGCCTCCTTGCCGCGGCCATTTGCCCGCCCTGCCTGTGACCGCAAAGCACGTGATATCAGGTCTTGTTCGTCAGGTCAAACTGCTCCAACTATACTGGTACAGGCTCTCATTCACCAAAACGCGCCGCTACCGCGCGCCGGGCGTCCCTCCCAGCCGGTACGAGTTGGCGGGCAATCAGGAGTTGGCAGATGGAAACCGATCCCAGGGCTCCCGAAAGTATGCGGCTCGGCGGCGGCGGCATTGGACAGCCGCTCGCGATTTCGCTGGACAGGGTGGCCGAAATCGCAAGCGAGGTCCAGCAACTCGTTAAGGCGGGGCGAGAAAGCTCCGCCTGGGAGCTGATCCGCCACCTGCACCCGGCGGACATGGGCAGCGTCGTAGCGAGCCTTCCGCGCGGGAGCAGAGAGGCCATGGTCCGCGTGATGTCGCCGGAGACCGTGGCATGGATGCTGAGGCAGATGAACCCCGTCGAGGCCGGGCGCGTGGGGGCTCGCCTTGGCGCGAAGATGCTCGCCCTCGTGTTCGGCCAGCTTCACCCGAGCCAGGCCCTGGCGACGCTGCGACGGCTGCCCTTTCTGCGTCCCCACGACGTGGCCGAGGCCCTCGACCAACCGCTGGGCGACGAGCAAGCACTCGCCCGCGGACCTGACACGGCGGGGTCTCTCATGGTCGCGGAGCTGCCGATCGTGGATGTCGGCGCTCTGGTCCGATCCGCACGGGAAAACCTGGGAAAGCTGGCGGAGACACGAGACAAGCTCACGCACGTCTACGTGGTCAGTGGCGGCGAACTGGTCGGACAGGTCGGCATGGTGGACCTCGTGCTCGCCGACGACTCGACCCCCATACGTGACGTAGCGTCGCCAATCGTTGCCACGGTGACAGCCGAGACGCCGGCCGAAGAGTGCGCCCGGCTCCGGCGACACTACGACCTGACGCAGCTTCCGGTGGTCGACGGCTCCCGGTTGACCGGCGTGATCCTGGCGGACTCGCTGCTTGGCGTTACCGTCGAGCAGGACACGCGCCAGATGCAGCAGGTGGCGAACGTCGCCGGCGAAACGGTGGACGGCCCCCTGCTCGGTTCGGTCCGCTCACGCCTCCCTTGGCTTA
Source organism: Dehalococcoidia bacterium (assembly GCA_965217705.1). GTDB lineage: Bacteria > Chloroflexota > Dehalococcoidia > Lucifugimonadales > CATOSD01 > CATOSD01. The sequence continues at coordinate 2,213,799 of CBDCJA010000002.1, read as the reverse complement.
CCGTCAACCTGGGGACGACGTTTCTCGCCGCCGCGACCGTCGCCCTGTTCGAATCGACACTCACTCAGGTGGTCGTTCTCGCGGCGTTCCTGCCCGTGGTGGCCGGGCAGGGAGGAATAGGCGGCACGCAGACGCTGACGCTCATAGTAAGGGCGATCGCGCTCGGCGAGCTCGCCGGTGTCGAGGCGCGGCGGCTCCTGTGGCGGGAGGCGTTCCTTGGCCTGGTCCACGGGGTCTGGCTGGGAGTGCTCGTGGCTGTCGTCGCATTCGTCTGGAAGCAGAACCCGGGGCTGAGCCTGGTTCTCGGGGTGGCGATGCTGGGGAACATGGTCATCGCCGGCTCGGTGGGCGCCGCGGTGCCGCTGTTGCTGCGCAGAATGGGACTGGACCCGGCGGTAGCGTCGGCGGTGGTCGTAACTACCTTCACCGACGTGTTCGGCTTCTTGCTGTTCCTGGGCATCGCGAGCGCGTCGATAGGCCTGCTCACGTGAGAGCGGTGTTACAAAATAGCGCACGCGGTGGCCATGAGGAGGAGAAGAGGGATCCCGAGACGGGCTGCAGCGCTTTGAGGCAATTCGCCGAGTTTGAGCTTGGCTACTCCCTGGCCTGGATGACGACGCGGCCGCCTTCCCGGATCTGGATGCTCAGGTCATGGTTGTCGAGCAAAGCCATTCCCACGAGGGGTGTGCTCCCCACCGCGTCGGCCTCAATGCGCCGAGGCCTACTATCCCACAGAGCGGTGACGCTGTACACGTTGAAGCCAACTTCGGTATCGTCAGCCAAAGTCGCCCTGCTGCTGAGCACGTAGGGCAACTCTAACTCCGCGACCAGCGAGGGCGGCAGGGTCAGAGAACCGCTGTAGCCGGTGTCTATCACTGCATCTACTTCCCGTTCCGGTCCCTGTGGGCCACGGAGCGAGAGGGGCACGACTGCTTCGAGTCTGGTGTTGACGAAGCCTTCTATCACCCGCCTCTCCGTGGGGAACTGCCCCCGAAGGTGCGCAGAGTAGAGTAACCGACCCTCACTGCCCAAACATCGACGGCGGAGTGCCGCTCTCGTAGGGAGTCCGCTGCGGCAAGGGCGGTATCGGCGATGGCGTAATCCCCGCTGTCCACGTCTATGGCGACGATCTTCCCGTTGTGGTCCGCTTCGACCTGTGGACGGATGTCCCGTTCGTATATCTCGTCGCCCAACCGGGCCGTCTCGTCGAGAGGCCGGCGGGAGGGTGCGGCCGTGTGCCCTTCCTGGGTGGGTGCTGTGGTCTCAGAGTCCCTCATACATCCTCCCTTTCAATGTATTTCTCTACAGACATACTCTACCATCTTGTGGGAGGCTGCGAGAGCATGAAAGCTCCGCTAGAACACCGCTATCGGGTTTACCGGCGAGCCGGTGCCTCCGATGACGTACAGCGGGTTGATGGTGACCATGAACTCGTACCGGCCCTCCTCGGCGCACGCAGCCGCCAGCGGCTCCAGCAGCGCGTTGTCCAGCAGCGCAACGCCGTAGGCGAATATCGCCCCGTGTACCGTCCACGGGATGTCGTACTCGTTCGGAAGCGCGTCCATCATGTCCCACACCAGTATCGATATGTCGTTGTCGCGCACGAACGGCAGGCACGAGGAGTGCAGCCCCGGGCGCGGCTCCGGGCCCCAGAGGCCCGCGTCCCGGACGTAGGCCTCGCGTCCGCTGTACACCATCACCGCGTCGCCGGGCGCGATCTCCACGCCCTGCGCGGCGGCGATGTCCTCCAGCTCCCAGCCGTGAACCGGCTCCTCCATCGTCACGTAGGGCTTGCCCCTGTGCCTGGGCACGTCCAGCAGCACCCCGCGGGTCAGGATGCCGTCGCTCCAGTTGTCCACCGAGCCGTAGGTCGAGCCGCTGAACGTGATCACCTCGTCGGGGTCCCCGCCATCCCACATGCCCTCGCTGTCCCACACGTGGGAGAGAGCGTCGATGTGCGTGGTGGCCCAGCCGTGAAAGGCGACGCCGTAGTAGTCGCCCGCGCTGCCGCCGCCCGGCTCCCTCACGCCGCGGGTCACGTAGTGGTGAGCGGGCCTGGGGTTGGAGGGAGACGCCTTGACGGGAAACGGCCGGCTCATCGACACCGCGCGGCCCTTCCGCACGAACCGCACGGCCTCCAGGCGCTTGGCGTCGTCGATCAGGTTCATCGCGCCGGCGGAGCCCTTGTCGCCCCATCTGCCCCAGTTACGCCGGTCTCTCAGATACGAAAGCACCTCCTGCCTGGTGGGAACGCTGCGCTCGGTCATCGGTTGGGCCTCCTGCACAAAGTGGGGACGGGGCAAATCTATACGCCGCCCGATAGGCTGTCAAACCGCCCGGCGCGAGCCGCCTCCGACGGCGTGAGAGGCCCGCACCCCGCACCCCGCCGGCGCGTGGCGCACTGGTGGTAGAATAGACCCATGCAGGGCATTCCCATCAACATCGACAATCTCGTCCACTCTCGTTCGGTTGAAGATAACCGAAGGGAGTTCAAGGCCGTGTGGAACGACTCGGTGAGAGACTCGACCGTTCGGACCGTCTGCGCGTTCGCCAACGACCTGCTCAACCTTAACGGCGGATACGTCGTTCTGGGGATTGAATCCGATGATAGCGGCCATCCCGTTCTGCCCCCGCGCGGCCTCGACGAGCAGGACCTGGACAGGATGCAGAGGGAGATACGCGGTCAGTGCAACCGCATCGATCCGGACTACCAGCCGCTGCTATTCCCGGAACAATACCACGGCAAAAGCATTCTCATCGTGTGGGCGCCCGGCGGCGACACTCGCCCGTACCAAGCCCCCAGGCGGGGAGATACCTCGGACCGAGCATATTACGTTCGGCAGGGGTCGAGCACCGTGGAGGCAACGGGCGCGACTCTCACTCAGCTCATCGAGCAAGCGGCAAGAGTACCCTTTGACGACCGCCGCAGCCTGGTTTCCGCGATTGAAGACATCTTCCCAACGCTGGTCCGCAGATTTCTTGCCGACGTGCGAAGTGATCTGGTGCGTGGTGGAGTTAACGTCGCGGACGTGGACCTCTACCAGCAAATGCGATTGGTCGTCCGCCTCAACAATCACTTCGTGCCGCGAAACGCCGTTGTTCTCTTCTTCAACGAGACCCCCGACAGTTTCTTTCCAGGTTCCCGCATCGAGATTGTTCAGTTCGGCGACGACGCCGGAGGCGGCCTGATCGAAGAGAGAACGATTGGAGGACCTCTCAACGAACAGGTCAAGCGCACTGTCGACTATCTCAACTCGCTCGCCGACGTGATGTTGAGAAAACGTCTGGGCGAGGCTGAAGTGGACCGAACGGTCGCATACCCCTACGAAGCGATGGAGGAGGCCGTTGTCAACGCGGTGTACCATCGTTCGTACGACAACAACCCCGAACCGACGAAAATCTACTTGTATCCGGACCGCATGGAAATTATCAGTTACCCGGGCCCGCAACGCGGAATCGAAAGGCATCACCTCGCGCCGGAGGGCAGGGTTCCCCCGATACCCGCCAGAAACCGGCGAATCGGAGAGTTTCTCAAGGAGTTGAGGTTGGCCGAAGGGCGCGGCACGGGGTTGCCTAAGATCCGGCGAGGGATGGCCGAAAATGGATCGCCCGAACCGGAATTCGATTACGACGATGGCCGCACTTATTTCCGCGTGGTGCTGCCTGCGCATCCGAGATACAAGGTGATTCATGCCCTCCGGGAGAGCGCTCTCCTATGGTCGATGGGCGAGCGCCAGGCCGCGCTCGCCCATCTGCGTAGAGCCTTCGAGGCCCAGCCGGGTTCCGGAGCGCTGGCCGGCAGGCTCATCGACTACCAGGCGGCGAGCGACGACTTGGCTGCGGCGGAACACACCTTCCAGCAGTTCCACGCCCACCCCGCTGAGACCGAACCCGCCCAGCCGTACCTGGCATACGCGAGGGCCCTGCTGGACAGAAACCAGCCCTCGGCGGTCCGCCGCATCTTGGACGAAATGCCAGCGTCCAGGACGGCTGAGGACACGCTAGAGCTCGCGATACTTCTCAAACGATTGAACTGCTGCGAAGGGCCATCCAACTGACTGCCGACCAGACTTCGTCCCACGCACCCCCCTTCCCCAGGGTCTTTTCATTATCGGGAAATGTCATTCTGAGCCGAAGGCGAAGAATCTAAAATCACTCGACACGGACTCGGCTCTAGTATGAAGAAGGGGATGCAGGCAAGGACTTTAGACCCTTCGGCTACGCTCAGGGTGAAAATGAAAAGACCCTGCCCCCTTCCCCCACGCCCTTGAACCCCACGCACATCCGTGCTACCCTCGCCCGTCGTCGGACCGACCCCGCAACCCGGCTGTCCGTGGACGAGGCGCTTGGGTTCCCCGGCTGACCTGTCTCATTTCTGCCACAAAATGTAACTTTCCTGCCTAAATATGTCTCGCCAGCGTTTCAAGATGTTGCACGCAGCCAGCACTCCCAGCTAGGAGGCAAGACGGAATGAAACAGAATTAGACAGTTTTCGGTGAATTCCGCTCCCACGAGCAGCCTACGGCCCCTTCTCGCCAGCTCAGGCCGTCCACGCGGTCGCCAACGAACCGGCGCGGATTTCGGCTCCAAACCCTCGTTGAAGCTGGACGCGCCCGCGTGCTATAATTTGCCTTATTCTGCCGTGCGGGTGGACGAGCTATGGTGCCCCCGCGCGAGCCTGAACAGACCCTCCGCCCCGTTGGATACCGGCGCGGGAGGCCTCGGGGCCGCGCCCCTGCAGAGCGAACTAGGAGAACAGCTTGGTTGATGAGCAAACCCGAAACTACGAGCTGATGATGATCATCAGCCCCGAGGCCAACGAGACCGAAATCGACGCCGCCAGCGCCCGCGTCGCCGGCTTCATCGCCGACCGAGGCGGACTGATATACGAACAGTCGAACTGGGGTCTGCGCCGGCTCGCCTACCCCATACAGAAGTTCCAGGAAGGCAACTACGTGCTCACCCGCTTCGCGCTGGGGCCGGGCGAGATCATAGAGCTGGACAGCAGCCTCAAGGCGTCGGACGACGTGATGAGACATCTCACGATGAAGCTGGACAAGTCCGTTAAGGTCGAGGTGCCCGAACCGGAACCCGAACCCGAGCCTGAGCCGGAACCCGAGACGCCCGAGGAGCCGGTCGCGGAATTGGAAGCTGAAGCGGAACCGGCAGCCCAGCCCGAGGCGGAAGCGACCGCGGAACCGGCAGCCCAGCCCGAGGCGGAAGCGACCGCGGAACCGGCAGCCCAGCCCGAGGCGGAAGCGACCGCGGAACCGGCCACTCAGCCCGAGGCAGAAGTTGCCGCGGAACCGGCCGCCCAGCCCGAGGCGGAACCGGCCGCCCAGCCTGAGGCGGAAGCTGCCGCGGAGACGCCCGCGGAGCCGGTCGCGGAAGGCGCCGCCGAGGGGTAGGTTCCCGCTTTCGCGGCAGGTCTGCAAGATGGCTATAATTAGGGGGCCTGGGAGGCGCCTTATGGAAGAACGGCTTAGAAAAGTGGAGGGTTTCGCCCTAATCTCCGCGGAAATACACCGCCTGATGGAGGAATCCCAGCGACGAATGGAGGAATCCCAGCGACGAATGGAGGAATCCCAGCGACGGATGGAGGAATCCCAGCGACAGCGCGATGAGGTGATGGACCGCATGGCCCACGCCATCGTCCTGATCCAGGCGGACATCGTTCGCATCGACGAGACTCGCTAAGGGTGTGAAAAGCTGCCTTATGGCAAGCTGAAAAGCTCGGGAACGATCTATTGGCTCTAAAGGCGGCGCTCCACTTTCATACCAACGACGGAATAGAGCAGAGGCGCGGCAATTAGCCACTATCCACCAGAAAGAGATTCATCGTGCTGAACAAGATCATGGTAATAGGCAACGTCGGCACCGACCCCGACATGCGCTACATGCCGAGCGGCGCCCCTGTAACGTCTTTCCGACTCGCTACGAGTCGGAGGTACAACACCCGAGAAGGCGAGCGCCGTGAGGAGACCGAGTGGTTCACGATTGACACATGGAACCGCCAGGCTGAACTGTGCAACCAGTATGTGACGAAAGGTATGCGCGTCTACGCCGAAGGTCGCCTTAGCAGTGAATCTTGGACGGGTCAGGACGGCCAGATGAGGTTTCGCAACAAGATAACCGCCTTCACCGTTCTATTCTTGGACAGGGCGCCACAGGGTGGCGGAGGCGGAGGCCCGTATGGAGACTCCGATTCCTTCTCGACCGGCGCTCCTCCCGCCCCGGACGAGGACGACCTGCCCTGGTAGTCCGTTTCCCGAGCCGGCCCTCCCCAATCACCCCCCAATCGCAACGCAGAGGACAGCCATGACCACAGGACAAAGAAGACCCAGAAGGGGCAGACCCAGGTACTACGCGCGGCGCAAGGTGTGCTCGTTCTGCGTCGACCACGTGAAGTACATCGACTACAAGGAGCTCGACCGCTTCCGGCGCTCCCTCTCGGACCGGTTCAAGCTGGAGGCCCGCCGCAAGACGGGCGTTTGCGCCAAGCACCAGCGCGGCCTTTCCACCGCCATCAAGCGCGCGAGACACCTCGCCCTACTTCCCTTCAGCCCCGACCACCGCTCCCCCACGCCCGAGCGGTACGCTCGCAGGTAACCCGAAGGCGCAGCCATGGCAGAGCAGACCGGAGCACCTGTACCTCACGCCGTAGTCGTCGACAGGCGACACCAGGCACTGCGAACGGAACGCGACGTCAACCGCCGCCGCATCGCCGTGGCAGTCATCGGCGTGATGTTGCTCGCTATCGCCAGCATCGTAATCGCCGGCTACGTCCTGATTTTCGTCCTGCCCTCCCGCGAGGTCGTGGTCAGGGTGAATGACGTGACCTACACTCGCGGCGACATGGTGAAGCTCCTTCGCGTAAGCCAGAAGGGAATTGAGTACCTGGGCGGCAAGTTCAACGCCACCAACGACATTTTCCAGACCCTTCAGCTCTTCGTCGAAAACGAAATCATCTCCCAGTCCGCCCCGTCCCTCGGTATAAGCGTCACCGACGACGAGATCAAATCCCAGATTCGCGGCATATTCACGCGGGGTGCGGCCGCGTCGGGCACCATGGACCCCGGGCAGGTCGAGCGCGAGTTCCAGGAACGCTACAAAGGCTACCTGAACGCCATCCAGTACAGCGAACTGGAGTACAACCAGCTTACCAGGCGGTCCATCGTCAGGGAGAAGACGCGCCAGTTCATCGGCGAAAGCGTGCCCACGTTCGCTGAGCAGGTGCGCGTCCAACAGATAATCGTGTCCCCCACCGACGAGATCGACATCATGCAGGTTAAGCTGGAGGACGCCCTGCGCGACGCCACCGAACCCGAAGAAATCCGTGGGGCCGTCGAGGGCATCGTGCGCGAGTTCTCCCGCGACTCGCGGGAGATGATCCGGCTCGGAGGCGACCTGGGCTGGCTGCCCCGCGGTATTCTGAAAGACCACGAGTACGCCTTCTTCGATCTCGAAGTGGGCAAGCTGAGCGAGGTCAGCACGAGCGTCCAGGACCAGCAGACCCTGTACTACTTCATCGTCTCGGAGAGGGCCGAGGCGCGCGAGCTGGACCCCGAAGACCTGGAAGCGCGAAAGACGGCTGCGCTTCAGACCTGGATAAACGAGCAGCGGGCCAAGTTCGACGTCTATTCCGACTTCAACTCCGAGATCTACGAGTGGATGCTGGAGCAGCTCGGACTGTCCGCCGCGCCCCAGGAGGAAGAAGAGCAGCAGCCCTTGGGGCCGTTCGGTTTCTGAGGAACGGGTGCCCAGGGCGCGCATGAAGACCTCGGTGGGCATTGGCTTGCTGGGCCTGGGCGTGGTGGGCGGCGGCGTCGCCAGAACGCTCGTGGAGCGCGCCGAGCACGTCCGGCAGCTCGCCGGCTGCGACCTCTCGCTGGAGGGCGTGCTGGTCAGGGACCCCTCCAGGCCCCGGTCGTTCGACCTCCCACCGTCCCTCGTCACCACCAGGATCGAGGACATTCTCGACAATCCGGCGGTGGACGTGGTGGTCGAGGTGATGGGCGGCCAGACTCCCGCGCTGGACTACATAGTCAAGGCCATATCGCTCGGCAAGCACATTGTAACCGCCAACAAAGAGGTGATGGCCAAGCAGGGTCCCGACCTGCTGACGCTGGCCCGCAAGAAGGGCGTGCAGGTGATGTTCGAGGCGAGCGTGGCCGGCGGTACGCCCATAATCGGGCCGCTGCTGCGCGACCTCGTGTCCAACGAGATATCCTCCATCCACGCCATCATCAACGGCACCACCAACTACATCCTCACCCAGATGGTGCATCAGGGAGTGGGCTTCGACGATGCTCTGCGCGCGGCGCAGGAGCTCGGCTACGCGGAAGCCGACCCCACCAATGACGTCGAGGGCATAGACGCCGCCTACAAGCTGGCCATCCTGGCCACGCTCGCCTTTCGCGCCCGCATCAAGGACAGCGACGTGTACCGGGAGGGCATCACGCGCCTCGACGCGCGAGACTTCCTGTACGCTAGGGAGCTTGGCTACACCATAAAGCTGCTCGCCATAGCGAACATGCGCGACGGCGTGGTGGAAGCGCACGTGCACCCCGCGTTCGTGCCCTCCGACGTCATGCTCGCCAAGGTCGAGGGAGTGCTGAACGCAGTGGAGGTGGAGGCCGACATGGTGGGCCGCGTGCTGTTCACCGGCCCCGGCGCTGGGGCCGGGCCTACCGCCAGCGCGGTCGTGGCCGACGCCATCGGCATAGCACGCAACATCGTCGGCAATGTCACGCCGCCCACTCCGCTCAGGCTGTCGGAGCACGTGCGCGTAAGCCCGATGTCCGACCTTGAGACCAAGTACTACCTGCGCCTCAACGTCGACGACCGCCCCGGTGTGTTCGCCCGGATCGCCAAGCTGCTCGGCGACCTCGACATCAGCATCGCCTCGGTCATCCAGAAGGAGACCGACGAGGCGGCTCAGCGCGCGGAGATAGTGTTGATGACCCACCGCGCCAGGGAGGCCTCTATGACCAACGCCCTTGGCCTGCTGAGCGAGCTGGACGTGGTGAACGAGGTGGGCAACCTCGTCCGCGTCGAGGAGTGGGAGTAGCGCCATCCGTCATTCCCGTGAAAACGGGAACCGCCCGCGCCGCGCGCTCACGCTCGCGCTCTCCGCGCTCGCCCTGCTCGCCACCGCCTGCCACACCACGACCCCGGACGACGCGCCATCTCGTCATTCCCGCGAAAGCGGGAACCCACCGCCCGTGTCCGAGAGACCCGACGACTCGATGAGCGTGGAAGTGCCCGCCGCCCTCGTGGCTCCCAGGCCCGAGTACGACGCCTCCGCCTCGTTCGACGACCTGGTCAGGCCGCACTTCTACGCGGCGTCCGAGGACGGCCGCCAGGTATCGGCCGAGGGTCGGCCCGACCTGCTGACGGTGTGGCAGGGCAGGGCCGGGGTCCGGCTCGCGCACGAAGACGGCCCGCGCTACCTCGACCCCCTCGCCCTCGCGCCGGAGCGGCTGGGCGAGCACCCCGTACACCGGCTGCACCGGCTGCGGGCCATGGGTTTGCCGCTCGACCCGGACCTGGCCGCACGGCTCGACCCGGATGCCTTCGACCAAGGGCTGTTCCACGCCGTGCGGTTCGAGTTCCTCGCCGGCCGGCAGATCGAGGGTGTGGCGGCCGAGCTGTTCCCCGACGGCACCCTGCTCGTCATTCCGCGGGAGACGCCGCCGGAGTGGCGACGGGACGACGACGGCCTGCCGCCGCCGACCCACTTCCACGTGAACGCCAGGGCGCTTAGCGCCCCCAGGTCCGACCTGGCGAAGGAGTTCGAGGCCGAGATACTCGCCCTCCCCTTCGACGACCAGCGCTACCCCGCCCCCGAGCTCGCCCGCAAGCAGTGCGGCGTGTACGCGCAGAGCGTCCAGGACGCCGAGTACCGGGCGCTGCTGGACTCCGCGGGGTTCCGATTCACGCCCGCGCACACGGTCAACCCGGAGCCGTCGGCAACCTCAACGCCTGGGTACGGCGAGCGGCTCTGGCAGGTGGCACGCACCGGCGCGGGCGAAGGGCTGAGCTACTTCGGGTTCGAGGGCTACTGGGTCGCCGAGCGCGCCCGCGAGCTGGGCGCGTCCTGGCTGGACGACTGCGACACGCTCTACGCACCGCGCCCCTATCCGCCGGGCAGCGGCGAGTCCGACTACTTCGTGGTGATGCGGCGATCGCTGGAGCCGGAAAAGGCACGGCGCTACCGGCTGCTGCGCCTCGCCGAAGACGGCTCGGCCGAGCACCTGTACACGGCGCCCGGCATACCGCTGATGGCGCAACCGCTGCCGGACGACTCCCGCCGGTGGCTGATGAGCGCGGAGGGCTGGCAGGCGCCCGATGGCCCGACACCTGACCCGCGCTGGCAGTCCGTCTACCTGGTCGACCTGGACAGCCCCGGCGACTACCGCCTGCTGGATTATCCCCTGTCGCGCTTCTCTGGCCCGCCGGACAACGGGCGGCTGTACGGCGGCTCTCCCCGGTTCAGCGAGGACGGCGCGCACATGCTCAACTCGCTGTACGGATTCAGCGACGAGGGCGGCGGGCTGTGGAGCGTGGCGCTGTCGGGCGGCGACTTCCACCGCGACCCAGACGGCTTTGCCCGCGTGGTGGCCTGGGACCACCTGCTCAGCTGGTTCGCCCTGTTCGCCGACGGCAAGTCACCGAACGAGTCCATGACGCTGTTCGTAACCGGCAAGGAGGTCGCCGACGACTTCGCCATGACCGCGAACGTGCTGCGAATCGAAGGCGGCGGCCTGGACTGGGAAGTGAGACGCAAGGAGCGACTGCTTCAGATGGTGGGGTGGAACCCCGTGCCGTTCGCGCTCCAGCGGCTGGACGGCGGACGCTTCAGGGTGGCGGTGGAGACGCACCTGAACTACGAGAGCTCCCTGCTGCCCAGGGCAAAGGGCGTGTACATAGTCCCTGTGGACGCCACCCCGTAGGCCCTCTCTCACATGGCGCTCCGAACACACTCATGTCATTCCGAGCGTAGCCGAGGAGTCTAAAGGGCCTCGTCCCCCTTGGCGGCGGCCCGTAGGGGCAGGTTTCAAACCTGCCCATTGGCGGCTGACCCCTACCCCTTCGCCAGTTCGGCGGCGTTCTTCACGGTGCCGACGACCAGCCGCCCGCCCACGTCCAGCAGCGGACGCCGCACCAGCCGCGGCTCCTCCACCATCAGCCGGACCAGGTCGTCGTCAGAGAGCGCGTCCCTGTCCAGCCCCAGCTTCTTGACGGACGGGCTGCGCCAGGAGAATATGTCCCCCGGCGAGACGCCGCCCAGCAGCCCTCGAAGCTCGGCCTCGTCGAACGGCTCCTTGAAGAAGTCCCGCTCCTCTACCTCCACTCCCTTCTGCGAAAGCAACGCTTTCACCTTCTTGCAGGTGCTTCAACGCGCCCAGGTGTACATCTTCATGGTGTCGGCTCCTCTGGCTAATGGGATGTGTAAGAAGTCCCTTCTCCCGCCAGGGAGAAGGCTAGTGCCTGCCCCGTACTCGATACGGAGACGGGGGTGAGTCGCGTCAACCGCGCCCACCGCCCTGTAGGGGCAGGTTTCAAACCTGCCCCTTGGTCCTCTTGCGATTCTACGCCGCTTGCGCCACGTACAGCTCGCGGCGCAGCCCGTGCGTGTAAATGCCGCGGAATATCTCGCTCCGCCAGCTCACCAGCATCGAGACTATGAAGACGGCCCCGGTGACCCACAGCAGCAGCGGCGGGTCGACGAAGTCGGCGAGGTAGCCGTTCAGCAGGTTCACCGACGCCATCAACGCCCCCACGTGCATCGAATACACACCGGCCACACGGCCCCTTACGCCGTCCGGCACGACCGATTGGATTATCGTGTGGGTCAGCGTCATGAAACCGGCCTGCGCCGCGCCCATGCCGGCGGCGGCGACCAACGCCATGGGCATGTTGACGGACGCTGCGAGAATCGCGGGACACAGCCCGCTGAATATGCCCAGGTACAGGAACGCCTGCCCGCGCCGTTGTTCGCTCTGCACGCCGGCCAGCAGCGATACGGACACCAGGGCCCCACCGCCGACGGCCATCATCAGGTATGTGAACCCAGTCGCCCCGTCGCTGCCGAGCTGACGCGCCGACAGCACCGGCAGCAGCGACTCGAACGCCATGGTCAGCCCGCAGTGCAGCACCGCAATAATCACCATGCTTCGCATGATTGGCGTGCGGTACACGTAGAACAGCCCTTCGGTGAGGTTGCTGACAAACGCCTTGCGACGGTCCATCTGGCCGGTAGACGCCGTGCGTATGCGCAGGGCCTGCACGAGGCTCACGGCGTAGAAGAGAGTGCAGAGGACGAAGGCGCTTTCGACGCCGACAAAGGCGACGAGCGGCAGAATGCTCAGCGGCCCCACCAGCCGCGCGCCGTGGTTGGTGGCCTGGTTCAGCGCGATGGCGTTGAGAAGCAGATTGCGCGGCACCAGGTTGGGAATGAGCGCCTGGGCCGCCGGCATGTGCGCGGCGCGGGCCGACCCGTTCACGAACGCAAGCGCCACCAGGTGCCACACCTGCACCTCGTCGAACAGCACCACCGCCACCAGCAAGATGTTGTGGGCGAGGTTCAGCGCGAACATGGCCGCGAGCACGTTGCGGCGGTTGAAGCGGTCGCTCAGGTAGCCGGTGAACGGCGTAACGACCACCCGCGGTATCATCGCCATGAACGTGACGACGCCCACCCATAGCGAGGAATCGGAAATGTCGTAGGCGAGCCATCCGCGCGCGATGATCAGCGCCCACGCGGCGGCGGAGGCGGCCATGCCGGCCGTCCAGACAATCCTGAAATCGCGATGCTTCAGCGCCGGAAAATACCTGTGCATCACCCCACCTGCGCCCCAAGACCAGCGTGCGCCGGGCCAGAGCTCATTCGGCTGGTTCGTCGATGAACGGGATTTTGCGGCGACTTCCTCGGCTGCTTGGTACTTCGAGGTTCGTGCCGCGCGGCGTATTTTCAACGAGCCACTGCCCCAAAGGCTTTCGGGGCCGCGCCTTCTCCTCCCACAGCGAGGCAGGCACTACGACGAATGACTTGCGCGTGTCGATTCGCTGGGGGCCTTCCTCCTCGGCGAGGCGCAGAATTTCCGACAGCTTCGCCTTGGCCTCGGCGACAGTCCAGACGCGCTTGGATTCAGCTTTCAATATCGGCGTGCCTCCGCGTGTGCTCGCAGTCCATTGCGGACCACATTCGGAAGGCGACAAAACGCGCACCGGGCTGCGGACACTCGGTGCCCGACAGGCCGAGCACGATGTACGCTCCGCGAGCGATGCGCCAGCTCAGGGTAACTGGTCGAAAGCTGGGCGTTCGACTTCCACTTTGGAGAGGGTCTTCACGCTGCCGTTAGAATGCGTTCGAGGTCATCGCGACGTGACCACGTTGCGACCGAGGATAGTTGCGACACTAATCGGTAGTCCTGCTCTCGCCAGACCTCTGCACGGTCGTCGAAGAGCGACACGAACTTAGGGCTAAGGTTGCGAATGCGCAGTTCGTTTAGGTCGTGGCACGCGGCCACCACGTGAGAAGTAACTCGCCTAACCGCCGCCTGGGATGGTGTGCTGAGCAGAAAAACAAGAGCAGGGCGCACGGGCGCAACGCTGCCATTTGAGTAGGTCTGAAAGTCGACGGTCCAAACTCTCCCAGACATGCCCCTGTGCTTCACGTTCGAATTGAAGTGGATTCTTCTCTCGTCAAGCCACTGGCTCACTTCTTCGGCGGCAGACTGGACAGTCCGTCGACGCATGGTAAACCAGATGTCGGACACTCTGACTGCGGCTTGAGCTATCCGAACGATGGCCTCGCTCAATTCGTAGAGAGTGCATTCACGCAGGACAAGTTGGCCTCGGAAGATCTCCACACCAAGAGTTTGGCATACGTCATTCACCAGCCGGAGTTGATTGGGTGTTCGCCTATCGGTGACTGATTGCATTCGCAGCCAGCCAAGAGTCTCGCCGAAGTCCGTAAGGGTGTAAGAGCCGCCTCTGTCCAGCACGAATATATCCACTATTGTGCCGTCCGGATACATCAGCGGCGTCCGAACGCGGATGCCCTCACGTGGTGCGGCCGTGCACTCAAAGAGATCCGGCAGCCCTCTACCAATTGAGACACAAACGTCCAGGATATTCATAGCAACAGCCGTTCATAGGCTACCGGCGAATTCAATCTACCCAGATGACGGATTCTCGCCTCGTCGCAAAACTGGCGCCACACTTCTACCGGCCGGTCCCAGGTCTCGGTGATGTCTTCCGGAACAAAAGCCCAACTGTCTCGATAGCCGGGCGTCCAATAGTTCTTGTGTATCTCTCCCACAAGCTCGCCGTCGGGATTGCGGTGACCGACTCCGAGGTCCAGTCCGTAAATGCGCCCTGTACCCCGTAGAATAAGTGAGTACGACAGCTTACCGGCGACAGGGTTGTATCTGCCCGCGATAAACAACGGGTAACCTGACTCGGAGCGAATTTCGACCCTGAACACCCTGGCCGGGGAGTTGTCCACGTCATTCCCCCCAGAGAATGTCTGCCTGAATGTGCTTGCTACTATCTGAGAGAATGGAACTGTACTCTTGCTGGCTGAGCGTCATCGTGAGTTGCATACTATCACACGCGACCGAAGCCTGTCGCAATCGAACTGGCTTGTGGCTGGCGTGACTTGTCATCTATGCGGGCCGCTGCCTGAGAAAATCTAAGCCCGGTTGAGGGCACAAGGCCGCTCCGAATCCCCCCGCCAGGCGCGACACGCCTATTGGGGCTGGCGTGCTTGTGTATAATGGGTGAGCCAGCCCCCAGCCCCGCGCGGACCCCGCCGCGAGCACGGGGCGGAGGGCGCATCCCGCGGAACCCTCACCGGGCAGGAGCCACCCTTGACCTTGCCATCGCGGCGCATCGGCGATCACACATGACTTTGCCGCACCATGGCGTCGCGGCCCCGAGCCGAAGGCTGTGGTCGCGGGACTACGTGCTGACCATGCTGACAGGGCACTTCCTGTTCGTCAGCTACACGTCGATGTTCACTGTCATTCCCAACTACGTGAAGGACCTCGGTGGCGAGAACTGGCACGTGGGAGTGGTGGTAGGCGCATTCGGCGTGCTGTCGCTGTTCGTGCGTCCTTACGTCGGGCGGCTCATAGCGATGTTCGGGCCGAAGCCCGTGGCGATATGGGGCCTGGCTTCGTTCGCGCTGGCCGCGCTGCTGTACGTTCTGCCGGTCAACAACTGGCTCGAGGCGACCCCCCTGCTCGCGAACGTTCCCGCCCTGGCCTTCCTGTGGCCCGTGCCCGTCCGGATGCTTCGCGGAATAGGGCTGGCCGCCACGCCCGTCGCCACCAGCACCATCGTGGTCAACCTGGCGCCCGCGGCACGGCGCGCCGAGGCTTTGGCTTACATGGGCATCGGCATCGGCACCGCGTCGATGTACTCGCCATTCCTCACCGACGCGCTGGCGAGCCGATTCGGGTTCAGCGCCGCGTTCGTGTTCGCCAGCATTACCGCGCTGCTGGGGTGCGCGTTCGCCGTCGGGATGTCGTCGTCGCACACCAACCCGGTCGCCGCGGAGCCTTCGGGACGGCGCGAGAAGACGCCGCTCATTCCCCGCGCGGCGATCCTTCCGACGCTGATTTTCATCAGCTTCACAGCCACCACGGGGCCGGTCAACAGCTTCATGCCAATCGTCGTGGCCGAGCGTGAGCTTGGCAATCCTGGCCTCTTCTACACCGTCAACTCGCTGGTGATGATGGTCTCTCTGCTCGGCTCCGGAAGGGTGGCCGACCGATTCGGCAGGTCATCCGTGATCCTGCCCGGCCTGGTCTCCGTCGCCATGGGAATGTTCATGCTCATGTACGCGGCCAACCAGCTCATGTTCATAGGGTCGGCGGTGCTGACCGGCTGGGGATTCGGGCTGCTCCAGCCGGGGATGCAGTCGCTTGTCGTGGACAGGGTGACGCCGCGAGAGCGGGGGCCGGCCATGGCCACGCTTCAGTCCGCGTGGGACATTGGCAACAGCGGCACTTCGTTCGCGCTGGGGCCGGTGGCCACCGTATTCGGCGCGGCGTCCACGTTCGGCGTCGTCGGGCTTGGCGCGGTCGCCGGCGCGTTCGGGTTCGCAGCCGCCTTCTGGCGCGACAAGCCGGCGCTGCCGGAAGACGACGACCCCGCCGGCTCGGTGGACGAGGCCGGCGCGCAGGCGTCAGCGCAGCCTCTCGCGCACACCGAGGGTCGCGGCCGCGCCGGCGACGGAG
Organism: Dehalococcoidia bacterium; assembly: GCA_965217705.1. Lineage (GTDB taxonomy): Bacteria > Chloroflexota > Dehalococcoidia > Lucifugimonadales > CATOSD01 > CATOSD01. Next base: position 2,197,546 of record CBDCJA010000002.1, on the reverse strand, counting down.
AGCGCTAGCATGAGCGCGAACGCGCCATCGTAGCCTCCCCAAAGGTCGAAGATGAGCGCTCCCGCGTATGCCCCCAGGCCACCCCAGATCTGGTGAGTCATGTTTATCACGCCGCTTATCGCTCCCATGCGGGACGACCCGAACACGTTGCCGACGAACACGATCACCAGCGGCGCGGTCATTAGAAAGGTGAAGCCGTACAACACGGCGAACGCGGCCACGCCCAGCGTGGTCTGGAACAGCAGGGCGATCGCGAATATGCCGACGCGCGCGATGAAGCTCAGGAGCGTCGGCAGTGCCGCGCCGTGCCTGTCGGCCATCGCGCCTGAAGCGAGCACTCCGACCATGCCCAGAAGCCCCATCACGGCCAACAGGTTGCCGGCCAGCGCCCGGGACACGCCCTTGTCGTCGGCGAAGGCGACGACGTGCGTCGTCACGAAGAAGTCCTGGAAGCCGCATATCGCGTACACGACCACCAGAAGCCACATCTGGCGCGAGCGCAGCAGACCGCCCGCTCCCGGCGCGGTCTGCGTTTCAGCCGGCGCGACGCGGGCAGCCTGCTCGGCTCCGCTTCGCGCCTCCGGGGGCCTGGACCTCACGAGCGCGAGCATCAGCGGCGCCAGGGCCAGGTTGGCCGCGCCCAGGACCAGGTACGCGCCGCGCCAGCGCAGCGATTCGAGGAACGACGCCAGCAGCGTGATGATCACAAGCTGCCCCACGGCGTTGCCTGATATGGCCGCGCTGTTCGCCAGGCCTCGCCGGTGCGCGAACCATCGGCTCACCAGTACGCCGACCATCGACACCGACGAGCCCGCGCTGCCGGCGGCGTACACCAGCCCGTACAGCGCAAACACCTGCCAGCGGGACGCGGCGAACGCCATCAGCCCGATGCCGACCGCCCCCGTCAGCGCCGTCACCCCCATCACGGCCCGCAGGCTATACCGGTCGACAAGGCGGCCCAGCAGCGGCATGGTGAGCGCGGAGACGCAGAAGAAGGTGGTGGCGGCGAGCGAGAGCGACGAACGCGACCAGCCAAGGTCCTCCGTCATGGGCTTGAGCAGCAGCCCGAACGCCATCCGCGAGCCGCTGTTCACAAACAGCGCCGCGAATCCGGCGCAAAGAATCACCCAGCCGTAGTCGATGCGGCGCATCAGATGCCTTTCTCTGTTCGTGTCGTTCCGAGCGCAGCAGTGTCATTCTGAGCTTGCCGAAGAATCTGAAACCCCTGGCGTGAGGAAGCCCGATCCCACCGCAATTGGCAATAAAGTCGCGCTTACGTTAACATGTTAGTGCAAGCAAAAACCGCACCGGCGGGACACACATCCACGCCGTGATGAGAGGAACAATGACGACGAAGACTCTTTTTCCAGTAACCGTCGTAGGCAGCTGGTCCAGGCCTCCCTGGCTCATCCAGGCGCTGCGCCGATGGCAGGACGGCGCTATGACCAAGGAGGAGTTCGACGAGATAGCCGATGAGGCCGCGCTGCTCGCGGTCAAGTACCAGGAGGACGCCGGCGTCAACATCGTCACCGACGGCGAACAGCGCCGCGACAACTTCTACTCTTTCGTAGTCGCCAAGGTCTCCGGCATGAGACTGATGAAGGTGTCGGAGCTGATGGACTACATGAAGGACAGGGCGCGCTTCGAGGAAACGCTCCGCGCGCTGGACGTCCCGTCGTTCGCCATCAAGAGCCCCATCGTGGTCGACAAGCTGGAGGCGCGCGACGGCCTGTCGCTCGACGAGGTGGACTTCCTGGTCAAGCACACCGACAAGCAGGTGAAGGTGCCGCTGCCCGGCCCCTACCTTCTGCTCAAGTCGAGCTGGTTCGAGGGCCTGTCCGACGCCGCCTATCCCACTGAGGACGACCTGTCGGGCGAGATAGTACGCCTGCTTCGCGACGAGGTGCTGGCGCTGAAAGAGCGCGGCGTGGACTTCATCCAGTTCGACGAGCCTACGCTGTCCCAGGTGGTGCTGGGCGAGGAGAGCACCGAGACTTTCATGTGCGCCGCCATGGCCAACCGCAAGGACCCGTCCGACGAGCTCGAGCTGGCCGTGCGGTTGATGAACGAGACGGTGGACGGCATCGACGGCGTTCGCTTCGGCGTACACGTGTGCCGCGGCAACTGGAGCCGCCGCGAAGACGTGCTGCTCACCGGCAACTACGGCCCCATGCTCCCGTACCTCACCCAGATGAACGTCGACCAGCTCGTGCTCGAGTTCGCCACACCGCGAGCGGGCGAGATGGAAGTGTTCAAGGAGTACGCCAACGAGAAGGAGATAGGCCTGGGCGTGGTCAACCCCAGGACCGATGAGATAGAGTCGCCGGAGGAGATAGTCGAGCGCGTCCGCGAGGCGCTGAAGTACTTCTCCCCCGAAAAGGTGTTCCTCAATCCCGATTGCGGCTTCGGCACCTTCGCTGAGCGCAACGTGAACACCGCCGACGTGGCGTACCGCAAGCTACAGTCCATCGCGGCAGCGGCCCAGATGCTGCGGCAGGAGTACGGCTAGGCCGAAGGGGCCCTCCTCTCCCTCAGGGAGAGGATTGAGGTGAGGGTGAAGGGGCTTCGAAAGCACTCTTGTAGATTCTTCGGCAAGCTCAGAATGACGTATCTGAGAAGTTACCACAAGGCAAGGAGGCATCCCACATGGCCGACACGGCACAGGCAGAGTTGAACGGACTGCACCCAGAGAAGCTGAGCGAGATACTCGAATCGTTCAGGCAGGAGGACGTGTTCAAGGCGGTAAGCGGCCCCTGGCGCTCCCGCGTGCGTTGGGAGAGCGGCTTCAGGGCGAAGGCGTACATGCGCACCCACGCCATAGAGATGGACGAGCCCACCGACCTCGACGCGACCGACCTCGCCGCCAGCGCGCATGAGCAGCTTCTGTCGGCCATCGGCGGCTGCATGACCGTCGGCTTCGTACTCAACGCGACCAAACAGGGCATCAAGATCCACGACCTCGAGATCGCCCTCGAGGGCAACTTCGAAAACATACGCAAGTGGGCGGGTGTCGACGAAGGCAACCCCGGCTACGGCGACATCAGCGCCAAGGTGTTCGTGCGCGCCGACGCCGACGAGGCCGCGCTGCGCGAGATATGGCGCCTGGCCGTGGAGGGCTCCCCGGTGACCCAGACCGTCATCAAGGGCGCCAGGCTCACCACCGACTTCGAGTCGGTGTAGGGCCGCCGCCTTGCCTAATACGCCTGGATGGGCGGGTTTCAAACCCGTCCGCCGCGTGCCAGCGCCCACGGTCGCCCCGCGAGGGGGCGCAGCATGATCCACCTCGTCGGCCCCGACTGGTTCGCCGAGCGGATGGAGTCCCCGGAAGCCCTGGTGCTGGACCCGCGCGGCTGGATGAAGTACCTGGCAGGCCACCTCCGGGGCGCGGTTCACGTCAACGCCGCCAAGCTGTTCGGCGACGACGGCGGGCTGCTCGCGCCGGACGCGCTCGCCGCGCTGTTCGCCGTCGCCGGCCTGTCTAACACCACGGTCCCCATCGTGTACGACTCCTACGACGGACAGCGCGGCGCGCTGCTGTCCTGGACGCTCGAGTACCTGGGCGTGTCCGACGTGTACCTGTTGGACATCTTCTTCGAGGGCTGGAAAGAGCAGGGGCGGGGAGTCTTCTACCGGCCCGTCGTTCCGCGCGCGGCGCAGTTCGCGGCCAGCGTCAACCCCGGCGTCCGGGCGGGCATCGCCGACGTGCGCGACCGCGGCTCGGCCCAGCTTCTCGACGTGCGGAGCCCCGAGGAGTACTCCGGTCAGCTGGAGGCCGATCCCAGGCCCGGCCACATCCCCGGCGCGCGGCACGTCATGTGGCGCGAGTTCGTGGGACAGGACGAAAGCTACCTGGCGGCGGAGCAACAGGCCAGGGATACGCTGGCCGCCGCCGGAATCTCGGACGGCGAGCCGGTGATCGCCTACTGCCGCTCCGGCATGAGGGCCGCGCTCGGCTACCTCGCGCTGCAACGGCTCGGCCTACAGGTGCGCCTCTACGACGGCTCCTACGCCGAGTGGTCCGCGTCCGACGAGCCCGTCGAGTTGTAGTCGTGCCTGGCGAGGGTGGGCGCAGGCGCGTCGCCAGCAACAAACGGCTCATTCTAGTCGCCGGCGGCATAGCCGTTGGGATAATGGCCTTTGTCGCCGCGGTTTCGGTGTTCGTCTTCTTCCTGTCGCTCAGCCGTCCGGGAGAGGTGACCGCGCGCTTCATCCCCTCGAATGCCGTGGCCTACGCGTCCATCAACCTGCGCCCCGGAGTCCAACAACTCAGGCATGGACGAGGCGTCATATCCACCTTGCAGACCGACGCCCTGGTGGAGCGCAGAAACGAACTGCTGGATGAGCTGGAGGACGAGACCGGCATCCACTTCCTCGACGACGTGGAGACCTGGCTGGGAGAGTCCGTTTCGTTCGCCCTGCTTGACGTTGACGATGAACGCGATGCGGCAGAGTGGGTTGCGATGGTTCACGTCAGCGACCGGGTCGCCGCCCTCGATTTCGCGGAAGACCTCGTATCGTACTTCGAAGAGGAGTCACTTTCGAGGTTCAGCGACACCGACTTCAGGGAGGCCCATTTGTGGCTGTCGGACGACGAAGACCTGGGCTTCGCTCTAACGGAAGAGTACCTCCTCATAGCGGATGGTGAGAATACCCTCAAGCGCTTGATTCGCGACATCGAGTCGCCTCCGGACCGGCCTCTGTTGGCGGACGAGGACTTCACGGCGGCTCGCGAATCGCTGCCATCGCAAAGGGTCATGTTCATGTTCCTGCGGAGCGAGTGGATATGGGACCTGTTGCGGGACGAGATCGGCCCCTTCGACGACGAGGATGAAACCATCTTACGGGTTGAGAGCAGCACGCCGGAGTACATGGCCATGTCCGTGTCGTTCATCGAGCGGGGCCTGCGCGCCGACTTCGCCGCCGAGCAGCCCGACGAGGGCTTCAGCATCGACTCAAACGTCCGGCTGGCGTCGCCAAAGGCCTTGCCCGCCGACACGTTGGTGCTGCTGGCCACTAACGGCGTCAGGGAAGCATGGGAAGAGGTCCGCCGGGTGATGGACGACCTGGATCCCAGTGGGGGGAGCGACTTCCAGTCCGTGCTGGACGAGGTGGAAATCGAAACCGGAATCGACGTTGAAGAGGACGTGGTGGACTCGCTGAACGGCGAGATAGCCCTGGCGCTGCTGCCCAGCGACTTCCGGGCCGGGGTCTACGACGTCCTGCTGCTCGCCGGATTGCAAGACTACAGGGACATAAGACGTGCGCTGGAAAGACTGGTGGAGGACTCAGGGATTGAAGTAGGCAGGAGTTCGCTGGGCGATTACAAGGCGGTGACCATTACGCCGCAGGAGTTCGGCATTCTCGGGGAAGGCTACGAGCCGGGGTACGTCGTTACGGAGGAGTGGGCGGCTTTTGGGAGCACCTACCGCAGCCTGGAGGCGTTTCACGACGCGGCTACCGGCGAATCCGAGACGCTCGGCTCCGCCGACCGGTTTTCCGCGCTCGTGAGCATGGCCCCCGCTCCGCCTGACTGGCTACTCTACGCGGACCTGGCCACCGCGATTGAGTTGATCGAGGACGCCCTTGACGGAGACATGCGCTCCGGCTACGAGCGCGACGTCAAGCCCTTCGTCGAACAACTGAAAGCCTTCCTGCTGGCCGGCTCCTTCACCGAAGAGGCCATCCGGTTCACGGCGATCCTGACGCTCAACGAGTGAGGGGCGCGCTCGGGCGCCCCGCGCTGCGGCGGCACGGCCTATAGTTGACAGCCAGCCAACCAAACTCTACAATATGGTCAAAGGTCCCCCCCCGATGACAAGAGCCCAAGGGGCTCTCTCTGGAAACGGAGTAGTTGGGGGGGTCATTTTTGTAAGAGGGTTGTAAGAGGGTCGGAAATAGTCGTTCAGGCTCGGAAGATGTCCCTCTCGCTGCGTACCGCCGATCGGATGCGGTCATAGTAGGAAAGGTCACCCCTCTCGTATCTGCGGAAGATAGCCCAGCAACAGTAGTCCGCAACCTGCAGGCCGTAGTGCGAGCGGGAGTCGTGATGCAGGATGCGATGTCTCGGAATATTGGGAAGCATCCTTTCAAGAGTGATTTTGACGGCCTTTTCTATTGCCCGAAGCCGCCTTTTCAGAGGAAGGGTATCCGTGATGACAATAATTTCATCGGCAGTCGCGTGAAGGGGAGTCTCTAGCACGTAGCTGAGAAGATTGCCGAGCATCTCTGGGTAGAATCGCGCTTCAGCCCTCGCGTCAGGGGCGGTCTTGTTTTTCTCCACGACCAGACTGTGGATTTCTGTGCCATCCAGTCGGCCGCTCATGATATCGAAGACCCTGTTTCGCACGTGCGAATTGTCGTTAGCGCAGTGGAAGCGTTCTTGCTCCAGGCCGTACTCGACGCAGTCATACTTGTACCTGTCCAACTCACCGTTCATTTGGAACGGACGCTTCATGCTTACGCTGGCCAGAACGAAGTGACGGGTTCCGCGGTCGCTGAAGTCCAGGTTGCCCGATTCGTCCAGGAAGACGTACACGCGGTCACTCATCGTTCAGCGAAAGTCCGCCCCGAGCCTCAGAACCAGTTGGCCTTGTCGACTACGTTCCGAAGCTCCTCTCCCCGGTCGAACCGCACGCAGTTCTCGATGAACAGCTCGGTGCGCCTGTCGTCAAGGTAGGGTCCTCTGCCCGCCACGTGCGGCGTGATGATTACGTTGGGCATCCCCCACAGAGGGTGGTCCGCCGGCAGCGGCTCCACCTGGAACACGTCCAGCGCCGCGCCGCCGATCTCGCCCTCCCTCAGCGCCCTGGCCAGGTCGTCCAGCACCACCACCGCGCCGCGGCCTATGTTTATCAGACGCGATCCGGGCTTCATCAGCCGGAACTTCTCGTAGTCGAACATCCCCTGCGTCTCCGGCGTCTCCGGCACAGTGATGATGACGAAGTCGCCGCGCGGCAGAACGTCGTCCAGCGCGTCGGGCCGGTGCAGCTCCGCCACGGCCTCCGGCGGCTCGGCCACTCGCGGGTCCACGCCCAGCACCGTCATGCCGAACTCCGCGCACAGCCTGGCCGTCTCCGCGCCGATGCCGCCCACGCCCACTACTATGGCTGTGGCGTCGGGCAGATGCGTGATCTCGTATCCGGGCCGCCACTGCCGCTGGAGTTGCCTCGGCACGTAGACGTGCAGCCCCCGCGCGAACGCCAGCACGAACGCCATTATGTGTGCGCTGATGTGGTCGTTGTAAATCTCCCGCGTGTTGGTGACTACCACGTCGCTTTCGACCAGCGCCTGGTGGTAGTAGCCCGCCCGCGGCCCCGCCTGTGGGCACGCGATCCACTTCAGGTTGACGCCCAGCTCCAGCAGCTCGGGGGCGATATCGCCAAAGGCCGCGTCCACGTCCCCTATCATCTCCATCGCCTCGCCGACGGAATGGGCTACCCGCACGTCGATGTCGGGTATGGCCTCCCGCAGCCTGGCGGGCCAGGTCTCGCCCACTAGGGCGTTCTCCTCGCCCCCCGGCGGCAGCAAAAGCAGTCTAAATCCCATGTCTGCAACCCCTATCGCGGCGGCAATCCGCCTCTAAGTTCCGCGTTCCATTGTGCCGTCTCGCTCCCCGCGTGGCAACTCGGATCGGCCAATCGCCGCGTTGCGGCAGGGTGAGAGACGGGTTACACTTCTCAGGCACGACGCATCGAATCGAGAGCGCACGAAAGACATGCCAAACACACTCTACTACGGCGACAATCTGGGTGTCATGCGAGAGCACATCCCCGACGAGTCGGTCGATCTCGTCTACCTCGACCCGCCCTTCAATTCCAACGCCAACTACAACGTGCTGTTCAGGGAGAAGACCGGCGAGGAGTCGCCCGCGCAGATCAGGGCGTTCACCGACACCTGGGACTGGACGCTGGAATCAGAGCGCACCTACGAGAACGAGATCATCCTCAATTCGGACACGCCGCCCAGCGTCAAAGACATGGTCGCCGCCTTCCGCCAATCCCTCGGCACCAACGCCATGATGGCCTACCTGGTGATGATGACGCCACGCCTTGTGGAGCTGCGCCGCGTCCTCAAGCCCACGGGCTCCATCTATCTTCACTGCGACCCCACAGCCGGGCACTACCTCAAGGTGCTGATGGACAGCGTGTTTGGGGTAGAGCAATTCCGCACGGAGATCATTTGGAAGCGGACCAGCGCGCACAGCGACACAAGGCAGGGCCGCAAACAGCACGGCCGCATACATGACACAATCTTCTACTACACCAAGGGTCGCGACTGGACGTGGAATCCGATTTACACACCGTACGACCAAAGTTACATAGACGATTTCTACCGGCACACGGAGCTTGGCACGGGCCGGAGATACCGGATGGATAACCTGACCGCGGCCAGACCCGGGGGAGACACCAGCTACGAATGGCGAATCAAGCGTCCAGAAGATGGCGACTGGGAAGCAGACCTGACCAACGAGTACCTTCACCCTGTTGAAGGATGGGAATACAGAGGGGTGGCGCCGTATAGACGTAGGTATTGGGCATATTCCAAGGAGTTGCTCACGGCAATGGCCGAAGAAGGACGCATCGCATATACACAAGAGGGAACGCCGAGTTACAAACGCTATCTCGACGAGATGCCCGGTGTTTCGCTGCAAGACATGTGGACCGACATTAACCCGATAGGCTCCCGCGCAAGGGAACGCCTGGGCTACCCCACTCAGAAGCCGCAGGCGCTTCTCGAACGCATCATCACGGCATCCTCCAACGAGGGCGACGTAGTACTCGACCCATTCTGCGGATGCGGCACGGCCGTCGCGGCGGCCCACAAGCTGGGCCGCCAGTGGATGGGCGTAGATATCACCCACCTCGCGGTCGCGCTCATGAAGAACCGGCTCAAGACGGGGTTCGACTTGCTGCCCGGCAGGAACTACGACGTCGTCGGCGAACCGTTGGACGTTGGCAGCGCGCGAGCTCTGGCCGAGCAGGACCGCTACCAGTTCGAGTACTGGGCCATGTCGCTGCTGGAGGCGCTCCCGCGTGAACGGGGCAGACGCGGCGCCGACAGGGGCGTCGACGGCGTCGTGCACTTCATCGACGGCCCGCGCCGAACGACCATGAGGGCGATAGTCCAGGTCAAGAGCGGCCGGGTGGAAGTATCACAGGTTCGCGACCTTGTTGGCACAGTCGAGCGCGAGAACGCGGTCCTGGGGCTCTTCATCACGCTGGAGAATCACACGCGGGAAATGCGCAGGGAGGCGGCAGCCGCCGGCTTCTACCACTCCGACCTCTGGCAGCGGGACTTCCCCAAAATCCAGTTGCTTACCATCCGAGAGTTGCTGGAGGGCAGGGAGTTCGAGATTCCGGCCCACCCCTCGATGTACCAGCCCGCGCAGCGCACGCAGTCTCCAGAAGGATTCCAGGGCATACTAGACGAAGCCTTCAGCGGCTGAGGCCCGCCCGGGCGCAACTCCATTCCAGGGTTGCCAGCCAACACTGAAAGGCTACGCCGTCACCCCCGGGCGTCCATCCGGTTGAGATTGCCGCTCCAACGGAGAATGTGTTCGTCCGCGGTGATGATGAGATGGCGTCCAGTCAGCGCCGTCGCCACAATGATTCGGTCGGCGGGGTCAGCGTGAAACCCTGGCAATTCGTTCGCGCGGATGCCTATCTCGCCGTCGACCGGAATTTCGGCGAACCCCTGTCCGAGCAACTCCTGACGCCACCGGCTGACATCCTCCGGAAAGTTCAGACGACCCTTGCTTCTGAGCATGGCGACTTCCCAGAACGTCATGGCGGATACCGCGAGCTGCTCGTCGCCAAGCGCGTTGTCTATCGCAATTCCTGCGGTTGGCCCCAATTTGTCATCGCCCGTCCATAGCCAGACGAGCGCGTGCGTATCCAGCACTATCACGGGTTGAGCACTCTGTCTGGATTGACTTCGGCTTCCCATTCAACGTCGAGAGGACTGATGATATCCCCCAGGATTTTCATGCGATCCCGCCCGGTGCCGAAGAGCGACTTCGGCCGCTCGCGATGGGGGACGAGCCGGGCCACCGGCGTGCCCCGCTTTGTGATGATTATTTCGCCGCCATTGTCGGCCACCTCGTCCATTAGCTGAAGGCACTTGGCCTTGAACTCTGACGCCTTGATGGTCCGCGAGACGCTTGGCCTGTCATTGCTTTCGGTCACTGTGGCACCCCTCATTGCTGGAAGTAGGACGATAGTACCATAGTCCTGACCATGGTCGCAAAACAGTTGGCGGTTGCGCGCCCGCTAGCCAGTCTGCCTCACGCTGCGCCTCTCGACCTCGAACGTATCCAGGTCGCGGCCCACTACCATCTCGCCATCGTAGGTGCGCCGCGCGCCGGCGACTATGTCGGCGTCGCTCGCGCCCAGCATGTAGTGGATGTGCGAGAACACGGCGAGCGCGGGGGCCGTGCGCTTGTACACGCGGCCCGCGTCCTCCGGCGACGTGTGGCACGACAGCACGCGGTTCACCAGCGGCGAGCTCGCGTCCACTCCCTCCGGCACTGCGGCCACCTCGTGGATGAGCAGGTCCACGCCGTGCGCATTGTCCACCAGGCTCTCGCAGTAGGTCGTGTCGCCCGACAGCACCACAGACCGGCCGCCGTACTCCACGCGAAAGCCGAACGCCGGCTCGATGATCAGGTGCTCGACGGGGAAGGCGGTGACCCTAACGCCGTTTCGGTCATATACCACGCCCGGCGAGATGTCCGCCGACTCCAGCCGCGCGGGCGCGGCGCCGACGCCGGCCATATCCCGTGAGGGCTGCCGCGCCTCGACGTCCGCCGAGTAGGCCAGCTGCAGGTGCTCGGCCAGGCTCTCGGTGCCGGCGGGACCGTACACCCGCAGCGCCTCCTCCCGCCCGCGCATCTGCGGAATCGAGCCGGTCAGCCACAGGTCAGGAATGCCGGACACGTGGTCCGAGTGCAGGTGCGTCAGGAACATGACCGTCGCGGTCTTGTAGCTGCCCTCGGCTTGGTGGAGCCTCAGCCCCGTTCCGCGCCCGCAGTCGAACAGCAGCGTCTCGCTGCCCGCGCGCACCAGCGTGCTGATGCCGATCCTGTCGTCCAGCGGCTCCGGTGTTCCCGTACCCAGCAGCGTAACGCTGAAATCGCTCAACGGCGGTCACTCCTTGAAGAGCCAGGGTGGTAGGCTGCGACGGTGTAGGGGCGGGTTTCAAACCCGCCCGTGGTTGGTCTTGTGGCCCTCGAACGCCAGGCCCTGTGCCGCTACGCACTCATCGACGCCGAAGTCCCCCGCGATGTCCGAGAGGCTTTCGCCCGCCGCCCAGCGTCCCTTGAGCGCCCAGGTTGGGACGCCGCTTACAGTTGGAGCGCCGAATGCGAGCCGAGGGTCGATTCTCACAGGCGAGCCGCGACCGTCGACGTGCCAGACCAGCGCGAGGTCGTGCTCATAGTCGAACTCGGCCAGCCTCGATGCCATCATGTCCTCCCAGCCAATCTGCCCCCCGGCGTCCGCCACGATAACCTCGTTCAGGTCCGGGACATCCTCGAACTCCTGCCACTGGAGAAGCATGTGCACGCTGTCCGTATAGAATTCGTACTGGGCAAACGGGTATTCAGCGGTGAAGGTCTGCCGCATGTAGTCTCTCGTACGGGCGATAGTGGCCAGCGAGACGCCAAGGGCGCGAAAAGTGGCTACGAAGGCCAGTTCCACCAACTCCAGGTAGGAGAGGCGGCTACCCCTGGTGCGCCCGGGCAAGGGCAGGTTCACCTGTACTGAGGCTGCGACGCGTCCAGTTGGTCACGGACTGGGGCGATATGTCGGAATACCGGGCGGCGTCCGCCACCCTGTACGCAGGCAGATAGAGCCTCCTGAGCCATGGCTCCACGCCCCGCTCCGCCGTCATTGTGCCCATGCCCCGCCTCGCCTTGCGGCTCTACGTCATGCGGAACTGCCGCGCGGGGCGGCCGCCGCTGGGAATGCCCATGGGCAGGTGCACGTTCAGCAGGAAGGGCCGGCTCTCGCGCTCCACCACGTCCAGCGCGTGGGCTATGGTGTCCGTCGTCTTGTCCTCGTCCTGCAGGTGCATCGCCTCCACGCCGAAGCCCTCGGCCAGCTTCACGGGGTCGATGCCGCTTAGCACGACGCCCGCGTAGTCGCCGGAGTCCTTCATCGACGTCCCGGCGCGCTCGAACGAGTTGGCGACAATCCCGTATGCCTGGTTGTTGGGTATCACCCACAGCATGGGGATGTTGTGATGGGCCGCCGTCCACATGCCCGAGTCGGCGTAATACAGCGACCCGTCGCCCACCAGCCCCACGACGGGCCGGTCCGGGGCGGCGAGCTTCGCGCCGACGGCGGCGCCGACGCCGTAGCCCTCCGAGCCGCCGGCGGCCCGGATGTACTCGTTGTTGCCGGGCGAGTCCTCGCCGCCCAGCGTGTCCAGCGGCATGGCGAACTGCTCCACGGTGATCACGCCGCCGCCGCGGCGCTCGAGCTCCGCGTCGAGCGCGTTCAGCGCCGCGGACGGGTGCACCTGTGACGCTCCGGCCGTCACGCTGGCGGCCTCCCGCCTGCGCCGCTCGCGCAGCCCGGCGGCCTGGCCCAGCGCCCACTCGCGCCGGTCGTCGTAGCGCTGCGGCGTGGACTCGCTCAGCAGCAGCTCCTCAAGCTGCTCCAGCGTGCGGTACTCGTCCGCGAGTATCGCCAGGTCCAGCCCGGGCATGTTCTGCAGATTGCCAACGTCAACTCCCATGGCGATGACCTTATTGGCGGACGCGAAGACGTCGAAGTCGGACGCCGCGCCGGCCCCGCCGTGGCGCGCGCCGATGCACAGGACCAGGTCGGGGTTGAGCGCGGGCACGGCCTGGTCGATTCGCCCGCAGTGCAGCCGGTGTTTTATGGAAACGGCTCTGAGGTCGCCGAACGACGACACCACTGCCGCGCCGAACCGCTCGGCCAGGTTGGCCACCTTCTCCTGCGCGCCGCTCTTCCAGACGCCGTCGCCCACGTAGATCATGGGCCGCTCCGCCTCGTGAAGCGCCCGCGCCACCTGTTCGAGGTCGTCGTCGGAGGGGTAGCCCGCCCGGATGTCCTGCACGCCGCCGTCGATTATCCGCGTGTCCACCTGTTGTGTGCTCAGCAGCCGGTCGTATACGGCCAGGTGCACCGGTCCGACGGGGGGCGTCTTCGCGACGCGGATGGCGCGGTCGATGGCCTGCGGCAGGCCCTCCGGCTCGATGACCGTCCAGTTGGCCTTGGTGAACGGCGCCGATATGGAGGTCGGACCGAAGCTGTGGTCGAGGTCCAGGATGATGCTGTCGGCGAAACTGCCGGTGTCGCCCGCGAAGGTGATCACCACCACGGGCAGGTTGCCCTGCCACACGTTGATGAGCTGGCCCATGCACTGGGCGAGTCCCGCGCCCAGGTGGACCACCATCGCCGTGGGATCGAGGCCCACCTGCGTGTATCCGCCCGCCATGGCCGCCACGCTGCCCTCGTGGAGCGCCAGTATGCCGTGAATGTCGTCGCGCGAGTGGAGCGCGTCGAAGAAGTGCGCCTCCCGCGACCCGGAGTTGTTGAAGACATACTTTATGCCCGACGCGGCGAGCTGCTCGACCATGATCTGCGATGGGTTGCCCGTGAACTGTCGTGTTGGCATGTGCGAATCTCTCCAGGCGCGGCTCAAGTCCCGAGCCGTCGGGTAGGGTGGTCGGTGTAGCACCGGACTGCCGGAAGTGTAGCAGCGTTCAGGGTGTAATTCCATATAACAGTCCCTTCCCCCCAGGGTCTTTTCATTTTCACCCTGAGCGTAGCCGAAGGGTCTAAAGTCCTTGCCTGCATCCCCTTCTTCATACTAGAGCCGAGTCCGTGTCGAGTGATTTTAGATTCTTCGCCTTCGGCTCAGAATGACATTTCCCGATAATGAAAAGACCCTGCCCTTCCCCCTCGATGAGGGAAGGTTAGGATGGGGGTGACGGAGCCGCACCGCTCCGAAGTCCCCTCTCCCTCGTGGGAGAGGGTTAGGGAGAGGGTGAAGGCTCGCAGCGCGCACACAACGCGCGTGCCTCCAACCCCGGGGCGGCGTCCCAAAAGCCCTAGCCTAACCCCCGCGTATTTCGATATGCTAGGCAGTGTCCGAAAACGAAGAACCCCCAGCCCGCCACGGAGGTCGCTGTCTTGTCAAAACTTCGCGCCGGCACCGCGCGAACCGCCCTGTTTCTCGCCGCGGCCGCCGTGCTCGCCGCCCTCGTCGCGGCCTGCGGCGGCGAGCCGGAGCCCACGGCAACGCCCGCGCCGACGGCCACGCCTGCCGCCACCCCCACGATCGCGCCCACTCCGACGCCGGCGGCCCCTCCCACAGCCACGCCCACCCCAGCGCCGGCTTTCGACCCCGGCCCGGTCATCCTGCCGACCACCGTTGCGACGATCCCCACGCCCATGCCCACGCCCGCGCCGTCCGACTCCCTCGACGCCACGCTCGACGACGTGCAGCTGCGCGCCTCGCGTCTGCGCGAGCGCTTCGCCTTTCTGGACGTGGAGCGCGAGTTCATCGACCAGGCCGAGCTGCGCGAGAGGCTGAGCGAGAGCCTGGAGGAGAACAGGGAGGACATAGCCCTGGCCCAGGGGATTTACGCGACGCTGGGCATTCTGGACGCCGAGACCGACCTCTTCGAGCTGCTGGTCAACCTGTACTCCGGCTCGGTGCTGGGTTTCTTCGACTCCGACGAGGACAAGATATACGTCGTCGACAACGACGAGGACCTCTCCCCGCGGGACGTTCTCACCTACGCGCACGAGTATGCCCACGCCCTGCAGCACCGCAACTTCGACCTGAAGGCCGAGTTCGACAAGCTGGACGACGCCGACACCGACCGCTCGCTGGCCTACAGGGGCCTGGTGGAGGGCGACGCCACGATCGTCGAGGTGCTCTACTTCAACTACGAGCTCACCGGGCAGCAGCAAACGGAGGCCCGGCAGGAGAGCTCCGCGTCATCCGACGACCCGTTCGCCGGCGCCCCGCGGTTGGTCCGCGATTCCCTGCTCTTCCCGTACACGCGGGGCTTCGAGTTTACGGTGCAACTGCTCCAGCAGGCCGGCGGCTGGGCCCTCATCGACGACGCCTTCGCCAACCCGCCCGTATCAACCGAGCAGGTCCTCCACACTGACAAGTTCCTGGAATACGAGACGCCCGTGCCCGTGGTTCTCCCCAGCCTCGGCGGCGCACTTGGCGAGGCCTGGAGCGAGGCGGGACAGGATACCCTCGGCGAGTTCCTGATCTCTTCGTACCTCGCCATGACCGGCGAGGAGGGCGTGGCCGCCGAGTCGACCGCGGCGACCGCCGCCGCCGGCTGGGGCGGCGACCGCATGGCGCTGTGGGAGCACTCGGACGGCGGCCTGGTGCTGGCCTGGCGGCTGGTGTGGGACACCGAAGAGGACGCCTCGGAGTTTTACGACGCGGCGCGGGAGGCGCTGCGCGCCCAGTCCGAGACCGACTGGCGTCCGGCTGACGCGGGCGACGGCGAGGTGCTCGACCTGCCGGGCCGCGTCGTCCGCCTGGCCGCCGGCGACACCCACACGCTGCTGTTGTTCGCCCCCGACCCCGACACCCTCGCCGCCGCCTGGCAAGCCCTCACGAGGGCGCGGTGATGCAGGCGGACCGCAATGTAATTGCATAACCCTCCAATTGCCGATAGAATTGGACTGCATTACCAAACGAGTCGATTCTAGAGCTTGGCGTTTACGTATGGTCTAGACTCGAAGATCAGGCCTCAGACCGCGCGGCACCAGAAAGGAAACCTACAAGCGCCGGCGCCGGCGTACCGCTTAGGATGCCGGCTATCTTTGGGTAGAACATGACCTCTGAGAGTGAAATTAGAGCGAGAATTGAAGAGTCACGGAAGGAGCTGCTCGACCTCAGTCTCCGGAATCGTCTGCTCAATTGGCGACCCCTGACTGCTCGAGGCGTGGAGATCGTTGGCGAGAAGGCTGCCCAGGTCTTCACGAAGCTTGTGGCGGACAGGCGACCTATGACCTTTCTTCCCGCCGTGGATGATGAGGTCAGTAACGCTTATCCTCTTTGGGAGGACACCCCGGAGCTTGTATTTTCCGCAGATCAAACGGATAACAGACTACAGACCACCGAAACATCGGCAAACCTGCAAAAGCGGCTGTTAAACACCTACAGGCTAGCCAATACGTCCATACAGGAAACGGGTGTCAACACTCTGTTCCTAGGCTTGGGAATGCTCAAGTGGTACGAGTCGGATTTCAGCCAAGAGGAACGAAAGGCGCCCTTGGTGTTGGTTCCCGTCCGTTTGGGACGCACCAGCGTTCGTTCCAGGTTCAGGCTCGAATACACTGGAGATGACTTGGGCGTGAACCTTTCGTTGCTGGAGAAGGTTCGCCAAGACTTCGCCTTAGACCTACCAGGGGTAGATGTACTGGAACCAGTAGACGGACAGGACATCGACGTAGCCGATTACATCTCCCAAGTTGAGGATGTTGTTCATCGCTCTGCGCTCAGCCGGTGGAATGTGGAGCCGGACCGCATAGTTCTAGGATTCTTCTCCTTCAACAAGCTGCTGATGTATCTAGACCTGGGGCGTTCATCGGTGGCCGACAACGAAACAATCATCTCATTGTTCGGAGACGATGGGTTCTCGGATTCTCGGTCTAACGTTGGAGACGGCGAAAGTCTAGACGACACGCTCTCGCCCAGTGACGTGTTTCACGTGCTAGATGCCGACTCTTCTCAGGCTTTGGCAATTCACGACGCCGCTCAAGGCCGCAACATGGTGATCCAGGGGCCACCCGGAACAGGCAAGTCCCAGACCATCGCCAACATAATTGCCGAAGCCATCGCACAGGACAAGCGAACGCTGTTTGTGTCCGAAAAGATGGCAGCCTTGGAGGTTGTCAAACGCCGCCTGGACAGCATCGGCTTGGGTGCCGCTTGCCTGGAACTGCACAGCCACAAGACGAACAAGCGAGAAACGCTGAAAGAACTGGACCGTATTCTAAACTCTTCCGCTCAGATAACGAGCAGCTTGAGCGAGGACTTTGTGGGGCAGCTCTCTCGAACCAGAAATCAACTCAATGAGTACGCAGAATCGGTCAACGCTGAAGTAGGCAACAGCGGCGTCACACCTTTCGACGCTTTTGGCAATCTATTGGCGCTCGAGTACCACAAGACAGCCAATCCTATCTCCAGAAGTGAAATACCAGACATCGCGGATTGGAGCGGAGCGGACTTCCAACACAAACGGGAAGTAGTGGAAGACCTGCGTTTACGGTTGCAGAACACCGGAGTTCCCGACCAGCATCCCTTCTGGGGAAGCCGCCTGCGCCTTTTGCTTCCAGCCACTCGAACGGAATTGCGGAGCAAGATCGAGACCGCCTTGAGGCGTTTGTCGGAATTGACCACGGCTTGCAAAGATTTGGCGGACGCAATTCGTTTCGTATGCCCCGAAGACATTTCAGCAGCGAACGACTTGTTGGCCGCTTCTCAGCGTGCCGTCAATGCCGCCGCTGGCGCGCCTGACGCCGACGGGCTGGAGCTGTACGCTCCCCAATGGGAATCTCACGGGGAGCGCGTGAAGCAACTTCTTTCCAAGGGGTTGCGTTGGAGACATATTCACGCCGAGACTGACTCGCTGCTGTTGCCCCACGCCTGGGACGGAGACTTTCAGCAAGCGCGGTTGGCGCTCAACACAGACGGCCGCAATTTCTTCAAGCGACTGCTCTCCTCAGACTACAGGCGAGCCAAGAAGCAGCTTGCGGCACTTATGCGTGGCCAGTTGCCGAGCGGGACAGACCGTCAAGTGGCGTTGATAGACGCCATTAGCGAGGAACAGCGGCTTCGGGCCGAAGTCAACGGACAGTTTGCGGATGTTGTCCCCGTTATTGGCCGCCACTGGAACGGGCTGAACACCGACTGGGAAGCCATCGCGCCCGGCATATGGTGGTGGCTCGACGTGCTCGCCGATGCGTCGGAAGGCAATCTAAATGAAGGCGTCGTTGGCCTTCTGCAAGACTTCACGAGAGAGACCGACATTGGTAGTGTGACCGAAGACTGGCAAAGGAAGATTGAAGCGCTGAGGGGCGCATTGGATGACTATCCGGATGCTGTTAGAGAATTGCAATTGGCGTTGGACATGGACAACAGGCTGCAATTTGGCAACCCCGACGGCTTGACACCCCTGCCATTCAACGAACAGCGCAAACTGCTGCGAAAATGGAACGCCAACCTGGAAAGAGTTCAAGAAGTGGCTGCGTTCAACGCCGGAGCCGAAACTGCGTCGGAACAAGGGTTACAGGAAGTGGTAGCCGTCGCTGCCAAGAATCCGATGGCGGCTACGTCCTTGACGAGTTGGTTCGAGCGTGCATGGTACGAAGGCGTAGTAGTAACGGCCTTCTCGGAAAGACCTGCTCTGCGGAGCTTTGACGGCCAGTTGCAAGAAGGGCGTATCGAACGGTTCAAGTCCATGGATGGGCAATCGCTGGAACACAACCAAGAGCGGGTTGCTCTGGCCCATCAGAGTAGAGCGTCCCGGCCCAATGAACTACCCCGACGCTTGGTAAGAGCAGACTCCTCCCCAGGAGTGGAATTGATCCGCGAT
This sequence comes from Dehalococcoidia bacterium, assembly GCA_965217705.1. GTDB lineage: Bacteria > Chloroflexota > Dehalococcoidia > Lucifugimonadales > CATOSD01 > CATOSD01. The sequence continues at coordinate 2,178,942 of CBDCJA010000002.1, read as the reverse complement.
AGCCAGCTGCAGCTACGGGTCTTGCAGCGAGAGATTCAGAAGAAATCCCGGCATAAGCCGATTCGTCGGCTGCTCGATGAAGCCGGACAGATAGTCCAAGAACTGAAACCCGTCTTCATGATGAGCCCGCTTTCCATCGCCAACTATCTGGAGCCCGATAGCGTCGCGTTCGACTTGGTCGTGTTCGACGAGGCAAGCCAAGTCCGACCCGTGGACGCCTTGGGAGCGTTGGCGCGGGCGAAGAAGGCCGTAGTGGTGGGGGACAACAAGCAGTTGCCCCCATCCAGTTTCTTTGACCGCGTGGTGCAATCGGATAATGACGAGGAAGATGAGGAGGAAAGCGTTACTAAGGATATTGAGAGCATCCTCGGTCTTTTCGCAAGTAAGGGTGCGCCAAATCGCAACCTTCGCTGGCACTACCGCAGCCGCCACGAATCCCTCATCGCCGTCTCCAACCAAGAGTTCTACGACAACAGCTTGGTGGTTTTCCCCAGTCCCGACGCCGGAAGGGAAGCTACTGGGCTTCGCTTCCATCATCTCCCTGACGCCATTTATGACCGCGGACGCAGCGCCGTCAATCGGCAGGAGGCGGATGCCGTTGCCTCGGCGGTGATGGAACACGCAGCCAAATGCCCTGACCTTTCTCTTGGCGTTGTGGCTTTCAGTCAGGCCCAAGCCCGGGCAATAGAAGACCGGCTGGAAATGCTCCGACTCCAAGACGATCCCGGAGAGGAGTTTTTCGCCGCTCATCCCGAAGAGCCATTCTTCGTAAAGAATCTGGAGAACGTCCAAGGCGACGAACGAGACGTCATTTTCATCAGCATAGGCTACGGGCGCGACGCGACCCGGCAGGTCTCCATGAACTTCGGCCCGCTTAACAACCAAGGCGGCGAGCGCCGGCTGAACGTGCTGATAACCCGTGCCAAGCATCAATGCCACGTCTTTTCCAACCTGAAAGCCGCCGATATAGACTCAAGCCGGACGAGGTCCGCTGGAGTTCGAGCGTTGAAGACGTTTCTCGAATACGCGGAAGCAGGAGTCATGCCTGTCGATGTTCCGGGCGAGAGCGACGTCAGTGTCGATTCGCCTTTCCAACGCGAAGTCGCTAGACGATTGAAGAGCCTCGGGTACGAAGTTCACGAGGAAGTCGCGTCCGGAGGTAAGTTTGTGGACATTGGCATCGTGGACCCGAAGCATCCGGGTAGATACGTCATCGGCATCGAGTTCGATGGCGCATCCTATCACAGTTCTCGTTCCGCCCGTGACCGCGACCGATTGCGGGAACAAGTTCTTGAGGGCCTGGGATGGACGCTACACCGGATCTGGAGCACAGACTGGTTCAATAGCCCGGAGCGAGAGCTAAAGCGAACCGTTGATGCTATCGAGCACGCTCTGAGGAGTAGCCGCTCGTAGCAGAACCAGTCGTCCGTCTGGCCCCCGGCCCCACCGACACCCTCCTCGTGTTCGCCCCCGACCCCGACACCCTCACCGCCGCCTGGCAAGCCCTAACCGGCGCACAATAATCCCCTCTCCTCCATCCTGTAGGGGCGGGCTTCAAATCCGAGCACCTGGCCTGGCACGGGCGCGAAGAGTCCCTTCCCCCTCGCAGGGGGAAGGTTAGGATGGGGGTGCGTTGTCCCTTCCCCCTCGATGGGGGAAGGTCAGGATGGGGGTGACGGCGCCCCACTACCCACTGCCCAATGCGGTTGCTATAATACCCCCATCGCGAACAGGGAGGTGCATACACCAGTGGTCAGCGCGGACGAACGCCCTGCGGCGGACCCCCCCGCCGGCAATACGCCTGGGTCCAACGGCAATGCCCACGGGCTCGATCTGGACGCTCTGCGGTCCACCGCCCGCAGCATGCGCCGCAACATTCTCAACATGATCGCGGAGGCCAACAGCGGCCACCCGGGCGGCTCGCTCTCGGCTGTCGAGATCCTGGCGTCCCTCTACTTTCACACCTTGCGCCACCGCCCCTCTGACCCGTCGTGGCAGGCGCGCGACCGCTTCGTGCTCAGCAAGGCCCACGCCTGCCCCGTGCTGTACGCGGCGCTCGCGGAAGCGGGGTACTTCGAGACCGAAGAGTTGATGACCTTCCGCAAGATAGACAGCCGCCTGCAGGGCCACGCGCACATAAAGACGCCCGGCGTGGAGATGTCCGGCGGCTCGCTGGGCCAGGGCCTCTCGTTCGGCGTGGGCACCGCGCTCGCCGCCCGCCTGGACGGCAGGCCGACGCGCGCCTACGTGCTGCTGGGCGACGGCGAGTGCGACGAGGGCCAGGTGTGGGAGGCCGCGATGTCGGCGTCCCACTACGCCCTCGACAACCTCGTCGCCATCATCGACCGCAACGGCATCCAGAACGACCGCTGGACGCACGAGGTGATGAACCTCGAACCCCTGCCCGACAAGTGGCGCGCCTTCGGGTGGAACGCGCTCGAGGTGGACGGCCACGACGTGGCCCAGCTCATCGGCGCCTTCGACGAGGCGGGCCGCACCACGGGCAAGCCCACCGCCATCATCGCCAAAACCGTCAAGGGCAAGGGTGTCAGCTTCATGGAGAACAACGCCAACTTCCACGGCAAGGCGCCCAGCCCCGAACAGCTCGCCCAGGCCATTCAAGAGATAGGCTAGCGCAGAGTCGGCGACTGCACCCGTAGGGGCGGGTTTCAAACCCGCCCGGAACGCTGGCCCAGGCCTGCGGGAAATAGGCTAGTGCAGAGTCGGCGACTGCACCCGTAGGGGCGGGTTTCAAACCCGCCCGGAACGCTCATCCGACCAACGTAAGGGAGAACGCCAAATGGCCGAGACCGCCTCCACACGCGAAGTAGCCGGGCAGACGCTGGCGGACCTGGGCGCCGAGTTCCCCAACCTGGTCGTCCTGGGAGGAGACCTCAACGTCTCCACCTTCGCCTTCCTGTTCGGCGACAAGTACCCCGACCGCTTTTTCGACTTCGGCCCCGCCGAGCAGAACATCGTCAGCGTCGCCGCGGGCATGGCGTCCTCGGGCAAAATCCCCGTCGTCAGCACCTTCGCCGTCTTCTCCACCAGCCGGCCCCACGACCAGCTTCGCGTCGGCGTGTCCCAGCCCCGCCTCAACGTCAAGGTCATCGCCACGCACAGCGGCATCATCACCGGCGAGGACGGCGTGTCGGCCCACAGCATCGAGGACCTGGCGCTCATGTGCGCCCTGCCGGAGTTCACGGTGGTCGTGCCCGCCGACGGCCCGGAGGCCGTCCACGCCGTCCGCAGCGCCGTCGCCACGCAGGGGCCGTTCTACGTCCGCCTGTCGCGCGCGGCCACGCCGGTGGTGCATGGCGCGGAGTACGACTTCCGGCTCGGCGAGGCCGAGACGATGCGCGAGGGCGCCGACGCCGCGATAGTGGCGTGCGGCATCATGGTCGGCGTGGCGCTGGATGCCGCCGAGACGCTGGCGGCCGAGGGCATATCGTGCCGCGTGATCAACATGGCGACGGTGAAGCCGCTGGACGAGCGGGCCGTGGTCGCCGCCGCGCGGGAGACGGGCGCGATAGTGACGGCCGAGGAGCACTACGTCGGCGGTGGCCTGGGCAGCATGGTCGCGCAGACGCTCGCGCGCGAGGCCCCGACGCCCCAGGAGACGGTTGCCCTGCACGGCTACGCCGAGTCCGGCCCCCCCGACGCGCTCATGGCCAAGTACCATCTCACCGCCGCCGACGTAGCCCAGGCCGCCCGCCGCGCCGTATCCCGCAAGGGCGGGGTAGCAGGCTTCGCCATCCCCTCTCCCTTGACGGGAGAGGGCTAGGGTGAGGGTGAAGCGTCTCTTCCCCGTCCCCGTCCCTCTCGTCATTCCGGCCCCCGAGCCGGAACCCAGGGGCGGGGGGCTGCGCTAACTCGGCTACGCCGGCTCGAAAACCAGCTCAGGCACCACCACTTCCCATTCGTCGCACCGAAGGCCCTCTTGGTACACCGGGTCAGACTTGTCGCGACTCCACGTGGCCACGGCCAGCACCGAGGCCGAGGCGAATCGCATCCCCTCTGGCGGCTCGAACCCACCGGCTAGCTGTCCCACGACCACGCCATTGCGGTTCAAGAGCTGCCATCGCTTGCCCTTCGTCCGAACCCGAAGCGGGTTGCCTGGCGCCAGGGCCGCGATTGCACGATGCACCGGATGCCCGGCGCGCCGGTATCCCGCGTAGCTCAGGAAAACGTCACGCAGACTGAGCCGCCGGTAGCGGCGGGCCATCTCCGGCGGTGCTTTGGGAAGTCCGACCGGCGCCTCGCGCCGCAACACCGAGGGAACGTCCTCAAGGGCGTCCTGTATCCTGTGCGCCCCTGGAAGGCGCGCCAGCGTCAGTGACTGACGCGCGCGCGTCATGGCCACGTAGTACAATCGCCGCGGCGCGTCCGGGTCCTCGCCTCGTCCAACACGGCCCCAACCGCCGTCCAGCACAACCACGTGGTCGAACTCCAGCCCCTTGGCGCGGTGGGCGGTGAGCAGCAACAGCCCGTGTTGGCGGCGGCGGAAGTCCCGCGCCCACTCTGCGAGCCATTCGATGAAGCTGTCCACCGGCGTCTCCGCGCCGCCAGTATCCGCCGCGTACTCAGCTATAGCCTCGGACAGCGACTCGATCCAAGCACTGGAGCGTTGCTTGATTAGCCAGCCCTCCAGGTCCTCGCTCTTCACCAGGCGGGAGTCGCGGCTGCGGAGCCACTTCACCAGTGACTGTGTTTCCCGCAGATGCCAGGTACCTGAAAAGTCCTCGTTCGCCATCTGCACCGGAATGCATTCCAGTTCGCACAGGCTTCGGACCGGTTCCAGGTATGACCACTCCCGCGCAATGACGGCACACTTGGACCAGTCCCAATCGGCCGATGTACCCGCCAGCCGTTGCATCTCCGCCACCGCGGCCTGCGCCTGGTCGATGGGAGTATTCCCGGCAGGCAGCACCTGGACGCGACCGCGCGAGAGGGGATCTATCATGCTCCAGGTTCCTCCCGGCGGGTCCTTTTCGCGCGCCCGGTTGATATGGATAGGACGACCGGCCTTCATCCTCTCCCGCGCCGGCTCGATCACGGCATTGGCCGCCTCGATGATGTTGCCGGAAGAACGGTAATTGCCGGTCAGATATTCGGGCCTTGCGCCGTAGTCCTTCTCGAACCGGCGAATGTACTCTACCGACGCGCCGTTGAATGCGTAGATGTTCTGGTCGTCGTCGCCGACGGCGAACAGGCTCAGCTTGTCATCTTCCTCCGGGAGAGTTCTTCCCGCCAGAGCAGATATCAGATCGTATTCGTCGCGACCTATGTCCTGGTATTCGTCCACCAGAATCCATCGAAAGCCCGACAGCAGCCGTGTCCTGTATTCGTCCGCTTCGTCAGAGAGCAGTCCTTTGCCCCGCAGCAGATCCACGGCCTGCCGTAACACTGCTTTGAAGTCCACGTCGTTAAGGCGATTTGCACGCTCGCTGAAACTAGCGCCCACCAGTCGCATCGCGAGCGCGTGGCAGGTGAGCACCAACACACCCTTGGCGTCGTCGCCGATGATCTCCGCCAAGCGGCGGCGAATCTCCACGGCTGCGTGCCTGTTGTAGGCGAGCGCGAGTATGCCGCGCGGGTTCTCGCGCCGCACGCGCACCAGGTAGGCGATGCGGTGAACCAGCACCCGCGTCTTGCCCGACCCGGGGCCTGCCAGCACCAGCACGTTCGTCTGCTCCCGGTCGTCGGCAACTATTCGCCGCTGCACGGGGTTGTTGAGGTTGTCGACGATCGCCTGCCATGATTCCGGGGTGGTCTGCCGCGAGATTTCTCTCTCTTGGTCCGGCAACCATCGCTTCAGAAAGTCGTTCCTGCTAAGGCTGAAGTAGTCCATCGCCAACCGGACCGCATCGGCCATCACTTCGAGACCGCGCTGGACGTACTCCACCATCACGTGAATCTGGATGACCTGTTCGTCGTAATGGACCTTGAGGGGCGTGTAGTCGGCCTGGGCGAATCCCCGCCGGTCGCGCTCCAGCCGGATTGTCATCGCGGGACGGAACACCGTAAGGCCCCTGTTAAGCCGGATGACCTCTTGCTCGTGCAACCACAAGAGGGCGCGGTGCAGCAATCTTGGTATGGCCTCGTCCTTGACCTGACCTCCAAGCGTCGCGTCGGACTTGATGGCGGTCGTCAGCTTGCCTATGGTCGTCTCGGCCAGCAGGTCCGTACCACGTCTTCCCGGGGGCAGGGCAGCGAGGAGGAGGTTCAATAGAATTGAGGCAGCCGCCCGGCGAACCTCTGCCAGCCTCTCTAAGTCTTTCCACTCACGTTGCAACGTCACCAGGATCGTGTCCGAGTCGCGCCCTCGCACGCCCAGGCTTCCGCCGCTCCCGCCCTCTCCCCGCCCGTCGGCGGCGATGCTACGGACGATGCTGCGAACCCGTTCCGGCAGGGCATAGGAAGGGTCCTGGTCCTTGAGCCGCGGCGTAACGAGGCCGAGATGCAGCGGGGAAGGCTTGCCCTGCCCAATGTCAGGGTAGTTCTCGCGCAAGAGCTCGATCAGGTCACTCTCCAGCCCTGCCGCCTGTTCGAATCGACGCCGGGATGACCGCTGGACCCCCGCGTGCACGAAAGCAGTCAGAGCGGTGTCGTTGCTTGCTATGCCCAGCTGCTCCAGGTCGTGGAGCGCGCCACGCATACCTTCTGGACTCAGGCCCGAATCTCCCATGAGTTCGTCGGTGGATATGCCCTCGTCCGGGTCCGCCGCGATCAGCGCCCTGCAAATGGACAACAGCCTCTTGCGGTAGTCGTCGCGCATGGAGCTGCGTTTGAGCCTCGATTTCGCCTGCTCCATCGAGTTGACCCGCAACGAAGACGGGAACACCTGCACCCGGTTCTGCTCGCGAGTCAGCAGTTGCGCCTCCTCTAGCCAGGCCACTGACGTCCGCACCCGCGTGTCGTCGGTGTTCGAGTCTCGCTCGAATGCGTGCTCGTCGTCTTCTCTGAGAATCTCGCCGGAAGTCGCTACCACCTCACCGTCTAGCCGCCTCTTCCGGTCCAGGTTTCGTAGCGCCCTCAACACGCCGTGAATCTCGAGCCGGCTTAGACGCGAACGCGCCGACATGCCGAACTGCCTCTCTACGTCGTCCTCTGTGTAGAGCAGCACGCAGTGTGCTGCCTGCTGGTCCCGCCCGGCGCGACCGGCCTCCTGCAGGTAGTTCTCCAGCGAGCCGGGGATGTCGGCGTGGATCACCACACGCACGTCCGACTTGTCTATGCCCATCCCAAAGGCGTTGGTGGCGACGATGGCCCGCAGCTCGCCATCGATGAAGGTGTCCTGTACGTTCTTTTTCGTCTCCGGTGTCAGCCCCGCGTGGAAATGGTTCGCCGCAACACCCTTTTCTTGCAGGAAAGCCGCCAACTGCTCGGTCTGGTTCCTCGTTGCGCAGTAGACGATTGCGCCACCTTGCTCGTGCTCCGGCAGGTGTTGCTCCAGTATCTGGTGGATGTGAGCGAACTTCTCCGCGCCGCTCGTCCGCACAACCACAAACTCCAGATTGTTGCGCCTCGCCCCACCATCGAAGACCCTCAGCGCAACGTCGAGCTCCTTTCGAAAGTACTCAACTATCTCAGCCGTTACGTCAGGCCTGGAGGTCGCCGTAAGGCAGATCAGAGGTGGAGGCGGCTCATCCCCGGCCCTCTCGCGGATAAAGCGCCCCACGTAGCGGTAGTCAGGCCGGAAATCGTGTCCCCACCTGGATAGGCAATGGGCCTCGTCCAGCACCCACGCCCCTATCTCGCGCTGCTCCAAAACGCGGCGCACCGAGACGCTGCGTAACTGCTCAGGGGAGATGATGAGAATGCCGGCGTCGCCCAACCGCACTCGGTCGAGGGCGTCCTTACGCTCCGGCATCGACAGGAGCCCGTTTATGGTCACGCACGAGTCGATGCCACGCTGTTTAAGCCCATTGACTTGGTCGGCCATGAGCGCCACCAGGGGAGATATGACCACGGTCAGCGCGCCCGTCTTGTCGTAGCGGGACAGCGCCGGGATCTGGTAGCACAGCGACTTGCCGGCACCGGTGGGCATGATCGCCAGCACGTTTTCACCCGCCATCGCTGCCTCGACGACGGCCTGCTGCATGGGCCGGTCGGGCTCGTATGCGGGCTCATCGCGGAAGTTATCAATAGAGGGGAACCAGCGCTTGAGCTCCTTGTGAGCGTCGTGGCGTTCCCTGCACCAATCGCAGTCGGCATCGGCGCATGCGGCATCCCGCAATAGGCGCACCAGCCGCCCCGCCTCGGGGAATTGATGGCGAACCCAGGGTGGCATCACCGAGTTGCTCCCGGCCACCGACAACCACGCCAGCGCATAGGCCAGCGCCCATCCGTGCCGTGCCGCGTCTGCCATCACCTCGCGGGCGTGCGTACGGCAGGCGTTGCCGGCCAGCCGCGCGTGAATCGCTCGATACGCCTCCCCGTCCGAGGGCCTCGGGGAGCGGCGCAGCGCCGTGAACACGCTATCGAATCCAGGGCCATCGTCCGCACTGGTCAGCCAGTGCCACGCGGCCAGCAGGTCGGGGGCCTCTTCACGCAGCTTCTTCTGCTGGTTGCCGAAGACTTCCAGTGTAAGCCGGGCGTCCAATTCCGGGTCGTTGATACGCCCGCGCTGGAGCTGGCCGTCCTGGTAGTGCTTTACAAGGTGGTGGTACGGGTTGCGCGGGTAGGCCAGGGGATTGAGCATGAGCGTGTCAACCGCCGGCAGTCGCAACAGCCACAAGCTGGGGCTGACCGCTCGCAGCCGGGGCAAATCGAACGCAATGATGTTGTGGCCCAGCAGAAACTCTGCGCCTTCAGCGAACACGTCCAGCCTGGCCAACGCCGCGTCCAGGCTGTCGCCCGTTCCCGGAAATATCATGCGCCCGCCGGTGTCCGGGCGCACGCCGGCGAATGCCCGGATTCGCTCGTCCCTGACGCTGATTTCAAGGTCCAGCGAGAGGCACCTGGGCAACGGGAGGCCGTTCCCGCCAGACGTCCGAGAAGATTCCTCAGTTCCCAATTTGCGAGCTACACCCATGCGCTTGCCTTGCGTTCACCTGGATGGTTGCACGTCGCTACCCGCTTTAAGGTCCGTGCCCCCCTACACCCCCGGCCGCCGCCACCCCCCGAACGCCGCCTCCAGGTGGCGCGCCGCTGCCAGCGACACGTCCTCCCGCCACGGACGGGCCACCATCTGCACCCCTATCGGCAGACCCTCCGGCGACGTGCCCACACGCACAATCGCCGCCGGCCAGCCCGTCACGTTGTACACCCCCGAATAGCCCAGGCCGCGCATGTGCTCCTCGTCGTAGGACGCGCCGTGCAGCAGCGCCGGCTGCGCCGAGATGGGACACACTATCAGGTCGCGCGTCTCCATGAACGCGATCATCTCGGACCGGAAACGGTCTATCTCCTCCAGCAGCGCCGTATAGCCGGCAGTGTCCAGCGGTTTCGCCATCCCCCTCCACATCGTTATCCAGGCGTGCTCTCGCGTCGTCCCGAAACGCTCCAGCAGCCGGTCGCCCCAGGCCCAGTTGTCCGAGCCGATGAACGACAGCATGCGCTCCTCTCCGTCCGCGAGCGCTGCCGGCGCCTCCTCCGCAGTGGTCGCCCCCGCGTCGGCGAGAGCGGCGGCCGCGTCGCGCACCGCCCGCGCCGTCTCCGGCGTCGGAGTCGCGCCCGGCGACTCGGTGTAGTACGCCACCCGCAGCCCGGCCAGGTCCACGTCCCCTGGGTCGCCAATCGGCATCGGCACCATGTGCGGGTCGCGGTAATCCGGACCGGCGATGATGGGAAAGGCCAGCTCCAGGTCCTCCACGTAGCGCGCCATCGGCCCGACCACCGTCAGCGACTGCGCGGCGCCCATGTCGTATCCGATGATATGGCCCGTGCGGGGCACCCGCCCGGTGGTGGGCTTCAGGCCCGCTATGCCGCAGTAGTGGGACGGGAATCGGATGCTGCCGCCGGTGTCGGTGCCCAGGTCGAGCGGCGAGCCGCCGGCCGATATGATGGCCGCGGCGCCTCCGCTGCTGCCGCCCGGCGTGCGGGACACGTCGAACGGGTTGTTGGTGCGGCCGTAGACCAGGTTGTCCGTCTCTGCCGCCATCGTCAACTCCGGCGTGTTGGTCTTGCCCAGCAGCACCGCGCCGGCGGCCCGCAGCCGCGCCACCGGCGTCGCGTCGCGCTCCGGCACGTAGCCGGCGCGTCCCAGCGTGCCCCCGGTCGAAACGACCCCCTCCGTGTCGAAAGAGTCCTTTATGGTGATGGGCACGCCGTGAAGCGGCCCCCGCAGCTCGCCCCTCGCGAGCTCGTCGTCGAGCTCCCGCGCCTCCGCCTCCGCGCGCTCCGCCGCGAGCTGGACGACCGCGTTGAGCACGGGGTTGACCTCCTCGATTCGGCGCAGGTGCGCCTCCACGACCTCGCGTGCCGATACGGACTTTTCGCGGATCGCCCGCGCCAGGCTCTTCGCCGATTGGAATGTCAGGTCGTCCATTTGTGTCCCTCCCGCCTCCTCGGTCCGCGCCATCGAGTGCACATTTCGCACCCAGGCCGCATCTTAACAGAACCACCGCGTACCAAGCATCGCCACGCCCGCGGACGCCCTGCGTGTCATTCCGAGCGCCCTCCTCCGTGTCATTCCGAGCGGCCTCCTCTGTGTCATTCCGAGCGTAGCCGAGGAATCTAAACCCGCCGCCAACAAGACCCCCCTTGAACCCCTCGCACATCCGTGCTACCCTCGCCTGCGACGAGGGACCGACCACGCAACCCAACAGTCCCTTCCCCCTTGACGGGGGAAGGTTTGAGCCTGCCCCATACTCGATACGGGGATGGGGGTGAAGAAGCCCGTGTGGCGCCCCCCGCGACCTGTCTCATTTCCGTCACATTTTGTAACTTTTCCGTACATATCCGTCTTGTCAGCGTTTCATTCCATCTCTTTTTGGTAGCGCCTCCAGCTAGGGGATGACACAGAATGACCCAAAATGGCACACTTTTCGCTGAAAACCTCGCCCAAAGGCAGTCTGAGGCCCTGCATCGCCCGCTCGGACCGGCCCGCCCGAGTGCCTGCCAGTACACAATCGTCATTCCGCCCGCCGTACAACCGTCATTCCGGCCCCCGAGCCGGAACCCAGAGGCGGGGGCATTTCGGCAAGGAGACCTGTCAATCTGAAACGGTCGCGCTCGCTGAAGCCAGCTTTGACTTTGCCTACCGATAGGAGTACCTTTCGCCCAAGTGAGGCGCGGCTCGCCGTGGCTCACGGGTGCCCGTTTGGCGCGCTGAATGGGCGCGGCCCATGAGACTAGGAGGGGACACATTGATTTCGCTCAAACGCTCGCATCTTAAGGCGCTCTGGATCGTGGGAGCCGCGCTGCTGCTGACTGTGCTTGTCGCGGCCTGCGGTTCCGCGGAGGAGCCGTCGGGGCCAGCGCCCACGGCGACGCCTCCCGCCGCCCCCACGCCATCGCTGGGCGGCGTGCTGCCCGCGCAGACCGACCCGACGGCCGTGCCCGCCGCGCCGGCCGCTACTGCCATGCCCGCCGCGCCGCGGGCGACCCCCACGCAGGCCGCCGCGATGACACAGCCGGAATCCACTGACGACAAGTACGGCGGCACGCTCAGGTGGGTGCCGTCGCACAGCTTCACCACCACAGACCCGACAAGCAGCCTGGCGCTGGTCAACGGGTTGTCGTTCATGGTGTACGACACGCTGCTGGCCTGGGACAAGGACGGCGCGCTCCACCCGCAGGCGCTGGAGAGCTGGTCCGTCGAGGACGGCGGCAAGCGCTTCGTGCTGACGCTCCGGGACGGCCAGTCCTTCCACGACGGCCGGCCCGTCACGGTCGAGGACGTGCTCGCATCGTTCGACCGCTGGCGCAACGCCGACTCCTACGGGCCTTTCATCAACCCCACGCTGCTCAGGTCGGACAGAGTGGACGACAAGACGATGGTGTTCGAGTTCAGCGAGCCCAACGGCGTGTTCATTCCCGCTCTCGGCAAGGGCGACGGCCCCGTGCCGGTGATCCACCCCATCGACGAGGCGATGATCCCCGGCAGCGAGCCGGTGATCACCCACGTCGGCTCCGGCCCTTACGTCTTCGCCGAGTGGCAGGTCACCCACAAGCTGCGGCTTGAAAGGTTCGAGAACTACGTGCCGCGCTCGGAGCAGGGCGACAGCACGTCCGGCGCCAAAATCGCCTACTTTGACGTGCTGGACGCAACCGAGATACCGGACCAGGAGGTGCGCGTAGCCGCGATCACCAGCGGTGAGATGGACTTCCTGCACTCGATAGACACCGACTTCTATAACGGGCTCGTCCAGGTTCCCGACGTTCAGCTCTACTTCGCCAAGCCCGGCGGACAGCCCTTGTTCTGGATCCAGAAGCTGTACCCGCCGCTCGACAACACGCCCGAGGGCAGAAAGCTGCGCCAGGCTATTGCAGCCGTAATCGACCCCGAGGAGATGATGACTGCCCTCGCCGGCCCGCCCGACCTGTGGACGCTGTGCGACTCGTTCTGGGCCTGCGGCACCGCCTTCGGCAGGTCGGTCGCGCCCGAGTACTACAACCAGAAGGACAACGAGAAGGCCAAGCGCCTGATGTCCGAGGCCGGCTACGACGGCGAAGAGATCATACTGCTGGACCAGGTGCAGTTCCGCATCGGCCACGTGATAGCCACCCTGCTCAAGCCCAGAATGGAGGCTGTGGGATTCAACGTGACGCTGAAGCCGGTGGACCCCGCCGCGTCCAGCGCGATCGTGCTCGCCGACAGGGAAGTGCAGCTCGAAAACCGGGACTGGCACATATCGACAAGCTGGCTGAGCACCTGGCACTTCTCGCCAATAGCCAACCGATTCCTGGAGTACGACGGCCAGCTCGGATTCTGGCATAGCGACGAGTTCTTCGCGCTGCAGGGTGAACTGGCCAAGGCGGCCACCTTCGATGATCAGCTCAGGATATACGACGAGATGCAGCGCGTGGCCTTCGAGGACCCGCCCTACATCCCGCTGGGCATGTTCTTCTTCATGCACCCGATGAGCACCGACCTGGAGGGCTACCAGCACACCATAGTCAACGGTCCGTACTTCCCCGGAATGTACTGGAAGGACGCCAGCAGAAGATAGGACGCCATGCAGCGATACATCGCGACGAGGCTGCTGTCGGCGATACCGGTACTGATCCTCGTCGTCGTCTTCGTTTTCGCATTGCTTCGCCTCGCCCCCGGTGATCCGGCCCAGCTGATAGCCGGGGAGCAGGCGTCGCCTGAGCAGATGCAGGCGATCCGTGTGTCCCTGGATCTTGACAAGCCGGTCCCCGTGCAGTTCTTCACGTGGGTCGGCAAGCTGGTGCGGGGCGACCTCGGCGAGTCCGTGGGCAGTCGTGTGCCGGTGTCCGAGATCATCATGCAGCGGCTGACGCCCACGGTGGTTGTAGCCATCGTAAGCGAGGTGTTCGCCGTCGTGGTGGGAGTGCCCCTCGGCGTGCTCGCCGCCTGGAAGTCCAACACCTGGATAGACCGCGCCGTCATCCTGTTCGCCTCCGTCGGTTTCGCCATGCCGGTCTTCTGGCTGGCCTTCCTGTCCATCTGGCTGTTCAGCCTAAACCTGGGTATTCTGCCCGTGCTCGGGTACACCAGCTTCGACAACGGCATCGTGGCCTACGCGCGCCACCTGGTGCTGCCGTGCGTGACGCTGGGCATAAGCCTGGTGGCGCTGATAGCCAGGATGACGCGGTCCACCATGCTGGAAGTGATGCGCCAGGACTACATTCGCACGGCCCGCTCGAAGGGCCTCACGGAACAGGTAGTGGTGCTGCGCCACGCCCTGAAGAACGCATCGATGCCCATCCTCACGGTCATAGGGCTCGGGGTGGCGGCGCTGCTCAACGGGGCCATCATTACGGAGACCTTCTTCGCGATCCCCGGACTCGGAGCGCTCATCGCGCAGTCAATTCTCGTGCGGGACTACCCGGTGGTGCAGGCGCTGCTTATCCTGGCCACGCTGGTGTACGTCTTCGTGAACATGATAGTCGACCTGGCCTACGGCTACCTGGACCCCAGAATACGGTACACATGAACACTCCCGGAAGCGCGCGGGGCGCCGGTGCGCCCGCATCGGGCGCCATCGTCGCGACCTTCAGGCCGTCGGCCTACCTCAGGGCGGGGCTGCGGCTGTCGGTGCGCAACCCCGCCATGGCCACCGCCGTCGGGCTGCTGGCGTTCATGGTGGTAACGGCCTTCCTGTCGCCTGTGCTCTCGACGCACGACCCCAAAGCCCCCAACGTGCCCGACAGGCTGCAAGGGCCGTCGCTAAACCACTTATTCGGCACCGACGGCTTCGGCCGCGACCTTTACTCGCGAACGCTGTCGGGAGGGCGCGTGGCGCTGGTGGTGGGCTTCGGCGTCGCCTTCCTGACGACCGTGAGCGGCATGGTCGTGGGCTTGATCACCGGATACTACCCGCTCGCCGACAAGATCATCATGCGGGTGGTCGACGGGATAATGGCTATGCCGGCGTTTCTGCTGGCTATAGCGATTATGACCCTGCTGGGCGCGACGGTGTTCAACATCATCGTCACGCTTAGCATCGTGCTCGCCCCCGGCACCATCCGCGTGGCGCGCTCGTCGGTGCTGAGCCTGGTCAACGAACCGTTCGTGGACGCGGCACGCGCTATAGGCGCCAGTGCGCCGCGCGTAATGCTTCGCCACATACGCCCCAACATGATAGCGCCGGTGGTGGTGATGGCGAGCTTCGTTACCGCGCTCGCGATTCTCATCGAGTCGGGCCTCAGCTTCCTGGGCGTGGGCGTCAACCCCGACACGCCGACGTGGGGAAACATCATGGGCGAGGCGCGCAACTTCATGTCTCGCAATCCATGGCTCATGTTCTGGCCCGGCGCCGCGATTACGCTTACGGTGCTGGCTTTCAACCTGGCCGGTGACGGCCTGCGCGACATACTCGACCCGCGCCTGCGGGGCTCTCGCGGGTTTTTCTAACCACCGCCGGAGGAGACTCTCCCCGGAGAGCGGACCAGCATTCGTGGCAGGCGCACGGCTAAACTCCGGACCGCACTGGATGTGCGGTCCGCCCGCCCTTCCGGTGCCGCCAACCGCCTTCCACCACTACCCACCCCCGCTCCCGTGTGCTAAACTGACTTAATTCCAACAGCGATTATTTCTTGCGCGCTCGGCGGCGCGGCAACGCCCGCCGAGGCCTGCGCAACGCCGGGCGGGTCCCATGGTTACACGACGCCAAGAGACCATTCTGAGACTCATCGTCAACGACTACATCACCACGGCAGCGCCGATATCGTCCGACGGCATCGCGCGCCACCGGGAGTTAGGCGTCAGCCCGGCCACGATCCGCAACGACGTCGCCGATCTCGAAGAGCGCGACTACCTCATGCGCCCCCACACCTCGGCCGGTAGCGTGCCTCTTGACAAGGCCTACCGCTTCTACGTCGAATCCATCCTCACGTTGGAAGAAGCCCACCTGCCCTACGAGGTCCAGGCCGCCGTGCGCCGCGAGCTCAACCGCATCGAACGCGAGATCGACGAGTGGGCCAACGTCGCCGCGGCGGTGCTCGCGAAGATTGTCGGCAACATGGCCATAGCCACCTTTCCCATGGCCACGCAGCCGCGCGTCAAGCACGTCGAGCTGGTACCCATCCGCGACATCCTGGCCATGCTCATCGTGGTTCTCGAGCAGGCCGGCCTGAGGCGCCAGCTCATCCGTCTGCAGAAGCCGTCGCCCCCCGAAGAGCTCGAAGCCTCGGTCAACAGGGTCAAAAGTCGTATAACCGGGCTCACTCGCAGCGAGATAGAGGCGCTCGGCCCGGACTCGACACCCCTGGAGGACGACGTTATCGACGCGACCCTGGTCATCCTGCGAGAAGAGGACACGGCAATCTACCGGGACTACTACGTGGACGGCCTGCGCAACCTGCTGACCCAGCCGGAGTTCGCCCACAACGACCGGATGCGCTCGCTGGTGGAGGGCCTGGAAGACGGCTCGTTAGTGAAGGAGATCCTGGGCGAGCGGCCCGATGGCGGGGTGGTGAAGGTGGTGATTGGCCATGAGAACAACGGCGACGTGCTCTCGCCTCTGAGCGTGGTGCTGTGCGGCTACGGCATACCCGACCGTGCCTATGGCGCCGTCGGCGCGATAGGTCCTACGCGCATGGAGTACTCGCGCGCCATCGCCGGCGTGCGGCTGATGTCCGCCATACTCAGCGACATGGTCGAGAGCGTCGGTTAGTGGGTCAGTTATCAGTCTGACCACTAAGCGTTGACCGACCAACCAACCAACTGACCAACCGACATACTGACTGACCAACTGACATACTAACCATGTTCGAAGTCCTCACTGAAAAGCTAAACGGCGTGTTCCAGCGCCTGGGCAACAAGGGCACCCTGACCGAGCGTGACGTCGACGAGGCGCTGCGCGAGGTGCGGCTTGCGCTGCTGGAAGCCGACGTCAACTTCCGCGTGGCCCGCGACCTTGTGGGCCGCATACGCGAACGAGCCCTGCAAGAAGATGTGCTCAAGAGCCTCAGCCCCGGCCAGCAGGTGGTGAAGATCACCAACGAAGAGCTGACCTCTACGCTGGACGGCGGCTCGCATAGGCTGGAGACCAGCCCGCGCCGTCCTTCGGTGGCGATGATGGTGGGGCTGAACGGCTCGGGCAAGACCACGACGGCGGCGAAGCTTGCCCGCCACCTGTTGCAGCAGGGCCAGGACGCGCTGCTCGTGGCCGCCGACCTGCAGCGCCCGGCCGCGCCCGAGCAGCTCGAGGCCCTCGGCAAGCAGGTCGGCGTGGAGGTGTACCGCGCCACAGGGACGACGGACACGCCGGAAGTGGCCCGCGACGGCGTGCGCCGGGCCGCGGAGCGCAACGCGGCGTGGGCGATCGTGGACACCGAGGGCCGCTTCCAGATGGACGACGAGCTGATGGCCGAGCTGGAGCAGGTGAAGGCGGCTGTGTCGCCCGTGGAGACTCTGCTGGTGGTGGATGCGATGGCGGGCCAGGACGCTGTGAACGCGGCGCAGGAGTTCCACAAGCGCATCGGTATCACCGGGCTTGTGCTTACCAAGATGGACGGCGACGCGAGAGGCGGAGCTGCGCTGTCCATAACTGCAACCACCGGCGTGCCAATCAAGTTCATCGGCACGGGCGAGCGCGTCGACGCCCTGGAGGCGTACTACCCCGACAGGCTGGCGTCGCGCATCCTGGGCATGGGCGACGTGCTGACGCTCATTGAGAAGGCGCAGACGACCATCAGCGAGGAGCAGGCGCTGGAGATGGAGCGCAAGATCCGCCAGGCGACGTTCGACCTGGAGGACTTCCTGACGCAGCTACAGCAGCTCAAGAGCATGGGCCCGCTGAGCCAGATCCTGGAGATGATCCCGGGAATGGGCGGGCTGAAGGGCAACCTTTCCGGCGCCGAGGTGGATGACGGCCAGCTGAAGAAGGTGGAGGCGATCATCTACTCGATGACGCCGCAGGAGCGCGGCAAGCCGGAGATGATAGGCGGCAGCCGCAGGCGGCGCATAGCCCGCGGCAGCGGCACCACGCCCCAGGACGTGAACATGCTGCTGAACCAGTTCCGCCAGATGCAGAAGACGTTGCGCCAGATGACGACTGGCCGCGGCTCACGCCAGATGCGCCGCATGATGAGCCAGGGCAACATCTTCGGCACGTAGCGGCCCGCGGTCTACGCCATCCCGGCCCGCCGCAGGGGGACCAAACGCCCCCGGCTTCCTCTCACCCGTAGGGGCAGGTTTCAAACCTGCCCGCTCGACGCGCGATTCCCAGTCCCTTCCCCCTTGATGGGGGAAGGTTAGAGCCTGCCCCGTACTGGATACGGGGATGGGGGTGAAGAACGAGACCCAACGATGGTCGTTCTCGAGACTCACCCTATCGGCCCGTCAAGAGAGATCTAAGCGGCCGCGAGTCACCGAAGGAGGCGGCCCGACCCGCTAGATCTTGCCTTCGGCGCGCACCTGGCCCAGGGCGGTCTCGTACTTCTCCAGCGAGAGATCGACGTCGGCCTCGGAGTGCGTGGCGGACAGGATGAAGCTGGTCGGGTTGCCCCAGATGCCCTCGTTTATGGTGGCCTGGTTGAGCAGATGAGTCGCGTCGTTGCCCGCGGCCGTCATCATAGCCTGCTCGCCCGCCTCGCAGTACACCTTGTCGCACTCGTGCGGAACACCCAGCCTCATGTGCACTATCGACGACACGCCGTAGGCGCAGCCCGGAATCTCCATCTTGGTGAGGATCTCGTTCAGGCCGTTCTTGAGCTGCTGCGCTCGCGCGTCCGCTGTCGCGTTGATCGGCTCGTTGGCCAACAGGTCTAGCGCGGCCGCGCCCGCCGCCGCCGACAGCGGGTTGGCGTTGAACGTGCCCGGGTGTGCGATTCGGCCCGGGCCTACCGTGTTCACTATGTCGGCGCGCCCGGCAACGCAGCCGCCGGGAAGCCCGCCGGCCAGTATCTTGGCCATGCCCGTGAGGTCGGGAATCACATTGTAGAGTCCCTGGCACCCGCCGCGAGAGAACCGAAAGCCGCTGACGACCTCGTCGAAAATCAGGATGACACCCTTCTGGCGTGTGACGTCTCTGAGCTGCTCGAGGAAGGACGGGTGGATGACCTGGTTTCCCTGGAACACCACCGCCGCGACGTCGTCGTCCTCGTCCAGCGTGCGCTCCACGGCCGCTATGTCGTAGGGCAGCACAATCATCGTCTCGCGCACCTGGCGGGGTATGCCGCCCTCCGGGCTGTCGTTCGCCGCTCCCACGAACGGCCCGTCGGCCCAGCCGTGGAAGGCGCCTTCGAACTTGACGATTTTGCTCTTGCCCGAATGGCTGCGCGCCATGCGGAAGGTCATCATCATCGCCTCGGTGCCGGAGCTGACGAAGCGCAGCCGTTCGGCGGACGGCACGAGCTGCTTGACCAGCGTTCCCCACTTCACTTCCATCTCGGTCGAGGCGCTGAGGTGCGTGCCCTTGGCGACCTGCTCGGAGACGGCTTTGACGATGGCGGGATGCGCCTGCCCCAGAATCATCGCGCCATGGCCGGTGCGGTAGTCGATGTACTCGTTGCCGTCGATGTCCCACTTTCTGGGGCCAAGCCCGTGGTCCATGTAGACGCGGAATGGACTGAACTTGCGTCCGTCGTGCGTAACGCCGTCCGGGAACAGCTCAACGGACCTATCGGACATGAGGGCAGACTTGGGGTGCAGTTGCAGGTAGCGTTCTTCGATCATGCTGGCCATGGCGTCTCCTTGTGGTGTAGCTTTGGTGCCCGCGGGCGCGATTATAGCACTCTTGCCGCTCGCCCGCCCGCAGGCGTCGCAGCGCGCGGGGGTAGGTGCGGTTCCCGCAGACCGGAGGCAGCTGCTCGCGCACCGCTCCCGCTTGCGAGCGGCGCCCCCTGGCTTCATACTAGGTGGTGCAATCAGGCAACCTGGATGACCCGCAAGAGGCTTACATTGGCAACGGTCGACTTTCACATAGAGGCGAGCAGGCGCATGCTCGAACAGGCCGGGAGGGAGCTTGGCGCCGGTGACGTGCTGCAGGCGTCTGAAAAGGGCTGGGGCGCGGCCGCCCACACGGTCAAGGCAATCGCCGAGCAGCGCGGCTGGCGACACGAACGGCACGGCGACCTGTTTAGCGTGGTGCGTAGAATCGTCGCCGAATCGGGACAGCCCAGAATCATGGACCTGTTTCATATTGCAAACGGCCTGCATGCCAACTTCTACGAAGGCTGGCTAGTCCAAGAAGACGTCGAGCGAGGCTTGGGTCAGGTGGGGGAACTGCTGGGCGTGCTTGAAGGGACGCTGTACAACGGCTGAGCGCGGCCCACACCAGGTTTTTCGCCCTGTCGTCGACCAGCCCGCGCAAGGAGGTGCCGCATGACCAACCCCAAGCCACTCGAAGGCGTTCGCGTGCTTTCGCTCGAGCAGGTGCACGTGCTGCCTTGGGGCACGGCGTTTCTCGCCGATTTCGGCGCGAGGGTCGTCCGCGTCGAGAGCGCGGAGCACATGAACGACCGCCGCTCCGGCCCCTACCCCGAGGGCACGCCCGGCGAGGAGTGGTGGAACGAGTGCGGCACCTTCGCCTACTGGGCGCGCAACAAGCAGAGCATCTGCCTGCAGGTCGCGCACCCGCTGGGCAGAGAGACCTTCCTGAGGCTCGTCGAGAACGCCGACGTGGTGACGGACAACTTTCGCCCAGGCACCACCAGGCGCTACGGTTTGGACCACGATTCGCTGGCTGCCGTGAAGCCCGACATCATCACGTTAAGCTGCACCGCATACGGCCACACCGGGCCGTGGCAAGCCTACGGCGCCCGCGCCCGCACCGTCGACGCCGCGTGCGGCCTGTCGTACCTGACTGGCTACGAGGGTGGGCCTTCGCTGCGCGCTAGCGCCAACTACATGGACCATACCGGCGGCCTGAACGTGGCATACGCGCTGCTGCTGGCGCTCTACCGCAAGCGCAAGACCGGCCAGGGCGCGCGGATCGACCTGAGCATGTACGAGACGGGCGTCTCCTGCATCGCGCCCGCAATTCTCGAGGCGCAGCGCGGCGTGTCCCGCCCCAGGCTCGGACCGTCCCACCTGTGGAAGGCCCCCCACAACGTCTACCCCTGCCTCGGCGACGACCGCTGGATAGCCATCACAGTTTCCGACGACGACGAGTGGCGCTCATTGCGCCGCGCGATGGGCGAGCCGGACTGGGCCGGTGACGCGTCGCTCGACACCGCGGAGGCCCGCCACGCCAAGCGACAATCGCTGGACTCGCACATCGCCCAGTGGACCGCGGAACACGACTGCCAAGAGCTTTTCCACCTGCTCCAGTCCCATGGCGTGCCCTCCGGCCCTGTTAACACCGCCAAGGACCTGGTGTCCGACGAACACCTGTGGCGGCGCGGTTACTTCGAGGTCTTCGACAACCCGAACTCCCCGCAGGTCGGGCCGAGAGTGTTCGCCGGCCGCCCCTTCCGTGCGCCCGACATACCGCTCTCACTGGACCTCGCGTCCTCGCTCGGCCAGCACAACCTGAGTGCGTTGCGCGATATGGGCGGACATACCGACGAGGAGATCCAGCGCCTGGTCGACGAGGGCGTGCTCTCCACGCGGCCCAGGGTGCTCGACAGGCCGCCCGCCGACCCGTCCCGCGATGGCGTGGCGTCGCGGCACTACGCCCCCGACTACAGGCAGCGCGCGGCAGCGGCGATGGCTGCCGCGCAAACGTAGGGGCGGTTCGCGAACCGCCCGCTGGCGGCAAGACCCGACAGGGAGAGGAACGACACTTGACAGGCATACTGGAAGACATCCGCGTGGTGGAGTTGAGCGCCACGCCGGCCGGCGCCTTCTGCGCCAAGCTCCTGGCGGACCAGGGCGCGGACGTGGTGAAGGTTGAGCCGCCCGCGGGCGACCCGGCGAGGTGCGAGCCGCCTTTCCTGGAGGGCGCGTCCGGTGACGGGCAGAGTTCCCAGTTTCTGGCCTACAATACCAACAAGCGCGGCGTGACGCTGGACGCCAGCTCGGACGATGGCAGGGAGGCGCTGCTCAGGCTTGTCGCCGGGCGCGGCATCCTGGTGGAGGACTTCGCGCCGGGCGGTCTCGATGACCTCGGCCTGGGCTACGATACTCTGCGGTCTCTCAATCCGGGGATTGTCGTCGTGTCCATAACCCCCTTTGGCCGGACCGGACCCAACAGCGCTTACAGGGGCAGCGACCTCGTGGCCCAGGCCGTGGGCGGCTTTCTGTACACCACCGGTGAATCGGACCGCGAGCCGATGGGCACCGCCCTGGAGCAGACGTATGTGGCCGCGGCGCGCAACGCCGCTATAGCCGTGATGGGCGCGATACTCCAGCGCGAGGAAACCGGCGAAGGCCAACATATCGACGTGTCCATCATGGAGGCGGTAGTGAGCACACCGCCTGCCTTCATCCACCAGTACAGCTACACCGGCGCTATCGCGGGCCGAGGGTTCGGCGAGGGCAACGTGATGGACGGCATGCACCTGCCCACGGCAGACAGCGACGTTACGCTCACCACCGCGGGCACCGGCGGCAACCCTATGCAGACGTGGGCCGACTTCCTGGACGAGCCGCGCCTGCTCGATCCCAAGTTCGCCACTTCTCGAGGGAGGGCGGAGCACGCCGCTGACCTGCTCGAGATTGTGCAATCCAATCTGCGCCATCGAAAGGCCCACGAGTTCATGACGCAGGCCATGGACCGCCGCCTGGTCGTGGGTGTGGTGCAAAGCCCCGAAGAGGTCGCCGAGTGCCCTCACCTCGCCGAGCGCGGCGCCTTCGTCGGCATCGACCATCCGCTTGCCGGCGCCCTGCGCTACCCCGGCCCCGGCTTTCTGATAGACGGCCGCAACCCGATGGCGGGAGGCCGCCCCGCACCGCGGCTGGGGGAGCACAACGGGGAGGTTTTCGGTGGCGAGGTCGGACTCACCGAAGAACAGATTTCGAAGCTCGCCTGAGGGCGGGCTAACCTAGAACGGAGGGCAGCCTATGCGAAACAGGGTTCAAAGGTCGTGGCTGATCGCCCCCGCCAACGACGACGCGCGCCTGGCCGCCGCGGCCGACAGCGGCGCCGACGTGGTGGTGCTGGACCTCCAGGACACGGTGCACGAAACGAAGAAGCACGAGGCAAGGGCGCGCGTGAAGGACGCGATCTCCGAAATGCGTGCGTGCGGTTCGGAGGTGTACGTGCGCTGCGACCCAGAGCTGCTGTACGCCGACTTCGCCGCGTCGGTGTGGCGCGGTCTGCACGGTGTGGTGCTGACCGGACTGACCACCGCCGAGCAGGTGCGCGAGGCCGACCGGCTTCTCGGCGAGTTCGAGGCGGCGCGCGGCGTCGTCAGACCGCCTCCTTTGGATGAAATACTCGAGGCAGACGATCCCAGGGGACCCGAGCAGGCGCTGGAGATTCACCTTAGCCTCGACAGCGGACGCGCCAACTGGGACGCCGAGGATTTGATTACCGCCAGCGCCAGGGTGCGCTCGGTGAGCTTGGGACGCGCCGATCTCACGATGGACTTGCGGGAAGAGCCTTCGGGCGACCTGCACCTGCTGCCCTACCTGAACCAGAGGCTGATAATCGTAGCCAACGCCTGCGGCGTGCGTCCGATTGGCGCCTGGTGGCGCGCCACGTCCCGCGGACTGGACGCGACATCGGAGGAGACACTGCGCGCCGCCGTGGACGGACGCCGCGCGGGTTTTCGCGGCGCGCTCTGCATCCGCGCGGACCAGGCGCGTGCCCTGAACGAGGGCTTCACGCCAACCGCCGGCGAGGTCTCGCGAGCCGGGGCCGTCGCGTCTGACCCGAACGCCAGCTTCGACGAACGCGCAATCGCACTCGACACCCTGGCCTGGGCTGAGGCGTGCAAAGCCCGCGACAGCCTGAAGGTGGAAACATAGAGGCGCGTTCTCAAAGCGTCACCACAGGGCGGCGACCGCGCACAATCCAGCACACAGGAGGGACCGCGATGACGACAAGGGTCAGGCGTTCGGGGCTTATGATGCCCGTGAACACGGAGCGCTTCGTAAAGAGCTCATGGCTGCGCCACAGCGACAGCCTTGACTACGACCTTGAGGACTCGGTGCCGCAGTCGGAAAAAGACAACGCCCGCGCCGTGCTGCCCAAGGCCATTCTAATAGGCCAGAAGGGCGGCGCCGAGGTCTCGGTGCGCATCAACTGCGCCTACCCTGAGGCCGACCTCGACGCGGCCGTGCGCCCGGGCGTGAGCCGCATATCCCACCCCAAGACCGATCACGCCGAACAGATTCGAAAGGTCGACGCCATCATCACCTGGCTGGAGCGCGAGCGTGGCATACGGCCGGGCACCATCGAGATCAACGCCATGATCGAGACGACCCTGGGCGTGGCCAACTCCTACGAGATAGCATCCAGCAGCCCGCGCGTGAAGAACTTCTCCCCCGGCACTGGCTACGACATGTCCATGGACATGGGCCTGGAGATGTTCGTGGGCTTCGACCAGTTCTTCTACAACCGTGGCGAGGGCGAGCTGATCGCCATGGCGCTGGGCCAAAACCGCGCGGGCGGCGTCTACATGGCCGACACATCCGGCAGCGTGACCGATGGCGACAGGACGCTTGAGCAAGCCATCGCCAACCGCAAGGTCGGATTCAGGTCCGGTGGCGGCCTGCACCCCAACGTGGTGCAGCCCCAGAACATCGGACTGACTCCTCCGCCGGAGGAGGTGGAACGCGCCCAGCGCGTGCTCGCCCTGTTCGAAGAGATAGACGCACGCGGCGAGGTGGAGGCCGAGTTGGACGGGGAGACGGTGGACGCATACGAGGCCGCGAGAGCGCGAGAGATCATCGACTGGGCCGCCGCCTGCGCTAAGAGAGACGCCGAGAAATCCGCCAAGCGCGCGGCATCCCTGGCCGCGGAAGAGGTGGGAGGCTAACCAAGCCACGGGCCGCCCAAACGTGGTGTACCGCCGCCGTTCAAGACCGGCCACGTACTAGCCCCGAGAGAAGGAAATCAAATGGAACCGTTCGTTCGACGCTCCTACTTGGTCATATCTCCGCTGGACGAAAACGATGTCGCGGCGTCATGGACGCACAACGCCGACGCGGTCATCCTCGACCTGGCCGGCCCCGTGCCCGACGCGCGCAAGGCCGAGGCGCGCGCGTCGCTGTCGCGTGCCGTCCCTGTCGCTGGCAGGGGCGCCGCTGAGGTGTTCGTGCGCGTCAACAAGGCTCTGTTGTACGCCGACGTCGAGGCCGCCGCCGTGCCGGGGCTTCGGGGCATCGTGCTGGGCGGGGCCGGATGCGCCGAGGACGTGGCGCGCGCCGACGCCATCCTGGGCGAAGTGGAGGCCCGCAAGGGCATACCGGAGGGCCACCTGCAGATAGTTGTGCTGCTGGAGACAGCCCGGGGTGTCTGGAACGTGCGGGAGATCATCGCCGCGAGCGCGAGGGTGTCCGCGGTGGGCCTGGACGAGCCGGCGCTGTGTCGCGCCCTGGGCATAGCTCCCTGCGAGGAGTTCGACCCCTTCAGCTACGCCAAGGGCCGCATCGTCATCGAGACGCGCGCCGCCAAGGTCCAGCCGGTCGGTGTGAGCCACCCCTACGGCGTGCTGCCCCGGTTCGACGACGCCGATGACATACACCGGCTCGCGCTCAGGGGCAAGAACCTGGGGTTCGCTGCCACCATATGCCCGCATCCCTCGTGGGTCGAGCCGGTAAACCGCGCCCAGATGCCCACCGAGGAGCGGCTGGAGTTCTACCAGGAGACCCGCCGGCTGTTCGCCGACGCCATCGCCAGGGGCACGGCGGCCATTCCCTACCCCGGCACCGGGATGATGATCGACGTGCCCGTGGACGAGCGAGCGCGGCTGACGCTGGAGCAGTGGGAGCGCTGCGCCGCTCGCGACGCCGAAAAGGCGGAGGCGGTGCGCCGCGTGAACCAGGCTTGAAACTGCGATAAGTTCGGAATACATGGGTACAAGCAAGGGAACAGCGCAGTAACTGTGAAAATTGTCTCCTGGAATATCGCGGGTATGATAGCTCCCTGGCATTCCCTGATTAGAATGGACGCGGACGTTGCCTTGTTGCAGGAAGCTGCCGCGCCGCCCCATCAGGTCGCCAAGCGAATTAGCGTCGACCCCGCAGTCTGGTACACAGCTGGATGGCCCGGGTGGCAAGCCCGCACGGCTATCGCCAACCTTTCCCAGCGCGCCGAAGTGGAATGGATTATGGCAAAGCCAGTCGGGCAAGCAGATTCGGGTGAGCTTGGAGTAAGTCGTCTGGGAACACTCACGGCCGCCCGCGTGAAAGCAGATGGGGTCGAGCCGTTCATTGCAGTCTCCATGTATTCCTTCTGGGAAAAGCCTCACTCTACGGTAGGAGGCAGTTGGATCGTGCCAGACGCTTCGGCCCATCGCTTGGTTTCGGACCTCTCCGTGTTTATCGGCACCCAGGACGGGCATCGAGTACTGGCCGCTGGGGACCTCAATCTTCTTTACGGTTATGGGGATGGTGGTAGCGAGTACTGGGCCGGACGCTATGGAACGGTGTTTGAAAGAATGGAGGCTCTGGGGCTGTCATTCGTTGGCCCTCAAGCCCCGAGTGGCCGGATGGCGCAACCGTGGCCGGAGGAACTGCCCCATGAGAGCCGGAATGTGCCCACATACCGGCCACGTAAGGACCCGGTCAGTGCGACTCGACAGTTGGACTTTGTCTTCGCCTCGCAGAGTATGGCCGACTCCGTAAGCGTTCGAGCAATCAATGAGTTGCATGAGTGGGGACCGAGCGACCACTGCCGCCTGGAGATCGTGGTGTCGTAGGGCCGGGGCAGCTAGGCGGCGGAGGTCGAGCCAGTAGTAACGCTTCCAGCGCCTGGCTCTATGGCCGTAGAACAGGTTGAATCCGTCCACGTATATTCTCACACGTTGCATTCGGTATATCCTGACTTGGGTATTGACAGCCCGGCTGGCTGCGGTAAAATGTTATCACCGCCCCAGTAGATCGCATCTCTGGGCCGACGTCCCCCTTAGCTGGGGGGCGTTTATTTTTGCCTTGCTCGCCTGTGTTGGCCAATCTATAATCGAACGTGTTGGGACGTCGGGGTGTGGCGCAGAGGGAGCGCGCCTGCTTTGGGAGCAGGAGGCCGCCGGTTCAATCCCGGCCACCCCGACCACCATCCCCACCGCGTCCAGGACTCCCCGGCACTCGTGGTATGGGCCGTGGCAGGCTTCAGCGCACCACTCGGTAGATGGTCGCCCGCTCGCCCGCGTACACCCTCTCCAGCACACCATCCAAGCCGTCGTCGAACTTGCGTATGCCAGCCTCCGGGTAGTACAGCCGCTCCAGTTGGCCAACGTACACGTAGCTGACGTTGTACTTCCGAAGCAGCCCGGCGGCCTCTTGCGCGTTCCGGGTGGAGTAGATTGTGTCTACGTCGTCGACTCGGCGGCTCACATCCCGGCCGTGTACTCCCCGCTGCTGTATCTGGTGCCACTCCCAGCCCACTACGCCCGGCAGGCCCGTGTACACGCTCACCCGGCCGCCCCACCTGTAGAGCGGCGTCTGTCCCTCCAGCGTGATGGGTGAGCCATCCACGTTTTGCAGCAGCCAGCGAATGCCCTCGAAGTCGGCCTCCAGGTCGATGGTACCTTCCACGTCGCGGTACACCGTCCCGCTCGCGTACTCGGTGCCGTCCAGCGTCAGAGGCGCGTCACGGGTGTCGAACCGGTCGGCGAGACGCGCGCGAGTGCCCAGCACTGGGTACACCGCGGCGCACAGCACCAGCACGACGGCAGCGACGGCCCAGGTGACCGCCGGCGACGCGAGCCGCGCCCCGGACGCGCGCCAGCGTGTCACCATGCGCCACAGCAGGAAAGCCGAAGCGAGAGCCAAGAGCGTCCACGCCTGCAGGTAGAACTTGAAAACGCTGTTCATGCGGTCGATGTCGTCTTCGACGCGCACGAACTCAAGCCCGGCCACCAGCACCAGGGCTGTGCACGCCAACAGCGCGGCGAACGCCAACTGCGCCGCGTCGCCGCGCATCGCCCGCAGCCGCGCGGCGCACACCGCTCCCGTGAGTGCGAGCAGCGCAACTACCAGCGGGACCGTGCCGCCGATCTCGTCAGAGAGCGCCGCCACGGCCAGCAGAGCCGCCGCCAACGCGGCCACTGCGGGGGCGGCGATCTGCCGGCGGTCCACGCCGTCGCGCAGCCGGAACAGTCGCGAAAGGGCCGCCGGCAGCCGCAGGCCGGCGGCGAGCGATCTGGCCTCGACCAGCGCGAATGACCCTATGACGAACACGAACAGGCCGCTTATGGCGAGAAACTGCCAGATGGTGGTTGTGTTGGTTGTGGCCTGAACGCCGCCGACGAACGTCTCGTAGTTGAGGTGGAACGGCAGAAAGGCGAGATAGCCCACCGCGAAGACCAGCAGGGACTTCGCGGCAGCACGGGCCAGCATCGCCAGCCCGAGTCCGCCCTGCGCCAGGTACTCGGCGAGCAGAACCGCCGCCACAGCCAACAGGAGCTGCGTCGGGTAGTCCCAGGCGTTGATGAGCCGCAGCGCGCCCACCACGATTCCCAGCGCGGCCAGGCGCGCGAGATCGCCCGCGTCCCAGCGCTCACGCACCGCGCCGAATCGCCGCGCCGCCAGCACGACCGACAGCGACAGTCCGATAGCGAGCAGCGCGAATGGTATGGCCATCATGTGGGCATGGAGGTCGGCGAAAAGGAACGAGAAGAACGGGAACTCCGTTATCTCGTGGCCGGGCGGGTCCGGCGGCATCATGCGGGTGCTGCGCCAGTAGTCGAATCCGAAGGGCGCACCCTGCCTGAGCCAGCGCCCCGCCCCGCCTACGAGCTGCGCCGCGCCGTCGAGGTTGCCCAACACGCACACGAACAGCGCGCCGCACAGACCCGCGGCCACGGCGGACCGCTCGACGCCCGCAGCCCTCCGCACGTAGAGGGACCCGGCCCCCGCCACCGCACGCGCCGGACGCAGGGCGCTCGCGGCGAGGTTGTAGACCACGGAGAACGCGCCGCCCACGGCGAGGGCGAAGAACGTCGGCACCGCCAGGTTGTAGGCGACCGCCGGCTGTATTCCCGTTGCCCTTATCAGCGTGGCGACTATGAACTGTCCCCAGTAGTAGTAATTGAGATACCCGCCGCCGAACCAAGGGTCGTAGGGCGGCATGAACGTAGAACGCAGCACCGCATTGAGGTAGGCGAAGTCCATGGGTTTCTCACCGCCCCTGTACGGGTGCCACAGGTCCGGGTTCGCCATCCGCAGTAGCACGAACGCGAAAAAGGCGGCCAGGAATACCGCCTCGCATATTGCAATCAACCGCCACCGCTCGCGCACGAACGCACGTATCTCGCCGCCACGCAACGCGAGCGCCACCAGCGATGCCAGCGCGAGCACCGCCACGCTGACGCCGATTGCGCCCTGCGAGAAGGGCATCCACCGCAGGCTGGCCAGCAGCCACACCACGAGGCACGCCGCCAGCAGTGCCAGTGCCTTCACCAGCAGGTAGCCCCTGTCTGGCAGAGGGCGGAACAGCAGCAGCGCGGCGGGCAGCGCGAGAAGCGACAGGCCCTCGACCACGATGAGCCATGCCAGCACGGGCACGCGGTTGGCCCAGTCGCCGGCGCTGACTATCTCGCTCCAGGTGCCTCCGGCCTGCTGCGCGGCGGCGTCCTCCGGCGAAAGGACGAGCCCCAGGACGTCGTCGGCTCTCCCGCCGTCTTGGGTGCTGGGCGCGGGCGGCGGCGCGGGCGTGGGCAAACCGTCGAACAGCGCGCTTATCTGGGCGGAATCTAAGCGCCCGACGTTCTCCAGCACGAACACCTTGGGATGGTCATAGACTGTAAAGCTCTCGTCGGCGTAGCCGAGTTGCAGCGTGACGGGGAAGTCGGCCTGCTCGCGCGACGCCGACGGCTCCGGCAAACCGGCCCGGCCGAACGTGTCATCGACGAGACTCACGCCCAGCAGGTTGGGATAGGACGACTCGACCAGCCGGATCTCGTATCCGAGCTGCCCGGAAAACAGCAGACGGTAGAACTCGCGGCCCATGGGGTAGCGCTCAGGCAGCCGCGAAAGGGTCCCGTAAAGGCGGTTGCTGTACAGCACTAGGTAATCGGCCTCGGCAAGTTGTTCGGCGACGTGACGCTGCTTGCCGGGGCCGTCGGGGTTGTACATCTCCAGCTCGCGAATCGTGTAGCCGCCGAGTCTGGGCAACCCCTCTTCCCAGTGCTCCTTGAGCAGCACCGACCCCTTGGGCGCGTTGTCCCTGACCCACTGGCTCGCGCGCACCGACGTGAGCGGCTGGCCGTACACGCCCACGACGTAGGCCAGCGCATACAGCGCAGACGCGCCGAGGACCAAGGCTATCGCGCCCGCGGCCAGCAGTCGCGGCGCACGCCCGCGCCATT
Organism: Dehalococcoidia bacterium; assembly: GCA_965217705.1. Lineage (GTDB taxonomy): Bacteria > Chloroflexota > Dehalococcoidia > Lucifugimonadales > CATOSD01 > CATOSD01. The sequence goes on along the minus strand of CBDCJA010000002.1, from coordinate 2,149,002 downwards.
GGCTCGCGCGCCGCCACAGGTCCCACATCATCCGGCAGCCGAACAGCAGCAGGAAGGGCGTGACAGGGAGGAGGTAGCGCAGGAACTTGACCTCGAACGCTCCGGTGATGAGCAGGTAGGGCACGACCCAGCTCAGCAGCAGCACGTCCACCCGGGTCGACGCCGAGCGTACCGCGAGCGTGGCGAGCAGCGCGGCCAGCGCGATGGCGGAGGCTGCCGTGATCGCGAGTATGCCGTCCCACAACAACAACATGGCCGCGGGTGCGGCCCACCCCGCCGCGAGGTAGGCCAGGCCGTGGGCCAATCTCATGCCACGCACCGCCGTGTACGCCAGCCCCGCCATCGCCACGACGCCCAGCGGCCAGCCCAGGCCCCAGGCGGCGAGCTGGCGGGCGTGGTACAGGTACGGCGTCGAGTCCACGTACTGCCGCGTATACGGGTAGTCCCGGATGCGGCGCACCATCTCGGACTGCTCCGTCACGTCGGCGAAGAAGCGGTGCCAGTCCAGCACGGCGTAGGGCTGGGTGAGCACGAACATGGCAACCGCGGCCACGGCGCCCGCGGCTACGCCCATCAGCGCCGCCGACCAGCGCAGCGAGAACGACCTCGAGCCTGATTGGACTCCGTCCAGCGCGCCCAGCAGGTGCAGCAGGTGGGCGACGCCGAAGGCGGCCACTATGGGGAAGAGGCTGACCTTGGTGGCAAGCCCCAGGCCAATGAACACGCCCGCCAGGACAGAGTCGCGCGGCAGGCCCTGTCTCGCCACACGGTACAGGAAGAACACCGCCGCCACGCTGAACAGCGCGGCCAGGGTGTCGACGGCGAAGAAGTGGCTGAGCTGGACGTGCAGCACGGCAAGCGCGGTGAGCGCCGACGCCAGCAGGCCGACGGCCCGGCCGTAGAGGCGCGCGCCCAGTACGAACACCATCGCCACCGTGCCCACGTCCGCGAGCGCGGATATGGTACGCGCCATCAGTCGCAGGTCGTGCAGCTCGGCTCCAGTGAGCGTGGAGGTGATCGAGCGGACGACCGCCAGCGCGTACAGAGGCATGCTGCCGTAGGGGAACCAGCGCGGGTTCCAGGTGCTGTGCTCGGCGTCGAGTAGCGACCCCAGGTCGTCCAGGGGGAATGAGAGCTGGACAGTCTTCGACAGAATCGCGCGCTCGTCGGGGTGCGGCGTCCAGTCGAATCCGGCGTCCCAGCCCAGGCCGTACAACCGCAGGCCGAGCGCCGCCGCGAGAATCGCGGCCAGCGCCGCCGCGGCGAGCCAGTCCGCGCGGCCCAGCCCGGTGCGCTCGGTCTCGCCTGCGCGAACGATTGAACTAAGAGGGTGTTTCAAGAGGTGAATCCCTATGTTCCTCTACTCCCTTGACGGGAGTAAGGGCGTCAAGGGTTCCTTCTCTCCTCGTGGAAGAAGGTCGGGATGAGGGGGAGTCGTGTTAACACTTTCACTTCACCCCCATCCCCGTATCGAGTACGGGGCAGGCTCTAACCTTCCCCCATCAAGGGGGAAGGGACGTTGTAAACACCCTCTTAGGGGCCGGGTCATCCTCTGCTGAAGCGCAACGCCTGGTCCACTATATCCAGCCCCGCGGTCTCGCTCCACGCGGCGAGAAGCTGCTGGGTGACCGGCCCCGGCGTTCCGTCGCCGACCTCCCGCCGGTCGACCCGCGTGACGGGCAGCACGCAGGGGCTGGTGCCGGAGAAGAACACCTCGTCGGCGGTGTAGAGGTCGTAGGGTTGCAGCTCCTCTTCGGCGATGGGGATGTCGAGCTGCCGCGCCAGGTCGACCACCATGCCGCGCGACACGCCCTGCAGCAGCGTGCTGTCGCCGGGAAGCCTCAGCACGCCGTCGGTCACCAGGAACACGTTGTAGCCGGTGCCCTCGGTCAGGTTGCCGTCCCCGTCCAGCAGGATCGGCCAGGCGGACTCGTCGACGTCGGCGGCCTCAAGCTCAGCGAGGTTGAAGTTCATGCGGCTGTAGTGCTTGACCTTGGGGTCGAGGGACTCCGCGGGATAGCTGCGGGTGCGGGCTATGACGCCGTGGGCGCCGTCCGCGTACAGGCCGGCGTAGCGCTCGAACGAGATGCGCTGCACCTCGACGCACACGGTGGGCGGCCCGGCGGTGTGCGCCCAGCGGCCCGGCCCGCGGGTGACCCACTGGCGAACGGTGAAGTCGCCCGCGTCCGGCAGCAGGTCCATGTTGCGCTCGATGGACTCCTCGCTGACGGACAGCATCTCGTCGGGGGAGAGCCCCGGATCAATGCGGACGAACTTGAGCGAGCGGTAGAGCCGGTCGACGTGCTGCTTCATGCGAAAGCTCTTGCCGTTGAACGTGCGAGCCACGTCGAACACGACGTCCGCCACGGTGAAGCCGCGGTCGTGCGGCGACACCTTCACGTCTTCGAAGGACACCCAATCCCCGTTGAAATAAGCCACGTAGTCTGCCATGCGTACCCCTTTCGCCAGCGCGCTGCCGGTCGTGTCTGTTGTGTTAGAGACAGTATAGCGTTGTGGGCGATGTGGGGGAATATGTCAACGGGTCAGTCGTGCTCGAGAGGCGGCGCGGCGAGAGCGGCGTCGGGCCTGCCCCGGTGCAGCGGGCGATCTGGGCAGGTGAGAGGGGGCCGAGGGCCGCTCACGGGCGGGGAAAATCGCGAAAACTGTCTCTTTTCGTTTTATTCTGTCTCACCTCATAGCTGAGAGTGTCGGCCAATTGGGACGGATTGAAACGCTGGTGAGACTTTTTTGGGTAGGAAAGCTACATTATGTGACGGAAATGAGACAGGTCGCCTGAGGTGCCCACTGCCGTGTCTTCACCCCCCTCCTAGCCTTCCCCCATCAAGGGGGAAGGAACTTCTGGCGGGCTCGGTCGCTCGTGGAGGGAGAGTAGCACGGATGTGCGGAGTGTTCAAGAGGGGGTGAAAGTTGGGGCTAGCCAAGTCTGCGGTTGATGGATTTCTGGGACTTCATCCTCACCCTCAGGGAGAGGGGATTGGAACGGGGCCCTCACCCTGGCCCCGGGTGGGTTGCAAACCCGCCCCTACCGGCCGCGCATCAGGCGCGCGCGCGGCGTCACCCCCATCCTAACCTTCCCCCTCGACGGGGGAAGGGACTGGCGTTCGCTTACGCGAGGGTTACGGGGTCGACGTCTGCGGTCCAGCCGTTGGGGACGGCGATGGTGTCCAGCAGGCTGCGGGGTTCCGGGCCGCGCAACAGAAGCTGCCAGCGGTAGCGCGCTCTCACCCTGGCGGGGTAGGCCGGCGTCGGCCCGAGCAGGTCCACGTCCGAGAGGCCCCACGCCTCGCGTTGTTCCCTGAGCGCGCGCGCGAACCTGCGGGCCGCGGCCTCGGCTGCCTGTGCGTTGAGGTGCGAGTAGACCAGCCTGATGAGTTTGGTGTAGGGAGGGTTGGCCTGGGCGTAGCGGAAGGCCATCTCCTGGCGGTAGAAGCGTTGGTAGTCCTGTGCGCCGGCGGCGGACACCGCGTAGTTGTCGGGCTGGTAGGACTGAACTATCACCGTGCCGGGGTTGGCGCCCCTGCCGGCGCGTCCGGCCACCTGGCACAGTAGCTGGAAGGCGCGCTCGCCCGCACGGAAGTCGGGCACGTTGAGTCCGACGTCTGCGGAAACCACGCCGACCAGCGTCACCGACGGGAAGTGAAGTCCCTTGGTGACCATCTGCGTGCCCACGAGCACTTCGGCCTCGCCCGACTCGAAGCGCTCGGCGACTCGCGCGTGCGACCGCGCCCCGCTTATGGCGTCGCTGTCCCAGCGCGCCACGCGGGCGCCCGGGAACAGGCGTCCAACCTCCTCCTCCACGCTCTGGACGCCGAAGCCGTAGTAGGCCATCTGAAAGCCGAGGCAGCTTGGGCACTTGGCGGGCGGTCGGCGCCTGTAGCCGCAGTGGTGGCACAGCAGCCTGTCGAGATTGTTGTGGTAGGCGAGCGACACGTCGCAGCGCCGGCAGCGCAGGCTGAATCCGCACCTGCGGCACTGCCTGAACGACGCCGTTCCGCGCCGGTTGAGAAAGAGTATGATCTGCTCGCCGGAGGACAGGTTGCGCTCGATGGCCCGCGTCAGCCCGCGGCTGAACATGCCCCGGTTGCCGGCCCTGAGCTCCTCCTTCATGTCCACGAGCGTGACGCGGGCGAGCGGCGCCTGCTCGGTGCCCGCCGGACCGGCCCCGGCGCGAACCCTGTGGGGCAGCAGCCGCAGGCCGATCCGGCGGCGCAGGCCCATGTAGTAGGTGCCCACGTCCGGGGTCGCGCTGCCCATCACCAGCGCCGCGCCGCTCAGCTCGCACAGCTTCAGGGCCACGTCGCGGGCGTGGTAGCGGGGGCTGCTGCTGGCTTCTTTGTAGTTCCAGTCGTGCTCCTCGTCGATCACCACAAGGCCGAGGTCCGGCTGGGGCGCGAACAGCGCGCTGCGTGTGCCGATCACGACGTCGTAGTCGCCGCGCCTGATGCCGTGCCACTGGTCGAAGCGCTCGCCGGAGGCCAGGCCGCTGTGGAGCACCGCGACTCGCCCCGGGAACCTGGCGGAGAAGCGCTCGATGGTCTGGTGGGTGAGGGCTATCTCCGGCACCAGCGCGATGGCCCGCTTGCCGAGGCGGCGGCACTCGTCCACCGCATCGAGGTAGACCTCGGTCTTGCCGCTGCCGGTCACGCCCTGGAGGAGGAAGGCGCTGGGCGACACGGACTCGTCGGCCAGGGCGGCGCGAATCTCCTTCGCGACCTCCTCCTGGCCGGGCGTGAGCACAGGCGGCGCGACAGTCTGGAAGCTTCTGCCGGCAAGCGGGTCGCGCTCGAACGCCGCATCCTCCTTTTCCACCCAGCCCGTCTCGACGAGCCTGTTGACGGCGTGGTTGCCGTACCGCGCGTTGGCCTCACTGAGTAGTAGCGGAACGCCGTCCGCCAGCAGCCGCTCGGCGAGAGCGGTCTGCCTCTCGTTGCGCTCGGTCTCGTCGAGCCACCGTCGCAGGCCCTGCCCGCCGCCGTCCACCAGCCGCAAACGCTTGCGGCGCAGCGGCCGGCCGGTGGGGCGGCGTTCCTCGGCGCGACGCTCCAGGACGCCCCGGCGCGCGAGACTTGCAGCCGACGCGCGGGCCGACTCGCCGAGCGCCGCGGCGAGCCGCGTCTCGTCGACCTGGCCACGGCTGCGCACGTAGTCCAGCACGCGCTGTTGCAGGGGAGTGAGCGAGAGGTCGTCGGCATCGGCGTGCTCGCCCGGAGAGAGGACGGCCCTCGGGCGGACTCGGCGGCCGGGGGGAAACATCAGCGCGGCGGCGTCCATGAGCGGGCACATGTAGTAGCCGCTGATCCAGGCGGCGAGCTCGAGCTGCGTGCCCGTCAGAAGGGGCTCGGCGCTCGCGACGCCCAGGATGTCGCGGGTCTGCGGGACTTGGGGCGTGTCTTCGAGCGAAAACACCACGCCCTGCAGGCGCTGTGCGCCGAAAGGCACGCGGACCAACTGGCCCGGCCGCACGCTAATGTCCTGGGGTATGGAATAGCTGAACGTGCGGGCGAAGCCAGCGGGGGCGTCGACGGCGACTTCGGCGAATCTCATGGGTGGTGAGATTATAGAGCAATGTACCGGTTGTGGGGGATAGCCCCACCCCGCTGGATTCCGGCTCAGGGGCCGGAATGACGGATATGCAAAGGTTTCCCGCCTGCGGAATGACGGATATGCAGAGGCCGGCGGGCTACGGGATGACTCCGACCTCGCGCATGAGGCGCTCGGTGGGGCGCACGTCGCCTAGCTGGGCTTGCTCGACGTCGGGGCGGCGTATCTGGTCGAGGGGCGTCAGGGCAGCGTTTGGCGTGGCTCCGCCGGCCAGCGGGTAGTCGTAGGCGCGGTCGGTCAGGTAGCGCTGCGCCTCGGCGGAGAGCAGAAAGCGCAGGAAGCGCTCGGCGTTGGCGCGGTTCTGAGCAGTCTCCAGTATGCCGGCGCCCACGACGATTACGAGGTTGCCCGGGCCGCCGCGCGGCAGGTGGTAGTTGCGCACGGGGAAGGACTGGCCCCGCTCTTCGAGGAACCTGAGCAGGTAGTAGTGGTTCACCAGGCCGATGTCCACCTCGCCCGCTCCGACGCCCGCGACGGTGGCCGTGTGGTTGGGGTAGACTGTCGCGTCGTTGTTACTGATTCCCTCGAGCCAGCGCCGCGTTCTGTCCTCGCCCCACAGCACTCGCATCGCCGTCACCATCGTCAAGGTGGGGCCGCTGGTGGGGGACCAGCCGACGCGCCCCTTCCACTCCGGCTTCGTGAAATCCTCGATGGACTGGGGCAGGTCGCTCTCGGCCAGCCTGTCGGTGTTGTACACCACCACGCGGGCGCGCGCCGACACGCCGACCCAGTTGCCGCCGGCCGAGCGCGCCCACTGGGGCACGCTGTCGAGTATGTCGTCGGGGAGCGGGCCGAGCAGGTCGGAGACGGCCAGAAGCCCGCCTGGGTCGCGGGCGTAGAAGACGTCGGCGGGGCCGTTGGCGCCCTCCTCGTTGAGCGTAGACGCTATCTCCGAGGTGCTGCCGTACTTGACGAGCGTTTCGATTCCGGTGGTCTCGCTGAAGCGTTGTATCAGCTCGCCCACCAGGTTCTCGTTGCGCGCGGCGTATATGACAAGCGATTGGGACTGCTCCCCGGCGTCACGCGCCCGGTGGCCGCATCCGGCGAGAAGCGCCAGGCCGAGGAGTAGCAGCAGGGCGGCGGCAGTCAGCCTGGCGGACCGTGTGCTACTCAACTCGGCGTGCTGTCGCTTTCATGTGAATTGACAGTGGGACGGCGGGGCATCAAGCCGCCGCCTCCACCGCCGGCGAGGGCCTGTAATCCGGGGCGGTCACGCGGTCGAAGGCGCTGAGCACGCGCTCGCCGGGTTCGGATGTGAGCAGCGTAGCGGCCACGGCGACGGCGGTCGCCACGATGAAGCCCGGCGTCGCAGCGACGGTCATGTCGAACAGGTCGAACGGCCCGCCGTCCCAAATCTGCCACACGGCGGCGGCGAGCGTGCCGGCCACCATCGAGGACATTGCGCCCCAGAAGTTGAACCTGCGCCAGTATAGCGCGAGAATGAGAGCGGGACCGAACGCCGCTCCCATCCTGCCCCAGGCGAAACCCACCAGGCTGGCAATCGAGTCCGGGGCCACCATCGCGCTCGCAGCGGCAACGGCGCCGATGAGCAGCAGCAGCGGCACGAAGAACTGTTCGGACACCACGAAGTAGAAGCGCTCGGGGTCGGTCACGGCGTCGAGCAGCCCCATTTCGGCCAGCGCGGGCCGCGCCACCAGCCCGAACAGGAAACCGAACGAGAATATCGCCACAACCCACACCGCCCCGATGTCGCGGCTTGGCTTGATCTTCTCTTCGCTCTCGACCGCCATGAACCGCTGGAGCACGCGCTGCGAGCCGAACGCCCCCAGGCCCCAGCCGACGGCGCTGAGCATGAACACCAGCGACAGCGGGTCTCCGCCGGCCTCCGTGAACGGGCGGAGGAAGCCGGTGGTCTCGCCCAACCCCGCGAAAGGCTCGCCGGTCGTGAACATGAGCGTGAGCGGGAGGATGACGAAGCCCACCAGTATGATCATCGCCTGGAACACGTCTGTCCTGGAGACGGCGAAAAAGCCGCCTATGAAGGTCCAGGAGGCAACGGCGATCAGCGTTATGAGCACGCTCACGTTGTGGCCGGTGTCGAACACCGTTTCGAGCAGCTTGGCGCCCGCGATCAGGCCGGAGTTGACGTAGAACATGATGAACAGGATGGTGAGTATGGAAGCCAGACCCCTGAGCACGCCGGTGCGGTCGTGGAAGCGTTTTTCCAGGAAGTCGGGAATGGTGAGGGAGTCTAGCTCTATGGTGTAGCGCCTCGGCCGCTTGCCCATGACGGTCCAGGCCAGCCACGCGCCGGCGATTATGGAGAGGGGCGGTCCACACGTGCACGGCGCCCTCTGCGAACGCGAGGGCGGGCAGTACGAGCATGGTCCAGCCGCTGGCCGAGGACGAGCTGGCGCTGAGCGCGGATGTGATGCTGCTCACGCGCCGTCCGCCCAGCACGTAGTCGGACATGTGCTGCATCTGCCTCGCGCCTACCACGGCGATGGCGATGAGCGCCGCGAAGTACACCGCGAAGACGGCGACGAGCACGGGATGGAAGTCAATCACGGACAGGCCTCTTGTTGGCGACGCCGAGGTCGTGGGAATTGCCGCAGGCGTCCGGTGTCTCGCGGCGGGCGTGGTCTGGGTTGGCGCGAATGGCCTATGTATTCTATACAGCGCCCCCATATGGGGCAAATGGGTTGTGGTGGGCGGAGCGGGGCCTCTGTCGGCACGCCCAGCAATGCTCAACACCGTTTGCCTTGGGCTTGACAGGGAGAGGACAGAGGGATAGCGAGGGATAGCATGGTATTGGTCGACAGGGCCGCCGCTAGCAGGTCCTTCGGGCGAAAGCCCGGTCGGCCCCTTTTCATGCACATTGGTTACTTGGACGAATCAGGGACGCACAGAGAGGCCCGCCACTTTGTAGTAGCGGGCCTCGTTGCGTTTGAACGGAACATCTACTTCCTTTCGGGTGGACTTGACGCTATCCAAGCTAAGTACTTCCCAGATTACCAGGGGCGAGTCTTCTTTTACGCCTCGTCTCTCCACGCTCCTGAAAAGCGGACCCCAGAACCGTTCAAGGGTCTGTCACAGTCCGAACGCGACCAAATTGCTTCTGAAATCTACAATGTCATTTCGGAATCCCACGCGCGCATCATCGCGGTGGCAATCGAAAAAAGCGCTATTGACGGAGACCCATACGAACACGGATTTGAGCAGATTGTCAGTAGGTTTGACAGATTGCTTGGCAGACATCCCCTACTTTGTCCCGGCCAAGAGTACCCGGCTTTTGCAGTTAGCCGACTTCGTTTCCAACGCCATCTACTCCAAGTATGAATCTGGACACTCCAAGTACTTCGATCAGATTGCTCGCAGGTTTGACCAAGAATCAGGCCGGATACACGGGCTGGTGCATATTACGCGCGACCGGGACAACTGCTATTGCCCGGCGTGTACCCAACGCCGCGTAAGTCCTAATTACGAATCCTAAACGTTCCCAGTAGTACTCGCATCCCTCTTCCCCACGCTCGGAATGTGTCATGAGGGTTGCCGCGCGCCCTGAGTTCTGCGAGAGTTAGGCCATGGTACGGACCCGAAACGGCGGGCCGGACCAACTCCAGTCCCGGCGCTGGGGACCTACTCCGCGCCGGCGCCAGAAGGTGAATGGCATGACACTACCGACGACGGCAGAAGCGGTGATAGTGGGCGGCGGCGTCATGGGTTGCAGCATACTCTACAATCTCGCCGAGCGCGGTCTGACCGATACGCTGCTGCTGGAGAGGGACCTACTCGCGTCCGGCTCCACCAATCGATCGCAGGCGATTCTGCGGATGCACTACTCCAACGAGGTCACCGCGCGGATGGCGTGGGACAGCCTGCGCATATTCCGCGACTTCGAGCACATCGTGGGCAGCCCGTCCGGGTACGTCCGCACGGGCTACTTCATCATTGTGGAGAGCAAGGACAGGCAGGCGTTGGAGCAGAACGTGGCCATGCAGCGCGCCATCGGCATAGACGCCAGCGTGGTTGGCGTGGAGGACGCCCTCGAGATAGCGCCGATGATGGACGCGCGCGGCGACGAGGTGTTCGCCTACGAGCCGCAGTCCGGCTACGCGGACCCCTACTCGGTAACCACCGGGTACGCACGCCGCGCCCGCGAGCTGGGCGCCCACGTGGTGACCGGTGCGCCCGCGACCGGCATCGAGGTGACCGGCGGGCGGGTGAGCGCGGTGCTCACGGAGGAGGGCAGGGTGGAGACGCCCGTCGCGGTGGTCGCCACCGGACCCTGGTCTCGGCCCTTCCTGTCCAACGTCGGCGTGGAAGTCCCGCTGGACACGGTGCGCCACCAGGTGATGATGCTGCGGCGCCCCCAGGACGTTATCCCCGAGCATCCCATCATGGGGGACGTGGTGAACGACTTCTCGGCGAGGCCGGACGTGGGCAACCTGACGCTGGTGGGCGTCGGCGAGCAGGAGAGCGTGGGCCCCGACGACTACAACCAGGGCGTCGACATGCCGGACGTGGAGAGGACGTTCCAGTCCATCGTCAAGAGAATGCCCGGAATGTCCCAGGCGCTGTTCCGTGGCGGGTGGTCGGGGCTGTTCACCATCACGCCCGACTGGCATCCGGTGCTGGACAGGGTGGAGGACATAGATGGGTTGTACCTCGCGGTCGGCTTCAGCGGTCACGGCTTCAAGCTGTCGCCGATGATTGGCGTGGTGATGTCGGAGCTTATCACGCAGGGGCAGGCGACGAGCGTGGACATCTCGATGCTCAACCTGAAGCGGTTCGAGCGGTTCGAGCTGCTGGAGTCGCGCTACAGCATGCAGGTGCTGGCGTAGGGGAGTGGCGAGTGGTCAGTGATCAGTGGTCAGTATTCGTGGACGATTTCGAACGGCGCCTCTGAAATCTGGCCGTCTTCGGCGATGTTGAACAAACGCACGGCCGGGTTTGACTTGTTCTCGAGCGACACCAGCACGTAGAGGATGTACTCGCCGATCCAGCCGCTCTCCTGGGCCATGCGCACGTCGGTGGCCGACGGGTAGGCCGCGCCGTGGGTGTGCGAGTGGTAGAAGGCGAGCACGTCCCAGCCGTTGCGGTCGGAGTCCAGCATGGCGTTAAGCTGTTCCTGAGGCTGCATCAGGTAGCGGTAGGGGCTGTGCGCCGTGTTGGTGATGCGGTACAGGCGGGCGACTGTACCGTCGCTGCCGGCTAGGATGCCGCAGCACTCGTTGGGATCGTCGGCGACCGCGTGGGCGATCATCTCGTCTACGTGGCTTTGGGATATGCGAAGCAAGGGTTTTCCTTTCGGGGAGAGCATCGTCTGCGTTCGGAAGGCCTTTTCTAAGGCGCCGCACTAAACACGATAGAAGATATCGGTTGTCCAATCAACTGCAAAGACTCAGGTATCAGGGCGTTGTCAAGTGGCGTCCGGCCTTGAAGGTGGCGGCGGCGGCGGCGGTCTTCCTGGCGCTCCTGCTGCTGCCCATGCCGGAAAGCCTCGGCAGGCCCGGTCAGATCGCGCTGGCGGTAGTGGCCCTCGTCGTGGTCCTTTGGGTCACGGAGGTATTCCCCATCGCCGTCTCCGGACTGGTGGGCGTGCTGCTGCTAGTGCTGCTGGGAGGCGTCCCCGGCATCGGCCCCGCGCTCTATGGATTTTCCCAGCCGGTGGCCTACTTCCTGCTCGGCATACTAACGCTGGGCCTTGCGGTGCGGCGTTCGGGCCTGGCCGAGCGCATGGCTATCTACCTGATTCGCGGCGCCGGCGGCAGTCCCGCGATGCTGTACGTCCAGATGCTCTTTTCCTTCGCCGCCCTCACGTTCGCCCTTCCCTCGGCCAGCACGCGGGGAGCCATCATGGTGCACGTGTACGAGCGGGTGATGGAGCGCTGGAACATACCCAGGTCGCACTCCTTCAACCGGGCGGTGATGCTGGCCATGGGTTCGCTGAACCGGTTGGGGTCCACGGCTCTGCTGGCGGGAGGCGTCACCCCTGTGGTGGCGTCGGGGCTGCTGGGCGATTTCTCCTGGACGCGCTGGTTCGTGTTGATGAGCGTACCATTCTACGTTTGCCTGATGGTGGGAGGCGTCATCGTCTTCCTGGCCTACCGCGCCGGGTTCCGGTTGGAGGACTTACAGGGCACTGCGGACATCGACCCCGGGAAACTGAAGCCTTCCGAAATCAAGATGGCCGTCATCACCATGGCGACCGCCCTGATGTGGTTCAGCGACTTCGCTCACGGGTTGCATCCGGCCGTGCCAGCACTGATCGCCCTTGCAGTCATTCTGATGCCGGGCGTTGGAATGTTGAGCTGGCGGGACTTCGAGAGCAACGTCGGTTGGAGCAACTTCTTCGTCATCGCCACCTCCCTGTCCCTGGCCCACGCGCTGGTCACAAGCGGAGCCGCCGCCTGGTTTTCGTCTACGCTGGTGGGCGGTCTGGGAGTGATGACGGGGCAGCCGCTGCTCGCCCTGCTGGCATTGTGCGTATCCTTCGCCGTGGTGCGGCTGGTGGTGCCCAACATAGCGGGGTACCTGGCCCTGGTGATTCCGGTGGCGATGGCCGCGGCCGGGGACCTGGGGCTGAACCCGCTGGTGGTGGGCATGGTGGTGGTCGTGGTGGGCGACTCGCTGGTCTACTATCCCGCCGCCTCGAGTTCCAGCGTGTTCATCTACGAGAGGGCGGAGATCGAGGCTGCCACGGTGTTCCGTCTGGCCCTGGCGATGGCCGTCGTGGCTATCGGAGTGGTGTTCCTGGTAGCCGTCCCGTACTGGGGCCTGGTGGGGCAACCGCTGGTGGAGTAGGGGGCGAGGGATTCGCCGCCCCCATGCCGTAAACGGTATCTTCTCTTGTCAGTCCTCGCGCTCCGCGAACATCTCCTCCACCCGCGGGTCGAAGACTTCCTGGAACTTGGGAAGCAGGTCGAGCATCCATGCCCTGATCTCCTTCAGCTTCTCAGGAGGGTCGTCAATGGAGCCGTCTCTCCTTACGCTTATGCTGGAGAAGAAGTAGCTGTTGTACCTGTTCCAGTGCCAGTCCGGGCAAGGTCCGGCGTCGATGGACGATTCGATGGCCTTGTGGTCGGCGTACAGCTTGTTGAATATGCGGTTGGCCTCCTCTTTGGAAGCCATCCAGATATGAAAGGTTACCCAGGCGTCGTTGCGGCCCTCGAGGGAAACGATATACCTCACACGAGGGTCGATGCGGGAGGGAAAGGACCGGTCGGTGTGATCGAAGCGTTGGACGGCCTTGTAGGCGAAGTTCGACCGCAGCATCTCCGCGATGAGGGGCTGGAAGAAGTCTTCGTACTTCTGTGCCTCCGGCGACAGCGTTGGTGGCAGTGGGGTTGCGTCCTCGTCCCAGCCGCCAGGGTACAGCACCTTGCGGAAGCGGGGCTTTGGTTCTGACCCATCTTCCCTTTTTACGAGCTCGACCTTGACGCAGTAGAACCTTACATCCTCGCGCGTCCACTCGTTCAGCCAGTGTAGAACCCTTGCGTGATGGCCATAGAAATCGGGCGCGACCCAAATCGCCACTCTGGCATCGGACCCCGCGGCGTAGATGAGCAGCCTGCCTAAATGGTCGATGTCGCTCCACTCTAACTGGTTTTCGATGGCCACCAGAGCGCCCGTTTCGGCGTCCTTCGCCAGGATGTCGAGGTACAGCGAATCGATTTGCTTTTCCTCTTGGACAAGTTCCAGACTCATGCCGATCGCATCGCCCAACTGATCCAGATGGCAGGCAAGCCACGGCGTGAATTCAAGTGCTTCATGTTTCCACAAAGTGCGGACAGCCAGCAGTTCGGCTTCTTCCTTATGCGCGGTCATGGTGCATTCTCCTCACCTGGCGCCGGTGTCCCCCTCGCGTATCTCGAAGTCGCGCCGGTCACGGTACAGTAGCGCGCGGTTCAGCACGTAGTCGTCGGCGTCCAGGTCGATGTCGGGGCATTCCGTCATCGTCCAGTACTTGTGCCCGCCTAGAAAGAGGTACCTACGTTTCCAGCCGAAGAACCAGCACTCGACGCCCTCTCCGCGCGCAATCCGTTCGCAAAACGCGGCCAGAAGGTTGTGCTGGGCATCTTTCTTGATCACGACGTACTCGTGTGGCCACGAGTCGCGGTATGTGACGGCCTCGCGCCATGGGGCCTGAGCAATCAGCGTCATGATGGCGGGGACGTGCGGCTGCAATGGTTTGCCTCGCAAGGGTTACAGTTCGGTTCTTGTTCTATTGGAACGGGTTGATGACGCGCAGGCCGGCGTAGTCCTGCTGAGCGCTCATGTCTTCCGAGTACACCGCTTTGCAGCCGTGTTTGCGTGCAGTCGCGAGAATGAGCGCGTCCCAGTACTGCAACTTGTACCGGTCGCAGAGGTCGGCAGCGTCGCGAAAAATGTCAAAGGTGATTGGATGAATCTCATGTTTCAGGAGTGTGCCCACGAAGGCCAACGCTTGGTCGTGGGTGAGCCGCCCCGGGCGTGTCGCCCGCGTCGCCTGACTGTAGAACTCCCCTACCACCTGCACCGAAAACGCCAAGTTACTTTCTCGCAACAACTCAAGAGATCGCCGTCGTTTGTCAGACTCTTCGGGGAGGCTGCTGACAGCGTAGAGAAGGACGTTGGTATCAACAAAGCGCATTGAGCCGTTTATCGCTCGTACAACTCTTCGCGAGTCAGGTTGTCAGACATATCCAAACCGACGCCTCGCCTCTCGAAGTCAGCGATTACTTCGTCCAAATCCCTCGGTCGAAGCGCGGTGGTGGACTCCGCGACCATCTTGTCCCATTCATCAGACCTGTCGCTGCGCCGTTCGACTTCCTCAATGCGCGATTCACGCACTTCGCCTTCAGCTACGCTCCTAAGGTATCCTCTTACCAGACCCTCTAACGAGGTGCCCAACTTCTTGGCGCGGCGATGGGCCGCCGCATAGACATCTTGGTCAAGCTCTACCGTTATCTGTATCATCGTCCGCTCCTCGAAGGCTATTCACCTTACACGATAGAAGATGCGGAGGTATGGCGCAACGCCGGCGGGCGGTCCGGCACGAAGGCGGCACGTGTCTACGCGGCGAACGCCGTGTCCAGGCGGCGCATCTGCTCCGGCGTGAGGTGCCATCCGGCGGCGGCGCAGTTTTCCTCGGTGCGGGCTAGGCTGTCGGACTTGGGTATCACCATCACGTTGTCGTGGGCGATGCACCAGTTCAGCGCGACCTGCGCCATGGTCTGGCCCGCCTCCTCGGCCACGTCTCGCAGCACGTACAGCGACGCGTCGTCGTCTGCGCGAGGCGGACGGGCGAGCGCGCCCTCGGCGAGCGGCGAGTAAGCCATGATAGTGACGTCGTTGCGCTGGCAGTAGGGCAACAGCTCGCGCTCGATCTCGCGGTCCGTCAGGCTGTAGAGCACCTGGTTGGACACAATCGGATGCTTGATAGCCGCCTGCGCTTCCTTCATCTCGTCGACGAAAAAATTGCTGACGCCCACGTAGCGCACCTTGCCCTCGTCGACGAGGCGCTCCATCGCGCCCATCGTCTCGGCGATGGGGACCTTCGGGTCGGGCCAGTGCACCTGGTACAGGTCGATGCAGTCGACGTTCAGGCGTTTGAGGCTGCGGTCCGCCGCCGTCAGCACCTGGTCGTAGCGCAGCGTGCTGCCGAGAACCTTGGTGGCGATGAACACCTGCTCGCGTATTCCCTCCACGGCGCGGCCCACGGCCTCCTCGGTGTGGTACATCTCGGCCGTGTCGATGAGGAAAGCGCCCAGCTCGACGCCGCGTCGCAGCGGTTCGGGGCCGCCGGTGTACTGCCAGGTACCGAGTCCCACCACGGGTACTTGTTCGCCGGTGTTGCCAAGTGGGATGAGTTGCATTCTTGTGCGTCCTTTCGCGGCGGTCTCGCGTCTCTCCCAGCTAGCGCATCGCGGCCGCGTGCAGGCTGTCGGCCATCTGCGCTATGTCGTCGGCCATGCTGAGAATGGCTCGCCACTCGGCGGGGATGCCGGACGCGCCGTAGTGGGCGCCGGCGATCTGGCCGTAGATCGCGGCGGTGGTGTCGGCGTCGTCGCCGAGGTTGGCGGCCAAGAGCGCCCCTTCGCGGAAGTCGCGGGAGTAGTGGAAGGCCCACAGCGCAGCCTCGAGCGACTTGACGACGTATCCCGACCCCTCAATGTCCGGCGGTTGCAGCACCTTGAACGATCCGTAGGCCACGGCCGCGATCCCTCCCGCCGGCTCGCTTCTCTGCCAGAGGCCCTCGACCGGGGAGTAGCCGTTGGAAAGCAGGGTCGCTTTGTCCACGCCGTTCAGAGCGCCGACCAGAAGGCCGCCGAAGTAGCGGCATGAGTCCACGGCTTCTTCCGTCGCGTGGGTGGTGCGGGAGCTGTCGGCGCACCGCGCCACCGCCTCCGTGGCGTCGGCGGCGAAGAACATGGGCACTGGTGCTAGACGCATGAGGGAGCCGTTGCCCGCCGCCCACGGTTCGGTCGAGCCGGCGTAGGGGTCGGACGTGGCGTCGAAGCGTCTGAGCGCGTCCGAGACGGTGTTTCCGATGTCGAAGCAGAGTCCCGTCGAGGACATGTAGCCCTCGTCCCGCCACCGCACGTATCGGCGCATCTGGTCGAGCGGGTCGAATCGGGCGGATTCGATGAGGCTCGCGGCCAGGCACAGCGCCATCGACGTGTCGTCGGTCCACTGGCCGGGGCGCAGCCCGAACGGGCCGCCGCCGGTCATGTCCTCGATGGGACGGAAGGTGCCGTGGCGCCTGAACTCAAGCGTCGTGCCCAGGGCGTCGCCAGTTGCCAGCCCCAGCAGGCAGCCGCGGAAGCGGTCTTGGGGGGTTATGCGGGTCATGGGTTTGTCTCCGCCGCTGAATTGCTGCCGACACACAAGGCGAGGACTTAGTTCATTCCCGTTCAGATGAGTTCGGCCTCTTGAAGTCCTTGAAATGCCCTCTCCACTTGATTAGCAGTGAAGCCGGGTTTCACTTTGCCTACCGTGGCCAGAGTGTCATCCTTGTCCCTGCCGCTTTTGGGTCCGCCTATCAAATGGATGGAAGCATAGAGCTCGAGCTCGTGGATCTTTAGCTTTCCTAGGACGTCTATCACACCCTGAACCGTCTTAACGTCCGCACCAGTGTCCTCGAACATATGGTAGTCCTGAAACCACCTGCCGTCCGTGACTTCTCCGGGTGTGACGTGATAGCCGAATCCATTGGGATCCGGTTCTATCTTGACGTAGCCCAACGCTCTGGAGAGAGAGAGCGCGTCGTCCAGATCATCCGAGTACGGGCCGAAGTAGTGCATCCTGAAACGGTACTTCAGCGGGATGCTAAGCGCCTCCTGGAAGAAGTATGAGATCTTCTGGACTTTAGTTTTGCCAACATCCCCAAGATGGTCGACTATCATTTGAATGAAAGCCAACCTTCTCACGTCCATGTCGAATTTGTTCATGCCTTTTCCCCTCTTGCAATTCAGGCCATTTGCACGCGACAAAAGTACCGAATCTCCTCCTCCAACTGCTGGTTGCCGCGGACATCGGCATACAGTCTGAAGTTGTCGATCTCCTGCAGGCCAGACAATGCTTTTGGGAGACTCGCGAGAGATAGCCAACGATTGCCCTGCTTGACAAGCCAATCATGGCTCCCTGTTCTGAATCGCTCTGGATGGTCGGAAGCTCTGTCTGTCCATATCCTCATTTCGGGATATCGTTGCTCCAGCTCGCCGGGCAGGCGCAAAATCGCCGAGTTCAGGATACCCGGGTCGGCGTGATCGCTTGTCTCGTACACAGGCTTGGGGTGCTGTCTGGTCACGAGCCGCCACGCCGCGTTTCTTTCATCTTCGTTCATCCTCTCCTTCAATGCGTGGAGAATTCGCCAGTCATCCCACTCAAGGTACTGCGCGAGTTGTTCAGGGTAGCGACCAGTTCCCCCATTCTCCTTCAAGAGTTCGCTGATGAATTCAGCGAGAATCAGATCGTATGCTCGTCGCACAGGGTGGAAGTACACCTGGGTGAACATGAAGTACCGTGCAAGGATGAAACCCTCTATCGAGTGTAGGCCACCTTCTTCGATTCCTAGCCTGAGCGTTCTACTTGGATCTTCGTCGTAGAGGGTGATCGTATCCAAGATTCTGTCGAGGTCGAACCGGCCGTACTGAACGCCGCAATACAGGGAATCGCGCAGCAGGTAGTCCATCTTGTCGACATCCCACACGCTGTCGATCAGTTCTTTGACAAAACCAACATCATAGATTCTCTTGTCGTCCAGAATGTTGGCAACTCTCTCCTTGGACACACCCAACTCACCACATTGACTGTCTATAATGTTTCCAATTCCGCAATCCGGTGAAAGCACCGTGTCAACGCTGTAGTGCAAGTGCCTCTTGTCCTCTGGAAAAAGCTCGTCTTCACCTGTGTGGGAGAAGGGGGCGTGACCAACGTCGTGCAAGAGCCCAGCCAGCCGGGCCTCGATGATTACCTGGTCGACTCTTTCGTCGAATTCGCCTTCAGACCATTTCTGGCGTTCCTTTAGCATCTCCCTGTGATTGGGATGTCGGAGCAGCTTATGAGCGAATCTCCCTGCAAGATGCATCACCCCGAGGGAGTGGCCAAATCGAGTGTGTTCGGCACCGTGGTAGATGTATGAGGAAAGACCCAGTGCAGACGCTGGAAAGCAGCGGTGTCTATGACTTCTCTTTCCCAGTCGAACACGCCGATGTAGCCATGCACCGGGTCTCTGAAGGTCGTTGTATGCTCGGGTAGGGCCACTTAGGCTCTCTTAGTACAGATGTTCTTCGCGGCAGTTTACCACTGTTGGCCGATTCAGTTCAAATCTTCTGCGGGCCAGTTGTAAGTCCTCGTCAGAATGGCCTGTACCTGTTTGCTATCGGCATTCGGCGGTCGCGGCCGAAGTTTCGCGGCGTTATCTTGATGCCGGGCGGGGCCTGCCGGCGCTTGTACTCGTTGCGGTCCGCCAGTGTGATGGCCCGCTGGACGTCGGCCTCCGCGTAGCCCATCTCCAGGATGTCGGCGTAGCTGCGGTCGTCCTCCACGTAGGCCTTCAGAATCGGGTCCAGCACCTCGTAGGGCGGCAGGCTGTCGGCGTCCTTCTGGTCGGGGCGCAGCTCCGCGCTCGGCGGCTTCTCGATGACGCTGCGGGGGATGACCTCGCCATCGGCCAGGGTGTTGCGATACTCGCACAGCCTGTACACCAGCACCTTGGGCACGTCCTTTATCACGGCGAACCCGCCGGCCATGTCGCCGTAGATGGTGGCGTAGCCGGTGGCCATCTCGCTCTTGTTGCCGGTGGTCAGCACCAGCCAGTTGAACTTGTTGGAGAGCGCCATAATCAGGTTGCCGCGTATGCGGGACTGGATGTTTTCCTCCGCGACTCCCCAGGGCGTGTCCTGGAACCGCGGCGCGAGGGTGTCCAGGAACGCCTGGAAGGGCGGCTCGATGGGCAGCTCCCACAGCTCGATGCCCAGATTGCTGGCGAGCGCCTGCGCGTCGAGCAGGCTTCCCTCGGACGAGAATCGCGACGGCATGGCCACACAGACGACGTTATCGCGGCCCAGGGCGTCCACGGCCACGGTCGCGACGAGGCTGGAGTCGATGCCGCCGGACAGCGCGACGAGCGCCTTGCTGAACCCGCACTTGCGCACGTAGTCGCGGGTGCCCAGCACCAGCGCCGCGTACACCTCGCCATCGCCTTCGTAGCGCGAGCGTTCGCCAGCGGGTATGGGGGGCAGCTCAGGGCCGGGCGTGCCCGGCGTCCGATTTGCGCCCAAGGCGAGGTCCGCGACGAGGAGGTCCTCCTCGAACTGCGCGCCCCGCGCGATGGCGTGGCCGTCCGGCCCGAACACCAGGCTCGCGCCGTCGAACACCAGCTCGTCCTGTCCGCCCACGAGGTTCACGTAGGCCGCGTGAACGCCGTAGCGCGACGCCAGGCCCGACACCAGGCTCTCGCGCTGCCGCAGCTTTTCGGCGTGGTAGGGCGAGCCGTTTATGGTGACTAACAGCCGGGCGCCGGCGGCGGTCTGGACCGGTACGGCGTCGTCCGCGTCCTCGAACCAGATGTCCTCGCAGACGTTGACGCCCACCGCGGCGCCCCCCACGTCGTGGGTGGGGCATGTGTCGCCGGGCACGAAGTAGCGGGCCTCGTCGAACACGCCGTAGTTGGGCAGCCGCCGCTTGTGGTACACGGCGTCGAGCCGGCCGTCGCGGGCGATGGCCGCGGCGTTGCGCAGTCCGCCGGAGTCGTCCACGAAACCGAACACCGCCGTGATGCCGGACGTGGCGGCGGCAATTTGCCGCGTTCGCTCCAGGTTCTCGCGGACGAACTGCGAGCGGAACACCAGGTCTTCGGGCGGGTAGCCGGTGACGGTGAGCTCGGGCAAGGCGACCAGGTCAGCGCCCGCGTCGCGCGCCCTGCCGATGTACTCGACGGCCTTGCGCGCGTTGCCCTCCAGGTCGCCCACCGTGGTGTTTATCTGGGCCAGCGCGAGCCTGAAATTGCGCATGGGGCCTCCGGTCCTCATGTCATTCCGAGCGCAGCGAGGAATCTAAGGCCGCCGCGGGCGCTCAGTCCACTCCTCAGGCATCTTGCTTATCGCGCCTTACCACGCCTCTTTAAGAAAGGCGTAAAGGTCGTCCGCGGCGTCGGCTCTCGGAGCGCCCCAGGAGAACGACGGCTCCTGGGCGTCGTCTTCGGCGATGGAGCGCAGGTCTTCTTCGGGCACGCCGAGGTCCCTGACGCGGGTGGGCATTCCGACAGAGGACAGGAAGTCGGCGACGGCTTCGACCGCCGCGTCGGCCGCGGCCTCGTCGGACATGCCGGCGACGCGCGCGCCCAGCAGGTCCGCCAGCCGCGCCTGGCCCGCCAGCAGCGCGCCGCGGTTGCGGCGCATCGTGGCGCACAGGAAGGCCGCGCCGCCGGCTCCCTGGCCGACGCTCTCGTAGCGGTAGCGGATCTGTCTGTCGAGGCTGGTGCTCATGCCGCCCCCGCCCAGTCCGGCGGCGTCCGACGCACGGTTGGCTAGCAGCGCTGCGGACGCCAGCTTGAGCCGTGGACCGGCGTCCTCCGGACTCTCCACCAGCCGCGGCATGTAGACGAGCGACAGGTCGAGCGCCTCGCGCAGGTCGGCGTGACTGAAGGCGTTGAGGTTGCGCGACTGCAGAGCGCCCACGACGCCGTTGAAGGTGGTGGCGGCGGTGTCGAGGTACAGCGACAGCGGCGCGGTGAGCAGCGCGGCGGCGTCCAGTATTATCGTGGTGGGCCGCACCTTCGGGTCGAACAGCTCCAGCCGGTGGGGGCGCTTGCTGTCGAGCACCGCCGCGCCGCCCCGGTTCGCGCCGTTGGTGGGCGTGGTCAGCACCAGTATGTTGGGCAGCTTGGGCGCCACAAGGCGGGGACTGACGGGCGCCTGGCCCGGCGTGTGCCTGGTGCACAGGTCGTACACCGTGCCCTCTTCGGCCAGCATTATGGTTATGGCCCGCGCGGACACCACGGCGCTGCCGCCGCCGACTGCGACGATGAGGTCGGCACCTGCCTTATCTGCGGCCTCCACGCCCGCGATCACGGACGGGATGGGGGACTCGCGCCCCGCGCCTGTGTACGCGCCCGCGTACATATCGCCGAGGGTGCGGGCAACGTCGTCGACGAGGCTCGTATCGCGGGCCACAGTCGGGCTGCACACGGCGAACGCGCGCTGCGCGCCGAGACGCCGGGCCTCGCCGTGCAGGTGCGTCAGCGCGTCCGTGCCGGAGAAGACGCGCACGCCGGGGTCTCGGTATCGGAAGGTATCGGCAAGGGTCAAGGCGGCCTCCAAATCGGAGCCGGCGGGGCGCCGGGGGTATGAGCGAGGGCGACAGCGGGATTATACATGGTTTTGGGGTGGGGCGGCGGGGGTGGCTTACGGTCGCGTTGCCGGCAGTGATGTGGAGTGCGCACGCATCACGTCATTCCGAGCGTAGCCGAGGAATCTGATGGCTCTATTCCCACTTCGCCTCGCCGTTCCGGCTACAAGGGTTGGCAACCTGTGGAGTGAAAATGGCGGGGCAGTCTCGACGGCTAGGGCTTTAGATTCCTCGGCTTCGCTCGGAATGACAAGGGCGGTGCGTGGGGTTCGCGATCACAAAGGCGGCGAGCGGGGTTCGCGAATTGCCCCTCCTCTGCGTTCGAGTACGCACAACGACACTCGTGTCGCAGTTGCCCGCCGAAGCGCGGCGCAGTCATGCCGTGGCCGCCCCCGCCGCGACCGCGCGGGGCGCGTCCGTCCACACCCGCCCGTCGATGACGGCCTGGTCGCCGGAGCGTTTGCCGCGCCGACCTCCGAGCTGCTTGAGGAAGAACGGCACTCCGGCGCGCTCGCACTGGTCGCGCAGGCTCCGCGCCCATTCCATGTCCATCGGTCGGGCGGCGGGACCGCTCTCGCCTCCGGTGATGACCCACTGGACGTCGTCCGCCTCAAGCCAGGGACTGAGGTCGACCGCCCCGAGCAGCGGCTCGGCGGACACGAACCTGACGGACGCTGGTACGCGCGCGAGCACCGTTATCCGGGGGGCGTACTTCTGCGACTCCACCGACGTCCCCATCCACACGTTCTCGGGCCACGAGCTGCCGAACTCATCCCGGTACTCGTTCCACCACGCGACCGCCAGGCCCGGCCGCTTCGTCAGCACCTGGAACACGTGGCCGCGCTCGTCGGCAGCCTGCCGCATCACGTCGAATATCGCGTACACGAACTCGAAGGGCACGCGGGGATGGAATACGTCCGACATGCTGTTGACGAACACGCGGCGGGGACGCTTCCAGCTGAGCGGCGCTTCGAGGCGCTCCGGCATAAGCTGTACGTGCTGCGGCTCGGCCTCGTACCCGCGAACTCCCATCGCCCTCAGGCGCGGGTACATGGCGAACATGTAGCAGTTGTCGCAGCCGGGGGAGACCCGGGTGCAGCCGGTCACCGGGTTCCAGGTCTCGTCAGTCCATTCGATCGTCGATGGCATGACTCACAACCTCTCTACATCTTACGCCTTCGTTGCACATATGTTCTGCTATGTCAACACGGTTGTCAAGCCTTGGCTCAACATGGAAGCGTTCTCAGTTTACTAGGTGCGCAAGAAATCGTCTTTCCCGCGAAAGCGGGAACTCAGGAGGTCCGGGGCCTCCGTGTGATGGCCGCCCCTCTCACGAACAGCCTGTCACCACGCCCAACACTGTACCTACCGCCATCGCCTTGCGTTCTCCATGTTGCTTCGCCAGTGCCCTCTGAACGCCCCAGCGCATACCCCGGCCGCACCTCCTCGCCCACACCCGGCCCATCCGCTCTCCGTGCCCCGAAAAAGCGTCACTTTTCTGCGCCACCCGTCCCCGGCCATGCCCCATCCACCCCCACGCGCGCCCCACCTCACCCCCACGCCTGCGCTATTTCTTCCCACTGATCCGCCCTGATCCCGCAATATCGCCCACCCTCTTGAAGCATACGCACATTCGTGCTACCCTCGCCCACGCGAGGGACCGACCCCGCGGCCCGGAAACCCTGACCCCAAACGGGGTGAGGCCCCAGGCATCCGTAGGAGCGTCGAAAACTGGTCACCGGCCACCGGCCACCGACGCGCCCACTGTCCTACTCTGTCACGCGGCGCCACTTCTGTGTCCCGTCGGCCCCGTGTCTGCATGACAGATTGGCGCAGGACAGCCGGCACTCGCAGCTACGAAACGCACAGAATGTCGCAGAAATTAACAGATTTCGCCTTCCCGTTTTCGCGGGAACAACGGTGTTTGGGGCACGAAGTAATCTGAAACAGGTGCATCGGCACGGTGCGGCGTGGCGAGCCTGTTGTCCCCGGTCTCATCCAGCCTGCGCAAGCCGTCCCGTGTTGCGCCGTCAAAGCGGCGTGGTATACCATCGGCCCCAGCGCGCGACAGCGTAGACCACGCCGGAAGGAGCCGCGAAAGTGACTGACCTGATACTGAAAGGCGGCGATGTTATCGACCCATCGCGGGGGCCGCGCGCAAGACTCGATGTGGCGGTCAGCGGCGGCCTCGTCTCGCAGGTCGCGCCGGACATCGCCCCGGACGGCGGCGCCCGCGTGATCGACGTGTCCGGCAAGCTGGTGACGCCGGGGCTGATCGACCTGCACACCCACGTCTACGAGGGCGTGAACCAGACCGCCCTGAACCCGGACCTCGCCGGCGTGCTCTCCGGCGTCACCACGCTGGTGGACGCAGGCAGCGCGGGCTGCTACACCTTCGGCGGCTTTCCCCGCTACGTCGTGCCGAACGCCCACACGCGCATCTTCTGCATGGTGCACATCTCGCGCACGGGCTTGAACTACCAGCCAGAGATTTCGCGCCGCGAGGACATCGACCTCGAGGAGACCGTGCGCGTCGTCCAGGCCAACAGGCCGCTGGTGCAGGGCATCAAGCTGCGGGCGGTAGGCCCCGCGGTGCCCACCATGGGCCTGGAGATGTTCCACCTCGCCAAGCGGGCCGCGCGCGACGGCGGGGTGCGCCTGATGGTGCACATAGGCGACAGGTTCGCCGGCGACGGCCCGACGCTGACGCAGCGCCTGCTGCCCTTGATGGAAGAGGGCGATATCATAACGCACCTGTTTTCCGGCAACCCAGGGCGCATACTGGACCAGCGCGGCCACGTGCTGCCGGAGGTGCTGGAGGCCCAGGAGCGCGGCGTGTTCCTCGACACCGCCCACGGCAGGCAGAACTTCAGCTTCGACGTGGCCCGCCGCGCCCTCGATCAGGGTGTGCGTCCCCTGAGCATAAGCACCGACCTGACTATTCCGGGCAGGCTGAACACCGTCCACAGCATGACCGAGATGCTATCGCGATTCATGGCGCTGGGATTCTCGCTGGAGGATACCATACGAATGGCGACGCTCAATCCGGCGCGGGCCATCGGCATGGACGACGCGCTCGGCAGCCTCGCGCCGGGCCGCGCGGCAGATATCAGCGTGCTGGAGGAGGCGACCGGCGACTGGCTCTTCCACGACACCGAGGGCGACACCCTGAGAGGGGACAAGGCGCTTGTGCCGGTGCTCACGGTCAAAGGCGGAGAGGTGTTCGCCGCCGACTGGGGGCCGCACCCCTGGGGGTGGCTGCCGGACTCGGCTTCGTAAGGGACTTCGTGATGACCAGAAACCCGGTTGACGACGTAGACACCCTGGCGTTCGACATCTTCGGCACCGTGCTGGACCTGACCGGCAGCCTGGTGCCTCCAATCCGCGCCTTCCTGGAAGGCCGCGACACCGACGTCGACGCCGAGACGCTATGGGCGCAGTGGCGCGCGCGGCAGCGGGTGGACCAGTACCAGGACGCCCTGCTGATGGTGGGGCACTGCGGCTACCTGGAGTCGTGCCGCCGCGCCTTCGTCTACTGCCTGCGCGACAACAGAGTGACGTACACCGATTCCGAGGTGGCGGAGTTCATGCGCTGCTACCAGGAGCTGGCGCCGTTCGGCGACGCCGTGCGGGGCCTCGGACGCCTGCGCCGCAGCGGACGCTACCGGCTGGTGGCGCTGTCCAACGGCGAGCCGGACTTTTTGGAGCATTTGGCCAGGAACCGCATAAGGTTCGACTTCGACGCCATAATCTCGGTGCAGGAGGGCGGGGCCTTCAAGCCTCATCCGGGAGTGTACCGCGCGGCGGCGCTTATCCTGGAGTCCGAGCCTAACCGGATTATGATGGTCGCCGCCCACTCCTTCGACATCATGGGCGCGCGCGCCA
This sequence comes from Dehalococcoidia bacterium, assembly GCA_965217705.1. Classification (GTDB taxonomy): domain Bacteria; phylum Chloroflexota; class Dehalococcoidia; order Lucifugimonadales; family CATOSD01; genus CATOSD01. Next base: position 2,123,697 of record CBDCJA010000002.1, on the reverse strand, counting down.
GCGGCTACCGGGGCGCGTTCGTGAACCGCTACGCCCTGCCTTTCGAGGAGACGCCCTACCTTCCGGACCTGGTAGTGGACGACTTCTCGGAACTGGGCGACCGGCTTCTGGGTGCATCGGCCTAGGGGGCGAGGGGATGGCCGTTCACCATGGCCTGACCGTGGCGGACGCCGACGAGTTCTACGCGCTGCTGCGCGAGGGCACCGTCTTCAGCCGCTGCAACTTCGACGATGCGGAGCTGTGGGAGTTGGACGTCACGGACCTCGATCTGCGGGACTGCTCGCTACGACGCACCGACTTTCGCGACCTGGTCTGCGAACGGCTCCGGATGTCCGGCTGCGACCTGGAGGGCGCGCGCTTCGACGGCGTCGACGCGCACGAGGCGGTGTTGGAGAACTGCGTGTGCCAGGGGGCGAGCTTTCGCGGCGCGAAGTTGAACATTTCGAAACTGCTCGACTGCGACTTTTCGGCGTGCCGGTTCGAGGGCGCGAACCTGTTCGGCGCTGACCTCACCGGATCGCGGCTACGCGCGGTGGACCTGTCCGACACGAACCTGGACGGTGTCACCATGCAGCGTGCCGACTTCAGCATGGCCTCTCTGCGGTACAAACGCATTGGCGGGGGCAGGCTGGAGGGCGTCAACTTCACCGAGGCGGACCTGACGGGCTGCGATCTCAGCGGAACACAGTTCGACGGGTGCCACCTGGCGAGCGTGGACGTGAGCGCCGAGACGCGGTTCGACCGCTGCGACCTGCGAGGGGCGCACGTATCCAACGCTGCCCTTGCCACAGCCAGCATGAGGGGCGCGATAGTGTCGGCGGCGCAGGCGCGCGAGCTGCTGTTCGAGAGCTTCGGCATAGTGGTGGAGGCGTAGGGGGATTGTCCACGAAGGACACGAATGACGCTAAGATTGGTAAAGACAAAGAGAAGGTCAGAATGGCGGATTTGCTGCTGAGGGACGAGGTCTATACCATCGTGGGGGCTGCAATCGAGGTGCATCGCGAGCTTGGGCCAGGCTTTCTCGAGGAGGTCTATCAGGAATCGATGGACCTGGAACTGAGTAGCAGGTCGATTCCGTTCGATGCCCAGAAGCGGCTCAGGATCAAATACAAAGGGCACACGCTGAACAAGATGTACTTTGCGGACTTTCTCTGTTACAACGAGGCAATCGTTGAAATCAAAGCGCTTGGTCGCCTCTCTGGAAGAGAACACGCCCAAGTTCTCAACTATCTGAAGGCGACAGGCCACAGCGTGGGAGTGCTCATCAACTTCGGAAGCGAAGGAAGGCTGGAGTGGAAGCGGTCTATCAACTGGTAGACTATCCACGAAGAGCACGAAGGACACGAATGGCACGGAAGAACTCACAAGGGGTACTGAGACGATTTCTTAGTATCCTTGGTGTCCTTCGTGGATAGTCTTGACAGGAGGGAAGCATGTCGGTACGGATTGGCGTAGGGTTTGGCGGATGGCCGTTCCCTCACAAGGACCCGGGGCTGCTGTGGGAGTACGTGGATGCCTGTGAGGACTTGGGCATCGACTCGCTCTGGCTCAGCGACAGGATAGTTTCCGAGACCATGAACGTGGAGCCCATGATAGCTCTGTCGTTCATCGCCGCCCGCACGCAAAAGCTGAAGTTCGGCACCAGCGTGCTGGCTCTTCCCCTGCGCAACCCGACGGTGCTCGCCAAGGAGGTGGCCACCCTGGACTTTCTGTCCGGAGGCCGCTCGCTGCCCGCGGTGGGCCTGGGGACCGAGGAGGAGCGCGAGTACGAGGCGTGCGGCTCGCGCCGCTCCCAGCGCGTGGGCCGCACCGAAGAGGCCATTCAGATAATGCGACTGCTGTGGTCGCAGGACAGCGTCACATTCCACGGGCGCTACTACACGCTGAACGACGTGACCGTTCACCCCAAGCCCGTCCAGGCGGATCTGCCGCCGGTGTGGATCGGCGGACGCACGGAGGCCGCGCTGCGCCGAACGGCGCGGGTCGGGGACGGCTGGCTGGTGTCGCAGGCCACGCCCGAGGAGGTGTGCGACGGGGTGAGCAAGATCAAGTCCTGGGCCGTGGAGTACGGCAACGACATCGAGGACGACCACTACGGCGCGCTGTTCAGCTTCAGCATTGCCGACAGCCACGAGGAAGCGCGCAGGCAGGCCGAGCCGTACATGCTCCGCCGGCGCACGGACGTAGACTACGAGGCATTTTCCGCCTTCGGCGCCGCGGACGACGTCGCCGATCTCATCGATCGCTACGTCGAGGGCGGAGCGACCAAGTTCGTCGCGCGGCCCGCCTGTCCGCCCGAGAAGATGATGGAGCAGCTCGAGCTGCTGGGCCGGGAGGTGGCGCCCCGCTACCACGGGTGACCCCTGGAAGAGGTGATCGATGACCACACACACCATAAGCGTCGGCAACGTTGAGATTACGGCGCTCTCCGACGGCTACATCAGGTTCGCGCCCGGCGGCTTCTTCCCCTCGGTGCCGGCAGAGCGATGGGAGGAGTACCGCGGCGAGCTTACCGCCGAGGGCAAGCTGGAACTGAACGTGGGCTCGTTCCTGGTGCGCTCCGAGGGTCGGGTGATACTCGTTGACACCGGAATCGGCGAAGACGCTTCCGGCTTCGACGACGCCCACTCCGGCCTGCTGCCCCAGGCCCTGGCCGATTTGGGAGTGTCCGCCGCGGACGTCGACGTCGTGCTCATGACGCACCTGCACGTGGACCACGTGGGCTGGAACATGGCGACCGCCGAAGACGGCCCCGCGCCGGCGTTTCCGAATGCGCGCTACCAAGTGGCGGCGGCGGACTGGCGCGCATTCGCCCGCATGGCGCGGATGAACGGCGCGCCCTACCTGCAGACCCAGGTGCTGCCGCTGGAGGCGCTGGGCGTGCTGGAGCTGTTCGAGGGCGAGGTCGCGCTCACGTCCGAGGTGGTCACCCTGCCCACGCCGGGCCACACCCCGGGGCACACGTCGCTGCGGATATCGTCCGCGGGGGAGACGGCCGTCATCGCGGGCGACGCGACGCACTTGCCGCTGCAGGCGCACGAGACGGACTGGTGCCCCCGCGCCGACCGAGACCCTAAGCTGTCCACGCGGTCGCGCCACGTCCTTATGGACCGGGTGGAGAGCGACGGCGGCCTGCTGATAGCAGGGCACTATCCGGCGCCCGGCTTCGGGCGGCTCGCGCGCAGGGATGGACGCCGCAGGTGGCTGCCGGCGTAGGAGGCCTGGGGAGACGCCACGCCGAGAGACGGCTGGCAAGCCGCGCCCACAGTCCTCCGGCCTGTGCTGTAGGCCTCTTGCGGGGCGCCGGGGGCGTCGCCTAGAATTCGTCCGGACACCATATCGGAGGAGCGCATGTATCCCATAGACCTGGCGGGCAAGAGGGCCATCGTGTTCGGCGTGGCCAACCAGCGCAGCATAGCGTGGGCCATCGCGTCCATTCTGCACGAGGCCGGGGCTACCATCGCCCTCGCCTACCAGAACGAGCGTGTCCGGGCCGGAATCGAGCGCCTCGTCGACCCCTGGCAGGACGACGCGCCGCTGATCGAGTGCGACGTGAGCGAGGACGCCAACGTGGAGGCGGCGTTCGACCGCGCGGGCGAGGCGCTCGGCGGGCTGGACGTCATCGTCCACAGCATCGCCTACGCCAATCGCGAGGACCTGGGCGGCCGCTTCGTCGACACCGGACGCGAGGGCTTCCGCATAGCGCTCGACATCAGCGCCTATTCCCTGGTGGCCATAGCCCGCTACGGCACCCCGCTGATGACCGGCGGCGGCAGCATAGTGACGCTCACCTTCCAGGCCGCGGAGCGCGCCTTCCCCGGCTACAACGTGATGGGCACCGCCAAGGCCGCGCTGGAGAACGAGGTAAGGCTGCTGGCCGCGGACCTCGGCGCCGACGACATCAGGGTAAACGCCATCTCCGCCGGCCCGCTGGACACCCTGTCGTCCAGGGTGATCCGGCACTACCGCGACATGAAGCGCGTACACGCCGAGCGCTCGCCCATGCGCCGCAACATCACCGTGGACGAAGTCGCCAAGACCGCGCTCTACCTGTGCAGCGACCTGTCGAGCGGCGTCACGGGCGAGGTCGTCCACGTGGACACCGGCTACAACGTGATGGGGATTTAGGCAGGGCGGTCTATCGAGGGGGGTGGAAATGACTACGCGAGGGCAAAGGACCAGACACACCTATGAGGACTACCTCAATACGCCGGAGGGCGAACGCTACGAGCTCCTGGACGGGGAGTTGGTGATGGTTCCGGCACCAAACATGACGCACCAGACGCTCGTGATTGAGCTTGCTGCGTTGCTCCATATTTTCCTAAAGCAGCACGCGCTCGGAAGGGTCTATGTAGCCCCGACTGACGTCGAGTTTTGGAGCGGCAACGAAAAGGAAGTTGTTCAACCGGACATCCTCTTCATCTCGGCCGAGCGGGATCACATCTTGACAGAGGCCAACGTGCAGGGCGCGCCCGACCTAGTAATCGAAATCCTGTCGCCGTCCACCGAGAGCCGGGACAGGGGCTACAAGCGCGAACTGTACGCCCGCCACGGCGTGAGTGAGTTCTGGCTGGTGGACCCGGACGCCAGGAGTATCGAGGTGCTGCTGCTCAGCGTCGGCGAATTTGGGATTAGCGGAAACTACGGGCCGGAGGACACGCTGATTTCGCCGACGCTGCATGGGTTCAGGCTCAACCTGGCCGAGATTTTCGGGGCGTTGTAAGGTCCGCCAGGGCAGCGTGAGGCCTGCGATTTGCGGGGAGTGAAAATGGTAGAGCGACAGCACGGTACGGCGCGAACGCATAGCGACGATCCAATCACCTCGGAAGACGAGCGCTACGAACTTCTGGATGGGAAGCCCTCGCGCGCTCGGCTGCGGACGGTAGAGCGCCATCACGTTGCCGCACCCCTGCGGACGTTTATGCACGTATTCGCAATCAAGTTCGACCTCGGCAGTGTGCTGGCCACGCCGACAAGAGTGAAGCTCTCGGAAACGAACGTTACCCGCCCGGACATAGTATTCGTCGCCAAAGAGCGGGAGAGCACTGTCGAGGAGGGCGTCGTTTACGGCGCTCCCGACCTGATAGTCGAGGTTTTCACGCCATCCGTAGACAAGCTGGACAGTTCGAACAGGCGCGGAATCTACGCACGGCATGGCGTCAAGGAGTACTGGCAGGTAGACGCGGACATCCCGGAGGTAGACGTGTGGCTGCTGGGCAACAGGGAATACGAGCTTGCCGGGAGGTTCGGACCTGGCCGGGCGCTGACTTCGCCTACTTTGGGAGGGCTGTGCATAGTCGTTGGCGGCCCGCAGACGCTGTGGAGATCGAAGATCGTCTTACCCGAAGATCAAGCCCGTTCTGATTACACCGACTATCAGTGTACACCCGATGATGAGCGCTACGAACTTCTGAACGGCACGCTGGCAACGCGCGATTAAGCCTGAACCCATTAAGAGGTGTTTCCATGAACTGGGCTGAGACTATTGTGCAGTCTCTGAAGGATGCCGAGGTGTCCCTGGTGGCCTACGTGCCGGACATCAGCATCCACCAGGTGACGCGGCTGCTGGAAGAGGACGACTACTTTCACGTGGTCTCGGCCACACGCGAGGAGGAGGCCATCGGCATAGCGTCGGGCGCGTACGCCGTGGGACGGAACGCCGCCGTGTTCATGCAGTCCAGCGGCTTCGGCAACTGCATCAACGCCATCGCGAGCCTGTGCATCCCGTGCCGCCTGCCCATACCGATGTTCATCAACCTGCGAGGCGAGGTGGGCGAGTTCAACATCGCGCAGGTGGCCATGGGCCGCACCACCCGGCCCATTCTCGACACCCTGGGCATTCCGTACTATACCCTCGACAGCGACGACAGGCTGGGCCAGCGAGTATCCGGCGCGCTGACGCTGTGCTACGCCTCGCGCCAGCCGCTCGCGCTGTGCATGACACCGATGCTCCACGGAGGCAAGCTTGCATAGATACTCCGCAACCCGCATGATGCTGGACCTGGTCGGCGACCTGCCGATCGTGGCTAACCTGGGCCCGACCACCGACGAGCTGTGGCACGCCGGGCACCGCGACCGCAATTTTTACACCTACGGCTCGATGGGACTGTGCTCCTCCATTGCTTTGGGCATGGCGCTGTCGACCGGCGAAAAGGTGATCTCGCTCGACGGCGACGGCTCGCTGCTAATGAACATGGGCGCCATTGCCACCATAGGCCGCGAGCAGCCCCGCAACCTGGTGGTGGTGGTGTGGGACAACGAGCAGTGGGCCCAGACGGGCAACCAACTCAGCCACACCGCCTACGGCACCGACCTGGAGCAGGTAGCCCGCGGCTGTAACATCGCGAAGACGGCGACGGTGCGCGAGGAGGAGGAACTGCAGACGGTGCTGATGCAGGCGCTCGAAGAGGACGGCCCCTGGTTCATCGTCGCCAAGGTCGAGGAAGAGCCGGAGTACATGCCCGTCGCGCCCATCGAGCCCGAAATGACGCTCTACCGCTTCCGCAACACATTCTAGCCTCGCGGCGCTGGGACCCCGGCCACTCAAGTACACCGGCCCACCGGCGCCTTTCAGACCGCGGACATCCACTGGGGTGGTCATACACCGTTAACACCTTTTGAGCGTGAATAGCATATGATATGCATATGCTAAGATACCTGACATGCGCTATCTGAAGACGTACATACGAGTCGCCTCCCTTGTCTGCGCCGCTGCCGCCGCCCTGCTGGTGTCTGCCTGCGGTGAGCCGGCCGCGCAGCCCGTCCCCGACACACCGACCGCCGACGCCGTGGTTGCCGCCGCTCCCACGCCGCAACCGACGTCTACCCCCACACCCAAACCCTCGCCAACGTCGGAACCCACAGCCACGGCCACGCCTGAGCCGACCTCCACGCCGGAACCTACCGCAACGCCCACGCCCGCACCCACGCCCACGCCGGCACCACAGCCTACCGCGACACCTACGCCGGAACCCACGCCCACCGCTGAAGAGGTCGCCACCCTCAGCCTGTCCCAGTCCCTCCCCTGGCTCCAAGACCCGCCGGACGACACCCACGCCGAGGCCGCGGAGGCGCTGGTCGCCATCTGGCTGCTGGACACGGAGCTTGGCGGGCAGATGGCCCAACAGCCGTGGCTTTCCGATGGCCTGACCCGGTACGAGCGGGGCGTGCTCTCCTCATTCGGTATGCTCGCCGAGCGACACCCCGCACTCTCCCGCATCGCGGCCAACCTGCCTTTGGAAAGTCTCTCGTGGGTGGCGGTCGCATCCCGGAGAGTGGAGGTTGGCCATCTGGCATCGCTGAGTGAATATGACGAAGAGCTTGCCGAGGTGGTGGTGTCGTTGCCGTGGAGCACGGGGGACGCAGCACTTCACGATGACGACGGGCCAATGGCGTCGCTGGTCTCGCTAGCCGAGGGCGACCTGTCGCTCGCCCTGTACGTGGTGGGGCTGCCATGGTTGGCTGACGACTTGTCGGAAAGCAAGGAGGCGGTGCTGGTTATGCTGGGCGAGCTCGCAACGCGCAACATTGCGCTAGCCCGGAATCTCGCCACGCTGTTATGGCTGGCCGATGACCTGTCCACGCATGAGATTGAGGCGCTCGCGGCTCTGGGCGAGTTTATGAAACGTGACCCGATTATCGCCCAGCGCTTTGCAGGAGCGGCGTGGATGTCGGACGGCGTGTCCGAGGCGGAGTCGGACGCGCTCTCGGCACTGGTCGCGCTTATGGAGCTCGACCTACATCTTGCCCGTACCATGGCCGAAGCGGCGTGGATGTCGGACGGTGTATCCGAGGCGGAGTCGGGTGCGCTCTCGGCACTGCGCAAGCTTACGGAGCTCGACCTTGTGCTCGGCCGCATAGTGGCGGGCCTGCCGTCACTGGCAGACAGTGTATCCACGGACGAGGTGGACGCGATCGAGCACGTCATTTCGCTTGCGTCGAGCGATCCCGAACTCGCCGAGGCCATCGTGGACCTGGCCTCGGACGCGGACTTGGCGTTGGCCCAAGCGGTGGTGGAGACCCCGTGGATTGCCGATGGACTGATGGACGACGAGTCGGTCGCGCTATACGAACTGCGAGAAATCGCAGGCTATGACCTGGCGCTCGCACGCGCCGTAGTGCAACTGCCGTGGCTGACTACTGGGCCGTCCGAGGATGCGATGAATACGCTTTCCGATTTGAGGAGGATATCCGCCAGGGACCCGGCGCTGGCGCACACCCTCGTGGGATTGCCGTGGCTTGCAGACGCGGTGTCCGAGTATGAGAGATGGGTGGTCTTCGATCTGCACGGCCTTGTCGAGAAGGACCTCGCGCTCGCCAGGGCTGTAGCGGAGTATCCGTGGCTGGCTGACGGAGTGACGGTAGAAGAGAGGTGGGCTGTCTCCGAACTGCCCTGGCTCGCCGAGAAGGACGTGGAGCTCGCGCGAATCGTAGTGGGAATGATGTGGCTGGCTGACGGAGTGAACGAAGGAGAGTGGTTCCTGCTCTCCGAACTACAGACGCTATCCGAACAAGACCAGGCGGTGGCGCGAAACGTGGCGAAATTGCCCTGGCTGGCTGACGGAGTTTCCGAGTCCGAACAGCGGGTGCTGGCCGACTTCACCGGGTTGGCAGCGAAGGACCCACTGTTCGCACGCACCGTATCCGAATTGTCCTGGCTGGCGAACGAAGTAGTGTCCGACCATGAAGTGGCGGTCGTGTACGGTCTGCGCGTGATATCCGACCAGGACGTGGCGCTGGCGCGTAGGGTAACGGAACTACCGTGGCTGGCGGACGAATTGGTGTCCGGTCATGAAATGTGGGTGGTCTCCCAATTGCGCGTGCTTGCCGAAAGGGACGTGCCGCTGGCCTGGTCCGTGTCGAATCTGCCGTGGTTGGCCGACACAGTGTCCGAAATCGACGTATGGACGATCTCAGAGCTAGCCTGGCTCTCAGAGAGCGACGTGGAACTCGCTCGGACCGTGGTCGGGTTGCCATCGGTGGCCGGGGAATTGTCCCGAGTCGGGACAGGCACTATCAGGTCCATACGCAAACTCACTGAGTTTGGCGTGCTGGATGGACTGGACCAGTCTCCATGGTATGCCGACGGCCTCAACAAAGAAGAACAGGTGCTGTTCTCAACCCTGGGCTCCGTTCGCGCCTCCTCACGTCTGCTCTACGACGCCCTCATCGAGTCCTACGATGCTATATCCAGGACCATATCCTTGCCACTCGCAGGCGAAGTTCGCCTATGGGCGTTCGATCCCCTTTCCTTCCGTGAGGGTGAAAATCCTCTGCTGCATATCGAAGACGTGGCGCGGGTGATCGAAGCCTTCATGGGCGAGCCGTTCCCCGCCACAGACGTCATCATGGTTACTTCGCACGACACCAGGTATGGCGTAACCGTCCCGTAGGCGGTGGGGAGATGTGGACGGAGTCCGAAGGCACGCAGTCCCCCTGAAAGAACTCCGTGTTCTAGGCCGCCATCAACTCGCCGAGGTCAAGGCCTTCCTCTCCACTCCATACCCACTGCGTCAGTCCCAATCCGTTCATCATCCCCTTCATGCTCTTGTACCCTCTGATGGTCTTGTATCTTATCTTGCTTCTGCCTATCGCCCTCTCGGTACAGTTGTTGGTCTGCGGCATACCCGGCGCTCGCCGGTGGCATAACAGGCTCCTCCACTTCTGACACAACTCCACCACCAGCCGCCTCAGCTTCGCATTCCTCCTCACCCAACGCTCCATCTCAAGCAACTCTCGACCACCCCACTGCGGCAACTCGGTCAGCAGCCACCATATCCTCTCCTTGTAGTAGTCCCATTCCTCTCCCTCTATCTCGCCGAGACGGTTCTTCACGTTCTTGCGCACGTGCGCGACGCATACCTGGTGGTCCACTCCCAGCCGCTCCACCACAGGCTTGTAGGTGCTCAGGTCGTCTGTGACCATAGCCTCCACTCCGAACTTGCCCACGTATCCCTCAAGCCACCTCACGAAGCCCTCGCCGTCACGCTCAACCAACACGTCCATCCCCACAAGCCGGCCACTCTCTGCGTCTGTGACGAACCCGACCACCGTCTTCTCGCCCTTCAGTTTGACAACAGTCTCGTCGGCGCCCATCAGCCTCACCTGGCCGCGCGCCCTGCTCAGCCAGCCGCTCAGCGCCCCAGACCCAGACTCCTGCACGTCGCGCCACACGCTCATCCTCGAAAGTTCGCGGCCCATCGCCGCCAGCAGGTGGCTCGCCGATCGCAGCGACAACCCCAGGGCCCAGCTCAGCGCGGCCAGCCCCCGCAGCCTCAGGCTCTGGTCGTGGCCGTCCACGCCCTGCGGATAGTGTCGGAACGTGCGGCGGCAGTCGACGCAACGGTATCTGTGTACGGTCACCTGGCTGACGTAGAGGTCCTTGACGGGCTTGGCGACCGCTCCGTGTCTGTTCAGGAACACAGAGCCGCAGTGTGGACAGGCCAGCGGTCGAGTGTCCGGATGGAGCTTGACCTGCGGAAGCGTGAATCGTACTCTGGTCATCGGCGGGAGTCCTGCTTGGGGATTGTGCTTCATACCCAAGACTACCAGGACTCCTCGCTTTTCGTCACCCCACCGCCTGTGGGACGGTTACGGTATGGCGGTGGAGCGTGGCACGCCGGGCACTTCATCTTCGTCGCCAGGTGGGGGCAAATCCCCCTCTGGGCGCCCACCGTATACCACGAGGTGGGACACTTCTACTTCGGCGGCGGGATAGGCCCTTCCTGGCTCGTCGAGGGCGGCGCAACCTTTTTAGAGGCCCTCACGCGAGACGCCATCGGAGTGGAAACCCTCGAGGAACGCAGGCGCCACGCCCGCAGGGAAATGGAGATGTTCTGCCACACCGACGACTTACGCAACATCCAGGAGCTGAACGCGCGGGAAGCCCGCCGGGACACGGGACCTCACGCTTGCAGATACACCATGGGTCTTCACTTCTTGATAATGCTGACTCTGACCCTTGGAGAGCAGACCACGGCCTCGGCGCTAAGGGACCTCTACGTGCATTACCGCACAACCGGACGTGCCGCTAGCGAAGAGGCGATTTACCGCACGTTCCTCGAGCACACGCCACCCGAGCTGGAATCGGAGTTCCGGGCGCTGTACAGGCGGCTGCACGGGGGAACTTACGACGACGAGGCGGGTTAGCCCCCGCTCAAGCCGGCCGCTTGCAAGATAGCCGTACGGTACTCTGCCCCATGCGACGGGTGGCGTGCGCTTCAGGAACCCGAGGGAGCGAACGCAAATGCGACTAGCAGTACTTGCCATCGCCGTCGCCGCCCTTGCGGTCACTGCCTGCGGCGAACCGATGGCCACTCCCACGGCCGACGTGCCCCCCACGCTCATGGCCACAGCTACGTTGACGCCCGCATCTACGCCGTCGCCGACACTCCCGCCGACATCCACCGCCGCGCCCGCGTCTGCACCGTCCCCCACGCCCGATCCGACGGCCACACCCAGACGGCAACCTACCGCCACACCCACCCTCGCGCCCACGGCCACCCCTACGCCCCTGCCCACCGCCACGCCGACTCCCACCGCTGAGCAGGCCGCCGCCGCTCGGTTGTCTGAACTCGTCCCCTGGTTGCAAAGCCCTGTGGACGACGCGCATGACGAGGCGGCCGACGTGCTGATTGCTGTCTGGCTGCTGGAGGCATCTCTCGCCGAGCGGACAGCCCAACTGCCCTGGCTTGCCGATGGCGTGTCCGAACACGAGGCTGGGGGGATAGCGTCGTTCCACGAGCTCGTGGCGCGCGACTTGGAACTTGCCCAAGCGGTCGCGGAGCTGCCGTGGCTGACCGACAGCCTGACCCGATACGAGCGGGGCGTGCTCTCCTCGCTGGTGACGCTCGCTGAGCGCCACGCGGCACTCGCTCGGATTGCGACAAAACTGCCGTTGGATAAGCTGGCATGGGTGGCGACCGCGTCCGAGCGCGGCGATGTGGCCAGTCTGGCGTCCCTGGCCGGCTTGTACCCGGAACTCGCGGAGGCGGTGCTGGCGGCGCCATGGGGTGTCGGCAACGCGTCGGCGTATACGGACGACGGCCCAGCAGCGTCGCTGGGCGAGCTTGCGGCGCGCGACCCAAGACTTGCACTCGAGGCGCCGGCGCTGCCGTGGTTGGCCGACGACGTGACCAAGCACGAGGAAGCGGCGCTCTCGTCGCTGGCCGCGCTTGCGGTCCGTGACTTGGCGCTGGCCCGCACCGTGGCCGAATTGCCGTGGTTGGCCGACGAGGTATCCGAGGCAGAGGCGGCGGCACTCTCGACGCTGGTCGAGCTATCGGCCCGTAACCTTGCGTTGGCTCAGAAAGTGGCGGGGCTGTCGTCACTGGCCGATGACGTGTCCTCGGACGAGGCGGACGCAATTGAGCTCGTCAGTTCGCTCGCGCTAGGCGAGCCCGGGCTCGCCCAAGCCGTTGTGGATCTGGCGGTGGGCGGGCACCTGGTGTTCGCCCGAACGATGGCGGAACTGCCATGGGTTGCCGACGGAATAACCGGCGACGAGCCTTTAGCGCTTTCTGAGGTACAAGCATTCGCCAGCCATGACAACGTGCTCGCACAGACGGTAGCGGAGTTGCCGTGGCTGGCTGACGGATTGTCCGAAGATGAGATGCTTGCGCTTTCTGATCTAAAGGGAATATCCGAGAATGACCCGGCGCTCGCGCGAGACGTCGCGGAATCGCCGTGGCTGGCCGACGAGGTATCCGATGATGAGAGATGGGTCGTCCACGGGCTTCGGGGGTTATCCGAGCAAGACGTTGTGCTTTCACGGACCATTGCGAAATTGGCATGGTTTGCTGACGGAGCGTCCGAAGTAGATAGCTGGACGATTGCTGTTCTAAAGGGGCTATCCGAGTGGGATCCGGCGCTGGCGAGAAGCGTGGCGGAATCACCATGGCTGGCCGACGGGGTTTCCGATGATGAGAGACGGGTCGTAACAGTCTGAGCGCGTTCTCCGCGCAGGACGTTGTGCTGGCGCGAAGCGTAGCGGAATTAGTGTGGCTGGCTGACGCAGTGTCCGATCATGAGAGGTGGGTCGCAGCCGATCTGGCTGGCTTATCCGGGCGAGATGTAGCGCTCGCGCGAAGCGTAGCGGAATTGCCATGGCTGGCCGACGCAGTGTCCGAAGTCGAGAGGTGGACGGTTTCCGAGTTGGTCTGGCTGGCAAGGGCCGACGTGGATCTCGCGCGAGTCGTCGTCGAGATGCCATCGGTATCGGGTGAGCTGTCCAGGGTCGGGACAGGCGTGATCAAGTCCACGCGCAGGCTTACTGAGCTAGGCCTGCTGGATGAACTGGCCCAGGCTCCGTGGTACGCCGACGGCCTCAACGACAAAGACTTGGCGCTGTTCTCGACTCTGGGCTCCGTTAGAGGCAACTCACGTCTACTCTACGACGCTCTCGTCGACTCCTACGACGCGAAGTCCAGGAGCATTTTTCTTCCGCTGGCCGGCGAAGTTCGCCTGTGGGCATTCGACCCCATCGAATTCCGTGAGGGTGAAGACCCGCTGCTGCAAATGGAAGACGTGGCGCGAGTGATCGAGGCCTTCATGGCCGAACCGTTCCCCGCGACGGACGTCATCATGGTGACGTCGTACGACACCAGGTTCGGGGGCGGCGCCTGGCACGCCGGGCAGTACATCTTCGTAGCCAGGTGGGGGCAAGTCCCGCTCTGGGCTCCAACCGTGTACCACGAGGTGGCTCACTACTACTTCGGCGGCAGCATAGGCCCCTCGTGGCTCGTCGAGGGGGGCGCAACTTTCATTGAGGCGCTCACGAGAGACGCTGTCGGTGTGGAAAGTCTCGAGGAGCGCAGGCGCCATGCCCGAAGGAACATGGAACGTATCTGCCACGCCGACGACTTACGCAACATCCAACAGTTGAACGCCTTGCAATCCCGCCGAACCACGGGGCCCCACACTTGCAACTACCACATGGGTGTGCACTTTCTGATCATGCTGACACTGACCTTGGGGGAGGAGGCGTCGTCCGCGGCGCTAAGGGAGCTGTACGTGCAGGGTCGCACGGAGGGGCAGGGCGCGAGCGAAGAGGAGATATTCCGTGCGTTCCTGAAGCACACGCCGCCCGAACTGGAGTCGGAGTTTAGGGCGCTGTACCGGCGGCTGCACGGAGGGACATACGACGATGAGGGAGGCTAGGGCGGTGCTTTCACCCACGCGCGGGGCGCAGTGTTGGCTCCGTCGGCTCAGGGGGCGGCTCCGGTTGCAGCGTCTCGCGGCGCAGCGAGGGCATGAACACCACCACCAAGGCCATGAGCACCAGGCCGGCTACCGCGTTCAGCCCAATGGCCGTGGAAGGCGTCAGCCAGTCCGCGACCGCGCCGGTCATCAGCAGGCCCAGCGGCCCCGTTCCGATGGCCAGGCTTACTACGCCAAGCGCGCGGCCGCGCATCTCCTCGCGACACACCAGCATCACGATGAGCGATTGCATCGTGCCGAAGCCCGCCCCGCCGAGTCCCATCACCAGTAGTATCCCGAACGACAGCGCGTATGAGCGCGACAACGAGAAGAGCAGCAGCGTGACTATGGCTATGGTCGAGCCGGCGAGGTAAACCCTGCCGTGGTGGCGCATGTTGCCGGACGAGGCTATCAGCACGGACCCCATCAGCGAGCCGAAGCCGTCCACGCCCATCAGCAGGCCAACCAGCTCCGGGCCCACCCTGAGCACCTCCACGGCGATAACCGGCACCATCTGCATGTACGAGAACACGAACAGGTTCATTATGATGGTGACGAGAATCGTCGCGACGATGGTGCGGTGACCGCGCACGTATCGCAGTCCCTCCAGGAGATTGCGCAACATGCTCTGGGCCGGCGCTCCCCGCGGCTGTCCGCTACCGGGCTGTTCCGGCGCAAGCTTGACCAGCCACATGAGGAAGAGCGACAGGACGTAGAACACAAGTATGACGACGTAGCCCCTGGGAACGTCGACCAGGCTGATGAGGATCCCAGCCAGGGCGGGGCCGGCCATTCTGCTGGAGTGCATTGCCATCGAGTCGAGCGCGACGGCGTTGGTCACTGCGGCTCTGCCCACCAGGTTCAGGAGTATCGAACGGCGCGAGGGCGAGTCCAGCGCCCACCCCACGCCGCTGATCGAGATGAGCAGGTAGGCGTGCCAAATTTCGAGCAGTCCGGACAGCAGCAACGCGGTGGTGATGCCGGCCCCCACCAGGCTGGACATCTGCACGCCCAGCAGAAGGCGACGCCGGTCGAAACGATCGGCAAGCGCGCCCCCCACCATGCCCAGCAAGAGCATGGGCGCCATGCCGAAGAACCCCACCAGCGCGACCTGGAACGCCGAGCCGGTAAGATCGAGCACGTACCAGATCAGCATCGTCATCTGCATCCACCGCGAAATGTAGGAGAAGAAATTCGCGGGCCACAGGAAGCGGAAGCTGCGATTGTGGAAGGCGTCGAAGGTTCGAAGGGTGCGCACCCTTCCTATCGTCCTCTTCGGGGCGCCGAGTTTTTTGTAGTTAACCAACAAGGCCGTTCGAGCCGCTGTAGAATGGTTAGCCAACGATACCGGCTTGGCACTCGCCGGACTCGAAATCCCCCTCACTCCCGTATCGAGTACGGGGCAAGCTCTAGCCCTCTCCCACCAGGAAGAGGGGATACAGAGAAGCCGGCACTTCCGGCATGGAATTCGCCGAAGAAACACGGGGCGCGACAGTCGGCATTTTAGTCCCGCCGGTTGGCCATTGGAAGGGTACTTAAGGCGAGATTGGGCCAAACCCGCCGGGGCCGCCGGCGCCTCTCATCGAAGGCCGAATGGATTGGAATATGTTTGACAAGCTGATGAAGCTTTTCGCCAAAGAGGCGCTCGACGCGCTGTTCCCGTTCGTGTGCGTGGGCTGCGGCAGAGAGGGCAAGAGTATATGCGCCGAGTGCGAGCCGGGGCTGCCGCGGCTCGTGCCCCCGCGTTTCTGCGTCGTGTGCGCCGAGCCGGACGTGCTCGGACGCTGCGGCTGGTGCCGCGGCGCGACCGTTGCCGTGGACGGCATACGCGCGCCCTACGTCTACTCCCGGGACAGCCTAGTCCGGCGCGCGCTGATCGAGTTCAAGTTCGGGGACGTGCGGGCCATGGCCGCGGAGCTAGCCGGCCACCTCGCGGAGTGCATGGCCCGGTACGACATCGCCGCCGATGCCATAGTGCCGGTGCCGTCCCATCCCAGGCGGCTGCGCGAGAGGGGCTTCAACCAGGCCGCGCTGCTGGCCGCCGAGCTGGGCAAGGCGACGGGAATGGCGGTGAGGGAGTCGCTGCTGGCGCGGACGAGCGACGCGCCGTCGCAGCTGAGCGTGGCCGGTCGCGTGAACCGCTGGAGCAACGTGGCGGGCAGCTTCGTTTGCGAGGACACGGTAGACGGGCTGTCGCTGCTGCTGGTCGACGACATCGTGACCACCGGCGCGACGATGTCGGCCTGCGCCGAGGCGCTCAAGGGCAGCGGCGCGCGCGAGGTGTGGGGGCTGGCGGTGGCGCGGACGCGGTCAGGAGGCTAGGCCGCCTTCGAGACGAAGCCGGCTATGCGCTCCAGCGCCTTCTGGATGTTCTCTGCCGAGTTGGCGAACGAGAAGCGCACGTGGTCCTTGCCGTACTCCCCGAACGACTCGCCGGACAGGCACGCGACACCAGCCTCCTGCAGCAGCCGGTCGGCGAACTCGGCGCTGCCCAGCCCGGTGCCCTCCACGTTCGGGAACACGTAGAACGCGCCCTTGGGCATGGGGCAGCGTATGCCGGGGATGGCGTTGAGGCCGTTCACTATCAGGTCGCGGCGGCGCTTGAACTCCGCCACCATGCCGTGTGCGTCGTCCTGCGGCCCGTCCAGCGCCTCGATCGCCGCCATCTGGGTGAAGCTGGCGGTACAGGACACGCTGTTGGTCACCAGACGCGATATAGGCTCCACAAGCTCCAGGGGCATTACGCCATATCCCAGGCGCCAGCCGGTCATGGCATAGGTCTTGGAAAAGCCGTCCAGAATTATGGTGCGCTCGGTCATGCCTGGGAAGGCGGTTATGCTGTGGTGCTCGCCTTCGTACAGGAAGCGGCTGTAGATTTCGTCGGCGAGCACCAGCACGTCTCGCTCCACGGCCAGCTCGGCGAGTGCGCGCAACTCCTCTCTGCTCATCACGCTGCCGCAGGGGTTGTTGGGCGAGTTGATGATAATCAGCTTGGTGGCGGGGGTTATCTGCGCGGCAACCTCGTCTACGTCGACGTTGAAATCGCGGTCTTCGCGCAGCGGCATGGGCACGGCCTCGGCGCCGGCGAAGTTGATCATCGACTCGTAGATGGGGAAGCCGGGGTTGGGGTAGAGCACCTCGTCGCCCCGCTCCGCGAGCGCGAGCAGGACGAAGAACATGATGGGCTTGCCGCCCGGGGTCACGACCACGTTGTCGCCCGAAACGGAGATGCCGCGGGTGTCGGCGACCTCCTGTGCGATGCGGGCGCGCACGTCGGGCAGGCCGGGCGAGGGGCCGTAGTGTGTGAAGCCGCCGCTGAGGGCGTCGACACCGGCGCGCACCACGTTCTCGGGCGTATCGAAGTCGGGCTCGCCAATCTCGAGATGGATCACGTCCATCCCCTCGGCTTCCAGCACCCGCGCTCTGGCGAGCACCTCGAACGCCGTCTCGGTGCCCAGTCGGCTCATTCGGCTGGCCAATCTCATAAGCTGCCTCTCTGGGGCCGCGTTGGGGCGGGCTGTGTCTATCGCGATTGCAGGGCGGCTATTTCGTGCTGCGCCTGGGCCGTGTCGAGCGCGGCCATAATGCTGTCTACGAGCTTCAGCGCCGATTCGGCGCTAAGCTCCACGGCGACGCGGGCGCTAAGTCCCTGGGCCTCGTTCACGAAGTCTATGTTCAGGGTGTGGTCGGCGGGCGAGTGGTAGGGGTGGTCGTAGTAGACGCGCGCCTCGTTCAGGCTGAACCAGCCCTGGGAGCCCTTGCCGCTGCCGGTGATGTCGGCCCTCTCGATGTTGTAGGTGCACACGTGGCGTCTCCTGTCTGGGGGAGTGCGCGCGCCAGCCCGCGTGTGGGGCCGTGGCGTCGCATGGTTAAGGTTACAGGCCGTGCGGCGGGGCGGTCAAGTGGCGGTTGGGGGGGAGGGGCAGGGAGCTAGGCGTTCACCAGGACGATGCGGTCGCTGTAACGGCGAAAGTCCGCCGTGTTGAACGTCAGCAGCCGACGCTCTCCGTATGCCAGCATGGTGGCGACGATGTTGGCGTCGTGAAACTGCCGTCCTCCGACGGGAAATTCGCGACACAGCGTAATCAGCGTCTCGGTGACCGCGGGCCCGTCCTCTAGGATTTCGAACGTTTCTCTCAGCCAGTCAATGTCGTCGAGCGCTTCTTCCATCGGCGTGGCGGCCGCCCAAGACTGAGGCCGAGTGACGACGGCCAGGTACTCCCTCATGACCTGGCGGCTGATTCGCAGGGGATCTGTTTGTGCAGAGGCCCTTACCAGCATTGCCCTGGCGTGGAGGTATTCGGGTGCGTTGATGCTTCGAGATTGTACAAGGACGTTTGTGTCTATGAACATCTGGATTAGGGCCTGTCCTCGTACATATCCTCCCGCCTCAGGCTGAGGCCCTCCGGCCACGGGCCCATGTCGCGGCCGGGCCACTCCGCATCGAGTATGCTGGCGGTCAAGGTTCTCGACTGATTCTTCGGCCTGAACAGCAGCGTCTCCGCCACCAGGTCCACCTCGGCCGTCTCCCAGCCGGCGGCAATCCACGCCACGGCCTGGCTGAGCCTCCCGCCGCTTTTCGTGTTGGCCCACCAGCTACTATATGCGCGCGCAGTGGCGGGCAGCTCTGAGCCCAGAATAGACTCGATGTTGCTGAACGAGGTCCGCCACTCCCGCCGGGGATGGGCTTCGAGGTACGTGCGCAGCTTTCTGTACTTGCCGCCGAACTCTAGGTTTGGCGGCTTGAAGTTGCGGTCTGTCGCCATTCACTTCCACCTTGTCGGTTTGGGAATTCGGGCTTAGTGCCTCTGGGAGAATGATAGCCAGTTTGCATATAGCCGTCAACGTCAACGAGCGGCTTGGAGCCTGTTTCAGATTACTTGGCGCCCCCAACACCGTTGTTCCCGCGAAAGCGGGGAGGCGAAGTCTGTTCGTTTCTGCGACATTCTGTGCGCCTCCTAGCTGAGAGTGTCGCCGGTCCCGCGCGAATCTGTAATGCTGGCGCGGGTTGTCGGGACATAAAAGTGGCGCCGCGTGGCAGAGGAGGACAGGGGGGACTGAGCAGGGTCACTCAGCCGTGTCTTCACTGCCACAGCCCACAAGGGACGCCCCTACGGATGCCTGGGGCTTACCCCGTTTGGGGGTAGGGTTTCCAGCCGCGGGGTCGGTCCCTCGCGTGGGCGAGGGTAGCACGCTTGTGCTTATGTTTCAAGAGGGGTGGCGAAATTGCGGGATCGGGGCGGATTGGTGGGGAGAAATGGTGCAGACGTGGGGACGACGTGGGTCGTGTGTGGGGTTGGATGGGTCAGGGCCGGGGAACGGGTGGCACGCGAGAGTGACGTTTTTTCGGGTACGGGGGAGCGAATGGGTCGGGATTGGCCGAGGTTGTGTCGCCGGGGTGTGCGTTGGGGCGTCCGGGAGACATTGGCTGAGCAATATGGCGAACGCAAGGCGATGGCCGCAGGTCCAGAGTCGGGTGCGGGGGCAGGCTGTTCGCGAGGGAGACGGTTTTGGGTGCACCTGGTAATCTGAAACAGGCTCAGTGGCTTGCGTGGCCTTCGCGCAATTTCTGCTCGTGAGCCTTGTGGGCATACTGCCAAGCATATGGTGGAATTGACGGAATTGAGGATGGACCCTGCACAGCCACCCTCCCATAGAAAAAGCCCCAGGGGATCGGCCTCGCTCACGATTGCCGGACTGTCCGGGAACTGGGCGTACTGCCTAGGGGCGAATGCACATTGGGTTGTCAAACGCAGGGAGAGTTGTCAACTTCGCAATCGGGGTCACAATTGAGGTTACCGAATGGGTAATAGTAGCGTTCAGTGTTGCTTGCTCATCGATGCGCGGATGGAAAGCAAGCCAACACAGTGATACCGTTGTGTTGTGATACCACATACCAGCGAAGACGGGTTGCTCTCGCCAGGAATCCAAAGCGCATCTTTGAACGACTTCGCCGGCAGCTTCGGACATACCGACCACCGGCGTAAGCTGTTGGACGGCCTACGGGCGGCAATGATGAACCTGAAGAATGCGGGCTGCCAGACCACCTACGTCAATGGGAGTTTCGCTATAGGCAAAGAGGTTCCTGGCGACTTCGGCGATTGCTGGGAAGAGGCGGGGATCGATCCTACAATCCTTGATCCCGTGCTGTTGACCTTCGAAAATGGCAGGGCTGCCCAAAGGGCCAAGTACCGCGGGGTGGCGCAAGCCGATCAAGTGCCGGCGGGCGGGCGCTAGAGCTAGGCGCCCACCAGAACGATCAGGCCGCTGTATCTGCGAAAGTCTGCCGTATTGAACGTCAGCAGCCGACGCTCTCCGTGCGCCAGCATGGTGGCGACGATGTTGGCGTCGTGAATCTGCCGGCCGCCCACAGCCACTTCGCGGCACAACGCGATCAGCGCCTCGGTGACCGAAGGCCCGTCCTCGAGTAACTCGAAATCGTGAGACATCCTATCTACGTCATCGAGAGCATCGGCCATGGCCAGCGGGGCAGCCCAGGCCTGCGGTCGGGTGACGACAGCCAGATATTCTCTCAGCACTTGACGGCTGATTCTAAGTGGATCTGTCTCTCCGGCGACCCTTTCGAGGATCGCCCTAGCGTTCAAGTGTCCCGGCGCCCGGGCATTTCGAGACTGCACGAGGACGTTTGTGTCAATGAACACGTATGTCAGATCCTGTCCTCGTACATGTCCTCCCGCCTCAAGCTGAGGCCCTCCGGCCACGGGCCGAAATCGTGAGGCGGCAAGAGTACGTCGAGGTCGATTTTCCGGTCGGCGGACGAGCGCTTCTTCGGCCTGAACAGCAGCGTCTCCATCACCAGGTCCACCTCGGCCGTCTCCCAGCCGGCGGCAGACCACGCCACGGCCTGGCTGTGGCGAACGCCGCCATTCTCATTGGCCCACCAGGGACGGTACTTGCGCGCCGACGCCGGTAGCTTGAAGCCCAGAATGGACTCGATGTCGCTGAATGAGGTCCGCCACTCCCGCCTGGGATGGGCTTCGAGGTACGTGCGCAGCTTTCTGTACTTGCCGCCGAGACCTTGAGTTGGCGGCTTGTAATCACGTTCCGTCGCCATTTCAGTTCACCTGTCCGGTCGAGTATCAGGGCTGTCGCCCCGTGGGAGAATGATAGTCAATTTGCGCGACATGGGCAACGTCAGCGTGTGGCTTGTTCCTACATGCGCGGATGGAAAGCGAGTCGACACAATGATATACTTGTGTTGTGATACCGCAATTCAATGAAGACGGGTTGCTCTCGCCAGACGTCCACAGCGCATCCTGGAACGACTTTGCCGACAGATTCGGACATACCGACCACCGACGCACGCTGTTTCCGGTATCCGCGATCGCGAGTGCGGATGGGTTCTCGTTCCTGGAGTTTTTCCAAACAGACAAGGAGACGGGAAGACGCAAGGGGATAGTCGCATTAGACCTGGGAGAACTTGGATGATCAAGAGCGAACGGCAGTATAGAATCACCAGGGCGCAGGCGGCGCGGTTCGCCAAGGCTCTTGAAGCGCTCAGCCAGGGGCCAAATCCCAACGGTCTGCATCCGCTCATCGCGAAGGCGCAAGTGGACGCGATGAGCAGCCAGCTGGCAGACCTCGAAGGCGAGTTGCGCGAGTACGAGTCTCTGAAAGGGGGACAGTTTCAGATGGACTCGCTCAAGCTCGTCGCCGATCTGCCATCCATCCTCATCAAGGCTCGGATTGCGCAGGGTATGAGCCAGAGGGAGTTAGCCGAGCGCGTCGGTCTGAAAGAGCAGCAGATACAGCGCTACGAGGCCACCGACTACGCCTCCGCAAGCCTCGCGCGAATTCGGGAAGTGGTAAGCGCGTTTGGGGCGTAGGGTACGGCGGGGTGGCGTAAGGCGAACAAGTGCCAGCGATCGGCCGCTAGAGCTAAGCGCCCACCAGCGCGATCCGGTCGCGGTATCGGCGAAAGTCCGCCGCGTTGAACGTCAGCAACCGCCGCTCTCCGTGCGCCAACATGGTGGCCACGATGTTCGCGTCGTGAATCTGGCGGCCCCCGACGGGAACTTCCCGGCACAGCGCGATCAGCGCCTCGGTCACTCGAGGCCCGTCCTCAAGAATCTCAAACGCGCGAATGAGCCTGTCTACGTCATTGAGCGCATCCGTCATCGCCACGGGAGCCGACCAAGATTGGGGCCGTGTAACGACGGCCAGATACTCTCTCAGGAACTGACGACTGATTCGTAGCGGTTCGCCTTCCTCGAACGCCCCGTCAAGAACCGCTCTGGCATTCAGGTGCTCTGGGACGTCGACGTTCATGTAGGCTACGAGCAAGTTCGTATCGATGAACACGTACGTCAGATCCTGTCCTCGTAAATGTCCTCACGTCGCAGACTGAGACCCTGCGGCCACGGTCCAAGGCTGCGAGGCGGCAAGAGTACGTCGAGGTCGATCTTCCGGTCGGCGTTCGTGCGCTTCTTCGGCCTGAGCAGCAGCGTCTCCGCCACCATGTCCACCTCGGCCGTCTCCCACCCCGCGGCGGACCACGCCACGACCTGGCTGTGCGTCCGGTTACTATTCTTGTTGGTCCACCAGCCGCTAGACGCGCGCGCAGAGGCGGGCAGCGCAAAACCCAGAATCGACTCGATGTTGCTGAACGTGGTCCGCCACTCCCGCCTGGGATGGGCTTCGAGATACGCGCGCAGCTTCCTGTACTTGCCGCCGATCTCTCGGTCCGGCGGCTTGTAGTCACGTTCGGTTGCCATTCACTTCCACCTGTTCGGACTATGTAAGAATGATAGTCACTTTAATCTCATGGATTGCCTAACGAGATAGTGTTGTCAATTTCTTTCCCCTGAGGTGTATGTCCTCTCAACCTCTGATGATCAAGGAATTTGCGCAAGCTCTCTCTGACAATGCCTTCAAGCGCGTCCACTTCGTCTCCTGGAAGGCAACTGAGATTCCGGCCGTGAACTACTTTACTTCTCAGAGAATAGTACTTCTTCACTTTCGAGAAAAGTGTGTCGGGGGATCGTCCGGGGGAGCGCAGCCATCCAGCACAGCGCTGCGAAACCGTGTAACTGAAGCTGTGGGGCTTACCACCGCCGAACAATGCTTCCAACGCGATAACCAGGTCGATCAATCGGTTGGGCGGGTCACGTTGCTCATAGGAGGAATTAAAGCGGGACAATCCAATCTTGATGTTGGGCTTGCTAACGCTTAGCGCACACCAATGCTTGCTGAAGAAGTTACCAAAGTCCGCCAGAACAACGTCATCAAGTGGATATGGCGACCTGGCATAAAGTGGCTCCATCCGAGGTTTGACGGGGCGAAAAGCCACGAGATCATCTAGGTTTGGCTTCTGTTTGTCGGCTCGCAACACCGAACCATGGCGGCGCACCGAGACGTCTCCCGGCTGGAACAAGCGAAGTAGGCACTCGATATTTTCCAGTTTTTCGTCAGCTTGGATTAGTGCTTCAGCGCTACTAGAACCTTAAACCTTAAGTTCCAAGTACAGCATCGACATTGGATATTGTCGGTTGGCCTGGCGCTCATTCCGTTGACTCCAATCGATTAAGCCAAGCTCAGCAAGAAACACTCCCTTGTTGGGAGAATCGTCTAGCTTGAATGGACCGATGCTAACTGGAAGGTTGTGGGGAATCCTGAGCGTGCTCTGACCGTTACGCTCGTGATAGCTCCAGGAAAAATCCAGATCGGCTCGCACTAGATACTCTGGCATAACACCTTTCTCTCTGTTGACCAACGTATGGGCACGAGCACACGTCGCTTTACCGTTCACGCAGTTGTTGGCCCTAAGGCCACAAGTTACTGAGACGGCCATTGGTATCTGAGTATCGGGGCCTGGGGCAGCCGCCCCAAGCCCCGCACAGACGGGAATCTGTCTGTCATTCGGCCTAGACGAATGCGCGCCGCGCGCGCCGCCTCCTACCCGTGCGGCTCCTCGTTGGTGAAGACGAGGCTGCCGGCGGCCATGAACATGCCGCCCACGCCCTGGCAGAACGAGATCTTGGCGCCCTCGACCTGGTGCGGCGCCGTGCCACGAATCTGGCGCACGGACTCCTGGATGGCGTACATGCCGTACATGCCGGAGTGGGTGTACGATAGACCGCCGCCGTTGGTGTTCATCGGCAGCTTGCCGCCGGGCGAGGTGTTGCCCTCCTCGACGAACGCGCCGCCCTCGCCGCGCCCGACGAAGCCCAGGTCCTCCAGGCCGTAGATGGGCAGGTGCGCGAAGGCGTCGTAGACCATCAGGTGGTCAACGTCGTCGCGCGAAATGCCGGACTCCTCGAACGCCTTGGTGCTCGAAGTGCGGAACGCCGCCGACGTGGTCATGTCGTACATCTGGCTGACCAGCGGGGTCTCGACCGACTCTCCGGTGCCGAGGATGTAGACCGGCTTCGTAGGGAAGTCCTTCGCGCGGTCGGCGCTGGTGAGGATGACGGCGCCGCCGGCGTCGGTGACGAGGCAGCACATGAACAGGTTGAACGGGTAGCAGATCATCCGGCTGTTGAACACGTCGTCGACGGTGATGAGGTCGCCGAACATGGCCCGCGGCACCTTGTTGGACCACTTGCGCTGCGCGACGGCCACCGACGCGAGCTGCTCGCGCGTGGTGCCGGTCTCCTTCATGAAGCGCAGCACGCCCATGCCGAACAGGGTGGTTGGGCCGACGGTGCCGTAGGGAGCCTCGAACTGGCCGCCCCAGGTGCTGTCTCGGCGCGCGCCGCCGGTGAGGGCGCCCATGGGAGGCCGCGTCTCGCCGACGCGGCTGCGGCCGCTCTCGGCCATGGTGATGAGCACGGTGTCGCACAACCCCTCGGCTATGGCCGCCGAGGCGTGGCGAACCTGTATCAGCCACGACGTTCCGCCCACCGAGGTGTTGTTCACCCAGCGGGGAACGATGCCCAGGTACTGGGCGAGCTCGGCCGGGGGCACGTTGCTCCCCAGGCCGTCTATCTGGTTTTTGTCGATGCCGCAGTCTTCGATCGCGTTAAGCGCGGCGTCGACCGCGAGCTGTTGGTAGGTCATGTCGGGGATGACCCCGATCCGGGTTGTCTCGGACGCTCCGACGACCGCTACCTTATAGCGTAGTGACATGTGGTGTTCCTTTGTGTGCTTAGTGTGGGTGACTGTTTGGGATGGAGGGGAGTTCTGTCGACACGGTCACCCCCATCCTAACCTTCCCCCATCGAGGGGGAAGGGATTTAGGCGCCGGCGGGCTTCCATTTGGGGATGGAGACGTCCTCGACCGCGTCCTCGAACGTGACCTCGAGCGCCATGTCCAGCACCAGGTTTTCGGGCGTGTTTTCGATGCCGACGATGTTGGACATGATGCGGGGGCCGTCTTCGAGCTGGATGACGGCGATGGCGTAGGGGGCGTCTTCCTCGAAGCCGGGAGGCGCCCGGTGGTTGATCATGTAGCTGTGGAGCGTTCCATTGCCGGAGTGCCTGGTCAGCGCGACGTCCCGCGAGAGGCACTCGGGGCAGATGAAGCGCGGCGGGAAGTAGGTGTGCCCGCAGGCGTTGCAGCGGGGAATCCAGAGTTCGTGTTGCAGCGCTTTGTCCCAGAACTCCTGGGTCTCCGGCGTGGCTGCCGGCAGCGGCTTCCGGTAGGGTTGCTGTTCGGACATAGGCTTGTGTCCCTCCTGTTTGTGTTATGCGTGGCCCCTCACCGCGAGCGTGACGAACGGCGGGCGGGCACCGCCCAATTATAGCCGTTGAGACACTGAATTGGTAACGGCAGGCGTTGTGGGGGATGTCATCGTACAGGCACACCGTACACTAGCCACGAAGCTTCGACTGCGGGTACGTCGATAACCAAGTGTCGGTTACGATTGCGGCAGCGCTCCAACAAGGCCGTCAAGGTTGTTTCGGATACCAGGAAAAATATAACCTGGAATAACACTCCTCCGAGTTTAAGACGTTCAGCTCGAAAGTGTACGTGCCCGGTGACAGGACGCCGAAACGCGCCGTGTGGCGCACGCCGTTTCTGAGAAATTCGTTCGTTCCGACGGAGTGAGGCGGATGCTCCTCAGGTCCTACTCCTTCATGTACGAACAAGCGAATGGATGGACAAACGTGGGACAACAGGGCGTCTACTTCTATCCGTTCGCGCACCTCAAAAACCTCGTAGTGAGAGCGGCTGCTCTCTCTCTGTGTCGAGCCGCACTCGCTGGACGAGTCGATTTGGAACGGAAAACTTTCCCGACCACTCTCCGGCGCCAGAACGCCCGCACTGCCCATGACACAGTTCGCGTATCGCGGTTCTGGGCGCCCCGGCTCTTCTGGGGCGACGACCTCGACGAAGTAGTCGGTCGCCGAGAGCTCGTCGTAGTACCCGCAGGGCTGGAAGAGCGCTTCGTGTACGTGGAGCTCGAAGTGGTAAGAGCCTGCCGAGAGCGCCTCGGACGCTACGATCCGATGGCGCTGACCGCCTTGGTCGGACTCAGAATCGGGTTGCAACTGGAAGAGATGAGCGTCGGGGCCGTCCAACCAGAGCCGATCCCTGAACCCGGGGACATAGGAAATGGCGGTGAATACCCGGATTTCGCCCAGAACGGTCTTCTGGGCTGGTAATCCCGCAAACAGTACTTTCCTTACTGGGGGCGGTGGCGCGTAGTGCTGCCACCAGTGCCGGATCAGTTCTCCCCCCTCGTAGATGGCCTGCTGATTCTTCCTTTCGCGATCGTACTTGGCGACGAGGCAATCCTCGTATCGAGGAATCACCCCCGCCTCCGCCCGGCTGATTGAGGCCTCCAGCTCGGCGATCGCCTCCCGGAGCTCCTCCAGCGTGATGCTCTCCCGGGCCACGCGCCATGGGGCGTTTTCGGACTCCGGGATAGTCAAGTCGTTCTGCTCAGCGTACTCTCGTATGATCCTATCCAGCTCCGGCGAACTGGACGTGCCAAACTGCTCCGATAGCTGCCTCCGAACTTCTTCCAGTGTCGCCGCATCCCGCGCCTCCTTGCCGGTGTCGCCCGGCGGCGCGGTCATGAGAAAGCGTTCCGGCGTCTGGGAAGTGGCATCGTCGGCCGGAAGCCACACCCTGTTGTAGCGGCTCTCCAGTTGATACTCAGGCGCTTGAATCGACCCCGCCAGGGTGAAACCATAAGACTCGCTGCCCCAATATTGGTCCCTGCTCATGAACACTATGGCCTCGCGCTCGTCCCACGGTTCGTCGCGCTTCGAGATGCGATAGAGCGCCGCTGCTATCGCATCTCGTTCGGACTCGTACACCTCGTAACTCGACTGCCATGAATCGCCAGAGCCTCCGAACGATGCGTTGGCCAGCAGTGTCTCTTCTTCTGCTCCCTTCAGGAACTCGAGCGCTTCGAACTCGAACACTATCACCGGTATCCAACGGTCTTGATCCTCATACGACCATCTGTCACTCCGCTTAGCACTGCCTCGCAAGGACCTCAGCTTTGCCCGGACGATGACATCGGCGCGAAAGATCCGCTCCTCCAGGCTGGTGAAGCCAATGAACTCCGGTCCGCCATCTATAATCCCCGCAACGATCGGCTCGGGCGGGCTGTCCGGCACTGACACAGTTGGCGTGGCCGCAAGTGTTGCAGTCCGCTCAGTGGTCTGGGTTGGAGTTGGCGTGCTTGGCGCGGTCGGGGTGGGTGCGGGAGTCACTGTAGGCTCCGGTGTGCGAGAACCGCAGCCCACGAGTGCGATGAGAAGAGCAACCGCCAGCACTGCGCGCACCGACATTGGCCTCCTTGCCTCTGGCCCGGCGCATCTGCCGCGATTCGTAGAGGGCGGACGCGAGGGTAGAACGGGTCAGTGTGTCACTCGTACCCCAACTGCAATATCAGGGCAGATTCTAACCCACTCCCCCGACCAGGGCAAGAGCTGAGGCTTCCGTCCCCACTACGCGTCGAGCTCTGCGATGAGGGCCTCGGACGGGCGGCGCTGCTCGCGCAACCGGAGGGAGGCCCGCTCGGCCTGGCGCATCACGCGCAGGACGTTGCCGCCCAGTATCTTCAGCACGTCGTCGTCGCTGTACTCGCGGCGCAGCAGCTCCGCGGTCAGTTGCGGGTACTTGGACACGTCCTCCAGGCCCACCGGGGTGCTGGACACGCCGTCCAAGTCGCCGCCTATGCCGATGTGGTCTATGCCGGCGACGGCGCGGATGCGGTCTATGTGGTCGGCAACGTCGGAGAGCGTGGCCTGCGGCTCAGGGTTGGCGTCTTCCCAGGCGCGCATCGCCTCCGACGCGGCGTCGCTGCCGGCGCCGTGCGCAGACTCCAGCCGCTCTCGTTCGGCTCGGCGCTGCTGTTCGCGCGCCATGACCGCCGGCGAGATGAACCCCGGCACGAAGTTGGCCATCACCACGCCGCCGTTCGCGGTCACGCGCTCCAGCACGTCGTCGGGCACGTTGCGCGGGTGGTCGTTGAGGGCGCGGGCGGACGAGTGGCTGAAGATGACGGGCGCCTCGGCGGCGTCCAGGGCGTCGAGCATCGTGTTCGGAGACACGTGGGACAGGTCGACGAGAATTCCGAGGCGGTTCATTTCGCGCACCACCTCGCGCCCGAACGGCGACAGGCCGTTGCTGCGCGGGTCGTCGGTGGCGGAGTCGGCCCAGGGCGTGTTGTCGTTGTGGGTGAGGGTCATGTAGCGGGCGCCGAGCCGGTAGAACATGCGCAGCACGGCGAGAGAGCTGTCGATGGAGTGTCCGCCTTCCATGCCGATGAGCGAGGCGACCCTGCCAGCGCGGAAGGCCCCTTCCACCTGGTCGGCGGTGAGCGCGAGCCGGAGCGCGCCGGGGTAGGCGCGGACGAGGTTGAGGACGACGTCTATCTGCTCCATCGTGACGCCGACCGATTCCTGCGGGCTGAGCGAGGACGGGACGTAGACGGACCAGAACTGGCCGCCGACGCCGCCCTCCCGCAGCCTGGGGATGTCGGTGTGGAGCTCGGGCTGGTGGTGGTCGATGTCGACCTTGGAAATGGCGCGGTCCACGAGCTCGCGGTAGCGCCACGGCAGGTCGTTGTGTCCGTCGATCAGGGGCACGCGGCGGTGCAGCGCGCGTGCGCGTTCGAGCATCTGGTCCGGCATGGGTGTACCTCCTGTTGATTGTGGCGGCCTCCGGCCGAGGCAACGTCAGCCGTGGCCGTCCAACCGTCTTCCCATATTCTTTTGTCGCCATCCCCGCGCGCCTGTCACCCCCATCCTAACCTTCCCCCATCGAGGGGGAAGGGACTGGTGACCCCGCAGTGTGGGGCTCTCGGTTGAGCCACATACTACGCTATAATGAGGCGCATAGTGTACGCTACACGGCCCGTTGGAGGCTTGCCATGGCAGCGAGCAAAGTGTCCCCGGTGACGACAGCGCTTCCGAGTATCTTCTACGAGGACCCGGAGCCGGTAGAGGACGGAATGCAACAAGCCCCGGTCATCGTTGAAATCGCCCACATGCTCACGGCTTACTTCAAAGGTGAGCCTGAGGTGTTCGTTTCCGCCGGAGGGTTCATATTCTACGACCCTTCCAACGGCAACCGCCGCATCGCTCCAGACCTCTACATCGCATTCGACGTTGACGTGGAGGGCATCCGGCAGAACCTGCCCAACTACTGGATGTGGCAAGTCGGCAAGGCGCCGGACTTCGTTATGGAGGTGGCGTCGCCGAGCACGGCGTCCAACGACCTGGGGCACAAGCGCGACCTGTACGCCCGTCTGGGTATAGCCGAGTACTGGAGGTTGGACCCGACAGGGGGTGACTTGTACGGCCAACCGCTGAGCGGCGAACGCCTGGTGGGCGGCGAATACCGGCCTTGCGAGCTGAACACCGATGCGGATGGCAACTTCTGGGCGTACAGCGAGGTTCTCGGCCTGCGCTTCTACTGGGACTTTGAACTGGAGAACCAGTTCGACGTCCGCGATCCCGCGACAGGGAGGACTATAGCTCCCGGGACGGTTGCGCACGAGGCGTACCTCGCAGAACGAGAAGCGCGGCTTGCGAAACGGGGTAGATTGCGAGAAGAACGCCAGACCAGGCTCGCGGCGGAGAACAGGTTGCGAGAGGAGCGACAGGCTCGGCTGACTGAGCGGCTGTCGGCCGAGGCCCGCGAAAGGGAGCTTCTGGCGGAAATCGAGCGCCTGCGCGGCCGTCTGCCGGAAGCCTGACGCCGTGTGGTTAGAGGGGCTTGGTAAAGGCTAGACCGGCCCGAACCAGTCGGTGAAGCGCGCCGCTTGCCGCTCGTCGCCCTCGAACGACAGACGCCCGCGGCGCACCGAGCGCGCGAACGGCAGCCGGCCCATGCAGAACAGCAGGTGGGTGTCGGTGTCGCACGCGAAGGTCACGTCGGCGGGCGCGTCTCCGGCGTCCTCCATACTGAAGCCGTCGCCGCGCACGACAACGTCCCTCGCAGCGGCGCCCTTGTCGGTGAGCGCGAAGCGGTAGGTCACCAGCGCATCGAGTGGCTCGCCCGCGCGGAAGGCCGCCGACAGCCAGTTGGGCAGCCAGTCGCACAGGAATGGCAGCGCGCCGGGCGGCAGCGTGGACGACCTGTCCAGGGTGTAGCGGATGTCCCAGCCGTGCACCGCGAGTTCCAGCGCGCGCATGTCGACTAGCCGGGAGACGGGCATCACGCCCGCGGGGTGAAACGCCGGCGCGTCCATGCCGTCGGCGTCGAGCGCGACCAACATGTTGCTGAGCCGCCTGCAGCTCGCGTTGAACTCTGGGAACAGGTCTTCGTCGTAGGTGTCGCGCAGCGACACGAGGTCGGCGATGGCTTCTTCGCCGGTGAGCCTGCGGTAGCCCATCGGCGGCCCCGTCTGGCTCTTGAGGGCGCGCGCGATGCTGAGGGACAGCATGTTGGCCCCGGCCACGAGGTGGGTTATCACGTCGGCCAGCTTCCAGCCGGCGCACGGGCTGCCGTATTGCGCGGCGTTGCGCCAGACGTCGTCCGGCAGGGTGTGAATGTGGGCGGCCAGGCCGTTGGACAGCTCGCGCACCAGGTTTACGCGACCCCTCGCCTGCCGCGCGCGCCTGAGCGTCATGGAGCTAGACGCCCTTGTCGACCAGGAAGGCGGCCAGGTCCGCGGTGCGGCAGCTGTAGCCCCACTCGTTGTCGTACCAGCCTACGACCTTCACCATGTTGCCGCCCATCGACATGGTGGAGAGCGAGTCGATGATGCAGCTATGCGGGTTCTGGATGAAGTCGCTGCTCACCAGCGGCTCGTCCGAGTACTCCAGCACGCCCGCGAGGCTCGACGAGGCGGCCTCCGCGTAGGCGGCGTTCACGTCGTCGACGCTGGCGTCCTTGCTCAGCTCGGCCACGAAGTCGGTTACCGAGCCGGTGGAGGTGGGGACGCGGAAAGCCATGCCGTGTATCTTGCCGTTCAGCTCGGGGAGCACCAGTCCCACCGCGCGGGCCGCGCCGGTGGTGGTGGGGATGATGTTCATGGCGGCGGCGCGGGCCCTGCGCAGGTCCTCGTGCTGCTGGTCGAGGATCTTCTGGTCGTTGGTGTAGGAGTG
The DNA here is from genome assembly GCA_965217705.1 of Dehalococcoidia bacterium. Classification (GTDB taxonomy): domain Bacteria; phylum Chloroflexota; class Dehalococcoidia; order Lucifugimonadales; family CATOSD01; genus CATOSD01. Next base: position 2,092,026 of record CBDCJA010000002.1, on the reverse strand, counting down.
GATGGTGCTCATCAGTCCGCGCTCCACGCCGAAGCTGTCGTGCAGCACCTTTACCATGGTGGCTATGCAGTTGGTGGTGCAGGAGGCGTTGGAGAGGATGTGGTGGTTTTCGGCGTCGTACTTGTCCTCGTTCACGCCGAGCACGATCGTGAGGTCCTCGCCTTTGGCGGGGGCGGAGATGATGACCTTCTTCGCGCCGCCCTCCATGTGGCCGGAGGCGGCGCCGGCGTCGGTGAAGAAGCCGGTGGACTCGACGACCACGTCCACGCCCAGGTCGCCCCATGGCAGCCTGGAGGGGTCGCGGTCCGACAGCACCCTGATTTCCGAGCCGTCTATGGATATGCCGTCTTCGGTGGCCTCCACGCTGCCCGGGTAGCGCCCGTAGCTGGTGTCGTACTTGAACAGGTGCGCGTTGGTGTGGGTGTCGGTCAGGTCGTTGACCGCGGCGACCTCGAGCTTGTCGGAATGCCGCTCTAGAATTGCCCTCAGCACCTGCCTGCCGATGCGTCCGAAGCCGTTGATGCCTACCCTAGTCGCCATGGTGGAATTCCCCCTGTCGTGTTGCCGCTCGGTGCTGGCGGTAAAGCGCGGCGCCAGCCGGTGCCCATTATAACCGCAGCGGCGAATGTATGATAGTACGCCAGTTCAGGGGGGAGTGTGGGGTGTGCGGAGGCAATTGACGACCGGCCAAACTACAAGCTCTCGCACCAGTTCGCCGTACTGGCAAGAAACTACACACGGAGCTACAATCTGAGTGTAAATCTTCCCTGGCGTCCGCTTAGGCGCACTCCAGGTTTAGTTACCCGATGGGGCGGCCTCTGAGCGTCGCCCCATTTTTTTGCTCATCTGTTTGGAGGCGATCTTTGTTGACGGAGCCTCTATCATTGCCTTCCGTGGCAGGGTAATCCGCCTACTGACGAAGAGAGCAGGCGCTACTCATCTCGTCGCAGATTCTTCAGGTCCCTCGAGCGGCTTCCTCGTTACCACGTTCGGCTCGGTCAGCTGGCGTTTCGAGGCCATGACACGAGCGGCGCTCCCGTTTACGATCACCGCAGGGGCTCGGCATAGATTTGTCCTCCCTTGGGGCAGGCCGTGCAGGGGGCGTCGGCCCACAGCGCATTCAGACTGTTCTCTCTGGGTAGATCGATGCTGCCAGCACCCAGGTTGCGGTCGTATATCTCGCCATAGTTGCCCACGGCCCGGATAACGTGCTGGGCTACCGTGCCAAAGGAACCCAACAGGCCAAAGAGACGGTCGACTTTGGCGTCGCCGGTAAGCGCACTGGGTACGCTGCCGGAGTCCACGCCATAGGCCTCGGCATATATCAGTATGGACATCACCGTCTTGACGACGTCGAACCACAGATCATCGCCAGGTGGGACTACTGGACCAAGAGCTTCTTCAGTGATGGTATTCGGCAGAATCATGTGCCCGCCGGGGTCGGAGAGAGCTGAACCGAGCAAGGCTGCTAGATGAAGGCGGTTTGCAGTGGCTGCGTCGCACTGGCCATGCTCGTAGGCGAGCAGGACTGTTGCAGTATCCTCGAATGACAGCGGCTCGATGTCCAGGTCATTCTGGTCGGAGAACTCCTGCAGGTTCAGCGCGGCACTTGAGGCGTGGGTCACACAGACTCTGGCCCCCTGGAGGTCCAGCCCACTGGAAATGCCGGACTCCCTGTTGACCACAAAGCCCTGGCCGTCGTACAACATTGCCTGGACGAGGTTGCCCATCTGGACATCCCGTGAGCTCGCCCAGCCTGGCAATCTCATCGACACGTCAACCTCGCCGGACGCGATGGCCTCCTATCGCTCTGCGGCTGTCATTAAGCGGATCTCGATGGCGTTCGGATCTCCGAGAACCCCGGAGGCCACCGCACGGCACAGGTCTGCCTCGACGCCCACGTTGTTACCGGATTGATCGAGATATCCGAGCCCGGGAATATCGACTCGGCCCGCACAGATCACCTTGCCTCGATCCTTGACCTGTTGAAGCCTGTTGCCTACGGTCGTGCCAGCCTGTTCGGGGCCGCAGAAGGGCAAGCCCAGCTCCTCTAGGTCATTGTTCGATATGTGCTGCAACGCGGACGGAATGCACCCGGTCAGGTCATTCCCATAAAGGAACAAAACTACCAAGTTGGTGAGATTGCCGAGCTCTGGCGGTATGGGGCCGCTCAAGCGATTGTGTAGCAAGTACAACGTCGTTAGCCTGGTGAGGTTTCCCAATTCTGGCGATATGGGCCCGTTCAACCCGTTCTCCGCTAGATCCAGTTTTATGACTCGACCGCGTTCGTTTGTAAAGACACCAAACCATTCCCCGATCGGTTTGTTGCTCAGCCAGTTGTCGTTACGGCGCCAGTTATCTCCGTCCGTGGAGTTGTAGAGGGCAACCAGCGCTTCCCTGTTCGGCAGGTATTCGACGGCGACCGGTGTTACTGCCACTACCACCACCGGAACCGCCGTGCGGGTCGGCGGAATCGCCGTAGGAACTGCCGTCGCCGTGGGCACGGGAGTGCTGGAGGGCGCGGCCGTAGGCGTGGGCAAAGGGGTGCTGGTGGGCACGGCTGGGACGGGTGTCACCGCAGGTGTCGGCACCGCGTCAGTGGAGGTTGGAGTGGCATCCATACCCGTCATCGCAAGGGCTGTGGCTGTCGGCTCAACCGGTTCAGGATCGCCGCACGCCGCCGCAGCTGCGACCATCAGCAGTGTCAGTAGGAGTAAGAACCAGACCGACCCCCCAGTTACCGTTGCTTCCATCCTTCAACGTGGGGAGACCATCCTGTCGCCAACACGCACCGGATGCCAGGCTCAGCGTGCTGGTATCGCTTCTACGCTGAACCCCACCGGAGCATGGATGGTCAGTGCCTGTGATCCTCATCGAGTCAGAATCTCTTTCACATGTCAGGGATTGTAATTCGATTGTCGATAGCCCCAAGCCTGGCGCCTAGAGCGGCTCCAGCCAGTGGTCGTACAGGTCGACGGTGATGGTGTCGTCCGCCTGGCCGGCGTAGTCGGGCCACACGTCGGACTGGGCGAACTCGACGCGGTACAGCGCCCGGCGCGGCAGGCCGTCGCCGCCGTGGGCCAGCGACTCGGGGTTGCGGAACACGCCGCACACCACCGTTACCCGGCCCGTCTTGCCCTTCACGAACCAAGGCGTCCGGTGGTGCACCGGGGGCGTTTCGTCACGCACTCTCACGCGGTCGCCGGGGCCGTAGCGCGTTTGCGAACTATCCACGCCTCACCCCCATCGTTCTTGTAGGGAATTCACCTTGCCGTCCACCTCTTCTGACGAGACCACGCCCTTTTCTACGAGGATGGTCTCCAGCGAGGCGGCCCAGCGTTCGTAGTAGGAGAGCGCTTCGTACTCGTCGGGCGGCAGCGCCTCGATGCCGCGGCGCATCTCGTCCACGGTCATCAGGCCCCTGGAGCGCACGGCGCCCACCACCGCGGCCGTCTGGCGCTCCCAGTCGGCCCACTCGTGCTCGCCGCGGTCGATCGGCTCGTCTGTGGGCATTCCGCCCACGTCGTGTGGGTTAGGCATAGGCTCGTCTCCTTCGCGCGCATCGGTTCCGCATCCCACAAGGATGTCTATGGTGGTATCGAGGGCTTCGGCGATGCGGCTCCACGCCGATATGGACCCTGCCTTGCGGCCCCGCTCGATCTCGGACAGGTAGCTCGCTCCCAGGCCCGTCTTCTCGGACAACTGGCGCAGCGTCATGCCGCGATACTTCCGATAGGCCAGCATAGGCTGGGTGTCGGTGAGTAGGTCAAGCACTATCTCGTGGGGAATAAAGGAGCCGTCGTACGCTTCCAGCCCGGCTAGGCTGTCCTCGAGGTCTTCACAACGTTGGAGAAGGGCTTCGTATTCGGCCCTGGGCAGGGTGATGGACTCTTCGCTATTCATGTGCTTCTCTCCTATGCCGCAAACCGAAGTTTTGCACAGGGTGAGCGGGACGGTCAAGCGAGCCGTGGCACACACCGCCAGCCTCGACCTGCTATAATTTTGGCGGAGGCTCCTCCATGCGAATCTACACACGCTCCGGCGACGACGGTACAACCGGGCTGCTGTTCGGCGGGCGCGTTGCCAAGACTCATGCACGCTGCGAGGCCTACGGCGAGGCCGACCTCGCCGTGTCGGCCATGGGCCTCGCGCGCGCGTTTTCCAACGACCGGCGCGTGAAGGAGATTCTGCTGCTGGCCCAGCGCGAGATGTTTACCGTGGAGTCGGAGCTTGCGACCGACGACGAAAACTACCACCTGTTCACCAACACGTTCCGCGCGATAACCGGGGAGAACGTGGCGTACCTGGAGCAACTCATAGACGAGCTCAAGGAAGAGGTCGAACTGCCGCCCAAGTTCATCATCCCCGGCGCGTCGCCCGCGTCGAGCGCCCTCGACCTCGCCCGCTCGGCGCTCCGCGGCGCTGAACGCCGCATGGTCGCCCTCGACGAGCAGGGCATGATCGCGAACCCCGAGCTGCTGCGCTACGTCAACAGGCTTTCGGACCTGCTGTTCATACTGGCGCGGTACGAGGACAGGGAGCTGCCGTTCGACGCGGTGACCGGCACGCGGGTTTGAGGCCGTGAGCGCCCCTAACATCGCGGTTATCGACTACCAGGCCGGCAACCTGCGGAGCGTGCAGAAGGCGTTGGAGCGTTTTGGCGCGCGCGCTGCGATCACCAGCGATCCCGGCGACGTCGAGCGCGCGGACGGCGTCGTCTTTCCCGGCCAGGGCGCCAACGACTCGTCTATGCGCCACCTCAGGGCCGGGGGGCTTATCGCTCCGATCGAGGCGTTCATTCGCGGCGGCAGGCCCTTCCTGGGCGTCTGCCTGGGCCTCCAGCTTCTGCTCGAAGGCTCGGACGAGGGGGTGGAGCCGGGGCTGGGCGTGCTCGCGGGCCGGGTCCGCCGGCTGGACGACGGCCTGAAGGTGCCGCACATGGGCTGGAACAGCGTTGACTTCCGGGTCGACCATCCGCTGCTCGAGGGCATCCCGAACGGCTCCCACTTCTACTTTGTCCACAGCTACTACGCGGACCCCGCCGACAAGGGCGTGGTGGCCGGCTACACCAGCTACGGAGTGGACTTCTGCAGCGCGGCCGCGTGGCGCAACGTGTTCGCCATGCAGTTTCACCCCGAAAAGAGCGGCGACGTGGGGCTCAGGCTGTACCGCAACTTCGTCGAGCTTGTGAGAAACGACAAGAGGGAGAGGGCGTGGAAGTCGTCCCCGCGATAGACCTGCGCGGTGGCAGGTGCGTTCGCCTGTACCAGGGCGACTACGCGCGCGAGACTGTCTACTCGGACGCGCCCGGCGAGGTGGCCGAACGTTGGATCGAGGCGGGCGCGTCGCGCCTGCACGTGGTGGACCTGGACGGCGCGAAGGCCGGCGCGCCGGTGAACCTGCCGGCCATCGAGAGCATAGCCGCCGCTGCCACCGTGCCGGTGCAGCTCGGCGGCGGCATACGCTCGGTCGAGTCCGCGAGGGCCGCGCTCGACCTGGGCGTGGAACGGGTGATGACCGGCACTGCCGCGGTGAGCGACCCGGAGTCGGTGGCCGCGATGTGCGACGCGCTGGGACCCGAGGCGGTGGTGGTGAGCGTGGACGCTCGCGACGGCCTCGTTGCCCTGGATGGCTGGACGCGGAGCAGCCGCGTGCGGGCCGCGGAGCTTATGCACCGCATGGCTGAGATGGGCGTGGTGCGCTTTCTGTACACCGACATTGCGCGCGACGGCACCCTCGCCGGCCCCAACTACGGCGCGATAGAGGCCCTGCGCGGCGAGATTAGCGCCAAGCTCATGGTCGCGGGCGGCATATCGTCGCTGGAACACCTGCTGCGCCTCCAGCGAATCGGGGTTGAGGCCGCCGTCGTCGGCAAGGCGCTCTACACCGGCGACGTGAGCCTGCCGGACGCCATACGAGGCCTGCAACCCAAAAGTCCCCTCTCCCTTGAGGGTTAGGGGGTGTCAGAGCGTTGATAACGCCGTCACCCCCATCCTAACCTTCCCCCGTCGATGGGGAAGGGACAGACGAATCACTTAAACCACACGAGGACACAAACCGATGCATGAGAAGTTCGACCACAATGACAAGGCGGAGCTTTTGTCTGCCGACCGCTACGAGAGCACCGACCCGCAGCGCCTGATCTCGATGCTGCCGATCCTGGTGTACCACGAGGTGGCCGACATCGGCTGCGGCCCCGGCTTCTTCACCATACCGTTCGCCAAGTACCTGTTCGACGGCAGGGTCTACGCCGTGGACGTTCAGCAGGAGATGCTGGACGCCGCACAAGAGCAGGTGAAGGCGGTCAACCTGACCAACGTGGAGCTGAAGCTGGCCGGGGAGAACGAGCTGCCGCTGGAGGACAATAGCCTGGACGGCGCGTTCATCGCGTTCGTGCTGCACGAAACGGAAGCGCCAACGACGATGCTCGCGGAGGCTCGGCGCTGCCTTCGCAAGGGCGGCTGGCTGGCGGCGCTGGAGCACAAGCACACGGCGGAGGACGGCCCGCCGAAAAATCGGCGCCTCGACGAGGGGGAAGTTCGGGCGATGGCGCAGAAGCAAGGCTTTCGCGTCGAGAGCTCGCACAATCTCAACGACCACCAGTACATGCTGGTCATGCGAAAGTAGTCCGCGGTGCTCACCAAGAGGATAATCCCCTGCCTGGACGTGGACAAAGGACGCGTCGTCAAGGGCGTAAGCTTCGTGAACATCCGAGACGCGGGGGACCCCGCGGAGCTCGCGTCGTTCTACAACAGCGAGGGCGCCGACGAGCTGGTATTCCTGGACATCACCGCGAGCTCGGACGCCCGCGAGATAATGCTGGGTGTGGTCGAGCAGGTGTCGGAGGAGGTGTTCATCCCGCTGACGGTGGGCGGCGGACTCCGCAGGCTGGAGGACGTGCGCAGGATGCTCGAGGCGGGCGCCGACAAGGTGTCGCTCAACACCGCCGCGGTCGCCAACCCGCGGCTGGTGGCGGAGGCGGCCGACTTCTTCGGCAGCCAGTGCATCGTGGTCGCCCTGGACGTCAAGCGGGTGGCCGACAGCGACCGCGCCGAGGCCGCGGGTCGCGCGGTCGGCTCCGAAATCGCCGTGGATGGGGAGTCGGCCTGGGAGGTCTACACCCACGGCGGCCGTACGCCAACCGGAATCGACGCGCTGAAGTGGGCGCGGCGCGCCACCGAGCTTGGCGCAGGGGAGCTTCTCGTCACAAGCATGGACACCGACGGCCAGCTTACAGGCTACGACCTGGAGGTGACACGCGCGATATCCGACAGCGTGGGGGTGCCCGTCATCGCCAGCGGCGGCGCGGGCAACCTGGAGCACCTCTACGACGCGCTGGAGACGGGCAGGGCGGACGCCGTGCTCGCGGCCAGCATATTCCACTACGGCGACTACACCATCCGGCAGGCCAAGCGTTACCTGAGCGAGCGCGGCCTGCCCATCCGCCCGCGCGAGCGCCCCGCGCCGTGAGCGGGCGGAGGCGCGTCGCTGAAAGGACGTATCACTTATCGTCATTCCCGTGAACGCGGGAACCCAGGAGTGGGGGGCGTACCGCAATCGTGGGTAAGCGCGTGTGTGGTAGCGTGGGGTCGCCTTCGCTCCCCTGGGTTCCCGTTGTCACGGGAATGACGAGGGAGCGAAGCGCCAGGGATTGACGCGCGTCCCCCCGGCTCTTAGAATTAGTCCGAGGTTTGCGAAAAATGGACTACGCTATAATTCAGACGGGCGGCAAACAGTACCGCGTCAAGCAGGGCGACACGATTCGCGTCGAGAGCATTCCCGGCGACGAAGGGGACGCCATCGAGTTCGACAAGGTGCTGATGCTTTCCCGGGACGGCAACGTGTCCGTGGGCGCGCCCACGGTCGAGGGGGCGCGGGTGACCACCGAAGTGGTGGGCAAGGGCCGCGGCAAGAAGATTATCGTCTTCAAGTACAAGGCCAAGACCCGCTACCGGCGCAAGAACGGCCATCGACAGAACTACACCGACCTGCGGGTGATAGGCATCTCCCAGCAGTAGCGAGCCGTGGTAACACACGTCCGCACCCTGTCAGAAAGGGAATAGAGCAATGGCACACAAGAAGGGCGGAGGAAGCACACGCAACGGACGCGACAGCAACTCCAAGCGTCTGGGCGTCAAGCGATACGACAGCCAGTTCGTCAGCGCCGGCTCGATAATCGTCAGGCAGCGCGGCACCAGGATCCACCCCGGCACAAACGTGGGTGTCGGGCGCGACCACACGCTGTTCTCGCTTATCGACGGCACCGTGAAGTTCGAGTTCAAGACGAAGGACAAAAAGCGGGCCAGCGTCTACCCTGTCGCCGCCGTTTAGGTCCGCCAGGGTCCGGCACGGCCGGACCGCTCACATTAAGACACTCCGAGCCGAGAGACAAGATGAAGACCGGTATACATCCAAACTACTACCCGGAAGCGACCGTAACCTGCTCCTGCGGGCGCTCCTACACCACCGGCGCAACCAAGCCCGAGCTGCGGGTGGAGATCTGCAACCAGTGTCACCCGTTCTTCACGGGCGAGCAGCGGATCGTCGACACCGAGGGCAGGGTCGAGCGCCTCAAGCGCCGCTTCAACCTCCAGTAGGTCCCGTCCTGAGTCCTCCCCAAACCGCGCCCGCGCTCGTGGCGTCCGGGAAGTGAGCCGTGCGGACTAGACCCACCTACGGCGGCCAGGCGGTTATCGAGGGCGTCATGATACGCGGGCAGCGCAACGTCTGCGTAGCTGTGCGCCGCCCCGACGGCACCGTCGCCGTACGGCGGCAACCCCTCAGCCCGCTCTTCACCGGACCCGCCCGCAGGGTGCCGCTCGTGCGCGGCGTCGTCGCGCTCGCCGAAATGCTCACACTGGGCATGAAGGCGCTCAACTTCTCGGCGAACGTTGGGATGGAGGCGGAGGGCGAGGAGATGAGCGGGGCGGCCATGGCGCTGATGATGGCGGTTTCGCTGCTGTTCGCCGTCGGCGTGTTCTTCCTCGCGCCGCTGTTCGCCAGCCACTGGCTGGAGGGCCTGCTCGGCTCCTCGCTCGCGGCCAACATCGCCGAGGGCGTCATCCGGCTCGTGCTCTTCCTCGCCTACATCTTGCTGATCGGCCGGATGAACGACATCCGGCGCGTGTTCATGTACCACGGCGCGGAGCACATGACCGTACACGCCCAGGAGCGGGGCGACCCGCTGGAGGTGGCGGCGGTCCGCAAGTATCCCACGGCCCACCCGCGATGCGGCACGGCGTTTCTGCTCGTGGTGATGGTGGTGTCCGTGATCGCGTTCGTCTTCGTGGGACGCGAGCCGCTGTGGTGGCTGGTCAGCTCGCGCGTGGTGCTGATACCGGTGATAGCCGCGGTGAGCTACGAGCTGATCCGGCTGAGCGGAAGGTTCGCCGGCAACCCGCTTGTGGGGCTGATCACGGGGCCCAGTCTCGCGCTACAGCGGCTCACGACGCGCGAGCCCACCGACGACCAGATCGAGATCGCCATCGAGGCGATGCGCCTGGCTCTGGACGCCGACGCTTCGTCTCCCGCAGACGGGCAGACTTAGGGGCAGTCCGCGGACCGCCCCGTTTTCCCCGGTGTGTGAGTAGGAGCCCTACCTCCGGCGTTGGCGCAGCTCCTCCCAAACGTCCTCGGGGCGAGCGCCCGCGGCGGCCAGCAGCACGAGGGCGTGGTACATCAGGTCGCCGATTTCGCCCACCATCGCCTCGCGATCGCCCTTGACGGCGGCGATGGCTGCCTCGCCGGCTTCCTCGATGACCTTCTGGCTTATGCGGTCCACGCCTTCGCCGAGCAGCTTCGCCGTGTAGCTGTCCTCGGGCATCTCGCGCTTGCGGTCCTGTATCACCGAGAACACGTCCTCGACCACGCCCGGCCCGCGGTCTGTCGTGACGAAGTCGGGCAGTTCGTCGAACGGCGTGAAGAAGCAGGTTTCGTTGCCGGTGTGGCATATGGGGCCGTCGGGGTTGACCTTCAGCAGGATCGTGTCGCCGTCGCAGTCGAGGGTCGCGGACTCTATACGCATGTAGTTTCCGGAGACCTCGCCCTTATGCCAGAGGTCCGACCGGCTGCGGCTGTAGAACCACACCTCGCCGCCCTCCAGCGTGCGCTTGAGCGAGCCGGGGTTCATGTACCCCAGCATGATGACGTCGCCGGTAGCGGCGTTCTGGGCTACCGCGGGCACCAGTCCCTTCTCGTCCAACTGTAGCTCGATCACCTTCTCACCTCTTGCGGATGACTTGTTCCCGCCGGCTCCGGGCTGCCGCGCCGCGCGATACGCCGCCTACCTGCGGCCGGGCCTGGTCTGCTGGAAGACCTTTTCGGGGCGCCAGCGTCTGGCCGCGCCGTCGTAGCCGAGCACCGCGACGAACGCGCCGTCGACGCCGTACACCCTGCAGCGTTCACCGTCCTCGGCGCCGGGGATGCGTGATTCGGGCGGTATCGGCTGGCCGTGCCGTATGAGCTGTTCCAACCGTTTGCCCACTATCGCCGCTTTCAGCCCGTACAGGGCGGCGTCTGGGGCATATATCAGCTCGGCCCAGGAGTCCTCTATGAATCGCTCCTCCGCATCGTCGAGCTCCACCGCGTCGGCGACGTAGAAGGACCCGCTGCGAAGCCGCTCCAGGCTCTTCAGGTGCCCGCCGCAACCGAGCGCCTGGCCCACGTCGTGGGCGAGTGAGCGCATGTAGAAGCCGCGGCCGCAGCCGACCTCAATGCTGATGATGGGCGGCGACCAGTCCAGCAGCCGCGTCCAGTGCACCACCACGTCGCGCGGTTCGCGCTCCACCTCTATGCCGGCGCGCGCCAGGTCGTACAGGCGCTTGCCCTGGCGCTTGAGGGCAGAGTACATGGGAGGCACCTGCTTGACCGTGCCCAGGTAGGGAGCGATGGCGGCCTCTACGTCTTCCAGCGCGACGCCGTCCGTTGGGCGTCGCTCGACCACCTTGCCCAGCGCGTCGTAGGTGTCGGTGGTGGCGCCCAACTCTATCTCGGCCCTGTACTCCTTGCGCCCTTCGATGAGGTACTCCATCATCCGGGTCGCCTGTCCGAAGCAGATAGGCACCACCCCGGTGGCCACGGGGTCGAGAGTGCCGCCGTGGCCCACGCGCTTCTGTCGGCTGGCGCGTTTCAGGCGGCGCACCACCTCCATGGAGGTGAGGCCGTAGGGCTTGTTGACGTTGAGGATGCCGTTTATCGCCGGCTCTTTCGGTGCTCTGGGCATTCACCCTCACCCTTTCGGCAATCCATTCGGCAGGCTCAGGACAAGTCTCAGGGCAGGCTCTAACCCTCTCCCGTCAAGGGAGAGGGAACTGGTTCTCCGCGGTCTGGGTGTCCGGTTCGGCGACCGCCTCTTCTATCATGTCCGATAGCTGCGCGCCCCGTTCGATCGAGTCGTCCAGCTCGAATCTCAGGAACGGCATACTCTTCAGCGTGATGTTATCTCGCACGGCCCGGTGGATGTAGCCGGATGCGGACTTGAGGGCGGCCATAGTGCCGCGCTTGTCGTCGCCGCCGCCCAGCACGCTGATGTAGACCTTGGCGTGCCTGAGGTTGGAGGAGGTGTCGACGTGCGTCACGCTGACGACCTTGGAGAGCCTGGGGTCGCGGAGGTCGGTGGCCATCACGCGGCTTATCTCTTTGCGCAAAAGCACGTTTACGCGGTTCATCCGCCGGTTCATGAGGAGCCTCTTCGGGTGGGAAGTTCGGGCGGCTGCGCGGGCGCGGCGCTAGCTCTCTTGTACGGTGCGGTAGGCTTCCAGCACGTCGTCTTCCTCGTAGTTGTGGAAGCCTTCCAGCGTTATGCCGCCCTCGAAGCCGGTGGCAACCTCTCTCACGTCGTCGCGGAAGTGTTTAAGGCTTACGATCGGGCCGACGTACAGCTCCTGGCCGCCGCGCAAGAGGTGGATCTTCGAGTCGCGGGCGATCCTGCCGTCGTTGACGTAGAAGCCGGCCGCCTGGGCCCTGCGGCCCAGACTGAACACGGCGCGCACCGTGGCCCTGCCTTCGAGCACGTCGCGGTATACGGGGTCCAGAAGGCCGGTGAGCGCCCGTTCCACGTCGTCCACGAGGTTGTAGATTATGCTGTAGAAGCGTATGTCCACGCCCTCCTGGCTCGCGAGGGAGCGGGCGCCGGGCTCGATCCTGTTGTTGAAGGCTATCACGATAGCCTTGGAGGCGACCGCCAGCAGGATGTCGCTTTCGGTTATGCTGCCGCTTGCGGCGTGGATCAGGGTAACCTTGGTCTGCTCGGTGTTGAGCCGTTCCAGCGCGTTGCGAACGGCGTCCACGGTGCCCTGGACGTCGGTCTTGACGATCAGGTTCAGCGTCTTGACTTCGCCCGACTCTATCCTGGTGTACACGTCTTCGAGAGTGGGGCCGGAGCCGAACTTTAGCTCGCGCAGGCGTTGGCGCTCTTGCACGATCTGGCGCGCGGTCTTATCGTCGGGCGTGGTCTCCAGCACGTCGCCGGCTTGCGGCAGACCGGACACGCCGAGGATTTCGACGGGCTGGGAGGGGCCGGCACTCTTGATGCGCCTGCCCCTGTCGGTGAACATGGCTTTGACCCTGCCGCGCACTTCGCCGAGCACGATGTTGTCGCCCACGTTCAGCGTGCCCGTCTGCACGAGCACGGTGGCTATCGTGCCGCGCTGCTTGTCGATGCGGGCCTCCACGACGACGCCGCGGGCGGGCCGGTGCGGATTAGCCTTGAGCTCGCCGATTTCGGCAACCACCATCATGTTTTCGAGAAGGTCGGGTATGCCGTCGCCCCTCAGGGCGGATATCGGCACGGCTATCACGTCGCCGCCCCACTCCTCTATCAGCAGGTCCTGTTCGGCGAGCTGGCGCTTGACGCGCTCAGGGTCCGCGTCGAGCCTGTCGATCTTGTTGATGGCGACGACGATGGGAACGCCGGCGGCCTTCACGTGGTCTATCGCCTCGATTGTCTGCGGCATTATGCCGTCGTCCGCGGCGATCACCAGTATCGCGATGTCGGTGACCTGCGCGCCCCGGGCGCGCATAGCCGTGAACGCCTCGTGCCCCGGGGTATCGAGAAAGGAGATGGGGGAGCCGTCGAAGTCGATCTGGTACGCCCCAATGTGCTGGGTGATGCCGCCGGCTTCACCGCTCACCACGTCGCTGTTGCGCAGCGAGTCTAGCAGCGTGGTCTTGCCGTGGTCGACGTGTCCGAGAATGGTCACCACAGGCGGGCGGCCCTCAAGCAAGTCGGGGTCTTCGCCGTCCGGCGATATCACCAGCGAGCCGGCCCGCTTTTCAGGCTCGGCGAGGGGAAGCACGTCGAAGCCCAGAGACTCGGCGACGAGGGCAGCGGTCTCATGCTCCACCACCTCGTTGATGGTGTACATGAAGCCGTTGCGCATGAACTCCTTGATGACCTCGATGGGGTTGAGGCCCATTATGTCGGCAAGGTCGTGGATGGTGATGGCGGCGGGAATCTGTATCGCGTAGTCGACGGGCGCGGCGCGTTGGGCGCTCGCGGGAGCGACGGGTTGCCTCGCCGCGCCGTAGCTGGTCCTTGCCGGTCGTCGTCCCCTGGTGCTGCTAGTCATACTCGTGGTCTCCGTTGCCGAACCGCTCGCTTGCGCGGTGGCCAGGTGATGATTCCGATGCCTCTTCCATCTAGGGAGAGGAGGCCTATAGGGAAACACCCTCAGGTTTTTGCTAGTGCTTCTAGCGACTGGAGCAGTCGCGTCCAGTCGTCATCGGAAAGCTTCGTTCGCAGATTGTGTTCGAGCCGGCCGCGCTTCAGTGTCGACGGGGCCGGGCAGTCGCGTGACGCGCACACGTACGCGCCGCGCCCGGGCATCCGGCCCGACGGGTCGACGACCACGCCTTGCGGCGCTGAGGCGATGCGCACCAGTTCGCGCTTTTCGGTCCTTTTGCCGCAGGCGACGCACGTCCTGACTGGCCGGTGGCGCGGTCTGGGCGGCATGGCTTAGCGGCGGCGCCTCTTGCCGGCCTTGGTGCGACGGTTGTTTCTGCCGCTGTCCCTGTCGCGGCGCGAAGGCGGTCCGCCCCGCAGTCCGACGATATCCTCGGCAAAGCGAATGCGGCCCGGCTCCGGCTCGGAGCGCCTTCGCCGCAGGGACCACACGTCGTCGGGCACGTCGCGCAGCGAGGATGTGCGGCCCAGCACGGGCGCGGCCGGCTCCGGGAGGGGTTCGAGCTCGAACACCGGCTCCGGCACGGGCGCCGGTTGCTCTTCCTCTTCTTCCACCTCGACCGGTTCGGTCTCCTCGACTTCGGCGGCCGGCTCTTGCTCGGCCACCGGGATGGCCTCCGCCTGTTCCGCCGAGACCGCAACGGGCTCCTCGACGAGCTCTTCGGCTTCCGCGACTTCGACCGGCTCGGCATCTGCCGCAACCGTGTCGGCCTCGGCCGCAACGGGCTCGGGCTGTTCGGCGGGTTCCGGGACTTCCACGGCCGGCGCGGCCTGGCGCACGGCTGCGTCCAGCGCCTCCTCGACCTGCGCGGGCAGCGAGATGTCCGCCGCCGGCACGGGCCTCGCGGGCGGCTTGGGAGCGGCCGCGACCTGAGGCCTGGGCATCAGGTCCGCCTCCACGTTGCTCTTGATGTCCACCTTCCAGCCGGTAAGCTTCGCAGCCAGGCGGGCGTTCTGCCCCTCTTTACCAATGGCGAGAGAGAGTTGCCGGTCGGGAACGACGGCGGTGGCCGTATCGTTCTCGGGGTCGATTTCCACACGCAGCACCTGCGCTGGGCTGAGCGCGTTCGCGATCAGCACGCCGGCGTCCTTGTGCCACTCGATTACGTCGATCTTCTCGCCCTGCAGCTCGTTGACGATATTCTGGATGCGAACGCCCCGCAGGCCCACGCACGAGCCTACCGGGTCTATGCCGGCCTGGGTGGCGCGCACGGCGACCTTGCTGCGCAGCCCGGCTTCCCTGGCGATGGCCATGATCTCGACCGAGCCGCTGTAGATCTCGGGGATTTCCATTTCGAACAGGCGCTTCATCAAGAGTTTGTCGGCACGCGAGACGATAATCTCGGGCCCCCTTGTCGAGCGGGTGACCGACTGGAGGAGCACCTTCATCTTGTTGCTGACGCGATAGCGCTCGGTCGGGATCTGCTCGGTTGGCGGCAGCACGGCCTCGGCGCGGCCCAGCTCCACGGTAACGTACCTGGGGTCGACGCGCTGGACGGTTACGGAGATAACCTCGCCTTCTTTGTCGGCGAACTCCTCGTAGACCAAGTCGCGCTCGGCCTCCCTGAGGCGCTGAAGCACCACCTGCTTGGCCGTCTGGGCTGCGATGCGGCCGGCGCTGTGGGGCACGCTGTCTGTGGGGACAACTTCGCCCACCTGGGCGTCGGGCCTGATGTTGCGGGCGTCGGCCAGCGTTATCTCAGTTTGCGGCGACTCTACGAAGTCGACGACTGTCTTGAGAATGAAGACGCTGACGTCGCCGGTGCCGGGGTCCAGCGTCACGCTCACGTCCTGCCCGGCCGTTACGCTGTCTTTCTTATAGGCGGACACCAGGGCGGCCTCGATGGCGGAGAGCACGATCTCCCTTGGGAGATTGCGTTCGGCGGCAAGCTGAGTCAGGGCAATTACGAAATCGCTCTTCATACTTTCGGCCACCTCCTACAGAGTAGACTTGTGCCGGTCGCCTCGAGTTAGTCCCTCGCGAATATTCCCTTAAGAAAAGAAAGTGGGGGCAACCCACTTTCAAGAAAGTCCACCACTATTATCGGGGCTTAGTTTACCACCATAGAGGGGCGCGCACAACCTTTTTGGAGAGGGTAGGGAAGAGGGCTGTCGAGCACGCCAGGCGCCGGGAATAAGTCAGGCTCTCACAGCCGCAAAGCCGTTGACAATGCGCGCGAGAACGCGCATATTGTAAACTATGACTAGCTACTCAAATGGGAAACTGTAGTCGGTGTCGTTTCGACCGACGGTCAGCTACTTTGTCCTATTTGGCATCTTGACCTCTCTTGGGCTGGCGTGGATTCTGAGGTACGAAGTCTGGGAGAACAAGACCGACAGCTTTGCAGCCACTACCATAGCGGTGCTGCAGCACATGGAGTGGGTCGTGGTAGTAGGGGGAGCGGCCACCTATTTTGGAGTGGAGGTATATGAGATGCTTGCAGAGCGATTCAAGAAGCAACAGAGAATGAAAGGCAGGCAGGAAGGCAAGCAGGAAGGTGAGCAGGAACTCGCCAAGCGTTTGCTGAACATGCCCGACGACGAGAGGGAGTCTGAGATCAAGCGGATAGCCAACGGCGACGAGTAGCCTCAACAGGCATCAAGTTTGAGAAGGCCCACCAACGACTCTTGCTGGTGGGCCTCTCCTTTTTGGCCTCCTCACACCACCAGACCCGCCCCCCTCGGCGGCACCTTCCCCCCGTGCACCGACGGCTCCGCGCACCACATGGCCGCCAGCCGCCGCACCCCCACGTAGGTACTCTCGTCGAACCCCAGCAGACTCCCCAGCGCATTATTCGTGCTCGGCTCAGTCTGGCGCGGCATAGCGTTCCCTCGCATCCGCGATTTGCGCCATTGTACAACACACCGAGCGCCTGTACCCAGCCGAGTTATACCGAGCCATCGAACGCGCACCAATCGTAGGGGCGGGTTTCAAACCCGTCCGCTGCCGCTAGTCCCTTCCCCTTTGTCGAAGAACTGTGAGACTCTGGGTTACCCAATAGCACCGAGATTATTCACCAGTTCGTCTAAAGTTGAGTCGACATCAAGTGCTGAACGTCGCGCGAGTGTGAAGAGACGGTCCAGATGATGTGCCTGCTCGTCGGTGGCACGTCTATGCGCTGGGATCAGTCCAATTGAGTCAATCGTCTCTATGGCCTCAACCGTTACCCCTTGATCATTTAGAATCTCAAGCCTAAACCTCTCATCCCTGCCCAGACCCTGTTGCTCAACCAATGAGACAACAACGGCGATGTCACCAACGGCGGCGACAAATCTGTCGGGATCAGCAGAAGTGCGCCACTTCAGTCTTCCTTCGTCAGTACGTTCAGTCAATCCGACCAATATCTCGTCAATCTTGCCCATTTCAATTACCGCCTGTCTGTTCGCCCAGCCTCATCGTGCTGGCCATGTCCTCCAGATCAATCTGTATTGAATTCAGTTCTTGGTTCAATTTGTTCTTATCGTTGACTCCCAAACCGTCATCAATCCTAGATTCAACATAGTCCTCCATCACCCTGATGGATCCTTGGGCACTTACTAGCCGCTCCCGCTGTGCAGGCTCCACATCGCTGTGCAGGCTCCACATCAGGGTAACGAGCGATAATGCCAGATTTCATGGCCCTCAGCGCCTGATACTGTTCCAGAGCCGCCTCCCATCGGTCAGTGCTGTGGAGCAGCTTCAGGCGCTGAATCAAGGCGACAGCCCGCTCCAGGTCTACGACTAGCAGATGCCGCCCGATTTCCTCTCTGGTCTCTTCCGTCGCTACCTCAGCTGCTTGCGCCGCGGATCTGGCCCCTCTAGCTTCACGAACAGCCCAGTACAGGCCAATCACCGAAATGGCAACCCCCATAACGCTAAATATGCTGCCCCAGTGCTCACTGAAAAACTCCATCGTGTTGAGTTGATACCTTTACGTTCAAGATAACAATTGGTCTAGTGTTCTTCAACAATCTACCTGCGATAGTTGTACCACTTTCTGCGCTGTACCGGCAAGAATTGGAATTACCTGAAGGTTGTGATTGTTCAAAGGCCCTGCCTAACTGGTACAGGTCCGCCCCCGCCATCCCAGCATTGCCTAGCATTTGCCCTTGCGCTAAACTATCTGGCGTGCCGCCGGGGGAGTCTGCGCTCCCGCTCCGCAGGATTGCGGCGCGCTCGTTGCCAATCTGCCGATGCCGAGGGGACGCTAGATGATTTCAGAACTTGCGGTGTGGCTGATACTGCTTCTGCCGCTCGCGTCTTTTGTCATCTGCGCCCTGGTCATTCGCCCGTTCCTCAATCACCAATCCCACCTCGCCGGGCTAGTCACGATAGCCGCGGTGGGCGTCGCCTTCGTGCTCTCTCTCTGGGCCTTCGCGAGCGTCGTGGACGCCCATGGCCGCGTCGACTTCCCAAACCACTCGTGGCTCGTCGTGGACAACTTCGAGCTGACGGTGGGGGTGCTGCTCGACCCGCTCACCGCGATCATGCTGGTGGTGGTGAGCGGCGTCAGCCTGGTCGTGCAGGTGTACTCGATGGGCTACATGCGCGGCGACCCGGGCTTCGCGCGCTACTTCGCCTACATGTCGCTGTTCACCGCCTCTATGCTGGGGCTGGTGATCGCGAGCAACGTCATCTTGCTGTTCGTGTTCTGGGAGCTGGTCGGCCTGGGTTCGTACCTGCTCATCGGCTTCTGGTACCAGCGGCCCGCCGCGGCCGCCGCGGCGAAGAAGGCGTTTCTGATGACGCGGCTCGGCGACTTCGGGTTCCTTCTCGCGATCATGTACCTGTTCTTCAACGCCGACGCGTTCACGGCGCAGGGGCTGAACCCGTTGGTGATAGCGGACATCTACGAGGCCGTGGGCGGCGATCTGATCGCCGCGGGAGTGGCTGGCTGGATCGCCGTGGGTCTGTTCGCCGGCGCGGCGGGCAAGTCGGCGCAGTTCCCGCTGCACACCTGGCTGCCGGACGCGATGGAGGGCCCCACGCCGGTGAGCGCGCTGATTCACGCGGCGACCATGGTGGCTGCGGGCGTGTTCCTGGTGGCGCGATTCATGCCGCTGTTCGAGCTGTCCCAGCAGGCGATGACGCTGGTGGCGCTCATCGGCGGCGTCACCGCGCTGTTCGCGGCGTCGATGGGCCTGGTGGCCACCGACATCAAGCGAGTGCTCGCCTACTCGACCGTCAGCCAATTGGGATACATGATGCTGGCGCTGGGAGTCGGCGCGTACGGTCCCGCGCTGTTTCACCTGTTCACCCACGCCTTCTTCAAGGCGCTGCTCTTTCTCGGCTCGGGCAGCGTGAACCACGCCACGGGCACCTTCGACATGCGCTACATGGGCGGGCTGCGCAAGGTGATGCCCTGGACCCACGCGACGTTCCTTGTGGGCGCGCTTAGCCTCGCGGGCGTGTTCCCGCTGGCGGGATTCTGGAGCAAGGACGAGATACTTGCCCACGCGCTGGCCGGGGACGGCGTGAGCCGGCTGGTGTTCGCCCTGGCCCTCGCGGCGGCCTTTATGACGGCCTTCTACATATTCCGCGCGCTGTTTCTCACTTTCGAGGGCCGGTACAGGGGCGGCGCTTCCGCCGACCCCGAGGCGGAGCCGCACGGTTCGCCGCACCTGGCCGAGGCGCCCACGGTGATGGTGTGGCCGCTGCTGCCGCTCGCGGCGGCCTCCGTCGCTATTGGATTCCTGATCAATCCGCCGTTCAACATCGGCATCGTACCGGCGCACTGGCTGTCGGAGTTCCTGGGCACCGGCCCCGTACACGTGGAGGCGGTGAAGTTCGACTTTGTGACGGCGGTGGTGTCCACCGTATTGGCGGTCGCGGGCATTTCGTTGGCCTACTTGATGTACGTAAGAGAGAGCTTGTCGCCGCAGCAAATGACTCAGCGCCTGCGCGGTTTGCACCGGCTGCTGGTGCGCAAGTACTACATGGACGAGCTGTACGAGGGCGCGCTGGTGACGCGGGCGTTCTACGGCGGCTTGGCCCGCGCCCTGGACTGGGGCGATAGGGCGGTGGTGGACAAGGCGGTGAACTACGTGGGCTGGATGGGCCGCAACGTGGGCAGGCCGCTGCGCCAGCTGCAGACGGGGCAGCTTCAGGGCTACGGACTGGCCATTTCGGCGGGCATACTGGTCATTTTCGGGGTTTATCTGCTGTTCCTGTGATCGCCAGGGCCCTTCCCCCTCGATGGGGGAAGGGGGTATCGCGACCTCCTCTCCCCCGGCGGGAGAGGATTGAGGTGAGGGGGTAATGAAGAAGCAAGGAGACCTGGTTGGCTGAAGTTCCGGGGCTGTTGACCCTAACGGTGTTCCTGCCCCTTGCGGTGGCGGTGATAATCGCGCTGTTCGGGCGGGAGGTCGTCTGGGCGCGCGTGCTCGCTGGCGCGGCGGTGCTGGCGGACTTCGCGCTTTCTGTCGTGGTGTTCGCGCTGTACGACCGGGGCGAGGGCGGACTGCAGTTCGTCGACCGCTTGGAGAACTGGATACCCGTCGAGTCGTTCCAGGTGCAGTTCTTCCTCGGCGTCGACGGGCTGAGCGCTCCGATGGTGCTGCTCACCGGGCTTCTGGGCATGGTGGCCGTGTTCGGCTCCTGGAGCGTGAAGCATCGCGTGCGCGAGTACTTCGTGTGGCTGCTGGCGCTCCAGACCGCCGTGATGGGCGTTTTCACGTCCCTCGACTTCCTGATGTTCTTCATCTTCTGGGAGCTCGAGCTCGTGCCCATGTTCTTCCTCATCTCGATATGGGGAAGCGGGCGCAGAGAGTACTCGGCGATGAAGTTCGTGATATTCACCTTCATCGGCAGCGCGTTCATGCTGGTGGGCATCCTGGCGCTGTTCTTCTCGACCGACCCGCACACCTTCGACATGACGCTGCTTCCAGAGGCTATACGCGGGGCGAGCCTGGTGCTGCCGATTGGGCTGATATTCGCGCTGCTGTTCGTGGCGTTCGCGATAAAGCTGCCAGTCTGGCCGCTCCACACCTGGCTGCCCGACGCTCACACCGACGCGCCGACGGCCGCCAGCGTCATGCTGGCCGGCGTGCTGCTGAAGATGGGCGCCTACGGCATGATCCGGGTTTCCGTCGCGATGTTCCCCGGTGTTGTGTCGGACGTCGCGTGGTTGCTGGCGACGGCGGGGGTGGTGAACGTGCTCTACGGCGCGGTGGTTACCATGCGGCAGACGGACCTGAAACGGCTGATAGCGTTTTCGAGCGTGAGCCACATGGGTTTCGTTCTGCTGGGCATATCGTCTGTAGCGGGTGTAGCGGGGAGCGTCAGCAGCCTGGGACTCACCGGCGCGTCGCTACAGATGTTCACCCACGGCACCATAACGGGTTTGCTGTTCCTGGTCGTGGGCTTCGTGTACGACAAGGTGCACACGCGCTACATACCCGACCTGGGCGGACTGGCCACGCGAATGCCACTGCTGGCGTCGGCAATGCTCCTGGCCGGGCTGGCGTCGCTGGGCGTGCCGGGCACCAGCGGATTCGTGGCCGAGATCACGGTGTTCCTCGGCACCTTCCCGGTGTGGGGCTGGCTGACCGCGCTCGGCGCGTTCGGCGTGGTGCTCGCGGCGGGCTACATACTATGGATGGTGCAGCGTTCGCTGTTTGGCCCCAGCGTGGAGCGATTCAAGGATGTGAAGGACGCCAGCGCCTTGGACATGCTGCCCGTGGCCGCGCTCGCCGCGAGCGTTCTGATCGTAGGCATCTACCCGGCGATCATATCCGACGTATTCGCTTTGGGCCTGGAGCCCTTGGCTGAAACCCTGCAGGAGGCCGCTCTGGCGAGCGTTCGCTGAGCACCCATGGCAACACTCGATCTGACTTTACGCGATTTCTACCTGCTGGCTCCGGAGCTGAGCATGGCCGGCTTGGCTGTGCTCGTGATAGTGCTCGACCTGATTTTCAGGCGAAAGGGCGTTTTGCCCTGGGCGTCGGTGCTGGGGCTCGCGGTGCCGCTCGCGTTCAGCGTGGCGCTGTGGCTCGACGTGGGCGACGCCGCGTCGGCGGAGCGGATGAACGGCCTGTTCGGCGTGCTGGTCGTCGACAAGTTCAGCCTGTTCTTCAAGTTCCTGCTGGTGGGCGCGGCCGCGCTGGTGGTGCTGTTGTCCTGCGATTACGTGCGGCGGTTCCAGCGCTTCCAGGGGGAATACTACGCGCTAGTGCTGTTGTCGACGAGCGGCATGATGATGCTCGCGTCGACGGTGGAGTTGATCACCATCTACGTCGCGCTGGAGCTCACGGCGCTGCCCATCGCGGCGCTGGCCGCGTTCTCGCGGGACAGCCGCTCGAGCGAGTCGGGGATAAAGTTCCTGGTGTTGAGCGCGGTGAGCTCCGCGGTTCTGCTGTACGGCATGGTGCTGGTGTACGGGTTCACCGGAACCACGTCGCTCGCCGGCATCGCGGCGCAGGTCAGCGCGGGCGGCTCGGGCAACGCGCTGCTGTTCGGCGTGGTGCTGATGGTGGCGGGCTTTGGCTTCAAGATAGCGAGCGTTCCCTTCCAGATGTGGGCGCCCGACGTGTACGAGGGATCGCCCACTCCCATCACCGCGTTTCTCTCGGTGGCGAGCAAGGCCGCCGGGTTCGCGGTGATCCTGCGGGTGTTCTACGTTGCGTTCGCGGACGAGTCTCTCAACCTGGAGTGGGGCGCGATATTCGCCATGCTGAGCGTGCTGTCGATGACGTTCGGCAACCTTGTCGCGATACGCCAGACGAACATAAAGCGGCTGCTGGCCTACAGCACCATCGCGCACGCGGGCTACCTGATGGTGGGCCTGGCGGCGGTGGCGTCGAGGACGGCGGGAGGAGAGTCCGTCGGGGCGTCGGGCGTCATCTTCTACCTGGCGGGCTACGCGGCGACCAACCTCGCGGCGTTCGCCGTGGTGATAGCCGTCACCAGCAGGGTAGGGGGCGACGAGATCAGGAACTTCGCGGGCATGGCCCGGCGGGCGCCCTACCTGTCCGCCGCGCTGGGGTTTGCGCTCATATCCCTGATAGGGGTGCCGCCTACCGTCGGCTTCATAACCAAGGTGTACATATTCGGCGCGGCGGTGGATGCCAACCTCGAGTGGCTCGCCCTGGCGGGCGTGGTCAACAGCGTCTTGTCGGCATACTACTACCTGCGCATAGTCAAGGAGATGTACCTGTCCGAGCCGGCGAGCGACGAGCGCGTGCCTTCCGGGCTGCCCTTGCGGATCGCGGTGCTGGCGGCGTTCTCGGGCGTGCTGTTCTTTGGCGTGTATCCGACGCCGCTGCTGGAGCTCTCGAGGGCCGCCGCGGCCGTCCTGGTGTCCTAGCATGACCTCTGCCTCCGACGGCCTGATAGGCATGGTCTACAACCGCCTGGCCCCGCAGGCGCCGGAGTTCCTGGCGTCGCTGGCCCGCGGGCTGGGGCTGGACGGACGCCACTGGGTCAGGCCGGCGGAGGCGATCGACGACGTGCGCGGCGAGCTGGACGATACCACGCTGCTGGTGATAGCCGGCGGAGACGGCACAATCCTGCGCACCGTGCGGGCTATCGCTCCTCACACCATCCCCATCGTCGGCGTAAACATGGGTCGCGTGGGGTTCATGACCGAGCTCAGAGTGGAGGACGCGGTCACGAGGCTGCCCTACTACTTCGCGGGCCACGCGCGCACCGAGGAGCGCATGATGTTGGAGGCGTCGGTTACGGCCGCGGGGGAGACCTCGCCGAGCCTGACGGTGCACGCGCTCAACGACGTGGTGGTGGGCGGCTCGGACGTGTCCAGTCTGCTGGACGTTCAGACCGAGATTGACGGCGTGCCTCTCACAAGCTTCCGGGCCGACGCGGTGATCGTGTCCACGGCCACGGGCAGCACCGGCTACGCGCTCGCCGCGGGCGGGCCGATCCTCTTCCCCGAGGCGCGCGTAATGCTCGTGCAGCCGGTGGCCGCCCACACCGGCCTGCGCGACGGTCTCGTGGTGCCCGACGAGTCGGTGGTGGAGCTGCGCCCGACCAACCGCAGCGGCGCGACGGTTATACCGGACGGTTTCGTTGACGCGCACATAGGCCCCCACGACAGGGTTCGGGTGACTCGCAGCCCTCACACCGCGCGCTTTCTCCGGGCCAACTCGCCCAGCGCCTTCTACACCACCCTGACGCAGCGCCTGGGACTGGTGTACCGCTCCGGCCAGCCGGCGAGCGGGGCATAGGCTCTCTGGCGGCCGGACCGTCCCTGTGCCCGACGTTGCTTCGATAGGGTATAATTGCGGCGAACTGACCTGGCTTTGCAATTGGCGGCAGGCGGCAACTTCCCAGTCTGAGATCGTTGCCTTGCGGACTCTGAGGCTAAGCCTGTATGAAGAGGAATCCGATGGAGTTGTCAGACGTAGGCGCCATTGTAATAGGTGAGATCGCGATATTCGTTGGGCTCGCGCTGGGAATCGCCGCCATGATCTGGCAGATGCATATCCAGAGCGGCAGACTTGAGACGAAGATCGACGATCAGATCCAACGGCTCGAGACGAAGATCGACGCCCAAGGCCAAAGGTTCGAGGACAAGTTGGATGCTCAGGGCCAGCGCCTGGAGGCCCAAATGCAGCGGATGGAGGCGAACACCAACGCCCAAGTCCAGCGGATGGATGCCAACGCCAACGCGCAAATGCAGCGGATGGATGCCAACACTAACGCCCAGATCCAACGGATGGATGCCAACGCCAACATTCTTGGCCAGCGGCTCAGCGAGAGCGAACGAGAGCAGGCGCGTCTTGAAGGCGTCAATAGCGTACTGAGGCGGCAGGCACACACCCACGAGGCGCCAGTGTCCGACTAGCTTGCTGCCGCGAAGGTGATCGTTTCCGGCGAGGGTCGCCACACCCATGCTTCTCCCTGATGAGGCTATGAAAGAAACCAGACTGACTTCAAGAACGGTGTTCGAGGGCCGCGTCATTCAGGTGCGGGTCGACAGCGTGCGGCTGGCCAATGGGCGTGAGGCCGTGCGTGAGGTTGCCGATCACGCGCCCGCCGTGGTGATCGCGCCAATAGACGCCGACGGCAGCGTGGTGCTGGTGCGCCAGTACCGCTATCCGGTGGAGGAAGCGCTGCTTGAGGCGCCCGCGGGAATCGTGGAGCCGGGCGAGGAGCCGGACGACTGCGCCCAGCGGGAGTTGCAAGAGGAGACAGGCTACCGCGCCGACGACATGCGCCCCATGGGCGGCTTCTGGACAAGTCCCGGCTTCTGCTCCGAGTACATGTACGCCTACGTCGCGCGGGACCTGGTCCCCAGCAAACTCGAGGCGGACTACGACGAGGACATCGCGGTCGAACGGATCCCGCTTTCCGAGGTGCCCGAGATGATCCGGGACGGCCGAATCAGGGACGCGAAGACCATCGCCGTGCTGCTGATGGCGGCCCACGTGGACGACAACTCCAAACGCTAACCGCGAGGCCCCGCTCGCGCGGCCGATGCCACACAGGAGGATTTTCCCATGCCCAGCCTGGAAGAACTGCTCGCACAGGTGGACGCTGAGACCGACAACATCGTCGCGCTGGAACAGGCGCTGGTGCGCATACCGTCCGTCAACACCGGCTTCATGCCCACCGGGGACGAGACGCCCGTTTGCGAATACGCGCGCGATTGGCTTGCCGAAGACGGCATACAGTCCGAGATCCTGGAGTCCGCGCCCAACCGGGGCAACATCATCGCCAGAATCGAGGGCAGCTCCGGCAACGCCGGCCTCTCGTTCATGTCGCACACCGACGTCGTGCCGGTGGAAGAGGCGGACAAGTGGCGGTTCGAGCCATTCAGCGCAACTCTTGCGGATGGGCGCGTGTACGGACGCGGCGCGTCGGACTGCAAAGGTCTACTCACCGCTCAGCTTTACGCGATGAGGCTGCTCAAGCGCAACGGTGTTCAGTTCGAGGACAGCCTGATACTGGTGTCGGGGGCCGACGAGGAGCACGGCGGACGCTACGGCTTCGGCTGGCTCGCCGAGCACCACCCCGAGAAGATCTACGCTCCCTACGCGGTGAACGAAGGCGGCGGAACGCCCATAGAGGCGGCGGGAAACCTGACCTACGTGCTCGGCGTGGGCGAGAAGGGCCGCCTGCAGGTGGAGATCGACGTCAAGGGGGTGAGCTCACACGCCTCCGTGCCGTGGCAGGGCACCAACGCGCTGTACAGGCTGGGGCAGGTGCTCTCCCGCATCGAGTCGTACGAACCGCAGCGCGACACGTCCACGGTGCTGTTCGACCACCTGTCCACGTTCGCGATCGAGCACAAGCCCTCGCCCCAGAACGTGGACGACATAATCGCGGACGTGCAGGACGACAATCCGCGATTCGCGTCGATGCTGCGGGCGCTGTCCCGCATGACGCTTACGCCCACCATGATAAGGGGCGGCATCAAGTCCAATAGCGTGCCCGAGTCGATCAGGCTGACCTGCGACGTGAGGACGCTGCCGCACCAGGACGACGCCTACCTGCGCCAGGAACTGGACACCATCCTGAGCGGCATTCCTGGCGTGTCGTACGAGATCGATTACATGGCGGTGCCCAACTCGTCGCCGTTCGAGTCCGAGCTGGCCGACGGCATCCGGGATGCGACGGCGCTGGCGCTGGACCGCTCTGACATCCAGTGGGTGCCCGCCATCAGCAACGGCTTCACCGACTCGCGCTTCACGCGTCCGCTGGGCGTCACCACCTACGGCTTTTCCGGCTCGCACCCCGATGACGACCCGATGCTGAGCATGGCGCACGGCACCGACGAGTCGGTGGGCGTAAAGAGCCTCGTCAGCGGCGCCAAGATCATGATCGCGCTGGCGTACAACATGCTGGGCGGCCGGTAGGAAGCGGCCTCAGGCTGGCACGTCCGCCCTCTGAGCCGCTAGGGTGTCCACACGCGGCCGTGGCGTCGCACCGCGTCACATTCTTAGCGTCGCTCCCGTGCCCGGCCCCTCGGGCAGGACGAGCCGTCCCCCGTAGATGTGCTCCGGCAAAATCAGCAGCCCAGACCGCCATTCGGCCTCATGCGAGACGTACTCCAGCGGCGTCTCGACTCTTGGCCTGACCTATGGTTAACGCAGGACAAAAACTTTCTGCCCACATGATACAAGGGGGTGATGGTTTGTCTACTCGGTCGGGATGGACCCGACAGCAACTGCTAGTAGCCTTCGCCTTGTACTGTCAGTTACCTTTTGGCAGGCTACATCACAGAAACCCCGATGTCGTCCGGTTGGCTGAAGCCATTGGGAGGACCCCGTCTGCTTTGGCCATGAAGCTCTCCAACATTGCCAGTCTTGACCTGGCGATAACGTCAACTGGTCGAGTGGGACTGAAAGGAGCATCCTCTAGCGATCGGGCAATGTGGGAAGAGATGCACGAGGATTGGGAGAACTTTGCAGTCGAGTCGCAGAGAGCAATCGAGGATGTCCAGTTAAGTTCAATGACAGAAGTCGAGGCAACCAATCATGAGGACGACTTTCCTGTCGGTGAAGATCGCAAAGTTCGAACTACAGCGCGTATTGGACAACGCTTCTTTCGGGCAACGGTTCTGTCTGCATACGATGAGAGGTGCTGCATCACAGGTCTATCCATCACCTCGTTGCTAGTTGCAGGTCACATTGTCCCGTGGAGCCATGACAGGCCCAATAGGATGAATCCCAGAAACGGCCTGTTGCTCACCGCCTTGCACGAGAAGGCATTCGACGAAGGCATATTCACCCTCAATGACGACTTGACCGTTCGCATTTCACAGAACTACACTGGGATTAACGACAGTTACTTCCTGGAGTCCATCGAGGGCTACGAAGGGCAGGCTATCCGTCTCCCTCAAAAGTTCAGCCCAGACAGAGACCTCCTCTCATACCACAGAACCCACGTTTTCCAGGGTTAGGTCTGGCCTAGCCTAGATTCTGATTCTGGTGCAGCCGGGGAACAGGAGCACGGTTGTCGAGAGGGCTGACTTTCAGGAGGAGACTGAAAAGGGTCAGTCTCTGGTCAGACATGAGGACCGTTTTGCATCCTACTTTGAGTGCAGTTGGTGTCTTCTATCTGATAGTGGCCGGCCGGCCCTGTCTAGCGAGGACCGGTTTGGCTGGATTCGCCCCCAGAGTCGCAGGCCGAGGGTGGTCGTGACGCGGGAGACTGGGGTTTAGGCGCCAATCGCTGAGGAGAGAAGTTGAGAGTGAGCCGACGTCAGAGAAACATGTTCTATTGGATAGCATTCGCTGTGTTGGTGGGTTATGTGGTGCTGTCGGACCCTGCGGCCTGGGGCCAGTGGCTGAGCGACCTAGTCACGGCACTATGAGGTTACTTTAGCGTGTAGTCTCCTTTTGAGACACACCATGATTTGGGCGCGTTCGATGGCTAACGCGCTGGCGTACAACATGCTGGGCGGCCGGTAGGAAGCGGCCTCGAACGCCGCCACGTGCGAGGCGAGCGGCCAGTGCTGGGCTAGCCTTCCAGCAGTCCGCCGCTCCCAAGCACCCTCCAGAACGTCTCGTCGGCGATGGCGATTATCTCGCCGGCGAGGCTCCTGGTGACGTGCTCCCCTTCGGCTGAGTGGGCGCCGGCGATGTGCGCTATCTGCTCGGGCAAACCGGCCGTGAGGGCGACGAATACCCCGAACACCGGGTGGCGCATAGACGGCGAGCCTGTGATCCGGTGGTCGCTCCATCTATCGATGTTGTCGAGGTCGTACTCCCATGTCTTGCCCAGGTCGTGGCACAGGCCC
Organism: Dehalococcoidia bacterium; assembly: GCA_965217705.1. Taxonomy (GTDB): domain Bacteria; phylum Chloroflexota; class Dehalococcoidia; order Lucifugimonadales; family CATOSD01; genus CATOSD01. Next base: position 2,063,664 of record CBDCJA010000002.1, on the reverse strand, counting down.
CCGGCTATCACCTCATCCAGGTCCACACTGAAATGGCCCACCTCGTCTTTGAGCCCCTGCGCTATGGACACTCCAATGCGGGCCACTCCATTGAGATGGGCCGCCTGGCCTCGTCCCTTCAGCTCCGGCCCTCCCGGGCCGCCGGAGCACGGAATGTCGTTTATCCTGTCGAAGCCGCTCGACGAGAGAGACATCGCCCAGGCGTCATAGACTAGCTCGCGCAGCTCCGCGTCCCTGATAGCCTTCGCGTACGGGAGGTCTTCGATGACGCCCAGCCGCTGAGTGCTGTCGATTCTGAGTTTCATATTTTTCCTCCTCGCGGGTAAACTATTGGCTGAACCGCCCACCACCCAGCCGCGCCGTCAGGGCGACCACGCGCGGCCGCGGCGCCGGACCTCGTCCCAGTTTAGCGACGCCCCCAGGCCCGCGCCCTCGGGCAGGATGAGCCGCCCGCGCTCGATACGCTCCGGCGGGTCCAGCAGCCCCGGCCTCCATTCGGCCTCGTGCGCGGCGTACTCCATAGGCGTGACGACCTCGCCATCGCCTGCAATGGCCGCCGTGACGTGCGCGCCGGCGAGTTGCGCCACCGGCCCCGACGGGCTATGCAGCGACACGCGCCCGCCGGCCTCGACCACGCGCCGGCCCGCAGCGTATGCCGCCGCGATTCCTCCGCAGTACTTCACGTCCGGCATTGCCACCTCTACCGCTCCGATTGCAACCAGGTCCAGGAAGAAGCGCTCGCCGTAGCCGCTCTCCCCACCGGCGACGGGCATGGGCACCGCGCGGGCTATCCGCGCCAGTGCCGCGTCGTCCCGCGTCGGCTCGACAGGCTCCTCGAACCACCCTACGCCCAGAGACGCCAGACGCTCGGCGACGATCGGCGCGGTCTGTTCCTCGAAGCGGCTGTGGCAGTCCACCAGCACGGTCACGCCCGGGCCGACGGCGTCCCGCACGGCGGCGACGCGCTCCAGGCCGGGCCGCGCCAGCTCCAGGATGAGTTCGGGTGACGACGGAGGGGACACCTCGTCGAACGGGGCGCACTTCACGACGTCGAAGCCGTCGCGAACGGCCCGTTCGGCCGCCGCGGCGAAGTCGGACGGCGCTCGTGCGGATCCCAGGAGCGCACGGTTGACGTTGGCGTACAGCGGGATACTGGCCGCGTCCTCGCCGCCGCCGAGCTCGCGGCGCAGACTCACACACTTGCTGGCGGCGCGAGTCAGCACGATGGCCGACCGCAGGGCGCTGACGGCGGCGGCGAGCGAGCGGTCTCCCGCTATCCGGGCGCTGTCCAGGCCGAGCGCGGCGTCCGGCGTCATCTCGTCGAACCCGTCACGGTCGGAGAGCGCGGACACAAGCTCGGCGAGCACCGAGGCGGCGCGGGCCGTCTCGGCGCCGCAGGTCAGCTCGACGACCGCCGTGGCGCCGTCGGCGTCACGGAGCTCCGCGAACGTCCATTCCGAATGTGGCGTCGCTCTGACCGCGGCAAATGTAAGCCCTTCGAACATCGGCTATCCTGCTATCGTCGCCCTGATGGTGGTCGATTGCGCCGCGCGAACGATGCGCGGCCCAGGGGCGAGTATAGCACGGCCTACGCGCCGGTTGGCATGGCGTTCCGGCGGGTGGTACACTCCAACAGCCGCATGAGAGTTGATGGAGGGACCGCTTGGACGGCTTGATAGTTCACGAATCGCCCCCGGGGCCGCTGCGCGTGATGGTGGCGGCGTTCGCGGGATGGCCGGACGCCGCCGAGGCGGCAACGCGCGGGCTTCGTTACCTTGTGCGAAAGATGGGCGCGACGAAGTTCGCCGAAATCGATCCCGAAGAGTTCTACGACTTCACACTGACAAGGCCCAGAACGCGCGTCAACCGCCGCGGCGAACGCACAATCCGCTGGCCCCGCAACGACTTCTACCACGCGGACACCGGGGGCGAGTCCGGCGGCCTTCTGCTCTACGTCGGCACCGAGCCTAACCTGCGCTGGCGCCACTTTTCCGGCATTCTCACCGGTGTCGCCAAGCTGCACGGCGTGGAGCTGGTGGTAACGCTGGGCGCGCTTCTCGACGCCGTACCGCACACGAGGCCGCCGCGCGTGTCGGGCAGGGCGAGCCTGCCGGGCCTCACCCAGAAGGCCGAGTGGATGGGCATTAGAAACTCCTCCTACCAGGGGCCTACCGGCATTCACACGGCGTTTCTGGCCGCCTGCGACGCGAACGAGCTGCCCCATGCGAGCATCTGGGGCCACGTGCCCCACTACGCCAACCGGTCGCCCAACCCCATACTAAGCCACTCGCTGCTGGCCAAGCTGCACAGTCTCGTGAGCTTCGACGCCGACCTCGAGGAGATTCGCAAGGCCGGCGAGACGTTCGGGTCCGAGCTTTCGCGGGCGGTTGAGAAGGACAACGACCTCGCCGCCTACGTGCGCCGGCTGGAGCGGCGATACGACGCCGCGCACGCCGAACCGGAGGAGCTGCCCAACCCCGACGCGCTGGTGGAGGACCTGGAGCAGTTTCTCAAGAGCCAACGGGACGCTCGCGACGGCGGCGAGGCCGGCTAGCGGCAATGGCGCCCGGCGCGAGGGACAAGTACGCCTCGGCCAACGGGCTGCGCCTGCACTACCGCGATTGGGGCGGCAGCGGACAGCCGCTGGTGCTGCTGCACGGCCTGGCGTCGACGTGCCGCATCTGGGACCTGGTCGCGCCCATCCTCGCCGAAGACTTTTCCGTCGTCGCCCTCGACCAGCGCGGCCACGGATTGAGCGACAAGCCCGACCACGGCTACGACTTCGCCACCGTCTGCGGGGACCTGCGCGAGTTCGTGCGCGAGATGGGAATGGAGCGCCCCCTGGTGGTGGGCCACTCCTGGGGCGGCAGCGTGGCGCTCGAGTTCGCGGTGTGTTACCCGGAGCTGCCCATGGGATTGTGCTGGGTGGATGGCGGGATGATAGAGATTTCGGGTAGGCCCGGCGCGACCCTGGAGAATGCCAAGCGGGAAATGGCGCCCCCGGATTTCGGAGACATGACGCCAGACCAGCTTCTGGAGCGCGCTCGCACGCGCCGCTGGCTCGGCGCGACGGACGAGCGGCTCGAGGGCACGCTGCTCGCCAACTTCCGCGTTCTGGACGACGGCACCATACGCGCGAGGCTGAGCCGCGAAAACCACATGCGCATTGTCGAGGCGCTGTGGGAGCACAGGCCGTCCGAGCTGTACGCCCGCGTCCGCCAGCCGGTTCTCATAATGCCGGCGCGACGCGCGGGAGAGCAGTCGCCCGCGGCGCGCCGGTTTCGGCGGGAGGAGTCGGTGGAGAGGGCCGCCGCGCTGCTGCCGGCCAGCAAGACCGTGTGGCTCGAAGACAGCATCCACGACGTGCCGCTGCAGCGTCCGGAGCTGGTTGCGGGCGTAATCGCGCAGCACTTCCAGGACGGGTTCTTCGACTAGCGCCCCGATTCGCGGCTACGCAGTCCCTTCCCCACTGACGGGGAAGGTCAGAGCCTGCCCCGTACTAGATACGGGGATGGGGGTGACGACACAAGTCCCCCTTCCCGTTGACAGGGGAACGCTAGAGCCTGCCCCTCGCTACGCCGCCTCGGGCATCTCCAGGAAGTAGTACGGTATATGCCACGTCCCCGAGTGGCCCAAGTCCACGATGGCCTTGCGCCTGTAGGCCTGCTTCACCACGCCGCGCGAGAGAAAGCGCGGGCCGCCGCTCACTTTGCCCACGTATTGGACTTCCTGGCCGGGCGCGACGCTGCCACAGTGCAGAGCCACCGGCTGCCGCTCGGCGACGGCCATGCCGGGAAGGGGCAGTTGCGGGGTTGCCGTTTCGTGACCTTGGGTGATCATGCCGAGCTCCTTTCCGAGGCTGTGCCGTTCAGCGTCCGTCCGTGTATAGAACATAATAGAACAGTACGCACGTTCTTGTCAAGTTTTTTGCGAATCACGACTGGAGTGTCAAGACGCGGGGTATGCGGTGAGCAGTCGGCGCGGTCGAGGCTGTATAATTGAAGGCCGCTAGCGTAAGCCAAGAGATGCGGCCACACGACCGCACTGCCCCAACGTAGGAGAAGAGGCACCATCAGAGACACCGAGCCGTCGCCGGGACCGCCGTCGAGCGAGGAGGACACGCGAACCGCTGCGGCGCCACGGCTCACCAAGCGGGTGTTGTCCCGTTGGCCGGTGTTCGAGTCGTTCCAGTACGTCGACTTCCGGTGGATGTTCGTCGGCTCGCTCGCCTCCTACATGGCCATGAACATGCAGATGATCACCCGCGGCTGGCTGGTGCTGGAGCTGGCCGACGATTCACCGCTCGCCCTCGCGATGGTCATGTCGTCTTTCTCGTTGCCTGTCACCGTCGTGGCCGTCATTGGCGGCGCGCTCGCGGACCGCATCCCGCGCAGGCGTATGGTCATCCTCAGCCAGGGCGGCAACATTCTGGTCACGGCGCTTGTAGCCACGCTTGACGTGACCAACGTCATCACATTCGAAATGCTTCTTGTCATCGGCGTCGTGAACGGCTCGCTCATGGCGCTGAACATGCCCAGCCGCCAGGCGATATTGTCGGACATCGTGCCTGAACGCACGCTGATGAACGCCATATCACTGACCAACTCCGCCATGAACGCGACGCGCATCGTGGGGCCTGCCCTGGCAGGTGTGCTCATCATCTTCATGGGCACGCATGGCGTCTTCTATCTCATCTCCGGGACGTACGCTCTTGCCGTGCTGTCGGTGGTGATGATTCGCGCGGGTCAGACGCCCGCGTCGCGCTCGCGCAGAGGACTTTCGGGCGACATCGGAGAGGGGATAAGGTACGTCCGCGCGAACCCACCGATACTGGGCGTGAACATGCTGATGCTGATCAGCTCGCTGTTCGGCTTCGCCTACTTCGCGCTGATGCCGGCCTGGGGGCGCGAGGCGCTGGACGTGAACTCGGACGACCTGGGCTTTCTGCTGATGGTGATGGGCATAGGCGCGCTGGTCGGAACCCTCGCGCTCGCCGCGATGGGCAACGTCGGCAAGCGCGGGCTGCTGCTGCTGGCGAACTGCGCGGGCTGGGCCGTGGGGCTGATGGCCTTCTCGCAGATGACCTCTTTCTGGGCCGCCGTGCCGTTGCTGCTGTTCACCGGCCTCGTAAGCTCGCTCGTAATGTCCCTTGCCATGACCCTCGTCCAGGTGTACGCGTCGCCCGAAATGCGTGGGAGGGTGATGAGCCTGGGCATGATGACGTTCGGCATCCAGCCCCTGAGCGTGATTCCGCTGGGTTTCCTGGCCGTCAAGATCGGCACGCCGGACGCGCTCTTCACGACCGGAGTGCTGCTGCTGGTTGGGACGGTGGTGATGTTGCTGGCGTACCCCGGCTTCCGGCGCATCGACTAGCGCCGGCGCGCGCGGCCGCGGAGCGCAACCAGGGCCAGGGTGAAGCTCACCGCGCCGACGGCAACGATCGACGCGAAGCCCCGGACCAGCGCGTCCGGGTCCCACCCGACCGAGATGAGCGACCTCAGCCCGGCCAGCAGGTATGTGACCGGGTTGTACACCGCCACCGTCGACATCCATCCGGTGAGCGCCTCCAGCGGCAGGAACACCGTGGTGAGGAACACGAACGGGAAGAACAGCAGGAAGCTGGTGTTTACGGCAGCGGGGTTGCCCGTCTTTAGCGCTATCGCGTAGGGGAATCCGGCGTACGCCAGGCCCCAGCACCCTGCCATGACAACGAACATCAGCAGGCCGGCAAGGCCGGTCTCGAACCGCACTCCCACGATGAAGCCGAGCACGATCACCGGAATGGACAGAATGACCACCAGCGCGAAGTCGGCTATCGTGAAGCCCAGCAGCATTGCCAGCCGGTTGACCGGCGTGAGCGACAGCTTGTCGAAATAGCCGCTCTGGATGTCGGTCACCACCGTTATGGCCCTGGATACGCCGGTTACGGCGAAGATGATTGCCACCGGAAGCTGGAACGCCTTGTAATCTACGTTCAGAAAGCGTTCGGCCTGGTCCTGTAGCGCTCCCACGTTGACGATGAAGAAGAACACCGGGATGACGACTGCCGGAATCAGCGCCTCCATGTCGCGAGGTACGGCGCGCAGCGCGCGCCCGGCCACGCTCACGACGTCCCGCAGGAAGTTGGAGCGCCTGGCCCTTATCTGTGTCGTGGTTGTCGTCATAGTTCGTTTTCTCCCGCGTCCTCCTGGAGACGCGCCCCCGTAACCTGCAGAAACACGTCGTCCAGCGTGGGCGTCCGCAGCGTCAGCTCGCGCACGGCCACGCCGCCCTCGTTGAGCGCCAAGGCCACCGCGCTGATGTGCGCCGCGCCGTTGGTCACGCTGATGGACAGTTCGGACTCGTAGGCGTCCACCTTCTGCACGCCCTCGATGGCGCCGAGACGCTCGACCGCGCCGGCCGGCACGCCGTCCACGCTCGCGACGATGACGTCGAGACCCACGGAGTGCTTCAGATCCGCGGGCGTGCCCTCGGCTACCAGCTCGCCGTAGTTGATAATGCCCACCCTGTTGGCCAGCGCGTCGGCCTCCTCCAGGTACTGCGTGGTGAGGAAGATGGTCACGCCGAGCTGCCTGTTGATGCGGCGCACCTCGTCCCAGACGCGGCTGCGGCTGATGGGGTCCAGCCCGGTAGTCGGCTCGTCCAGAAAGAGCACCTCCGGGTTGTGAACCAGCGCGGCGGCCAGGTCGAGCCTGCGCTTCATTCCGCCGGAGTAGGTGCCGATAAACCGGTCGATCGCGTCGCCGATGTCGATAAGAGCCGACAGCTCCGAGAGGCGCTGGTCGATCTCCCTTCGCCTCAGCCCGTACAGGCGTCCCTGAAGCCGCAGCAGCTCGCGCCCGGTCTGCTTATCGTCGAGCGCGGCGTCCTGGAGCGCCGCGCCTATGCGCAGCCTCACCTCGTGCGGCTCGCGCGTCACGTCGTGGCCGGCGACGACCGCGCTGCCCGCCGTCGGCAGCGTCAGCGTGGTCAGCATGCGCACCACCGTGGTCTTGCCAGCGCCGTTCGGGCCGAGAAAGCCGTAGACCTCGCCTTTCGACAGCCTGAGGTCCACGCCCTTCACCGCCTCTACGTCGCCGAATCGCTTCATCAGTCCCGACGCGGCGACGGCGTAGCCGTCAGCTCCGCTGTCGTTCGGAAATGCCATATTCGATCGCCTCTCTTGAGCGAGGTGGCGGGTCCTCCGCCCCTCGCGCCGTTTTCCGGACGGACAGTTTACGCCCGCCCTTGCTTGCGGGGTCAAGCGCTGCGCTCGGCGTCCGGCGCGTCGCGAATCCCCTCTCCATGAAACCCGTGATGGAATCTCGTGCACCGGCGCTTGACAGCGCCAAATCGGGTAGCCATTATGATAGCACATATATTCTACATTGCGAAAGAGGTGCCAATTGCACGGCAGAATCAGGGCCACCGAGCTTTGGCGAGACCACGGCCTGCGCGCGCCAGTCGACCTGCGGAGTCTCACGCGGGCGCTCGGACTGCGTGTCGTGGAGTTCCCCTTCAGTGGCAGGGTGAAAGAGGTGATCATAGATGGCGTGATAGGCGTTCGGCCCGGGCTTTCGCGCGCCGAGTTCCGGTGGCTGGTGGCTCACGCCACGGGTCACCACCTGCTGCACGTGGGCACGAGCTTCTACCTGGAGTCCTGGCAGTGGGCGAACCGGGCGAAGGCGGAGAGGCAGGCGGAGGAGTTCGCGGCGTGGCTGCTCGGCGGACCGGAGGGATGGCGCGGCAGCGCGTCGGAGCTGGGGATACCGGAGGCGAAGTTCGGGCTGGTGGCGGAGCTAACCCGACAGTCCCTTCCCCCTTGATGGGGGAAGGTTAGGATGGGGGTGATGGCCCAGGCACAACCGCTGAAGTCCACGAGAGCCTGCCCTGAGCCTGCCTTCTACGCCTCTAGCCCCGCGCGCCGCCGAGTGCTCCGGACGTAGCGGGCAAAGTCGCGCACCGACTCCCATTCGTCGGCGGTCAGGTCGCTCACCTCGTGCAGCCGCGCGAGCTGCTCGTCCTCGAGCGGGTTCGCATACTCCTCGGCGGTGATATAACCCGCCTCGACGGCGAGCGCGCCGTAGAGCAGGCCCAGCGCGGCCGCCAGCGCCTTGAGCGTCCGCACCGTGGGCCGGACGCGCCCGCTCTCCAGGTGTCCCACGTAGCCCTGGCTCATGCCCAGGGCACGCGACAGCTCGCTGCGTCATGCCCCTGCCACGCCGCGTCTCCCTCACCAGGTCGGCAAGCCTCCCGTATGTGCGCTCCCGCTCTGCCATGCTGCTCCGTCGGCCCGGCCCGCGCCGGCCCGCGCCTTCCCGCTCGCCGCTTGCCCCTGAATTGTAGCCGACGGCGGGGCGCGGACGCTATTGACACATATGTTCGGCGCTGCGTATAATGCCGTTCGTCAAGACGGGTACGCCCCGCGGCGAGTTTTTTCGGGCGCCAAACGGCCCAGTGTTTTTCAGGCACGGTACGCCGTCAGCGGCGCGGAGGTTACCAGGTGTTTCTACTCAAGAGCTGTCCCAGGTGCGGCGGCGACGTCGACGCGACGGACACCACGGACGTCAGGTGCGTGCAGTGCGGCCACCGGCCCCCGGTGGGCGCGCTGGTGGGGGAGCGGCTGCCCGGTCGAGGATTTCTGCCCCTGACGGGACTGGAGCTCCTGTGTCCGCGCTGCGATTCCGACTTCATCATCGCGCTCGAGAAGCTGCGGGAGAGGGACAACACCGTCTACCGCTGCCGCACGTGCGGCCACATCTACAGCCCCTGCATGGCGGAGGCCGACAGCGCGCTGGCATCGTAGCGAGGGCACCAGCCCACGCATCCCCACATTCGTGTCATTCCGAGCGGAGCGCAGTGGCGTCGAGGAATCTAAGCCCCTTGCGCAGGCAAAGCGCCCCTTACGCCAACGGCCCTAGTCCGACGGGACCTCTCCCAGGTGATGCTATCCAGCCCCGCCAATCAGCCTCACCAGATTCCTCGGCGGCGCCCGGAATGACAGCGGCGACGCGCCGCGCCGCTTGCTGGTATACTGGGCACCTATGGCGAGGTACGAATTCAAATTCAGCTGTCCGCTGAGAGTCCGATGGGCAGAGTGCGACGTACAGGGTATCGTGTTCAACGGCGCCTACGTGAGCTACGTCGAGATCGGCCAGGTGGAGTACTTCCGCAACCTGGGAATCGCCATCTACGATACTGACGTGCGCCGCTACTTCGATCTCGCGACCGTCAGGATGTCCATCGACTTCTTCGCCCCCGCGCACCTGGACGACGTGCTGAGCGTCTACTGGAAGGTGCAGCGCGTAGGAAACTCCAGTCTCACCACCGTCTCGGAGATCTTCCGGGGCTGCGAGGAGGAACCGCTGACCCGCGCCGAGGCCGTCTACGTCAACTACGACGAGGCGGCCGGCGAGTCCCGGCCGGTTCCCGACGACGTGCGCCTGCTGCTCGACACGTTCGAGTCCATAGGCGAGGTCATCCCGCTCCGCCATCTGCCCGGCCTGGCCGGCATCGGCAGAGGCCGCTAGCGGTTCCGCACCGCGCGATGTCGCTCTCGCCCGAAATACGCGACGCCCTCGACAGTCTGGCCCTGTCCGAGCAGGAGTACGAGGCGATAGTCGAGCGGCTCGGCAGGGTGCCGAACGAGCTCGAGCTGGGGCTGTTCGGCTCGCTGTGGAGCGAGCACTGCGGCTACAAGCACTCCAAGCCGCTGCTACGGCTGCTGCCCGGCAACGGCCCGCACGTGCTGGTGGGGGCCGGCAGCGAGAATGCCGGCGCGGTGGACATCGGCGACGGGCTGGCCGTGGTGTTCAAGATAGAGTCCCACAACCACCCGTCCGCGATAGAGCCATACCAGGGCGCGGCGACCGGGGTTGGCGGCATAGTCCGCGACATATTCGCCATGGGCGCGCGCCCGGTCGCGCTGCTCAACTCGCTGAGGTTCGGCGACCTGTCCGAGCCGCGCAACCGCTACCTGCTGAACGGCGTGGTGGCCGGCATATCGGGCTACGGCAACTGCATCGGCGTGCCCGACGTGGGCGGCGAGATCTGCTTCGGCCCCACCTACTCCGGCAATCCGCTCGTCAACGCCATGTGCGTCGGCATACTCGACAAGCGCCGCCTGGTGAGCGCCGCGGCCGACGCGCCGGGCAGCTCGCTGATGCTGGTGGGCGCCCGCACCGGACGCGACGGCATTCACGGCGCGTCCGGCCTGGCTTCCAGGTCGTTCGAGAAGGACAGGGAGCTGCGGCCAACGGTGCAGGTGGGCAACCCCTTCCTTGAGAAATCGCTGATCGAGGCGTGCCTGGAGCTCGCCGCCACCGACCACTACGTCGGTATGCAGGACCTCGGCGCGGCGGGGCTGACCAGCGCCAGCGTGGAGGCCGCGGCAAAGGGCGGCAGCGGCATAGACGTGGACGTATCCCGCGTGCCCCGCCGCGACGCCGGCATGGTCCCCTACGAGGTGATGCTGTCCGAGTCCCAGGAGCGGATGCTCGTCATCGCCAGGCGGGGCCGCGAGCCGCAGGTGAAGGCCATCTTCGACAAGTGGGACCTCGAGTGCAGCGTGATCGGCACCGTCACGGACGACGGCATGGCGCGCGTTCGGGACGGCGACAGCGTGGAGGGCGAGGTTCCCGTGCGGATGCTCACCGATCCGCCGCTGTACAGGCCGCGGGGCGTAAAGCCCGCCTGGCTCGACGCCGCCCAGCGTCACGACCTGGCAAGCCTGCCGCTGCCCGACGGCGGTGCGGGCGAGACGCTGCTGCGCCTGCTGGCGTCCCCCAATATCGCGAGCAAGCGCTGGGTGTATCGCCAGTACGACCACCAGGTGCAGACCAACACCATCGTGCCGCCCGGCGCCGACGCCGCGGTGCTGCGCATCAAGGGCACGCGGCGCGCCATCGCGCTGTCCACCGACGGCAACGGGCGCTACTGCTACCTGGACCCCTACGCCGGCGGGCAGATAGCGGTGGCCGAGGCGTGCCGGAACGTCTCGTGCGCCGGCGCGGACCCTATCGCGCTGACCGACTGCCTCAACTTCGGCAACCCCGAAAAGCCGGAGACCTACTACCAGCTCGAGGAGTGTGTGAAGGGCATCGCGGAGGCGAGCCGCGCGCTGGGCGCGCCGGTCGTGAGCGGCAACGTGAGCCTGTACAACGAGACGACGGGGCAGGACATCTGGCCCACGCCGATAATCGGGGCGCTGGGCCTGCTGGAGGACGTTGACCACCGCGTGGGCATCGCTTTCGTCGGGCCCGGCCGGCTGGTGGTGATGCTGGGGGCGGACGAGGTGCGCGGCGGTCCGGAGGACCTGGCCGGCAGCGAGTACCTGTACGTCGAGCACGGCTTGGTAGCAGGCCGCCCGCGCATCGACATGGGCCTCGAGATTATGGTGCAGAGCGCCTGCCGGCGGCTGGTGCGCGAGGGCGTTGTCGAATCCGCCCATGACTGCTCGGACGGCGGCCTCGCGGTCGCCCTGGCCGAGTGCTGCATCGCGGGCGGTGTCGGCTTCCGGGACTGGTTCACGGTACCGGGCAGGTGGGACGCCGCGTTATTCGGTGAGCGGCAGTCCCGCATAGTGGTGTCCCTGCCCGCCGAGCTCGAGCCGGAGCTGCGCCGCATCTGCGCCGAGGAGAGCGCCCCTTGGGTCCCTCTGGGCCGCACCGGAGGCGACGCCGTGTCGCACCGGAGGCGACGCCGTGTCCCTCCCCGGCGCCGCCGACGTCCCCATCGCCCGCCTCGCCGACGTGTGGGACAACGCGCTGGAACGCGCGCTGACGGGGTAGGGGGTGGTCAGTCCCTTCCCCCTCGATGGGGGAAGGCTAGGATGGGGGTGACGGCAGGTTCTTTGCCCCTCGCAACGGTTCCTAGTCCTCTGCCCCTCGATTCATGCAGGGATGACTGTTCGCGGCGGAAGTCGCCATGTATTGAGTCCCGTCGTCGCCCTAGCGTTTACCCAGCCCTCTCGTTGCCCGGGAACGCCGCATAGTGTATGTTCTCATGGCTTTAGGCGGGAGTTTGCAAGAGCCATGGATAAGACTCACGGGAGCCGGCCGATGATTGCGAGGATACCCTTGGCGCTCGACCCTCAGCCGGAAGGGGGTTACACCGTCACATCACCGCTGATTCCGGAGCTGATCACTGAAGGGGACACTATATCGGAGGCGCTGGCGAACGCTGAAGAAGCCCTTGCGGTGGTCTTGGAGATCTACGAAGATGAGGGTCGGCCCCTTCCGCCCGGAATCTGTGTGGAAGACTCCAACGTACCGCTGACCATCGAAGCCGTCCTCTCCGTACCGTGACGTACCGGGAGGCTGCCCGAAGGCTCTCGAGACTGGGGTGTTACGAGGTTCCGAGGCGTGGAGGCGGCTCTCATAGAAGGTGGTTCAACCCCCAATCAGAAAGGAACACTCCGCTCCCCGACTGGGGACGGCGTGACCTGAAAATCGACACCCTCCGCGCGGCAGTCCGTCAGTTGGGCATAGATTGGCAGGCGTTTCAAGACTCGTAGGTCTCTCTACCTGTGACATGGTCCGCCGCGCCCCCCAACTTGACAGCCCCGCCGCTTGTTGTTAGATTGTGACCAAAATGGGAAATTGTGCGGCGGTGGGTGCGGGGTAGTTTGAAGAGTTGAGGGGGACTGAACTTGCCGAGATACGATTACGAGTGCGACTCGTGCCACCATCGGTTCGAGCTTAAGCAGAGCTTCGATTCCGAGCCGGTCGCGACCTGCCCGAGCTGTGAGGGCAATTCGCGCCGCAAGTTCCACGCTGTCCCCATAGTGTTCAAGGGCAGCGGTTGGTACGTGAACGACTACGGCAAGCGCAACGGGAGCACCTCCGCCCCGGCAGAGGCCAAGGAGTCCGAGAAGAAGAGCTCCAAGGCGGAGAGCAAGTCCGGCGGCGAGGCCAAGCCCGAAAGCAAGGCCAAGACGGGCGCGAAGGCCGAGTCCACGTCGGCGTAGCGGACCCAATCCAGACATAATGCGCGCCCTGGTGCAGAGGGTCTCCCAGGCGTCCGTGAGCGTCGCGGGCGAGACCGCCGGAGCCATAGGCGCGGGGCTGCTGGTGCTGCTCGGCTTCTCCGCCGAGGACACGGACGAGGACGCCAGCTACATAGTCGGCAAGGCGGTCAATCTGCGCATCTTCGCCGACGACGAGGGAAGGTTCAACCGCTCGGCCCTGGACGTTGGGGCCGAGCTTTTGCTTGTCAGCCAGTTTACGCTCTACGCCGACACGCGCAGGGGCCGCAGGCCGAGCTTCTCGTCGGCCGCGCCGCCGGAGCGGGCCGAGGCGGAGTTCGACCGCGCGGTCGAGCTGTTCCGGCAGTCGGGGCTGCGCGTGGAGACTGGCGTGTTCCAGGCGCACATGATGGTGAGTAGCACCAACGACGGCCCGGTCACCATCATGCTGGATTCGGCGGACCGCGCCCGGCCTCGGCGCGGGTAGGCGGGGGCATTGATCGTCGTTCCCGTGGCCACGGGAACCCAGGGGGGCGCGTCAACGCCAGTGCCTACATGTCATTCCGAGCGTAGCCGAGGAATCTAAAGCCCTTGCACAGAAGCGACGTCAACTACGCCAATTGGCCCCAGTCGGAGGGCGCATAGGCAAAGGGTTACATCTTCGCTGAAGATTCGCCTGAGATTCCTCGGCTGCGCTGCGCTACGCTCGGAATGACGCAACGCATCTAGGCGACCGCCCCTACACGAAGTCCAGGCTTATGTCGAGCGCGAGCACGGAGTGGGTGAGCGCACCCACGGAGATGAGGTCCACGCCCGCGGCGGCGGTGGCACGCACCGTGTCCAGGTTGATGCCGCCCGACGCTTCCGTGACGGCCCGGCCGCGCGCCAGCTCCACCGCCCGCGCCATCTCTGGCGGGGCCATGTTGTCCAGCAGCAGGATCTCCGCGCCGGCGTCCAGCGCCTCGCGGGCCTCGTCCACGTTTTCCACCTCTACCTCCACGCGCACCGTGTGCGGCGCGTTGGCGTAGGCCTTTCGCACCACGTCGGCCAGGCTCAGGCCGTGGTCGCGCAGCGCCTGGATGTGGTTGTCCTTTATCAGGATGCCGTCGCCCAGGTTGCGGCGGTGATTGTGGCCGCCGCCGCAGCGCACGGCGTACTTGTCCAGCGTGCGCAGTCCCGGCGTGGTCTTGCGCGTGTCGACTATGCGCACGTCGTGGCCCGCTACGGCGTCGACGTAGCGGCGGGTGGCGGTGGCGATACCGCTCATGCGCTGCGCGAAGTTGAGCGCGGTGCGCTCGGCCATCATGATGGACGCCGCCGAGCCGCTGACGGCGGCGATCACGTCGCCCGGGTGAAGCGGCGAGCCGTCGGGCAGGCGCGCGCAGGCGTCCAGCGTGGGGTCGACGCGCCGGAAGACGGCGAGCGCCACGTCGACGCCGGCCAGCACGCCCTCGGACTTGACCGCCATGACGGCGCTGGCCTGCAGCTCAGGCGGGATGAGCGCGTCGCAGGTAGGGTCGCCGATGGACAGGTCCTCGGTGAGCGCGCGGTCGATGAGCGATTCGATCTCGGGCGTTATGTAGAACACGCTACAGCCGCCTATACGACGGCCAGCATTCTGTCCAGCGCCACGCGCGCGAACCCGGCCGTCTCCTCGTCCACCGCGATGAGGTTCACCACGACGCCCTCCAGCAGGCCATCGAGTACCCAGGACAGGTAGGCGGGATGGATGCGGTACATGGTGGAGCACGGGCAGACCACCGGATCGAGGCAGAACACCGTGCGGTCGGGGTGCTCGGCTGCCGCGCGGTTGACCAGGCTTATCTCGGTACCGACGGCCCACACGCTGCCGGGATCGGCGTTGTGTATGGAGTTGATGATGAACTCGGTGGAGCCGACCAGGTCGGCGGCCTGCACCACTTCCATGGTGCACTCCGGGTGGACCACGACGTTGACGTCGGGAAACTTCTGCCGCGCCTCCTCTATCTGGGCCACGGTGAAGCGGGTGTGCACCGAGCAGTGGCCCTGCCAGAGGATGAGCCTGGCGCGGCGCAGCGCCTCCTGGGTGTGGCCGCCCAGCGGCTTGAACGGGTTCCACACGAGCATCTCGTCCAGGCCGATACCCATCTTCAGGCCGGTGTTCCTTCCCAGGTGTTGGTCTGGCAGGAACAGCACGCGCTCACCGCGCTCGAACGCCCACTCGAAGGTGGCGGTCGCGTTGGACGAGGTGCACACGATGCCGCCGTTGCGCCCGCACAGCGCCTTTATGCCGGCGGTGGAGTTCATGTAGGTGATGGGCACGACGCCGCCGTGGTCGCCCAGCACGTCCTGCAGGTCGTCCCAGCAGTCGTACACGTCGTCGATGCGGGCCATGTCGGCCATTGAGCAGCCGGCGGCGAGGTTGGGCAGGATTACGCGCTGGTCGGCCGAGCTGAGAATGTCCGCGGTCTCGGCCATGAAGTGGACGCCGCAGAAGATGATGTGCTCGGCGTCCTTCTGCGAGGCCGCGAACTGGGACAGCTTGAACGAGTCGCCGCGATAGTCGGCGTACTTGATTATCTCGTCACGCTGGTAGTGGTGTCCCAGGATCACCAGGCTGCTGCCGAGCTTGGCGCGCGCCGCGCCGATGCGGGCGTCCAGCTCATCGGGCGACATTCGCGTGTAGCTCACCGGCAGCTTCTGCCAGCGCACGCCGGCCTGGAACTCCTCCTCGAGCGTCTTGGAGGACAGCTCCTCGTCCGTCTGGCAGAAGGCGGACTGCTCTATCTCGGTGATGGGTATAACTGGCTGCTTGAGCTTCGTAACCATCGTGTAGTGCTCCTTGTGCGCCGGGTGGGCGGGTTCGAAACCCGCCCCTACGCGCCCGTGGTGGTGGGCGAGGCTACTGCGGAACGCCCTGCAGCGACCAGGGGCCGGTGCGCTCTATGCGTACGTTCACAAACTCTCCCGTGCGGTCCGTTTCGTCGTCGAAGAAGACCAGCTTGTCGTTCCTGTTTCTGCCGAACAAGCGGCCCCTTCTGCGCCCTTCGACCAGCACCTCGGTGACCTGGCCGTCGAGCCGCGCGTTGATGGCGGTCAGCGCCTGCTCCTGCACCTCTTCCAGGCGCTTGAAGCGGCGCTGCTTCTCCTCGTGCGGCACGTCGTCCGGCATCATGCGGGCGGCGATGGTGCCCTCCCTGGTGGAGTAGGCGGCCGCGTGCACCTTGTCGAAGCCGATGTCTTGCACCAGCTCGACGGTGCGCTCGAACTGCTCGTCGGTCTCGCCGCTGAAGCCGACGATGACGTCGGTACTCAGGGATACGCCCGGTATGCGCGCGCGGATCCTGTCTATTAGCCGGCGGTAGTCGTCGTTGGTGTAGCCGCGGCGCATCGAGGCGAGCACCTGGTCGTCGCCCGCCTGGAACGGCAGGTTCACGTGCTCGCACACCTTGCCGAGCCGCGCCACCGAGTCGATGATGTGGTCGCTCATGTCCGACGGGTGCGAGGTGAGGAAGCGTATGCGCTCTATGCCCTCGACCTCGTTGGCGGACTCCAGCAGGTCGCCCAGGTCCTGGTCGCCGGGCAGGTCGTGGCCGTAGGAGTCCACGTTCTGGCCCAGCAGCGTCACCTCTTTCACGCCGCGCTGGGCGAGCAGCCGTGTTTCGCGCACGACGTCATCGACAGTGCGACTCACCTCTCTGCCGCGACGGTAGGGGATGATGCAGAATGAGCAGAACTTGTCGCAGCCGTGGATGATGGGGATGTAGGCTGTGACGTCGGGCCGCGCGGTGAGCGGGCCCACGCATCCGTCGGGGTCTACGCCCATGCGCTCGCCGAGCAGGTCGAGCAGCGGCCGGTACTGCTGCGGGCGCATGAACACGTCCACGTAGGGGAAGCGCCGCTCGAGCGCGTCGGTCTTCGGGCCGACCATGCAGCCCATGAGGGCGACCACCTTGTCCGGGTCGCGGCTCTTCTGGGGCTTGAGGCTGGTGACCATGCCGACTACCTTGTCTTCCGCGCTCTGGCGCACAACGCAGCTATTGAGCACTACGACGTCGGCGTCTTTCGGGGAGCCGGCGGACGAAAGGCCCATCTGGCCGAGAGCGCTCTCGAGGCGCTCGGAGTCCGCCTTGTTCATCTGGCAGCCTATGGTCCAAATGTAGTAACTGTTCATCTTCACCGGGTTCGCGGGCCGCGCCGCGCGCCCTGCACGCATTAAGTGTAGAGATGCCGTTTGCTCACCTGCACCCGCGCTTTGGGCGCCCTGGGTGAGGACGGCATCCCCACTTTCGAATAGACTGGATTTGTCCGCTCGCCCGCCGGATGTTTGTTGTGGCGGAGGGAATGGGATTCGAACCCATGAGGGGGATTTCGCCCCCTAACCGCTTAGCAGGCGGCCGCACTAGACCACTATGCGATCCCTCCATTCGGCGGGCCTTCAGGTGCGCCTTAATATATCAGACGCGGCGAGAGGCAGGCAAGCGTACACTTTGTGAAAATATGAACTATAGCACCTATGCTGTTGATTAACCACATATAAAGCAAGATACTTGTGACAAAGCAATAGCAACGGGAGCGTTAATGTGCTGTTAGCATTGGCTTTTGATTTTTATTTGTGAAAGAAATCACTAAAGGCAGGAGTGTCAGGGGCGGCGCACCGGTGTTGGGGTGACGCAAAGGGCGGGAGTCGATGGGAAGCGCCGGGCGGCGGCGCGCCCGCTAGCCGTGGCGGGCCGCGGCGGACTCTTCGAGCTTGCGCAGGTGGTCGTCCTCCTGACTGCCGACCCAGACCTCGCCGCCTTCGAAGTACTCCTTCTTCCAGATGGGCACTATCTGCTTGATGCGGTCCACGGCGTACTGGCAGGCCTCGAAGGCGTGCTGCCTGTGGGGCGACGCCACGGCAACGACCAGGCTCACGTCGCCTATCTCCAGCCGGCCCAGCCTGTGGCCTATCGCCACTTCCTGCACGTCCCAGCGTTGGCGCATCTCGTCGGCGATTTCGGCGAGCTTGTTGTCCGCCATCGGCCGGTAGGCCTCGTACTCGAGATGAAGCACGCGGCGCCCGCGCGTGACGCTGCGGGTCGTGCCCAGAAACGTCAGCACCGCGCCGTTGGTGTCGCGCCGCACCTGCGCCGTGATCTTGTCGGGTTCCAGCTCGTCATGGGTTATCTGGATCATCTGGAGCACCTCACGTGATCCCGTGCGCCCCCGCCGCTCACGGGCGGGATGAGCGCGACCTCGTCGCCGTCGGCGAGCGTGTGATCGTGGCCACGGAACTCCTGGTTGACGGCGGCCACGAGGTCCGCGGGTTCGGATATGAGCGCAGGGTGCCGCCGTACCATCTCGCGCGCCAGATCTCCCAGCGAGGCGTAGTCGGGCAGGTCCAGCTCGATGCCCGAGGCGCCCACCTTGTCGCGGTAGCCGGCGAACAGCTTCACGTTGACCCTCAGAACGTCTTCCTCCCTGGTGCGGCCGCGGGCTAGGCCGAAGTCTCTTCCGCGGCCTCCTCGTCCACCGCGCCCTCTTCGAGCTCGCCCTCTTCCTCTTCTTCCTCGTAGGCCTCGACCTCGATCCTGGGCGCGCTCACCCTGGCGATCATCTCGTCGGCGCCCGTAATGAACGTCACGCGCGCGCCCACGGCAACGTCGCTCACGTAGACTGCCTTCTCGAAGTTGTCCAGCCCCGATATGTCCACGTCCAGGGACGCGGGCACGTTCATCGGCAGCGCCTCCACGAGAATGCTCTGCAACTGGAGCAGCAGCGTGCCGTTGAGGTCTCGCACGGCGGGCGACTCTCCAATCACGTTCACCGGCACCTCGGCCTGTATGGTCTGCGACACGTCCACCCGCAGGAAGTCGACGTGAAGGATCTCCTCGGTCACGGGGTGGCGTTGCACCTCGCGGACGAAGCAGATGTTTTCGCCGGAGTCGTCTTCGACGCTGACGGAGAGCGGCACGTTGGTGCCGACTCGCGGCAGGAGCTGCTGGAGCACCAACGCTTCAGTCTGGAGGGACAGGGCCTCGGTGCCGCTGCCGTACATGTGCACAGGCACGATGCCCTTGCGTCGCAAGGTCTTCACCTTCTTGCCGATAATCTGTCTTCGCGAAAGCGATAGGGTTTGAACGTCCATCTGGTCGATGCTCCTGGTCGGTGGGCGGATTTGCCACGCGGCCATCGGCTTTCGTGCCAAGGCCGTGCGCCGACCATTTTAGCACACGCCAATTTTATTGGGGTAGGGCCGCGAGTTTCGCCCAAGGCAAAAAAATGTTCGAAAAATGGTTACTAGAACGCTTGACCGAATCAAGACTCATGTTCTAGTATGGCATCGCCGGCAACAATTCCGTACGTGCGACTACCAGGCCAGTGACAGATAAAAGGAGGAGCAGACAAGATGATGAGACTGAAAGGCTGTCCCAGGTGCCAGGGAGACGTCCTGTACGGACAGGACGTTTACGGCCGTTTCCGGCAGTGCCTCCAGTGCGGCCACCTCGTGGACCTGGACAAGCCCAGGGCCGTGGTGTCGAAGTTCGCCGTGGGCGCGTACCCGCGCGAGGAGGTCGCCTGATAACGGTCTAGGCGGACTCGGCGGAGCGGCGCGAGCGGACGAAGGGCGGCCAGAAGGTGACGGACACGGCGGCGGCGGCCAGCCCCAGCAGCGCCGCCGTCAGGTAGGTGTCCCCAAACGCCAGCACGAACGCCCGCTCGCCCGCGGCCTCCGCTCCCGCGAGCGCGCCGGCGTGCCCCGCCTCCCGCGCGGCCAGCAGCGCGCTCAGCAGCGCCACGCTCGACACTGTGCCCAGGCTGCGCGACAGCGTCATGATCGCCCCGCCCGTGCCGAGCCTGTTCGACGGCACGCTTCCCATCACGAGGTTGGCGTTCGCCGCTTGGTGCAGCCCCATGCTCAGCCCCATCGCCGCGCTGCGGACCGCGATGTCCAGCACCCCCGCCGAGGCGTCCAGCCCGACGTATGAGAACACCGTCGCCGCCGACATGAGCGCCGCGATCGTCGTCAGGTACGCGGGCGGTACCCGGTCCGACAGCCATCCCCCCACCGGCGCCGACACGGTGATGGTGAGCGGCATCAGCATCATCAGCAGCCCCCAGGTCTGCGCGTTCTCCCCCATCACGTCGCTGACGAAGAACGGCAGGATGAACCAGTTGACGAAGGCGCTTACCGATATGAGGAACGCCGACACGAACGTGGGCGCGAGCACCCGGTGCCGCAGCAGGCGAAGGTCCAGAACGGGACGGGGCGCCCGGCGCTCGGCGAAGCCAAAGGCGGCGAGCGACGCACCGCACGCAAGAGCGAGCGCCGCCACGATGGGAGACCTCCATCCCAGGCTGCCGCCCAGCGCCAGCGCCAGCACGTAGGAGGCCGTACCTGTGAACATCGACGCCGCGCCCCAGAAGTCGAAAGCGTGGCGCGGCTCGTCCGAGGTCCTCTCGCGCAGCGCATATGCCGCCAGCACCAGCGCGGCCAACCCCAGCGGCACCCGAGCGAGGAATACTGCCCTCCAGCCGAAAGCGTCCACCAGTCCGCCGCCCACAACCGAGCCTAACAGCATACCCAGCGTGCCCAGTCCCGCCATCATGCCCAGCGCCCGGCCCCGCTCGTTCGCCGGGTACAGTCCCGTGACCAGCGCGGGCGCGCACGCCATGAGCAGTGCGTTGCCGACAGCCTGCAAAACGCGCAGTCCGAACACCAGCGGAAGCTGCGGGGCAAGTCCTATCAGCAGCACGGCCGCGGTGTACACCGCGAGGCCCACGAGGAAAAACCGCCTGAGGCCATATACGTCCGCGGCGCTGCCAAGGCTGAGCTGGAGACCGGCGCTGCTGCCCACGTAGAAGAGTATCATCCACTGGACCGTCTGGAGGTCCGTCGAGAAACTCCTGGCGATGTCGGGAAGCGCGACGTTTAACGTGATGTCGAGGCTTCCGAGGAACACGCCGCTGGACGCGGCGATCAGTCCCAGCCGCCTCGCCGTCGCTCCGGCTCCGGCGTCCGGTGCCTGCTGCGGGTCGGGCCGTCCCGCGCTAGAGTGGCGCACGGTGCGGCGGGGCAAAAGTTGGATGGATTGGGCGGCTCATAATCGCGGCCTTGTGGGCTTGGGGGTGTGGCCCAAGATTATACTGGTGCGGCGGTGGCGTGCAAATCGTAATGCGAACAAATATTTTACAAATCGTCTCAAACGTGTTAACATATGCCGCGGTATATGTGGGGCGGCGGGCGGTGTCCAGCCACTTGGAAAGCCCAGGAGGGCAGTGCCCGGATCGCCTTGAAGCGGCGAGAAACGGCGTGGTATCATGGCCCGACCTTGCGGGCGGCGATGACGCTCCCGTCCGCCGGCCCTGCCCCACAGGCACGAACCCTGAACGGGACTAGCTGTTGGAGTAGCGCACCATGACCACAGAGAAGAGCAAGGCCCTCGACCTGGCGATGGGGCAGATAGACCGCCACTTCGGGCGCGGCACCATCATGAAGCTCGGCGACGCCAATTACCCGGACGTGGAGGCCATATCCACCGGAGCGATCTCGCTCGACGCGGCGCTGGGCATTGGCGGCGTGCCCAAAGGCCGCGTCGTCGAGGTGTACGGCGCCGAGTCGTCCGGCAAGTCCACCCTCGGCTACCACATCATGGCGTCGGCGCAGCGCAAGGGCGGCGTCGCCGCCTACATCGACGCCGAGCACGCCCTGGACCCGTCTTACGCCGGCAGGTGCGGCATCGACGTGAACGAGCTGCTGGTGTCGCAGCCCGACACCGCCGAGCAGTCGCTCGAAATCTGCGAATACCTGGTACGAAGCGGCGCCGTGGACGTCGTGGTCGTCGACAGCGTGGCCGCCATGGTGCCCAAGGCGGAGCTCGAGGGCGACATGGGCGACACCCACGTCGGTCTTCAGGCGCGGCTCATGTCCCAGGGACTCCGCAAGCTCACCTCCGCCATCAGCCGCTCCAACACGTGCGTCGTGTTCATAAACCAGTTGCGCGAAAAGGTGGGCGTCTTCTTCGGCAGCCCTGAAGTCACCCCCGGAGGCAGGGCGCTCAAGTTCTACAGCTCCGTGCGCGTGGACATGCGACGGATGGAGTCCATCAAGCGCGGCAGCGAAATAGTCGGCAACAGGGTCAAGGTGCGCGTCGTGAAGAACAAGGTCGCGCCGCCGTTCCGCGTGGCAGAGTTCGATATCATGTTCAACGAAGGAATCAGCAGGGAAGGGGACCTGCTCGACGTGGCCACCGAGATGTCCGTGTTGACCAAGCGCGGCGCGTTCTACTCCTACGGCGACACCCGGTTGGGCCAGGGCCGCGAGAACTCCAAGGAGTTCATGCGCGAAAACCCCGACGTCACCGAGGAGATCGAAGAGAAGGTCCGGGCCATGTTGAATCCCGGTACCGAACAGCCGGAGCAGGCCGACGAGGCCGACGAGGCCCGCCCAGGCGTCGTCGCGGCGGCCAGCTAGCCGTGGCCGTTACGCTCCGCGCGTTTTCCGCCTCTCGCGCCGGCCACCGCCGGCGCGAGCGACCAAGGAGTCCAGCCTACCACAGCGAGTGACATTCGCCATATTATGAAAGACAGCGAACCCGATAGACACGCCCGCGCCGCTGCCCAGCGCCTTCTCGCGTACAGACCGCGCTCCGAGGCAGAGCTGAGGAAGCGTCTTTCACGCCGCTATCCCCCGAGCGCGGTCGACGGCGCGTTAGAGTCACTCAAGCGGGCGGGCCTTGTCGACGATACCGCCTTCGCCCAGCTGTGGACCGAGAGCCGCGTCACGCACCGCCCGCGATCCGCCGCCCTCATCAGGCGCGAGCTGCTTCAGAAGGGCGTCTCCTCCGGTACGGTCGAGGCCGCGGTCGATGGCGTTGACGACGCTGAGAACGCATACCGCGCGGCGGCACGGCTCGCGGAGAGGCTCCGGGACGAAAGCCGCGAGGTCTTTAGACGCCGCGTCTGGGCCTACCTGCAGCGCCGTGGATTCGGCTACTCGGCCGTGCGCTCCGCAGCGTCGCGGCTGTGGGACGAGACCCGGGACGGCGTGTCCGCACCACCTGCGGACGCGGGCTGCCGGTAGCCGCATGGTGTCCACCGACGCGCCAAGAGCCGGGGTGCCTGCGCACCGGTCCGGGCCTGCGCCGGAGGTGTAGCCGTGTCCGACGCCGGTTCGCTCAACCTGTTCCTCATAGTCGTGTTCGTGCTCTTCTCGGGCTTCTTTTCTAGCTCCGAGGCCGCTTACCTTTCGCTGGAGAGGGTGCGCGTCGCCCACCTGGTCAACAGCAACGTGCCAGGCGCGCGCCGGATCGCCGGGATGCTGGAACAACCCGAAAGGCTGCTCGCGACGATACTGCTGGGGAACAACCTCGTAAACGTCGCTTTCACCGCTATCGTCACCGTCGTCGCCATAGACCTGCTCGGCGAGAACACAGGCTTGGTCGTGGCGACGGTGGCCGGAACGCTCGTGCTGCTGGTGTTCGGCGAGATCATGCCCAAGACTTTCGCCGTCCACAACTCGGAGCGGTTGGCGTTCGTGTACGCGCGCCCGCTCAAGGCGGTGGAGTTGCTGCTGTGGCCGCTGGTGATGGTGTTGCAGTGGATGACCAGGCGGACGCGCACCGTGCTGGGCGGCGGGACGCCGCCGCGGGAGTCCATAACCGAGGCCGAGCTGCGAACCCTGTTCAACATAGGCGAGGCGGAGGGCACCTTCGAGCCGGGCGAAGTGGATATGCTGGAAAACGTGCTCGACTTCGGCGACAGCCACGTCCGCGAGGTGATGACCCCCCGCAACCACATCGCCTCCATCGAGCACGGCGCGACACTGCGAGAGTTTCTAAGAGTCTACGCCGACAATAGTCACACTCGCTTTCCCGTCATCCGGGGCGACGGCGAAAACATTATCGGCATCCTGTCCGTCAAGGACGTGCTGAGGGCCATGTCCACCGACAAGCTGACGTTCGAAGACTCGGTTACCGACTTTATACGCGACTGTTACTTCGTGCCCGAGACCAAGGGTGCAGCGGAGCTGTTCGAAGAGTTGAGGAGCACCGGCAACCAGATGGCCATGGTGGTGGACGAGTACGGCGGCCTGTCGGGACTGGTCACGCTGAAGCGGCTTCTGGAGGTGGTGGTGGGGCCCGTCGGCGAGGAGGGCGAGGCCCTGGAGGAGGAGTTCGAGGCGATCGACGAGAACACCTTCCAACTGGAAGCGTCGATGAGTATAGCCGAGGCCAACGACGAGCTGGAAATAGGCATACCCGACGGCGACTTCGACACCGTGGCGGGCTTCGTGCTCGCGGAGTTGGGCCACATTCCGTCAGAGGGCGAACAGTTCGATTTCAAGCAGCTGAAGTTCGAGATAGTGGAGATGAACAACTTCAAGATCGAGACCGTCAGGGTTACGAAGCTTCATCCCGCAGAGGACGAAGTTGGCCGCGAAGCTGATCCTCGTTAGGCACGGCGAGACGATGCTGAACCGTGAGGGGCGCGTGCAGGGCCTGGGCGATGCCCCACTCAACGAGACCGGCGAGGCGCAAGCGCGCGCCGTCGCGGCCGCCCTGGCTCCGGACGCGCCGTTCCACCTGTACGCGAGCCCGCTGTCCCGCGCCGCGCAGACGGCCCGGCCCATCGCTGGCGCGCACGGCGTGCCCTCGACCACCATCGACGACCTGCGCGAGGCGGACGTGGGCGAGCTGGACAGGCTGACCATCGCGCAGGTGCGCGAGCGCTACCCCGAGTTCATGCGTCTCTGGGCCGAGGACGCCGGCGAAGCCACGATGCCCGGCGGCGAGTCGCTGCGCGGCGTGCGCTGCCGCGCGTGGCGCGCCGTGCGCGATTTGGCCGCGCGCCACCAGGATGCTACGGTCGTGGCGGTTACGCACAACTTCGTGATCCAGACCGTGCTCAGTGGCGCGCTGGGCGTGCCTCTCGACAACGCGCGCAGAATGCGCCAGGAGCCGGGCTGCATAACGCGGCTGGAGTTCGCCGCCGGCCGCGTCTCCCTCGTGTCGTCCAACGAGACCTGGCACTTGCGAGGCCTGGCGTCTGCCGCCGGCGCGACCCGACCCGCCGGGGAGCGCCAAGGCCGGTGAACGCCGTCGCCCGCCTGCGTTGCCGCGTCCGCGGGGCGCTGGAGGACGCGGGCCTCGCAAGGGGCAGCCTGCTTGTGGTTGCCGTGTCGGGAGGCCCGGACTCGCTGGCGCTGCTCCACGCGCTCCACTCCCTGACCCCGGACTTGGCAGTGCGGCTCCACGGCGCTCACCTGGACCATGGGCTGCGCGGCGCGGCATCGGACGCGGACGCACGCTTCGTCGCCGCCGAGTTTCGCCGGCTGGGCCTGGCCAACACCTGCGAACGCGCCGACGTGGCGGCGTACCGTAGGGAGCGCAAGCTGTCGCTGGAGGAGGCCGCCCGCGACGTCCGCTACGCCTTCCTGGCACGCGTGGCCGAGCGGCAGGGCGCCGACGCCGTGGCCCTGGGCCACACGGCGGACGACCAGGCCGAGACTGTGCTGATGCGCCTGCTGCGCGGCACCGGCCTCACCGGGCTGCGTGGCATGAGTGCGCTTAGCCGGCGAGCTTACGCCGGCGGAAGCGTCGCGCTGGTGCGGCCGCTGCTGGGCGTGACCCGCAGCGAAGTTGTCGCCTACTGCCGCGAGCTGGGCCTCGCGCCGCGGGAGGATGCTTCCAACGTCTCCACCGACATGCTCCGCAATCGCGTCAGGCTGGAGCTGATACCCCACCTCGAGAGCTACAACCCCTCTGTGAGACGCGCGCTGCTGCGGCTGGCGCGGACGAGTGCGAGGGACCTGGCCTACGTCGAGGAACAGGTGGACGCCTCGATAGCTGCCGTAGCGTCGCAGACTTCCGATGGCGTCGCGCTCGACCGCGGGGCCTTCACGCGGCTGCACCCCGCGATACAGGCGCACGCGCTGCGCCGCGCGTTCGCGATGTTCCGGGGCAGCTACCGGGACCTGGAACAGTACCACGTGGATGCGATGGCGCGGCTTATTCGGGGACGGGCGGGCACGTCGCTGGACCTGCCGGGCGGCGTGCGGTTCGTGGTGGGATACGAACGTGCCCTGCTGTCGCTCGGGCCGCGGGACTCCTGCCCGTTGCCGCCGCTGGAGGGCTGCCACGGCCTCACGATTCCGGGGGAGTCGTGGGCCGGTCCGTGGAGCGTAAGCGCGACGTTCGCGGAGGAAACAGGGCCGCACGAAACGGAGCGGCCTCGCAGGCTCGCGGACGGTCCACCCTTTGTCGCGCGGCTCGACGCCACGAACGTCGGCATGTCGGCCTGGCTGCGCGCGCGAGTGCCGGGCGAGCGGTTCCAGCCGCTGGGGATGTCGCACACCAAGAAGCTGCAGGACTTCATGGTCGACGAGAAGATACCCCGAGAGTGGCGCGACCGGGTGCCGCTGTTGGTCGCGGCCCGCGGTGTCGCGTGGGTCGCGGGCTGCCGCGTCGCGGAGTGGGCCAGGCCGAGGCAGGGTGGCGGGCGGCAGCTCGAAGTGCGTATCGAACTGCGGATGTAACGCGCGCCGGATTGACGGGGTGGGGCCTCTCTATATGATGCGGTTGAGGCGGGGGTTGTTGGTCTGGCCGGGGATGCGGCCCCGCTTGGACGCCGGGCGGCCGTTGATTTCGTGGATGTCTGCCGTGAAGCCGTTCGGCGGTGCATTGGAGATGTACTCTCCCACCGTGAAGCCGTGCACCGGGGCATTGGCCTGGACGAACTCGCGGATCTTTTCCGCCGTGAACCCGCCGCTCACGTAGATCTCCACGTGTCGGTGCCCGGCCTGGTCTAGCCGGGCCCTCAACTCGCGCACGAACTCGATGCTCACGCCGCCCCGCTCCCTCGCCGTGTCGATGCTTATGCCCCTCAGTCTGTCCTGCAACACGCCCGCGACGTGCAGCGCTTCCTCCGCCTCGTCGCGGAACGTGTCCACCAGCGCTATGCGTGGAATCTCGGAGGGCATACGCCGGTCGAAAGCCTCTACGGCCGCGAGGGTGTCGCCCATCAGCAGCGGCAGCACGTGGGGCATGCTGCCCGCGGGCGTAACTCTCGCCAGCCTGCCGCCCAGCATGGTGGAGCAGGAGACGCAGCCACCGGTAACCGCCGAATAGTCGAGCACCGCGGCGATGTTGGGATGCACGTGCCTGGCGCCCATCGCCAGCACCGGCAGGCCGCCCGCGGCGTCCACGCACTCACGGGCGGCGGCGGCCCAGCCGCTGCACGACGAAAGTGTGCCACACAGCGCCGTCTCGTACAGCCCGAAGGTGCTGTAGGGCGCGTTGATGCGGAGGGCGACCTCGTTGGCCTCCATATCCCCGCCCTCGTCCAGCGCCCAGACTTCGACGCCTGTTTCGGGAAGGACCTTCAAAAGCAGCGAGCGGACCTCCCGCAATCCGCAAAAGATGCCCGCGCGGCTGGGGGAAAACTCCATGCTGACGTGGGGGTTGAGCCCCTCGCCCCGAAGGATGGACAGCGTGCGATGCAGGAACACGTCGGCTGTGTCGCCGACCAGAATCGAGGGCCGAATGTCGAAGTCGGGGCTAACCATCTTACGAGCGCTCTTTCAGTCTCGTTTGGGGCGCGACCGCCCGGTTGGAAGGATGGTGTGGACTAGGCAGCCGGCTCGGTCCGCGTAACGTTAGCGCCCAGGATCTTCTCCATGTGGTCCAGCGCGTAGGCGTGGGCCGAGGGGTCGAAGCTGGCCACGCAGTCGGCGGGCACCTCTACGGAGTAGTCGCGATTGCGCGCGTCCGACGCGGTGTGCATGACACAGATGTCGGTGCACACGCCGCAGATGACGATCTTGTCCGGCGCGAGCTCGGTGAGCCGCCGCTCCAGATCAGTATCGTAGAACGCGCTGTAGCGTCGCTTGGGGATCATTACGCCGTCGTAGCCGGCGAGCTCGCCGATGACCTCGGCCTCCTCGGTGCCCTTCACGCAGTGCACCGGGAACATCTGGAACTCCAGGTCGTCAGGCTCGTGATTGTCGCAGATGAAGAACACCGCCGAGCCTTTGGCCAGCTCGTCCTCGATGAGCCGCCGCACGCGCGGCACGATCTCCCGCGCTTCGTCGCCACAGTACAGGTTGTGGCCCGGCTCCATGAAGCCCACCACCATGTCCACCACCAGCAAGGCGTTGCTCATGCCTTCACCTGCATCTGGGGATGTTCTCGAAGCCGTCCGAGAGCGCTTCGCCCCCTCTGGAGTGGCCTCAAAACAATACGTCCCTAAATATACGCTTGGCCGGTTGCAATCGCAACCGGCGATACTGGGCTGCAACCGTTCAGAACGACGTGGGAGGGCGAGCGCTGCCCCGTGCGGCGAGCGCCCGGCTCGCTCGGCGCAGCCCGCCGAACCGCAGCCGCAGCAGGCCCCGCAGGTCGCCCAGCGCCGTGCCGATAATCTTGACGCGCGTGTCGGGGTCGTCCGTCCAGGTGACCGGGCATTCCTTTATCCGGTAGCCGTTCTTGTCCGCCAGTATCAGCAGCTCCGAGTCGAAGAACCATCCCAGGTCCTTGACGAGCGGCAGCACCTCCTGGACCACCCGGCGGCTGACAACCTTGAACCCGCACTGCGCGTCCATGAAACTGGTGAAGAACATGCTGCGGAAGAGCAGGCTGTAGCACCGCGAGATCACCTCGCGCTTCAGCGGGCGGTCCACCACCACCGCGCCCGGCCTCAGCCTGGAGGCTATCGCCACGTCGTAGCCCTCTTCGTCCACCGCCCGCGCCAGCACCGGCAGCGCCGCCAGGTTCGTCGACAAGTCTACGTCCGTGTAGCCAACCAGGTCCGCCTCGCTGCGCGACCAGGCGTGCCGCAGCGCGCGCCCGCGTCCCCGCTGCTCCAGGCGCTCTCCGGCGGTCTGGGAGAACCGCCGCGTCAGCCGCTCGATCACTCTCGGCGTGGAGTCGGTCGAGCCGTTGTCCGCGATTACGATGCGCCACTCGTATCCGTCCATCTCGCGCGACATGAAGCCGTGCAGCCTGTCTATGCTGTCGGGCAGCGACCGCTCTTCGTTCAGCACCGGGATTACCACATCCAGAGTCGTGCTCATTGGCGGCCTAGTGCCTGAAGTGGCGCACGCCCGTGAAGACCATGGCGATGCCCGCCGCGTCCGCCGCCTCGATCACCTCTTCGTCGCGTATGGAGCCGCCCGGCTGCGCGATGGCGGCCACGCCGCCCTCGGACGCCAGCTCCACGTTGTCGGCGAATGGTAAGAAGGCGTCCGACGCTAGCACGCTGCCCTTGGCGCGCTCTCCAGCGATGCCCAGCGAGAGGCGCACGCTGATGACGCGGTTGGGCTGGCCGGCGCCCATGCCCAACAGCGCGCCGTCCCTGGCGAGGACGATGGTGTTGGACTTGATGTGCTTGGCCGCCTTCCACGCGAAGGCCAGGTCGGCCAGCTCGGACGCCGTTGGCGCGCGCCGCGTGACCGTCTTCCAGCCGGAGGCGTCTTCGTCGTATGCGTCGACCGTCTGGAGCAGCGCGCCGCCCGACACGGGGCGCACGTCCAGCGGCGCCGGACCGGAGCCGGCTGGCACTCGCAGGACGCGGAGGTTGCGCCGCCTGCGTAGCCGCTCCAGCGCGCCGGCCTCGTAGGAGGGCGCGACCACTATCTCGTAGAACACGCCTCGCATGGCGCGCGCCGTGGCCTCGGTTACCGTGCGGTTGAATCCGACTATGCCGCCGTAGGCCGACACGGTGTCGCCCTCGAACGCCCTGGCGTAGGCGGTGGGCTGGTCTTCGTGCACCGCGAGGCCGCAGGGGTTGGTGTGCTTCACCACCACGGCGGCAGGCGCGTCGAAGTCGGACACCACGCGCCAGGCTGCATCGGCGTCCAGTATGTTGTTGAACGAGAGCTCCCGGCCGTGGAGCTGCTCCGCCCCGGCGATGCCGCCCGACGAAAGCGGGTCGGCGTACAGCGCGGCCTGCTGGTGCGGGTTCTCGCCGTAGCGGAGGTTGTACAGCTTGGAATAGCCCAGCGTCGTCTCGTGGGGGAAGTCCGCGCCCCCGTCCGCCAGGTAGCGAGCGACGGCCGTGTCGTAGAGCGCGACGTGCTGGAACGCCTTGCGGGCGAGCCGCCGGCGCTCTTCGTGGGTTGGCCCGTCGGCGGACGCGAGGCGCTCGCCCACCCAGCCGTAGTCTTCAGGATCGACGACGACGACCACGTGTGGAAAATTCTTCGCCGCGGCGCGAATCATCGCGGGGCCGCCGATGTCGATGTTCTCCAGCGCCTCTTCCAGCGCGACGCCGGCCTGGGCGACGGTCTCGACGAACGGGTACAGGTTGTTGACCACGACGTCGATGGCGCCGATGCCGTGGCGAGCCAGCTCGCCCGCGTGCTCCGGCAGGTCGCGGCGCGCGAGAATGCCGCCGTGAACTGCTGGGTGAAGCGTCTTCACGCGGCCGTCCAGTATCTCCGGGAACCCGGTCACGTCCGACACCTGCTCCACCCGTAAGCCGGCGTCGGCCAGCGTCCGGTAGGTGCCGCCCGTGCTGATCTGCTCGAAACCGGCATCTTGCAGTGTTCGGGCGAACTCCACCAGGCCCGTCTTGTCGTATACGCTGAGCAGCGATCTCACGTGTGTTCTCCAGTTTTGGGGATGCTGAGGGCATTGGGGGCGGTCCGCGAGCCGCCTCTGCCCGCCGGAGTCACCATTTGCGTTCTGCTAGTCGAAGACGACGCGGCCCCGTCCGGT
Source organism: Dehalococcoidia bacterium (assembly GCA_965217705.1). Taxonomy (GTDB): domain Bacteria; phylum Chloroflexota; class Dehalococcoidia; order Lucifugimonadales; family CATOSD01; genus CATOSD01. Next base: position 2,033,043 of record CBDCJA010000002.1, on the reverse strand, counting down.
GTCGCGGACCACACTCCCGATCGGCGACGCGCCGGGCGCGAGCGCGGCAACCTCGTCGGCGCGCGACGGCTCGCACACCAGCACCATGCCAACGCCCATGTTGAAGACCCGGAACATCTCCGCCTCGTCGATGTCGCACATCTGCCGGAGTGCAGCGAATATGGGTGGGGCAGTCCACGCCGAGCGGTCAATGCGCGCGGCCAATCCCTCGGGCAGCGCCCGCGGCACGTTTTCCACCAGGCCGCCGCCGGTGACGTGCGCGGCGGCCTTCAGGTGCGGCAGCGCACGGCTGACGGCGGGATAGTAGGGCAGGTGCGGCGCCAGCAGTGCGTCGCCCAGCGTCTCTCCCAGCTCGGGGTGGTGTTCCCACAGCGGAGCGGGGTCGTCGTCCAGCCCCAGGGCGTAGCGCACCAGCGAGTAGCCGTTGGTGTGCAGCCCGTTGGACGGCAGGCCCATCAGCACGTCTCCCTCGCGGACACGGGAAGGGTCGAGCAGCTCGCGCCTTTCGGCGGCGCCCACCACGAAGCCCGCCACGTCGAACTCGCCGGTGGCGTACATCCCGGGCATCTGCGCCGTTTCGCCGCCAATCAGGGCGCAGCCGTTGACCTCACAGGCGCGGGCCATGCCCTCGATCAGCGCCTCGACCACGCCGGGGCGCAACTCGCCCAGCGCCAGGTAGTCGAGGAAGAAGAGGGGACTTGCGCCGGTCGCGGCGACGTCGTTTACGCAGGCGTTCACCACGTCCTCGCCGATCACGCCGTAGCGTTCCATTGCGATGGCCAGCTTGAGTTTGGTGCCTACGCCGTCGGTGCTCGACACCAGCACCGGCTCGTCGTAGCCGGCCAGCCGGTACAGGGCGCCGAATCCGCCGACGCCGCCGAGCACCTGCGGCCCGTGTGTGCGCGCCACGATGGAGGCGATGCTTCGCTTGACGTCTTGCGCGGCGTCAAGATCGACCCCGGCGGCCGTGTATGTACCGCTATTCATGGGCCTTCCGAAAAGCCCCTTCCCCTGGAAATCCGCCTTGCGCGGCCCGCTAGATGGTCAGGCGCGGCGCGGGGATGAGCCTGTGGTCGGTAGTGTCGGCAATCAAGCCGAACACCTGTAGCGTAGTCGCGCCGAGCAGGCATTGATTGTCGTTGCCGAACACGATGCGGTTGGGCAATGCTTCACTTTCCAGGTGCAGTTGAGCTACACCGACGGGCAACCGTATCCTGCTACCGTCGGCGAGCGTGAAAGTGCGGTATCCGGAGGGCCGGACGCCCACCTCCTCGCGCAGAACCTTGTCCGGCAGCACCGTGTAAGTGGCCCCGGTGTCCACATCCGCCTCAATCCACAGCGGCTCTCCGCCGTTCCCGTCGCTTACGCCTATTCGTGCCGCAAATGTTCCCAAGCCGGACTCCTGGTGGGCGCGTCCATCGCGGGCGCACCGTTTCCTATTCAGTTTCGGCTAAGGGACGGTGGTTGTCAACGAGCAACGCATTGTCATCCCGTCACCTCGCGCTTTCCCTTACCCCACCTCAAGGGCGAGCTTGTCCATCTCGAGTTGTACGGGGATAGGATACTCGCCGGTGAAACACGCCATGCAGAACTTGTTTCGCGCCATGCCGATCGCCCGCAGCAGCCCCTCGTGGCTCAGAAAGCCCAGGGAGTCGGCGCCGACGAAATCGCGAATCTCCGGCACGTCCATGTTCGAGGCGATGAGCTCTCGGCGGGTGGCCATGTCCACGCCGTAGTGGCAGGGCCACATGATTGGCGGTGCGCAGATTCGCAGGTGCACCTCGCTCGCCCCACCCCTCTGCAGCAGGTTGACCACGTGCGGCGTGGTGGTGCCCCGAACGATGCTGTCGTCGACCACGACGAGGCGTTTACCCTCTATCAGGTCGGGCAGCGGGTTCAGCTTTCTGCGCACTCCGAGGTCGCGCTGGCGCTGGTCCGGCAGTATGAAGGTGCGTCCGGCGTAGCGGTTCTTCACCAGCCCCTCGCCGTAGGGTATGCCGGACTCGCGCGCGTAGCCAACGGCGGCGGCGGTGGCCGAATCGGGCACGCCGATCACCATGTCGGCGTCCACGGGGTGCTCTTTCGCCAGCTCCGCGCCCATGGCCTGGCGGCTGCTGTAGACCAGCGCGCCGTTCAGGTAGCTGTCAGGGCGGGCGAAGTAGATGTGCTCGAACACGCACATGGCGGAGACGGCCTGGGGCGTGCGGCGATAGATGGTGCGCAGCCCGGACTCGTCTATCATCACCGCCTCGCCCGGCTCTATCTCGCGTACGAACTCCGCGCCGACGTGGTCCAGCGCGCACGTCTCCGACGCGATGACCCAGCCGTCCTCCAGCCGCCCTATGCACAGCGGGCGCACTCCCATGGGGTCGCGAATGCCCAGCAGACAGTCCTTGGTCATCACGGCGAGGGAGTAGGCGCCCCGGAGCCGGCGCATCGCGTAGGCGACGCGCTTGTCCCACGACACCTCCGGCGCCACCGCCAGCAGTTGGCCGATGACCTCCGAGTCGCTGGTCGAGGTAAAGCTACAGCCGGCCTCCGCCAGCTCGTCCCTCAACTCCAGCGCGTTGATGACGTTGCCGTTGTGCGCGAGGGCGAGCTCCACGCCCGGCCCCTTGGAAACGGTTGGCTGGGCATTCCAGATCTGGCTGGAGCCCGTGGTAGAGTAGCGGGTGTGCCCGATTGCGACGTTTCCGGGCAGGTTCGCGACTTCGTCCTCATGGAAGGCCTGGCCCACAAGGCCCATGGCGGTGCGAACATGGATGCGCCTTCCATCGCCGGAAGCGATGCCCACGCTCTCCTGGCCCCTGTGCTGCAGCGCGTAGAGGCCGAAGAAAACGACGCGCGCCACGTCATCGCTGCCCGAGTAAACGCCGACGACACCGCACGCCTCGTGGGCGTAATCGCCCTCCGCGACGTCCGCTGACTCTGGCCTAGGCTGGGAGTTCCGCTGGCAGAGTGCCGTGAGACTCACCTCGCAAACCGAGCTAACCGAATCGGGCTTGTCAGTCAGATTGTAGAGCGTAGGGTTGTCGGCGCGCAAGTGGCAAGTCGAGCGCGAGCGGCACCGGGTCCCTTCCCCCTTGACGGGGGAAGGTTAGCGAGCCTGCCCCGTACTCGTTACGGGGATGGGGGTGCGCCGGAACGTCCAGCCCTGATGGATTCCCATGTGAGCGGGAATGGCGGTTGTGAGCGCGCCCAGCAATCTGACACAGGTTCCCAAGCGCCGAGTCTATAATCTATTGGATCCAACCCTCGAGGGACTCGCGTCTCAGGACACCCTTGTTGACAAGAGTCGTCAAAACCACCATAGCTGAGACCCCAAAATACTGCGCTGCGTCAAAGATGTCATCACTGTTGGGAAAGTCATCCGTGACATGTTCGAGTAGAGCATCGGAGGGACACAGAAACTCTTGAGCGAAAGCACGCTGAAACTTCTGCCTGCTGGTTCTTGAGCGCGTACCCGGCAAGAGCACGTCTTCCTCTCCAGTAACGAGGTGATCAGCCAGGATGCGCACCAGATCAAAGCGGCGAGAGGCGCCGTACTTCCTGTTCAGTGATATGTTGAATCTGTCTGATTCCGAAGTATCGCGAAAACCTGCTATGAATGGACCCCATGCAGTAGTCTGGTCTTCCAGGTAACCATGTTGTGAGATACCGAGCAGATCGTAGAATCTAGTCGTCGGTATTGGAGGTGACAAGCCCCAAACTTCTCGTGCTATCTTGGCGGCCTGTTCCGCACGCTGCCAGGGCATAGCCGAGTGATCGGCGTCCGCGGTGATCCGGTCCCGGATGTAAGCGCATTGTGGTACTTGCACGAGGACGCCGTTTTGGCTCGCACTGCCCCAAAGGTCCATCAAATGGCCTATGGCTTGACCCTTGTAGGCGGTAGCCATCTCTGCTATAGCCTTCCCACCGAAAGATTCCATTTGCTGTTGTAGTGTGCAAAGGAGAGCGTGGGGTGCTTGATCGGGGTCGTACCCCATGCACGCCTCCAGCATCCGAACTTCGGAGCTCTCGGGGTCGCTACGTTCTCTCGCGACTTCATTCCAGAGCAGACTCAGATTGGTTTGACTCGTCTGGATGCTCGACAATCTTGCGATGGTTCCATCGATAAAGTTACCGACGCCTGCCTCGAAGTCCCTGATGGAGACGAATTGATCGAAATCGTTCAGATAGCGGATTGGCTCGGCCTCCCACAAAGCGGTGGGGCGACTGCTGACGTGAACCGACTGCCAGTCACTGCTGAACGACAAGTCGGGCCAAATGAATCCGTGGCCCGCATTTCCCATTTTGTGGCTCACGCGCCAAGCGAGGGTCTCCGATCTGGGTTCCCATAGCAATCTCCACCAGTTCGCGGCAAACCATTCTGCCAGGTGGAGTGCGGAGAGACGAGCCGAATTCCGAACTGTCTTTGCGAGAACATCTTCAACTTCAGTGCCACACCATGAACCAACGTTGATTGCAAGATCGGCGAGTGTCCATCGCTCGGATTCGTCACCATGATTGGCGGGGAACCACTCATAGTCGATGCTGAACGGCGTGTTCATCGAATGTCCCATCTCTGTAGAACTAACTCTCTGATATCATCATTTGAAGGTATGGGATATCCGTGGTACGTGCCTTGATCCGGATTCTCCAATTGGGCCTCTAAAGGATGCCCTTCTCTGGTAACCGCCCAAACGTTTTGAGGGAAGCCTCCGCGGGTCTGAACGCTTATCAATCCTCTGGTTACGCCCTTTCTGAGCAGCCGGAGCGATTCACGAACGGAAACTATGCCAACAGCGTCACAAAGTGTCTTGTCAGCACGCGGTTGTGAAGGGGGAGTAAGATTGAAGTCACCAGGATTTCTCTTATGCATGGGATTGCCAGCGTACTTTACTCTGCTGGCAAGATCCGCGAGTTCGCGAGGACTCACGTACTCCGCTATCCGGCGTTTTGGATTGAAACTCACTCGTCTTCGCATTGTCACAGAGCCGTGCAAATCTTGACCCACTAACCGAGGCCATTGTAAACACTCTGACTCTAGAATGCTAAGGAAACTCGAACGGCACGCCTGTGTCAGTGTAGTCGGTCCGACGGATGGGTGAAGGCCAGTCCATGATTCGGGCTTTAGACTCGCGCTACAGCGAGTTGGCGAGAGGGGTGGATTCTCGTCTTTTCATCCTGCCCGCCAGCCAAACCTATACAGTTGAGTGTACATCACCACCAACCCCCAACAGCCCCCATTTGTGGTATAGTAACCTTTTGGCTATAATTAGAATGGGTGTTCGGCAATCTGCGCGAAGGCGGTTGCGGTCGCACAGACATCACGTGGGGTTTTCCTGAAATGAGAGTTGTGTTTTTGGAGGACGTGGCGGGCGTGGCCCAGGGCGGCGACGTCAAAGAAGTTAAGAACGGCTTCGCCCGCAACTACCTCATTCCCAAGAACCTTGCCGTGCCCGCCACGCACAACGCTCTGCAGCGCATCAAGCGCCTGGCGCGCGAGGCCGATAGTGTGCGGCTCAAGCAGCTCAACGACATGAAGGAGCTGGCCGAGGCGCTCGACGAGGTTCGCGTCAAGGTCGAGATGCGCGCCGGCGCGAGCGGGCGACTGTACGGCTCGGTGACCAACGCCATCATCGCGGACGAGCTGTCCAACATGGTGGGCGCCGAGATCGACCGCAGGACCGTGGTCCTGGAAGAGCCGATTCGCGAACTGGGCCTTTTCGACGTAAGGCTGCGGCTGCACCAGGACGTCGACGCACAGATCGAGGTGCTTGTGTACGCGATGGGCACGGACCCGGACGCCGTGGATGCCGAGGACGAGGAGGCGGGAGAGGACGGCAAGGAGTCCAAGTCAGGCGACTCACAGCCTGCCGCGGAAGAGGCCACGGCGAGCACGGCCTAGCCGCTTCCCGCGCCCGCAAACCCAGGCCGTTCGCGCGTGCGGCGCCGGGGCGCCAACGGCCGGCGAGCCCCATCTGCCCCGGCCATGCCGAAACCCTCGGGGTAGGCGAAACTTGTACGCAGAACGACTTCCACCGCACGACCTGAACGCCGAAGAGTCCGTCATCGGCTCGATCCTGATAGACAACGGCGCTCTCAACAACGTGTCGTCCTTTCTCAGGGCCGGCGACTTCTACGGCGAAAAGAACCGCTGGTGCTTTGAGGCGAGCCTCGCGCTGTTCGACAGGGGCGAGGCCATCAACCAGGTCACCATGGCCCACGAGCTTTCGCTCCACGACCGGCTGGAGGGCGTGGGCGGTCCGGCGTACCTGGGCCACCTCGTCCTGACCGTCCCCACGTCGGTACACGCCGAGTACTACGGCCGCATAGTCCAACGCACCTCCATCATGCGCCAGCTCATCCGCGTGAGCGGGGAGATCGCGACCATAGGCTACGAGGGCGCGGCGGACGCCGACCTCGCGCTCGGCCGGGCCGAGGAGCTGCTGTTCCGCATACGCTCGGGACGTACCAGCCGGGACTTCGCCCACATCCGGGACGTGCTCGACAACTACCTGCAGGAGAGCGCCGCCATGCAGGGGCCGGAGGGCCAGAGCCTGGCGCCGGTGACCACGGGCTTCCTGGACATAGACCGGCTGCTCGGCGGCGGCCTGCAGCGCTCGGACCTCATCATAGTGGCGGCGCGCCCGAGCCTGGGCAAGAGCGCCCTCGCCTTCAACATCGCCCGCAACGCCGCGGGCGAGGGGGCCACGGTAGGCATATTCAGCCTGGAAATGGGCAGCGACCAGATAGCCATGCGGCTGATGTCCTCCGAGGCCGGAGTCGAGAGCAACAAGCTGAGGATGAACCTCTACAACGAGCATGAGGAGAGCCGCCTGCTCGACGCCATCGGTTCGCTGTCGGACCTGCCCGTGTACATCGACGACACGCCCATCCAGACCATAGTCGAAATGCGAGGCAAGGCGCTTCGGCTGCAGGCCGAGCATGGGCTGAACCTGCTCGTCGTCGACTACCTTCAGCTCATAAGCGGCAGCGGCAGGGGCGGCCGGATGGAGAACCGCGTGCAGGAGATGGGCGAGATTTCGCGGTCGCTCAAGGCGCTGGCGCGCGACCTCGATATTCCCGTTCTGGCGTGCTCGCAGCTCAGCCGCGCCATCGAGCAGCGGCCGAGCCACCGGCCACTGCTGTCGGACCTTCGCGAGAGCGGCAGCATCGAGCAGGACGCCGACGTGGTGGCGTTCATTCACCGCGAGTCCGTATACACCAGCCGGGATGATTGGGAGAAGCGCAACCCCACCGACCGCTACCCTGAGAGGACGGCGGAGATCATCGTGGCCAAGCACCGCAACGGCCCGCTCGGAACGGTGCCGCTGGAGTTCTACAACGACGTGGTGCGCTTCGAGGGCGCCCAGAGGGCGCAGCAGGCGGTCGAGTACGCCTGATGGCCACCGAACGCCACCCGCCGGCGCCCGCTGAGACGCGGGTCGGCACGTTCGGGGGATTCCCGCGCGGAGTGCGCTACGTGCCCGTACCAAGCCCCGTTCTTGATGAGCTCCTCACGCAGATAGACGACCTCGCGGAGCTGAAGTGCGTGTTGCGGGTGATCTGGCTGCTCCAGCGGAAGAGGGGCAGCCCCAGGTCCGTCACGCTGAGCGAGGTTCTCGCCGACCGCACGCTCGCGGCGGCGCTGTCGCCCGACGGCGCGCCCGACCCGGACGCGGTCCGCCGGGCGCTGGGGCGCGCCGTCCGGCGCGGCGTGCTCGCCACCACCGTCATTCCCGCGAAAGCGGGAACGGACGGCTCGGGGCGGCGGCTGTTCGCGCTCAACAGCGAGCAGGACAGGGCGGCGCTCGCGAGGCTTGCCGGGGACGACGCGGCGGCTTCGCGCTCCCGCGAACCCGCGCCGTGGGAGGCCGCCGTCGAGCGGCCCAACATATTCGCCATCTACGAGGACAACGTGGGCATGATCACGCCCATGATAGCCGAGGAGCTGGAGAGGGCCGAGGCCGACTATCCCACGGAGTGGATCGAGGACGCCGTGCGGGAGGCTGTCAGCCACAACAGGCGAAGCTGGCGCTACATAGCCCGCATCCTGGAGCGGTGGAAGCACGAGGGCAGAGACGATGGAGAGTCTGGCACACGCACTGCAAAGACTAGCCGCTACTAGTAGGGCGCAAAATGGCAACGCGCGCTCCAATGGATTCGAGCGGCCGGAGCCGGAGTGCGCCCTCTGCCAGGACAGGGGGTGGAACACACCCGACGTGCCGCCGGGCCACCCAGACTTCGGCCGGCGCACAGTGTGCGAGTGCCAGCAGCCCCTAATCGATCGCGAGCGCCACGGCCGGCTGGTGCGCTACAGCAACCTCGCGAACCTCACCCGGTCCACTTTCGACACGCTCGACCCCCGCGGGCGGGCGGCTGATCCGGAGAGCCGCGAGCTGTTCGCAACTGCCCGCGAGGCCGCCGAGCGGTTCGCCGAGCGTGCCGAGGGATGGCTGCTCATCAGCGGGCCCAACGGCTCCGGCAAGACCCACCTGGCAGCGGCCATAGCCAACCGCGCCATCGAGCGCGGCAGACCCGCGCTGTTCGTCCACGTTCCCGACCTGCTTGACCACCTGCGCTCGGCGTTCTCACCCCAGGCCGCCATCTCCTACGACGACCTGTTCGAGCAGGTCCGGAGCGCCCCGCTGCTTGTGCTCGACGAGCTGGGCAGCCACAGCGCCACGCCCTGGGCTGAGGAGAAACTGCGGCAGATAGTCAATCACCGCTTCAACGCCCAGCTCCCGACCGTCGTCACGACCACCGCGCAACCCCAGGAACTCGAACCGTACCTGCGCGCCCGGCTGGCCGATCCGCGGGTGGGCCGCACCGTACGGACGCGGCGGGAGGCAGAGGCGTGGCGGAGCCGCTGGGGCGAGGTCGAGGCCGAGATGCTGCGCCGCATGACCTTCGAATCGTTCGACGTGCGGGGCAACGAATGCAACCACGAACAGGGTATGAGCCTTAAGTATGCTCTTGAGGCGGCGACCAACTACGCGAAGGACCCGGATGGCTGGCTGACGTTGTTCGGAGAGACCGGCGTGGGCAAGACACACCTCGCCGTGGCGATCGCTTCCGCGCGCATGAGGGCGGGCGACGAGGTGTTCTTCGCGTTCGTGCCGGAGATCTTGGACTACCTGAGGAGCGCGTTCGACCCGGGCAGCGCCGTCTCGTACAGTCAGGTCCTCGAGGAGGTCAAGTCCGCCAGGCTGCTGATACTCGACGGCCTGGGCGACGAGACTGCCAGCCCATGGGGCCAGGAGAAGCTGTACCAGGTGATAGTGCGGCGCCACAACGCCAGGCTCCCCACCGTCATCACGACAAAGCTCGACTTCTCCGGTCAGTGGGGCAACATCGCCTCCCGCGTTCGGGACTTCTCCATAGGCCACCTTGCGCGGATGGACGCCAACGACTACCGGATACGAGGGCTGAGGGGCTAACCCGGTGGTCTCGCCATACTGCACGTTCTGCGGCATAGTGTCCGGCCGGCTGCCCTCGCGCACACGCTACGAGGACGACGATATACTGGTGTTCCACAACCAGCTTGACTGGGTTCCGGTGATGCTGCTCGTCGTGCCCAAGCGCCACGTGTCGCAGCGGGAGCTGTGGACCAGCGGCGACCTGCTTGCCGCGATGGGAAAGCTGGCCGTCCGGCTGGGCGAGGAGTCCTGCCCCGACGGCTTCCGGGTGCTGTCGAACTTCGGCAGCGACGGCCTTCAGACGCAGCCGCACGGCCACCTGCACGTCATCGGCGGCGCCCCGCTCGGCCTGTACCTCCGCCAGCGCGGGCCGTACCCCCACTAGCGCAAGCGTACCCGGCACGGCGGGCCGTCCCCCGCGCCACCGCTTTGACAGCCGCCCCTCGCTGCAATACCATTTGCGCCATGGGCAAACCACGCGACATAGGCATCGTGGGATGCGGCACCATAGGCCGCAAGATGGCCGTCGAGCTGGACCGGGGGACGGTCCCCGGCGCGCGCCTGGCGGCGCTGAACAGCCGCGATATGCGAAAGGCGGCCGACTTCGCCGCCACGCTGTCCGCGCCGCCGCCGGTGCTTCCGCTCGACGAGCTTGCCGCCGCGTCCGACATGGTGGTGGAGGCCGCCACGGGCGAGGCGCTGGACGCCATAGCCAGGGCTGCTCTCGGCGCGGGCAAGGACCTGATGGTGCTGAGCTGCGGCGCGCTGCTGGGCAGGGACGACCTGTTCGAGATGGCTCGCCGGAACGGCTCCACCATCATCGTGCCCTCCGGCGCCATCGTGGGACTCGACGGCGTGATTTCGGCGTCGGCTGGGCGCATCGACAGCGTTACGATGGTCACACGCAAGCCTCCCGCCGGCCTGCGCGGCTCGCCGGGAGTGGCCTGTTCGAGCGTCGACCTGGACTCACTCACCGAGCCGGCGCTGGTGTACGAAGGCCCCGTCGAGGTGGCCTGCCGGCTCTTCCCGGCGAACGTGAACGTGTCCGCCGCGCTGAGCCTGGCGGGCATCGGCCCCAGCAAGACCACGACCCGCGTGTACGCCGACCCCACCGTGACCCGCAACACACACGAGGTCGTGGTGGAGGGCGAGTTCGGGCGGTTCACCATAAAGATAGAGAACGTGCCCTCGCCCACCAATCCCCGGACAGGCGTGCTGTCCGCGCTGTCCGCGCTCGCGACGCTCAAGAAGCTGGCGTCGCACCTTCAGGTGGGCACCTAGAGCGTAAGCTGTCCCCAATCGAATACGGGAGAAGCAAATGAGAGTAGAAGAGATCGCCCAACTGCTGACCGCCGCCGGCAAGACGGTAACCGTGGCCGAGGCCTGCACCTGCGGACTGCTGGGCTACATGCTCGGCTCGGTGCCCGGCAGCTCGCGTTACTTCCCGGGCGGCGTCATCGCCTACACCGGCGGGCTGAAGCAGAAGGTTCTTGGCGTGTCGGACGAGCTCTACGACACCAAGGGCAGCGTAAGCGCCGAGATGGCCGTCGCGATGGCGGAGGGAGCCAGGCGGCTGACCGGCTGCGACTACGCGCTGTCCACAACGGGCGTCACAGGCCCGGCGGGCGGCATGTCCGGCGTGCCCATCGGCACGTTCTACATCGGGCTGGTAGGGCCGGACGGCCTCGAGACTGCCGAGCGCATCCACGCCGACGCCGACGAGCGCGACGGCAACAAGCGGCAGGCCGCCCAGGCTGCGATCGACCTGCTCGGGCGGCACCTGGCCTAGGTGGAGTGACCGGCGCGGCCAACCGCATCCACCCCGGCCCGCACAGACAACGTCATGGCAAGGAGGAACGCCATGTTGGTCAAAATCTCCCAGGACGGCCACGTTATCATACCCCCCTTCCTGCTCGAAACGTTCGGCCTCGGACCTGACGACGAATTGGAGCTGGAGGAGACCGAGGACGGATTCACCCTGAAACCCACAAAGGGGCACGTCAAGCCCCCACCCAAGCCCGTCGACCTGAGCAAATACGGGACGCTGCGCGACAAGATACCGCCCGGGTTCCCGCACCTGAGCATGAGCGAGATACGGGACAGGATGTATGCCCCACCGGATGGTTGGGAACGCTGTTGTGACTCAGCCAAGCGTCGGAATTGATACGTCCGTCCTGGTTCGCCTGGTAACCGGACTGCCCCCGGAAACATACTCGTACTGCTTGCGGCGTCTCCGCGAGGTGTCACGAGATGGCGTCCGGGTTGTGGCTTCCAATCAGGCGATAGGAGAGGCCTACGTCACAGTGCACATGCACTATGGCTTCTCAAGAGATGAGGCTCGCGCCAGCCTCCTGGAGGTGCTGACCGGCGGTATCGTCGCCCCTCAGAACGGGCAGGCCGTGCTCGACGCCCTCGCCGCCACCGGCGGCCCCGGACTGTTCGACCGCCTCATCGCCGATGGCTACGTCCAGGCCGGATTGGACACGCTAACCCTGGACCGCAGCATGGCCAGACTACCCCAGGCGCGGCTTCTCTAACAGACTGCCGCTTCAAGCGGCGCGGTAGGCCACATTCCCGGTTCATGTCGAGCCCACTGCTCGCCACATCCGTTCGACGTGATGGCCATTTACGCGCTGCACCAGAAGGCGCCATGTGTGCTTGGGTCTGTCTCAGGACGTGAATCACAAAGAGAATTGACAAGGGTCGCCTCAGCGGTGGACATCGTACCGAGCTTGCAAAACCCCCATACACTTATGAGTGGTCAACTGCGCGATGGGATCTGGAATTTGTTCCCAATGATCACTCAGCCTTCGTCTCGATTACCCTGCCAAACGTTGAATCAGCGGACCTCGTCGAGCAAAGGAGAATCATCATAATGGTCAAAGTGACCGACAGCAATGGATTCCTAGTCATCGGTCAGCGCGCGATTACAATACAGCCGTGACGTAATGGATGACCATGCTTTGAAGAAAAGACGGCTATTGCAAGGAAGGCGGCCGTTGAGAGTGGGGTTTCGCCAGTGAGATTCCGACTGATAGTGCGACATGTGGCAAGGACGAAGTTGGGGCTGGCGTCGGTGGTCTTGCTAGCGACAATGCTATTTCTGTCATTACTGTTTCTGGTGGTCCTAAAACCTATGATCGATAGACATCTGTGTCTTGCCTTCCGCAGCGGCTTCAGTATTGAGTCCGGTTTATTGATGGGAAAGCACTTTGCTACTCACGATGAGCTGAGTAGCACAATCCCATCGTACCTACCACCGTGGACGCCAGACGGCGCTCACATAACGTTCGAAGTCGCCCCCACTCGTGACGAAGGGGACTTCCCACATGCAATGATTTATGTAGCTTCATCAGACGGGTCGGCAGTGCTTTCTTTGTCCGAATCCATGGACAAGGACGCCATATTTCATTCTCCAAGTATCTCGCCGGACGGTTCTACCATCGCGTACTCCTCATATCAAAAGGGTGAGTTAGGAGAGTTCAGTGGGACCTTCGATATAGAGACGTCTGCGCTCAATGGGACTTCTAGGTGCAAACTCACTGAGGGTGCAGGACTGGACTACTCGCCCGTCTGGTCGCCAGACAGCTCTAGAATCGCGTTCCAGCGACATGGATTCGACGAGCCTTGCAGCAAAGGATCCGATGGAAGCAGTGGTGCGTTTGTGATGGATGCGGATGGTTCAAACGTTCGCCCGTTGCTAGTGTTGAACGACGATGAGTTGCCTAGTCAAGTCCGTCCGAAGATTGTGAGCAGATTGGCGTGGTCCCCCGACGGGAAGTTTCTGGCCTACTTGATCGAAAAGATTGACGACAAAATCGTTGGGTTACCCAAGCAGACTTTTTTGGAAATCGTCCTGGCTGATGCCTCCGAGCGCATATCATTGCTCGCTGGCCGGAAGAGGATGCGTGTGCGGTTCCATCCAGAACCACTGGATGACTTCATGAGTTCGCCTGAGTGGTCGCCTGACGGACGATTCTTGGCATTCCTCAAGAGGGACGACGACGATCGCCCAAAGCTATATGCAATTGACCGAGACGGCTCCGGCCTGCGGGAGGTAGCGGATCCTGCCGTGGACCTGAATGGTGCGGATGTTGTCAGCTATTCTGGTAACGTGTCCTGGTTCCCTGACGGCTCACGCATCCTGTTCGATATTGGCCATACCGCTCAGGGTGTTCAAGCATTGTACGTCGTCGACGCTGACGGCTCGGATCTGCGGGTCGTGGCAAGCGATGCATCTCATGCTGCCTTGTCTCCCGACGGTTCGAAGGTCGCCGTTGCGTTGCCTGAGGGAGCACAAGTCATGCTCTTCACGACGGCGTTGGATGGGTCGGACACGAAACTGCTCGTACGACGAGGAGAAGATGGACTGCTGGAAGCCATGAGTTCCGAGCCGCAGGGAAATAAACCGATTGACATTTTGCCTTGTCGCTTGGGGAGCCCGCACTGTCTCCAGGTGTTCAGTGGCAGGTTGGCCAGTGGCAATCCGTGCGGAGGCGGTTTCGTGGCGCCCGACCCAGAGTCGAACTCCGACCTTGTGCAGGACTGCGAGACGGTGTGGGAGCTCGGTCGCTGGGCGGTGGAGATTCGGCAGCCTGGACGCCATCAGCAGCCGAGTTGGGACGGGCTCACGCCCATGTCCGAGTGGGAAGGCGTTGTTGTCGGCGACACTTCCACCGGACTCAGAGTGGTGGAACTCTCTCTAAAGAGATGGGAGCTGATTGGCCCAATCTCAGGTCGATTGACAGCTGAGTTGGGCAAGCTTACGGCCTTGGAGTCTCTGGATCTAAGCTACAACGAATTGAGCGATCCCATAGCGCCGGAGTTGGGCAACCTGCCGAATTTGCAGCGCCTGAACCTCAGCTATAACCGGTTGAACGGCTGCATACCTGAAGGGCTGCACGGGAAAGTGCATGGATACCAAAATCCCGAAAATTGCGACGAGTGAAGGAATGAGCATGAAGGCGTTCATGGTGCAGGGTCTGTGCGCGCTGGCGTTGCTGCTGGCGGCGCCTGGCGGAGGCCAACACCCGGCGACGCCTCTGGCTGAACACGTGTAGAATGAAGCCGTCACTCACAAACCTCGGCCCCTACCGGAGCTATCTATGACAACCATCGCCTACGACAAGCTCACCCTTCCCAACGGCCTGGACGTGATCCTGCACGAGGACCACTCGCTGCCCATGGTGGCCGTCAACGTCTGGTACCACGTCGGCTCGAAAGACGAGCAGGTCGGCAAGACGGGCTTCGCCCACCTGTTCGAGCACGTGATGTTCGAAGGCTCCAAGCACCACGACCGCAGCTACTTCGAGCCGCTGCAGAAGGTGGGCGCGTCGCTCAATGGCTCCACCTCCGCGGACAGGACCAACTACTGGGAGACCGTCCCGTCCAACTACCTGGAGCTTGCGCTGTGGCTCGAATCGGACAGGATGGGCTACCTGCTGGACGCGCTGGATCAGAAGCGGTTCGACGTGCAGAGGGACGTGGTGAAGAACGAGCGCCGCCAGAGCTACGAGAACCGGCCATACGGCATGGCCCACCTGCTGCTCCAGTCCGCGGTGTTCCCCTCGCCACACCCGTACAGCTGGCCGGTTATAGGCTCGATGGAGGACCTCGACGCCGCCGAGCTCGAGGACGTGCGGGCCTTCTTCCGCAAGTATTACGCCCCTTCCAATGCGAGCCTGGCCATCGCGGGCAACTTCGACCCCGGCGAGGCGAGGCGGCTCGTCGAGCGCTACTTCGGCGGCCTCCCGCCCGGGCCGCCCATCAGCCGCCTGGGCCGCATGGAGTCGGACCTGCGCGGCACGGTCTCGCTGTCTATGCGGGACAGGGTGCAGCTCGCCCGGCTCTACCTGGTCTGGCCCACCGGCCCCATCTTCGGCCCGGACGAGGCCGCACTTACCATGCTCTCGGACGTGCTTGGCGACGGGCGCAGCTCCCGCCTGTACGATTCGCTCGTCTACGAGAAGCAGATCGCACGGGACGTCGGCGTGTACAACCACGCTCAGGAGATTGCAGGCGAGTTCCACCTGCAGGTTACGCTGAACGAGGGCCACACTCCCGAGGAAGCCGAGGAGGCGCTGCGCGCGCACGTCGAGCGCATCATCGAGGAGCCGCCTACGGAAGAGGAGCTGCAGCGGGCCAAGAACCGCATCCGGAGCGCGCACGTGCGCCAGCTCGAGCGCGTGGGCGGCTTCGGTGGCAGGGCCGACCAGCTCAACTACTACAACACTCTCGCGGGCGACCCCGGCGCCATCAACACCGATCTGGACAGGTACGACGCCGTGACGCCGGAGCAGGTCAGGCACGCCGCCGAGGCGACGCTCTCAGCCGAGCACGTGCGTCTGGTTGTCACGCCGGAGAGGCCGCTGAGGGCGTCGGCGGAGTCGCTCGACCGCACGGCCATGCCGTCCGCTGCGGCGCCGGCGCGCTTTACGCCGCCCCGGCCGCGCAGGCTGCGGCTGTCCAACGGCATCGGCGTTCGGTTCGCGCCCAAGCCCGGCGTGCCGATGGTGTCCGTTCGCGCCGTCGTTCGTGCCGGGGCGACAATGGACCCGCCGGACATGCCCGGTCTGTCCAGCTTCGCCGCGTCTATGCTGCCCGAAGGCACGGCTGACCGTTCCAGTCAGCAGATTGCGAGGCAGGTGGAGTTTCTGGGCGCCCACCTCGGGGTGGACGTGGCGCGCGAGCACGCCGTTGTGTCCATCACCGCGCTCACGTCGCACTGGGAGGCGGCGCTCGACATTTTCGCCGACTCGGTGCGAAACGCGGCATTCCCGGAGTTCGACCTGAAGCGTATACGCGAGCGGCACCTGACGGACCTGCGCCGCGTCGCCGACAGCCCCGCCAGCATAGCCGCCAGGGCATCGCGGGGACTGGTCTACGGCCCGCGCTCCGCATACGGCCATCCGGTCTCCGGCACGGAGGACGTGATACGGCAGGCCGCGCGCGACGAGCTGATCGCCCACTACAGGGCGCTGTACGGTCCGGCCAACACCACGCTTGTCGTGGCCGGCGGACTGGACGAGGCGGCAGTCCTGGAAAGGCTGGAGGCGGCATTCGGCGACTGGGACGGCGGCGCCGCCGCGCCCGCCGCGCGCTCGGACGACGGCGATCCGCCCGCGCCCGCCGAGACCGTCATCTACATCGCCGACAAGCCCGGCGCGCCGCAGTCCATCATCCGCACGGGGCACCTGGTCATGCCGCGCAGCCACCCCGACTATCACGCGCTCAACGTGCTCAACTACCTGTTCGGCGGGCAGTTCTCGGCCCGCCTCAACACGAACCTCCGCCAGGAGAAGGGCTACAGCTACGGCTACACCTCGTCCATAAGCTGGTTCGCCGGCCCCTCGATGCTGCTCGCAGGCGGTGGCGTGCAAACGGCGGTCACCGCCGACGCGGTGTCCGAGACAATCAGGGAGTTCCGCGAGATACGCTCCACCCGTCCGGCGACCCAGGAGGAGCTCGACGACGCCCTGGACGGCATACGTCGTGGGCTGCCCGGCCAGTTCGAGACGGTGGCGCAGACCGCGGGGCAGCTGACGCGGATGGTGGTGCACGACCTGCCGGACGACTACTTCGACACCTACCTGGACGCGCTGGACGCGCTCACGCTGGACGACGTGCGCCGCGTGGCCGTCGAGCGCCTGGACGACAGCCGGCTGACGGTGCTCGTCGTCGGCGACCGTGAGGTCGTCGAGCCTGGCCTGCAGGCGCTGGGCTACCCCGTCCGCGCCGTCGACTACGAGGGGCAGGTGGTGTAGGGGGCGTGGTGTCCCCTCTCCCCCGCGCGGCAGAGGGTTAGGGGGCATAGCAGGAGTGGTCCGCGAGCAATGTTATCCCCTCTCCCCCGCGCGGGAGAGGGTGAGGGTGAGGGGGCATCGCAGGGCGATCCTGTGCCAGGCGTACCCGCTGATATGCTACAGGTTTACTGGACGGTTGGCTGTTGTTGTCGACTAACCAGCGTGATAATCTGGCCCCGTTCGCGGGAACGTAGCTGCATCGAACTTCACGTCGGCAATGGCCGATCCCCCCCAGCGCTCGCCACAACCCTTGGTGGTAGCGCTATTCCGCTAATCGAGTGCGAGTGAAACATGACGCTCACCAGGGTAAGACTGAAGAGTTTTACCGCCTTTCAAGACCTAGACTTGACTCTCTCCCCTGGCATCAATGTACTGGTCGGCGCCAACGGCACGGGCAAGACACATCTGATGAAGGTGTGCTACGCAGCCTGCGAAGTGTCCAAGTCAGGGGAGTCGTTTATCGACAAGCTTGTGAACGTCTTCCTACCATCTGGGCGTGGCCATTGGCGTCTTGTCAAACGCCAGAGAAGGGGGAGCAACGCAACCGTAGAGGTTTACCGCGGAGAGCAATGTCTTCGGACTTCCTTATCGAACCGCGCTGTGATTGCTCGCTACGCCGATACCCAACAGAATCGGCGGTGGGGTGATTCACGGATAGAAAGCGTGTACATACCCGTTAAGGAAATGCTGGCGAATGCGCCCGGCTTCCGGTCTCTTTACGGGAATCGCGAAATCCATTTCGAGTCGGTGTATTCTGACATCCTAGACCGCGCCTTCCTGCCAGAGCCTCGGCGGCAATCCCCCGTCTTCCAGCCCTTGCTACGCAAACTTCAGGAAGGCATCGGAGGAAGAGTGAGCATTGAGAACGAGGAGTTTTTCCTAAGCGCAAGGAAGGGGGGGTCTATCGAGTTTACACTTCTGGCGGAAGGGTTCCGAAAGCTGGGCCTGTTATGGCTGCTGATTCGAAATGGCGCGCTGTCGAAGGGTTCAGTGCTGTTCTGGGACGAACCGGAGACTAACCTCAACCCAAAGCAGTACCGGATGCTGATGCACGTCTTGCTGGAATTGCAACGCAACGGCGTGCAGGTCTTCCTGGCCACCCATGACTACGTCATTCTGAAGGAATTGGACCTTCAGAAGACCGACACCGACAAGGTGGCGTTTCACTCGCTTTATCACAGCGAAACGGACGGCGAAATAGCCTGCCACACGTCCGGCGACTATCTCGGCATTCATCCCAATGCAATAGCGGAAGCGTTCTCCGACGTTTACGACCGGGTGGTCGAGCGCAGCTTAAGCCGCCTGTCCGAACGTATCCCGACAAAGGTGGCAAGCTCGCTGTGATTCTATCCTTTGCTGACAAAGACTCCGAAGAACTCTTCGCCTGCGAAACGAGCCGTCGTTTCGGCGCCATTTCACGAGTCGCGTTGCGAAAGTTGATCCAGTTGCAGAGAGCATACAACCTCAGAGACTTGGCAGTTCCGCCCGGCAACCGACTTGAAGCGCTCAGGGGCGACAGGGCGGGTTTCCACTCAATCCGCGTCAACGACCAATGGCGCATTGTGTTCCGCTGGACGCCTTTCGGACCTGAGGAAGTTTCGATGGTCGATTACCATTGACAACACTCCCTATGACGTTATACGTTATAGGAAACTCATACTCACACAGATGAAAGGTGACCGCCAATGCTCACTCCAATAACACCCGGTGAAATCCTGCTCGAAGAGTACCTGAAGCCCATGGGCATTTCGCAAAACGCCATGGCGCGCGCCATCGGCGTCGCGCCGCGTGCTATCAACGAGATTGTTCACGGGCGAAGGGCCATCACGCCCGCCATGTCCATCCGTTTTGGGGCGTTCTTCGGGCAGTCGGACGTGTTCTGGCATGGGATACAGTCGGAGTGCGAGTTCCGTCGCCTCGCCAAAGACAAGAAACGCCTCACCGACGGCATCCGGCCCGCGTCCGCGATAGCCCGCGCGAGTTAGCCCCGCACGCCGGCGAACGCGCGCTCACAGCAGCAGCATCTCCACCCGGTTCAGCTTCTCGCCCACCGGGTCAACCTCGAAGCCCAGCGACTCCAGAGTGGTTACGCCCATGATCGGCGGATCTTCCGCAGCGCCGAAAATTACAGTTACGCCCTCCTCGGCGTCCTCGTAACCCATGTTGACCGTTCCGGTGTCGCGCGTTATTACGCCGCCAAACCCGCGGAAACGGCGGCCGCGCCTTCTTCGCACTCCCAACCTATCCAACAGGTCGGACGGCAACACGCTGAACATCGCGCCCGTATCCACCAGTACGCGGACGCTCTCCCTCACGTCAGGGTTCGCCGGATTGGACACTTCAACGTCTACTCGGATGAATCCCATTTGAAGTTCTCCTCGGCATTGCAATGAATTGCCTATAGATACTGTAAACCGATGAACGCCGCCGCGCAAACGCACTGCCTTCCCGGAAGATGCAAAAGTTCAGTAGGCGCCTCTTGAGAGATTTTCGCCGACGGCCGTCAGAGCCTCGACTTCGCCAGCCCTCTTGATTGCTCCGTACATCCGTGCTACCTTCCCCTCCATGGAGCACCGACACCCCCAACAGGCAACCACGAACGCTTGACCCCTCTCCCAGCTATGCGATGACACAGAATGACCCAATATGACCCACATTTCGCCGAATTTCCCCCTCGTGGGCAACCCCCGCCAACTGAGATGCCAGCCAAACCAGTAAAGACTCGCCCGCCCGAAAGTGCTAGAATCTGTCCACCCAACCGCGCGAGCGGACGCGAGGAGTTTCGACCATGAGACTGCAAGGCAAAGTGGCCCTGATCAGCGGAGCAGCCAGGGGTATGGGCGCGGTCGAGGCGCGCATGCTCGCCGCCGAGGGCGCGGCGGTCGTCGTCGCGGACCTGCTGGACGAGGCCGGGCAGGCGGTCGCGGCGGAGATCGCCGAGTCCGGCGGCCAGGCGCTGTACGTGCACCTGGACGTTACCGACGAGGCCGCGTGGCAGAGCGCCGTCGAGGCCGCAACGGACCGCTTCGGCAAGCTGGACGTGCTGGTGAACAACGCTGGCATCGTGCGCACCGAGCGGGTGCTCGAGACGACCGAGCGCATCTGGGACGAAGTGATGTCGGTCAACGCCAAGGGCGTGTTCCTGGGCACGAAGGCGGCCATACCCGCCATGCGCGCGGCGGGCGGCGGCTCGATCGTCAACATCTCGTCCAGCGCCGGCCTCACCGGCAGCACCCAGAACGCCGCCTACCACGCATCCAAGGGCGCCGTGAGAATCTTCACCAAGGCCGCCGCCATTCAGTACGCGCAGTACAACATTCGCGTCAACTCGGTGCACCCGGGCATGATTGACACCGACATGCTCGCCGCCTCGCGCGTCGGGGACGTGCTGGAACAGCGGCTCTCCGTTACGCCTCTGGCGCGCATCGGCAGGCCGGAAGAGATAGCCTACGGCGTGCTCTACCTCGCCTCGGACGAGTCGTCGTTCGTGACCGGCAGCGAGCTCGTGATAGACGGCGGGCGCACGGCCCAGTAGCGAATCAGGGGGGACATCGTGAGACTGGAAGGCAAGGTTGCGATGATAAGCGGAGGCTCCCGCGGCCAGGGCGCGGCGGAGGCGCGGCTGTTCGCGAAAGAGGGCGCGGCGGTCGTCATAGCCGACGTCTTGGAGGACGAGGGCAAGCAGCTCGAGGCCGAAATCAACGAGACCGGCGGCCAGGCGCTCTTCGCCAGGCTCGACGTGACCTCCGAGACGGACTGGCAGCAGTGCATCGCCGAGACGGTCGAGCGCTTCGGCAAGCTGGACGTCCTCGTGAACAACGCGGGCATCTACAGCCAGACGATGATAGAGGACACGACCGTCGAGGAGTGGGAGCGCATAATGTCGGTCAACACCACGGGCGTGTTCCTGGGGACCAAGCACGCCATACCGGAGATGCGCAAGGCCGGCGGCGGCTCCATCGTCAACATATCCTCCATCGCCGGGATTATCGGCAGCCCGCGCGGCGGCGCCTACACCACCTCCAAGGGCGGCGTGCGGCTGTTCACCAAGACGACCGCACTGCAACACGCCCAGGACGGCATACGCGCCAACTCGATTCACCCCGGGCCTGTGGACACCGAGATGATAGCCCACAACATCGGCACACCTGAAGGCCTCGCGGCGTCCCTCTCGCGCGTCCCGCTGGGCAGGGTCGGCACCGTGGACGACGTGGCATACGGGGCGCTGTTCCTCGCATCGGACGAGGCCTCGTACATGACCGGCTCCGAGCTTGTCATCGACGGCGGCGTGATAGCCCAGTAGGAGCGGGTTTCAGACCTTCCGATTGTCCCTTCCCCCTTGATGGGGGAAGGCTAGGATGGGGGTGCGGCCATAAGCATGACTCTCCGCGGCAAGGTTGCCATCATCACCGGAGCGGGCAAGGGTATCGGCCGGGGCATCGCGCGCGCCTACGCAAGCGAGGGCGCGAAGCTCATGCTGGTCTCGCGCACCCTCGCCCAGGTCGAGGACGCCGCGAACGAGGCCCGCGCGGCCGGCGCGGAGGCGTCGGCAATTGCGGTCGACGTGGCCAGCCCCGATGACGTGCGCCGCATGGTGGAGCACACCCTCGAGCGATACTCTCGCGTGGACGTGCTGGTGAACAACGCCGCCATACTCGGCCCGGTGGGCCCGCTGCACCTGAACGACGCCGAGCATTGGGCGCAGGCCATCAATATCAACGTGACCGGCCTCATGCTGTGCTGCCACGCGGTGCTGCCCCACATGATTGGGCAGGGCGGCGGCAAGATAATCAACCTTTCGGGCGCGGGCGTGACGCGCGCGTCAGAGACGATTAGCGCCTATGGCACGTCCAAAGCCGCCGTGGTGCGCCTCACAGAGACTCTCGCGCTGGAGATGCTCCCTCACAATGTCAGCGTGAACGCGCTCGGCCCCGGCCAGATTGACACGGATCTGCTAGACCCGATGGCGTCTGAGGACAGCCTGATCGAGCCGGCGATGGGCGCGATGGTGCGGCGCACCAAGTCAGGCCGGGGCGCGCCGCTCGAAGAGGCCGCCGCCCTCGCCGTGTGGCTCGCATCGGACGCCTCCGACGGCCTTTCCGGGCGGCTCATCTCCGCGACTCAGGACGATTGGCGCGAGCTCGGCCCGCGCATTCCCCAGATCATGGCCTCCGACCTGTACACGCTCAGGTTCAACGCCTAGTGGGATGGCAAGTCAGTCTCTTCCCCCTACAGCCTGTAGCCCGCCCGCCCTTCCCCCTCGATGGGGGAAGGTTAGAGCCCGCCCCGTACTCGATACGGGGATGGGGGTGACCCTCGCATGCCGCCGCCCGACCTGCTGTCCAATCTCCACGCCGTCGCGCCGCTGCTGCGCGCCCGCCGGCTGGGCATCGTGGTGGACTTCGACGGCACCATCTCCGAGATAGCCCCCACGCCGGGGGAGGCGCGCGTGCTGCCGGCCGCCGCCACAGCCCTGCGCCGCCTGGCGCGCAAGCTGGCGCTGGCGGCGGTGATGTCCGGTCGCGCGGCCGATGACGTGGCCGCGCTGGTGGACGTGAGCGGAATGGCCTACGTGGGCAACCACGGCGCGGAGGTGCTGCGAGACGGGCGGCTGGAGCTGTCGCCGGATGCGGAGGCGGCCCGCGACGCGGTGGCCCGCGCGTTCGCGTTCCTGCGCGCCGCCGTGGACCTGCCCGGCATGGTGTGGCAGGACAAGGGCCTCAGCGCGACCGCGCACTTCCGGCTGGCTCCCGACCCGGAGCGGGCAGCCCGTGAGTTGGACGACGCTCTGCGACGAGCGGGCCCGGCGGCGCGCGGCGTCGAGGCATTCTGGGGCAAGATGGCGTTGGAACTTCGCGCCGCAAACGGGCCGAACAAGGGCAGCGCGACGCGGAGCCTGGCGCGGCGCTTCGCCCTGGACGGCCTGCTGTTCGTGGGCGACGACACAACAGACGTCGACGCTCTGGTGGCCGTTAGGGAACTGTCGGACGCGGGCGCGCTCGCGGGACTGGGCGTGGTTGTCCTTCACGACGACACGCCGGAGGCTGCGCTGCGTGCGGCGGACTATTCGCTGGATGGCGTGCCGGAAGTGGGGAGGTTCCTGTCGTGGCTGGACAGCGCGGTGCCCTCCGCCGGCTGAGGCTCAGACGCGCTCGCCCTTGATGGTGCGAATCGAAGCGATCAGGCTGCCCGCGCCCCGGTAGCGGATCTGCCAGAGGTGCATCTGCTCCCGCGGCACGTCCCTGCCGTGCACCTGGTAGTACGCCGGGCCTCCAATGCTGCCGTGCAGCACGAGAAACCCGCCGGCCACCACCCCGAGTAGCGGCGTTATCATGTTGAGGCTGTACGACGCTATGATCGAGACTATGGTTACGATGGCGCCGATCATCATGCGCGGATGGTTCGAAGTCCGCACCTCATCGATCTTTTCTATCTGGGAGTACGGCAGCTCGTGCAGCTCCTCCGCGCCGTTCCTCTCCAGGTGCAGGATCAGCCTTGTGGACGTGGCGTAGTACGGCCCAAAGCGCGAGACAATGCGCTCCCTCTGTTTCAGGTGGGTCTCGACGCCCATCGATCGCGCTCCGTGCTCTGCTTCCATGCCGCTAGAATATGGCCAGCGGATTGCACGGCGAGCCTGTGGTGTTGGTCAGCCGCAGCGTGCCGATGGACAGCATGAACTCCCAGCGGTTGCGCTCCTTGCACGCCTGGGCCAGCTCTTCGAGGTTGGCGTTGTCCAGAATCCACAGCCCCATTGCGACGATGCCCACCTGGTGGACCGGATTGGACATGGACGGATAGCCGGATGGCGATACGTCGTTACCGGTGTCGGTGCCAAGCATGGCGATTCCACGTTCGTGGAACAGCGGCAGGCACGCCGCCTGGCACGCCGTGGAGCCGGCCTCCCGCGGCACGGGGCCTTCGACGTTGCGCCGGTGCAGCTGGCCGGTGCGTATCAGCAGCACGTCGCCCTCCTCGATGGTGAAGCCGCAGCGCTCCTCGGCCGCCAGAATGTCTTCCGGCATCACGCCTTCGCCGCGCTCCAGCCAGTCCACGCCCCGAATCTCGGGCACGTCAACCAGCACGCCGCGCGTCACTATGCCCTTGTGGGCAAGGTCGATGGACTCCACGGTGGCGCCCAGGCTGGTCGAGACCAGGTGCGCGGGGCGTCCGTTGTACAGCTTGCCCTCCCAGAAGAAGTGGGCGAGGCTGTCGACGTGGGTGATGGTGAAGCCGTGAAAGATCATGCCGAAAAAGTCCGTGGAGGCCTGGTTCGGTCTGGACGAGACCTTCTGGCCGCTCGCCCAGCCCTCGCCGCTCTCGACCATGAAGTGCATGGGCGGTATGGGCACGTCGGCCGCGGCTTCGAACAACACGGGCCGCGCGCACGAGACGCTCACGCCCTCGCGCACGAGCGACGTGGCTTGCAGCGTCTTGGCGGGGCTGAGCAGGTTGAGCGTGCCGAGCTGGTCGTCGTCGCCCCATCTGCCCCAGTTGCTGAGCGAGTCGAAGTACGAAAGGACTTCGGCCTCGGATGGTACGTTGTTACTCAAAGCAGCCTCCTTGGGCGGGTCGCGCCGGCACGACCCGCGCGCGTGCGTCAGGCCCATCGCGTTGCCAGCGTCTTGGTAGCATTATCCGCCCAAGTGAGATATTGGGCAAGCCCTCCAGCGCGCACCGCTACTGCGGCTAGTCTGCCGGTTCTCGAGCCGACAGGCTGACGTTTTGATCGGATACATTCATGGCGATTCGCGCCCTTGACACGCTTGCGTATTGTTTCGTACCATACATTTGATCCTTGGCTAGTGTAGGACGATTCGGCAAGAGTTGTGCCCACCACAAGACAGGGGGGAGGTAGGCATTTGATCAGTGTATACCTCAGCCATCGCGCTATGGCGTTGGATGGTTCGGCGCAATGTTTCGAGCCCGGACAGTTAAGTGCTCCGTAGCGGACCGAATCACCTCCGCATTGAGGCGCCAATGGACTAAGTGCTCGCAGACTTGAAAACAAAGCCCGCTGCTATGTCAGCGGGCTTTCGCTTTCTTCCCCGGCAAGAGGCGTCTTGCCCGTTGACCAATCCTGATGTACTGGTCGGGATACACGTTCACATAGCCGTTGGGGGATATCCTCCAAATCTCTGACGTCGTGGTGATGCGCCGCGTAGTAGTTCGGCTTGAAACATCCCAATGGAATCCTTGGGCTAAGTTCCGTCCCGCTACTTGTAGAACTTCTTGGCCGTGAAATGATCCGGTCGGTCTGTTCCAGTGTAGTTGATTCTTATCTACTCTTGACGACTGCCGACCGTAAACGTTGGCAAAAATTGAACGTCCCTCCTGAGTGGATAAGGCACTCGTCTCAAGTCTAGTTGCGAATACGTGAAGTGGTAGACATCTTGGATCACCTTCGCCGTTGCACCCGGTCTGGCCAAGCCACTCAACGAATTCCGTCAACAGTGAGGGCCAGCGGTCGTGGAAGTCAGTAGTGGAAATCCTAGCATGGAACGCCTTGTGCTCCACAAAGCGACTCAAGCGAATGTAATCCTTGACAACCGGCCTTGGATCAGGCTTGACGGGAACGTGAGCATCGTCAACCTGCCAGACTCCTACACGTGCTCTGTGGATCCGCCTGTAGAGATTTGTCGCGTCTTCGCCGCTAATGGATCTGAGGCGTCTACCTTCACGGGTCGAGATTCGGTCCGTCTTCCGCGCCTGAAATTCCCATCCCCTGGCTTTGCACACAGACGCAATTGAGTGCCTAATCTGATTGAAAGAGCTTTCGCCGCTAGGTTGAAGCAACCATATTTCGACTCCGCGTTGAATCAAAGTCGTGATGACCTGGAAATTCTGAGGACCGCCCTGGATGGTAGATTGAGCTGTTCCAACTCGTCCTCGGTCATCCCCCTAACCACTCGTAGCACAAGTTGGCGGAGTTCTTCAGTGTCAGAAGACGATTGCGCTGCCTGTTCGACCGTGGCAGAGGTCAGCAGGTCGCTCGGTGGAGCTAATCCTGAATCGTCGAACCAGTGAATCAAGTGCTTATGGACTTTGTCTCGGAGGAATCCATTCCACTTGGGAATTAAGTGGCGTGGCAAATGCGACGTCGGAAGCTGTCGCTGGAACCAGACATCAACCTGCAGTGACTGTTCCGTGGTTAGGGGAATGGCTGGCAGGACTTCGTCCATAAACTCCCTTCGCCAACGTTGGAATTCTGCTTGAGTAACGACTGTAATGACTGGACCGTCATCCTCATCCCGCCTTTGTCGGGCCTGCATAAGGGATGAGTCCCAAACGTACTGGGTCTTACTGGAATAGTCGAGTGCGGCTAGCCAAAGGTCACTGCGAACCCTTGGACGGCTCAATGGCTTGTTCTCTCCGCTCGGTGCTACTGACTCGATATCCCGCAGTTCGACTATGGGCGGGAAGCTGGATCGATCGAGATGGACGAGGCCTTCATATCTTTGCACGAAACTCGCAAATGTCGAAGCGTCGTATTCAGCCTCGTGGAAGGCGTTGCCGGTGAGGCTAAGTAGCCGATTCTTCAAGACGGCGGTGGTCATGCGATGCCAATCAGGTTTGCCGGAGGCCTTCGCCTGCTCAAACGCTTGCTGTATCAATTGCTTTGCGTCTTCCATCTCCACTATCTCCTCCGATCTGTTCCCATACCTTTCTGACGCCATTGTCTTTGAACATTGCTCTCGCTACAAGGTACAGGAGCCTATCCGCGTAGCTTGGAATGCACTTCGCGATGCCGGCTAGACTATGCTGAACGTTGCACCGTATTCGTCCTTGGTGACCTCGATCCGGACCGGGAAAGCCTCTTTGATCTGGTCGACGTGAGTTATCACTATGATCTTCTGGAAGTCGTCCTCGATGGACTTGATGGCCTCTGTCAGCCGCTCCTGACCCGATGCGTCCTGCGTGCCGAATCCCTCGTCTATGAACAGGATAGGCAGCGGGGCGCCCGACCTGCTGGCGAGCATCTGGGACAGCGCAATGCGCAGGGCGAAGTCGATCCGGAACGCCTCTCCCCCGCTGAACATCTCGTAGCTGCGTGTGCCGATCTCGTCGGAGATGAGGATGTCCAACTCCTCGGCCCGGACGTCCGAGCCCCTCAGCCGCCGGCCCTCCCTGAGCTCCAGCTTCAGGCTCATGCGGTTTTCGGTCAGACGGGACAGCAACCGGTTGGCGTCCCCCTGGAGTTGGGGGATGGCATTTTCGATGATGAGTGCGGGGATGCCGTTCTTGCCGAAGGCCACGGCCAGCTCGTCGTAAATGCTCTTCTCGTCTACCAGCCCGCGCCGGGCGGCCTCGTCCGCGCGCGTTTGCGCCTCCAAGCCGGCGCAGTGGGCTATGTGTTCCTGTTGTATGCCACGCTGCACCTCGAAGTCTCGCAGCCGGCCCTCCAATTCGCGGAGCCGCCGCTCGGACTCTACCAGTTTCGCCTCGATCTCAGGAAGCGCCGCCAGTTCCCTCCGCGTCTCGGACACGCGCGCCTCGTAGTCCTCCGCCTCGGCGGTGCGCCTCGCCAGCGACTGCTGCCTCTCGTCGAGCGACGCGCGTTCCGCCTCCAGGCGGCCCTGGGCTTCCCGCAACTGCCGGTGCAGGTCTTCGTAGGGTTCGAGGGCCGACGCCCTGTCCCTCTGCGCCTGGTGGGCGGTGGCGTCGTAGCCGAGCGTCTCGATTTCGGCGGCCACCCTCGCAATGCC
This sequence comes from Dehalococcoidia bacterium, assembly GCA_965217705.1. Lineage (GTDB taxonomy): Bacteria > Chloroflexota > Dehalococcoidia > Lucifugimonadales > CATOSD01 > CATOSD01. Next base: position 2,005,134 of record CBDCJA010000002.1, on the reverse strand, counting down.
GGCCCGCTCTTCGCGGGCATAGTCGCCGCTTGTGAGGGTCGCGTTCAACGTGTCCAGGTAGCGCCGCGCCTCGAGCAGCCGCGCCTCCGCCGCATACGCGCTATCAAGCTCGCGCCGCAGCCGGACGCCTCCGGCGTCGACGCTCTGCCGTTCGGCCTCAAGCTCCGCCGCAACCCTGGATGCCCGCGCGTGGAGGTCGGTCGCCCGCCGCTGGGCGGCGTCACGGCTCTCGGCGTCGTAGCCCAGCGTGTGCATTTCCCGACTCAGCCGCTCGACGTCGCGCCGCTGCTCGTGGGCGTAGTCGCCGGAGGCGAGAATGGCCCGCAGCCGCTCCACTTCCAGGGATTCGGACTCGATCTGCGCCCGCGACCTTTCGGCATCGTCGCGTTCGCGGGCCAGTGCCGTGGCCTCGCTCTGGACGCGCCTCTGCTCGCTTTCACGCGCCGTCTCCAGCTCGCGAACGCGGGCGGCCAGTTCCGTGCTCTTCTCCTCGAGCGTTCGGCGTTCGGCGTCGTTTTCCCGGTAGCTCCGCTTAGCCTCGCGGCCTCGCGCCTCGTACTCGGCGCGCAGGTGCTCCGCGCCGTCGTCGCCAACCGGCTGGCCGCACAGCGGGCAGAGCGTGTCGCCCCGATCCAGCAGCTCGAACTTGCGCCTGGTGTCCTCCATATCTGAGTAGAGCGCCTCGTTGGCCTGTACCAAGGACTGGACGCGCATGGCGGCGGCCCGTTCGTCGCCGCGCATCGCCTCAACCCGCTCTGAGTCCGCCTCGAGCCGGCGCTGGGCGAGCTCGTTGAGCCGCTGGCGCTCCTCGATCTCGGGAATGCGTGCCGCGGCGGGTTCCAGCTCTTGCGTCACCCTGTAGGCGGCCTGGTCGAGCCTCAGTTCGAGCGCCTGTACCTCCAGCGCGATCTGGCGCTCGAGTTCGGCCACGCTGGAGTCGATCGCGCTCTTGCGGTCGAGCGCCCGGTTGAGCCTGGCCAGTTCCGCGTCGGCGGCCTGCGCGTCACCGGCCAGGGAGAGCGCCGCGGCCTCGAGCCCCGGCAGCCGTTCCGTTCGCGCCCGCAGCGCTTCGAGTCCGGTCTCCAATTCGGGGATGTTTCCGGCTTCGGACTCGAGCATGTCCACGTCGTTCTGGTGCCGCCCGCGCCGCGTCTCCAGCTCCGCGCGTTGGACTTCGATCTTTGCGTTCAGCTCGACCTGCCGGCTCCGCAATGCGCCAAGCGACGCCTGGGCGGCCTGGAGCCTCTCGACCTCGGCCTTCGCTGCAACCAGCGCCGCGAAGTTGGCTTCTATCTCGTCGGCGCGCGCGGCGATGGCCTCGTCCGCGTCCAGCCGTGCTCTCAGTTCCCGCGTCTCGCGCTCCAGCCGCTCCGTCTCGCTCCTGGCGTAGGCCAGCCGGGCTTCCATGTCCGGCAGGTCGCGGCGCTTTAGCGACAGCTCGGTGGCCGTGCGCTGCAGCGCCTCGTGTTTGGCGAGACGCTCGTCCCGTTCGGGGGTGAGTCCGGCGATGCCCGCGCGCCCGGACTCCAGCCTGCGCTCGTAATCGGGCTTGAGATCTATCTCCGGCTGGCGGCTCCTCATGCGCTCCATGGCGTCTCGTATGGTGTCCCGCAGCTCGGCCGCGCGGTCCTTCGCCCGCTCCTCGAGCTGCTCGTAGTAGGAGAGGCCCAGCGCCTCGGCAAGGAACTCCTTTCGCTTGGAGGCCGTGTTCCGTGTGAACTGGTCGGCCTTGCCCTGCTGAAGATAGGCGGTGTTGATGAAGGTTTCGTAGTCGAGCTGGATTGTCCGGACTATCAGGGCTTCGGTCTCGCGAACGCTGTTGGCCGTCACGGGGCGGTAGCCGTCGCCTGTCGACGCCTGGAACTCGAGCACCGTGGCGCCCTGCCGTGCCCCCGCCCTGCGGGTGTGCTTTCGTATCACGCGGTAGACCTGGTCGCGCACGAGGATGTCGAGCGTGACCTCCATGTCAGTCTGGCCCTGGTGGATCAGCTCGTGCTGCTGGCTGGCCCTTGCGCTGCCCCAGAGCGCCCAGGTGATGGCGTCGAGCAGCGCGCTCTTGCCGTGCCCGTTTTCGCCGCACAGGCACGCGACGTGCAGGCTCTCGAAGTCCAGCGTAGGCACATTGTCCCGGTAGCATATGAAATTTCTGACGCTCAGGCGTAGGGGTATCATATGCGTCCTCGTTTGGGGTAAAGTGGGCCAAGATAGGCTTGGCGGACATTATAGCCCAACCGAGGGACGCCACCGGGCGGATGGTATGAGGAAGGCGGGCGGGAGATGAGTCGCACCGATTTCGACGTCGTGACCGGCGCGTTCAGCTACACGGGCAGATATGTCACACAGCTGCTGCTGAAGCTGGGCCGGCCCGTGCGTACGCTCACGGGCCACCCGAGCGCCCGCCTCTTCGGCGGTGCGGTCGGCGCCGCGCCCTACAACTTCGACAGGCCAGCCGACCTTGCACGCTCGCTGGAGGGCGCCCACACGCTTTACAATACCTACTGGGTGCGGTTCGCCCGCGGCGAGCTGACGCACGACGTAGCGGTGCGCAACATCGGGACGATGCTGCGCGCCGCCGAGAGCGCCGGGGTCCGGCGGGTGGTGCACGTGAGCATCACTAACGCCGACGCGGACTCGCCGCTGCCGTACTTCCGGGGCAAGGCGCAGGCGGAGGAGGCGGTGCGCGCGTCGGCGATGAGCCACGCGATACTCCGGCCCACCGTGATTTACGGTCGGGAGGACTTGCTACTCAACAACATCGCCTGGACGCTCCGGCGCTTTCCCTTCTTCCCCGTGTTCGGGCGCGGCGACTACCGTGTGCAGCCAATCTACGCGGGAGACCACGCCGCGCTCATGGTGGAGGCGGGCCGACGAGAGGACAGCTACGCCATAGATTCGGTAGGCCCCGAGGTGTTCACCTACGAGGGGATGGTGAGGCTGATAGCCGATTCCATTGGTGCGAGGGTGCGCGTCGCGCACGTGGGCAAGCGGCTGGGTATGCTGATGGCCGCACTAGTGGGGCTTGCCATGCGGGACGTGACATTGACGCGGGACGAGGTGGAAGGCCTGATGGCGGACCTGCTGGTCTCGCGTGGTGAGCCTACCGGCGAGACTCGCCTGTCCGACTGGCTCGCCGAATACGGCACGGACCTGGGAAAGGGCTACGTCTCGGAGCTGGACCGCCACTACAGGGCCGGTTCGCAGGGAGCGGGCAGCGGCGATTGGCGGTGAGCTGACGCCCCACAATTGTAATTCCGAGCGCACGACAACTGCAATTCCATGCGTTTCACAATTGTCATTCCGAGCGCAGCCGAGGAATCTAAGCCCCCAGTCCGCAAGACCACCCGGTCCACACGATGAAGGAGGAACGAGTTGACGCAGAGCGATACCCATGCGGTGCTGGCGGCGATAGACCGCGACGATATGCTGGAGCTCGCCAAGCAGATGCTCAGGATTCCGAGCTTCAAGACCGAGGAGACGGAGCTGGCCCGGTTCATGGCTGACTACCTGGGTCGGCGGGGCTACGAGGTGCAGCTCCAGGAAGTGGAACCCGGGCGATTCCAGACGACCGCCACGCTTAGGGGCGAGGGCGGCGGCAAGTCGCTGATGTTCAACGGCCATCTGGACATAGACCCTCTCGCGTTCGGCTGGAAGCGCGACCCGTGGGAGCCGAGCGTAGAGGGCGACCGGCTCTTCGGCGCTGGCGTGCGCAACATGCAGGCCGGCGTCGCGTCGATGGTGCAGGCCGCCGAGGCGGTGAGGCGCTCCGGCGTCCGGCTGAAGGGCGACCTCGTGCTCGCGTGCGTCGTCGGCGAGCTGCAGGGCGGCGTGGGCACGTCGTACTTGTGCGAGCACGGACCGCTAACGGACATGGCGGTTATTACGGAGCCGCACGGCCCGGCCAACGTTATGACAGTCCACGGGGGTGTCGTCAACATAGCGGTGCACACTATCGGCAAGTCGAGGCACACCAGCCGGCGGCAAGGCTCGGTGGACGCCATCGACAAGATGCGCAAGGCCATTCCCGCTATGCGGGGTGTCGAATTCACCTGCGAGCGTCGGGCGGACCTGCCCGCGCTGCCGCTGGTAAACATCGGCGTAATCATGGGCGGCATGGGCCGGGACTACGACCTGAAAGGGCCGAACTTCGTGAGCGACTTCTGCACCGTGCTGGTGGACGTGCGCTTCCTGCCGGGCATGTCGTCCGAGTCGGTGGTTGCGGACCTCGACCGCGCGCTGAGCGCGCTGAGCGACGAGGACCCGGACTTCGTCTACGAGATCGAGGTGCCGGCGCCGCCGGTGTTCAAGGCGAACAAAGTGGTGATGGAGCCGTTCGACCTGCCGCGCGGTGAGTACATCGTGGAGGCGGTGGCCCGCCAGGTCCGCGCCGTGACTGGTCGGGAGCCTGACAACGTGGGCGTGGTGCTGCCGAACTCTTACACCGGCAACGACAGCTGTCACCTGTGGAGGGCCGGCGTGCCCTGCGTGCTGATAGGCCCGGCCGGTACCCAGGAGTCGCCGGACGTTCCGGACGAGTACGCGCCCATAAGCGAGATGGAGCAGGTGGCCAAGGTGCTCGCCCTAACTGCGCTGGACGTGTGCAACCTGCCCAAGTAGGCGGCGAGCGCCCTCAGGCGCAATGACCGTCTCGCGCTACTCGTCCTCAGGCGCGGCGGTCGCCTGGAGCCTAAGGCCCATGGCGCGCACTGCCTTCAGCACGGTGGTGAATTCCGGGTTGCCGTTGGAGGACAAGGACTCGTAGGAGCTATCACCCTCCAGCCCAAAGTCTTGCTTCATACGCCTTGCACGGTAGATGTCGTCCAGCACGTCTAATATCAGGCCTGGGTCGCCATCATCCAGCGCTGCGCTCAGGTAGGCGGCCATGTCCTCGGAGGTTTCCAGGTGCTCAGCAGGATCCCACGGCCGTGTCCGGATTGTTTCCATTGCCGCCTCCTTGAGCCCTTCGGCCCAGTTCAAGCGCCCTTCGTATGTCCTGAACCTGACTGTCCTTGTCGCCTCCGGCTAGAAGGACTACCAAAGTTAGACCTAAACGGACGAAGTACACCCTGTAGCCGGGCCCGTAGTTGATTCGAAGCTCGGAAACGCCTTCTCCCACCGGCCTTACGTCCCCTGAACTGCCACGGGCCAAGCGCCGGATGCGGACGTTGATGCACGCCTTTGCCTGCCTATCCCGAAGCCGCCTGAACCAGCGAGCATAAACCGCAGTCTGGCGAATATCAATCATTATTGAATTGTAGGCAGCGGACTACTTTGAGGCAACACTTACGTTCGGCCCAGCCGCCCCACTTACGGCTTAACTTCCCGCAGATGTAGCGATACTGCCCAATCGTGAGTCGGTTTGGGCCAGTATACCCAGCGCTCGCGCCCTTCCCGTGCAGGTGATGGCGGGAGCGCGTGCCGCTAGAGCGCGATCTCCTTGAGGCGGGGCGACACGGCCAGGCGGGCGTCGGTCTGGGCGAGAACGTCGTCGGCGGTCCAGCCGGGCGCGACCTCCGTCAGCACCGCGCCGTCGGGGCCGATCTCGACCACGGCGATGTCGGTAACCACCAGGCTGACGCACTCCCTGGCAGTGGGCGGGTAGGCGCACTCGCGCACCAGCTTGGAGTTGCCATTGCGGTCGGTGTGCTCCATCGCGGCGATCACGCGCCGCGCGCCGGCGGCCAAGTCCATCGCGCCGCCCACGTTGCCAACGCCGCGCTCCGGCAGCATCCAGTTGGCGAGGTCGCCCCTCTCGGACACCTGTAGCGCCCCCAGCACCGCCACGTCCACGTGGCCGCCCCGGATCATGGCGAAGGCGTCCGCCGAGCTGAAGAACGACATGCCGGGCGCCATCGCGAGGAACTGGCCGCCCGCGTTTATCAGGTCGATGTCCTCTTCGCCCGGCTCGGCCATCGGTCCGTAGTTGAGCACGCCGCTCTCGCTGTGGTACATCACCGAGCGGCCCTCAGGGATGAACTGCGAGCAAAGCGTTGGGATGCCAAGCCCCAGGTTCACCACGTCGCCGTCGCGCAATTCGAGCGCGACCCTCATCGCGATGACCTCTCGGCTCAGGCGTTGTTTCTCCATCTCCGTCTGTCTCCGATGGGCCGTGACCCTACGAGTAGTCAGTGGAGGTATCGACGCCGGTGAGAATGGACACTATCTGCCCAAGCATCTCCTCGGCCCTTCCTCTCAACTCCTCGGAGTCCAGCGGGGCGGTGGGGTGCTTGGTGAAGATGGTGGGGTAGTCGGGCGTTCCCCACATGCTCGCCATGCCCTCAGCCGTTCGGGTGAACAGGTCGGTGCAAATGGTAACGGAAGGAGTGCCGGCCTTTTCCACGTGGATCCCGTCGTGCACACTGCACGCGCTGCAGGACCCTCAATCGCCGACTCCGACAAGCACGTAGTCGCACTCCTCGGCCAACTCGCTGATGACGGCGGGGTCGGCGGGCTTGGACGCGGAAGGCTTGCGGTGGTACTTGACGCTCTCGACTCCGAAGCTCTCGTCGAGCAGCTCCGTGACCGTGTGCAGCAGCTCCCTGGCGTTCACCTTGCTGTCATCGATGATGCCGACCCTCTTGTCTGTCAGGTCCCTGAGCCGGGGCGCCCCGGTGAAGTCGGCGATGATAGGCTGGGTGGTGGGATCGACCAGTGTAAGCCGCCCTCGAACTACGGTGGTCATGTCGGACTCCTTTCGTGTGGCTGCCGTGCCGTGCGCGCGTGCGTCCTGGGCGCGCCGGCGCTCGCTGCAATTAGGTGGGGCCTAGAAGCCGGCCGCGCAGGCGCATCCGCCCGGGCCGCACCCGCCGCATCCACCGCCCCCGCCCGCGACCGGCGAAACGCCGCCTCCGTCGGTGGACGAGAACGATACGAACACGGACAGGCTGCGCTCGCCGTCCCCCTCGCACTCGGGGCAGGGCGCGTCGTCGTCCATGCGCTCCATGGGCCTGAGCCGCTCGAACCTGTACTCGCAACTGGTGCAGGTGTACTCGTATATCGGCATCGTCAAACCTCGCGAATTCGCTGGTAGTTGTGGGGCGCGGCGCGAGGCCGCGGGACGTGGGCACATTCTAGTGTTTAGGGGCGTATCGCGCAACAGCCGACGCGCATCTGCTAATACATGATGAGAGTCGCGGGGACAAGCCGCTGTTCCACCGGGTCCACAGCCAAGCCGAGGCCTTCCAAGGTGTAGGCGCCAAGCAGGGGCGGCCCATCATCCTCACCGAAGACCACGATGGTCACTACGCTTTCGCCATCGATCGTGACCCAGGCCTGGCCGTAATCCATGTATGTGCGACGGCCGTCGGCAAGCAGGAATCTGCGCTGGCCCGTAGGCTCGATGCCAAGATCGCGCAACTGCCGGCCGGGCAGAATGGTGTACGCCGCGCCAGTGTCTACTAGCGCTTCGAAGGAAATAGTACGCCGGCTGTCCATGTCCGAGATCCGCAATGGCCACGAGAAAGTACCCATGATTCATGCTCCCGTTTGCTGAGAATCTCTCATTCTATACGCTTTGCGGCGCGCGCCCTAGTACAGCGCCTCCGCCGCCCGTTCGCAGCTACGCTTTTCGGCGTCGGTGAGCGGCTCGTATTCCCGGCACAGCGCCACGTTCCGGCGTACCCTGTCCGGGTATCGCGCGCCCGGAATCGCAACTGAGACGCCGGGGTTGGACAGCACGTAGCGCAGCAGCAGCGCGGGCGTCAGCTCCGCCTCGCCGCGGGCGTTGAGCGTGCGCAGGCTGCTCATGCGGCCCGACCCGCCCAGAGGCCTCATCACAATCACGCCGACGCCGGACCGCGCGGCCAGACGTATCAGATCTTCGCTTTCCGGGTAGAAAGCCGAATACTCCAGCATCACCGCGTCGAACTCGCCGCACGTGATGGCCTTCTCCACTATCTCGAGGCTGTGCGAGGAGATGCCGACGTGTTGGACCAGCTCCCTCGCCTGCGCCGTGCGTAGACCCTCCAGCGCGCCGCCCGGGACCATGACCTGCACCCAGGCGCTCGGCGTCGAGACGTCGTGAAGTTGGTACAGGCAGATGCTCGGGACGCCGAGGACGGCCAGGCTCCTGTCCACGTCCGCCTGGCTGCCGTTGACGGTGCGGCTGAACGTCTTGGACGCGATGCAGAAGTCCGAGCCACGCTCTCGGACCACCTGGCCTATGAGGTACTCGCTGCCCTGGTAGTCCCTGGCTGTGTCGACCAGGCGAATGCCCAGGTCGAGCGCGGCGCGGAGAGTGTCGACGCCTTCGGCCGCCTGCGGCGTGTCCATCGCGCCCAGGCCGAGCTCAGGGAGCACCAGGCCGGTGCGGCCGAGCCTGCGCTCCTTGAGAGACATTGTCAGGAGTAGATCATCCACTCCAGGAGGTTCTGGTCCGGGTCTCGCGCGTACAGGCTGAGCGAGGGATGGCCGCCGCCGCCGCGCGCGCCCTTCCGCGGGCCCGGCCCGGCGATGACCTCCACTCCCGCGGTGTCCAGCATGGCCTGGCACTCCTCGACCGTGCCGTCCCACACGAAGCAGATGTCCGTGCAGCCGGGCACGGCGGTCGGCCCACGCAGGCCGGCGACGAAGCCCTCCGGGTGGATGTTGATCTTGGAATCGCCCACCTGTATGGAGAAGGCGGGAACCTCGCCTGAGCGCCACTTGTCCTCGTCGTTGATGTGAAAGCCAAGGCGCTTGTAGAACTCGATGAGGCGTTCGGCGTTCGCCGTCGGCATGGCGATGTGGTCGATGCTTACGGTTGACACGGGGAGCCTCCTTGGTGTGGGGATGTTGCGGAGCGGGCGGCGATGTGCTGAGAGGCGGGCTCCGGCGGTACGCCTGGCTGTGGCAGCGGCGGATGGTGGGTGATGGAGGCGACGGGCGGATTCGAACCGCCGAATAGGGGTTTTGCAGACCCCCGCCTTAACCACTTGGCTACGTCGCCTCGACGGTGGCTCTCATGGTGCCGAGGAGGAGATTCGAACTCCTACAGCCTTGCGGCCACAGCGCCCTCAACGCTGCGTGTCTACCAATTCCACCACCTCGGCCTGTCGGGGCCTGATTCGGCGTCGGCAGCGTGGCCGCTCAGGGCACGCCAAACCACGTCCCAACATTATAGCCAACATCGGTGACCTTGTCCATATTAGCGCGGCGCCGGAACAGGGTCTTTTCATTTTCACCCTGAGCGTAGCCGAAGGGTCTAAAGTCCTTGCCTGCATCCCCTTCTTCATACTAGAGCCGAGTCCGTGTCGAGTGATTTTAGATTCTTCGCCTTCGGCTCAGAATGACATTTCCCGATAATGAAAAGACCCTGGGCGCCGGAACGGCCATAGTCACCTCCCTGGCAGAGTGTGGAGACCCGCCGGCTCGCGGTTGTTGGGCCGCAAGGTGAGTGAGAAAAAACCACCAGCAGCGGCGCCCTAGCTGGTACACTTGCGCCCATGCGCGATAGTGCTTCGATTCCGACATCCCGGCGAGGTCTCGCCACCTCGGTTCGCGGCGTCTTCTACGGCTGGTGGCTGGTCGGCATCGCGTCGTTCATGCTCACGCTGATGTCGCTCACGGTGTTCCAGGGGGTGGGCACTCTGCTGGTGGCGCTGGAGCGCCAGTTCGGATGGAGCCGCACGGCGCTGTCCGGGGCGTTCGCGCTGGCCAGGGCCGAGGGCGCGGTGCTCGGTCCGATCGAGGGGTTTCTGGTCGACCGCGTGGGCACCCGCCGCATGACGCTGATAGGCTACCTCATCATGGCGGTCGGCTTTGTCCTGCAATCTCAGGTCAACTCGCTGTGGCAGTTCTACGTGGCCTTCATCGTCATCGCGCTGGGTTCGGGGCTGGGAGGCTGGCTCGCGATGATCGCGATGGTGAACAACTGGTTCAACCGCCGCCGTTCCATCGCCATGGCGTCCGCGATGTCGGGCGCGCACTTCGGCGGACTCCTCGTACCGCTCTTCGCCTACTGCATTGAAGTGTTCGAGTTCCGGGCGGTGTCGCTGGGTATCGGCGTGTTCATGCTGCTCATCATCGGGCCGGTGGTCAAGGTCATCCGCAACCACCCGGAGGAGTACGGCATGAGGCCGGACGGCGACCCTCCGGCGGGCGAGAGGGACGGCTCCGAGCGGGACCAGTACGCCGCGGCGGCCGACGGGCCGGAGTTCACCGTGCGGCAGGCGCTGCGCACACCGGTGTTCTGGCTTCTCACCGCCGCGCAGGTGGCCTCCAGCGTCGCGATCGTGTCGATTTCGCTGCACCTCTCACCCAAGCTGACGGACATGGGGATGTCTCTGACCGGAGCGGGGGTTGTGACCTCTGTGATGGTTATGGCTGCTCTGCCGTCTCAGTTCCTAGCGGGCTTCCTGGCCGACCGTCTGCCCAAGCCGCCGCTCATAGCCTTTCTGCTGTTCCTGCAATCGTCGGCGATTCTGCTTCTCGCGCTGAACGAGAGCGAGACCACTTATTTGCCCTACGTGTTCGCCATCGTATACGGCATCGGTTTCGGCGGGCGCATGCCGCTCACCACGGCGATACGGGGCGAGTACTTCGGGCGGCGGGCGTTCGCGACGATCATGGGAGTGTCGCAGCTTCCGATGAACATCGGCATGATCTTCGCGCCGCTGTACGCCGGCTACATGTTCGACACTACGGGCACGTACCTGGTGCCCTTCACGGTGTTCGCGGCGCTCAGCTTCTCGGGCGCGGTGCTGATGCTGTTCGTCAAGCGTCCGGCGCCGCCGGCGCGGGTGGGGGCGCGGGTGTAGGGGGTGGTGGGCGGCTTACGAAGTCCTTTCTCATCCCGATCGGGGACATCTCTATCTTGACTGTTGCAGAATCTTCACATTCCGTGCATAATTATGGGCATGAGAACAATTGATTTACAGACCGTACTGAGGACAACTCATAAAGGGACCACGTTGCAAGACGAGCGTGGTCGGATCATGAGGTTTCCTGGACGCCGAGATTACGTCAAGCAACTGCAGAGTGGCGGTCTAGTAAGTGATGAAGCTGACTTTATTGCCAGTGACTGCCTTACCGAGGCGGTCTACCTGGATTGGCTGCGGCAGCCTCAAGTCGGCTGCGTTTTCGCCCAACTGCTGGCTCGGACCGTCTACCGGAAGGGGATGAGAACAGTAGTTGCACGTTATCCCACTGATTCCGCTAATCCGAAAGAACTGGCGCTTGAAGTATCCAGGCTGGTCGATGAGTCGGTTAGTGATACTTCCATCGAATCACTGAGCGTCTTGATGCCTCAAGTTCTTGACGCTGAGGCGCTGGCAAGTTTTGTGTGGGAACTGGGAAATCGGCCAAGATGGCAAATTGAAAGAGAGGGCTTGTGGCGCGACACACTAGCACTCATTGGGCTGCGGGTGGTCATTGCAAACGGAGTAGCTGCTGAAACACTGGGCATGGGTCCGTTTGGCATCTTCCCAACAACGCGCCATTGCCCCATCACCACATTGGAGGTCAGAACGAATCCGAGGAGAGCGAAAAAGAGCCAGTTGACTAGGGATTTACTCGCCTCGCATCTCGCAGACATCCCGACGGAACACATTTTGACACGAAAGCAGCACGGGGCGCTATTTAGAACATTTACGCCTTGGCTGAAGCGGAGAATACTGGGATATCAAGAAGACATGCGTGCCAAGGCAGGAGTGACGTACTCTCTTCCCGTTGTTATCTGGAATTCCCTTAAAAAGGCTAGAGATTCCTCGCATACTCGAGCAGTGGGCTAGTCCTATTGGAGGTCCTGCGGATGCCACGGGCCGTCCGATGCATCTCTCGATCCTCATCCGCTAGTTGTTCAAAGAAGTCCCATCTCAGCTCCCTAATCAACATCAGCAGTTGATCACCGGCGACACCACGGAAGTCTGCGGCAGCTCGTTTCACCCCAAGTGCCCTCTTGGTCAGTAGGGGCGTTGGCGTTACAGCAGTCGGAGCTCCGTCGCAAAGGGCGGCCACTTTCATCAGTTCAGGGCTTGGCTCTCCTAAGCAACAATCGTAAGGGTCTTTTACCTCGATTAACTGCACATTCTTGCGAGGCTTGGCAGGGACGACGAGGGGATGATGATCGACTACGATGAACTGCCTTTCGAGATGGCTGTCTGAGACAGACAGAAGATGGGAAAGAGATTCACTAGGGGCCTTAAACTTAAAGGCAAGGTCCACCGTCACAACCAACTGATAGCCAGATAGGTCAATTTCGTGCAGCTTTTCCCAGAACCTATAATTCCTAGTGGCAGGAGACACAACGGTGGTAACACTGAAGCCCCGTTGAATCAGCCAGTCCCGGGATTGTTCAGCAGCTAGGTGGCCATCACCATCCGCGTGTCCGAACAAGATTGCCGTGCTGAAGTCTGTTGGTAGGGCGATTGTCGGGCTCAATCGTGGCTCCGCGGCCTAATTCGTTTCGGCGATTGCCACATTAGGTCTTCTCCTACTGGCTCAACTAACGGCAATTGTGTACTGATGCCCCCCGAAACGTCAGCGGCGTTTTGAACTGAACCGTCGCGTCGTATGTGTAGAACTTCCAAGCCACGTTCCATTAGTACTTTCGCCAAGAGTGGATGTCTGTGGCATTTGGCTGGATCTTCTTCAGTACACATTAGCGCAATACTATTGCGCTCACATTCTTCTATTGCCCTTACTGCCTTTCGAAGGCCGCGGCGAAACTCTGGAGAGGTGGCCAGACGCTGGTACACGACGCGACCGTGCACGCTGTAGTATTTTTGGTGTTCTGGATGACCACCGAGCTCCTCGCCCATATACACATACTGAATGCGATGGCGAGCAAGTCGATCTCTAAGAGGGTGTGTGAGAAGTTCAAATTAGGTTGGTGCTAAGCGTCGGAGCATTAGATGAATCATAGCTATGTGGATCCAGGCCTCCGTTGTCTCGGACAGAGCTTCGTAGTCCTTGCTCAGCCGACGGCACCTGCTGAGCCACGCGAATGTCCGTTCAACCACCCATCTTCGCGGCAGCACCTGAAAGTGGTGGCTGTCCCTGGGGCGCTTGACAATCTCGAGCGCCCAGCCTGTCAGGGCCCAGACCCACTCGATCAGCTTTCCAGCATAGCCAGCATCGGCCCAGACCAACCTCATGCGGGGAAACCGCCCTGTCAATTTATCGATGACCAGCTTCGCTCCATCTCTATCCTGGATATTGGCAGGATGCACCACCACCGCCAGCAGCAACCCCATGGTATCTACAATGATGTGTCGCTTTCGACCGTTGACCTTCTTGCCAGCATCATAGCCACGAGGCCCCCTTTTTCCGTCGTCTTAACAGACTGGCTGTCTATGATGGCCGCGCTAGGTGTCGGGTTGCTGCCTTCGGCCATCCGAACTTTGGGCCGCAGGGCCTCATGGACTCGTTCCCATGTACCATCCTGTCTCCATTCCCGAAAATACCACCACACGGTGCCCCAAGGTGGGAGGTCATGCGGCATGGCTCGCCACGTGCAGCCGTTGCGCAGAACGTACACAATGCCGTTGACGACCTCCCGTAGGTCTACAGTACGTGGCCTTCCCCCGGTCTTGGCTGATGGGAGTAGGGAAGCCAGAACATCCCACTGTTCGTCGGTCAGGTCGCTGGGGTATGGTTTGCGTTTCATGCCTCCATTCTAATATATATACAAGACTTCTCACACACCCTCTAAGCTAGACTTTGTACATTCACGCGGCATAGGTTAGCAACTCGATGAATCTGTTGAGCATGGGAGTCGGGATTTCTCGCATATCTGGTTTCTGCGACGACATGCGGAAAGTCCCGGAGGCAAGCCAGAGATGACGGCGCACCAAAGCGATCGCGTCGATGAAAGTGGGCGCCGACTTGACATACCAAGCCGCCGATCGTGGAGTCGCTAGCCGGGACCTCCCAACAAGTGTGCTGCGAGAGTTACCCAGGAGAACAGTCCCAACAGCACAGGAGTGGTCCGAGATATGGCGCGATCCGACCACTGGCGTTGAGTCTCTACTCCCAGATGGGCGCGTGTCTCCTGAAACGTCACCTCGATCTGCCAGCGCAACACGAACCACTCGATGATCTGAGCCGGACTGATCGCAGGATCGGTACACAGCAGCGCCTGGGAGTCGAACCGGTGTAGGGGGTCTCGAATGAGGACCCAGCGAATGGGCACGGGTGGCTTGCCCGTGTGATACCAGACCGCTGTTCGAGAGACGGTCTCCACCGTGCAAATGGCGCTGTCGTACCAGGCCACGGATATCGTGGCCCAGCCTACATCGGGGCACTGGAGGAGTTCCCTCAATGTGGGCAATCGTTCTCCTTTGAGGCGTGGACGCCCCATCTGTCCGGGCAGTCGAGGTGGGGCGGGTTCGTAGAGTGCAGCGTCCAGACGCAATCGGGTAATGAGGGTGACCGGACGAGTCATGGACTGACAGAAGTGGAGCAGATGGAGGGCAGCGTAGCTGCTGTCGGCCACCAGTACCAGAGGACGGTTGGGCAGCCAGCGCCGGAACTGGAGGATCATCTGACGCGCCCAGTCGGTGAGCCTTTTGTGCGTCCGACCCAGCTTCTGACAGTAGCGCTCAGAGGGAGCCAAGGCGGTCAGTACAGGTAATGCCCATGTCCGATGTGCCCAGGGTATGGTGGTCAACAACATCAGGCTTATCCAACGCAGGCCGGAGGCCTTGACGAAATGACTCCCGCTGGAGCGCACTGCGTCACGATATATCCCCTTGGCTTTGATCTGCTTGCCACGCCGCCGCTCCAAGGTCTCGTCGATCCCAAACACCAGTGGACTATCACCCTGATCGAGGTGCTGTACCAGGAGCAACAGCAGTACACGGCTCAGCTGGAGCGGTGACCACACAGCGCGGTTGAGAACGTGGTGATACCGAGCAAAGCCGGTGTCGTCGCTGAGTCCCATGGCGCGCAGCGCGGAAGTGACGGTCCTCTTGTGCGTGGCCAGGACTGCACCGACCAGCAGCACCTGCACTTTCGCCCATGTCCTGGCCTGAAACATCGGCGCGAACGGACTGAGAAGGGATACAATGGCATCGGGCAGAGCCTGCCCCGTACCTGATACGGGGGTGAGCATGACTTGACCTTTCGTGATGGTTCGGTCTCGTCAGCTTACCCTGTTTCCTCTGTCTAAGTTTTGTACAAAGTCTAGCTAAGAGGGTGTGTGAGAAGTCTTGTATATATATTAGAATGGAGGCATGAAACGCAAACCATACCCCAGCGACCTGACCGACGAACAGTGGGATGTTCTGGCTTCCCTACTCCCATCAGCCAAGACCGGGGGAAGGCCACGTACTGTAGACCTGCGGGAGGTCGTCAACGGCATTGTGTACGTTCTGCGCAACGGCTGCACGTGGCGAGCCATGCCGCATGACCTCCCACCTTGGGGCACCGTGTGGTGGTATTTTCGGGAATGGAGACAGGATGGTACATGGGAACGAGTCCATGAGGCCCTGCGGCCCAAAGTTCGGATGGCCGAAGGCAGCAACCCGACACCTAGCGCGGCCATCATAGACAGCCAGTCTGTTAAGACGACGGAAAAAGGGGGCCTCGTGGCTATGATGCTGGCAAGAAGGTCAACGGTCGAAAGCGACACATCATTGTAGATACCATGGGGTTGCTGCTGGCGGTGGTGGTGCATCCTGCCAATATCCAGGATAGAGATGGAGCGAAGCTGGTCATCGATAAATTGACAGGGCGGTTTCCCCGCATGAGGTTGGTCTGGGCCGATGCTGGCTATGCTGGAAAGCTGATCGAGTGGGTCTGGGCCCTGACAGGCTGGGCGCTCGAGATTGTCAAGCGCCCCAGGGACAGCCACCACTTTCAGGTGCTGCCGCGAAGATGGGTGGTCGAACGGACATTCGCGTGGCTCAGCAGGTGCCGTCGGCTGAGCAAGAGCCTGCCCCGTACTCGATACGGGGACTACGAAGCTCTGTCCGAGACAACGGAGGCCTGGATCCACATAGCTATGATTCATCTAATGCTCCGACGCTTAGCACCAACCTAATTTGAACTTCTCACACACCCTCTAAGCTAGACTTTGTACAAAACTTAGACAGAGGAAACAGGGTAAGCTGACGAGACCGAACCATCACGAAAGGTCAAGTCATGCTCACCCCCGTATCAGGTACGGGGCAGGCTCTGCCCGATGCCATCGTATCCCTTCTCAGTCCGTTCGCGCCGATGTTTCAGGCCAGGACATGGGCGAAAGTGCAGGTGCTGCTGGTCGGTGCAGTCCTGGCCACGCACAAGAGGACCGTCACTTCCGCGCTGCGCGCCATGGGACTCAGCGACGACACCGGCTTTGCTCGGTATCACCACGTTCTCAACCGCGCTGTGTGGTCACCGCTCCAGCTGAGCCGTGTACTGCTGTTGCTCCTGGTACAGCACCTCGATCAGGGTGATAGTCCACTGGTGTTTGGGATCGACGAGACCTTGGAGCGGCGGCGTGGCAAGCAGATCAAAGCCAAGGGGATATATCGTGACGCAGTGCGCTCCAGCGGGAGTCATTTCGTCAAGGCCTCCGGCCTGCGTTGGATAAGCCTGATGTTGTTGACCACCATACCCTGGGCACATCGGACATGGGCATTACCTGTACTGACCGCCCTGGCTCCCTCTGAGCGCTACTGTCAGAAGCTGGGTCGGACGCACAAAAGGCTCACCGACTGGGCGCGTCAGATGATCCTCCAGCTCCGGCGCTGGCTGCCCAACCGTCCTCTGGTACTGGTGGCCGACAGCAGCTACGCTGCCCTCCATCTGCTCCACTTCTGTCAGTCCATGACTCGTCCGGTCACCCTCATTACCCGATTGCGTCTGGACGCTGCACTCTACGAACCCGCCCCACCTCGACTGCCCGGACAGATGGGGCGTCCACGCCTCAAAGGAGAACGATTGCCCACATTGAGGGAACTCCTCCAGTGCCCCGATGTAGGCTGGGCCACGATATCTGTGGCCTGGTACGACAGCGCCATTTGCACGGTGGAGACCGTCTCTCGAACAGCGGTCTGGTATCACACGGGCAAGCCACCCGTGCCCATTCGCTGGGTCCTCATTCGAGACCCCCTACACCGGTTCGACTCCCAGGCGCTGCTGTGTACCGATCCTGCGATCAGTCCGGCTCAGATCATCGAGTGGTTCGTGTTGCGCTGGCAGATCGAGGTGACGTTTCAGGAGACACGCGCCCATCTGGGAGTAGAGACTCAACGCCAGTGGTCGGATCGCGCCATATCTCGGACCACTCCTGTGCTGTTGGGACTGTTCTCCTGGGTAACTCTCGCAGCACACTTGTTGGGAGGTCGCCGGCTAGCGACTCCACGATCGGCGGCTTGGTATGTCAAGTCGGCGCCCACTTTCATCGACGCGATCGCTTTGGTGCGCCGTCATCTCTGGCTTGCCTCCGGGACTTTCCGCATGTCGTCGCAGAAACCAGATATGCGAGAAATCCCGACTCCCATGCTCAACAGATTCATGGAGTTGCTAACCTATGCCGCGTGAATGTACAAAGTCTAGCTAAGGGGTTCACGACTAAAATGCCGAAAGCGAGAGTACGGCTTTGTCCTGACATCGAAAACCTCTTCTATGTTGTAAGTCTTTAGCAGTGCAATAAAATTGTCTGCGGACTGGTTCGAGTGCCCTATGGTGAACACAGTCTTGATTTCCATGCCGCTACCCTCACATAGCAATTCGTCAAAGCAAGACATCTGATTAGATAGAGTAATCGGAACAATTGTATCAGGCTGTTTTGATGATTCAAAGTGGATTGACCAAACAGGAACTTGTACCAGTTTAGGGCCTGTTCACACTAGTGGGTCTGGACATGTTATCATACACGTATGGAACTTACACAAGCTCATTACCAACTCATCGAGCCGTACCTACCCGTGCAGCGTGGCAATGTGACCATTCCAAACATACGGGTGCTCAACGCTATTCTGTACGTCGCAGAACACGGTTGCAAGTGGCGAGGGTTGCCGAGTCGTTTTGGCAACTGGCACACCGTCTACGTGCGCATGAACCGTTGGGCCAAGAGCGGAGTGCTCGACCGAGTATTCGAACAGCTTCAGCGAAAGGGGATTGTGAAGGTCACCATCGAGGTAGCTTCACTGGACAGCACCTCCGTCAAGGTGCATCCCGACGGCACGGGCGCGGCCAAAAAAACGGACCACAGTCCATCGGCAAGTCCCGAGGCGGATGGACGACCAAGCTTCATATGGTTGCCGCGGATGATCGGACACCCTTAGCGTTCTCGCTCTCTCCGGGCCAGGCCCACGATGGACCGGAGGGGCGCAAGCTGCTCAACCGGCTGGGGCCACAACGGGGGAATCCGCCTCTGGTGATGGATCGCGCATATTCGGGCGACCAAACACGCCGATTGGCGTTCGATATGGGGTTCACGCCTGTTGTTCCACCCCTGAAAAGTCGAGTGAACCCCTGGGAGTATGACAAAGAACTGTACAAGAGGCGGAATGAAGTGGAGCGCCTGTTCCGTCGATTGAAGGGGTATCGAAGAGTATTCACGCGCTATGACAAGCTCGATGCGCTCTATGCCGGCTTTGTCTTGTTCGCAATCATCTTCGACGCTCTACGTAGTGTGAACAGGCCCTAGTCGGAATGGCGTTTGAGTCGACACCGACGCCACATTCCAATCTGTGGACTCCCGCGAAAGCGGGAGTGACGAGAATACGGTGCCGCCGTCCTCTCGGACCGACCACCGACTAAGATGATACGGGCTCGGGCGCTTTGAGCCTGTATCAGGTTACTGGACGGACAACACACGGAGGCCCCTTCCCCCTGGATTCCGGCTCGTGGGCCGGAATGACGATTTCTCGCGCACCAAGTAATCTGAGACAGCTTCGAGCACTTTCGGGAATTTGACAGTGGCTAATCGCTAAACTATAATGCGCGTTTGTCGCAACTTGTTGCGGTCAACTTTTCTTGTGCAAGCAAATAAGGCCAAGTCGGGGCCGCGAACCCGCAGAGGATACGCTATGCCGACAGTAAATCAACTCGTGAGAAAGGGCCGGAAGTCCAAGCATAAGAAGGACAAGGCCCCCGCCCTGCGCTATTCGTTCAACTCGCTGAAGAACAGGGGCAAGCGCGACTCCGGCTCGCCGCAGAAGCGCGGCGTGTGCGTGCAGGTGCGCACCCAAACACCCAAGAAGCCCAACTCGGCCCTGCGGAAGGTGGCCCGCGTCCGGCTCACCAACGGCATGGAAGTTACCGCCTACATTCCGGGCGAGGGCCACAACCTGCAGGAGCACTCGGTGGTGCTGATTCGCGGCGGGCGCGTGAAGGACCTGCCCGGCGTGCGCTACCACATAATTCGCGGAGCGCTCGACACCTCGGGCGTTAGCGGCCGCAGGCGCGGACGAAGCAAGTACGGAAGTAAGGGAGGCTAGCCGTGGCGCGAAGAAGAAGGGCCGAACGGCGCCTCGTTATTCCCGACCCGAGGTTCAACAGCGTCGAGTTGAGCCGCTTTATCAACAAGGTGATGCTCAACGGCAAGAAGACCACCGCCCAACGCATCGTGTACAGCGCGCTCGACAACATCGAGCGCGAGGCGCACCGGCCCGGGCTGGAGCTGTTCGAGCTCGCCGTGAAGAACGCGACCCCCATGCTCGAGGTGAGAAGCCGGAGGGTGGGCGGCGCGACCTACCAGGTGCCGACCGAGGTGAGGCCCAGCCGCCGCATAACCCTCGCGATGCGCTGGATCATTCGCGGCGCGCGCGCCAGGAGCGGCCGGCCCATATCAGAACGCCTGGCCCAGGAATTGCTGGAGGCCGCGCGCGGCCAGGGCTCCGCCGTGAGGCGCCGCGAGGAACTGCACCGGATGGCGGACGCCAACAGGGCCTTCGTACACTATCGATGGTAAGAGGGATGCAAGCAACAGCCGTGCGAGAGCGCGATTCCGGCGAAGCCTCCCAGTCGAGGCTCGCCAACACGCGCAACATCGGCTTCATCGCGCACATCGACGCGGGCAAGACCACCGTGACCGAGCGCGTCCTCTTCGCCGCAGGCCGTATCTACAAGCTGGGCGGCGTGGATGAAGGCACCGCCGTCATGGACTGGATGGCCCAGGAGCGCGAGCGCGGTATCACCATAACGTCCGCGGCGACCACCTGCGCCTGGAAAGACTACACCATAAACATCATCGACACGCCGGGCCACGTGGACTTCACCGCCGAGGTGGAGCGCAGCCTGCGCATCCTCGATGGCGGCGTGGTCGTGTTCGACGCCGTTGCGGGAGTCGAGCCGCAGTCCGAGACCGTCTGGCGGCAGGCGGACCGCTATAATGTCCCCCGCATCTGCTACGTGAACAAGATGGACCGCGTGGGCGCCGACTTCCATCGCACCGTCGACAGCATCGCCCACCGGCTCCAGGCCAACCCCGTGGTGATCCAGATACCCCTCGGAGTCGAGGACGACTTCAAAGGCGTCATCGACCTCATCGAGCAGAAGGCGCTCGTGTACCCCGACGAGACCGGCGCGATTCCGGAGGAGCGCCCCGTTCCCGCCGAGTTCATGAAGGACTTTCATCTCTATCGCAACGACATGATAGATAAGATAGCCGAGACCGACGACGAGCTTATCGGCAAGTTCCTCGAAGAGGAGGAGATCAGCGCGGACGAGCTGAAGCGGGCGCTCAGAAAAGCGACCATCGACTACCGGCTAGTGCCCGTGGTGTGCGGCAGCGCGCTGCGGAACCTGGGCGTCCAGCCGCTGCTGGACGCCATTGGCGACTACCTGCCGTCTCCGCTTGACGTGCCCCCCGTAGTGGGTTCGGACTCGAAGACCGGCGAAGAGGTCAGCCGCGCGCCCGACCCCGATGAGCCTTTCGCGGCCCTGGCCTTCAAGACTGTCGCCGACGCCTTCATAGGCCGGCTGGTCTACTTCCGCGTCTACTCCGGCACAATCGAGACCGGCGCCATGGTGTACAACGCCACCAACGGCAAGCGCGAGCGGCTGGGCCGCATCGTGCGGATGCACGCGCAGCGCCGCGAAGAGCTCAAGGTTGTGGGGCCGGGCGAGATAGCCGCCGCGGTGGGACTGAAGCAGACCTCCACCGGCGACACCATCTGCGACCAGCGCGCGCCGATCGTGCTTGAGACGATCAGCTTCCCCGAGCCTGTGGTTTCGGTTGCCGTCGAGCCGCGCTCGAGGGCCGACCAGGACAGGCTGATAGACGCGCTCGCCAAGCTCTCGGACGAAGACCCCACTTTCAAGATCGTCATCCATCCCGAGACCGGCCAGACGATTATGTCGGGCATGGGCGAGCTGCACCTCGAGATTCTGGTGGACCGCATGAAGCGGGAGTTCGACGTCGAAAGCAACGTCGGCACGCCCAAGGTGGCCTACCGGGAGGCGATCACCGTGCCGGCGCGCGCCGAGGGCCGGTTCGTGCGTCAAACGGGCGGACACGGCCAGTACGGCCACGTGTGGCTGGAACTGGAACCGCTTGAGAGTGGTTCAGGGGTAGAGTTCGTAAGCAAGGTAGTTGGCGGGACTATTCCAAGG
Source organism: Dehalococcoidia bacterium (assembly GCA_965217705.1). Taxonomy (GTDB): domain Bacteria; phylum Chloroflexota; class Dehalococcoidia; order Lucifugimonadales; family CATOSD01; genus CATOSD01. Next base: position 1,983,669 of record CBDCJA010000002.1, on the reverse strand, counting down.
GAGTTCGTGTCGTCGGTGGAGACCGGCGTTCGAGGCGCCCTTAACACCGGCCCGCTGTCCGGCTACCCGCTGGTGGACGTGCGCGTGACGCTTGTGGACGGCAGCTATCACGAGGTGGACTCGTCGACCGTTGCCTTCGAGATCGCGGGGTCCATGGCGACGAAGTCGGCGGTCCTCAAGGCCCGACCCGTTCTGCTGGAACCCGTAATGAGCCTGGAGATTGTGACTCCAGGCGATTTTTTGGGCGAAATTCTCGGCGACCTGGGAAGGCGCCGCGCGAACATTCGCAACATCGAGGGACGGGAGGCCATTCAGTCCATCAAGGCGAGAATTCCGCTCGGCGAGAGCTTCGGCTACGCCGGCGCCCTCCGCTCGCTCACCCAGGGTAGGGCCAGCTACACAATGGAGTTCGACGGCTACCAGCAAGCCCCTGAAAGTGTGCTTTAGGCAACCGGGAACGCGGGAATAACGAATCGGGAGCGAAAAAAGACAGGTGGGGACGTAAACGCAGCATATGGTGAATCGACAGAAAATCCGAATAATTCTCAAGGCGTTCGATCACAAGATTCTCGACATGTCGGCCGGCCACATCGTGGAGGCCGCGGAGCGCACCGGCGCGCGCGTCACCGGCCCGGTGCCGCTGCCCACGTCGATAAAGCGCTTCTGCGTTATTCGTTCTCCTCACATCGACAAGGACTCCCGCGAGCACTTCGAGCTGAGGACGCATAACCGACTGATCGACATCCTGGAGCCGACGCCCAACACCATCGACTCGCTCACCCGGCTGAACGTGCCCGCTGGCGTGGACATCTCGATAAAGCTCTGACGGGGCAGCTTGGCCACCTGGCCGGTTTCGAGCGCCAAGCATGGACGACGCGCTACGAACTGACTGGAGTAAGGCTCGCCACGCACCAGACGAACAAAGGTAGACCAAAATGACGGTATCCGCCCTTCTGGGCAAGAAGATAGGAACGACGCAGACTTTCCTCGAAAGCGGGGAGTCTCACTGCGTGACCGCCGTGCAGGCCGGCCCGTGCACGGTGACGCAGGTCAAGACGGTCGAGGCCGACGGCTACAACAGCGTGCAGTTGGGCTATGAGCAAGTGCGCAAGCTGAACAAGCCCCGGTCGGGCCACCTGAAGACCACGCAGGCGCTGTTTCGCTACCTGCGCGAGGTTAAGGCCGACGACGTGTCGGAGTATGAGGTGGGGCAGCAGATAGACGCGAGCATGTTCGAGCCTGGCGAGGTCGTGGACGCCATAGGCCTCACCAAAGGCAGAGGCTTCGCGGGCGGCGTCAAGCGCCACGGCTTCCACGGCGGCCCCAAGACCCACGGGCAGTCCGACCGCCACCGTGCCCCCGGCTCGATTGGCGCCGGCACTACTCCGGGCCGCGTGTTGAAGGGCCTGAAGATGGCGGGCCACATGGGCGACAAGCGCGTGACGATACGCAACCTTGAAGTCATGGCCGTGGACGCGGACCGGCACATCCTTTTCATCAAGGGTGCGGTGCCGGGGGCACGCAACTCGTTCCTGATGATCCGAAGGACAGGCCGCAAGAGAGAGCGCGCGACGTGAAACTGAGACTACACAATTCGAAGGGCCAGGTGGTCGGTAGCGTCGAGGTCAGCGATCGAGTGTTCGGCGCGCCCATGAACGCCGCCCTGGTGCACCAGGTTATGGTGGGACAGCTTGCCAACGCGCGGCAGGGCACCGCCAAGGTCAAAACCCGCACGCAGGTGTCGGGCGGCGGCGCGAAGCCGCGGCCGCAGAAGTACACCGGACGCGCCCGCCAGGGGTCCATACGCGCCCCGCATTGGAAGGGCGGCGGCGTGGTGTTTGGCCCCACGCCGCGGAGCTACAGGCACGCCACGCCGGTGCGCATGAGGCGCAAGGCCATGCTGACAGTGCTTTCGGACAAGGCCCGCGAGGACGAGCTGGTGGTGGTGGACGAACTGGCCCCAGGGTCCCCCAAGACGCGGGAGATGGCAAGGGTGCTGGCCGCGCTGGGCCTGGGCATGCGCTCTTCCGTGCTGCTCGTCGCAGACGGCGCGGACGATGCCACGCTGAGAAGCGCCAACAACATCCCGCGGGTTAAGCTGCTTCCGGCGGCCCTGCTGAATACCCGCGACCTGCTCAACCACCGCAGGGTCGTGATGACACTGGACGCTGTGCGTAAGGCCGAAGAGCTGTGGGGCGCGCCCTTCACCCGGCACAAGCCGCAGGCGGTGGAGGTGTAACGGACCATGCACATACTCGACACTCTCAGAAGACCGATAATCACCGAGAAGAGCACCTTCATGCAGGAAAACGGCAGGTACTCTTTCGAGGTCGCGACCTCGGCCACCAAGCTGCAGATCAAGCGGGCGGTGGAAGAGGCGTTCGGCGTGCGGGTCATCAAGGTGAACACGATGAACGTGCGAGGCAAGCGCAAGCGCTACGGCCCGCGCATGTCCATTCTGCCTTCCCGCAAGAAGGCGCTGGTGACGCTGGCCCCGGGTCAGACCATCACCATATTCGAGGGGGTATAGATGCCACTCAAAGCGCGCAAGCCCATCACCCCGGGCCAACGGGGAGCGGTGCTTCAGACCTCCGACGACATCACCACCCGAAAGCCGAAGAAATCGCTCCTCAAGCCCATCAAGAAGCGGGGCGGCAGAAACTCCAGCGGCAAGATCACGGTGCGTCATCGCGGCGGCGGCCACAAGCGGCGGTTCAGGGTTATCGACTTCAAGCGCGATAAGTCCGGCGTGCCGGGCGAGGCCGTGTCCATAGAGTACGATCCGAACCGCTCGGCCCGCATAGCCCTGATAAAGTACGCTGATGGCGACTGGCGCTACATCCTGGCCCCGAACGGCTTTCGAGTAGGCGACAAGGTGATGGCCGGCGAGGGCGCCGAGCTCAGGCCCGGCAACGCCCTGCCTCTCAAGGCCATTCGCCCCGGCACCATGGTGCACAACGTCGAGCTGAAGGTGGGCAGGGGCGGACAGATCGTGCGCAGCGCGGGCAGCTCCGCACAGGTGCTTGCGCGCGAAGGCAAGTACTCGCTGCTGAGGCTGCCATCCGGCGAGGTCCGCTACGTGCTCAGCGAGTGCATGGCCACCGTGGGACAGGTGAGCGCGATAGACCACAAGAACGTCAAGCTGGGGAAGGCGGGCCGCAAGCGTAACATGGGCAGGCGCCCCTCCGTGCGCGGTGTTGTCATGTCCCCGCGCGACCATCCGCACGGCGGCGGGGAGGGACGGTCCCCCATCGGCATGCCCGGTCCCAAGACTCCCTGGGGCAAGCCCGCGCTGGGTCACCGCACGAGGGGCCGCAAGCCGTCGGACAAGTTCATCGTGCGACGAAGGTACCAGAGATAGTCCTGGAGGGCTGAGCATATGTCTAGGTCGATAAAGAAGGGGCCCTACGTACACGAGAAGCTGGCCAAGAAGGTCGACGCGGCTCGCCGCAGCAACAGTCGCGCCGTGATTCGGACCTGGTCGCGCGCGTCGGTGATCATGCCGGACATGCTCGGGCTGACCATCGCCGTCCACGACGGACGCAGAATGGTGCCCCTGTTCATTACCGAAAACATGGTAGGCCACAAGCTGGGAGAGTTCGCCCCAACGCGCACCTTCAGGGGCCACTCCTCGAAGTCGGAGCGCAGCAGCTCGCTGCGTTAACAGCCGGCAGAGACCAGCGGTATCCAAAGACAGAATCACGGGCCGGTAGCGCTGCTGCCGGGCCTGGCAGGGGGGTGGTCGAACATAGTAGGCCGCCTCCGGATGGACACACTGAAGAGGACAAGATTAACGTGGCTGTTACAGCGACGGCAAAGAACACCGGCGTCTCGGTAAAGAAACTGCTGCCGATAGTGGACCTGGTGCGCGGGATGAACGTGGAGGAGGCCCTGGCCATGCTCCGGTTCATGCCCTCGCCCGCGGCGGCCCACGTCGCCAAGACCGTGAGGTCGGCCGCGGCGAACGCCGAGAACGAGTTGCTCACACGCGGCGACGACCTGCGAATCGTGCAGATCTACGCCAACGAGGCACCGCGCACCAAGCGCGTGAGAGCCAGGGCCCGGGGTCGTATGGCCAGAATCATCAGGCGCAGCAGCCACATAACCGTCGTGGTCGACGACGAGGAGGTCAACTAGCTTGGGTCAAAAGACACACCCCATTGGCTTTCGCCTCGGCGTGATTAAGGAGTGGCAAACGACCTGGTTTGCCCAAAGGCCCGACGACTACCGCAACCTTGTCAAAGAGGACATGGAAGTGCGGAAGATGATCAACGGCCGCTACCCCGACGCGGGAGTTTCCCGTACCGAAATAGAGCGGGGCAGCAGCGACGCGACGGTCACCATCCACACCGCGAGGCCGGGCATCGTAATCGGCCGGGGCGGCCAGCGCGTCGAGCAGCTCAGGCGCGACCTCGAGCGCCTCACCACAAGGCGCGTGCGGCTGAACGTGCAGGAGATACGCCAGCCCGAGCTGGACGCCTACCTCGTCGCCCGCAACGTGGCCGACCAGCTTGTGCGCCGCATAGCCTTCCGCAGGGCCATTCGCCAGTCGGTCTCGCGCACCATGCAGGCCGGCGCCCAGGGCATAAAGATACTGATTTCGGGCAGGCTCGGCGGCGCGGACATCGCGCGCAAAGAAAAGGCCATGGAGGGCAGGGTGCCCCTCCACACGCTGCGCGCCGACATCGATTACGGCTTGGCCGAGGCGGCCACCGAGTTCGGGCGCATCGGCGTGAAGGTGTGGATATACAAGGGCGAGATATTCAAGCCATCGGCCGCCGCCGAGGAAGCACTCGACGACATGGCCCCGATAGAAGTGACCGTGAGAGCGGACGAAGAGACGGAATCAAATGCTCCAACCCAAACGAGTTAAATATCGCAACCAACATAGGGGCAGGCGCAAGGGCATGGCCGTCGCCGGAAGCACCATGAACTTCGGCGAGTACGCCATCAAGGCCACCGAATCGGCGTGGGTCACGTCGCGGCAGATAGAGGCCGCTCGCCGCGCCATGACGCGCTACGCCCGCCGGGGCGGCAGAATCTGGATACGCATCTTTCCGGACAAGTCTGTCACGGCCCGCGCTGCCGAAACGCGCATGGGCTCCGGCAAGGGCTCCGTGGACCACTGGGTCGCGGTAGTCAGGCGCGGCAGGGTCATGTTCGAGATGGCGGGCGTGCCCGAAGATATGGCGCTCGAAGCGCTGCGCCTCGCCTCCTCCAAGCTGCCCATGGCAACCAAGATAATCACCAGGCACGCGGCCTAGCAGGCCCGCGGGACGTAACGGCATGGAGATAGACGACATCATGGCAATGACCGACGAGGAGCTTCAGGAAGACCTCGACGCCACCCATCGAGCGTTGATGAACCTCAGGTTCCGTATCGCCACCTTGCAGTTGGCGAACGTCAACGAAATACGCAAGGCGAGAAAGCGCATCGCCCGGATCCACACGGTGATCCGGGAGAGGGAGTTGGCAAGGGTCTGACATGAGCTTCGAAAGACGGAAAGTCCGCGTGGGCATGGTGGTTGGCGACAAGATGGACAAGACCGTTGTGGTAGCCGTCGAGTGGCGGCGCCCCTACGCGCTCTATCGCAAGTCCGTACGCCGCCGTACCAAGTTCAAGGTCCACGACGAGAACAACGAATACAGGATCGGCGACACGGTGAGAATCAGGGAGTCGCGGCCCCTCTCCAAGACCAAGCGCTGGCGCGTGGTCGAGCTGTTACAGCGCGAGGAGGTGGCCGAGATTCAGCCCGGCGAGATCGTCGTCGAGGAGATAGCCGAAGTGCCCGCCGCCCCCGAGCCTGTCTACGAGGCCCCGGCGGCGCAGGTCGGCGGGGACGCCGGCCAGGAGCCAGCATAACCATGATTCAAAAGTACACCCGCATGAGGGTGGCCGACAATTCCGGCGCGAAGACCATCAGTTGCATAGGCATACCTGGCGGCAGCGGTCGCCGCTACGCCTGGCTTGGCGACGTCGTGGTCGCCTCGGTCAAGGAGGCCGCGCCCGCGGCCGCGGTCAAGAAGGGCGACGTGGTGAAGGCCGTCGTCGTGCGCGCGGTCAAGCCGCACCGCCGGGCCGACGGCTCGCACATAAGGTTCGACGACAACGCTGCCGTGCTCATCAACGACGAGCAGATGCCCAGGGGCACGCGCATATTCGGCCCCGTGGCGCGGGAGCTGCGCGAAAAGAACTTCATGCGCATTGTCTCGTTGGCGCCCGAGGTGATCTGATGCGGCTGCGTTCCAACGACAACGTGCTCATCACCAAGGGCAAGGATCGCGGCAAGCAGGGACGCATCCAGCGTACGGTGCCGGGCTCGGACATGGTGCTGGTGGACGGCGTGAACGTGGTCATGCGCCACACCAAGCCGACTACGCAGGTCAGGCAGGGTGGCATAATCCAGAAGGAGATGCCCATACACGCCTCGAAAGTGATGCTCATCTGCAATCACTGCCAGCAGCCCACCAAGATAGCCAGCAGGTTCCTGGCCGACGGCACCAAGGCCCGAGCCTGCCGCAAGTGCCAGGAAGTGATCGAATGACGACCGAAGCCCGCAACCAGGGCCGGCAGCCGCGGCGGCGCGGCGGCGACGCGCCCGAGCAGCAGCCCGCCGGCGCGAACGGCGCGAAGGCTCCGGCGAGCCCGCCCCGCGTTCTCACCAAGCTGCGTGACGAAATAGGCCCGCAGCTCATGGGCGAGTTCGGGTACACCAGCCCCATGCAGGTCCCGCGCTTCAGCAAGATAGTGCTCAACATAGGCATGGGCGAGGCGCTCCAGAACGCCAGGGCGATGGAGAACGCCACCCGCGACCTTACGCTCATTTCGGGGCAGCGCCCCGTCACCACGCGGGCCAAGAGGTCCGTCGCCGGGTTCAAAATCCGCGAGGGCATGCCCATCGGACTGAGCGTTACCCTGCGGGGACGCCGCATGTACGAGTTCTACGACCGGCTCGTGAGCTCCGCACTGCCAAGAATCCGGGACTTTCAGGGCGTATCCCGGGAGGCGTTCGACGGCAGGGGCAACTTCTCGCTGGGAATCCGCGAGCAGGTTATCTTCCCCGAAATCGACTACAACTCGATTGACCGCATGCGGGGCCTGCAGGTGGTCGTCGTCACCACGGCGCGCACCGACCGCGAGGGATTGCGCTTGCTCGAGCTGCTGGGTATGCCGTTTACGAGGGGCAGAGACGCCGTGCGCGTGGCCTAGCCGCGCCCACGCCCTAATCCAACGCCCCGGCCGGGGCGCAAGGTGAGTTCACTTGGCGAAGGTATCCAAGGTAGCAAGATGGAAGAGACCTCAGCCTTTCAAGGTGAGGTACAGGAATCGCTGCAACAAGTGCGGCAGGCCCCGGGCCTACATACGCCACGTCGGCCTGTGCCGCATCTGCTTCAGGGAAATGGCCCTGAACGGCCTGCTCCCCGGCGTGCGCAAGGCAAGCTGGTAGCAAAGCCGGAGGGGACTCGGAGGGGAATGCCTCGCCCTTACGGGGTCTGAGGGTGTTCCCCAAGCATAGTTTACTCCCCCTTCCCTCGAAGGTAAGGGGGAGCGTTGAAGGCGGAATATGGCAGTAACAGACGCGATAGCGGACATGTTGACAAGAATTCGCAACGCGGTCCTCGTGAGGCACGACACCGTGCAGGTGCCCGCGTCCAACATGAAGGTGTCGCTCGCGAAGATACTCAAGGACGAGGGTTTCATCCGCACCTACGACATCGTGCGGAGCGGCGGGCCGCAGCCTAACATCAGGATCTTTCTGCACTACCGCAGCAAAGAAGAGCCGGCCATAATCGGGCTCAAACGTGTGAGCAAGCCGGGCCTTCGCGTTTACGTCAAGAAGAACGAAATTCCCCGCTACTATGGCGGCCTGGGCGTGGCGATAATGTCCACCTCCCAGGGAGTCATGACCGGCAGGGAAGCGTGGCGCAAGAGGCTCGGCGGCGAGCTTCTCTGCTACGTTTGGTAGGGGGTTCCCATGTCCAGAATAGGCAACCAACCCGTTCCCGTGCCCGCTGGCGTGCAGGTCGACATCGACGGCAGCGCCGTGACCGTGCAGGGACCCCGCGGCTCGCTGAGCCAGTCGTTCAGCCCCGCGATGAAGATTTCGCGGAATGAAGACACAATCGTCGTCGAACGGCCGTCGGACGACCGCGAGCACCGCTCGTTGCACGGCCTGTCGCGCAGCCTTATAGCCAACATGGTCACAGGCGTTACCGACGGCTATACCAAGTCGCTCGAGCTTGTCGGTGTCGGCTACCGCACGCAGCAGAACGGCCCCGGCATAACGCTCAGCGTGATGCTGAGCCACACCGTGAACATGATGCCGCCGGATGGCGTGACGCTGGAAGTGGAAGGCAACAACCGCATTCACGTGCGGGGCATAGACAAGCAGGCCGTGGGGCAGCTGGCGGCGCAGATCCGCAAGGTGAGGCCGCCCAACGTCTACACAGGCAAGGGAATACGCTACCTGGGCGAGCAGGTAAGGCTCAAGCCCGGCAAGAGCGCCAGGAGGGCATAGCGATGCCACGCGCACGCAATGGCAAGGCGAGGCGTATCGCGCGGCACGCGCGCGTGCGCCGCAAGGTGGTCGGCACCTCCGAGAGGCCGCGGCTGTCCGTGTTCCGCAGCCTGCACCACATATACGCCCAGGTGATCGACGACACGCAGGGCGTGACCCTCGCGGCGGCGTCTAGCCTCGAAGGCGAGTTGCAGTCAGACCGGAACGGGCAGAAGAAGTCCGAGGTCTCCAAACACGTCGGCGCGCTGGTTGCCGAGCGCGCCAGGAGCAACGGCATAGAGTCCGTCGTGTTCGACCGCGGCGGGTACAAGTTTCACGGCAGGGTGAAGGCCCTAGCCGACGCCGCCAGGGAAGGCGGACTGGTCTTCTAGGCGCGCTGCGCCCAATACTGCCGCGGAGTGACTATGGTACAAACTACTGATTTGCAAACCGAAGAGCTGCCGCTTACCGAGAAAGTGGTGCGCATCTCCCGCGTGGCCAAGGTGGTCGCGGGGGGGCGTAACATGCGCTTCAACGCCGTGGTCGTAGTGGGCGACGGCGCGGGCCGGGTGGGCATAGGCATGGGCAAGGCCAGCGCCGTGCCCGACGCCGTGCGCAAAGGAGCGGCCGCGGCCAAGAAGAACATCATCACCGTGCCGCTCAAGGACAACACCATCCCGCACGAGATAGTGTCCAAGTACGGCGGCTCCATCGTCATGCTCAAGCCCGCTTCGCCCGGCACCGGCGTCATAGCCGGCGGGTCGGTGAGGGCGGTCGTGGAGCTCGCCGGCGTCACGGACATACTCACCAAGGTGCGCCGAAGCACTAACCCGGTAAACGTGGTCAAGGCCACCTTCAACGCTCTGAAACAGATGCGGGACCCCGAAGTAGAGTTGGCCAAGCGCCGCCAGTTGGTGGAGGCGGTGAAGGAGCGCGAGCAGCGAATTCTCAACCAGCGGCGCCAGCCGCGGCCACAGACAAGCTAGACCCGTCAGGATTCATACGACATGGGCAGAGTAAAAGTCACCTGGAAGAAGAGCGCCATAGGCTTCAACCGTACACAGCGCCGAACCATCGACAGCCTCGGCCTGCGGCGTCTCCATCATACCGTCACCCACGACGACACCCCTTCTATCAGGGGTATGCTCCACAAGGTGAGGCACCTGGTGGAGGTCGAAGCCGTGGAGGGCGAAGACGAAGGCTAGGCGGCGCGGCGGGCCGGTCACGAGCCGGTCGTTACCGTTCCGTTTCGGCGCCCAATTACCAGACAACGAGTCAGGTCCACAATGCAACAGCACCAACTACAGGCGGCCAAGGGCGCGAGACGAAAGCGCCAGCGCGTAGGCCGCGGCGATGGCAGCGGACGAGGCAGCTACTCCGGCAAGGGAATGAAGGGACAGAAGTCCCGCAGCGGCGGAGGCGTCCGGCTCGGATTCGAGGGCGGGCAGCTTCCGCTGATCAAGTCCCTGCCGATGATGCGCGGGTTCACCAACATATTCCGCAAGGAGTATAGCGTGGTCAACCTGGACTACCTCGCGCACTTTCCCGCCGGCACACGCATAACTCCCAGCCTGCTGGCCGAAACGGGCGCGGTTCGAAGGAACGCCGGTCTGGTCAAGATACTCGGCCGCGGCGATCTCGACGTCCCGCTGGAGGTGGAGGCGCATCGGTTCTCCAAGTCGGCCAGGGCCAAGATCGAGGCCGCGGGCGGCAGCGTGAGGGAGATCGCGTAATGCGTCAGGCGCAGGCCGCGAGAGCCCAGCAAGGCTCCCGGCCGCAGCTGATCCAGTCGATGATCGACGCCATGCGGGTTCCGGACCTGCGTGGCAAGATTCTCTTCACCCTGGGGATGCTGGTCATCTTCAGGTTCGTCGCGCACGTGCCCGTGCCCGGCGTGGACACACAGGCCCTCTCCCAGGCTTTCGAGCAGCAGGCGCTGCTCGGATTCCTCGACCTGTTCAGCGGCGGCGCACTCGCCAACCTGAGCGTCGCCGCGCTGGGCGTCTATCCCTACATCACCTCGTCCATCGTGATGCAGATACTGACGCCTGTCATACCGAGCCTCAAGGCGCTTTCACAGGAGGGCGAGAGCGGTCGCCAGCGCCTCAACCAGATGACGCACTATCTGGCGGTGCCGGTCGCGTTCCTGCAGGCGTGGGGGCAGCTAACCATCCTCAGGCAGTCGGGCGTACTGCCCGGAGTGGACTTCGGCCTTAACATCCACACCTTCGCCATGGTCGCCTCCATGGTCGCTGGCACCATGTTCCTGGTGTGGCTGGGCGAGCTGATCACCGAACGCGGACTGGGCAACGGCATCTCGCTGATCATATTCGGCGGCATCGTCGCCACCTTCCCGCAGGTTGTCGGGCAGGGCTTCCTGGACAGCGACAACGCCTCCGGGCTGCTGCTGCTGGTTCTCATCGGCCTCGCGATAATCTACCTGATAGTGCTGTTCAACGAGGCGCAGCGCCGCGTGCCGGTCCAGTACGGAAGAAGCGTGTTCCGCGGCGGCCGGATGCAGCGGCAGAGCGGCGCCACCTTCCTGCCTTTGCGGGTGAACTCCGCAGGCATGATCCCGCTGATTTTCGCTTTCTCCATCATCATACTGCCGGCGACTATCGCGAGCTACTTCCGAAGTCCGCTCAGCGACGACTTCATATCGCGCTTCGCCCGCTTTATGTCCGATACGCTCGACCCTAGCAATCTGCCATACTGGATTGCGGTGTTTTTCCTGGTCGTCATTTTTACGTTCTTCTACACGCTCGTCATATTCCAGCAGCAGAACTTGGCCGAAAACCTGCAACGAAACGGTGGGTTCATTCCCGGCATTCGTCCGGGCAGGCCGACTCAGGAGTATCTCAATCGTGTGCTTGTGCGCATCACATGGGGCGGTGCCCTGTTTCTGGGCTTCGTCGCCATCGCGCCCTACTTCGTATCGTATGCGACGGACGTTCGCGCGCTCACGCTCAGCAGCACGAGCCTGCTCATTATGGTGGGCGTGGCGCTGGACACCATGCGGCAGCTCGAGGCGCAGCTGCTAATGCGTAACTATGAGGGCTTTATCAGGTAATCCTCTAACGGCTTCCTCCCCCACGATGGGAGAGGAATAGTGATTCTCCAAGGACCTCCTCTCCCTTGATTGGAGAGGACTGAGGTGAGGGTGAAGGGACAAACCGAACAGTGAGAGTTGTCCTTCTGGGGCCGCCGGGAGCGGGCAAGGGAACCCAGGCGCAGCGCGTGGCCGACGCACTGTCGGTGTCGCGCGTGTCGTCGGGCGACCTGTTCCGCGAACACCGGGAGCGCGGCACCGAGCTGGGACGGCTTGTCGGCTCGTACATGGACCGCGGCGCGCTAGTCCCCGACGAGGTCACCATCGACATGGTGATGGACTGGATAGACGACCCGGACCGCAGGCGCGGCTTCGTGCTGGACGGCTTCCCCAGAACGCTGGCGCAGGCGAAGGCCCTGGACCGCCGGCTCGGTAGGCAGGAGCCGATAGACGCCGTGCTGTACATGGACGTTTCGACCGAGGAGCTCACGCGCCGGCTCACGGGCAGGTTGCTCTGCCGCGAATGCCAGACGCCCTACCACGAGCGCTTCTCCCCGCCATCACGCGAGGGCGAGTGCGACCACTGCGGGGGCGACCTGTACCGACGCACCGACGACATACCGGAGGCGGTGGCCAGACGGATAGAGGTGTACAAAGACCAAACGGAACCGCTCGTCGCATACTACCGCGTGCGCGGCAACCTGGTGGAGATACACGGCGAAGGCTCGATGAAACAGGTGGGCAAAGCGCTGATGTACGCATTGCGACAGGCCCGGGCGGCGCCGACGAGGCAATTGTGAATCGAACCAGAACAAGAGTGATGAAGTCGATGGGTCCAAGCGGCATTACGATCAAGTCCGATAAGGAGATCGAGTTGATGCGTCAGGCCGGCAGTGTGGTCGCCCTGGCCAAGGCCAGGGTGCGCGAGGCCGTGCGCCCTGGCGTGACCACGGGCGAGCTCGACCGCGTTGCCGAGGACGAGATACGCGGCCAGGGCGCGACACCGTCGTTCAAGGGCTATGCCCCTTACGGCATGAGTCCCTTCCCAGCGACGATCTGCGCGTCGGTCAACGAAGAGATCGTTCACGGCATACCCGGAAACAGGGTGCTCAGGAGCGGCGACGTACTGAGCGTGGACGTGGGCGCGATAGTGGAGGGCTTTCACGGCGACAGCGCCTTCACCATGGGTGTGGGCGAGATTTCCGAAGAGGCCCAGCGCCTTATCGACGCCACCCGCGAGGCCCTGGAGCGGGGCATTGCGGAGGTGCGCGCGGGCGCGCGGGTGGGCGATATCTCCCACGCCGTGCAAAGCTACGCCGAAGGTTTGGGATACGCGGTGGTGCGCCAGTACGTGGGCCACGGCATAGGCCGCGACATGCACGAAGAGCCGCAGGTGCCCAACTACGGCTCGCCCCGGCGAGGCTTCGTGCTGCGCAAGGGCATGGCCGTGGCCATAGAGCCTATGCTCAACCTGGGCGGCTGGGAGACGGCGCAGCTCTCGGACGGCTGGACGGTCGCTACCGCCGACGGCAGCCTGTCGGCCCACTTCGAGGATACGGTGGCCATAACGTCTAAAGGCGCCGAGGTTCTGACTCGGCTCGATCAGTCGTAAGAGGCCACAGACTACGGAGATCAACTATGAAAGTTTCAGCATCGGTCAAGAGGCGTTGCGCCAAGTGCAAGGTTGTCCGCAGGCGCGGGCGTGTGCTCGTGATCTGCGAAAACGCCAAGCACAAACAGCGACAGGGCTGAGGCGGGCGCACCCCGCGCGGAGGGCCAACACGGCACTGCGTGATTGGGGCGCGACCGCTGGAGGACGAAAGGTCAGAGGTGGACAATGGCGATAATTTCGGGCGTCAACATACCGGACAACAAGCGAGTGTCCATATCGCTGCGAAGCATCTTCGGCATCGGCCCGGCGCAGGCCGATGACATAGTGAAGAAGGTCGGCCTGGAGGACAACCCCCGCGTGCGGGACCTCTCGGACGCCGACCTCAACCGCATACGCGAAATAGTGGACCGCGAAAAGGTGGTCGAGGGCGATCTGAGGCGTGAGATCAACATGAACATTCGCCGCCTCATCGACATCAACTGCTACCGCGGCCTGCGCCACCGCCGCGGCCTGCCGGTTCGCGGCCAGCGCACCAAGACCAACGCCAGGACCAAGCGCGGCGCGAAGCGCACCGTCGCCGGGCGCAGGCACAGCGTAACCCGCAAGTAGCCAGCCGAAAGAGAGCGAAACATGCCAAGGAGAGCGCGAACTAGGCGCAGGGAACGCAAGTCGGTCCCGGTGGGCCGGGCGTATATCCAGTCCACTTTCAACAACACCATCATCACGCTGACCGACCCGCGCGGCAACGTTATCGCCTGGGGAAGCGCTGGCACTGTGGGCTTCAAGGGCTCGCGCAAGTCCACCGCTTTCGCCGCCCAGCGCGCGGCCGAAGACGCCGCCCGCAAGGGCATGGAGCACGGGCTGCGCCAGGTAGAGGTATTAGTGAGAGGGCCGGGCGCCGGGCGCGAGGCGGCCATAAGGTCGCTGCAGTCGGCGGGATTGTTCGTCACCAGCATCCGCGACGTTACGCCTATACCGCACAACGGCTGCCGCCCCAGGAAGCGCCGCCGCGTCTAAGCCCCGCGGAAGCGCCGCGAACGGCCAAAAGGAACACCCAACAGGATTTCGGGGGAATACACGACGATATGGCAAGATACACAGACCCGGTCTGCCGCCAGTGCCGGCGCATTGGCGAAAAGCTCTTTCTGAAGGGGGACCGCTGCTTCACGCCGCGCTGCGCCATCGAGCGCCGCAGAAGGCCGCCCGGATCGCAGCCCGCCCGGAGGCGCCGGCCCTCGGACTGGGCGTTCCAGCTCAGGGAGAAGCAGAAAGCCCGGTTCACCTACGGCGTGCTCGAGCGCCAGTTCAGGAACTACTTCGAGATGGCGCGGGACCGCCCCGGCGTGACCGGCGAAAACCTGCTTCAGATTCTGGAGCGCAGGCTCGACAACGTCGTCTACAGGCTGGCGTTCGTCGACTCGCGCCGCCAGGGGCGACAGCTCGTCAACCACGGCCACTTCTTCGTGAACGGCGGACGCATGGACATCCCCTCCTACCTCGTCAGGCCGGGCGACGTCATCTCCTGGAAGCGTGTCGGCGACTCCACGCCGGAGTTCATCGAGACGCTCACCGACGGGCTGCCCAAGCGCCCAGTGCCCACCTGGCTCAGGATGGACCCGGTGAAGCTGACCGGCGAGGTCGCGGCCCTGCCCGACAACACCGAGATCGACACCGGCATCGACGTCCGGCTTATCGTCGAGTTCTACTCCAAGTAGCGCCTTCTCCGACTCGCCAATCCAGCTATCCTACAGGACAGGAGACAACCCCATATGGTGCTAGACTTCACCCCCATCGAAACCCAGGACGAAGACGGAGAGAGAATAGAGGCCCCGAGGATAGAGGTCGAGGCCGCCGATGAGCGCTATGGCAAGTTCGTAATGGAACCGCTGGAGCCGGGGCACGGGGTTACCGTGGGAAACACCCTGAGAAGGGCGCTCTACAACTCGCTGCAGGGCACTGCCGTAACCTGGGTGAAGATCGAGGGAGTGGTGCACGAGTACGCCAGGATTCCCCACGTGAAGGAGGAGGTGCTCGAGTTTCTGCTGAACGTCAAGGGTATCCGGCTGCGCTCCGAAGTCAACCGGCAGGGCAAGCTCAGGCTGGAGGTCTCCGGCGAGGGCGAGGTCTGCGCCGCCGACATCATGGCGCCTTCTGACATCGAGGTCGTGAACCCCGAGCTTCACCTGGCGACGCTCGACTCGTCCGAAGCCAGGCTGTCCGTCGAGTTCAACGTGCAGCGCGGCAAGGGCTACGTGCCCGCCGGCCAGGGCGCCGAGGCCGTGCTGGTCAAGCAACAGGAGGCCGACGCTCCCGGCGAGAAGGTCGTGCTCGACCTGGGCAGGGGCAACACGTCCGCGATAAACATCGAGGCGCGCGATATTGGCCAGCTCCCCCTGGACGCGGTGTTTACCCCGATCACCAAAGTCGAGTACCACGTCGAGAAGGTCCGCGTGGGCAAGCGCGCGAGCTTCGCGAACTTCGAGCGGCTCGTCGTCGAGGTGTGGACCGATGGCTGCCTGACGCCGGTGCAAGCCGTCAAGGAGGCCTCACGAACGCTGGTAGACCAGTTCTTCCTGTTCTCCAACGTCGACAGGATTGTCGAGAGCGCCACCGCCGCCATGTTGCGCCTGCCCGTCATCCCCGCCGAAAAGTACCAGTACCCGGTGGAGCAGCTCAACCTCTCCTCCCGCACCCTCAACAGCCTGAAGCGCGCCGGCGTGAACGTCGTGGGCGAGGTGCTGGAGCGGACGAAGACAGAGCTCCTGGAGATACGAAACTTCGGCGAGAAGTCCTACTCTGAGCTCATGGAGAGCATGGTCAGCCGCGATCTGCTGCCCCAGGAGATGGAAGGCTACTACGACGACATCTCGGTCGGTGACAAGGACGACGACTACGATGACGTCGAATTGGAGGACGAGACCGAAGGCCTCGACGCGGAAAACGCCGCGGCGCTGGCGAATGGCGACTCCGCCCCCGGCGAGCCCGAGGCCGCCCCGGCCGCGGCGGAACCTGCAACCCGGTCCGAATAGGAGAACCTGAAATGAGACACCGAATCGCGGGCAGAAAGCTGTCCCGCCCCACCGCGCACCGTATGCTGATGCTGCGCGGCCAGGTGACAGACCTGCTGCGCTTCGAGTCCCTGCGCACCACCGACGCGAAGGCGCGCGAGATTAGGCGCATGGCCGAAAAGACGATCACCCTGGGCAAGAAGGGCACCCTGCACAGCCGCCGCAGGGCGCTCGCGCTGCTGACGGACGAGGGCGTGGTGCGAAAGTTGTTCGACGAGCTCGCGCCGCGCTACGAAGAACGCAACGGCGGCTACACCAGAATAGTCAAGCTCGGCCCGCGCAAGGGAGACGCCGCGGAGATGGCCGTTATCGAGCTGATGCCCTAGAGGAGTATTCCACCGAATGCGGCTGGCCCTCATAGTCGAATACGACGGCACCGGCTATCACGGATTCCAGCTTCAACCGAATGCCCCCACCGTGCAGGGGGCGCTTGAGGAGGCGATACACAAACTAACCGGCGAACGGGTGAGAGTGAAGGCGGCCGGCCGCACCGACGCCGGCGTCCACGCCGTAGGGCAGGTGGTGACGTTCGACACGAGCTCGACGCTTCCGCCGAACACGGTCGTCGACGCGCTCAACCACCACCTGCCGGCCGACGTCGCGGTGAGGGAGGCCCACCCAGTGGGTCCGGACTTCGACCCCCGCCGCCGCGCCCTGGTCCGTACCTACAGGTACACGGTGCTCAACGACAGGGTGAGGTCTCCGCTGCTCAGGTGGCGCGCCTGCCTACTCGGGCACCACCTGGACGTGGACCGTATGCGCGATGCGGCGGCCCTGCTCGTCGGCGAGCACGACTTCGCCAGGTTCTCGGGGCCGTTGGCCGACGGGCGAGCGAGCACCGTCCGCCGTGTGTACGATGCGGAAGTGCGCCGGGAGTGCCGGCTGATAACGTTCGACGTTTCGGCCAACGCCTTCCTGCCCCACCAGGTGAGGCGAATGGCCGGCGCGCTGGTCGAGGTGGGGCGTGGCAAGATCCCGTTGGAGGGCTTCGCCAAGCTTCTGGACGGGAAGAGAGGATGCGGCGGCGCGCCCTCCCTTCCCCCGCACGGGCTGTGCCTGATGCGGGTAGAGTACGCCGACTTTCCGCCGCCGGCGGAGCCGGCCCAGGCAAGCGGCCTCACCCGAGGTCGCGAAACTAAAACTGTGTGAAAGGGTCGCAAGACGAAATGGCAACAAGTGGCAAGACACACCAGACCCGCGCCGCCGACCTGAACCCGGAGTGGCACGTGATCGACGCGAAGGACAAGACGCTGGGCAGGCTGTCTTCGGAGATAGCCACCCTGCTCCAGGGCAAGCACAAGCCCATCTACGTGCCGCACCTGAACACGGGCGACTACGTCGTCGTTGTCAACGCCGAGAAGGTACAGGTCACGGGCAGGAAGCTCGAACAGAAAAAATACTACCGCCACAGCGGATACCACGGAGGACTGAAGGAGCGCAACCTGTCGCAGATGCTCCAGAACTCGCCCACCAGGGTGATAAAGCAGTCTGTGAAGGGGATGCTTCCCAAGAACGCGCTGGGGCGCCGAATGCTTGGCCGGCTGAAGCTGTACGCCGGCGAGCAGCACCCGCACGAGGCGCAGGTAGGGGCCGGCCGTGCGGCGAAGGAGGCCTAGTTGAACGAGCAGATGCACTACTACTACGGCACCGGCAGGCGAAAGTCTGCCGTGGCGCGCGTCCGGGTGTACATGGAGCCCGGGCCGATCCTGGTGAACGGCAAGCCGATGGAAGAGGTGTTCCCCTGGAACTCCTGGCAGCGCCTGGTCACCCAGCCCTTCGAGGTTACCGGCACGCGCCCCCAGTTCCGCGTGGTGGCGAAGGTGGTGGGCGGCGGCGTCGTCAGCCAGGCCGGCGCCATGCGCCACGGCATATCCCGGGCACTCACGGTCGCCGACCCGAACCTCAGGCGACCGCTCAAGAGGGCGGGCTTCCTCACGCGCGACGCGCGGGAGAAGGAGCGCAAGAAGTACGGCCTCAAGCGCGCTCGCAAGGCCCAGCAGTACACCAAGCGCTAGCCGGCCCGCCAGGGTTGGCCGCGCATGTGCCGGCTTTGCCATGACCACGTCCGCCAAGCGCAACGGCCCCGCCGCGAAGAGCGACGGGCAGCGCCTGTCGATGGCCACCGAAAACTATCTGCTGTCCATCTACCGGCTGGACGAGCAGGGCGTCCGCGTCACGTCCTCACAGCTTGCCGCGCATCTCAAGACGCTGCCGGTGGGCGAGGGCATGGGCACGTCGCTGCCCTCCGTCGTCGGCATGGTCCGCCGAATGGTGCGCGAGGGGCTGGTTCGCAAGACCTCCAACAAGTATGTGGTCCTCACCCGTGAGGGCCAGCGCTTCGCGGAGGGAATCGTGCGGCGCCACAGGCTCGCCGAGCGCATGGTCGTCGACCTGCTTGGGCTGGAGATCCAGAAAGCGCACGTCGAGGCGCACCGCCTCGAGCACGCCATTTCCGACGAGCTGGAGAGGAAGATCTTCGACCGGCTCGGCGGCCCCACCACCTGCCCGTTCGGGCACCCCATACCGGGCAGCGGCTACGTCGCGCCCAAGCGCGCTATCACGCTCGACAGGTCCAAGGCCGGCCAGCGGCTGGTCATAGACCGCGTCCCCGAAGACGACCAGTCGCTCCTCGAGTACTTCGTCGAAAACGGGCTGGTGCCCGGTCAGGAGATCGTCGTGGGGGAGGTGTCCACTTCACGTGGCGTCATCTCGCTGGAGTGCGACGGCAACGAGATAGTGTTCAGCTATCGCGTGGCGTCGCTCGTGTGGGTGTACGCCCCGCCCAGCCACTAGGCCTTCCGAGAAGGCCATCAGCCCGCGCCAGGCGCCTGATCGACCCCGATCCCCAGAATGTAGTCAGGTGGGTTGAGATATGCCAGCAGGCGATTCGATGTCCGTCACAGCAGCGCTGGCGCTGCTCGGACTCAGCCGACCCACGGATTTTGCGGCTGTAGACGCCCACTATCGAGCCTACGTCCTCCACAATCACCCCGACAGGGGAGGAAGCCACGATGCGATGGTCAAGGGGAATCTGGCTCGCGCAATTCTCCTGGCCTGCTCTGAGGAAGAGCTGAAGAGCCGCCGCACGGTTGCCCCCAGGCACGACAGCTACCTTTCCGATAGGGAAGTGGCGTTCTACACGGCTTACGTCGAGGATATCCTGCGGACACAACATCCACAACATCGCGGGGACGCCCAACTCCACCCCTCGGGTTGCGCCTGTGCCGAATGCGCCGAGATTCGCCAAGAGCACGACCTGCCCTATTCGCAAGAGAAATTCGATGCGTGGCTCAGGTCCGATCGCAGAGGCTCTCGAAGGAAGAGGGTGCTGTTGCTGGCAATCGCGGCTGCACTCGCGGTTGCGGCCATATTCGCTCTGTGGCCTGTAGAGTCTTATGGAGACGGACTCATCTACGACCTCAAGTGGAGAGCTGACGCGGCTACGGAAGACGCCCTGCAGAAGTTGTCGGACACATTCGGCCCATAGCGACGGGTCTCAACCTCGCCCGGCGGTAGGGGGTGATAGCCGTCGCGCCGTAGTGGGTCGCCGCTAGGGACCGCCGATTTGGGCCCTCAGGAACTGCACCAGGGTCCACCGCTCGCCTTCAGACAGCAGCTTCATGAACTCCGGCATCGGCGAGGTCGTCTCCCGGTCTCTCAACCGAGCCGACAGGCCCTGCCTGCCGCCCAGCGATATGAACGCGAAAAGCTCGCCGTCCGAGGACTCCACGGTCGTGACGTCGTGCAGGTTGGCCGGGTAGGGCTCCTTGTCCCACGCCAGGTCGCCGTCGGCGCCCGTGAGCGTTGTGGCGGCGCCGTCGCCCGCCAGCGTAGCGCCGTGGCACACGGCGCAGTTGACGTTGTACAGATCCTGTGCGTGTGCGTCGTCGTACGACTGCGCGGACGCCTCGGGGACGTCCAGCGCCTGGTACTCTTCGATCGACCCGTAGCGAATCTCCCGGCCTGTCACCGGCACCGAATCGGGCGGCGGCAGCAGCCTGGGAATCTCCTGCTCCTCGTAGGAGGGCTGGTAGTGCATTTCGGTGAACACCTGCACGGCGTGGGTACCCGTCTCGGGGAAGGCGGGCAGCGTGAAGTTGATCGACTCGCCTATCTTGGTCTCGCCGGTGTTGTTGTTGTAGCAGCCCAGCGCGGCCAGCGTCAGTGCGGCCAGTGCGGCCAGCGCGACGATACGGGCCCGCCTTCCGAAGCGGCCCGCGCCCTCGTGCCCGCGTGCGCCCTTTTGGTAAGCGGCCATCAGGTCAGTTGCTCTCCCAGCCGCGCTTGATGTCCTCGGCGCCGGCGTCCTTCAGCAGTTCCTCGGCCGCCCCGATGCGCGCCTCGTCCACCGTCACGGTGATTCCGATGTAACCCTCGGTGACCCGCGTGTCGTACGCCCCCATGAACAGCCTCGGCAGCCTCGACTCGAAGACTATGCCCACGATGGTGAAGAGGATCGCTCCCAGCATGGTGCCTTCGTACATGATTATCGCCATGGGAGGTATGCCCAGCACCGGCTTGCCGCCGGTCACCAGCGGGTAGGCTATCTGCGTTCCGGCGGTCAGCATCAGGCCGACGATGAAGCCGCAGGCAGCGCCGATCAGCGGCCACCTGAACAGCTTGTGGACGGGCTCGGCCTCGCCGAACGTGCCTTCCGGGTACGGCGTGCCCGTGAGCACCTCGTACTCGGTCTGGGTGTAGCCCTCCGACTTGAGCGTGTCCATCGTGTCGGCGACCACGTTCTCGTCCGTGTACATCCCTATGATGCTTCGCAATGCCATGGGGGCCTCACTCTCGGATGCTGGCGGCGACCGTGCGCCTGCCAATCTTGATTTCGTCCCTGAACACCATGCCCTCTTTGATGTCGAACAGCGGTATGATCGGGAACACCTTGGCGAACACGAGCATTCCCAGCGCGACCCACGCGAACGTGCCCGCCACCATGAGAATCTCCACTAAGCTGGGGTGATAGGTGCCCCAGTTGAACTCCATAGGTGTCTTTCTCGCCACGCCTGGGATGATGATCAGGAAGCGCTCCAGCCACATGCCCACGTTGACCACCACCGTGGTGAAGAACATCAGCGCGGGACTGCGCCGCACGCTCCGGAACAGCCACATGGGCACCGGTATGAAGTAGGCGGTCAGCAGGAACAGTAGGAACAGCCACATGTAGGGCGGCTGGAACACCTGCAGCTCGCGCAGCACTATCTCCGGGCTTTCCAGCGTGTACAACGCGAAGACCCACTCCAGGAAGAAGAAGAAGAACCACGTTGTCGCCACGATGATCAGCAGGCGGCCGATCGAGTCGAAGTGGTCGGGGCGTATGTAGTCGCCCACCTTGTACAGCCACACCATCAGCGCCATGAGCATCGCCACTGCCGACACGCCGGAGTGGATCGCCCCGATGATGAAGTAGGGCGCGAAGATGGTCGAGTGCCAGCCGTCAACTCCGATCTGCACCGCGAAGTCCCAGGAGACTATGCTGTGCACCGAGACGAACACGGGCAGCACCAGCGCCGACAGCAGTATGCCGGCCACGGTCTGCATCTTCCACTGCCGGGGCGTTCCGCGCCAGCCCAGACACAGGAACGAGTAAATTCGCTTGACCCACGGATTGATGGCTCGGTCCCTCACAATCGCGAGGTCGGGCAGCAACGCCACGAACACGAACAGCGAGCTTGCCGTCAGGTAGGTCATCACCGCGCTCGGGTCCCATATGAACGGCGAGCGTATGTTGATCCAGACTCCCCTCGCGAAGTCGTAGGGGAACACCCACAGCGCGGCGCGCCAGGGCCGGCCCACGTGCACCAGCGGCGCGGCCATGAGCGCGGCGGTGAGCGAGAACACCGTCATCACCTCGGCCGCGCGCGTTATCGGCCTGCGCCACTCCGCCTGCGTCAGGCGCAGTATGGCGGAGATCATGATGCCGGCGTGGCTGATGCCGATCCAGAAGACGAAGTTGGTCATGAAGAAGCCCCACATGACCGGCCGGCTCAAGCCGGTTACGCCAACGCCCTTGTTGAGCATGTAGCCGAACGCGCCCGCGGCAGTTATGAAGACGAGCAGCAGAAACAACACCGACGGGAGCCACCACCCAGGCGTTCTCAGAACGGGGTTGAGCAGATCCTCGTTGATTTGCTTCTGCGTTAGTTGAACGTGTTCCTGCATTGCTTCTCTGGGGACCTCCCCCTCGGTCTCGCCCTATGGCGCCGCGCGTCGCGGCGGGGGCGATTGGGCCTCAGTCGCGCTTGCCCAGTATCTGAACTTCCGTCCGGTAGAACGGCTTGTGGAACCTGTACAGCAGCAGCTCCCGCTGCTCCCAGACGTTTACGACAGGGAACACCCTGGTCGCGAGCATGAAGACCAGCAGCGAGCCCGCGATTGCACCCACTATGATGAATATGTCGGCGGCGTCGGGTATGTTTGCCGGCAGCGCCTTCACCACGTCCAGCTCCATCGCGTGCTTGTCGACGTGCGAGTCCCCGATTCCCGGCACCGTGTAGGCCGAGACGAACACGCGCACGCGGTCGAAGAACGCGCCCGCGAGCACAGACACCGAGATTATCGTAGGCCCCCATATGCTCTTGCGCAACGGGTTCCATATCATCGTGAACAGCGGTACGAGGAAGCTCAGGATGAACGCGGCGTAGAACGAGGGCAGGTATGGCCCCACCATGATGAGCTGGAGCACCGCCTGCTCGCTCGGCTTCTTTCCGTACCAGAGAATGATGAAGCTCGAGAACCAGAACCAGAACCACAGCAGCGAGAGCGCGAACATGAGCTTGCCCAGCCCCCAGAACTGGTCGAGCGTGAAGTACTCCTTGTAGCCGCCCCACTGGCGCAGCACGAACATCGTCAGCACCATCGTCGCCGTCCCCGCCTGCAGCGCGTTCGCGGCGTGAGTGGCGGGGTACAGCGCGTCGATCCAGCCCGGCACCAGCGCCATGGCGAAGTCCACCGTTATCAGGAAGTGAACGAACACCAGCATCATGAAGTAGAACGCGCCGAGGATGCCTATGCGGTGGTATTGGATGTTCCACTGCTCGGACGTGCCTATCCAGCGGCCCGCGAGCCTGCCCGCCAGCCGCCGCCGCCAGCCGCTGGAGTTGTCCCGGATCAGCGCCAGGTCGGGCAGCGCCGACACCCAGACCAGCGCCACGCCCACGGCCACCAGCCCAAGCAGGGCTACGGTCGCCCAGATATGCGGGGAATAGCCGGGCACCTCGCCCGGGTGGAAGAACCACAGCGAGCGGCGACCGTCTTCCAGGCTCGGTAGCAGCCAAAGCATGGGGATGAAGAGCAAAAGGTTGAACAGCCCCACCAGCGACCACAACTCGGCGGCGCGCGAGAATGGCCGCCGCCAGTGCGCCTTGGCGATGCGGGGCGCGATGGCGGCCATGGGCGCCGCCTGCGCGGTCGTGAGGATGAAGGCGAACATCGCCGCGTAGTAGCCCCACACGGCCTTGTCGCTGACGCCGTCCATCAGCCGCATCACGAACCCGATGATGCCGAGCACGAACAGGATCCCAAGCAACGCCGTTACGCGCCAGAACAGGTCGCTGGTGCGCTCGTGCCTCGCCAGCAGGTCGGCGGACACCTCCGCGGCCGTGCTGGGCACTCCGTGGCCGCCGTGCGGCCCGTTGCCGTTGGCGTTAGCCATGCGCGACTTCCTCGGCTTGCTTGTCGACCTTCTTCAGATAGATGACGCTGGGATGGGTGCCGAGGGCCTCGAGCATGTGATAGCCGCGGCCCTCATCGCCCATCTCCTTGTCACGCATCCGCGACACCTTGCTGTCCGGGTCGTTGAAGTCGCCGAAAAACAGCGTGTCGGTGGGGCAGGCGTTGACGCAGGCGGGGTTGAGGGCCCGGGAGCCGTCCTCGAGCTCCTCGCCGTCGCGCGCGGACTCACGCTTGGAGCGCTGTATGCGCTGTATGCAGAAGGTGCACTTCTCCATTATGCCCCGGCTTCGCACCGTGACGTCCGGGTTGAGCTGGTTTTTCAGCGAATCGGGCCAGGCCGGCTCCCAGAAGTTGAAGAAGCGAGCGTGGTACGGGCAGTTGTTGGAGCAAAAGCGGGTGCCCACGCAGCGGTTGTACACCTGCACGTTGAGCCCCTCCGGGTTGTGGTAGGTGGCGAACACCGGGCAAACAGGCTCGCACGGGGCATCCCCGCAGTGCTGGCAGAGCACGGGGATGAACCTGGCCTTCACGTCCGGGAACTCGCCCTCCCAGTAGCGCTCGATCCGGATCCACTCTATCGCGCGCCTCTGGTTGAAGTGGCCCTCCTCGTTTATGGGGATGTTGTTCTCGGACTGACACGCCACGACGCAGGCCTGGCACCCTGTGCACTTGTCCACGTCTATTACCATACCCCAGCTTGGGTTTGCCATATGCTTTACCCTTCTTTACCTAAGACCACTTCCTGTTGTGCTCCTCTCCCTCGATGGGAGAGGATTGAGGTGAGGGTGAACGTGTCGCCGCGGCTCACCCCCATCCTAGCCTTCCCCCATCAAGGGGAAGGGACTTTGAAAAAAATCCCTATGTGTTTGCTTTGTCTAGCCCCTAGCTGTCGAATCGGGTTATCTGGATGACCTCCCGGTGCTCGTCCTCCGGCCTGGATGGCACGGTGTTCTCGAACTTGGGCAGCCTGATCCACTCACCCGTCTTTTCGATGTTTACGCGGGTCGCGGCCCACGCGAGCGCGCCCGTCTCGCTGTCCTTCACCGACGGCGAGAGAATCGAGAGCACGTTCGCTCCACGCCCCTCGGCGTATCGTCCGCCTGCCGTGTGTCCCTGGCCTATCGGTATCGACACCACGTCGGGCGACACGCCCGGGTGCGGATAGGCCAGCGCTTCGAGCGAGCCGTTACCGGAAGTTACCCGCACGACGTCGCCCTCGGATATGTCCATGTCCCTCGCGATCTCCAGGTTTATCTCCACCCACGTCTGCCATGTGGCCGTGGTGACCGGGTCGGGCGTAGCCTGCAGCCAGGGCAGGTACGCGCCGGGACCCTCGCCCAGCGAAGTCGAGGCGAACGGGATGAGGTTGAACTGGAATCGGTCGTCCGTGTCGAAGACCGGCTCCTCGGGCGCGGGAAGCGCGGGCAGTTCCGCCAGCGCGGGCTGCGCCCTTGCGCTGACGTCCCACCAGCCGCCCCGCTGAAGCACGCCGTGCCAGAATTCGGCGAAGCCGCTCGCCTGAACGGAGCCGCGGTTGAGATCGAACAACTGCTGGGCGCCCTCCCGCAGGATGTCCCTGAACGTGTCCGCCCCAAGCTCCAGGTCCAGCTCCAGGCCCTGGGCTATCGTCATCAGGATGTCGGCGAAGTTGCGTGTGCCCAGGTGCTCGCCCCGGCCCTCGAAGAAGGGGCGCACCACCGGCTGCTGGAAGCCTATCATCTCGTAGCCCGGCCCCGCCGTGGGAACGTCGCTGCCCCAGTCTTCCAGGTAGTTGTGCTCCGGCAAAATCAGGTCGGCCATCGCGGTGGTGTCGTCCATGAATCCCGAGAAGCTGAAGATAAAGGGCACGTCGTAGCTGGCGTCCCTGAATCCGGAGGCGTTCGGCAGGCCGTACATGGGGTTGGCACCCTTGACCATCAGCACCTGCACGTCGCCCTGCTTCATCTCGGCGATCAGCTCCTGCCAGTCATCGAACGTTGCGGCCTCGGGCGTGGCCGCGAGGCCCTCGATGGGCGGGGCAGGGTTGGGGATGACGCCGCCGTCGCGGCCGAAACTGCCGACGAGATGGTTCAGCGAGTAGATCGCCGTGAGATTGAACAGCCCGTTGGAGTGCGCCGCCGCGCTGCCGCCGCCGATGGCAAGCCCGTTGCCGGCGGCCGCGAAGTCGTGAGCGATTCTGCGCACCTTCACGGCGGGCACACCCGTCCGCGCCTCTACCAGCTCTGGGGCGAACTGGTCCAGCATTCCAGGGTCGCCGCCCGTCAGCTCCTCGACGGAGCCCGGTGCGGCCAGGCCATCGGCGACGATCACGTGCGCCATGCTCAGCGCGAGCAGGCCCTCCTGGCCGGGGCGCACGAAAAGCCACTCGTCGGCGTTGGCGGCCGTCATCGAAAACCGCGACTCCACCTGTACGAGCGTGCCTCGCTCGCGCTCGCCCTGCCTGAAGTGGCCGTAGCCCCGCGCGTAGCGCACGGGGGAGACCCACGTGTTCAGGAAGTCGGAGCCGAACGACAGCACGTAGCCCGAGTTGTCGATGTCGAAGTCGGGCAGGCGGTCCTCGTTGAACACCTGCTTGATGGCCCTGCGAAGGTTGGTCTGCTCGAGCACCTCGTAGGTCATGTGCCGGCCACGGTAGCGCGCCATGAAGCGATCGACCACGTTGCCTACGTGGGCGCCCGTCGGCTCGGTTATGAGTACCACGGACTTCTGGTTGCGGGCGGCGCGCTGGTTATCGAGCTGATAGGTGAGGCGGCCAATGGCGTCGGTCCAGCTTATCTCCTCGTACTGGCCCGATCCGCGCTCGCCGGTGCGTACCAGCGGCCCGCGTATGCGGTCGGGGTGGTAGAGCGCCTGCAGGCCCGCCTCGCAGCGTGCGCTGTGCTTGCCGCGGTTGATCGGGTAGTCGACGTTGCCCTCGATCTTCTTGGCCCGGCCCTCCATCACGCGCACCACGAGCCCCTCGCTGGTGGGGCAGCTGCGGCAGAGCGTGGCGTACCAGTTGGAAAGGCCCGACACCATGTCTTCCGGCATCTGCAACGGGCCCTGTACGTACTGCTCCTGCTCGGGGACGCCACAGGCCGCGAAGATTATCGCGCCTGTCGCCGAGCCTCCGGCGAGCGTTAGGAATTGTCGTCTTGTAAGCGCCATGCTTTAAATCAGCCTCTAATAGTGGCACGTGGTGCAGTCGGTTGGGGCTTCGTATTCTCGGTGGCAGTCCACGCAGTCGCCCATCTTCAGCGAGCGCACCTGCCTCACCTTCTCCATGCTCCCCACGTCGCCGTGGCACGTGGAGCACACCTCGGATGCCGACACGTTGTCGCGTGCGGTGAAGAACCTGATGTGGGCCTCGTGAACGAACTGCACGTGGTCGGGCAGCCTGTGCACGCGCACCCAGTTCACGGGTTCGCCGCGCGCGCCGTACTCCCTCAGTTTCTCCACCTCGGCCAGGCCGTCGCCCATTGTCATGTGGCACGTGAGGCACAGGCCGGTGGCCGGAACGGTGGCCGCCGCGTCCTTGGTTGCGTTGCGGTGGCAGAAGGTGCAGTCCATACCCAGGTCCTGGACGTGTGTTGTATGCGGGAAGGCGATCGGCTGGTCCGGCCCCTCGTTGTAGCCGAATATGACCGGCCTGCCGAACCAGGCCGAGATAACGAATATCCCCACCAGAACGGCGACGACCAGTGCACCCAGCCCCACGAGGCCAAGCAGCCCAAACCCCAACAGCTTCTTCAGGGGGGGCTTGCTGACTTGAAAGTCACCCGGAATCAAATCAGGTCAACCTCACATTTTGTGGCCCAACCCGCCGGTTAGATCCAGTAGGACTCGTAGATGCGTCTGAGCACGCCGGCGTAGTCGATGACCTGTACGAGGAAATAAATGGCGGTGCAAAATGATGCGATCGCGAAGGCGTAGAAGACCGGCCGGACCCTCTGCACGGTCGAGGGAACGTCGCCTGAGGCCACCAGAGAGGGTATGAAGCCGTGGCCGAGCAGCATGTTGGTAGCGAAAATCACTACGAACAGCACCACGAGCCACAGGTTGATAAGCAGCTTGCTTATCTCACTCCACTCGGAAGGCCCTAACGCCGCTGGATCCATTTAGTACAGTTCCTAACCCAAAGCTGGAATCCGCTCCCCGCCAGCCGCCGCGTGAAAATTATCACACGTCAAGCGGGAGTGTCAAGACTATTCGGGACTTGGCGGGCGCTACACGGACTCGTTTCGCTTGGTACAATGGAGCCACGGCTCACGGGACACGAAAGCTCTTTTCGACCATAACCAAGGAGGTGAGACACCCCATGATGGAAACAGGCACGCAGGCGCCCATCAGGCGCGTGGCTCTCTTTATAGACGTAGACAACATATTGATACTGGCCCAGAACTCCGGCCTGCCTTTCGAACTATCCCTTATCATCGACCGCGCGCGGCAGCAGGGCACCGTTATGTCGTCGAAGGCCTACGCGGACTGGACGGCGAACTTCTTGAGGCCGGTTCTCGGCGACTTCCGGGCCAACGCTATCGAGCTGGTGCAGCTCTCCACTTCCAACGCCAGCAGGGAGCACAAGAACACCGCGGATATCCAGCTAACCGTCGACGCGCTCGAAATGGTGTTTTCGCCGGTCCGCCCCGAAACCATGGTAATTGTCGGCGGAGACCGGGACTACGTGCCCCTGGTGCAGAAACTCAAGCGTTACGGCGTTTTCGTCATGGGCATGGGCGTGGAAGCCGGCGTCAGCAAGGTGCTCGTGGAGGCCTGCGATTCGTTCGTGTTCTACGACGACCTTGTGCCGCCGCCCGACGGAGCCCTTGGAGAGGCGACCGAACCCATGCCGCTGCCAGACCCCGTCGAGGCGCACGCGCTCATGCGGCGGGCCGTCGAGGCGCTGAGCCGCGAGGGTAGAGTGGCCACCGGAGCGTCCGTCAACGCGATGATGAGGCAGCTCTCCCCCGCGTTCGACATAGCGCGCTACAGGCAGACCATGAAGGAGCTGGCCCTGAGCGCGGAGTCGGCCGGATACGTCCGGCTGACGGAGAACCCCGGCTCGGACTTCACGCTGACCGTGGGCACTACGCCGTCCGCGCCCACCATCCTGAGGCCCCAGGCGGTCTCGCGCAGGTACGACTTTTCGACGGAGGCGTCCATCACCGCCAGCTATCGGGCGATCCTCCAGAACCAGAGAATCCCCCTGCTGCAGTGGCGGATACGCGAAGAGTTCATCAGACTCGTCTGGAGCTACTTCGACGAGCGGAAGCCCAATGGCATACACTTCGACGCCATACGCCAAAACCTGGAGTACCACGCCGAAGACCGCAACCTGGGCGTGACACACCAGATGATTCAAAAGCTGCTCTACACCCTCAACTTCGGCCGCTGCTTCGCCTACGCCCACAACGCCTCCACCGGCGCGGTGGTCCTCATCCCGCAGGACCTCTACGTGCCCATTCACGCCGCCGTCGACGAGGACGAGGCCGTGAGGCGCCTTCACAGAAGGTATCTCGAAATCATCGGGCGCAACGCTCCGGTCCTCCACCCCGGGGCGGCCTACGACCTGCTCTACGGCGACGAGGTGGACGACGAGGACGAGGCGCGCGAGCGGACCGAAGAACTGGAGCGCCTGTGCAACAGCATCAAGCCGGTGGGCGGCTTCGGCCAGGCGTTCCTGGACAGCGTCCCTTACAGGGGCGCGGCTCCCGGCTAGGCGTCGGCAAATCTGTCTCCCTTTCGTCTTCCCACTACGCCGCGCCTGTGTGTTACATTTACACCCAACGCGAGGGCTGAACGCGCCCATCCGCGAAGCTAAGGAGGTGACCTGGCTATGGTCGTAGAGAACGTCGAAATCTCCCAGCCGGCCCATGAAGTCAGGATGATGTACGGCCTCAACGTGCCTATGCGCGATGGCGTGTGCCTCTCGACCGACGTCTACCTGCCCAATGCCGAAGGGCCGTTTCCGGCCATCCTCATCCGCACGCCCTACAATAACAACGCCGAGGGCGTGGTGCTGGACTGCATCTACTTCGCCTCGCGCGGCTACGCCGCCGTTGCGCAGGACGTGCGCGGCCGGTGGGACTCCGAGGGCGAGTGGTACCCCTTCGTCCACGAGGCGCAGGACGGCTACGACACCCAGGAGTGGATAGGCGCGCAGCCCTGGTGCGACGGCAACGTGGGCACCGCCGGCGGCTCCTACGTTGCGATGGTGCAGTGGCAGGCGGCCCCGCTGCGCAGCCAATACCTGAAGGCGATGGTGCCGCAGGTGGGATATTCCAACTTCTACCACAACTGGGTGTACACCGGCGGAGCGTTCCAGCTCGCCTTCAACCTGCGCTGGGGCGCAATCCAGATGCACACCCGCACCAACCAGGTGCAGTACCTCTGGATGCCCGAGAACAACCACCTGACCACGCTGCACTGGCACTTGCCGCTAATCACGATGGACGAGGCGGCGGGGCGCCACTCCGAGCTCTGGAAGGACTGGATCGAAAACCCCAGCTACGGCGACTACTGGCGCGATCTCCATCCTGTGGAGGAGCGCTACACCGACGTGTCGGTGCCCGCTTACGGCATAGGCGGCTGGTACGACGTATTCCTCCAGTCCACGCTGAACAACTTCATGGGCGTCAACAAGAGTGGCCGTCCCCCCGGCAAGGGCAACCAGCGAATCGCCATCGGCCCCTGGATTCACAACTGCGGAAACAAGGGCGCGAACATGGTCACCGGCGAGGTAGATTTCGGCGAAGAAGTGAAGGTGGACCTGAGGCGCGAGCACGTCAGGTGGTTCGACTACTGGCTCAAGGGCATACGGAACGGCATTGCCGACGAGCCGCCCGTTAACGTATTCGTGATGGGCAGGAACAGTTGGCGCCGTTCCGCCGACTGGCCCATTCCCGGAACGCAGTACACTCCCTACTACCTGCACGGCGGCGGCAACGCGAACTCCTCGTTCGGCGACGGCGGCCTGAGCGTCGACGCGCCGCAGGACGAGCCTCTAGACAGCTTCAAGTACGATCCGCAGCACCCGGTTATGACCATAGGCGGCAGCACCTGCTGCTCCGAGGACGTTACGCCCGTGTCGATGGGGCCGCGCGACCAGCAGCAGGCCGAGTGGCGCCCCGACGTGCTGGTGTACACATCCGACCCGCTCGAGGAGGACGTGGAGGTGACGGGGCCGGTCTCCGTAGTGCTGTACGCCTCGTCGAGCGCGCCCGACACCGACTTCACGGCCAAGCTCGTCGACGTCCACCCCGGCGGGAAGTCCATCAACGTGGCGCAGGGCATCATACGCGCGCGCTACCGCGATTCGTGGGAGAAGCCCGAGCTTTTGACACCGGGCGAGGTGTACAAGTTCACCATCGACCTCTGGTCCACCAGCAACTGTTTCATGGCTGGGCATCGCATAGGCGTCGAGATATCCAGTAGCAACTTCCCCCAGTTCGACCGAAACCCCAACACCGGCCACCCGTTCGGCAAGGACAGCGAGACTCAGATAGCCACCCAGACGATCTATCACGACGAAGAGCGGCCGTCCCACGTCCTGCTGCCGGTGATACCGGAAGGCGTGTAACCAGGCCGCGGGGGAAGCTCCCCACTCAAGACAGATACGCAGGAGAATTGAAATGAGCCGCGTGCCAATCATCACCAGCAAGGACCAGGTCCCGGCGGACAAGGCGTCCGTCGTAGACTCGATAGCCTCCAGCCGGGGCCAGATCAGCGGCCCATTCTCGGTGCTGCTCAACTCGCCCGAGGTGGCCGGACGCGCCGCGCACCTTGGCGCCTACATTCGCTTCGAGTCCACGCTCGGCCCCGCGGACCGGGAGCTGGCCATCATCTCCACGTCGCGGGAATTCGACTGTGACTACGAATGGTCGGCGCACAGGGGTCTGGCGCTGGAGTCCGGCGTTCGCCCCGAGGCGGTCGAGGTGGTGGCGCAGCGCGGCCCGCTCGACGCGCTGACCGACGACGAGGCGGTGATAGTGTCCTACGCGCGTGAGTTGTTCCGGTCGAAGCGCGTTTCCGACGCCACCTTCGAGGCGGCCAAGGCCCGCTTAGGAGACCAGGGCGTGACCGAGTTGACGGCCACCATGGGCTACTATGGTATGTTGGCCTGCGCGCTGAACGCCTTCCAGGTCGAGCCGGACGCCGGAGCGCCGCGCCTTCCCTAGCGCCACACACAGGCCGGCGCTGCCACGGAGGCAACCCCAAACTTGCTAATCCTCAACCCCAATGCGTTCAGGGCGCTCGCCAGGGGGCTGTTCTTTCGCGTTGACGCGGAAACGGCCCACGGCGTGAGCGCGGCGGCCCTCAGGCAGCATTGGCTGTGGCAGGGGCTGGCGCCGCTGCTGAGCGTGCGCGACCCGGCGCTGCGTACGGAGTTGGCGGGCCTGCCCTTGCACAACCCCGTGGGCGTCGCGGCGGGCTACGACAAGAACTGCGAGATGTTGCCGTCCCTCGCCGCGCTCGGCTTCGGCTACGTCACCGGCGGCACTGTCACCCTGCAGCCCCGACCCGGCAACCCGTCGCCGCGTGTGCTGCGATACGAAGAAGACGAATCCCTCATCAACGCTCTGGGCTTCCCCAACTGGGGCGTCGACTACGCGGTCAGCCGGCTGCGGCGCGACCATGGCCGCACGGGCGACGCGCCCGTGGTTGTGAGCGTGTCCGGCGTCACGCCGGAGGAGGTGGTGGCTTGCCATCACGCCGTGGAGCCCCACTGCGACGCGGTCGAAGTCAACGTCAGCTCGCCCAACACCCAGGGAGTGCGCGTGTTCCAGCAGCCCGACGCGCTGGCCAACCTGCTAGACAGGATAAACGAGCGCCGCTCCAAGCCCCTATTCGTCAAGCTGCCGCCTTACGCTCCCGGACGGCCGGAGGACGACGGCGCGAGGCAGCGCGTGTTAGCCCTCGCGGTCGTGTGCGAGCACTTGGGCGTCGATGCGCTCACCGTCGCCAACACCTGGCCGGCCCGTGACTCGCGGCTGGCCGTGGGGTCCGGCGGGGTCAGCGGCAGGGTGGTGTTCGGGGACACGCTGCGGATGGTGGCGGACGTCAGGGCCGAGGTCGGCCCGCGCCTCGCCATCAACGCCTGCGGCGGCATCTCGTCTGCCGAGGACGCCTGCGCCGCCCTGCTCACGGGCGCCACGACCGTACAGCTCTACACCGGCATGGTCTACCGCGGCCCGGGAATCGCCAGGGAGATAAACAGCGGCCTGCTCGAACTTCTGCGGTAGCGGCCCCGGCTCACGAGGGCGGCGCCGCCCTCAGCGCCATGATGAGCACGAACAGCGCCAGCGGCAGCACTATCAGCCACAATATTCTGCGAGGCGAAAGTTTTATGGCACGCTCCCGGGTCCAGAGTTCAAGCGGCGCGGTTCATTGACTGGTGTACTCATCCCCTGTGATCGTCGAGGCATCGCACGTCCACCGGGCGGCTGGCGATGCGCCCCTGGGCTGTTCCACCTTGCCGCCGCCCGCGCCGCGCGCGTATTCTACAACGCGGCGCCCACTCACATACAGGAGGACCGCCCCTAATGGGGTACAAGCTGATAGCCCTGGACATTGACGGAACCATTCGCAGCGCCGAGTACCCGCTGTCCCCCCGCACCCGGCGCGCGATCTCCGGAGCCAGGGCGAGCGGCGCCTTGGTGACGCTGGCGACCGGCAGGATGTTCGAGTCCGCCGTGCTGTCCTCCTCCG
Source organism: Dehalococcoidia bacterium (assembly GCA_965217705.1). Lineage (GTDB taxonomy): Bacteria > Chloroflexota > Dehalococcoidia > Lucifugimonadales > CATOSD01 > CATOSD01. The sequence continues at coordinate 1,950,075 of CBDCJA010000002.1, read as the reverse complement.
AGCTGAGCATCGAGACGCCGATAGTTTCGTACCAGGGCGCCCAGGTGTCAGACCCGACCACCGGCGAGGTGCTGTGGCAGGTTACGTTGACCCCGGGCATGACGTCGGACGCCCTGGACGCCCTGGAAGGGTGGGGCCTGGACGTGATGGCCTACCACGGCGGCGACGTGTACGTGGCCGAGAATTCGCCGTGGATCGAGGGCTACGTCGAACGCAACGACGTGGTCGTCCACGCCGTGGGCGACCTGCGCGAGAGTGCGCATCTGGGCTTCACGCGGCTGGTGGTGGTGGGCGGCGAGGATGACATTCGCAAGCTCGAGACGCGCCTGATCCGCCATTTCGATTCGAGCCTGCACGTCACCAGGTCGCTGCCCCACTTCTGCGAGATTCTCAACCCGCGCGCAGGCAAGCACAAGGCGCTGGGCTGGCTTTGCCGTCAACTTGGCATACGTCCCGACGAGACTATCGCTTTCGGCAACGGCTACAACGACGTCCACATGCTCGAATGGGCCGGACTGGCCGTCGCGATCGACGGCGCGGTGGACGAGACGCTCGCCGTGGCCGACAGGGTCGCCCCGCCGATAGAGCAGGACGGCGCGGCCCAGGTGATAGAAGATCTGCTGAGCGCGGGGCTGCTGGGGCCATGACGGCGCCGCCGCGAAAGCGCCCGGTCATCGTGGTGTTCGGCAGCATCATCATGGACCTCACGGCCCTCGCCGAGACAATGCCGCAAGCCGGCCAGACGGTTGTGGGCGAGCTCTTCTACACGCTGCCCGGGGGCAAGGGCGCCAACCAGGCGGTCGCGGCGGCAAGGCTGGGCGCGGACGTGCGCATGGTTGGCCGGGTCGGTGGCGACGCGTTCGGCGCCGCCCTGCTGGACGGCCTCCGGTCGGAGGGCATCGACGTCGGCGGCGTGGCCGTGGACCCCGACAACGCCTCCGGCGTGGCGATGATCCTCCTGGACGCGCGCCGGGAGAACCGCATCGTGGCGGTCTACGGCGCAAACGCGGCGTGCGACGAGACACAGTTGCGCGCCGTGGAGCGCGCCCTGGACGGCGCGGACGCGCTGCTTCTTCAACTGGAGACACCGCCCCCACTCACGCTCGAGGCCGCCGCCGCGGCGCGGGCGCGCGGCGTTCGCGTGGTGTGGGATCCCGCGCCCGCCCAGATAGCCCCGCCGGGCATCCAGGCCGCCGCTGACGTGCTGACGCCCAACCAGACCGAGGCCTCGATGCTGTCAGGCGTCGAGGTGGAGGACCCTGTCTCGGCCCGTATCGCCGCGGCGCGGCTGCGGGCCATGGGCGCGCCCGTCGCCTTGGTCAAGCTGGGCGAGCAGGGAGTGTGCTACGCCTCGGAGGACGAATCCGGCCACGTGCCGGCGTTCGCCGTGGAAGTCGTTGACACCGTGGCCGCCGGGGACGCCTTCGGCGCGGCATTCGCGGTGGGCGCCGCCGAGGGCATGACGCTCCGCGAGGCGGTGCGTTTCGGCGCTGCGGCGGGGGCGCTCGCCGTCACCCTGCCCGGTGCGCAGGCGGCCATGCCGGGCCGCGCGGACGTCGAGAGGCTGTTGGCCGGCGCGAAGGCGTAGGGGCGGTTCGCGAACCGCCCGCGGCGCTGTCGCCTGATGCGACGCTAACCGCCCCCTGCGTTGTCTAGTCCAGCTTGCGCAGCTTCTTCAGACTCTTGGGATACCGGGGCGGGTCCATGTGGCTGCCCCGGATCGTGTAAGCCACCTCGCCCACGTAGATGTCGCCGCGAGAGTCGACGGCGATGCCGTGCGGCGCGATGAACTTGCCCGGCTCCTCGCCCTCGTCGGGGTCGCCGAAGCGGGCCAGCAGCTCGCCATCCCGGCTCAGAATGCTCACCCTGTGGCCCAGGCCGGGCGCGTCGTCCACGCCGCCCATGCCGTTAAGCTCGCCGACGTAGATGTTGCCGTCCGGGCCCAGCGTCATGCCGTCGGGCCGGTGGATGTTGTTCCACATCGTGATGAAGTTGCCGTCGGCGTCGAACACCTGCACGCGGTGGGCCTCCCTGTCGGCCACGTAAACGCGGTCGTCGGAGTCCACGGCCACGTTGTGGGGCCGGATGAACTGGCCCGCATCGATGCCCGGCTCGCCCCAAGACAGAACGTGTTCGCCGTCCGCCGTGTACTTGTGCACCCGTGAGTTGCCGTAGCCGTCGGTGATGAAAACGTCGCCCGTGTTCGGCGACACCCCCGCGTGCGTGGGCCTGTTGAACGGCTGGCCGCTCCATATGGGCGCGGGCGCGTTCGTGGTGCCTATGGTGAGCAGCAGCTCGCCCTCCGGGGAGAACTTGGTGATGGTGTGGATTCCGTCGTCTACGCACCACACCGAGTCGTCGGGTCCGATGAGTATGCCGTGCGACCGCTTGCCGAAAATGCCCTGGCCGAACGTCCGCACGACGTTCCCGTCCCGGTCGAACACGATGACGGGATTGTCGGGATTGCGTGTGAAGGCGTACACCTGGTCCTTGGAGTCCACTGCCACCCCCGGCGTCTCCAACAGCGTCATGCCGTCGGGCAGCTTCTCCCACTCGGCGAGCGCCTCGTACCTGAAGTTTCTTTCGCCCAGTATCGCGGCCATGGTCAGCCTCCTTGTCGTATGCGGGTTAACAACGCCGCGCGGGTGGCGCGGCTGGGTGCGGAACGGTTGGGTCGTATGCTAATGGCAGCGCCGTCAGGGTGTCAACTTGGCGCGGAGGCAGCGTCCTGTTCCGTCCGGAACAGCTGGCTGAGTATCGAGAGACGCTGTGCGGCAATGGGCATGTGCAACTCTATGGTGTCTACATCCAGGCCGCGGAGATAGCTGGACACCGAGAACACCCAGAGTTCTGAATCATGGTAAGAGGCGTCCGCCCAACTGGCGGGCCGGTCGAAGGGGAAATCACGAGTAGGTTTCTTGATGCGGAACAGGTGCTCATCTGGTTTATCTCGAGGCCCCAGCGCCTCCCAAAAGATAAGCAGCGGCCTCACGATTTCTTCATCAACTCCGCACGGGGCCTTCATCTTGACCAGCACCTTAGCGGTAGCAGTAGCAGTACCATGGCTGACACGTTTAAGAGTGTGGCGTTCCGTGTCCCAGCGGTGTTCCCAACGCGCTGCCTTGTATCTGCTGACTTCCTCAGGGGACGCACAGGTTGACAGAGTTTTTCCACTAATAGCATGAGCGGACCAATTCTTGATCTCGGTTTGAAACACGGTTCTGCTTCCGTCGCGCCATTTCACGTCTATCCATCTGTCCAGCCGAGGGCCTTTCTGTCTGCCGGTGGTGACCGAGTCATCCAAGACGGTTGGCTCAGCCCCCTTGGACGCCAGATAATGCAGAAAGCAAGCCGTGTTCAGGTCTTCGCCAACTACTCCGACTATTGCAGTTACCTGCTTTCGTGACCATTCCGGCTTCTCGTCAAAGAAGGAGAGTAGCTCACTGCGGTCTACGATCACTTGCGGCGAAAATGAATCACGTGCCATCGGCTAGTCCTTCCTGCGGTGCCCCACAATCTGGTGCATTCCAGTCCGAGCACTCTGAGCGAGCTATCCGGCATTACACCGAAATTGTAATGTATTTCAATGTTCTCGTCCAGTATCATTCCCTTCTCGGTCGTGTTGGCCTTTTGGCACCGCTTTCTCTGCCGCTCCACGTACTCTCGCACGCTCTGCCGATTCACGGTTACCTCCAAGTCTTCGGTAACCATAATTTTGAAGTCATGCGCCCCTTGAAAGCCGCGAACCCCCGTGCTAATATCCCTTCGACACGGGACTGACCCCGCCAGCCGCCAGCCGCCGACGTGGCATCTGGCGCCTCCCGCCGACCTGTCCCATTTCTGCAACATTATGTAACTTTCCTGCCCAATTCCGTCCTCTCCAGGTCTCTCAAACGCCCCGTACAGCCAGACCTCCCAGCTACGAAATGAGACAGAATGGCACAGAATGGCACAACTTTCGCGGAAATCCTCGCCCGCGGGCCGCCAACGGCCCTTCCTCGCCTGCCCGGGCCGCGCCACCCGAACACCTGCTGGATCCGGCGGTCTCGCAGCCCGTTATCACCTTGAAGAGTCCCTTTGTGGTAGAATATCAGTTGGAGCGGCGGTGCCGCCGCGGCTCAGACAAACCGACCTGGGAGGGCTAGATTCACAGATGGCAAAGCAGCTAGAGTACAGTCAGGACGCCCGAAGCCAACTGATGGAAGGGTTCGATGTTCTCGCTAAGGCCGTCGGCATCACGCTGGGGCCGAGTGGCCGCAACGTCATCCTGGACCAGGACTTTGGGCCGCCGCAGGTGTGCAGCGACGGCGTTACCATCGCCAAGGAAATCGAGCTCAAGCAGCCGTTCCAGAACATGGGCGCCCAGCTTCTCAAGGAGGCGGCGAGCAAGACCAACGACGCCGTTGGCGACGGCACCACCACCTCCACCATCCTCGCCCAGAGCATCGTTCGCGAGGGCTTCAAGAACATCTCCGCCGGCGCCAATCCTATGGCGCTCAAGCGCGGCATCGAAAAGGCCGTCGTGGTGATGAAGGCCGAGTTAGAGTCCATGGCCCGGCCCGTGGAGGGCAAGGAACAGATAGAGCAGGTGGCCGTGTTGGCAGCGCACGACGTGGAGATGGGCGGCATCCTCGCCGACGTGATCGACGAGGTCGGCAGCGAGGGTGTAATCACCATCGAGGAGTCCAAGGGAGTCGGCTACGAGGTCGAGTACGTTGAGGGCATGCAGGTGGACAGGGGCTTCAGCTCCCCCTATTTCGTCACCGACGCCACCAAGATGACCGCCGAGCTGGAAAACCCCTATGTGCTCATCACCACCGAGAAGATCTCGTCCATGGCGGACCTGCTGCCGCTGCTCGAAAAGCTCACGGCCATCAGCCGCACGCTCGTCGTCGTGTCCGAGGACGTAGAAGGCGAGGCGCTGGCGACCCTGGTCGTGAACAAGCTGCGCGGCACGCTTAACTGCCTGGCGGTGAAGGCCCCCGGCTTCGGCGATCGGCGCAAGGCCATACTGGAAGACATGGCGGTGCTCTTCGGCGCGAACGTCATCAGCGCCGACATAGGCCGTAAGCTCGACTCGGCTGAAGTGGCCGACTTGGGCCGCTGCCGAAGAGTGGTGGCAGACAAGGACAACACGACCTTCGTCGAGGGCGCCGGCGACAAGGACGCCATCTCGGCACGCATCGGCCAGATCAAGTCGCAGGCCGAGGACACGTCGTCTGACTACGACCGCGAGAAGCTGGAAGAGCGCGCGGCCAAGCTGGCCGGCGGAGTCGCCGTGCTCAGGGTGGGCGCGTACACCGAAGTCGAGCTGCGCGAGAAGCGCCAGCGGCTCGAGGACGCGCTCTCGGCCACCCGCGCGGCCATCGAAGAGGGCATCGTCGCGGGCGGCGGCACCTCCCTGGTGCGCGCGGCGCAGGCGGCCGGCCCCAAGCTGCAAGCCGAGGGCGACGAATCGACCGGCGCCGCCATCCTGCTTAGGGCCGTCGAGGCCCCGCTGGTGCTCATAGCCGACAACGCCGGTGTGAGCGGACGCGTTGTGCTCCACGGCGTGAAGCAGGGTTCCGGAGACTACGGCTTCGACGCCGAGGCCGAGCGGTACGGCGGCATGCTTGAAATGGGCATAGTGGACCCGGCCAAGGTCACCCGGGCGGCCCTGGAAAACGCCGCCAGCGTGGCCGGCATGGTGCTGACCACCGAGTCGCTGATCACCGAGCTCAACCCCATGAAACTGCCCGCCCCGTTCGACGACTAGCCGCGGGCGCTACCATTCCAGGGGGAGTTTCGGGTTTGGCTAAGAACGAACGCTCGAACGGCGATGCCCGCTACACCATAGAGGCCGGCGGTGTGAGCAAGAGCTTCGGCTCGCGCACCGCGGTCGACAACCTCACTTTCAAGATCGCGAGCGGCGAGGTGGTGGGATTCCTCGGCCCCAACGGCGCGGGAAAATCCACCACCATGCGCCTGCTCACCTCGTTCTACACCCAGGACAGCGGCTCGATACTGATCGACGGCGTCGACACGCTGGCCCACGACAGGGTTACGCGGCAGAGCATAGGCTACCTGCCCGAAAACAACCCCCTGTACGGGGACCTGCTCGTGCGGGAATACCTCTCTTTCGTCGCCGACCTCCGGGGAATGGCTGGCGCCGAGCGGCGCGAGAACCTCGACCGCACCGTCGAGGAAACGGGCCTCCAGGAGGTCTTCTACCGGCCCATCAGCCAGCTTTCCAAGGGCTACCGCCAGCGCGTCGGCCTCGCGCAGGCTATCCTGCACAGGCCCTCCATCCTCATCATGGACGAGCCCACCGAGGGCCTCGACCCCAACCAACGCCTGACCATTCGCGACCTGATACGCTCGCTCGGCCAGGAACGCACGGTACTGCTGAGCACCCACGTGATGCAGGAGGTTGAGACCACCTGCGAGCGCGTTCTGCTGATCAGCCGCGGCAAGCTCGTCACCGACAGCCCCGTAGAGGACCTGCTGGTGCGCGCCAGGGGGCAGCGGCAGATTCACGTGGAGGTCGAGGGCAACGAGGTCGAGACGGGCCTCAAGCGCCTGCCCAACGTGGGCGGCGTGGACCGTCTCGCCCCGGTGGAAGGCCGCAAGCGCTACGTCGTGTCCGTGGAGGGCGATGAGGACCTGCGCCCCCAGATCTTCGGCCTGGCCAAGGACCGCGGCTGGGTGTTGTGGGAGCTGCACGAGGACAGGGCCCGCCTCGAAGACGTGTTCCACTCCCTCACGGCCGAGGACGGCGGCGGGGACACAGAGGACGCGTAGAGAAGGGCGGATGCGTTCTCTCACCGCGCTAATACGCAAGGACCTGCGAGGCTACCTCGACCAGCCCACGGGCTACATCCTGCTCGTGGTGTTCTGCGCGGTAGTCTCGTTCCTCTACTTCTTCACGCCGTTTGGCACGTCCACGGAGGCGTCCACACGTAGCCTCTTCACGGCGCTGCCCTGGCTGCTCATGGTCTTCGTTCCGGCCTCTACCATGCGGCTGCTGGCGGAGGAGCAGCGGGACGGCACGCTGGAGATTCTGCTGACCCAGCCCATCCATGGCTGGGTCGTGCTGCTTGCCAAGTTCCTGTCCGGCTTCATATTCGTCGCCGTGCTCATCCTGTCCACCGTCGGCATACCCATCGCCCTGTCCACGGCGGGCGACGTGGACCTCGGCGCGGTGGCCGCGCAGTACGTGGGCAGCCTGTTCCTGGCGGCGGCGTTCGTTTCGTTGGGCCTGTTCACCTCCAGCCTCACCCGCAACCAGGTGATAGCGTTCATCCTCGGGCTGCTGTTCATAGGGGCGCTGCTGCTGGTGGGCCTCGACCAGGTGGCCGACGGCCTGCCTGCCGCGGCGTCCGGTCCCCTGCAAACGCTGAGCCCGGCGACGCACTTCGACAGCATCGCGCGCGGAGTCATCGACCTCCGCGACGTGCTCTACTTCGCTGCCCTGGTCTCCACCATGCTGAGCGCGACCTACCTGATGATTCGGGGCAAGAGCCTTAGCCACCAGTCGCCGCAGTACCGCAACCTGCAGGTGGGTGTTGCCGCCCTCATCGTGCTCAGCCTGCTTGTGGGCTGGTTCGGCTCCACCATAGGCGGCAGGCTGGACCTCACCGAGGACAAGCTCTTTACGCTCAGTCCCGCGACCAAGGAAATTCTCGGCGAGCTGGACGACCTGCTGACCATCGAGCTTTTCCAGTCCAAGGAGCCGCCCGCTCACGTGGCGGTAGTGGCGCGGGACGTGAACGACTTCCTCGACGATCTCGCGGCCTCCTCCGGTGGGCTGGTTCGCATCGTGCGCAAGTACCCGGACGGCGACGAGGCGGCGGCGCGTAAGGCGCAGCTTACCGGCGTGCCGCAGATGCAGTTCAACGTCCAGAGCCAGGGCGAGCTGCAGATAAAGACGGGCTACCTGGGCATGTCGATGACCTACGCCGACCGCCGAGAGGTGGTGCCCTTCATTGGCACGGTGGACGGGTTCGAATACCGCGTGGCGAGCCTCACCTTCGCCATGATCAAGCAGCAGCGCAAGAGCGTGAGGTTCCTGGCGGGCCACGGCGAGAAGACGCCCAGCGACGGTGTGCAGACCCTGGGCGCGGTGCTGGCCCAGCAATACGACGTCTCCGTGTTGCAGCCTTCGGAGGACGGTACTCTCGACCTGGGCGGCGCCGACGTGCTGATAGTCGCCGGCCCCACCGAGCGGATCGCGGACTCCGAACGCGCGGCCCTTACCGCCTACCTGGACGGTGGCGGCAAGGCGATGCTGCTGCTCGACCCCGTGGACATAGACCTGCAGAGGCTGACGGCGTTGCCCAACCGCAACAGCTTCGCGGACTTCGTGGAGAGCTACGGCGTGATTGTCGAGGACGACATAGCATTCGACGTGCGCTCCCACGAGACGCTCCCTTTCGGAACGCAGCTCGGAAGCGTCGCCATCCCCTTCCCGTACTGGATGCGCGCCAAGACCGTGGACTCCAAGGTCGCGGGCGACGTCGAGTCGGTGGTGCTGCCCTGGGCGAGCAGCGTCGGCTTCCTCACCGAGTGGCCCCATGAGCGCATCCTGCTGCTTGAGACTTCGGACTCGGGCGCGATTGACCTGAACTACCGAAACAGCCCGGACGTCAGCCCCAACTCTCTTGCTCTGCAGCAGGTCACGCAGGGGGACCTGTTCACAGCGCAGATGGGGGTCGCGGTCACGCGCCCTGCACCGGGCGGCGAACTGCGTCTGGTGGTGCTGGGCGACTCCAACTGGATAGAAGACTCAGTATCGGGCCAGTACCAGGAGAACTTGGGCTTGGCGCTGAACCTGGTGGACTGGCTGGCGCAGGAGGACATCCTGGCGAGCATCCGCTCCAAGGTCATCAGCTCGCGCCAGCTTCTATTCAGCTCCACGCTCCACCGCAACGTGGTGCAGTACGCCAATGTCGCCGGCGTGCCGGCGCTGTTGGTTGTGATCGGGCTGTTCCAGTTCGTGAGGCGCAGGAACATCTCCCAGAGGGTGTGGGGCGATGAATAGCAGGCAGGTAGTCGTAGTGCTGGGCGTGCTCATCGCGATTGCGGTCGCCGGCCTCGTCGTGCGCGTCGTGACGTCGGAGCCCCAGGAGGTGGTGCTGTCTGGCCTGCTGCCCATCTCGCAGGACGTGGTGGACAGTGTGAGAATCAGTACGCCCCAGGACGGCCTGGAGGCGACGCTGGAAAGGCGCGGCGAGGGTGCCTCCTGGACGGTCCAGAACCAACCCGCGTTCCAGCCCAAGCTGGATGCGTTCTGGCAGGCCGTGTCCGACATCGAAAGCATCGCGCAGCTCATCGCCATGAACCCTAACAACCACAAGCGCATGGGCGTCTCCGACGATACGGCCACCGTGGTGTCTTTCTTCCTGGGCGATTTCGAGCAGGAGAAGCTGCTGATTGGCACCTGGAGCCCCCAGGTGGGCCTGTGCTACGTGCGGCGCTCCGGCAATGACGAGGTGTACGGCGTACCCTGTCCCAGCCCGATTACGGCGATGGACATATTCGACCCGCGGCCCGACGGATGGCTCGACCCCGTAATACTGAACATCCCCAGGTCCGAGATCGAGACTTTGACCTTCGAGTATCCCGATGACCAGTTCGACCTCACGTTCACCGGCGCCGACTGGGTGGTGGGAGACGAGACGGGGGAGGTTCCGGCGGACCTGGTGCGGGTCGACTCCGTGCTGCGCGTGATCGAACTGCTGTTCGCGGAGGGCTTCGCCACCGCCGAGGAGTCCGAGGGGCTGCGGTTCGACAACCCCACCGCGTCGGTGAGGGTGGTCACCAGGAGCGGAGCGTCCAATCCCACCACGCGCATCAGAGTCCTCGAGCGCGACGACCTCTCCTACTACGTGAAGACGCCCATCCGGAGCACGGTGTTCATAGTGAACCGCAACCTGCTCGACCTGCTGCTGCTTACGCGAGAGGAGTTGTCGTCTGAGGACGCAGGCTAGGCGCCAGCCGGCCTGCCCGGCCGCCGCCGGGGACGGTCCGCGAACCGCCCCCGAAGGAGATTCGCGTTGCTCAAGTCATACGTCTTAATCGAGATGGTCGAAGGGCAAGAGGCTGGTCTTGTCGAGTACCTGACGGCGCGGCGCTCGATCAGGGAGGTGCGCAGGGTGTCCGGGCCGTACGACGTGGTGGCGGTCGTCGAGGCCGAAGACGAGGCAAGCTTCAAGGACATCGTCGACAGGGACATCCACACGCGCTCTGGCGTGGTGCGCACCACGTACTGCGTTTGCCTGGAGGAGATGGCGACCCGCGGCTAGGCGCAGTTCACCGTATCCGGCGGCCCGAGCGCGGAGCGCCTGGTCAGCCCCCGCTCTCGGTCTGGTTGTTCGCCCCGCCCTGTTCCTCGCACTCCACCCACTCGTTCTCGCGCCGCCGCTCCACGTGGCCCCGAATGGCGTAGGCCAGCACCATGGCGCACAACCCGCCCATGCCCAGCGTGAGTGCCGTGTGACCGTCGAATACGAAGTAGTTGAATATGGCAAGCGCCAGGTAGCCGAACACGACGTTAAGCAGCGAGGAGAATGGCAGCCTTTGCGCGCTGAAGGCGACAATGCTCGCGACGGCCACGCTGATGAAGCCCGTTACGGGGAACAGGGCGATGATGATGCCGCCCAGCGTCACCAGTGCGTCTCCACCGCGAAATCCCGTGAAAATCGACTTCCAGTGGCCAATGATGGCCGCCGCCGCCGGCAGCAGAATCCAGACGCTGCCCTTGTCCACGCCAAGCAGGTCTGCCACAATCACCGCGAGGACGCCCTTGCCGAAGTCGCCCAGCACCACGATGGCGCTGGGAACTTTGCCCACCTGTCGGCGCACGTTGGTCGCGCCGGCCAGCCCGGTGCCCGCCGAGAAGATGTCGATGTCGCGCCGCCGGCTCACCCTGTCGGCGATGGGGAGCGCGCCAAGCAGGTAGCCAATCCCCGTCGCCAGCAGCAGCACCGGCAGAGTCGTGTAGAACGGATCGATGGTCAATGCGCGTGTCGCTCCCTCTGTGGCAATGCTCGAGAGATGGGCGCCCGCTGGCCGCCGGCGCAGAAGTGGCGCATCTCAATTATACGACGATTGTAGGGAAGTTGAAAATAGCCTTGCGCGGTTCGTGGCGCAGAGTATTGTTATCTGCGCGCCCGCAGATAGCCGGCGCGCGCCGTGTGTCCGCGCTCACCCTCGCACTTTTGACAAATTCGAGACCCAAATCAACGTTGAAGTGCCCCCGGTACCTAAGGTAGCGTCGTGCTGGAGTCGGGCAACGCGGCGTCGCGAAATCCGCCGGCACGCCGCCAGAGCACCGCATCGTGACGGCGCGGAACCGGCTCGCGGGCGACGCCAGAATCATTGAAGTCCTCTCTTGTTGGTGATACAATTGGCATACTTGAGCGGGGCCCTTTGTCCGCTCCTCACCCGCCAACCGCTGCAACCCGCCGGCGCCTGCAAGCAATCTTCTCGTTGCTATCCTATCCTTAGCAACGGAATACGAAAAGAACATTAGTTCCGCGCACGACGCCCTTCATATAGGCCGACGCCCTCGACGCGGCAACCGGAGGCGCGGCCCGACGGGAGGCACGCCAGGAGCTCTCCATGGCAAACGAACATGTCAACGGCGCCAATGGCGCCTCCAGTTGGTACACCGCAAGCGACATCCAGGTGCTCGGGGGCATGGAGGCCGTTCGGCGCCGTCCGGGCATGTACATTGGCAGCACCGACCAGCGCGGCCTGCACCACCTGATTTTCGAGGTTGTCGACAACAGCGTCGACGAGTTCATGGCCGGCTTCTGCACCAGGATCGACATATACATCTCTGCCGAGGGCGTGGTGCGCGTCGTGGACAATGGACGCGGCATACCCGTCGACATTCACCCGGCGACCGGAATTTCGGCCGTCGAGACCGTGATGACTACCCTGCACGCAGGCGGCAAGTTCGGGGGCAAGGCCTATGCCGTGTCCGGCGGCCTGCACGGGGTGGGCGCGTCGGTAGTCAATGCCCTGTCCATCAAGCTCACCGTGGAGGTGTACCGGGACGGCAAGGTGTTCACCCAGGACTTCTGCCAGGGCGAACGCACGACCGAGCTGTCCTCACGCGACCTGGACAGAAGCGAGCGCGACCGCATCGGCACCTGCATTTCGTTCGAGGCCGACGCCGGTATCTTCGAGATCATCCACTTCGAGTTTGCCACCCTGGCCCAGCGCTTCAAGGAGATGGCATACCTCAACAAGGGCCTCGAGATAAACTTCCGCAGCGACTTCGATCCCGACCTGTGGCCCAAGAATGAGGTGACATACTACTTCGAGGGCGGCATGTCCAGCTTCGTGCGAAATCTCAACCAGAACCGTGAAGTGCTCCACAAAGACCCGATTTACTTGGAAAAGCAGGTCGACGGCACCATCGTCGAGGCCGCCCTCCAGTACAACGACAGCTTCACAGAGTTCGTCCACTCATTCGCCAACTGCATCAACACCGTGGATGGTGGCTCCCACCTGACCGGCTTCCGCTCGGCGCTTACCCGCGTGCTGAACGACTACGGACGCAAGCAGAAGCTGATCAAGGATAACGAGACGAACCTTGCGGGCGAGGAGACGCGCGAGGGGCTGACCGCCGTGGTGGGGGTCAAACTGACCGATCCGCAGTTCGAGGGACAGACCAAGACCAAGCTCGGCAACCCAGAGGTGCGTAACCAGGTCGAGAGCGTGGTGGCCGAGGCGGTGCAATTCTACCTCGAAGATCACCCGCAGGACGCCCGCCGCATCATCGAAAAGTGCCTTACCGCCCAACGCGCCCGCGAGGCGGCGCGGAAGGCGCGCGACCTCATCATCCGCAAGAACGCCATGGAGGGCGGCGGTCTGCCCGGCAAACTGGCCGACTGCTCGGAGAAGAACCCCGAGCTGTGCGAGCTCTACCTCGTGGAGGGCGACTCGGCCGGCGGCACCGCCAAGATGGGCCGGGACCGCAGCACACAGGCCGTGCTGCCGCTGTGGGGCAAGATACTTAACGTGGAGAAGGCGCGCGCCGACAAGATGCTGAGCCACGACGCCATAAGGGCCATGATCACCGCCATAGGCGTGGGCCTCGACGACGACATCAACCTCGCCAAGCTGCGCTACCACCGCATCATCATCATGACCGACGCCGACGTAGACGGCTCCCACATCAGAACGCTGCTCCTGACCTTCTTCTTCCGCCACATGGAGCCGCTCATAAGCCACGGCCACCTGTACATAGCCCAGCCGCCTCTGTACAAGATAGCAAGCGGCAAGCAGGAACACTATGCCTATAGCGAGGGCGAGCGGGAGGGCGTGCTGACGCAGCTCAAGGGCAGGCGCAACATCACCATCCAGCGCTACAAGGGCCTGGGCGAGATGAACGCCGACCAGCTTTGGGAGACCACAATGGACCCCGAACAGCGAACGTTGCTACAGGTGTCGATCAACGACGCCGCCGTGGCCGACAACGTGTTCTCGGTGCTGATGGGCGACGTGGTGGCGCCGCGCCGCAACTTCATCCAGACCCACGCGCTCGAGGTCAAGAACCTGGACGTTTAAGCCCGGGCGCGCCGTCCTTTTCGCCAGCGACTACGTGCGGCGCTCGCAGGCCGGCTTCGGCCTCCCCCTACGGAGGACCGGGGATCGACCACGCCGTAAAGCCCTCGAACGGTGTGGACACGCCTGTCGTGGAGTGGCCCTCGAAGAGTGAGGCAATCGCGTCTACTCTCCCAGGGGTCGTCAAGTCCCTCAGGTCGAGATTCGCCACCAGCGACCCGTTTATGAGCAGATAGCCGCGGTCGCCGAGCGCGATCACGAGAATGTGATTTGCCTTCCCCCGTGCCGTGGTTATCACGTCTGACGACTCGAACCCCCGGTTTTCCCAGCCATTCTCGACGTATCGGCCGTGAAGCCATGCCCCCGACCCGGTAACGACGATGGAGTGAAATCCCCCTTCCTCGCCGCTCCCGAAACGGAAGCCGCCGCTCCACTGGCTCTCGGCGACAAACAGCGGATTGAACAGGCGCAGCTCGACTATGCCGTCCGCTATCCGCGCTTCCGTAGGGTGAACGTCGATCTCGTCACTGCCGTCTTGCCTGATAGCCCCGTCTTCGGGGCCGTGCACAAGGTCCACCGGACGAACGACGAAGTCCTTGTACACGGTGGTGCTCCCAGGGTGCTCGTGCCCGTCGAACCACACGCCGATCAGGCTGACCGTTCCGCTCCCGCCAACCGCGCTAAGGTCCAGCTCTGCCTCGTATGCGCCGTTGATGAACAGCCAGCCTCTGTCGCCCAGCGCGATCACCCGAACGTGGTTTTGCGCGTCGCGGCCCTTCCTGACGTTGCAGGAAAACCCGAGCTTTACGTCCGCGGCGCCGTTCGGCCGCCCGCCGTTGCGCAGGTGATGGTACCAGTAACCGTTGCTGGCAATTGTCAGGGTGTGATAGTGCTCGTCCGTCTTACGAATGAAGAATCCGTGGCTCCAACTCCTGCTCTGAGCCGAAAGCGTATCCACGAATGTCGCCTCTATCACCGAGTCAGCCAGGTCTACCCGGGCGTCCAGCTCCGGAATGACGCTGTCCTCGTTGTGGGCCAACCGGCCGCTGGCCGGGCCGAATCCGCGCCCAGACACCTCGGCGAACGCGGCCTGCGGGACGGGCGTGGTCGATGGAGAGGAGCCGCATCTCATCGCAGCGTGCCGCTCGACCAGGACGTCATACGTAATGGCGAACCCGATTCCCTGCGCGTAGAAATCCCTGCCCTCTATTCTTCGTATGACGGAAGTGTTCATGCCGACGACCTCGCCCCTGTTGTTGAGCAGGGGGCCGCCACTGTTGCCCGGGTTGACGGCGGCGTCGGTCTGGACGTGTTTCACGCCGTCGAACCATCTAACGGCAGACACGATGCCCCGCGTTATCGTGATAGTTCCCGAAAGATTGAGGGGAAAGCCTAACGCGATAACGTCCTCGCCCTCTCGCAACACCGTCGCGAACGCCAGTGGGGTCAGGCCGTTGCCCCCATCCACTTTCAGCAGGGCGATGTCTCGCTGCTCGTCCGCGGAAACCACTCGCGCTCTCAACCTGGTGTCATCGTCGAATATGGCGGTCAATCGCGACTGCCCCGCGACAATATGCTCGTTGGTGAGAATGTAGCCGGCCGTATCTACCACGAACCCCGTGCCCGCGGTCCTTTCGCCCACGATGCGCAAAACGCTCGGCCTCGCCTTGGTAACGATTTCCTCAACAGAGAGGCTGTTTCTCTCGACGACCTGGGCGGGCAGGGTGGGCGTCTCTGGAATGGGCGAGGGCGTCGGCACGACAAGCGGAGTGGCAGTGGGTAAGGGCGTCGGCGTTAGGGTCGGTATCGGTGTCTGCGTGGGCCGAGAGGCGATCACCGTCGCCAGCACGTTGGCGGCTGCCGCCGCGGCTATGTCCGGCTGCGCCCTCGGCAGCACGGTGGCGACGATAGCCTCGACGGTTGCGGCGATGTTGGGCGCGGGCGTTGGTGAGTGTGCGGGCATCGCTGCGGCGACGGCGGCCTCGACGGTTGCGGCGATGTTGGGGGTGGGCGTAGGCGATTGTGCGGGCATCGCGGTGGCAATGGCGGCCTCGACGGTTGCGGCGATGTCGGGGGTGGGCGTAGGCGATTGTGCGGGCAGCGCGGTGGCAGTGGCGGCCTCGACGGTTGCGGCGACTTCGGGCGTGGGCGTGGGCACGTGCGCGGGCATCGCTGCGGCAACGGCGGCCTCGACGGTTGCGGCTATGTCGGGCATAGGCGTCGCCGCCGGTGGATTGCCGCAGGCGGCGACGCCCAAGGCCGCTGCCAGGATTGCCACCGCGAGGAGCGGCCGGATGCGGATGACCGCTATCGTGTCACGCACCGCCGCTCTCGACTCAACACGCTCACCGCGCAATCGGGCTTGTCCTCCAGCACGCACTCGTACCCGCACTTAAAAGTTTCTTGCCAACGGATTGGCACACTTTCAGTCAGTTACAGAACATTACATTTGAGGCGACGACACTGGCTAGGCGCGTTTTGGGGCAGGGTTCTTGTAATCCTCGGTCGCGCCAGGAATGGCGTGCGAGGGGGCGGGTCTGGGTCGAGGTGCGGAGGGGCGACGTTCCGGCAGACAGCTGGAAGTGTGGAGGGCGAGTGGAGAGGAAAAGGGCGTGAGGCGCCGGCGCGTTGGCCTACGCGAGTTCACATCGCGGAAGAGTGGACAGGAACAGGAGCCCGCTCTAGCCCCACATGCCGGTGCTGAAGTAGCGCTCGCCTATGTCGTTGAAGATGGTCACCACGTGGCCGCCGCGCTCCCGCGCCGCCACCTGGTATGCGCCCTCTATGTATGCCCCCGACGACTGTCCGGCGAACAGGCCCGCGGCGGCGAGGCGGCGCGACATCTCGTATGAGCGGTCCACGTCCACGTCCAGCATCTCGTCCACGACCGACCAGTCCAGCGTCTGCGGAATTATGTGCCCTTCGCCCAGAGGCTTCAGGCCCTCTACGCCGGGCCACTCCGGCGGGTTGATGCTGATGACCCTGGTATTCGGGTTGTGCTCCTTGAGCCGCCTGCCCACGCCCGAAATTGTGCCGCCCGTTCCGACGCCGGCCACCAGGTGCGTGATGTCGGGCGTCTGCCGGAGTATCTCCTCCGCGGTAGTGTCGTAGTGGGCCAGTGGGTTGAAAGGGTTGCTGTACTGGTCGCAGTAGAAGTAGGAGTCCGGCGACTGCTCGTAGCGCCGCTTGACCTCGTATAGCGACTCGTCGTACCCCAGCATTGGGTCCGTGTAGATTATCTCGGCCCCGTGCGCCAGGAGCCGCTTCTTGCGCTCTTCGCTGGCGTTCTCGGGCATCACCAGCGTCACCCTGTACCCTAGCACCGCGCCTATCATCGCGTAGGCGATTCCCGCGTTGCCCGAGGTCGCGTCGATGATGGACTTCTCCCTGGTAAGCTCGCCCGACAGGATGGCTTCCACCAGCATCCTGAGCACGGGCCGGTCCTTTATCGACCCGCCGGGGTTCAGGTGCTCGCACTTGGCGCTCACCGTCGCGTCGCCCACGTCGAAGGGCAGGTCCAACCCCACCATCGGCGTGTTGCCGATGGCCTTGAGCGGGGGATACTTCGCCACGAACTCTTCGTACTCTCTTGATTGGGGCAATGCGGCTCTCCAAGTAATCCTTCGTGCTGGCAAGAGTATATCCAGCAATTGGGGCATAGTCTAGAGCAAGCGTCGTCTGAGGCCTATGATTTATACTTACGCCAAAGACCTAAAATCGGCCCGCGCCACTCGCGGGTGGGGGCCGGCCCAGGGGTGACGCACACCATGGCAACGACCACTGCACAGGCGCGAGCTCAGGAGCTTCGGGCGCAGATAGACCGCCACAACTATCTCTACTACGTGCTGGACAGCCCCGAAATCGCGGACGGCCAGTACGACGCGCTGATGAAGGACTTGCGCGAGCTGGAGCGGGCGCATCCGGAGCTGGTAACCCCGGACTCGCCGACGCAGCGGGTGGGCGCGGAGCCTGCGGATGGCTTCGAGCCGGTGGAGCACGCCCGGCCGATGCTGAGCCTTGCCAACGCCTTCGACGAGGGGGAGTTCTACTCCTGGCACCGTCGCGTCGCTGCGCTGTTGGAGCGAGACGACTTCGAGCTGGTGTGCGAGCTGAAATACGACGGCCTGGCAGTGGCGCTTACCTACGAGGACGGCCGGTTGGTGCAAGGCTCAACCCGGGGCAACGGCCTGGTTGGCGAAAACGTGACCTCCAACCTGCGCACGATAAGGAGCATACCGCTTCGGCTGCTGGGCGGCAGCCCGCCCTCACGGCTGGAGGTGCGTGGCGAGGTGTACTTTCCCAAGTCGCTGTTCTCCAGGTTCAACGAAGAGCGCGTCGCCCGGGGCGAGCCCGCCTACGCCAACCCGCGCAACACCGCGGCCGGCTCTCTGCGTCAGCTCGACCCGCGCGCGACCGCCGCCCGTCCGCTCGACGTGTTCATCTACTCGCTCGGCCACGCGGAGTCCGGCGCTGTGCCCAACACCCACTGGGACACCCTGCAATTCCTCAAGGAACTGGGTTTCAAGGTCAGCGACCACAACCACCTCGTGTCCACGCCCCAGCAGGCCGTGGACTATTACAGGCAATGGATGGAGCGGGCCGAGGATCTCGACGTCGCCGCCGACGGCGTGGTCGTAAAGGTCAATCGCCTCGACTACCAGGCCCACCTGGGCGTGGTGGGCCGTGAGCCGCGCTGGGCCGTGGCCTACAAGTTCCCGGCCACACAGTCGGTGACGCGGCTGCTCGACGTGCGCTTCAACGTGGGCCGGACGGGCAGCAT
This sequence comes from Dehalococcoidia bacterium, assembly GCA_965217705.1. Lineage (GTDB taxonomy): Bacteria > Chloroflexota > Dehalococcoidia > Lucifugimonadales > CATOSD01 > CATOSD01. The sequence goes on along the minus strand of CBDCJA010000002.1, from coordinate 1,931,738 downwards.
CAATCCCTACGCCGTGCTCGAACCCGTGGACATCGGCGGCGCAACCGTCAAGCAGGCGACGCTCCACAACGAGGACTACGTGCGCTCCAAGGACCTGCGCGTAGGCGACTGGGTGATAGTCGAGCGGGCCGGCGAGGTGATCCCCCAGATTGTGGCCGCCATCGCCGAACGCCGAAACGGCGACGAGGTCCTGCCGGAGTTTCCCGTCGACTGCCCCAAGTGCGGCCAGCCCATAGCGCGGCCCGAAGATGAGGCCATGTACTACTGCGTCAATGCCTCCTGTCCCGAGCAGCTCGTCCGCTCGGTTGAACACTTCGTGAGCAAGGGCGCGATGGACATCGATGGCCTTGGCGGCAAGCAGGTGCAGATGCTTGTCGAACAGGGCATGGTCGCCGACGTCGCGGACCTTTACGGGCTGGACAAGGAAGCGCTCCTGGAGCTCGACCGCATGGCCGAGAAGAGCGTCGCCAACCTGCTGGCGGCTGTAGAGCGCAGCAAGCAGCGCCCTCTCGCGCGACTCGTCGCGGCCCTCGGCATCCGGCACGTTGGCTCCGAGGTGGCCGCGCTGCTCGCCCGCCACTTCCCGACTATCGACGCGCTGAGCGCCGCGACCCAGGAGGACTTGGAGTCGGTGCCCGCCATTGGTCCGAAGATCGCCCAAAACGTGGTGGCCTACTTCGACACCGAGGGCAACCTGCGCGTAGTCGAAAAGCTGCGTTCCGCCGGTGTGCGCCTTGCCGACGACGCTCCCGCCGAGCTTTCGGACCAACCTTTCAAGGGCAAGCGCTTCGTGGTAACCGGCCGGCTACAGAGCTTCAGCCGCTCCCAGATAGAGGGTCGCGTAAAGGAATTGGGCGGCGCCGTCAGCGGCAGCGTCAGCCGCCGCACCGACTACCTCATCGCGGGCCAGGACGCGGGCTCCAAGCTGCAGGACGCGCAGGAGCTCGGCGTGGAGGTGATCGACGAGCAGCAATTCCTGGCCATGGCCGAACGACAAGCCCAGGAGCCTGGGTCCTGAAGCCGGGACGTTCACACCTGGCAAACGTTTGGGGTCCTGGTCGGGCTAACAGAACAGCAGGGTGCGGACCGAGGTCGCACAATCTACATCGAACACCTGGACCTTGTCAATTTCCGCAACTACGAGCGCCTGGAGCTGTCGCTCGGCCAGGGCATGGCGCTCGTATCCGGGGCGAACGGCCAGGGCAAGAGCAACCTGCTGGAGTCGGTGTACCTGCTCGCCATCGCCAAGTCGCCCCGCGCCGCCTCGGACAGGGAGCTAATGCGCCGGCAGCACCCGGACGTTGCGACGCACACCCGCGTTGCGGCCAGGCTCGTGCGCGGCGCCGAGTCCCTGCGAGTGCAGATCGACCTCGCGCGACTTCCGGCACTGGCCGCGGCCCATGCCGGCGTACCGACCGGCACGGCGGACGAGGGGCCGCTCCAGAAACGCTACCGAGTCAACGGCGTCGACCGGCGAGCGTCCGAGATGGTGGGCCAGCTTAACGCGGTGCTGTTCACCGCGAGCGACCTCGAGTTCGTCTACGGCCCCCCGTCCGTGCGCAGGCGCTACCTCGACATTCTCATCTCCCAGCTGGATCGCGGATACCTGCGCTCTCTGCAGCGCTACCAGAACATCGTGCGTCAGCGAAACCGGCTGCTGCGCATGGTGCGCATTGGGAGCTCGCGCCCCGACGAGCTGGACTTCTGGAACCAGCAACTGGTGCTGGAGGGACAGCGAGTGACCCAGGGACGCGGCAGCGCGGTGCAAAATCTGTCGCGGCTTGCGCGTCCGGCCCACGAGGAACTGTCCGGCGGGGCCGAAAGTCTCGATCTGGTGTACCGCCCCAGCGTCGACGCGGGCGATGACGAAAGCGCCGAGGCGTTCGCGGACGCCTTTCGGCGCGTCATCGAGGAGCGGCTCGACCGGGAGATTGCCCAGGGCGTTACGCTCGCGGGGCCGCACCGCGACGACGTGCTGGTGCTGGCCGGCGGCGCGAGCGCCGCGTCCTACGCCTCTCGGGGACAGGTGCGCACCGCGGCGCTCGCTATCAAGCTCGCGGAGGCAGCCCACATCGCCGACCGGCGCGGCCAACAGCCGGTGCTGCTGCTGGACGACGTGCTGTCGGAGCTGGACGCCGCACGCCGCGCCCACGTTCTGTCGGCAATCTCCAACTACGAGCAGTGCATAATCAGCACCGCCGACCCCGACGCCATAGAAAGCCGAATCCTCGCCGGCATGTCCCGGTTCGTCGTCGAACGGGGGCGTGTATCACGCGAGTGAGGACCGCGCCGGACAACTTGCAGGAGGCCACCCGATGGATGAAAACCTCGAGAACGCGCTCGACCTCGCGGCCAGGCTGATAATGGAGTCGACCTATGTGGTCGCCCTCACCGGCGCGGGCCTGTCGGCCGATAGCGGCATTCCCACTTTCAGGGGAGAGGGCGGACTGTGGACGCGCATAGGCGAACCGAGCATGACGGGCTACCAGGAGTTCCTCGCGGACCCCGCCGACTACATGCGAAAGCAACGCGAGCTGGAATCCGGCCCGGAGCGAAGCCACTTCCGCGCGGCCATAGAGAGCGCCGTGCCCAATGCGGGCCACTACGCCTTGGCCGAGCTCGAGACGATTGGAGTGCTGCGCATGATCATCACGCAGAACGTGGATGATCTGCACAACGTGGCGGGCTCCAGGCACGTCACCGAGATCCACGGCAACCGCACCAAGATGAGGTGTATCGGGTGCGAGGTGCGCTGGACTCGGCGGCAATTCGAAGAGATGCACGAGGGCCGTCCGGACTGCCCGGAGTGCGGCGCGGTGGTCAAGTCCGACACGGTGATGTTCGGCGAGCCGATCCCCCGCAGCGTGCTCGCCCGGTGCTTCGCGGAAACGGAAAGGTGCGACTGCATCATCGTGGCGGGAACGTCGGCGACCGTGTACCCTGCCGCGAGCTTCCCCGAAACGGTGAAGGCCTACGGCGGGCTGCTGATCGAGGCGAACCCCGACGACACCCCGCTCACCCCTCTGGCGGACGTCGCGCTCCGCAGTTCGACGGCCCGGTCGCTGCCCGCGCTAGTAGAGCGAGTCCGCGCTCTCAAGCGGGCCTAGCGTGGAAATAGGCAGAGGCGCACCTCGGCGTTCTCAGTGGCTTCCTGCTCGATAGCCACTTTCGGGAGAGTGGTATAGAATCGGCGACGTGTTTTGCCTTCGGGCCTGAGGGCCGCCGGGCGGGAAGAGACGGCATGAGAGACAGATTCGCGTGAACATATTCCGCCGCTGGAAAGGCGGCGAGCGGCAGCCGGCCACGCCGCCGCGCGCCCGCCGCCGCTTCTTCTACGGCTGGTGGATAGTGCTGGCCGGCGGACTTGGCATGGCCTTCTCCGCCGGGGTCAACTTTCACGGCTTCGGCAACTTCATAATCCCGCTGCAGAACCAGTTCGGCTGGAACCGAACGCAGATTTCTGTCGCCTTCTCGCTCGCCCGGCTGGAGTCCGGCCTGTTCGGCCCGGTGGAAGGCTGGCTCGTCGACAGGCTCGGGCCTCGCAGGCTCATCTTTATCGGCGTTCCCATCATGGCCCTTGGCTACATCCTCTTCAGCCGGGTCGACAACTTCCTCCACTTCGTGCTCGTGTATGTGCTCCTGATCTCGCTGGGCAACAGCATCGGCATGGGCATGCCCATGACTACGGCCGTCGCCAACTGGTTCAACCGCAAGCGCGGCCTGGCATTCGGGATAATGTGGTCCGGCGTCGGGCTCGGAGGGCTTTTCGTGCCGGTGCTGGGTTGGTTGGTCGAGCGGTACGACTGGAGCACGGCTGCGCTCATCGTGGGTGTATTCGTGTTCGTGATGGGCACGCCCATCGGGCTGGTCATGCGGCACCGCCCTGAGCCATATGGCTACATGCCCGACGGCGACCCGCCCAGGCGCCAGGCGGGCGGCGCCGGCCAGGCCAGGGTCATGCCCCCCGACCTGTCGGCCGACTTTTCGGCGCGGGAGGCGATGAGCACGTCCAGCTTCTGGTACCTCACGCTGTCCGTCGCCGCGCGGTCTCTCGTCAGCGGAGGCGTCGGGTTGCATCTCGTACCGTACTTCGAGGGCCTGGGCGCGTCGCCGGTCTTCGCCGCCTTCCTCGCGGGTTCGGCAGGCTGGATGAGCATACCGGGCAGGCTCGGACTCGGCGCGTTGGGCGACTACGTGAACAAACGCTACGTCATGGCGGTGTCGCTGGTGCTGATGACGGTCGCCATAGTGATGATGGCTCGCGCGACCGACATCGAGAGCGCCTTGCCGGCGCTGCTGGTGTATGCGGCGGCGCAGGGCGGTATTTCTGTGTTGCCGCAGGCGCTGTTCGCCGAATACTTCGGGCGGCGCTCCTACGGCACGATACAGGGATTCCGCAGCAGCATACAGATGGTCGGGATCATAATTGGCCCCGTGATATCCGGCTTCGTATTCGACCAGACGGGCAGCTACGAGATGGCGTTCCTCGGCTTTTCGGCAGCGACCATCCTGTCTATGGCGTTGGTTCTGCTCGCCCGCCAGCCCACGCGGCCGGCGGGTAGAAGGGAGACGGCGCCTTCCGGCTAGGCAGGCGGCGTTCGGGGCGCGCAGTTGGAAGGATTCCGCCATAAATTGCCCATAAAGGCCTTTGCTTAGCCCCAAGCTTGTGGTAGTGTTATGTAGGCGCACGCTAAATCTCTTTTTTGGTAAGGAGGCAAGAGACCTTCCATGGCAAAATCCAAGCTAGTGGTTTTCTTCGCTCTCATTTTGTTACTCTCCGTTCCTGCCGGGCTGGCGCAGGCTGCGGGCCAAGGAGAAAACGTTAAAGGCACGGCGGTCGTATCCGACGGCAACACTCTTGGCGACGTGCTCACAGTCACCCTGGAGGGCATATCCCAGCCCGCCGAGGGTAGCTACCTGGTCGCATGGCTCATTTCCGACGACGACAAGGTAAACGTCGGGGCTATTTCGGTTGCCCTCGACGGCAGTGCCAATCACACCTACGTCTCGAGCGCGGGCGACAACCTGCTTGCGAGCAACGGTGGGTTCGCGATTACGGTCGAGTCGGCGCCTGACGTGTCGGAACCCAGTATGGACATCCCGCTCATCGGCTACCTGGCCGGTGACGAGAACCTGGGTCTGGCGCGAACGCTGGTCGTGGAGTCTGGCGACGACCCGGCGGCCGGTTCTGTGGCCAAGCTCAGGAGTCAGGTCATGGCCGCGCTCAGTGCCGCGGAGAAGGCGAGAATGGCCGGTTCCACAGCCGACCTGAACAGCTACACCCAGATGGCAATCGACATCATCGATGCTGACGACGGCGTACTGGCACTGGCGGACAGCGCCAGCATGACCGTGGCGGAGTACGAGGGCGCCGGTGGCGTCGCGACTGCCGTCAACAACGTCAGCGACTGGGTGACGGAAGCCAAGGCGAGCGCCGAAACCGCCATGTCCGCCGCGGACCTGCAAGTCGCCAAGAGCGTTCTGAGCAGCGTAACCGGACAGCTTGGGTCCGCCTTGAATGGCGTTAGCGCCTCCGGACTCGGCGGAGCGAACCAGGCGTACGTTGCGGCCCAGGGCCTTGCCACCTTCTCGGTGGAGACGCCCAGACCGCCCGAGGTGATTATTGTAGAGCCCGATCCGATTCCGCCGCCGGAGCCGCCCGTGGTTGGCGAGCCCGCCATTCCCATGATGGCGCAGATGGCAATGATCGCCGCGATCGTGCTGCTGGTGTCGGGTTCGGCAGTGGTTGCCACCCAGGTAATCAGGGGACGCCGCAGCTGAGCGCACCCCGGCCAGTAGAGTAGACACCTAGAGGAGAGGCCCCGCCTGGTCACAGGCGGGGCCTTATCTGTGTCTGCCGGTCAACCACTTAGCGTAGCAGCCAATTCCGACCTGTGCTAGACTTCGCCTTGGCAAGTGTCTGTCTAACTGTACGGGTAGGTTATGCGAACTATCCTCAAGTCTATTCTCGCGGCGGCGCTGCTTCCGGCCGCGGCCGCTATTCTGAGCTGCGGCGAGCAGACCCTGCCACCCACGCCCACCCCCACCCCTGTCGATCCTGCGGCGCTGGTGAGCCGGGCGGCGCAGGCTTTGGGAGACCTCGATTCGTTTCATTTCGCGCTGTCACACCCCGAGGGCGGCACGCCCATGCTGGAGGCGCTGCTGATACACGACGCGGAAGGCGACGTCGTCAAGCCGGACAGGCTGGCGGTCGAGTTCGGAGGAGTGTTCGGAAACATCTACATAACTGCCAGCTTCATTTCCATCGGCGAGGACAACTTCATGACCAACCCCTTTTCGGGGAACTGGGAAGTGGTGCCCGCCGAGATCAATCCCATCGCCTTCTTCAGCCCTGAAAGGGGCATTACCAACATAGTCGGCAGCATTTCGAAACCTATGCTCATCGACAGCGACGAGTCTGGATGGCGTGTCGCCGGTCTGCTGCCGCCCCAGGCGCTCGAGTCCATCTTCGGCGACACCATTATCTCGGATGACGAGAGCGACTGGGTGTCGGTAGAGCTGACACTGGACGCCGACAGCTACCTCATGCGCAGCGTGAAGATGGAGGGTCGGATTACCGAACGGGAGCCGCCGGGCACCGTTCGCGAGATTACACTGTCGGGTTTCAACGAACCCCCCGAAATCGAGCCACCGCTCTAGGTCTGGCGTCCGTTGTTCAATCGAAACGCCTCGCGTGAGCAGGCTGCCCCCCGCCGATTCGCCCCCTACGTCGCCCTCATTCCCGTCTGCCTGGGCGTGTTCGTCGCCGCCGACGACCAGACCGTGGTGGTGACCGTTCTGCCGCAGATAATGACGTACATGAAGGTCGACGTGGTGAAGGAGGTCGACCAGGCGAGCTGGATCATCACCGGCTACCTGCTCGGCTACGTGGCGGCCATGCCCCTCATAGGCCGGGTGTCGGACGTGGTGGGCCATCGCCGCGCCTACATTGCGTGTACCGTACTGTTCATGGCTGGGTCCACGGCGGTGGCGCTCACCTCCGAGCTTTCGTGGCTCGTCGCCATGCGGGTATTGCAGGCCGTGGGCGCCGGCGCGCTGGTGCCGATTTCCATCGCGATCGTCGGAGATCTGTTCCCGCCGGAGCGCCGCGGACTTCCCCTGGGAATCGTGGGTGGCGCGGCCGAGGCCGGAGGAGTTATCGGCCCGCTGTGGGGTGGCCTGATTGCGCGGTATCTCGAATGGCAGTGGATCTTCTGGGTCAACATACCCCTGAGCCTGCTTACGATAGCGCTCGTGCTCTGGCTGGTGCGGCCCAGCCCGCTGTTCCCGGGACGCATCGACTACGTCGGCGGTGCGCTGCTGGCCGTCGCCCTCGGCGCCGTGACGCTGGGCCTGGCGCGCATAGGCTCCCCGGACACGCTGATGACCGCTTACCTCGGGGCGTCCGCCGCTGCGCTCGTGCTGTTCGTGCTGCGCCAGGGGCGCACGGATTCCCCACTCATACCGCTCGCCATATTCAGGCGCGCGGCGATCAGTGCGGCGAACATTTCGCACCTCCTCGTAGGCGGCGCGCTCATAATCGGCATGATAACCGTGCCCCTGATGGCGAGCACGGCGCTACAGCTGACACCGTTGGAGGGCGGGTTGCGGCTGATGCGAATGACGGCGGCGATGCCGTTCGGGGCCGTGCTCGGCGGCGCTATGTGCGGGCGATTCGGCTACCGCGTTCCAACGGTGGCCGGGCTGGCGTTTTGCGCGCTCGGCTACTGGCTGATGAGCGGCTGGGAAATCGACGTTGGGGACCCGCAGTTGACGATTCACCTGGCGACTGCCGGCTTCGGATTCGGGCTGGTCATAGCGCCCATCACGCTCGCCGCCACCAACCCGGCTCCCCCTGGTATGCGCGGCGCGGCCGCGGGCCTCGTCACGGCGATGCGCGTGGTAGGCATGACCCTGGGCCTGGCGGCGCTGGCCGCTTGGGGCGCCGGCCGGTTCCAGGAGCTGATAGCGGGCCTTCGAATCATGCCGTCGGCGGGCGAGACGGCCGCGCAGGCGCAGGAGCGCTTCAGCTCTCAGCTCACCGACGCGGGGCTGAACCTGTTCAGCAGCTTCTTCCTCATCGCCATGGCGGCGTGCCTCATCGCCATAGTTCCGGCGCTGTTCATGTCCCGGGACGACGCCGATGACGTTTCGTCGCGCCTCGACGCACGGGTGCTGCCGGATACGGGGACTGACGTGGCGGCGGCTCCGCGCAGCCCGACGGCCTGAGCCGCCGGGCTACCGCGATTTTCGACTCAGCCCGCGAAGAGCTTGTCGTCAGCGGTCTCTTCCGGTTCCCAGCCGAGCACCTCTTTGGCGTGGGAGAGGTCCCGGTAGTTCCAGGTGTTGTTGGAGACCGCGAAGAAGATGTCGAAGTCGAGGTCGTAGGGCGCGTCGATACACGCCTTGAGATGCGTCGAAATGTCGCGGTGGCTCAGATAGATGGCGTTTTCGCGCGTGGTGCGCGGTCGGTTGCCGGTGGTGACGGAACCGATGCGAACGCAGATCATGCTGATGCCGTACTCGTCCGCGAAATGCCGGGCGAGCGCCTCTCCCCAGACCTTCGCCGCGCCATACAGCGCCTCCGGGCGAACGTCGTGGTGGGTGAGCCTGCGGAAGTCGGGCGGCACCTTGTCGTACTCGCCGGCCGCTATGTGCGCGTAGGGCGGCACGCGCTCGAAGCCGCGTATGGCGTTGCCGCTGGACGCGAACACTACCCGCTTGGCCCCGGCCTCTCGGGCGGCCTCGAACACGTTGTACGCGCCCAGAACGTTGCCTGCGTGTTGGCCTTCCCAGTCCTGCGCTCCGAGATAGGCCGCCAGGTGAACGACGACCTCCTGGCCCTCGAAGGCCGGTCGAATCGCCTCCAGATCGGCTATATCAGCCTGCACGGTTGGAATGCCATCGACAGTACGGCGGTTCAACGCGGTCAATTCGTACCCTCCCGCTTCAAGCAGGTGGTCCTTCAGCAGACCGCCGATTAGCCCGCTCATCCCGGTTATCAACACTTTCTTCATGGGGCTGGCCTCCTCTGATGAAAGGCCTAACCGCAGCCTTGGCCCAGTTTGGGCGGGCGCGGCGAGGGCTCTCAAAGTTAGTTTGTGACAGACACAGTAAACTGGCGGCGGAGGGGTATGTCAAGACGGCGAGCCGGTCTACAACCAGGTCTGCCCGAGCGGGACCGACGCCTCGAATTCGCCCCCGATACATACTGCGCGAATTCGTATATACTATGTGGCGTCGGAAATGTTCGGGTTGAAGCAGCATTGGAGGTGCGTAAATGGCCGATTACCCCGATTCTCAGTCCTTGGTTAGCACGCAGTGGGTTGCCGACCACGGCGGCGGCGCGAACGTGCGTCTCGTCGAGGTGGACGTGGACACAGTTGCGTACGAGCAGGGGCACATCGCCGGAGCGGTTGGCTGGAACTGGGAGACACAGCTGCAACAGACGGTGCGGCGAGATCTCATAAGCAAGGAAGAAATAGAAGGGCTGCTCGGCGAGTCGGGAATCGACAACGACACGACGGTGGTGCTCTACGGCGACAACAACAACTGGTTCGCCGCCTGGGCCTACTGGCAGCTGACCTACTACGGCCACGCAGACGTTCGCCTGATGAACGGAGGCCGCGCCCGCTGGGAGTCCGATGGGCGCCCACTAACGACAGACGTGCCGAGCCACGCGGCGAAGAGCTACACCGCGTCTGAGCCCAACGAAGACATCCGGGCCTACCGCGACTACGTGCTCGCCGCGACGAACGAGGGCAACATCGCCTTGGTAGACGTCCGGTCGCCCGACGAGTTCAGCGGCGCGCTGTTGGCTCCGCCCAACCTGCCGCAGGAAGGCGCACAGCGCGGCGGGCACATCCCCGGCGCTTCGAACATCCCGTGGGCGTCGGCGGTTGACGGGGACGGGACTTTCAAGTCCGCGGAGGCGCTCAGGGAGCTGTACGGCGCCCAGGGTATCGACGGAAACCGCGAGACGATAGCGTACTGCCGCATCGGAGAAAGGTCGTCGCACACCTGGTTTGTGCTGTCGGAGATTCTGGGCTTCAACAATGTGCGCAACTACGACGGCTCCTGGACGGAGTGGGGCAGCATCGTAGGGGCGCCAATCGAAAAGTAACAGTCTTGGTGCTGGGGACCCATTTTCCAGCACCTCAGTTAGGTGGCGGTTCGCACGCCCTGGGGACGCCACCCCGCCGGCAACGGCCCGTAGACGCGGTTGACAAACCGCCCGCACGGGCCGTTGTTCTTTTGCGGCGGTGTTTCCGGGCGCCCGTCAGACCTTCGAGTACTTGGGGCAAGCCGTCTCAGTGCCGTCCGGCAGCGATTCGACCACGAAGTCGTCGAACAGGATGGGAACCTCCCCCCGTAGCATCCGCAACACCTTGATGGCGAGCTGCCTGATCTCCCAGTCGGCGAAGGGCGCGGCCCGCAACTCGATGAAGTGGCGCCACGCCCGCACGTTCGCGGTCACGAAAATCTTGGTCTCGGTCGCGTTCGGCAGCACGGCCCGCGCCGCTTGCCGCACAGCCTTTCTGCGGTCGGTGTTGGACGAGAAGGAGGAGCGCGGCAACAAGGTATCCAGCGCCTGAGTCAGGTCGGCGTAGCTGCCGGCGGCTGTCTCCAGCGCCTTCTCCAGCAGGCGGCGCGCCTCAGGGGTCTCCGGGCCGTCCGCGGCGAGGGCGGGCGGCACCACGAACGCCGCCTCCGTCTCGTCGACGTAGCGCTGCGAACGCTGGCTGTAAGCGAACCCCGCGCGGTGCCTGACAAGCTCGTGCGTCAGGCTGCGGGAGACCCCCGTAAACACGAAGCCATAGTTGACGTGCTCGAACACGCTGCCGTCGCTTGACGACAGCAAGTTGTGGATGAAATCCTCAATGTGACGGCGTCCCCGGCCGTAGCTCATGTAGCACAGCCGCGCCGAAATCTCGATCGCGGCCAGGGCATCGTCTTTCCCCGCGCGTATGCTCTCGGTAAGCGGGGGCAGGTGCTCGTCATCCAGAAATGCCTCGACTGCCTGCCAGTCGACCGAGGGGCGTGTTACGAGGTAGACGTTCGCGCCGGTAATGTAGCTCACTCCGAATGTCCTCAATGCTCGCGACTCCCGGCGACCCGTGCGTCTTCGGGGTCGCAGGGAGTCGCCATTCGGCGCGCCGCGATCCGGTCCATCCGGCGCGGCGCGCCATGGCGGTTCGGTGAGTGCTCTACACTACCAGGCTCAGTGGGTTCTCCAGCCGCTCCTTGACGTCGATGAGGAAGCGCGCGCCCTCCGCGCCGTCGACGACGCGGTGGTCGGCGGACAGCGTTGCCGTCATCATCTCGGCGACCGCCAGTTCGTCGCCACGCACGACGGGACGCTTCGAGACCGTGCCCACCGCGAGCACGGCGGTTGCCGGCGGGTGGATGATGGCGACGAAGCTCGACACGTCGAACATACCCAGGTTGCTTACGGCGAAAGTGCCGCCGCTGTATTCTTGCGCAGTGAGCGCACCGCTCTTGGCGCGCTCCGCTAGATCCTTGCTGGTGGAGGCGATATGACCCAGGGACTTGTTCCCGCAGTCCATGATGGCCGGTACTATCAGGCCCTCATCCTGCGCCATCGCGATGCCCACGTTGATGCTGTCGTTAAGCTGTATGCCCTCGTCGGTGTAGTAGGCGTTGAACATGGGGTGGGCCTTGAGAGCTTCGACGCACGCCTTTACGACCAGGTCGTTCACCGTGATGCGCAGGCCGGATCCCTCCATCGCCGCGTTGATCTGCCGGCGGAGCTGCATGACCTCCGTCATTTCGATGTCGGCGGCCACGTAGAAGTGGGGCTTTTCCTGCTTGCTGCGAACGGTAACCCTGGCTATCTGCTGGCGCATCCGGGACAGTGGTATCAGGTTCTCTCGCACCTCCGGCTCCGGCTCGACCTCGGCGACGGGTTCCGGCTCGACCTCGGCGACGGGTTCCGGCTCGACCTCGGCGACGGGTTCCGGCTCGACTTCAGCGACGGGTTCCGGCTCGACCTCAGCGACGGGCTCCAGCTCGACCTCGGCGACGGGTTCCGGCTCGACCTCGGCGACGGGTTCCGGCTCGACTTCGACGACAGGCTCCGGCTCGACTTCGGCGACGGGATCCAGCTCGACCTCGGCGACGGGTTCCGGCTCGATCTCGGCGATGGGTTCCGGCTCGACCTCGGCGATAGGCTCCGGCTCGACCTCGGCGACGGGCTCCGGCTCGACCTCGGCGACGGGCTCCGGCTCGATCTCAGCGACAGGCTCCGGCTCGACTTCGGCGACGGGCTCCAGCTCGACCTCGGCGACAGGTTCCGGGTTCATGTTGAAGTTCAGAACGTCGACCCTGGTAACCCTGCCGCCCGGGCCGGTGCCTTCGACCTGGGACAGGTCTATGCCGCGCTGGTTCGCGAGTCGCCGGGCCATAGGCGAAGCGCGTACGAAAAGGCTTGCGGTGGCCGGCGGCTCGGCAGCCTCAGGCTCCGGTTCGGCTTCCGTCTCAGGCTCAACTGTGCGCTCCGGCTCGGGAGCGGCCACGACGAGCGGCGTGGACGGACTGTTCATCGCGTCGATCGCGTGCCCTTCGGGCGCGGTCGCGTGAAGGCCGATTATTGCGATGGGCTGGCCGACTGGCACGGAGTACCCTTCGGATACCAGGATCTTCTGGAGAATGCCGTCGGTGTACGCTTCAAATTCGACCACGGCCTTGTCCGTCTCGATTTCGGCTATAGGCTCGCCCGCTCGTACTGTGTCTCCCTCGGCCTTCAGCCAACGGACTATGACCCCCTCTTGCATGTCATAGCCCATCTGCGGCATGGTCAATTCGGTAGTCATTGACGCTCCCTTCAGGTATCTATGCTGTTTTTCCACGGCCAGAATCGGGGACGCTGGCCGCAACGCTATCAGCGTATCTTAGTGGCATGTTTCGTTGAGATTCTAGCAAGAGAAAGGGACACGTTTTTCGAAATGTTCAATACTAGTCCAACATTGGCGCGCCCGGAAACCTCAGCGGTGCTTCGGTTGGAGAAGAGGGATGATGTGGAAGGGAAGGGGAGAGCGCCGGCTAGATGCCGAAGGCCCTCTCGATTGCCGTGACCACGCGCTGTCCGTTGGGAATTGAGGCGGCTTCCAGGGCGCTGGCGTAGGGTGCCGGAATGTCGTCGCCGCCGACCCGGACGACGGGGCCGTCAAGGTAGTCGAACGCCTCTTCCTGTATGGTGCTGGCGACCTCAGCGGCGAACCCTCCGGTGCGCCAAGTCTCCTCCACCACTACGGCACGGTTCGTTTTCTTCACCGACTCGACCACGGTTTCGGCGTCGAGCGGGCGCAGCGTGCGCAGGTCGATGACCTCCGCGTCTATGCCCTTGGTCGAGTTCAGCAGTTCTGCCGCCTCCAGTGCCACGTGCACCATTCGGGAATACGCTACCAGCGTCACGTCCGCGCCAGGCCTCATCACGTTGGCCTGGCCGAATGGCACCCGGTATCGCTCGTCCGGCACCTCGCCGCGCGTGCCGTAGAGCAGCGCGTGTTCGGCTAAGAGGACGGGGTTGTTGTCCGCGACCGCGGTGGAGAGCAGGCCCAGCGCGTCGCTCGGCGTCGAGGGTACTGCCACCTTGAGGCCGGGCACCGACGCGTACCAGCCTTCCAGGCTCTGCGAGTGGGTTGCGGCAAGCTGAGCGCCGCCGCCCGTGACCGTCCGTATCACCAGCGGCACCTTGAACTGTCCGTTCGACATGTAGCGCAGCTTGGCGGCGTGGTTCACTATCTGGTCCATGGCCAGCAGCGTGAAGTTGATGGTCATCATCTCGACTATGGGTCTCATGCCGGCCATAGCCGCACCGACGGCGGCGCCCATGAACACCGCCTCGGATATTGGAGTGTCCCTGATTCGTTCGGCGCCGTACTGATCCAGGAATCCCCTGGTTACGGCGTACGCGCCACCGTAGGCGCCTATATCCTCGCCCATCAGGAAGACGTCGTTGTCTTCCAGAGCCTCGCGTAGTCCCCTGGCTATAGCTTCACGCATCGTCAGTTGAGACATGGGCGACTCCTACTGACCCCCATCCTAACCTTCCCCCTCGCAGGGGGAAGGGACTTTTGGGCAGGCTCAGGCGTAAACGTGGTCGAATCGAGAGGAGAGATCGGGCTCGGGGCTCTCATCGGCGAATCGTATCGCCTCCTGGACGGCGGCCTCGACCTCGCGATCGATACCCACGAGCTCCTCCGCGGTGATGAGCTCCTCGCTGAGCGACATCGCTTTGAAGGAGTCGATGGGGTCGCGGGTGCGCCACTGGTCGACCTCGAGCGAAGCGCGGTACGCGGACGGGTCGGACATCGAGTGGCCGCGGAACCTGTACGTCATGGCTTCGAGGAACACCGGTCCTTTGCCCTCACGCACGCGCTTTACGGCCTCTGTCGTGGCGTCGCGCACGGCCAGCACGTCCATGCCGTCGATCTGCGCGGCGGGTATCCTGTACGACTCGGCGGCAAGGTAAATGTCCTGGCCGCCGGCGTGGGTCAACTCCACGTGAGTGCCCATGCCGTACAGGTTGTTTTCCAGGAAGAAGATCACCGGCAGCCCCCAGAGGGAGGCCAGATTGAGCGACTCGTGGAACTCGCCCTGGTTGACTGCGCCGTCGCCGAAGAAGCACACCGTGACCCGCCCGTCGCCGCGATACTTGCTGGCAAGAGCGAGACCCGTCGCGATGGGCAACTGGCCGCCGACGATGGCGTAGCCGCCCATGAAGTTCGTCTCCGCGTCGAAAAGGTGCATCGAGCCGCCCTTTCCCCCGCTGCTGCCCGTGGCCTTGCCGCACAGCTCGGCCATAACCACGTTCGGGTCCATGCCCTTGGCCAGCGCGTGGCCGTGGTCGCGGTAGTGGCTTACCACGTAGTCCGTCTTATTGAGCGCGGACATGGCACCGGTGGCGATGGCCTCCTCGCCGATGTACAGGTGCAAAAATCCCCTTATCTTGCCCTGCGTGTACAGTCGTCCGCACGCCTCCTCGAATCGGCGAATAAGCAGCATCATCCGGTAATACTCGGTCATCTGGCTCTGTTCGATTTTGGATGCTGTGCTCATGGTTCAATCCCAATTGGCTAAAGGGAGTTTTCGCGCTTCGAGCTACGGATCTGGCTTCCCGTGGCTCAGACGTGCACCGCCACGCCGTCGGCTGCGAGAGCGGCCTCCTTGATGGTCTCGGAAATGGTTGGGTGTGGATGCACGAGCCAGCCCAGCTCCTCGGTCGTGCCTTCCAACAGGTTCACGAGCGACGCCTCGCCCAGCAGCTCGGTCACCTCGGGGCCTATCATGTGCGCGCCGAGGATCTCTCCGGTATCCGCGTCGACCACCAGTTTGACCAGGCCGAGCGTCTCACCCATCGCCATCGCCTTGCCGCTGGCCGAAAGCGGAAACTTGCCGATCTTGACGCTGTAGCCGCGCTCCCGCGCCTGGGCCTCGGTCAGCCCGAAGCTCGCCACCTGGGGTTTGCAGTAGATGGCCCGGGGCATCGTGGAGTAGTCCAGCTCCGGAGGCGACAGCCCCGCTATGTGCTCTACGGCGGCCACGCCCTGCGCGGAGGCCACGTGGGCCAGCAGCATCTTGCCGGTCACGTCGCCAATGGCGTACACGCCCGGCACGTTGGTCCGCATGCGTTCGTCTATGGTGACGAAGCTGTTGATCGTCTCCACGCCCACGCGCTCCAGGCCTATGCCGGCGGTGTTGCCCTTCACACCCACGGCAACCAGTACTCGGTCGCACTCGATGGAGGATGCCTGGAGGCCGGCGGATATGCCCACCGTCGCCGTGTCGCCAGCTACGTTCACGCTAGTGACGCTCGCGCCGGCGAGCACCTTTATGCCCTGCCTGCGAAACGCTCGCTCAAGCTGTTCGCTGACCTCCTCGTCCTCCTGTGGCACGATGCGGGTCAGCAGCTCTACGACGGTGACCTCGGCTCCGTAGGCACGATAGATGTAGGCGAACTCGGCGCCGGTCGCGCCGCCTCCCACAATTACGACCCTTGCGGGTACGTCCCGCATCTCCAGGGCGTCGCGGCTGGTGACCACCACCTGGTGATCGATGGGAAGGTTGGGCAGATAGCGCTGGCTCGCGCCGGTGGCGACGATAACGTTGTCGGCGGTCAGGCTCTGGCCCGTTCCGGCTATCGAGACTTTGTTCGCTGTCTCGAATACGCCGGTGCCCCTGACGACGGCCACGTTGTTCTTCTTGAACAGGAAGCCTACACCGTTGGTGAGCCGCCTGACGACCGTGCGGCTTCGGTCCACGGCGTGGCCGAAGTCGTACTGCAGGTTGTCGAAGCTTATGCCGTACTCTTTGGCGTGGCGGAATGTGTCGAGCACCTCGGCGTTACGGAGCAACGCCTTGCTGGGGATGCATCCCCAGTTGAGGCAAACGCCACCCAGCTCGCGGTTTTCCACCACCACCGTGCGCATGCCGAGCTGCCCGGCGCGAACGGCGGCGACGTATCCGCCCGGCCCCGAACCCAGAATCAACACGTCGTAATCGGCCAACGTGTCCCTCCATTAGAGCGACGCCCGCGCGACGGAAAGCGGGCAGCGCGAGTGCCCTTTACAATACACCAAACGGCCCGACAAAGCGAATTGTCGGGCGCGGGTTGCGGGCCAGTTTCAGATTACCGGGTGCCCCCAACTCCGTTGTTCCCGCGAAGACGGGACAGCGAATTCTGTTAGTTTCTGCGACATTCTGTGCGACTCGTAGCTGAGGGTGTCGCCGGTCCTGCTCCAATCTGTAATGCCGGGCGCCAGTTGTTGTGACACAAAAGTGGCGCCGCGTGACAGAGTAGGACAGGGGGCGGGTCGGTGGCCGGTGACCAGTTTTCGACGTCTTTGCGATGCCTGGGGCCTTACCCGTGTGGGGGTAGGGGTTTCCGGGCCGCGGGGTCGGTCCCTCGCGTGGGCGAGGGTAGCACGGATGTGCGGGTGTTTCAAGAGGGTTGGCGAAATTGCGGGATTGGGGCGGATTGGTGGGGAGAAATGGCGCAGTCGTGGGGATTGGTGGGGCGTGTGAGGGGTTGGATGGGGCAGGGGTGGGAACGGGTGGCGCGGGAGAGTGACGTTTTTTTCGGGGTACGGGAGAGCGAATGGATCGGGTGTGGGCGAGGTTGTGCGGCCGGGGTGTGCGTTGGGGCGTCCGGGAGAATTGGCTAAGCAATGTGGCGAACGCAAGGCGATGGCAGTGGGTTCAGAGTTGGGCGCGGGGGCAGGCTGTTCGCAAGGGAGACGGTTTTGGGCGCACCTAGTAATGTGAAACAGGCTCGGAGCGTTCCCAGCGGTTGACATCGACGCACACACACCACTACCATATCTATGGAGCCGAGGTAGCTCAGTAGGTAGAGCACAGCACTGAAAATGCTGGTGTCGTCAGTTCGATTCTGACCCTCGGCACGTGTCGGCCCAGCGGGCCGCTGTCATGGAGCAAGAGCGGAAGTGGCTCAGTGGTAGAGCATCTCCTTGCCAAGGAGAGGGTCGTGGGTTCAAATCCCATCTTCCGCTCCAGCCTCCCCATTTCGTAGCTGACAGGGCGCGATTCCTGCCCCGATGCCGACATTTTGCTGACACTGGCACAGAAAAGACCAGTGCTGAGGCGTCGTAGGTGGGAACCGGACTGCATTGCGCACCCAAATTCAAGCCGCTGATTGGCGGGGCCTAAGAACACGCGCACCAGTTGGCGTCCGGATTGACCCGGCGTGGGCGATCACCAGAGAATTGACATCCACTCACTGTTGTGGAACTCTCACATTCAGGAGGCAACTTTCAGCGCGACATGAGGTGTGGCCTATGACTAAGAGAACTGGGCTTGCTAAGGAGTTCGACTACTATCTGGCACACCAAGATGAGTTGGTGGGGCAGTATGATGGGAAAGTCATCGTCATCAAAGACGGCGAAGTGCTGGGCGCCTACGGCAGTCTGATTGAGGCAGTCGTAGAAACCGAAAAGGCTGGTCATGAGTTGGGGACATTCCTCGTCCAGTCTGTCAGCCCGGGCCCTGACGCCTATACGCATACCCACCACTCACGTGTGTTGAGGACCTAAGTGCCGGATAATTGGGCTTTCACCATGACCACCGATGGGTTGCCTAACGTTCTTGTTACCCCTTGCAAAGTTGGGCTCGCGGGTGCTAATGCCGGAGAACCCCACGACGAGTTTTTTGCTATTTGGTATACAGGCTCGACCCGTACCGTCATCACTCGGAACGTGGTGGACAAGTGCGGACTGAATCCAATAGGCAGAGCACAACTAATGCACGCGGGGGTTAATGAAGAACCAGATGAGACCGATGTGTATCTGGTCAATCTCGGCCTACCGAACGGCGTAGTGGTACAGAACGTGCCAGTTAGTCAGAGTAGATTTACCGGAGGGGACGTGTTGGTCGGCATGGACATCATCAATACCGGAGACTTTGCCATCACCCATGCGAACGGCCTGACGAAGTTTACGTTTCAGATCCCGCCGCAGGCAGATATCGACTTCGTTGATGATGCGTAAGCGGCTCGTCCACCTCGTCCTGTCGGCGATAGTGGCCCTGGCTCTTGCCGCATGCGCGGGGCCGCCCGAACCCACGCCAGGGCCAGCGTCCGCGCCGCCGCCGACCTACATACCATTGCCCACGTACACGCCGCTGCCGACCTACACGCCGTTTCCCACGCTCGAGCCAGCACCCATGCCCGTGGCCGCGGCCACACTGTCGCCATCGGTCACGCCTGAACCGACTCCCACGTCGACGCCGTTGCCCACTGCTACGCCGACATCCACTCCAACCCCCACGCCTGTGCCCACTGCCACGCCGACATCCACTCCAACCCCCACGCCTGTGCCCACTGCCACGCCAACATCCACCCCAACCCCCACGCCTGAACCGACTCCCACGTCGACGCCGCTGCCCACTGCCACGCCGACGCCTGTGCCAACCCCGACACCCCTCGCTCCTCCATCAACGCCGTTGGAGCTGATGCAGCGGGTTCAGGCCGGGATCGTCAGGGTTGAGGCGGGATACCGCAGTTCGGGCTCGGGCTTCATCTTCGCGATTGAGGAGACCACCGCCTTCATCGCCACCAACCACCACGTCATCGAGGACGCCAACGCCATTGACGTGTACCTCATCGATGGCCAGTCCTACGAGGCGCTTCTGCTCGGGTGGGACGCGGACAGGGACGTGGCCGTCCTCGCGGTCTGCTGCTCCTATGACTTCACCGCCTTGCCCTGGGAGCCGATCAGTCCTGGCGTGGGAACGCAGGTCGTGGCCGTCGGCTTTCCTCGCGGCTCGGTGGGCGGCGTCACCGCGACCGTCGGCGAGGTCGTCGATTCCGATGCGCTCAGCACAGAATTCAATTTCATCCCTCACTCGGCTCCGCTCAACCCAGGCAACAGCGGCGGCCCCCTGTTTTCCATGCCCGAAGCCAGGGTGCTGGGTATCAACACCGCGCGTGGCACCGAGACTCTCAGCTTCTACGCCGTGCCCTTCCAAGCCATCGAAGAGCCGATGAAAGAGTGGCGCGCAAAGCTGGTCATCGCGCCCGCGCCCACTCCTACCCCGACGGTCACCTTTGGCGCCGTCACAGCCGGAGCCAGCAAGTACACCGTGAACGAGATACGAGACCCCGCGCCCGCAAGAAGGGATGTGGACCCCGGCAAGCGGCTTATAGCAATCGACATCACGCAGCATGCTTTCCTTGCTGACGCCTCCTACAATTCCCTCTACTTTTCGGTGCAGGATGCGGATGAGTACGTGTACGATAGTGAGGGATATGCAGACGTCGTACCTCGATTTCGCTACGGCGATCTGTCCCAAGGACAGAGTGTGCGTGGCTGGGTGAGCTTCACGGTTCCGCAATCCGCTGTCCTTGCGTCGGTTATCGTAAAGGAAAGTGTCTTCGGGCCGAGCGTCGTCATCGCGGACCTAACGCCCTCAAACTGAAATTGCCGTGCCATCGGCTAGATCACACTGCGTGCATAGCTGATATTGAGAATCAGGTGCGGGATGTACCAATCGAATTGGAAGAAACAAACGGAGAATGATGGTGCGTGGGCGCAGATGTACGCGTGAACAGGACTTGGCAGTCTTGTACGCGAAACTCGCACACAAAGAGCAACTGACTATCAAGCATCCGGCCGTCGTAATGCTCGCTAAAGCCATGAATCGCACCAAAGCATCCATTATGATGCGAAAGGGTAACTTTGACTCCCTGGACCACTCCATACCAAGAACCGGATTGAGCCATCCCGCGAAACTAACTGCAGACGTCTGGGCTGAGTACGATAGGAGGGACCCAGCCGAGACTTTTGTGAAGGCCCTCAGAGCCTATTCGAACCTGACCCGTACCAGTTGATCAAGGGCAGAAGCGGGTAACACCAGTAGCCTTTCACAATGCGCTACAAGATGATTGAGGCTCATCTAGCTACGGAAACAACGTCCATAGCCCTCCACGCGCCATGACTTTCCGAATCCCATCTTCCGCTCCAGCCTCCTCTCTTTCCCGTTCGCCTTTGATGCTCGTTCGCGTGCAGGGTTATTCGATTGTCATGCTGCCTGCGGAATTTTCCCGCGAAGTCATGCTGAGCCTGTCGAAGCACCTTAGACCCTTCGGCTACGCTCACGGTGACAGGGCTACGCTCACGGTGACAGGGCTACGCTCACGGTGACAGGGCTACGCTCAGGGTGACAGGGCTACGCTCGGGTGACAGGGCTACGCTCGGGTGACAGGGGGTGGGTGTTGAGAATGGCAGTGGTCGCGCCCTCGCCGTCACCCCCATCCTGACCCATTCGGCAAGCTCAGGGCAGGCTCTTCCCCCATCAAGGGGGAAGGGACAATTCGGTAGGCTTACTCGCAATGCCAACGCGTTCATTCGATTGACCGTCGACGGTCGGCCTACCTATAATCCGCGTTGTCAGAGAGAACACCCCAAGGAGGAACATCCATGCCCCAATTCGACATGAGGCCCGTGGAGGTACGCCAAGACGTGCTGGACGGGTTGAAGGCGCTGCCCACGGCAACCGTCTACAGCGCGGTGCGACAGTTCGGGTCCCCCTTCAACGTGTGCGAGGGACTCGTAAACCTGACGCCTGGGACACGACTGGCGGCGCGCGCTCGGACTCTAAGGTTTCTGCCCATACGCGCCGATCTCATCAGCGAGAGACCAGCAGGAGAACACTCCACCGAGTATGTCGCTATGGGACGCTGCGGACCCGGCGACGTATTGGTAGTGGACATATCCGGCGTGCGAAAGGACGTGGCGGCCGGAGATGTCAAGCTGCTTCAGCTTGCGATGAACAAGGCCGACGGCATCGTGGTGGACGGCGCTATCCGAGACCTCGACGTGATGGTCGACGAGGGCTATGGACTGGCCGTGTACGCGAAGCACCGCAGCTTCCACGGCAATCCCGAGTACACCCCCGCGGAGGAGAACGTCCAGCTCCAGTGCGGCGGGGCGCTGGTGCGTCCAGGGGACGTGATGGTCGGGGACAACGACGGTGTGCTGGTGGTGCCCTCCTGGATGGCGGAGGCGGCGCTCGAGTGGGCGATCGAGCATGAGGACGCGGAGAACTACGTCAAGGAGAAGATAAGGGCCGAGGGCGTTCCCCCGGGCAAGTACTACCCACCGACCGCTGAAACCATCGCGGAGATGCACAGGGTCCGAAGGGACAGCGGGTAGCAGCGCGGGACGCTGGCCCTGTAGCTAGCCTCAAACCACAACCCAAGGCCGTCCTTACAGAATGGGGCCCACCCAAAACTATGAGTCACCCTTAAGCGTCATCTGAAGGCCTTGACTGGATCGCATACTGAGTCGCGACCTGGGCTGGGTGAAGACATATGTACTCCGGGCCATAATGCGGTTAGAATGTGGAACAACATCGTGAGCCTGAAAACACGTCCCGACATGCGCCGAGGAGGGCTTCATGGTCTCCGAAAAGTCAAACAGGTCGCTGGTGGTCGTCGAGCTCACCGGCGGCAACGACTGTCTGAACACGGTCGTTCCGTACGACGACGAGCTCTACTACGATTACCGCCCCACCGTCCACCACAAGCAGGACGAGGTACTGAAGCTCGACGGCCGGCTGGGGCTGAGCCCACAGATGGGCCCCATCAAGAGGTTGTGGGACGATGGCAATGTCGCCGTTATAAACGGCATTGGCTACCCGGAACCCAACCGCTCCCACTTCAGGGCCATGGACATCTGGCACACCGCCGAACCCACGAAGGTGATCGGGGAGGGTTGGCTCGGACGCGCGATCAGAGACCTCGATCCAAGAGGTGAGAACGTACTCACAGGCCTAAACCTCGGCCGAGGGCTGCCCAGGGCGCTGTCGTGCGTGGGGGTGCCGGTGGCGTCCGTAGGAAACCTCGAGACCTACGGGCTGTTCCCCGACATTCAGGACGAGCAGGCGCGGCTGGACACTCTCAACACCTTTTCACAGATGTACGGCGGGGCCGAGGGAAGGGACGTCGTGTCCGAGTTCATCGGACAGACCGGCGAGGCCGCCCTCAAGGGAGCGGACATCCTCAGGTCGGCGCCTGAGAGCTATGTTTCGGAAGTGGAGTATGAGGCGAATCCGTTCGCTCAGAGGCTTCGCGACGCGGCCCAGGTAATCTGCGCCGACCTCGGGACCCGCATCTACTACGCCCAGCACGGCAGCTTCGACACCCATGGGGGCGAGCTTCCCGTTCACAACAAGCTATGGCACGAGGTCTCCACCGCGATTGGCGACTTCATGGACGACCTCAAGGACCATGGCCGGGACCGAGACACGCTGGTACTAGTCTTCTCGGAGTTCGGGCGCCGAATCAAGGACAATGGTTCCGGCACCGACCACGGCTCCGGCGGCGTCGCCTTTTGCATCGGCGGCTCCGTGGAGGGCGGTCTGTACGGGGAGTACCCCTCACTCAAGACGGCCGACCAGCTCCAGGGCGACCTGTACTTCAACAACGACTTCCGCTCCACTTACTCGACAATACTGGAGAGGTGGCTTGGGCTGGACCCGGTACCGGTTGTCAACGGCGCCTTCGAACAGTTCGACATTATTGGGCGGTGAAGAGATGGTCAGCAGGCAAGAGATAGAGCTAATGGCGCATCTGATGCGCCGCGCAGGATTCGGCGCCTCCAGGGATGAGCTCGAGGAGCGTCTGGCCAGGGGTTACGAGGAGACGGTGGAAGAGCTGCTCAATCTTGAGGACACACAGCGCCTCGGCGACGACGTAATGCGAAGGTACCACGTCGACATTCACGAGTCCCGCATTCCCGACCCACCGGCCATGGAGTGGCTGTACCGGATGGTCACCACCAGCAGTCCTCTTGAGGAGAAGATCGCCCTCTTCTGGCATGGCATCTTCGCCTCGAGCTTCAGCAAGACCCAGCAGGCCCGGTCGCTGGCGGTCCAGATCGACATGTTCCGGCGATTCGGCCTGGGCAGGTTCGACACCCTTCTACTGGAGATATCCAGAGACCCGATAATGATCATGTGGCTGGACAACCAGGACAATCACAATGGGGCCATCAACGAGAACTTCGGCCGCGAGCTGCTCGAGCTGTTCTCCATGGGAATCGGAAACTACACAGAGGACGACATCAAACAGTGCGCCCGGGCATTCACGGGCTGGACTGTGGGCAACGCGGAGTACATGGCCGCGAGGGCCATGAAGGCCTCGATCTGGCCGTACGGCGCAATCGCCTGGCACTTCGACTACCGGGACCACGACCACGACCACGGCGAAAAGGAGTTCCTGGGAGAGAGTGGGCCATTCAACGGAGAGGACGTAATCGAGATAATCGCTCGCCAGCCCGCGACCGCCAGGTTCATCGCCAGGCACATCTACAACTTCTTTGTGGCGGACGAGGCCCCGGTCCCACAGTGGCCCTACACTCCACCACTGGACCCAGACGCCATCGAGACGTTGGCGGGCGTATACGTGGACAGTGGTCACGACATACGCTCCATGCTGCGACTCCTATTCAACTCCGATTTCTTCAAGGAGGCCCAGTTCGCCCGCGTGAAGTGCCCCGCCGAGTTCGTAGCGGGCACAATGCGGCTCGGAGGCGGAGTTACCGAGCCGACGCTGGATATGAAGGAGGCCAACGCGGTGGTTGGGTACATGGGGCAGAGCCTGTTGGCGCCGCCGTCGGTGGAGGGCTGGCATGAGGGCACTGAGTGGATCAACAGCGGAGCGCTAGTGGAGAGGGTGAACTTCGCGGCAAAGCATTTCAACGACGTCGAAAAGCCCGGTGTACAGCAAATCATCGACCGGTTGGCCAACGAGATTGGAAGCACGTTCACTCCCGAGGAGCTGGTTGATAGCTGCCTGGACCTTATGGGCCCGCTGACAAAGGTGGAGGAGTCGACCCGCAACGCGCTGGTTTGTCATGTCAGCAAGAAGGGCGATGTAACCCTCCGACCTCGGACGGCAGGGGGAGAGTCCGACAGCCGCGTCGCGGAGCTGTTGGGCCTCATCGCGGCGACAAAGGAGTTCCATCGGGCGTAGCCTCACGGCGCGAAGCAGCGGGCCACGGTACCCATCCGGCAAGGAGCGACAACTGAGCGGCGACAATCGAGCAAATGCCCCTGGTCTGAGCTATCTCAAGACCATCGGCGTAATGAACAACAACCCGACCGGCAGAGGCTTCGGGCACCCTGTGGACCTCGCCATCGGCCAAGGCGGCCGCATCTACGTGCTAAATCGGCACGCAGCGCTCGCTCGAGTCGGTATGTGCACTCTCGACGAGGAGTATCTGGGTGAGTTTGGCTCCTACGGCCACGAAGCCGGGCAGTTCTGGCTGCCGACGTCTATCGCTGTCGACAACCGGGAGAACGTCTATGTCGCCGACGAGTACCATCAAAGCGTCACCGTGTTTGACAGGTCCGGAGCGTTCAAGAACAAGTGGGGAGAGCACGGCAGCGGCGACGGACAACTGGACGGTCCCTCCGGTCTGGCCATCGACGCCGACGACAACGTGTACGTCGTGGACCAGAAGAACTGTCGCGTGCACAAGTTCACCGCCGACGGTCGGCACCTGCTGCAGTGGGGGGAAAGGGGTGAAGAGGAGGGACAGTTCAACCTCCCCTGGGGCATAACTCTAGATACGCAGGGCAACGTATACGTCGCTGATTGGCGCAATGACCGTATTCAGAAGTTCACAGCCGACGGCCGCTTTCTGGGCGCTTTTGGAGAGCCGGGAGAGTGCGAGGGCCAGTTCCACAGGCCCGCCAAGCCGGCGGTGGACGCCGAAGGGTACATCTACGTCGCCGATTGGGGTAACGAGCGCGTGCAGTTGCTGGCGCCGGACGGCGCATTCCTGCAGAGTCTCCGGGGCGAGGCCACGGTCTCGAAGTGGGCGCAGGAGTTCCTCGACGTCAACCCGGACGAGAGCACCACGAGAGACCAGTCCAACCTGGCGCCCGACCTACCCCCCCACTTCAACACGCCCTACTTGGTATCGACGCAGACGGAGCCGTACTTCTGGGGTCCGGCCTCCGTTACGCTCGACGTTGATGGCAGGCTCTATGTCACGGAGTCCTCCAGGCACCGGGTCCAGGTGTACCAGAGGGTCAGAGGCTGACCGTTGGGCCACGCGGCGGACTAGCGTAGCCTGATCTCCACACCCGCCGCGACCTCCTGCAGCCGGTAAATGACGTGGGTGTCCAGGTCACCCCAGCCGCGGTTACCGCACTGGATGGCGACCTGCTCCACAATGTTCGCAACCGGCATTGGAACGCTCAGCTCCCGGGCCAGCTCGTTCGCGAGTCCTATATCTTTTCTAGCCAGGGCCTGCCTGAAGGAGGGAGGCTCGAACTCCCCCCGGAACACGGTCCTCTCCAGGCCCTCTCTCTGAGTGCCCAGAATCATTCTGCTGCCAGCCTCCATGAGGGCCTCCAGGTCGAGCCCGGCCTTCAAACCCAGAGTTAGCCCCTCTGCAACCACCTGCCTCACGGCCAGGGTGATCATGTTGTTGACCAGCTTGCAGACGCTTCCCATGCCCAGCTCGCCCTGGTAGACGACCTTGTCGGCAAAGGCCTCGAACACCGGAAGAAGGCGCTCGAACACCTCCCTATCTCCGCTGGGCATGACGATCACCTCCCTGTCCTTAGCGGCGGCTGGACCTGTCAGTACCGGGGCATCGAGCACGTGGGCGCCCTTCCCTTCGAAGACGCCCGCGATCTCGCGTATGAGGGAAGGCCGACTGGTGGAGAGGTCCACGTAAACGTCCCCCTCACCAATGCCGCCGACGATCCCCTCTGGGCCGAGGGCGATCTGCTCCACCTCGAGAGGCCCCGGCACCGAGCTGAGAATCACTTCGCTGGCGGCCGCGACCTCTCCAGGGGAAGCCGCAAACCGAGCGCCACTCTCGAGAAGAGGCCTCGTCGCGCCCTCCACCACGTCGAACAGGACAATGGGGAACCCAGCCCTCTGGATGTTTCGCGCCATTGGCGTTCCTAGGTTACCAAGCCCTATGAACCCTACCGTCTGCATGCTGGCCTCCTATCGTCTCGTCAAGCGACTTGCAATCTCGCGCTGCTTAGCGCGGCCATTCTTTCTCGCCGCCAGCTATCCTTGTCGGCCATGGCCACAGCCATAGCCTGCTCCGGGCTAACCAGGATCCGAGCGTATCGCCACAGCAAGAAGAGGCTGTTCAGGTTTCTGTCCAACGATCTGTTCGACTCGCTCAGCGTCCAGACATCCATATGCCGAGTATCGTCTCCGCGGCGCGTCTGAAAGGGCCGACTCCCATAATTATAGACTGGTCAGGTGTGCTTATGGGGGCGTCTGGGAGTCCCTCACCTCGGCTTGGAGTTCTACCTCGCGGCCGACAAGCCGCCACTCAGATACTTCGGACTCCCCAGCCCCTCAAAGTGGGTATGCGTGAATCGCATCCTCCCTGCGGCCTTGACGCTCCGGCAGGGCTGACTTAAGCTTTGGCCATTCCCCGCGAAAGGAGATCGACGTGACACTGTACAACTCCGAGTCCGGCGACATCTCGATGGTGCTTACAGGCGAGTCCCTGATAAGCCGGAGAATGCGCGTTTTCAAAGAGGAGCGTTTCACGAGGATGAGGGAGATCATCCAGGGCGGTGACGTCTCCTTCACCAACGCCGAAATGCTGTTCCACGACTACGCTCACTCGCCGAACGCACACCAGTTGGGCACCTACATGAGGTCGGACCCTGCCAACATCAAGGAGCTTCAGTGGCTGGGGATCAACCTGGTCTCGTGCTCCAACAACCACGCCTACGATTTCGGCGAGGGCGGCGTGATGGAGAACATCCAGCAGCTGGACGACGCAGGGCTGGCCCACGCCGGCAGCGGTCGCAACCTTGCGGAGGCGAGGGCGCCGGCCTACCTGGACACGGACGCGGGCCGCGTCGCGCTCATTTCGGTCACCGACTCAGGCCCCGCCGAGAGCCGCGCCGGTGAGCAGCGCCGCGACATGCTCGGCCGACCGGGCGTAAGCTGGCTGCGCAGTACCGCCGAGTTCACCGTCGACAGGCCCACGCTCGATGCGCTGCGCCGCATGAGCGAGGAGCTGGGATTCGAGGACCAGAAGCGCGCCCGCGGTTTCGACGGCGATTCGGATACGGTGTTCCACCTGATGGGCCAGCCGATGTACAGCCCCAACCCCACGCTGAAATACGTGCTTGGAGAGTCGTTCAGCAAACGCCGCGTGCCCGACCCCTACGACATGGACCAGATATTGCAGCGGGTCTCGGATGCCCGGCGCATGGCCGACTGGGTGATCGTGACGATGCATAACCACGAGGGTGGCGAGACGGGCGCGGACCCGGGCGACCACGCCGTGGCTCTCGCCAAGGCCGCCATTGATCACGGCGCCGACGTGTATGTGGGGCACGGCCCGCACCGCGATCGGGGTATGGAAGTCTACAAGGGCAAGCCGATATTCCACAGCCTGGGCGATTTCGTGATGCAGAACGACACCGTGGAGCTGATGCCCCAGGACAACTACCTGCGCCAGGGTCTCGGCTGGGACGCCGTGCCCGCGGACTTCTACGACGCTCGCTCGGCTCTGGATACGAAGGGAATGCCGGCCGACCCGCTGCAATGGCGCAGCACCATGGCGCGGGTGAATTTCCAAAGCCACAAGCTGGCGAGCATCGAGCTCATCCCGCTGGACCTGGGATTCTTGCGCTCGCGCGGATCGCGCGGCCGCCCGCTGCTGGCCGGGGGCGAGACCGCGGAACTGGTGCTCGAGGGCATGAGGGACATGTCGTCGAAGTACGGCACCAGCATCAAGATCGAAAACGGCGCCGCGACTGTGGAAGTAGGCTAAACGCCGCCGCGAACAGTACCGCAAAGGCGACCGGAGGAGGTGCGCCGTGGCCACGACCGAACAGCTTGTAACGGCGGACGAGTTGATTAAGATACCCGAAGTAAATTGCCGGTACGAATTGGTGAGAGGGGAGTTGAGGGCACGGCCGTTTGCCGGGCATGAGCGCGGGCGAATCGCCATGAATGTGCTCATGAATCTCTATGCCGGCGTGGAAGCAAACGGTCTCGGCGAAGTCCGTTCCGCCACCGGTTTCATCCTGGAGTCGGACCCCGACCACGTGCGCGCGCCGGACGTCGCATTCGTACGACAGGAGCGGGTCGACGCGGCAGTCGACGTTGCCGGTTTCTTCCCTGGCGCGCCGGACATCGCCATCGAGGTGATCTCGCCCAGCGACCTCTACACGGAAGTCGACGAAAAGGTGGCCGACTACCTGGCGGCCGGAACGCAGGCGGTAATCGTCGTCAATCCGCGCCGCCGCACGGTCAAGGTCCACCGTCCGCTGTCGGACGCGGTCGAACTGGCCGAATCCGACACGCTGGAAGTCAGCGACATAGTGCCCGGTTGTCAGATGCCCGTGAAGGACATGTTCGAGTAGGGCGGCGATTGCCCTGAGGGCGGCTCGTCCAACTCACACTAGACGGATAGCGCTCCCAGTAATCGGTTTGCGTATGGCGCCGCCTGCTTCACCGTTATGGGATCCAGGCTCGCCAGTATCTCGAACCCGTGCTTGCCCTTACTGTAGCCACCTTTCTGAGTCCCGCGGGCAGCCCGGTCAAGTCCTCTGAGCACATCTTCTTTAGGGACCTGTTCGACGTTCGGATTGCGTGGAAGGGCTTGCTTCCGAAAGCCCGATCCGTAGAAGGATTCCAGGGCATCGGCGTCTGCGAGAAACCACGATTCCATGACTTGGACCATGAGGTGGCATTGGTCGTCCGTCGCGCCACGGGGCCGTGCCCAGCCGTCGCTTGTCCGCAGATGCTGCCACGGCCCCTGGGCATTCACAGGCGCCTCCGCATCAATCAGAAGCATGGCTGGCTGGCCCCTGCGAACGGCTCTGCTGAACTTGCCGTAGGCATCACCACGGCTGCCACAGGCGGTTACTTGAGTGCTTTGTCGGGATACGCCCGCCTTTTGCAGAAATAAGCCAAAAGCAGCACGGCACTGCTTAGCCAGGCTACCCCGTGCCCCACCCTCGACAAACACCTGAGTCGTCACCACCGGGTACCCCCGATCGCTCCCCTCATCCAGACTTCGCCCAGCCTATACTCATCGAGCCACGACTGGATTCCTTCCACATCCTTGAGGCGGCGTAGCTGGGTGGCCCCGTCTAATTTCTCGCAGACGATGATGGCCTCTGGAGTGTTTGTTAGTGCGTCCACCAGGATGTCAGAGTGAGTGGTTACGAATATCTGGCTGCGTGCTGATGCCTCCACTAGGAGCTTAGCTACCTGCGGAATGATGTCGGGGTGCAGTCCTAGCTCAGGCTCTTCGATGCAGATGACAGGCGGCGGCGTGGGATGGCACAGCACAGCGAGAAGGCACAGGTAGCGCAAGCCGCCGTCGGACAGACGGCTGGCGGGTATGTTCTCGCGAAGGCCGTCTTCCTGGAAGAATATCTGCACCGTGCCGCCTCTAACAAGGACGTTGAGGTCCCTGAACTCATGCATGAAGGTTCTCATATTCTCCACAATCCGCGTTTTCGACTCTGGCTGGTTCAGCAAATCGCTCAGCACCACGCCGAGATTGGATGCGTCCTCCAGGAGTCTGTCCTGCTGGAGGTCGGGCTTCTGGGATTGGCGCGGCTGCGATGAGCGGCCTAGACTCCACTCTCGGTAGAAGGCCATCTGAGAGAACCTCAAAGCGAGGTAGGTCAACTCGGGGTAAGAGTCGGGGTCTTTACGTTGGGAGAGTATCGACTGGTCCGGCAACACCGAATCCGGCTCAAGCCGTCGTGGATCACTCTCCCCTTTGACATTGATGATAGGGTTTCCCTGAATGGGATTATGGTAGTAGATGTACGGTCGGTCATACTGATCGAAGGGTCTTGCGCTCTCAATAGTCTCTTCTCGCAGCGCGAACCGGTCACCACTTTCCGAGAACGAAATACGATACCTGATGGGGATGTCCCCTGATGGGTACGACAGCGTCGCTTCCAAGGTGGCCGATTTGGACTTGGCGTCGCCCTTCCAAGGCCATTCTCGGACGCCGCCGCCCTCGCGGGTAGGTGCTTGTAAGTCCCAAGGCGCGGCCGCGAGCAGGGACAACGCCGCTATCAGGTTGGACTTGCCGGAAGCATTTGGCCCTATCAGAACGTTCAGAGGCTCCAGAGAAAGCGGGTCGGCATTAGGCCCAAAGGAGAGGATGTTCTCCAAACGAATCGTCTGGATGAATCGCTTGCCTTCCATGGACTACTCCCGTGTGTGCGTCAGATTCCGCCTGCAATTCAAACGGGGCATCGCCACGCCTCCGAGAGGCGGCGATACCCCGCCGTTGGGCTGTACCGGAGTCGCCCGTCTCTAGTCCCGCAGGAACCCCACGCGCTCGTACTCGCCCTTTACGACCGGCCGGGCGTCGACCTCAAGCCAGTCTTCCAGTATCTCGGTGTAGATGCTGCGGAAGTCGAGATTGAACTCCAGGTCGCCCTCTACCAGCTTGTCGGCGTCCAGCGAGGGGTACTCGCTGTAGTGGCCGCCCGCCACGGCGTCGCCGATAACGAACGCGACGCCGCCGGAGCCGTGGTCGGTGCCGTTGCCGTTGTCCTTCACGCGGCGCCCGAACTCCGAGAACACGAACATCAGCACGTCCTCGCTCTTGTCGTGCTCCTTCATGTCCGTGTAGAAGTCGTAGATGCCGCCGGACACGTCGCGCAGCAGGCCTTCCTGCAGGTTTATGCCGTTGGTGTGCGCGTCGAAGCTGCCGTGCTGGGTGTAGCAGATGCGCGTTCCCACGTCGGCCTGCAGCACCTGGGCCGCGCCCTTCATGTTCTTGGCGAACGAGTTGGTCGCGTACTCCACGCTGGACGAGTAGGACGCCGGCACGGTGCTGAGTATGTCCGCGCCGCGCAGGGCGTCCAGCCCCGTCTGGCTGAGGAAGTCCATCACCGGGCCGCTGCCGATGGCCTGGGAGTACATGTTGCGGAAGGTGTCCAGCGCGGCGTTGCGCTGCTCGTCTTCGCCGAAGTGGTTCATCAGGCCGTAGGTGGCGAGATCGGTGACCGACGCGACCGGCGCGCCCTTGGCCACCAGCGCCCTGGGCAGTCCCGCGCTGAAGTTCACCGCGGCCACCACGTTCTCGCCGTCCGGGTGCATCTGGCGCACCGCGTTGCCGAGCCAACCCTCGTCGCCAACCTTGGTGGGTTCCGCCGTGTGCCATATGTCCATCGAGCGGAAGTGCGAACGGTTGGGCACGGGGTAGCCCACGCCGTGAATGATTCCCACTTTGCCCTGCTCGTACAGCTCCTTGATCGGCTGCATGGCAGGGTTAAGCCCATAGCCGTTGTCCAGCGGGATCACCCTGTCCTCGGTGATGCGGACGTTCGGGCGGCTGTCTATGTAACGGGAGTCGTTGTACGGTACCACGCAGTTCAGGTAGTCGTTACCGCCGGAGAGCTGCACAACCACCAGCTTGCGCTTTCTGACTTCAGCCATCTGGACCATCTCCTAACGATTGAATTGGTTTTGCCCCCGCCGGAGCATTGCCCCGGCTGCGCTGTCTTCGGTTCCGCGCCTTCGCGGTCGCGTGCTAAGCCCTTTCGTAAACCTGGAAGCGGTGCCTGAGTGTCTCGAGCACGTAGGCCCTGTCTTCTGTGTCCACCACGACCTCCACCGGGTCCCAG
The DNA here is from genome assembly GCA_965217705.1 of Dehalococcoidia bacterium. Classification (GTDB taxonomy): domain Bacteria; phylum Chloroflexota; class Dehalococcoidia; order Lucifugimonadales; family CATOSD01; genus CATOSD01. The sequence goes on along the minus strand of CBDCJA010000002.1, from coordinate 1,899,593 downwards.
AAATAGGGTTCGATGCGCGCGGAGATTTCGTGGACGTCATCGGAATCTACGTCGAACACGGGCACGAACTTCTCGCGCGCTCTGTGCTCGTCGGCCTGCGCCTCCAGGTACTCCAGCGCCCACGGGTTGGGCATCGCTTCGCCCCGCAGATTGGACAGGAAGCGTCCCTCGGAGTCGAGCACCTGCACCCGCTGGTTGCCCCAGTCGGCCACATACACGTTGCCGTCGGAGTCGACGGCCACTCCGGAAGGCCGGCTGAACTGGCCGTCGCTCGTGCCCGCCTCGCCGAACTTGGCAAGGAACTCGCCGTTCGCGGTCAGCTTCTGCACGCGGTCGTTCCGCCAGTCGGCCACGTACACGTTGCCTTCGGTGTCCTGGCAAATGCCCCACGGCAGGTTGAACTGGCCGTCGCCCGCGCCGTGCTCTCCCCACTTGGAGATAAACTCGCCGCCCTTGGTGAACTTCTGGACGCGGTGGTTGCGGTGGTCGACCACCAGCAAGTTGTCGTCGGCGTCGAAAAGCAGCCCTGAAGGGCCGTCGAGCTCGCCGTCGCCGCTGCCGCGCTCTCCCCAGTAGCCGACGAGGCCGCCGTCGCGGTCGAACACCGTTATGCGGTGCAGAGAGTCGTCGGCCAGGTACAGGTTGTCGTCGCGGTCCAGCGCGAGAGCCGAGGGCCATATCATCTGGCCCGGCTCCCTGCCATACTTGCCTATCTGGCCGAAGTACTCGTGCTTGCGGCTCACCATCTGTATGCCCACTATCTCAAGCGCGGTCGTGTTGCTGCGGCTGGCGACGAAGATGCGGCCGTCGCCGCGAATCGCCATGGCGGTAGGCATCATGAAGCCGCGCCCGCCCTGGTCGGCGCAGAAGCCGATGTTGTCGGTGTACTTCAGATCGAAGTCTGTTCCCGTGGTCATACTCATCTCCGTTTGTGCGAGCGCCTATTCGTCATAATAAAGCGGTTCCATCAGCGATAGGAAGTGTTCGACGGCCGCAATGTTCCGCTGAACGGTGTACAAGGGCATCCAGCCTTCGTAGTAATTGGCGTGAAGCGTTTGGGCCGCGTTGAAGCCCACGTGAAGGTCGTCTTGCGCCGTCTCTCTGGCGAGTTGGCTCAGGGCATTTATCAACTCCCTGTGACTGTAGTGGCGCAACCCGCGCGGTGCGGCTGCCGCCTTGACCGCGTGCGCCGCCGCGCCCCATGCCTTCTCGGACGCCTGGGGCAGGTCGCGCCGCTCGAACTCGAGCTTGGCGTGGCGCATGAATCTGCGGCTGGCCTCCGAGTGGCTGAAGCATATTGCGGCGAGGCGGAGAATGTCGTCGCCGGTGAATGGGGCGACGCCAAGTTGTGGGTTTTGTCGCACGTCCTCCACCGTTTCGGGCGCGATTGCGGACCCGTCGAGTTCGCCTTCCTCTATCAGGCGCAAGGTCTTCTTGAGGATGGCGTCGTGGCCCTGGGCGAAGCGACGGCCAAGCTTGTTCCAGCGCGCGCATCCGCACATGCAGTATCGGGTTCCAGTGGCTTTCGTATTCGCCTTGCTAACAATCATACTCTCTCCCGTCGCTACGCCATCTGGTACTCCTGGGTGGCGACGATGATGGAAATGAGCGCCGCGACGGTCCTGGCCGCGGCCTCGGAGTCTTCGTCGAAGCCGGCGCGGCCCTGGGAAGCGGCGAAGTCGACCAACCCGGCGTGTGTGCTGTCGAGCACCTCCAGCGGCCCGAGCACGTCCAGGCAGGCGTCCACCAGCTGCTCCGGGTTAGGCTCCGCGCTGCCGGCGGATTGAGCCACGCGCTCGATAATGGCCTTCACGCCGGGCCGGCTCGGGTCGTTCAGCATCTTGCTGGCGAAGTTGACCCTTTGCACGTAGGCGCCGGTGTTTATCCACTCGCTGCCTCCCTGCCAACCCTCCACGCTGGGAGGCGCCAACAGGCCTTGGCCCATGTTCGAGCAGGCGGATGAGGCGGCGTACATGTCCTGGGACGGCAGCTCGACACCGCCGGCGAGGCGCAGCGTGCCCACCACCATCTCCGCGGGGCTCTTAATCCTTGCGAATTGGGACGCCTCGGCCTTGAAGAAGTCCGACGTGAACAGCGCCCGCAGCATGGCCCCTATGCTGTAGCCCGAGTCGAAGTAGGTATGTACCAGAGTGTCGATGGCCTCCGGGTCTCGCGGCGGCGTGTGCGGCCACTGCGGCACCGGCAGCTCGTCGGCCACGAAGAAGTGGTACAGGTGGCGGGCTATGAAGCGGGCGGTAGCCTCCTGCTTGCAGATGATCGCGACGGCGTCCTCGCCGTTGAAGTCGCCCGTCTCGCCCAGCAACGTCTTCTCGCCGTGGTCGTGGTCGTCGTCGTTGTACTCGAACTGCCACGAAATGTAGCCGTAGGGCCGCGCGGTGTTGTTGCGCATCTTGATGGACATGTAATCGGGGTTGACCACACTCCAGCCGGTGAAGGCCCGGGCGCACTCCTTTATGTCGTCCTCGGTGTAGTTGCCGACGCCCATCGAGAACAGCTCCAGGATCTCCCGGCCGTAGTTCTCGTTGATCGATGCCGCGTGGTTGTCCTGGTTGTCGAGCCACATGATCATGGCGGGGTCGCGCGAAAGCTCGATGAGCAGGTTGTCGAACTTGCCCATACCGTGCTGCCTGAACATGTCGATTTGCGACGTAACGACGCGTGCCTGGATGAGCTTGGTCGCGCCGGTGGCAAAGAGGCGATGCCACAGCAGGCACATCTTCTCGCGCAGCGGCGATTCGGTCTTGACCATGCGATAGACCCACAGGGCGGACGCCGCGACGGGCGACCTGAGGTCGGACTGGTCGACGTGATACCTGCGTATGAGGTCGTTGGGCAGTTCGTCAGTGCTGGTGGGATTGAGCAGCTCTTCGAGCATGGCCTCGTATCCCATGCTCATGGCGCGGTCCAGCTCGTCCGGAGTCGCGCCGAAGCTCGCCCGCCTCAGCAGGTGCGCCATAAGCTTGGTGTCTTGCCTGGACTGGACTGTTGTCATTGCGGCTCTCCGTGGCTGTGGATTCCGGGCGCCGGTCGCCGTTCGCGCCGATGCGCGTCCGGACGGCTGGCGCCGTCGCGGCTGGTTGTCGAATGATACCATACTACGCACGCGCCTCAAATGGGAGATTCGGGCGACGTCCTGTGTCGGTTTACCGAGTGCCCCTAGTACCGGTTCCAGATGGTTTTGCCAATGGTGATGCTGCTCCACCCCTGGGTTCCCGCTTTCGCGGGAATGACGGATAGGGAAACATGTCTAGCATATTCAGATTGACCCGGTACTAGTACCTCAAAGAGGTGTTGCACCTCGCTTGTGAGTCTAACGAACGCGAAATCTGTTCATTTCTGCGACATTCTGTGCGGTTCGTAGCTGAGAGCGCCAGCGGTCCCGCTCGATTCTGTAATGCCCGGCGCGTTTTTCTGTGACACAGAAGTGACACCGCGTGGCAGAGTAGGACAGGGGGGCGGGGTCAGCGGCCGGTGGCCAGTTTTCGACGCCCCAACGGATGCCTGGGGGCTTGCCCGTTCAGGGGTATGGATTCCGGGCCGCGGGGTCGGTCCCTCGCGTGGGCGAGGGTAGCACGCATGTGCGTATGATTCAAGGGGGTTGGCGAGAATGCGGGGTCGGGGCGGATTGGTGGGGAGAAATTGAGCAGGGATGGGGACTGGTGGGACGTGAGTGGGGTTGGATGGGGCAGGGGCGGGAACGGGTGGCGCGGGAAAGTGACGCTTTTTTCGGGGTGCGGGGGCGCGAATGAGGGCTCTCGGCGTACACGGTGATCTGAGAGAGGGTCCTCATTCGAAGAACCTGTAAAAGTTTAGTCGGTGTGGCCTTTGGGTCGATACCAACTCCAGGTTCCAACCTGTGGACTCCCGCTTTCTCGGGAGTGACGAAAAAGTGGCGGCGACTTCCTCTTGAACCGACCACCGACTAAGATGATACAGGCCCCTCATTCGAAGGTATCCTTGCCCAAAATGAAACCTGTGTGCTACTATTTGGGAAAACTCCTGTGGTAGGCATTAAGGACCGCGCCACCAACCAGGTTAAGATGCAGGGTGTGGAGCGCACTGATGGCGCTACGCTCAATAGCTTTGTCCACGAGAATACCGAGCCGGGGGCGACGGTGTAAACGGATGAGGTCACGGCCTACAAGGGGCCATCGCGGCCACACGAGATGGTTAAGCACTCCGTAGGCGAGTACATGCGCAAGCAGGCTAGCACCAACGGCACGGAGAGTTTTTTAGGCGGGACTGAAACGCGGCACGACGGGGTTTACCATCATATGAGCGAAAAGCACCTTAACCGCTACGTGAACGAGTTTGAGGGACGGCATAATAACCGCCCGCTTGACGCAGAGAACCAAATGGCGACAATGGCTGCGAACACTGTGGGTAAGCATCTGCCGTAAGAGGCGTTGATAGGCCCGAAGCACACTCGCGAACCACGGATGCTCTAAGAGCCTTGGGGGTAAAGCACGAAAGGGGCGTGGGAATGACGCTTGACACTTACCAGCCACTTAGCAGTGTATGGGATGGCCCGGACAGCTATCTCTTGGAGAAGATGCTAGACTTCTACTCCGTTATTGAGCCGACTTCAATACTCGATGCGACCTACAACACTGGACGTATATGGGGCGAGTCAAATCGTCCCATCACTTCGTTGGACATTGACCCACGTTACAGGCCCGACATTGTAGCCGACAATCGGGATATGCCGGTTGGGGATGAGACGTTTGCAGTTGTGGTGTACGACCCGCCGCACGTTGGCCCCCAGGGCCGTGACAAGAGCCGTAAGCGGTTTGATACTGACTTTGGCGCAACGATGGCTTGTGGCAAAGAGCACGGCTGGAGCCTAAGCTACCTCTATCCTCCTTTTCTGGATGAGGCGATGCGCGTGCTCAAACCCGACGGCTTGCTGTTCGCGAAGATTACCGACATGGTGAACAACCACCGCTCCCGTTGGGCGCACGTTGACTTTATGCAGATGGCGAGCGATGCGGGATTCACTGTATGCGACTTGATTGTGAAGGTTCGCCAGGGGCCTATGATGTCCACAAAGTGGAAACAGGCACACCACGCCCGTAAGCGGCATTGTTTCTGGATCGTATGTCGCAAGAGTGCTCGTTGTGAACGAATTGCGAGCGTATGACCCGCTTACGGTTGAGGAGTTGGGGAAGAACGCAGCAAGAGCGCTGATGGAGTATCCTGCTGTAGCATTACCGCCGGATACATTTGCGGGCGCGGGGGTGTACGTAATCCACTACCGAGGAGACTTCACACCATATGTTGGCCTTGGAGAGACCCCGATTTACGTTGGACAAGCGCGGCAAGTGCATAGCCGCTTGCGGGACCATGCTCGGTCAATTGAACAAGCAGAAAACCTAGAGTTGGGCGACTTCGAATGCCGTTGGCTGGTGCTTGCCCAGATATGGATGGGCCTTACGGAGGACATCCTAATCGCCCAATACAAGCCGATATGGAACGCCATACGCGGGTTTGGCAATCACGATCAGGGGCGAACGCGACAGGCGCAACAGCGCTCGCAATGGGATACTTTGCATCCAGGGCGACCTTGGGCAGCTAGAATGCAAGAACTACCAGGCGGGAGTGTTGCCGTACTTGATGCCATTGCGCAACACAGGGAAGAGTGAAGGATAAGTACATGGCAACTTTGCACATTGACCCGGACGGTACAAGGCGCTGGAAGGTAAGCTCAGACGCACTGGAAGCGGCGGCGCTTGCGGAGGAGCACGAGCTGGAGCTTACCGACGAGCAATTCAGTCAACTGACCGATGAGATGCGGCAAGCGGGGGAAGAATCCGACACAGAGGAGGGACTAAATGGGGCGCAAGCGTGAGGAACGAGGCTATGCGACTGAGTAGGTTCGTCTTCGCGTTGACCATCCTGGCGCTGCTTGCGCTTGGAGCCACGCCTGGCTGCGGCCGGGATGCGCCGCCTGCCGCGCCACCGCCCTCCACGCCTACGGCGATTGCGACTCCGAGCGCTCTCCCGCCATCGCCACCGGCGGCAATGTGACCCACAGCAGAAGCAGTCTCAGATTACTAGGTGGACGCGACACGGAGGCCCCGGCCCCCCCTGGGTTCCCGCTTTCGCGGGAAAGACGATTTCTTGCGCACCAAGTAATCTAAGACAGCTTCAAAGCCCGCGAATGGAATTGACATTGGTAGCGTAAGTGCTATATTTGTTATCGCTATCTAGGGGCTGCCGATAAGAGCCACTTCTCGCTCTTCCCGCTTAGACGGGATAGGTGGCCCGATTCTTTTGGCTTCAGTAGTAGAACGTGCTTCCTTTGCTGAAGGCGTCAAATTCGGAACGTATCTTGTGGCGGATCAGGTCGTAAGACCTTACGTTGTTCCTCACCCACTTGCGCTGGATAGCCCAACTGCAATAGTCTGCTATCTGTAGCCCGGTATCTGTGTTAGCCGGCCATTGCGCCGTGGTCGTCGTAATTGATGGCGAAACCCGTTCCATCACGTCTCTTACGCTTCTCTGAAAGCCCCCAAGCTCCTTCTTCGCTCCTATAGACGCCGCTATCACCAGCAACTCGTCGTTAGCATTGGCAATTCGTGGTGCGACGTGCTTCATGTGGAGCCACCATGCATACTGGTAGAATCGTGTTCGGCTGGACTGAAGTTGCAGATTCACCTTTCGCTTTTCCAGCATCGTGGCGTCCACCCGAAAGTTATGTGGCTCAAGTACCGCAAAAACGCGGTCACGGATAACCTGCTGATCCGTGGATGCTCGAAACGGCCCTGAGTGTGCGACGCCTTCCCAAGCAAGGTCAAACCGTAGTTTCCGCAGATCTTCGCGAGCTTGCTGGTCGTCAAAGAAGGTAACAGTGTTGAGGCCGAAATAGCGGCTCGCTCCAACCTTTAGGCTGAAGTCGAAGTTGCCGAACTCGTCGGCAAACACGCATATGCGAGCCAACGCAACTCCATCTGATTAAGAATCCGTCCAGATCGGACTGCCCTGATGTGTGGTCTTCTGATGAGCATAGGGCACTCCATAGCCCGCCGATGCCGCGTTCATTTGTAGCAGGCGTTGGTTTTCTAAACAACAGATGCTGAACTCCGAACGAGGCCCCCGCAAGGGCTATGGCCCGTCGCCCGAATTTGTTACACTTCCCGCCATGCGATTGCGGCTTCCCCCTCCTCTGCGGGCGCGCGCCATAGGTTCGCGCGGCGTCTTTGGCGCTCTGCGGGGCGTCTTCTACGGCTGGTACCTCGTTGGCGTGGCCAGCATGATGCTCACCATCATGTCCCTGACCGTCTTTCAGAGCACGGGCACCTACTTCGTCGCGCTCAACCGCGAGTTCGGCTGGAGCCGAACCCTGCTCTCCGGCGGCTTCGCATTCTCGCGAATACAGGGCGCGGCCATCGGGCCTATAGAAGGCTTCCTCATCGACCGGTTCGGCAACCGCAACATGTTCATCTTCGGCTTCTCCATGATGGGCGCTGGGTTCCTCATGCTGTCCCAGCTTCGCGAAGGCGTGGTGCTGCTGGACGTCATCCCCTTCTCCGCGGTGATGCAGTATTACATCGCGCTGGGCGTCATCACCATCGGCTCCGGGCTGGGCGGCTGGCTCACCATGATGTCCATGGTCAATAACTGGTTCTCCCGCCAGCGTTCCTTCGCCATGGCCACCGCCATGTCCGGCATACACTTCGGCGGCTTCCTGGTGCCCGTGCTGGCCTTCTTCATCGACCACGAGGGCTTTCGCCCGTCGATGATGGTCATCGGCGTGCTGGTCCTCGCCATCGTCGCGCCAGTGGCGTTGGTAATGCGAAACAAGCCGGAGGACTATGGGATGCGGCCGGACGGCGACCCGCCTCAGAGCGCGACGGCGCGTGTGCAGGGCGAGGGAATGTCCGCGGCGCCTGGGTCCGACTTGGACAGCGAGCCGGAGTACACCGCATGGCAGGCGCTCAAGACGCCTGCCTTCTGGGTGGTCACCATCGTTCACATGTCGTCCACACTTTCGCTGGTGGCGCTGTCGGTGCACCTCGCGCCCAAGCTCACGGACATGGGCATGTCGCTCACCGGCGCCGGCTTTGTAGCATTCGGCTACACACTCATAGCGCTGCCGTTTCAGTTCCTGTCCGGCTACATCGCGGACCGCCTGCCCAAGCCGCCGCTCATATGTCTGTTCCTGCTCACGCAGGCCGCCGCGCTGGTGGTCATAGCATTCGCCGAGAACATACTCATGGCCTACCTGTTCGCGCTGCTGTGGGGAATCGCCTTCGGAGGGCGCGGTCCGCTGCTCACGTCCATACGCGGCGACTACTTCGGGCGCAAGGCGTTCGCCACCATCATGGGACTGTCGCAGCTTCCCACCAGCATAGTCATGGTGATAACGCCGCTGTTCGCCGGCTACGTCTTCGACATGACCGGCTCTTACTTCATCCCCTTCATCACGTTCGCGTTTTGCTCGTTCGCGGGCGCGGTGCTGATAATGTTCGCCCGGAGGCCGGACGCGGGCGCGCACGAGCCGTACCCCATCGTTGCGATGTTCGGATGGCTGGGGGTCGGCTCCGGACGACAGCAGGCGGCGCGGGAAGACGACCGATAGCGATGAAGACGCTTGGGCGCGAGCTGGTGGAGCCGTTCGGCCGGTTCTGGGAGCTGTACGGCGAGGAGACCGGCATAGCCTGGGAGCTGGTCGAGGAGGGCCACAGCGCCGTGTTCGGCGCGCTTGGCGCGGACCTGACCGCGCCCGCACTGCCCCAGTGGACCAGGCTGCCTGACGACGACCTGGCCTACCACGCCACCCACGAGCTTGCCCACGTGCTATTGCGCCGGCGCGGCTTCCCCCACACCGCGCGGGGGCGCGGCTACGGTCCACTTACGGCCGAAGCCCGCATCGGCGGCGACATCGAGGAGATGGTTATTCACCCTGCTCTGGACGCCCTTATCATGCCCCTGGGCTTCAGCAAGCGCAGCATCCAGGCGCGCATGTTGAGAGGGGCGCTCAACGGCGTGCGGCACAACCCTCCTCCCGCGAGCGGCACGCCCTGGTTCTACACCTGGGCCATAAGGTACTGCGAGCTGAAGCTCGACTTGCCGCCCCAGGACTGGAGGCCGCTCGCCAGGCTCTACGAGGCCCGCAGCCTCGCCGTGTGCGAGCTGGGGCGTGACCTTCTCGGAATCATGCACTCTGTCGGCTGGGGTACGCGCGAGCAGGCGTTGCGCGCCATGGTCGAGGTGCGGGACACTCTCGGGCTCAGCGTCGACGACCGCGTGCTGGTCATCGACCCCGAAACGGGCGAGCGGCACTAGCCGGACAGGCGGAAAAAACGCTTCTTGAAGCCTTGTGCTACAATGCGATGGCACAACAGACTGCGAGGAGGAGCCGCCATGCCGAAACCCGGTGAGTACAACTTCACCTGGCTAAATGCCACCAGGGTCATTTTCGGCAACGGCAGGCTCGCCGACCTAAAGACGGTGATCGACGGTGTGGCGGGAAACGACTCGCGCGTGTTCCTCGTAACCGGACGACACAGCCTGCGCGCCCGCGGCGTTCTTCAACGGATCGTGGGCGAGATAGGCCTGTCCCGCGTGACCCTCTTCGACGACACGCCTCCATTTCCGTCACCCGAGGCGGTGGACGACGCCCTCGCCAAGTGCCGCGAGTCCGGCGCCGACGTAGTCGTGGCCGTGGGCGGCGGCAGCGCTATGGACCTTGCCAAAGTCGTCGCCATTCTCACGCCACACAAGGGCACCGCGCTGGACTACGCCAACCGCAAGCGTTCCATACGTGGGCGCGGGCTACCCTTCGTCGCGGCTCCCACCACGTCCGGCAGCAGCAGCGAGGTGACCTCCGGCGCCGCGCTGTGGGACATGGTGGGCAAGCGTTCTCTGGGCATCAGCAGCCCACTTATGTTCCCAACCGTGGCCGTGGTCGATCCCCAGCTCACCATGAGCATGTCCAAGAAACTCGCCGCGGCGTCCGGCATGGACGCCTTCACCAGCGCTTTCGAGTCTTACTGGTCGCTGGAGTCCGAGCCTCTATCCGACGCGATCAATCTCAGGGTCATCGCCGACTACGCCGTGAACCTGGAGCGCTCCTGCCTGCAGGGCGATCTCGATTCCCGCACGGCGTGCTCGCTTGCCGCCACGATGTCGGGTATCGCCTACTCCAACAGCCACCCCAACGTCTGCCACGCCGTGGGCAGCCCTCTAACCCTGTTCTGGGGCGCCGAGCACGGCCAGGCCGTCGGCGTGACGCTCTCGTCGTTTCTCAAGTGGAACGCGCCGGCCATTCCGCAAAAGCTCCCGGCGCTGCTCGGCGCGCTCCGCGTGGAAGACCTGGACGCGGCGGCGGCGCGCATCGAGCAGATCATGAGCCGCTGCGGTCTCAAGACCAAGATATCCGCGCTCGGCGTCGGCCCCGACGACATGGACACACTGCTTGACAACGTGCGTTGGGAGCGGACGACCGTTCTACCCAGACCCCTCGAACGCGAGGACGCCCGCGCCCTGCTGGAGCAGCTCTTCTAACCGGAGAGCCGGCGTTTCCTGGTCGCAACCAGCCCAGCCGGCCCGTTCGAGGCGATGTTCGCTCGCGCATCCCCGGATGGCCGCCGTAAGCGCAGTCCTGGCGCACCTCGCGTTTACACCAAACGGCGCTTGCTGTATCCTTTTCGCGGACGCCTCGCCGTCACGCCATACTACGCCACGGAGCGCTTTCGTTGATATTCCAAGCCCCCCGCGGCACCTCGGACATTTTGCCTGGCGACCAACCCTATTGGCGCTTCTTCCAGGACAGGGCGCAACAGATCGCCCACAGCTTCGGCTACCGGCGTATCGACACCCCCATGTTCGAGGACGCGCGCCTGTTCGTGCGCGGCATCGGCGAGGTCACCGACATCGTGGAGAAGGAGACCTACACCTTCGAGGACAGGGGCGGCGACACTCTCACACTGCGTCCCGAAGGCACCGCGCCCGTGTGCAGGGCATACCTGGAACACGGGATGCACAACCTGCCCCAGCCCGTGCGCCTCTTCTACCTGTGCCCCGTGTTCCGGTACGAGCGGCCCCAGTCGGGCAGGTATCGGCAGCACCACCAGTTCGGCATCGAAGCCTACGGTGACGCCGACGCTTCCATAGACGCCGAGATCATAGAGTTGGGCTGGCGATTCCTTGAGTCGCTGGGACTTCGCGACCTCTCCCTGAGCGTGAACTCCATCGGCGACGCCGAATGCCGCCCCCAGTACGTGCGACGGCTGCGCGAGCACTACGCGCCCCACGCGCACAGGCTGTGCGACGACTGCCGCCGCCGGCTGGACCGCAACCCGCTGAGGCTGCTCGACTGCAAGCAGGACGGCTGCCAGCCGATCATCGATGAGGCCCCGCACAGCGCCAACCACCTGTGCGACGACTGCCGCGGCCACTGGCGCGACCTGCTCGACTACCTGGGCCAGGTGGGCATAGAGGGCCAGGTGGACCACCGACTGGTGCGCGGCTTCGACTACTACACCCGCACGGTGTTCGAGGTCACCCCGCCGGTCGAGGGACGCATGAACACCCTGTTCGGCGGCGGACGCTACGACGGCCTGATAGAGGAGATCGGCGGCAGACCGACCCCGGGCGTAGGCTACGGTATGGGCATCGAGCGAGTCATTGCCAGCCTCAAGCGGCAGGGCGTCTGCATACCTCAGGAGACGGAAAAGAAAGTCCTCGTGGCGCACCTGGGCGACGCCGCCAAGCGCGAGGCCGTGAGGATCGCCTCCGATTTGCGGCGGGATGGCGTCGCCGCCACCGTCGGTCCCGCCGGCCGCGGGCTGCGCAGCCAGCTCAGGTACGCGAACTCCATCGGAGCCACTCACACGATCATCATCGGCGACGACGAGCTGGCACAGGGCGTGGTGCAGGTTCGCGACCTTGCCAGGAGCGAGCAGCGCACGATCAAGATGGCATCCGGCTTGGTCGAGGCGCTGACTGGTCAGGAATCTCCCCCGCCGGAAGACGACCGGCAGGGCAACCCAGCATGAGAGACACGCTCGCGGCCATAGAGGCGCGCTACGAGGAAATCGACCGCCAGCTCGCGGACCCGGAGTTTTCCACCGATTACACGCGCATTCAGAGCTTGGCGAAGGAGCAGGCGACCATACGCAACCTCGTCACGCTTTCGCGCGAACACCGTGGCCTGGCAGAGGAGCTGGCGGGCGTTCGCGAGATGCTGCGCGACGACCCCGACCCCGAATTGGCGGAGCTCGTCCGCGAGGAGCTGGCGGAGCTGGAAGGGCGCATGGCAACCACGGAGATCGAACTCCAGATGGCGCTGCTGCCCTCGGATCCGAACGACGAAAAGAACGTGATGATGGAGATTCGCGCGGGGACGGGCGGCGAGGAGGCCGGCCTGTTCGCCGCCGAGCTATATCGCATGTACGCGCGCTACGCTCAGAAGAGCGGCTGGCGCATCGAAGTGATGGACGCCAACGAGACGGGTATGGGCGCCATAAAGGAAATCGTCTTCATAGTGCGCGGAGACAGCGCGTTCAGCCGCCTGAAGCACGAGAGCGGCACTCACCGCGTACAGCGCATTCCCGTAACGGAGTCGGGCGGCCGGCTCCACACTTCGGCCGCCACCGTGGCGGTGCTGCCCGAGGCTGAGGAGATCGACGTCGACGTGCGCGCCGAAGACCTGGACATCGACATCTACCACGCCAGCGGCCACGGCGGCCAGAACGTGCAAAAAGTCGCCACCGCCGTGCGCATCACCCACCGCCCTACTGGCATAGTTGCCATGTGCCAGGACGAGCGCTCCCAGTTCAAGAACAAGGAAAAGGCCATGTCGGTGCTGAGGTCGCGCCTGTTCGCGCGAGAGCAGCAGCGCCAACATCAAGAAGTCAGCGCGTCGCGCCGCTCCCAGGTCGGGTCGGGCGACCGCTCGCAGCGCGTTCGCACGTACAACTACCCGCAGAACAGGGTCACAGACCACCGCGTGGGGCTTACCACCTACAACCTGGACTCGGTGCTCGAGGGCGGCATCGACGACTTCGTGCGCGCCCTGTCCGAGCAGGAGCAGGCGCAGAGGCTGGAGCAGGTGAGCGTCTGACGGTTGGCGAGCTTCACGCTCGGCTTGCCCGCGTCCTCGAGGCAAACGGCATCCCCGACGCCCGCCTGGAGGCCGAGGTGCTGGCACGCCACACCCTGGGTGTGGACCGCGCGCAGTTCTTCGCCGCGCTCTCAGACGCCGTATCCCCCGAAATCCGGCTTGCGGCCCTGGCATACGCCCGCCGCCGGGTTGAGGGCGAGCCGCTCGCGTACATCACCGGACACAGGGAGTTCTACGGGCTGGACCTCCACGTGGACCGGCGAGTGCTGATTCCGAGGCAGGAGACCGAGACGCTCGTGGATTGTGTCATCGAGCACTGCGCCGCCCTGGATGGCGCCGGGGACGTGACCGTCGCCGACGTCGGTACTGGCAGCGGCGCGATAGCCATTGCGGTGGCCGTGCACGTTCCGCGCTCGAGAGTGATAGCCATCGACGTGGACGCGGGCGCACTTGAGGTGGCGGACGCCAACCGGCAGCGTCACGGCGTGGTAAGGCGCGTGCGGCTGGCGCGCGGCGATCTGCTGGCCCCGCTGGCCGCGCCCGTGGACGTAATCGTTTCCAATCCGCCCTACATACGAAGCGCCGAAATGCCGCGTCTCCCACGCGAAGTGCGGAGCGAGCCGACCGGGGCACTCGACGGGGGCGCCGACGGCCTGGCGGTGGTCCGCCGGCTGTTGGAGGACGCGCCGCGGCGGTTGAACGCCGGTGGCCGGCTGTTCGTGGAGATAGCACCGGAGCAGCTTGGCGAGGTGCAACGGCTCGCGCTGCGCAGCTTCCCCGGGGGGCGCGTAACGCACCGTGAGGACGCGCTTGGCCTGCCGCGCGTGGTGTGCGTGGGCGCGGGGTAGGGTGCTCGCCCCCATTGTAGGACCAGACACATGGGTAACAGTTAGACCGGGTACATACCAATCGGAGGTACCGCGCCTGCTTACACAATTGCTTCGGTGACTGACGGCCATTCACCTGCCTTGCTGGCCGGCAATGGCTTCTATGTCCTGGAGCGACAAACCTGTCTCTTTTGTGATTTTCCGGACGCAGGACTTGGCAGAGCTCTCCACGTTCGAGGTCCCGAAGGGTTCGTATTCTAAACCCTGAAGACTTCGTGCCGCTTTGTGGATGTTGCGCCAGCTTTGGTGGGCCTGCTTCCGAATCTCTTTCACCCGATTGAATGCCTGGTTTTCACTGACGTTTGCCTTAGGCTTATGGGCTTTATTCCGTGTGTTCTTCTGAAGGGTCAGGAGCGGTAGGCCGTCCAAGAGGGAGTCTAGGTCGAGACCAGGGTCGTTCACGAATTCGGGTGGTTCGCATACGGAATTGCAGCGGAAGTACAGGTCCCATGAGGCCTGACGAGTGGCCTGTTTGAGTTGTTCGTGTGGGTGCTGATCTTCAGTCAGCATACCTGCCCAGTACGGCATGTAGCAGAGGTTCCATCCTGCCGTAAATGCGTCTGGATTCCATGGATGTCCCCAGATGTGGCGAACGGAATAGCCTATCCCTCTATTCAGAGGCCTGCCAGTGTATCGTTCAAAGGCCATTTGAGCTCGCTGGTTCACATCCAGAGTCACTGTTCTCCCATTTCCCGACCAGATGGCTCGTCTGCCCTTGTCCAGCCCAGGGTAGTGGTGTCTACTGCGCCGTGCTCGGTCTGGATAGTAAACGGCCTTGTTCCGAACTGAATCGGCGTCGATGAAGTAGGTGTTAGCGAAGGTGGCCTGGATTAACGAGACTCCGCCATTCAGGAAGTAGTCTTCGAGAACCGAGACTGGATGCGGGACATCGCCGAGGTGTACTCTTACTTCAGGCACTTTCAATCCGTTGAGGCCGGGATCTGTCAATGTTCCGATGGGTAATGTCTGTGGATGCACACATGGGAACGGAACGACACGACAGCATAGTAAGCTCCCCTGGCGGGAAAGCTCGCGGCAGTAGGAACTGAGGCTAGCTGAGGTAGGGGGCTTAGCCCGGCGGAGCGCACCCCCATCCCAACCTTCCCCCATCGAGGGGGAAGGAACTTTGGTGACCGCTACTCGAACCCCAGCTGGAGGTGCTTGCCCTCGGTCTTTATGGACGGAGCGACCATCAACTCTGCGTTGTGATGCATCTCGCGAATGGTCGACGAGCCAATCATCCCCATGCACACCTCGAGAGCGCCTATGAGGTTCTGCGTCCCGTCCGTCCTGGAAGTGGGGCCGAAGAACAACTGCTTGAGCGTTCCCTTCACGCCCACGTTAACGCGGGTGCCCCTGGGCAGCGCCGGATGTGGATTCGCCATGCCCCAGTTGTGGCCGGCGCCGGGAGCCTCTTCGGCCTGGGCGAGCGGGGTGCCCAGCATAACGGCGTCTGCGCCGCAGGCCAGCGCCTTGCACAGGTCACCGCCCGTTCGAATCCCACCATCCGTTATGATCGGAACGTATCTGCCCGTGCGCTCGAAGTATTCTTCTCTGGCCGCGGCGCAATCGAGCGTCGCCGTCACCTGCGGGACACCGACGCCCGTCACCTCTCGCGTGGTGCACGCCGCACCGGGTCCTACGCCCACCAGCACGCCGTGGATGCCGGTCTCCATCAGCTCGAGAGCTACCTCGCGCGAAACGCAGTTGCCCACCAGCACGGGCACGTTCACCATCTCCAGCAGCTCCGGAAAGCGCAAGCCTCGGGCGCTCCGGGATATGTGCCGCGCGGTGGTGACGGTGCTCTGCACCACGATCACGTCCGCGCCGGCCTCGGCGGCCAGGGGAACCAGCCGCTTGGCGCTTGCGGGGGTAACAGAAACGGCGCACTTGGCGCCGTTGTTCTTCGTCTCTTCTACCCGCTCCCCAATCAGTTGCTCCTTGATCGGGGCCGAATAGACCTTTTGCAGCCGAGCGGTGACCTCGTCCTGCGAGGTCTTTACAATCTCGGCGATCACCCCGTCGGGGTCATCGTATCGAGTCTGCACTCCTTCCAGGTTCATCACCGCCAGCCCGCCCTGCTCCTGCATCCTGGCCGCGAAGCTGGGCGAGGAGACCGCGTCCATGGCCGCGCCGAGCACCGGGATGGAAAGTGTTATGCCGTCTACCGAAAATGCCGTGTTCGTCAATTCGGGGTTTATGGTTACGCTACCCGGGGCTATCGCTACCTCGTCAAAACCGTACGCACGCTTGAGTTCTTTCAATTCGGCGCCCCCTCACATCAATTAGCGCGGGTTAGATTTTGCAAAATATAGCAAAATAAGACCGCAAGCGTCAAGGTGTCCTCCCCATTTGTCAGGGTCTTTTCATTTTCACCCTGAGCGTAGCCGAAGGGTCTAAAGTCCTTGCCTGCATCCCCTTCTTCATACTAGAGCCGAGTCCGTGTCGAGTGATTTTAGATTCTTCGCCTTCGGCTCAGAATGACATTTCCCGATAATGAAAAGACCCTGCCCCATTTGTCCAGGCGCATGGGGAGGGAGGGGTATCCTGTGAGAGGATGGTATTTGCGCCGCACGAACCGATAATGGGCGCTCGATGCCGTCGCAGGTTCGCCTGGGGAAGCCCCAAAGCCGTTTGACCGGGTTCGGCTGCTGGGTTTACGCTGAAAAGGGGTAAATCGTACCCGCAGGCGACGCCTCTGTCGTACCTGGGAGGTAAACGTGGGAACATTCAAGGCACGCATCGGCATAAGCAACGGTAACGGCGGCGCCCCACATTGGGTCGAGGCGGACGTGGACACTGGCTCCACGTACACCGTGCTTCCGGAAAGGCTGCTGCGCGATCAGGTGGGTGTGCTCCCGACTGAGCACGCGACTTTCACGCTAGCCGACGGTAGAAGGACACGGTTGCCTACCGGAGAGGCGCGACTGCACATAGAAGGAAGAGAGTTGACCAACCGCGTCGTCTTCGGCAGGGAGAACCAGTACCTGCTGGGCGCTACGACCCTCCAGGTGTTCGGACTGATCGCCGACACCACTAGCCACAGGCTGATTCCCGCGCCGAGGCTTACCATCTAGCGAGCTTCGGCGGGGCGTTTCCGCACCTTGCTTTGAGCGAATTGGAAGCCATCCCGCAACGCCTGCGGCTCACGAGGCCGCGTCCCCCCAGCTCACTGGCGCGAGGTTCATCTCCTCGCGCACCTCGTTGATGGTCATGATGCCGCTGGCGACGTATTTGCGCCTCCGCTCGGCGCGGTCGTTCTCGGACTCCCTGAGCGCGTCGATTGCGGACACGTCGAACTCCACCAGCAGGGATGGGTCGCCGAAGTTGGGCAACAGCCACTGCTGGAGCGCCTCCTGGTAGAAGATGAGCTGGGGCAGCATGGTGTCTTCCCAGAATACCCTTCGCGCCGTCCGGAAGTTCGAGAACGTTGTCCGCTCGGTGTCCCCCAGCATCGGCTTGGGAACGCCGAACACGCGGCAAACGTCCTCCAGGCTCCATCGCAGGCTCTGGATGTACTCCATGTCCTTGGGACTGAAGCCCAGGTTGGTGGCCCTCATGCCGCTGCTCAGCAGCGCGGGACGCCGCACGCGGTCGACGCCCTGGTAGCGCGCCTCCCAGCGCTCGTAGAACTCCTTCATCTCGAAGTCCGTGGGCGTGTCCATCGTCTCGATGATCATGCCGGGCGTGCTGTCGTTGCTGAGGTTGTTGCGGTTGGCCCGGAGCGCCTCGATGCCCATGTCCGCGGACAGGCGCAGGGGCGCCATGGGGGAGAGGCCGGCCAGCTCGTCCAGGGGGTTGAAGTATCTGATCCAGACCACGTCCTCGGCGACGTATGGCACGAGCGTGTGTCCGGCACCGACGTAGACGAAGCCCTTGACGTATGCGTTATCGTCGGGGACCACCCGCATCCTGTCCGAGCGCAGCGGCCAGATCTCGACGACCTCGCCACCTCTGCGCTCCAGCCCCCAGAAGGCGGCGCCCCACAGGCCCAGCGAGGTCTCGGTGGCGCGCCACAGCTCGCCGCGCGTCCAGAACGGGTTGGGCCGGTCGAGCAGGCGTTGCGCCGGGTGGTCCGGCCCGACCGCTGTCGCCGCGCGCTCCCGCGCCGCCGGCTCGCCGGAGCCGCGAGCGCCGCTGCGCCGGTAGACGCTGAGCGGCGCGCGAACTACCGCGTCCTGCCGCACGCGAATGGCGGAGTAGACGAGCGCCGAACGCGGGTAGTATTCCCCGTAAGTCGCGGGCGCCCACGACGACGGCAGGCCCAGTCCCTGCTCCCACGCCTCTGCCGGTGGGCGAGCCGCGCGGCCCGCCCGCTCGCGCCGGGGCAGTCGGGGCAAAGCCTTGCCCAGGGTTGCCAGTAGTCTCATAGTCACACCTCCCGGTTTGGTCTGGAGAGAGGACGCTTCCCGCGACCTTTCCGTTGCTCGCCGCGCCGCCTACGTAAACAGCCGCACGCCGTCCCGCTCGGCCGCGAACGTCATCGCCAGCGCGTCCGCCTCGTCCGGCGAGCGCGCCAGCTCCCGCTTGCTCTGCAGGCGCTTTCTGCCGCGCTCGTCCTCGTCCCACTTGCGGCTCGACACCTGCTCTATCAGCGCCTGGTCGTCGTCGGTGTCAAGCGTCTCCGCCAGGTAGCACTCGCGCATCATCCACCACACCTCTGCGATTCTGTTGGCGAACCGCGTCTTCGTGCGTGCGCTCGAACCGCCGATGAACCTGACGAGCCGTGTGTTGCCGAGGCCGATCTCGCGCAGCCTGTCTACCACGCCCGCGCCCAGTCCCGTCTCGTCCACCACCAGGGTCTGGACGCCGTGCTCGTCGCAGTAGTCCTTGAGCAGGTTCGCGGTGGCCATGGTGTCGTTGCCCTTCTTGCGGTAGACGATTCTTGCGTGCTGGCCCTGTCGCCTCATAACCACGGTGTGGTCGTTGCCGTAGCGCGCGACGTCGCAGGCTACCACCACCGGGCCATCCGGCGGGGTGCTGCGCTTGCCGGCCGCCCTGGCGGCCCACAGGGGCACCACGTAATCGGACAGGTTGTCGGGGAAGCGGCCCAGAACGCCGCCGACGTACAGGGGGTCGTCCTCTCCCCACTCGGCCTTGCGGTCTTCTATGTCCTCGGCAGTCACCAGGCCCTCGACGGGCCGCTCGCCCTCGGCGAGGTTGGGCGTGTCGAACGCGCTTATCTGCACGGTCGCGTAAGGGTGCTTGTGCGCGTGGTGGGAGTCGTAGAACGGGCCGGACATCACGAAAGGGTTGCCGGTCATGAGCAGGCGTGCGGGGTTCAGCCGGCGCAGCGCGTTCACGTCCGGGGCGCGCACGGCGTAGGCCTCGGTGACTACGACCAGCAGGTTAGGGGAGTGGAAGCCCTGCAGGTTGAAGGGCGAGTTGGACGCGAACCCGAGCGCGAAGCTCTGGTCGTCCACCTCGTAGCGCGACGAGCGGAACATCTTCCCACCCAGCCTGTCCGCCGCCCTGGCGTGGGCGAAACGCATCTCGTTCCACACGATGTCGTCCACCTGCCGAGTCGTCGGGCCGGTGACGATGGCCTTGGCAGGCTCGCGGGAGTGCATCCACCACAATACGCAGCGCGCGGCGGTCCAGTCCTTGCCAGAGGCGTTGCAGCCTACGACGGACACGCGGCGCGAGCCGGCCGCGAGGGCGCGCAGCATCTGCTCCTGTGGTGGCTGGGTAAGGCTACTCGAGGCAAGGGGAGGCCAAAACACGGCGGGGACGCACCCGTCGCCGGGTCCGTCCCCTGGCTGCGCATAATAGAACGGATGAGCGGCAGATGTCAAGAGGGTGGTGAGCGGCCGCAGCCTGCCCGGCTCTTGTGAGTTCGCCTCCGCATGATGTACCATCCGAATTGCAATAGCAGTTGCTAGTCTACTCTATTCTGAAGATAGAGTCGGAGGCGCCGGTGGGAGGGTCGAGAGATGACGCAGGCCAACGATACGTTCGGCGAGTACGATCGCCAGACCGAGTTTCGTCGCGAAGAACAACACCTGGAGACAGTGGTCGGCACTATCGACGCCACGATCAAGCATCACCAGGATCGCGAGTCGATATACGCGGGCGACGCGAAGGCGGCCGACATCGTTAAGGAACTACTCGATACCAGCAACGAGAAGAAGCATGGGGTCAGAAACCGCCCCTACTTCGGAAGAATTGACTATCTGACGGGGGCGGATGGCGAGATCAAGACCATCTACATTGGTGATATCAACATCAATCACGAAGACCCTCGCTACTTCATATCGAGCCGCAACGCTCCCATCGCGAGCCTCTACTACAGACCAGCCGACGGATCATATGAGACTCCGAGAGGCAAAGTTCCGGCGTCCGTCTACCTGAAGCGAACGCTGATGATAGAAGACGCCCAGCTTAACGACTTCGATGACGTTCTGAGGCTGCCGACAGTCCGCGGCCAAGCCGCCACCACGTCCTCTCGTGCGATCGACGAACGGCTCGCCGGGTTGGGCGGTGGCGAACTGGCGGATGCGGTCGAGACGATCCAACCCGAGCAGTACGAGCAGATCGCGTCTGCCCAAAAGCCGGTGCTTATCGTGCAGGGCGCGGCAGGCAGCGGAAAGAGCCTGATTGGGCTGCACAGGATTGACTTCATCCTGTCTCCGTTCAGCAATATCGGCAGCCTTCGTCGACCCACGGCAGAGCGAGTGATCATGTTCGGCCCATCACCGGCCTTCCTGAGATACGTATCGAGTTTGCTGCCCGGCCTCGGGGTCCAGAGGGTGAGGCAGATTACGGTTAGCCAGTGGCTGCTCAGCAAATTCTCTGCGCGGGTGACGCTTAGCACCCGCGACAGAGTCTTCGACGACCTGATGAACAATCGCCGCAAGCTGACGGGCGAAGAGATAGAAGCCCACCTGTTCAAGACCGGGCTGAAGATGAAGAGGTTGATCGATAACTACGTGGGCCGCCTGGGCCGCCAAATACGGTCCCGGATCGGCAACCAGTCGGGCGTCAGCATTGCCGGCTACGCCGGCGCGCCCGACGTGGAACTGAGTGCGTCCTCGCTGAAGAGCCGTGTCAGGGAAGCCTTCGAGGCGCATGCCGAGCCGAACGTCGCCAGGGCGTATTTCGCGAACGTCCTGGTAGGGGAGTGGACGATGTCCCTTCCGCCGCGCTTCCCTCGCGAATTAGAGATGTTCGCCGAGGGCCGTAGGCTTGTGGAGGAGGCCCTGAATCCGGTGTGGGAACGCATCGACTTCCGCACTGAATACGTCAAGCTGATGTCGTCGCCAGCCGAGATAGCGTCCCACGCGCTCAAGGGCGACGTTGACCCTGTTCTAGCAGGTGAAATTGCCAAGACTGCGCCTTCAGGGGCCGGCCAGGCGCTGGGCAACACCGACCTAGCCGCAGCTCTTTATCTCGACTACGTCCTCAACGGCTACCAGAGCGAACGCCTCGAGCATGTAGTCGTGGATGAGGCGCAGGACGTATCGCCGTTGGAGATAACTCTGATGCAGATGCATTCGGCCAACAAGAGCTTCACCATCCTGGGAGACCTGCGCCAGAGCGTACTGCCATACAAGTCGGTCGCCAACTGGAACCAGATTGCCAGCCTGTTCGACAGGGACGAAGTGTCCAGGCTCGACAGCCGTTTGACTTACCGAAGCACCAGACAGATTACACAGTACGCCAACCGCATACTTCAAGGGCTGCCCGAGCGCACCAGAACGCCGATCGCATACGGCCGCGGCGGTGCAAGGCCGGCGCTGGTCAGGTCGATTGACGCACGTGGGATGGGGAAGGCGATAGCCGAGGCCGTTCGCGAGCTGACCGCGCGCTCCGACGTTCGCACGGTAGCCGTGCTAACCAAGTGGCAGCAGACGGCCCGCGACCTTGGCAAGGTATTGATCGAGCACGGCATCGGGGAAGTCGGAGTGCTAAATCGCGAGGAGGAGATAAAGACCGACGTTGTTGTGAGTCCCATCATTCTGACGAAAGGGCTGGAGTTCGACGCCGTAGTCGTAGCCAACGTAGGCAAGAGCAACTTCAACGAGACGGAGTTTGACCGAATGTTGCTCTACTTGGCCTGCACTCGCGCTCGGCATCACCTGGAAATCCACTGGCATGGCACGCGCTCGCCAATTGTCCCGGACGTAGAGCGGCTGAGGCGGTGAGGTGCCCGAAGGCCTTCACCGTCGCCCCTGCCCAACTGCCATAACGACTAGACTGACTCAGCTTCCCACCCGCGGTTTCGCTTGACAGCCCGGCCGCCGTATGCTAACTTGCGGTCAGCCATTTATGATCCCCAACCGCTTTGCCGCATCAGCGGCTTTTCGCTCGACTCCCGCCGGTTTGCCCCGGTGGGTCAGTCACGCCTTTCTCTATTCGCGCCACGAGGCGCGCCTCTACAACCCTTCTATTCACTTCCACGGCCACTAGGCCTGTCTCGGATATATCACCCTTAGCCTAAGCAATTGAGGAGTGTGATTGCGGATGGTCTCAACCACTTTGCGACTTGGCAACGGCGCCTCCGACGAAAGGGTTTCCTACGCCCGCATCCCGTCTGTGTTCGACGTTCCAAACCTGTTGCAAGTCCAACTGGGCTCCTTCGACTGGCTGAAGACGGACGGACTCCGCGAACTGTTCGAGGAGATATCGCCCATCGAAGACCAGACCGGGGACCGGTTCGAGCTGACCTTCGAGGACCACTACTTCGACGAGCCGAAGTACACCGAAGAGGAGTGCCGAGAAAGAGAAGTCACATACACCGCCGCGCTTTACGTTACCGTTAGCCTGAAGATCAAGGCCGCCGGAGCGGGACAGGGCGAGATCAAGGAACAGACGCTGTTCCTCGGTGACATCCCCATGATGACGAGCACCGGCACGTTCATCATCAACGGCGCCGAGCGCGTGGTCGTCAGCCAGCTCGTCAGGTCTCCCGGCGTCTACTTCACCGCCGACCTCGACCCCAACACCGGCAGGCCGCTCGCGTCCGCCAAGCTCATACCCTACCGCGGCGCCTGGATGGAGTTCGAGACGAGCAACCGCGACGTCATCTCCGTAAAGGTGGACCGCAAGCGCAAGACCCCTGTCAGCACCCTGCTCAGGGCTCTCGGCTTCGAGACCGACAGGCAGATTCTGGAGCTGTTCGAGGACGTGGACACCAGCGACGAGCACCAGTTCGTCGCAACCACCATCGAGAAGGACCCGGGAGTCACCAACCAGAACGAAGCGCTGATCGAGTTCTACCGGCGGCTGCGCCCCGGCGAGCCTCCCAGCGCCGAAAGCGCCCGCACGCTCATCGACAACCTGTTCTTCAACAAGCGCCGCTACGATCTGGGCCGCGTGGGCCGCTACAAGCTCAACCGCAGGCTGAGCCGCAGTCAGGACGTCGATATTCGCACGCTCAGCGTCGAGGATATCGTCGGCCTCCTCAGGATGATGGTCAAAATCAACAACGGCACGGAAGAAGCCGACGACATAGACCACCTTGGCAACCGCCGTGTGCGCGCCGTGGGCGAGCTGATTCAGAACCAGATTCGCGTGGGCCTGCTGCGCATGGAGCGCGTGATCAAGGAGCGCATGACGACGCAGCTCGACGCCGCGAACACCACGCCCGCCGCGCTCATTAACATACGGCCCGTGGTAGCCGCCGTCCGCGAGTTCTACGGCGGCTCCCAGCTTTCCCAGTTCATGGACCAGACCAACCCCCTGGCGGAGCTCACGCACAAGCGCAGGCTATCCGCGCTGGGCCCCGGCGGCCTCTCGCGGGAGCGGGCCGGCTTCGACGTGCGCGACGTCCACCACTCCCACTACGGGCGCATTTGCCCCATCGAGACGCCGGAAGGCCCGAACATCGGCCTGCTCGGCTCTCTCGCGACTTTCGCCCGCACCAACGACTTCGGCTTCATCGAGACTCCCTACCGGAAGGTGCTTAGACGGGTCTCCAACAAGGCGCCCCTGCTCGAGGGCCGCAAGATCACTGGCGACGTAATCGCCGCGGACGGCCGCACTATCCTGAAGGCCGGCAGGGTCATCTCCAAGTGGACCGTAGGCAGAATCGGTTCGCAGCCCGAGAACATGCTCTCCGTCGCTCCATACGTCTCCGACGAGATCACCTATCTGCCCGCGGACGAGGAGGAGAGCGTACACATCGCCCAGGCCAACTCGCCAATCGACCACCTGGGCCAGTTCCTCGACAACGCCATAGAGACCCGCATGGGCGAGCATATGTCGGTGGAACCCCCCGACAGCATAGCGTATATGGACGTTTCGCCCATCCAGCTGGTGAGCGTGTCCACCGCTCTGATACCGTTCCTCGAGCACGACGACGCCAACCGCGCGCTGATGGGCTCGAACATGCAGCGGCAGGCCGTGCCACTGCTGCGTCCCGAAGTGCCCCTGGTGGGCACCGGCATGGAAGAGCGCGTCGCACGGGACAGCGGCCAGGTGGTGCTCTCACGCACCAGCGGCGTGGTCACTGAGGCGACAGGCGAGCGCATCGTGGTGACCGGCCCAGACGGCAAGGGGGAAGAGTACCGCCTGCTCAAGTTCGTTCGCAGCAACCAGGGCACGTGCCTCAACCAGCGGTCCATAGTGTCGCGCGGCGACAGGATCGAACCCGGACAGGTGCTCGCGGACAGCTCCTCCAGCGGACGCGGTGAGCTGGCCCTTGGCCAGAACGTGCTTGTCGCCTTCATGAGCTGGGAGGGCTACAACTTCGAAGATGCCATCGTCATCAGCGAGCGTATGGCCAAAGAGGACAAGTTCACCTCGGTCCACATCGAGAAGCACGAAGTGGAGGCCCGGGACACCAAGCTGGGCCCCGAGGAGATCACGAGGGACATCCCCAACGTGGGCGAGGACAGCCTACGCGACCTGGACGAGGAGGGCATTATCCGCATAGGCGCCGAAATCGGCCCTGGCGACATCCTCGTCGGCAAGATCACCCCCAAGGGCGAGACCGAGCTCAGCGCCGAGGAGAAGCTGCTCCGCGCCATATTCGGCGAGAAGGCCCGCGACGTCAAGGACTCCTCGCTAAGGGTGCCCCACGGCCAGGGCGGCAAGGTCATCGGCGTTAAGGTGCTCGACCGCGATGAAAACACCGAGCTGCCCACCGGCGTCAACAAGCTGGTACGAATCTGGATCGCCCAGACCCGTAAGGTGACCGAGGGCGACAAGATGGCGGGCCGACACGGCAACAAGGGCGTGATAGCCCGCATTCTGCCGGAAGAGGACATGCCCTTCCTGCTCGACGGCACCCCCGTCGACATCATCCTCAACCCCATTGGTGTGCCCTCCCGCATGAACCTCGGCCAGGTTCTCGAGACCCACCTCGGTTGGGCAGCCCAGAATCTGGGCTTCCGCGCCGTAACGCCCGTTTTCGACGGCGCGCAGGACGTCGCTATCGAGGACGCGCTTGCCCAAGCGTGGATAGTACAGCAGTCGGGCGCGGTCAGCCCTGGTCCAAACGGCAGTAACGGTTCCCGCATCATCGACATCGGCAAAGTGACGGACTGGCTGGCCGGATTCGGCCACGACTACGAGACCGTGTTCGAGATCGGCGAGCTGGGCGCGGCCCGCGCCGCCTGCCTGGACGTATGGCTCAGGATCGAACGCGGCATGGACACCGCCAGCATGACGCCGGAGGACATGCGCCAGGAGGCCGCGAGGCTCAACCGCGAGGAGCGCGTGGCGGCGCCTATCATGGGCAAGTCCACCCTCATAGACGGCCGCACCGGCGAGCAGTTCGACCAGCCAATTACCGTGGGCTACATCTACATGATGAAGCTGATACACCTGGTGGAAGACAAGATCCACGCCCGCTCCATTGGCCCCTACTCGCTGATAACGCAGCAGCCGCTGGGCGGTAAGGCCCAGTTCGGCGGCCAGCGCTTCGGTGAGATGGAGGTGTGGGCCCTCGAAGCCTACAGCGCCGCCCACACTCTGCAGGAGATGCTCACCGTCAAGTCCGACGACGTGGTAGGCCGTGTCAAGACCTATGAGTCCATAGTCAAGGGCGAGGACGTGATGCAGCCGGGCATACCCGAGTCGTTCCACGTGCTCCTAAAGGAGCTGCAGAGCCTCGCCCTGTCTGTCGAGCTTCTGCACGAAGAGCCGGACGCTATGCTGCTGGACGACGAGGCCATGGACATGGTGGACGGCCTCGACAGCTACGGCATGGACCCGTTCCCCACGCTGGACATGCTGGGCGGTGACCAGGGCGCGCTGCCTTCCATATTCCCCGAATCCGCCTGGCCAGGCGATCTGCTCCCCCAGCCCCCGCCGGTTGACGAGTCTCCCGTTGTAGAGCCTTCCGTTGTGGAACCCCCGGTTGCGGAGCCTCCGGTTGACGAGCCTCCCGATGTGGAGCCTCCGGTTGACGAGTCTCCCGTTGTGGAGCCTCCCGTTGCGGAGGCGCCGCTTGTGGAGCCTCCGGTTGACGAGCCTCCCGATGTGGAGCCTCCCGTTGCGGAGGCGCCGCTTGTGGAGCCTCCGGCGGCCGAACCGGCCGGAGACGACAGCTAACCCATCCACGGTGCCCTTCCGCGACCCGCGCAAGGGCTTCTCTGGGAACCTCCATAGGAGAGTGCTAAATGGCGCAAAACGGCAACGACTTCAACGCTATACGAATCTCGTTGGCCTCGCCTGAACAGATAAAGACCTGGTCGTACGGAGAGATTACCAAGCCGGAGACCATCAACTACCGCACGCTTCGCCCCGAGAAGGATGGGCTGTTCTGCGAGCGCATTTTCGGCCCCACCAAGGACTGGGAATGCTACTGCGGCCGGTACAAGAAGATACGCTACCGCGGCGTGATCTGCGACCGCTGCGGCGTGGAAGTTGCGCGCGCCAAGGTGCGCCGCGAGCGAATGGGACACATAGAGCTCGCCGCGCCCGTGGCCCACATCTGGTTCTCAAAGGGCACCCCCAGCAGGCTGGGCCTGCTGCTGGACCTGTCGCCGCGCAACCTCGACCGCGTGCTCTACTTCGCGCAGTACCTGGTGACGAGCGTCGACGAAGACATGCGCGCCGTGGAAGTGGACCGGTTGCAGAAGGAGCTGGACGAGGCCCTGGACGAATACGACACCGGCGCCGATGAGCAGCTCGGGCCGGCGCGCGCCCGGTTGGCCGAACTCCAGGCCGCGCTCGAGGCCGCTAAGGCGGAGCGCGAGGCCGCGGCGCGAGCGGACGAGGAGCCGGTGCGCGTGAGGCTGGCCGAGCTCGAAAGCGACGAAGAGAGCGCTGCCGAGGTCAAGGAACTCCAGGAAGTCCTCAAGAATGCCGAGTCGAGGCTCGAAGGCGAGAAGGCGGAGCTCGAACGCGAACACGCCCCCGAGATCGAAGAGGCCGCCGCCCGCCTCGCGGAGCTGGAACAGCAGGTCGAACAGAAGCGCGACGAGCTGGAGGATGATCTGGTCCGGGAGATCGAGGACCTGGAGGGCATCGGCGTCGGACAATTGCTCACCGAGAGCCGCTACCGCGAGCTGCGCTCCAAGTTCACCACCGTGTTCAAGGCAGGCATGGGCGCAGAGGCCGTGCGCGAAAGGCTTATGGCCATCGACCTCGACACCGAGCGCAACAGGCTGCAGGAGGAGCTGACCGACAAGTCGGGTCAGAAGCGCAAGAAGGCCATCAAGCGCCTGCGGGTGGTGGAGGCCTTCAGGAAGAGCGGCAACAAGCCCGAGTGGATGGTCCTGATAACGCTGCCGGTGCTCCCTCCCGAGCTGCGACCCATGGTGCAGCTCGATGGCGGACGCTTCGCCACAAGCGACCTGAACGACCTGTACCGGCGCGTCATAAATCGCAACAATCGCCTCAAGCGCCTCATGGACCTGATGGCGCCGGAGATCATCGTCCGCAACGAAAAGCGGATGCTCCAGGAGGCTGTAGACGCGCTAGTGGATAACGGGCGCAGGGGTCGCCCCGTGTCCGGCAGCCACAACCATCGCCTGAAGTCGCTGTCCGATTTGCTGCGAGGCAAGCAGGGCCGTTTCCGTCAGAACTTGCTCGGCAAGCGCGTGGACTACAGCGGCCGCTCGGTGATCATCGCCGGCCCGGACCTCAGGCTCAACGAGTGCGGCCTGCCGCGCCGAATGGCGCTGGAGCTGTTCAAGCCGTTCGTGATGCACGAGCTCGTGATGAAGGGCTACGCCCACAACATAAAGAGCGCCAAGCGCATGGCCGACAGGGCCACCCCCGAGGTGTGGGACATCCTGGAGACCGTCGTGATGGACAGGCCGGTGCTGCTGAACCGCGCGCCAACGCTCCACAGACTCGGCATCCAGGCCTTCATGCCAAGGCTCATCGAGGGCAGCGCCATCCAGGTGCACCCTCTCGTGTGCGCCGCCTTCAACGCCGACTTCGACGGCGACCAGATGGCAGTGCACGTGCCGCTGTCCAAAGAGGCCGTTCTTGAGGCCACCCGGATGATGATGAGCACCTACAACATGCTCTCGCCCAGCTCGGGCCAGCCCATTGTCGCGCCGACCCTCGACATGGTGCTCGGCTGCTACTACATGACCATTGTGGACGACGAAGGCTTCGAAGGCAAAATGCCCAGCTTCGCCGGCTACGACGACGCCAAGCTCGCCCACCAGATGGGCATAGTGGAACTCCGCCAACTCATCAAGGTGCGGACCAGAAGCGAGAACGGGGAGGCCGAGGAACTCGAGACCACGGTAGGCCGAATCATCTTCAACGACCAGCTGCCCGCCGAACTCCGGTTCCAGAACAAGGAGATGGACAGGACCGCGCTGCAAGACATCACGGCGGACTGCTTCCGCAAGCTGGGCAACGAGGCCGCGGTTGACGTGCTGGACGGTATCAAGGCGCTGGGTTTCCACTACGCCACCAAGGCCGGCATAACCATCGCCATCAACGACATCGAGGCACCCAAGGAGAAGGCCAAGATTCTGCGAGACGCCGCAGAGAATGTCAATGACCTGCACGAGCAGTACTTGGATGGCCTCATCACCGAGGATGAGGAATACGAGAACGTTGTGAAGATCTGGACGGATGCCAACGACGAGCTGACAACCGCAATCCAGGACAATCTCAAAGACTACGGCGGCATCTACCTGATGGCCCAATCCGGCGCGAAGGGAAACATCGCGCAGATAAAGCAGATGGCCGGCATGAGAGGGCTGATGTCCGACCCGAAGGGCCGCATCATCGAACGGCCCATCAAGTCCAACTTCCGCGAAGGGCTGAGCGTGCTCGAGTACTTCGTTTCCACGCACGGCGCGCGTAAGGGCCTGGCCGACACCGCCCTCAGGACCGCTGACAGCGGTTACCTGACGCGGCGCCTCATCGACGTCGCCCAGGAGATCATAGTGTTGTCGGAGGACTGCGAGACCGAAAGCGGCATCTGGATTGCCAACGTCTCCGAGGACAGCCAGCTCCCGCAGTTCAAGGACCGCGTGCGGAGCCGCCACCTGGCCGCCCCGGTCCCCCATCCGGAGACAGGCGAGATACTGATGGACCGCGACGACATCGTGGACGAGGACTCTGTGGCGCGCCTGCGCGAGGCCGGCGTCACCGAGATGATGGTGCGCTCCCCGCTCAGGTGCCAGGCCGAGCGCGGCGTATGCCGCATGTGCTACGGCTTGTCCCTGGCCACCATGCAGCCCGTCATGCTGGGCGAGGCCGTGGGCATCATCGCGGCGCAGAGCATCGGCGAGCCGGGCACCCAGCTCACCATGCGCACCTTCCACACGGGAGGCATCGCAGGTGTAGACATCACCAGCGGCCTGCCCAGGGTGGTGGAGCTGTTCGAAGCCAGGGTGCCCAAGGGTGAAGCCGTGCTGTCGGAGATAGAGGGCGAAATCGACGTCATCGAGACGCCCGGCTCACGCGCCATCCGCGTATCCAGCTTGCAGGAGTACAGCGACGAGTACGAGCTGCCCGAAGGCTACGAGCTGCAGGTGAACGACGGCGTCGCCGTCAGCATCGGCGAGACGCTCGCGGTCGCGGTGGCCGGCGAGGATGAAGAGGCCGGCGACGACGCGCTGGCGCTGCCCGCCGACAAACTGGTCGCGAGAGAGTCGGGCATCGTCAGCCTCGGCGAGGGCCGGCTGACCATAGCCGGAGTCGACGAGGACGTGCGGGAGTACACCATCCCCGCGGCGGCGCGCATTATCGTGAGCAGCGGGGACACGGTACAGGCTGGAGACGCGCTCACGTCGGGCAACCTGAGCCCGCAGCGCATACTCGCCATACTTGGACGCGAAGAGGTGGAGCGCTACCTTACCGACGAGGTGCAGAGGGTCTACATCACCCAGGGCGTGGCAATCCACGACAAGCACATCGAGGTCATCATCTCGCAGATGCTGCGCAAGGTGCGTATAGACGCCACGGGCGACACCGAACTGCTGCCCGGCGAGTACATGGACCGCCAGCAGTTCAGGGAGACGATGGACGGCATACTTGCCGAGGGCGGCGAGCCGGCCACGGCAAGCCCTGTGCTCCTGGGCATAACTAGGGCCTCCCTGAACGTGGAGAGCTTCCTGGCGATGGCCTCCTTCCAGGAGACGACCCGCGTGCTAACCGAGTCCGCCATCAACGGCGAAATCGACTACCTGCGCGGCCTGAAGGAAAACGTCATCATCGGCCGGCTCATCCCCGCGCGGCTCGACAACACCGAGGAGGGCCGCGAGCTACTCGGCATCGACGACGAGGAGGTCGCACCGCCGGAGCCGATCGGCATGATGCCCCAGTTCCCGGGAGAAGGCCCTTCGCCATTCGGAGGCTACGACCTGCATGACACGCTGGAGGGCGCCGCGTCCCCCGCCGGCGACTAGGACCGAACCGTTCGGCGCAGTCCCTTCCCCCTTGACGGGGGAAGGTTAGGATGGGGGTGGAATCCAGGCTATCCACCCCGCGCGTCCGAGCCGGTTGACCTGTCGGCGCGCCGTTGCTAAACTTTATCCGTATCGGGCGGTTAGCTCAGCGGCCTAGAGCGCTGCGTTGACATCGCAGAGGTCATAAGTTCAAATCTTATACCGCCCACCACCCACACGCCGCCTCACCCGGCCCACAGCGAGGACGCCAATCGACAGCGCCAGCGGCTCGCAAACCGAGCAGTCCCCAGACGCGGAGCCGATCCGCGAAGACGCGCTCAGGCGCGTCGTTCTAGACGCCGTGTCCCCCGACCTGGGACTTTCCGCGTTGCGCGGGTTCAAGATGGACCTGTCCGCCAACAGGGGATTCCACAAGGTCTTCTTCTCCGCCAGGTGCGAATGCAAGACAGTCGCGCTGCTCAGCGTCGAGGTGTCGGTGGAAAAAACGCTCGCGGACGTGGAACGCGCGCTTCCGTCGCTAGTAGGCAGGCTTGAAGCTCAGGCCCGGTCGTTTTACAATATGAACTGTGAAGTACATGCCAGAATGAGGCTCGGCCCGGCCGCGGGCGGCCCCCGCTAGCCTGGCCCCAGGGGGGCGTGCCACAGGAGGTTTGCAATGCCGCCACGAAAGCGACGCGAGCTAACCCAAGAGGAGGCGATGCAGCGCGCCGTCAAGTTCTCGGAAAGGTACGTCGAGCGAGGGCCGTACGAGTTCTTTCCAGAGGGCGAAGTCGTAACCGT
This sequence comes from Dehalococcoidia bacterium, assembly GCA_965217705.1. Lineage (GTDB taxonomy): Bacteria > Chloroflexota > Dehalococcoidia > Lucifugimonadales > CATOSD01 > CATOSD01. The sequence continues at coordinate 1,868,064 of CBDCJA010000002.1, read as the reverse complement.
AGTCCAGGAGGGACTGGCCGAGAACGAGCGCCAGTACGGTTACCGATACTGCCCTTGAATGCCGCTGAGCGGCGATCCCGTCGAGGATCGTAAGAAGATCTGCCCCTGCGAACGTCACCACGAGGACATCGAGCGCGACGGCTTCTGCATTTGAATGTTCTTCGTGAGCGAAGAGTTTCTTCGCAAGTACGAACAGGGCGAGGACGTTGTGCAAACGGTTGATGAAGCAGTGCCGGTCGGTGAGGAGCTGTTCAGCGACACCGGCGGCAAGCGCGAGTTCAACCAGCGCCGGCGCGAAGGCGCGGACGGCGCGCAAGGCGACCAGGAATAGCGAAGGAGTGTTTCAAATGGAAAACATCGTACAGGTCTACAGCTCGACCGGTTGAGGCCCCTGCCACATGGTGAAAGTGTATCTTTCACGCAAGGGCGTAGAATTCGACGACTTCAACGTCTCCACAGACCGCAACGCGCTCAAGAACATGATAAGCATGGGCTACCGCACCACGCCTATAACCGTGATAGGCGAAAACAAGGTGGTGGGCTACAGCCCGGCCAAGCTGGACGAGGCGCTGCAAGCCGCCGGCATAGCCTAGCGGACCAAGAGGGTCGGCGCGCGGCTTTGCCGTTGACCCTCTGCCCCTCCAGGCTGTAAAATCAAGTGAGGTGGGTAGCACGCGCCCACCTCACGTTTGTGGCCCCGTGGTGTAGTGGTTTTAACATACTGCCCTGTCAAGGCAGAGATCGCCGGTTCGAATCCGGTCGGGGTCGCCACTCTCCCATCATCCCACCCATTCCCGCACCCGCGAACGGCTGGTCACGTCCGCGAATGTGGGAGCCCCCTGCTCGTGAGGTAATGCACCGATGCACATCCAGAAGCTGGCCGACAGCCCCCGGAACCACCGCGGCGGGCAGGTATCGCACCTGCTGCTGGCCCCCGGGCAGTTCGGAGCGCAGAACCTGCTCGTGACGTGGGTCGAGGGCGGCCCGGGCAGCCAGCAAGCGACGCACGCCCACGCCGACAGCGAGCAGGTATACGTGATCATCCAGGGCGTGGGCGCCATGAACGTGGAAGACGAGACCGAAGAGGTAGGCCCCGGCACGCTGGTGTATGTGCCGCCTGGAGCGTCCCACTCCATCCGCAACATCGGAGACGAGCCGCTGGTATTCGTCTCACCCACGGCTCCGCCGTTCCGGGTCCCCGCCGAAAACAGCCCCTGGAGTCCGCCCGCCCCCTAGCCCAGGGATCCCGCCGCGAGTTCGGGGCGCATCCGAAGTCCCCTCTCCCTCAGTGAGAGGGCCAGAGCCTGCCCCGTACTCGATACGGGGGTCAGGGCGAAACCTCAGCAGCCCACCGGCGGGCGTGCCTGCAAGTCAACGGATTCCTCCTCACTTCGCGGCTCGAACAGGAACCCCCGTATCGCCTCCTGGTAGCGCTGGTACAGGAACCCGCCCGCTAGCAGCAGCGCGCCCAGGCACATGAATGCCGCCACGCGGTAGCCCTGCTCCAGCGCGAACGAGTCGACCAGGAACAGCTTGACCACCGGCACCGCCAGCAGCGCGAGACCTGCAATGCGCACCGCCCGCACCCGCCGCAGCACGCCCACGGCGAGCGCCGCGCTCGCGTACACTGCCAGCACCAGGCTCAGCGCCAGGCTCTTCGCGTGGAACTCCGCGTCGCCGGACACCTCGATTATGCCACTGTCCACCAACGCGAACGCCTCTGCGCCCAGTATCCACAAGGTGAGGAAGCTCGCGCCGGCCAGCACAGAGGGAACCAGCAGGACGCGCTCGCGCTCTGAGGCATCGTCCAGGCGTCCGCGCAGCATCACGGCCGCGGCATAGAGCGCGGCGATGCCGCAGGCGAACGCCAGCATACGCCCGTTGAGAAACGCCCTGAACTCGTCCGTATCGACGACGGTTTCCCAGCCCACCAGACGCACCGCCACCACCGCGAGCAGCGCGCAGCCGGACCACCGCATCTCCCACAGACCCCACGCTCGCCACAGCCAGAGCATGGCCAGCGCCTGGACGCTCCAAGCGATCGGCAGCCACGTGCTGCCAAGCTGCGTCGCGAACGGCGCCGCAAGCATCACGTTGCCGCCGATGATCAGCGTGCCGCACGCCGCCCGCTCCCTTTACTACTTTGCTCCTAGCGTGCTGACACTCGCCATTGAGGGGCACGGTGCAACCCGGGATTATGGGGTGTAGCCAATTCGGCCTTCGCCGCGCTTTGGCACCTGCTTTCCGGTCCACGCCGCCGCCGGCCCGGCGTCGGCGACCAATCCGGTGTTGTGTTGGGCTTGTCCGTTGCGGACGCCGGGGCGCGGGCTCTTAGGCCTCCTGCACTCACGCTAGTTGTCGAACCACACTCCGGTCATGCGAGTGCGGTGGTAGTAGTCGTGCACACCTTTCAGGTTGGCGTTGAGTACCGTGTAGCCAACCGCGTTGCCGGGGACGCGGTGCGTCACGTTCTCGTAGTACGACTTCTGCACCAGGTCCACCATGCGCTTCTGCCCGGCGGGGTCGCTGGTGCGCGAGTACCGCGTCTTCAGTTCCTCGATCTCCAGATTGTCGTGCCAGCCGTAGGTCTTGGGGTTCAGGTGCCAGTTAAACATGGGGTTGTTCAACGGCACGCCGCAGCAGCCGGTGTGGAACAGGTCCCAGTACTCCTGGTCCTGGCGGAACTTTACCGCCGTGGCCCAGTCTGGCTGTTGCAGGTACACGCTGAAGCCGATTTCCTTGGCGGCCGCGGCGTTGACGATACCCCGGTCGCGGTGCGTCGTGTAGCTGGTGTCACCCAGGATGACTATCTCGGTGTTCGGGTCCCAGGCGGTCTCTTCCAGGAATTCCTGGAAGAGCTGCCTGGCCCTATCCATGTCGTTCTGGTTGTACAGTTCCAGCCCCGCGCCGCTCTCGTTGGGCGTGCCGCAGATGAAGATGGCGCCGCAGAGGCTCCAGAGGTCCCGTGGGTTGTGCGCGGCCATGATCGCCTCGGCGTCCATCGCGGCCTGCATGGCCTGGCGCGCCTTCAGGTTCTTGAACGGCAGCTTGGTGTGGTTCATCAGCAGCACCGGCGTGTAGCCGGCAGGGTAGACGAAGGTCGACAGCTTGGGGTCGTCCTTCACCTCGGGCCAGAAGTCCGGCGGAGTGCCGGTGGTGTAGTGGATCTTGCCCGTCTTGAGGCCGGCCAGAATCGTCGTCTTGTCCGGAATCTCCACGATTTCCAGCGCGTCCAGCAGCACCCTTTCGCCCTCTGGGTAGATGCCCGGCGGGAAGCCTTCACGCGGCGCAAGGTCGAAGCGGAAGCCCGGGGTCCAGTTGGCCAGCCGCCAGGGGCCGGAGGCGACGAAGTCGTCCACGCGGTCGTGCGGGCTGACGGTGCCGGCTATCTCGGACTTCATCACCATGGGGGCCTCGCCGAAGCCCAGCGAGGTCACGGCGAACGGCTCCTTCAGGTAGATCTCGAACGTGAGGTCGTCCACCTTCGCCATGCTCCCTGCCGAGTTGTTGCCCGCCACGGAGCGCTGCATCAGCGCGATGCCGGCTGTGATGCGCTCGGCCCACCGGAAGGTGGAGGCTATGAAGTCGTCGGAGGTCAGCTGGTCGCCGTCCTCGAAGCTCATGTCGTCGCGCAGCGTAAAGGTCCAGGTGAGCTGGTCGTCGCTGATCTCCCAGCTATCGAACATGTTGTTGTGCAGCGCGCCGTTGGGGTCGAGCCTGAACGGGAACTCGTAGAGGTGCAGGGACACGTCATGGGTGGCGGTTACAGTTGTCCACACGGGGTCGAGAGACTTCACAGAGGCGCCCAGTGCGAACGTGGCCTTGCCGCCCTCATTTGTGACCGTGGGTGGATCGGGCGTAGGTCTGAGCGGCACGGGCGTGGCTGTGGGTGGCGCGGGCGTGGCTGTGGGTGGTACGGGCGTGGCTGTGGATGGCACGGGCGTGGCTGTGGATGGCACGGGCGTGGCTGTGGGTGGCACGGGCGTGGCTGTGGGTGGCACGGGCGTGGCTGTGACCGTAGCGGTCGGGCTGGGCGTTGGAATTGCAGTTGGAGTCGGTGTGTGAGTGGCTGCCGGGATCGGGCTGGGCGTTGGAGTTGCGGCGGGAGTCGGTGTGTGAGTGGCCGCCGGGATCGGGCTGGGCGTTGGAGTTGCGGCGGGAGTCGGTACGGGCGTGCGCGTGGGCGTGGGCGTGTTGACTGCCGCCGCCGTCGCCGTATTGGCTGGAGACGACGTGCTGCCGCCGCCGCACGCCGCGACGAAACCGGCTGCAAGCAGGCACGCCAGCGCGACACAGAGCATCCGCAAACGTAGAGCGCATTTCATGCCAAGCCACCTCACAGTCGCGAATGGGCGCCAGGCTGATCGCCCAACCAAGTTGATGTAGCGGTTTTCTCGGAGTCGTCGTCTGCGAGCTGGGTCAGATGTTATGTGAGAAACCAACCCGCTGGGGCTAAGACGAGATTCTGGAGTCGCGCTGATGCATTGATTCAAAGGCGGCGACCGGCCTCGCGCTCCTCGAACAGGAACCCCCGTATCGCCTCCTGGTAGCGCTGGTACAGGAAACCTCCCGCCAGCAACAGCGCGCCCAGGCACAGGAACGCTGCCACGCGGTAGCCCTGCTCCAGCGCGAACGAGTCCACCAGGAACAGCTTGACCACGGGCGCCGCCAGCAGGGCGAGACCGGCAATCCGCACGCTTCGCAACCGCCGCAGCACGCCCACGGCGAGCGCCGCGCTCGCGTACACCGCCAGCACCAGGCTCAGCGCCAGGCTCTTGGCGTGGAACTCCGCGTCGCCGGACACCTCGATTATGCCGCTGTCCACCAACGCGAACGCCTCGGCGCCCAGTATCCACAAGGTGAGGAAGCTCGCGACGGCCAGCACAGAGGGAACCATAAAGACGTGCTTGCGCTCTGAGGCATCGTCCAGGCGCCCGCGCAGAATCACGGCCGCGGCATAGAGCGCGGCGATGCCGCAGGCGAACGCCAGCATACGCCCGTTGAGAAACGCCCTGAACTCGTTCGTATCGATGGCGGTTTCACCTGCCACCAGGCGCACCGCCACCACCGCGAGCAGCGCGCAGCCGGACCACCGCATCTCCCAAAGACCCCACACTCGCCACAGCCAGAGCATAGCCAGCGCCTGGACGCTCCACGCGATCGGCAGCCACGGGCTGCCAAGCTGCGTCGCGAACAGCGCTGCGAGCATCACGTTGCCACTCGTGAGCACCAATGGAAACTCGGCCCGTTCTTCCGTGCGCAGCGCTGTCCTGCCTCGCCATAGCACGTATGCGGCGGCGAAGAGCGCCGCAGTCGCTATCGCGAAAGTCAGCGCGTAGAGGTTGGCGAACGGCGTTAAGTCCTCCTCCAGCGCCATCGGCAAGCCAACGATGAATAGAGTCAGCGCGCCCAGGGCGAGCGCCAACAGTCCCAAGAGCCGCGCTGACAGCCCCCCGAACACGAATGACAGCGCAACGAGCGCCGCGCCCTGCACGGCCCATGCCGCGCCGAACCACGGGCTGTCGAGCTGTGTCGCGAACAGCGCACCCAGAAGTACGTTGGCCCCCGCGAACACCACTGGGAACACCACGCTTTCTTCCTTGTGCAGCGTGTCGCTGTAGCGCCACAGCACGTATGCGGCGGCGAAGAACGCCGCGGTCGCAATCGCGAAAGCCAGCGCGTAGGGATTGACGAACGGCGTTACGTCCTCTTCCAGCGACATCGGCAGGCCGACGGCTAGCAGCCACAGCGCGCCCAGGGCGAGCGCCAGCAGTCCCAATAGCCGCCCTGACAGCCCTCCGAACACTAACGACAGCGCCACGAGCGCCGCGCCCTGCACCGCCCATGCCGCGCCAAACCACGGGCTGTCCAGCTGCGTCGCGAACAGCGCACCCAGAAGTATGCTGGCCCCCGCAAACACCAGCGGGAACTCCACGTTTTCTTCCCTGTGAAGCGCATCGCTGTTGCGCCATAGCACGTATGCGGCGGCGAAGAACGCCGCGGTCGCAATCGCGAAGGTCAGCGCGTAGAAGTTTGTGAACGGCGTTAAGTCCTCCTCCAGCGACATCGGCAGGCCGGCAGCCAGCAGCCACAGAGCGCCCAGGGCGAGCGCCAGCAACCCCAACAGCCGCGCCGACAGCCCCCCGAACACGAATGACAGCGCAACGAGCGCCGCGCCCTGCACGGCCCATGCCGCGCCGAACCACGGGCTGTCGATCTGTGTCGCGAACAGCGCGCCCAGCAGTACGTTGGCCCCGGCAAACACCGCCGGGAACGCCACGCCTTCCCTTCGGTGCAACGCCCCCCTGTTCCGCCATATCAGATATGCGGCTACGAAGAACGTCGCGGCTGCCATCGCAAACGTCAACGCGTAAGGGTTCCCGAAAGGCTCCAGGTTCTCAGACAGCGACTTCGGTGTGTCCACGCTCAGTAGCCACAACGCGCTCAGGGCAAGCTCAGCGTATCCCGCCAAGCGCGTCGGGACGCGGCCAAATTTGAATGACAGCGCGACGAGCACCGCGCCCTGCGCGCCCCACGCCGCGCCGAAGTACGGCCCGTCGAGCTGGACGGGCACGGCCGCCGCCAGAAGCACGACCGCGATTCCGAAAGACATCAGCGCCAGGTAGTACTGCTCTCGGCCTCGCCACAGTGCGAGTGCGCCAAGCAGCACGTAGAACACCGCCAACGAGACGGTGAACAGCCCCATCAACTCCCGGTAACTGTTCCACAGGAGCCCATAGCTGAGCGCGAAGTAGGCGACCGCGTTTAGCACCATCATTGAGTGGTCGAAGGCCTGCGGCACCTTTCGCCAGAGCACGTGGTAGAGCATGGTCGAGCCCACGAACGTCAGGAAGATGGCGGTCAGTATCGCCTGGGCGATGTCCTTATTGACGTATTCCTCCGCGTAGTCTAACCACGCCATGAAGGACGCCAGCGACGCAAGGAGCGCGAGCAGCGTGAACCAGCGCCAGTTGCGGAACGTGGACAGCGCGAGCACTCCCACGTTGACCAGCACCACGTACACCATCACCTCGTAGTTCGCTCTCGTCTCCGCGATGCCCGTCCCATCCAGCTCGCCGAACTGCCCTATCAACAGCGGCGCGAGGTAGGCGCCCACCATGCCCAGGATCGCGAGCGAGGCCGATTCGTGCCGCACGGCGAGCGTGGCGGCGGCGACGCTGGTGAGTGCCAACACGCCTATCGCGGGATAGATGCCGACGAGTTGGTAGAAGGCGTAGGCAGAGAACACCGACATATAGACGATGGCGACTCCGCCGCCCGCGAGCGCCTGCGCGTACACGGGATAGCGGCGGCGCCAGTACTCGCCACCGCCAACCAGTGCCAGTCCTCCCACCACTCCCATCCCGATGCGCGCTTCCTCCCCGATCCACTCGTTGTCGAACGCCAGCTTGAGAAAGAAGCCCGTGCCGATGATGAGCGCGAGCGCGCCAATCCGCGCGAGCCAGTTGCCACCGAGAATGATCTCCCAGTCGACAGCCCGGAGGACTCCGCGCAGCTGCGCGCCGGCCTCCGCCGCAACGCTCGGTTCTGCTGCCAGCGTAGATAGTGGTCGACGTGCCGGCTGCGCCCGCGGCCCGGCGGACGGCGTCGCCCCTGTCGAGGCGTCAGCCGGCCGTACCGCCTCAGCGCGGCGCTCGCCGGGGGCCGCGGCTTTGGGTGCCTGGCCAGCTGGTTGCGCCGGCCCGGTGGGACGCTCTCCGGAATGTGCCGGCCTGGCTGGCTGACCCGCCGGTCGCTCCGGTCCAGTCTGGCGTTGTGGGGAAGGAGTTGTGCTCGCCACGCCGCCTGGTCGCACTGCCCGAGTACGCCGCTCGCCGGGCGGCGTCGCGCCGGCGGCGTCCGTACCCCGCACCGGTCCCGTGCGCCGTTCGGCCGGCTGCGACCGCAGCCCATACTCCGCCATGGTCCGCCGCAGTTCGGCCACCTCGGCGCTCAGGCGGCGAATGTCCGCCCTCAGCGCCTCGACCGGGTCGTCCCGGCCGGCCTCTTCCGCGGACGGCTCATCCCCCAGTGCGGAGCCGCAGTGTATGCAGAACCTGTGGGTGTCGGCGTTATCTCCGCCGCACACTACGCAGCGCATCTGCGCACCCCCTCTCGATAACGGTGGGGCCAAGATAACACGCCGCGCCCTCCCGCGCTATGCCGGCCCGGAACGCGCGAAATGCCAGGGCCTGACGGCAGCGGTAGGGGCGGGTTTCAAACCCGCCTGGGGGCCAGGGCCCACGTCGGCGCCGATTCGCGACCCGCCCTCAAACGCCGCAGCCGGCGGCTCCCCGCGGCCCCCAGCGGACGCCGAAAGTGTTATCATCGTGTGCACGGTCCGGCCCCGGCGATTGATTGCGCCCGGGCGCTCCCCGTCCCGGTGGGGGCCGCGGGCCGGCGACCCTGCGCCGCCAGCGCTTAGCTGGCCGCCGACTGCCCGGAGGCCCATGCCCCTTATACTCAAGCTCTACCACTGGCGGCTCCGCACGCCCTTCTACTACGGTTGGCTGGTGCTGGGCGCCGCATCCTTTGCCACCATAGGCGCCACGGGTGTCGCACAGGTGGTGCTCGGCGGCATACAGGACCTCATTTTCGAGGACATGGGCTGGGACCGCAGCACCGTCGCCTACGCCGTGACCGCCGGCACCTGGATAGGCGGCGGCGTGTCGCCGTTCGTCGGCAGTCTCGCCGACCGCTACGGCTCTCGCTGGATGATGTCGGCCGCGTCGCTCCTCACCGGCGTGTGCCTGTTCGCGGCAGCGGGCGCCGGCGGTGTGGTTCAGTTTTCCATCGGGTACATCATTGCGCGAGGCCTGGGCAACACCATCCTCATATCGGTGGTCCCGCGAACGCTCGCCGTCAACTTCTTCCAGCGGCAGCGAAACTTCGCGATCGGCCTCATCAGCATGGCTCGCCCCGTCGCGGGCGCCGGCAACATCCAGTTCTTCGCCCTCATGGCCAGGGCGGGCTACTCCTGGCGTGTCGGGTATCGCGCCCTCGGCGTGTTCGCGCTGCTGTTCACTCTGCCGCTGCTGCTGATACTTCGACGCCGCCCCGAAGACATCGGTCTGCTCCCGGACGGCGTCACCGCGCCCCGGGCGTCGAACCCTCGGCTCGCGCGTGCGAGCGGCGCGGTGCGGCGCGCAAGCGGCGACAGCGAGCGTAGCTGGCGCGTGGGGCAGGCGGCGCGTACCTTCCCCTTCTGGGCAATCGTCGTGGCGGAGTCGTTCTCCATTCTCACGTCCGGCGCGCTCGGCTACCAGATCGTGCCCTACCTGCTGGACTCGGGCGTGGCCCGTCCGCAGGCGGCGCTCGCGCTCAGCATATCCTCACTGCTGGGCGCGTTCGCCAACCCCGCGTGGGGACTCCTTTCGGACAAATACTCGCCGCGCAAGCTGGCCATGGCCGTGCTGGTGCTGGCGCTCGCGGCCACAGTGCTGCTGTTGGCGATCGAGCTGGAATGGCTGAGCGGGTTCGGCGTGAGCGCGAGAACCCACGGCGCCATCGTCGTGGTGATCTGGGGGGCTGCTTCCGGCGGTGTAGGCATACTCGGCAGCATGATGCTGGCACAATACTTCGGCAGGGCGCACTACGGCGCGATTCTCGGGCTGGTCGGGCTGTTCCAGACCGCAGCGCTCGGCGCCGGCCCATCGTTCAGCGCGGTGCTCTATCGGCTCACCGGCGGACGGCAGATGGCGCTGTTCGCATTCGGCACCTTCGCCTACACGTTTGCAACGCTCTTGATGTACACCGCGCGTCGACCACGTGCGCCGCGCGAGACCGCCCAGGAACACGGCGCCGCTGCGTAGAGAACGCCCGCACAGGAGGCTCGGCATGGCAGATTCTTCAGAAGTGGTCGTAATCGGGGGAGGCGCAGCAGGCTGCGCGGCCGCCTTCTGTCTCGCGGAGGCCGGCATACGAACGACAATAGTCGAACGCGAGGGAGTGGCGTCGTATGCGTCCGGCTATTCCGCCGGCGGCCTCAACCCCCTTCAGGGCGCGGGCATACCCGGCCCGCTCGCGCCGATGGCATGGCAGTCCTTCCGGATGCACCTGGAGCTGTGGGAACGGCTGGAGGAGGCGTCGGGCGTCGACTTCCACGCGCTTCGTATCAGCTCCGTCGACGCGGCGTTCGACGAGGATGAGCTCGCCGGACTGGAGGAGACGCGGGCGCTGTTCGAGGCCGCCGAAGGCTTCTCGGCGCAGTGGGCGGACGCCGCAGAGCTGCTGCGGGCGGAGCCGCGGCTGGCCGGGGACGTGCTGGGCGGCCTGCGGCTGTCCGGCAACGCCGCGCTCGACAGCCGCCTCTTCACCCAGGCGCTGCGCAGCGCCGCGGAATCGCTCGGCGCGACCGTGCGGCGCGCCGGCGTCACCGCTCTACAGGCGCGCGGCGGTTCGGTCGAGGGCGTGGAGTTGGACGGCGGACAGATCGCGTGCGACGCGGTCGTGGTCGCAACCGGCCCGTGGAGCGGCGACGCCGAGCGTTGGCTGGGCGTGCCCATTCCGGTCGAGCCGCTCAAGGGCGAGATTCTGCGGCTGCGGCCGCCGGGAGGCCCCCTCGCCCACGATTGGGCCGGCGCGGGCGTGTCGCTCTACGCCAGGGCGGGCGGCCTCGTATGGGTGGGCGCCACCGAGCAGCGCAAGGGCTGGGACGTCCGGCCCAGCGAGTGGGCGCGGCGGAAGCTGTCCGCCGGGGCCGCGCGGCTGATGCCCTCGTTTGTCGACGCCGAGCTCGCGCTCCACACCGCCTGTTTGCGTCCCGTCACGCCCGACTGGCTGCCGATACTGGGCAGGGCGCCGGGCTGGGACAACGCATTCCTTGCGACCGGAGCGGGCAAGAAGGGCATACTGCTTGCGCCCGCCATGGGCGGCGCCGTCGCCGAGCTTATCGAGGGAAGCCGGCCGTCGCTCGACCTCTCGCCGTTCGCGCCGGAGAGGTTTGCGTAGGGCCGCATCCCTCTCCAGCGCGGGTTTCAAATCTGCCCGTGCAGTTGGGCGATGCGGGTACGTCCGCTTACGCCAGCATCAGACGTTCGCCCTTGGGTGGTGGGATAGGACGCCCAAAGTCTCGCGCTGTCTCGAGCCACAAGTCCATGGCGAGGTTGACCTGCTCCAACGCGGCCAGTTGCGTGTCCCCGTGGGCCGCGCAACCTGAAAGTTGGGGGACTTCGGCGACGAAAGCGCCGTCAGTGTTGCTCCAGTATAGGATTACCTCGTACTTGTGCATCAGCATACCTCTCCAAACCAGCGCCTCACGATGGCCTGCCTCACCTGCCAGGGTTTGGCGTGACTGCCGTCCCGTTGTAGGTTCAAAATGTCACGAACGCCGGTCCTGCTGAATATGTGGTGGCTTCCTCGAAGCCTCTCAACATACCCTATGTGTAGGAGGTATAGACGGAGGTCTTCGAAACGTATGTTGGCGTCTGCTTGGCCGCTAAGAATTCGATGGCGGAGTTCGTCGTACCTGTTAGTCATCGACACTACCAAGAAGGCCAAAACCGGACTATGTACGCACCGTCCTGCTGGCTATGCAGTTCATCTTCCATCATAGCACGCCCGTTGTTTCTCAAGTAGGGGCAGATGATGAGCGCGAGTTCTGGGAGACCGCGCTGCGAATGACCGGTCGGCTGCCCTCGCCCGAAACTCCCGCTGTCCGCCATGTAGCGCTCGTACCACTCCAGGGTGCGCTCGAACCTCTCTTCGCGCATCTTGGGGTGGCCGTTCCGGAAGAAGCCGTGCGAACCCGACGGGAACCTGCCGAACTCCACCTCTTTGCCCTGCCGCTTGAGCGCGACAAAGTACTGCTCGCTCTGCTCCATCGGGCAGCGCAGATCGTCCTCGCTGTGCATGAGCAGCACGGGCGTCTCCACGTTGGGCGCGTATGCTTCATGGGCGACTGCGAGCAGGGCATGGGCGACTGCGAGTACAGGTCTGGACTCACAAAATTGGACGTGCTGGAGGGTGACAACTTCATCATCCCCGTGGAATACGGAGACCTGTTCTCCCTGAAATCGGCGGAGATTCAGGCGCAGAGACCATAGCCCGATGAACGACATCCTGCCCAACTGAGCCCCCGGTGCAGCCAGCATCGGGGGCTTTGCTTTGTCCCGGCTACGGCAGACTCTTTATCGTGTACGCGTCGCCCGAACGCTCGATGAGCATTTGGTTCAGGCGTATCGTGGGGCCGGTGAGCCTCGCGCCGCTCAGCGTGATGCCATCCAACGCCCCGTGCGCGGACAATCCGTCTCCGTCGTTGTACATCGTGTATTCTTCGCCCCTGCACGCATCGCCCACCGCGAGCACCGTGCCGATTTCGCACGGCAAGACGCGCGTCTCTTCGGGTGCGGATTCCTTCGTCGGGAGAATGGGCGTCGGGGTGGAAAGCCCACCATCGCCCGCGCAGCCCACCGCCACGAACATCGAGACCGCGACGCACGCGAAAAGGATTCTGCTCGTCATGCTCTCTCTTCCCCTCCGGCTTTACACAGGGGGGGCCTCCCGGCTTGAATAGGGTCAGCACAACCAATCACAGCAAGGAGGCCCGAATTGGAGGAAGCCGTCGTCTTCGTGTGTTTGGCCCCGCTGGGGCTCGGACTCTTGGCCGCCCTCCTTATCCGATTCTACGAGTTCCTCGCCTGAGCCGCAAGTTGGGCTGGCGGTGGGCGTCGCGCTCCACACCGCCTGTTTGCGTCCTGTCACGCCGGACTGGCTGCCGATACTGGGCAGGGCGCCGGGCTGGGACAACGCATTCCTTGCGACCGGAGCGGGCAAGAAGGGCATACTGCTCGCGCCCGCCATGGGCGGCGCCATCGCCGACCTCGTCGCGGGAAGCCGGCCGTCGCTCGACCTGTCGCCGTTCAGCCCCGAGCGATTCGCCTGAAGTCCGGCTATTCCCCCATGTGGCGCTCGTACCATTCCAGGGTGCGCTCGAACCACTCCTCCCGCATCTTCGGGTGGCCGTTCCGGAAGAAGCCGTGCGAACCCGACGGGAACCTGACGAATTCCACCTCTTTGCCCAGCCGCTTGAGCGCGACAAAATACTGCTCGCTCTGCTCCATCGGACAGCGCAGGTCGTCTTGCCCCACCTTCGCTCCTCGAAGAACGCCACAGCCGCCGCCTCCGTCGGGGAAGCGCTCCGTGAACTCGAAAACGCTTATTTGGTCGTCCCTGGGTCACCTCCCGCAAGTTTCAGAATTACTGCGCCAAACACCGCGACTTTGACACAACGTATGATTCGAGAACGACGTGTAACGAAGGGCGAAAAGAGGCCCCGACGACGGGACAGTCACCGGGGCCTGGTACTAGAGGGCCGATTGTTGGCTACTGCGGCCTGTCGGCCTGTATCTCGGCGGATTTCAGGACGAAGTGGTCGCCGTCCCTGATGGGCAGCACCCACCCGTCGCCTTCGAGCATCACGAGCTCCCTATCGCCCTTTGTGTAGCTGACACCCGCGGCGTTGTCCACGCAGCCGCCGTTCCAGCACACGCGCGCCTCGGTGGTGACGGTGACACCGGCGTCCGCGCCGGCGATTGGCGAGTAACCGATGGGGGTGTACGCGTACCCGAAGACCGAGTGCGGCAAGAGCACGCCTCCGCCCTCAGAGCTTGTGTAGGTGCCCCCGTCCATGGCGTCATATTCCGTGTACACGTTGCCCTTTAGCTGCCGCCACGAGCCCTTGCTTGTGCCTTCTCCGTACCTGCCGAGATCGAGGGTCGGGGACTCGATGATGGTCTCCGTCCAGTCGGTCTGCGACCGGTATTCGAGCCGCACGAGTTCCTTGTACGGCGTGGAGGTTCTGTCTCCTACGCTCACGCCCGGCCCGTAGACCTCGTAGGTGAGCGTCATGGGCGGTATGGGGTCGGGCAGGTTCGGACCCGTCCTGTTCGTGAAGGCCAGAGCGAGGACGGTCATCACCACGCCCAGCGCCAAGACGGACGCGACGGCGATGCTCTTGCGGGTGGTTATCCTCCGTATCATGGTCTTGCTCATCTCTTTCGGGGTGGAAAGCCCACCATCGCCCGCGCACCACCGCCACGAACATCGAGACCGCGACGCACGCGAAAAGGATTCTGCTCGTCATGCTCTCTCTTCCCCTCCGGCTTTACACAGGGGGGGCCTCCCGGCTTGAATAGGGTCAGCACAACCAATCACAGCAAGGAGGCCCGAATTGGAGGAAGCCGTTGTCTTCGTGTGTTTGGCCCCGCTGGGGCTCGGACTCTTGGCCGCCCTCCTTGTCCGATTCTACGAGTTCCTCGCCTGAGCCGCGAGTTGGGTTGGCGGTGGGCGTCGCGCTCCACACCGCCTGTTTGCGTCCCATCACGCCGGACTGGCTGCCGATACTGGGTAGAGCGCCGGGCTGGGACAACGCATTCCTTGCGACCGGTGCGGGCAAGAAGGGCATACTGCTCGCGCCCGCCATGGGCGGCGCCATCGCCGACCTGGTCGCGGGAAGCCGGCCGTCGCTCGACCTGTCGCCGTTCAGCCCCGAGCGATTCGCCTGAAGTCCGGCTATTCCCCCATGTGGCGCTCGTACCATTCCAGGGTGCGCTCGAACCACTCCTCCCGCATCTTCGGGTGGCCGTTCCGGAAGAAGCCGTGCGAACCCGACGGAAACCTGACGAACTCCACCTCTTTGTCCAGCCGCTTGAGCGCCACGAAATACTGCTCGCTCTGCTCCATCGGGCAGCGCAGGTCGTCCTCGCTGTGCATGAGCAACACGGGCGTCTCAACGTTGGGCGCGTAGGTGAGCGGCGAGTGCTCGAAGTACGTGTCGAGGATGTCCTTCCTCATGCCCCCCATGTTGGCCTCCATGAACCACACTCCGATGTCCGATGTCCCGTAGAAGCTGGAGTGATTCGTAACGGGCGCGCCGACTATTGCCGCCGCGAAACGATCAGTGTGTCCCACAACCCAACTCGTCATGTAGCCGCCGTAACTGTATCCCTGCACACCCATGCGAGACGTATCGACGTAGGGGCGTGACGAGACTTCGTCAACCACGCCCATGATGTCCAGGTAGTCCTCGCCGCCCCAGTCCTCCTGTACGGCCTCCATGAAGTCCATGCCGTAGGTCGACGAGCCCCTGGGGTTGACCGTGAGCACGATGTAGCCGGCCGTGGCGAGCGTCTGCTGGCGCAGATCGAACGCGTGGTAGAACGCGCCGTGGGGCCCGCCGTGAATGTCCAGCACCAGCGGGTAGCGCCTGGAAGGGTCGAAGTCGGGCGGGAACCAAAGCCAGCCGTGGACCTCGAACCCTGCGCGCTCGATGGAGAGCCGCTCTACGCCCGCAGGCGGGTGTCCGGCAAAATATGCCTCGTCGTAGGACGTTAACTCCCGCTGCGTGCCGTCACCTGTATCCAGGAGGCGGAGTTCGTCCAGCGACGTTGGCGAGCCTGCGGACACCACCGCGCGCAGTGCCTGGGAATCGAACGCCGCGGTGTTGTACTGCGCGCCCCCTCCGGCCAGCACACGATGCCCCTCGCCGGAGACCGGGGCATCGCAGATGTAGGACTCGCCGTGCGAGTCGGCAAGGAACACAATCCTGCCATCGTCTGTCCAGACCAGTTCGGGTGAAGGCGAAGTCGGGGGCCCGCCCGCCTTCAGCGTCAGCGTACCGTCGGTTATGCGCCGGGGTTCGCTTCCGTGTCGCAGTTCGTACAGCACGCCGCCGTTGGATGCGGCCAGCTTCTCGTTCTCCGAGCCTACGGTGACGATACTCTCGCCGTCGGGTGACCACGCCGCTCCGCCGACGAACGCCAGGCCATCGGACCAGCACTCGATCTCGCCGCCGCGTGAGGGAACGACGTAAATCTCGGTGAAGCTGCGAATGTCCCTGTCTTCGCGCCGGCTGGATACGAACGCGATTCTGCTGCCGTCAGGCGACCATGCCGGTGAGCAGTCGTCTCCCTCGCCGTCCACCAGTTGCCGAGCCTCGCCTCCTGCCGCATCGACCACGAACAGGTGGCGGAATGCGTTGCCGCGCCAGCCCACCGAGTCGGCGCGATAGCGAATCCTGGTTACCACGCGCGACTGCGGATACCGGGTGTGGTCGTGGTCGTCGGGCAGCCTGTCGGGATCGACGTCCGAGGTGAACGCCAGCGTCCGCGAATCGGGCGACCAGGCGAACTCTATCACGCCGCCGGGTTCGGAAGTGAGCCTGTCCGCCTCGCCGCCGTGTGCGGGAATCAACCACAGCTGTCGCCGTCCGGCGTCATCGGGCCTCAGGAAGGCGACCGATCGGCCGTCCGGCGAGAATTGTGGGCTGCCGTCACTGTCACCGGAGGTGAACGCCCTCGACTCGCCGTCGGGCAGCTCCCGCACCATTATGCGAGAGCGGTACTTCATCGCTTCCCTGTCCACGCGAGTTTCCACGAACACAAGCCGCCTGCCGTCCCGCGAAAGCCTTGGAGCCGACGCGCTCACGTGTTCATATACGAAGTCTGGCCCGATTGGCTTGCCCATAACTTTCCTCCTGTCCGACGGTTTCTTCGCTGCTAGCGCGGCGAGGGAGCGGCGAACGTCATGACCCTGGCCGGGTTGTCCACCAGGATGTTCCGTATCGCCTCGGGAGAGAATCCACGCTGCTTCATCCGCGGCACGATGTGGCTGAGGATGTAGAAGTAGCCGTGCCCGCCGTACACGGTGAGCCTGTCCTTCGAGTCGATGTCATGGGCGACGACGATCTTGTCCTCGTAGCCCTCCGACGCGATCCAGCCTATGTCGTCCATGCGCTTGGCGTCTCCGGGCATGTCGATGGACGAGTTAGCGCCGTAGTACGACTCCTCCTTGCCGAAGAGGTCCCACTCCATGTAGATGCCGCTTTCGGCCATCCGCTTCAGCGTGGACTTCTCGAACACAGTGCGGTCCAGGTGGCCGATGATGGTGCGTCCCAGGTCGGCGCCAACCTCGCTCAGCACCTCGATTATCTCCAGCGGCGCGTGTTCGTTGCGCCCCGGATGGATCAGCAGCGGCGCGCCCGTGATGCGCTGCGCTCTGCCGGACGCGCGCAGCACCTTGCGCTCGTTGTCGGTGAGCGGCCAGGTGCAGCCCACCTCGCCAATGACCCCCGACCTTATGCCGGTGCCGTCCACGCCGTCCACAATGTCCTGGACGATCTTCTCTACCAGCTCCGACTCGTCGCGCTCGGACATGTCGGCGGGATGCGCGGCGTCGACGTAAAACGAGCCGCCCATCACGATCTTCACGCCGGTGGCCCTGGAGATTCGCGCGAGCCCCACCGGGTCGCGGCCTATGCCCATACTCGACGGCTCTACGATTGTGCCCCCGCCGTACTGCTTGAACAGGTTGGCCTCGTCGATCGCCAGGTCCACGTCCTCCAGCCCCGACACCGCCGCGACTCGCCCGAAGTGGTATTTCCGGTATGCCAGAGACTCCAGCGTTACCGGCGCGTCGTACAGGTTGCGCGCGCTCGCCTCCGCCGGCCTGTCCACCATGTGGTCCGTGGACACCAGCAGGTGGTCGTGCGTAAAGGTCACGCCCAGCTCGCCGGGGTCCACCAGTCCCAGCACGGTCTGCACCTTGCCCTCGATATTGAATCCGGCCATCACATGCCTCCTATGCCCGTCTTGTAGTCCCTTCCCCTCGACGGGGGAAGGTGGTGTCATGTAGTCCCTTCCCCTCGACGGGGGAAGGTGGTGTCATGTAATCCCTTCCCCCTTGACGGGGGAAGGTTAGGATGGGGGTGACGCACCTGCGCCGGATCCGACACCCTACCCGCGCGCCCGCACTCTGGCCCACCTGTCCCGCAGCGTAACCGTGCGGTTGAACACGGGCGCTCCGGGCCTGGAGTCTTCCGAGTCCAGGCAAAAGTAGCCCTGCCGCTCGAACTGGAACTTCGCGCCCGGCTCCGCGTTCGCGAGGCTCGGCTCGATACGGCACGAGTCGAGCCGCACGAGCGAGTCCGGGTTGACGTTCAGGTCGTCGTCCGGGTCCCACCCGGGGTCGTCCTCATCCAGGAAGAGGTGGTCGAACAGCCGCACCTCGGCGGGCAGGGAATGTTCCGCCGACACCCAGTGCAGCGTCGCCCTCACCCTGCGCCCGTCCGGGGCCGAGCCGCCCCTCGTTTCAGGGTCGTACTCGCATCTAAGCTCCACCACCTCGCCCGTGCCCTCGTCCTTCACCACCTCTACGCACTTGAGAAAGTAGGCGTAGCGCAGCCTCACCTCACGGCCCGGGGCCAGCCTGTAGAACCTGCGGGGAGGGTCCTCCATGAAGTCCTCCCGCTCCACGTACAGCACCCGCGAGAAGGGTACCATGCGTGTGCCGGCGCTCGTATCCTCCGGGTTGTTCTGGGCTTCCAGGTACTCCACCTGGCCCTCCGGGTAGTTCTCTATGACCACCCGCAGCGGGTGGAGAACGGCCATCCTGCGCTCCGCCAGAACGTTCAGGTCTTCACGGATGGCGTGCTCTAGCTGGCCGACGTCGATTACCGAGTTGTGCTTGCCCACGCCCACCCGCTCGCAGAACGTGCGAATGGACTCCGGCGTATAGCCCCGCCTGCGCATACCGGAAATCGTGGGCATTCGCGGATCGTCCCAGCCGGACACCTGGCCGCCGTCGACCACCCGCAGCAGCCTGCGCTTGCTCAGCACGGTGTGGCTCACCTGCAGGCGGGCGAACTCTATCTGCTGTGGATGGTAGAGACCCAGCTCGTCGAGCAGCCAGTCGTATAGGGGCCGGTGGTCCTCGAACTCAAGCGTGCAGATGGAGTGGGTAATGCCCTCAATCGAGTCGGAAAGGCCGTGCGCGAAGTCGTACATCGGATACACGGCCCAATCTTCGCCCGTCCTGTGGTGGGGCGCTCGCCGGACGCGGTAGATGACGGGGTCGCGCATGTTGATGTTGGGCGACGCCATGTCTATCTTGGCGCGCAGCACGTGCGAACCCTCCTCGAACTCCCCGGCGCGCATCCTCTCGAACAGATACAGGCTCTCCTCGGGCGAGCGGCCGCGGTGAGGGCTTTCGCGTCCGGGCTCGGTCAGCGTGCCCCGGTACTCGCGCATCTCGCCGGGGCTGAGCGAGTCGACGTAGGCCTTGCCGCTCTTGATGAGCTTCACTGCCATCTCGTAGAGCTGCTCGAAGTAGTCGGAGGCGTACAGTTCCCTGTCGTACCAGTCGAAGCCGAGCCACTGTATGTCGGCCTGCATGGCGTTCACGAACTCGGTGTCCTCGGTCGCCGGGTTCGTGTCGTCGAACCGCAAATTGCACATGCCGCCGTTCTCAGCGGCTACGCCGAAGTTCAGGCAGATCGACTTGGCATGTCCAATGTGAAGGTAGCCGTTGGGCTCGGGGGGAAAGCGCGTGTGAACGCGCCCGTCGTACTTGCCCGACTCGTTGTCCTCGGCGACGATTCTGCGGACGAAGTCCGAACGCGCCTCGGGTGTTTCCGAATTCATTCGCTCTCCTGGTGGTATGTTCCGGCCCTGATGGCCGGCTTTGGTCTGCCCGCCCTATTCTAGGCCATTTTCGTGCGTGGCGCATGTGTGTGTTAGACTTAGGTGCGCGACACCCCGCCTTCCCGTGAGGCGTGGCGTCCCAACCAGACTCTTCCCCGGCCCGCCTCGCCCCCAGCACGGGCCGACGGCCCTACCGTGATTGAAGTGAAGATAAGCCAGATACTAAAGTCCGAACGCAGTATCTCGTTCGAGTTTTTCCCGCCGAGGACAGAGCGGGGCAGCAGGTCATTCTTCCGCGCGCTGGACCGCCTTTCGGTGTTTCGGCCGTCATTCGTGTCCGTGACCTACGGCGCGGGCGGCTCGACGAAAGAGGTCACCGAGGAGATGGTGGTCCGCGTCCTGCGCGATACGCCGCTGCTGCCCATGGCGCACCTCACATGCTCAGCACAGACCAGGTGCGAGGTCGACCAGGTGCTCAAGCGGCTGGAGGCCGCCGGCATCGAAAACGTCCTGGCGCTGCGCGGCGACCCCCCCAAAGGCAGCGACCGGTTTGAGCCTATGGCCCACGGGTTCGCGCACTCGACGGAACTCATCCGCCACATTCGCGCCAACTACGATCTTGGTATTGGCGCCGCGTGCTATCCCGAAACGCACCCCGAGGCGGCCAGCCCCGGCGCGGACCTCGAGTTTGCCAGGACGAAGGTCGAACTGGGCGCGGAGTTCCTGGTGTCGCAGCTTTTCTTTGACAACGCCGATTTCTTCGACTTTCTCGACAGGGCGCGGCAGGCCGGCATAGAAGTGCCGATAGTCGCCGGAATCATGCCCATACTGAGCGCCTCCCAGATACGGCGGATGACTGCGCTGTGCGGTGCCGGCATACCGCCCGCGCTGGACCGGAAGCTGTCCAGGCACGATGGCGACGATGACGCGGTGCGCGAGCTGGGAATAGAGCACGCCACACGCCAGGTGAGGGAGCTGTGGGACAACGGCGCGGACGGCGTTCACTTCTACGCGCTCAACCGCGCCCGCTCGGTTTCGCGGGTGCTCCGCGACCTCCAACTGCCCGGCCACACCGGGGACGGGTAGGGCGCACCCCCGCGCGCCGCCGCGCCGGAGGCGAGGCAGCCGCCCCTACTCCTCGAAGCGCTTGAACACCAGGCAGGCGTTCTGGCCGCCAAACCCGAAGCTGTTCGACAGCACCGTGTCCACCCGCGTCTTGCGCGAGACGTTGGGCACGTAATCGAGGTCGCAATCGGGGTCGGCGAACTCGTAGTTGATGGTGGGGTGTATCTCGTTGTGGGCGATGGACTGGATGCAGGCGACCGCCTCGACGGCGCCCGCTCCGCCCAGCGCGTGGCCTATCATCGACTTGGTCGAGCTGATGGGCACGCTGTAGGCGCGTTCTCCAAAAAGCGACTTGATCGCGAGCGTCTCGACGTGGTCGTTCTTGGGCGTTGACGTGCCGTGGGCGTTGATGTAATCGACCTCGTCGATCCCCACGCCCGCATTCTCCAGCGCCCAGCGCATCGCGCGCGCCGCGCCGGCCCCATCCTCGTCCGGCTGGACGGCGTGAAAGGCGTCCGAGGACACTCCGTAGCCGGCCACCTCCGCCAGCACGTTTGCCCCTCGGTCGATGGCGTGCTCCAGGCTCTCTATCACAAACACCGCCGCCGCCTCGGCGGGCACGAAGCCGTCGCGCTTGGCGTCGAAAGGCCGGCTCGCCTTCTCCGGCTCGTCGTTGCTGCGCGTGAGCGCCTTGATGACGTTGAATCCACCCAACGCGAGCTGGCATATGCCGGCCTCGCAACCTCCGCCCAGTATCACGTCCGCCGCGCCCCTGCGCACGGCCTCCGTGGCCTCTCCTATGGCCTGGTTGCCGGCGGCGCAGGCCGTTATCACCGTGGAGGTGTAACCCTTCAGCCCGTACAGCCGGCTCACGTTGGCCGCGGCCATGTTGGGCAGAATCATTGGGATGAAGAACGGGCTGACGCGCATACCGCCCCGCTGCATCATGATGCGGGCGTTCTCCTCGGTCACCGGAAAGCCCCCGTTGCCGTTGCCCATCACCACGCCCAGGCGCTCCGGGTTCTCCCTGGACAGGTCCAGGCCGCCGTTCTCGATCGCGAGCCCCGCCGCGGCCACCGCCATCTGCGAAAAGCGCGCGATTCGCCGCGACTCCTTGCGGTCCATGAAGTCGCCGGCGTCGAACTCCGGTACCTCTCCGGCTATCTTGCAGGGGTAGTCGCTGTAGTCGCACAGCACACCCGGGGCTATGCCCGACTTGCCGGCCACCAGGTTGCCCCAGTACTCGTCGATTGTCATGCCAAGAGGCGTTATCGCCCCCATGCCGGTTATCACTACTCGCCGTCTGTTGTTGTCCATAACTCTTACACCGTGTCCGGGGCGCCCCTGGACGGGGGAAGCTTGATTGTCGGGTACAGCTCGGGGGATATGCCTCTCACGTGCTCTATTACCTCCGCGGCCACCGTCAGCGAGCCGGTGCCCAGCACCAGATCGCCGTCGCCGGCCATCTCGAGCGCGCGGCGGGTCCCCTCGCCCACGTCCTCCGTCCGATACGCCACCGGCAGACCCCTGCTCTCGAACAGTTCGGCCACGCCCTCGGAGGGCGCGGACCTCGGATGGCGTGAGCGCACCGCCACCACCACCGGCGACAACTGCGCGATGGCGTCCGCCATGCCCTCCGCGCTGTGTCCGCCCAGCGATCCGAATATCAGGATAACACGATTGAATTGGAAGATGTCCCTGACCGCCTCTGCCAGCCGGGCCATCGAGTGGGGATTGTGGGCGCCGTCCACCACCAGCGTGCTCCCGTTGGTCGAAAGGACATCGAGGCGCGCGGGCCAGCGGACGTCGGCTATGCCTCTCACGATGCTGTCCTCGGGTACGGCGTAGCGGTCGGGCAGAGACTCGACCGCCGCTATGGCGGTCGCGGCGTTGGCAAGCTGGTGGTCGCCGAGCAGCGGAGTGCGAAGCCGGTAGGCGCCGCGCAGGCCCCCGACAACGAACGACTGGCCCGAGAGGTCGGAGTCCAGCTTGGAGACCGACAACTCGCTCTCGACGCGCACCAGCGGCGCGCCCCGCTCTTCGGCCACGCGCGCGATAACCTCCATGGCCGCGTCGCTGTTGGGCGCCGCCACTACTGGCACGCCGGACTTTATGATACCGGCCTTCTCGAAGGCGATCTTCTCTACTGTGTCTCCCAGCGTGGCCACGTGGTCCAGGCTGATGGAGGTTATCGCGCAAACCTCCGGACGCACTATGTTGGTGGAGTCCAGCCTTCCGCCCAGTCCGACCTCCATCACCTGGAAGTCGGCGCCGATGCTCGCGAAGTGGACGAACGCCATCGCCGTCAGCGCCTCGAAGGTGGTGGCAGGGCCGTATGGTCCCTCCTCGTCGAGGCTCTGCACCGTCGGCCAGATGCGGGCCACGACCGAGGCGAAGTCGCCTTCGCTTATGGGCGTCATGCCAACGCGGATGCGCTCCGTGGCCCGGTGCAGGTGCGGTGACGTGAACAGGCCCACCGTGTGCCCCTGCGCCCCGAGTATCGACGCCACCATGGCGGACGTGCTGCCCTTACCCTTGGTGCCGGCGACGTGTACGGTGGGCGTGGCGAGGTGGGCGTTGCCCAGCCGCTGCATGAGCAGCTCCATCCGCTCCAGGTGAAAGGTCGAGTGGCCGGGACTGGTCTTCGAGCGCTCGAAGTCGGCGAGGCCCATCACCATCCCCAGTGCCTCTTCGTAGGTCGGAAGGCCGTCGGGTTGGCCGAGGTTCCGGGCTCTGGCATTGTCGGCGGCGGAAATGGCAAGCCCCTCCACGGTGGCGGCGCGTCCAGTGCGCCGGGCGCTGCTCATCAGCAAGAAACTGTATCCTAAGTCAGAGGGTTTTGCTAGGGGGTATCCGCTTGGCGCGCTCCGGTAGGCCGCGGCCGAACCGGGCGCGGCGGCAGGTTCGACAATCGCGCGCGGGCACGACAAAGCCCCCTCCGGTTTGGGAGGGGGCTCTGTATTCACTAGCCTGCGCGACCGGACGGACAGGCGCGGGCCTCGTCTACGATATGGGCGCCAGCACTCTGGCAGCCGCGGCGTTGATGCCGCCCTCCGACGCGCCGTTGGTGGGAAGCACCGAGTTGATGCGCTCGAACAGGGACGCCGCGCGCTCTACGGTGAGGTCGCTGATCATGCCGCGCAGCTGCGAGTGCCGCTGGAGCAGTAGCGCCGCCGGCCGGTAGGGATCGAATCGCCCGCCCGCGATGCGCTGGCGCCTGAAGTACGAGTCCAGGCGCTGCACTATGCGAGGGTTGGATTCGGTGATCGACTTCATCGTCACCGGCTCGGGCAGCTCACCGGCGTAGGCCTCGTTGACCAGCTTCAGGTAGAAGGTGGGCTCGAAGAGGTCCTCGACGTCGGCGGTCCGCACCTTGGCTACCTCAACCCACTTGATGGGGTTGTGGCGCTTCACGACGGCGTTGCGGTTTATCTGGTCGAGCTTTACGCGGTTCTTTGTCGAAACGTCCATCATCACCGCTACGCTCACGTAGTTCTCGCCGAGCGTCGAGATGAAGGTGGGCAGGTTGTCGGCGCCGCCCACCGGAATGACAACCCAGCGCGGGTCGAGCCGCATCTGGCCGGTGGATGCCACCGCTTCCCCGAGCACCTGTATGTAGATCAGGTCGGACGGGTAGTTCACCATCAGGCAGTGGGGCGCGAGGAACAGCGTCTGTGCCATCTGGTAGCCCAGGGCGACCTGTATGGGGAACACCGTCTCGCGGTCGTTGCTCAGGGTGTCGTCGCTCACGAACGTGCCGCGGTCGTCCACGTCCTGCACCGTGCGCACCGAGCTCAGCTTGTCGAGATTGATCATGAACGGCGAGTGCGTGGAGTAGACCACCTGGTTCTTGGGCGCCAGCCGGTTGTCGATGAAGCGCAGGAAGTCGCGCTGGGCCATGGCGTGCAGGTTCAGGCCGGGCTCGTCCAGCAGCAGTATGAGGTCGGCGTCCTCCTCCTCTTCCAACGTCGAGAAGTAGGACAGGAAGGAGAAGAACCAGACGAACCCCTTGGAGCGCTCGTCGAACGGCACCGATACGCGATGCCTGTTGTTCCAGATGCGAACGTGCAGTATCGTGCCTTGATTCAGCGGCGGCGGGTCGTTGGGGTTGGCCACCGACAGGTCGAACTCGACCCTGAGCTGCTTGTTCTGGTTCCAGAACTCGAAGATCTCGTCGGAGATCTCGATCGAGGCCGACTCCAGCTCCGCCTTCAGGTACTCGTAGCTGATCTGGGTCTCCAGGTCTTCGAGCTTCGCGCCCACCAGCTTCAGGAGCGACAGGAAGGTGCGGTCGGCATCGTCGAGATACTCGCCGTTCTCCACCCGCCTTCTGATGTCCTGAATGGAGATCCGACCCCGCATCGCGCTGTAGTCGTCGAAGTATACGAATCGGGGCAGGAACGCCGTCATGCAGTCGTCGACCATCGCCCGGTTGAGGCCGCCCGAGAATCGCGTGTTGATTTCCTCGAGCATCGACTGCACCGTGGCCGGCTTGACAGGCAGGTCCTCCAGGCACTCTGTCAGCTGCTCCAGCGTGTTCGAGTCCCAGGCGTGGTGCTGAATCTCGACCGGGAGGTTGGCGCTGGCCAGGATGTTCTCTATCACCATGCGCTCATTCGCCTGGAAGTCCCAGTGCAGCTGGTTGTCGTACCCCTTGGATATGACCATTGTGTCCGACTCGAGCACGCCCTCCCCGAAGATGCTCTCGACCTCTTCCACCTCGCTGCCCGTGAGCTTGAACTCGGCCGCGATGACGGTTGCAGGGCGGTCGGCGTGAATGCGCTTGTACTTCACGTAGCCTTTGCGCGGGTAGTCCTTTATGTCGAAGTCGCCGCTCACGCCGGTCACGGGACTGAGGTGCCTCAGCGCATGCAGAAACGCGGTCTTGCCCGACTCGTTCTTGCCCACCATGCACGTCACGTCGTCTATGGTGACCCAGCCAGTGTCTTCGATGCTCTTGAAGTTGGTCACCCTTGCCCGAGTAAGCTTCATCGGTCCGTCCCTCCTAAATCCCGATTCCCTATGTAAATCAGTTCATTGCGGTAGGCGCTCCCGCTGCCGCACACGCCGGCGTACGGGAACACTGTGCGGGAGTGGCAGACCGGCCATAGCTTCACGGTAGCTGGGTTGGCCGCCTGCGGAACATATCCTTAACCAGCCTGCTAATGACCTTATTGTATGAATCTATACTTGTTCAAGGCTTTTTCTGGTTCTATTCTCGGAAGTAAGACAGACGCCACTCACGGGCGCGACGATATTGGGGGCGCGCGAAAGGCGTGTCGCATCTCGCTGCGCAAATGGGGCGCACAGGCATGGCCGGGCTCGCGAGTGGTGGCCCTGAAGGCCGCAGCCGGCGCTAGCGCAGTAGATGAATGCGTGGGATTGCTTCCCGCGGCGGAGTGCCGGGGATATCGCCCTGATCAGGCGTCGTCGCTGTTCTTGATACGCGACTCCAGGCGCTGCAGCGCCTCCTGGGTGGCGCGCAGCTCCTGCAGCAGCTCATCCCGGCTCACGGGCCGTTGGAGGTCTCGCAGCCTGTCCAGCTTGGCCTCGTCGAGGTTGTTGACGATTATCGCGATGAACAGGTTGATGACTACGAAAGTGCCGATGACCACGAAGCTCACGAAATAGATCCACGCTAGCGGGTTCACCTCCATCGCCTTGTACATAATCTTGGCCCAGTCGTCCAGCGTAAGCATATTGAACAGAGTGAGCACCGACTTGCTCAGGGACCCCCAGGCGTCGGGGTCGTTCTCGTGGAACATGTAGTAGCCCATGATGGCGTATATGTACACCACTATGCTCATGAGCATAAGCACGTGGAATACGCTGGGAATGGAACGCACCAAGGCCGCGACTATGAGCCGCAGGTCGTGAATGGTGGTAATCAGCCGCACCACTCGGAGCAGCCGAGCCAGCCGCGCGATGAGCGCCATCTGGCCCGTCGCCGGGATCAAGGCCAGCACGATCACCAGAAAGTCGAATACGTTCCAGCCGTCCTTGAAGTACCTCAGCGGATGCGGCCAGAGAGCGAACAACTTCAGAGCCGCCTCGGCTATGAAGATTCCCAGCGCGACCTGGAAGCCAAGCCGCAGCAAGCCCGCGTACTCGAGTTCGACTCTCGACGAGGTCCCCAGCCCCAGCAGCGCGGCGTTTGCCAGAATAACGCCGATGATGAACAGTTCGAACAGGTTGGAGCTGACGATGCGGTCAGCGCGTTGGGCCCATCGGTCCATCGTTTAGAGTCTCTGGCTCCTGTGAGAATCTCGGGGCGGTTCCGCATGTTCACTATCTCAAAACGCGCCTGGTACAGTCAAGCCGGACTCGCCGATTGGACTGACACAGTACCCGTGACGGATGGTCGCTTGACTGCTAGCCAAGCGGAAAATAGAATTGTCCCAGCATCAGTTGGCGACGGAGTTCATGGAAGACGCACAAAAAGTGTTACAAATGGAGTCTGCCGGCGGCGTCGTGTTCCGCGAAACCGCCGGCGGCGTAGAAGTCGTCTTGTGCGGGGTGCGCAACCCCCGGCTCTGGAGGCTGCCCAAGGGCACTCCCAACCCGGGCGAGTTCCGCGAGCAGACGGCTCTCAGAGAGGTCTGCGAGGAAACGGGCCTGGAAGTTGAACTGCTTGACACAATCGGCAGCATCGAGTACGAGTTCGCCCGTCCGGGCGACGGCGCCATCTGCCACAAGACCGTACACTTCTACCTGATGGCTCCCACCGGCGGCGACCTGTCGCTGCACGACAACGAGTTCGACGTGGCCGAGTGGTTCGCCCTCGGGGACGCCCTCGACTCGCTCACCTACAAGGACGAGGCCGATATTGTTCAAAAAGGTATTCGGGAAGTCGCCCAAAAGCACTGATACCGAAAAGCAGCCGGTCGACAGCGGCGATAAGGTGGTCCTGCGCGAAAAGGTGTTGAGCGACGCCGAGGACGACTACGCCTGGCGCACCGACGAAGAGCTGGCCACACTCGACGCCACGCGCCCGCTGCGAATGGCGTTCAACGATTTCCAGCGTTACACCCGTGAAGAGATCGACTACCCCAGTCCGCGCTCGCGACGCTTCGCCATCGACACCCTCGATGGCAAGCACATTGGCAACTGCATGTACTACGACATCGATCTCAACCGGGGCCAGACCGAGCTGGGCATCATGATCGGAGACCGCGAGTACTGGAGCAGGGGTTACGGCACCGACTCGGTCAACACCTTGCTGAAGCACATCTTCAACTCGACCTCCATCAGCCGCGTGTACCTCCACACCCTGGAGTGGAACCAGCGCGCCCGCAACTCCTTCGCGAAGTCAGGCTTCAAGGAGCTCAGGCCCGTGCGCCGCAACGGCCTGGACTTCATTTACATGGAGGTGTGGCGTACCGAGTGGGAGCGCATCGCAAACGGGCCGCGCGCTCCCATCGCCGGAGGGGAGCCCGACCACGGCTGATCGTCTCGCCCGTGACGGCTTGCGGGTCATCCCCCGTACCCCACTCCCGGCGGGCCGCCTCTTCCGTTGCCTTGACCGCGTTCGCCCCACGGCTTATATTTACGTCCAACGCGAGGACGCTCTGGCGTCCTCACTCGCGCACTCGCTCGTAGGAGGTCTATACCCATGTCGTTCGGCAGTGGAGACTACACCTTTGAATTGGATGAGAATTGGGGCAAGCTTCCGGAGGGCTATGAGTTCTTCCAGGTCGCGGACGTTGCTGTCGACAAGGACGACCAGGTCTACGTCTACAACCGCAGCGCCCACCCGCTGATGGTGTTCGACCGCGAGGGCAACTTCGTTAAGTCTTGGGGCGTGGAGTTCGCTAACCCACACGGCATCCACATATCGCCCGACGGCAGCATCTTCCTTGCCGACCGCGACGCCCACGTAATACTGAAGTACTCGCCCGATGAACGGCTGCTGCTCACCCTGGGCACCCGCGACAGCCCGGCCGACACCGGCTATACGTTGCCCGAACGGGTGGTGCACCGCGCCGCGGGCCCCTTCAATCTGCCAACGGGCATCGCCGTTACGGAAAGGGGCGACATCTTCGTATCCGACGGATACGGCAACGCCCGCGTGCACAAGTACAACGGCTCCGGCGCGCTGATCACCTCGTGGGGCGCGCCTGGCAGAGCCAACCCCGTTGACTTCAACCTGCCGCACGGCGTGACGCTCGACAACGAGGGTAATCTGATCGTGTGCGACCGCGAGAACAATCGTCTCCAGTTCTTCGACCAGGACGGCGAGTTCCTTTACATGCGACAGGGCTTTCGCCAGCCGGCCGATGCCGTGGTGGGGCCGAACAACGAAATATACGTCGCGGAGCTGGGTCACCGCCTGACCATAATCGACGACGACGGCAAGATTCTGGCCCGGTGGGGCGACGACAGCAGCCACGACCCGGGCCAGTTCGTCGCGCCGCACGGCATCGCAATAGACTCGCACGGCGACATCTACGTCGGCGAAGTGCTGGAGGGCCAGCGCATCCAGAAGTTCGTGAAGCAGTAATACGGCCCCTACGACACCACCGCATACGGAAACTAAAGCCGACCCGGCCGGATCGGAGGCTTGACCATGACAACCACCGGAGCCAATACGCCGGCGCAGCCCACAACCGCCGCCGAGGAAACTCCCTGGTACGAGCTCATAAATGACGCCCCGGAGCCGCCTGAAGACGCGATGCAGCAAGAAGACACGATACTTGACGTGATGTCCGTACTCAGAGCGCGCTACGAGAACGTCCCCGGCGCCCTGTGGTGCAGCCAGAGCAACGTCATCTACGATTCGTACACCCCCGGCTCAGTCGTTGCGCCGGACGGATGTATCGTGCTCGGCCTGAAGACCGACGCCAAGGCCATAAAGCGCAACCGCCGCAGTTACCGCATAGACGAGTGGGGCGTGCCGCCTGCGTTCGTCCTCGAGGTGGGGTCTCCCAGCACTGCCGGCAGAGACTTGGGAGTCAAGCGTGAGTTGTACGCTCGGATGGGCGTGCGGGAGTACTGGCGGCTGGACAGGATAGGAGAGAGCTACCCAGAGCCGCTGGTGGGGGAACGTCTGGTGGACGGGCAGTACGTCCGCCTCGAGCTGCACACCGAACCGGACGGCGCCGTCTGGTCTCGCAGCGAGGTGCTGGGCGTGGACTTCTTCTGCCGAGCAGAGGATGGTATCAGCGATTTCAAATTGCGGGACACCGCCTCGGGCGAGTGGTTGAACACGCTTGGCGACGAGATAGCAGCACGACAGGCCGCCGAGGCGCGTGCGCAGGCGGCGCAGGCGCGCAAGCGAGAACTCCAGGCAGAGATTGAACGCCTGCGCCAGCGAATCGACCGGCAATGATACAGAGCACCAATCGACGCAACGGCTGACATACCGGCCGGCTGGTGTGCCGACAATCGACCCGCATCCGACCAGCCCTAGGCCCAATCGGAGGCCCGACCATGACATCCGCCAGAACGAATACGACTGCGGACCTCGCGTCGCCGCCCGCCGCCGCGGATACTCCCTGGTACGAGCTCATTAACGACTCCCCGGAGCCGCCTGAAGACGCGATGCAGCAATTCACCACGATAACCCATGTCATGTCCACTCTCATGACGCGATACGAGAACGACCCGACCACGCTGGTGTCCGGTCAGACCAACGTCGTCTACGACTCCGCCTTACCCGGCTCGGTAATCGTTCCGGACGGCTGCGTTGTCTTTGGGGTGGATGCCGAGACGATTGAGACATACCGCAGCTACAGAGTAGACGAGTGGGGCGTTCCACCCGCGTTCGTCCTTGAGGTTGGGTCTCCGAGCACGGCCGGCCGTGACCTGGGCGAAAAGCGCGAGATATATGCTCAGATGAGAGTCCAGGAGTACTGGCAGTTGGACAGGTTCGGCGAGAGCTACCCCGAGCCGCTGGTGGGGGAGCGCCTGGTGGACGGACAGTACGTCCGCCTTGAGCTCCACACCGAACCTGACGGCGCCGTCTGGTCCCGCAGCGACGTGCTGGGCGTGGACTTCTTCTGCCGAACAGAGAATGGCATCAGCGATTTCAAGATGCGGGACACCGCCTCGGGCGAATGGCTGAATACACTTGGCGAAGAGATTGCGGCCCGACAGGCCGCCGAGGCGCAAGTCCGCGCCGCTGAGGCCCGCGCCGCAGAACTCGAGGCGGAACTACAACACCTACGCCAACAACCAGGCCAGCAAGAGGCGAACCCGCCAACCACCTAACGACCAATCACTGACCACTGACACACTGACATACCAAGGAGCAGCGCATGAACGGTGACCAGGCTATCGTGAAGATTCTCAAGGCCGAAGGCGTGGAATGGCTTTCGTGCTTTCCGGCGCAGACGCTGATAAACGAGGCTTCCAAGGAAGGCATTCGCCCGATCCTCTGCCGGCAGGAGCGCGCGGGCGTCAACATGGCCGACGGCTACAGCCGTGTAAACAACGGCAACAAAATTGGCGTCTTCACGATGCAGACCGGCCCCGGCGCCGAGAACGCCTTCGGCGGTGTGGCTCAGGGCTACGCGGACTCAGTTCCGTTCCTCACCATACCGGGCGGCAACCCCGGCCCGCGACAGGGCGTTCACCCCAACTTCGAGGCCGTGCCCAACTACCAGGGCATAACCAAGTGGGCCGGCCTGATCAACATGGTCGAACGCATACCGGAGATGATGAGCCGCGCCTTCACCCACCTCAAGCACGGCAGGCTCGGCCCCGTGATGCTCGAACTGCCGCGCGACGTCGCCCTGGCGGAGTACCCGGGCGAGACGCTCGACTACACGCCCGTCAGGAAGTACAAGTCCGGCGCGGCGCAGGAAGACGTTCGGGACCTGGTAGCCGCCATGCTCGCGGCGAAGTGCCCCATCATCAACGCGGGTCAGGGCGTGCTATACGCCGAGGCCACGCCGGAGCTCGTTGAGTTCGTCGAGCTGACCAATATCCCCGTCATGACGACGCTCGCGGGCAAGAGCGCCTTCCCCGAAGACCACCGCTTCGCGCTGGGCGCCGGCGCGTCCTCGGCCACCCTCATGGCGAGCCACTTCCTTGATAAGGCCGACTTCGTTCTGGGTCTTGGCACCAGCTTCACCATATCCAGTTTCAACGCGCCGATGCCCGCCGGTGTGACCCTGGGCCACGTGACCAACTGCGCCGAGGACGTGAACAAGGACTACCGGGTTCAGCTCGGCGCGATAGGCGACGCCAAGCTGGTGCTCGGCCAGATGATCGAAGAGGTCAAGCGGCAGATCGGCGAGCACGGTCGCGGCGACGTGGAGGGCGTGGCGGACGAGATAGCGAGGGTGCGCGGCGAGTTCATGGCCGAGTGGGGCCCCCGGCTGTCCTCCGACGAGGTGCCCATCAGCCCTTACCGTGTCATCAGCGAGATTGCCAACGCCGTTGACGTGCCCAACACCATCATCACGCACGACTCCGGCTACCCGCGCGAACAGATCGTGCCGTTCTGGCAGCCCGTACGCCCCAGGGGATACCTTGGCTGGGGCAAGTCCACGCAGCTCGGCTACGGGCTCGGCCTGGCGATGGGCGCGAAGATCGCGAGACCGGACATGACGGTCGTGAACCTGATGGGCGACGCCGCGTTCGGAATGGCCGGCATGGACATCGAGACGGCCGCGCGTTCCAACATCGGCACGCTAACGGTGATACTCAACAACGGCGTGATGACGCACTACCACGACCACTTCCCGCACGCTGCGGAGCACTGGGGCAGCAACAAGCTGGGCGGCCACTACGCCAAGGTTGCCGAGGGCCTCGGCGCCTATGCCGAGCGCGTGGACGCGCCCGACCAGGTCGGCCCCGCATTGCAGAGGGGACTCGCCGCCACCAGGAACAACCAGCCGGCAGTCATCGAGATGATAACCAAGGAAGAGGAGACGATTCCCCGCTACTGGCGGTAGTCCGCTACCCCACGCGCCCCGGGCCCGACAGAATCGCGCGAACGTCGTCGGCATACTTCAGCTCCGAGTCGTCCTCAGGCTCGTAGCCGAGCACCCGCCGCGCGTTGGTCAGCGACCAGAACGCCCGCGTGTTGCCGCTGATGCCGTAGACCACCTGCCACGGCACGCCGTGCGCGTTTTCGATGTTCGGCGTCTCCATAGCCCGCTGGAACAACTGCGTCAGGTCGCGCGCGCTGATGTACGCTCCCAGGTCGCGCTTGTATCCCGCCGGGTCGCCGCGGTACAGCTCGGGGTCCAGTTCCCGCGGCGCGCCAATGCGCACCATCACCACGCCCATCTTGCGGCCCATCGGCGTGCCCGTCACGTGACTCTCGCCGCCGCCGGCGTTGCCGAAGCCGCCCAGCCCGCAGGCGAACAGGAATCCCAGGTGCTCGTAAGTCGCCTTCGCCCAACCGTAGAAGTTGTCCGACAGCGGCAGAGCGTAGGGGTCGAGCGACTCGAGCTTGCGCGTGTGAATCAGGTTGTGCTCGTACCAGTCGGCGGCGTGGTTGGAGCTGGCCATCACCACGCGCGGCACGCCGGCGTCATAGGCGGTGCGCAGCACGTTGTAGGCCATCTCCACGTTGGCCTTCTCGTCGAAGAAGTGGTCGAGAGGGTCGCCCGACCTTCGCTTGTAGCCCAGGTGCACCACCGCGTCCACGCCCTCGAACAGCGCGGCGTACTGCGACCGGTCGGGGTCGATCAGGTCGGCGATATTCACGCCCTCGACGCGACCGCCGCCGGGGTTCTCCGATTTAACGTCCACGAGCGTCACGTCGTAGTTCTCGCGGAACGTCGGCAGCAGCTGGTTCGCTATGTATCCGGTGGCGCCGGTCATCAGCACCTTTTGGACGTTGTAGGACAAAGCGCGCTCCTCTCTAAACTGCGGCCGGGCCGGGTTCAGCCGAGCCGCTTAACCATTTTGACGTGCTCTATGCCCACTTCCATGAACGGTTCGCCGCACGTGCTGTAGCCGTGGCGCTCGTAGAACGCTCTGACGTAGGTCTGGGCATGAAGCGTCACGCTGGCTGCGCCGCCCAGGGCCGCCCGCTCTTCCAGGAAGGCCAGCACAAGGCCACCGATGCCTTCTCGCCGCATCGTCTGATCCACCGCCATGCGGCCTATCCGCGTTTCCCCCGAGGGCAGCGTGTACATGCGGCCCGTGCCGACTACCGCGCCATCCGCGACGGCTGCCGCGTGAACCGCCCCGGCGTCATGCTCGTCGAACTCCTCCGCGAGTGTTGTCCCCTGCTCGCGCACGAACACCCTCTCGCGCAGGCGGCGAACGGCCTTCCACTCTTCGGGTGTCTCTACAAGCTTAACGCGAGTGTGCATACGTGAAATAGCGATGGTGAGGGTGATTCCAGGGACGGATTCCTATGAACATCCTCTCCCTTCGTGGAAGAGGACTGAGAGCCTGCCCTGAGCCACGTCCTGAGCGGAGCCGAAGGATTGCCGAACGGGTGAGGTGATAGCGAGACCCATCTGGATTTCCTCTCCCTCGATGAGAGAGGATTGAGAGCCTGCCCTGAGCCTGCCGAACGGGTGAGGGCGAAATCGAGATCCCTCTAGGGCATGTACATCTGCGCGGATGCGGCCACGGACAACTCGATGTCGTAGATGGCCTGCGTCATCGCCTGGCCGATGAGGTCGAGCTGGCGCACCTGCGCGATGCGCTCGGACGCTCGGTCCAGCTCCTGGCGCGGAAGCAGCCGGTTGAAGATTCGGCAGGCGTCGACGAGGCAGATCAGCATGACGTCCCTGGGGTCGGGAATGTCCTCGCTCAGCAGCACGCCCATGATGCGCAGCTTCACCTCGCGGTCGGCCTGCCCGTCCACCAGTGGGTAGCGCCTGGTGCGGAACACCCAGAGCACCCGGTCGTCTTCGCGTTCCAGGATGCCGTGGTCCACCAGCCGGTTGAGGGCCTCCTCGTGAATCGCGGCTGCGCGCTCGGCGGTGCGCTCGACCCAATAGCGGGTGGTGTGCTTCTCCCCCGCTGCGATGTCGGCCAGCGTCTCGTCGAGCAGGTCGTCGCCCGTCGGCGTGGCGTCCAGGAGCAACAGTCCGTCGAGGTCGGTGTCGATGCGGTCTTCCATCGCGAGGTCCATCAGCACGCCGCCCGCGAGGGCATAGTCCAGCGACCACCTGGGCACGTTAATGAACCTGCCCCCGTCGTCCCTGAGCAGCAGCAGAATAATCTCTTCAACGAATCTAAGCATGGCTCTCGTCCTGGCGCGGTTAGCGGTTTGGGGTTGGCCGGCTGGCGGCCCGACGTGGCATGTGCATTGAGCGAAATGGTAGCACATCACCCAGTACCGAACAACACGCCGCGATTATCCGAGCCTGTTTCAGATTACTTGGCGCCCCCAACACCGTTGTTCCCGCTCCCCGCCCATTCGGCAAG
Source organism: Dehalococcoidia bacterium (assembly GCA_965217705.1). Taxonomy (GTDB): domain Bacteria; phylum Chloroflexota; class Dehalococcoidia; order Lucifugimonadales; family CATOSD01; genus CATOSD01. Next base: position 1,833,238 of record CBDCJA010000002.1, on the reverse strand, counting down.
CTCAGGGCATGCTTCCACGGGGACAGGCTTCGCGGGAAAACGAAGTCTGTTCGTTTCTGCGACATTCTGTGCGCCTCCTAGCTGAGGGTGTCGCCGGTCCCGCGCGAAACTGTAATGCCGGCGCGGGTTGTCGGGACACAAAAGTGGCGCCGCGTGGCAGAGGAGGACAAGGGCGACGGAGCAGGGTCACTCAGCCGTGTCTTCACTGCCGCTCACCCTTGTCAGACCGCACACGGGCGGTTCACGAACCGCCCCTACCGTGGCGCGGGCGGCGGGGCGCGGGGGTCGGTCCCTCGCGTGGGCGAGAGTAGCACGCGTGTACGTATATTTCAAGAGGGGTGGCGAAATTGCGGGATCGGGGCGGATTGGTGGGGAGAAATGGTGCGGACGTGGGGACGACGTGGGTCGTGCGTGGGGTTGGATGGGGCAGGGGTGGGAACGGGTGGCGCGGGAGAGTGACGTTTTTTTCGGGGTACGGGAGAGCGAATGGATCGGGTGTGGGCGAGGTTGTGCGGCCGGGGTGTGCGTTGGGGCGTCCGGGGGAAATCGGGTAAGCAATATGGCGAACGCAAGGCGATGGCGGTAGGTTCAGAGTCGGCCGCGGGGGCAGGCTGTTGGCGAGGGAGACGGTTTTGGGCGCACCTGGTAATCTGAAACAGGCTCATAGTGCGCCTCACCCTTGACAATAGCTATTGCGTGAGACTACATTCAACCAATGATTGAGTATCCAGGTGGACAACACAGATCGGAGCACGACAATTGATGCGATTCAGGATAGACGGATTGGGCGAGAACGACGCCTTTGTCGAGGTCGAAGCGACAACGAAAGGTCTCCGGCTGGGCGTTGGCTACACCGATGCAGCCCGCCGCGCCCTCGTAACGGACGTCACGCCAGATCAGTTGTCAGCCCTCGCCAAGGCCCTGGAAGCGGTCGTGCTTGTGGCAGACGACGTCGATTTCGACTACGACGAGGATGACGAGTAGGTCCGACGATTCCACACTATTCGCCGACGTTCACCAGAAACACGCGAAGGATTCTTGCGCTACTCCGCGATGGCCGGGACTCGTGCTAGCCCAGCAGCTAAAACGTCCGGAGTTAACTGCGTTCTGTCCACATCGGAGCTGCGCACAATGGGGATGACCTAGCGTGGACACGCCCATTTGGCAAAAAGGGAACTCACAAAAAAGCGACTAGGATCCGGGCAATGCCCCGATAAGAGACGCTTTGGCGACTCCTCCTAGACGCGACTCTATTTTAGCACAGACGTGACAATCGTCAAGTGAGACCCCGGCTATGGAACTATCTCAGATTACTACGTGCGCAAGCAATCGTCTTTCCCGCGCAAGCGGGAACCCAGGGGGGCGGGGCCTCCGGGTGATGTCCGCCTAGTAATCTGACACAGGCTCGCACGCCGCCAAAAGTGCGGGGGTGACTGTGTTGGTGCGTCATGGAGATAGCAGCACGAATGTACGGAAGAATCAAGAGACGTGGACTTGACGGTTCCATGCTAAACTAGGTATGGCACGCTACAGTTGTTACACTTACCACGCCTTTCCCCACTACTTCTGCTCGCCCTGTTCCTATTCGCATGTGAACCCGCACCACCAGCGGCAGCGGCCCCTACGCCGATACCCTCTCCGCCGCCTCAGGTAGGCCCCACCGCGACGACAACGACGGTTAGCCCCAAGTAAACACCCCTACGCCTGTTTCTATGTCCACAGTCACGTCCCAGCCGACGTCGTATGCGTCGCCAACTCCCACTCCAGCGCCCTTATTTCGCACGAAGGCTCGCCCGGATTGGACCATCGTTCCGGTAGGGATGCCTCTATACGATGCGGCCCTGACGGGAGACGTTGCGGGTGTTGAAGAAGCGCTTAGGAAAGGAGCGGACGTAAACGCAACAGACGCTGTGTTGACCACTGGAAGTCCGGAAGTCAGCGACGTCGGCGGCGTTACGCCCCTCCATGTAGCAGCGATCTTCAATGAGAACCCGGCGGTGATCCAGGCGCTGCTGGACGCCGGGGCCAACCTCGATGCTAAGGCCGAATACGGCGGTACACCCCTGCACTTTGCGGCAATAGACAACGAGTATCCGACAATCGTCCAGGCGCTGCTGGACGCCGGGGCCAACACCGACGCGGCAACCGAAGGTGGAATTACGCCCCTGCATGCAGCGGCACGCAACGAGAACCCGGCGGTGATCCAGGCGCTGCTGGACGCCGGGGCCAACACCGAGGTGAAGAGCCACTCCTACAGCATTACGCCCATGCACTTTGCGGCGCAATCAAATGGGAACCCGGCGGTGATCCAAGCGCTGCTGGACGCCGGGGCTAACACCGAGGCGATGACCAAAGATGGCGGTACGCCCCTGCACTCAGCGGCTACCACGGAGAATCTGGTAGTTGTCAAGGCGTTGCTGGACGCTGGGGCCAACGTCGAGGCGAAGGCCAACCGCGGCCATACGCCCTTGCACCGTGCCGCGGCAAACAACGAGAATCCGGCAATCGTCAAGGCGCTGCTGGACGCCGGGGCCAACCTCCAGGCTAAGACCGACGACGGCAGTACGCCCCTGCACGAGGCGGCAGTCAACCAAGGGGTGGCGGTGATCCAGGCGCTGCTGGACGCCGGAGCCAACATCGAGGCGAAGAATGCCGACGGGGATACGCCCCTGCACACAGCGGCGCCGTACAACGGAAATGAGGCGGTGACCCAGGCGTTGCTAGACGCCGGGGCCAACCCCGACGAGAAGAACAACGATGACAGTACGCCCTTGCATTTTGCCGCGTCACACAACAAGAATCCAAAGGTGACCCAGGCGCTGCTCGATGCCGGGGCTAACGTCGATGCGAAGAATGCCGACGGAGATACGCCCCTGCACACGGCGGCAGGCAACGAAAGTGAGGCGGTGATCCTAGCGCTGCTGGATGCTGGGGCCAACGTCGATGCGAAGAATGCCTACGGCAATACGCCCCTGCATTTTGCAGCGACAGGGAACAATAGCCCGTCGGTGTTTCAGGCCCTGCTGGATGCCGGTGCCAACTCCAATGCGAAGAATGCCGATGGGGATACGCCCCTCCACGTAGCGGCGAGCTTCAAGAGTCCGGCGGTGATTCAGGCTCTGCTGGACGCCGGGGCCAACCCCGAAGAGAAGAACAACGATGACAGTACGCCCCTGCATTTTGCAGCGTCAGGCAACAAGAATCCAAAGGTGATCCAGGCGTTGCTGAATGCCGGGGCCGACCCCGATGAGCGGAACAACGATGGCCTCACACCCTTGGATATTGGAGTGCTCTTAGAAAACGCAGCAGCTATAGAGCTGCTGCGAAAGCCGGCCCCACGGTGATGCTCACAGCACCGGGGGAAGCCACGCCTGCGGCGTGAGGATTTGACGGCTCGGAGGCTTGTTGGGCCTCGGACTTCTCTGGCGTGTCACCGCCGCCGTGAAGCAGGGGCCCTCGGTGTACCTATTTCAACGGTAGGCAAACCGTCTTCGAGATGCGAGTGGGTAGCCTGTATTCCACCAGGCAAACTCCTTGAGGCCATGAAGAAGGAACATCGGCCATGTGTCTGCCGTTGCCCCTGATTTCGCGGGACTTCAGCACCCGTATACACCACGCCTCCACCCGGCCTACCCCAGCTTCTCCAGCGGCGCGAAACTCAGCAGCAGCCGCTTGACGCCATGCCCCTCCTTGAACGCCACCGTGAGCTGGAAGTCGCCTGCTGAGGGCGTGCAGCTCATCACGATGCCGTCGCCGAAAGCGGGGTGCCGCACCTTGTCGCCGGTCGCGTAGGCTGCCGTCGGCGCCGCGGGCTCCGCCTCGTGCCGGTCTCGCACCCTCCGGCGTGCCCGCGCCACGGCCGGCCTCGCCTCGCTGCTGCCGTTGGCCGCCGGCCGCCGCCTCGCGGGTCTCTCCGGTCTCGCCGACGGCGCGGCGGCTTGCGGGGCCGGTTTCTTGGGCGCTTCGCTCGGCGTCGCGCCTTCGATCAGGTCTCGCGGGATGTCTTCGAGAAAGCGCGAAGGATCGCTCGGCCCCGAGCCGCCCCAGAAGCCCCTGCGGAACGCGCGCAGCAGGTACAGCCGCTTCTGGGCGCGCGTGACCCCCACGTAGCACAGCCGCCGCTCCTCCTCGATTTCTTCGGGCGTGCCCATGGAACGGGAGTGGGGCATTAGGCCCTCCTCCATGCCGACTATGAACACCACCGGGAATTCCAGTCCCTTGCTCTGGTGAAGCGTTATCAGCGTTATCGCGTCGGGCTGCTCCTCGAAGCTGTCCACGTCGCTCACCAGGCTCACGCCCTCCAGGAACGCGGTCAAGTCCTCGTCCACTCCCAGGTGCGTATACTCCCTCGCCGAGCCGCGAAACTCCTGTATGTTGTCCATGCGGTCTTCGGCCCTCTCCGAGGTCTCCGCAGACTCCTCGAGGTAGCGTTTGTAGCCCGTTTGCTCCATCACCGCGTCGATAAGCTCGACGAGGTCTAGCGTCCGGCTCTCCTCGGTCAGACCGCCGATCATGTCGCGAAACCTGGTCAGCGCCTGCGCCTGCGCCGGGCGGAGAGGGAAGGGGCCGCCGCCGGACTCGCCCATGCTCTCGATGGCCGCGTACATGGACGTGCCCCGGTCGCGAGCAGCCCGCGTGAGATTGTCAACCGTGCGCTGCCCTATGCCCCTGGCCGGCACGTTGATGACCCGCTCCAGCGCCACGTCGTCGTGGGGATTCGACACCAGCCTCAGGTAGGCCGCCACATCCTTGATCTCCCGGCGCTGGTAGAACTTCTGCCCGCCTACTATCTGGTACGCCACGCCGAAGCGCCGGCAGGCCTCCTCGAGAGCGCGAGACTGTGCGTTGACTCGGTACATCACCGCAACGTCGCCCAGCGCGAAACCCTCGGCGCTCGTAAGCCTGTGCACCTCGCGAATCACGTACTGGGCCTCGTCCTCCTCCTTGTACTCCTCGCGCACGACGATCTGCGCCCCCAGCGCGTTGTTCGTCCACAGGCCCTTTTCCACGCGCTGCGAATTGGCGGCTATCACGTTTTGAGCTACGTCCAATATGGTGCGCGTGGAGCGGTAGCTCTCTTCCAGTGTGATGCGTTTCGCCGTGGGGAAGTCGCGCTCGAAGCTGAGGATGTTGCCCACTTTGGCGTTGCGCCACGAGTATATCGACTGGTCCGGGTCGCCCACAACGGCAAGGTTGTTGGACCCCTCCGCGATCCTGCGGGCGATGGCGTACTGGGCGACGTTCGTATCCTGGAACTCGTCGATCATGAAGTGGACGTAGCGGTCCCGGTACTTCTCGGCAACCCTGGGGTACTCAGACAGCAGGGTGTGGGTCTTGAGCAGAAGGTCGTCGAAGTCGAGCGCCGAGCTCTGCGCGAGCATGTGCTCGTACTGCTCGTAGACCCGGTGGGCGACCTCGTCAACGTAGTCCTGCTTGTTCAGCCCGAAGCCCTCAACGCCTACCAGCTCGCTCTTGGCCTTGGATATTTTGGAGAGCACCGCGCCCGGCGAGAACGCCTTGGGGTCCACGCTCGCCTCGGACATGGCGCGCTTGATGGCGGCGGTCTGGTCGGCGGCGTCATATATGGCGAAGTTGCGGTCCAGCCCCATCACCTCGCCGTCTGTTCTCAGCAGCCGCGCGCAGAACGAGTGGAATGTGCCCACGGCAAGGCCGGAGTTTCGCAGGTACGGGTCGACAAGGGGAGCGGCGGCGTCCTCGCCGCTAGCGCCGAACAGCCGCGTCTGCATCTCGCGAGCGGCCTTATTGGTGAAGGTCAGGGCGGCTATGCGGTAAGGAGATACGCCCGCTTCGCGGATGAGGTAGGCGATGCGGTGGGTGATGACGCGGGTCTTGCCGCTTCCCGGCCCGGCCACGATGAGCAGCGGCCCGGCGATGGCTTGCACGGCCTCGCGCTGGCGGTCGTTCAGTCCCGCAAGTGGGTCGGCAGGCATCGGCGGCCTAGTCGACGAAGATGGGGTTGTCGCGCGTTATCGTTCGCGTCTCGGCGGCCAGGGCGGCCCGCATGTACTTGGGCAGCGAGAACATGCCCCGATGGGTTATGCCGTCGTAGAACCGAAGCTCGCCGTCGACTCTCCGCGCGATCTTTGCGTCCACCTCGTCCGCTCCCATCGCCGTCGGGTCCGGCCCCAGCGAGCCCAGCGCGAAGCCCCACGTGGAGCCGAACGACGGCACGAACGCCTCGCAGGCGTGGAACTGCGGGAAGGCGGCGCCGATGGTGTTGGCCACCGCTGAGAAGCACTGCTCGTAGAATGCCGGCCCCGTTGGCCCGGACTGCGCCACCATGATGCCGCCCGGATTGAGGCGACTTCGCAGCAGCCGGTAGAACTCTACGGTGAAGAGCATCAGGGCAGGGCCCTCTTCCAGCGGATCGGGCACGTCGATGATGGCAACGTCGAAGCTGCGGGCGGTCTGCTCCAGGTAGGCGTAGGCGTCGGCATGGATGAGCTCGAGGCGGGGGTCGTCGAAGGCCCCCCGGTGGAAGTCGGGCAGGTGCTGCCGGCACAACTCGACCACCTCGCGGTCGAGGTCCACCATCACCGCACTCCGGACCGTGTTGTGTGCGAGCGTCTCACGGGCCGTCGCGCCCTCGCCGCCGCCGGCGATGAACACGTCGCGCGGGTTGGGGTGCGCCAGCATGGCCGGATGCGTCAGCGCCTCGTGATAGATGAACTCGTCCACCGCCGTGGACTGTGTCTTGTCGTCCAGAACGAGGCTGCGGCCGAAACAAGCCGTGTCCTGAACCGCGACGTGCTGGTATGCCGTCCGGCCCTCGTACAGCATGTCGACCACCCGCTCCGCCTGCACCAGGTCGGGCGTGATGGTCTCGTAGTGCCACGCGCCTTCTCTGAGGCGCTCCTCAACGCTCATCGAGGCACTTCGACAGGCGACGCGACTCGCCGCTGGATGAAGCCTCGCTTGACTTCCTTCAGGGTGGGATTGGCGCACTCGAACCTGTCTATCAGCAGCACGGCGGCCTTGTGGGGGCTGAAGTCCTCTCCGCAGGTGAAGATGTCAACCGCCGCGAAGCCGTATTCGGGCCACGTGTGTACGCCCATGTGCGACTCCGCAATGGCCAGTATGCCCGTTACGCCCAGGGGCTGAAACTTGTGAAAGGTCTCGCCGACGATGGTCGCTCCGGCCTCGCTCGCCGCGCTTATCAGGGCCTGCCTTACGTGTTCGATGTCGTCGAGCAATACCGGGCTGCAGTCCTCCAGGTCGAGCAGCAGATGCGTGCCTAACGCATTCAATCACCTACCCTCCGTTCGTTCTCAGGTTAGTTTGGTTGGCGCGCTAAGGCTGAAATTATACATGAACGAAGGGCAAAATGCGAAATGCGCAACTAGTCCGCCACCTCGATGATAGCCTCGATCTCGATGGGGATGTTGTTCGGCAGCGATCCCATGCCCACGGCGGACCGGGCGTGCTTGCCCTTGTCACCGAACACCTCGACCATCAGGTCGGAGCAGCCGTTGGCTACGGCGGGCTGCTGTGTGAAGTCGGTCGTGGCGTTCACCATGGAGAGCAGCTTGACCACCCGGTTGACGCGGTCGAGGTCGCCCAGCTCGCCCTTGAGCCGCGCAAGGATGTTGATGCCGGTCAGGCGCGCGGCCTCGTAACCCTCCTCCACGCTCAGGTCCTGCCCAACCTTGCCCGTCAGCGACGTGCCGTCGGGCCGGGCCGCCGGGCCGAGGCCCGCGAGGTACAGCAGGTTGCCGGTGCGAACGCCGGCGACGTAGTTGGCCATTGGCGCAGGGGAGTCTGGCAACTCGATCCCCATCTGTTCCAGTTTAGCTTCGATTGCGGACATCGCTTCCTCCTATCTGGTGTGGCCACTGCTGTGGCCGCCGCCAATTCTATCTCAAAACAGCCGGTTTGTGAAACCGGGCGCTGCCGGCGCAGGGTCTTTCGGTTGTCCCATCCTGTCACCCTGAGCGTAGCCGAAGGGTCTGAGATGCTTCGACAGGCTCAGCATGACAATCGAAATACCCTGCCGTCCCGCTTTGTGCCGGACGCGCCGCCCGTGATACATTCGGCCTGCCCGACACATGCGGCTCGGAGCCGCGAAATCGAGGAGTATCCAATGACTACACGTGACGACGCCATCAGGCTCAAGCGGGTGAACCACCTGACCTACAACGTGACGGACAAAGACCGAGCGCTGCGCTTCTGGGAGGACGTGCTGGGAGTGAAGCGGATTCCCAGCCAGGTGGACCGCGACCACATCATCTGGCTTCAGCTTCCGAGCGGGGCCATGGTGCACCTGGTGGAGACGCCCGACGCTCCCTCGGCGCCCTCGCATCACGGCGCGTTCGAGGTGGACGACGTGGAGGCGGCACAGGCCGCGCTGCGCTCCCGCGGCGTGGACACAACGGACATCACGACCCGCAACGACGGCCAGCGCGTCATCTTCATAGAAGACCCCGACGGCAACCGCATCGAGATCTGCACAAAGTCCGGCTTCGGCGTGCTGGTCTAGCGCATTCCCTTCCCCCTCGCAGGGCTGACAGGGGTAGGCATCTCGATTAAGCCTTCCGAATTGTCCCTTCCCCCTTGACGGGGGAAGGTTAGGATGGGGGTGAGGCCGCTGAGCCCACCACCCTGTAGAGGCAGGCCTTGTGCCATTTGCTCCAACGGCTTTCAGATGTAGTAAGATGAACTACGACTCTGAGACGTGGGAAGGTGAGCGATGACAATGGATGCCAGGCTCGGTACGGTGGAAGGTCGAGTGGAGGAGCACGCGGCGGCAATAGCTGACCTGCGGGAGGGCCAGCGTGAAATCCGCAATATGCTGGCCTCTATGAACAGCCAACTGAAAAGCCGAATCGACCGTTTATTCCTCGCCATTCTGGGCATAGGCGCGGCGCAAATCGCGCTGCTCATCACGCTCATATTTCGCAACTAGAGGTGGTCGACAACAAGCCCAAACATCCCCGTCCACAAGTATCCCTTCCCCAACCGCCCCTACGGCGTGCCTGCCCGGGTCTCGTGCTTCAGCCCCATTTCGTGTCCTTCGTGGGATAAACGAAGATGGGACGCCGCCCCCCTACGCGAACGCCAGCACCCGCGCCGGATTGTTCACCAGTATGTCCCGAATCTCGTCGCGCCTGAATCCCCTCCGGCGCATTCGCGGCACGATCCGCTCCATGATGTAGCCGTACCCGTGGCCGCCGTACTTCACCAGCCGGTGCTTGGTGCAGATGTCATGGGCGATGACTATCTTGTGGCCGAAACCCTCATCTACCAGCCGCTTAATCGCGTCCAGACGCGAGGAGTCGCTAGGCATGTCGATGTTCGACAGAGGGTAGTACGAGGTCTCGATGCCGAACAGGTCCCACTCCAGGTAGCAGTCGGCCGCCGCCAGGTCGATCAGTGATTCGATGTCGAACATGGTGCGGTCGAGGTGGCCCATGATTACTCGCGACAGGTTCGCGCCGGCCATCGTAAGCACGTCCAGAATCTCGAAGGGCGCCTGGTCGCTGCGCCCCGGGTGTATGAGAATGGGCGCGCCCGTCACGAGCTGCGCGGCCGCGGCGGACCGCAGCACCTTGCGCTCGTTCGGCGTCAGCGGCCAAGTGCACCCGATCTCGCCGATGATTCCCGCGCGCACTCCCGTGTAGTCCACGCCCTCCCTGATGTCCTCCACGATTCGCCGCGCTATCTCAAGCTCGCTGCGCATGTCCATGTCCGCGGGGTGAACGGCGTCGACGTAGTAGCCGGCGCCCATGATGATGTTCACGCCGGTCGCGCGGGAAATCCGGGCGAGCGCGAGCGGGTCACGCCCTATCCCAATCGTCGTCGCGTCGACGATGGTGCCGCCGCCGTGCCTCGCGAACAGCGCGGCCTCGGCGATGGCGGTGTCCTCGTCCGTCAGCAGCAGATTGTCGCGGTAGCTGTAGTAGTCCTGCCGAACACGCCCAAGATTCTCTATGGTGATCGGCTCGTACACGCGCCCCAGGTCGGACGCCTCCTCCGGCGGAGTGAACATGCACAGAAAGTTGATGAGCAGATGCTCGTGGGTCATGGTGGGCCCGAGCGCCTCGGGCGATACCGGCCCGAGCACGGTTTGCGCCATTCCGCTAAGCTCGCTCAACGACATGTCCATTCTCCCTGGCTGTAGACTGAAGGGCGCCGTCGCCCGACTCGCCTCGTAGGGACGCCTCGAATCGCCTCAGCTGGTCTAGCTGAGGCGGCATGATGTGAATGAACGGGCGCGTTTCGCGTATTAACGCGACCGCCCCGTCCAGAGTGTACCCCCGGCTGACGAAATATGCGGCGGCCATGGTGGGCGCCCGGCCTATGCCGCCGCCGCAGTGTATGTACACGCTCTCGCCCGAGGAGACCGCCCCCTCCACGAACTCGACGCCCCGCCGGAGCTGTTCGAGCGTGGGCGCCTCGTCGTCTACCGTGGGCAGGTGGCAGTATCGCTCCGGCGCAAGGCCGTGTTCGGCGTCGTCGAACTCGGTCCGCATGTTGACGCAGTAGCGCACGCCCATGGCGGCAAGCCGGCGCAACCCGGCCTGCCGGTGCTGCGGCCCCACCAGCACGCCGGGCGCTACGAGGCTGTACTTAACCACCGGCGCGCCGGTCAGCGCCGGTATGCCGCGGCCGTACAGCCAAAGCAGCGTGGTCTTCAGCCCGTCCCGCTTGAGCCGCCGCGCGACAATCGACGGCGTCCTGGCCAGTATCCCCATCGGTCCCGTCTAGCTCCAGCCGTATGCCGGCCCCGCGCCGGCGCGTTCCTCGTTTGCCACGTTAGTCGTGCTCGTCGTCATCAGCCGCCATGTAGGGATTGGTGTCTTCCCTCATGCCCATCTGCTCGCCATAGGACGTGCGAATGCGCGAGATGCGCAGCTCGGCGGAGGTCAGGATCTCGTTGCAAACGCGGGCCAGTTTGACGCCGTCTTCGTAGAGCTTTGTGGCCTCTTCCAGGCTGAAGCCCCCGGATTCGAGGGCGCGCACGGTCTCTTCCAGCCTGCCGAGCGCCTCCTCGAAAGTCAGGCTCTCGATGTCGGCCTTGCCGTTAACTTCCGGTTGCATCGTCGTCTCCAGGGCGCACGTCGGTAACGCGGGCTTCCGCCGACCCGCGGCCGAGCGTCAACTCCAACGCGTCGCCCGGGGAAAGCTGTGAGTAATCGCTCACGATTCTACCACTTTCGGGTGCTGTGACTATCGAGTATCCCCGGCGCAAGATGACGCGGGGGTTGAGCGACGTGAGCCGCGATTCGAGTCCGTCGAGCCGCTGCGCCTTCACCTCGGCGTTGTGGTTGGCGTGCGTCCCCGCGGCGCGCAGCGCGTCGTCCACGCGCTGCCTCAGCCCGTCGACGTCCGGGCACGTGCGGCCCAGCCGCGCCCCTAGCTGCCGTGCCGTCTCGCGGCCCATTGCCGCACGGCCCGTCGCGCCGGCGTGCAGCGCCTGTACCGCGCCAATTATCTGCCCGGCGAGCTCGACCGCGCTCGGTACGGCCAGCTCCGCGGCGGCGGAGGGTGTGGCCGCCCGCACGTCTGCCACCATGTCCGATATCGTTACGTCGGTCTCGTGGCCTATCGCGCTTATCACCGGAGCGCGGCAGGCATACACGGCCCTCGCGACCGGCTCCTCGTTGAAAGGCCATAGGTCTTCGAGCGAGCCGCCCCCGCGCGCGAGGATCACAACGTCCGTCGCCGCCGCCTCGTCGAGCGCGTCGAACGCCGCGACTATGTGCGCCGTGGCCTCGCCGCCCTGCACCTGCGTGGGCGCCAGCACCAGCTCCGCGATGGGATAGCGCCGCCCGACCACTGTCTGTATGTCGTGCCACACAGCCCCCGACGGCGACGTGACCACGCCTATGCGCTGGGGGAACCTGGGCAGGCCGCGCTTGCGCGACTGGTCGAACAGGCCCTCGCTTTCCAGCTTGAGCTTTAGCTGCTCCAGCCTCATCTGAAGCTCGCCCACGCCCTCGGGCTGCGCGACGTCTGCCACGAGCTGCACCTCGCCCCGCTGCGCGTAGATGGACACGCGCCCGTGCACGATGACCGCCGCACCGCTTACCAGGTGCTGCATCCCACGCGAACGCTGCCGGAACATGACGCAACGTAGCTGGGACCTCTCGTCCCTCAGCGTGAAGTAGGCGTGGCCGGACGCCGCCCGGGTGACGTTGGCGACCTCTCCGCCGATCCAGACGTCGGCGAGCAGATCGTCCCCTTCAAGCAGGGCGCGCAGATGGGAGGTGACTTGGGAGACCGCGTAGATGGGCATGGTTTGTGCGGGCCGCCTTCCGCCGGTGCGGCTGGGGCTACAAGAGCTGTCTTGCGCGGCCGCCCGCCGCGCGGGGCGCCTGCGCGCGGCGGCTACACTCGGGACAGGTAGCTGCCGGAGCGCGTGTCGACCTTGATCCGGTCGCCGCGGTTGACGAACAGCGGCACGTTCACCACAAGGCCGGTCTCCAGCGTGGCCGGCTTGGAGCCGCCCTGCGCCGTATCGCCCTTGAAGCCGGGGTCTGTCTCGGTCACCTCGAGGTCCACGGAAACGGGCATCTCGATGGTGACCGGGTTCTCACGGTAGAGCACCAACTCCACGTTCGTCTGCTCTACGAGGTATTGGAGCTCGTCCTTGATCTGGTCGTCGGACAGGGGAAACTGGTCGTAGGTCTCCACGTCCATGAAGTAGTGGAAGTCGTCGTCCTGGTAAATGTACTGGGCGCTGCGTCTCTCGACAGCGGCCAGCTTGAAGCCCACGTCATAGCCTGAGAAAGTGCGCTCGGAGAGCCGGCCGCTGACCAGGTCGCGGAACTTGATGCGCATCACGGGCGCGCGCTGCTGCATTTTGCTGCGCTCGTAGTCGACGACTATGAAGGGATTGCCGTCCAGCTCGACGGCCATGCCCTTGCGCAAATCTCCATAGCTTAGCGTCATCGCGGGGCCTCCTGTCGGTGCGGCTAAACCGCCCTCTCCCGCTTGTGGGTAGAGGTGATGATGCGGGCGCGGCCGTTCTCCAGCACGACGTTGTCTTCGATTCTCACGCCGCCCCAGCCGGAAAGGTATATGCCGGGCTCGATGGTGAAGACCATGCCGTCTTCGAGCACCTGGTCGGACATCGAGCTCACGCGGGGCTCCTCGTGAACTTCCAGGCCGATGCCGTGGCCCAGGCTGTGGCCGAACGCCTCGCCATAGCCCGCCTCGGCGATTATGTCGCGCGCTATGGCGTCCAACTCTTTGCCGGTCATGCCAGAGCGCACCAGCTCCTCGGCCTCGAGCTGCGCGCGCAGCACGGTGTCGTACACCCGCCGAAACGTTTCGTCGGCCTCGCCAACCAGGACGGTCCGGGTCATGTCGGACGTATAGCCCTCGTAGACGCAGCCCATGTCGATCACTATCGCGTCCCCGTCGCGCACGACCGTGTCGTCCGCGCGGTGGTGGGGCAGGGCGCCGTTGGGGCCCGCGGCCACGATGATGTCGTAGCCCAGCTTCTCCGCGCCGCGCTCGCGCATCGCCTTCTCGAGCTCCCAGGCGATCTCCTTCTCGGTGATCCCCGGCTCGATAGTCGGCGCGACCTGCGCGAACGCCTCGTCCCCGATGTGGATCGCCCGTGTCAGCAGGGCCAGTTCGTCTGCGTCCTTGATCGCCCTCAGCTTCTCCACTATCCCCGACGTGGAGACAAGCTCCGGCTTGTTCACGCCCTCGGCCTCTTCGATGGCCTTGAGGAATGCCGCGTTGGTGGCGTAGGTCATCTCCGTGGACTCGAAGCCCACGCGCCTCGCGCCCATCTCCGACGCGAGCTGCGGCAGCCAGCCGAGGCTCGCGCGCACCTCGTGAACCCGGAAGCCGGGCGACTGCCTGCCCGCCTGTTCGACGTACCGGAAGTCGGTCGCCAGAACGGCGTCGCTCTCGCTCACGAGCAGGTATCCCGCGGACCCGGTGAAGCCGGACACGTAGCGCCTGTTCTCCGGCGTGGACACCAGTATGGCGTCCAGCTCGTTCTCTTGCAGGACTGCCCTCAGCCGGTTCAGGCGTTCGCTCATCGTTCGTTCACCCTCTGTTCTTGATTTCGCCGGCGAAATACTCCAGCGCGTATAGGTATCCCTTCCACCCCAGGCCGGCTATCTGGCCCACGGCAACGTCCGCCAGAATGGAGCGGCGCCGGAACTCCTCCCGCGCGTGGATGTTGGATAGGTGCACCTCGATTATGGGAAGTCGCGAGTCGATCAGCGCGTCGCGCAGCGCCAACCCGTAGTGCGTCAGCGCGCCCGCGTTGATGATGATGCCGGAGGCGTCGGGTGCGTTGACCTGCACGTAGTCAATGATTGCCCCCTCGTGGTTGGACTGGAACGCCTCCAGCTCCACGTCGAGGTCGCGCGCGGCCTCCTCCAGCGCCTCCAGGATGTCCTCCAGCGTCTTGACGCCGTAGTACGACGGCTCGCGCGCGCCCAACAGATTGAGGTTGGGGCCGTTTATCACGAGCACTCTCATCACGCCGGCCGTCAGCGCCGTCTAGCCGGCGGACGCCCGCGCGGCAATGGAGTCGAGCGCCGCGAACTCCGGCGAGCCGGGATCAGCGTCCTTCCACCCCTGCTTCACGCTGTCCACGCCCTTGAGCGCGGACTCCCCGTCGCCCGTGCTGACCTGCGCGCTGGACAGCCAAAGCGTGTCCCGCACCGAGGTGCGCTGGTTCAGGCGGGTGCGGAGCATGTCTTCCGCCTTGTCGAACTGGTCGGAGCGCAGGTAGGCGGCGAGCAGCGTGTCCTCGAACACCTCGCGCTGCGCGTGGCTTCCGCCCAGCCGAACCAGCTGGCCGCGGATGGGGGCGAGAAGGCTCGCGGACTTGGCGTAGTCGCCCTGGGCGAATGCCCGAATGCCCTTCACCAGCGGCAGCGTCATCTCGGCCGCCTGCGCGTTGCCCTCTGCGCCGTACTGGCGGATGCCTTCGATCATGCGGCCCAGGCCTTCGTCGTCGCCGCTGCCCGCGTAGGCGAATGCGGCGTGCGCTATGGCGAAGCCCGGCCCGCGCCCGGCGATGGCGAACTCGGCCTGGTCGCGTACCTCTTGCCAGGGCATCGCGGGAGGAGTGTCGCCGTAAAGCTGCATGCGCCACATTATCGAGCAGCTATCGCCTATGGAGCTCGTGTTCTTGGAAACAACCGACGGGCGTATGGCGTCGCCGTACAGCCCCAGCACGTTCTGGTAGCGGCCCAGCGCAAGCTGGAACAGCGCGTGGTGCCAGGACAGGTGTACGAAGAACGGACCCCGCCTGTCGTAGTCCTGTATCCACTCGCCAAGGAAGCTCTGGCCCGTGGCGTGATCGCCAAGCTCGAAGTATACGTGCGCCACCGAGTGTGAGGCGTTGCCGTTATCAGGCCGCTGCTCCAGCGAGCGCTCGGCGTACCGCAGCGCGTCGTCGAGCAGGCCCGACTCGTGATGGGCGAAGGCGAAGTTGCCCAGGAACGACCACTCGTCGCCGTAGGCGTGCTCCACACTCTTGAGCAGATCCAGCAACTCCGGCGGGTAGTTGGGCACGCCCGCCGCGCCGCAGCCCATGACCAGCAGTCTGTGACCCGCGTTCAGCGCCATCGCGTCGTTAGGGTACTCCCGCAGGTGTTCTCGCACCCGCTCGTAAGCCTTGCGACCTTCGCCGCCCACCCAGAGCGCGACGGTGTCCGCGTAGCCCTGCACCCGCCTCGACTGCGAGCGAGCCAGCTCGGCGGCGCGCTCGGCGGCCTGCCGTGCCTCCTGTTGCTGGCCGGCGTGCTGCCGCAGCACCGCGAGCGACGCGTAGGCTGTCGCGAAACCCTCGTCCTCCTCGATTGCCGCCAGGTACTTGGCGTCCGAGCCGAAGTTGCGCGAAAGCGCGAGGTCCACGCCCTCCGAGTAGAGCTGAGCCGCCTTCGCGGAAGTGGTCCCCAGGTCCACTCCAAAACGGTCTTCGAATCCCCTCTGCATCGTGCTCACCTCCTTCACTGAGCGTTGCAACATCCATGGAGCCGCCCGCTGCCGCTGCTCGACAATCGGGTCCGGGCCGCGCCCGCCAATCATACAGCTTTATGGTACACGTTTGCGGCCCGCCAGTCAGCACTTTGGGCCAAATCGCTAGCGCAATAGGAGGACACGAACCTGCTATAATTTCAAAAGAAAAAGCGAACTGTAGTTCTAAGTTATGCCATCAAGGGGCCCCTTTGAGCGAGAACTGATGAGAGGAAGGACATGTCCGAAGACAAGATAGATCCCCAACTGGAAAACATGGACGAGTTGCTCCGAAAAGCCGCCAGCCGCCCCCTAACTCTGGAGGAGATCAAGGAGCAGAGGATTTCCCTTGCGATGGGCATGTTGTCCCACGACAGCACGACAACACGCGAGGAAATGGAACGAGAGGCCAAAAGGTTCTATGGCTAAATGAACCTGATCGGTTTGGACGGTACCGAGCAGAACCCCGTTTACAAACGGTTGGAGAGGGAGAACAACCTCAGATACTACGGCTTTCTGGATTCCATGACCACCGCTGCTTTGGACAGCGGGCAGCACCAACTGTCACACGACCTCATCAAGTCCATCAACTTCTACGCGATAGTTGGACTTCACCTCGAAGCAGGGCAATACCGGTCGCGGGCAGTCCATGTAGGTGATTTCGACCCTCCTCACCACTCACGCGTGGAGACCTTGATGAATGACTTCATTCAGTGGGTCAATCAGAACTGGGACGCTACCCCATCAATTGAATTGGCGGCCTATGCCCTGTGGCGGATCACTCATGTACATCCGTTTATCAACGGGAATGGGCGAACAGCAAGGGCTGTGTGCTACTTCATCCTCTGTTTGAGGGCTGGCGGGATTCTGCCAGGGCGTGAAACCCTTCCTGAAGTATTGGGACGTCAGCCGATTCGCGCACAATATGTCCAGGCGTTGAAGACTGCGGATGCAGGGATCCTCTCCCCTTTGGCAAACCTCATTGGGCATCAACTACTGGAGCAGGTCGAAGACTTCTTGTAGGTACTTTGCTCTGGCTCCCCTTTCTCGTCATTCCGGCCCCCGAGCCGGAACCCTCGAAGAGGCTCGCCGCTCGGCAATTCAGGGGCAGGGAAGTCGTCGCCATTTCCCCAAAAAAGTGGCCCCGCACAAGGCGGGGCCACAAGTGAGAGGTGCTCCAGGGAACACCTACCTGGCGCACCTCTTTCTACTACTATCCAATGCGCATCCTCCTTTCTCGAGACCCTCCACAAAAGCTGTCATCCACATCCACTACGTCTCTGCCCTAATTATAGCGCAAGATTCCCATCCGTAAAGGGCAACCCCCGCACGCGCAGGGTCTTTTCATTTTCACCCTGAGCGTAGCCGAAGGGTCTAAAGTCCTTGCCTGCATCCCCTTCTTCATACTAGAGCCGAGTCCGTGTCGAGTGATTTTAGATTCTTCGCCTTCGGCTCAGAATGACATTTCCCGATAATGAAAAGACCCTGCCCGCACGCGCCGCAAACGAGCCCCCGTTCCGCTAGATGGCCGCGCTCCGCTCCCGTTACCCTCCGCGTCATGGAGCAACACGAGTGGCGCGAGCTGATACGACGCTTCGAACAGCACCTGCGCGTGGAGCGCGGCCTGGCCGGCCTGACCGTGCGCAACTACAGGACGGACCTCGAGCCGCTGTTCGACTTCATGCTCAAGAATGGCGTGCCCGATCTGAAGGCGCTCGACCGCGCCGCGTTGCGCGCCTACCTCGCCTGGCTCATCGAGCTCGGCTACGTCCGGCGCAGCGTCGCCCGCAAGGTCAGCGCCCTCCGTACCCTGCTGCGGTGGCTGGTGCGGCTCAAGCTCATCGACGCCGACCCGCTGCCCCGGCGCGGCGTGATGAAGCTCGACTCCAGGCTACCGCGCTTCCTCTCCCAGAACGAGGCCGCCAGGCTGGTGCAGGCCGCAGAGACCTCGGACCCCGGCAAGATAAGGGATCGCGCCCTGCTCGAGCTCATCTACGGCGCAGGCCTGCGTGTGAGCGAGGCGCGCGACCTGGACGTGGACCACCTCAACCTCGGCGCCCGCGAGCTGCGGGTCGTGGGCAAGGGGTCCAAGGAGCGCATCGTGCTCATCGGCGTACCCGCGCGCGACGCGCTGTCGCTGTACCTGCGAGACGTCCGCCCGACGCTCGCCACCGACGACAGCGACGGCGCCCTGTTCCTCAACCGTTTCGGAGGACGGCTCAGCCAGCGCAGCATTCAGCAGAAAGTGCGCTCCTACGCCGCCCAGGCCGGCCTGGGCGGCTGGGTGCACCCGCACACCCTGCGCCACTCGTATGCGACGCACATGCTCGAGGGCGGCGCCGACCTCCGCGTCGTCCAGGAGTTGCTTGGCCACGCCAGTCCAGCCACCACCCAGATCTACACGCACGTCACCGGCGCCGAAGCCCGTCGCGTGTACGAGGCCGCGCACCCTCGCGCGTCTCCCGAAGAGCGGCCCGACGAGCACGAGCAATCTCCGTGACCGGGGCTGGCGCGCCGCGCCCGTCCCGTTTGAAAGCCCGCCCTGGGATTGCTATAGTAGCCGGCATCTAGCGGCCGGACGCCGCGACTCCGCGGGGAGGATGAGGCCATCATGCGCTGGGTGAGGTACGAATCAAACGGACAGGCCGTCTACGGCATAGTGGAGGGCGACCGCGTACAGCCGGTGGCCGGCGGCCCGTTCGGCGACTACGAGAGGTCCGGCGGACCCGTCGGCCTTGACTCGGTGAAGCTGCTGGCTCCACTGATTCCCCGCACGTTCTACGCGGCCGGCATAAACTACGAGGAGCACGTGCGGGAGGCGGCAACGCTGCTCGGCACCGAGCCCAACCTGCCCGAAAAGCCCGACATCGGCTACCGCGCCAACAACGCCATCATCGCGCACGGCGAGCCGATAGTGATTCCGGCCGACGCCACCGAGCGCGTGCAGTACGAGGGAGAGCTCGTGGTCGTCATCGGCAAGCGGGCCAAGAACCTGTCGGAGGCCGACGCGCTCTCCTGCGTGCTCGGTTACACCATAGGCAACGACGTGAGCGAGCGCACCTGGCAGGCGTCGGACCGCACGCTGTGGCGCGCCAAGAACACCGACACCTTCAAGCCCATGGGGCCGTGGATCGAGACCGACGCGGACCTCGATTCCATGCAGACCACCGTAAGGCTGAACGGCGAGGTGGTGTCCCAATTCCCCACCAACGGCATGATCTTCGGCGTGGAGACCTACATCAGCGCGATGAGCCGCTACCTGACGCTCTACCCGGGCGACGTGGTCTGGATGGGCACCGACGGCGCTACCCAGAACATGAAAGCGGGCGACGTGGTCGACGTGGAAATCAGTGGCGTCGGCACCCTCAGCAACCCCTTGGTGTCGGAGTAGGCGTAGAGGCATATAGGCATTCCCATGGCCCCTTCTTCCCTGTCATTCCGAGCGGAGCGCAGCGGAGTCGAGGAATCTAAAGCGTCTGCCGGCAAGACCGCCCTCCGTCTTAGCCAACGCCGATAGCAAGGGCCCTTCGCAGAAAACAAGCGTTGATTCTTGGGTAAGGCTCTAGATTCTTCGACAAGCTCAGAATGACATTCGACAAGCTGACATTCGACAAGCTCAGAATGGCATTGGATAGGACGCTCGTGTCATCATCTCTCAGAAGTTAGCTTTCTCGGCCTCCAATTCCGGTTCAGTCTAAAGGGGAAATTATTCATGGCTACGATAAACTCCGTTCTAGGCCCGATGGACACCGCGGACATGGGTTTCACCCTGTCCCACGAACACGTCATCGTGTCGTCCGCCGGCATCCAGTACGTCTACCCGGAGTTCATCGACCGCGATGGCACCATCGAGCGCGCCATCGCCCAGCTCAGCGAGGCCCGCGCCGAGGGCCTGCGCACCATCATCGACGTGACGACGATCGACCTAGGCCGCGACATCAGGATGCTCGAGCACGTGTCCCGCGAGTCCGGCGTCAACGTCATCTGCGCCACGGGCACCTGGCGCGACATCCCGCGCGTGTTCTGGACGGCGTCTCCGGACATGATAGCTCCCCTGTACGCCCGCGAGATTCAGGAGGGCATAGAGGGCACGGGCATCAAGGCCGGCATCATCAAGGTCGCCAACGACGTGGGCGGCGTAACGCCGGAGGGCGAGATAATCCTGCGCGCGGCGGCCAGGACGCAGATGGCGACCGGCGTCCCGATTTCCACCCACACCTGGGCACCCGAGCGCGTGGGCGAGCAACAGGTCCGTATCTTCGAAGACGAGGGTGTGGACCTCAACCGCGTCTACGTCGGCCACAGCAACGACACCACCGACACCGACTACCTGTTAGGCCTGCTGAAGAAGGGCGTGTGGATCGGCTTGGACCGCTATCCGGGCGGCCGCACACCCGGCACGCCGGACTGGGAGGGCCGCACGCAGACGGCCATGCGGCTGATAGAGGCCGGATTCGGCCATCGCATCATGCTGGGCCACGACTGGTCCGTCACCCTGAGCATCGCCAGCCGCGAAATGCAGGCCGACCGGCGGCGCTACAACCCCGACGGCTACCTGTTCATAACCCGCAAGGTGCTGCCCCGGCTGCTGGAGCTAGGCGCCACCCAGGACGACGTGGAGAACATCATGGTAAACAACCCGCGCCGCTTCTTCGAAGGCGCCGCCTGATAATGCGCGTCGCCTATCTCCGGTAGGGGCAGGTTTCAAACCTGCCCGTGGCCGTTCGCCCGCTTACCCCAGCGCTTGCCACGCCGCCCCCGCCAGAGTCACCGCGCCCACGGCCACCACGAACCCGCCCAGGTTCACCCGCTGCGCGAACGCCAGCAGCGCCCTTATCGTGACGAGGCCCACGCCGCATGCCACCGCCGCGGCCGCCAGCGCCGGCCAAGTGCTCGCCGCGCCACCGTCCACGACCGCGAACAGCCCCGCGCCCAGGCTCGCCGGTATGCTCATCAGGTAGCTCAGCACCAGCGCCTCGCCTCGCTCCACCCGCCTGCCCAGCAGCGCGGCCACCGTCAGGCCCGATCGGCTCAGCCCCGGCAGCGCGGCCAGACCCTGCGCCACGCCTGCGATGAGCGCGTCCACGGGTGTCGGCTCCTCGCGGTCGGAAGAGGATTCTCGCGGACGGCGTAGCTGCAACACGCCCGACGCCATCATAAAGACGCCCACGACGCCCATTCCCAGCGCACCGAGCCTCTCGGAAAGCTCGCCGAGCGCGAGCAGCAGCGGAAGCCCTATCGCCGCGCTGACGACGGTCGCGATCGCCAGGAATCGGAGCCGGGGAGTGGGTCGCAGCGGAGCGAAAGCCGCGTCCCGCAGCACCCCCCACGCCTCGCGGCGGAGCGCGAGCAGCGCGGCGCAAGCGGTGCCGGCGTGAAGCCACAGGGCGAAGGCCACGGCCTCGCTCAGTGGGCGGTCGAGCAAGGCGGACTGGGCGACGGTCACCACTCCCTGGGAACTGATGGGCAGCCACTCGGTCAGCCCCTGAAGTATGCCGAGCAGTAGCGCCGCGTCCATTCCTTTGGCCGGCGTCTAGGCTTCGCGCGAGGCGTGCGGCACCGTAAAGGTGAACGTGCTGCCCACGCCCTCTTCGCTTCTAACGCCCACCTCGCCGCCGTAGGCGTGCACGATGTGTTTGACGATAGCGAGCCCCAATCCCGCGCCCGAGTCCCGGCGCGCCCGGTCCACCTTGTAGAAGCGCTCGAACACGTGCAGCAGGTGCTCGCGCGGGATGCCGACGCCCGTGTCGCTAACGCCAATCTCCACGCGGTCGCCGGCGTCTCTGGCCCAGAGTGTAATCGCCCCCCCGGAAGGGGTGAACTTGAGCGCGTTCTCGAGAAGGTTCACCAGCACCTGTAGCAGCTTTTCCTCCTCCGCCCTCACTCGGGGCAGCGCTGGCGGAAAGTCGGATACCAGGCCGACGTCCATCGCCGCCGCCTGCAGCCGGAACTGCGAGGCGGCCTCTTCCAGTACGGCCCCCAGGTCCACGGCCGTGGGGCGCAACTCCGCCTGGCCGCTCTCCAGGCGCGAGAGGTGAAGCAGGTCGTTGACCATGGTGGTCATCCGGTTTACGTCTCGGTGTACTCTTCTAAGGAAGTCCTGCGCCACGTTGCGATCGTCGATCGCGCCCCCCTCCAGCGTCTCGACCATAGCCTTAACCGACGCCAGCGGGCTGCGCATCTCGTGCGACACGTTGCTGACGAACTCCTTGCGTGTCGTCTCGGCCTGCCGGATGCTCGTGAGGTCGTGCAGCGTCAGCAGCACGCCGCCCTGCGGCCCCTGGCTCAACGGCACGGCGGTTGCGCTGAGAAAGCGGCGGCGGTGCAACAGCTCCACCTCGCCCTGGATAGGCTCGCCGGTCGCCAGCGCGCGCGCAATAAGCTGCTGCAGCTCATGGTCCCGCACCACCTCGATGAGACGGCTTCCCGTTACGCGGCTCAAGCTCGCGTCCAGCAGCTCGCCGGCGGCCTCGTTCATCAGGGCGATTTCGCCGTTCGCCTCGACCACAATCACGCCGTCCCTCATCACGTCGAGCACGGCGGAAAGCTTGTTGCGCTCTGCCGAGAGGTCGCCGACCATTTCGCGCAGCGATGCCGCCATGCCGTTGAACGCGGCGGCCAGGTCCTGGGTCTCGTCCATCGACAGCGCCCGCACGCGGTGGTCGAGGTCGCCACGGGCGAGCCTGCGCGCGCCCTCCGCGACCGACTTGACCGAGCGCGAGGTGCGGCGCGCCAGGTAGAATCCAAGACTGACGGAGAGGCAGGCGACGATGAGCGCGGCCAGGATGATGGTGGCGATTATGCGGTTGACGCTGGACTGCGCCCGCGAGACGGGCACCTCGGTGATCACGATGCCCACCGGTAGTCCGCCCGCCTCGACCCGCGCTCCCACGTAGAGCGTGTCCTCGCCCGTTCGGGGGTTCCTGCGCGTCACCTCGCTTGCGCCGACGTTCGCCGCCCAGCGAAACTCCGGCCGGTCGGCGAAGGCCTCGCCGCTCGCGAGCGCGTCCCCCGAGTCTGCGAGCACGCCTCCGTTCAGGTCCAGCACCGTAACGCGGGCGTCGATAATCTCGCTGGTGCGCCGGGCAGTCCGGTCCAGCCCCTCGAGGTCGATCGGTTGGACCATCAGGTGGGACACGCCCGCGCTCAGCAGCCCCGCCTCCTCCTGAAGCCGCTGCTCGAGGTTGGCGTAGAAGGCGTCGCTGATGAAGCCGACCAGGTAGATGCTGACGACGCCCATCGTGACGAATATGAGCGTGGTGTACGCGAGCGCGATCCGCCACTGCAGCGACCGTGGCAGTCTCAGCCGTCGAATCGGTATCCTACTCCCCTTATAGTCACGATTCTCCGAGGCTTGCCGGGTACGGGCTCTATCTTCTCCCGCAGCCAGCGGACGTGAACGTCCACCGTCCGGGCGTCGCCTATGTAGTCGTAGCCCCAGAGGCGTTCGAGAATCTGCTCGCGCGTGAACACCCTGCCCATGTTCTGCATCAGCAGCGCGAGAAGGCTGAACTCGCGCGGCTTCATCCGGAGCGGCCGCCCGTCCAGCCTTGCGGTGTGGCCGTCTACGTTCACCTCCAGGCCATTCACGCTCAGCACGCTGCCGGGCGCCGTCTGCGCGTCCCGACCGGCGGGCGTCCTGGAGCGCCGCAGCAGGTTTCGTACCCTGACCACTAGTTCCCTCATGCTGAACGGCTTCGTAACGTAGTCGTCCGCGCCCAGCTCCAGGCCTACCACGCGGTCGATCTCCTCGCCCTTCGCCGTCAGCATGAGTATGGGCACGTCGCTCTCGCGGCGCAGTATGCGGCACAGCTCGAACCCGTCGAGCTGTGGCAGCATGATGTCGAGCACCACCAGGTCGGGGTTGTCCTGGCGTGTCAGCGTGAGGCCATCTTCGCCGTCCTGCGCGGCCAACACCCGGTACCCCTCGTGCTCGAGGTTGTACCTGATTGCCTCCAGAATGTTCTCTTCGTCCTCGACGACGAGCACGGTCTGCGCGGGCATGGCAGGCTCCAGAATGGTGAAATACGGCCCCATTATAGCGCGAATCGCGCCGGCAGGGTGCACCGGGTCCCTTCCCACTCGATGGGGGAAGGTTAGGACGGGGGTGAAGGCGCGTGCGCCCGCCCGCCCGTCAGCGAATGACGAACGGTGAGACTCTGACGCCGGTCTGCGGGTCCAGGTCGACCACGATGACCGTCCTGGCCTGGGAGCCTGACGGCGCGCCGGAGTAGTAGGCCGTTACCCCGTTCTGCGACACCTCTCGCAGCGCGTGAACGTGCCCCAGCGCCACGTAGTCGCAGTCCGCGTCGGCAATCTCGGCGGTGGTGATCGGCGACGACCGGAACTCGTCTATCGGCCCGTCCATGAACAACCCGTGCGCCATGGGCACGTACCAGCAGCCCTGCGGTCGGGCCGGCAGGTCGGCCAAGGGCCGGTTGCCCGGGTGGTGGTCGTACACGGGACGCCCCCACACAGCCAGGCCCAGCTTCTCCAGAAACACCATGTCCGAGCCGTCCGTGCGCATCAGTTTCAGGTTCGGGGGCAGCCTGGGCGACCTCCAGGCAATGGTCAGCAGCGTGTCGTGGTTCCCCGGCAGCACCACCACCGGCTTGCCGAGCGCGCCCAGGTCGGCGAACACCCTGTCCACCGTGGCGTCCGAGACGCGCTTGTTGTCGAAGAGGTCTCCGGCGATTAGAAGCGCGTCCGCCTCGTGCTGCCGCGCCGACGCGAGCACGGCGTCGAGGCCACGCAGGGCGTCGTCGGCGTAGACGTCGCTGCCGACGTGCAGGTCCGAGGTGTGCAGCAGCCTGACCGCCGGACGCCCCCCGTTCTCCCCGAGTTCGGATATCCCCAATGCCGTGAAACGCTCCCCAAATGGCCGATCGCTTAAAATCACGCCCATTGTATGCTATCGTGAAATCGGGAACAAGCAACTAGAAGGTGACGTGCCCCGCGCAGTCCCTTTCCCACCACGCTGTAGGGGCGGGTTTCAAACCCGCCCGCTGGTGGCGACCAGTCCCTTCCCCCGGAGCACCTCTTGAGCGATTACGAACTTGTGGAGACCACCGACCAGCTGGCGCGGGCGGCAGACGCTCTGTCCAGGTCGGCGAGCGTCGCCGTGGACCTCGAGGCCAACGGCTTCTTCAGGTACAGGGAGCAGATATGCCTGGTGCAGCTCGCCTCCCCGGACGCCGTGTACCTCGTCGACCCGCTGGTCGTCGGAGACGTCGCGCCGCTTGGCGAGCTGATGGCAGACCCGGCCGTGGAGAAGATCTTCCACGCCTCGGGCTACGACATACGCAGCCTGGACAGGGACTGGGGCTTCAGAGTGAACAACCTGTTCGACACCTCCGTCGCCGCGGCGTTCGTCGGCTCGAGTCGCCTCGGGCTGCAGGCCGTGCTCGAGGAGCACGCCGGCGTCAGGCTCCCGAAGCCGCGCAGGCTCCAGCGGTCCGACTGGACGGTTCGCCCGCTGAGCGAGGAAGCCATGCGCTACGCTGCCGGCGACGTGGCGCACCTCGCGCGGCTGCGGAACACCCTCGCCGACCGGCTGCGGCGGCTCGAACGCACCCGGTGGGTGCACGAGGAATGCGAACGCATGGAGCGGCTCCGCCACTCGGAACCGGACCGTGAGGGGGCCTTTCTGGCAGTGAAGGGAAGCCGCGCGCTCGACGGGCGCGGGCTGGCCGTGTTGCGCTCGCTGTGCCGGCTTCGCGACGAGCTGGCCCGCGAGTTGGACAGGCCGCCGTTCAAGGTGATGTCCAACGACGCTCTCTTGAGCGTGTCAGCGGACCCTGGTGCTAAGCTCGGTGAGGTGAAAGGCCTGGGCCGGTTCAGGCGGCGGCCGGGCGTGCAAAGACTCAGGGACGCCATCCGGGAGGGCCTGGACGCGGACCCGGTTCGCCCGCCAAAGCAGACTTCCTCCCGCGAGCGGTTGAGCCCGTCAGAGCGTGGTAAAGTGGGCGAACGGATGAAGCGGCTCAAGCAGTGGCGGACGTCGCTGGGCGCGGAGTTGGGGTTGGACCCGAGCCTCCTCTGGCCTACTGCGAGCCTGACACGGCTTGCGCGCAGCCCCGGCAGTCTTCCTGCCGAGCTCGAAGGCCCAGACGTGCGCCGCTGGCAGGCGAAGGAATTCGACCACTCGCTGCGAGGCGTCCTGTCCTCGCTCGGCTAACAGTCCGCACGACCGGAGGAGGCACGGCTTGAGAGCTGCGGCATATCTCATCGTCCTGCTCGCGCTGCTGGGGGCCGTCGCCGTCTTCGGCGCGAGCGGCGGGACGTTCTCCACCACGGCGCCGGCCCCCCCCAGGACCACCGTCGATCTGGTGGCCTTCGTCGACCTGGATGGCAGGGTGATGACGGTTGAACCGGACGGCAGGAATCCGACGAGATTGAGCCCCGAGGAGGGCTTTTACACCTGGCCCGCCTGGTCGCCCGACGGCCGCAGGGTCGCCTTCTCCGGTGTAGCGGCCGCAGCCGGCGGCCGCAGGCCTCTGACGCTGTTTGTGGGTAGGGTGGGAGACGAAGCGGTGGGTGAGTCACGCGCCGTGTACGTGAACGAGATGGGACTGGGGCCGGTGCTTGCCAGCATGCCCCACTACATGCTGTGGTCGCCCGACAGCCGGTGGCTCAGCTTCATGGCCAACACGCCCAGTGGACTGTCATTGCTTCTGGACGACCCGGACGACGATGACGAAGCCAGGCTGCTGCTGACCGGCGCCCCGCTGTACGCCTCGTGGTCGGCGAACTCGGCAGACCTGCTGGCGCATGTGGGCATGGGGCACCACTTCGTGGACGTGCACGAGGATGCCGCTGTCAACGATCTGGATATTCTGGCGGCGGGTTATCGCGTGCCGGCGTGGCGGCCCCGCACGGGCAGCGTGGCCTACGTGTCCGAGAGCCCGGACGGCGCCGGGACGCTGTACCTGGACAATCCGGCCCAGGGACGGCGCAGGGTGTTGGATGAGGCGCGCGGAGTCACCGCGTTCCTGTGGTCGCCCGACGGCGATGCTCTGGCGGTCGCACACTCGGGGCAGATCTCCCGAGTGGCCGGCGGCTTCGTGTACCAGGGAGTGAGGCTCGTCTCGCCGGAGGGCGAACGGCGCGACGTGGAGATAGACCAGATAGTGGTCGCCTTCTTCTGGTCGCCCGACGGCGAGAAGATCGCCTTCGTGACCTTCGCCGAGGGTGGGGAAGGGCTGCGGTGGAACATCCTGGACGTGGCGTCCGGCCGGCGCTGGCCCCTGGTGGACTTCGTTCCCACGCGGGACCAGCTTAGCATATTCTTGTTCTTCGACCAGTTTTCCTACTCCCACCGGGTCTGGTCGCCCGACTCGCGCGCGCTGGTATTCGCCGGTGGAATCGTCGGAAACGTCGGCGTGTCGGCGTCCCTGTCCCTCCAGGAGACTCCGAAGGTGCTGGTGCTGCCTATCGAGCCGGCCTCCACCGCCCAAACCCTCGCCGACGGCATACTGGCCACCTGGTCACCCCGCTAGTATTACAAGAGGCAGGTGCAAAACCCTTGAACCGCAGGAACGGCGCGTTCGGGATGAAGCTGTCTCAGATTACTAGGTGCGCGAGGAATCATCCTTCCCACGCAAGCGGAAACCCGCCCTTAACCCTGCTTCCCGCGTAAGCAGGAACCTAGGGGCGGGGGTCTCCGTGTGTTGTCCGCCTAGTAATCTGAAACAGGTTCGAATCTGGTCAGCCAATTGCCGGGTGAAACTTCTTGTGCTACAGTGAGAACACTCTCAGCCAAGAGTAAACAACCCTATACATACACGTCGAGTTCCCGCAGTGGGCCACCATGCCCTCTTGCGGCTCGATGTACCGGGGTGGCTCTTGGCTGAGAGAAGCCCACTGTCGCAAGGGGGCCTCTCTATGTCAGATTTTTTCAACCGTTACGGACGACACCTACTACTCTTGGCTATGCTAGCGATAATGGGTGCTACCGTAAAGGAACTGCGTGCCGTGATGCCCTGGATGGCTTCCTACGTAGTGGCCGGCAGACGGTGTTCGGTGGCCGGCCGGAGTTAGAAGACACCCCATGTAGATTAGGAGATAGCGCGATGACTATGCGGAACAAACGGAGCATGATCGACGCCCGTTGCAAGGAGCTCCAGCCCGGCTGGGGTCCCAAGGAGCACAACGGCGAACTCCAGATGCTCTACCAAGTGCTGAACGATGACGAGAGCATCGAGGCTCTGGTTAGCGGCGTCTGGGGCCCGGATAACGTGTTCCGCGCCAACGCCAACCGGTGGGACAAGATGAGGCAGTACGACGGCATAGCCGTTGTAACCGGAAGCCGGGTGGTTTTGCTGAAAAAGCGCGGCACGAACAAGCTCAAAACAGAAATGCCGCTACATACCCTGAAATCGGTCGACGTAGACGGCGAAGGCGAAGTGACCCTCACCGGGCAGAGCTACAGCGACTGGTCTGGCGACGGCGGCGCCGGGGCCTTCAAACTGCGGGACGTCAAAGACGGATCCGTCCGGAATTTCGCCGACCGGGTGGGGGAACTCCAGGCCGCTCCCCCCCCACCCGCCACGCCCGCTTGGTCTACAGCATCGACCGGGGCGGCCCCGCCGCCGGCCAGCCACTACGCCAATATGGACAAGGCGGAGCGGATCGATGCCCAGTGGCGAGAACGCTCCACCACGTGGGGGCGGAACAACCCCAGCGTGCCGGAACGTCTGATAGCAGGGCTGTTCAGCACCTTCACCGGAGAGAACCCCACCACCTATCCCGGCGAACTCCGCATCCTCAAAGAAGTCCTGGAAGACGACGAGAATATCGAGTACTGGATGGGTGGCCGCTGGGGTGACGCCAAAGAGTTCACCACCCTGAGAGGCGTAGCGGGCCGGATGGCTGTTGGCGCCGTTCTAAACGCCACCACCGGACTAGGAGGGATGGGTTTCGGGGCTCGACGCCTTGAACTCGGGGTCCACAACGGAGTCGTCGTGGCCACCAACCGGCGGGTTCTTATGCTGAACTCCGGCATGGTTTCAAGAGACGTGGTTGAGGTTTCCTATCGAGGCCTGGAAGTGGACTACAACGAGGGGCTGACCTGCTCGGGCTTGAAATTCTCCGGAAGCACGGACCAGGACTACGCTTACTACCTCGACCACAACGGCAAGAAGAACATAAAGAGCCGGGCCAGGCCGCTGTTCGAATGCGTGCTCCGGCAAGTCCACGCCGCGGCAAACACTGCTGGCGACTAACCGTGGCCCAGATTCCCTACCGGGGCATCGCCGTTGCAACCGGCCGCCGCTCGTTTTCGTATGCAATGGCATCTTCGGCGAAAACGTGAACGAGCTGTCATACGGTGAATAGGAGATAGCATCATGACCACACCGCTCCAACCCTCATCGTCCCCCTATTTCGGCGCAGACTCGGCCGACACCATCTTCACCGGCGCCATGACCCGGCTCTACATGTGGATGACGGCCGGGTTGGCCCTCACCACAGTCGTCGGCTTCGTAGCATATCAGGTGGGGATCGGATTCTTCGGCTTTCTGATTGCCTTTGTGCTGTGGATCGGAATTCTGTTTGTGATGCGTTGGGCCTCAGAAAGGGCGTCCACGCAGATTCTACTGGGACTCTACCTGACATTTACGGCTGTGGGCGGGGTGGTGTTGTCCGCAGTAGCTGCCTATAGCGTCGAAACGCTTCTGTTTGCGCTGGCGCTGACGGGAGGCGTATTCGTCGCGATGAGCGTGATCGGACTTACCACAAAGAAAGACCTGACCAACTTGGGGCCTATCCTCGGATTCGCCCTGTTTGGCCTGGTTATAATGATGATAGTCAACATCTTCGTCGGTTCGAGCTTCATCGGCTGGGTGGTCACTCTACTACTCTTACCTGTATTTCTGGGCTTGACAGTCTACGAGACCAAACAGGTTAAAGAATTGGCCCAGGAAGCCGCCATAGAAGGCGACGAAGAAGCTGCGGGCAAGATAGCGATAATGGGAGCTGTGGGACTGTATCTGAACTTCATCAACCTATTCCTGATTATCCTGCGAATTACAGAATTTTTCGGCGGCGACGACTAGAATTACAACAACGATTTATCTAGCAGGGTGATTTCTCGCTCGTGGCCGAATACGAAGGATCAGACGCCATATTTGGCAATCCGTCGTTGTAATACTAGACAGAGGTGGACATGCTGAGGAACCTTTGGATTGGTTGTCTGCTCGTCGTGCTCCTAGCGATGGCGTGCGGTGGGGGTAAGAGTGTGTTCTCGTTGGAGGTCGGCGACTGCTTTGACGAATCTCCGAGCCAGGCCGCCGCCGAACTGACGTCGGAGGTCGAAGAAGTCCCATGCTCGGAGAGCCACGATAACGAGGTCTACGCGGTCGGCGACCACCCTGCGAGCAGCGACGCGCCGTATCCCGGTGGCGATGCGCTCGATGATTACGGCATCGGCTACTGCCTCAGTGTGTTCGATAACTACGTCGGAATCGAGTACGAGGATTCCCGCCTCGCCGCCGGCTACTTCTCCCCGGAACGGGACGGATGGGAAGACGACGACGACCGCGCATTCACCTGCTTCCTCTACGACCTGAACCACGCCAAGCTCACGGAGTCAATGAAGGGCAGCCGCGAGTAGCCTCGCCGCGCGTTGGCTTGGCCCCGCCGCCTCGGGGATTGGGAGGTCGACCTTCCCGCCCCTACTAGACCATGGCGCGCGAGGCGGCTTTTAACCTCTACACACATCGTCCGGCGCGGTGTGCCCCGCGCTCGACCGCGGCCGCTGAGAATTATAGGTTTCTAGCACTATCCTCTCCCGCGGTTGCACAGGTTGAGCACGGTGTCGGCTCTCATCCCTCAACAAGGAGGACAACGCTGCAGTGGTTACACCGCCACGACCAAGCGCAATGACTCACCCGAACTGCCGCAGTTGCTCGACCGCACGCAGCAGGCGTACCCTTGGCTGGAAATGAAGTACGTCATGGCCGACCGGGGATATGACGCACGCTCCAATTATGCGGACGTGGAAGAGCGTGGCGGAGCCATGATTTGCCCCATGCGCAGAAAGCCGAACACTGACGACCAGCTTACGGCGTGTTCACAAAGGAAGGTACGCCGACCTGCATAGGCATGGCCCTGATGCAGTATGTCAGAACGGACCCAAAGAAAGGCCATTTGTATCGCTGTCCCCAAGCGGGTTGTCACCTGCAAACGCGAAAGGGCGTGGTGTACTGCCAGGACGAGTTGTGGGTATCACCGAAGGCGGAAGACAATCCCCGCTTGCATGGCCCTGTCCGCAGGAACAGCGCAGAGTGGCGGCAGCTCTACCGGCTACGCCAATCCGTCGAGCGGGTGTTCAAGTCCATGAAGCAATCGCGCCGGCTGAACGGGCACTGTGTCCGAGGGCTGAAGAGGGTGGCACTTCACGCTGCGATGTCGGTATTAGCCTACAGCGCGACGCTGCTTGTCCAAACGCTCGCGGGCGCTGAGAGGCCGCGCTGGATGGTGGCGAAGGTGGTGTGAGAATAGCGCATTGACAGCATTTCAGCAGTTTTGCACTTCTCTCGACCAACAGAGCCTGTATCAGTTTAGTCGGTGGTCATTTCGTGGGCCAGTGCTGCACCCCAACCGTCACTCCCGCTTTCGGGGGAGTTCACAGGCTGGAACGCGGAGTCGGCCTCGACCCAAGAACCATACCGACTAAACTGATACAGGCTCCGACCAACAATCATGGTTGACGACTGCTGCGGCTTAGTGATACTCTCTTGACACCGCACCTATCGCTTCGGCGGTAGGCCCGAGACCGCCCTCTGTGGCGGTCTCTGTTTTTGTAAGGGAACATCTATTGCTCACCAACGTCTATGTAGATGGATTCAATCTCTACTACCGCGCCCTCAAGGATACCCCCTTCAGATGGCTTGACCTGCGTAAGCTTGCCGAGACTCTATTCCCGGATGACACTATCCAAAAGGTCTGTTACTTCACCGCGCGGCTAGAGGCGCGCTCGGGCAATCTTTATCAACCTCAGCGGCAACAGGCGTACTTGAGAGCGCTGGCGACTTTGCCTGGCTACGAAGCCTACTACGGCGTGTTTCGCTCCGGCTTCAGGCGCCGCCCGCTGGCCGAGCCTGTTCCGGGTCTGCCCACCCACGTCCTGGTCAGGGAATCCGAAGAGAAAGGATCGGACGTGAACCTTGTGACGCGCCTTTTGGTGGACGGCTTCAACAGGGACTACGAGCAGGCGGTCGTCGTGTCGAACGACGCCGATTTCGCAGGCGCGATGCGCTATGTTCGCAACGACTTGGGGCTTCGCGTGACGCTGGTGAACCCAGACGCCAAGACCCGCAGTCCCAGCCGGCTGGCCGACGCTGCGACCTACGTCAAGCGCCTCTGGAGAAGCCACCTGCGGCGCAGCCAGTTCCCCGACGCGCTGACGGACGACGTTGGTGTCATCACTAAGAGGGTGTCTAAAAGGTGGGTGTGCGTGCTAACCGTTTCAGCATCAGTCTCGTCATGGCACTGTAGATCCACGCCTCGGTGGTCTCCGGCAGTTCTTCATAGTCCTTGCTCAGCCGACGGCAGCGTCCCAGCCATGCAAATGTTCTCTCAACCACCCATCTTCGCGGCAACACCTCGAACTGATGGCTGCTTCTCGGACGCCTCACAATCTCCAGCGCCCAACCCGACAAGCACATGGCCCAATCAACCAACTGGCCCGCGTAACCAGCATCAGCCCAGATCAATTGCAGGCGTGGAAACCTTCCTGCCAATTTATCGATGACCAGCTTCGCACCATCCCTATCCTGGATATTGGCAGGATGCACCACCACCGCCAGCAGCAACCCCATGGTATCTACAATGATATGTCGCTTTCGACCGTTGACCTTCTTGCCAGCATCATAGCCACGAGGCCCCCTTTTTCGGTCGTCTTCACGCTCTGGCTGTCTATGATAGCCGCGCTGGGAGAAGTCTGTCGTCCATCGGCTGTCCGTACCCTCTCGCGCAGGGCTTGATGGACCCTCTCCCAGGTTCCGTCCTTTCGCCAGGTGCGGAAGTAGTGAAACGCCGTGCGCCAAGGGGGAAGGTCGTGTGGAAGCATCCGCCACGGACACCCGCTCCGAAGTACGTACATGATGGCGTTCACCACCTCCCGGCGAGGATACTTGACCGGACGGCCTCCCGGTTTAGGAGCGGGCAACAGAGGCTCTAGCAGTCGCCACTCGGTGTCACTGAGATCGCTGGGGTAGGCTTGTCTGTTCATGGGTATGGTTTACATCATCCCCCACTCCTGTGTACAGGTATTATGTGACCACTTCTTAGACACCCTCTAAGCCTCCCGGCTGGTAAGGCAATCTCGGCCCTCCGTACCACCCGCCACCTCCCGTCGCATCACGCCGGCCCGTGATAGAATAACGCCAAACTGCCTTCCCCAAGCCAAGCGAGGAGCGTCCCCAATGGCCGGTGAAGCCGACAACCCCAAGAGCGCCAGCACGCCCCCGGCGCCGCCCGCCGAACGCAAAGAGCGATTCGCCACCGTATCGGGCATCCCCGTCGAGCGCGCCTACACGGCGGACAGCCGCGAGCGCGAGCCGGACGAGCCGGATGTTCCCGGCCGCTATCCCTTCCTGCGCGGCGTCCACGCCACCGGCTACCGCGGAAGGCTGTGGACCATGCGCATGTTCGCCGGATTCGGGACCGCCGAGGATACCAACCAGCGGTTCAAGTACCTGCTCGAGCAGGGACAGTCGGGGCTGAGTGTCGCATTCGACATGCCCACTCTGTATGGCTACGACACCGACGACCCGCCCGCTCGGGGCGAGTTCGGCAAGTGCGGCGTGGCCGTCTCCTCCCTCGCCGACATGGAGGTGCTCTTCGACGGCATACCTATGGACCAGGTCACCACCTCGATGACCATCAACGCGCCCGCGGCCATCCTCTGGGCCATGTACATCGCCGCAGCCGAAAAGCGCGGCATCCCCGCCGCGGCGCTGGGCGGCACCATTCAGAACGACATCCTCAAGGAGTACACCGCCCAGAACGAGTACATCTTCCCGGTGGAACCCTCAATGCGGCTGGTGGTGGACACCATCGAATACGCCTCCGAGAATCTGCCGCGCTGGAATCCCATCAGCATCAGCGGCTACCACATACGGGAGGCCGGTTCTACCGCCGTACAGGAGCTGGCGTTCACGCTGGCCGACGGGTTCGAATACGTCCGGGCGTGCGTGGAGCGCGGGATGGACGTGGACGACTTCGCCCCCCGCCTCAGCTTCTTCTTCAACGTTCACCAGGACTTCTTCGAGGAGATCGCAAAGTTCCGCGCGGCGCGCCGGATATGGGCCCGCGAGATGCGAGAGCGGTTCGGAGCCAAGAAGGAACGCTCGTGGTGGCTGCGCACCCACGCGCAAACGGCGGGCGCGACGCTGACCTCCGAACAGCCGGAGAACAACATCGTCAGGGTGGCCATCCAGGCCCTGGCGGCGGTCCTGAGCGGCACGCAGTCCCTGCACACGAACTCGATGGACGAGGCCTGGGCGTTGCCCAGCGAGAGCGCCGCTCGCCTCGCCCTGCGCACCCAGCAGATCATCGCGCACGAGACGGGCGTCACGGACACCGTAGACCCCCTGGGCGGCAGCCACTACCTGGAGTGGCTCACGGACCGGCTCGAGACCGGGGCCTACGACTACTTCCGCCGCATCGAGGAGGCGGGAGGCGTGAGGGCCGCCGTGGACGACGGCTTCTTCGTGCGCGAGATAGCGGACGCCGCGTCCGATTTCCAGCGCGAGCTGGAGCGCAATGAGCGCGTGGTGGTTGGCGTCAACGAGTACACCGGCGACGAGGCGCTGGACATTCCGCTGCTGCGCGTGGACGAGAAGGGCGAGCGCCGCCACCTGGAGCGGCTCAACCGCGTTCGGCGCGAGCGGGACGCCGAGGCGGCGTCGGTCGCGCTCCGGCGCCTCCGCGACGCCGCCTCCGGCGACGCCAACCTCATGCCCTACATTCTCGAGGCGGTGAGAGCCTACGCCACGCTGGGCGAGATGATGGGCGTGCTCCGGGAGGAGTGGGGCGAGTACCAGCCCACCTGGTACTAGGGGGCGGCTATCGGCGCATCTACGGCAGTGATGGGTTGGTACTCCGGCAGATCCCGCATAGGGTTGAACCCCACCGGCAGCCTGCCCTTGAAGTCCACCAGCAGCCGGTGGCTCAGCGGCGCATCACGATTCACCTGCGCCACCGTTGCCTCAACGTCGTCTACCATCCACGCATTGTCTTGGTGCATCCCGGCGAGCAGATAATGCGGCAACCAGCCCACCACGTAGTGGTCAGTCGTCTTGACGATTATCGAGTGCGTTGCTACGGGGTTATTTAACTCAAAGGCGAACTCTAGCGACTCTCCAGGTTCAAGCAATTCGGAACGCTGAACTGAGTCGAGGTTTGTGTAACGCAGGCCGTGCAGGATAAAGCGCGTAGCGAAGTGGCCTGACTCGTCGGGCGTAATCGCTGGGAATGTCTCGAAGCTGTCTGATCGAACGCGGCCGCCTGAAAGCGAAAGCTCTGTTACCACGTCCCAACTATCGGGATTCATGCCGAGCAACGCCAGATACTCCGGACGATCGGGCCGACTCAGATTCATAATTCGATTGCGGAAAGCGGGGAAAATAACGGGCGCCGTGTAGGCACGGCCAAATTCCGCGAATCCGGGTGCCATGAAGAATCCCGCCTCTCGCTGCGCCTGTACCGCGCCCCGGACGTACCCGAATTCGTACTTGTGGTCGTCGTGCCCGACCTCGTGACGGACAAGTCTCCCCACTGGGTACCACTTGCGGCTGCCCGGGTCTTGCCAAGCGAGATACAAGATATTCATCTGATGCTCCACAACAGTTCGGCTTTGCTCGTTGTAACCACTTGGAAGGCGAATTCTCTGGCTGATTCGGTCATGAACTCAGGAGGGACTCTATTGATTACGGCTCGAAAATCGGCGTCCGAAACGGAGTGGAGTCGGCGGCACCAGTTGCTAGCCAGTGCTCGATTCCATCGGCAAAGTAACTGCGCCAGTCTGAGTGGGGACGGTGCTCGTCGATTGGCGGTGAGAAATACGCCGCCTCTACCTTTCTTCAAGTAGCTAAGAACTCCGCCTTTTGAGGACAGAAATCGTTCGCGGCGCTTGTCCGTCAACTCGCGTCCTAGCGAAGAGGCGTGGTCGTAAGACGGCGCGGCCCGCATCCGGAGGTTGCCATCGCTCAAGCTGTACAACAACGTCCAATTGTCGTGATGCCTGTCGGTGTTGCCAATCAGAGCGTCCAGCAATGCGAACGAAGCCAAATCTCCCAACAGTTTCTCCCAATTGGGAATCTTGCTTGTACTACCCGCTTCTACAATCGCATTGATTATGGTCTTGACATTGTGAGCGCGATTGGACCAAACAACACGGGGGTCATAGTCAAGGACGGTCATACCCAAAAATTCGGACCCATGCAGACGCCCAGGGTAAGGAACTCTATAATAGTGGGACGCCCCTTTATCGGTCAAGAACGATAGGCAAATTGTTGCTAGTTCATCCCCAACCCTCGCCAGTTCGACCACGGCAGTCTGGATATTTAACAATCTTCCAATTTCCGCCGCGACCTTTTCGGCCCAGTGTTCGCCAGTGTCCGGCCGAGGGAACTTCAGCAACCACTCGCTCCCATCGTCTCCCAAAGTCACCCAGAACTTGCGTCGTGCGCCTCGGTTCTCAATCTCACCGCTTGGCCTCCCAATCGGAATCACTGGGAAGTACTGACCGGGATTGTTGGGCTGGTGTCGCATGGTCTTCACACCATTATAACGTTTCTAACTGCCAGCGAGATTAAATGGTTCGGAAAGATCCCATGGCAGTCAACTACACATACCACCTCTTGTTGACGCCCGCCACCCGCCCCAATATAATCGCAGCGCCAGTCGCCCGGCAGCCCGATGACCGTCACGTTAAAGCAGGCCGGAGAGTCGCGCGGATGACCCAACAGTCCCAGCCCGAGTACGAAGTCCAACTTAAGAGCGACGTCATGGTCACGCTGCGCGATGGCGTGCGCCTGGCCACCGACCTGTACTTCCCCGCAAGGAACGGCAAGCCGGTCGAGGGCAGATTCCCCACCGTGATGGAGCGGACGCCCTACAACAAGGAGACGCAGCGCAATCGCGCCGCCGCCCGGTACTTCGGCAGCCGGGGCTACGTCGTCATCTTCCAGGACAACCGCGGCAGGTTCAAGTCCGAAGGCTCCTTCGTAAAGTACCTCAACGACCCACAGGACGGCTACGATACCCTGGAGTGGATCGGCAACCAGCCCTGGTCCAACGGCCGCGTCGGCACCTTCGGCATCTCCTACGGCGCCCACACCCAGGCCGCGATGGCCGCGACCAACCCGCCCAACCTGGCCTGCACGTTCATGGACTGTGGCGGCTTCACCAACGCCTACGACAACTCCTGCCGCAACAGCGGCACCCTGGAGCTGCGCCAGGTCTGCTGGGCCTTCACCCACGCGCGCAACAGCAAAGAGGCGCTCGCTGACCCCACCGTCAAGGCCGCGCTGGAGGCCGAAGACCTTCGCGAGTGGTTCAAGCGAATGCCCTGGAAGAAGGGCCAGTCCCCCCTGCGCTGGACGCCCGACTACGAGGACTACGTATTCGACATGTGGACGCAGGCCGACTTCGGCGAGTACTGGCAGCAGATAGGCATCTGCAACGAGCTGTACTTCGACCAGTACGCCGACATCCCCCAGCTTCACCTGGGAAGCTGGTACGACCCATACACCCGCACGACCACCCGCAACTACACGGGGCTTGCTCCTACTAAGAATGGCCCCATTCGCATGGTGCTGGGGCCGTGGACCCACGGCGCGCACGACGTGAGCTACTCCGGCGACGTGGACTTCGGGCCGCTGTCGGTGGTGTCGGGCAGCCTGGCCGACGACTACAACCACATGCGGCTGCGCTGGTTCGACCGCTGGCTGAAGGACATGGACAACGGCGTTGGGCGCGACGCGCCGGTGAAGCTGTTCGTCATGGGTGGCGGCGACGGCCGCAAAAACGCCGACGGCCGCCTGAACCACGGCGGCCGCTGGCGAGACGAGCAGGACTGGCCGCTCGCCCGCGCCAGCGACACCGCGTTCTACCTGCACGCCGGCGGCGCGCTGTCTGCCCAGGCGCCCCGCGCCGGTTCGCGGCCCAGCGAGTACCTGTTCGACC
The DNA here is from genome assembly GCA_965217705.1 of Dehalococcoidia bacterium. Taxonomy (GTDB): domain Bacteria; phylum Chloroflexota; class Dehalococcoidia; order Lucifugimonadales; family CATOSD01; genus CATOSD01. The sequence continues at coordinate 1,795,090 of CBDCJA010000002.1, read as the reverse complement.
CCAACAACCCGGTGCCCACCATCGGAGGCAACATCTCCTCCGGCGCCGACATCATGGAGGGTGGCGCGTTCCACCAGCAAGAAGAGCCACGCTTCTACGGCTCGCGCGAGCCGTACCTGCCCCTGGCCTCCCGCCACGACGTGCTCACGTTCCAGACGCCGCCGCTCGAGGAGGCGGTGGAGGTAACCGGCCCGGTCGTCGCGAAGCTCTGGGCCTCCTCGTCGTGCGTCGACACCGACTTCACGGCCAAGCTCGTGGACGTGTACCCGCCCAGCCCCGACTACCCTCACGGCTTCGACATGAACATCACGGACGGCGTGATACGCGCCCGCTACCGCAACTCGTTCGAGCGGGCACAGCTAATGGAGCCGGGCACGGTGTACGAGTTCACCGTCGAGCTGTACCCCACCAGCAACCTCTTCGCCAGGGGCCACCGCATCCGCGTGGACGTCGCCAGCAGCAACTTCCCCCGGCTGGACGTTAACCCCAACACCGGCGAGCCGCTGGGACTGAGCAGGCGCACCGAGGTCGCGCGCAACACCGTTTACCACGACGCGGACCGGCCCTCCCACGTAGTGCTGCCGGTCGTGCCAGTGCGGTGAGCGTGCTCGCCCATGGTTCGCATCGAGCCACGCTGCCTGTTCGCAGTGTTCGCCGACGAGTTCCGGCCGCGCGGCGGCGGATTCGACCTGTTGAATGTCCGCAACCACGTTGCCGTCATCCCCGCCCATTCGGGGCATACAGGGGTGAAGCGCCATCGCACGACCCTGTTCGTGATGGTGTACGCCTCCGAAGGGCGCCACACCCTCTCGTTCTTCCACGAAGGCTACGAGTACATGAAGCCTGTGAGCTTCGAGATACTGCCGCAGCACCGGAACGTCTTCACCCAGGCCGTAACCCAGGAGTTCCCGGTGGTGTTCTTAGAGCCTGTTTACAATCTCTGTGGTATGTTGAGTTGAGACTAATACTAAGGCAGGGTAATCATGTCTCATTCTTACCCCAGCGACATCAGCCGGGAGCAATTCGCCCGGATTCTTCCCACGTTGGAGTCGGCTCGACGCCGGACCAAGCCCCGCACCGTGGACCTGTACGATGTTTTCTGCGGGGTGCTGTACCTCCTGAAAAGCGGCTGCCAGTGGCGAATGCTGCCTGCCGACTTCCCCGATTGGCACACCTGCTACAAGTATTTCCGGCAATGGAGCGAGCGGTCCGGCCCGGATGAGGACACCATTCTGGAGCAGGTCTTAAAAAATGGGTTGGCGAGGCCCGGCAAAGCAATGGACGGAAAGAGCGGACCAGCTTCTGTATCGTGGACTCCCAAAGCGTTAAGAACACGGATAGCGCCGGGAGCAAGGGCTATGACGCGGGCAAGAAGGTGTCCGGAATCAAGCGTCACATCGCGGTGGACACGGAGGGGTTGCCTCACGCGATCCACATAACCACGGCCAACGTCACAGATCGGGCTGGGGCCCTGGCGATGTTTGACCGGCGTCGGGATGGCCTCAGTCAGGTGCAGAACGTGCTGGTGGATGGGGGTTACACCGGGAAGCCCTTTGCCGATGCGGTGAAAAGCCGGTTGGGAGCCACGGTGGAAGTCGTGAAGCGCAACAAACTGCACACCTTCGTGGTGATGCCGAAGAGATGGGTCGTGGAGCGGTCTTTCGCCTGGCTGGAGAAGCGCCGTCGGCTCTGGAAGAACTGCGAAGGAAAACTCAATACCAGCCTGCAAATGGTGGTGCTCGCGTTCACTGCGCTAATCCTGAATAGATCGTAAACAGGCTCTTAGAGGGTGTGTGAGAAGTCTTGTATATATATTAGAATGGAGGCATGAAACGCAAACCATACCCCAGCGACCTGACCGACGAACAGTGGGATGTTCTGGCTTCCCTACTCCCATCAGCCAAGACCGGGGGAAGGCCACGTACTGTAGACCTACGGGAGGTCGTCAACGGCATTGTGTACGTTCTGCGCAACGGCTGCACGTGGCGAGCCATGCCGCATGACCTCCCACCTTGGGGCACCGTGTGGTGGTATTTTCGGGAATGGAGACAGGATGGTACATGGGAACGAGTCCATGAGGCCCTGCGGCCCAAAGTTCGGATGGCCGAAGGCAGCAACCCGACACCTAGCGCGGCCATCATAGACAGCCAGTCTGTTAAGACGACGGAAAAAGGGGGCCTCGTGGCTATGATGCTGGCAAGAAGGTCAACGGTCGAAAGCGACACATCATTGTAGATACCATGGGGTTGCTGCTGGCGGTGGTGGTGCATCCTGCCAATATCCAGGATAGAGATGGAGCGAAGCTGGTCATCGATAAATTGACAGGGCGGTTTCCCCGCATGAGGTTGGTCTGGGCCGATGCTGGCTATGCTGGAAAGCTGATCGAGTGGGTCTGGGCCCTGACAGGCTGGGCGCTCGAGATTGTCAAGCGCCCCAGGGACAGCCACCACTTTCAGGTGCTGCCGCGAAGATGGGTGGTTGAACGGACATTCGCGTGGCTCAGCAGGTGCCGTCGGCTGAGCAAGGACTACGAAGCTCTGTCCGAGACAACGGAGGCCTGGATCCACATAGCTATGATTCATCTAATGCTCCGACGCTTAGCACCAACCTAATTTGAACTTCTCACACACCCTCTTAGACGAAACCGCGCTGAACGCCTACCCCATACTCCTGGACGGTGAGCCGCTCACCACGGCTTACCTGGTTTCCGATACGCTCTGAGGCGCTCTCACGCACCGAATAGCACATAGATTCACACAGAGAGGAGAGTCATGAAAATCGTCGCAGTACTGTACCCCGGTGGCCCCGAGGCAAAGAACACTCCCGAGCTGTTGGGCTGTGCCGAGAACGCACTGGGCCTGCGCGAGATGGTGGAGGGCGCCGGCCATGAGCTGGTGGCTATCACCGACCCGGGCGAGGAGCTGGACAGCCATCTGCCCACCACCAACGTCATCATCACCACGCCTTTCTGGCCCACCTACGTCACCAAGGAGAAGATGGAGAAGGCCCCCGGTCTGCAGGCCGTACTCACCGCCGGCGTAGGCTCCGACCACGTGGACCTCGCCACGGCCGCCGAGCGCAACGTCACCGTCGCCGAGATTACCGGCAGTAACGTCGTGAGCGTCGCCGAGCACGCCGTCATGCAGATACTCACCCTCGTGCGCAACTACTTCCCGTCCTACAACGAGGTGGTGTCCGGCGGCTGGGACATAGGCAAGATCGCCGCTCGCTCGCACGACCTCGAGGACAAGACCGTCGGCATCGTGGGCATGGGCCGTATCGGCCAGCGCGTGGCCGCGCGGTTGAAGCCGTTCGACGTCACCATGTACTACTACGACCTCATGCACCTGAGCACCGTGGACGAGGCCGCCCTCGGAGCGCGATATATGCGGCTCGACCCGCTCCTCCAGACCTGCGACGTGGTCACCATTCACATATCGCTCACCCCCCAGACCAGAGGCCTGTTCGACAAGGACCTGCTGCTCAGCATGAAGAAGGGCGCCTACCTCGTCAACACCGCCCGCGGCGCCATCGTCGACACTGACGCGCTGGTCGAGGTGATGGAGCAGGGCCACCTGGCCGGATACGCCGGCGACGTCTGGTATCCACAGCCCGCGCCCGCCGACCATCCCTGGCGCTCCATGCCCAACCACGCCATGACGCCGCACGTGTCCGGCACCAGCCTGGAGGCGCAGAAGCGCTACTCCGACGGCATTCGCGACTGCCTGCAGCGCTTCTTCGCCGGCGAACAGCTCGACCGCGATTACCTGATAGTGGACGGCGGTCGGGTGGTAGGCGCCGCCTACAGCTACGCCTACGAGGATTAGGAGGCACTTCTCTCGCTGTCATTCCGAGCGCAGCCGAGGAATCTAAAGCCCTGACCCACAAGGCTGGTTGCCAAGTGGCGGGCGGGCCAAGACTCCTCGGCGCTACCGCACGGATAAGGAAGGCGTCCGCGCCATGAAATTCCCATGGGCCAACACCCTGCTGCTGGCGCTCATCGCCGCCGAGCTGGTCAGCGGCTTCTTCGGCCTGGTGTCCGGGTCCCCACGTGAGTGGTACTTCATCGTCGCGCACCGCGTAAGCGGCTACGGAATCATCGTCATCCTGGCCTGGAAGGGCGCGAACGTCCTCTTCTCGCTGCGCTGGAAACGGTCCGCCACGCCGCGCACGGCCTCTGTGGCGCTGATGGCGCTGCTCGCCGTGACGCTCGCGCTGGGGTTCGTGTGGTCTTTCGTAGGCCCGTTCGGCTGGGGATGGTTCAGCGGCGTAAGCTGGCACATCTACGTGGGCGCCGCGCTCGTGCCAATCCTCGTGTGGCACTCCCTCTACCACACCCGCGGCTTCCCCATCGGCTTCTGGGCCGACCGCCGCACCTTCCTCAGGCTTGCCGCCCTCGCCGTCGCCGCCGCCGCCGCGTGGCAGGCGGGCGAGCTTGGCGCGAAGGTGGGCGGGCTCAGCGGCGCGCGGCGCAGATTCACCGGCTCCCACGAGGCGAACAGCTTCTCCGGCAACTCCTTCCCGCTCACGTCGTGGCTCAACGACGCCCCGGCTCGCGTGGACCCCACCTCGTGGCGGCTCACCGTAGGCGGCGCCGTCGAGCGTGAGTTCTCGCTCGCCTACGACGAGCTTGCCGCCGACGCGGAGACTACCGCGACCATCGACTGCACCGGCGGCTGGTACTCCACTCAGGTGTGGCGGGGCGTCGCGGTCTCGGACCTGCTGGCGCGGTCCGCGCCCACCGATGCGGCGTCCAGCGTCACCTTCACCTCGGTTACAGGCTACTACCGCCGCTTCTCGATGGACGAGGCCGCAGGCTATCTGCTCGCGTCCCACGTCGGCGGCGAGACCCTCGCCCACGGCCACGGCTTCCCCATGCGCCTGGTCGCGCCCGACAAGCGCGGCTTCGAATGGGTGAAGTGGGTAGTCGACGTCCGCGTCAACGAAACCCCCAAGTGGCTCCAGCCCCCCCTCCCCATCCAGTAACCGCCGCCCCGGCCCATCCCCCTGTCAATCGCCCCGGCCCATCCCCGTGTCATTCCGAGCGGAGCCGAGGAATCTAAAACCCTTAATCCGCCAGTCACACCCACGCCCACACACCCCGGCCCCCGCTGCCCCAGTGGAACCTTTCCCCCGCCGCCCGCGTATTATCTGGTGAGAGGACTCTCAAACTCCCGGCTGGAGGCAGGCTATGACCGAAGCCGAGGCCATACGGCTCTGCCAGGAAGGCTCCCCGGACGCCTTCCGGCACCTGGTTGAGCAACACAAGAACACGCTCTTCGGCACCGCGGTGCTCATGACCGGCAATAGGGCGGCCGCGGAAGAGCACGTCCAGGAAGCCTTCCTGTCCGCGTGGCGAGGCATATGCGGATTCCGTCGGGGCAGCCCATTCAAGCCCTGGGTCGTCCGCATCCTGGTCAACCGCATCGTATCCAGCCGCAGGGCGCGCGCCCTGCCAACGGCGCCGCTCGAGGATGCCGAGCGCGTCACCGGCGCAGCCGATGTCCTGGAGTCTGCGATGTCAGCGGAAAGGCGCGACGAAGTCCAGGCCGCGCTCAGCCGCCTCAGCCCGCGGCACCACCGGGTGGTGGTCCTCCGCTACTTCGCGGAGCTTTCGCTGCGCGAGGTCGCGGAAGCGCTTGGAGTGCGGGAGGGCACAGTAAAGTCCAGGCTGAGCCGCGCGCTCAGCCGCCTACGAGAAGAACTCACGCAGACATGCGACAGGGAGGCGCGGCGATGAGCACCAACGATCCGATCGACCGCGGAATGGAACACACACTCAGAGACTACTACGCCGCCCGCTCCCGCGCGCTCGAAGCCCCCGCGGACACCTGGGCGCGTCTGGAGCGCCGCCTGGAGCGCCCGCGCCGGCTCGACTGGTTTGGAGGAAACATGTGGAAGATACTAACGGCCGGGGCGGGGACCGTCGTCGCCGCCGTGTTGATCATCGTCGCTATCAACGTTGCTGGCAATTCGTCTGAAATCGAGGAAGCCCAGGAAGCAGCCGCGGTCATAGCTCACATACAGGCCACAGCCGCCGCAGCCCCTGCCTCCGTCGAAATGATGGAGCGTTCCTCGCCGCCGCCACCCCCGGCCATGGCCCAGCCCACTGCGCCACCCGCTGCCCAGTCTGCGGCCCCCGCGCCGCCCCCCGCCGCTGCTACGGCGATGCCGGCGGCCCCCGCGCCAGTTGTCGTCGTCACGCCCATGGCGGCGTACCGGCAGCCCACACCCGCGCCGGCGCGCGCGCAGGCCGCCCCCACCGCTGCTCCGGTGGCCACGGTAGTCCCGCAGGTCTTGCAGGCCGCGCAGCCCACCGCTGTGACCTCCGAGGCGGACACGGCCGCCCGCTCAGCGGCCGCTGCCCCCGCAGCCACGCCGCTGCCATACGGACTCTCCGTTGCGCCCGCAGCCGCCGAGCCGCCGCCCGCACCGCCCGCGCAGCCCGGCGCAACCACCTTCGCGGACTTCGCGCGCCAGCCCGCCGTGCTCGCCTCCGAGGACGCCGTGTCCACGTTCAGCCTGGACGTGGACCGCACGTCGTACTTCCTCGCCCTCGAATGGGCGCGGACGGGCTACAACGTCGAGCCGGACTCGGTCCGCGCCGAAGAGTGGGTCAACGCCTTCGACTACGGCTACGAACCTCCCTCCGACGAGAGGGGCTTCGGCGTGGAGACCGGTCTCGTGGCCCACCCGCTGGACGCCGGCAAGCTGATCGCGCGCATCGGGTTCCAAGCGCCGCACCTGCCCGACGACAGGCCGCTAAACGTGACGCTCGTACTCGACGCCTCCGGATCGATGGCGAACGGCAACCGCGTCGACATCGCGCGCGCCGCCGCCGAGGCCATCCGCCAGAGCCTGCGCCCGCAGGACCGCATGGCGGTCGTGCACTTCACCACCGACGTCCTCCACAACCTGACGGTCGATCACCGGGTTCCTGACGACTCCGCCGTCGCCAACTCTATCGGCTGGCTCGCCCCACACGGAAGCACCAACGTGCAAGCCGGCCTGGACGAGGGCGTTCGCCTGGCCGACCAGGCTCGCCGCCAGCGCCCCGACGCCTACAACTACGTCATCCTCATGTCCGACGGCGTCGCCAACGTGGATGCCACAGACCCGTTCGGCATTCTCGAGACCGCATACGACCGCGACGCCGCGAACCCGCTGCGGCTGATTACCGTGGGCGTCGGAATCGAGAACTACAACGATTACCTGCTGGAGCAGCTCGCCCAGCACGGAAACGGCTGGTACCGCTACCTGAACACCGTCGACCAGGCGCGGGCAACCTTCAGCCGCGAGAACTGGCTCGCCTTGTCCACGCCGTTCGCCGACCAGACCCGCGCCCAGGTGACCTGGGATCCGAACCTCGTCTACTCGTGGCGCATAGTCGGCTACGAAAACCGGGTCACCCCGGACGAGACATTCGCGGAAGACCGCAAGGAGTTCGCCGAAATCTACTCCGGCGCCGCCACCACGGTGCTCTACGAGCTGGAGCTGCGCGGCGACGCCCGGCTCCCCCGCGGCCAAAACGTCGACTTGGGTCGCGTCGAGCTGCGCTGGATCGTCCCCGACACCCAGCAGGCACGCAGCCAGCGCGCGGACGTGACGGGCAGGGCGGACGCTGGCTTCGGCGGCGGTACCGACGCGATGCTGCGCCTGGCCGCCATAGTCGGCCTCACGGCAGACCGCTACAGCGCCCTGCCGCAGGCCCCGGCCGAGGGCCACTACGCCATACGCGAAGACCTCGACAGACTGTGGGGTCACCTGGACGTCCTGAGGCCCGACTTGGGCCACCTCGACGCATACCACGACTTCGCCTACCTGCTCGAGCGCATCACCGACAGCGTGCAGGCCCGCCCGCCCAAGCCCTCTGGCTACAGCAACTAACAAGAAAATCCCCTCTCCCTCAGGGAGAGGGCTAGTGCCTGCCCTGAGCCTGTCGAAGGGGTGAGGGTGAGAGGGACGCTCAGCCATATCCCCTCACCCTCCACCCGTGCCATTCCGAGCGCCCCTTTTCACCGTCCCATTCCGAGCGTAGCCGAGGAATCTAGAGCCGTGATACAGTATCCAAGCTAAAGCCCCCAAACCTACTTCTGTCAGGGGCCGGCGGGGAGAGGGCTCGCGCCCTCGAGCGCCCGGAGCCTATATGCGTTACTAGTCAAAGAAAGTATCGGGGAGGTCCCTCCGCTGCCTCCCCGACAGAAGAAACCTCCATGAAGATAACGCTCACGCTCGCCTGCGTCTTGGTTCTCGCCGCACTCTTGGTTGGGTGCTCCAGCGACGAAGCCGGCGAATCGCCCGTCGTGGCCCGGGTCGTCGTGCCCACGCTCGCGCCCGTGCCCACGGCCACGGAGACTCCGAGGCCGACTCAGACCCCGACCTCGACGCCGACCAGTACCCCCGAACCCACGGCCACGCGGACGCCCAGGCCGACATCCACGGCAACGCCGACCCGGACGCCAACCGCCACCGCGACACAGACCCCAACACCAACCGAGACGCCGACATTCACTCCCACGCCGACACAGACCCCCAGCCCAACCCCGACCGCCACCTTCACCCCCACACGCACCGCCACGGCGACGCAAACCCCAACACCAGTCCCGACCGCTACGGCCACCTTCACCCCGACGCCGACGAACACGCCGACGCAGACCCCAACCCCCACTGCCACGGCGACCGCAACGCCGGTTCCCGTGGCGTCGTCCGCCCCGCCGACGTGGGTGTTCGCCGGTGACATCCCCGACGAGCACAAGGTGCTGTTGCAAAAGGACTTGGAGGGCGTCCGCGGATTCTATGACAGTCTGTACGGCGTCGAGGCGACTGGGTTCACTGTGCTCGTGGGCGACGGCCCCGAAGCAGTGGCGAACACGTATATGAGCCTAACCGGCAGGGAGGTTACGAGAAACTACCTGGTCAAATGGGGGTTCAGCGGGTGGACCACGACCACGGAGCGTGGTGGAGCCCTGATTGTCCTTATGTACCGGCCGGACGAGGATAACCTGCCGTACTACGCCATCGCCCACGAATATTTCCACGTCCTGCAGGGACAGCAATTCCGGGGGTTCGCGACGCTGCCCAGCGGGGAGAAGGACTTCAGGGGCGGAGCAGCCAATGGTGCTTATTGGCTGGTGGAGGGCCTCGCCGGATACGCAGACGACGCCTACTCCGAGGTTGCCAACCGACCCGTGCCCTACTTCGGCACGGACTGGCTAACGGAGTACCTGGAGGAACAGCGCGTGCGCGAGCCCGAGTCCATACGGGACGTTGCCGCCGAGTTGGAGAGGATGGAGGACTATGACACCTTCCACGACACGTCGCTCCTGTCGTTCGCCCTCAGCTTTTACGCGTCCGTGTTCCTTGTCGAGGAGGTGGCGGCTGAGCGCGAGGGGTCTCATATCCACTACTGGCGATTGTTGCACGATCGGGGGGATTGGAAGCGCGCCTTCAAGGACGCATTCGGAATGCCCGTGGAGGAGTTTTATCCGGCCTTCCGGGAGTGGTTCGACGCGAACATTGTCGGCGAGCCCACCACCAGGGTCAGGTTGAAGATACAGTTTCGCTGGCCCACGGCGCCCATCGACAGCAGAGACTGGGGAAGGCCCATTTTCCGGGTGCTGGACCTAAACTGGAATGGCTCCTCGGGCCCGGCCACCATGGTCTCGCCCGGCTGGAAGCGCAACGTCGCCTACTTCATCTACAACAGGGGCGTCACGGGGGACGGCATTCTCACACTGATGTGGACGCACGACGGGTGCACGTATTGGCCTCTCGGTTACTATCAAAACGGGAAACTGGTCACTTCCATCGAGCAGGCCACGCGCGTCGAGTTCACCGGCGTGTCGAAGGACATTGAGTGGGTTCTCCCTGTGCATCCCGCCGCGCTGCCGCGCGCGGGGCAGGAAGAGAACCTCTGCTCGCAAAGCAACTGACAGCGTCTTGACTAGGCCGCCCACCTTTGGATACGCGGCTGGCGAGAACACCCGAATGAGGAACATCCACGAATTCGAGCGTCAAGGTTCTCAGAGAATCTAGCCGGATGGTCGGGGAATACGAGGCAGAGGTCAAGGCTGCTGACATGGCTCCTGCGACAAAGTTGACGTACAAACACCGCGCCGACCGGTCGGCGCGGTCAGCGCACGGGAAGTGTCAGCCCGTAACCATAGGCAGGCGACCCGGCAGTTCGGTGGATTGCCGTGGTGTCGCCCGCAGGGCTCGCCATCCTCGATCGCCCCATCGCGCTCATCCCCCGCCAGAGCACGCCTTCAGCGGCCGCTCCCCACTACTTCGGCTCCGACTCCTCCCACTTCGTGTCCCTTAGTGTCCTTAGTGGATAAACTCGGATGGAGGTGCCACGCCCACACCCCTCACATGCCCAGAAACCCCCGCGTCGCCTCGATGAACTCCTGCGGCTTGTCCACCGTTACCACGTGCCCCGCGTCCGCCACGTCCACCCAGTCGAACGCCGCGCCGACCCGCTTCATCCGCTCCAGCGTTTCGTCCGCCACCAGCCCGCTATCCGCTCCGCGCACCTCCAGGATGGGGCAGGGGATAGTCTCCACCGCCTTCCAGTACCGGCCTATCAGTCCCTGGTCCGTCATGTCCGGAAGCGGGCTGTTGAACAACACCGGGTCCGCCTTCCAAGTCCAAGATCCGTCCTCGCGCTGCGTAGTCTTTTCCTCGATGTCCTTGCGCAGCCTCGCGTCACTCGCCCACGGGTTGCCCTCGCGCGCCCATGCGACGGCGTCGTCCACCGTCGCGAACTCCATCGGCGTGGGCGGGCGGTTCGCCCGCGAGGCCGCCGCCGCCGGGTTCGGCTCCGGCGCGATGTCCACTATCACGATGCGCTCCACTCTGTCAGGGTTGTCCGCCGTGTACAGCAGCGAGTGCCAGCCGCCCATCGACAGCCCCGCCAGCGTGAACCTGGACAGCCCAAGCGCGTCGACGAACGCCGCCAGGTCCTCCACGAACCTGTCGCGCGCGTAGCCGTCGCCGGCCCGTCCGCTGCCGCCGTGGCCGCGCTGGTCCACCGCGTACACGTGGTACGCGGAAGATGCTGCCTCCGCAAACTCGTCCCAGATGTGCGCCTGGCCCGTGTGGCCGTGCAGGCACACCAGCGGCGGCTTACCCTCGCTGCCCCAGTCCAGGTAGCGAAGCCTCACCCCGTTCACCGTTACGTGCTTCTCCTGATAATCGCTAGCCACTATTCTCCTCCTGCCTGCCATTGTCCCGCCATTCCGCTGCCATGTCCCGTCACTCCGCCCATCCGTTCGTGTCATTCCGCCCATCCGTTCGTGTCATTCCGAGCGTAGCCGAGGAATCTAAAGCCCTCGTCCGCAATTCCCTCCTGTCTCCGGCATACCGGCCCGCTCTCCCGTCATTCCACGATCTCTCTTTCGTCATTCCGGACCCCGAGCCGGAATCCAGGGGCCGGGCTGCGGACACCGATCACCCCTCACGACATTCTCGCGCCCCACACCCCTCACTATGCTACCGTACTCGCCAGAACATACCAGACTCGCCCGCAGCGTGCCCACGCACGCCCGCCAACCCAAAACACGCCCTGGCACGGAGGAATCGCGCCCCATTGGACACCGAAACCGAACAGCCGGCCGCGGACGCCGCCCCCGCGCAGCGCTTCCACGAGCTGGACGCCCTGCGCGCCTTCGCCATGCTGCTCGGCGTGGTGCTTCACACCGCGCTCTTCTTCATGCCCGACGCCTGGTCGAAGGCCTACTCCGCCGAGGGATACCCCGCCGAAGTCTCCGGCTTCTACACGCTCCTGTTCTACGCCATACACGGCTTTCGTATGCCCGTCTTCTTCCTGCTCAGCGGATTCTTCACCGCGCTGCTCTGGCAGCGCAGAGGACTGCGCCCGCTGGCCGTGCAACGGCTCAAGCGCATAGGAATTCCCCTCGCCGTCGGCGCGTTCACGGTCATTCCGGTCACGACGATTGCGTTCCTCTGGGCCTTCGACGTCTTCCAGGAGGTCGAGTTCTCGATCTTCTGGTGGCCGTTCATCTGGCTGAGCACCCTGAACCATCTCTGGTTCCTCTGGTTCCTCCTCTGGCTGTGCGGCGGATTCATCGTGGCCGCGAAGCTGGGCGTGAGGTTCGACAACCCGATTGTCTGGTGGCTCGCCATTCCGCTAACGCTTCTGCCGCAGCTTTTGATGACGGAACCCGTCTTCGGCCCCGACACCTCCGAGGGACTGGCCTTCGACCCGGTCGTGCTGGCCTACTACACGCTCTTCTTCGTCTTCGGCGCGTTCCTCTACCGCCGCGGGATACAGGCAAGCCGGTGGTGGACGCTTGCGCTGGCCCCCGCGCTGACGCTGGTGTTCTGGGCCGGCCTCACGCTGCTCTACGACGTGAAGGAAGACTGGGCCAGGCCGTTGGCCGCCGTGGCTCAGGTGGCCTTCGCCTGGCTGATGTGCTTCGGGCTGATGGGCCTGTTCAGGCTGATAGCGCACCGGGAGCGGTTCTGGATACGCTACCTGTCCGACGCTTCCTACTGGATCTACCTGTGGCACCTGCCCCTGGTGGTGGTCGCGTTCGAGCTGATCGCCGGCTGGCGCATCGGCTCCCACGCGAAGTTCGCCCTGATAAATCTGGCCGTCACCGCCCTATTGCTCGTGGTCTACCAGTTCGCCGTGCGATACACGCCGGTGGGAACGATGCTCAACGGCCCCCGCACCCGCCGCCAAAGTCCCCTCTCCCTTGGGGGAGAGGGCTAGTGCCTGCCCCGTACTCGATACGGGGGCGAGGTTGTCATTGTCCTGCTCAACCCAGCATGGAAACTCGTCATCCCGCCCACTGACCACTGACAAACTGACCTACTGATAAACTGACCCACCGCCCCTCACCGCTCATACACCAGCTCGCCGTCCACGAATGTCTGGTCCACGTAGATCTCGCGTATATGCTCCGGCGCGATGCTCGTCGGATCGTGGCTCAGCACCAGCAGGTCGGCACGCTTGCCAACCTCGAGCGAACCCACCTCCGACTCCCGCGACATGGCGTAGGCAGCGTTGGCCGTGTACATGCGCAGCCCCTCCTCCGGCGTCACCGCCTCGTCCGGTCCGGCGGGCTCGCCGCCTCGCGTGCGCCGCGTGACGATGGAGTACAGACCCAGCAGCGGCTCCAGCGGCGCGCACGGGCAGTCCGAGCTTGCCGCCACTGTCAGGCCCTCGTCCAGCATCGACCTGAACGGGTGGGCGCCCACTCCGCCGCCCAACTCCTCCGCGCGCTGCACCGCCGAATCGCCGCCGGTGTATACGAACGGCGGCTGCACCACCGGCACCACGCCCAGCGACTTGGCCCGGCGCATCTGCGACGGCGTGGGGAAGCCGTAGTGCTCGATACGGAAGCGCGGCTCCTCGGCGCGGCGCTCCCTCAGCGCGGCCTCGAAGCTGTTGAGCGCCTGCTCGATCGCCCAGGTGCCCAGGCAGTGAATCGCCACCTGCATCCCGCGCCCGTGCGCGTTCACCGTCAGGGCGTCCGCCTCATCCTGCGTGTAATAGCGTTCGCCGAAACGCTCCTCTCCGCCGTGCGCGTGGAATCGTATGAGCGCCGCGCTGGGGAAGACCGGGTCCATGAACATCTTCATGGTGCCGCCCCGCAGCCTGTCCGACACGTTGCCATCGCCCAACTCGCCCCGCGATGCCTCCTCCGGCGCGGCGAAGAAGCCCTGGCCTCCGAGCATCTGGTGTACCGTCATGGGCAGCTTGCCCCTGCTCTCGGCGGCGCGGTACATGTGCGCGGCGTTGGGCGTGACGAGCGCGTCGCCCACCGAGGTTATGCCGCACGCCAGGTGGCGGAGGCAGTTCTGCCGTACCAGCTCAGCCGCGCCATCGTCGCCGTAGTAGTCGATGAAGTTGCGCATAGACAGGTTGTACACTGGGTCAATCGCCCCTTCCCACAGCGTGCCGTCCGGCTCGCCGCGGTCGTCGTGCAGGATCTGGCCGTGCGACGGGTCGGGCGTGTGCCGGTCTATGCCGGCCATCGCCAGCGCGGCGGAGTTGGCGTAGCAGGCGTGCACCGAGCCGTCCATCACGCACACGGGATTGTCGGGCGCGGCCTCGTCCAACTGACCGCGCGTGAGCCGCGCGCCGTCCGGCATCATGCGGCTGCGGAACCCCCATCCCCACAGCCAGCGCCCGCGCGGGACGTCCTTGGCGGCGTTGGCGATGGCGTCCAGTATGCTGTTCACGCTCATGTGCGGCGGCACGCTGCAATCGACCGACACCGGCTGGAACGTCGTCAGGCTGAAGTGATTGTGCGGGTCCACGAAGCCGGGCAGCAGCGTTCGCCCGTTCAGGCGCACCACCCGAGTATCCGGGCCGGCAAGCTTCGCAATCTCCGCGCTGGCTCCCACAGCCCGCAGCCTGCCGTCCCGCACGGCCACCGCCGCCGCCCGGCTGTTTCGCCCATCCATCGTAAGCACGTTGCCCCCCGTCAGCACCAGGTCCATACCGCACCTCCCACCATAAGTAATGTCATTCCGAGCGCAGTCGAGGAATCTAGCGTCCATGTTCGCGGCTACCCCTTGACGCTGCCCGCCGTGAGATGCCATATTTTAGCCCCATGCCGACCACGCCCGCCACTCGCGGCCCGCGCCTGTAGGGGCAGGTTTGCAACCCGCCCGCCCGCGTCGCCACAGTCCCCTCTCCCTTGAGGGAGAGGGTTAGGGTGAGCGTAAGAGGGAGAAACGCTCCACGGAGGTCCTACATGATCAACCCCAACATCCCCGACGACGCCCCCGCGGCGCGGCTGTTCCCCGAATTCGACGGCCTCTACGACCTCATCGCGCGCGAGGTCGACGGCCTGACCGATGAGCAGCTGGACTTCGTGTCGGGCAGGTGGGGGTGGAGCGAGTGGAGCATCCGTATGCAGCTCAGCCACATGGCCTCGGTGACGTTCAGGTGGATGCTCATTCGCTGGGTCGACGCGCTGTTTCCCGGCGGCCACGGCGTTGACGACGTTAAGAGCCTCGCGGACTCCCCCTCAGACCGCCGGCTCGACGACACCGTCTACCACGACCTCGGCGTGATCATGCCCAAGCTGCGCGAGGGCATCGACCTGGTGCGGTCGGTGCTCGCCGACCACGACGCCGGGTTCGCCAGGCGCGCCTCGATCGCCTACGCCGGCGGCGCGACGTGGGTGCCCATGGCTCGGGCGCACCCCACGGGCCTGACTCCCGGCGAGGACGGCGGCGAGGGCCGCATGACGCTCGAGGCCACCATCCGCCACGTCTACTTCGAAGAGACGACCCACCTATACAACATCCAGCGCCTCAAGCGCGCCCAGGGCCTGGAGACGGTCGTGGACGTCCCCCGCGTGGGCTACTGGGTGCTGGACGGCTGGGACAGAAGCGAGCCCTAGTGGGCGTTTCCAAAGTCTCTTCCCCCTCGATGGGGGAAGGTTAGGATGGGGGTGACGGCGCGCTCAAAGTCCCCTCTCCCTCCAGCCAGTAGAGGCGGGTTTCAAACCCGCCCGCCGGCGCTCAGTCCCTTCCCCCTCGACGGGGGAAGGGACTGAGCCTGCCCCGTACTCGATACGGGGATGGGGGTGACGGCGCGCCTGCCCACTCCCGCGCCGTCGCCGTCATCCGTTCGCGCACGTCCTGCCCCACGTCGGGCAGCCCCCGCTCGGCAGCCGCTCCGCCGGATCCCCGCATCCCCTCGGCTATCAGCTCCACGCCCCCCAGGAAGTCGGCCAGCGCGATGTACTCCGCGCCCACGCCCCCATCGGGGTCGCGCAGGTCCGTAGTCGCGTTGTGGTAGTTGCCCAGCGGGAAGGCGATCCCCGTCACGCTGTACCCGTACATCGCGAACGCCGTCGCCTCGCAGGTGCCGCCGCTCATGAGCTGCCGCTGGCACCGGAACTCCGGCGTGCGCTCCAGGATGCGCTGCCTCGCGGCGATCAGCGCCTGCTCCGCGCGTCCGTCGAACGTGCTTGCGGCGTCGCCCGTGCGGATGACCGGACCCCGGCCCTGCGCCACGCCCGGAATGACCGGGCTGGACTCGATCGACACCACCACGGTGTCTCCTGGCAGCGTGCCCGCCTGCGCCATCAGCCGCGCACCGAACAGGCCGCCCTCCTCGCCGCGTGTGAACACCGCGAACACATCGGCGCGCGCCCCCTCGGCCGCCAGCCGCTCCATCGCCGCCAGGATGCTCGCGCAGCCCGCGAGGTCGTCAAGCGCCCTCATGCGAATCGTGTCGCCGTCCAGCTCGAAGTCCGGCAGGTCGAACACCACCGGCACCGGCGGCGCCAACTCGGCTTCCTCCGCCAGCGTCGCGACCACAAGCCGGTCCGAACCGCCTCGCTCCGCGCCGTCGTAGGGTGTAAGCTCGCACGGCACGCGCCGCCCGTCGGGCAGCAACGCCAGCGCCGGCGTCGGCTTGCCCAGCGACGCCGCCGGCACGCCGCCGAGCGCCCGCGCCACGTAGCGCCGCCCCGACCCCTCGATTATCTCGAAGCCGGGATGGTCCATGTGAGCCACGAACGCGATGGGCCGCCGCCCGTGCTCCTTTGCGGGGCTGGCGTATCGCGCCAGCACGTTGCCGAACTCGTCGCGCCTATGCTCCAGGCCGCTCTCCCGCAGCGTGCCCTCCACGCTCTCGGCGACTCCCCGCTCGTGGAACGGAGCCGCCGGTCGCGCGCCGAGCCGCGCCAGTATCTCCAGCGCCCTCTCGTCCTCGCGCCGCGAAGTGACACCGCCCCGGCGTTCGTCCGCCGCTCCCGCGTTGGCGCTCAATTGTCGTCGTCCATGAGCAACAGGGAGTCCACCAGGCGCTCGGCCCAGTCCCGCAGGTTGTCCTCGATGTCGGCGCCGCATCGCGGACAGTCCATGTCGCCGAAGCGCAGCCGCGTTCCGCACCGGTTGCAGCTCTCGACCTCGTACAGGCTGTTCACAACCTTCTGAATTTGCTCTTCCGTAGCCATATGGAGTGTTTCCCCAGTCAAAAGTTCTTGAGATTCTAAGGCCGGTAAAGGCGAGCGTACCCGCCTCCCGGCCACCGTCCAATGATACTTGGCAGAACTGAGCGTGACAATTCCCCCGAACATTTCACCGTCAGTCCCTTCTCAAGGCACGGTAGGGGCGGGTCTGTGACCCGCCCGCTGGTGGGCGGGGGCTGGCGATCCACCGACCACTGACCACTGACTACTGACATCTGACCACTACCCCCCGTACAATACCCGCGTGAGCACCCGCAGCGACAGCCGCCAGCCCCACGCCGCCGACCCCCTCCCCAGCGTCGGCCCGCGCGACCGCAGACGCCTCCTGACCGGCGTACTCCGCCGCGTGTCCAGGGCGTTCTACCTCACCATCCGCATCCTCCCCGGCCCCCTCCGCACCCCCGTCGGCCTCGCCTACCTCCTCGCCCGCGCCGCCGACACCATCGCGGACTCCCGCGCTGCAACGCCCACGCGGCGCCTGGTCGCGCTGTGCCGCTTTCGCGCCACGATCGCGCGTCCCGCCGTCGCTGAAGACGCCCGCGCGCTGTCCGTACTAGCAGCCCGGTTCGCCGCCACCGACGCCGAACGCGCCCTCGCCGACTCGCTGCCGGTACAGCTCTCCCTGCTCGAATCGCTGCCGCGGGAGGACGCCGCCCGCGTCCGCTCCGTCGTCACCACCCTCACGCGGGGCATGGAGGTCGACCTGACGTTTTTCCCCGGCGAGGCCGCCGGCGCGCCCGGCGCGTTCCGCACCTTCGACGACCTGGACCGCTACACCTACCTCGTCGCCGGCTGCGTCGGCGAGTTCTGGACCGAGACGTCCGTCGCCAAGACCCCCGCCCTGTCGCGCTGGGACGTCCCCCGCATGTCCGACCTCGGCGTCGCCTTCGGCAAGGCCCTCCAGCTCACCAACGTCCTCCGCGACTTCCCCGCCGACCTCCGCGCCGGCCGCTGCTACCTCCCCGCCGACTGGCTCGCCGCCGAGGGCCTGACCCCCGCCGACCTGCTCGACCCCGCCAACTCCGACCGCGCCCGGCCCGTCCTCGCCCGCGGCCTCCGAGCCGCCCTGGAACACTTCCGAGACGCCGAGACCTACGCCCTCGCCATCCCCCGCCGCTGCGTCCGCCTCCGCCTCGCCGTCCTATGGCCCGCACTCATGGGACTCGCCACGCTGGCCCTGCTCGCCAGCAACGACCGCTGGCTAGACCCGTCCCGCCCTTCCAAGGTCACCCGCGGGTGGGTATACCGCACCATGGCGCTCTCGGCGCTGTCCGTCGCCTGCGACAGCGCCCTCCGCCGCTGGTTCCACCGCCTCCGCACCCACATCCCAGTCCCTTCCCCCTCGCAGGGGGAAGGTTAGGATGGGGGCAACCCACCAACCCCTGACAAACTGACCAACTGACCAACCGACAAACTATGCTACAATCACCCATCATACCCAGGAGGCGCCCATGACAACCCAAACCACCCAAACCGCCACATACTTCCCCGGCCCCGGCACCGACTGGGATCGCCGCACACCCGAACAGGTCGGCATGGACCCCGACCTGCTCCAGAAGGCCATCGACTACTCCAACGAACCCCACCGCGAGGGCCACCTGCGCGACCTCGCCGAGCAGATCCGCCAGAACAACGCCAACAAGCAATACGACGACGGCGCGACCCTCGGCCCGACCAAGACCCGCGGCGCCGTCACCGGCGTCGTGCTGCGCAACGGCTACCTCGTCGCCGAGTGGGGCGAGCCCGAGCGCGTGGACATGACCTTCAGCGTGACCAAGAGCTTCCTGTCCACCGTCGCCGGCCTCGCTTACGACCGCGGCCTGATTCGCGACGTCCACGACAAAGTCGCCAGCTACGTGGACGACGGCGGCTACGACTCACCACACAACGCCAAGATCACTTGGGACCACTCCCTGCGCCAGATAAGCGAGTGGGACGGCACCCTGTGGGACAAGCACTACTCCGCCGGCAACCACGAAGACCTGATGCGACCGGTGGAGGAGCCGGGCACCGCCTACGAGTACAATGACGTGCGCGTGAACCGCTTTTCGCTCTCGCTGCTCCGCCTGTGGAAGCGCCCCCTGCCGGAGGTGCTCAAGGAGCACGTGATGGACCCCATCGACGCCTCGGACACCTGGAAGTGGAACGGTTACCGCAACTCCTGGGTCAACGTGGACGGCGAGCGCATGTGGTCCGTCAGCGGCGGCGGACACTGGGGCGGCGGCATGTGGATCTCCGCCCGCGACCAGGCCCGCTTCGGCCTCCTCTCCCTCCGACGCGGCGAGTGGAAGGGCAAGCAGCTCCTCTCCCGCAAGTGGGTCGACATGGCAACCACGCCCACGCCCATACAGCCCACCTACGGCTTCATGAACTGGTTCCTCAACACCGACCGCGCGCTCATGCCCAGCGTCCCCGAAAGCAGCTTCTACCACCTCGGCGCCGGCGCCAACAAGATATGGGTCGACCCCGAGCACGACCTCGTCGCCGTCCTCCGCTGGGTAGCCACCGAGCACTTCGACGGCTTCGCCAAGCGAGTCCTAGCCTCCATAACGTAGGGGCGTGCCTAGTCCCTTCCCCCTCGACGGGGGAAGGTTAGGATGGGGGTGACCGCGCCGCCCGCCGCAGTCCCTTCCCCTCGCCCCTCTCGTCATTCCCGCGAAAGCGGGAAGCCAGGGGCGGGGGCCGTCCGCAGCCCCTTCCCGCCCGCCGCCCCTGTCATTCCGAGCGCAGCCGAGGAATCTAAAACCGCTGAGAGAGACCCAACCATGGACAAAGTACGCCTCGCCATAGTCGGCTGCGGCACCATCTCCCAGCTCAACGCGCCCGGCTACCTGGCGCACGACCGGTGCGAGGTCGCGGCGCTGTGCGACCCGGCGCCGGAGCGCGCCGAGCTGCGCGCCAGAGAGTGGGGAATATCGCCGCGCATATACACCAGCTACGACGACGTCCTGGCCGACGACCGCATCGACGCCGTGGAACTCCTGACGCCGACCTTCCTGCACCCCGACCAGTCCATCGCCGGCCTCGAGGCAGGCAAACACGTCTCTTGCCAGAAACCGGCCGCCGGCTCGATCCAGGACATACGCCGCATGGCAGAGGCCGCCGGCCGCGCGTCCACGTTCTACAGGACCACGGAAAACTTCCTGTACTACCCGCCAATCGTCAAGGCGCGCGAGCTGATAGAGGATGGCGCCATCGGTGAACTGTCGCTGGTCCGCATCCGCACGCTCAGGGGCGACATCCGCAAAAGCCCCATTTCCTTTACGGAAGGCGCGTACACATGGCGGCAAGACCCCGATCGCAACCTGGGCGGCATGATCTACGACGACGGCTGGCACAAAGTGGCGACCGCCATCTGGTGGGGCGGAGACGTCGAGAAGGTGTCCGCGATCATCACGCGCTCAGACGACGACTTCCTCATGGAGCTGCCTGCCTCCGCGACCTGGAAGTACGCCGGCCGCGACACCCTCGCCTCCATCGAGTACGCCAGCGCGCGCCACATGCCCATCAGGACGTCCTACTACGCCGCCGACGAGTTCATGGAGATTATCGGATCGGAAGGCGTGCTGTGGGTCACCCGCTGCACCGGAGAGATGCTCGACCTTCCCCCGCTCGTCCTGCACCGCGGAGCCGAGACCGTCTCATTCCAGTTGCCCATGAACTGGCTGGAGAGCTTCAACGGCGCGGCCGCCGACTTCATAGACGGCATCCTCGAAAACCGCCAACCCATGATGGACATCCACTTCTCCGAAAGCGTCCTCCGCGTAATCATCGCCATCTACCAGTCCTCCGACACCGCCCAGTGGGTCCACCCATCCCAGCTGTAGGGGCGGGTCTGTGACCCGCCCGCCGGTCCCTTCCCCACCACCCTGTAAGGGCGGTCTGTGACGAGCTCCAGCTCGGCAGGACCTGGCTACCCAGCAGTCGTTTGGGGCTCGACAGGCACCCCGGTCGGCGGCGCCGGCTCCACGCCGTCCTCGGCGCATGAAGCAAGGTACAAATCGATAGACTTGCGGAACTCCCTCTTTATCCCCTCAACGTCGGTCGCCTCTGCCTCTGCGACAGAGTACGGACCACTGCTAGTTACCCTGGCATAGAGCACTTCCGCTACATCGTCGTAGGCGACCGTGCCCACGTAACCCTTGTACTCCAACATTACTCAGCGCCTCCGATAGGAACGCAATCTCAGTCCACCTGATGTCCGCCGGCGTCGGTCGGGTGCGCATGCGTTCGAGCGTCTGCCGGTGCCTGCTTCGCATTGACCTATTGTGGAACAATGTCTAGCGTCGCTGCAAGAAGCTCAGTGCGCGACTGCAAGCGTAACGTTAAGTGTGTGAAAGCGCCGCCTTCCCCCACCACGCTATAGAGGCAGGTTTCATGCCTGCCCGCCAGTCCCTCCCCTCCGAGCGTGCCAACGCCAGAGCCCGCCCTGAGCCTGCCGAAGGGATGGATGAGGGTCAACGCCGCCTTCCCCCGACACCCTGTAGGGGCGGGTTTGCAACCCACCCGCTGGGGCTCACACCCGTATTCCCTCAGTCCACGCCGCCCCGCGCCCCTTGGCATCAGCCATTCCGGCCCCATCTCTTTCGTCATTCCCGCGAAGCTTGTCCCCGTGGAAACGAGGAGGGGGAACCCAAGGGCAGGGGAGGCCGCGCTTCATCCATCCAGGCCATCGCTCACACAACCGCCACCGTCATCCCGACCCCGCGCACTCCGCGTCATCACGCGCCCGCTCCACCTTGTCATTCCGAGCGTAGCCGAGGAATCTAAAGCCCCCGCCCAACCTCAACCATCGCCTTCGCAAGCGTGCCTCGCCGATTCTGTCGAAAGCGCGCCCTCACTCGCCTTTGGCCGCCGTTGTCCCATCGCTACAATTCCGGCATTCAATGGCAACCTCTTGCACTCTCCTGAGGGCTCCACCTAGCTCTGTACAACATGCACGACCGGTTGACGAGCACTCCCATGAATCACAACAATGGCAACGCAATCATCGCTGCGGCAATCCAAAAGGCCGCAGAAATGAATCCACAAGAGACCGACGGCGATTGGCTTGAGGTCGTTACCGACGAGGCTGCTCCGCACATCAAAGAGTGGGACATCGAGAGGTGCTGGCGCTGGGACGAGTGGCCGGACCGCGAAGCTCATTTCCCCGACACAACGCGGCTTGACGTGGGGATTGATGTTGTGGCAATTCGCCGAAGCGATGGGAAGTACCTAGCAATACAATGCAAGTCGCGCCAGCTTGATGAGTACGGTCACGGCTCTTCCATCAGTAACATAGAAGTTGCCAAGTTCGCCGCCGCGTCCTCTGGTGATTTCTGGACCGAACGCTGGATCGTCACCAACGGAGACGGCGCCTTAGCCAGTGGCGCGAGTCAGTCGGCGTCCATGAGCGAAAAGCCCATCAAGGTCGTAAACGTCACTAACGACCTTCATCAGCAGCAACAAGCTAACGCCGCTTACGAAGAATGCGAACACTGCCAGCTTAACCCCAACAGCGAAGAACGCATTCAGACCAAGTCCTGCATGCAGAACGAAGCGGTCGCCAACAGCGTCCGCATTCTCAGAGAGCATGAGAACTATGACAGCGGAGGGCTGCCGGTCGGTGAAGCTCGCGGCAGAATCATTTTGCCTTGCGGTACCGGCAAGACCCGAATATCCCTGCGCATCATTGAGGAGTTGACGCCCCCAGGCGAACTGTCCATCGTTCTGTGTCCTTCAATCGCACTCGTCGCCCAGATAAGACGGGAGTACCTCCAGCATGCCACCGTTCCACTGGACGTGCTCGCGGTCTGCTCCGACGCTACCGCCGGATACGCCCCCTCGAAAGAAGGCACCCGCAACACCGCGAAGGACCCGACCGCCGACAACAGCAATTTCAGCGCATCCGAAGTGAAGGGCAGGGTCACCACAGACGCAGGCGAGATTGTCGCCTGGATGCGTCAGGGCGTCCTCGACAAGGGAATCAAGGTCCTCATAGGCACCTACCAGAGCAGCGACAGGGTATCCGAAGCCCTACTGAACGTCGGTGGCAAGGCGCACGTCCTGATTGCCGACGAAGCGCACAGAACCGCCGGTTTAAGGCGAAAAAAGTCGGCGTCTGCCAAGGCAACCTCCGAAGAGAGGCGTCTTCGAGACTTTACGGTCTGCCACGACAGTCGTAGATTTCCCGCAACCTACCGCATCTATCAAACGGCTACGCCGCGCACATACGGCGGCAGGCCGGCCACCGGCAATCCCGATTGGATTGTCCGCTCGATGGACGACGAGTCCACCTTCGGGGTCGAGCTGTACCGCAAGAGCTACCTGGAAGCCGTCCGCAACGGCTGGCTGTCCGACTACCGCATAATCGCGATGGCCATCAACGACCGCGAGGCGTTTAAAGCCGCCAACCTACTCGCCAAGAACACACAAAGCAAGGGCCGCCGCAAGCTGACGACCACCGATTACCTGCGGGGACTGGCGTTCGCCCTCACGATGGGTGGCGGCACGCAGGGCGAAGAAGTGGACATAAAGTCCTGCATTGCCTTCATGAACACCGTGGACAAGTCGAAGAACATGGCGTCCGACCTCCAGACTGATAGGGTCAAGAAATGGGTATCCAGGTGGCTGGACGAGAACGCCAACGGGCAGCCCCTGGCCAACTACAGTCTCGAACACCTGGACGCTTCAAGCAACGCCGCCGCCCGCGAGATCGCCAAGAACCGGCTTGCCGAAGCGGACACCGCTAACCCCCACGGCATCATCAACGTGGGCATCTTCGGAGAAGGCACGGACTCGCCGTCCCTGAGCGCGGTTGCCTTCCTCGAAGAGCGCAAGAGCCCAATCGACGTCATTCAGGCCGTCGGGCGCGCGATGCGCACCTCCCCCGGCAAAAAACTCGGCTATATCGTCTGCCCCATACTCATATCGCCCACCGCAGACCCCGAAAGCTGGCTCAGCAGCAGCGGTCCGGAAGAAGGGTGGCAGGAGCTGGGTCAGATACTCCTCGCGCTGCGTGCTCACGACCAGCGTATCGAGGACAACCTCGAGGACCTCCTGTACCTCTACATACCCAAGCCCCCGCCCGTGGAGCGCACCATAGTAGCCGTCGCCACCGGGGAAGACCGCCGTATCCAGTACCGCCAGCACGACGGTGCCCCCGGCGAAGCTGTTGAGGCAGTGGAGCGTGTGCTCGATGGGAGGAGCACACTCGCCAGGGAATTTCGTCGCATTACGGACGTTGTTACGGAGCCGATACCAGGAGGCCCGCCCGGGTTAACAACCACTGAGCCTGCTCAGATCGGGCTGTACGACCAGCGTGGTGACCACTTCAAACAGCTTGGGGGAGACCTGCTAGGCGCCGCCGACCCAGGCGCGCCGGAGTACCAGCCTCGCGAACCTGCTCAAGTGGTTACCGGCAAGATGAACGACGACGGAAGCGTCGAGCTACGCAGTGACACCGTTTCCCGCGACAAGCCTCAAGCTGGCGAGGCCCGCGGCGTGGTCAACATTCTGAAGACCAAAGCGAAGGCTCGCAAGATGATTAACACCGGCGAGGGCGGCGTGCGCGTACCGCCCGCCCGTCAGCGCAGGCGCCGCAAGACCGCCCGGGAGCGAGCTGAGGAATCGGGCCAGCTCATGCTCAAGCTTAGCGGCCTGGAAGACCACGGCCATGCTATTAAGATGAACCTTCTGACGAAGTCCGGCCTGAGCGAAAACCGCGTGATGCGTGATCTGAACATTCTGGAGTCGAGTGTCAGCGAGGCGGCCCATCATTTGCGCGCCGACGGGCTGCTGTCCCCGCTGAACCGCCACTTCGGACTGGACAAACTCAAAGAGACCGACAAGAAACAGGCCGACGGTTGTACGATTGCCGCACTTCTGATGATGAACGCTGCAATGTTGCATCAGCGCATTAGCAACGGCGGCTGGCTGCCGGGCATCAGCGACCTGTCCACCATCAAAAACGAGGTCAACGTCGTCCGAACCGTGAACCGCGAGTGGGGGCGCATTCTGCGACACGATTTCCGTCCTGTACTTGAACCGGCACTCGAAGCCGTCGAGGCCGTTGAAGACACTGGAAGGCTCGCAGGCCTCGAACGCGCCCTGCATCACCTCGCGGCTGAGGCTGAACGTATTGCCGAGACCTACGCCGACATGGGGGCGGACCACGCCGGGCCGCTGTTCAACCGCGTCATGGGAAACCAGGTGTCGGACGGCGCATTCTTCACTCGCCCGGTAGCGGCGTCCTTGGCCGCCCGACTGACATTGGACGTCTGCGGCGACCTCGACTGGTCCGACCCGCGAGTGTGGCGAACCCACAAGACGGTCGATCTGGCATGTGGGAGCGGCACCCTGTTGGCCGCTATGCTCGCCGATATGAAGCGAAGAGCCCGCGACTGTGGGGCTGGAGACGAGCAACTGACTGCGCTCCAGAAACTAGCGGTCGAGGAGGTCTTGAAGGGTTTGGACATAAACCCCGTCTCCCTACAGCTTGCCGCGTCCCAACTAACCGCTGGCAACCAACGGGTGAGTTACCGCAGAATGGGACTTCACCAGATGCCGTATGGCCCCCACAGAGACAACCCCAGCAGCGTGGCTGTGGGAACCGTCGAGCTGCTGGGCCAGAAGTCTGTCGTCTCGAGGCCGGACGAACTTGATCTAGCCGACGATGCCATCGCCTCGCGAGCGACATGGCAAGCATCCACTGACGTGGAACTCGAGGACGCGGTAGATGCAGTGCGGAACGCGCGTGTCGTGATAATGAATCCGCCATTCACAAACCGTGGAAACATGGGCGAAAAGTTCCCCACGGAGACACAAAAGGCACTGCGTGACCGTGCTGACCTAATGGAGCAGAAGCTCACACAGGCCGACCACAGCTTGATGGGGTTTGCAGACAAGAACGCAATAGAACCGCTATTCGTCGGCCTTGCGGACCACTGTGTAGATCGGTCGGATGGGATTCTAACAATGATCAACCCGACCATCGCACTCACCGCGCCTTCCGCCCTGCGAAAGCGACGTGTACTCGCTCAACGGTTTCACATCCACACAGTGCTCAGTTGCCACGAACCGGGCAACGTAAATTTGAGCCAGAACACCGGCCTCAATGAGAGTATCGTCGTAATGCGTCGGCATGACGGTCCTAATCCGCCAACGCGGTTCGTGAACATAGATAGGATGCCAGTCGATGATAACGAGGTCGCCGACTTTCATCGCTGCCTGCTGGAGTGCTCTGAAGAAGGGCTCATGGCGAACGGATGGGGCGAAGTGTCGTACTGGCCATCTGGCCGTATGGAGCAGGGCGACTGGACACCCGCAATTTGGCGTTCGTATGCGCTCGCTGAGGCTGCAGCAAGATGTTCAAGCAGTTCAGAACTGTTGCGCATAAGCAATGTTTCTGATCTGTCCATACACGCGACTCTTCAAGTCCTGTATGGTTCCTTCGAGCGCGCAAAACCCCACGACTTGGGAAGCTTTTCGGTGGTGATGTCCAAAGGCGCAGATGGTCAGCAGTCAATCATGAGTACGCCGGATGAGCGCTGGATTCCCAAACAGCGTAACGAAGCTGATCTCGCTTTGAATGGTGGCATTTATCCAGAGTCATCCAAGCTAATGCAGAAGGCTGGACACCTGCTGATTACCATGGGGCAGAATAGCAGCACGGCACGCCTAACCGCCGTTGCCAATGATGAGCAGTACGTGGGGGGTGGATGGTTACCGGTCACGGGCCTATCGGGAACTGAGGCAAAAGGGGCAGCAGTATTCATCAACTCGACGCCCGGCCGGCTGCAACTCATGCGAAACGCAGGCAGAACACTGGTCTTCCCCTTTTTCAATCCGGCAGGGGTTTCCACCATAAGAATTCCTGACGTCAAGGACACTCGCATCCTTTCCATCCTCGCCGACTGCTGGCAGCGCACCAAGGACATGATCGTCCCCCAGTTCCGCGACGGCGAATGCGAGGTCCGCCGACTCTGGGACGAGGCCGTAGCCGAGGCCATGGGCTGGGACGCCGACGAACTGACACGACTGCGCCTGCTGCTGCACAACGAACCCCACGTGCGCGGCCTCGGCTACAACCAGTACGCCGACGAGCCGGAGGAATAACCGAAGCCCTCTCGCACACTAACTCCTCCGCCCCAAATCAGGCGTGCCCTCACATCTGACGGCTCAAAACCTGCCCCGAATCAGCGCAATCGAGTGCCACTTGGGACTTGTAAGTCCCCTGAATTGGCCCATACACGCGAAAAACCGTACCTGATTCGTCTCACCCCCAACGACTCTTGCATAGCATCCCATAGCCCCGGCGTCCGCCCTGCAACACCCCCTTGACCTCACCCGCACATCCGTGCTATCCTCCCTTCCGTGACGCACCGGCCCTGCCAACCGGAGGCCCTCCCCCTTCGACGGGCGAAGGCCGGAGCCTGCCCCGTACTCGATACGGTCACGGGCATGAAAACGCACCCGCTGGCGCCCCGGCCCGCCTGTCTCATTCCTGTCACAATTTGTAACTTTCCTGCCCAAATATGTCTCGCCAGCGTTTCAATCCGTCGCAAACCGGCGACACTCCCAGCTACGGGGCGAGACAAAATGAAACAAAATGAGACAGATTTCGCGATTTTCCGCCCCCAAAGCCCCTTCCCCCGCGATAAGGGAAGGTCAGAATGCGGATGAAGGCCGCCAGTTCCCTCTCCCTCAGGGTGAAGGCTAGCGCCTGCCCCGTACCCGATACGGGGATTGGGTGCTAGGGAACCTCTGAACAACTGAGGGTATCTCGTTTGTGATGGACAGTAAGTGGACTGTCCGAGGGGTTTCTTCCTCCTACGGTGTGTCGATAGAGGTCTTGTGGTCCTGAAACGGCTCCGCTAAGGCCTATCTACGTTCGTTTGTCCAGCTTGGGCGCACTTCGCCCTCGTCAGGCTGCCAGGTACCGCTCCGCCCTTATCAAGTTCGTCATCCCCAGTAGCAACGTCAGTCGTTGCGTGTTCTTTGCCAACCCTCGGTAACGCACCTTGGCGTATCCAAAGTGCCGCTTCACGTACAGGAACGGATGCTCCACCTTCGCCCTGGTCGACGCCTTGCGCTTCTCCATAAGCGCCTCATAGCTTCCCGGCTCCAGTTGCCGACGTCTCCCGGGTCTCATCGCTACCTGCCAGTCCACATCCAACTCGCGATTCTCCATTCGCTTGTCGACTCCCTGATACCCCGCATCGCCCCACACCCGATTCTCCCCGCCGTGCAGCAGCCGGTGAGCCTCCGTCACGTCATGAACGTTCGCGGGTGTCGTCGTCACGCTATGTACTACTCCCGTCTCAGCGTCCGCACCGATGTGTACCTTCATCCCGAAGCGCCACTCATTCCCCTTCTTCGTCTGACGCATCTCAGGGTCTCGCTTACCTGCACGATTCTTCGTTGACGATGGCGCCTCGATGATGCTCGCGTCCACGATCGTTCCCTCCCGAAGCCGCAGCCCCTGGGACTCCAGATGACGGTTGATCTCCTCGAACAGACCCTGTCCCAACTCGTGCTCTTCCAGCAGATGGCGGAAGTTCAGGATCGTCGTCTCGTCCGGGAGCGGGCCCGACAGCCTCAACCCTACGAACCGTCTCACCGACTCGACCTCGTAGAGCATGTCCTCCATACCAGGATCACTGAGGTTGTAGAACATCTGCACGCAGTGAATCCGCAGCATCACAGACAACTCATAGGGTCGCCGGCCCCGGCCTGCCCTGGGATAGAACGGGCGGATGCGTTCTGCGAACTGTTCCCACGGGATCAGACCGTCCATGCGCTCAAGGAATATCTCCCGCCGGGTCTTGCGCTTCTTGCTATCGTATTCCAAGTCGGCAAATGTTGGCTGGTCCATCGTGCCTTCACCCCAAACATCTCTGCTTTGTGTATGGCATAGTACTATGCCACAATACACCAGACTTGTTCAGAGTATCCCTAGGAGTCCCTTCCCCCTTGACACGCGTGATGCAGATTAGGAGCAGGGCCAAAAAAGTTTAGGAAGGCGTCAAGGAATGGTATAAGCTAGTCCTATCCCTACCAAAGGAGAACTAGCTATGACCTTAGACCTCAACACCTTCCTCACGGCATTGTACACGATTGTCGATGACTTCTATAAGCGGTTTTTGGCCCAGAACAAGCCGAGCCGTCCGGGCAGACGGCCTGAGCTCTCCGACAGCGAGGTTCTGACTTTGATGCTGTGCGCTCAATGGTCTGGAAAATCGGAGCGGAGGTTCGTGGCATACGTCGCCGAGCATTGGGGAAGCTACTTTCCCAGTATGATCACCCAGAGCGCTTTCAACCGGCGCAGCCGAGACCTGGCAGGGGTTGTGGTAGGTCTGTCGGCAGTGGCGGCAGAGCAGTTGGGAGCACATGCCGCGGCATATCAGAGCATAGACAGCGTTCCCGTGCCTTTGATGCGTCGCTGTCGCGGCAAGCGCCATCGTCTGTTTGGCGATGACGCCGCCATCGGAAAGGGAGGGAGCGACAGGGATTTCTACTACGGCTGCAAACTTCTGCTTGGGGTATCGCCCGAAGGGATGATAACCGGCTTCACGCTGGCGCCCGCGAGTACCGAAGACCGTTGGGTTGCAGAGAGCTTTCTGTGCTGGCGAGCCAATCCGCGCGCGCAGCCGTACAAACCTTCCGACCTTCCCAGCCTCTACCGGAGCAATGGCAGGAAGTACGTGGGAGCCACAGGCCCTGTGTGGCCCAGGTCGGCAGCCGGCAGGGCCAGCGCCCAACCCTATCTTGGCGACAACGGCTTCTTCGGGGCATGGTGGCAGAAGCATTGGCGTAAACGCTATGGGGCAACCGTGCTCACACCCAAAAACTATAGTGGAGCCGGGGCCCACGCGGCGAGACGACAACATTCGCGCTGGAAACAGGTGGTCGAGACCATCAACGGCCACCTTGAGAGTGTATTCGGCCTTCACTTCCCCGGCGCTCGCAGCAAGTGGGGATTGCTCAGCCGTGTAGCCTCCAAGGTGGCCGCCATGAACCTGGGCATCTTGCTGAATCGACTCTTCGGACGTCCCGACCTGGCAGTCGCCACACTCTTCAATCGCTGAAGACCTAATTTGCATCACGCGTTTGATGGGGGAAGGTTAGGATGGGTGTGACACCCCCCCGCCGCCGCTTTGTTATCCCGCGCCCTTGCGCGTATAATGGCCCGCAGCCATATGGCAGGCCGCCCTCCGCCGCCGGCCGCGGAGTCCGCCCCGGAGTTCTGCACAACAGGAGTATCGAGCGATGCCTCAAGCCCTAGCCTTCTTCCGTGGTGGTGTCGTGCCCCTCGCCGACGCCAAGGTGAGCGTGATGACCCACGCCTTGCACTACGGCACCGCGGTGTTCGAGGGCATCCGGGGCAACTGGAACGAAGGCCAGGGCAAGATAATGGTCTTCCGCATGAGAGAACACTACCTGCGCTTCCTCCAGGGCTGCCGCATGATGATGCTCGACATCCCCTACAGCGCCGACGAACTCTGCGAAATCACCACAGACCTCGTCGCCAAGTGCGGCTACCGCGAGGACCTCTACATCAGGCCCCTCGCCTACAAGAGCGCCGAGCGCGTCGCCAATCTCAAGCTCCACGAGCTCGCCAGCGACTTCACCCTCATCGTCAACCCGTTCGGCGCCTACATCGACGCCGAGGGCGCCATCCGGTGCTGCACCTCGTCCTGGCGGCGCATAGACGACACCATCATTCCCCCGCGCGTCAAGATCTCCGGCCACTACGTCAACAGCATCCTCGCCAAGACCGAGGCCGTGCTCGCCGGCTTCGACGAGGCCATCATGCTCACCCAGGACGGCAACGTCTCCGAGGGCAGCGGCGAAAACCTGTTCATGATCTCCAACGGCGTCGTCCACACCCCGCTCGTTGCGGACAACAACCTGGTGGGCATCACCCGCGACTCCGCCATCACCCTGGCCAAGCGCGAGCTCGGACTCGAGATAGTGGAGCGCAACATCCGAAGGAGTGAGCTGTACCTGGCCGACGAGGTCTTCCTCACCGGCACCGCCGCACACGTGACGCCCGTGGGCGAGCTGGACAGCCGACCCATCGGCGAAGGCGGCATCGGCCCGATTACGGGACACATAAGGGACAAGTACCTGGACGTGATACGCGGCAACGACCCCGACTACTCCGACTGGTGCACGGCCGTAGCCCTGGAGAGCTGGTAGGCCGGTTTGTCAGTCTGTCGGCCCTGCCAGCGGATCACTGACCACTGACAACTAACCACTGACAACTAACCCATGTTCACCTTCGCGACCGACTACTACATTCTCGTGGCCGTCGCCGCGACGGGGACCCTCCAGATAGCCGCATCCCTCGGCAGACTCGACGGCCTGCTGTTTCTTAAACAGCCC
This sequence comes from Dehalococcoidia bacterium, assembly GCA_965217705.1. Taxonomy (GTDB): domain Bacteria; phylum Chloroflexota; class Dehalococcoidia; order Lucifugimonadales; family CATOSD01; genus CATOSD01. The sequence continues at coordinate 1,763,759 of CBDCJA010000002.1, read as the reverse complement.
ATCCCGGCCAGGCTGCTCGGCCTCGTCCTTATCGTCGGGGCGTTCGTCTGGTTCTTCGCCGTCGAGGACAGGAACATCAACGACTACGAAGGAGGGCTGGACGCCCCGACGCAGGCCCTGTTCTTCTTTCTTGGCTCATCGTCGGCGGTGGTCTTCACCCTGCTGGCGTCGTCCCTGGTAAATCTAGGTATGAGAGGAGGGACGGATGAGCCGGTAGAGGGCCTGGAGGCCCTGAGGCGCCGCAACTACGCGGACGCCCTGGCCCGCAGTATCGGACACCGGCTTGGCAAATGGAGAGCGCGGACGAGAAGCTGTTCCTCTGGATAAACGGGATGGCGGGCGAGTTCTCGCCCGTGGACACGATGATCACCTGGGTGGTCAGCGACTACCTCATACCCGTGGGCATGGCCCTCGCCCTCATCGCGTTCTGGTACACGGGCCGGGACGCCGCGACGCGCTCCCGCCGCCAGGTGGGCGTGTTCGCCGCGCTCACGTCGATGGGCCTGTCCAACTGGGCTGTCTACGTAGTCAACTGGTACTACTTCCGCCCGCGCCCATTCGTCGAGTTCCCCGATCAGGTAAATCTGCTGTTCTACGCCCCCACCGACTCGTCGTTCCCGTCCAACGCGATCGCGGCCGCGTCCGCCATCGCGATTGCCGTGTGGTGGGTGGACCGCCGCGTCGGCGCGGCCTTCCTGGCGGCGGCAGCGCTCTACGCCTTCGCCCGCGTGTTCGCCGGCGTGCACTACCCGCTGGACGTAGCCGGCGGCTTCGCGATCGCCGCCGTGGTCACCTTCGTCGTGTTCACGCTGTTCTGGCTGGTCCGCCCGGTGCCGGAGCTGGTGCTCAGAGTCGCCCGCGCCCTCTGCCTGGCCTAGAGCCGCTCCAAGGAGTCCCTTCCCCCTCGACGGGGGAAGGTTAGAGCCTGCCCCGTACTCGATACGGGGATGGGCTGGTTAATCCCGGCGCGTGGGCGACACGTGGGGCCTGCCCCGTACTCGATACGGGGATGGGGGTGCGTCGCGCGCACCGCTTTCGCGCTCGCCTAGCCCGCCCGCTGCACGCCCATCGAGGCGAAGTCGTCGCGCCGCTGCCGGGTCTGCTCCACCATGTTCGCGGGTATCGGGTTGGCCTTGCCGACGGCCCTGGCGTTCATGTACAGAATCGCCGCCTCCTCGATCACCACGTTGGCCCTCACCGACGACACCGGGTCGGCCGCGAACGCCAGCACGCCGTGGTTGGCCAGCAGCACGCCTCCGGTGTTGGGGTTCTCGCGTATGGCCCGGGCAATGTTATCCACCGACTCGCTCGAACCCCTGGGGCCGTAGGCGGCCAGCGGCACGCCGTCCGTCATGTCGAAGCGGGCCATCGCCTCGTAGATGAGCGGTATCGGCTCGTAGGCCACCGCCAGGCTCGTCGCGGCCGGCGAGTGGGTGTGCAACGCGCCGCCCGCGTCGGGCCGCAACCGGTACACCACGCCGTGCATGTCCACGATCTCGGCGGACGTCGGCTCCACCGCGCCCTCCACCAGCGTGCCGTCCAGCTCGTAGAGCGCGATGTTCTCCGGCCTCAGCTCGGACAGCGTGCCTCCCGCCGTCAGCAGGAAGACGTCCTCGCCCGGCAGCCGCGCGCTTATGTTGCCGTGCTTGCTGATCGACATCACACCGCAGCTCGTGACGAACCGCCCCGCCTCAATGATCTTCTGCTTGTATTCCGAAATCAACGCCGAGTCCATGTCAAACCTCCTCAAATGTGACCGTAATTCACTCGTAGGGGCGGGTTTCAAACCCGCCCGCTGGCGCTCACCCCGGCAAGCTCCAGCACGGCGGCGCCGTTGCCGCCCTCGACCACCAGGTCGGTCGCCCCGTGAAACGCCATGAACCCCCGCATGGCACGCGAGAAGGACGTTGCCAACTCCTCGTCGGGCTCGACGCCCGGCTCCAGGTGCAGCGCCTTGAGCCTCAGCGTGCCGGTTGCCCGCTCGAGCTTGGGGTCGAACCGGCCCACCAGCCGGTCGCCGTGGACGATGGGCAGGCAGAAGTAGCCCCACCGCCGCTTCGGTGCCGGCACGTATGCCTCCAGCCTCTGCTCGAAATCCCAAAGCTGCTCGTCCCGGCCCGGTGCCCAGAACAGGCTGTCGAACGGCGTCAGGAACGTCGTCGCGCTCGGAACAAGCCCGCCGTCCGCGGCCCGCTTGAGCGTGTCCATGCCGTCGCGGTGCACGATGAACCGCTCCGCTCGGCCCGACGCGGTGAGGCACGACACCTCCACGAAGACGCCCTCGTCCATCAGCGCGCGCTGGTGCGCCCGGGTCTCGCCGACCTTCATGCGGGCGTAGTCCACAAGCTGGCGGGGAGTGCAGATGCCAACACGCCGCATCGACCACTCCAGCAGGTGGCGGATGGCCTCCTCTTCCGTCGGCTCGCTCGTCTCGACCCAGCTAGGCAACACCCGCTCCCGCAGGTCGTACACGCGCTGAAAGCTCACGCGGCCGGACACCATCAACTCGCCCAGGTCGAACAGGTGCTCCAGGGCGCGCTTGGCCGGCTTCCAGTCCCACCAGCCCTTTCTGGCGTCGACGCGCTCGTCGGAAAAGTCGGAGACCCGCACCGCGCCCTCTTCGCGCACTCGCCGCCGCACCCCGTCGACAGTCTCAACGTTGCCCGGCTCTTCCAGCCAGCGCCGCCGAGACCTGAACGTGCCTTCGGCGCAGTGGCGCATCAGGAGCAGCCGGTACCGGTACTCGCTGAGCGGGATGATGCTCGCGGCGTGCAGCCAGTACTCGAACAACCGCCGACGGGCAGGGTCGTACACAAGCGCGTCGAGGTCCTCCGGATCGTACGCGCCCAGACGGCTCCACAGCGCCAGGTAGTGGCTGCGCCGCACCATCTGCAGCGTGTCTATCTGAAGGCAGCCCACGCGCTCGATGGCGGCGTAGACCTGTTCCGGCGTGGAAGGCGTGTCCAGATCGGGCTGTTCCGCCAGTCCCTGTGCGTCCAGCGCGACCGCCCGCGCCGCGCTCAGCGGATAGGTTGCCCCTGTGCTCATGGTAGCGTCACCGTTGGCGATGCCGGTTCACGGCTATCCGCTCCTGAGCGTGCGTACGCCCAGGTGCACAAGCCAAAAGGTCCAGACGATGTAGATGGCCCAGACGATGTTGCGCATCGGCTGGAAGAGTTCGGGCTCGAACGTGCCTGTCAGCATTGCGGCCATGGACACTACCGAGAATGCCGCGGCGATCCATGACGCCCACTTGTTGGCGCGGCCCGCGGCGGCCGTTCCCAGGCAGTAGCAGAAGAAGCCCACCGCGGCAAACACGCCGAATAGCTGGGTTATGCCCACGTCCACCGCGTACAGCGCGCTGGCCGTCGCCTGGTCGGGGCCGGAATCTAGCCCGGTGTTGGCGATCTGGTGATTCAGCGACTGGCTCGTAACCCAGCCGGTGATGGTGAAGGCGAGCAGCACGAGGCCGGCGCGCCAGATGGCGCTGCTCTCGCCGCTCGCCCTGGCGTCGCTCTCGACCACCCACATGCCGAACAGCGCGAACGCGAGCGAGAGCAGCACTACGAACGCGCTCAGGTGCGTCATGAATGTGGTGGAGGATAGGGCCTCTATCTTCAGCCGCGTCTCCTCCACCAGGTTGTCCGCGTTCACGTTGTCGATGATGAGGCCGCCCGGCTCCAGGCCAAAGAAAATCAGCGACAACACGGGTGCGCCGACCAGCGCGATTGCCCCCCATTTTGATCTGAGAGTTCATCGTGATTACCCTCCTCTCGCCTCCCGCGCTCGGCCGTGCTCGGCCTATGGTACACCAGCCGATGGCGTAGCCGACAGCCCCGCTTCCGTGCCACGCTCACCTATCCCCACGTCACTCAGTTCCGGGCAATACGAGCGTTGACACCGCGCCCTGCGCTGGTGTAGACTGTGCCGCCAAACGGCAGTCGTCTGGAAGAGCATTTCCTGGGCGGCATGCCACAATCGCAAACGAGCGTCCCTTGGTGGTTCTGGCGAGGCGGTCCCACCCGTTCCCATCCCGAACACGGCAGTGAAACGCCTCAGCGCTGACGATACTGCGCCCGCAAGGACGTGGGAAAATAGGTCACTGCCAGGGGGCTCGCTGCATTGTGGCCGGTCGAAACTCGCTCAAAGCCCCGTTTTCCCCAATCCCTTCCGATTTGCCGATACGTTTCGGCTTTACACGCCCTAGCTATGCACATATAATTGTGGGTGTTGGGCAATGCCCGAATAAACACGGTGGTAGTTGTTTTGTTGAGTTTGAATTCTCCGGAGGAGCAAGGCCAAGTCCAAGACATGGGGGAATTCATTGACTCCGTGGAGTCACTGAAGCCTCTGCGGCGGGGCGACGTTGTCGAGGGCATCGTGATGCGCGTCGATTCCGAAGGCCTGCTCGTTAGCATAGGCCACAAGGCCGAGGGCGTCGTTCCTCAGAGAGAGATGCGCTCGATCAGCCCGGAGGACGCGGAGCGACTGGAAGTCGGCTCCTCCGTCGTGACGTTCGTCATTCGCGATTCCTCCGACGAAGGCTCTGCCATCCTGTCCATCGACAGGGCCATTGGCGAAAAGGCCTGGCACGAGCTGGAAGCGATGATGGGCAACGGCGACACCGTGCAGGGCACCATACTGGGCTTTAACCGCGGCGGCGCCATAGTGGACGTTGAGACTATTCAGGGCTTTGTCCCCATGTCGCAACTGGTGAGCGTGCCCCACGACCAGTTCCGCGAGTACCAGCGCAGGCAGGAAGAGTCCGACACCAAGTCGGAGCAGACCGGCGAGAAACAGCCACCTACGGTCGATCCCCGTGCCGAGTCCGTTGGCAAGGTGCTCCAGCTTAAGATTTTGGAGATCAACCGGGGCCGAAACCGCGCCATCTTCTCCGAACGGCAGGCGGTACAGGAGCAGCGCGAGGCCCAGAAAGCGCGGCTCATCAAGGAGCTGACCGAGGGCGACGTCCGCAGCGGCAAAGTTACCGGTATCAGCAGCTTCGGCGCATTCGTCGATCTGGGTGGAGCCGATGGGCTTATCCACATCTCGGAGCTGTCCTGGCACCCGGTCAAGTCCATCGAGGAGATCGTCAAGCTCGGCGACGAGATCGACGTGTACGTGCTGCGGGTCGACGCGCAGAACAAGAAGATCGCCCTGAGCCTCAGGCGTCTGCAACCGGAGCCGTGGGAGACCATCCACGAGCGGCACGTTGTCGGTGACATCGTCGACGCGACCATAACCAAGCTGATGAACTTTGGCGCTTTCGCCCGGGTCGAGGGCTCGGTTGAGGGCTTGGTGCACATCTCCGAACTTAGCACGAGGATGATTGGCCATCCGCGAGAGATAGTTCGAGAGGGTGAGACCCTAAAGCTGAAGATCTTGAAGATCGAACCGGAGAGAAGGCGATTGGGCCTTAGCCTGAAACAGGCTTTGGAAGAAGGGGAGTTTGGAGGATTCTAGGCTCTATTCTGTGACAATCGCAAACTTCTGATAGGAGAAAAGACGTGGCGAGTAGGTTTGAGAAGTTCTCCGAGAGGGCGCGCAGGGTGCTCTCTCTGGCCCAGGAAGAGGCCCAGAGATTCAATCACAACTACATTGGCACCGAGCACATCCTCCTTGGCCTTGTCCGTGAGACGGATGGAGTCGCCGCCAAGGCGCTGGGCAATCTGGGTATTGAGCTGGACAAGGTGCGAGCCGCCGTCGAATTCGTCATGGGGCGCGGCGAACGCAGCAGCCCCGGCGAGATTGGCCTTACCCCACGTGCCAAGAAGGTGATTGAACTCGCGGTCGATGAGGCACGCAGACTCAACCACCACTACATCGGCACGGAGCACCTGCTCATCGGCCTCATGCGCGAAGGCGAAGGCGTGGCCGCCGGCGTACTAGAGAGCCTCGGCGTCAGCCTGGACAAGGTGCGCGGCGAGACCAGCCGCATTCTCACCCAGAGCCCGCAACAGTCGCAGGCCTCGAGCCGCACCTCCCGCGCCAAGACCCCAACCCTCGACCAACTCGGCATCGACCTGACCAAGAGGGCGCGCGAGGGAGAGCTGGACCGCACCGTGGGCCGGGAGACGGAAATCCAGCGCGTCACGCAAATTCTGAGCAGGCGCACCAAGAACAACCCCGTCCTGATCGGCGAGCCTGGCGTCGGCAAGACTGCCATCGTCGAAGCGCTCGCACAACGCATCGCGGAAAACGACGTGCCCAACACCCTCAAGAACAAGCGACTCGTCACGCTCGACCTTGCGGCGACCATCGCGGGCACAAAGTACCGCGGCGAGTTCGAGGAACGTCTGAAGAAGGTAATCGAGGAGATTCGCAACTCCAAGAATTGCGTTCTCTTCATCGATGAGCTTCACACCATGATCGGCGCGGGCGCCGCAGAGGGTGCCGTCGATGCCGCCAACATCCTCAAGCCCTCGCTTGCCAGGGGCGAAGTGCAGACAATCGGCGCGACCACGCACGACGACTACCGCAAGTACGTGGAGCGCGACCCGGCCCTGGAGCGCAGGTTCCAGCCCGTCAGGGTCGACGAACCGACCGTCGAGGAGACCGTCGAGATCCTCAAGGGTGTCAAGGGCCACTACGAGGATCACCACCAGCTCAAAATAAGCGACGACGCCATAAGGGCCGCCGCGAGCCTGGCCTCCCGCTTCATACCGGATAGGTTCCTGCCGGACAAAGCGATCGACCTGATCGATGAGGCCGCGTCGCGGGTGCGCATCAACACGAACACACCCCCGCTGTCGCTGAAAGAGGTCACCAAGGTGCTGGAGCGCGTCCGTAAGGAGAAGGACGACGCCATTGCGGCACGCCAGTACGACGAGGCCGCCGAGCTGCGCGATCGTGAGGCCAGCCTGAGCGACCGCTTGGGCGAGCTCGAAAGGGAGTGGCAGGACGAGATGGGTGGAGAGGCCGTCGTCGTAACTGAAGAGAATATCGCCGAGGTCGTCGCGATGTGGACAGGCATACCCGTCACACGCCTCGCCTCCGAGGAGTCCGAACGCCTCATCCATATGGAAGACGTGCTGAACGAGCAGGTCGTGGGGCAGATCGAGCCTATCACCATGATATCCAAGGCCGTGCGCAGGGCGAGAGCCGGGCTGAAGAACCCCAAACGCCCGACCGGCGTGTTCATGTTCCTCGGCCCCACCGGCGTCGGAAAGACCTACCTGGTGCAGAAGCTGGCCGAGTTCATGTTCGGCAGCGAAGAGGCCATGATCCGCATCGACATGTCCGAGTTCATGGAGCGCTACTCCGTGGCGCGACTCGTTGGCTCGCCGCCCGGCTATGTCGGCTACGACGACGGCGGACAGCTCACCGAGGCGGTGCGCCGCAGGCCGTACTGCGTGATTCTGCTAGACGAAGTCGAGAAGGCCCACCCCGAAGTCTTCAGTATCCTGCTGCAGATCTTCGACGACGGTCACCTCACCGACGCCAGGGGACGCCGCGTCGACTTCCGCAATACCATCATAGTCATGACAAGCAACATCGGGTCCGATCTCATCCGGCAGGACCGCGGCATCGGCTTCGCCCACAGGTCCGGCGACGCGAGGGGAGCGGAGGCCGCGTACGAGCGTATGCAGACCAACGTCAACGAGGAGGTCAAGCGCTTCTTCCGGCCCGAATTCCTCAACCGCATAGACGGCTCCATAGTGTTCCACGCTCTCACCCGCGACCACATGCTGGCGATTGTTGACCTTATGCTGGCCGAAGTGTCTGCGAACCTGGTCGAGAAGGGCATCAGCCTGGAAGTCGAACAGCGGACGAAGGAATGGCTGGCGGAGAAGGGCTACGACCCGACATTTGGCGCCCGCCCGCTGCGGCGGGTCATCCAGGACAACCTGGAGGACAAGCTCTCGGACGCCATCCTCATGGGCGACGTCAACGTGGGCGACACCGCTGTCATCGACGTCGAGGACGGCGAGCTGATTGTCAACGTGCATGCGGCGTTGCCCGACGCCCGCTCGCTCAGCCTGGCCGCGCCCAACTCTTAGACGCGGGCCGACTAACTCCGGGTGCGCTCCCGTGTGCGGTGTAGTCGCGCCTGCGCGTCGCCTGCGAGGCCACTGATCATGCCCAGGGCCAGACTAAAGTCCGCCTTCGTATGCGATAGCTGCGGCAACGAGACGCCCAAGTGGGAAGGCCGGTGCCCCGCGTGCTCTGAATGGAACACGCTCTTCGAGGTCGCGGTAGCGGATCGTGTCGCGGCCGTCAGGGCCGACATCCCCTCGACGCCCGCGCGCGAGTTGTCCCAGGTCTCCACCAGGGAGCTGCCCCGCATCGAGCTCTCTCTTGACGAGTTCAACCGCGTGCTCGGCGGCGGCGTCGTTCCAGGCTCGCTCGCGCTGCTGTACGGTGAGCCGGGCATAGGCAAGTCCACCCTGCTGCTCCAGTTGGCGGCCGACGTTTCGGCCTCGCACGGTCAGACCCTGTACGTGTCGGGAGAAGAGTCGGCGCCGCAGGTGAAGATGCGCGCCGACCGGCTCGGAATCGACGGGCGCGGCCTGTTCCTGTTGCCAGAGACCAACCTCTCCGCAGTGCTCGCGCGGCTTGACGCCCATAGGCCTGCCTTGGTCGTGGTCGACTCCATCCAGACACTGCACGACGACAGCCTCACTGCCGCCCCGGGCAGCGTGGCCCAGATTCGCGAGTGCGCCCAGAGGCTGATGGAGTGGGTCAAGGCTACCGGCACGCCCGCGTTCCTGAGCGGCCACGTGACCAAGGAGGGCGACGTCGCCGGCCCCAGGCTGCTCGAGCACCTGGTCGACGTTGTGCTCTACATGGAGGGCGACGCCAACGGCGCTTGGCGTCTGCTGAGGAGCACCAAGAACCGCTTCGGCTCCACCAACGAGATCTGCGTGTTCGACATGGCAGCCGAGGGCCTGAAAGAGGTAAGAGATCCTTCCCGCACGTTTCTCGCCGGGCGCACCGACGGCGCCGTCGGCTCGGTTATCGTGGCGACGATGAAGGGCAGCCGGCCCATGCTCGTGGAGGTGCAGGCGTTGACCATGCCCTCGATGCTCCCCCAGCCGAGGCGCGTGGCGACCGGCATCGACTTCAATCGGTTGCTTCTGGTGTGCGCCGTGATGAGCCGCCACGCCGGCGTCGCCCTCGCCGGACAGGACATCGTCGTCAACGTCGCGGGAGGCGTTCGTCTCAGCGAGCCCGCCGGTGACCTGGGCGTGGCCCTCGCCATAGCATCCAGCCTGAAGAACCAGCCCATAGCCCCCGGAATCGCGGCCGTGGGCGAACTCGGCCTGACCGGCGAGGTGAGGGCGGTGTCCCAGCTCGAGCGGCGCGCGCAAGAGGTAACCCGCCTAGGTCTCGGACCCTGCATAGGGCCAGGCGGCCCGGGCGATGACGAACGCCCCCGCGCTCCCGGCGGGCCAGCCGTGAGCCAGGTTCGAACGCTGGCGGAGGCACTGCGGCTTGCGCTCCCACCCCAGGAGCGGGCACAGGTAAGGCCGCAGCCGGCCGGTGCCGGATTCGGCAGTCAGCGTTGAGCGTCGCGTACTTCGATTCCATAGGCGGCGCGAGCGGGGACATGATCCTCGGCGCGCTCGTCGATTGCGGCGTGCGACCCGCCGACCTCGAGGCGCAGCTCGCCAGGCTCGACGCGGAGGGGTTCGCGCTGGACGTGGGCCGTGCCAGCCGGCGCGGAGTGAACGGAACGCTCGTCACAGTCGAGCTGACCGACGAGGCCAGGCGCCCCCGCCACTGGCAAGACTTCATACGGATCACCCGCGCCTCGGACTTGCCCAGGGAGGTCGTCGACCGCGCGTGCGCCGTCTTCAACAGGCTCGGCGAGGCGGAGTCGCGCGTGCACGGCACGGCCGCGGAGAGCACGCGACTGCACGAGCTCGGCGAGCTGGACACGCTCGTCGACGTTGTGGGTGCCGTGGCAGGGTTGCACCTGCTCGGCGTGGACCGCGTCTACTGCTCGCCGCTGCCCACCGGCTCCGGGGTAATCGACAGCGCACACGGCCTGTTGCCAGTGCCGTCGCCCGCAACGGCTGCCCTGTTCGCCATGTCCAACACGCCCGTGGTGCCCGCGCCTCGCAACGCCCGCCGGACGGGGGAGATGGTGACGCCAACGGGGGCGGCCATACTAACGACGCTCGCGGAGTTCCGGCAGCCCGAAATGGCGCTGACGCGCGTGGGCTACGGGCTTGGCTCGCGAGACCCGGAGCAGTATCCGAACGCGCTGGGCCTCTGGCTCGGCGAGGAGACCGGGGCGGCATACTCCGAGGGAGTTACGCTTCTGGAGACGAACATCGACGACATGAGCGGCGAGATGCTCGCATACGCGCAGGAGCGGCTCTTCGCGCTCGGAGCGAGGGACGTCTGGTTCACGCCCATACAGATGAAGAAGAACCGCCCCGGGACAATGCTGAGCGCCATCGTTCCAAGGGATGCCGAGGCGGACGCCCTCCGCGCGATGGTAGCCGAGACTTCGACGCTGGGCGTCCGCGTGCGACCACTCAGGCGATACGAAGTAGAGCGCGAAGTGGTCAGCGTCGAAACCGAGTTCGGCATCATGCGCGTCAAGGTCAAGCGCCTGGACGGGCGCACCGTATCCGTTGCTCCCGAGTTCGACGACTGCCGACGCGTGGCGCTGGAGCGCGGCTTGCCGCTGCAGCACGTGTACCGCGAGACACAGCGCCAGGCCGAATCCAACCTGCTGTAAGCGACCTGTCGACTCGCCGCTCCGCCACCTGCCATGGCAGGTGGCGGAACCGTCCCCGCGGAAAACAACTACGACTTGCTTGACCTGACTGGCCGCTTCTGCTAGCATGAAAGGCCAGTTTCGGGCTAGTTGTCGACGTGTGACGGCTAGCCTGTTTGGTGTTGGAGCATCGAGGAGGCCCCCGGAAAGCAGTCCGAGACGAGCGCGGGCGGCGTCCGCGTCCGCATTCGGGCGGATCGTGCCCCAGTGGCGCAACAGGCAGCGCAGCCGATTTGTAATCGGCAGGTTAGTGGGTTCGAGTCCCCTCTGGGGCTTTTCGACTACGCCTCAAGCCGCTCGCCCGGACTTCGAACACCCCGTCGCAACATTGCCGATTGCAGCCTCACCGCGCAGCCGGAGGGCGCGCGGTGAGGTCGCCAAGTATTGGATTGAATGTAGCGCTATGCTAAAATTGTAGCCGTGCTTGGCCCCGACTTGGGGGGGTGGGTGAGTGGTTAATACCACCAGACTGTAAATCTGGCGTCCGGAAGGACTACACAGGTTCGAATCCTGTCCCCCCCACCAGCACAGATGAGACGCAAATCACAACACACCGCCCACATAGCTCAGTAGGTAGAGCGCGTTCTTGGTAAGAACGAGGTCAGCAGTTCGAATCTGCTTGTGGGCTCCACAACCAGGGAGGGCAAAAGTTGGCAAAGGTAAGGTTTGAGAGGACAAAGCCGCACGTGAACGTGGGCACGATTGGGCACGTGGACCACGGCAAGACCACGCTGACGTCGGCGATAACACGCGTGCTTGGCGAGCAGGGCCTGGCGAACTACCGGCCGTTCGACAGCATCGACAACGCCCCCGAAGAAAAGGCGCGCGGCGTTACCATTGCCATCCAGCACGTGGAATACGAGACCGATGGCCGTCACTACGCGCACGTCGACTGCCCCGGCCACGCCGACTACATCAAGAACATGATTACCGGCGCGGCGCAGATGGACGGCGCCATACTCGTGGTTAGCGCCCCCGACGGGCCTATGCCGCAGACGCGCGAGCACATCCTGCTCGCCCGCCAGGTCGAGGTGCCCGCTATCGTGGTGGCGCTCAACAAGGTGGACGCCATGGACGACGAGGAACTGCTGGAGCTTGTCGAGCTCGAGCTGCGAGACCTGCTGTCCGAGTACGGCTTCCCCGGCGACGACATCCCCATAGTCCGCGTCAGCGCCCTCAACGCCCTCGAAGCGGAGGACGTGAGCCGCGACTCAGAGTGGGGCAAGGGCATCTGGGAGTTGCTGGAGGCCGTCGACCAGTACATCCCCATACCGGACCGGCCCATGGACCAGCCCTTCCTCATGCCTGTGGAGGACGTGTTCGGTATCAAGGGCCGTGGAACCGTCGTCACCGGCCGCGTCGAGCAGGGCGTCGTCAAGGTAGGCCAGCCCATCGAGGTGGTGGGTATACGCGATACGAACGCCACGGTGGTGACCGGCGTGGAGATGTTCCACAAGACGTTGGACGAGGCCCAGCCCGGCGACGCCGTTGGCGTGCTGCTGCGCGGCGTGGATCGCGACGGCATCGAGCGAGGCCAGGTGCTTGCAGCGCCCGGCAGCATTATGCCGCACACCGAGTACGAGGCCAACGTGTACGTGCTCAGCAGGGAGGAGGGCGGACGGCACACGCCCTTCTTCAACGGCTACAAGCCGCAGTTCTACATCCGCACCACCGACGTGACGGGTGAGATTGAGCTGCCTGAAGGCATCGAAATGGTGATGCCCGGCGACAACATCGAGATGAAGATCAAGCTCATCACGCCGGTCGCCATGGACGAGCAGCTACGGTTCGCCGTCCGCGAAGGCGGGCGCACCGTTGGCTCCGGCGTGATCATCAAGGTCATCAAGTAGGCGTTATGGCTCGCAGAACCGAAGCAAGATTGGTCATAACCCTGGGCTGCGTCGATTGCAGAGAGCGCACCTACACGTCCTCGAAGAATAGGCGAAGCGACCCGCAACGTATTGAGCTCCAGAAATTCTGCCCACGCTGCCGCGCACACACCCTGCACCGAGAGGTGAGGTAGCCGCATGGCGCGAAACGCGGGGGCATCCCGCCGCGTTACAACGGATGCGGCCCGCAGAGCTCTCAGCTTCCGCATGTTCGGAGACGTAGTCTCTGAGCTGCGCCGCGTCACCTGGCCCACGCCCCGGGAGACTTGGCGACTGTCGCTCATGGTCGTCGCCGTGTCCGCCGTCATTGGCGTGTTCCTCGGCATCGTCGACCTCGGGTTCGGCGAGCTGCTCACCTTTATCCTTGGCGGTTGAGCTATATGGAAGAGCCTAGACAAGATCAAGAGCCCGAGGCCCGCTGGTACATAATCCACGCCTACTCGGGACAGGAAGAGCGCGTTAAGCGAAACCTCGAGCAGCGCGTCGCCACGATGGACATGAAGGAGAAGATCCTCCAAGTCGTCGTGCCGACCGAGGAAGAAATTGAGATCAAGGGCGGCCAGCGCAGGTCCGTAGCCCGCAAGATATTCCCGGGTTACATACTGGTACAGATGAAGATGGACGACGAGGGTTGGTACGCTGTACGCAACACCCCCGGCGTGTCCGGCTTCGTCTCGGTCGAGGACGAGATTGAGCGACGGCCAAAGCCCGTGCCACTCGAGGAACGGGAGGTCGGACTCATCCTCAAACAGATGGTCTCCGACAAGCCGCGCGTGCGCGTCGGCTACGACAAGGGCCAGAAGGTGCGGATAACCGATGGTCCGTTCGTGGATTTCATGGGCACTGTCGACGAGGTGTTCTCGGACAGGGCAAAGGTGAGGGTGCTCGTGTCCTTCTTCGGACGTGAGACTCCCGTTGAGTTGGATTTTTTGCAGGTGGAACGGGCCTAGCAAGCCCCGCCTTCCGCCGCCCGAGAGGGGCGGCCCCTGCCCGGAGAGAGGTGGCAGCTCTTGGCTAAGAAAGTCAGGGCCATAATCAAGTTACAGATAAGCGCGGGCAAAGCGACGCCCGCGCCGCCGGTCGGCCCTGCCCTGGGTCAGCACGGCGTCAACATAATGGGCTTCGTGAAGGAATACAACGAGCGCACCGCCTCGCAGATGGGCACCATCATCCCGGTAGAGCTTACCGTCTTCGAGGACCGCTCGTTCAATTTCGTTATCAAGAGTCCTCCTGCGTCGGAACTGCTCAAAAAGGCCGCCGGGGTCGAAAAGGGCAGCGGAAGCGCCCGCACCGATAAGATCGCCACCATCAGGCGCGACCAGGTTCGGGAGATCGCCGAGGCCAAGATGAAAGACCTCAACGCCGCCGATATCGACGGCGCGATCAGCATCATCGAAGGCACCGCGCGCAGCATGGGCATTGAGGTCATAAGAGCGTAGAGACTTCCCCTGGGAGTGTCTTGAGGGGCCGGGCATAGGAGCCAAACGATGGCAACCAAGCGAGGAAAGCGATACAAGGAGGCCGAGAGCCTCATCGAACAGGGTCACAACTACGCCCCAGACGACGCTGTGGCTCTCATCAAGCGCACCGCCACGGCGAAGTTCGACGAGACGGTAGAGGTCCATCTGCGCACCGGCGCAGACCCGCGCCACGCCGACCAGATGGTGCGCGGAGTGGCGCAGTTACCCCACGGCGTGGGCAAGCCCATCCGCGTCATGGTGTTCACCAGCGGCGAGGCGGTTTCGATTGCTGACGGCGCCGGCGCCGACTACATCGCCGACGACGAGATAATCAAGAGCATCGAGGGCGGCTGGTCCGACTTCGACGTCTCGATTGCCACGCCCGAAGTGATGGGCCGCATTGGCAGGCTGGGACGGCACCTGGGCCGCAAGGGGCTTATGCCCAACCCCAGAACGGGCACCGTGGTTCAGGCCGAAGACCTGCCCCGGGCGATTGCCGACGCTAAGAAGGGCAGGGTGGAGTACCGCCTCGACCGCACGGCGCTCATCCACGCCGCAATCGGCAAGGCCAGCTTCGAAGAGGAACAGCTCATGGATAACCTCACCGCCGTCATGGACGCCATAGTCCGCGCGCGCCCCAGCGGCGTCAAGGGGCAGTTCATAAGGTCGGCGTACCTCACGACAACCATGGGGCCGGGCATCGAGATGGACGTTGTCGGCGCCACCGCCCTGAAGGTAGAATAGCCACGACTCTACGCTGCCCGCGTCGTATGGCACGGATGCGGCAACAACCGAATACGCCGAAGACAGCGGGTTCCGCCGCCGCGGATTAAACCAACCGGCCCGCCCAGGCCCAACGAGAGACGCAGCGCCAGACCGTGCCGTGTCCACCGCCCTGGGCCGAGGCCCGGGGTTCTTTTTTCTGGCTCCGGGGCGGACCCTGAACAATCGCCAAGAATAGAGGTGCAGATTGCCCGCAGAACGCAAAGTCCAACAGGTAGAAGACATGCGCCAATGGATGGAGAAGTGCACGGTCGCCGTCTCCACCGACTACACGGGCATCGGCGTGAGCGTGATGACCGGACTGAGGCGCGCGCTCAGGGACAAGGACATCGAGTACCGCGTGGTCAAGAACAGGCTCGCGCATCTGGCCGCCGACGCCGCGAACCGGCCCGGCTTCAAGGAGATAATCTCCGGCCCAACGGGAATCGCGATAGGGTACGGCGAGCCGACCGACCCGGCCAAGACGCTGTCGGAATACATACGCGCCAACAGGCTGCGCATCGAAGTACGGGGCGGGATGCTGGGTGACCGGGCGCTGAGCGCCGAACAAGTGAGAAGCCTGGCCCTCCTGCCCTCGCGCGAGGAGTTGGTCTCGCGGCTGATGGGCCAGCTTAACGCTCCCGCCGCGGGGCTGGTCAGGGTGCTCAACGGCCCTATTGCCGGCCTCGCCAGGGTGCTCCAACGCCACGTGGAGAACTTGGAACAACAGTAGCCGCCGGGCAGACAACGTCCCAAACAACAGGCAGCAAGCAGTCGAATGGAGGTTAACCGCTATGACCATGACCAAGGATGAAATCGTAGAGGCAATCAAGGGGCTATCCGTGCTCGACATCGCCGATCTGGTGAAAGAGCTCGAGGAGGCCTTCGGCGTTAGCGCCGCCGCGCCCGTCGCGATGGCGACCGTCCAGGGCGTTGCCGCCACCGCCGAGGCCGCCGAGGAAGAAGAAGAGCAGACCGAGTTCAACGTGCTCCTCCAGGATATCGGCCCAAACAAGATCAACGTCATCAAGGCGGTGAGGCAGGAGACCACGCTGGGCCTCAAGGAGGCCAAGGAACTCGTAGAGAGCGCGCCTACGACCATCAAGGAGGCCATCAGCAAGGAGGCCGCCGAGGCGATCAAGGTCAAGCTCGAAGAGGCCGGCGCCAAGGTCGACGTCCAGTAGCAGCCAGCCAAAGTCCCTTCCCCCTTGATGGGGGAAGGTTAGGATGGGGGTGAGTCGCGCTAGCCGCTTCACCCCCAACGAGGTTCCGCACCGACATGGGCCGACGTAGAGACACGCAGCGGTACGAACGTATGAAGCGCCTGAACCCCGATTACAGGGGTTTCCGGGGCTACGCGAACGAGCCCGACAGGCCGGGCAACACTCCGCTCGTCGCTGTCACGTGCACCGCGTGCGGCCGCAAGCGGAACGTGGCGGTCGGCATTGCACAGGAACAAGGTGACGGCTACGTGTGCGTCCGCTGCTCCGAATAGGATCGCCCCGGCTGGCCCGCCCCCCGGGCGCGTGAGGCTCGCGGGCCCCCCATTCGTGGTTGCGTGCCGACCGGTATGCCCTGTGCCCTAGAACCCCCGGGCTTCGGCTTGCCTGAACACGTCCACACCGGCGTGAATGCGGCCCGTGTCGCCGTCCACCATCAGACCCACCGGCACGGCGAAGTTGCCCTGCGCCGGCGTCTCTTCCACCACCTCCACGCCGTGGCCCATGTCGCGCAGCGCGTCCACCGTCCCGGAGTCTATTCGCGAGTCGACGTACGTCTCCCTGTCCGCCGCGTCCACCCTCGGTGCGGCGATCGCCTCCTGAATCCCCATGCCGAAGTCGATCACGTTCATGATGATCTGCGCGTTGCAGTTCATGATCTTTCGCCCGCCCGGGGCGCCGATGCTCAGCATAGGCTCGCCGTCACGCAGCGCCAGCAGCGGCACCATGTTCGCGAGGCCGCGCTTGTAGCCGGCGATCGAGTTTGCGGTGCCCGGCTTTGGGTTGAAGACGACCATTCCGTTCGTGAGCAACAGCCCCGTGCCCGGCACGATGACGCGCGACCCGAATCCGCCGACCGCCGTCTGCGTGCACGACACCATGTTGCGGTCGGCGTCGATCGCCCCGTAGTGCGTCGTGCAGTCGCCCACGCTTGGCGGCGACGCGGCGGCTTCCACGAGCGGGCGCGGCTGCGGGTCGAACACCCATGGGTCGTGCAATGCCTCGTCCGCGTACTCCACCCAGGGCTGCTTGTCCGACCGGCCCTCCAACGCCGCTCGCTCGGTGTCGACAGCGGCCGCCACTGAGCGAGCGTACCCGTCCGACAGAATTCCCCTCATCGGCACCGGCCCGAAGTCTGGATCGCCCAGGTATCGGTAGCGGTCCGCGAAAGCATGGCGCGCCGCCTCGACGAACAGGTGCAGGTACTCCGCCGAGTTGTGGCCGAGAGCTGCTACGTCGAAGTTGTCGAGCACGTTCAGGATCTGCATCGCCGTCGTGCAGCCGCTGGGCACCGGCACACCCAATATCTCGATGCCCCTGTAAGTTATGCTCGCCGGCTCCAACACGACCACTTCGTAATCGTGGAAGTCCGCCGCGCTCAGGCAGCCGCCGTTCGCGCGCATGTACTCCTCGACGGCGTGGGGCACTTCGCCCTCGTACACGCCCGCCTTGCCGTGGCGCGCCACGCGCCGCAGCGTGTCGGCCAGGTCGCGCTGGACCACCTTGTCGACGCCCATTCGGGGCGGCAGCCCGTTGGGCAAGAAGACCCTCGCCGGCTCCCCATACTTCTGGAAGTCGTTCATGGCCTGGCCGATCGCAAACACGTTCTGCCAGTCCGGCAGGTAGCCCTCGCTGGCATAATGGATCGCCGGCTCCACGAGCTGCTCCAGCGGCAGGGTGCCGAACATTTCGTGCGCTTTGCACATGCCGGCAATTGTGCCTGGAACTCCGGCCGATAGGTGGCCGACCGCGTTGGCGTGGCCCTCCACCTCGTATAGCCCGTTGCCGTGCTCGACCTGGCGCAGGATATTGTACATGTCGGGCGTAGCCGCCTTCGGCGCACGGTGCGAAAAGTCCAGCGCCGTGGTCCGGCCGTTCATGTGCACCAGCATCTGTCCGTGTCCGGCGACGCACGAGCTCTGCGGCTCTATCACGGCAGCGCAGAAACCCATCGCGACCGCGGCATCGACCGCGTTGCCGCCCTGCCGTAGCACGTCGATGCCCACCTCCGAGGTGAGCGGACGCTCGCTCGCGACCGCGCCGCCATCGGCGACAACCTCGTCCTTCCACGGCCTCCAAACGCTTCTCAGTGCCATGCTGAAACCTCCTCGCAACGCGCTTTACTCGGCGGTATTATAGGCCATACGCCCCGCTCCGGGCTAATCGCGCCACTGGGCGCCGTCCCTCACACCCAGGGTGGGCCTCGGCCCCGCCCCTTTCAGGGGAGAACGACGTCCTGACCGATGGCCGTCTGGCTCGCTGTGTTAGAATGGCGCCGTTATCCGCGGCTATAGATCGGGCGGCGCAGCCTGCCCCGGGAGTGAACACCGATGGACCTGATAGTTGTCAACGCCAGAGTCGAGACTATGGACAGCGCCGGCAGCGTGTTTGAGGCCGTGGGCGTGAAGGACGGCAGACTCGTCGCGCTTGGCGCCAACTCCGACGTGCTGGCGGGGCGCACCTCCGGAACCACGGTCATCGACGCGGCGGGCAGGGCGGTGCTCCCGGGCTTCATCGAGCCGCACAACCACATGGTGGGCTTCGGTACCAGCCTGCTCGAGGTCGACGTCAGGACGCCACCGAACCGCAACATAGGCGACATAGTGGAACGACTGCGCGAGCGGGCGGCCGTGACCCCGCTGGGCGACTGGGTGCGCGGACGCGGCTACGACGACACCGGCCTCGAGGACATGCGGCATCCCAACCGCAACGACCTGGATGACGTGTCCACCGAGCACCCCATCATGATAGTGCACAACTCCGGCCACATGCTGGCGGCCAACAGCCGCGCTCTGGAGATGGCCAACATCCACGCCGAGACCCGCGACCCGTCGGGCGGACTCATAGGGCGCTTCCCGGGCAGTCCCGAACCCGACGGCATGTTGTACGAAACGGCCCAGACCGCCGTGCAGGAGATCGTGCGCACCTACGACGAGCAGGAGATTCGCAAGGGCTTCACCATGGCCCAGGACGAGTACCTGCGCCAGGGGGTTACAACCATACACGACGCCGGCGTGGGCCGCGGTCGTGGCGTGGACATCCTGAAGACCTACCAGCAGGCCAGGCGCGAGGGATTCCTCAAGTTCAGGGTTAACATGTTCATACAGTGGGCGCTGCTCAAGGAGCTGGACTTCGCCCTGCAGTCCGGTTTCGGCGACGAGTGGGTTCGGGTCGCCGGGTGCAAGATAGTGTCCGACGGCTCGATACAGGGTATAACGGCGGCGTTGCGCGAGCCGTACTTCTGCGACGACAGCCAGAAGGGCTGGCTTATCTACGAGCAGGAAGAGCTGAACGAGATGGTGATGACGCTGCACGAGCGGGGCTACCAGATCGCGACCCACGCGAACGGCGACGCCGCGATAGACTCGACGCTGATAGCCTACGAGAATGCACTGCGGGCCATCCCCAAGGCCGACCACCGCTTCCGCATCGAGCACTGCCAGGTGTGCCACCCCGAGCACATCGACAAGATGCGGGAGCTTGGGGTAATTCCCGACTTCTTCGCCAACCACGTCTACTTCTGGGGCGACCGGCACCGTGACCGGTTCCTGGGACCCGACCGCGTGCGCAACCTGGATCCGGTAGGCTCGGCGGTTCAGGCCGGCATCAAGCCGCTGCTGCACTCCGACTGCCCGGTGACGCCGGTCAGTCCGCTCTTCTGCATACAGAGCGCCGCGGCCCGCGTGACCAGCTCGGGCGAGGTGCTGAACGACCCGGAGCGAATATCCGTGCGGCAGGCCATAGAGACGATGACGGTCAACGCGGCGCGGGGCGCGTTCGAGGAGGACGTGAAGGGCAGCCTGGAGCTTGGCAAGCTGGGCGACCTCGTGGTGCTGAATCAGGACCCGTTCGCCGAAGCGCCGAAGGACATCGGCCAGATCGAGGTGGCGGCCACCGTGGTGGGCGGCCAGATCATGTACAACGACGACGAGCTGTCGATAGGGTAAGGGATGCAAGGCCCCCTGGATGTACGGAGGCGAACACATTGGCCAAGGTTCGCTTGACGCTGGCCCCGAGAGCACGATAGATTGGGGTTCACGGAGGGGCTACTGGGGGAAGCTATGGCTACTACCGCAAGGCACAAAGAAATCAGCGCAATCTTCCTACGGCAGGCCGAGGAGGAGTTCGAGAAGGGAGACCTGCTCCAAGCGTCGGAGAAGGCTTGGGGCGCGGTGGCGCACTACCTCAAGGCCGTTGCGGAAGTGAATGGCTGGGACCATTTTTCCCACTACCACATCCGCAAGAACGCTGACCGTCTGCTCAGCATAGCCGACGATTATGGCCCAAACGTGGACAAGCTGTCGACGATCGAGCAACTCCATATCAACTTCTACGAAGAGAACTTCCCCGAGTATCTGGTTCGGCGCGGAATAGACAACGCCAGATCGTTGACAGCGATCTTCGAGGACGCCGAGGCCAGGCTGACCGAGGACGCCCCCTAGTCCACGCCCGCCCTGAACTGCCCACGCAGGGCGACGAAATCAGAAGGTTGACAGGGGTATAGGCAGACGGTCGTGAGAATGCGTTGTACCAGCGGTACAGCCTGCGGTAGGACCCTCCGGTTGTGCGCGTCCGGGCTGTTCCTGTCTGCGGCTCTGGCCTGTGCGCCCCTACGATCGACCCGACGACAAAGCCGACCGCCGCCGGTGTTCGCGCCAGCGACGGCGAGTCTCTCGGCCATGGCTACCGCCGACGAGACGGCAGACCTGTCGTGGCTGGCTGTGAGTGCCGCGTCGGGCCACCACGTCCAGCACCGCCTGAGCGGCGACGGCTGTGGCGCGCTGGACGACGGCCAAGTCGACCCCTGCGAGACCCACGTACACCGTGTGATGGCCATGTATGCCCTGTACCAAGGCAGGTGATCTACAGATGACGCGTACAACACGAGTGCCCACTGGGTTGGGAGTAGGGTTGGTGATGCTGGCTTTCCTGCTGACGATCACTGCGTGCGATTCCGGCGAAAACGGAAGTGAGGGGTCAAACTCATCGCCCCCCATTTCGCAGTCAACGTCGCCAACCAGTACGCCTGCCGAGACTTACATAGAAGCGATACCGCACGAGCTTCACCCATGCGGCCCTTCTCATATGCCATACAGTAAGGAAGCGCAAGAAAATTTCCTTCACTGGACCCGAGACGGCTCCCACCTGGTGTTCAATGATGACGACACCATACGGGTACTGGGCCTTGAAAGCAGCGACCTGCTGCAGGTTGCCGACGTGGACCTTAACTACCAGAGCGCCGTCGACTCGCGCGGGTCGAGCCTAAGGTTTCTATACGGATTTCACGCTGACGTATTCCCCGACGGTTCTCGCATCGTCTACTCCACCTGTGAATATCCCGACAATAGGTTAATCGAGCGACGGGAGGGAATTGGGGTTTGGAACACCGAACCTCGCCTTGAGGCACTTGAGGCCTACGAGCTCGGAACAGTCGACGTCAGGGGCCAAGAGAGGAATCGGCTGACGCAGGCCCCCGGATTAGTCAATCACCCTTCGTGGTCACCCGACGGTAAGCAAATTGCCTTCGTGGCTCACATAGGGGAATTCAGTACACTGCCGTTGAACCAATACCATTACCCAACTTCCTATTACCAAAAGAACGCAAAAATAGCGCTGATTGCAGCCGACGAATCCGAATCGCCGGAAGGAGAGTTCAGGCGGATTGGAGGCACCGGCCGGGTCGCCTTGTATCCGCCGGTATGGTCCCCCGACGGTCAGCGGTTGGCTTATCTCGCCTAAGAAGGCGAAGAGCCTCCGTTTGATATCGTTCTATATGTGGTCGGCCTCGACGGGTCGGACTTGACCAGAATCGGTCAAGCCACGGCGCCCGCCACTTGGTCCCCAGACGGCAAGGAGATTGCTTTTGCATCTCTTGATGGAGAGACGCCAGTAATCCGCAGGGTCAGGCCTGACGGTACGGGCCTACATACCATCTGGCGCGGTAAGCCTGGCAACGAAGCGACGCACATATCCCAAGTTGTATGGTCGCCCGAGGGGTCTGCGTTGCTCTTCGTGTTTGGTTCAGTTTACGTCGTGAGCACGGACGGTGACGGGCTACGTTGTCTGGCTCCCAGTTGGCCGCCTATTTCGGCCGCCTGGTCACCCGATGGGGCTAAAGTCGCCATCCATCGTCCAGGTAGAGAAATCAGCACTATGTCCAGTAACGGAACCGATGTGCGTATACTGGTGCAGGTGGACTTTGATGGTCGTCTCCGCATAACAGACCCTTCACAGGACCAGGATATTTCTGCAGAGGTAGAATGTCCATGAGCAACTACTTCGTGGAGTCACGTTGGCCGTTGGCTCTGGGAGCAATTGCGTTGCTCTTCTCGTCACGATTCTAGCAACAGTCAAACAGGGTTGGGTGGACAAGTCATTTGTTCTGACGACTCCTGCGAGCCTCTTGACGTCAGCGGGTTTAGCCAATTCTCGAGCAGCGCGGGCGGCAATGGAGTCGCGCGCACGAGGCGGCGCACGTGTATTGGGCGTCTGCTCCCGTCTGGCTTCGGGAAGGGCTGGCGGTTTTCTTCGAAAGGGCCTCGGAGAACTCACGCATCGGAGCGCCATTGGAAGGTTACGACTCGTCGTGCCAGGAATCCGACAACCTGGCTTTCCTCGACCGCCAGCGTCTCGACGATTCGTACTGCCACTACAAGTTGGGGTGGGGGATGTTCTATAACCTGTATGACAGTCTGGGCGAAGAGCGGTTCCGGCATGGATTGCGGAAGCTGTATCTAACGTTGAAGAGTGAGACGCTCACGAGTGATAGCGAGTGTACAGGCATAGGGCGTGGGGAATGTTCGGTAAAGGCCGCGTTTGTGGGCGCCGCTGGCCCAGAGCTTACGGCAGTCGTCATCGAAGTTGTGGACCGATGGTACTACGGTTCGGAGGACGGTCGCTAGAGACGGCTAGTCCACGCCTGCCTTGAACTGCCCCCGCAGGCGCGGGTCCAGCACGTCCCGCAGGCCGTCGCCAAGCAGGTTCAGCCCAAGCACCGTGACGGCAATGGCCACGCCTGGGAACACCATCAGGTAGCCCTTGTTGTTGATGTACTCCCGCGCGTCCGAGATCATCCTGCCCCAGCTCGGTACGTCCGCGCCCACGCCGGCGCCCAGGAAGCTCAGTCCCGCCTCTACCAGGATGGCGGTCGCAAAGGTGAACGACGCCAGCACCAGTATGGGAGCCATGATGTTGGGCAGAATGTGGTAGCGCATTATCCTGAACGCCGACGACCCCATGGCGCGTTCGGCGTCGATGTACATCAGCTCCCGCACGGCGAGAGTCGAGCCGCGCGCTATGCGCGCCGTGCGTGGCAGATAGGTCACAGTCAGCGCGATTATGACGTTCACCACGCTCGCGCCCAGCGCGGCCATCAACGCGAGCGCGAACACCAGCGAAGGGAAGGCGCTCAGTCCGTCCACGATGCGCATGATAACGGCGTCGGCGCGTCGATTGTAGCCCGACACCATCCCTATGGCCGCGCCGACCGGTATGGATATGGCGACGACGGTCGCGCCGATGAACAGCGACAACCGCGCGCCGGCAAGCGTCTGGCTGTACACGTCCCGCCCCAGGTTGTCGGTGCCGAAGAAGTGCTCTCTGGACGGCGCTTGCAACCGATCGGCAGGATAGAGCCGTGTGGCTTCGTGAGTCGAGATGACGTCCGCGAACAGGGCTAGCAGGCTGAGAGTAATGAGGATGACAAGGCCATAGCGCATGTAGGCGCTGGCCCACACGCGCTGCATGTTGCGCCTGACACGCTCCTTGAGCGGCCGCCGGAGCGATACAACTTCAGTGGTCGTAAGTTCCAACTGGTCCTCCGTCCGATGCTCTGCCCAGCCTCGGTCCTTCGAAAGTCCCCTCTCCCCCGGTAGGAGATAGGACCCACATGCAGTCCCCTTCGGATACGTGCGCCGGCGCTAGTAACGTATTCGAGGGTCCATGTAGGCGTAGAGTATGTCCACTATCAGGTTGAAGATTATGAACAGGCCGGCAACCAGCATTAGAACGGCCTGGATGAGCGGGTAGTCCTGGTTTATCAGCGCCGCGGCGATCAGCCGACCCAGGCCCGGAATGGTGAACACGGTCTCGATGACCACCGCGCCGCTGAGCACGCTGGCCATCCCAAGGCCCCAGATGGTGACTGTCGGAATCAGCGCGTTGCGCATCGCGTGACGCATCAGCACCACCTTGGACGCCAACCCCTTGGCGTATGCGGTGCGTATGTAGTCCTCTCGGAGCACCTCCAACATGCTGGAGCGCGTAAGCCTGGCCACCAGCGCCATGCGCAGGAAGCCCAGCGCGAAGGCGGGCATGATCATGTGGCGGAAGAAGTCCACCGGGCCGTCGCTGATTATTGACTTGAAGTCGCTCACGGGAAGCCACCTCAGCTCGACTCCAATGCCGAATATGAGCATCAAGCCCAGCCAGAAGGCGGGTATAGATATGCCGAGCAGCGCGAAGAACATCAACCCCTGGTCGACGAAGGTGTTCGCCTTCCACGCCGCCAGGATCCCTATCGGTATCGCAAAGCTCAGGGCGATGATTTCCGACGCGATTGCGAGCGACAAGGTAGGCTCGATGCGGTCGACGACCGCCGCCAGCACCGGTTTGTTGAGGAAAATCGATTCACCGAAGTCGCCCTTGAACATTCGGCCGATAAACAGCGCGAACTGGATGTGCAGCGGCCTGTGCAACCCGAGGTTTACCCTCAGTTGCTCGATGTCCTCCAACTTCGCGTTCTCGCCCGCGAGCACAGCCGCCGGGTCGCCAGGAGTTAGGCGGAACATGAGAAACGAGATCAGCGCGACGAAGAAGAGCACGGGCACTGCCGCGACAAACCGTCGGATGATGTACGCGGTCAAGCTGTTCCTCCCGCCTTGCCAGAGCGGCGTCGCGCCGCCGAATCGCTTCTAGCCAATCGAGAGCTCCTTAGAGGCATACATGACCTGCCCGCCAACGATTGTGGCGGCAACATCTATTCCGCTGAGCGTGTGACCCGCCTCGACGAACGGGTCGTGCTCAAGAACTACCACGTCGCCCAGCTTGCCCAGCTCCAGCGAGCCTTTGAGCCGCTCCTCGTACGCGCCGAACGCCGCGTTCGAGCCGACGGCCCGGAGAGACTCCTGCACGGGCGCCCGCAGCTCCGGCATGAGCACGTCTCCCGTGTCCGTCAGCCGGCTGACGGCGCTCTGCACGCACATCAGCGGGTTGACGGGCGTTACCGGGCTGTCGGAGTGGAGCAGCGGACGCAGGCCGGCTCGGATGGCCGCTCCCACCGGGCTTATGTGCGGGCCGCGATCCGGCCCCAGGAAGATGTCCCGGTGCCGGTCGCCCCAGTAGTATATGTGGTTGGCGAAGTAGTTGGGGATTACGTTCAGCCGCCTCATGCGGTTTATGTGGTCGGGCCAGCACATCTGGCAGTGCTCCACCCTGAACCGCTGGTTCGGGTCCGGCTTCTTCGCGAGCGCGTACTCGTAGGCGTTCAGCACCTCATCTATCGCGGCGTCGCCGTTGGCGTGGATGATAACCTGGTAACCCCGCCGGTGCAGGTCCAGCACCATCTCGTTCAGCTCTTCCTGCTCGTAGATCAGCCACGCCGACTCGTTCGGGTCGCACCAGTACGGCGAGCGCAACGCTCCGGTGACGCCCTGTATGGAACCGTCCGACACTATCTTACACCCCGCCACGCGCAGCCACTCGTCCCCGTCGCCCGTCTTCACCGAAAAGTCCATCTCCTTCAGCAGGTTGTAGTGGATGAACATGTTGACCCGCAGCTTCAGGTGGCCCTCGTCGTACATGCGGTTGTACAGATCGTAGCCGTTCGAGCCGCGGCGATTGCTCACCGCCGCGTCCTGTACGGACGTCACCCCAACCTTCAGGTTGTCCTCCACGGCCTGGATGAACGAGCTGCGCAGTTCGTCCTGCGTGTAGGCGGGAATATGCCTGGTCACCAGGTCCTGCGCCGGCATCTCGCCAAGCACGCCGTTGGGGTCCGACGTCCCCGGGTAGCGGTACACACGCCCGCCCGCGGGGTCCGGCATTTCCGAATGAACTTCGCCCAGTCGCATGGCGTAGCTGTTTGCCATCGCCACGTGGCCGTAGCGGGTGGACACGAACACCGGGTGGTCCGTGGTCACCTCGTCGAGATCGGCGTTCGTCATAAACCGCATCTCGGCCACGGCAGACTGGTCGAAGCCGCGGGCAAGTATCCACTCGCCCGGCGGCGTATTCTGGGCGCGCTCCCTTATGCGTTGGATCACGTCCCTGATGCTCACGTCGCGCGTTGTGGTGGCGTCGACCCCCAGCAGCGACGTCGCGTAGCCGGCCAGGTGGTTGTGCGGCTCGATGAAGCCGGGCATTACCGTCTTGCCCCTGGCGTCGATAACGGTCACGCCGGGCTTGCGGAAGTCCTTCACCTCGTCATTTGAGCCGATGGCGACGATGCGACCGTCCTGAATCGCGACGGCTTCGGCCAGCGTGTCGCGGTAGTCCATGGTGTGGACTGCGCCGTTGATGATGACGAGGTTCATGGCAGGCTCCTTGTGTTCGGAAGTCCGGTCCTCCCTGCCATCAGGGGATTTGGGTCAGGGTGAAGACGCAGAGCGTCATTGATCGAAGTAAGCGGAGGCCGGCTAGTCCGCCGCCGGCAAGATGCGGCCCTGCGGCACTCCGCCGCGGTTGCGGGTGCCGCGCCGCCCGCCACTGAGACGAGCGGCGTGTCCGTGGTTTACCTGTCTTCCGGTACCTCTTCGAACCAGAGGCCGAAGTACACCGGGTTGCCTGAGTAGGTGTAGTTCTGCACGTTCTTGCGAACGCCCACCAGCGTCGCGAAGTTACCCCACGAGAAGAGCGGGACGTCGTCCCACCACCACTCGGCGAACTCGTCGGCTATGCGAGAGACCTCTGCGGGGTCGGTGGTGCGCTGTCGCTGAGCCATCAGCTCAATGCGCCTGTCGGCCTTCAGGAAGCCGCTGGCCGGGTGCTCCCAGTCGTTCCAAGTGGGGGCGAGCAGGTCGGTCTGGTAGAACGGGTTGAACCCGTTGTACATGATGTTGTGTTGCTTCTCCCAGCGCACCTGTACGTGGATGGGCCAGGTGTTCTCTTCGGCGTCCACCTTCCACAGCCCGCTGTCTTCCAGCTGCTGAATGACGACCAGGGTCGCCCTGCCGCCGCTGGATTGCTCCGGCGGGTTGAAGATGTACTTGATATCGACAGGAGTCTCGTAGCCGGCCTGCTCGATCAGCGACTTCGCCTCGTCCAGGTCGACCTTGCTGTAGATGTCCCAGCCGGTGTCGCGCCACCAGGTGGTCTGGAACTTGTAGAACGGGCTCTGGTTCAGCACGTACAGCCCTTCCGGCGCGCGGCCCTGCAGAATCTGCTTGGGGTTGAGTGTCCACGCCACCGCCTGCCGCATCAGGTTGTTGTCGAACGGCGGTATCGTGGCGTTGAAGGTGGACTCGTTGCGGCCGGTCATCGCGATGAACGGATCCACTTCGGGGTCGTTTTCCAGCGTCTCAATCTGGTCGAGTCCCGGGCTGGAGATGTCGTAGCGGCCGGAGAGAAGGCCCGCGAGCCTCGCGCCGGCGTCGGGCACGATGTTGATGTCGATGCCGTCGAACCAGGGAGTCTTCTTGCCGGCATGGAAGCTGAGAGGCTCGTCCCGCTCGGCATAGTCCTCGTGGCGGGCCATCTCGATCTTCACGTCTGCGGCCCATTCCACGAACTTGTACGGCCCGGTGCCGATGATGTCGGCGTCCTCCATACGCGGCTTCTCCTCACCCTCCGCGATGTCCTTGTACTTATACTTGGCGATGATGTCGGCAGGGTGAATGACCGCCTGGCGCGCCTCAGACATGCTGAGTGCGGCAAGCATGGGCGCGAACGGCTCGGTGAGCTTGATTTGCACCGTCTTGGAGTCCGTCGCCTCTATAGAGTCGAGCAGGTTCAGAATGCGCTTGCCCCACACAGTGTCCCAGTGGAACCAGCGGTCCAGGGACGCGACCACGTCGTCGGCATCCATTATCTCACCGTCGTGGAAAGGCACGTTCTCCCTCAGCGTGAACGTCCAGGTCGCGCCGCCGTCCTCGGCAACGAACGACTCGGCCAGCATCGGCTTGGCGTCCAGCGCGGAGTCTAGGGCGAACAGTTGCTCCATCATCTGGTTGGCCGGATGCGTCACGGCGCTGATGGTGTCGGACATGGTGTCCATGGTGAAGGGGTTGCCGCCCTGGTTTGCTTCCAGGGTGCCGCCAAAGTTGCCCTTGGCCATCGCCGGCGCTTGGGTTGGCGCCGGGGCCGCCGCGGGCGCCGCCGTGGGCGCAACAGCCGGGGCCTGGGTCGGCGCCGCTTCCGGCGCTATCACGGTTGTAGGAGTGGGATCAGTAAAGCCCGGCGGCGTCGGAACCGTCCGAACCGCAGTAGGCGCCGCCGCCGGCGCGGGTTCCTCTTCGTCGTCCGAGGCGCTGCAGGCGAGCGCGGCGAAGAGTGCGAATACGGCCAACACGCCCACTAGCATAGTTGCTTTCGGCCATCTGAAGGTCATGTTCTGCTCCTTAGGGGAATAAAGACATGTGGGTTCGCCTGTGGAGGCCGAACCAGTCAAAGCTCCGGCAAATTACACCAAAACGACTAGAGAATGTCAACTTTCATCCAAGTAGTGAGGCTGGGACCCAGCCGTTACTGCTCCCCGGAGAGTACCACCACAGCCTCATTCTTGACACCAAAACTTGCCGCATTTAGACTACGCCGAAATCCCAACATATCCTCAATACCGCTTCGCCGAGGTGACACAGTGGCAAGCCATAACGACAGGCCCGACCCCAAGTTTTCCTGGTTCATCCCCATTGACGGAGACGGAGAGCACATCGGCACGCTCCAGGCCGAGCGCCCGCCCACGTTCGATTACCTGAGAGAGGTTGTGCAAACCGCCGAGGACGAGGGTTTCTACTCTCTGCTCATCCCAACACGCTTCGCCAACGGGCTGTTCGACGAGGGTGAGCCTCTGGCCGAGACGTGGACCATGGCGACCGCGCTGGCTGCCGTGACCAGCCGCATACGAATACTCATCGCGCTGCGCCCCGGCTTCATCTCGCCCGGGCTGTTCGCGCAGATGGCGTCCACGCTCGACCAGATAAGCGGCGGCCGCATAGACATCAACGTCGTACCGGGCGGAATACAGGGCGATTTCGAGCGCTTCGGCGAGACCAGCGACCACGCGAGCCGCTACGCAAGGGCGGAGGAGTTCATAGCCGCCTGCCGCGCGATGTGGTCGTCGGACGGGCCGACGATGTTCGAGGGCGAACACGTGAACCTCAACGGAGCGTACTGCTCGCCCGGGCCTGTGGGCGACGGCCCCAAGTTCTACCTGGGCGGCGCGTCCGACGCGGCGCTTCAGCTCGCCGGGCGCCAGTCCGACGTTTACCTGGCGTGGATTTTGCCGCGGGACGTGCTCGGGCCGTTCTTCGACCGCGCACGCGCCAAGTTCGACGAGGCCGGCCGGCCCGCGTCCTTCGGCTTGCGGACGCACCTGATAGTGCGAGACACCGAGTCGCAGGCGTGGGACGCCGCGGGGGACCTGCTGTCCCGGGCGGCCAACGCGGTGAGGGAGCAGCGCCAGGCGCAGTTTGCGGGCACCGCCATGGTAGGCCAGCGCGCCCAGGCCCAGGTGGTGGCCGACCACCGCGTCGGCGAGCGGCTCTGGAACGGCATATCGACGGTGAGGGTGAACTGCGGCACTGCCATAGTCGGCGACGCCGAGCAGGTCGCCAACGAGCTGCTGGACTACTGGCGGCTCGGCATAGACGAGTTCATCCTGTCGGGCTTCCCCCACGTGGAAGAGTGCCGCCGAGTCGCCGCCGAGGTCGTCCCCCTGGCGAAAGAGTTGATCGCCGCCGAGTAGCAGTTCCCTTCCCCCTCGATGGGGGAAGGCTAGGATGGGGGTGCGTTGTCCCTTCCCCCTCGACTGGGGAAGGTTAGAGCCTGCCCCGTACTAGATACGGGGATGGGGGTGAAAGAATGACACTCAACTGTGGTCATTCTCCACTCCTACGCCTCGCTCACGTAGGGGATGGTCTGCGGCCCCTGGGGCAGCACACACACGGCGGCCTCTGGGCCGAAACCGCGCAGCAGCGACGCGACGGTGTCGTCCACGCTGTCGATCGGGCGCATGTGCGCCGCTAGCACTTCGGCGGCCGTCACGGCGCCGGCCTTGACGTAAACGTCCGCCCGCTGCTGTATCTGGGCCTGTATCTGCACCTGCCACTGGTCGTGCCGCTCGATCTCGCCCGATCGTATTGCGGCGAGCAGCTCGACCGGCCCGGCCCCCTGCGCGAGAATATCCCTGTATGCTCCGTGGCTCGGCACGCCGTCCGCGCACTCGGCGGCGCACACGATGGCCCCGCCGTCCCGTACCACCTGCGCCGCCGCCGAAATGCCCTTCACCGCCTGGTAGAGGTTCCGGTCCAGCGGGTAGCCGCTGTTCGTCGCGACAACCACGTCGTAGCGGCGGCCAACGGCGCGCATCGCCCGGCGGCGCGCGTCGTCGCACGCGGCGGCGTGGACGGCGAACAGCTCGCCCGCGTAGGCGCTGGTGATGGCGTGCTCGCGGTTGATCGTGACGTCCACGCTGAAACCCACGCCGGTAAGCCGCGCGATTTCGCGTATGGCGTCGTGTATCGGGTTGCCCTCCGTTACGCCCCACGTGGAGCGTGGGTCCCCTATCATGCGGGCGTCGTGCAATCGCATGGTGGTGTCGAAGCCGGCAAGCCCGGGCGCGACCATCTTGGGGCCGCCGCTGAACCCGGCGAAGAAGTGGGGCTCCACGAATCCGGTCGTGATTCGAAGGTCGCTCTCCACCCAGTGGCGGTTGAGCCAGATGGGTACTCCGCCGCCGGTCTCTCCTGCGTGTACGAGATTCTGTGGGTCGAAGGCGTCGTGATTGATTACGGGATGGCTCGCCACGACCTCCCGGCCCAGCATGGACTCGAGCTCGTCGGACGTGTTCGCCCGGTGCGTGCCGGTCGCCACCAGTATCTTGACTCGCTCCGCCGGCAGGTGTGACAGGTCGCGCAGCAGCACGGGCAGCACTGTCGCGCTGGGCATGGGCCGCGTGACGTCGCAGACGGCGATGGCCACGCTACCGGCGGAGCGGGCGAGCCGGCTCAGCGGCGGCGTGCCTATCGGGTTGCGAATGGCGGCGAGCAGGGCGCCCGCGGGGTCGGGCAGTCCGGGCGCGTAGCGAGGCTCTATGACGGTGGTGCGGTCGTCGGGCAGCTCCACCGGCAGGACTCCCCGTCCGTAGGCCAGCTCAACGCGCACTGCTGGCTACTCCCTGCGCAGCAGGCTCTCGCACAGGTGGGCGGCGTCGACCAGGTCGGGAATCGTCACGTACTCCCGAACGGTGTGCATACCGTGGTCGGCCATCCCCACCACCACGGCGCTGATGCCGTGGCCGCGGAACACGTTGCCATCTGTGCCGCCGCCGGAGGGCCGCAGCGTCGGCTCCAGGCCCAGGCTTCGCAGCACGTCCATCACGTGCAGGGTCGCTGGATCGTCCTCTGTCAGGGTGTACGATTCGAACTCGGTGTGGACGTGGGCGTCGATTCTGGCGTCCGGGTGCAGCTCCCGCACCTCTCGCAGGGCGTCGTCGAGCTGCACCTGGATCGCGTCCAGCGCCTCCAGGTTGCGGCTTCTGAACTCGCCGCTCACTTTGGCGTTTTCGGGTACGGCGTTGCGCACGGTGCCGCCCTCTATCGTGCCCACGTTGAACGTCGTCTCGTCGTCCAGCCTGCCCTGCGGAAGCCGTGTGATGAGCTCGGCCGCGAGCCGGATGGCCGACAGACCCTTTTCGGGCTCGACGCCGGCGTGCGCCGCGCGTCCCGTTATCTCGATTTCGAACCCTATGTAGGTGGGGCTCGACGAGGTTATCTGGCTGGGAGGACCTTCGCCGTCGAAAACCACCGCCTCTTTTACGTGTATCAGCGAAAAGTCCAGATTGCGAGCGCCTACCAGCCCAATCTCCTCCTCGCGGGTGAAGGCGACCTGGTAGGGAACGTGGGGGACGTCATCTTCCTTGATAGACCTGATGGCCTCGAGAATGGCGGCCACGCCGGCCTTGCAGTCGCCGCCAAGGATGGTGGTCTCGTTCGTGCGGATGCGGTCGCCCTCGACCACAGGCTCGATGCCGCGCCCCGGCTCGACGGTGTCCATGTGCGCCGAAAGCAGCAGCGGTTCGCCCTCACCGTCGGTGCCGATTACGTTGCCGTAAGCGTCCCTTGTGACACTCAGTCCCAGCTCCTCCAGCGTCGCGGCGAGGTGCCGGGCGATCTCCTCCTCCTCGCTGGAGGGGCTGTCTATCTTCGCCAGCTCCACGAACGTGGCGACCAGCCGGTCTCTGTCTATCATTGCGATGCTTCCTCGTCGGCAGTGTCGGGGCAGGGCGGCCATAGTATGCCTGCTCCCGCCCCGTAGGGCCTATTCTATGTGCTGCATGGCGGGTGTCAAGCGCGGTGCATGCACAATCGTCATTCCGGCCCCCGAGCCGGAATCCAGTGGGGCGGGGGCCATCGGGCAAGAAGACCCGGCAGTCTAAAACAGGTTCATGCCGCACGATCGGGTTGCCGTGCCCGAACGTTTATGCTAAAGTGTGCCCAGATGTTCACTGCAGGTCCGCGGATGGCGCGCGGCGAGATAAACGGAGGCAGTCGATTGGTCGTAAAGGAGGCCCCGGTAGCGTATCATGCGCGTATTCTCGACTTTCCCGTAGACCAGAGGCCGCGCGAGCGGCTCAGGGAGATTGGGGCTAAGTACCTGAGCGACGCCGAGCTGATGGCCATACTGCTGCGCACCGGAATAAAGGGGCAAAACGTGGTCGCGTTGTCTCAGCAGCTCCTGGTACAGGTTGGCGGGCTGAGTGCACTGTCCGACGTGGCCTTCGGGAGGCTCTGTGAGCTCAAGGGCATCAGCGAGGCCAAGGCCTGCCAGCTCCTGGCCGCGGTGGAGTTGGGCCGTAGGGTCGCCGACGCCGAGCCGGTTTTGCGAAGAACCATAAGCTGCCCCCAGGACGTGGTGAGCGAACTGGGTTCGACGCTGAACGGCCTCAAGCAGGAGGAGTTGTACGTGCTGCTGCTGAACACCAAGAACAAGGTGCTCTCCAAGGAGACCGTGTACAAGGGCAGTGTGAACTCCGCCGCGGTGCGCGTCGCGGAGGTGCTGCGGCCCGCGATTCGCGAAAACTGCCCGTCCATCGTAATGGCCCACAACCACCCGTCCGGCGACCCGACGCCCAGCCCGGAGGACGTGGCCGTTACGCGGCGCATCCGCACCAGCGCCGAGGCGATGGACATCGAGTTGCTGGATCACGTTATCATAGGTTCGCGGGGCTTCGTCAGCCTGAAGGAGAGAGGGCTGGGTTTCTGACTCACCCCCACGCCCGCGGCGGACGGAGTATGAAGTCCAAATTTGGAGGTGTCACATGCCCAGGGGAGACGCGCCGCTAGGGGATATCGCGACAAGAGTGCTGTTCGAGAACGACCACGTGAAGATATGGAACCTGGTGGTGGAGCCGGGCCAGGCCAGCGACTGGCACCTGCACCCCCGCGACTACGTGACCGTGGTCGTGGAGGGAGGCAGCCTGACGTCGGAGTACGAAGACGGCGAGACGGCGCAAAACCCGTCCGAAGTGGGCACTTGGCGCTACCATGGAGAGCACCAGGTGCACCGCGTTATCAACAACTCCGACACGCGCTACGTGAACGTGCTAGTCGAGCTGAAGGACTAGCCGAGGACTCCGTAGGGGCGGGTTTGAAACCCGCCCGCCGGTCGTAGCCGCTGCCGCGCCGTCTAGCCGAACGCCGGGATCACCTGCTCGCCGAACAGCTTGATCGACCGCATCACCTTCTTGTGAGGTATCTGGTCGCTCTGCATTATCAGCAGCGTCTGGTCGGCGCCGATCTCCTCGTGCCTTCGCACCGAGCGTATGCAGCTATCGGGATCGCCCGCAACGATAACGCCGCGCTCGCACAGAAGGTCGGCGGGCAGCCCGCCCAGCATCGCGCGAGGTACACCGCCCCCGCCGAGGTCCTCCTCGCCGCCGAGGAAGCGCTGGAAGTTGGTCTGCAGGTGATCGGGCACTCCGCCCCACGACTCGAGCAGCCGCTCGTAGGTCTCCTGCCGGTCGGAGGAGTAGGGCCGGTTCGGGCCGAAGAACTCCTTGATGGCGCGAGCGCCCAACTCCTGGGCCTCGGCGTTGTTGTCGCCGCAGTGGCCCAGCGTGAAGCTGGCCCACTGGTTGTTGACGGCAGAACCGACTGGCTTGGCGCTCTTGATGTCCTCGCGGTACTTGTCCACGTACTGCTTCATTCCGGCCGGCGCGCCCGACCCGAATGAGAGCACGCCGATGCCGTTTTGCGCGGCCATTTCATAGCTCGATGGCTGGGTGCAAGCCATCCAGATGGGCGGGTGCGGGTCCTGCTTTGGCTTGGGCAGAATCTCCCGGGGCGGGATGTTGTAGAACTTGCCCTCCCACTCGAAGTTGCCCTCGGTGCGCCAAATCTCGGGCACCATGCGCAACGACTCTTCCATAATCTCGCGAGTGTCCCTCGGGTCCACTCCCATGCCGAGCTGCTCGTAGGGGCTGCTCCTGCCCACGCCGAACTCCACCCGGCCGCCGGACAGGTGGTCCACCATGGCCACACGCTCTGCGACCTGCGTGGGCCGGTGGTGCGGCAGAATCACCACGCCGAAGCCGAGCCTGATGCGCTTGGTCAGCCGGGCGAGCGCGGATATGATCACCTCTGGCGCCGAGGAGCCGGAGAACGTGGTCAGAAAGTGGTGCTCCACGAACCACAAGTAGTCGAAGCCAACCTCATCCGCCAGTTGGCACTGCTCGATCGTCTCCTCGATCAACGCCGTATAGTCGATCTTGAAGTCCTCGTGGGGTCGCTGCATCTCGTAAAGTAGTCCGAACTTCATGGCAAGCCTCCTCGCGGGCGGCGCGTCTGGCGGGTGTGCGGGTTTGTAGTACGCGGCCAAGTGTAAAGTTGGGCGCATTGCGTGTCAAACCTGGCCCGTGGCATGGCATCCAACGACAGAGACGGGATTCAGGCCTGTCCAGTCGCACACTGCGCGGCTGGTCCGCGTTTGCGGACTGCGCGGCCCGGCTATATCATAGGCTCCTGTGGAGCGGCGCGCGCGGCGGCGGCTCCTCGACAATATGCCGCTCCCGTTGCAGGGCGGATCAAGGAGCGTTTCATGCGTGTGCTTGTGATGGGAACGGGCGCAGTGGGCGGCTACTTCGGCTCGGCGCTCGCCAGGAACGGCGAGGACGTCGTGTTCGTCGCGCGTGGGGAGCACCGCGACGCGATTTTGACCAACGGGCTGCGTGTGGAGAGCGTGGCAACGGGCGACTACACCGTCCGCTCGCCGGCGGTCGAGCGCGTCCCCCGCGACTGGAAGGCCCAACTCGTGCTCTTCTGCGTCAAAGGCTACCAAAACCCCCAGGCATTCGAGGTCATCCGTCCCGCCGTGGGCGATGACACGACCATCCTGACGCTTCAGAACGGCATCGGAAGCGCGGACCAACTCGCCGGGGCGTTCGGGCGCGACAGGGTCATTGCCGGGGCCGCCTACATCCACGCATTGCGTGCCGGGCCGGGTCTGATCGCCGAGGTCGGCGGCCACTGCCGCATCGTGTTCGGGGAGGCCGATGGACGCGACTCGCCGCGCGCGGCGGCCATTCGCGACGCCTTCTCCGCCGCGGGCGTCGACATAGAGTTGTCAGGCGACGTTGCCAAGGCGCTTTGGAACAAGCTCGTCTTCATCTGCGCGCTCAGCGGCATGGTCTGCATCACTCGCGAGCCATCGTTCACAGACGTGCTGGCATGCCCCGAGACCCTGGAGCTGACCTGGCGGGTGATGCGTGAGGCGGCCGCGGCGGGCCGGGCGAGCGGCGTCGCGCTGGACGACGACCTCGTGGAAGCCACCATGGCCGAGTTCCAGGAGACCAGCGAAGAGCTAACGTCTTCCATGTTCCTGGACCTGCAGTCCGGCAACCCCTTGGAGGTCATGCTGCTGAACGGCGC
This sequence comes from Dehalococcoidia bacterium, assembly GCA_965217705.1. Lineage (GTDB taxonomy): Bacteria > Chloroflexota > Dehalococcoidia > Lucifugimonadales > CATOSD01 > CATOSD01. The sequence goes on along the minus strand of CBDCJA010000002.1, from coordinate 1,727,615 downwards.
GGTTTCCAGGATCGGCAAAGAGGTCGGTGTGCAAACACCCGTCAACGACTTCATAACCGCCTGCCTGTCTATCGCCAACGCCAAGGCGCAGAAGAGGGCGGGCTTGTAGCCGGGGCCGCACCGCGGGACACGAGTGGCCGCGAGCGGCAGCACAGGAGGATAGAGTGTCGTACTTTTTCGACCCGTCGGAGATAGAGCGCAAGGAGCTGGCCCCCGGCGTCACGCTGCGGCCCATGTGGGGCGACAAGATAATGATGAGCATGGTGGAAATAGCGCCCAACGCGGTCGTCCCCACGCACACCCACCCCCACGAGCAGGCGGGGATTGTGCTCCAGGGTGAGTTCGACTTCACCATCGGCGGCGAGACCAAGCGGCTGCGCCAGGGAGACGCCTACGTGATACCGGGCGGCGTGGAGCACGGGCTGTTCGGCTGGGACGGCTGGTCGATGGCGCTCGACATCTTCAGCCCGCCGCGCGAGGACTACAAGTAGCGTAGGGGGCGTCAAAAAGGGCGGCCTCTCGCGGAGAACCGCCCCTCTATTGGTCGTTGGCGTCAGCCTGCCGCGCTTTAGCGCCGCAGGCGTCGCGTGGGGTTACGCGCCGAATCGCACCTCGGCTACGGGGTCGCTGTACTCCACGCCCTTCGTGGCCCAGTAGATCGTGGCTATCTCGTCGACGGCGGCGACCAGGCCCTCGGCGGCCTCGCGGCTCACGCCCTGCTTGTTCTGCGAGCACAGGCCGGTGGCGGCCATGAACTTCGCCGGCAGGTCCGGGTGGTCTTCGAGGTGGTTGGGCTTGAAGTAGTCGTTGCCGAGGATGTTGAGCTCGCGCTTGCAAAGGTCGGCGTGCTCCTCCTTCGCCGCCACGTAGCGGGAGAAGGTGTTGTGGGTGGTGACGTCATGGTCGCCGCCCAGCGACTCTATTCTCACCACCATCTTGAGCACGGTCTGGGCCGCGATCTTGGCCGCGATGGGGTCGTAGATGCCGCACGGAATGTCGCAGTGGGCGCGCGCTGTGCGCACCGGGGAAAAGCGCTTGAGAGTCGACGCAATTTTCATGGCAGTATCCTTCCTTTCCTGTTGATGATTACAACTATGAAGATACATGAATGGGCCGCGCGCCGCAAGCCCCGCGCGCCGACCTGTCGCCTCCGCGCAGGTTGGCAAGGCGGTGCCCAATATGCCGACGCGGCTCCAGAACCGCGGCTGCCGGCGGCACGAAAGAGGAGCGTATCCTGATTAGACTTTACCTAATCCGGGGCCACAGCATGGAGCCCTCCCACCGGTCCGGCGAGCTGCTGTTTGTCGGCCCATACGGTACCTGAGCCGTCGCGAGGGGCGACGTAGTCGTCCTCCGCAATCCCCGCGATCCAGCGGAGCACGACCTCAAGCGCGTGGTGGGTCTGCCCGGCGAGTCGGTGCGGCTGGCGGACGGCTCGCTGTTCGTCGATGGCGGCCACCTGCCGGAGCCGTACCTCGGCGGGCTGCCGGCCTCGGTGGGCCTCGAATGCCGGGACTGGTCGCTGTCCGGCGATGAGTTTTTCGCGCTGAGCGATAACCGCGCCAGGGGAACCGACAGCCGCCACTTCGGCCCGGTGCGCCGCGCCGCGATCGTGGGCAAGGTCTACTTCAGAATCTGGCCGGTGCGCGGATTGGGCCGGGCTCGCCGCTAGCGCCTCGCGCCAATCGCGGGCGGCGCGGGCCGGACCGGGACAACGGGAGCCGACACGTGGAATCAGCGAAGCGCCGCCTGTTCGGGCGGCTTGCGACGGAGATCGACGACAGGCGCGTGCTGCGCGCCCTCGAGGAAGTGCCGAGGGAGCTTTTCGTGCCGGAGGAGGCCGCGCATCTGGCTTACGAGGACGTGGCGCTGCCCATCGGCTACGGCCAGAGCATCTCCCAACCCTACATCGTGGCGCTCACCCTCAGCGCCGCGCGGGTGCGCCCCAACGACCGGGTGCTCGAAGTCGGGGCCGGCAGCGGATACCAGGCTGCGGTGCTATCCAGGCTCGCCGCCAGCGTTGTGAGCGTGGAGCGCGTGGAGCCGCTGGCGCGGAGCGCCGAGCACCGCCTGCGGTCGCTCCGGTATGCCAACGTGGAGGTGCGCCTGGCGGGGAGCGGCCTCGGCTGGCCCGAGGGCGCGCCGTTCGACGTGATCGTCGTCGCGGCCGGCGCCCCCAAGATTCCCAACGAGCTGCTCGCGCAGTTGGCCGATGGCGGCAGGCTGGTCGCGCCCGTTGGATCGATGCACTCGCAAGAGCTGATGAGGGTAGTCAAGTCGTCCGGCGGTCTGGCCGTCTCCTCGCTCGGGGCCTGCCGTTTCGTCCCCCTCGTGGGCGCGGGCGCTTGGCCCGAGGATGAGGCATTGTGAGCACCCGCGCGCCCGCGTCGAATTGCCTTTGAGCGCCCGCGTGGGCTATACTTTGGCGCACATATTCCGTCGCTCCCGCCACTTCGGAGAGAAGTTCCCCACCTGCCATGGACTACGAAATCGTAATAGGGTTGGAAGTCCACGCCCAATTGCTTACCAGGAGCAAGATGTTCTGCTCCTGTAGCGCCGGCTACCAGGAAGCCGCACCCAACACCGTAGTCTGCCCCGTATGCCTGGGTATGCCCGGCGTGCTGCCGGTCATCAACCGGCGCGCGGTGGAGTTGGTGGTGCGCACGGGTCTGGCGCTGGGGTGTCGCATTTCGCGGCACACCAAGTTCGACCGCAAGAACTACCCCTATCCCGATCTGATGAAGGGCTACCAGATCTCCCAGTACGACATGCCAATCGCTCTCGACGGCGGCCTGGAAATCGACGTGAGCGGCCAGGGCAAGTGTGTCGGGATCACGCGCGTGCACCTGGAGGAAGACGTCGCCAAGCTGATGCACCGCAGCGAACCTTTCGGAGAAGGCTACAGCCTGCTGGACGTGAACCGCGCGGGCGTTCCGCTCATGGAAGTTGTGAGCGAGCCGGACATGCGCTCCCCGGAGGAGGCTAAGGCCTACCTAACGCGGCTGCACTCGATTCTTCGTTACATAGGCGTTAGCAGCGCCAACATGGAGGAAGGCAGCTTCCGCTGTGACGCCAACATAAGCACGCGGCCCAGGGGCGCTTCCGAGCTCGGCCCCAAGGTCGAGGTCAAGAACATGAACAGCTTCCGCTCGGTCTACCGCGCGCTCGAATTCGAGACGGAGCGGCAGGCATCCGTGCTGGAGCGCGGCGGCCGCATCGAGCAGGAGACTCGCGGCTGGAACGACGAAAGGGAAGAGACGCTTTCGCAACGTAGCAAGGAGTACGCCTCCGACTACCGTTACTTCCCCGAGCCGGACCTGCCGCCGCTGCAGATCGACCCTGCCTGGGTCGAGAATGTCCGTGGGCGGCTGCCCGAGCTTCCTCACGTGCGCGAGCGGCGCTTCGTGGAGCAGTACGGTCTCTCGGCCTACGACGCAGGCCTGTTGACGGTGTCCAGGGAGATGGCCGACTACTTCGAATCCGCCCTCGGCTCGCCGTCCCGCGCGGAACTCGCCAAGCCGGTGGCCAACTGGATTTCGGGCGAGCTGCTCAGGCTGATGAACCTGTCCGGCGAGTCCCTGGTGGATGTGAAGGTGCGGCCGGCGCAGATCGCCGAGCTGGTGGGACTGGTAGACTCCGGCGTACTGTCGTCCAGCATGGCGAAGGACGTGTTCGAGCAGATGTACTCCACCGGAACTTCGCCTCAGCGGATCGCCGAGGAGTCCGGCACGAGCCAGATCAGCGACACCGACGCCATTGGGCTTGCGGTGGCCGAGGCCATCAGCGCCAACCCGAAGCCGGTGGAGGAGTACCTGGGCGGCAAGGAAACGGTCATGCGCTATCTGGTCGGCCAGGTCATGCGGATAACGAAGGGCAGGGCCAATCCCCAGCTGGCGTCGGATGAGCTTAATCGCCGGCTTGACGCGCTGAAACGTGAGAGAGTATGAGCGGCGCAGACGATGCGTCCCCATTCGACCGCCGTCCGGTGTCGGCCGGGGTAGGCGCGGCCTCGTGGCCGCCGTCTCCGCGCCACGCGGTGCTGAAGCTCCTGTACCCCGGCCTGAGCGTCAAGCGATGGCTGCTGCTCGGAGCGACTGGCATCTCCCTGTGCTCCATCGGGCTGGCGTTCCTGATGCGCAAGCTCTTTTCACTTGGTTTCCCCGACTTTCTGCCGCTATACCTGGAGGGCGTGTTCATGCTCGTGCTGGGTATAGCGGTCTTAGCGCTGGGGGTGTACGGCCTCTACCGTTCGGTGGGGCCCCTCGTGCTCGCGTCCAAGACCATTGACGGACTTGCGGACACGATCTACACGCGGCGCTCGAGGGAGAAGGGGCCGCGCATTGTCGTCATCGGGGGCGGTACCGGCCTTTCGCGGCTGCTCAGGGGCATGAAGGCGCACACCGACAACCTCACCGCGATCGTGTCCGTCGGGGACAACGGCGGCAGCTCAGGGCGACTGCGGGAGGAGCTGGGCGTGCCGCCCCCAGGCGACTTCCGTAACTGCCTGGTCGCTCTCTCGGACTCCGAGCCGCTCGTCAGGGAGCTGTTCCAGTACAGATTCGACAGGGGCAACGGCCTGCGGGGCCACAGTTTCGGCAACCTGTTCATCGTGGCCATGACCGACATAACCCAGAACTTCGAAGAGGCGCTCAGCCACTCCAGCAAGGTGCTAGCTGTTCGCGGCGACATCATACCGTCTACGGCGGCAAGCCTAACGCTGTCTGCGGAGCTGAAGGATGGCGCCGTGGTTCACGGCGAGTCGCAGATAGGGGAGAGCACTGGCGCGGTCGAGCGGCTGATGATCGAGCCGGCCGACGCGCGCGCCTCACTGAACGCCGTGGACGCGATACGCGATAGCGACGTTGTGGTCCTGGGCCCCGGCAGCCTGTACACCAGCGTACTGCCCAACCTGCTGGTGGGGGGCATTGCCGAAGCGTTGAATCAGTCCAAAGCCCTCAAGATATACGTCTGCAACGTGGCTACCCAGAAAGGCGAGACCGACGGCTACTGCGTGGAGGACCACCTTGAGGCCATCCAGGCCCACACACTCGACGCCATCGTCGACTATGTAATCGCCAACAGCAGGCCCATCGACTTCGGCGACCGCTTTCTGGGCGAAACCGTGGTCAGCGACGGACGTCCAGTGCGCCACGCGAAGATAGTGTTCCGCGACGTGATCGACACGGCGCACCCGGTGGGCCACGACTCTGCGAACCTGGCGCGCAGTATAATTGAGCTTTACAATGACAATTCCTAGCGGCATGGCGAGAGGCTAAATGACGGCGCTCAACATCATCCAGATATTGCTATCGATACTGCTGACCGTGGTCATCCTGGTGCAGGTGCGCGGGCAGGGAACGGGTCTCTTCGGCTCCGCCGAAGGCTCTTTCCGCACGCGCCGCGGCATCGAGCGCACGCTTTTCCAGTTCACCATAGCCCTGGTGGTTGTGTTCATTCTCATCTCCATCGTGAGCGCAAGCCCCAGGATTCTGAACATACTGGGGATAACGTGAGGTGGCCGACGCCGGACTAGCGGCTCCGCCTATAACGACCCTCACAACCGACTTCGGCACAGCGGATGGTTACGTCGCCGCTATGAAGGGCGTCATGCTGGGTATTAGCCCCGGGTTGACTCTGGTGGACGTGTCTCACGAGGTGCCGCCCCAAAACGTGCCCCACGGCGCGTTCGTGCTGGCCGGGGCGGTCCGCCACTTCCCCGCCGGCGCCGTGCACCTGGCTGTCGTGGACCCCGGCGTGGGCGGCAGGCGCAAGCCGCTGCTGGTGGTCACGCCCGACGCCGCCTACGTGGCGCCCGACAACGGTCTTCTCACGCACGCACTGGCGCGGTACGGCTCGACCCACGATCCGCGCGCCGAGTGGCTATCGCCGGTTCGCGCTCCATTGCCACAGGATTGCCGCGCCTTCGAGCTGGCCGATCCCCGCTACCGCCTGCCGGAGGTGAGCTACACGTTCCACGGACGGGACGTGTTCGCGCCCGCCGCGGCGTACTTGTCGGTGGGAGTGCCGCCTGAGGAGTTCGGACCGCCGGTAGCCGATGTGGTCTGGCTGAACTTGCCGCCACCTGTCCAAAACAATGGCGAAATCGAGGGCCGCGTAGTCCATGTGGATCGCTATGGCAATCTCATCAGCAACATCGCGCTCGACGATGTCAGTGCCGGCGGCGTTGTGGTGGAGATGGAAGGCCTGCGCGTCGAGGGCCTCAGCCGCTCATACGAAGAGGCGGACGGGATGCTGGCGATAGTTGGCAGCCACGGCACAGTGGAGATCGCCGTCCGCGGCGGCAGCGCCGCGCGACAATTCGGCGCGGGCGTCGGCGCCAGGGTCCGGGTGTGCTACCATAAACCAGTAAACTCGAACGCCCCGGCGGGACCGCCGGACCCGGAGCAAAGTTAAGTGGCATCTCAAGAGCGCGTCACGTACCACAACGCTACTGGCCGTGATTTCATGGCGAAAGCCTGGAAGTACCTGGACGAGGGCGACCTGGCGCAGGCGTCCGAGAAGGGATGGGGCGCCGCCGCGCAGATGGTGAAGGCCGCGGCTGAGTCCCGCGATTGGCGCCACAACGCCCACGTCGAGCTCTACAGGGCGATCGATCGGCTATCGGACGAGTCGGACGACGAACAACTTCGTGCGCTCTTCCACGCCGCCAGCTCTCTCCACATCAACTTCTATGAGGGCTGGTTGCCTCGAGAGATGGTCGAGAATGGCCTCGCGCTGGTCACCGAGCTGGTGGGGAAGCTGGAGCGCCTGCAGTCCTGATCCGGGACGCCTCCGGGGACGACCGCCAGATGTGTTCGACTTCAGTTCAGGCACAACCATTTGCGCCAACTAACACACGTCGGGATTGACCGAATCCTTCACAAATGCTAGACTGAGGTCACGCAATCGGGAAGGTCGACGCCTTCGACCTGTCGTGGACAACACGCCCGGTTGCCTTTATGTTGGAGAGGCTCGCTAGAGCTCACAATGTATGTCGTCTACCTTGACGAGTCCGGCGATCCCAATGGCTGGAACAACAACCAGAACCATTTCATTCTCGGGGAATGGCGGTTCACGAAGGCCAGATTGAAGGCTTGAGAAGAAAGCTAGTTGAAGTTCAGGGGAGGTACTTTCCTGACATCTCAGTTCCTTTGCGATTTCACGCCGTAGATGTAAACAATGGGCGTGACCACTTCCGTAAGATTGGTGAGCAAGATGGGCAGCGAATTCTCGAGGACGTATATGAGGTGATCGCACAAACTCCCTACCCTGGCCTTGTTCTGTTCGCAACCGCAATGCATATTTCCTCTGTAATCGACCCTGAGCAGGCACTTCGCGCAACCCTTGAAGACGTCGTTCAACGGGTTAACACTTTCCTCGTTAGGTTGAACAACCAAGGGAATCCACAAAAGGCTTTGCTGGTGATTGACAGATCGCAGAGCACGGAGAACAGGTATAGAACCTACATCTCAGATTTCAGGCGGCAGGGAACCACGCACGGCTACATTGGAAACATCGTTGACATCCCTACTTTAGCCAGTCCGCCGACACAAGACTGTTGCAGTTTGCCGACTTTTGCGCTTACGCTGTCTTCAGATACTACGAACGCGATGATGACAAGTTCTTGAGGAGAATACTCCCCAAATTCGATCGACGCTCGCCGAACCATCCTCCTGATGGACTGAAACACATCATTCGGACTAGCAGCCATTGCTTGTGTGAGGCGTGCAGCTGGCGAATTTAGGGGATCTCCCTCTGGGGTGCCAACTGCGCGGCGTTGTGCCGTCCGTACTGGTTCGCAGTGTCGCGCGAAGCCTACTCGACCACCACCGCGGTGCCGTAGGCGAGTATCTCGGACGCGCCGTTCATGATGCCGGAGGTCGTGAACCGAGTGCCGACAACGGCGTTCGCGCCCTGCTGCTCCGCCGATCTGGTCATGCGCTCGACCGCTTCGTCGCGGGCCTGCGACATGAGGTTGGTGTACTCGGGAATTTCGCCGCCCGCGATGCTGCGCAGGCCGGCCCATTATGTCGCGGCCAATCGCGCGGGCGCGCACGGTGTTGCCCCGCACCATGCCCAGAACGCTAACTATGCGCTTGCCCTCGATTTCGTAGGTGGTGGTTATCAGCATGTGCTAGCCTCCTGCGCTGCCGTTGCCTTTAGATCGAATCGGGTTCTCAGGGCCGCCGCCTAGCCCAGCTGCTTGCCCGGGTTCAGGATGTTTCGCGGGTCCAGGGCGCGCTTGATCTTTTGCGCGGCGCTCATGCCCGCGCCCAGCTCGCGCTCCATCAGGTGGGCGAGCTTCACGCCCACGCCGTGGCAATACTCCATCGTGCCGCCCATATCCTGCGCGAGAGTTAGCGTTCTGTCAACGACTTCGGCCATGTCCGCGGAGGTCTGCCCGCCGCCGTCATCCTCTTCCAGGAACAGGAACGACAGCATCTCCGGGCGCGCCCACAGCGACCACTCCCTCACAATGGCCCGCCTTTCCCGCAACAGATCCTGGCAGCGGCGGCGGTACTCGAGCACTCTGGACACGGGCAGCGCGACGTGCAGGTACTCCATGCGATACTCGCTGCGGGCCCGCCTGGCGCCGGCGACGTCGCCGCTCTGCAGCACCTGCCGAAGATATCGCTCGCCCGGTGCGTGGCGCGTGCGCCAAAAGTGCTCGGCCTCGCCCTCGATGGCAGGGCGCCCGCCCATAGACTCGCAAATCTTCACGGCCCTGCCGTCGTGCGCCTCGGCTTCCTCCGCAAAACCCTCGAACGCAAGGTACACAGTAGCGTCTGACTCCACGGACTCGCCGTCGCGCCAAAGCTCCTCGCCGTAATCCAGCATGGCGGGCTGGACACCCTCGGCGTACATGGCCACGACCGCCTCGAATCCGGCCTCGAAGCTGGGGAACTCTATGGCGCGCAGTATGCGCCGTTCGGGCAGCGGGAAGGCACGCAGCGTCGCCTCGGTGATGACGCCCAGCGTGCCCTCGGTGCCAATGAGCAGGTGCGCGAGCGACGGTCCGTAGGAGCGCTTGGGCACCTCCTGGGTGCGCACGATCTCGCCGTCGGGGAGCACCGCTTCCAGACCCATCGCTTGGTCGCCCATCGGCCCGTACTTTGCCGCGGTGTAGCCCACCCCGTTTGTGGAAAGCGCGCCGCCCACCGTGGCTATTGGGCGGCTCCAAGGGTCGTGGCCCAGCAGCAGTCCCTCGGAGCGCAGCGCCGCGGCGGCTGACTCCAGTACGACGCCCGCCTGCGCGCGGATGGTCATGTCGCGTCGGCTCACGCGGCAGACGCGGTCCATGCGCTGGAGGTTCAGCACTATGCAGTCGTCATTCGAAACGGCGGCGCCCATAACCCCCGTGCCGCCGCCGTATGGCACCACAGGCACGTCCAGGCGGTTGGCGAGCCTGAGCACGCGGGAAACGTCTTTGGTGGTGGTGGGCCAGGCGACCGCCTCGGGCCGGGCGTCCAGCCGGTGCACAGCACCGAACGCGCGGTAGTCGCCCAGGGCGTCGCCGGCGTAGTCGTCGAGGTGCCTCCCGTCGGTGGAGACGTTGCCGGAGCCGAGCAGGCGAGTCAGATCCCGAAGCAGGCCGGTGTTCACCGGGGTGTCTTCACGTGCGTGCCGGCTACGGTCGGCCGGCGCGCCAGGTGGTGCCCTGCGGCTTGTCTTCGAGAGTCACTCCCAGCTCGGAGAGACCGTCGCGGATCTGGTCCGCGAGGGCGTACTGCCTGGCCTCGCGAAGCGCGGAGCGCACCTCTATCAGCAACTCGACGTACCGCTCGACATCCGCGCCCCCGCCTCGTTCCGGGGCGCTCATCGTCAGGCCGAGGAGACCCGCGAGTTCGCGCAGCTCGGACTGCGCGTCCGATATGTCCGCGCCCTCCTCGTGCCCGCGGTTGATAGACCTTGCCAGGTCGAAAAGGGCGGCAAGCGCCCTGGGCGTGTTCAGGTCGTCGTCCATGGCCTCGACGAAGCGCTCGCGGAAGGGAGCCGCGTCGACGGCCTCGCCGCCCGCGCCGCCCTCCAGGGCAATCGCGTTGCGTAGCCGCTCCAGCGCGCGCTCCTGGGCCGCCACGGCGCCATCGTTGTACACCAAAGGGCTGCGGTAGTGCGAGCTGAGGATGAACAGCCGCAGCGCGTCGCCTCTGTAACTGCCCAGCGCCTCCCGTATCGAGATGATGTTGCCCTGCGACTTGCTCATCTTGTCTTCGCCCAGCCGCAGCAGCCCGTTGTGCAGCCAGAACCGGGCAAATGGCTCGCGCTCGGTGAAGGACTCTGATTGCGCGATCTCGTTCTCGTGGTGCGGGAAGACCAGGTCCTGGCCGCCGCCGTGGATGTCGACCCGTTCGCCAAGGTACGCGAGCGACATGGCGCTGCACTCGATGTGCCATCCGGGTCTGCCGGGTCCCCAGGGGCTGTCCCAGTACGGTTCTCCCGGCTTCTGCGCCTTCCAGAGAGCGAAGTCCATTGCGTTCTCTTTGGACTCGTCGATCTCGACCCTCGCGCCGGCCATCAGGCTGTCCAGGCTTCTGCGGCTCAGCTTGCCGTAGTCGGCGTCGGAGCTTACCCGAAAGTAGACGTCGCCGTCCACGGCGTAGGCGAAACCCTTCCCTTCGAGCCCCTGGATCATCTCGATGATCTTGTCTATCTCGCCCGTAGCGCGCGGGTAGTTGTGTGCGCGGAGCACGCCCAGCGCGTCCATCTCATCGAGGTACGCTTCGATGTTGGCCTCGGCGAGCTCGCTCATGGAAGTGCCGTTCTCGGCGGCGGCCTGTATCATCTTGTCGTCCACGTCTGTGAAGTTCTGGACGTGGAGCACCTCGAATTCCAGGAATTCGAGGTAGCGCCGCACCACGTCGAACGCGACGGACGACATGGCGTGGCCGAGATGCGAGGCCGAGTATGGCGTGATGCCGCAGACGTACATTCTGACTTTGCCGTCTGCGGTGGCGAACTCTTCCCTGGTGCCGGACAGGGTGTTGTACAGTCTCATACTATCTTTTCGACGGTGGCCACGGCGAGGCCGGCGATTCCCTCTGACCGGCCTGCGAATCCCAGCCCGTCGGTGGTCGTGGCCTTGACGTTTACATCCTCGCAGGACACCCCGAGCGCCGAGGCGAGCCTCGCGCTCATCCTGCTGAGGTGGGGTTTGAGCTTGGGGCGCTGAGCCACAATTGTAGCATCTACATAGGTGGCGCGCCAACGTCTGGCGGCCAGGATGGCAACGGTCCGGGCCACCAATTCCAGGCTCTCGATTCCCTTGAATCGCGGGTCGCCGGGCGGAAAGTGGTCGCCGATGTCCCCCAGTCCCGCCGCGCCGAGCATTGCGTCTATGACGGCGTGGGCGAGCACGTCGCCGTCGCTGTGGCCATCCAGCCCCAGGCGGTAGGGCACCTCCACTCCCCCGAGCACCAGCCTGCGTCCCTTCGCCAGGGGGTGGACATCCACGCCTATGCCGGTGCGCATCTTCATGCGCCGCCGGCCGTCGCCGACCTACGGGCCAGAATCGCTTCGGCCACTGCGTAGTCCTCTGGCGTGGTGAGCTTGATGTTGTCTCGCGCGCCCTCGAACAGGCGCACTCTGCCGCCCACGTCCTCGACCATCGCGGCGTCATCAGTGAAGAGACCGTCCGCATGGGCGTGGGCCTCGGCGAGCAGCTCGCGGCGGAACACCTGTGGAGTCTGCACGCTGCGCAGGCGCTCCCTGTCGAGCGTGCCCGCCGAAAAGCCGTCCGGGTCCACCCTCTTGATGGTGTCCGTGACCGGCACGGCGGCGGCGGAGGCCCCCGTTTGCCGCGCCGCGCACAGGCCGCGGACGAGCATCTCGGCGGTGAGGAACGGGCGAGCGCCGTCGTGGACGACAACCCACTCGGCGTCTGGCAGCCGGCTCAGTCCGGCGGTCACCGAGTCCTGCCTCCGGGCGCCGCCGGGCCACACGCCGGCGACTTTGCTCCAGCCGCGTTCGCCCGCCAGCGTTTCGCACCGGGACACCCTGTCCGCCGAGACGACCAGGACAATCGCGTCCACGTGGGGGCTCGCCTCCAGCACCTCGACGCTGTACGCCAGGGCCGGCTTGTCCCGCGCGCCAGGAAGCGGGTCGAAGATCTTGTCCGCCCCGCCCATGCGGACGCCGCGCCCGGCCGCGACCACGATGGCCGACGCCGTCGGAATGCTGCCGCCACGTTCGTTCGGGCCGCCCCGGGACACCCTCAAGCTCTCCGTGGCCTTGCGAATACGATGCATCCGGACGACGTCTGGAGCACGCGCGTTATCACGACGTCCAGATCGCTGCCCTTGTACTCCGCGCCGCCCTCGACGACCATCATGGTGCCGTCCTCCAGGAATCCCACGCCCTGGCCCTCTTCCCGGCCGTCCTGCAACACCGTGACGGTGGAGATCTCGCCTGGCAGGAACGCGGGCCGCAGCGAGGTGGCGAGCTCGTTGATGTTGAGCACCGTCACCCCGTGGAACTGCGCCACGCGGTTGAGATTGAAGTCCGTGGTTATGATCGAGGCGTTTAGGCTCTTCGCCAGCTCCACCAGACGGCTGTCGACCTGCTGGCCGTCGTCCTCCCCGGCGTCCATAATCTCGATCTCGACGCCGCTGCCGTCCCGCAGCTTGTTTAGCACCTCGAGCCCGCGCCTGCCCCGGCTGCGGCGCAGTCCGTCGCTGGAGTCTGCAACGCGCTGGAGCTCGTTCAGCACGAAGTTCGGCACCACAAGGCAGCCCAGAACGAATCCGGTGTGGCTTATGTCGGCTATGCGCCCATCGATGATCGCGCTGGTGTCGAGAAGTATCTTCGGAGAGGCGGGCGAGTTGCCGTTGATCGAGACTCCGGTTGAACCGTGGGGAAAGAAGCCCTGGAATAGATCGCGCCTGGGGGAAAGCATGAAGGCGCCGCCGAGGTAGGCGAACAGCATCGAGAGAGCGGCGGGCAGCGCAATGCCGAACCAGCCGGGAAGCCGTGCCAGTGGTATGGCAAGCAGCAGCGCAAGCAGCAGCCCGATCGCCACGCCGGCGACTCCCGAGACGAGCCGAGAGGTTGGCACGCCCTCGGCCTGGGAAGCCAACACGCCCGCCAGCCTGCTGCCCACGTATGGCGTGGCCGCGATGCCCAGCAGCCCACCGAAGATGGCCAGCCCGAACACCCAGTGAACGTAGTACTCCGGCCCCCAGGTGGCGCTTATGTACTCTCCCAGCCTCCAGCCGCCGGTGGCGAGCAACGCCCCGCCCACCAAACGCCCAAGTGTCTTGACCACGGCCATGTCACACCATTGATCACCGGCGCAGCAGCGACACTTCCCTCGCCCGCCCCTGGTTGCGGACAAAGCATCGAAAAGCTGTAGTATAGTGAATGGAGCTAGGTTAACATCGACTTCTGAGACCTGTCAAAGCTGGGCCGGACGCCGTTCCGCCATATGACGCGCGGGCTGACGCGGCCCTGTGCCGCTCGCTCCCCGGCTGATGGCGTGGCCTCTCTGCCCGAAAGGAGTCCGACGGCATGCTGCCTCGCCGCTCCCGCCTGCTGAAGCTGATAGCGCTGGGTTGGCTGGTCGCGCTCGGCGTCGCGCTCACTGCCACGCCCCAGGTGCGCACCGCGTCCCACACGCTGCTACTGGTCCCGCAGCTTCTGCCTGCGATTCCCGTCAAGCCGCAGCAGTGGTTCGTCGGCGAACCCACGCGGCGGCCGGTGGTCTACACGAGCGGCGGCAGTGAGGAGAATGCTGATCTGTACGTGCCCGCCGGCGGCGGCAGGCATGGCGCGGTGCTGCTCTTCCTGGGCGTCAACCCGGCAGGCAAGGACGATGAGCGCGTCGTGAACCTGGCCAAGGGCCTCGCGCGAGCCGGACTGGTCGTGATGATTCCCTGGTCGGACAGGATGACCCAGAAGCGCGTCGCGGTTGAGGAGGTGGAAAACCTGGTAGCGGCGTTCCGCTACATGCAGACCCTGAAGGAGGTGGACCCCGACAGGCTGGGCATGGGAGGATTCTGCGTTGGCGCGTCGCTGGCCGCGGTCGCGGCCCAGGACGAGCGTATACGCGACGAGGTGCAGTTTGTGAACTTCTTCGGCGGGTACTACGACGCGAGGGACCTGGTCAAGTCCGTGGTGGCAGAGAGCCGCTTCTACGGCGACGACTCCGCGGCGTGGGAGCCCAACCTGCTGAGCGTGGAGGTGGTGACCTCGCACCTGGTGGAGGCGGTGCCGGACCCCGACGAGAGAGCGTTGCTCTCGGCCAGGTTCGAGGGCGGGCCCCCGGACGCGGTCGTGGACGAAGAAGCGCTCTCGCCGGAGGCTCGCGCGGTGTCCGCCTTGCTTTCGGGCCCCACGCTCGAGGAGGCTGAAGTGCTGTTGGCGCAGCTCCCCGAGCGGACGCTTGCGCATCTCGCCGCCATCTCCCCAAGCGAAGGCATAGAGCGGCTCAGTGCGCGCACCCTGATCATGCACGACAGGCAGGATGAAATGGTGCCGTCCGAGGAGTCGAGGCGTATGGCGGATGCCATGCGCGCCGGCGGAAACCTCTACTACACCGAGTTCTCGTTCTTTCGCCACGTCGATCCAACACGATCCGCGAGCCCCGCAGTGTTCGCGAGGGAGGCGTTCAAACTCTACCTGCACCTGTACAACGTGCTCCGCGAGGCGCGCTGAGTTTGCCGCCGCGGATTTAGTGGTACAATGGCCGGAACACCAACCTGCCCGTGCGAGCGGCCCGCGCTCGTGGCGGGACGGTTCCACCCGGACGGGGTACACGCCAATGGGAAAGAACTTCTGGATGATAGTCGAGACCCTGGAGAACTACGAGGTCGCCAGGGAGATTGGTTTCAGCGAGTACGCCTTCGGCGCCAAGTACCGCCGCCGCGCCGAAAGGATGCAGCCGAACGACCGCTTTCTGTTCTACGTGAAAGACCTGCGCAAGTGGGTAGCCACCGCCACCGTCACGTCCCCCTGCTTCGAGAATGACCGGGGCATCTGGAAACCCAACGGCTCGATGATGAACCGCCGCTACAGCGTGGGGTTGACCCCCGACATCGTGCTGAAGGAGAATGACTTCATCGACGCGCTGGTGCTCGGCCCCAGGCTTGAGTACGTGAAGCGATGGGCTCCCGAGGACTGGCCCCTGGCGTTCTTCGACGTGCTGCACCTGCTGCCGCAAAGGGACTTCCGCCTGATTGAAGGCGAGATGAGGCGGCTGCTGCCCAGGAGACGCAATCGCGGCAACCGCAGTGGGGGCAGGCCCGCCGACCGCCGGCCATCGCAAGGCCCCGGCCGGTTCGATGGCGAGTCGCAGGGTGGACGGCCGCGGCGAAACTCCGCGAACAGGCCCGCCGACCGAGACTGAAAGCGCCGTATCTCAGGCAGCCGCGCCGCTCAGCGGCCCATGCGCGTCCGGCAGGCCGCCCTCGTCGTACAGCTCTCTCAGCCGCTCCAGGAACTCCTCCGGAATGTCCTCGCCGTCCGACGCGGCGGCGAACTCCTCCAGCTGCTCAGCGGCGGCGACGTTTGGCAGCGCCGACGCCACCAGCGGCTCCGCCAGAACGAACCTGACAGCCAGCTGGCCCATCGTCAGATCGAGGTTGCTGGTCAAGAAGCCCAGTCTGCCAAGCTCGCCCGCGCCGGGCATCGGCGCGCCGTGCTCCAGGTCGCCCTCGCGCTCCTCCGTCGCGTCCTGCGACGTGCGGGCCGCTGCCAGCGCGCCCCGTGCGTGCGGCTCCCTGGCTATGAGTCCGGTGTTCGTCTCACCCGCGATGGGGAACAAGTCGCGTGCGGGTCGCTGCTCCAGCATGTTGTACACCAGTTGCAGCGCGCGCCCACTCCGCTCCTGCATGGCAGCCTCTGCCTCCTCGTCCCACGGCACGCCCGGCTCCGGGGCGAAACCGTAGTACCTTATCTTGCCCTCCCGTACCAGGTTGTCCAGCGTGTCGAACAGCTCGTCGTCCTCCAACTGGTACATGGTAGGGTTGTGAAGCTGGTACAGGTCTATGTAGTCGGTGTTAAGCCTCCGCAGACTCTGCTCGCAGGCGTAGCGGACGTAGCGGGGGCTGAAGTTCTGCTCGCGCGGCCTGGGAGTGGGGTCCAGGACCTTGGTGTACATGTCATAGCCGACCTTCGTCGCGATTACGATGTCGTGGCGCTGGCGCCTCAGCGCCCTCGACAGCACGCTCTCGCCGTATCCGTCACCATAGGTGTCGGCGGTGTCGTAGAAGGTGATGCCCAGGTCGAACGCCCTGACCAGCAGGCTGACGGCCTCTTCCTCGCTCACGAACGGCCCACCTCCGGACGCAAGCGTCCAGAGGCCGAATCCGACCTCCGACAGTTCGAGTTCAGTGTTGCCGAGCGTCCTGTATCTCAAGCCACCAGCTCCGGCGGGCTTCGCGAGCGACCAGGCGCGGGCCGGGCGCCTCGCGAAGCCTCGCGTTAAGGTATCTACTCGGATTATATGCGAACCCGGTGATGGGGGACAGCCCACGAATGCACCGTCTCACGCTTGCGTCCAACTTCGCGTGTTTCCTACACTGGGCCGGCTACACTGTGATACCAGGAGGGATCGATGGTCAAGAGCGAAGCGCAAACGGTGCAGGACTACCTCGACGAGCTGCCCGACGATCGCCGGGAGTCGATGCAGGCGGTGCGCCAGGTGGTACTCGACAACCTGCCGGACGGCTACCGGGAGATGATGCTCTACGGCATGATCGGGTGGGCCATCCCCCTCGAGGTCTATCCCGAGACCTACAACGGCCATCCGCTGGCCTACGCCTCGCTGGGCAATCAGAAGAACTACATGTCGCTGTACTTGATGAATGTGTACGGCGACGAGGTAACCGAGGAGTGGTTCAAGGAGCAGTTCGCCGCGCGTGGCAAGAAGCTTAACATGGGCAAGTCTTGTGTGCGCTTCAAGCGGGTGGACGACCTGCCGCTCGACCTGATAGGCGAGGTCATTTCCCGCACTCCGGCCCAGGAATACATCCGCTACTACGAGCAGTCCAGGGCCAACATGAAGAGCAACAGGCGGCGCGGAAAGCGCTAGGCGGGCGGCGTGTCCTTCAGGCCGCTGCCCGTGATGGCGACCAGCACGCAATCGCCCGCGCCCACCACTCCGCGCTCAACGAGGTGCTGAAGTCCGGCGAACGCCGCCGCCGAGGTCGGCTCGGCGTAGATGCCCTCCTCCTCGGCGAGAAGACGCTGCCACCGCGCGATGTCGTCGTCGCCCACGGCCAGCGCCTCACCTCCCGACTGCCGAAGCACGTCGAGCACCTGCGCCTTGCGCGGCGGCGCCGCGACGGATATGCCGCCCGCGATTGTGCGCCCGGCATCGGCAGGAGACCACGCGCTGCCCTCGTAGGCGGCGGCGATGGGCATGACAGCCCGCGCCTGCACGGCGTGGACGCGCGGCCTGTGCCCGATAAGTCCAGCGTCAGCCAGTTCGCTGTAACCCTTCCACGGCCCTGTCGCCAGCGACCCGTTGCCCACTGGCGCCACCAGGTGCTGGGGCGGGTCGTCTACCAGCTGGCGCGCCGCCTCGTACGCGAACGTCTTGGTGCCTTCGAGAAAGTACGGGCTGAGGTTGTGCGAGGCGTAGACCATCCCCCGCGCCTCGCAGTATGCGACGGCCGCGTCCGCCGCCGCCTGGCGCGGCCCCTCTATCAGGTGCGTATGCGCGCCGAACACGCGGATCTGGATCAGCTTGGCCGCGGGCGCGTCCGCCGGCGCGAACACGTGCGCCTCGATGCGCGCCCTCGCCGCGTAGGCCGCCAGCGAAGCGCCTGCGTTGCCCGACGAGTCCTCCACCACCGAGGTCACGCCCAGTTCCGCGGCCACCGAGACCATCGCGGCGGTGCCCCTGTCCTTGAACGAGCCCGTCGGATTCTGGTACTCCGCCTTGCCATAGACACGTCGCACGCCCAACAGCGCGGCTACCGAGCGCAGCTCGACACAGGGTGTGCCGCCCTCTCCGAGCGTAACGGCCGCGGCCGGGTCGTGGTAAGGCATGGGCGGCCCGTCTCCGGCGTCGCGGTCCGGCGGTGCCGTGTAACGCACGTCGAGCGGACCCCCGCAGCGCTTGCAGGCCAGCGAGTACATGTCGGCGGGGTGCGTGGTGCCGCACGTAAAGCAGCAAAGGTCGAAGTGGGACATCTGCGCCCCTCTCAGGCGTGGATTGAGCCGGTCGCCCGGATGCTACCGGCGGGTAGGGGAGTTGTCAACGCGGACTCCCCAAACGCGGCCCCTGCGGTCGGATGTGGCGGCGTGCGGGCCGGTCGCCGATGCTTGACAGAGTGCTTTGGCGTTGGATAGGATTTCGTCAGGTCCCGCATGAGGGATTTGTCTGATGCATACTCCGCCACCGGCCCGCTACGCTTTCTTCGGACCGGCGGCGCGAGCAGGCGGAGAACCATCCTCAGGGAGTGGCGCTTTTGGCGTATAGTTAGGGCAAGTACGCTGGCCCAACGAACGATGGGCCGGGATTGAGAGGTGGAGGATGCCGGAGAAGTACAAGAAAGAAGTAGAAGAGATTCTCGAACAGGCTGGCGTGCCGCAGGGCCGCGGAATGGCCCATCGCCGCGGGCCCAGCTTCCGACAGCTCATCTGGATGTACGCCGGAAAGGCGCTGGGCGGCCGCACGTGGGCCATTACGCCCGGCCGGGTGATGATCGCGGCTGTGGTCGTGCTGCTGCTGGCCCTCGTGTTGCGCGCCGGCCCCATAATGGGACTGGTGGGCCTGCTGCTGTTCATAGTCGCTTACGCCATGTTCTTCATGCGGCCCGGCAACCGCGCCGAGAAGCGATGGCGCGGCCGCGCGGTCGAAGAAGAGGGCGGCGGCTGGTGGGACCGCATTCGCGGCAGGTAGGTCAGGATGTGCTAGTTCCTTCCCCCTTGACGGGGGAAGGAACTAGCCTGCCCCGTACTCGATACGGGGATGGGGGTGAGGTCGCATTCGATACCCACCCCCACCAGATGCCGCGCTACCGCATCGGACTAGGCGTCGTCCACCGGGAACTCGCGCTCCATCTCGCCCATAGACGTGTCCAGAATGTCGATGATGTCGTCCACGATCTCCTTCGTGATCGTGAGCGGCGGAGACAGCACGATCGAGTCGCCGGCGCGGGTCGCCAGTCCGCTGTTTCTCAGCTTCTCCGTGAACGTCTTCGCATACTCGCCCTGCGGACCGCCCGGGTACGTCTCCTTGGTCCTGCGGTTCTTCACCATCTCGATGGACATCAGCAGGCCCATGCCGCCGCCCACGAAGCCGACCGACGGGTGGTTCTCCTGCAACACGGACATGGCGCGCTCGTACAGGTAGTTGCCCACGTCGTAGGAGTTCTGGACGAGGTTGTCGCGCTCAATTATCTCCAGATTCTTGAGCGCCGCGGTCATGACGGCCGGGTGGCCGCCGTAGGTCACTCCGTGCTGGAAGGCGGAGTTGGAGCCTTCGGCGTTGTCGAAGGCGTCGGCGACCTTCTTGGAGGCCACCACGCCGCCTATCGGCAGCTCGCCGCCCGTTAGCGCCTTGGCCACGGTCATGATGTCGGCCTGGACGCCGAAACGCTGCATTCCGAACCAGCTCCCCAGCCTTCCGAATCCGCAGATGATCTCGTCGGCTATCAGCACCACGTCGTGCCGGTCGCATATCTCGCGCACCTCCGGCCAGTACTCCTCGGCGGGAATCTGTGACCCGCCGGGAATCGGTGTCGCGATGAAGGCGGCCACGCTGTCCGCGCCCTCTCCCTTGATGATGTTCTCCAGCGACCTCGGACTCTGCATGCAGCAGTTTCCATTGTCGCGGTCCTGGTAGCCCCACGGGCAGCGGTAGCAGTAGGGCGGGTCGACCTGGATGTTGCCCGGTGGGGTCATGGCCTCGAACAGTCCCGGGCTGCGCCTTCCCGCCGATCCCACGCTCATGGCGCCCCTGGTGGAGCCGTGGTACTGGCCCCTTCGGGAGATAATCTTGGTCTTCTGCGGCCTGCCCGAGATGTACTGGTACTGCCGTGCCATCTTCAGGGCGATCTCCACGGCCTCGGAGCCGCCGCCGCAGAAGAACGACCTCGTCATGTCCCCCGGTGCGATCTCCGCCAGCTTACGCGACAGCAGAATACCCGGTATGCTGCTGTAGGCGCCGGAATTGCTGTAGGCGAGCGTGGTCATCTGCTCGGCGACCGCGGCGGCCACCTCCGGGTGGCGGTGCCCGATGTTCTTCAGGAACAGCCCCGCCATGGCGTCGATGTACCGGTTCCCCTCGATGTCGTAGACGTAGCAGCCATCGCCTCGCGCCATGATGTTGTAGCCGCCTGGCGCGACCAGGTCCGCCATCTGGTGGTTCTGCGTCCAGAAGTGGTCCAGACCCCACTGGACAAGTTGATCAATCTCCTCCCTGCTGTAGCTGTCCTTTATCCACCATGCGTGCTTGTCGGTGTTTGGAGTTACCATGCGGCGTTCACCTCCTGCGGGCCCGTGCCGGCTATGTGGTTTTCAGGGCGTGGGAGGAGACGCCTGAGCGCCCTGTCCCGCGACCGATCAGTAAGGCGAATATAGCCCTTTAGGGCACAAATCACAAGCGCCGGGGTGGCCGACATTCCCTTCCCCCTCGATGGGGGAAGGTTAGAGCCTGCCCCGTACTCGATACGGGGATGGGGGTGAGAAACGCGCGCTGCACCGGCGAGTCCCTTCCCCCTTGATAGGGGTGGCTGGATTGACCTCCTTTGCGCGGTTGTCTGCGTTCGGATATAGTTAGTCCCGCGGTTTATTCCGATACCCAAGAGACTGCCGCCGCACTGCGGCAACACATCCGAGGAGGGACCCATGACCAAGTTCGCGAGGTACGAGGCTCACGGTGAGATCGCCTACGGCGTGGTGGAAGGCGACGTCGTGAAGCAGCTTACGGCGTCGCCGCTGGAGGACTACGAGGTTACAGACCACACGCACTCACTGTCGGAGGTCCGGCTGCTGGCCCCGGTGGTGCCGGGCAAGATAGTCGCCATAGGCCTTAACTATAAGAGCCACCTGGGGGACAGGACGCCCCCCAAGGTGCCCGAGCCCTTCCTCAAGTCCACGTCCTCGCTCGCGGGGCCCAACCAGGACATCGTCATCCCCCGCGAAGCGCTCGAGGAAGGCGTGACAATCCAGGAAGAGGGCGAGCTGTCCCTGGTCATCGGCAAACGGTGCAAGCGCGTCAGCAGGGAGGACGCCATGAGCGTCGTGCTGGGGCTGACCTGTGGCAACGACGTCAGCGCGCGTCAGTGGCAGCGGGGCGACCTGCAGTGGTGGCGCGCCAAGTCGTCCGACACCTTCAGCCCGATTGGCCCTTTCATCGTCACCGACCTCGACCCGGGCAACCTCGACCTCGTGGCGCGCGTCAACGGCAAGGTCGAGCAGGATAGCAACACCTCCGACCTGCTCTACGACGTCCCGACTATCATCGAGTTCGTCACCAGGGTCGTTACACTGGAGCCGGGAGACGTCATCATGACAGGCACGCCGGGCCAGCCGGGCAACCTGCACCCAGGCGACACGGTGGAGATCGAGATCGAGGGGATCGGCGTGCTCAGCAATCCCGTTGTAGCCGAGGCGTAACCCCGGCTGAAGCTCGTCGCCGCACCTACGAGTCCCTTCCCCCTCGACGGGGGAAGGTTGGGATGGGGGTGAAAGGCCAGCCAATCCCCCCTTGCCAGTCTGTAGGGGCGGGTTTGAAAACCCGCCCCCTTTGCCGCCGTGCGACCAGGCCCAGAGGCCTCCGCTCAGAAGAGCATAATGCTGCCGATGGTGAGCCAGTAGAAGACTATGTAGGCGCCCGCGACCACCATCAGCCACGATCCCACGGTCCCGACGTAGGGCATGGCCTTGCTCAACGCTCCTCCCATCGCCTCCTTGAACAGTGACATGCCGATCGTTAGCGCCACTATCACCACACCCATGCCGGCGGCGTAGAGCAGGAACTGGCCGAACGACTTGGCCAGCGTGGACGCTGCGAACGAGGTCCCGATCACGGCGAAGAATGGACCCAGCGCGCAGCTCAGCGAGGCCACGCCGTAGCTGACGCCGAACAGGAAGTAACCCCGAACGTTGGTCTCGCCGGGATCACCCAGGCGGTCCGCCACGCGCTGCGCCAGGTCCGAATACAGCTTGCCCCCGCCGACGAGCCAGGCGCCCAGCGCGCACAGCGCGACGCCTATCGCCAGGCCAAGCCACGGCAGCACCCCCGCGACCACCGAGCGCGCTCCCAGCCCGATTACGAGGCCCGCCGCGCCGAACAGCAGCACGAACCCCGCGGTGACCGTAGCGCCTACCAGGACGCCCTTTCCCAGCCTGGCGAGCACACCATTGCCGGAATCCGACTCTTCGCCGCTGCCCAGGTAGAGTCCCATGTAGGCCGGCAGCAAGACGAATCCGCACGGGTTGAACGCCGCGGCGATGCCCAGCCCGAACGCGAAGCCCAGCGGCGCGAGAGCGCCCAGGTCGTTGGCGAAACCGCCGGTGCTGCCGGACAGCGATTCGATGAAGAAGTTTATGGAGTCGATGCCCTCTGCGTTCCTCATGCGCACGATGGCCGCTCCCGCGATCGCCGCACCCAGCGCCAACGCGCCGATGAGCGTCGGCAGCGCCGCTGTGCGCCAGTAGCCGAACCAGCCGCCCAACTTGGAAACGCTGTTCACTTCTGCCTCCCGGCTTACCGCCGACCGGTTCCCCTCCGGGCGCCGGCCAATTCATACGGTTCCACTACAAAAATCGTAACAGCAAGCCGCCCGGAGTTTCAACTATTCCGGCATTTCGGCCTGACCCACACCACCCGCCACTGGCTGACCCACAACACCTCCTTGAATCCACCGTACATCCGTGCTAACCTTCCTGCGTCGAGGGACCGACCCCGCGACCCAAAAGTCCCTTCCCCCTTGATGGGGGAAGGTTAGAGCCTGCCCCGTACTCGATACGGGGATGGGGGTGAAGATGCCCGGTTGGCACCTCCGGCGACCTGTCTCATTTCTGTCACATAATGTAACTTTTGCGTACAAATCCGTCTTGTCAGCGTTTCATTCCATCTCATTTCGGTAGCGCTTCCAGCTAGGAGACGAGACAGAATGAAACAAAATGAGACACTTTTCGCAAAAAATCCCGCCCACAGACAGCCTATGGCCCTTCACCGGCCCGCCCAGGCCGGCCCACCCGAACGCCTGCTGGACCGGAACAGGCTGGCGCCAGGCACCTTTCTTGACAGCATTGGGCTTCGCGCTTAAACTTGCGTCATAGTCAGCATTACCAACTGGAGGAGATACTCAATGACCCAAGAGCAGGACTCTGTCATCACCCAGGAGATGCGCGACGCGGTTGGTGTGGAGTCTGACCCCGTTAGCCACGAAGTAGAGAAGGGCGCGATCATCAAGTTCGCCCAGGCGATAGGCGACGACAACCCCCTGTTCAACGACGAGCAGGCCGCCCGCGCGAGCCGGTACGGCGGACTGATAGCGCCCCCAACGTTCCTGCGCTCCACGCCGTCCGGCCCCATGAAAGTGAGCATCAAGAGCCCGTTCTCGGCCAACCTGGACGGTGGCAGCGAGTGGGAATACTTCGTACCTGTGCGGCCCGGCGACACCATCACCGTTACCCAGAAGTTCGCCGACGTGTACGAGCGCAACGCCCGGGCGTTCGGCAAGATGATGTTCACGATTCGAGAGACCAAGTACGTCAACCAGTTCGGCCAGACGGTCGCGCTCCAGCGCGGCACCGGTATAAGCTACAACCCGCCTTCGTAGCGGGCGCCGTCCAGAGACCGGCCCGCAATCGAACTTCAAAAGTTATCCCGCGAGGAGGAACTGATGGGAGACCAGGTTTACTTCGAGGACGTCCAGGAGGGGATGGAGATTCCCACGCTGCGCAAGGACCCGACGACGCAGCAACTCGTCAAGTACGCCGGCGCGTCCGGTGACTACTACCAGATTCACTACGACCAGACCTTCGCCCGGGGCAACGGCCTTCCCGACGTTATCCTGCACGGCGCGCTGAAGAACGCCTTCCTGGGCCAGTTCGTCACCGACTGGATCGGTCAGGACGGCACTCTCAAGAAGCTGAGCTGCCAGTACCGGGGCATGGACGTTCCCGGCACGCCCGTGTTCGTAAAGGGCAGCGTGACCAAGAAGTCCTCCGACGACGGCGAGAACCTCGTCGAGTGCGAGGTCTGGATGGAGAACCACGAGGGCGGCAAGACGACCCCCGGCTACGCCACCGTCTCGCTTCCCAGCCGCGGCGACTAGCCCAACCCCCACGGCGGTGCGTGAACCGCCCGCGCGGCTCACGCACCGCCCACCCTTCGGGGCAAACATTCTCGCTTCGACGCATCCTTCCCACCGCCGGGACTGGGTGTTTGCGCACCAGCGAAAGGACCCTGGTTGATGAGCAGCGGATCGTCCGATTCGGGCGCCACCGGAGAGGTGCTCCTTGACGCGCGCTTCGATAGGCGTGTTATATCCTATCTCAGGCTGCTGACAACCGGCTTTCTCTTCATAACCGTCGCCGGCATCCTGCTGATACCTTTCTGGCTGATATTCAGCCTCTGGTACCTCCCCGAATTGTACCGACGGCAGTCCGCGCGCCTGACGGCGCGCGCCGTCGAGATTCGCAAGGGCGTCTTCTTCCGAAAAGAGGCCACCATTCCCCTGAACCGCATAACGGACGTGCGCCTTCACGACGGACCGTTGATGCGCTTCTTCGGCCTGCGCGGGCTGCGTGTGGAGACGGCGGGCCAGTTGGGCCAGAACGCCAGCAGCGAGGGCGACTTGGTGGGAGTGGTGGAGGCCGTGGAGCTACGCGACGCCATTCTGCGCCAACGAGAGATGGCGCTCGGCGGGGAAGCCGCCTCCCCGCCCGCCCAGGCGGCGGCCGGCTCGGACGAGACGACCGAGCTGCTGGCCCAGATTCGCGACATCCTCACCCGCATCGAACGCCAGGGCAGCGGATAAGGCGCTGGCTTAGTCCCCTCTCCCTCAATGGGCTAACAGGGGTATGCTTCAGAGGAAAGCCTTCCAAGAGTCCCTTCCCCCTTGATGGGGGAAGGTTAGGATGGGGGCGAGACCAGCGCCGCCGAAATCCCCTAATCTCCGCCATTCTCCAATCCAGGCCTGATGGCCCACTGGTAGATGGCAGCGCCTACGGGCCCGCCGACGAGGGGACCTACGATGTAGGCCCAGAAACCGGCGGACGGCCCAGGTATGGCCTGCCCGCCCCAGCCGGCGAAGAAGGCCACCAGCCGCGGCCCGAAGTCGCGCGCAGGGTTGAAACCGCCCTGCGTGAGCGGCGCCAGCAGGCTGATCAAGACTGCCACGGTGAACCCCACGAAGAACGGCCACATGCCGCCGTGAGCGATCCGCCCGTTTCGCCTGTCGGTGAGCGCGAAGATCATGAAGACGAGGATGGCCGTCCCGAGCGCCTCCACCGCCGCCGCGCCGGCCGGCGAGATGAGCGACCGGGCGGCCTCGTCCACGCCTACGCTGGCCGGGTTGGGGAAGTACTCGCCGAACACCATCGCGGAGCGCTCGCTGCCCTCCGCGCCGCGGGTTATGCCCCGTTCCGCCTCGAAGCGGTCCAGAAACGGGCCGAACACCGCCAGGACCACCAGCCCGGCGACCACCGCGCCGGCAAGCTGCGCGGCCCAGTACGCGGGAATCCGCCTCGCCGGGTAGTCGCCCCCCCGGAATAGCGCCATGGCGAGGCTGACGGCCGGGTTGAGGTGCGCCCCTGACACGGACGCCGTGGCGTAGATGGCCAGAGATACGCCGAATCCAATGACCGCGGCGACCTGCCACAGCCCGACCTGGGAGTCTGTCAGCATGGCTGCCGCAACGGCGCCGGTGATGAACAGTACGAGCAGGAACGTGCCGACGAGTTCGGCCACCATCTGGTGAAGCAGTTTCAAATTCAGTTCCTTGGCGTCACGGCCCCACGAAGATGGTTGCGCGGGGCCGCAAAAAAGCGCCCCAGCATTTGCCGGGGCGCCTCTGACTTGCGCTCCGTGGTCTGCGTTGCCGGCAGTTAGATCGCGTAAGACGCGATCAACTCCTCGGGAGTCTTGGATTTGGCTTTGCCGGACATTTCGTTTGCGCGCTGGTCAAACGTCATGCGCGACTCGTCACGGTACAGCACGCCAACCGGCACTCCCGGCGTGCTGGCTATCTCGAAAGCCGCTGCCTGGTCGGTCTCGTCGTGGTCGTCGGGTATGTCCCACGCCAAGGGCGCGATGCCCTTCCTGGGATTGCCCTTCAGAACTTCGAAGGTGTTGTTGTAGGTCGTGCAGGGCGATTGCACGTGTACGACCGAGAAACCCTTGTGGTTCATCGCGTCCTGGATCATCACCCCAAGGTCCCTGACCTTGGTGGATATGGTGGATGCGACGTAGGACGCGCCGACAGTGAGGTACAGCCTGAGAGCGTCGAGCGCCTCCTCAGGCTTGCCGTACGGCGTCGAGCTGGTGATTGTGCCCAGGTCGGTAGTGGGAGAGCTCTGGCCTTTGGTCAGCCCGTACACCTGGTTGTCCATGATGACGGCTGTGACGTCCAGGTTGCGCGCGGCCTGCGGCCCTATGTGCTCGAGGCCGATGCCCAAGAAGTCGCCGTCGCCGGCCACGATCACCACGTTCAGGTCGGGGCGGCCCATCTTCACGCCCATGGAGAGCGGGAGGGTCCTACCGTGAATGCCGTGCAGGCCGTAGGGCATGTCGCCCTCGAGCAGGTGGATCATGTTGCCGGAGCAACCTATCCCTGCCACAATCACCGTGTTTTCGGCCGGAAGCTCTGTCTCGATGTACCTCTGGGACAGCGCGGACTCAAGCGCGCGGCGCACGCCGAAGTCGCCGCAGCCGGGGCACCATTTGAAATCGTACTCGGGATTCTTCGCGCTCATGCGGTTACCCCCTCCTTTTGCAACTGTCCTACTCGCTCCCCGACTTCGCGCACCAGGTCCTTTTCCTTGAACGGCAGCCCGGTTATCTGGGTTATGGACTCGGCGCGGACTCCGTAGGAGCGGAGGATCGACGAGAACTGACCCTGGAAGTTGAGCTCCGGAACGAGAACAAGCTCCTTGCTCTTCAACTCTTCCAAGAGCTGGGGCGGCATCGGGTTGAGGAACATGGTGTAGTACCAGGCTATGTCGTGCCCGGTCCGCGACAATTCTCTGTAGGCGGCGAGAGCCGGGCCTTTCGAGCCGCCCCACGGCAGCAGTGCGATGGAGGCGTCGGCGTTGTCGCTCTCGTAGTCTCCGTCTTCCAGCAGCTTGATCTTGTTGAAGCGGCGGTTGGTCATCTGGATGTGGCGCTGGGGCAGGTGGGTCGTGTCGCCCATGCCGTCATGCTCGCTGCCGTTGGCGACGTAGCTGCCCGGGTTGCCCGGGATGGGCATTGGCGAAAGTTCCCAGCCGTCGTAGCGGTTGTAGCCGTTGGAGCCTTCGTACACCCTGCGGCTCTCGACCTTCACCTTGCTAAGGTCGGGCGTGGGGATGTTCTGGTTGCGCTCGGACAGGGCGTGCTCGCTGAGCAGCACCACGGGGCCCTGGTAGCGCTCGGCCCAGTTCACCGCGTGCACGGCGGCGTAGAAGCACTCTTCCACAGTACCTGGCGCGATGATGGGCAGCTTCACGTCGCCGTGGGCCGGGAACATCGCCGCCATGAGATCCGACTGCTCCGTCTTGGTGGGCAGGCCGGTGGCCGGTCCGCCGCGCTGGATGTCGGCCACCACAACGGGTATCTCGGCCATCCACGCGAGCCCCAAGCCCTCGCTCATCAATGAGAATCCCGGGCCGGCGGTGGCGGTCATCGCCTTCTTGCCGGCGAACCCTGCGCCGACTATGGAGTTGATTGACTCGATCTCCGAGCTGGCCTGGTAACAGAACCTGCCCGGCCCAACGAGGTTTTGCTCCATCCACACCAGTATGGACGTGGCGGGCGATATGGGGTAGCCGACGTAGAACTCCAGTCCCGCTGTGAGCGCGCCCAAGGCGATGGCCTGGTTGCCGTTGAGCAGGATCTGGTCTATCTCCGGAGGGATGGACGGAGCAAGTTCGCCAAGGCTGAAGCCGCTGCGCTCCGCCTCTATTCGTCCCAGCGAGAGAGCCTCGATGTTCGAGCTTATGATCTGCTCGTCGTTGGGGCGACCTCTCGTGAAGCGTTTGGTTACGAACTCCTCGAGGATGACCTGGGGCATCTGCACCAGGTAGGCGAGCGCTCCGATGACCACCATGTTGGCGGCCCGGTTGTTGCCGGTGGACCTGGCAAGCTCGTCGAAGGGCATGCCGAAGCTGTTGCCCGTGTACTCCAGGTCGAAGGCGCCGGTATCGTATATGACCACGCCGCCCTCGCGCACCTCCGATATGTGCGTGTCGTACGCCTCGCGGTTGAAGGCTACGAGCACGTCGAGATCGTCGCCCGAGCTCAGCACCTCGGCATTGGCTATGCGCGTTTGGGTCCAGGTGGGACCGCCCATTATCTGCGAGGGGAAGGTGGCGAAGGTCTGAGCGTGGTAGCCCCTTTGGGTTGCAGCTTGAGCGAGACCCTCGGCAGAGGTCACGACGCCCTGGCCGCCCTCTCCCGCAAATCGCACCACAAAGTCACTCTTTCTCAACTACTACCTCCGGAAAGCCTGAGAGCGGGCGACCTCCACGGGCAGTCGACGGAGCCGCGGCCCGTATTCGCAAGGAGATGTTCGCAGCTTCGGAAAGAGCTTGAAGGACCCATCAGTTATCGGCGTCCGAGCTGCCCCGCCGCCCATACTTTCGTCTTATGCCGCCAGGAAATGTACCGTGTGCAGCGTTCCTTCCGACGGCCAACTTGACTTGACTGTTACCTTTACAGCTTGGACAAATATAGCAGCACGGCCCCGCGCTGTCAATTTTGGCGAGGGACGGGAAGCCGCCCTTATAGCGTCCGCGCCGGAGGGTCGTGCGGCCCACTTATTCTTCAACGATGAGGTTGAAGCCGGCAGGACAGACGACCAGGAAAATGGCGTCGAACACCGCGAGGAAGGGTACCCACAGAGCCGGGCTTTCGCCGGCGAACACCGCGCCGGTCGCCTCGACCGCCGCGATGATGGCCGGCAGAGCCACTGGCAGGAAGAGCACCGGCAGCATGATCTCGCGGGACCTGGTGTTCACGGCCATGGCTGAGAAGAGCGTGCCCACCGCGGCTATTCCCAGCGTGGCCAGCAGCGCAATCGGGATCAGCCACGGGTCGCCGGGCGACAGGTTGAACAGCGCCAGGAATATGGGGAAGACCACGACCTCGACCGCGACCATGAACAGGAATATGGACAAAACCTTGCCGAAGTAGACCGCGTCGCGGGCGACAGGCGCGAGAAACAGTCCGGTCATAGCGGCGCCGTCGCGTTCAATAGCGAACGAACGGCCCAGACCCAGTACGCCGCTGAAGGCTATGGCGACCCACAGGATGCCCGGCCCAACCGTTGCCGCCGTGCGCGGCGTCGGGTCTATGGCGAAGTTGAAAACTACGACGGCCAACAGCGCGAACACCAGCAGCGAGATCGCGATCTCCTTGGTGCGCAGCTCCAGCAGGGCGTCCTTCCAGACCACGGCGAGCACCGCCCTCCAGTAGGCCCTCAAGCGTCGGACTCCCCTGTCAGCTCGGCGTATCGCTCCCGCAGCCCGGCCGAGCCGAGTGGGCCGGCTGCAGCGTCGTAGGCGATGCGTCCCCGCGAGAGGATGACGGCGCGGCGTGCCAGCGCCGCTCCGCGCTCGAGGTTGTGCGTGGTCAAGATGACCGTGCGGTCCGAAGATGCGCTCTCGGAGACGATGCGCTCCAGAATGGCCAGCGCCTCCTGATCGAGGCCGCTCTCAGGCTCGTCCATCAGCAATATGGGAGGGTCGTGCAGCAGCGCCCGGGCTATCGAGAGGCGCTTGCGCATCCCGTGTGACATCGTGCCAACGCGCTGCGAGAGCCTGGAGGCCATGCCGAGCCGGTCGGCCGCGCTCGCCGCCCTGTCCTCAACGGCGTCCAGGTTGAACATTCGAGCGAAGAGCTTGAGATTCTCCATGCCGGTGAGCTGCTCGTACAGCATCGCGTCATGGATCACGACGCCAATGGCGGCGCGCGCCAGCTTGCCGTGCCGGGGCACCTCGAAGCCGGCGACGCGGACGCTCCCGCTGTCTGGGCGTGTGAGCGTCGCGAGCGTCTTGATTAGCGTTGTCTTGCCGGAGCCGTTTGGTCCGAGTATGGCCAGGGTTTCGCCCCAGGGGACCTGGAGGTCCAGGCCACGCAGCACTGCCACGCGCCCGTAGGATTTGCGAAGGCCCCTCACTTCGATGGCCGGTGCAGGCGGCCCGCCCGCTCCGGCCTGTGGTGTAGTGTCGTTCCGGTTCATGGGGGTATTATATGAAAACCGGAACGGAACCCCACAACCTCGGCAATAACGAGGCGCTGGGTGGACCATGCCACAGCTCGATAAGGCTACACCTGGGGGCCCCGATGGGGGTATCATGGGGCATCGCCTTGGACATTCCGGCCGGGGCGCGTGGGTAGATCGAGAGAGGACCAGAGGAGTCGCAATGCCTGCCATCGAAGAATTGCGGGAACAGTACGAGAGGCTGGAGCTCAGGGCGCGGACGGACACGGAGGCGGCGATCGAAGCCGCTTGTCTGATGGCGTTCGACTACGAATACGCGGGCCGGGACGCGGAGGTGGTCATCGACACCGACGAGTTCACCGCCGTTTGCCCGTGGACCGGGCTGCCGGACCAGGGGACGCTCAGGATAAGCTACGTGCCGGCGAACTCCTGCATCGAGCTGAAGTCGCTCAAGTTCTATCTGCTCTCGTACAGGGACGTGGGCATCGTGCAGGAGCACGCGGCCAACCGCATTCTGGACGACCTGGTGGCGTGCTGCCGCCCTGTGCGCATGAGGGTATTTCTGGACTACAACGTGCGTGGAGGGCTTCACACCGCGGTCACGGCGGAGTACAAGGCGCCGTAGGTTCCGCCGCCGCGGCGCGAGGTCAGGTTACGGCCTTGGCAGTCAACCGCATGCGGCCGGCGGCGTGCGCCATCGACGCGGCTGCCACCATTTCGGCGGCGTAGTCCAGGCTGAGCTCGCTGATGTTCACCACCATGTGGAACAGCTCCGGCGCGTCCGGGTTGTCCAGTCCGAGGAATCGCCTGAAGTAGTAGGCGCGGGCCTCGTCGCGGGCGGCCATGATGCGTTCGGCGTCGTCGCGGCTTATCCGCTCGCGCTCCATGATAGTGGCGACCCTGTCCTCGTACTCCGAGATCACGCCCACCCGCATCACGTTGGGCATGTCTCTGAGGATGACGTGGCTTCCTCTTCCCACTATCACGGTGTTACCGCCCTCGGCCATTTCCTCGAGCACGGTGTGGACCGCCTCGATGTAGGCCTCGTCTTCCAATTCGTGGCCCTTGGTGATGGTGGGCTGGGGCAGGTCCTCGTACTCTTCCGTGAGGAACGCGGCGACGCCCGGTCCGAAGTAGGGGTCGCCGCCCGCGCCCGACACGGCGGACCGCTCCAGAATGCGCTGGAGCAGCCGCGAGAACCGCTCGCCCCTGGTGGGTGGGCGTTCCTCGCGCTCGTGCAGCGCCTCCACGGTAGCGCCGACCTGGCGCGCTACGTTTGTCAGAATCAGACGGTCGACGTAATCGGCCTCCAGGCGTTGCGCCACCAACGGCCCCAGCGATCTGGGTCCGGCTCCGGAGAGTCCGGCCAAAGTTACAACGGTCATAGCTCACCTCTCCAGCTTATTGTTTCGGTTGCAAGCCGCGCGGGCTGTCCGCGCGGGAAGTCTACTCCTGGCCTTCCTGGCTTTGGAGCTCCTCGACGTGAGCGTCCCAGTGCGACCGGATGCGCTCGAGGCGCTGTACGGTGGAGGCTTCCGAGCCGTCGCCGCGCACCATGATCACCGCGTCTGGATCCGACATCTGCCTTGTCGCTGCCGAAAGCCGCGTCTGGAGTTGGCGCGCCTCATCCGCCAGCCGGGCGATGCTTTTGCCCGACGCCCTGCCTACGGCCCGGGCGTTCATCTCGTCGGTGGAGGCGTAGATGCGGTAGGGCGTCTGGCCCGAAGTGACCGCCTCCATGCCCTCGACGGTGGCCTGGTGCCAGTAGACCATGTGGACGAGAACCTCGCGGGGCGTCCACAATTCGATCTTCACCTTGGATTCGGCGCCGGCGTCCTCGAAGTACGACAGCCCCGCCTCCACAGACTGCTCTACGGACGATATGAGGGACTCCAGGTTGTTTTCCGTGGTCATTAGGGCACCTCCCAGAGTTCTAGTGGTTGGTTTGACTGCGCGCATCAGTCATGGGCGCTAGTACTCGATAATCGAGTAGGTCTCGTAGTTCCGCAGCCTGTCTCTGCCGCCGAGCTCAGCAAGCTCGATGAGCACGGCGACGCCCGCGACGCTCGCGCCCGCCGTTTCGATCAGCTCCCCTGCCGCGGCGAGCGTGCCCCCGGTGGCGAGCAGGTCGTCCACGATCACCACCCGCTGACCACCGGCGAAGGCGTCGGTGTGCACCTCCAGGGAGTCGGCGCCGTATTCGAGCGTGTAAGACACGGTGTGGGTGGCGTAGGGTAGCTTGCCCTTCTTCCGAATCGGGACGAGCGGCTTGGCGAGGGACTGCGCCAGCGGCGCGGCGAACAGGAAGCCGCGCGACTCGACGCTCGCGATGGCGTCGGGCCGCACGCGCTCGCAGAAGTCGGCCATGCGGGAGAGGGCCGCGCTGAACGCCGCGGCGTCTTTGAGCAGGGGCGTAATGTCGCGGTAGAGGATGCCCTCATGTGGAAAGTCCTCGATCTCCCTGATGTAGTCCTGAAGTTGCACCGCGCCACCCACGCTGTAAACAGGCTAATACTTGGTTGAATGATAGTTGGCGGTGGTAGGGCGGTCAAGTAGCGGCTGACTTTGGGGTCTGGGCGGGCCCCGTATCGAGTACGGGGCAGGCTCTAAAGCAGGTGTAGAAGGGCTTCAGGCAGCCCGTGGGCGAGGTTTTCGGCGAAAAGTGTGTCATTTTGTGTCATTCTGTGCCATTCCCTAGCTGGAGGCGCTACCGAAACGAGGTGAACTGAGACGCTGACGAGATGGAATTGAACGTAAGAGTTACGGGATGTTAAAGGAATGAGACAGGTCGCCGGAGGTCCCGGTTTGGCATCTTCACCCCCATTCGCGTATCAGGTGCGTGGCAGGCTCTGGCCTTCGCCCATCGAGGGGGAAGGGACCGCGGCGGGCAGGACGCGGCCCCGCCCTTGGATTCCGGCTCGGGGGCCGGAATGACGGAGAGGTTGGGGAAGGGACTCTCAGGTCGCGGGGGTCAGTATCATATCGCCGAGAGAGTAGCACGGATGTGCGCAGAATTCAAGAGGGGGTTGGAAGTACAGGCGCGCGCCCGACAAGGACTTATTCAGAGCTTCCCTATGTTCACACGGAAGTAACCACTAACTCACACATGTACTGCAATCGTTGTGGTAGGCTGCCTGCACAAGCACGGTCCGAGCAGAGGGGTCGGTGGCGTGGTCACTGTGACATACATCGGGTTGAAGCGAGGCATAGCCGAATGACAACGGAAAGAATTGCCTGGGCGGTTGCCGTGCTGGTCGCGGCCTCGATGGTCCTGTTCATGTTCTGGCTGTCCTCAGGGAGCGTCAGTCTTGCACAGGACAGCGATCCCCCTGGGGATTCGACCGAAAAGAAAGAAGAACTACCCGACTGCTCGGATCCCGGGTACGCGGGGTACCCGGAATGCCAGACGAGCCCGCCTACGCCTCAGCCCACTGCCGAGCCTACAAACGTGCCGGAGCCCGAGCCCACGCGGTGCGCCAATCCCAGAGAATGCGGCGAGACTCCTCCTACAGCGGTGCCCACGACTGTACCCACAACCGTGCCCACAACTGTGCCCACAACTGTGCCCACAACCGTGCCCACAACCGTGCCCGAGCCGGAGCCCGAGCCGGAGCCGGAGCCGGAGCCGGAGCCCGAGCCGGACCCGGACCCCACGGGTCGGCTTTCGGCAAGTCGAACGGTAATACTCGTGGGAGAGACCACTGTTGTCAGGGCCTTCGACGTGACTCCGAGAAACCAACAGGTGCTCATAAGGGAGCGCGGCGGCCTCGTTGCGGGACACCACTGTGAGGGCGACAACGGAGAGGAGCCACGCAACAGCCCAAGAGTCATCGCTCCTTTCTCGACCACGTACATCGCGTGTGAGTTGGGCTCGTGGACCTTGGAGTTGTACGCCTTCGGGAGTAGCCGCGCGCTGGACAGCGTCACCATCAGAGTCGTGAGGCCAACAGGAAGCCTGGGCGCGTCTCCGGGTACAATCGACATTGGCCAGACAACTGTGGTGAGCGCCGTCGTATACCCGTCCCACGTCCAGGCCAGGATCGAATACCCCAACACCTTCACCAAAAGCTCTAGTACCTAGTCAACCTAGTTTTGTATGAATATAAGAACTGGTACACTCTGATGAACTCGCTTTCATATGGAGGGTGCTGAAATGAGTCGAGAGAAGTATGTGGTCCAACTGACAGATGATGCGCGGGAGTCTTTGCAGAAGTTCGTCCGAGGGGGCACGAGTTCCGTACGAGAGGTTGCCAGGGCGCGGATCTTGCTGAAGGCTGACGACGGCTGGACTGTGCATCGGATAGCCGAGGCGCTGGACGTGTCTCCAGGTACTGTATACCGTATCAAAAGGCGCTTTTGCGAAGCAGGACTACAGGGCGCAGTGGTGGATCGGCCTCGTCCTGGCAGACCTCCCAAGCTGGACGAGAAAGGTGAGGCACACCTGATCGCCCTGGCTTGCAGCAGCGCACCTGACGGGCACGACCACTGGACGTTGAGACTGCTGTCAGACAAGGCTGTGGAACTGGGTCTGGTGGACTCCATATCACACGAGGGCATTCGCAAACGTCTGAAAAAAACGAACTCGAGCCATGGCAGAAGAAAGAGTGGTGCATTCCGGAGGTGAGCGCCGACTTCGTTGCTTCCATGGAGGAGGTACTGGACGTGTACCACGAACCGCATGATCCCAAACAGCCCGTGGTGTGCTTCGACGAGTCCTCTACTCAACTGTTGGCGGACGTGCGCGAACCCACTGCGGCACGACCCGGCCAGCCCGAGAGATACGACACCGAGTATCGACGACAGGGAACACGCAACCTGTTCATGTTCATCGAACCCCTTGCGGGTTACCGACACGTAGCCATCACGGAACGGCGGACACGACAGGACTTTGCACACCAGATGAAGTGGCTTGTTGACGAAGCCTATCCAGAAGCCGACACCGTCCGGGTTGTCCTCGACAACCTCAACACTCATAGACTCGGGTCCCTGTATGTGGCTTTTGTGCCTGACGAAGCCAGACGCATCGCCAGACGTTTGCGGTTCCACTACACTCCCAAGCATGGAAGC
This sequence comes from Dehalococcoidia bacterium, assembly GCA_965217705.1. GTDB lineage: Bacteria > Chloroflexota > Dehalococcoidia > Lucifugimonadales > CATOSD01 > CATOSD01. The sequence goes on along the minus strand of CBDCJA010000002.1, from coordinate 1,692,225 downwards.
TGGCTCAACATGGTCGAAATCGAGCTCAGCGTGTTCAGCCGCGGCTGTCTGAGGCGGCGTGTTCCTGATGAGACTGTCCTGAGGCGGCGTGTCCATGCACTCCAAGAAGAACGCAATACGGATCGTGCCAGCATCGACTGGCGCTTCTCGATCCAGGATGCTCGCACTAAACTGCACCGACTCTATCCCTCCAATAATTAAGTTGACTAGGTACTAGCTGCGAGACCCCAGAGGATGACTCGTTCCCTCGCTCGGTGACTCACACGCCGACCTTTACGAATTACTACAGCGTTTCTCTGAGGGGGTGCGCGGTCACAACCGCAACGGTGAGGCTACTTGCTGTAAGGGGCAACGTCGAGTTGGACAGGGTCACCGTGGCGGTCAATAGTGCGGTGCTCTTGTTGCCGATCGTAAGAGACTTCCGGGGGATCGTAGACGAGGAATTCTCCGTCACATTGCCAAACGCCAGCGGCGGCACGCGGCCTTACACGTTCAGGGTGTCGGGTTTGCCTTCCGGGTTATCGTTCAACGCCTCAGGACGCAGCGTCAGCGGCAGGCCAGAGGCCGTCGGGACCTCGACGGTGACATACTCAGTGAGGGACTCCGCGTCGAACACGGCGCAGCGCACATTCACCATAGAAGTAGGCCCCCGTGACACCACTACGACAACCACGGCCACTACGACAACCATGGCCACTACGACAACCACGGCCACTACGACAACCACTGCGACCAGTACCACTTCAACACATGCCGTCTCCGGCCGGCTCGAAGCTAGCCGAACAGCAATACCCCTGGGCGGGACCACGAACATCAGCGCGCGGGACGTCATGCCGGAGGACCAGCAGGTGTCCCTGCGTGAGCCGAGGGGCCTCAGGCCGGGAAACCACTGCGAGGGCGACGGCAGCAACGAGCCTCGAAGCGAGCCACGTATCGCGGGAGACTTCACGGCCAGGTATGTTGGATGTGTACTGGGCGTGTGGACATTCGAGCTGCGCGCCCACGGATTCGAGCACGTGCTGGCCAGCATCGACATCACGGTCGGCATTTCCACCACGGGCATCGCGGCCACCTCTACCCGCCCCAATACATCAACGTCCACAACCGTAACGGCCACGTCGTCTCTGCCCGTGGTCGACGCGCCGTCGCTCTCCGGGACGGTCCAGCCCAGCTCCACCCGGCTCTCGTGGGAAGCCGTCACCGGGGCGGCGAAGTACGAGGTGCGTCACCGAAGGTCGGAAGGGATCTGGAGCACGCCGGCGGAGACGACCTCTTCAGGGCACACCGTGAATCTCGCCGCCGACAGGACGTACGACTTCCAAGCGCGGGCGTATGGCGACGAAACGGAGCGCGCCGCGGCCTGGGGCGAGTGGTCGAACACGCTCGTGGCGACAACCGGTCCGCCCCCCAGGCCGCAGCGTCCGGATGTGGACCGCGCGACACACAACAGCGTGACACTGTCATTGTCAACGATAGAAGGCGTTTCCAGCTACGAGATCCAGTACAGGTCCACCAACAGCTGGTTGCGAGAATCTGAGCGTTCGAGTTGGATCACATCGCCGGAACAGAAGGTGAGCCGCCCAGGGCCGACCACACACACAGTATTCAACCTGCGGTCTGAGACCGCATACAGGTTCAAGATCCGGTTCAGGGGGGACGGCGCCAGGTACGTAGGCGATGTCGGAGGGGTCCCGAGGCACGGTCCGTGGTCGCCGGAAGTCACGGCCACAACTCAGGCGACAACGGCGACTGGGACGATCTCCATAGCGGACCTGTCCAGCAAGACGCCCCAGGTCGGACGGCAGGTCTCGTTCTGGGTTGGAGCCTCCGGTCTGACTGCTTCGACGAGATACAGGATAAAACTGACGGTCCAGAGCGGCGACTTCGGCTTCAACTCCGACTGCTCAGACAAGGTCGAACTGATCCTTAACCTGAACCCTGGCCTGGGAACCTCTCTGAGGCGCCAGGTGCGGATACGCGCCTGCAGCGCATCCACGGCAACTGTGATCGCCCGACTCATACATGATCCGATAAACGGTGATCGGAGTACGCTTCACAGCCACGAGGTGACGGTGACAACGGCCGCGCCGGCTACGCCGGCTACGCCGACGCTGTCGGCGGGGGCGGAGGCGGCGTTCGTGGGGGAGACGGTGATGCTTACGGCGTCGGCGCAGTCCCCCGGCTCGGTCGCGCACTACCAGTGGCAGCGGTGGAGCGCGGGCGCGTGGACGGACCTGGGCCCTACCACATCCTCCGCGACGAAGGACGTCACCTCCAGCGTGGCCGCCGTGAACTTCTACAGGGTGGTGGTGGCGTACGACTTCGGGACGACAGTGGAGTCGTCGCCGGTGGGAGTCGAGTGGAAGGCCATCAGCGTGGGCGTGACCTCGTCGCCTGAGTACCCGCGGTCGGGGGCGCCCGCCACGAGCACGGTGACGCTGACGGCCGGGGGCGACGTGCCGTCGGGGGCCGAGTACCAGTGGCAGCATACGACCTCTTCCGGCTGGACGGACCTGGGGGCCACGACGACGTCGGCGACGAAGGAGGTGACTTCGGCCAGGCGTGGGACGCGCGAGTTCAGGGTGGAGGTGAGAAACGCGGGGATGACGGTCCAGTCGGAGCCGGTGTACGTCACCTGGGACGAGTGGGACATCGTGGCGGACATGATAGGGGAGCTGTCGGCGGGTGTGGCGTCGTCGTCCGCCTACTTGAGGGACCAAGCCGTGCTGGTGAACTGCGTGAATGCCACGAGCACTGGCTCAGGCGGCGGCCGGTCGGTGCCGACGCCTCCGCCCGCCGTGACTTTCGCCACGTTCGACGACCTGCTCGCCAGCTACACGGGCGACGTGAAGGCGAGGATGGAGGACACTGGCTCGGACGGCTGCGCCACAGAGTCGAACGCCATGTTCAGCACGAACGAGAGCGAGGCCCGCTCGGCGCTTGCCACGCTGAAGGTCGGCAACTCCGAGTACGCGGCATGGCTAGCAACACCGCATGGGCGGCAGTTCGAGGGGAACCTCGGCGATCCTGATGAGCTTAAGTTCGTGTCGTATTTGGGAGCCACGACGTTCGAGCCGGGCGAGTTCACCGCGCCGCTGTACATTCCTTCGGACGATGGAGGGGCGGTAGGCAAGTCAGACACGACACCACCGGCGATCATTCCGGCGCTCGGGACGGGCCTGGACTGCCTGCCCGCCGGTGTGAGAGGCGCAGACCTGTCGCTGAGTAACAAGCTCGAGGTGCTCAACTGTTTGGTGTTCGCGACGCCACACGAGTTTTGGGTCTGGAGTGGTGAGTCGACGTCACCCAGGGAAGCAGACCGGTTGAGGAACGAAATAGATGATCCCAACGGACGTTTCGCCTGGCTTAACCGCGGGGACTGGGAATGCACGAAATCGCCGCAAGGCCCGGTGCCCTCGTGCCTGAAACACGATGTGGGATACGGCAGCCTCCAGAAGTTCGCTGGACTGGACGCGAACGCAAGCCTGACCTCGCCACCCGATGGCACCGAACTCGATGAAGCTTGGAACCCCCGCAACAAGGCGCTTGCAGACTACAAGTTCAAGGCCGACATTACCAGGTGGGGCTGCCAGAACCAACTTGGGGCTCCAGCCGATGGTTTATGCCTGTCGTCAATTGACTTCCTGTTCTTCTCAAATGCGTTTATGGCAGAGCACGTGTATTTCTGGGGCACCGCAGTGGTCAACCACAAAGGCTGGCCAATCACGACGAGCGACGTGGTTGACATCCACCTGGGGCCGCGTTTCACGATATGTCAAGAGCCGGTGGTGCCTGCAGTAGTTGGCGTATCAGCCGTTAGCAAATCGGGCGACATAATTACCGTAAGCGGGTCGTTCCAGCGGGGTTGTGTCCCCATTTCGGTAGCCAACTTGACGTTCGTGGCTGAGTGGGTAGTGCTCGGGTATCCTAGGCCATCGGCGGTACCAAGTGGCCCTAGCTCATGCTCTGTAACCGGGGACCGGTTCACGTGTGACTACAATTTGCACTACTTGGCCGAGGGGTCTGCGGTCACAGGGGTAACGATGTTCGTGGTCCCCATTCACAAGGAGTACGGCGGCGAACACTACGGAGGCGTGGGCAATGCAGGCCGCAGGCACACTGTGAGCGTCGGCCCGTTCGAGTTCTAGATGACCACTGGAGCCGCCATAATTGCTTTCGGACCTCTTCTGGTTACGGGATTCGTCGCCTTCTTTGTCGCAGGCGCGGGGCTTGTCTGGTCGCCAATCGCGGGCCTGATTGCCCGAGATTTGTCGCCAGGAAGAGGTTTCTTCGCACGCAGTTATGGTTGGCCGGGCACCGCCTGTTCGGTGTTTCTGCTACTACCCTGGATCCTGTTGGTGGTGGCTCTGATTAAGGGACGACTGCCCAGGTCGGTGCTGTTCCTGTCCTATTTCCTTGTGTATTTCGCCTGGCTAATGGGACCAATAGCTTTTTGGGGTCAGTACGTTGCGGGGATAGACATATTCTGGCTGGGCCTCAATGAAGGTCCGGATCCGAACTCGGCTCCTGGTGGTTGGATTGTGGGTTACGGTGTGTTAGCGGCGATGATTTTCTTATGGCTCGGCTCAGCCGTCACGACGGCGAGAGCTTGGGAGTCGATCGATGACGTGACGCCCGACCAGTTGGTTCGTTTCGTTGCTATCATGCCGTTCATGCTGGTTTGGGGATGTGCGGTGCTTCCCTTTGGATATCTTACATTTTTCAAGTTGTAGCCCATGTGGATACGCACGAGGTTCCAGAACAGACACCCGGCGGCTGAAGCACGGCAGGCAGGGCGGCAGCAGGCGACCTCTAGCGGCTGGACGGATCTGGAAGCTACGACGACCTCGGCCACGAAGGACGTGTGGTCGGCGACGCGGGGGACGCTCAAGTACAGGGTGGTGGCGAGCCACGTGGTGGTAGGGTCGGCGGAGTCTGCGCCGGTGTACGTGACGTGGGACGAGTGGGACATCGTGGCGGAGATGATCGGGGAGCTGTCGGCGGCGGTGGCGACGTCGACCGACTACACGAATGCTCAGACCTCGCTGCTGAGTTGCATGAACGCCACTAGCACCACCAGCACCGGCTCCGGTCCGAAGAGCCCCTCCGACTCAAGAGCGCCGACAATGCCGCCGGCCGTTACGTTTGCCACGTTCGACGACCTGCTGGCGAGTTATACGGGCGACGTGAAGGCGAGGATGGAGGCGGGTGGCGACTGCGCTGCGACGTCCACCACGATGTTCACCAAGAACGAGAGCGTGGCGCGGGCGGAGTTGGCGAGGCTGAAGGCGGGGAACGTGGTGTACGCGGGGCTGCTGGACACGCCGCACGGGCGGCAGTTCGAGGCGAACGTGGGGGATGCCGTAAAAGTACGCTTGCATGCATAGCTCTTGGCATCGCAACTACAGAATGAAGCCGCGCAGCAAGGCGCGTCGGGTCAATCCCGCCCAACCCCACCAATTGGCCAGCCTACCGGCTTGGACTGCGTCCCAATCGACCCGGTCCCGAGCATATACAGCTCCGGAAGCTTAACTCTCCAACTGAAGTTGGCCGTACTGAATTGCCTCGTGTTTGAGACCCCGTTCAGTTTCTGGACCAACGAAACGCAGACCGACGAGTTATTGAGGCGCATAAAAGGTACAAGACTGGAAAGAGCGCCTTATGACTGGCTTGGATGGAAAAGCTGGGAGTGTTCTCCGCGGGAGATTCCCGATCTCATTCCTAACGATGATGCATGCCTCAGGCACGATCTCGCGTACGGCAGTCTCGTTGAGTTTGTTGGCACAAGCACAACAGCCGCGTATGCTGAGAACGACCTTGCATGGAACCCAAGGAATAGGTTTCTCGCGGATGAGATGTTCGCTATAGACCTGGCTTGCGGAAGACAGATCCGCAACGTCGAGAACCCTTGTGTGGGATTGGGGCGTTCAGAGCTTTCATGGCGGGAAGCTGAGATAAATGTCGTATGGGTCTTCTCCCGCTTGGTCAGCGGCGGGTTCAAATGGCTTTCGGACAAGTTCTTCGGCGTGAAGGTGCCGGTCACCGACCTGGACATCGCCCACGCTAGGGCAACCCCTCGGTTCGTGCAGTGCAACATGCCGTCGATCGAAGTCACTGATGTTCGCGTGGAGAACCGATGGACTTTTGTGGGGGAATGGACGTTTAGCGCGAATAGCTGTACAGGCGAAACGTACTCTGTTGATTCTATTACCTGGCAAGCTCTGCATGAAAACCTGCATTTGGCCAACCTGGAGCCGCTCGTGGAAACCGCCGCAACCAACACTTCCAGTCGGTTCGTTCCGCGAAGGTTCTTGCTGTACGAGCAGCGACCGACCAGCGTGAACATTGTGCAAGCAGCGCTCAGGCCTGATAGCGACGTCAATTTCGGCGGGCCGATTCTTGGGTTGGCAGTGGGCCACACATACACGTCGCCTGGAGGATCGCCGGATTAGTTCGGGCCGACCCAGACCCACCACTGGCCCATGATTGACATGCAGATAATATGGAAAGACGCAATCGCGGTGTACTACGGAACCGTAGTCCTTCTGATAGTTGCCGTGTTCGCGATGGGTGTGCTGTGGGCGCCCGTGGGTTCTCTCATCTGTGGGTTAGTCGCCTACAGAAGAAAGCTGGGAGTCAGACGGTGGATCGGCCGAGGGTTGGTGGGTTCAGCGCTCTTCTTGTTCCCGTGGATTTACGTAGTCGCGAGTGTGAGTGGGTTGCGGGTTTCAGGCTTTCTGAAGAGGGGCGAATATGCATTAGTGTACTTGGCGTGGCTGGTCGGACCAATAAACCTTATGATTGTCGTAGTAACAGTTTCCTTCGTTGCTGAGTGGCAAGGAACCCCCGATAGTTTTTCGGAGCATCCCGCCTATTACGCGTTCACGATTGTCGTAACAATTGCTAACACTTATGCGTGGTTCATGTCGCTGAGGACATGGGGGTGGAAGCTGCGAGACCGCTCTCCCGAGTTCGATGTATCGTTTTACCGACAGTGGCTTGCAGTGATAGCGTGGCTGCTGGCTTTTCTGGCTCTGAGGTTCATTTCCTTCATGATCGAACTTCAAGAGTGGCGGGAGCGAACGATGTGAGACATCAGCGTTACCATGGGACATCTGGCCGCTGGGACAACCCGGGCGCGACGAGCACCTCGGCCACGAAGGACGTGACGTCGGCGACGCGGGGGACGCTCAAGTACAGGGTGGTGGCGAGCCACGTGGTGGTAGGGTCGGCGGAGTCTGCGCCGGTGTACGTGACGTGGGACGAGTGGGACATCGTGGCGGAGATGATCGGGGAGCTATCGGCGGCGGTGGCGACGTCGACGGCGTACGGGACGGCGCAGGACGCGCTGTTGACTTGCATGAGCGCCACTAGCACCACGAGCACCGACCCCGGCTCAGGCGGCGGTCGGTCGGTGACAGGCCCGCCCGCCGTGACGTTTGCCACGTTCGACGACGTGCTGGCGAGCTACACGGGCGACGTGAAGGACAAGATGGAGGACACCGGCTCGGACGGCTGCGCCACGCAGTCCAACACCATGTTCAGCACGAACGAGAGCGAGGCCCGCGCGGAGTTGGCGAGACTGAAGGCCGGCAACACCGAGTACGCCGCATGGCTGGCGACGCCACAGGGGCTGCTTTTCGAGTCCAACTTGGCCGACCCCGACGAGCTTAAGTTCGTATCGTACCTGGGGGCCACGACGTTCGAGCCGGGCGAGTTCACCGCGCCGCTGTACGCCCCCTCGGGCGATGACGGGGTGTCCGGTCAGGATGGCCCGGATGAAGAAGAACTGCCGGTTGTTGGGACCGGCCTTGACTGTCTGCCGCAGACCGTTAGTAATGGAGCGGACCTGACGCTCACGAACAAGCTGGTGGTGCTCAACTGCCTTGTGTTCTCGACGCCGCACGACTTCTGGGTGCAAGGTGACAACGGCAGCAGGGACGCAGAACAGTTGAGGAGAGCCATTGACTCGCCTTCGGCTCGATTCGCTTGGCTCAATCGCGGGGACTGGGTATGTACTAACCCCGCACCGGAAGGTCCTGTTCCGTCTTGCCTGAAGCACGACGTCGCCTACGGAAGCCTCCAGAAGTTCGCCGGCCTGGATGCGACAGCAGACCTGACTTCCGATCCGGATGGCACTGAGTTGGATGAGGCGTGGAACCCCCGTAACAAGGCGCTTGCCGACGCCAAGTTCAAGGCTGACATATCAAAGTGGGGGTGCCAGGATCCAAGCAATGCCGCGAAATTCGGCATATGCCGGTTGTCAACAAATGGGTTTATGGCAGAGCACGTGTATTTCTGGGGTACCGCCAGAGTGAACGACAAGGGGTGGCCGGTCACGACTCGTGATGTTCGCCACATAGATGGGTTGCCCAGGTTCATCGTGTGCAGCGAACCGGTAGTGCCAACGGTCAGCGGACTGACTGTCAGCCAGTCAGGGAACGCCATCACTGCTACGTGGACATTGGAGCAGGGTTGCGTAGGCACTACGCTTGCCGACGTGTCTTTTGATGTCACGTGGTTCTCAGGCTCGCATCAGTTGCCCACGATTACAAGCAATGTCAACACGTGCGCAGCAACGGGGAACGAGATCACCTGCTCTTACATTTTTGACCTACCGCCTGCCGAGGCTGTCACAAAGGTGTCAATCTCCGTCGTTCCTCTGAACAGAGAGTACGGAGGTGACAACTATGGAGGGGAAGGCAAGAGGGGACGCCGATACACGGTCGACGTCGGCCCTCTTGAGTTCTAGATAACCTTGACGACGTCTGCCACAATTGTTATTGGCATCGGCCCTCTGATTGTTACGGGCTTCATGTTGGTCCTGATAGCGTTCCCGAGCTTGGTCGTGTCGCCAATTGCCGGGCTGATCGCCTGGAGGTTGGCCCGTGGCAGATTGTTGAGTGGCGGACGTGAGACCCTGGCGGGAGTCGCCTACTCGGTGTGTCTGTTTCTTCCCTGGCTCCTTTTGGTCGTAGCGTTGCGCAGGGGGCGCCTGTCAAGCTCGGCAGTCAACAACTGCTACATCTTGCTGTACCTCGCCTGGCTGATTGGTCCGCTCATCACCTTTGGGATAATGGGCGCGAACTTTCAAACCCTGGACTCTGATCCGAGGCCGAACTTCTGGTGGGTCGGCTTCAGCATTTTTTGGGGAATGGTCTTCCTTTGGGTTGGTTCAGCCGCCATGACAGTAAAGTGGTGGAGTGGGGCTGAAGACGTGACCGTAGAATGTCTGACAGGTTACAGATTCATCATGCCCTACGCGCTCGCAGCCATTTGTCTTTGGACCTTTTACGGCTACATTTGGGTATGGGAGCAAATCGATCAGCCATGCATTGGAATTGACGCTACTTTGGGTGCGTGTGTCCCTTAGAGGGTGTGTGAGAAGTCTTGTATATATATTAGAATGGAGGCATGAAACGCAAAGCATACCCCAGCGACCTGACTGATGAACAGTGGAAGATGCTCGCTCCGCTACTCCCGGCAGCCAAAACCGGGGGAAGGCCACGTACTGTAGACCTGCGGGAGGTCGTCAACGGCATTGTGTACGTTCTGCGCAACGGCTGCACGTGGCGAGCCATGCCGCATGACCTCCCGCCTTGGGGCACCGTGTGGTGGTATTTTCGGGAATGGAGACAGGATGGTACATGGGAACGAGTCCATGAGGCCCTGCGGCCCAAAGTTCGGATGGCCGAAGGCAGCAACCCGACACCTAGCGCGGCCATCATAGACAGCCAGTCTGTTAAGACGACGGAAAAAGGGGGCCTCGTGGCTATGATGCTGGCAAGAAGGTCAACGGTCGAAAGCGACACATCATTGTAGATACCATGGGGTTGCTGCTGGCGGTGGTGGTGCATCCTGCCAATATCCAGGATAGAGATGGAGCGAAGCTGGTCATCGATAAATTGACAGGGCGGTTTCCCCGCATGAGGTTGGTCTGGGCCGATGCTGGCTATGCTGGAAAGCTGATCGAGTGGGTCTGGGCCCTGACAGGCTGGGCGCTCGAGATTGTCAAGCGCCCCAGGGACAGCCACCACTTTCAGGTGCTGCCGCGAAGATGGGTGGTTGAACGGACATTCGCGTGGCTCAGCAGGTGCCGTCGGCTGAGCAAGGACTACGAAGCTCTGTCCGAGACAACGGAGGCCTGGATCCACATAGCTATGATTCATCTAATGCTCCGACGCTTAGCACCAACCTAATTTGAACTTCTCACACACCCTCTTAGCGTCGAGGGCGACGTGGCAGTTCCGACCCTTTCCACATTCGACGAACTGTTGGCGAGCTACACGGGCGACGTGAAGGCCAAGATGGAGGCCGGCGGCGACTGCGTTGCGACGTCCACCACGATGTTCAGCACCAACGAGAGCGTGACGCGGGCGGAGCTTGCGAGGCTGAAGGCCGGCAACGCGGTGTGCGGGGCGCTGCGGGACACGCCGCATGCACGCATTTCCGGGGCGAACGTGGGGGAGACCTTTACAGGGTGAGCCTGTTTGCATATCTGCTGGCGTTGCGAACACTGAGTGAAGCGGATAGAATGACGCACCATCGGGCAGGGCCGAACTCCTATCCCCTAACCTGTAGAGCGGGGCCGCACAATGGTCGCAATCGGTCAGGCAATAACCCAGAACCGCCTGTATTCGGTGGCTTACGAGGCGAACAAGCGCGCCGCCATCGCGGTGCCGCAGGACGGCATCGAGGCGTTCGAGCAGGCGTTCAGCCGCGAGACGAAGCCCATGGCCAGCTTCATTCTCGGCCAGGTGCTGGAGAACGCCCAGCTCGCCATAGCCGAGGAGCGGCCGATGTGCGGCGACACCGGCCTGCCACGCTACTACGTGAAGGTGGGCAACGAGGCTAAGATCGAGGGCGGCTTCGTCGCGCTGGAGCATACGCTGAGGCGGGCCGTCGCAGACGTCACGCAGGACGTGCAGCTTCGGGCCAACCGCGTGCACCCGCTCACCCGGCAGAATCCGGGCAACAACGTGGGCATGTTCGCGCCGAGCGTAGACTACTCCTTCGAGCCGGACGCCGACTGGATCGACATAACCGCCGTACACAAAGGCGGCCTGTTCGGCACCGACTACCGGATGCTGTTCCCGGCCGACGGCACCGACGGCATCAAGCGCTTTCTGCTGGACAACCTGGCGGCGTTCGCGCGGCGGGGGCTGTCGTGCCCGCCCGTGGTCGTCGGCGTGGGACTGGGCGGCTCCAAGGACCAGTGCGTCGTGCTGTCCAAGGAGGCGGCCTGCCTGCGGACGATGGGCGACAGGCACCCCGACCCGGAGGTGGCGGCGCTGGAGGAAGAGCTGAAGGACCTGGCGAACCGCACGGGCTTCGGCGTGATGGGCGTGGGCGGCGACACGACCGCGCTCGACGTGCACGTGGAGATCGCCTACACGCACACGGGAGGGCTGCCCATAGCCATATCCCAGTTCTGCCTCGCCTATCGCAGGTCCACTGCGCGCGTGTACGCCGACGGCAGCGCCGAGTTTCGAGACGACCCGCTCTGGTTCACACCCTACTACCGCCGGGCCGGCCTCGAGTAGCCGAGGGAGTTTGAGCGCCCCATGATGGACAAAGCCAAGTACGTCGACGCGCCGCTTTCTGACGAATCCGTGCGCGAGCTTCGCGCCGGGGACGTGGTGTACCTGAGCGGCACGGTGTTCACGGCCCGCGACGGCGTGTACCGGCACATGCTCATCGAGGGCAACGAGCCGCCGGTGGACCTGCGCGGCCTTACCAACGTGACGTTCCAATCGTCGCCCGCCGGCGTCGAGGTATCCCCCGGCACCTACAACGTCGCGTCGTTCCAGGCGACGGCTGGCTTTCGCTACGCGCAGTACATGCCGGCGCTGCTGGAGCGGTTCGGCATCAAGGCGGTCGTTGGCAAGGGCGGCATGTCCGAGCAGCTCTACCAGGATTTGTTCGCGCGGCACGGCGCGGTGTGTCTTTCGACGATGGGCTACGGCCTGGGGGCGATTTACGGCAAAGCCATCAAGCGGGTGCTCGACGTCATATGGGAGAAAGAGCTGGGCATATCCGAGGCGATCTGGATTCTGGAGCTCGACAACCTGGGGCCTCTGCTGGTGGAGGGCGACACCCAGGGCAACAGCTACTTTTCGGGCGTGAACGAGCAGATCAACCAGAACCTGGGCGAACTTTACGAGGGGCTGAGGGAGCCTGTCTATCGCCGTATAGGCGAGGAACGGCGGCCGGACAAGGAGCTGTTCTAGGGAGAAGGGCGCGTCACCCCCATCCCCGTATCGAGTACGGGGCAGGCTCTAACCTTCCCCCGTCAAGGGGGAAGGGACTTCGGGAACGCCCTCTTACGAGGAGGACGCGCGATTGGCGGCTGGAATCAGGAACGCGCTGCTGCACCCCGGCGTACCGCGCGAGCTGCACGCGAGGACGCGGGTTGGTTGGTGGGCGTGGGCGCTCCAGCGCGTGACGGGCGTGGTGCTGGTCGCGTATCTGCTGGTGCACGTCGCCGTAATCTCCACGTCGATTCTAGGCGTCGCGGTCTTCGATTCCACGCTCGGGTTCGTGCAGCATCCGGTGTTCGAGGCGCTCAACATCGGGCTGATTGCGATCGTGCTGTACCACACCTTCAACGGCGTTCGCGTGGTGCTGTTCGACGTTGGCATCGGCATCCGGCGGCAGGCGGGAGGATTCTGGGCGTGCGTGGCGCTCACCGCGCTGGGCGCCGGAGCTTCGTTCGTCCTGAGCGTGCCGCTCATATTCGTGTAGGTGGCGAGGCGAGGTGGACAGGCGATCGTTCCAGGCACCCGCGTACTCCGGCCCATCCGTGTCCGGCGACCAACCGGGCGAGCGGTCGGCGCGCGGGGAACAGGGCTTCTGGCTGTGGTTCCTTCAGCGAATCAGCGGCGTGCTGCTGCTCTTCTTCGTGCTGGCGCACGGGACGATCACCCACTTCGTGCCGATTGCGGACGTGAGGGCCGGCCTCCAGGAGGAGCCGGTGACCCACGAAGTGGTCGAGCGGCGACTGGCGCAGGGGGCCATGTTGGCGTTCGACTTCGCGCTCCTGGGACTCGCGCTCTACCACGGGCTGAACGGGATTCGCGGCATACTGCTGGAGTGGTCGTTCACGGCACGCCGCAAGACCGCCGTCACCGCGGCCCTGCACACAATTGGATTGGGTGCCTTCGCACTTGGAGCGGCCGGGCTGATCGCCTTCGTGCTCTGATGGCTCGCCGCCGGAGCCGCGGGCCGAACCTGATGGATTGGGAGTGGAATATTGCCTAGACTAACCGCGGGACAATCGGTGGTGGAGGCGCTGAGGGCCGAGGGCGTGGAGTACATCTTCGGCGTCGTTGGCTCCGCGTTCCTCGAGGTTTTGGACGCCATGTACGGCCGCACGGACATTCAATTCGTGGGATGCCGCCACGAGCAGGGCGCCGGCTTCATGGCGATGGGCTACGCTCGCGCGACCGGCCGGCCGGGGGTCTGCCTGGTGCAGAACGGGCCTGGTGTGACCAACCTGCTCACGTGCGCTGCCGGCGCACGGGCCTGCCACGCGCCCATGGTGATTCTGGGCGGCGCGCCCATGGCGGAGCAGATGTACAGGGACTCGTTCCAGGAGCTGGACCAGCTCAGCGTCTTCCGCCCAGTCTGCAAGGCGGCGATCCAAGTCAACCGCGCCGACCGCGCGCCGGAGATACTTCGCCACGCCTTCCGCGTGGCGACCTCCGGCAAGATGGGGCCGGTTTACGTGGACCTGCCGCGCGACCTGTTGAACGCCCGGGACGTCGACGTGCAGATACTCGAACCGTCGGCGTACCGTCCACCGCAGCGGCCCGAGGGCGACGCCGAGCGCGTGAGGGAGGCGGCAGAGCTGTTACGCCGCGCCGAGTCTCCGGCCATGATCGTGGGCGGCGGCGTGGTGTGGGGCGAATCGCACGCGGAAGCCGTCCGGTTGGCCGAGCAGCTTGGCGCGCCGATAGTCGCCTCGTACGAGCGCAACGACGCCGTGCCGAACGACCACCCGTTGTACGTCGGTCCGCTGGGCCGCGCGGGCGCGCCCGAGGCGGCGGAGGCGACGCTCGCCGCGGACGTGGTGCTGGCGCTGGGTACGCGCCTGAGCCACTTCACGTCGTTCTACGACGGGCGCTACTTCGCCGAGGGGGCGAAGTTGATACAGGTGGAGATCGACCAGCACGAGATTGGCCGCAACATGCCCGTCGCGGTGGGCATACTCGGCGACGCCGGCGCGGTGGCCCGGGCGCTGTCAGCGTCGCTGGAGGAGGCGGTGATGCCCGCCGCACTGGAGCGCCGCCGCGCCGCCGTGGCGGACCTGCGCGGAACGCGGATGCGAAGGCTGGAGGCCGAGGGAGCGCTGGACATGCTGCCCATGAAGCCGCAGCGTGTGTACGCCGAGTTGAGGCGCGTGCTGCCCGCGGAAACGGCCCTGGTGTTCGACGCCGGCGGGTCGTCGGCATACGGCTACGACAGGCTGCACTTCACCGCGCCGCGCACGATGTTCGGCACGCTGGACCTGGGCTGCATCGGCGCGGCGCTCCCGCAGGCTATCGGCGTCAAGATGGGCAGGCCGGGCGCGCCCGTAGTTAGCGTCAACGGCGACGGCGCGTTCTTCATGAACGCCCAGGAGCTGGAGACGGCGGTGCGGTGGCGCGTGCCGCTCGTCAACATCGTGATGAACAACGGCTCTTGGGGCTCGGAGAAGGCGTACCAGAAGCTGCTTTACGGCGAGCGCTACATCGAGGCGGACATAGGCAACCCGCGGTACGACAAGCTGGTCGAGCTTTGTGGAGGGCGTGGGTTCTACGTCGAGAGGCCGGAGGACGTAGCCGAGGCCATGGCCGAAGCGCTGGCGTCCGACGTGGTCTCGGTCGTCGAGATCCCAATCGACCCCGACGAGCTGCCCTATCCGGCGCGCGCCGCGGACGTGTTCAGGTCCGGCGGCGGCTGAGGCCGGCTGTGAGGAGAACGCAGGCCCAAATCGTTAGCGAGCACTGGAGGAAGGCGACGAAATGGCACAGTACATCATGCTGCTTACACTCACGCCTGAGGGTCGCGACAGGATGCTGAGAGACCCCAACCACCTGCTGCGGTCCGAGAGCGAGGTGAACATTCCCAACGTTCAGACTTTAGGGATGTACGCGCTGCTGGGCGACTACGACTTCGCGTGCATTCTTGACGCGCCCGGCAACCGGGAGGCGGCGCGCTTTTCCCTGGAGCTAGGAGTGAGCGCGGGGGTGCTGATAACCACGATGCCGATCATACCGTTGGGCAGCTTCGACCGTCTCGATGGCGAGGGCGCGCCCGCCGAAGAGGCCGCCCTGGACCCGCAGCACGACGGTTGACGAGCGGGTGCTCCGGGCGAGCGCCATGCCACGCCGGCAGAGGCAAGTGGCCGCGCCTTCCGTGCCGAAGAGGTCAAGCCGAAACTGTCCAGATGAAGTCGATGTGTCACGCTGTTGAATGTGGTAGCTTATAGGGGAAACCCTCGCCTGGGAGAGAGCGGCGTTGAGACAGCGACGGGCGAGAGATTAGATGGCTGGAGAACGACATGGCAAGGCGACCACGAGCCAAGCAATCCAAACGCCCCATCGAGTCCTATGACCACCGCGACAAGGAGCGGCTGAACAACCCGCCCGTGGGCCTCGTCACGCCCGCGACGGACGAGGACGCGGGCCGCAAGACCTACGCCTACGACCCGCACCTGGACCCGCAGTTGCAATGGGCCGGCAAGGCGGAGCACACCTCTTTCGAGGTGCCCACGGTCTCGCTCCACGTGCACGAGCGCATCGACCCGCGCACCATCATCGAGGCCACTCGCAAACGCAACGGCGCCGCACCTGAACAGGGGAGTCTGTTCGAGTTGCCCGAACAGAACCCCCCCGTCCGCGAGGCCATCGAGTTCTACCGGCATCGCCACAACTGGACCAACCGCCTGGTGGCCGGAGACAGCCTGCTGGTGATGAACAGCCTGCTTGAGAAAGAGGGCATGGCGGGCAAAGTGCAGATGGTGTACATCGATCCGCCCTACGGCATCCGCTACGGCTCCAACTTCCAACCCTTCGTCAACCGTCGCGACGTGCGAGACGGCCGGGACGAGGACCTGACGCAGGAGCCGGAAACCATCAGGGCCTACCGCGACACATGGGAGCTGGGCATCCACTCGTACCTGTCCTACCTGCGCGACCGCCTGCTGCTTTCGCGTGAAATGCTGACGGAGAGTGGCTCGTGCTTCGTGCAGATAAGCGACGAGAATGTGCATCTCATTCGAGGCTTGATGGACGAGGTGTTTGGTGTAGATAACTTCATCGCCTTAATCCCGTATCGGACGAAGACCATGCCGTTCGGGACAAACTTTGCTGAGCAAATGGCAGACTTCATAGTTTGGTATGCCAGAAATAAATATGATAGGCAGGGTCGTCCATTGGCTAAGTACCGAAAGCTATTTCGGGAAATGCGTTACGGGCCCAATTCTGGATATCATTGGTGCCGCATGGAAGATGGCAGTGATAGGCGGCTAACGGATGTAATGGAGGAATTCGGCCAAATCCCTAAAGGCGCTAGGATTTTCACGTCAAAATCGCTAGAACCATCTGGCCCAATGCAGGCTGGGATGTTCAACTATACATACCGAGGCGTCGAATACAACCATCCCAGAAATGGATACGGAACAACCCGCGAAGCCATGGACCGACTGGCACTAGCTGGACGGCTACTGCCGGCTGGCAGACTTGTCAGGTACGCGCTGTTCGCAGATGATAAGAGTTGGGCTGACCTCACTGTGCCTTGGGAGGACACGTCAGGGGCAGACGGGAAGGTATACGCTGTTCAGACGAATACTAAGGTCATTGCCCGATGTATGCTGATGACCACCGACCCCGGCGACTTGGTGTTTGACCCGACCTGCGGCTCCGGCACCACGGCCTATGTCGCCGAACAGTGGGGCCGGCGGTGGATAACATGCGACACCTCCCGCGTGTCCGTAGCCTTGGCCAAGCAGCGGCTGATGACCGCTACCTTTGACTACTACGAAGTGGCGCATCCCAGCGAGGGTGTGGGCAGCGGCTTCAACTACAAGACGGTTCCACACATTACGCTGGGTTCCATCGCCAACAACCCCTACATTGTGGGGGGTATGAGCCAGGTCGAGATAGACAACGCCATAGCGCTCCATGCGCCCCAGGAGACGCTGTACGACCAGCCGGTCGTGGATGGCGGTAGGCGGCGCGTGACCGGCCCGTTCAGCGTCGAGGCGGTGCCCGCGCCGGCGGTGAAGCCCATTGACGCCGTCGACGATGCCGGGCGACTGCCGGGCGACGACACAGTGGCGCGCTCCGGAGAAACGCTGCGCCAGTCCGATTGGCGAGACGAATTGCTGAAGACCGGAATTCGGGGCAAGTCGGGCCAGTTCATTCGCTTCGCTCGCTTTGAGCCTTTGCCGGGCTATCGCCACTTACACGCCGACGGCGAGACGCTGCCGAACATGGACGGTGCCGACTCGTTCAAGGAAGGCGCGGCCCAAACGGCACAGCGGGTGGTGGTGTCGTTCGGACCGGACCACGCGCCGCTGGAGCAGCGGCAGGTGAACCTGGCCCTCCAGGAAGCGGAGACGCTCAGGCCGAGCCCCAAGATCATCGTCTTTGCCGCCTTCCAGTTCGACCCCGAGGCGGCCAAGGACATTGACGAGACCAACTGGTCCGGGGTGACGCTTCTCAAGGCTCAGATGAACCCAGACCTGCTTACCGAGGACCTGAAGAAGAAACGGGCCAGCAACGAGAGCTTCTGGCTCATAGGCCAGCCGGACGTTCTGTTGCACCAGATAAGAAGGGGTCAGAACACGGGCAAGTGGCAAGTAAGAGTGGAGGGCTTCGACTACTACAACACCAAGAGCGGCGATGTGGAGTCGGGCGGCGAGGACAAGATAGCCATGTGGATGCTGGACACCGACTACGACGGGCGCAGCCTGTATCCTCGGCAGGTGTTCTTCCCCATGGCCGGCTCCAGGGACGGCTGGGCGCGGCTGGCGCGCAACCTGAAGGCCGAGATTGACGAGGACCTGATAGAGGCCTACCGGGGGACAGTCTCGCTGCCCTTCGAGGCCGGCGAGCACCAACGCATCGCGGTGAAGATTGTGGATGACAGGGGGATCGAGAGCCTTCGGGTGACAGGACTGAGCAGTACTGCCGCAAGTCCCATCACGATTGAGGAACGTAGCTTGGAAGCTCAAAGCGGTATCTTGGAGAATTAAGTTGGTCGATTACACTGAAAACCTGAACTTTAGAGCTATTCAAGAGGCGACTGTAGTCTTGATCAGGGTGACCGCGGCGTCAGGGATTGGAGACGCAAGGGCGATAGCAGACCGTTTCGCAGGATGGCACAACCTACAAGGTCACGCTCGATCTATCGTCCCTCTGGCATTATGGTTAGTTGTCCATAGACCAGAATTGCTCTGCACTCTCCGTAGGGAGACCGTCCTGGACGTGGAGATGAGTGGGAGTTCTGGTGAGTCCCGTGCACCATTCTGGGAAGAGGTAAGAGATGCCCTAGTAGCATTGCTCAACCAGCGCGGAGGCGATCGAATTGTCACTGGAACGCAGATGAACTCTCCCGAGACCGCCAGCGAGATAGCCAGTACCTATCTTTCCGCAGAGTATGGAGGGGGCCAAACCAGAGGCGGCGGCGGCACAACTGTATTGAAGCGTACTCTGAAAATTCTCTCGCATACTTTGCCGTTGAACTGTCCATAGAGGCGTACTTTGTGAACAACCGATTGTCAATTGACCGGCTCATCATCTACAAGCCTTACGAAGAGCCGACGGGGTCTTGTACATTCTGATGGATGACCAGGATACTTGGAGGTTTCCTCTCATCAGAGAATTGAGGAATGCCGGGATCGATGTTGACGCGAATCGTGCCTTATGATGGTGGTGGGCTAATCTTGTCGAGACGACCGGGCCAACAGTGAGGAGGCGCTGATGGAACACACGGAGAAAGTCGCTGAACAGGAAATGGACAGTCAGGCCGATGATGTCGACGTCCGCGCCGTTGATCCTGCTAGCGGCGCGTCTCACCGTTGCGACCGCATGCTGGAAGAGATACTGGACCACTTCTCCAGGAACATTCCAGATGAGGAGTGGGACAAGCTCCCGCCGGACTTGAGCTTCAACCTGGACCATTACATCTACGGAGCCCCTAAGCGCACGCCTCCGGGCGATTGCTAAGTGGCCGCAGTTTTCGTAGATACAGCCTACCTTATCGCTGTGTATTCACGCCGAGACCAGTGGCGGGAGGCGGCCATAGACGCCAGGCGACGTCTGGGAGATTCGGACCTTGTCACCACCGATGAGGTCTTAATCGAGTTTCTGACGGCCATGTCGGGAATGGGGGCCATATTCAGGGAGAGGACGGCGAATATCGTATCCGCAATGCTCGAATCGGACAGTGTGCGGGTGGTCGAACAGTCTCGCCAGTCTTTTCTCGATGGCCTCGCCCTGTACGTGAGGAGGCTCGACAAGAACTACAGCATCCAAGATTGCATCGCCATGAACGTCATGGAAGCCGAGGGCATCACCCAAGTGCTGACCAGCGACCACAACTTCGAGCAGGAAGGTTTCACAATCCTTATGAAGGCGAGAATATAGGGCCAAGCATGGAACAGTCCACAATCGACAAGCTCATCATCAACAAGCCGTATGCGGAGCCCAAGTGCTACTGGCGTTACATCCGTGAGACGCGAAAGTTTCGGCGTGAGCCGGGCCGACGGCCGGCGGGCTACCTGATAGCGTCGGCGAATTCCAAGACATTCGACGACCCTGGCGTGTTCGTTGAAATCCCTTTGGTCAACAAGATTAGGCCGCGAGTGAAGGCATGGCGAGATGCCGGCTATCCAGGCGTGACCTCCATCACCAAGCGTCTGCTGGAGTACTGGACGGACCCGGAGGAGTTCGAGAGTCGCCGGTTCTTCTTCTGTCAACTTGAGGCCACTGAGACGCTCATCTGGCTTGCCGAAGCGCCCCCCAGTGCGAAAGTGGGCATAGACGTTCCGGGCGACGGTGGGCTGTTCCGCCGGCTGTGCGCCAAGATGGCCACGGGGACGGGCAAGACGGTGGTCATGGCGATGGTAATCGCCTGGCAGATCCTGAATAAGGTAATTTATCCGCAGGACACCCGCTTCGCAAAGAACGTGTTGGTGGTCGCTCCTGGTCTCACCGTCAGAAATCGGCTTGCCGTTCTGGAGCCGTCACACGCCGAGAACTACTACGAGGAATTTCGGATTGTGCCTTCGCCCCTTCGGGACAAGCTCCGCCAGGGGAAGGTTATCGTCCGCAACTGGCACGTACTCAACTGGGAGACCGACGAGCAGATTACCAAGAAACGGAGCGTGGACAAGCGCGGGGCCAAGAGTGACGAGGCCTATGTGCGCGACGTGCTGGGCGACATGGCGAGGAATCGAAACCTGCTCGTCATCAACGACGAAGCGCACCATGCCTGGCGCGTTCCGGCCGAGTCGAAGGTGAAGGGCGTCGCCAAGGCCGACATCGAAGAGGCGACCAAGTGGATCGGGGGACTGGACCGGATTCACCGGGGGCGAGGCATCCTCACTTGCTACGACTTCTCGGCGACGCCGTTCGCGCCGTCTGGAAAGACAAGCTCGGATGAAGCGCTGTTCGACTGGATTGTTAGCGACTTCGGACTGAACGACGCGATAGAGTCCGGGCTGGTGAAGACACCTCGCGTGGTGGTGCGAGACGATGCGCTTCCCGACACCAAAACGTACAGGTCGCGCCTGTATCACATCTACAACGATCCTGAGGTGAGGGACGATCTGAATCAAAAGGCCAAACCAGAAGTGCCTCTGCCAGACCTCGTCATCAACGGCTACAACTTACTGGGCTACGACTGGAGAGAGACTGCCAGGGAATGGGAGGCGGGAAAGGCAGCGACGCCACCGGTGCTGATAACCGTGGCCAATCGCACCGAGACGGCGGCGCGCGTCAAGCACGCCTTCGACCGCAAGCGAATCTTCATTGACGAGCTCTGCGACGATGAGCGCACGCTGCACATCGACTCCCGTGTGCTCAAGCGCGCCGAGGAGTCCGAGGAACCGATAGCCCAGATCGCATCGAATGGCGACGACGATTCCGGCCGCAAGCTCACGGCAGCCGAGCGGGCCGAACGGCTCAGGTTGATTGTGGATACTATTGGCAAGCGGGGGCAGCCTGGTGAGCAGGTACAGAACGTCATCTCGGTGGGGATGCTCTCCGAAGGCTGGGACGCCAAGACTGTTACGCATATCATGGGACTTAGGGCGTTCACCAGCCAACTGCTTTGCGAGCAGGTGGTAGGGCGCGGTCTCAGGCGAACCTCCTATGAGGTTGACGAGAAGTCTGGCAAGTTCGAACCTGAGTACGTCAACATCTTTGGCGTGCCGTTCACTTTCCTGCCCCACGAGTCAGACGAAAGCATAGCCCCGAAGCCAGCCGCGTTCAAGGCCCGCATCGAGCCGGTGGCCGAAAAGGCCGCGTTTGAGATCAAGTGGCCCAACGTCGTTCGCATCGAGCACGTGTACCGCAACAGTCTCTCGCTCGATTGGGAGCAGGTGGAGCCGCTGGAACTGAATGCTGCTGAAACTGCTCAGGTAGCTGAGCTGGCCCCGATTGTGGACGGTAAGCCCGATGTCACTAAGCTGACCAGCATTGACCTGGAAAAGCTGGCGATTGAGTACCGGACACAGAAGATCGTCTTCGAGACGGCTCGCGATGTTTTCGACCAGATGAAGTCGACTTGGTCGGGCGACCGTGTGTCGCTTATCGCACAGCTTGTGAAGCTAATCGAACAGTTCGTCAAGTCGGACAAGCTGCTCGTATCGCCCCCGCTGTTCTATCAATACGACCTGGCCCGACGCCTCATTATCACGCTCAACATGACGAAAGTTGTGCAACACATCCAAGATGTAGTCCGCCACGAGAACGTGGAGCGGCTCGAGCCAGTTTTCGACCGCGACCACCCGATTCGCTCAACGGCCAACATGGCGACTTGGTACACGAGCAAGCCATGTCACCTAGCGGATCGCAGCTACATCAATATGTGCGTCTTTGACAGCACGTGGGAAGCTTCTGAGGCCTTCGAACTGGATCGCAATCCTTTGGTCGATGCGTGGGTCAAGAACGATCACCTGGGATTCGAGGTGCTCTACGTGTATCGAGGCGTCGTCCGGAAGTATCGCCCTGACTTCATCATTCGCTTGAAGACCGGGGATATGCTCGTGCTGGAGACTAAGGGCCAGCGTGACGCCCAAAGCGACACCAAGCGCCGCGCGCTGGAGCAGTGGACGCGCGCCGTCAACCAGCATGGCGGTTTCGGCCGCTGGTGTTCCGACATTTCCTACAATCCTGGAGATGTGAAGGGCATCCTCGCGAGACACGCGAAGGCTGCCGCCGGCAAACTGGGGTGACACCTTCGGCCCGGCTACCACTACTACACCCATCGACAGGAGGCCGTTATGACTGCCAGGAAGGGATCCGCGCTGCTTATGGTGTGGGCCGACGTGCCCGCTGACAAAGAGGACGATTTCAACCGCTGGTACAACGAGGAGCACATGGCCGAACGACTGGCGATACCGGGCTTTCTCAGCGCGGCGCGCTACGAGACGGTGACGCCTGGGGCGCCCAAGCACCTGGCCGTGTACGAGGTGGAGAGCATCGGCGTGTTCGACTCGGACGAGTACAAGCGCGTGCGCGCCAACCCGACCGAGTGGACGCAGCGCGCCGAGCCGCAGGTGGTCGCGACAACGTACATACGCAACACTTACGAGCAGATTTTTCCGTCGGATGTGACCGCCGACGTCGCCGGCAGCGGCATGGCACCAGCATTGCAGATAGGGCGCATGACCGTGCCGCCGGAGCTCGAGGACGAGTGGAACGAGTGGTACAACAGCGTGTACGTGCCCAATTACATGAAGGTGCCCGGCTGCATCCGCGGCCGGCGATACCGGGCAGTCGTCGGCGAGCCGAAATACGCGACGGTGTACGAGTTGGATCGCCCCGACCTGTCCCAGACGGCCGAGTGGCTGCGCCAGCGCTCCATCCACCCCGACAACGACCGCTGGCAGCAGACGATGCAGCACGCGCAAGGCTCGCCCGGCGTGTGGGTCAAGACCTTCGAGCTGGAGTAGGCCGGCCAGGAAACGAGTATTGGGCTTGAACGAGGACTTAAGATTCCTCGACAAGCTCGGAATGACGTGGTGGGAATCGCTCGGAATGACGTGGTGGGAGCGGCTCGGGATGACACGGGATGCCGACGCTCGTTTTACTCATTTGGAACGGTTGCCCACTTAGCCAACGGCTTGAAACAGATTTCGCCTAACCCATACAATGGTTAGACGTACTTAGCGCCGAGGCTATTGTTTGGCCGGGGGCAACCGTCATGGACATTCAAGTACACTCGAGAAACGTGGAGCTTAACCCCGAGGCCCACGACTACATTCGCAAGAAGTTCGATCGCCTGCAGCGCCACCTGCGCCGCATGTCCGACGCCAAGATCGAGGTCTCTCGGACGAGCGCCCGCGCCCAAGCCGACAAGATCATCGTCCAGATGACGGTTACCGCCGGAGGCTCCACGCTGCGCGGCCAGGAGAGCGGGGTGAACCTGTTCGCGGCGGTGGACGCCGTCGCGGACGTGCTCGACCGCCAGATTCGCCGGCTGAAGGGCCGCGTGTACCGGAGCGCCCAGGCCCGCAAGGCCGCGGGTCGCGCCGCGTCCGAGGCCGACGTCGCCCTCGCGGCAGACGATCTGGACTTCGCGGACGACGAGGACGTGGAGCTGTACGAGGAGCTGGGAAGAGTGGTGCGCACCAAGCGCTTCGCGATGAAGCCGATGTCCGTGGAGGACGCCGCGATGCAGATGGAGCTGCTGAGCCACGACTTCTTTCTCTTCTACAACAACACCAACGGCGAGTACAACGTAGTCTACCGGCGCAGCGACGGCGACTACGGCGTAATCGAGCCTGAGCTTGCCTGACCCCGAGGCCCCCGCGCTTCCAGTAAGCAGAAGGTCTAGCAGAAGGTCTAGATGAGCACTATAGCAGCCCAGGACCCGCAAGTCGCCGATGCGCTGCGGAACGAGCAGCGCCGCCAGCGCGAGGTCATCAACCTGATCGCGTCGGAGAACTACGCCAGCGCCGCCGTTTTGGAGGCGCAGGGCTCGGTGTTCACCAACAAGTACGCCGAGGGCTACCCGGGGCGGCGATACTACGCCGGCTGCGAATGGGTGGACGTGGTCGAGAGCCTGGCTATCGACAGGGCGAAGCAGCTGTTCTCCGCGCACCACGCGAACGTACAGCCACACAGCGGCACGCAGGCCAATATGGCCGCCTACTTCGCGACGCTCTCTCCGGGCGACACTGTTATGGGCATGAGCCTGGACCAGGGAGGACACCTCACCCACGGCAGCCCGGTCAATTTCTCGGCCAAGCTCTACAACTTCGTCTCCTACGGCGTGGACCGCGAGCTGGAGACCATTGACTTCGAAGAGGCGGAGCGCGTCGCAAAGGAACACCGGCCCAAGGTGATAGTGGCGGGCGCGACGGCCTACCCCAGGGTGATAGACTTCGCCAGGTTCCGAGAGATAGCCGACGAGGTCGACGCGCTGCTGATGGTCGACATGGCCCACATAGCCGGCTTGGTGGCCACGGGGGAGCATCCCTCGCCCATGCCCGACGCGGACCTGGTGACGTCCACGACGCACAAGACGCTGCGGGGTCCGCGTGGGGGCCTGGTGTTCGCGTCCAGAAAACTCGCGGGAAGCGTGGACCGCGCGGTGTTTCCGAACGCGCAGGGCGGGCCGATGCAGCACGCGATTGCGGCGAAGGCGGTGGCTTTCGGCGAGGCGATGACTCCCGAGTTCGCCGCCTACCAGCGGTCCATCAGAGCCAATGCCGTTGCTCTAGCGAACGTGTTAGGGGAGGGCGGAATGCGTCTGGTGGCGAACGGCACCGATAACCACATGGTGCTTGTGGACGTCACGCCGCTGGGGCTGACCGGTCGGGAGGCGGAAGAGGCGCTCGGCAGGGTCAACGTCGCGGTTAACCGCAACGCCATACCCTACGACCCGAGGCCGCCGCGGGTGGCGAGCGGCCTGAGGCTGGGCACTCCGGCCATCAGCAGCAGGGGGTTCGGCGTGTCCGATACGGAGCACGTCGCTCGGCTGATCCTGCGTGCGCTGTCAAACGTGGGAGACGAGTCAGTCGAGCGCGAGGTGCGGGACGAGGCGCTGGAGTTGGCATCGCGCTTTCCGGTGCCGGGGATAGATGGCTAGTCCACCCAGGGGATGAACTCGCGCCACTCGTCCAGAATCTGTCTGTGGTGGAACAGGTAGTAGGGGTTTGGCTTCATCGCCCGCGGTACTCGCAGCAGTTTCATGTTCGCCTGCCGGGGCGTCCTTCCCGCCTTGCGATGGTTGCAGGGTATGCACGCGCTCACGACGTTTTCCCACACGTGCGGACCCTTCTGTGAGCGGGGCTTGATGTGGTCGAGCGTCAGGTTCTTGGTCTCGGTGCCGCAGTACTGGCACGTGAAGGCGTCCCTGTAGAATACCGCACGACGCGAGAGGCGGCGGGTCACCATGGGCCGCTTTACCATGTAGATGAGCCGGATGACCGACGGCAGCGGGAACGAGCGGGACACGGTGCGTACGTCACCCCGCCCGTTCACCAGCATCTCGGCCTTGCCGTTTCCGAGCAGCACCACGGCGCGCCTGGCCGTGCAGATGTTGAGGGGCTGGTAGTTTTGATTGAGTATCAAAACAGGCGAGTTGAGTAACACCCTGCATACCACCCGAATCGACGCTTAAGAACTACTGCCGGTCCTCTATCCTGCCCTCCAGCGTCTCCAGGGCCACCATGAAGTCGCTGGGAACCAGGCCGAGCGCGTTGCCCGGCAAATGGGTGTACACCCTGACCACGACGGGTGCGACGAAAGAGCCGGCGACCGAGTCTTCGACCGCGGTGCGGGTCTCCACTATTTCGGGAATCTTGGCGACCGCGGCGCCTGTCGCGCCTTCGCTGGGCAGATCGGTGTCGTAGGTTGCGCGGACGAGCGCGAGGAGCAGGGCCGACGCCAGGATAAACCCAATCAGCAGGCCCACTGCCGCACCGCCCACGCGGTCCGCAATCGTCGAAATGCCGAGCGTCGCGACCGCGGAGAGTCGTTTCACCCACTTTGCCCCGTTCTCGGCCAGCGTCAGCGCCGCCGCCATTAGCAGGACGTAGAGCAGGGTCGTGATTACGGTTTCGATGGTCTGGACGCGGTCGAAGAAGCCGCCGACAGCGGGAGAAACGAGCCCGGCGATGTACCAGCCGATCACCACCCCAAAGGCTATGACGGCAGCGCCTATCACCCCGGTGCGCAACCCGATAATGGCTCCGAACGCGAGCACAACAAGGAATGCGATGTCGATCCAGTTCAATACTGCCCCCTTCGTGCTGCGAGACAGTCTACCATAAGGCCGGCGGGGTCGGGAACGGCGGCGATTGGGAGTGAAAGTCGTCGAGTCGAGGGCGGCTCGTCCGCTCTGCATGGTTACTCGATGCCAACTGCGATAGACGCACACGGCCCTTGTCGGTTATGCTGTATGCGGCGCGGGCGCAGCCGCCGGCGCCGTATCACGCAGAAGCGGAGCTGAGCATGACAGTGAGGCATTTTCAGGCGTGGCAGGGCGGCAGTCCCATCGAGTGCCGCAGGCGCCCGCTTGATCCGTTGATGCGGCCCCAGATGACATAGCCTCTGGCGGCGCACGCCTCCAGAGCCGTACCCTTTAGGTGCAAGATGAAGCAGGGAGTGCTCGAAAGGTACAGGGAATACCTGCCGGTAAACGACTCGACGCCAATTCTCAGCCTGGGCGAGGGTGATACGCCGCTCGTCAGGTCGCGCGCAATCGAAGGCATTACCGGCTGCGGCGAACTTTACTTTAAGCTGGAGGGTTGCAACCCCACCGGCTCGTTCAAAGACAGGGGGATGGTCGTCGCAGTGGCGAAGGCGATGGAGGCCGAATGCAAGAGCATCGTCTGCGCCTCCACCGGCAACACCAGCGCCTCGGCGGCCGCCTACGGCGCCTATTGCGGCATGTCGACAACCGTGCTCGTGCCCAAGGGAAACGTGGCGCGGGGTAAGCTGACCCAGGCCATTGCCTACGGCGCGCGCGTCGCGCTTATCGACGGCAGCTTCGACAGCGCGCTCAAGCTCGTAAGGGTGCTCTCCGAGCGTCTCCCGCTGGTAGTGGTCAACTCGGTCAATCCCCACCGGATACAGGGCCAGAAGACGGCCGCGTTCGAGATTATCGACGATCTGGGGGGCGCACCGGACGAGGTTTTCGTTCCTGTTGGCAACGCCGGTAACATCACCGCCTACTGGCTCGGCTTTACGGAGGCGCACGCGATGGGCTGGGCGTCGTCCAGGCCTAAGATGACGGGCGTGCAGGCCGAGGGCGCGGCTCCCATAGTCAGAGGGAAGCCCGTCGACAACCCCGAAACCATCGCGTCGGCTATCAGGGTTGGCAGCCCCGCAAGCTGGAAGGGTGCACTACGGGCGAGGGACGAGTCGGGCGGACACATAGGCATGGTCACCGACGACGACATAATCGAGGCGTACCACCTTTTGGCCAAGCGAGATGGCATCTTCTGCGAGCCGGCGTCCGCCGCCTCCGTAGCGGGACTCATCAAGCGCGCCAGGCAGGGCGAATCGTTCGAGGACAAGCGGGTGGTCTGCATCATCACAGGCTCCGGGCTCAAAGACCCGGACATCGCCGAGCAGACGAACGCTCCTCTCATGGAAGAGTTCCCGGCCGAGTTGGAAGCCGTCGAGCGGGCGCTGGCTTTTGTGTAGGAGCTTCACAGCCGCCGTCCGCTCCGAAGGATCGTCGGCGCCGGTCCTCTTCACGCATTCTCCTCTTCCCCTTGCCCTGCCGCAGCTCGCATCCTCTTCGCCCTCTCTGCCTGTGAATGCCCGGCACGCCCCTGAACGGCTTTTGGAGACAGCCTAATGGCTTACGACGTACAGGTTGACAGCTTCGAGGGAATCGAGGCCGAGTGGGAGGAGATTCTGCCCCTGTGCGGCGCGAACACCATTTTCCTGACGCCCCTGTGGCAGCAGCTTTGGTGGCGGCACTTCGGCGGAGGCGACGGCCTGCGTATTCTGCGCGTAAGTGAGAACGGCGAACGGCTCGGCATCGCGCCGATGATGTTCGGGCCCGACGGCGCGGTCTCGTTCCTGGGAGGCACGGACCTCTTCGACTACCACGACTTTCTGGTAATAGAGGGAAGGGAGCGGGCCTTTTTCGGGGCGCTCTGGGAGTACCTCCAGGGCCAGAGGTGGCAAACGCTCGACCTGCTGTCGCTGCGGGAAGGCTCGCCGACGCTGGAGCTGCTGCCAGAGATGGCGGTCGAGGCCGGCCTGGACGTGGAGATCGTGGTGGAGGACAGGTCGCCGCGGAAGAGTCTGCCCGAAAGCTGGGACGTGTATGTGGCGTCGCTTCGGAAGAAGGACCGGCACGAACTGCGCCGCAAGCTGCGCCGCCTCGAGGCGTCCGGCGGCGCCCGCCAGTACACGTTCGGCAACCCCGACGAGGTAGCCGCCGGCATGAGCGACTTCTTCACGTTAATGAGGGCGAGCCGCGAAGACAAGCACGACTTCATGACTGCCGGCAGGGAGCGTTTCTTCCGCGATGCCGCCTGCGAGCTGGCATCCAGGGGACAGTTCAGGCTCTACTTCATGGAGGTGGGCGGCAAGCGCGTAGCGTCCTGCATCTGCTTTGACTACGCCGATTCTTATTTGCTATACAATAGCGGCTACGACCCGGCCTATTCCGCTCTCAGCGTTGGACTTCTCAACAAGGCGCTCGCGCTCAAGGACGCCATCGAGGTGGGCAAGGAAGAGTTCGACTTTCTGCGCGGCACCGAGCGCTACAAGTACAACCTGGGCGGGGAAGACCGGGTCGTGTATCGGCTGGTGGTGCGACGCTGACGCGCCGCCGGCCGGTACCCATTGCCGGCGGTTCCCCCATCGGAGAGTGTCAATGGTAAACTTGGCGGCCCTGAGCTTTCACGGTTGTCCCGTGGCACGTCTCGGCGAGAAGGACACCGGCGGCATGAACGTGTACGTGCTGCAGATGGCCAGGGAGCTCGCGGGTAGGGGACACAGGGTCGACGTGTTCACGCGCTGCCACGACCCCCACGACGACCGGATCGTAGAGCTGTGCGAGGGGGCCCGCGTCGTGCATCTCAGCGCCGGGCCGCTAACCGAGTCCAAGATGGCGCTCTTCGGGCACATACCCGAGTTCGTGGACAACCTGCTGGACTTCGCGCACTCCGAGGGCCGGCCGTACGACCTCATTCACAGCCACTACTGGCTGTCCGGACGCATCGGCATAGAGGTGAACCGGCTTTGGCGGGTGCCGCACCTGACCACCTTCCACACCCTGGCCCTTGCCAAGCTGCGGGCGCACGCAGGGGAGGACGAGGCCGAGATGCGCCTCTCCGTGGAGGGCGACGTGATGGAGGCCGTGGACGGCGTGGTCGTATCCACCGAACAAGAGCGGGACGACCTGCGCCGGTTGTACGGGCTGGACTCCGAGAGGGTGCACGTCGTTACGCCGGGGGTGGACCTCGACCTGTTCCGCCCGGGCGACAGGGCGGGCGCGCGGGAGCGGCTGGGGCTGAAGGGGGAGCCAACGGTTCTGTACGTGGGCCGGATCGAGCCGCTGAAGGGGCTGGATCTGCTGCTCGAGGCGGTCGCCATGTTGGACGCCGCAGACTCCAGGCTGTTGATAGTGGGCGGCACTCCAGGGCGCGACGACGAGCTTGAACGGCTGAGGTGGCGCGCGCGGGAGCTGGGCATCGGTGAGAGGGTCACCTTCACCGGCGCGTTGAAGCAGGCCGACCTGCCCGACTACTACCGCGCGGCCGACGTGTTCGTGCTGCCTTCGTACTCCGAGAGCTTTGGGCTGGTAGCGCTCGAGGCGATGGCCTGCGGCACTCCCGTCGTGGCCTCGCGAGTTGGCGGGTTGAAGACGTTCATACGCAACGGGCACACGGGCTATCTCATCCCGTGGCACTGCCCTGAGCCATTCGCCCAGCGTATCGACATGCTCCTCAGCAATCCTCCGTTGCGGGAGACGATGGGTAGAGCGGCAGCCGACCACGCGCGGTCCATGAGCTGGGGCGGCTCGGCGTACAGCCTTTCGCGGCTGTACGCCTCGCTGCTCGAGGCGGCCGTGGAGAGCCTTGCGAGGTCTTGACGATTGAATGGCGACCAGGGAGGGCTGCCCCCTAGGCCGGAGGAGGAGGAGGCGCCGACGGAGCGGCGCTCTCTCTACCAGCGCCTGGAAAGCCACTTCTGGCGGCGCATCTTCGCGGGGCTGCTCGCCGTCATCCCCTTGCTTATCACCATTCTGATAATTCGGGCCGCCTTCACCTTTATCGACAACATATTCAGGGGCGACGACGGCCTGCTCACGCCGATCATGAAGTATATTCCCTTCGATTTCCCGGGCATTGGGGTTATCGTGACAGTCGTGCTCCTGTACACCGTCGGAGCGCTCTACGCCAGCCGGATTGGCCAGATGGTACAGGGATGGCAAAAGGCGGTGCTCACGCGCATTCCCATAGCGAGAAGAATCTACACCGTGGCCCAGCAGGCGGCGGATGCGCTCTCCTCGGGATCCCAGCACCAGTTCAGCCGTGTCGTGTTCCTCGAATGGCCGCGGCCGGGGGTGCTCGCCATGGGGTTCGTAACGGCAAAGTGCGTAAACCCGAGAGACCCCGATTCTGAAGTGCTGGCAATTTACATCCCCACCATACCCAACCCGACGTCGGGAATGCTCGCATTTGCCAGGGACGATGAAGTGACGGACGCCAACCTGAGCGTCGAGGACGCGATGAAGGTGGTGTTCTCGGGCGGCATCGTAATGCCGGAGGTGTTGCAGGCAGTTCAGCCGGAGGCGCTGACGGGCGAAAGGGAAGAGGGGAAGCGCGGCCCTACTTGAGCCGTTTTTCGTACCACAGGGTCTGGCTCGCTGCCTCGAAGCCGAGCTTGAGATACAGTGCCCGCGCGGGCGTGTTCTCGTAATCGACTTCCAGCTCTATGGCTTCCACGTCCTGGGATCGCAGGTAGTGTATTCCCGCCAGCACCACGGCCTGGCCCAGGCCTTGGCCCCTGTATGCCGACGACACGCCGGTCATCGACACCCAGCCGGTTCGGCCCGAGCGAAGCGTCCAGTTGTAGCCGGCCACCATGTCGTCCTTCACGATGAATACGATGCCGTCGGGGTCGCATCGGTTGACACGCACGCGCGCCCTTATCTGGTCGACGGTGTTGGGGGAGAATCCCCAGTTCTGACCAAAGGCCTCGTTCTGCAGGGTGGTCAGTATCGGCTCATCCTCGCAGAGCCGAAACGACCTCAGGGAGTAGCCGCAGGGCAGCTCCAAGGGAGGCAGTTCGTCGCGCTGCCAGCGCATTTGCCAGAAGCGCTTGATGGGATAGAAACCTTCGGATTCCAGTACGTGGTGCGACGCGGCGTTGTGGGCGGGCGTCTCGGAGTGGATCAGCGACACGTCCAGTTGCCTCGCCCTCTCGATGCACGCGCCGAGAAGCAGTGGGCCCGTGCCCCGGTTGCGGTGGGAGGGCAGCACGCCGCTGCTGGCCACCACCCGGTCCAGCGGCGCCTCAGGCGATAACAGGGTAAAGCCGACCAGCCGCCCGTCGTGCTCGGCGACGAAGCAGTTGTCTTCCGGGTCGCACATTGGAAGCGAAAGGAACTGCCGCATGTACTCCGGGTCGTACTCCTTGTCGGTGCCCGTAATGCCACTGACGTCGTTGAACAACCGCCTGAAGTCCTCGATGTCCTCCCAGCGAAAGCTCCGTATCTGAGTGTACGACGTCATGCATTGCCCCCAGAGGCGGATGGCCGGTTCCCGGCCCGAATGCGCGAAATTGTAACAGAGCGGCCCTCGGCGCGACAATTGGGGCGAGGGGGCGGCGCGGGCCGTTCACCCCCGTCCTCGTATCGAGTACGGGGCAGGTTCTAACCTTCGCCCATCAAGGGGGAAGGGACTCTTCACCCCCATCCCCGTATCGGGTACGGGGCAGGCTCTAACCTTCGCCCATCAAGGGGGAAGGGACACATTGTTTACCTGCATGCCGTGAAGGATGGCCTTGGGAACGGCGTCCACGAGGTCGAGCGCCCTTTCGGCGCCGACGATGGCGCTTGCCGCCTGCACGCCTTCGGCGAGACCGGGCCAGCGCGGGCCCGTTGGCGCGTGGGTGTCCGACGCCATCAGGTGGGCCAAGCCGTGCTTCAGCAGCTCGCCGGTGAAATCCCGGACACACGGGCCGAAGTGGCCGAGCAGGCTGCCCGCCGTAATCTGGCCCAACATGCCGCCGCGCACGAACTCGGCGAGCAGGTCCGGGTCTTGCTGGAACGCCTCTATGCGTTCGGGATGCGCCAGCACCGGCACTAGCCCGGCGGCCTGTACGCGGTGCAGCGTCGGTGCGATGAAGGCGGGGCTGCCGAAGAAGGGAAGCTCGATCAGTACGTGGCCGGCGCCGTTCATGGGTAGGGCGCGGCCCGCGCCGATGTCTGCGGGGAGGTCGGCGTCGAGGTGGTTTTCCATGCCCAGCAGCACTTCCAGCTCGAT
This sequence comes from Dehalococcoidia bacterium, assembly GCA_965217705.1. Taxonomy (GTDB): domain Bacteria; phylum Chloroflexota; class Dehalococcoidia; order Lucifugimonadales; family CATOSD01; genus CATOSD01. The sequence goes on along the minus strand of CBDCJA010000002.1, from coordinate 1,659,545 downwards.
GGCCTCGGCGCGGATCCTGGCGTTCAGCTCCTCGAGCAGCGTCCTGGCGTGTGCCACTGAGTGCTGTTCGGTAACGTCCTTGCGGTGCGGCGTGGCGATAATCGCCCTGGTGCCCTGGGCGGCGGCCACGCGCGCCATCTCCACGGATTCATCCATGCTCTTCGCGCCATCGTCCAATCCAGGCAGTATGTGGGCGTGCAGATCGTACAAGTGGCGTCAGCCGTGAATCTGCACGCGGCGAAACGCTTCGGCGTAGGGGACGTCGGCCCGCTCTCCGGAGCGTCGGGCGTGGCCGCGGACGAACTCGTCGATCTCGCTCGGGTCGTTGTCGCCGAGCTGGCTCGCGTGCTTCTTCAGGGCGTCGATCTTGGCCTGGATGGTGTCGGTAACGTCGACGTAGGTGTCGGGAGTCTCGGTGCCCCAGAACAGAACGTCGGCCACCTTGTAAGGCTCGAGGCCCTCGGCCTCGTGTTCGGGATAGTGCAGCCTGTCTCGCGCGTAGGGAAAGACCGCGTCCATCGTCACCTGGCCGCAGATGCGGTGGTCGCGGTGCAGGTAGAAGCTGGTGCGGAATGGGTCGGGGCAGAGGGCGATCTGCGGGCGGAACCGCCTGATCGCGCGTACCAGGTGGCCGCGAAACTCCGGTGTGTCTTCCAGGCCGCCGTCGGGGTGCCGCAGGTAGATTACCTCTTCGACGCCTAGCACCTCCGCGGCCTCCGCCTGCTCGCGTTCGCGAATCTCCGCCAGCCTCTCCGACGTCATGTCGGGGTCGCTGCTGCCCTTGTCGCCGTTGGTGCCGAGCACGTACAGCACGCGGGTGCCCTCGCGTATCCACCGGGCGATGGTGCCGCCGCAGCCGATCTCCGCGTCGTCGGGGTGCGGCGTGACGACGATCGCCCTGTCGGGTCTGTCAACCATGTTGCGCGAACTCCTTCGTGCCAGCGATTCGCGTGCCGCCGTGGGGCGGCGGCGCGCGGCAACGCGGCTAATGATATGTGGAAGCCGGGGCCCCGGCAAGTGGCCACGTTTCGGACAGTCCCTCTTTCTACTTCGCCAACCGGGCTGACGGGGATAGGCATTGAGAATGGCCATAGTTGTGTCTCGTTCTTCACCCCCATCCTGACCTTCCCCCATCAAAGGGGAAGGGACATCGCCAGGGTATTGCACTTGTTCTAAACGTAGATTAGCATGTGTTCTAATCTTTTCTTGCCGACGGGATGGCCCCGTGCGCCTGTGCACTCGGCCGCCCGCCGTGTCCAGAGGGCCACGTATGCGTATCTCATCCGCCGCGCCCGGCGACATCGAGGAGCGGCTCCGCCAGTCGCTCGATCAGAGGATGCCACCGTCGACCAGTCGCGTCCCGGCGCACTACCGCGAGACCACCATCTGCTACGCGTACATGTGCCCGTACGCCTACGGCTGCAACGAGAAGAGCTCGCGGCCCGCGCAGGTGCTGGCTCGCCGCTGCATGAGGTACATGCCCGAAACGTTGCGGGTGAGGCCCGGCATGTCCGACCTTGCCCTCGACGTGCTCGCCAGACAGCGGAAGTCCGGCGTCGCTCTTTCGCCCGCGACGAACACCATACTGGACAGGTTCAGGCCGAACGGCCCTCTGCGCTCCAGAGCGTAGGCGGCCGCAAAGGCAGACAGGAGGCCTTCGCAGTGGATTCCGGCATGTTCGATCTGAGTGGCAAGACGGCCGTGGTGACCGGCGGCAACGGCGGCATTGGGCTGGGCATCGCCCTGGGCCTGGCGGGAGCGGGCGCGAACGTGGTTGTGGCGGCCCGAAACGAGGACAAGACTTCCGGCGCGGTCTCCCGCATAGAGGCCGTGGGCGTGAACGCGCTCGGCGTGCGCACGGACGTCGCGGACGAGGCGTCCGTGGCGAACATGGTGGAGCGGACCGTCGATCGGTTCGGCCGCGTGGACGTGCTGGTGAACAACGCTGGAGTCAGCGTTCGCAAGCCGCCCCAGGACTACGCTCTGGAGGAGTGGGAGCGCGTGATCGACATCAACCTGAACGGCCTCTTTCTGTGCTGCCGCGCCGTCTATTCAGGCATGGCCGCCCAGGGCGGTGGGAAGATCATCAACATCGGCTCGATGACCTCGATATTCGGCAGCGACTGGGTGGCGCCCTATTCGGCGAGCAAGGGCGGGGTGGTGCAGCTCACCAAGAGCCTGGCCGTCGCGTGGGCAAAGGACAACATCCAGGTGAACGCCTTACTGCCGGGCTGGATTCACACGGACCTCACGGCGCCCATCCTGACGGACAACCGGCCGCGTTACGACTTCATCGAGTCCCGCATTCCGCACGGGCGCTGGGGCGAGCCGGACGAGATGGCGGGCACGGCCGTCTTCCTGGCCGCGCCCGCGTCCGACTACGTTACGGGCGTTTCGATTCCCGTGGATGGCGGGTACAGCGTGTTTTGAGGATAGCGCGTGCGTTTAGGACACGATTGCGGAGTGGTGGCAGGGAGGTCAAGGCCACTGTGCATAGGTTCGCACTTCCGTGCGGCGTGCGAGGACGTCGAAATCGACGTCCCTATAATAGGCGCGCCTACGCGCGTGGCGACCGAGGCTATGAGGCCACGGAGGCTCAAGACGTGCGCCTCGTTTCTCGCCCCGGCAAGCACCTCCATCCGCACGGCGTCGCATATGGCCGCTTCGCCAGCCAACGATTCTTCAACGAGAGCGCAGACCTCAGACCTCGTGTCGCGCAGGAACTCTATCCAAGCCGAGGTATCGACGAAGATCACCGCAAGCGGCCGGAACGCATCTCGTCAAGGTCGCCTTCCTATCCGATTCCGTCGGAGCGCGCGCGCCTCTTCGACAGACATAGGCTTCGTCGCCAGCGTTCGCAGCGCGAAGTTAATGGCCTCACGCTGCGTCGCTATGCCATAGCGCCGCATTACCTCAGCGCACGCCTGATCATCAATATCCACGTTTGCGCGTACCATTCCCTAGCCCCCTAGTCGTCGGACGCCACTGCCGCGCGCCGCGTGAGGCCCAGCCGCTCGAGGTCGGCGACGAGTATGGCCCGCTGCTCCGGCGTCAGGGGCAGGCCCGGCGGGCGGGGGTCGCCGCAGTCGATGCCTAGCCGCTCCGTCAGCACCGCCTTCAGCGTGGGGTGCATGCCGAACTGCCGCACGGCTATGCCTACCTCGCTGGCCCTGTCCTGCGCCTCTTCCGCCCGGGCGATGTCGCCGTCGTTGTAGGCGCGCCAGATCTCTACCCACAGCTCGGGAGCCACGTTGGGCGGCCCGTCGATGCAACCCGTCGCGCCGATGGTCAGCGCCGGCAGCATCATCATGCAGTTGCCGACGAAACATTCCAGTCCCATCTTGGCGAAGGCGCGTATGTTGTGGACTATCGGCGCGGAGTGCTTCAGGCCGCGGAGCTGCGGCACCCTATCCTGGATCCTGGCCATCAGCTCGGGCGTAATCTCGACACCGGTCGACTGCGGCAGGTTGTACACGAAGAAGGGGAGGTCGGCCGCGGCCGCCACCGTCCGGTAATGCTCGACGATAGCCTCGTCGGGCTGGCGGTAGAAGAAGGGCGGCACACAGCAGATGGCGTCCACGCCCGCCCTGGCGGCGTGCTCGGCCATCGCAGCGGCGCGCCGGGTGTTGGGCGCGCCCACGTGCATGATGTTCTTGATCCGCCCCCTGGCCTGATCGGCGGCGATCTCGGCGATGCGCATGTTCTCGTGGTCTTCGAGCAGCACGCTCTCGCCGGTGCCGCCCGCGACCCAGAAGCCGTGTACGCCGGCTTCGATGTTGAACTCGATCACCTCTCTAAACGCCGCCTCGTTCAGCTCGCCGTCCCTCGTCATCGGCGTGATGATGGCGGGGTATACGCCCTCGAACTCTGCCATTTGCGTTGCTCCTTTCGGTAAGGGACCTTCCAAAGTCCCCTCTCCCCATTGTGGGAGAGGGTTAGGGTGAGGGAGCATTAGCGTGGTGGAAGTCTGTCACCCCCATCCTAACCTTCCCCCATCAAGGGGGAAGGTAATTTCTTTTCAACTGGTGCTCTTTGACTTGGGGGAATTGTAGCACATATACGCCAACGGGCAGGTTTCAAGCCCGTCCCTACGGGTGCGGGACCCATTGCCTCAGGCGCGCAGCAGGGCCAAGATGCCGGCCGTGGTTGCCAGCCACAGCAGGATGGCGCAGAGCAGCGGGACATCGGCCACGATGACTTCTTCGGGCCGCTCTCCCAGACCCCTGGAATGCATCAGGTACAGGTAGCGGAACAGCCCGTACACTACGAACGGTATGGTGAGCATCATGGCGTGGTTTTCGGGCAGGTTGGTCGCTGTGAATGTGTACAGCGAGTAGGCCACTATGGTTGAGGTGGCGACTACGCCGATGAGCTGGTCCAACAGCGGCAGCGTGTAGCGTCCCAGAGTGTCCCGCTGGTTCGGGGCGTCGTCGCCGGATGCCGCGAGCTCGCCGCGGCGCTTGGCGAGCGCGATGAACAGCGACCCCAGCCCCGCGCAGATGTAGAGCCAGGGAGAGACGGGCACCTCGATCGCGACGGCGCCCGCCACCGTCCGCAGCACGAAGCCCAGGCTTATGGTGAACACGTCCAGCAGGATGAGACGCCTGAGGCCCAGGGAGTAGGCCGCCATCGCGCCCAGGTAAACGACGGAGACCATGCCGAACAAGGGCTGCAACGCGAACGCGCCGGCAAGGCCGGCGAGCGCGAGCGCGAATGCCCCGGCCCACGCCGCGCCGATAGGAAGCCGCCCGGACGCGATTGGCCTGTGGCGCTTGACCGGGTGCTCGCGGTCGTTCTTCCTGTCGAGGATGTCGTTGGCCAGGTAGACCGCCCCGCTCAGCGCGCAGAACACCGCGAAGGCCACCGTAGCGTCGAAGGCCAGCAAGGCCGCGCCGGCGAGGTCGGTCGTCTTCCACGCCTCGTTCAGGGTGAACAGCAGGGCAAGGTATACGACGAGGTTCTTCGTCCACTGGCGCGGGCGCACCGCGCGGACGAACTCTAAGGGCAGGGCTGCCGGCGCGATGCGCAGTCTGTCTGGGTTGGCCTGCTCCATGGGGTGATGATAAGAGCGCGCCCGCGCCCCGTCAACGACTGACGCGGCTCTGTCACCGCAATCCCAACCTTCCCCCATCGAGGGGGAAGGGAATTTGCTGTGGCGCCGCGAAAAGTGACCGCTGTTGACATTCGCGAATCCGTTTCGGTATCATGTTTTAGCAGTCTAAACGCCAGTCTGCTAATCAGCGCCGTTTGGGCTTAAACAGTACCAGATTCAAGGAGGATGTCCCAAGATGACGACAGAGACGGGAGTTACGTTCAAGCCCCTTGGCAACAGGGTTGTTATCGAACCCCTGGAGTCCGAGGAGCAGGTGAGCGCCGGCGGGATCTACATTCCCGACACGGCGAAGGAGAAGCCCCAGGAGGGCAAGGTGGTGGCCATCGGCCCCGGCAAGCTTACGGACGATGGCAATCGAGTCGCAATGGACGTCGCGGTCGGCGACGTCGTGGTCTATTCCAAGTACGCGGGCACCGAGTACAAAGAGGGTGAAATCGAGTACCTGGTGCTGCGCGAGGACGACATTCTCTTCAAGAAGTAGTGTCGCGCGGCTCGCGGGCGCCACTGGGCGCCCAGGGTCGCAATGCCGCCGCGGGGTGGCCCCGTAGAGCAAGAGAAAAGGGGAAAAAGGAGAACGATGCCAAAGCAGTTGACTTTCAGTGAGGAAGCCCGCGCTGCCATGAAGCGCGGCATCGACCAGATGGCCAACACGGTGGGCGTTACGCTCGGCCCGCGCGGCCGAAACGTTGTGCTCGACAAGAAGTTCGGTCCTCCGCAGGTATGCAGCGACGGCGTGACCATCGCCAAGGAGATCGAGCTCGAGGACCCGTTCGAGAACATGGGCGCGCAGCTTCTCAAGGAAGCGGCGAGCAAGACCAACGACGTGGCAGGCGACGGCACGACCACCGCGACGGTCCTGGCGCAGGCCATAATCCACGAGGGCTTCAAGAACATTGCCGCCGGCGCCAACCCAATGGCTCTCAAGCGCGGCATCGAGAAGAGCGTTGCCACGCTTCGGGACGCCATCGACGAGATGTCCACGCCCGTCGAGGGCAGGACCCAGATCGGCCAGGTGGCCTCGCTTTCGGCCCACGACGACGAGATGGGCAACCTCATCGCCGACGTGATGGAGAAGGTTGGCAAGGACGGCGTGATAACCGTCGAGGAGTCCAAGGGCCTCAACTACGAGCAGGAGTTCGTAGAGGGCATGCAGATCGACCGCGGCTTCATTTCCCCCTACCTTATAACCGACCAGGACCGCATGGAAGCCGCCATCGACGACGCCCACCTGCTGATAACGGACAGGAAGATCTCCGCGGTCGCCGACGTACTGCCCGCGCTCGAGAAGATTCTCCAGGTCGGCAAGAACGTGGTCATAGTGGCCGAGGACATCGAGGGCGAGGCGCTCGCCACTCTGGTGGTCAACAAGCTGCGTGGCACCCTCAACTGCCTGGCGGTTAAGGCCCCCGGATTCGGCGACCGCCGCAAGGCGATGCTCGAGGACATGGCCATTCTCACCGGCGGGAGCGTCATCAGCGAGGACATCGGGCGCAAGCTCGACTCCGTGACCTCCGAGGACCTCGGCAGGGCGCGCAGGGTCGTTTCCAGCAAGGAAGAGACCACCATCGTCGACGGCGCCGGCTCCGAGGACGCCATCCAGGGCCGGATCAAGCAGATTCGCGCGCAGGCCGAAGAGACCACCTCCGAGTTCGACCGTGAGAAGCTCCAGGAGCGGCTGGCCAAGCTCTCCGGCGGCGTCGCCATCATCAAGGTGGGCGCGGCTACCGAGGTCGAGTTGAAGGAAAAGAAGAACCGCGTAGAGGACGCCCTGTCCGCGACGCGCGCGGCTGTAGAGTCCGGCATCGTTCCGGGCGGCGGGCTCGCGCTCATCCGCGCCAGCTCCAGGCTCGACGATATTGACCTGAGCGGCGACGAGGCGACCGGCGCGAACATTCTCAAGAGGGCGCTGGAAGCGCCGCTCAAGCTCATCGCCGAGAACACCGGCGTGTCCGGCGACGTCATCCTCTCCGAGAGCCGCAAGAGCGACGGCGACTGGGGCTACGACGCCGAGGTAGGCGAGTTCTCCGCGCTGCTCGAGCGCGGCATCATGGACCCGGCCAAGGTCACCAGGGCGGCCGTCGAGAACGCCGCCAGCGTGGCAGCCATGGTGCTGACCACCGAGTCGCTTATCACCGACATCAAGGAGAAGGACGCGGCCGCGCCGGCCATGCCGCCGATGGACTACTAGTCCACAACCGCAGCCTCTAAGCAGGGCCCCGGACGAGTCGACTCGTCCGGGGCCTTTTTTCGGCCAGCGCGCTGCAACCACCCCCGCCGAGTGTGTTAGCATTGCGCCAGCCGCCGACGGATTGGCCCGGCAGGGCAGAGAGAGGAGGACGATGCCGGTTCCGCATCCGTTTCCATACCAGGGCAGCAAGAGGGCGATTGCGAACGCGATACTCCGATATTTGCCGCGCGATACCGCCCGCCTCATCGAGCCGTTCTGTGGATCTGCCGCCGTATCCATTGCGGCATCGGCAAGGCGGCTCGCAAGCGAGTTCTGGCTTAACGACCTCAACGAACCGCTGATGCGGCTCTGGTCTTCAATCTTCGATACGCCGGAAGAGCTGGCCCAGGGCTATTCGATGCTGTGGATTGCCCAGCGTCCCGATAGAAAGGCGTTTTTTTACAGGGTGCGCCAACAGTTCAATGAGTCCCCTCGGCCGGACCTGTTGCTTTACCTACTCGCGCGTATAGTCAAGGGATCAGTCAGGTACAGCGCCAGTGGTGAGTTCAACCAGAGTCCTGACAACCGCCGTTCGGGGATGCGCCCATCCCAAATGCGCCGCCAGATCCTTGGTGTCTCGTTCCTATTGGCGAAGAAGACGACCGCGACATCCAAAGATTTCCGAGAAGTTGTCCAGCAAGCATCGGAGCGTGACACTCTATACCTCGACCCGCCGTATCAGGGAACATCCTTCACCCGAGACCACCGCTATCGCCAAGGGCTACCCTTGAATGAACTGGTAAACGCGCTGTCCGAGATGAACGGGATGGGTTTGTCGTATATTCTGAGCTATGACGGGCGCACCGGAGAGAAGACCCACGGCAAGCCCCTGCCGAGCGAACTCGGACTCTTCCATCTGACTATTCCCGCCGGACGCTCCACGCAAGCGACACTGCTAGGCTTAGACCTCGAGACTGTTGAGTCACTATATTTGTCTCCGGCTTTGGTCGAGCGTCTAGGTTCTGGACAGTTAAATTCAGAAGATTCGCCCAGGTGGGGCCAAAGGGAGTTGACCCTCGGATGAGCAATGAGGGCTTACCCAGCGAGTTCTTACGACTGCTGAGGAGCATCGAAGCCAAAAGACCTCGGACCGTGATCGAGCATTTTCTTGAGCATGGGCAGCTTACGACCGAACAACTCCGAGAATTGTACGGATACAATCATCCGCCACGGGCTATAAGGGACGTTCGAGAGAATGGGATACCTATTGAGACCTTCAGGGTTACGGGTTCGGACGGCAGACGAATCGCGGCATACAGGTTTGGCGACCCCTCTCAGACTCGCGCGGCACAGCTCTCAGGCCGGACTGCGTTCAGCGCGGGACTGAAGGCCGCTCTTATTGGCGAGTATGGGTCGCGATGCAACATATATCAGGTGGACTTTCCGGAAAGGGAATTGCAGATAGATCACCGAATACCCTTTGAGGTGGTGGGCGATTCTGCGTTGTCAAACGACCCCGCAGACTATATGCTGCTATGCCCTTCAGCGAACAGGGCAAAGTCATGGAGTTGCGAGAATTGCCCCAATTGGGAAACAAAAGATCCCGAAGTGTGTCGCTCGTGCTATTGGGCATATCCAGAGAACTACAGCCATGTCGCTACACGCGACCTCCGCAGGTTGGATGTCCTATGGATGGGGGACGAGGTTTCGGACTACGATGGCCTTTCAGAGAGGGCCGAGGATGCCCAGCAAGGCATGCCGGAGTACGTTAAGAATGTGCTGCGTGAGCACGTTCTCAATCTAAGCAAGGAGTTGGATTAACCCCCGTATGTTCACCCACCTTCACGTTCACACCGAGTACAGCATGCTGGACGGCCTCAGCCGCATCGACGGGCTGGTGGAGCGCGCCGAGCAGTTGGGCATGGACAGCCTGGCCATCACCGATCACGGCGGAATGTACGGCGCCGTCGACTTCTACAATAAGGCCATTGCGCGCGGCATCAAGCCGATCGTGGGCTGCGAGATGTACGTGGCGCCGGGCAGCCGCCACGACAAGATAGCCGGCGACAAGAGCCCCTACCACCTCACGGTGCTGGCCCAGGACGCCGAGGGCTACCGCAACCTCATCAAGCTGGTGACGAAGTCCCACGTAGAGGGCTTCTACTACAGGCCCCGAATAGACAGGGAGCTGCTCGAACGGCACCAAAAGGGCTTGATCGTGCTCTCCGGCTGCCCCAGCGGCGAGGTGCCCGGCCTGCTGGCACAGGGCAGGCACGACGAGGCCGCGGAGGCCGCGGGTTGGTACCGCGAACTGCTCGGCGAGCGATACTTCCTGGAGTTGATGGAGCACGGAGGTGTTCCCGACCTGCCCGTCATAAACCGCGGTCTGCTCGCGTTGCGCGACCGCGTCGGCGTTCCCCTCGTGGCGACCAACGACTCTCACTACGTGGACCGGGAGGACGCCCAGCTCCAGGACATCGTGATCTGTATTCACACCAACACCAACATCAACGACGAAAAACGTCTGAAGATGGAAGAGGCCTCCTACTACCTGAAGAGCCACCAGGAGATGGCCGAGTTGTTCGGAGACGTGCCGGAGGCGTTGATCAACACCGAGAGGGTCGCCGAGATGTGCGACCTGAAGCTCGACTTCTCCCAGCTGCGGCTGCCGCAGTTCCCCACGCCCGAGGGTATGACGGCGGTCGACTACCTCGAGCGGCTGTGCCAGGAGGGGCTGCGTCGCCGCATAGCCAGCGTTACGCCGGAAGAGGAGGAGAGACTCCGGTACGAGCTGGACGTCATCCGGCACACGCAGTTCGCCGACTACTTTCTGGTGGTATGGGACATCGCCAAGTTCGTGCGCGAGCGCGACATATTCTTCGCCGTGCGCGGCAGCGCCGCCGCGAGCCTGGCCCTTTATTGCCTGGGCGTGACCGACGTGAACCCGCTTGGGTTCGACCTGGTCTTCGAGCGCTTTCTGAACATGGAGCGCAAGGAGATGCCGGACATCGACATGGACTTCCAGGACGACAGGCGCGAGGAGGTGATCAACTACGTGGTGGCCAAGTACGGCCGCGAGCACGTGGCGCAGATCATCACGTTTGGCACGCTCGGCGCGCGCGCCAGCATCCGCGACGTGGGCCGTGCGCTGGGCATGTCCTACGCCGACGTCGACAGGGTGGCGCGGCTGGTGCCCTTCAGGCCGAACATCAACCTCCCCGAAGTAATGGGGTCCAACTCTGAGTTCAGCGAAGTCTACGAGGCGGACGAGAGCATTCGGAACCTCATCGACACCAGCATGAAGCTGGAGGGCCTGACGCGCCACTCCAGCACCCACGCCGCGGGCGTGGTCATATCGGGAGAGCCGCTGGACGACGTAGTGCCGCTGCAGCGCCCCTCCAGGAACGATGGCGAGGGTGTGCTGACTACGCAGTACTCGATGGACCCGATCGCGGAGCTTGGCCTGCTGAAGATGGACTTCCTCGGCCTCGCCAACCTCACCGTGCTGGCGAAGACGCGGGACCTGATACGCGAGACGCGCGGCGAGGACATCGCGCTTCAGGGCATCCCACTCGACGACGCAAAGACATTCGAGCTGCTGTCGCGTGGCGACACCGTGGGCGTGTTCCAGATGGAAGGCTCGGGCATGACCCGCTACATCAAGGAGCTGAGGCCTTCGTCCTTGGGCGACGTCGCCGCCATGATAGCGCTGTACCGTCCCGGCCCGATGGAGCACATAACGGCTTTCATCAACGCCAAGCACGGGCGCGCCAGGGCCCACTACCTGCATCCGGCGCTGGAAGACATTCTCCGAGAGACCTACGGCATAATCGTGTACCAAGACCAGGTGTTGCAGATATTCCGTACGTTCGCGGGTTACTCGCTCGGCGCGGCGGACATTGTGCGTAAGGCGATGGGCAAGAAGATCGCCGAGATCATGGCCGAAGAGGAGCAGCAGTTCATCCAGGGCGCGGTGCAAAACGGTCACACGCGCGAGCTCGCGGAGCAGCTCTTCACCCTGATAACTCCCTTCGCGGGCTACGCTTTCAACAAGGCCCACAGCGTGAGCTATGGGCTCATCTCATACTGGACGGCGTACTTCAAGGCCAACTATCCGGTGGAGTACATGGCCTCGCTTCTCAACGCGAACAGCGCCAGCACCGACAGGATAGCCAACGCCGTGAACGAGTGCCGGCGCATGGGCATCGGCGTGCTGCCGCCGGACATACGTGTGGGCGAAGAGGTCTTTTCCATAGAGGCCGGGGAGAACGGCAAACCGGCGATCCGCTTCGGCATGGCGTCCGTGAAGAACGTTGGCGGCGCCGCCCTCGAGCCGGTGATCGCGGTCCGTAAGAAGGAAGGCCCGTTCGAGTCCATAGAGCAGATGTGCCGAGTCGCCGACTTCAGCGGCGTGAACCGCAAGGCCCTGGAGAGCCTCATCAGGGCCGGCGCCTTCGACGCCTTCGGCGAGCGCAACGGCCTGCTCGGCGAGGTCGATCGCATTATATCTCTGGCCCAGAGCGAGGCGCGGCTGAGGAACTCGAGCCAGACCTCCATGTTCGACATATTCGGCGAAAGCGTGCCAACGCCCTTGTTCAACCTTCAGGTGCCGGCGGTGCCAACCAGCGAGGCCGAAAAGTGGCGCTGGGAGAAGGAGCTGCTGGGCGTCGCGGTGTCGAACAACAGCTTGCTCGCCTCGCTTTCCGGTGTCGACGACCCGAGCGTGCACGTGTTGATGAGCCAGGTCGCGGAAGCGCCGAGGGGCTCGACGGTGCGCGTCAGGGGACAGGTGGCGTCGGTCGATCAGAGAAGCACGCGCGAGAACAAGCCATTCGCGATAGCGTCGCTCGCCTTGATGGACGGCCTGCTGGAGGTGTTCGTGTGGGAGGAGGCCCTTCGAGACACCCGCGACCTGTGGCAGGAAGGCAATCTCGTCACCGTCACCGGCACTGTGAGGGTGCGAGAGGACGAGGTCAGCCTGAGCTGCCGGGCGGCAGAGGAGTTTCGCATCGGCGACGAGCCGGCGGAGGCTGCCACGCCGCCACGGCCGGCAACGTCTCCGGTCGCCGAGCCGGCCTCATCGTACAACGTGCCGGCGTCGCCACCCGCGCCGCCCATGGCATCGCCACCCGTGCCGCCCATGGCATCGCCCGCCCAGCCGCCCATGGCATCGCCTGCCCAGCCGCCCGCGACGTCGCCTGCCCAGGCGCCCGCAGCATCGTCTGCCCAGCCAGCCGACGAACAGCAAGGCGTGAAGCGCCTGACGGTGCTCTTGCGCGAGACGGGCGAGCCGACCGACGACGGCAACCGCCTTCAGGACGTGAAGAGAGCGCTGCTCAACTTCCGTGGCGAGCACGAGGTTGGCCTGCAGATAGTGTACGAGGGCAGGGTGGTCAACATGGACTGGCCGCAGGTGCGGGTCAACGTATGTGAAGAACTTCAGACGGAGCTGCACGAGGCGCTGAGCGGACAGGGCGAGGTGTACGTGGGGCCGGCGTCGTGGTGAAGTGGGCGCGCCTGACGACTGCGCCCAACCAGCTGACCGCCGAGATGTGGCGCGACCTGCTGCTGGGTGAGGGCATCCCGGCTATGGTGCGCGGCGGCGACACGTCGTCGTACTTCGGCGTTACGCCGTTCCCGCGTCCCATCCTGGTGGACGAGAGCCTGGAGTCGGAGGCGAGGCGGACCCTCGAGGGCTACCTTGGCCGCGAGTTAGACGCCTAGCCGGCGCACGCCGCCTTCCAGTTCCAGGAGCCGGCGCTTCAGGTCCAGTCGCCTTACGCCGCTGCCGTATCCGCGCAGCGAGCCGTCTGCCCCGATCACCCGGTGGCACGGCACCACTATCGGAAGCCTGTTGCGGGCCATGGCCTGCCCGGCGGCCCTCGAGGCGCTGGGGCTGCCTGCCCGCGCGGCGAGCCACTTGTACGTGCGAGTCTCCCCCGCTGGAATGGAGCGGCAGGCCAGCCAGGCCGCGCGCTGGAAAGGTGCGGCGTCCTCCACGTCTATGGGGACACCGGCGAAGGCCTCGCGCCCGTCCACGAAGTAGCGGTCGAACAGTGCCTTCAGCTCTGCGAAGCGGTCCGGGGCTTCGAGGGCATCGATGAATTCGCCCCCCACCTCTTGAGCGCAGACGCCCGGCTCCTCGTGCGGCAGGGTGCAGCGCCGCAAGCCCCGCTTCGACGCGATTGCGCCGACCCAGCCCAGCGGCGTCTCGAAGACGGCGCGATACAGCACCGCTACGCCCTGGCCCGCAGCGGCACAAGCCGCGTTACGGCGTGCCCGAGCAGCCGCAGCCGCATCTCACGCCAAGCGCCGTCGATCTGGTCTTCCTCACCCTCGACATCGCCAGCCTCGCCGCCGTATCTTCTCAACGCGAATGCCCAGCCGATGCGCCGCGCGGCCTCCGCGATGGCGGGCGCGGCGGCTCCAATGCTGCGGGCGTACTCCAGCGGCGTTTGGTTGTCGGCTCGGCGCACGCCGGCGACGGCTCCCAGCCGGCTCATCTTGGTGTAGGCTCTTTCGGCAGGCGTCGCGCCGCCCAGGTTTCGCGTCCACGCCAGCCAAAGCACGAGCCACACGGCACCGATAACGGCCAGGACGATAGCGGCGGGACGTAGCAACCCCAACACGTCGATGGAGAGGCCCCCGGAGCCCTCGCGATCGATGGGCGGCACGCCGAAATCCTCCAGCGCATCATTGAACAGGTCCTCCAGCGCCTCGTCGATGGCCTCGGCGTCCTCGCGGCCCGTTCCCAGGTCGACGCCCCTCAGGTCGGTGATCAGGCGCCGCTCGTGCCTGGACCAGTTGGGGGTTGGCTCGAAGTCGATCCACCCGTAGCCGGGGAAGTAGACCTGGACCCAGCCGTGGCTGTCCAGGTCGCGCACCACGTGCATTCCCGTGTCGCTGTAGTACTGGCCCGGCGCGTAGCCGGCGGCCAGGCGCGTGGGCACGCCAACCGACCTCAGCATTATCGCCATGGCGGAGGCGTAGTAGTCGCTGTAGCCGGTCTGGGTCTCGAAAAGGAAGTGGTCCACGCCGTCCGCGCCCGCGGGAGGCGCGTCGATGCTCTGGGAATAGACGAACCTGTCGCTGCGCAGGAACTCCTGGATCGTTACCGCCTTGTCCAGCGGAGTCTCGGCGTCTACCGTGATGCGCTCGGACAGGTCGCGCACTCGCTGCGGCAGGTCAGGCGGCAAGGCCAGGTAGTGGTCCCGGATGAAGCCGTGGTAGTCGGCGCCGGCTTTCCGCAGGTCGTCGTCGGTCGCCACCGAGACGTAAGAGACCATGGTGTATGGATGGTTGCTGGGCAGCGGTTGCGCAAAGCTCCACGAAACTATCTCGGGGGCGATCGGCTCTTTTCTGGCGACGGTTACAGTCTCGACCGCCCTTGGAGTGTCGATGGTTGCGTGCCGATAGGTGACGTCCTCCAGCACGAGGTCGGAAGGCAGATTGCGCGATATGATCGACTCCTCCACCGACGTCACGGGGCGCTCTTCCAGGTCCTCCCTCAGCGTCTCCGCCAGCTCCCGCATGTCTTCAGGAAGCGCCTCTTCGGTCGACGGGTCGAGCAGGTCGAGCGTGTACTTCTTGGGTGCGAGCGTCTCCAGGATGGCGCCGTGGCTGACCCAGTCCAGTCCGCCGCCCGAAAGGAAAGCCCTGGACTCGAAGTCCAGTTGGAGGAGCTGCTGTACAGGCTCACGCTTGAGGTCATCCACCCTGGGCGGGGGCACTATCTGTGGCCCCACCTCTATGGGCTGCGTCTGGCCCGCGACCCAGCCCGCGGGGGTGTACTCGCTGTAGGTCCGGGAGACCCAGTAGGATGGATAGTCGGTCTCGGCCCAGAACACCGGCTCACCGCCGAACGAGATGGATCCCAGGAAGGGCAGCGTGTCTCCGAACAGGCGGCCGGGCAGGTCCTTGCGCGAAGGGATGGCAGAGAACAGCCTGGCGAACTCGCCCTCGAGCGCGCTCACGGGGGAGCGCGCCGTTCGCCACATGCCCGCGAGGGTCGGCGACACGAACACGTGCAGCGGCAGCAGGGATGCAACCACGAGCACCACTATGCCGAACACGAAGGTGTTGTTGATGGTCATCCAGCCGTTGGAGGGCTCGTACCCTATTCCGGCCCTGGACCACTGCTGTTGCTGCAGAACAATGCTGAGCCGCACTATCAGCAGGATAGCGATGAAGGCGAAGAGGAAGAAGCTGGCCGAGTAGCTGGCCGGCAGGAAGCTCAGGTTTGTGAGGAGCGCCGTGCCCATGAGCACAACGCCCACCCAAACGTTGTTGCTCCTGAAGACGAACCAGGAGCTGACGTAGGATATGATCCACGCCGCGCCCAAAAGAGTCAGCGAGACCGGCAGGAGGTCGGTGCTGATACCGCCGGTCGTTGCGGCCTCGTACCACACGCCAAGCCGCTCGAACGCCATGCGCTGCTGCTCGAAGAGCGTCTCGCCTCCGGTGATGGAGCCGGTGCGCCACATCACGATGAGAAAGCCCACCACCAGGCCTATGGGGTGCAGGAACACGGCGTGAATCCGCAGCTTTGCCAGTGCGAGACCCAGCGCGGCGCCCCAAAACATCACGGCCAGCATCGACGGAGTGCGGGCCCAGCCCGCCGACGAGACCGACTGTCCCAATACGAGCAGGGCCAGCATGAGCAGCAAGAACGTCGACCAGCCCTGGATGGGGGTGAAGCGGTCGTACAGCCTGAGCAGCCGATTGCGCTGCCGGGTGCCCTTGCCACCAGTGCCAGTGGGATATAGTACCGACGTGGTCCCGGCGGCCACTATGCGACCTCCCGCCTGGCGCGTTCGGCATCGGCGGCCAGGTAGGGACGGCTCATCGCGATGGGTATCGACTCGCCGCTTCGGACGGCGTAGGTGGGAATGCCGGCCTCCTGAAGCGCGGGCGCCACGCCTAGCGTGGGGAATACGCCGCCGAAGGTAACCCCGTCGAGAAGCACGGCAACCACCCTGACGCGCCGCCGGGCCAGCTCGCGCAGCCCCACGACCCAGGCCGGCCTATGCGAGGGCGTGATGACGACCAGCGTGCTGTGATAGCCCCACAGCGCCTCCTCGAGCGGCAACGCGTCCTCCAGCGCCACCCTGCCCTCGGCCTTGCTGCGAGCCAGGAACTCCATCACGCGGTCCATTTGCCCAGAGCCGGTCTCTGCCGGCAGGTAGTAGCGCTGGTCGCCGTAG
Source organism: Dehalococcoidia bacterium (assembly GCA_965217705.1). GTDB lineage: Bacteria > Chloroflexota > Dehalococcoidia > Lucifugimonadales > CATOSD01 > CATOSD01. The sequence goes on along the minus strand of CBDCJA010000002.1, from coordinate 1,643,062 downwards.
GACACCAGGCCCACCGGCATGTCCGACGCCAGGTACTTTCTCGCCAGCGACGCGGCTATGGAAACGCCGTACTCGTCGGTGCTCTCCTCCAGCTCGCCCGCCTGCACGTCCCTGTGAAGGTCCACCAGTATCCACACGTCGCTGGACTGGCCCAGGTCGAACTCTTTGGACATAAGCCGCCCCAGGCGGGCCGTGCTGTTCCAGTGGACGCGGCTGATGCTGTCGCCGAAGGCGTAGTCGCGAACGCTCGATGCGTGCGGGCTGAGGTCGTGGCTGCGCCGCCTCGACGAGCTCTCGCCCGTGAGGTCGGCCCCAGGTATCGAGAAGCCCGGCATATCGTACACGCGGGGGTAGACCACCAGCTCGTCGGTGCCGCAGAACTCGCGGCTTCGCTGAAACAGCCCCAGGAAGTCGGTGTTGGACACGCGCACAGGGCCCATTGTGTACACGCCCCGCTTGCGCGCCGGGGTGAGGGTCCGCCACGAGCGGAAGCTCCTCGAGCCCAGCGTGAGCGCCATCCCGCTGGAGTAGCCGGGCAGGTCGGTCAGGTCTTGAACCTCGAGCACCGGCTTGGGAACACTGCCAAGGTTGCGTATCGTGATGCGCTCTTCCACGTCGTCACCCACGCGCACGCGGTGGCTTCGCCGTTCGACCTCTACGTGAAGAGACCGTACGCTCATCCAGTTCCACAGGAAGCCGAACACCGTGGCGATGCCGAATATGTACAGCAGCCTGTAGAACAGCCCGAATCCCGTCGCCATGCCCGTGACCGCGGTAACGCCCATGAGGGCGGCGACGAGGTAGAACCGGTTCAGGACGAACACCCTCAAGGCGTCGATCGGTTACCTCCTGACCCAGCCCCTGGCCTCTGCGCCGGGAACCGGTATCTCGTCGGCCAGGTTGGAAATGACCTCGCCGCCCTGGACGCCACGCATACGCGCGGCGGCGGATACGATGATTCGGTGGCCCAGCATGGGCACGGCGAGCTCCTTTACGTCGTCCGGCAGCACGAAGTCGCGCCCCCGGATCATCGCCAGCGCCTGCGCGGCCCTGTACTGTGCGAGCGAGCCGCGTGGAGAGCTGCCAAGCGCCACGTCCGGGTGTTCGCGCGTCGACTCGGTAATTGTCACGATGTAGCGCTTGATGGCGTCGTCGACGTAGACCTGCTTGACCGCCTCCTGCAGTTCGACAATTTCCTCCGGGCCCGTCACCGGCCCGAGCGAGTCGATGGGGTGCGCCATGCGCTGACCCTCGACGATGGCGAGCTCCTCCTCCATGGAGGGGTAGCCCAGCCTGATCATTAGCAGGAAACGGTCGAGCTGCGCCTCCGGCAGGGGGAAGGTGCCCTCGTACTCGATGGGATTCTGGGTGGCCATCACCATGAACGGGCGACCGATGGGATGAGTCTCGCCCTCCACGGTGACCTGGTGTTCGTCCATCGCCTCAAGCAGCGCCGACTGTGTCTTGGGCGTGGCGCGGTTGATCTCGTCGGCGAGCACAATCTGGGAGATGATCGGGCCCTGGCGGAACTCGAACTCTCCCGTCTTCTGGTTGAAGATGGACACGCCGGTGATGTCGGTGGGCAGCAGGTCGGGCGTGAACTGGATGCGTTTGAACTCGCTCCCGGTCGAGCGGGCGATGCTGCGCGCGAGCATGGTCTTGCCCACGCCGGGCACGTCCTCGATGAGCGCGTGGCCTTGGCAGGTGAGCGCGATTACGCCCAGCTCCACGGCGCCGTCCTTGCCGATGATGACCTTCTTGACGTTATCGACGATGCTGTGGGCGACCCCTCGTGCCCTTTCCAGTTCGGTTGCTAGTTGCTGCAAAACGGCTCTCCTATGCGAGATGGACGGGCAACCGGAGCGGGGCTCCAGCGTCGTCGAAAAGGGTTGCGCGCGGCCCGGTCTGCAGTTTGCGCCGCCGGGCCGCGCGGGCTGGGGTCGTGGCTACACCACGAGCGGGGTCTGCTGCAGGTTGGCCCATTCCGCCATGGACGCGTCGTAGTTGCGCGCGTCGTCGTAGCCCAGAAGCTTGAGAACGAAAACTCCGTGCGCCGCACGGATTCCGCCCTGTCAATACGTCACGACTCGTTTGTCCGGCGTAACTCCCTTCGCTTCGAGCATGGCCCTCAGCTCCGAGGCGGGCTTCACGGTCTGGTACTCGCCCTCGGAGAGGAAGTTGAGCCATTCGAGGTGAACGGCGCCGGGGATGTGCCCGCGCCTGTCGTTGCCACGGTTGTTAGAGCCGTCCCACTCGCCGTCCGAGCGCACGTCCAGGAACACCACGTCGGAGTTGCCCACGCTGGCGACGCCGTCGTCGAGCCGGCAGATCACGCTGTCGTCGACCCTGGGCGTGAAAGTGGCCGCGGGCGGCTCCGCTGGCGCGGCTGTGATGGGCCGCCCCTCGCCGAACCACTTGGCCCAGCCGCCGTTGAGCATCTTGACGTTCTTGTGGCCGTAGTAGTTGAGCACCCACCAGAAGCGGGACGCGCTGAGTCCCCAGCCGCTGTCGTAGGTCACTATCAGGTCGTCGTCGCCCAGCCCCATGTCGGAAGCGAGCTTGGCGAAATCGTCCGCCTCCATCACGCGGGGGCGATTGGGGTCTTTGATGTATGGGTGTACGCTTATGCCCACTGCGCCCTTGATGTGGGCGCGGCGGTAGGCGTCGAAGGGTTCGCAGTCCACAATGCGAAGGTTGGGGTCGTCCAGGTGGGCTTCCAGCCACTCGGTCTCGGCAAGCAAATCGGGGTTTGTGTAGCCATCACTAGCCACGGGAATCACCTCAAGGCGCCGGTAGTATCGTGTGTTGCGGCGTCTAGGTGCGATTATACAACAAAGGCGGGGGCGGCGCGATTGTGGGGGGAGTTGGGGGCTTGTTGGGCACTATGTCGGCACGCCATGCGGTGTTCAGATGGCTGACCATCCTGAGACTCAGTGGCCTCTCGGAAATCAATGCGAAGAGTTCAGCCGTCGTCGTCAGCGGCGTAGACTTCTTCGACTATCAGACTGGATGGCCGTCCCCGGCTGTCATATTCGAGCGCGCCCGCAAGCACGACCTTCACGTCATCCACCAGATAGTGTACGGATTGAGGCATGATCTCTCTGGCAATGAGACAGCGCAATGGCGGCTGTTCATCGGGCCGTTGTCTGAGGCTGAAAGCGCCGCTGTCAAGGTCGACTGCGCGTAGCCAACCGGTCTCTGTCACTCGGCTAGCATGTTCCGAGACCGCATCAATGGCATCTCTAAGCCTCTCAATTGATTTGCTGGATAGCATGTAGCCTTCGTCTGCATCTGCCAAGCTGCTCGCGAATACTACCCACCTCACCGGGCTCGCACGTGTAGGTGCCATGCGTTGCACTTGGGCTAGCAGAAGCCGAGCGAGGCGTTCATCATCCACCCTTGCATTGAGTTCCTCAATTCCTTTGGATGATGAGACCCAACCCACTGTTTCAAGTATCAGACGCAGGCTTTGCTTTAGCGAGCCAAACTCATACTCAGGAAAAAGTGTGCGGGGTTCCGGAAGGTTCAATTTCAGCTTTAGACTACCGCGGGCGGTTCCAACGAATTGGAAATCGGAAGTCAGGGTCACTTGTCGGGGCAATCGGCCTCTGCCAGGCAATTCCCCTGTCATCAAGTAGGCGGTAACTGCCTGCATTGCGGCACGAAAGTTGGAGAGGAAACCGGCCACTGCGCCTGCTGGAGCGGCACCAATCCCGATGGTAGGGCCACTTAGAGAAACCGTCAAGTCGCAGGGAGGCTCCTGGAAGCCCATGGCGGCGTCCAGTTCCTCCCTCAACCGAAGGATCTCCTGGTACTGGACTGCGGCGATAGCATCGACAGCTTCCGGAGAGGCTTTGGATGACTGGCGCAGGGAAAGCAGCCCGCGCTCAAGCTTCACAATCTGCTGTGCGGTGACTATGTAGTTCGTGTTAGCGCGAGATTTGAGGTCGCTCATAGAGGCATCCCTACTCTCAAGAGTCCTCTGACGTTCCCATCGTGGTCCGTACTGAAAAAGCTCAACCTCTGCCTGTAGATTTCAGTATCGCTTCCGTCCACCAGATACGGGTCGCAGCCAAATTGCTCCCTAAACTCCTCCCGGCTGCGCTCGAGTTCCTGCGCCAACCGAGTAAAGGCTGGTCCGCTCACTCTGTCGTTTGCTGGTACTACCAGCAAGTCAATGTCGTCGGGTTCGTGCTTGGCGGTGACGAAGCTGCCATCTATGATGACACTCTCCACCACACGCAGTCGGCCCCAGTGTTCCAGACACTGCTCAAGGCCGTCAATCAGAGACTCTCTGCGAACGGAAAAACCAAACACGCGCCGGATCTCCGGCAAGGAGGCGTCGTACAGCCCATGCGGTAACATGCCCCTGCTGTCGAAGGGTGGAATCAACGGTTGCGGGTCACCTCAGCACCAGACGGGGACACGCACACCCCCCTAGTGGTGGCAGCCGCGGGCGGTGATGGGCATGACGACCTCGACGACGCCGTTGCGCACGCCGATCATGTTGTCCCAACGGTTGACCATGATGTCGGACTGGCCGCTGAACAGGTAGAAGTTGTCGCCCACCTCCAGCGGCATGGGGCCGTCGGAGCGCAGCACCACGTGGTGCTCGTGAAGCGCCTCGACGCGGACTCCGGCCGGGCCGCCGAGGTCCGGCAACACGCCGTTGGGCGAGCCGAGCGCTCGGTGGCCCACGTCGCCTATCGCGACGCCCGTCCGCGGCGTGCTTATCACGGTGCCAAGCACACGGCCCGCCCGTTCGAACTCGTCCATGTAGGTGTAGTTCGAGCCCATCAGGGCGTAGGTGCCGCCTTCGACCTCGGTGACGCCTTCGATGGTGGCGGCGACGTCGTAGCTCCACGACTCGCCTGAGGAGACTATCTCGACGGGTATGCCCTCGGCCTCGATGGCGTCCCTGACGTCCAGGCACATCTGGATGTACCTGCGGCCCTCTATCATGCGAGTCTCCTTGTCGGGCCGCCCGGGCAGCGTCTGGTGGCTCATCACGCCCTTGAAGGTGAGGCTGGGCAGAGAATGGGCGAGCTTTGCCAGCTCCACGCCGTGGTCCACCGCGCGAATGCCTCCTCGGCCCATCGACGTGTTCACCTCGATCACCACGCCTACGGTGGCGCCGCTCGCCTCGGCGATCTCGGACAGCAGCCGGACGTTGCGGGGGTCGTCCACCGTGACCTTCACGTCGGCGCGGCGGGCCAGGGCGCATACGCGCTCCAGCTTGTCGGCAGTGGGAACCTCACTGGTGATGAGTATGTCCTCTATGCCGCCCTCGATCATGGCCTCGGCCTCGGCGGTCTTGGCGGTGCACACGCCGCCGACCGTGCCGCCAGCGCGCATCTGCATACGGGCAAGCATCGGGGTCTTGATGTCCTTGGAGTGTTCGCGCATCTTGCACACCGTGTCCGCGTAGGTGTCCGCGACTATGGCGAAGTTGTGCTCCACGGCGTCGAGGTCCACCAGGAGACAGGGCGTGTCCAATTCGTCGATGGGCGTGCCGGCCGGCGGTCTGTAGTTCTCCATGTTCCTCCCCCGTTCGGGCGGCGTCTGCCGTGCCTTTGCCGGCGGCGCCTGCGGTCTAGCGGTAGCGGCCTCGCGCGGAAACGTCCCAGACTACTTCGAGCTTGCCTCCGCGCACTCCGTTCACGTAGTCGTAGATGTTCGCGGTGGTGCCTATCTCCCATGGCGTGAGCCACACCTTGTCGCCCAGGTCCACGCTATCGCGGGCCTCCGGCTCCAGCATCAGGAAGCCGTGCTCGGCGCTCATGCGCGCTATCTCGGCGCCGTCGATGTCCTCCACCGCGGGCAGGCCCGTGTCGACTCCGATGGCCTTCTGTCCGCAGTCCAGGAAAGCCCTGTCCTCTTCCGGCCGGCTCATAACCGTCGTAAGCACCCGCGCGGCCTGCTTCAGTTGGGGCCTGCGGAAGCCATAGCGGTAGTCGAGCAGCGCGTACGACCCGGCGGGGACCTCGGTCACCCCGGCCATGTCGCCGACCACGTCGTAGTTGTGAGTGCCGCCCGCGCTCACGGTCTCCACGTCGATGCCCGCGCGTTCCACCATCTCGCGGGTGTCGAGCAGGCGCTGGACGCAGGCCCTGGATTCGGCCGCGCGTTCGTCCGCGTCATCAGTCAGTATCGCGCCCTCGTAGGTCATGAGACCGGCGAAGCGCAGGCCTTCCGCCTCGTGCGCCTGGCGGGCGAGGGCCACGGCAGGCTCGCCCGGTGCGACGCCGCAGCGCTCGAGGCGCGTGTGGACGTCCACCAGGACGCCGAGGACGACGCCCGCGTCCCGCGCCGCCCGGGACGTCCGCTCCACCACGCGCGGGTTGTCGACCGCGACAGTCACGCGGCAGCTTCGCGCCAGCGCGCACAGGCGGGCGATCTTCTGCGGCGTGACGACCTCGTTGGCGACGGTGATGTCGGAGATACCCGCCTGCGCGAAGACCTCCGCCTCGCCCACGGTGGACACGGAGACGCCGCCGACCGTGCCGGTGGACGCCAGCTGGCGGTGGGCGATGCCGGGGCAGCCGTGCGCCTCGACGTGGGGGCGCAGCTTGGCCTCGCGCTCTCGAAAGAACGAGTGGACCGCCTCTATGTTGTGGGCGAGCGCGTCCAGGTCGACGACGAGTGTGGGGGTGTCGAGCTGCTCGGTAGGTGTGCCGATGGGCTTGAAAATCGGGCGTTCCATGCGCATTCCTGTCTGGTGGACCACTGGTCGCGGCCTACCTGGTTGCTGGCTGGCAGAATAACACGCGCGCGGGCGGCGCGTCTATCGCGCACTTGGACGCCGATGGCCCGCGTGATAACATTGCGCCTCGAGACACGCACCACCGCGCAACAAGGGAGGCGAGGCATGAAGGCGATCACCGACGCCACTCTCATCGACGGCAGGGGCGGCCCGCCGCTGCCCAACGCCACCGTGCTTGTGGAGGGCGGCAACATCGTGGAAGCCGGCGCCTCAGATCGGGTGTTCGTGCCGCACAGCGCTGAGGTCGTCCAGGCCCGTGGGCTGACGCTGTTGCCCGGGCTGATCGACTGCCACGACCACCTTGCCAACTTCGGCTACGAGATCGCGAGCCGCTGGGGAATCACCGAGACGCGGACGCTGCGGGACATGCGCGTTGCCGCGGTGCTGCGGCAGACGCTGGAGAGTGGCTACACCACCGTGCGCGACGCGGGCGGGCTGGCCGCCGGGTTCCGCGACGCGGTGGACGAGGGCCTCGTGCCGGGGCCGAGGCTCCAGGTGGCGCTGAACATCATTTCGCCCACCGGCGGCATCGGCGACCACATCAGCGCCTCCGGCTATGGCCACCCGGCGGAGCCCGATCCGGCACTTCCTCCCGGCGTCGCGAACGGCCCCGACGCGATGCGAGCGAAGGTGCGGGAGATGGTGCGCATGGGCGCGGACGTTATCAAGACGGCGACCACGGGAGGCGCGAGCTCCAGGGCCGGGCTTGGCCCGAAGGACATGCTGATGACTCGCGCCGAGCTGGAGGCGCTCATCGACGAGGCGCACGGCCTGGGCCGCCGCGTCATGTGTCACGCGCTGGGAGGGCCGGGGCTGCGCGCCGGCGTGGAGCTGGGCGCGAACTCGATAGAGCACGGCGCTTACCTGGACGAGGACCCGGACCTGTTGGCGCTGATGGCGGAGCGCGACTGCTACCTGGTCCCAACCTTCGGTGTCTACACCTTCCACGCCACGCGGGGAACGCCTCACGGGCGCGAGCGCTCCGCCGAGCTCAGGGAGCACCACGTCAGGACCCTCGCCATGGCCCTCGAGGCGGGCGTGAAGGTGGTTGCGGGCACCGACGAGGGTGGCTGGGAGCACGGCAATAACGCCCACGAGCTGAGCTGTCTCGTGGAGGCGGGCATGTCGCCCATGCAGGCCGTCGTCGCCGGCACGAGCGTGGCCGCCGAGTGCCTGGGTCTGGACGGCGTCGCGGGGTCGATCGAGCCGGGCAAGGCGGCCGACCTGCTCCTGGTGGACTCCGACCCATTGCTCGATATTTCCACGCTCGAGCGCGGCGAGAGCGTCGTGCTGGTCATGAAAGGCGGCGAGGCCATTGTGGACAGACGGTCCGACGGCTGAGGCGTCTTCCCGGATGCCGGCCGCCTCAGCCCAGCGCGCTTCGACGAACCAACCTATGGAGGCTGAGCTCGAGGGCTATGGCGCACAGGGGTTGGAACTACTGAACGGCGAAGGCGTGGAGCGCGTGCTCCCGCTCGACGGCGCCGCCGATGGGGCTGCTTCCCCGCCGCTGCTTCTGCTCACCGACAAGCGCGTCATCTACCTGAGCGGACAGGGCAAGCGACGCAGGGCCATGTACGCCTCGGTGGGGGACGTCCAGGCGGTGGAGATCGGCTACCACTCCCGCGGCAACAGCGCCTACGTGTGGGCCGGGCTCGCGCTGCTGGCGGCGTTCTTCCTGTTCTTCGTCATAGAGAACACGCTCGGCAGGATAGCCGGGCCGGTCGTGGTGGCGGGCCTGGGCGTCTACCTCGTGGCGGACAACCTGCTGACCCCCAACAAGCAGTTCGTGGTATTCCGTGCGGCCGGCTGCCAGCTACTGGTGGACCTCGACGGCGACGGAGCAACGGACGCCGTGGACGAGTTCATAGGCCGGCTGTTCCAGTTGAAGGAGGGGCCGCCGCGAAGTCCGGAGTTCGCCTGGGTCGACCGCTTCGCGCCGCGGTAGGGCGGCCCCGATCCGGGGCGTCATTGCGTTACAATGCCAATGATCTCAAGTTTGCTGTATATTTGCGCGTCGTGATAGAGGACGATCCTACTATGGACACTAGCATTCTCAACCCAAGAAGTCTCTTTCAGAAGGACATTCGTTACACGATTCCACCATTTCAGCGCCATTATGTTTGGACACAGGACGATCAGTGGGAGCCGCTGTGGGAAGACGTGCGGAATGTCGCTGAGAATTTCCTGGAATCCCTTGATAACCATGACGGCAACTCAGTAAAGGCCGAACAACAGACTCCATCGCACTTTCTCGGCGCAGTCGTGCTGCAGCAAGTGCCGGTTCCAGTCGACCAGATCGATAGAAGAGAAGTAATAGACGGTCAGCAACGGATTACTACGCTGCAACTCTTGCTCGACGCGGTCCAGCTCGTTTGCGAGCAACTAGGCTATCGGCATCCCGCTTTTCGCCTATCCCAGCTTGTCTTGAACAACGAAATGCTGACTGAAGGGGACAGCAGCCATATATTCAAGGTATGGCCAACCAGGACCGATCAAGAGGCCTTCCGGCACGCAATGCACAACGGCCTCGCGGTGAACGACTTTGAAGGGTCTTCGATAGTCCAGGCGCATGAGTTCTTCCAGCAGCAGGTGCGACACTGGCTGGAAGTCGCCAACGGATCCGAAGGGCGCTATGTCGAGGCGCTTGAGACTGCTGTGACAAAGATGCTCAATCTCGTTGTAATCGATCTCGGCCCCATGGACGACCCGAATGTCATCTTCGAGACCCTGAACGCTCGTGGTACACCTCTCGAGCAGTCGGACCTAATCAAGAGCTTCGTTCTTTCGCAGCGCCCTGCCGACGCAAAGTGGCAGGAGGTGTGGAACGATCTTGATGAAGCCTGGTGGCTCCAAGAGGTTCAACAAGGACGTCTTCGAAGGCCCCGCATCGACATGCTTCTGAATTACTGGCTCGCAATGAGGACGGGTAAAGAGATCTCGCCGACGCGGGTGTTTTCTGCTTTCCAGTCACACGCCCAAGACAAGTAGATCGATGTGTTGATGCGAGACGTGAACCGCGATATGGCAAACTACCGCCGATTCGAGGAGGGACACCGGACCGAGTACGAGAACCTGTTCTATTACCGAGTAAATGATGCAATGCAGATGCGCGTCATCACACCGGTGCTGCTCCAACTACTGCTGGCCGAGGAACCGGTTCGCGAAAAGGCCTTCCGCGCCTTGGAGAGTTTCCTTGTCCGTCGAATGATCTGCAGAATGACGACAAAGGACTGCAACCACCTCATTCGGGAACTCACCACGAAGTTACGGGGCACCGGTGTGGAGCAAGCGGATAGAGTCGTAGCCGGTTTTCTCAAAGATCAAAAGGCGTATTCGAGAGAGTGGCCGAGTGACCAAACGATAGCCGGTTCCCTAGCGGCGTCTCCACTTTATCGTCTGCTGACGAGGGGTAGGCTGAGATTAGTGATCGAGGGAATCGAGAGCGTGGTACGCACCGATAGAGCCGAGACTGACAATGTTCCCAGGAATCTAACGATCGAACACCTAATGCCCGTGAGTTGGAAGGAAGACAAGTGGCCGCTTCCGGCAAGTTTAGAAAAAGAGGAAGCGATCGAGTCGCGAAACAGCCTCATTCACACTATTGGCAACCTTACGCTATTGACCCAAAGGCTCAACTCCGGACTGTCGAATGCGCCATGGCAGGAGAAGCGGCCAGAGATTCAGAAGTACAGCGTGTTGAGCTTGAACAGCGAGTTGGTCACCAAGAGTTGCTGGGATGAGGACTCCATCCGAGACCGAAACAAGCGAATGGCCGAACTGATCGCAAAGTGCTGGCCGGGCCCAGATTCCAACGTATGGGGCGTGTGACGCGCCGACAATTCTTCTAGCCCAGGCTGAGGTTGGGCACCACGTCGACGTCCCAGTCGTAGCGCGCGCCCTGACGTAGGTGGAAGTACGCCGCCGCCCCTATCATGGCTGCGTTGTCGGTGCACAGCGCCGGGCGGGGCACGACAACCTCGACGGGGCAGCGCGCGGCCATCTCGCGGCGGAGCAGGCTGTTCGCGGCCACGCCGCCGCCGAGCAGCACGCCGCGCACGCTGTGACGCTTCACCGCCTCCAGGGTGCGGCGCACCATCGTGTCGACTATGGCCTCCTGGAACTCGCGGGCCACGTTCGCGACCTTCTGCGAGTCCGGGGCATGGTCGGGATGCGGCGGGTACAGGCCCCTCTCCTCCGCGCGGCGCACCAGGGCGGACTTCAGACCGCTGAAGCTGAAGTCCAGGGAGTCCCTCACTCGCGGGCGGGGCAGCCGCGGCTCCTGCCCGTCGCCGCGTTCCGACACGCGCTGTATCTCCGGGCCGCCAGGAAACCCGAGGCCGAGCACGCGTGCGGCCTTGTCGAACGCCTCGCCCGCCGCGTCGTCGCGCGTGCGGCCCACGAGCGTGAACCTGCTGTGGCCTTCCATCAGGATCAGGTCGGTGTGGCCGCCCGATGCTATCAGGCACAGGAGCGGGAAGCCCGGCCCCGATTCGGGGTCCGCATCCTCGAGCCAAGCCGCGTAGATGTGGCCTTCGAGGTGGTTGATGCCCACGAACGGGAGGTCTTTGGCCATGGCGTAGCCCTTGGCGGCGTTTACCCCTATGAGCAGCGCGCCCGCGAGACCGGGGCCGTGTGTGACCGCCACGCCGTCCAACTGGTCGAGTTCGACGCCGGCTGAGTCCAGGGCCTGCTCCACCACGGGCACGATCGTCAGGAAGTGCTGGCGCGCCGCCACTTCCGGCACGATGCCGCCGAAGCGCGCGTGCATCTCGACCTGCGTCGCGACCACGTTCGAGTGGATATTCCTGCCGTCCTCGATGACGGCGGCGGCCGTTTCGTCGCAGGACGTCTCAATGCCCAGAATCTTCATGGCCACCATTTTAGCAGGCGGGGGGCCGGCCGTGCTTGCGGCATTGCGCCTCATGGGATATAACAAGGGCGGCGTCCAAGCCTAACGAAAGCAGGGAGAGTGAGCCAATGAAAGCAGCCCGAATCAGCGGCCCCAAGCAGTTTGAGATCATGGACGTTGATATGCCTGAGGTGAAGGAGGGCGAATGCCTCGTTAAACTGGAGCGCTGGTCGATTTGCGGCAGCGACATTCGGCACGCCTACGGCCCCGTCCACCCCGAAGAGGAATACCCGATGCGCGTCGGCGGGCCCTGCCACGAGTGCGCCGGCACCATCGTCGAGAGCCGATCCGACCAGTTCCGGGTGGGACAGCGTGTCATCGTGCTGCCCGGGGGCGAGGGCCCAGGCGGCCTGGTCGAGTACATCTCGGGCGATGCCGGACGCATGGCCGTGCTGCCCGACGACGGCGACCTGACGGAGTGGGTCATGTGCCAGCCCTCGGGCACCGTACTGTACTCGTGCCAGCAGATGGGCACCATCCTGGGCAAGCGAGTGCTGGTGATAGGGCAGGGAGCCATCGGCCTGTCGTTCACGGCTATCTGCGCCCGGGCAGGCGCGCGCCAGGTTATCGCCGCGGACCTGCTGGACTACCGTCTGGAGTACTCGAAGAAGTTCGGTGCGACTCACACGATAAATCCCAGCCGCGACAACCTGGATGAGGCGGTTGCCGAGATCACCGGCGGCCAGATGCCCGACATTACGGTAGAGGCCGCGGGCTATCCCGACGCGCTAAACAACGTCATCCGGCTGGTCCGTCAGTTCGGCCGGGTTATCGTGTTCGGCATACAGGAGAACGCCGCCGAGGGCGCGAGAACGCCGCTGAACACCCACTGGCTCATGCAGAACGCGCCCATCATCGTGCCCACGACCGGCGCACGCAGCGGAGACCCGATTTCGCATATCAACAACATGGTCGCACTACGGGAGCGCGGCTGGTGGGACCCCGCGGAGATGATCACCCACCGCATGAGCTTCGACGAGGTGGGCAAGGCCTACGAGCAGTACGAAAACAGGCAGGACGACATGGTGAAGGTCGTCCTGAGAATGTAGGCGGGGGTATCCCCCTCACCCGTTCGGCAAGCTCAGGGCAGGCTCTCAATCCTCTCCCACCAGGGGAGAGGAGGCGCCTCGGCGAGGCGGGTTTCAAACCCGCCGCTACGGTTGCTCGCTAGCCTGCCGCCATTCGCTTTACGGCGTCGACGACCTCGGCGGCCGGCACGGAGGCCGCCTCGGACTCGTTGCGGCGCTTGACCTCGACCACGCCCTGGCGCAGGTTGCGTGCGCTTACGACAAGCCGCAGCGGCAGGCCGAGGAGGTCGGCGTCGTTGAACTTGACCCCGGCGGACTCCGCGCGATCGTCGTATAGGGTTTCCACGCCCGCCCGGCGCAGCTCGTCGTAGAGCGACTCAGCCGCCGCCGCCACGTCCGGGTTCTCGACGTTCAGCGCGGTCAGGCACACCTGGTATGGGGCGATGGGCGCGGGGAAAACGATGCCCCGGTCGTCGTGGTGCTGCTCGATGGCCGCCGCCAGCAGCCTGCCGACGCCGATACCGTAGCAGCCCATGATTATTGGCCGCTGCACGTCCTGCTGGTCGGGGAAGTAGGCCTCGAGCGCCTCGCTGTAGCGTGTGCCCAGTTTGAAGATGTGGCCCACCTCGATGCCCCTGCGGATGACGAGCGGCGTCTCGCAGCGCGGGCAGGCGAAGCCCGCCTCGGCCAGCGCGAGGTCGGCAATCACGTTGGCCTCGAAGTCTCTGGGAAAGTTCGCGTTGACCAGGTGGTAGTCCTCCCGGTTAGCGCCCACCGCGAAGTTCGCCCCCATCTCTATCGAGTCGTCGGCGAACACCCTCACGCCGTCCAGGCCGACGGGCGACGCGGAGCCGGCCACCAGCCCGGCCTGCTCCACCTCTTCGGGCGTGGCGAGCCGCAGCTCGTTGGCCCCCAGCGCGTTCCTGAGCTTGATTTCGTTGACTTCCAGATCGCCGCGTATCACCACGAACACCACCTCGCCGTCGGCGGAGTAAAACACCGCCTTGAGCGTCTTCGAGGTGGGTATGCCGAGCAGCGACGCCAGGCCCTCGATCGTCTTCACGCCGGGGGTGTGCCTCTCCTCCAGGGGCAGCGGGTCTTCGGCCGGCATGGATGGCTTCGTGAACGCGGCCTTCTCGACGTTGGCGCCGTAGCCGCACGGTTCGCACAGTACTATGGAGTCTTCGCCCGAGTCCGCCAGCAGGATGAACTCATTGGAGTCCTTGCCGCCTATCGCGCCGCTATCGGCGTCCACCATAATTGCCGATACGCCGGTCCGGGCGTAGATGTTCCTGTAGGCGCGCGCCATCGCCTGGAAGCTTTCGTCCAGCCCGGCGTCGTTCACGTCGAAGCTGTAGGCATCCTTCATGTCGAACTCGCGCACGCGGATGAGGCCGCCTCTCGGCCTGGGCTCGTCGCGGAACTTGGTCTGGATCTGGTACAGGATGAGGGGCAGATCGCGGTAGCTGAACACGTTCGCCGAGACCATCTTGGTGAGGATTTCCTCGTGGGTGGGGGCGATTACGAGCGGGCGCTGGCGCCTGTCCTCCAGCCGGAACAGGTCGGGGCCGTAGGCCTCGTCGCGGCCCGACTGCTGCCAGAGGTCGCGCGGCTGCAGTGCCGGCAGCCTCAGCTCCTGGCCGCCCTCCGCGTCGATCTCCTCTCGAATAATCTGCTCGATCTTCTTGAGCGAGCGCCAGGCGAGGGGCATGTATCCGTAGACGCCGGAGGCGGCCTGGTAAATCATGCCCGCCTTCAGCATGAGGCGGTGACTCGCCAGCTCCGCCTCGGACGGCTCTTCTCTGAGCGTTTTGCCAAACAGCTTAGACCAACGCATAACAGTCCCCGTGCCGTCCCAGGCTCAGTACCTTAGCGTCACTCATCCAGCAGCCGCCGCATCGCGTTCGCGTCTACGCCGCCCTCACTGTCCTTGAGGGCCTCTATGAGCGCCGCCATCAGCCGGTCGGAGCGCCGCTGCGCCGCCTCCGACCGCTCCTGCGCCGCCTCCGACCGCTCCTGCGCCGCCTCCGACCGCTCCTGCGCCGCCTTCGCGCGCGCTTCAGCAGCCTCTGCCTGCAGACGCCACATTTCGGCCAGTTCCGCCCTGGTTTCGGCGGCGACGGCGCGAGCTTCAGCGGCTGTAGCCAGCGCCTGCGCCGCAACCCTTTCCGCGCGTTCGCCCCGCACAAACATATCCGCGAAAACCATGTTCGGAATCTCCAACGCCAGGAATGTCAGAAAAGCCACCGAGGCCCCGGTGGAGAACGACTCAGCCCAACTCGACCCGAGCCACAAGCCGTAGTATAACAGAGTGGACAAGCCGCCAAGCAAGGCAAATGAGGGAGACGCGAGCCGGCGCGCGAGCGCGTATCTCTCGGCCAGGCGGACCCGCCTCGATCTCTTGCGTCGTCGTGCGCGGGCGCGTCTCAGACGCCATCTCGCCCAGCAGTAGCGTATTCTTGTTCTCAAACGGGAATTGCGATTGGGGCGCTGCAACTAGGGCCTGTTCACACTAGTGGGTCTGGGCATGTTATCATACACGTATGGAACTTACACAAGCTCATTACCAACTCATCGAGCCGTACCTACCCGTGCAGCGTGGCAATGTGACCATTCCAAACATACGGGTGCTCAACGCTATTCTGTACGTCGCAGAACACGGTTGCAAGTGGCGAGGGTTGCCGAGTCGTTTTGGCAACTGGCACACCGTCTACGTGCGCATGAACCGTTGGGCCAAGAGCGGAGTGCTCGACCGAGTATTCGAACAGCTTCAGCGAAAGGGGATTGTGAAGGTCACCATCGAGGTAGCTTCACTGGACAGCACCTCCGTCAAGGTGCATCCCGACGGCACGGGCGCGGCCAAAAAAACGGACCACAGTCCATCGGCAAGTCCCGAGGCGGATGGACCACCAAGCTTCATATGGTTGCCGCGGATGATCGGACACCCATAGCGTTCTCGCTCTCTCCGGGCCAGGCCCACGATGGACCGGAGGGGCGCAAACTGCTCAACCGGCTGGGGCCACAACGGGGGAATCCGCCTCTGGTGATGGATCGCGCATATTCGGGCGACCAAACACGCCGATTGGCGTTCGATATGGGGTTCACGCCTGTTGTTCCACCCCTGAAAAGTCGCGTGAACCCTTGGGAGTATGACAAGGAGCTGTACAAGAGGCGGAATGAAGTGGAGCGCCTGTTCCGTCGATTGAAGGGGTATCGAAGAGTATTCACGCGCTACGACAAGCTCGATGCGCTCTATGCCGGCTTTGTCTTGTTCGCAATCATCTTCGACGCTCTACGTAGTGTGAACAGGCCCTAATCTGATAGTCACTCCGGCAAGTGACCCGCCGCCGCCGTATCAGCCCGCGGCGGCGATTTCGGCTTCGGCCCGGCGGACCTCTTCCATGAGGGCGTCCAACATATCCGCCTCTTCCACTATGCGGGACTTTCGGCCCTTGCGGAATATGATCGCCCGGCCCGCGCCCGCGGCAATTCCGACGTCGGCGTCCTTCGCCTCGCCCGGCCCGTTCACCTCGCAGCCCATTACGGCGACCTTGATGGGCGTTTTGGTGCTCTTGAGCAGGCCGTCGACGTCATTGGCGAGCTTGCGGATGTCGACGTCGGCGCGGCCGCAGCTTGGGCAGGCGACCATCACGGCGCCCTCCTTACGCAGCCCGAGCGCCTTGAGTATCTCGTAGCCGGTGTACACCTCTTCGCGGGACTCGTCGCTGAGCGAGACGCGGATGGTGTCGCCTATGCCCTCGTACAGCAGCGTTCCCAGGCCTATCGCGCTGCGAATACTGCCCGATTTCGCTGTTCCGGCCTCGGTGATGCCGAGGTGCAGCGGGTAGGGCACCAGGCGCGCCATCCGGCGGTAGGTCTCGATGGTGGTGTCCACGTCGAAAGCCTTGAGCGATATCTTGATCAGGTCGAAGTCCAAGTCCTCCAGGATGCCAATCTCCCAGAGGCCGGTCTGCACCATGTGGTCGACTATCGAGTACTCGCCGGCCTCGGTCTCGTCGGCCTTGGGCAGCAAGTTCACGCCGTCCTTGTGGCGGGAAAGGCCCCTCGTGATGCCGATACCGCCCACAGGGGGCAGGCTGCCGAAATTGACGCCGATTCGGATGGGCACCTGGCGCGCCTTCGCCTCGCGCACGACCGTCTCGACCTTTTCGCGGTCCCTTATGTTGCCCGGGTTCAGCCGCAGGCAGTCCACGCCGCTTTCCAGCGACTCCAGGGCTAGCTGGTAGTGGAAGTGGATGTCGGCAATGAGGGGGATCGATATGCGACGCCTGATTTCGGCGAGCGCTCGCGCGGCCTCCATGTCCGGGACGGCGCAGCGAATCAGCTCGCAGCCCTCCTCTTCCAGACCGTGGATCTCGGCGACAGTGGCCGCCACGTCGCGCGTGTCGGTCTTGGTCATGGACTGGACGCTGATGGGAGCGTCGCCGCCTATCTTGACGTCGCCTACGTGGATTGCTTTCGATACGCGGCGCTGTCGCATTGGCGCGGTTCCCCCTCATCCTAGCCTTCTCCTGCCAGGGGAGAAGGGACTTCGTTGCACTTACTAGACTATCTTATGAAACTGTCGCCGTTCAAGATGCGGGATACGTCGAAGTAGGTGATCACCACGACCAGGCCTATGAGCAGTACGAAACCGGCAAAATGTATGAGTCCCTCTCGCTGGGGCGAAACGCGCTTGCCGCCCCGTGCCCACTCCAGCAGCACGAACATGAGGCGTCCGCCGTCCAGTCCGGGTATCGGCAGCACGTTGACTATGGCGAGGCTGAGGCTGATGAAGGCGGTCAGCTCGAGCACGGGCAGCAGCCCGCCCGCGTTCGCCGCCTCCCCTGTGATCTGCGCTATCCCCACGGGGCCGGCAAGGCCCGGGTCGTCGCCTCCGGCGATCCAGCGGTGCAGGCCGTTCTTGGTGATGGTGAGGATCTCCCAGATGCTGCCGAACGACATGGGCACTGCCCGCCAGACCGGATGGCTGCGCCTCACCACCTTGGCGTTGGCAGTTCCCACTATGATGCCTACCGCGCCCTGCGTGAGAGTGTCGCCTACGACCAGCGAGGCATCGTAGCGGCGCGCCTCGGTCAGCGACACCTCGCGCATGGGATCAGTAACTTCGTCTACGACGAGCAGTTCCGGCGGGTCCAGCCTGGGTGTGACGGTGACGACGTCCACGGCGGCGTACTCCGGCGACGCGCCCAGGCCGCTGATGAGCGCGCCGCGGCGCACCGCCAGCTCGCTGGGAGCGCCCAGCCTGGCCATTATCTTGCGTATCAGGTCCACGTGGTTGTCGACCGGCTGGCCCTGCACGGCAATTATGGTGTCGCCGGCCCGCAGCCCGGCCTGTGCGGCAGGCGAGTTTGGGGCGACACCGCTTATGGTCACCGCTCCGACGTACGTGTCCCGCCCTACGACGAGAAGGGCCGTCAGTATGGCAACCGCTACCAGCAGGTTCATGAACGAACCGGCGCACAGCACAATCGTCCGCGCGATCGGGCCCTTGCGTGCGAAGCTGTCCGGCGCGCTCGGGTCCTCCTCGCCAAGCATTCGCACGAATCCGCCGAGGGGAATGGCGTTCACAGAGTAAATGGTGCCGCCGTCCTCGTCCGCCGGGTCGTGTTCTTCGTGGTCATGGGAGGAGTCGTCACGGCCGAGCCGCCGGCGAATCGGCCCGGGCAGCACCAGCCGCAGGCGGCCCCGGCCCACGGGCCGGACGCCAACCAGGCGGGGCGGGAAACCGAAGCCGAACTCGATTACGCCTATGCCGAACCGCTTGGCGGCAACGAAGTGGCCCAACTCGTGGACGAATATCAGGAACGCCAGAATGGGGACGACGAGCAGCCAGGATGGTAGGTCGAACACCTTCGCCTCTAGAGTGCCGCGGCCCGCGCTCGCGCCATCGCCGACTGCGCTGCCGCCTTGATGTCGGGAATCGAAGGCTCGGGCACGTCGCTATGGCCCGCGAGGGCCTCCTGTATCAGGTCGGGGATCTCCGTAAAGCCGATGTTGCCCGAGAGGAACATGTCCACGGCAGCCTCGTCGGCGCCGCACAGGGCGGCCGGCCAGGTGCCGCCGCGCCGCGCGACCTCTATCGCCATGTTGAAGCAGGGGTATCGCTCCGGGTCCCATTCATCGAAAGTGAGCGGACCGGTCCTCGACAGGTCCAGGCTGGGCAGGTTGCCGTTACGCACGCGGCGGGGGTAGAACAGGGCGCACTGTATGGGCAGGCGCATGTCGGGCAGACCCATCTGCGCCTTTACCGACCCGTCCAGGAATTCCACCAGGGAGTGAACGACGCTCTGTGGGTGGATGACCACCTCGATGTCGTCCCAGGGCACGCCAAATAGCCAGTGAGCCTCGATCACCTCGAACGCCTTGTTCATCAGCGTTGCTGAGTCGATGGTGATCTTCGCGCCCATGCTCCAGGTGGGGTGCCGCAGCGCGTTGGCGGGCGTGACGGCGGCCAGGCGATCAATGGGAGTGTCGCGCAGGGCGCCTCCCGACGCGGTGATGATCAGCCTGTTGACTTCGGGCGCTTCCCCTCTCATGCACTGCCAGATGGCGCTTGGCTCGCTGTCCAGCGGCAGAATCGCAGTGCCATGCCGGTTGGCGAGTGTTGTCACGATCTGGCCCGCCATGACCACCGTCTCCTTGTTGGCCAGGGCAACGTCTTTGCCGGCTTCGATAGCCGTGCAGGTTGGCTCCAGGGCCACGTCGCCCGTTGTCGCCGTGACCAGCATGTCCACGTCGGGATGCGAGGCCATGTCGTCCAGGGCGCACTCGCGGCAGCCGTGGGAGAGGATGGACTCCTTTTCGTGGGAGGTGCCCTCGCAGGAGACAAGGTCGGGAGAGAACTCCCTCACCTGCTCTTCCAGCAGCGCCAGGCTCCTGCGGGCCGCAAGCCCCACAACGCGGAATTCGTCGGGGAAGGCGCGCACGATGTCCAACGTCTGTGTACCGATCGACCCCGTGGAGCCTAGAATGGCGAGTCTCTTTGTCGTGGGGGTCATAGCACGAAGTAGTATACCACGACGAGGTTGAGGGTAACGGAGTCGAGCCTGTCGAGGAGTCCGCCGTGGCCGGGCATGAGCCGGCCCGAGTCCTTGACGTCGGCTATGCGCTTGAGGCGCGACTCGGTCAGGTCGCCGAGCTGTCCGACGATGCCGAGGGCGCCTCCGAGCAACGCGGCCTGCCACCACGTGGCGGGCAGTCCCAGGACCGCGTCGAGAGCCATGCAGGCGGCCACGGCGCAGAGAATCCCTCCGGCAGCGCCCTCGCGGGTCTTGGCCGGGCTTATCGCGGGCGCCAGCGGCGTTCTGCCCACCGCCTTGCCCACGAGATAGGCGCCGGTGTCGGTGGCGAAGGTCGTTAGCAGCAGCAGCAGTATCCACTCGCGCCCGGAGTCCACCGCGCGCAGAAGCGGCGCGTGGAAGAGCAGCCCGCCCACGAACAGGGCCGGGGCGAGCGTTGCCAGCCATCGGGCAGGGCGGCTATCCGGCGTCCCGCGCCTCAGCAGCCAGGCCAGCGCGAGCGCCGACAGCAGCAGCGCCAGCGATTGGGAGAGCGTGGCCCAAAACGTATCGGGCGGCAGCAATTGCGCCGACGCGACGAGCGCCGCTGCAAGGCCGGCGGAGGCCGCTTCGAGTGGCCGGTCGCCCCAGTGGCGCGCCATGCCGGACAGTTCCCATGCGCCAAGCGCGGCTGCGGCGACGCACAACGCGGTGAAGGGCAGGGGGTTATCGACCCAGACTACGAGGAGAAGCAGCGGCAGGCCGACGGCGGCCGTTGCGATGCGAGTTGCCATTTACGGCGCGGCCCTGTTGGGACGCGGCACTAATGCCGGCTCTCAGCCGGCGCCCGCCCGAACCGGCGCCGGCGTTGGGCGTAGGCAGACAGGGCGGCGAGAGCTTCGTGCTCGCCGAAGTCCGGCCACAGGACGTCGGTGGTGTAGAACTCGGCGTAGGCCGACTGCCACAGCAGGAAATTGCTCAGACGCATCTCGCCGGCGGTCCTGATGATGAGGTCGGGGTCCGGCAGGTCGCGCGTGTGAAGATACCGTTCTAACAGCTCGTGGGTGACGTTTTCGAGCGGGACGCCGTCGGCGACTATGCCGCGCACCGCGTTCAGTATCTCGTCGCGCCCGCCGTAGTCGAACGCCACGCTGAGGGTGATGCCGGTGTTGTGCCGGGTTAGCTCCAGGCTCTGGCGGACGAGCGACTGAAGCTCATCGGACAGCCGGTCGAGCCTTCCCAGGTGGCGAATCCTGACGCCGCTGTCGTGAAGGTCTCGCACCTCGCGGATGATGACCTCTCCCAGCAGGTCGACTAGCACGCGCACCTCATCGCCGGGGCGGCGCCAATTCTCGGTGGAGAATGCGTAAAGCGTCAGGTAGCGGACGCCGTGGCGGGAGAAGGTCTCTACCACGGTTCGCAGGTTCTGGGTGCCGGCACGGTGGCCGTCCGAGCGCGAGCCGCCGCGGCTGTGCGCCCACCGACCGTTACCGTCCATGATGATCGCCACGTGCTGCGGGGGCGCCAGCTCCGGCGCGGCGCCGGAATCTTTGGCGACGGCTTCAGCCATAGCCCGGCTCAGACCTCCATCACCTCGGCTTCCTTCTGCTCCCGTTGGACGCCGTTCTGGCCGATGTAGTTGTCGGTCACCTGTTGGAGCTGACTCTGCGCGCGCCTGCTCTCGTCCTGCGAGAGGTCCTTGCTCTTCTCCATGCCGCGGAAGGTCTCCAGGCTGTCGCGGCGAATGTTGCGCACCGCTACGTTTGCCTCTTCGGACTTGCGGCCCACGAGCTTTACCAGGTCGCGGCGACGCTCCTCGGTGAGTATGGGAATGCCGATGCGAATCACGTTGCCGTCGTTGTTGGGCGTCAGCCCCAGGTCAGAGCGGAGAATGCCCTTTTCGACGTCTTTCATCGACTGCTTGTCCCAGGGCTGGATCATCAGCACCCGCGCCTCGGGCACGGAAATCGAGGCCAGCTGGTTGAGCGGGGTCGGCACTCCGTAATAGTCGACCATCAGGTTTTCGACCAGTGCGGGAGACGCCCGGCCCGTTCGGATGGTGCTCAGATCCCGCTTTAGGGCCTCGACCGACTTGCTCATTCTCGATCCAGTGTCCGCTAAAACCTCTTCAACCGTTGCCATGGCAATACTCCCCCGTCTGAATCTGCGTTCCGCCCCGCCACGCGACCACGGGCAGGGGCGCGTATCGGGCTACGCTGTTTAGCCGCGGAATTCAGCCGCCCGCGTTCACCACTGATCCTACGCTTTCGCCCCGCATGATGCGCTCCAGGG
The DNA here is from genome assembly GCA_965217705.1 of Dehalococcoidia bacterium. Classification (GTDB taxonomy): domain Bacteria; phylum Chloroflexota; class Dehalococcoidia; order Lucifugimonadales; family CATOSD01; genus CATOSD01. The sequence goes on along the minus strand of CBDCJA010000002.1, from coordinate 1,621,045 downwards.
TTCCGGGTGTGAACAGGTCAAAAACGATTATGGGCAGGTTGTTCTCCATGCACAGGGAAAGGGCGGTGCTGTCCATCACTCTCAGCCGCCTCTCCAGCGCCTCCAGGTACGTGAGGTTGTCCAACTTCTCAGCGGCCGGGTCCAGGTTGGGGTCTGTGGCGTACACGCCGTCCACCCCGTGCTTGGCCATGAGCAGCACCTTCGCGTTGATCTCGATGGCTCTGAGCGCAGCCGCGGTGTCGGTGGTCATGAACGGGTTGCCGGTGCCCGCGGCGAACAGCACGACGCGCTCCTTTTCCAGGTGGCGAATCGCGCGGCGGCGTATGTACGGTTCGGCGACCGCCTGAATCGTCAGGGCCGTTTGGGTCCTGGTGGGGATATCGAAAACGCGCTCCAGCGAGTCCTGAAGAGCCAGGGCATCTATTACAGTGGCCAGCATACCGGCGTAATCTGCGGTCGCCCTGTCCATACCGGAGGCCTGAGAGCCCCGCCAGATGTTGCCGCCTCCGACCACGACGCCGAGTTGAACGCCCATGTCCCGCACGGCTTTTATCTGGCGGGCCATGTAGCTGACGGCCTCGGGGTCTATTACAGAGCCGCCCTCGCCCTTGAACGATTCGCCGCTGAGCTTGAGCAGAATGCGGCTGTATTTGACTTCGGACATGTTATGAGCGGCTGCTGGAGAGCTACTCGCCGAGGGCGAATCTGGTAAACCTTCTTACCCGTATGTTCTCCCCGAGCTTGCCGACAGTCTCTTTGAGAATGTCGTCTATCGTTTTGCTGGGGTCCCTTATGAAGGCTTGCTGCAACAGGCAGGCTTCCTGGGGGTTGACTTCCACGCCCTCCGGAATGTCCGCCTGGTCGATGTGCTGTGGGTCCATGGCCGCCACCTGCATGGCGAGGTTGTGGGCCAGCTCGCGAAACTCCGGCGTGCGCGCTACGAAGTCCGTTTCGCAGTTGACCTCTACGAGTACGCCGATGCGGCCACCGCTGTGGATGTAGGACTCGACAACGCCGTCGTTGGTTGCCCGGGACGCCTTCTTGGCGGCGGAGGCTATGCCCTCCTGCCTGAGTATGCCTTGCGCCCTGGCGACGTCGCCGCTGGCCGCTTCCAACGCGCGCTTGCAGTCCATTACGCCGGCGCCGGTCTCTTCCCTTAGCGCCTTGATAGCATCAACGCTTACCAACGCCTGGCCTCCTACGAATTGTTGGAGGCCGCAGGCGCGGCTTCCTGAATAACTTCGGTTGGGGTTGCCGGCTCCGGCTGTGCGGCCGGGGCCGCTTGAACGGCTTGGGCGACCTGCTCGGTCATTGCCTCGTCAAGCTGGCCTTCAGTCTCCTCGCCGATCTCCTCGACGTCGAGGGCGAGCCGCTCGTTGTTGCCCTCGATGATACCGTCGGCGATCCGGCCGGTGATCAGCCGGATAGAGCGGATGGCGTCGTCGTTGCCCGGGATGGGGTAGTCGATCAGGTCGGGGTCGCAGTCAGAGTCCACCAGAGCCACTATGGGCACGCCCACGCGGCGGGCCTCGGCGACGGCGATGGACTCCTTGCCCACGTCGACCACGAACAGCGCGCCGGGCATTTCGGTCATCTCCTTGATGCCGCCGAGGTATCGGTTGAGGCGCGCGATGGACTCCTCGAGCTTGAGCGACTCCTTCTTTGGCAGGGAGGCGAACTCGCCGCGGTCGCGCCGAGTCTCGAGTTGGACCATGTAGTCTATCCTGGACTGTATGGTCTTGAAGTTGGTGAGCGTGCCGCCTAGCCAACGCGTGGTTATGTGGAACGAGCTGCTGCGGGCCGAGTCGTTCAGGATGGTGTCCTGCGCCTGCTTCTTGGTGCCCACCATCAGAATTCGCCTGCCGTCTGCGGCCGTTCGGCGCATGAACGAGCATGCTTCTTCGAGCATACGCAGCGTCTTTTGCAGATCAATGATGTGTATGCCGTTGCGCTGGGCGAAGATGTACGTCTTCATCTTGGGGTTCCACCGGCGCTTCTGGTGCCCGAAGTGTACACCCGCCTCAAGCAGGGACTTCATGGTGACCGGGGCGGACCCCGACGGCATGATTCCCGCCTGTACCATCTGTTGCTGCATATACTCTCGCCTTCCTCCACGTGTGTTTTTCATGGCGCACAGGCACCTGCGCCGCCGGGAACGGCTCGTCGGTATCGTGGCAGAGTATACCATAGCGCGCGCGGACTGGGCAATGTATCAGAACGCGCCCAATCCCCGCCGCCCGCGCGCGCCGCCGGGCGTGTCTTGACACCCCAATCGCCCCACATATACTTCCAGCAAAGGCCGTTTGGGGCGAACCGGACTTGCCCGGCCTCGCCTTCCACACTCTCGACCAGGACGTTGACCTGCCCGGAGGGGCGTGCGTCAAGCAGCGCCTCAAGTTCAAGGGGTACATTATGTTCGGCGACCCCTCTGATTGGGATTGGACAGGGCACGCCGGGCGGTGGAACGAGCACTATCTGGAGTAGTCCGCGCTCCGTGAGGAACGAAACGGACACACAGAGGAGCCGAACATGATACGAAGGATAACCAACCACAAGAAAGTCGCCATCGCGTCGTTCGCGGTGCTCGGCGCGGTGCTCTGTGCGCTCGCCCTGGCCTTCGCGAACAGGACGGGTCCGAATCTCTCCGACCCGCTGCCGCCCATGACGCTCACGTACGAGGTCTACGGCGCGTCGGTTTCGGTGGGCAACCGATCCATCCCCCGCTTCAAGGAACTGAGGCGCCTCGAATACCGGTCGCAAACCGACTGGAAGGAGACCGTCGTGGAGTCGGCCACCCTCGACCTGGGCAGATACGGCACCGCCAGCAACGCGGGCTCGTACCGGCAGCTCAAGGGCAACGTGTTCACAGAATACGACGCCAAGATGAACAGCACCAACACGAGCACCCAAGGGGGGAGTGTGCTCATACCGAACAGTTCCCTATCGGTAATCTACGCATCGCCCACCAATCCGCTCGGACCTGACGCCGTGCGCGCTGTGGTGACCACCAACGTCCGTGCGTGCTTCAACGGGGACTGTGCGGACAACGCCTCAGGCGTCAAGTACACCAAGGGCGACACGACGCTGGTGGTGCTCGAAGGCGACGGCTTCATCCTCCCCGTCGAGGACGGGGATTACTTCACCCTCAAGTCCGCGGATATACAGGCAAACAGGCCGTAAGCCACGCGGGAAGGGAAGAGACCCCGCACATCCGAGGCCCCGGTGTTTCACGACAGCCGGGGCCTCTCTCTTTTCCCCCAGCCGCCCCCGGCCACCATGCAACCGGCCTCGACCGCGCTGGCGGGGGCGTCTTGACACCCCAACCGGCCCGCTTATACTTCCACACATGCTCCTTCGCCGCATACCACTTCGAAGTCGGGCGGTTCCGCTCGCGGCGGCCCTATTCGTTGCGCTTGAGGTGGTCGGCTGCGGCGCCGTAGACCCCGACGCCGGGCCGCCGCCGGTGCCGGACGTGAGGGCCGCGCTGGACAGGAGCGACGACGACGCGATTACGCTGCCGCTGAGAATCGACCGGGACGTCGGCGACGTACTCGAGTACGACCGCGGGGAGTGGAAGCACTGGCTGGACGAGGACGGCGACTGCCAGGACGCGCGGCAAGAGACACTCATCGCGGAGGCCGACGGCCCGCTGACCTACGAGACCGAGGGAAACTGCCGCGTCGAGTCGGGCAGGTGGGTGGACCCATACACCCTGGCCGTGTTCGAAGACCCGAGCGACCTGGACGTGGACCACGTGGTACCGCTGGCCAACGCCCACCGCTCCGGCGGCTGGGCCTGGTCGCGTGAGCGCAAGGCGGACTACGCGAACGACCTGGAATTCGAAGGCCACCTGGCGGCGGTGGACCCATCAGCGAATCGCTCCAAAGGGAGCCACGGCCCCGAAGACTGGCGCCCGCCCAATCGGGACCACTGGTGCGACTACGCGATGGACTGGATGAAGATAAAGGACAGGTGGGAGTTGACGGTCACCGACCGCGAGTGGATTGCGCTAAGGGAGATGCTGGACACCTGCGAGGTGGAGGTGCACGTGGACGTCATCTCCCACGCCGTGCCGCCCGCCCTTCGGTCGAGTCTTACGGGCTGAAGGCGCGGAATAAATCCCGCGGCGCTAGTCCTCCATCCAGCCGAACCTGCGAAAGTTTACGCGGCCCAGTTCGTCGAACTCGACGCCCTCGTCCATCAGCAGCAGCCTCTGCAATTCGCTGCCGTGACCGGTGCTCCGCGGGCTTATTCCGCCCTTGTAGTTGATTACGCGCTGCCACGGCACGTCGCTGTCGTTGTCCAGCGAGGCGAGGCAGTAGCCGACCATCCTGGGTGTGCACCCGCCCACTATCAGCGCGACCTGCCCGTAGGTGGCGACCTGGCCGTAGGGAATCCGGCGAACGACGTCTAGGATTCGCCCGTAGACGGGTCTCTCTCCGTGCTTTCCTGGCATGAAACTTCAAGGTCTCCCGCGTTGTGGGGCGAGCGCGCCCCTGTTCGGGCCAATTTTACCACGCCGGGTGCGCCGCCTCGCTCTCGATCGTGGTAGAATCGGACCGGACCGTAGAGCGGTTGGCACGCTTCATCTAAGTACGGTTTTGGGGGAGTGCGAATTGGCAGAGTTCGACGCCGAGCGTCTCGCGGAATTCCTGCGACCGGCTCGCATCGCCGTGCTTGCGACCGTCGGCAGTGACGGAACGCCGCAGGTCACGCCGGTGTGGTACGGGTACGAGGACGAGCGGCTGACGGTCGCGGCCAACGAGAGCAGCGCCAAAGTGCGCAACCTCCGGCGGGACCCTCGACTGTCGGTGTGCGTATACGAAGGCGAGCGGGACGCGGAGTACGCCGCGCTCTACGGGCGAGCCGACCTCGCTCACGGCGACGGCGTCTGGCCGCAGGTGCGTTCTATCGTTGAGCGCTACGAAAGCCCGGAGAACGTGGACGAGTACATGCGTGAACTGATGGTTGAGCGGTTCGCGGTCATCACCCTCACGCCGGAGCGCGTGCTGTTCGGGCCTTAGCGGCGCATCCAAAGCCCCGCGTCCAAGAATGCTGGATGGGAACAAGTGGGGGTAGGAGAGCGTGGCCATGACAGGGGAAAGCGCACAGGACCAGGGATTCTTTGGCAGGTTCATCCAGCAGCACACCGACGAGTTCTACCTCGTGTTTCGTATTGCCTTCGCGGTGCTGGTCGGACTGCACGGCGCCCAGAAGGCTTTCCCGCCGGCGCGAATCCGAACGGGCTCGGCCTCCTCGTCGACATAGCGGGCTGGGTGGAGCTTGCGGCGGCCATCTTCATCGGGTTCGGCATTCTGACCCGGTTGGGGGCCGGAGCGCTGGTGGTGATGATGATCGTAGCGTACTTTGGGGTTCACGCCGCGCTCAGCCCGGTATGGCCCTGGCCGCACCTGTACCCCAACCCACCGGACGGCGGCAACGCGTTCGTGGCGCACGGGGGCGAGGTGACGATCCTCTGGTTCATCATCGCCGGCATCATCGGAGTTATCGGCAGCCGTAAGTGGGGCCTCGAGAGGCACTTCTTCAACAAGGAACACCTGTAGGCGGGCACTTGTCCCCGCCCGGCGTTCCGGCGGCAGCCTCAGGGTCTGCAATCCGAGAGGGGGCCAACGATAGATCGCCATGACAGCGACCGGATACGACATCGGCAGCTACTTGGAAGCCGCGCGGGACCTCGCGGCCAAGGCGGCGCGGCACGCCGGGCACATAGACGACGCCCGTGAGCTGCCCGCGGAGCTCGCGGGAGAGATCGCCGATAGGGGCTTCTTCCGGCTGCTGGTGCCCCGGTCGATGGGCGGCGCGGAGCTGGACCTGCCCGACTTCCTGCGCGTGGTCGAGGTGTTCGCGGCGGCCGACGCCAGCACGGCATGGTGCATCAACCAGAACAACGTCTGGGCGACCAACTCCACGCGAATGCCGCTGCAGACGGCGCGGGAGATCTGGGGCAACCCGCGCGGCGTCGTCACGAACGGCCCGCCGCACCCTGGTTCGAAAGCCGAGCCGCGGGACGGTGGCTACGTGCTGTCGGGCCGCTGGAGCTTCAGCAGCGGCAGCGATCACGCCACCTGGATTGCGGCCCTCGCGCCGGTGCCGACGGACGGCGAGGCCGGCGCGCCGCCGGTCGACGACAGGGACGCCCCCGTGATGCTGGTTCCCAAGAGCGAAGTGACGATGGTGGACGAATGGCACGTTAGCGGGCTGCGCGGCACGGGAAGCTACGGATTCGAGGTCGACGGGTTGTTCGTGCCGGACGTTCGCACGTTCAACATGGCCGGACCGCCCAGGGACGACGGCCCGCTCTACATCATTCCCAACACTCTGTTGTTCGCGTCCGGTTTCTCCACCGTGGCGTTGGGCGTGGCTCTCGCCAGCCTGGACGTGGCCATCGAGGTCGCGGGCGGCAAGGTGCCGGCCCGAATGCGCGGCAAGCTACGCGACTACACCACCACGCAGCGGCAGGTGGGGGAGGCGATGGCGATCTGGCGGTCGGCGAAGGCCTTTCTGCGCGAAGCGGTCTCACAGCTCTGGCAGGGCGCCCGGAGCAACGGCTCGCTGACCACGGAGGAGCGAATCACGGTGCGGGTCGCCACGACCCACGCCATACGGATGGCCGCGCAGGTGGTCGATTCGGCCTACAACCTGTGCGGCTCGGGCGCGATCTTCAAGAGCCACCCCATTCAACGCCGGTTTCAGGACGCCCACGCCATCACCCAGCACCTCCAGGGCCGGATGACACACTACGACACCGCGGGCCAGTTCTATCTGGGGTTGGAGCCGCGCGGACAGTTTTAGGCGCAGCGGCAGACTGTCCCTGATAGGCCTTTGGGCGGGCGCTGGCGGATCGGGTAGTGTGTCTGGGTCATTCGGACCTGTACCAGTTCAGCAGGCTGCTGTAACAGTCTATTGGGTCGCCACTTCTGACACCGGCGCGGGCCCCTTTCAGTCATTCCGTCCCCAGAGACAGAATCCAGGAGCCGTGACGTGGGCACGGCTTGCCCGAACCATTATTCCCATCGGACTGTTACGGGCTCAGTTTTCCACCCCTCTTGATGCCTCCGCACAGTCGTTCTAATCTCTGCTTTACAACGCACCGATACCGCTAGTCGGCAACCACAAACGTCCCGACTGGCACCCGCCGCCTCGGAGTGGTCTGTTGCAGATAGGGTGCGCCGACCGGAAGGCTTGGACATGGGAGATTAAGTAACGGCTACGACCTGTGACGTGACGACAACCTGACAGTCGGACTCGTGCCCGTGACCTGGAATGGGCGGTTCATAGTGAGTTCGGAGAGGAAGTGGTATTAGGGAAGGCAATGTCGAAGAACAACAGGCGAAAGCGAAACAGAGCCGGAAGCAAGCGTCGACGCGGGTGTCACGATAAGTCGCCTACCGCGTCAGTATCTGAACCAGCGGCACCGGCGAGTGGGGATAACGTTGATAGGATTGGCAAAGATTCGCCAGGAATGGAGGGATGCGTACTCACTCAGGTTATCCGCGCCGCGGCAATTGTTCCTTTAGCGCTGCTGGTAATCCTTCTAGCATCTCACCCCCTCTACCTCGGACTAATCCCACAATTGTTCCAGCCGATCGTCGACAAGCAAGTCGCGGTTTTGACATTGACGGCCGGACATGCAGCGATCATCGGCCTGCTGATAAACAACAGAGGGCGTTTCACTTGGAGCACGCACGCCCTATTTGTAGCCGGCATGGCGACGGCACTAGCCGGATTTAGAACTATTGGCGAAAGCACACCAGGCGTCGTCATCGCTCTGATGTTGATCTTGCTTACGTTTCCTGCGGTGTGGGCAGATGCCTTCAGTGCCGGCTTAAGGAGTGCCTGGCGATTTGTACGGACGCTTACAGGCATCTCACTTGTACTGCTCTCTGTGGCGACGGTGTTGATAGCCTACAACCAATGGCAGGACGAAAACTACATAAGGAATTGGATACTCATTCCGATGGGGATCGCTACTGCTTTTGTAATCAGCGTCCTCTTCGTCTGGCAACTGATTGAGCTGAGCTACCGATACGGCTCCCCCGTGTTCGCATCGCTCAGGACGCGGGCAGCGGTGGCATTCAGTCGGAAATCTCGCCGTCAATGCAAGGTTTGAGGGTGAACAGACCTTTCTCAATTGGCTTTGAGCGAGTGACTCAGGATGTGTGGCAGGTTGAAGCACCACGAAAGTAAGCATGATCAAAATGCCATGCATTTCACGGTGAGGATAGGCACATTACACTTCTCGGCCAAGCTGGGGAAGGCCAAATCCGTACTCCCACGCCTCGGCGAACGCAATCCCAAACAATCCCAGCCTGCCAATTCCAACCCTTCCCTGATGCGACAGCGCACGGCAATTGCCGACGGCCCGTCCCTTCTCGGCACCCCCCTCTTGATTCCCCCGCACACCCGTGCTACTCTCCCCTCCATGACGCACCGACACCCCTACGGGCAGCCCCCTCTCCCAGCTATGATGCGGCACAGAATGTCCCACATTTCGTCGAAATCCACTTCCGCGGGCGGGCTGCGAACCATCCGCCGCTCCCAACTTCCCAAGCCGCCAGTGCTCCCAGCTACGGAATGCGACAAAATGCGACAGTTTGCAACACATTTTTCGGAAAAACCCCCTCTCAGACGGCCTCCGGCCCAACCCCAACCGCCGTTGCCTCGCCCCCATCCCTGCCACTCCGCCAACGACGATGCCCACCGTGGCATCTCAGGTTCGCGCGCGTCCCACGCTTTGCAAATGGCCCCTCTCTTGCATTAACATTACGCTACCCTCGAACACATAGCGACGCGACGCGCCTACGTCCGCGCGGACGCGCAATGGAGGCAGAAGCTTGGCCAACGCAATTGTCTTGTACACCCACCCCGACTGTTCATTCTCGGACGCCCTGAAGGACGAGTTGGACACCGTCGGCACGGAATATGATGAGATCAACCTCGCGCTTCGTCCGGAGGCTTGGCTCGATCTCGAGAAGCTCACCGGCGGCGAGCGCATCACGCCCGTCATGATCGAGGGCGGCGAGGTGAGCGTCGGCTTTCACGGCGTAGGTTGAAGCTTCTAGCATACCGGGAGCCGTTGGCTCCCAACAAAGCACAGTCCCATCCGGTTTCGAGGAGGAGCGCATGGTACGCGCTACTACTACGGGCGTGAACGTAGGCGACACTGCCCCGGATTTCACGTTGCCAGCTCTCGACGGCGGCGAACGCAGCCTGTCTGACTATCGTGGCCGCAAGGTCATCCTCTTCTTCTGGGCGTCCTGGTGAGCGTGCCGTGAACAGCTGCCGGTCTGGCAGCAGGTGCACGAGCAGCACGGCGACGACATCGAGGTGCTATCGATAGCGGTGGACGCCCAGGGCGCTGAGAAGGCGCGCCCCTTCGTGGAGAAGGCGGGCGCACGGTTCACCACGCTGGTGGACGAGCGGAACCTGCTGGGCCAGATGTACGGCTTCAAAGCTATCCCAAACGGCTACCTGATAGACGAATCCGGCGTGGTGCGCTACAAGCGGCTGGGCGGGTTCGACGTGCGACGGACGGACACGGCGCGGGTCGTCGAGCGCTGGTGCGCCGGCCAGGACCTGGACGAGGACGCCGGGCCGGGCGCCGAGCAAGGTGGCGAGAGCGACGATGCCAGCATCCGTTTCCGGCGCGGCCAGGAGCTGTACCGCCAGGGCAGGGAGGCCGAGGCGCTGGAGCAGTGGCGCGAGGCCGCCGCGCTCGAGCCGACCAACTGGATCATCCGCAAGCAGATCTGGGCGGTGGAGCACCCCGAGCGCTTCTACGACGGCGCGGTGGACTTCGACTGGCAGAAGGAGCAGATGGCGCGGGAGGCCTAGTCCAACACCGCTATCGCCTCGATCTCAACGTCCAGCCCCGGCTGGGCCAGGGCGGTGATCTCCACCAGGGAGTTGGCCGGATTCTGGCCCTCGAAGTAGCCGTACATCACGGCCTGCTGTTCCGCGGACGCCGGAAACCACTCCCTCATGTCGGTGACGAACGTTGTTATCTTGACGATGTCCGCGGGCTTGCCTCCCTCGGCCTCCACGATACGGATCAGCCTGTCCCACACGACCTTGAACTGCTCGATGGCGGGACCGCCCTGAGCATCCGTTCCCCTCGCCGTGCAGCCCGAAATGTACAGCGTGCCGCCCACGCGCACGGCCCTGGCGAACGTTGGCCCGGCCGGCGCGATGTCTGGATATTCCCTGCGGGTCTTTTCCATGTGTCGGCCCTCCCTGTGATGGTGTATTGGCACGACGCTCGTGCTATAGCTTGACTGCCTTGACGGAGTACATCAGCGGCACTGTGTCGGTTCCGTCGGGGAGTCGCCACCAGCCGTCCGAGCACTTCTCCAGCATGGGAAGCTGCTGGTAGGCGCTGAACGGGAACTCCCGCAGGTGCTCGATTCGCAGGCCGGCGGCAATCAGCGCGTTCACGACGTCGCCGATTGGGTGACTCCACTCGTAGCCGCGCGTGGTGAAGTCGGCGGACGGTTCGGCGTAGCTGCCCGTGCTCTCGAACTCCAGCGGCTCGTCGGCGTGGAAGTAAGGGTACCGGACACTCAGGTCGGCCCGGCCTTCATCGTCGTTGAACACGCCGGCGAAGGGATGAAACTCGACGATGTGGAACGCTCCGCCGGGCCGCAGATAGCGCGCCGCCACGCGCGCCCAGGCGGTAAGGTTGGGAAGCCAGCACAGGACGCCGTAAGAGGTGAACACGACGTCGAACCCGCCGGGCTCGTCCAGGAGTTCCGGCAGGTCGTACACGTTCGCTGCCAGGAAGCGCGCGGGCAGGCCGAGCTCGGCAGCCAGGGAGCGCGCGACAGCGAGAGAGGCTTCGGAGAAATCGACGCCCGTTACGCGCGCGCCCAGCCTCGCCCAGGAGAGCGTGTCGACTCCAATGTGGCATTGCAGATGCAAAAGCGAGCGGCCCGCAACGTCGCCGACCTCTTCCAGCTCCACCCTTTTCAGCGAGGACTCTCCGGCCCGGAACCCCGGCAGGTCGTAGAATTCTGACCGCGCGTGGATAGGGGCCAGGGCGTCCCACTGGCTGCGGTTGGCGTTCATGTACTCGTTCATCCGGCTACTGACCTGTCATGATTCGGTCGCTCTCGCGCGTTCCTGCACGCGACCATTCTAGCTTAGCGCGGAGGGCTTTTGAACTGCGGCGGCGCGGTTGTGTATACTTTGCCCCCAGTACAGCGCGTAGGAGCCTCGGGCGCTTGGTCACTCCACACACGCAAGGGGCGACACCATGTTACTTCGCAGAGTGCTCTCCTTTGCTGTGGCGGCGTTCGTAGTCCCCCTGCTCATGCTACAGCTTGCGCTGGTCTTCGCGTGCGGCACGGTGCTTCAGCCGGACTACCTCGCCGATCGCCTGGAAGAGGCCGGGACGCACGACTTTCTCCTGGACCGCCTGCTGCCGACAATGCTCGACGACGCCCGAAACGCCGAGTCCCTTTCGGCGGACGGAACCCTGGCTGGCAACCCGCTGGTCGTGCTGGGTGTCTCCAATCGCCACCTGGTGGCGTGGACGGCCAAGGTGGCGCCTCGCGAGTGGTTCGATGAGACGGTGCGCTCGGCGGCGACGGAAGTGTGGGGGTACGTGACCGGCAGCAGCGACGAGTTTGCAATCAGCCTGCGCCTGCCCACGGACGACGCGGTGCTTGCCTCGGAGACCATAACCCTTCTGAAGAGGTCCGACCTGTACGACTACGCGATCGAATCGCACCTCGCGCCCGCCGCAGAAGATCTCCTTGCCTCCGACGTTCTGCCGTTCGGTGCCGGCGTGAACTCCACTCGCGTCGAGTCCGCCGTCCGGCAGGTGGTGACGAAGGCCTGGTTCGATGCCCGAATCACGGACGCTGTGGCCGCCTTCGTGCCCTACGCGACCGGAAGCGAGAGGGGCTTTGACGTACGCATGGATCTGGCCGAGCTTGGGCCGGTGGCCACGGCGGAGTACAAGCGGGTGCTGTTCGATACGGGGGCCTACAATTCGCTGTACGATTCGGTCGTGGAACCGGCGGTGTGGGCCGTACACGGCGAGCGAATCGACCTTGCGCCCGGAGTGGCGCTCTACTCCGAGGACGTGGTGCTGGCCATGCAGGACGCGGGCCAGGGGCGGTGGGCGAAAGGCGAGGTCGATAAGGCCGTGGACGAGGTCGCGGGCTACCTGTTTGGGGACACGGACTCGTTTTCGTTCGTAGTGACGCTGGACCCGATCGCCGAAGAGGCGACGTCGAGGCTGAAAGACGTCGTCCACGGCAGAATCCTGGCGCTGGCCACCGTAACCGGTGGAAGCGCCGCGGACGCGCAGGCGAGGCGCGCTGTCGCCGGGCGCACCGACGCTATTCTGGCGAGCGTTGGGCCGACGGTCGTCGAACCGCTGAGCAGCGAGGTGAGATTCACGGAGCGGGACCTGCGGGACGGTCTATCGCGCCAGGACAACGAGCGGCTCGACGACCTCCGCTCGTTGATGAGGGACGGCTTCCTGTACACCGAAGAGGACCTTCGTGGCGACATCCGGCGCAATTTCGACGACCCCGAAAGCGTGGAACAGGCCATCGAAACGGTTCGCGAGCTGTTCTCCGACGGCTGGACGTACACCTACTTCGACCTGCTAGCGGCCACGGGCGGCGAAATCAGCCACAACGACTTCGAGTCGATTCGATACGGTTTCGGCCTTGCTCGCGTGTTCTTGTGGATTGTGCCCGTGCTGGCCGGGATCGGGTTGGTGGCTGTGGTGTTGCTTGCCGAAGGGAGGTGGCACGTCCGAGCTGCGTGGGTCGCTGCGACCGTCTCGGCTGGCGCGCTGGCGGCGTGCGCACTCTTTACGGCGATCCACTTCGCGACCGGCGCCAGCTATGAGGCGTCCCGCGCAGAGGCTGCCCTCGGCTCCAACGTCGCGTCGGAGTTCGCTTACACGCAGGCGCTGGTGGACGTGTGGATGCTGGATTTGAGGCGCGCCGTCGTAGCCGGCTTTACATCGGGTATCGCTATAAAGTCCGGCGTGTTAGGGGCGGCCGCGCTGCTGGCTTTGGTCGCCGTGCTGCGCTGGCCGCAACTCGAGCCGCTGGTGCGGCGCTACGCCTGGCCGCGGCGGGGGTGAGGGGTTGCCACGCTGAACGAAAGGAATCGCCGCGGTTACGCTGGCATATCCTCGCCCTCGCCTTGCTGCTGGGCCGCGCACGAGTCGGGAGTTACTGACGATGCCGCTATCGGCAAACACCGTCGACAAGTCCAAATTCAACCACCGTCTGAGCCTCCCATTCGAGCTCAGGCTGATGGACTTCGATTCTGCTATGCAGGACGTTTACGACTTCTTCTACGACGTTAACTCCCACCTCGTCGGCAAGGGGCTCGAGCGTCTGGATGACATGCTGCGCCCGGCGATCCTCTCGGGTGTTTTGTCCGATATGGCCACCGCCAGCCTTGCCAGGCACTCGCGCGCGCTTACAGAGAACCGCTTCTTCAACGGGCACCCCGACCTTGTGGTGAGGGGATTCTACGCCAACAACTCGGTGAGGGCGGGTGAACGGGGCGTGGAGATTAAGACCACCAGGAAGAAGGGGGGAGCGGTTGACACTCACGGCGCGCGAGACCAGTGGATGTGCGTCTTCGTATACACCGTGGACAACGAGACGGAGCCGGCAGTGGACCGACGGCCGCTGACGTTCACTGAGATTTATCTGGGTCACGTGACCGTCGAGGACTTCAGGCGCAATTCCAGAGGCGAACTCGGCACCCGCACCGCCACGTTGCACAGGGAAGGGATGGCAAAGCTGCGTGAGAACTGGCTCCACAGGCAGTAGCTTACCGATCACCGCCAATGGGAAGACTGGCGAGCTGGTGGATCGCATTGGCGGCCATGTCGAAGTAGTGAGGATCCCTTTCCACCCCCACCGATTCGTAGCCGACCGCTTCAGCGGCCGCCAGAGTCGAGCCTGCGCCCGCGAACGGGTCCACAACTTTGCCGGTGCCCAGTGGAAGGACTGCCCGAACCAGTTGGCGCAGGAACGCTTGTGGCTTCAGACTCGGATGGGGCGCGATGAGCCGCTCTCCCTTCCTTGTGGGGGCAGACCTGATAACGTCTCCGAAGGGTGTATCGACGGACGGCCTTCTGAAACCTCCCGTCTTCCACGTCCTGATGTTGTCCTGCACTCTGCCCTCTATCGGCCTCCGAAAGGTGACCCATGGCTCCCACATAGACCTTGGCATCACGCTGACCTCGGCGAATTCCTCGTGGGCGCGCTTTGGACGGTCGCCGCCGCGCATTGTCATGACGAGCCTGATGATTTCGCCGCGCTTTTCCAGCCCCGCGTCCGTCAAGGCGGTTGAGACTATGTGCGAAAGCAGAGGATTGGACGCGACGACGACGTTGGCCCCCGGAACCAGCTTGGGAAGCAGAAGCCGGCCCCAAACGTAGAAGAATTCCCTAAGCTGCGCCCGCTGCGAGTCGGTCATCGTGGTGAATCGCGGAACCGGCGACCGACGGTGGCCGTCGAAAGAAGGGGGAAGTCTCCACACGCCACCTCTTCCCTTACGCAGCTTGGACTGCTCCTTGGCGGAATATTCGTGGAGTCCGAATGGCGGATCGGTCACTATCCCGTGCAATGAGTTGTCGGGCTGCCCGTCTAGCCAGTCGAAGCAGTCTCCGTGGACCAGTGTGGCTCTACCGCAGTGGAACGGTTCCTTCCAGAGGCTGTCTCCAGGCAGCTCGCGCTGAAGGCCCACATTGTCGACCGGTCCATCCCTGATGCGATAGACCCCCCTCGCTTCCCTCGCAAATAGACATGGAGTGTTCAGACGCAGAAAGGAGCGCACCGACGACTCGGGCGTGGGGCCGATGATCCTGGAGACGCGACCCGCGATGCGCTTTGCCGTCAAATCCTCAGAGGTGTGAGCAAGCACTTGCAGAATGGCGTCACGCACACGCCCTGGCGGGTTTCTTTCAACATCCGTGCTCATGCCAGCATAATAGACGTCCAGACGTCGTGAGTCAAGCGCTCTGCCCGCACGACAACGCCAACAGGCCCAGCGCGGCAAGCAACTTGGCTCCGGAATTGCCACGCGGAACGGGGGCTAGGGTTTGGCGCGGAATGATGTATAATAGGCGTGAACCCGCCGTTGTAGCCAGCGGCGTGGCGATAGGAGACACGCTTAGCGACCCTTGGGAGTAACCGCAAATGCAGCAGATGACGCGACGCACGCCACCTCAGCCCCTTACGATAAACATTAGCAAGGAAGCCGCCACCCACGTGCGCCAGTTCGCGGTGCAGTCCGGCAAGCCCGGCTTGAACCTGCGCGTCGGCGTGAAGGGCGGCGGGTGCTCAGGGTTGACCTACGTGCTCGACCTGGTGGAGGAGCCGGGCGAGAACGACAAGACCGTCGAAGAGCACGGCCTCAAGCTGTACGTCGACAAAAAGTCCTACGTCTTCCTGGCCGGCACGGTGCTCGAGTACTCGGGCGGGCTCAACGGCAAGGGCTTCGTGTTCAACAACCCCAACGCAAAGACGACCTGCGGCTGCGGCACGTCCTTCAGCGTCTAGGCCGGGCGGACCGCAACCCGCCGTTCGCAGAGAGAAGGGCCCTTTGTCCACCAGCACACAAGTCGAAGCACCCCCAGAGCGCTACACCACTCACCGCGAGGAGTACGACGCACTCACGCGCGCCGCGGGACTGGCGCACCGCTCTCACCTCGGCCGCCTCGAGCTTACGGGCGAAGACACACTCGACCTGCTGAACAGGCTGAGCACCAACAAGCTGGAGGATCTGACGCCCGGTGAGGGCATGGGCAGCGTGCTCACTTCCGCCAAGGGCAGAATCGTGGACCTGCTGCTCGTGCTGATGCTGGAGGACCGGCTGCTGCTCATCGTCGGCCCGGACGCGCGCGAGCGGGTGGCGGAGTGGATCGACTTCTACACGTTCACCGAGGACGTGACAGCGCGGGACGTGACACCCGACACCTCTATGTTCTCTCTCATCGGCCCCGGCGCCGCCGGGCTCGTGGAGGAGATCGCAGGCGAGGGCGCGGCGGCACTGCCACAGTATGGCCTGCGCGAGGCGAGCATCGGCGGCGTGAGCGTGACCGTGGTGCGCGACGACTTCGGCGAGTTGCCCGGATTCGACGTTATCGCACCCGCGAGCGACGGCGAGCGGCTGTGGCGCTACATGGTCGAGCGCAGCGCTGGGGACGGCGCCAAGCCTGTCGGCACGCTCGCCCTGGAGTCCGTCCGGGTAGAGCAGGGCGTGCCCGCGCCCGGGCGCGAGCTGTCCGAGGACTACAACCCCCTGGAGGCCGGGCTGCTGCAGCACATCAGCTTCAGCAAGGGCTGCTACATCGGGCAGGAGGTCATCGCGCGGTTGGACACCTACAAGAAGGTGTCCAAGTACCTCGTCGGGCTGTCGTGGGACTCGCCGGAGCTGCCACCCGCGGGAGCGAGCCTGACCGTAGACGGCAAGCGCTCGGGCGTAGTGACTTCGGCCGTGCGGTCGGAGTGGCTCGGACGCGGAATCGGCCTGGGGTACGTGCGCAAGGCCCATGCCGAGCCCGGGTCGGCGCTCACGCTGGAGCAGGGCGGAAGAGAGGTCGAGGTGCGGGTCGAGGCGCTGCCGTTCAGATAGTCAGCGAAACGCCGCCATCGACTACCAGCACTTGCCCCCTGATCATACGCGCCGCGTCGGTGCACAGAAACGCCACCACGCGGGCGATGTCCTCCCCGGTGACCGACCTGCCGTCTAGCGTGTTCTCGGTGGCGCTCACCATCTCGTCCCGGTTGGGAAACGAGTCGAACGCGCCGGTCTCCACGTATCCGCCCGAAACGGCGTTGACGGATATGCCCTTTTCTGCCAGCTCGACGGCGAGGTAGCGGGTCATCGACTCCAGGGCGGCCTTGGATACTCCCACTGAGAAGTAGTAGGGAAGCACCTTCTGCGATCCCTGGCTGGTGATGTTCACCACGCTTCCTCCCCGGTTCATAAGCCTCGAGGCCTCGATAGCGCACAGCCACGGAGCTTTCGCGTTGATGTCCATCGCCCAGTCCCAGTGCTTTTCCCGCAGCTCCCCGGCGGGCCGCTGAACGCCTGAGGCGGCGTTGTTGACAAGCACGTCGAGGGCTCCGAACTCGGCCTCGACGCGGGAGAACATCTGCCTGATCTTGTCTGAGTCGCCCAGGTGCGCCCGGATGCTGACGCAGCGGACCCCCTCGCTCTCGACGTCGCGCCGCGTTTGCTCGGCGGCCGTGGAATTGGAGCGGTAGTTGAACGCCACATCGGCGCCTCGCCGCGCGAACTCCAGCGCGATGGCGCGCCCGATGCCGCGAGACCCGCCTGTGACGAGCGCAGTCCTGCCCTCGAAGTCTCTCAACTTGCCCGTCCGGTCCGGCGGTAGAAGTGCCATGTGCGAGCGGTAGCCCCGCTAGATGGACATTCCGCCGTCGACGCTGATCACCTGGCCCGTTATGTAGCTGGCCTTCTCGCTGGCCACGAACGCCGCGAGGTGAGCTACGTCGTCAACCTTGCCGAAGTGGCCCTGCGGTATCCAGGTCATGATCCGGTCCTTCTGCTCCTGCGTCAGGCCTGCCACTGTGTCGGTGCTGATGTAGCCGGGTGTTATGGTGTTCACGGTGATGTTGCGTGTGGCGATCTCCTTGGCCAGGGCCTTGGTGAAGCCGATGAGGCCGGCCTTGGAGGCGGAATAGTTGGCCTGGCCCACGTTGCCGCGTATGCCGACCACCGAGCCGATGTTGATTATGCGTCCCCAGCGCCCGCGCATCATGCCGCGCAGCGCCGCGCGCGTGCAGTAGAACGTGCCGGTCAGGTTGGTGGCCAGCACGCGGTCCCATGCCTTGTCGGACATCCTGATCAGCAGGCCGTCGTCGATTATTCCGGCGTTGTTCACCAGGATGTCTATACGGCCCCAGGTACGGTTCACCTCGTCGACCATCGCCGTGACCTTCTCTATGTCGCTCACGTCGGCGTGGACGGCGAACGCCTCGACGCCGACGTCTTTGATTGTGTCGACAACCTCGTTCGCCGCGTCGGGCGAGGTGTTGTAGTTGACGGCCACCTTGACGCCATGTTCTGCCAGCCGCAAGGCTATGGCTTTGCCTATGCCCCTGGAGGCGCCGGTGACAAGTGCGGCTTTTCCTTCAATGTCCGATCTGTTCAACTCGCCTCCTGAATAGCAAAACGTTCGATTGGACCATGCGGGCGGGGTTTCCGCGCTAGCTCGCGACCGTGCTCCTTATCCTGGCAAGCTCTTCGTTCAGCCCGCTCACGAACTGGCTTTCCACGGTCCTCTTGGCCGTGGCGATGGCGCGCTTGACGCCGGTGCGCCTGGCGCGGCCGTGCCCCACGATGCTTACTCCGTTGACTCCGAACAGCGGGCCACCGCCCCAGGTCTCGACAATGTTGTTCAGCTCGTACACCTTGCTGACGACGCGCTCCAACTCCTCAGCGGGCAGGCTGTCGCGCAACGCGCCGCGCAGGTGGTCCGCCAAGGCTTGTCCCAGCCCTTCCGTCAGCTTCATCACGACGTTGCCGACGAACCCGTCGCAGACGACAACTTCGGCCCGTCCGAACGGCAGCTCGTTGGGTTCGATGTTGCCGATAAAGTTCAGTCCGCTCTTCTCCAGAAGCTCCGTGGTCTCCTTGACCTGGTTGTTACCCTTGCCCGCCTCGCTGCCCACGCTGAGCAGAGCCACCCGGGGCCGTTCGATGCCCCAGAACTTGCGGGCGAACACGTCGCCTATCGCGCCGAACGTGAGCAGCTGTGCAGGGCGCGAGTCCACGTTCGCTCCCACGTCGATGATGGCCGTCCGCGGGGCGAGGCCCACCACCGGGCCGCCGATGGCCGGGCGATCCACGCCCTCCGTCATGCCGAGCACGAAGGCGGCGGCGGCCATCGTGGCGCCCGTCGATCCCATAGACACGCAGGCGTCTGCCAGGCCGTACTTGACCAGGCCCGTCGCCACGATGACTGACGCCCTGGGATTCTGGCGCAGAGCGAGCGCGGGCGATTCACCCTCGCGCACGTAGCCTTCGGAGGGCACGATCCTAATCGGCAGACCCTCGACGTCGTGGCGGCCCAGCTCTTCGCTCAGGACGTCCTCGTCTCCCACCAGGCGCACGTCCACGTCGAACTCAGCGACGGCCTCCACCGCGCCCGCGACGAGCTCAGCCGGCGCGTGGTCGCCACCCATCGCGTCCAGGGCTATCTTGGTGCGCCTTCGTCTGCGGTTACTCAAGTCTCGGTCTCCGCTCTGGCGGTCTTTCCGCCCGCCGCCGGTTAATAACGGGAAAGTGGGTGAACAGATTCAAGGGTGCCGTCCGGCCGGAACGGTCCGCTCCGACCAGGCGGGCACGCCGCCTCACGATACGGCCACGACGCTGGCGTCGCCGCTTATGACCACGTCGCCGTTCTGGTTCTTCACGCCCACGCCGCACCGGATTACGGTCTTCCCGCTTTCCTGCGCAACACTCTTCACCGTGCCGTGCGCCGTCAGCGTGTCTCCAGGGTAGGAGGGCGCGCGCAGCCGCAGCTTCAGCTTACCCGCGGCGGGCCAGTCATCACCGAAGGCGCGCGTCATCATCTCGGATATGAAGGCTATGACCATCATGCCGTGGGCGATGGTGCCCCCGAACTGGGTTGTCTCGGCGAACTCCTGGTCCAGGTGAATGGGGTTGAAGTCTCCGGCGGCGCGTGCGTATCTCTCGATACGCTGCTGTGTGATATGCCGTTCGATGGCGGGCAGATCTTCGCCCTGTGTCGTGTAGCGTCGCATAATTGCTCGATGGGCCGCTACATCGGCAGCATGACGGTGCTCTTGCCGGTCACTGCTGCCCGGCCGCCGGCGTCCGCTGCTTCCAGGCTCACTACGAGAACGCGCATTCCTCGCCGGACGGAGTTTTGCAGCACCTCGGCGCGGCACTCGAGCGTTTCGCCGACCGCTATGGGCCGTGCGAACTCCAACTCCTGGGCCAGGTGCAGCGAGCCGCCGGGCAGGTCGAGCGCGCGAATCACGCCGCGGAAGCTCAGCGCCGCGACGGCCATCGCCGGCGCGAGCCGCGGGCCGCCGCCTGGAGAGACCGGCGTCTCGTCGCCCACCGCCTCCACGTAGCGCGCCACCGTCTCGTCGTCCAGCGACAGCGTGTCGCTGGCCAACTGGCTGCCGGGCGAAAGAGAGGCGTAGTCTATCGGCAATTCCGTCCTCATCCAAAACGTTTGTAGGATTATAGTGGGGCAGGCGTGGCAAATCAACGAAGGCGCGGAGCATCTGGTAGACTCCATCTGGCGTCGACTCATCTTCACTGCCGCCTCGCGGTGGGCCTTGCGTGTATTGTGCCGCCGCCTTAAAATGCCCAACGAGAAGTGGTTTTGACAGCGGAGTGAAGGAGATTCCAAGTGACCAACATCTACGAGCAACTGGGAGCCAGGCCAATACTCAATGCCCACGGCAACAGGACACTGCTCGGAGGCAACACGCCCAACGCCTCGGTGCGCGAGCTGATGGACGAGTCCGAAGAGTTCTACGTGGACATGGGCGAGCTGATCGAGAAGGTGGGCGAGCACATATCCGACATGCTCGGCGTCGAGGCCGCGCTCGTAACGCCCGGATGCGCGGCGGCTCTCTCGTTCGGCGCGGCGGCGTGCATTACGGGCGATGATCTCGAGAAGATCGAGCAGGTGCCCGACGTCACCGGCATGCGGCACGAGATCATCATTCAGCGCCAACTCCGGGTTGCCTACGACAGGACGATGACCGTTGCGGGCGGCAAGCTCGTCGAGATAGGTGGCGAGGAAGGCACGAGCGCCGAGCAACTGGAAGAGGCAATCGGCCCGAACACCGCCGCCATCCACTATCTCGCCCCCGGCGACCGAAATCCCGGCGCGCTCCCGCTTGAAGAGGTGATCCGCATAGGCCACGCCCACGGCATACCCATCATCGTGGACGCCGCCGGACAGGTCTACCCGACGGACCTGCTCAGCAAGTACGCAAGTATGGGCGCCGACCTCGTGGCGTATGGCGCCAAGTACTTCGGCGCGGTCAACTCCAGCGGTATGCTCACCGGCCGCAAGGACCTGGTGGAAGTGGCGCGCAAGCACAGCTCCATCGGCTTCGAGTCCGACGGCATACGCTCTATCGGGCGAGGCATGAAGATCGATCGGCAGGAAGTCATCGCGGTGTACGCCGCGCTGCGAGAGTGGCTCACAATGAACCACGAGGACAGGTTCGCGGCCTACGAGGCGCGCATGACCACGCTGAGCGGCGACCTCGCCGGCGTGGGCGGCATCGGAATGTCCAGCTTCCCCGCGGACGGCCCGGCCGACGGACTGCGAATCGCCGTCGACGCCGACGCGGCGGGTAAGAGCGCCGCCGACGTGGTGGCGGAGCTGCAGGCCGGCAATCCCAGCATCTGGGTGCGATACAACGTCGACGACCCCGACGCCTTCGTGGTGAGGATGGGCACGCTCAAGGATGGCGGTGAGCAGACCATCGCCGAGCGACTGAGAGAGATACTCTAACGGGCCACACCCTCTCCCATCGAGGGAGAGTGGACCGATCAACCATGGGCAGTGAAGCGAGAGGTGGATCATGCCGGCTAACAACGCATACACGCTCATAAGAGGCGGCCGCGTGATCGACGGCCTGGGCGGCGCGCCCGTGGAAGACGGAGCGGTGCTGCTGCGCGGCGACAGGATTGCCGCCGTGGGCCGGGCGAGCGAGGTTGCGCCGCCCGAGGGCGCGACGGCGGTCACCCACGACTACCCAGGCAAGACAATCATGCCCGGCATGGTCGACTGCCACACACACCACAACGGATTCGGCGACGGCCGACCCGGCGAGGACGTGGCTGCCCAGCCCGACGAGGTGCTCATGCTCCAGTCGGCGCGCAACGCCAGGGCAAGCCTCGTCACGGGCGTGACGACCATCCGCGAGAACGGTCCCAAGAACACCACGATGTTCAGGCTGCGCGACGCGGTGAACCAGGGTATTCTCATCGCGCCCAGGATGGTGCTGTGCGGCCGGCCCGTCGCCATCGTTGGCGGACACATGGGCTACTTCGGCACAGAGGTCACCGGCGCCGTCGAGGCCAAGCGCGAGACGCGGCGGCTCATCCAGGAGGGCGCCGACTACATAAAGATAACCGCCACGGGCGGCAGCACCCGTACCTCGTTTCCCCTGCGGCCCTCGTTCACGCTCGAAGAGCTGCGGGCCATCACCGAGGAGGCGCAGAACTTCGGCAAGCTAACCGCCACGCACTGCCTGTCGACGCAGGGCATAATCAACTCGCTGGATGCCGGCGTCGACATGATCGTTCACTGCACCTACATGGAAGCCGACGGCACCAACAACTTCCGCGAGGACGTTGCCGAGCGCATCGGCGAACAGGGCGCGTTCGTCAATCCCACGCTGCACGTGGGGCGGGCCAGGGCCTGGCGGCTCATGCACAAGCGGGAAGAGCAGGGGCTGACCCCCGAAGAGGCGGCGAGGCTGGACGATGGCCTGCGCACCTACGACGCGCGGATCAACGACTGCCGCCGTATGCAGGAGATGGGACTCAAGGTCATCACCGGGTCGGACTCGTCCTGGGGCGACTACATGCTCGGCAACACCTTCTACGAGACCGAGTGCCTGGTGGACGCCGGCTACTCCGACATGCAGGGCGTGCTGTCGGTCACCAGTGAGGCGGCCAAGGCGCTGGACCTGTTCGACGAGGTGGGCTCGCTGGAGCCGGGCAAGGCTGCCGACGTGATAGTGGTGGACGGCAACCCCGCGGAGGACATCGGCGCGCTGTGGAACGTCGAGGACGTCTTCTTCGGCGGGCGGCCGCTCGACCGCGGAGCGCCGGAATCTGTGGACGGGTTCCGGCAGGTGCGGCCCGACAGCTCGCCCATCTAGCCGCCAGCGACCCGGCGGGCACGCCCGCGAGGTGGAGGTAACCGCCCATGTCCGACGGCAATCCCGACTTCACGCTTCTGCGCGTGGCGCGCCTCATCGGAGGTGCCGCCAGCCAGTCAGTGGAGCGCGGCGCGATCCTGATGCGCGGCGGCGAGATAGTGGCCGCCGGCCCCGAGGAGCGGGTCGTCCCGCCGGAGGGCGCGCACGTGCGCGAGGTCCACTACGAGGACAAGACCGCGCTGCCGGGCCTCGTGGACTGCCACGTACACCTGACCGGCTTCGGCGACGGCCGCTCGGGCGACGAGCTTGCGACGCTTCCGGACGAACTGCTCACACTCCAGGCCGCGCGCAACGCCGCCGCCCATCTGCGATCCGGTGTCACGACGGTGCGCGACTGCGGCGCCAAGAACCAGACCACGTTCATGGTTCGCAGGGCCTACGAGATGGGCATCGCCGCGGGTCCAAGGCTGTCGCTCGCGGGCAGGCCGCTGGCCATAGTCGGCGGCCATCTCGGCTACTTCGGCATAGAGGCCACCGGCGAGGTCGAGTGCCGCGCCCACGTCCGCCAGCTGGTGAAGGAGGGGGCCGACTTCATCAAGGTTACCGCCACGGGCGGAAGCACGCGCACCTCGTTTCCCACGCGGCCGTCCTTCAGCCTGGACGAGCTAACGGCCATAGTGGACGAGGCGCACAGCTTCGGCAAGCACACAGTGGCGCACTGCGCCTCCACCCAGGGCATGGTGAACGCGCTGGACGCCGGAATCGACACCATAGTGCACGGCATGTTCGTGGAGCCGGACGGCTCGTGGCTGTACCGCCCGGAGTTGGCCGAGCGAATCGCGCGGCAGGGAGTGTTCGTCAATCCGACGATACACAACGGGCGCGGGCGAATGCTGGCGCTGGAGCAACGGCGCGTCGCTTCGGGGTTGTCGGACGGGGACCACGCGGAGCTGGACGGGTTGCGCCGCCGCGACCAGGAGAGGCTGAGCGCGTTCGCCGCTATGCGGGACGCCGGCGTGCGGCTGGCTTGCGGTTCGGACTCGGCATGGAGCGAGTACCCGATGGGCGGCTTTCAGCACGAGATAGCGACGCACGTCGAGGGCGGCATGTCGCCCTCGGAGGCTATACTGTCCGCGACGTCGGCTTCGGCGCGTTCGTGCTGGATGGACGGGGAGGTCGGCACGTTAGAGCCGGGCAAGCGCGCGGACGTGCTGGTCGTCGACGGCGACCCGTCGCTGGACGTGAGCGCACTGTGGAATGTGGCGGACGTTTACCTGGACGGCGAGCGAGTGGAGTAGCAGGGACGTATGCTGCCAAGCTTCCGACCGGCGCTCACGAATCGGTGCTACGCGTGAGCGAGCGTATTGGGAAATGTTGAAACCCTAGTGGTCCTTATCATCCCAACTCTCTTCAGACTCTCCAAGGAACATCTCACCGCGAAATAACGTTTGGGCCTCGGCAAAATCGGCTCTTGCCTTGTCATGCTCGCCCGCACTGGCGTACGCTCGCGACCTGAGGAAACATGCGTTTGTCCTCTCTGCATAGGCGTTGTATGAGAGGTTGTCGAATCTAAGAGCCATGGTAAAGTCTTCAATTGCTTTGCCAAGGCTCGTAATGGCCTTATCGTGCTCTTCATTCTTCAAATGGGCTTGTCCGGCAATGTAGTGGATTCTTCCCCTTTTGAAGTAGGCTGTTGCTCCTTCGGCGTATTCGCCCTCGTCTTCGGGGTCGAGGAGGTAAGAGTCGAGCTCGACGGCCCTGCCGAAGCAATCGATGGCCGAATCAAAATCGCCCTTCTCTGTGTACAGCAGCCCATTTGACCAGTAGTAATCGACCAGTTCGCTGCAAGCGTAATCCCTGTTGGCCCCGGGGAGCTTGGCTATCTTGTCCAGATACTTGATAGCCTCGTCATGTTCCCCGTTTTGGGCACTTTCTAGGGCTTTCTCGCTCAGCTCGAGCTCAACTCTGATTGAGTGAACTGCTCCCCTCTCAGTCAAGGCGACGTTGTGTCCGGGATCCAGTTCTAACACCTTGTCGTAGTCGTTGATGGCTTTCTCATACTCACCATTTTCGGAGTAGGCCTGGCCACGGATGAGGTGTGCTTTGATACAACGAGGATCCATTTCAATGGCCCTAGTAAAGTCCTCTATCGCGCTTATATAGGCTCTAGAGTAGTCATCAATTGTGCCTCCTTCTTCAAGGACGGCAAGACTAGCCTTCCCTCTAGCAATGTAGGTGTCAGCATTGTCGAGGCACATGTGATACCGTCCCCTCAATTGCAGGAGTGGAGCTACGAAGCTCACTTACCGCAAAGAGGTTCTCAAGAACTAGCTGATAGCCGGTGCTCCGCAGAACACCTCGTAATCGATGAGCTCCGTAACGGTGGGATTGTCGCCGCAGAGCGGGCAATCCGGGTTGCGGCGCATCTTCAGTGTACGGAAGCTCATGTCCATCGCGTCAATGATGAGCAGCCGGCCCGAGAGCGATTCGCCCAGTCCCATGATGAGCTTCACCGTCTCCGTGGCCTGGATGGTGCCCACCAGTCCTGGCAGCACGCCCAACACGCCGGCCTCGGCGCAACTCGGCACTTCGCCTGGGGGCGGCGGCGTCGGGAACAGGCAGCGGTAGCAGCCCTGCCCGGGGATGTACACGGTCGACTGGCCGTCGAACAGCAGGATGCTGCCGTCCACGAGTGGCTTGCCGCACAGGTAGGCGGCGTCGTTCACCAGGTAGCGGGCCGGGAAGTTGTCCGCGCCGTTGACGATCACGTCGTAGCCGGAAATGATCTCCATCGCGTTATCGGAAAGCAGCGGCTCCTCGTGGATGACGACGTTCACGTCCGGGTTGTACGAAAGCAGCGTCTCCCTCGCCGACTGCACCTTCGGCCTGCCAATGTCGTCGTTCTGGTGCAGTATCTGGCGCTGAAGGTTGGTAACGTCCACCGTGTCGAAGTCGACGATTCCGATGGTGCCGACGCCCGCGAGCGTGAGGTAGATGGAGATGGGAGAGCCCAGGCCGCCGGCGCCGACCATCAGCACCTTGGCCTCCAGGAGCTTGCGCTGCCCGGCGCTGCCCACCTGGGGCATGATGATGTGGCGGCTGTAGCGCTGGACCTGGTACGGGGTTAGCGGCTGCGTGGCGGTAGACGTGGCCATCTTGCGATTTCCTCCGGGGGAAGTAAGGACTAAAGTCTGCCGCGGAACTGGCCGACATCGGCCGCCGAAATCACGCGGTAGGCTGCTGAGTATTCGTGGGTTGAGTATAGCACGGGCAAGTTGGCGCTTCAACCGCGAGGGGAGGGGCCAGGGTCTTTTCATTTTCACCCTGAGCGTAGCCGAAGGGTCTAAAGTCCTTGCCTGCATCCCCTTCTTCATACTAGAGCCGAGTCCGTGTCGAGTGATTTTAGATTCTTCGCCTTCAGCTCAGAATGACATTTCCCGATAATGAAAAGACCCTGGGGGAGGGGCGCGCCTACTTGAAAGCGGGCATCACCTTTTCGCACAGAAGCCGCAGAGAGCGGGCTATCTTTTCGGCCGGGATGAGCTCGCCAGCGTTCAGTTCGGCCACCACGCCGGACAGGCTCAGCGTCTCTCGCATCTTGTGAAGCTGCTCGATCACCATCTCCGGCGTTCCGACCGCAACCTTCTCCTTCTGCACTTCTTCCCACGTCAGTCCTGCCAGCTCTTCGCCACGCTCCGCCCGCTGCTCGCGGGGATCCGTGCCGGCGCGGGCAACCGAGCTGGCGAGCTGCGCGCCCAGCCGCCGGAACTGCTTCATGAAGCTCTCTTCCGGGTCGGCCAGCGCCTCCTCCCTGGTGCCCGCGACGTACACGGGAACGCGCAACGACACGTCCGCCGGCCCCTCGTGCCCGGCATCCTTCCAGGCCTTCTTATACGCGTCGACCTGCTCCGCGACCTGGCTCATGCCCTGGCCCCTCACGCCGATGAACACCGGATAGCCCATCTTGGCTATCACGGGGAATGTGTCGGGCGTGGTGGCCGCGACGCGTATCGGCGGGTGCGGCGACTGGTATGGCTTGGGCACCAGGCAGACGTCGTCGAACGAGAAGTACTTGCCATCATAGGAGAAGCGCTCGTTGGTCCACGCGGTCAGGATGATGTCCAGGTACTCGTAGAAGCGCTCTCTGCTCTCGCCATACGGGATGTTGTAGCCTTCGTACGCGCCGGGCAGACCGCTGCGGCCCACCCCGAAGTCGAACCGGCCCTCGCTCACGTGGTCGAGCGTGGCCGCCTGCTCCGCGATGCGCAGCGGATTTCCGAGTGGCAGCACGTGCACCGACGTGCCGACCCTCAGCCGCTTGGTGCGCGCCGCGATGGCGGTGGCGAGAATCAGCGGCGACGACAGCACAGACCTCGCGGGGCTGAAGTGCGACTCCGCCAGCCACACCGCGTCCAGGCCGAGAGATTCGGCCATGTCGACCTGCTCGAACGACTCGCTGAACGACTGGGCTTGGCTCCCTCCGGGCCGGCAGTGAAACTCCATGAAAGACCCGAACTCCATCTGAGACCTCCCTGGCGCTCGGCCCTCCGTGGGCCGGATAGCGGTGTGCGATGTGCGATTGCCGGCGCGCGTCGAATTGCGCACCCGGTAGACTACGCTTTGCCGGACATCGGGTCAAGTTCTGTCACGGCCGCAGGCGGTTTCCCAAGCCCCGGATTCCCGATTGACATCCGGCCCGCCCACGCTTCAGAATAGTTCGCCGGGGCGTTGACTAAAGAGTCTTCAGGCCCCGTTCAACTCGGACTACGATATGAGGTTTTGATGGAACGAACCGATACGGACGCCATGGTTTTCGCGACGGGCGTCCACAAGATTTACGACAGTGGCAAGGGCGTCCGGGTACACGCGCTGCGCGGCGTCGACCTTACGGTGCGCAGGGGAGAAGTGGTCGCCATAATGGGGCCCAGCGGTTGCGGCAAGACGACGCTGCTCAACTGCCTTTCGGGGATCGACGACATCAACGAGGGTGACATAGACATCGACGGCGTGTCACTGCGGGAGATGGACGACAACACCCGCACGGACTACCGCGCAAAACAGATGGGCTTCGTGTTCCAGCTCTACAACCTGCTGCCGGTGCTCAGCACGGTCGAGAACGTGGAGCTTCCCATGCTCATTTCGGGCGCGAAGTCCGCGGAGGCGCGTCAGCGTGCGCTCGAGGTGCTGGCGATGGTGGGGCTGGCCGACAGGGCGACGCACAAGCCGGCTGAGCTTTCGGGCGGCCAGCGTCAGCGTGTCACGATCGCTCGCGCGCTAGCCAACGACCCCGCCATCATCTGGGCGGACGAACCGACGGGCGACCTGGACAGCGAAACGGCGCAGGAGATAATGGACCTGATCCTGAAGCTCAACCGCGAAAACCGGGAGACCTTCATCATTGTCACGCACTCGCCCGAAATCGGACGCCAGTGCGACCGCATCGTGCGGATGAGGGACGGCCTGATAGTAGACGACGGTTCTTCCCGCTAGCGGATTACAGGAAGCCGCGTATCTCCGCCACGCGGGCCACCCGCTCGACTCCGATGGTGAAGGCCGCCTCCCTCAGCGTGATGCCCTCGCTGTTGGCCATCCGGCTCACGTTCTCGTAGGCGGCAGTCATCGTGCCAAGCAGCTCTTCGTCCACACGCTCCTTAACCCAGTGGTGCTGGTACAGATTCTGCACCCACTCGAAGTAGGAGACGATGACGCCCCCGGCGTTGGTGAGAATGTCGGGCAGTATCGGCACGCCCCGCCGGCTCAGTATGTCGTCCGCGTCCGGCGTCAACGGGTGATTGGCGGCCTCGACCACCACCTTTGCCCGCACACGGGGAGCGTTGGCCTCGGTTATGACGCGGTCGATGGCGGCCGGTATGAGAAAGTCGCACTCCAGCTCGAGCAGGTCGGCGTTGGAGACCGGTTCGGCAGCGCCGAATCCCGCCACTCCGCCCGTCTCTTCAACGTGGCGGTCAAGCTCGCCGATGTCCAGGCCCTCGGCGCGGTAAACGCCGCCGTGCACGTCGCTGACCGCTATGACCCTGCAGCCCTCCTCCCACAGCAACCGCGCGCTCCACGAGCCCACCTGTCCGAATCCCTGCACCACCACGCGCGCGCCGGGGAGCGCGATTCCCAGGTCGCGCCCTATGGCGCGAATCACGTAGGTTACGCCTCTGCCGGTCGCCGAGTCGCGGCCCACGGAGCCTCCCAGCTCCACGGGCTTGCCCGTTACTATGGCGGGGGTGAGTCCGTGGATCTGGCTGTAGGCGTCCATCATCCACGCCATCACCTGCGCGTTCGTGCCCAGGTCTGGCGCCGGGATGTCCCTGTTTACGCCGAGGAAGTGTTCGATACTCTGTGTGTAGCGCCTCGTGAGCCGGTTCAGCTCGCCCTCGCTCAGCGCCGTGGGGTCGCACTTGACGCCCCCTTTGGCCCCTCCGAACGGCACGTCGACGAGCGCGTTCTTCCACGTCATGAGGGACGAGAGCGCCTTAACCTCCTCCTGGTCCGCGGACGGATGGTAGCGCACGCCGCCCTTGTAGGGGCCGCGCACGCCGTTGTGCTGGATGCGGTATCCCTCGAAAACCTTGATGCGCCCATCATCCATGCGTACGGGGACGGCGACCTTCAGCTCGCGCCAGGGGCGGCTCAGCAGCTCGCGCACGCCGTCATCCAGGCCCAGCCGGTCGGCCGCCCGGTTGAAGAAGACGTTTATCTCGTCGAAAGTGTTGTACTTTGTTGCGGTGGTCATGTTGTTAGTCTGCCTGCCTTTGAGAGGTAGGGATGCGCGCCTGCCGGCTCACGCGCCAGCGAGGTCTGAGTTGAAGGCGTCGCTCCAGCTGTTCTCGGTGTGCTGCCGGACCACCCCCGCGAGTGACTTCCATCGCGACCGGCGCTCTGGCAGCGACATGCGCAGGGCGCGGTAGGCGGCCTCCGCCGTGCCCTCCACGTCGTAGGGGTTGACGATGAGGGCGTCGGTCATGGAGCTCGCCGCGCCGCAGAACTTGGAGAGCAGCAGCACGCCCGGCGTGTCGCCCTGCGAGGCCACGAACTCCTTGGCCACCAGGTTCATGCCGTCCCGCAGCGGGGTCACCATGCACACGTCGGCTATCGAGTAGAAGCACGCCAATTCGTGCTGCGGGTACGATCTGTACAGGTAGCGAATGGGCGTCCAGTCGGCCTCGGAAAAGCGCCCGTTTATCTCGCCGACCAGCTTATCGACTTCCGCCTTCTCGTTGATGTACTCCGGCACTCGCGTGCGGGAAGGAGAGGAGATCTGCACCAGGCTCACCCTGCCTCGAATCGCCGGGTGGCGTTCCAGCATTCGCCGGAACGCCCTCAGCCGCCCCGGTATTCCCTTGGTGTAGTCGAGCCTGTCGACGCCCAGTATCAACTGGTGCTCGGACGACAGTGGTATGGACAGCTGGCTGGCGAGCGCCTCGACTTTGCCGGCCGGCGGCTCGCCGAATACGTTCACGTCGATGCCGACATTGTACACCCCCAGGCGGGTGGCGCCCTCCTCCCCGGAATACACACAGTCGCTGACGCTTCCTTCCAGCTCCAACTCCAGCGTATCGGCCAGGTTGCGGCGGTAGCCCTCGGTGTGAACGCCCACCAGGTCGTAGCTCATCAGGCTCTTGAGTATGGAGGGCGACCACGGGAGTATGGAGAAGACGTCCGGCGACGGAAACGGCACGTGAAGGAAGAAGCCCATTTTGCCGCGCCAACCCAGTTCGCGCAGCTCTTCGCCCACGTTGAACAGGTGGTAGTCGTGGACCAACACCAGGTCGTCCTCCCTCAGCATGGGGAAGAGCGCTTCGGCGAAGCGGCGGTTGATGCGGCGGTAGGCGCGGTAGGTGTCGTGACGTATGACCACGTGCTCGGTGAAGCTGTGCAGCAGCGGCCACAGGGTGCGGTTGGCGAAGCCGGTGTAGAAGAGGCTGACGTCGTTGGAAGAAAGATTGATCGTCGCGAGCTCGATGTTGCCAAGGCTGGTAACGTTCGGGCTTGACTGCCACTCGCCCTCCGCACTTCTGCCGCTCCAGCCGAGCCACAGCCCACCCACCTTCTCCATGGCCGGCCTTACGGCGCTGACGAGTCCGCCGACCGGCACGGAGCGCCCCTCTTCGGGGGACACCTGGGACGGGGATGGGACGCGATTGGAAACGACGACCAACCGGGAATTGTGCGCCATATCGATCGCCCCAATGCGGACTAAGAAGGCGTGTGGGGCGACCGCACCAACGGGGCTCCGCAAGCCCAAGAAGCGCAGTGTACCCCTGCGGCTATCTTACTCGGCGCGCGGAAGGGGTGTCAAACGAGGTGCGGGCGGGCAGGGGTGGTGGGAAAGGCAAGGGCCGCCTCTGGATTTGGTTTTCGCGAAAACTGTTCCATTTTGCACCATTCTGCATTTTCCGTAGCTGGCAGGCTGGTCGATCCGTGCCATATGTGTGTCCCTTCGTGTACGAAATTGCGTACTTTAGGGTCGAAATTGGGTGGAAATGGTACAGGTAGGCGGGGCGCCGGTCGCCGCGCCTTCACCCCCATCCCGTCGGCAGGCCCAGGGCAGGGTCTTCCTCCATCAGGGTGGAGGGGACCTTGAGGTGGTGGGTCTGTCCCTTGTAGTGGAGAGAGTAGCACGGATGTGCGAGGGAATCAAGAGGGTTGAGAAGTCGCGTAGGGCAGTCGGATACTACTCAATAGGTGCTGTGGCTGACACAAAACAGGTATGATTTTGCGCGTCCGTGAGTAAGCTCCGAGGACGCACATGACGCGAGTGGGAGTCGATTGCGCGGAATTGGGGCGGAATTTCGGGCTTCGGGTGTGAGGGCGGGTGTGGTTGGGGGGCGAGAGTGCGGTGTGCGAGTGGTCTTGAGGCGGGACTTGATGGCCGTACAACCGAACTGGCATTCTGATAAAATATGCTCACTGTGAGCACTATCAGGATTCGGGGCATGACTACGCAGATCGACATAGACGATCCGAAGCGTCGAGAGTCCGCATGATGAACTTCAATTGGCACAGCATTCGTGCGTTGAACGGTTCGCAATCCGATGGGTTTGAGGAGCTATGCGCTCAATTAGCGCGCGCTGAGACCCCCAAAGGTGCAAATTTCAACCGCAAGGGATCGCCTGACGCCGGCGTCGAATGTTACTGCGTTCACCCCGATTACAGTGAGTGGGGATGGCAGGCCAAGTATTTCACTTCAGCTCTCGCGGCCAGTCAATGGCGACAACTGGATGAATCCGTCAAAACGGCTCTAGACAAACATCCCCAATTGGTACGCTACTACGTTTGTGTTCCTCGTGACCGCTCCGAAGGGCGCAAGCCCAACCAAACGTCGGAGATGGATCGATGGAACGACCATACCAGCAAGTGGGAGGGGTGGGCGCGAGAGAAGGGCATGAATGTGGAGTTTGTCTGGTGGGGCTCATCGGAACTCATAGGGAGGTTGTCCCGAAACGAGCAGATCGGGCGCCATTTCTTCTGGTTCGGGCAACGCGGATTTGACCAGGATTGGCTTCGACTTCACCTTGATGAAGCAGTGAAGGCCGCCGGCCCCAGATATACACCGGAGATCCACGTCGAGTTGCCCATTGCTCAACAAATGGAGCGATTCAGCAGGTCCGACATTCTGTTCGAGGAGATCAAGTCCCTTGCAATTGGGATCCGGAGGGCGCATGACGGCCAGGCGCATTCCCGGAGGTCATTGAAGCAACCCGTTGAAGAATCTGATCTGGACGGCTTGTCTAAAGCTGCCGGCGCGGTTTTGGATGCCCTTTCCCGGTTGGAGCCGTCGCCTGTCGGTGCTCTTCCGTTTCCAGACATAGCAAAGGCAGCGCAGGAAGCAGTCACGGCGTGTAACAATGCTTCGGGGCAGATTTGGAAGTTGCAACGCGAACAGAAGGAACCAAGTCAAGAGGAACGAACCTCACCGAGTTATCGAGAAGACCCCCTGCGAGATATTCTGTACTACATAGGAAACCTCCAAGCGAACCTTCAGGAGGTAGTTGAAGCTTGTAAGTGCGCTGATTCATTGGCAAATGGTCAGCTATTGCTACTGAAAGGTGTTGGCGGAACAGGTAAGACTCACTTGCTTTGCGACTTCGCCAAGAGGCGTGTCGAATCCCGGATGCCAACCGTCCTGCTGATGGGCCAGCGGTTCCTCAGCGACGATGAGCCTTGGACACAGATTTTACAGCAATTGGACTTGGCCGGAACCAGTGCTGAGCAGTTTGTGGGCGCGTTGGAAGCTGCCGCCCAAGTGTCGGACTGTCGCGCGCTGCTCATAATTGACGCCCTGAACGAGGGCAACGGCAGGAAGATTTGGCCGGCCCATCTATCGGCATTCCTGGAGAGGGCCGAAGAGTCCCCCTGGATCGGCGTGGTCATCTCTGTGCGCTCGTCTTACGAAGAATTTGTGATTCCAGAGGACGTTAGAGAGAGGGCTGTGTCTGTAGTCCATCATGGTTTCAGGGGCCATGAATACGACGCCGTGAAGACATTCTTCGCGTACTATGGCCTCGAGTTTCCGTCGACCCCTATACTGCAACCAGAATTCAGCACCCCGCTGTTTTTGAAGACGCTCTGCGAGGGACTACAAGAAAGTGGGGAGCGCAGGATTCCGAGGGGATTCCACGGAATCACGGCAGTTTTTGACCTCTACCTCAAGGCGATTAACGCTCGGCTCGCTGAACCAGAGGCACTCGACTACGACTACAGGGATAACCTTGTGCGGCAAGCCCTTGAAAGGATTGCCGAGCGCATGTCGGAGGATGAAACTCGATGGCTGCAACGCTCGGAGGCACAGAGGGTCGTTAACAGCCTACTCGAGGGACGAGGCTATAGCAAATCACTCTATGCCGCTTTGGTCGCTGAGGGTATTCTGACCGAGAACATGAACTGGAGCGCTGAGGGTTGTGCTGAAGAGGTAGTGTTTATAACCTACGACCGTTTCGCGGACCACATCATTGCCGACCATTTGCTGAGAACTCATCTCGACACGGACGACCCAGAGGCAGCGTTCGCAAAGGATGGGCGCTTGGCTTCCCTTTGCGAAGATCGTAAGTACGTGCCGCACGGACTCATTGAGGCATTGTGTATCCAGATACCGGAACGTACCGGCAAAGAGTTGGTCAGGCTGGCACCGGGCTTACTGGATCACCCTTTTATCGGAGAGGCTTTCTTGGAGAGCATAGCCTGGCGTAAGCTGGACGGTTTCTCTGAAGACACGCTCACGGTCTTGGACGAACTCATTCAAGCCAGAGAGATAAGCTTCACCGATTCGTTGGATACGCTGTTGTCTGTCTCAGTGATACCGAATCATCCGTTCAACGCCGACTTTCTACACCGGCGGCTACGCCAGGATGCCATGCCTGACCGAGATGCATGGTGGAGCACTTATTTGCATAGGGCTTGGAGCAATGAAACTTCCGTAGATCGCCTGGTAGATTGGGCATCCACTTTAACTGCTGGCGATGACGTGGAAGTTGAAGTGGTAGATCTTGCCGGTACCGTTCTTGCCTGGACGTTCTCCACCCCCAACCGGTTGTTGCGAGACAAAGCCACCAAAGCCTTGGTTGCCCTACTTGCCGGACGGCTGGAATTGGCGGAGCGGCTGCTGGACTGCTTCGTTGACGTTGACGATCCGTATGTGGCAGAGCGCGTGTATGCGGTGGCTTACGGAGTCGCCATGCGAAGCCGTGACGTCGAGGCCGTGGGCAATCTGGCGTTGTCGGTTTACAAGCACGCCTTCGAGTCTGGCACTCCACCGCCTCACATCCTTCTGCGCGATTACGCTCGTGGGGTCGTCGAACGCGCCATCTATCTTGGTGCAGACATTCTCATAGACGATTCACTCATACGACCACCCTACAATAGCAATTTGCTCCACATACCCGACGAAGACACCATTCAGGCAATGGTGCTAAGTTGGGACAGCGAGGAATGCGACGATGGAGACTTGAAGCGGTCCAGAAACCTAATTCGCCATTCAGTAATGGGTGAACTGCTCGGCGATTTTGCCCGATACGTGATGAGGTCTGAGTCCGGGTCAAACTGGCTGGCTATACATCTCGATGAAGACTCCTGGCGATCTCCTAAAGAGCGCCTGGCTACATTGCTAGAGAATCTTAGTCAGACTGAGTTGGTGGCTTATGAAGAGTTCAAGAAAGTGGAGAACGAATCCTCGCCATTCCTTGGGCTGAGCCGAACGCTGCACCAGGAAGTGCAATCCGATGTAGAAGATGCAGTGGCTGCACTCTTCAACGCAGGCGAAGCACATAAGCTGAGAATCGAGGATGCGCGACAGAAACTGATGCCCGCGCTGACCGAAGCCCACAGAACCGAGTTGGAATCAATCCTACAGGCCGAGTCTGATGGCCCTCCTCGATTCGACGTGCGGGCTATCCAGCGATACGTCCTGTGGCGAGTGTTCGACTTGGAATGGACAATAGAACGTTTCGGATACTTCGACTCCTTTACCATCCGATATTCGGGTAGGGAAGCGAACAAGCCGGAGCGCATGGGTAAGAAGTACCAGTGGATTGCATACCACGAGATACTCGCCTACATAGCCGACCATTACCAATACCGGCAGAGATATTCTGATGAACACGCCCAACATCAATACGAGGGGCCTTGGCAAGAGTCGCGTCGTGATATCGACCCTTCTTGCACGCTAAGTTCTACTCTCGGCGGTACATCTTGGGGACCGCAAGAGCCCGCATGGTGGGCAGAGGAAGAGTATGACAGATGGAACGATGAAAGTAGCCACCAGGACTGGCTAGCCGACCGTCAGGGACTTCCAGACATCGAAGAACTTCTCGAAGTGGAGAACGATGGAGCACGCTGGCTGAACGTAGCTGGCAGTTTCGTCTGGCGGCAACCTCATCCCGCAGATCAAGAGCCATACGACCATGCGCGCAGAGAATTGTGGATCGAACTCACAGGTTACTTCGTTCAAGCGGAAGAGGCAGAGTCATTCTTGTCGTGGGCGAAGACCGTTGATTTTTGGGGACGATGGATGCCTGAAGCCCCGGAAACATACTCTGCGGACTTATATCTGGGCGAATACGGATGGGCACGACCTTTCGAGCATAAACTTTCGAATTGGTCAGACTCCAAGGATTGGTCGAAACCAAATTCGCCAGACGGGAAGGAATGTCCAGTAGAGATTCGGCCCGCCTTCTTCAGATATATTGCCGAAGACGGGGGATTCGACTGCTCGGTGGAGGAGCACTTCAGCCTACGCTTGCCACACCACGAGTTCATCAGACATTTGGACCTTCAGCCGTCATCTAACCGTGTCGATTACGCAGACCCGAATGGAAACGTGGCTGCCTTTGACCCTACTGTCCACGAAGCCGGCCCAACCGCTTTGCTCTTGAACAAAGAGCATCTGAGGAAGTATCTGCGAGAGAGGGGATTGTCCCTCTGCTGGGTAATGCTGGGAGAGAAGCAGGTTATAGGCGGGTACGCCACACACAAGTTTCAAGGTCACCTGAAGATGTCCGGTGCCTATCATCTTACAGAGGATGGACCGAAAGGGTTCGTCAATTGCGACCTTAACCTCCCCAAAGACGCTGCCCCAGACTCGTGAAGTATGGGATAGGCAGAAGCCCCTTAGCTAAACGCATCACCCTCACCCTCACCCTAGCCCTCTCCCTCGAGGGAGAGGGGATAATGAGGATGGCATCCTGTTGCAATGCGGGGTGGCGAAGACTTACCGGGGGCACGGGCATGACTACGCAGATTGACATCGACGACCCGAAGTATCGAGAGGCCGCGCGGCAGATGCTGTGGCGGCACGACAACTTCGAGGCGGAGGCGAACGTCACCAGCGCCGTGCGTGACTTCCTCATCACGACCGGATTGGCCGCGAGCGAGGAGATCGTCGAGGAGAACCCTCCGTCCGAAGGGTCGCGCAGGGCGGTGGACCTGACGGCGCTGGACACCTTCATCGAGGTGAAGCGGCACATCAGCGCGGCGGCGAGCGGCTACCCCAACGCCGAGTACGTCCGGCAACTGGACGACTACCTGGACCAATCCGCGAAGGACAACCGCGTGCGGATGGGCGTGCTCACCGATGGCAGGCACTGGCTGCTGCGTTGGCCAAACGCCGGCGCCCCGATGATGATGCCGCCCCACTACTTCACGCTGCGGGACGTGGACGGCTGGTTTTCGCTGTACGAGTGGCTGCGGGACGAGGCGCTGTTTTCACAACAGGACGTACCTCCCGACGCCGACAACGTCGCCCGCTATTTCGGGCCCGACAGCCCCTCCCAGCAGCGCGACGTCACCGCGCTGAACGCGCTTTACCAGAGTTACGCCGAATCCGAGACCGTCAGGGTCAAGCGCCGGCTCTGGCGCGACCTGCTGCGCGCCGCCCTGGGCGAAGTCGCGGGGCCGGGACACGACGAGTCCATCGACGACCTGTTCGTCCGCCACACGTATCTCTGCGCGGTGCTGAGCATGGTGGTGCAGGCGTCATTCGGCATCGACATCCGGCGGCTGGCCGAGACCGACCCGGCCGACCTGCTCGACGGCAGAGAGTTCTACAACTCGACAGGACTGCGGGGAGTGCTGGAGTCTGACTTCTTCAGCTGGCCCAAAGAGGTTGGCGCGAATCCGCTGCTGAGGACTCTCGCGCGCAAGGTGGCGCGCTTCGATTGGACGCAGGCGCCGACAGACACCGCATCTACGCTCTACGTCACGGTGATTCCGCCAGAAGAGCGGCGGCAACTGGGCGAGTACTACACGCCGGCCTGGCTGGCGCGAACGATGGTGCGCGAGCTGGTTGACAAGCCGCTGGAGCAGCGCGTGCTCGATCCCGCGTGCGGCTCCGGCACGTTCCTGGCCGAGGCGGTGTCCCATTTCGTGGACGCCGCGAGCGAGGCCGGATGGGAGCCCGGGAAGGTGGTTAACGGCCTGCGTCGCGCGGTAACCGGAATCGACGTTCATCCCGCCGCCGCTCAGCTCGCGCGCACGGCGTGGACGCTCGCCGCGCGCCCGGCCATCGACGCCGCGTCCAGAGCCGGCGTCGACGCGGATCTGTCCATTCCGGTCTACCTGGGGGACGCGCTGCAACTGCGCTTTCGCACCGGCGATCTGCTCGCCGAGCGCGAGATAACGATTTAGACCGGCGACGAAGACGACACCGAGTTGGTGTTTCCGGTGAGCCTGATCGACCGGGCCGAGAAC
This sequence comes from Dehalococcoidia bacterium, assembly GCA_965217705.1. GTDB lineage: Bacteria > Chloroflexota > Dehalococcoidia > Lucifugimonadales > CATOSD01 > CATOSD01. The sequence goes on along the minus strand of CBDCJA010000002.1, from coordinate 1,582,928 downwards.
TTCGACGCGGTCATTGCGGACGTGTCCACCTACATCACGACGGGAGAAGACCCGTACCTGGCGCTGGACGACAATCACGTAACGGACGAGGCGGAGCGCGAGACGCTGCGCGGGACGATCGCCACCCTGCAGCGGCTGCACGACGAGGGGCGCGACCACGTGTGGGCCTACTACGCGCGCAACATGGTGCGTCCGTTGGCGCTTTCGCGCGAGAAGGTGGACGTGGTCATCGGCAACCCGCCGTGGATCAACTACAATCAGACGGCGGACGTGCTGCGGACGGAACTGCAGCGGCTGAGCCGCGGCGTCTACGGGATATGGGCGGGCGGACGCTACGCCACCCAACAGGACGTAGCGGGATTGTTCTTCTGCCGCAGCGTGGACCTGTACCTGGAGCAGGGCGGCAAGATAGGGTTCGTGATGCCGCACAGCACGCTGCAGGCGGGCCAGTACTCCAGGTGGCGCACGGGGGGCGCTGGCCCGACGGAAAGGGCCCTGGCGTCCGGGTCGATTTCACGCTCGCGAAGGCGTAGGACCTGGAGCGGCTGGAGCCAAACACCTTCTTCCCGGTGCCGTCGTCGGTCGTATTCGCAAGGCGCCTCGCGCCAGAGGCGGCGGAGAGGCCGCTGGCGGGCGAGGTGGAGCGCTGGACCGGCGAGGCCGGATCCGCCGACGTGGTGCGGGTGAAGGCGGCGATCACCGACACGGGCGTGACGGGGGATTCTCACTACGCCGACTACACCTCAAACGGCGCGACAATCTTCCCGCGTGTGCTGTTCTTCGTCAACGAGACTGACAACCCCGCCATCGTGCGGGCGGCTCGCACCGTCACGGTAAGCCCCGGTCGGGGAGTGTACGACAAGGTGCCATGGAATGGGCTGAACCTGACCGACTTAACCGGCCAGACCATCGAGGACCGCCACGTGTTCGACGTCCACCTTGGAGAGACCGTCGCCCCCTACGTGACGCTGGACCCGCTGAAAGCGCTGTTGCCGCTTAGACGGGGTGAAGATGCTTTACGCACTGACGAGGACGGACCGGGGGGAGTTTCACTTCGCGGGCTGGACAGGCGGATGCGTCAACGTTGGCGCACCATAAGCGGCCTTTGGGATGAGAACAAGGCGCAGGTCAACAAGCTAAGCCTTCTCAACCAATTGGACTACTACGGCAAATTGTCGTCACAGTTAAGGCGGCAAACCGACAAGGATGAAAGAGCGGTGAGGATAGTCTACAACCAATCGGGCAATCCGACGGCGGCGATGCTGCTGGATGACGCCAGTTTGGTGGACTACACCCTGTACTGGATTACTTGCAGAGACCTTTACGAAGCCAACTATCTGCTGGCAATAATCAACAGCAATGCGCTGTACGAGGCCGTGGAACCGCTCATGCCTAAGGGTCAGTTCGGGGCGCGCCACCTGCAAAAGCACCTGTGGAAGCTGCCGATACCGGAGTTCGACGCGGGGGTGGAGCTGCACGCGGAGATCGCGGCGGCGGGGAAGGCGGCGGCCGCGGGGGCGCAGAAGCGACTGGCGGCGGTGCGGGAGGAGCGCGGCGCGGACGTGGGGGTGACGATCGTGCGGCGGGAGCTGCGGAGGTGGCTGCGGGCGTCGGCCGAGGGGCGGGGGGTGGAGGAGGCGGTGGGTCGGCTGTTGGGGGGCGGGTAGGGGAACTGTGTTCGTACCTATGAATCCAAAGATCTACCACATCGTACACGTCGACCGTCTGGCGTCGATAATCGCGGACGGCCACTTGTGGTCTGACGCCGAGGCTCGCCGACGACGAGTGGGCGGAACCACGATTGGCATGAACAGCATCAAGGAGCGCAGGCTGCGAATGCCACTCAGCAGTCATGTTGGCTTGAAGGTTGGCGACTGCGTACCCTTCTATTTCTGCCCGCGCTCGGTCATGCTGTATCAGATTCACAAGGGCAACGACCCTGGATTGGCGTATCGCGGCGGACAAGACCACATTATTCACCTAGAGGCTGATCTGCGCTCCACCGTAACATGGGCACAACAGTATGACCGCCGTTGGGCGTTCACTACGTCGAACGCGGCGGCGTCCTACTCTGGCGACTACTCGGAACTCAGTGAGTTGGACAAGATCAGTTGGGATGCGATCAATACAAGGTGGTGGTCTGGTCCAGGGATTGACCCTCTCGTGAAGGGACACAAGCAAGCAGAGTTTCTGGTGGAGGATACGGTTCCCTGGCGTTTGGTTGCCAGAGTTGGCGTTAGAACAAACATGCTGTATGATGCAGTCCAACAAGTGCTGGTAGGAGAACGCCATCGACCTACGGTTGAGGTCAAGCCGGACTGGTACTATTGACCGGACGAGGGCGGCATGATCGAGCTGAAGAAAGGCGACATCTTTCAAGAGGACGTCGAGGCATTGGTCAACAGTGTCAACTGCGTTGGCGTGATGGGGCGCGGGATCGCGCTCCAGTTCAAGAATGTTTATCCTGCCAACTTCAAGGCTTACGCCGAAGCGTGCAAGCGTAACGAGGTCAAGCCGGGCCGAATGTTCATCTACGAACTGGGCACTGTCACGAACCCGCATTACATCATCAACTTCCCCACCAAGCGTCACTGGCGGGGCAAGAGCCGCATAGAAGACATAGAAGCCGGGCTGGATGGCCTTGTGCGCGAAATCAAGAAGCGCGACATCCGGTCGATAGCAGTTCCGCCGCTGGCCACCGACCTGGGCGGTCTGAACTGGTCGGATGTGCGCCCGCGCATAGAGGCGGCTCTGGGCAAGCTGGAGGGTCTGTCGGTAACGCTGTTCGAGCCAGGAAGCGGCTCAACCGACGATCGCCCAAATCGCTCTACCGAAGTTCCGAAGATGACCGGAGGCAAGGCCGCGTTGATTCTGCTGATGGATCGTTATCAACGCGCGCTGCTCGATCCGTTCGTGACGCTGCTCGAGGTGCATAAGCTGCTGTATTTCATGCAGGAGGCGGGCGAGCCCCTCCGGCTGCGTTACGAACAAGCGACTTATGGGCCATACGCGGAGAACTTGCGTCACGTGCTTCGCAGCATCGAGGGCCACTTCATATCGGGATACAGTGATGGAGGCGACAACCCAACGAAGCCGCTGGAACTGGTGCCGGGTGCGGTCAATGATGCCACCGCCTTTCTGGAAGGGCAACCCAAGACGAAAGAACGCCTTAAGCGCGTCTTCGATCTAGTCGAAGGGTTCGAGTCGTCGTTTGGACTGGAGCTTCTAACGACGGCGCATTGGTTGGCGGCTGAGCGTCCGTATGCCGGCGACGATGAGATAATCGAACGCATACACAAGTGGAATACACGCAAGCGTCAGTTCTCGGAACGCCAGATCAAGTTGGCGCTCCAATTGTTGCGAGACAAGGGCTGGCTTACATTTCACAAGTCCAGTCCACCCGTTGCGCCACAGTGCTAGCGATTCCCCTCACAGCGCGGCTGCTTCCCTTACCAGCACGACTGCACTGGCGGCCATGACTACGGCGATGGCCGCGGTGCGGAACACCCGCAGAAGCACCTGTGGATGCTGCCGTTTCCGGAGTTCGACGCGGGGGGGTTGCGCGCGGCGATAGCGGCGGCGGGCGGTGGAGCACGCGGTGGGGCGGATGCTGGGGAGCGGGTAGGGGGGTGACCTCGCCTAGCGCTCCATGAGGCGCAGCAGGCCAGCCCGTCCCAGTCCGGTCTGCTTAGAGCCTAGGATGGCCGATAGCGTTCCTCTGGGAATATCGCGAGAGGTGTCTTGGCTAGAGCAGTTCTTCGGCGTCCGTCGACCAGCTTTACCAAGAACACTCCGTGATTAGCACGCTGTTGCTCTACCCATCCGTCTCTCATCAACAGACTAATGAGTTGCCTACCCGTCAGGGCAGGTATTTCGGCCATCTAGGCGCTTACCAAGGGGCCTTGGGTCTGTTCAACGGAGCCAACGAGAAAGACACGCGGCTGAAGAAACGGGCCAACGGAAGGGGAAGGTTGCTTAAACAGTCGAACCCACGAATCACCAGAGCCTCGGATCGTGTGCTCTTGCGGCACTTCATCTGTGTGAATCCGAATGCCCCACTCTTCAAAGAATCGTTCCCGCTCGCCGATCTCCTCGAGAACGGTTAGATGGTCAGAAACCAGTTCTTCCAGCTCTAACTGACATCGTTCGAACGTATCGGCAAACGTACTTGTGCCCAGTTCCAAGCACACACCGACCCAATCTTCCCTTTCCTTTTCGAAGCTGAACGTCAGAGTTACGTATCCCACCGTAGCTTCCATAAATGTGTGCCTCGCTCATGCTATGGCCGGACATCGAACTACATGGTTGCACCGCTAGTAACGTCTGTCAAGGGAGTGGAGGACTTGGTGGTCTCTCTCACGTGCCCTCTTGCCGGCCCTCTCCCTCATTGAGAGGCGATGCTCGGCGCGCACATCTGTCACAGCGCCGCCGCTATCTCTTGCGCCAGCACCACTGTGCTCGTTATGGCGACGACGCCGATGGCCGCGAAGCGGAAGACGCGCTCGTTCATGCCGCGGGCGATTCTGCTGCCCAGGAAGAATCCCGCGATGACGGGCGCCAGCACCACCGCCGATATCCAGAGCCGCTCGGCGGTGTACAGCCCGCTCGCCGCGTAGCCCACCATGGCCGTGGGCATTACGAACATGAACAGCAGCGACATCGACCCGCGTATGGTGTCCCGGCGCCACTCCCGCGCCAGCATGTACAGCGCGAGCAGCGGACCGCCGATGCCGAGCGCCGTGAGCATGAGGCCGACGAGGAAGCCGACGATTGGCCCCACGAATCGAGGCATGGGCGCCACGCCGCGGAAGTTGAGCGCGGTGACGATGGTGAGCACGACTATCAGCACGACTATGCTGATGCGCAACGGCCGCTCGGCGGAGGCCGCCAGCACGAACGCGCCAATCAGCGCGCCCACGAGCCCGGCGAACGCTATGGGCAGAATCTCGCCGCGCTCCAGGTGGTGGCGGTTCTGCCACACCATCAGCGCCGACAACGGCACCTCGACCGTGTTCAGCATCACGACCGCCGTCTGGGCGTCGTAGACGAGCAGCAGTATCGGAATGGCCACCATTCCGATGCCGAAGCCTATGGCGCTGAAGACGGTCGAGCCGGCCAGCGTGGCGGCGGCGGCGACCGCGAGCCGCGCGAGATTCAGCGAGGCCATCGCGCCTTGCCTGCCAGGGAGCCGCCGGCGTGCGGCCTGCTGTACAAGCCGGGCTAGGGGACGGCCCGGCCGGCCAGGACGCCGGTGCAGCGCTCGTGGTCGACCGCGACTTGCCCGTTGACCACCACGAACGGTATGCCGGTGGGGAACTGGAACGGGTCGTCGTAGGTGGCGTTGTCCATGATGCGGTCGGCGTCGAACACCACGAGGTCGGCGAACCAGTCCTGCTCGACGCGTCCCCGCCGCGTTAGGCCGAACCGGCGCGCGGCATTGTCGGTCATGCGCTGCACCATCTGCTCCAGGCTCATGATGTCGAACTGCCGCCGGAGCCGGCCCAGGAAGCGCGGGAAGCATCCGTAGGCGCGCGGGTGCGGCATACCGCCCATGGGTATCGCGTCGCTGCCCACCATGTAGTCGTCGCGAGACAGAAGCTCCACGCAGTCGCGGCTGACCTGCTGCCACAGCCGGACGCTGGCGGGTGGAGCGCCCCGGAAGCAGATGCGCAGCGACTCCTCCACGAGCAGGTCGCACAGCGTCTCGCCCTTGGACTGGCCGCGCTGGTCGGCCACGTCGGGCAGGCTCATGCCCACGAACTGCGTGTTGACGGGCAGGTGGGAGAAGACCACGTCGTCGAGCGAGCCGAAGTAGTCGTTGTCCAGGTAGTCGGCCAATCGCCTGCGCTCCGCGGCGTCCTTCAGACGGCGCAGCACGGCGTCCGGTCCGCCCTCGTGAGCGTAGCTGGGCAGGAAGCTCAGCGGGTAGGTGCTGCCGGTTGGGTACGGATATAGCTCCAGGCTGCAGTCAACGCCATCGGCCTTGGCCTTGTCGATAAGCTCCACGCGCTGGGCCACCTGGCCCGCGTTGGACGCCTGTGTGCGGTAGTGCGAAAAGTGTACCTTCACCCCGGAGCGGCGCCCTATCTCCAGAGCCTCGGGCACGTCGCCGCCGCCAAAGGCGCGGTCGGTGTTCACGTTGCGCAGGTGGGTCACGTAGACGCCGCCCAGCTCGTTGGCGGCCTTGCACAGCTCTATCAGCTCCTCTGTGTCGCTCCACGAGTTGGGAAAGTACGACATGCCGGTCGCGAACCCTACCGCGCCCTGCTCCATGCCCTCCTTTACCAGCCGCTTGGCCTTTTCCATCGCGTCGCCAACCAGGGGCGCGTCCTCGAACCCGACCGTCTCCATGCGCACCGCCGCGTGGGCGACACAGTAGGCGGTGTTGATCGCGACTTTCTTGTCGTAGTGGGAGCGAAACGCGGCGACGCTGCTAAAGTCCAGGTCGTCGGGCGGCTCGCCCAGGATGCCCGCCAGGTAGCCGCGAATCATCTTGTAGTTGTCGGGCGAAAGGGGCGCGTAGGAGAGGCCGTCCTGGCCCAGGATCTCGGTGGTGATGCCCTGCCGCAGGCCGTTGGCGTGCTGGGGGTCGATCAGCAGCGCGCCCTCGGAGTGGGCGTGGGTGTCGATAAAGCCGGGAGAGACGACGAGGCCGGTGGCGTCGATGACGCGGGCGGCGTCGGCGGAGGACAGGTCACCGATGGCCGCTATGGTCTCTCCGGTGACGCCTACGTCGGCTCGGTGGCCCGGCCCGCCGCTGCCGTCGACTACGGCGCCGCCTGAGATGACGAGGTCGAACATTGGGAGGGCCTCCTTGCGAGGTGAGTGGCGCCATCTGGCGCGCCAAGGCGAAACGGAGGCTATCAGCAGGTTCGTTTGGGTGTCAAGGTTGGGGGGAGGGCCGGGCTTGAAGTCTCTTGGCGGCGATGGTACATTTCTCAAGTCAAGTGGTAACCGCCTGCTATTTGACTTTGCGCTAGCGTAGGTCTTCAATATGTGAGCTTGACATGAGTGACAGAACATCACTAGGCCAAATTGCCCCCGAGCAATTCGATAGGTTGATGGACCTTCTAAAGGGATGGGTGTTCTCTGATTCGGTCAGGATTCGCGTAAACCCTTCAGCGTTTGGTCCGTTTGGTGTTATTTCACTCAATTATGAAGAGAATGAAATAACCAAGCAATTAGAAGAGCATCAACTGCCAAAGACATGCGTATCTCAACTGAGATTCTATGTCCCTCTCATGCTCTTCGGTATTCTTTCCGGTCAGAGAAACTATGTGGCCGGGCTTATAGCGGACCACGAAAATCCAGAAGGGGAGTCCGATCTTGACCCTGAGAAGGTTAGGAACGAGATATCGGCTCGTATCCGGATCATAGAAGAAAGCATTGCAAGTGCAGAGTTGAAGCGCCAGTATGCAATCAAGAGTACGGCGAATAATCCGGTTTTCTTGCAGGCGTCCTGGGAAGTGCTCGAGAAAAGAAATATGGATGGAGGTCCTCCTCTTTCCAATCTTATATTTGCCAATCTCCGTATCCAAGCGCAAAAGCCCACCAGAATGGGAAGTGCAGAGTCACACTTTGTCTTTGATGTACCTGGGTTTGAGTCTTTGACAATAACTATGACTCTTGAGGACATCAAAGACTTGTCTGAGAGCATTGAGAGTCTGATGAACGCCATAAAGCAGGCGACTCCAGGCGAATCCGAGCAATAGCATGGCTGCTTCACACTACATGCCAGGCAGACCTGTTTCCAGAAGCACTCAGCGTGGAGAACGCAGGCCGATGCAGCTTATGTTGCCTGGTCTTTTACCACAAAAGGAAGTACTACAACATCCGCACGTAAGTGAGCTACGACTCGAAAGACTTCTGAGGCGGTTCCGCTTCTCCAGACCTGTGGTTGCGTTCGGGCACGAATCTTCTCGTGAAGCCATGGCAACCTTTCTTATGCGTCGGCAGGTGAATGCTCTGGCACGACAACTGGAGCGGTTAGAAGATCGCCAGAGCCAAACAGAGTACCTCATGGAGCACTCTGTACGCCCGGCATTAGTACGCCGTGCCTGGGAGATAGAGCGGTATGGCGAACGCGATTCGATCCCGGCGGCTGCCTCCGCTGAATATGAGTGGAAGGAGCACACGGCCAATGCACTGGGTGTCGTTGACTTGATGATATCCGAATTCAGCGACCTCCCAACCCGACTGTCTTACCACGTCAAGACAATTGAGCGTTTGGCCGACCTCCTGAAAGTCGCCCGTTCTCATGGGAATCGCAACCTGACGTTTGCCGTACTGACGGTCTATGACGCCACTTACTCTGTGTACAGCGAAGATATGACCAGTGCCCAGGTGGAGGTCGTCAGAGATGCGGTTGCCAGACTTCAGAGTGTGGAGTGGGACCGAGACGCGCTTCGTGATCTCGACAGATTCCTGAGAAATGCTGGCTTTGAGACCGTACCGTCAGATAAGTTTGTGAGTTCGCACATTGTCGCAAGAAGTTCCTGACGACACCCCACTCTTCCTGGAAACTACCGTACAGATAGACCGCGTAATCGGTACTGATGCACGCAGACGAGCAATTAGGGCCAGTACAAGAAACAGACCACTCTGTACGTCCGGTCACGTGCTAGGAGAATTCAACAGGACTCTCATACGGGATGCCATCATCTTCCGTGACCTGCTCCGCACCTCTCCCAACGTAGGCGACGCTGTAAAGCGGCTCCCCAATTTCATCTCCCGTCGTTCCAAGCGCACAGTGGATTTGCTCGCCACTTTGGGATTTGATGGCGATAAGCAACTCACCTTAGAGCGGCTGGAAATGTTCGTCGAATGGCGAGGCCATGATCACTTCTGGGATTTGATAGAAAGCTATGTAAACGAAGTTTGTTGCGTTTTACAGTCCTGGAAACCAGATCTGGATGGTAGCGGAGACTACGATCTAGATGGTCTCAAGTGTTTGAAGAACGATCCTCCCTCGTGCAAAGTGATGCCCTTCATTGAAAGAAATAGGGAAGCGTTGGAGAACTTGGTTGCTTCTGCGAAGCAGAGTGATAGAAGTAACGTGGTATCCGCCGCCAATGCCTTTGAGGACATACTTGCCGGTGAAGACGTCCCATACGGTGAAAGATCCAACTGCTACCGCATCTCAGACATCTTGATTGCGCTGGAAGCCCCCGACGAAGCCGAGATCTGCAGCACTGATGCCGATGTCCGCGTCATCTGCGAGATTCTTGGCAAAGACCTCAAATCTCTTGAAAACTAGCCCAGCACCGTAAGGCGTGTTCCAATACTTTACTCGCCAGGCGTGTACGTCGCGGGGCTGGCTAGGAACTTGTTTCGGCAGTCCAGGCTGCACAGGTAGTACCACGTGCCCTCGTGGAAGCGGCGCGTGCCCTTCGTCGGGTCTACCTCCGGCGCGCCACCGGGCACGGTGCCAACGGGCCGGTTCATCTCTTCGGTGTCCAGCTCGAGCCCGCAAACCGGGTCGTACACTATCGTCATGCCACGCTCCTTACGCCGATTGCCGCGAGGGGACGCCCAACAGCTCGTCCGCCACGACTTCCAGGTGGTCGTCCGCCGTGCCGAGCCTCAGCGCCATGCCCTGCATCTGCCGCGTGTACATCTGGAGGTCGAACTCCTGCATGAAGCCGACGCCGCCGTGAAGCTGGTGGGCAGTGAGCGTTACGAACTGGCACGCGCGGTTGCAGAACGCCTTAGCGATGGCCGTCTCGCGGCGCGCGGGTAGCCCCCGGTCGAGCAGCGACACGGCCTCCTGTGCCGCGAGCATCGCGCCGTCGCAGTGGATGGCCATGTCCGCGCAGTGGTGCTGTACCGCCTGGAGCGAGCCTAAAGGGCGTCCGAATTGCACGCGCATCTTCACGTATTCGACCGTGCGCTCCAACACCCTCTCGGCCATGCCCGCCATCTGCATGCACGTCAACGCCGTAGCCGCGTCCAGCGCGCGCCGCAGATGGGGCCACGCGCCGCCGACCTCGCCGATGACGTTGCGGGCCGGAACGAGCGCCTCGTCGAAAGTCACTTCCGACTGCCTGTCACCACTGATTGTGTCCAGCGGCGCTATGCTGACGCCGGGGTTTGTGCCGGGCACGAGGAACAGCGAGACGTCGTCGGCTTGTGGGCCGGTCCGGGCCGCGCACAGTATGAAGTCGGCGACGTTGGCGTACTCCACGAACAGCTTGACGCCTGACAGGACGAAGTGGTCGCCCCTGGCGCGCGCCTCCATGCGGATGGCGTCGGGCGCGTACTTGCCGGACTCTTCAAGCAGCGCGAGGCAGAGCAGCGCCTGGCCCTGCGCCACGGCGGGGATGATTCCGCGCCGCTGGTCGTCCGTGCCGGCGTACAACAGCGCCAGGCCGCCCAGGGCCACCGTCGCGAAGAATGGGCCGGTGTACAGGCCTCTCCCCATTTCGTCGAAGATTACGCCCAACTCCATCAGGCCGCCGCCCGCGCCGCCATACTCCTGTGGAAATGCGGCTTCTACCAGGCCTGTTTCGACCATCTTGCGCCAGACTTCCGGCGAGTGGCCGCGCTCGTCCTGCTCCAACGCCCTCGCGAGGGACGGGGGGAACTCCTGCTCCAGGAAGTCCCTGGTCAGGCGTTTGAGCATCTGCTGCGCTTCGGTGAGAGCAAGGTCCATGGAGGCCGCGCTCCTTGTTGGCTGGCTGCCGTCCGGCCGCGCCGTTAGCGGGGCAAGCCGAGCCCGCGCTGGGCGATGATGTTGCGCTGTATCTCGTTGGTGCCGGCGCCAAAGCGCATGAGCGGCGTTTGGCGGTACATGCGCTCGAACCTGCCTTGCAGATATGCCCATTTCGAGCCGCGCTTGAGCTGCCCGCGCGGTCCCATGATTTCGAGCGCGACGGCGGACATGCGCTGTGCCAGCTCCGAAGACCATACCTTGGCTATCGACGCCTCTTTGGTGGGCACGAGTTCGTTTTCGATCATCCAGGCGTTGCGATACGAGAACAGCCTCAGCACGTCCACTTCCACGGCGAGCTCGGCGAGCTTTCGGCGAACGACGGGGTCTTCGGCGAGTGCCGTGCCGTTGCGGCTGGTGTCCCGGGCGAACTGGGTAAGCTCGTCCAGGCTGCGCTTGAGCGGGCTGATCGGCGCGACCGCCGCGCGCTCGTAGTCCAGCGCCATCGCCACCACGTAGAAGCCGCGATTCTCCTCGCCCACCAGGTTCTCGCGGGGCACACGCACGTCCTCGAAGAAGACCTCGTTGGTCCGGCCGTCCCCCATCGTCCACAGCGGGCGTATGGTTATGCCCGGGGAATCGAGGGGCACGATCATCAGCGAAACGCCGCGATGTTTGGGCTCGTTTGCGTCTGTTCGCGCGGCCAGCCAGATGTGGGTCGAGTAGTGGGCGGCGGAGGTGTAAATCTTCTGGCCGTTGATGACGTAGTCGTCGCCGTCGGCGACGGCCCTTGTCTGGAGCGAGCCCAGGTCGGTGCCTGCGGAAGGCTCGGAGTAGCCGAGGGCGAACTCGAACTCGCCGTTGAGTATGCCCGCCAGATACTGCTGGCGTTGCTCTTCGGTGCCAGCGCGGAACAGCGTGGGGCCGACAGAGGTCAGGCTCAGGCCGCCGTAGGGCAGCCCGTGGTAGCCCAGCTCCTCGGTGAGGATGAACTGGTACAGCAGGGGTTTGCCGCCGCCGCCGTACTCTTTGGGCCAGCTTATGCCGAGCAGCCCTTTTTGGCCCAGCAGCAGCTTGAACTCGCGGCCAGCCTCCGACGCCGCGCCGTCCGCCGCGCCCTGAATCTCGGCGATCATCTCGGCGGGCACTTCGTCGCGAATGAACGCGCGGACGTGTTCTCGGAACTGCTCTTGCTCTGGGGTAAAACGAAAGTCCATCGCGTATACCGCTCCACGTGCTCGCCCGCGCCGCCTGCTGCGAGGGAGGCTATCAGCAGGGGCGAAGGGGTGTCAAGGCCGGGTCAGCCAAGGTGTTCCCTGTGCTAGAATGATGCGACACCAGAGCAGAACTAGAACACAATTCCTATGGGAGGGCCGAGACTTGGGTGTCTTTACCTGGCCCGTCCTGCTCGAAAGCATGGACGGCGATAGATCTGTTGAGATCGAGGCGATAGTGGACACCGGCGCCAGCTATAGCGTGGCGCCCGCCGAGCTGCTGGAACGGCTCGGTGTAACACGCATCGACAGCATCAGGCTCAGCCTTGCCGACGGGCGGTCGGTGGTGTACGACATCGGCCGCGCAATGGCCTCCATCGATGGTCGGAAGGAGGCGACGCTGGTGTTGTTCGGAGACGATGACTCCCGGGCGCTTTTGGGGGCCTACACCCTGGAAGGGTTGCGGCTGACCGCCGACCCCGTGCACATGCGGCTTGTGCCCCTTACCAACGCCTGGCTCTAGGCAAGGCCGACTCCCCTCGACTCGACGTGACGGGCCCTGCCGGCTTGCTCTTTCTCGCCTCAGAGATTAACCTTTCCCATTAGAGGTATTGCTTCCATCTCGGGCGCAGCCCTCTGTCCGGTCGCCAGAATCCCCTGATGGAGTTGGCCTGCCATGTGGGTCTACATAGCGCGGCGTCTGCTTTGGCTCCCCGTGCTGTTGTTCGCGGTCTCGCTCGTGACTTTCGCGCTGGGCCGCTTTGGGCCGGGCGACCCCGTGCAGGTGATGTTGGGCGTGCGTTACGAGGAGGAGACGGCCAACCGGCTGCGCGAACAGCTCGGTCTGAACCGGCCCTTCTTCGTGCAGTACGGCGACTACGTTTGGCGGGCCGTGCGCGGCGACCTGGGCGAGAGCATACGCTTTCGCGGCCGTCCGGTAAGCGAGCTGTTGGGCGCGAAGATCTGGGTGTCTTTCCAGGTCAGCATCGCCGCGCTGATCGTCAGCGTGTGTTTCGGCCTGCCGCTCGGATTCTGGGTCGCGCACAAGCAGGGGCGTTGGGAAGACCCGGCGATGGTGAGCCTGTCGCTCGTACTGATGTCCATTCCCATCATGGTGTCCATCCCGTTCATGCTGTGGGCATTCTGCCTAAAGCTGAGCTGGCTGCCATGCTCCGGGTGGGGCGGATTTTGGGATGTACGCATGATAATCCCGGCCATCACCATGGGCATACCGGGCGTGGCCGGGCTGGCGCGGCTGATGCGGGCGAGCACGCTGGACGTGATGGGGCAGGACTTCATACGCACGGCGCGGGCGAAGGGCTTGTCGGAAGTGGTTGTGGACGTTCGCCACGTGCTCAAGAACTCGCTCATTCCGGTGGTCACCGTCATCTCGCTTTCGCTTCCGGGGCTACTGAGCACCGGCATCATCACCGAGCGCATTCTTGGCATTCCCGGCCTGGGCAACCTGGCGATAGATGCCATCTTCAACAGGGACTACCCCGTGATTATGGCCATAACCCTGGTCGGCGCGTTGGCCTTCGTGCTGGCCAACCTCGTGGCCGACATTGTTTACACGCTGATAGACCCCAGGATTCGCTACAGCTGATCGGGCGCCGGCGCACCGGCAGAGAGAGGACGGGACCGGTTTGGCAACGGGTCAACTGAGCCTCGAACAGGAGTTGGGCCGCCCCACCAGGGGACACCTGGCCCTGGCTTGGGCGCGCCTCGTTCGCAAGCGCATCGCGCTCGCGTGCATGGCGGCGCTCGCCGTCGTCTACCTGCTGGGCATATTCGCGCCGGTGGTCTCCTTCTTCGCCCCCTACGGCTACACGGAGCAGGACTACACCGCGATTCGCAAGCCGCCAAGCATATCCCACTGGGCCGGCACCGATCTGAAGGGCCGCGACGTGCTCATGCGCGTCGTATGGGCGGTGCAGACCACCGTCATCATCACGGTTGTCGTGGTCGCAACGGGAGGAATAGTGCTGGGCGTTACGCTGGGGCTGGTGGCCGGATACCTGGGACAGCGCGTGGACTCGATCATCATGCGCACAGGAGAGCTGTTCAGCGCCTTCCCCGACATTCTGCTGATAATACTCATAGCCGCGACGCTGGGCGGCCGCATCCGGGACATGGTGTGGTGGATAGAGGACCACACCTTCCTGGACGGGCTGGCGAGGAGCGGCGTCGCCGACTACCTTGTCATATCGGTGGCGCTGGTATCGTTCGGTTGGATCGGCATGGCGCGGCTGGTGCGGGGCCAGGTGCTGTATCTCAAGGAGTCGCAGTTCGTGGACGCGGCGCGGGCGGTGGGCACGTCCACGCCCCGCATGCTGTTCGTCCACATATTGCCCAACGCCATCAGCCCGATAATTGTGTCGGTGAGCATGACGATGGGCGCCCTGGTCGGGGCGGAGATCATCCTGAGCTGGTTGGGGCTTGGCGTTCAGCCGCCCAAGCCCAGCCTCGGCACGATGCTGCTGGAGGCCGGATCGCTGAGCGCGCTGCGCGAGGTGCCGTGGATGCTGCTCGCGCCCGGCGCGGCGGCCTGGACCATCGTGCTCGCCTGGAACCTGCTCGGCGACTCGCTCAACGACGTGCTCAATCCTCGCACGCGGTGAGGGGCGCGCAAACAGTTGAAGAGAGGAAGAGAACATGACAGAACTTCTTGAACAAGCCTTTGCGAAAGCAGCCGAACTTCCGCAGGAAGAACAGGACAGGTTCGCCCGATTCCTCCTGTCCGAACTGGAGTCTGAACTGCGTTGGGCAGAATTGTTCAGCCGCCCAGAATCCGAGGACCTGTTGGAGCAACTGGCTGACGAGGCCGTTGCGGCGCATCGTGCAGGACTGACACGACCTCTAGACTCGGACGAACTCTAACTTTGCGTTCGTTCGCGCTTGAGAGCTTTTGGGATGAGTATCGACTCCTTTCAGTCCACGTAAGACGACAGGCGAGGGAGTCATACCGTTTCTTCGCGTCAGACCCCAATCATCCCAGCTTACACTTCAAGCGCGTCAGCCGACGGCGGCCGGTCTATTCGGCGCGAGTGAGCGACGACTACCGCGCGCTTGGGGTACTTACGGGGGCGACATCCTATGGTTCTGGATTGGGCCGCACCGGGAATACGACAGGATACTCAGGAGAATCTAGGGTCGCGCTTCTGGCAATCCGCGCTTGTCGTAAAGATAAGCGCCATGTTCCACTGCTGACGGCCCGTCTCGCAGCGACTCGGCGAAACGTTTAGAGATGGCCCGCATCCGCTTGAGACGATTCTGGATGTCCCGCTCCCGCTCCAGGCGTTCCTCGAGCGCGACGGTGACCGCCAGCGTCTCCGTTTCACCGGTCAGTTCCGCCAACTCGCTGGCCAGTCTGCCGGTCTCTTCGTTCTCGATGCTGAGGCTCATCGGACTTCCCATCCAGGTCAGTATGAATTGGACGCTTGTGCTTTACACGCTCCCGCAGCCGTCGACAACGTGGCTTGAGTGCGCCGCACCCACAAGGCGCGCCATCTGGCCGCCTACCGCGTCAAGTAGCCGTTCTTCGCGTCCCAGTCTGCCAGCGCCGGATCGCGCTTCGTCGGGTCGCCGTACCCGCCGCCCCCGGACGACAGGCACAGGATGGTGTCGCCAGGTCTGACGACCACGCCCGTCTCCTTCGAGCCCAGTATGCGCTCCCTGCCGTTGGAGATGATGCTGTAGACGTGGGGCAGGCCGGGGCGGCCTCCGAACAGGCCAAACGGCGGGTTGACGGTGCCGTCGCCCGCGGTGTTGAGCCGAGCGTCGCCCGCGCCCTCGTACACCATTTCGCAGACGGCGCCGAGGCCGCCGCGCCGGGCGCCGTCCCCCGCGGAGCCGGGCCGCAGCTCATGGCGGCGGACGAACAGCGGGAAGCGCTCCTCGGTGACCTCGACGCTAGGCGAGCGAATACCCCCGGCTACGTTCACCTCGCCCACGTTGGGCCAGCCGTCGTGTGCGTGGGACGCGCCGCCGCCGCCGCGAGCCATGAAGAAGTGCCAGATGAAGGCGCGGTCGGTGCGGGGGTCCACACCTGTGATGGCGAACCTGAGCCTCCGGGAGAAGCCCGCGTTCACGGCCAGCGGCACGGCCGGCGCGAGCGCTTTGAACACCGCTTCCACGATCTCCTCGGCGCAGTGGTTGGTGCTCATGCACACCGGCGCGGGAGGGTTGGCGTTCACCACCAGGCCCTTGGGGGCCGTGACCGTGACCGGGCGCATCGAGCCTTCGTTCTTGGCCACGTCCGAGGGGGCCATGTACATTATCGCGGCGTGGGCCAGCGAGCGGGTGTTGGCGTAGGCGCTGTTGATGAAGCCTGTCACCTGTGGGCTGGACTCACTGAGGTCGATGTCCATCGACGAGCCATCTATGGTCACCGTTGCGCGTATGGGGATCATCTTCGAATCGAAACCATCGTCGTCTACCAGCGACTCGCCGCGGTACACGCCGTCAGGCCAATCGGAGATGAACTGCCGCACCTGCCGTTCGGTGGCGTTGAGGATCTCGGCGATGATGCGCTTCAGGGAGACGGGCTCGTAGATACGCAGCAGCTCGCCGATGCGCCGCGCGGCGATGTCAACCGACCCTATCTGCGCGTTCAGATCGCCGAGGAAGTTCTCGGGGTGGCGCACGTTGGCAGAGAGCATCTGCAGCAGGTCGCGTCGCGGCTCGCCCTTGTCGTGGATGCGCAGAGGAGGAATGCGCAGCCCCTCGTGGTAGATCTCGCTCGCTGACGGGTTGTAGCCGCCGTGCGTTGCCCCTCCCACGTCGCTGTGGTGCGCCCTGTTGACCGAGTAGAAGAGCAGATCGCCGTCGTGGAAGATGGGCCGTATGACGGTGATGTCCGGCAGGTGGCTTCCGCCGAAGTAGGGGTCGTTGAGCGCGAACAGGTCTCCCGGCGAAATGTCGTCGCCAAAGTAGTCGCGCACCGCCGCCCCCGCTATGGGCAGCGCGCTGATGTGCACGGGTATGCCCTCGCCCTGGGCCACGAGCTGGCAGTCGGCGTCCAGTACCGCGGTAGAGAAGTCGCGGCTGGAGTTGAGTATCTGCGACATCGAGGTGCGCAGCATCACCTCCATCATCTCCAACGCGATGGACTCCAGGCGGTTCTCGACCACGGCCAGGGTGACGGGGTCGGGCGTCGCGGTTGCCGTCCGCTCGCGCCCACGCCGGTCCCCGGCGGCTATCCGTAAGGCAACGCCCCCGAAGCGGTCGAGCGACGCCGTGTCGCCCTCGTCGACGAGCACGGTGGTGAAGTCCGATTCCAGGATAGCCGGCCCCTCGATTTCGGCGTCGCGGGTAAGCTCGCTTATCGCGTACACGGGCACGTCACGCCATTCTCCCAGGAACACGCGGCGGCTGCCCTTCGGGGCGGTCGCGCCGTCCGCGGGCGTCTGCGCCGAGAGGTCCGCCTTGGGCAGCCGGCCCAGCGCCGACACCCGCAGCGTGACGAGGCGAATCTCCTGATCGGACTGGCGGTACGAGTACAGCTCCTCGTAGCGCCGGTGGAAGTTCGCCGCCCATTCCTGTAGCAGCTCTTCTGGGGGTAGCGACAGGTCCGGGACAGGAATGTTGACCTCGTATATCTGGTCGAGGTAGCGCATGTCGGCGGAAACTGTGATGGCTGTCTCCTCGTCGCCCACGCCCTGCGCCCTAAGCCTGCCGCGTCCCTGCGCCTCCAGCCGCGACACTATCGCCCGCACGGTATCCAGGTCGATCCCGTCGAGGCTCGCCGGGTGGGAGAGGGAGGAGTCGTACTGCAGGTCGGTGCAAAGCATACCAAGCGCGGAGAGCACCGGCGCTGCCGCCGGCACGTAAACCCTTTCAATCTGGAGCTGGCGGGCCACGGCGCTCACGTGCAGTCCGGACGCTCCGCCGAAGGCGAGTATGGCAAAGTCCCGCGGGTCGACCCCGCGCTTTACAGACATCAGCCGTATGCCCTCGGCCATAGTGGTGGAGACCACCCGGTGGACTCCCAGGGCCGCCTCCAGCGTGGCGATGCCGAGCGGCCGCGCGACGCGCTCCTCGATCGCCCGCTCCGACAATGCGACATCGAGCCTTTCACGTCCCCCCAGAAAATTGTCGGCGTCCAGGTAGCCCAGCAGCAGGTTGGCGTCGGTCACCGTTGGCTCTTCGCCGCCGCGGCCGTAGCACACGGGGCCGGGGTCTGCGCCCGCACTGTCGGGGCCGACGCGCAGGATGCCCCCGCCGTCGACGCGCGCGATGCTCCCGCCGCCCGCGCCGAGCGTTTGTATGTCTATGGCGGGCACGGCTATCTTCCAGCCCGCCTCGAACTTCTCGTTGGTCAAGTGGGGCGAGCCGTCCTCGATGAGCGAGATGTCCGCGCTCGTGCCGCCCATGTCGAAGCCGATGACTTTCGATTCACCCAGGCCCTCGCCGTACCGCGCCGCGCCGCTCACGCCGCCCGCCGGTCCGGACAGGATGGCGGCGACGGCCAGGCGACTGGAATCCTCTATGGAGGCAACGCCGCCGTTGGACTGCATTATCAGGATGTCGTTTACGCGGCTGAACGTGCTGAGCCGCTCTCTCAGGCGCATCAGGTAGTCGCCGAAGACGGGGCCGACGTAGGAGTTGATCACGGTAGCGCTGAGGCGGTCGAACTCCTTTATCTGCGGGATCACCTCGTGGGACAGTGAAACGTAGGCGCCGGGGAACCTGTTCCTGATTCGCTCCGCGGCGCGGCGCTCGTGTTCGGGGTTCAGGTAAGAAAAAAGGAAGCAGACCGCCAGCGCGTCGACGCCCTCGCCCGCGAGCGTGTCCAGCGCCTCGTCCAGCGCGGCCTCGTCGAGCGGCTGCTCCTCCTCGCCGTTGGCCCGCACACGCTCAGGCACTCCCAGCCGCAGGTAGCGCGGCACCAGCGGCTGCACCGGCTCCATGCGCAGATTGTAGCGGTCCTCCTTCAGTCCCTCGCGCATCTCCAGGAGATCCCGAAAGCCCTCTGTGGTGATGAGCCCGACACGCGAGCCCTTTCGCTCGACCAGAGTGTTGGTGGCGACGGTGGTGCCGTGAATCAGCATCTCGGTTTCGGCGAGCAGTCCTTCTAAAGACAGGCCATGGGCGGCCGCCGCCTCTTCGAGACCCCGCAGCACACCCTCCGAGGGGTCTCGCGGAGTGGATACGGTCTTGAACTGACGAGGGGGCTGCCCGTCCGGGACTACCACGAAATCGGTGAAGGTGCCGCCAACGTCGATGCCAATGCGGAACATGTGAGCTCCTTGGATTGTCGCGTGGAAAGGTGATTGTCGCCTTGGCGCCGCCTGCCGCGTGCCGGGCCTGCGGACGGGGCTAGTATATCACTTCCGATGGAAGGCACATGCTACGTCGATTGACAACCTCACCAACGCAATTTACTATCGTGGCGTCATCCATAACTGGAGGGATTCATGGACGAACAGGAGCGCAGGTGGGAGTATGCCGTCGTGGCAATCGGCCAGGCGTCGCCCGAGGTCCAGGTAGAGGTAACGGGCGAGTTGATAGCAGCCTACGCCGGGGCCGTTCGTAACGACAACCCCGCATACAGCCTGGACGAGGGTGCTGTGCCCGCCCACGCCATGCCGTCGACCATCTTCCGCGTCGCGCCGTTGCGCCGGGGCGACATCGCGGCCAACAATGGTTTCGTGGCCCAGGAACACGCCAGGGAAAACCCCTTCCAGACGCCGTTCGCGAAGTGCGAGGTGCGCTGGTTCGCGCCGATGCGCGAGGGCGACACGATTACGAGCTTCGGCCACGTGGTGGACAAGTACGAGCGGCGCGGCAACAAGTTCGTGACCATTCGGGTGGAGGCGAGCAACCAGGCGGGCGACAAGGTTGGCGAGTACGACTACACGTGCATATTCGAGTACGCACAGGGGCAGAAGAGGCCGGAATAAGGGGAGTTGCGCAAACGCATTCACACCCCCATCCCCGTATCGAGTACGGGGCAGGCTCTAACCTTCCCCCGTCAAGGGGGAAGGGACAATTGGGAAGAGACACATGGAGGCGCCATGACATGGCTACAACCGCAGGCAAGCTTACATTCGACGACATAGCGCCAGGTGACGCACTTACGCCCTTTACGATTGGGGAAACCCAGGCGACCATCGACGGCGCGCGCCTGTCCGAGGGCGAGGACATGGAGATGCCCCGCAACATTCACACGGACCCCGAGTTCGCCAAGGAGGGCATGTTCGGCGGCACACTCAACGCGGGCGTGACCACGATGGCCTACCTGAATCAGATGCTGGAACTCTGGCTGCCAAACGGGTCGCTGTACGGCAACGGACGCCTGCTGTTCAAGGCGATAGAGCCGTTCCGGCCGGGGGACACGGTGGAGTTTACCGGCACGGTCACCGGCAAGCGCGTGGAGGGCGGCCAGAAACTGGTGGACTGCGAGATAAAGGGAATCAACCAGGGCGGCAAGCTTATAGGGGTCGCCGAGGCGACACTGGCGGTGAGCGATTGAGCCTGATCGACTCCGACGTCGTAATCCGCACCAGGGGACTAACCAAGAGCTACGGCAGCGTGGCCGCCGTGGTGGACGCGGACATGGAAGTGCGGCGCGGTGAGGTGTTCGGATACCTCGGCCCCAACGGGGCGGGCAAGACTACCACCATACGCGTGCTGCTCGACCACATCAGACCCACCAACGGCTCGGCCACGGTGTTCGGCATGGACACCCGCGCCAACAGCGTCGCGATCAAGCGCCGGGTAGGCTACCTTCCGGGTGAGTTCTCTCTGTACGACAGCATGACCGGCGAGGAAGTGCTCACCTACATGGCCAACCTGCGCGGCGACGTGGACTGGGACTACACCCGCGACATCGCCGAACGCCTGGACGCGAACCTGGGCCGCAAGTTCTCGCAGCTGTCGCGGGGCAACAAGCAGAAGGTGGGGCTGATACAGGCTTTCATGCACAGGCCGGAGCTGATAGTGCTGGACGAGCCGACCAGCGGGCTCGACCCCTTGATGCAGCAGGCCTTCTACGACATGATCGACGAGGTGAAGGCGGACGGACGCACAGTGTTCTTCTCCTCCCACAACTTGCCGGAGGTCGAGCGGGTCTGCGACCGCGTGGCCTTCATCAGGGGCGGGAGGCTCATCGCCGTAGAGGACGTCAGCGACATCGTCCAGAAGGCGTTCCACAGGTTCGAGGCGCGCATAGCCGACGACTTCACGGCGGAAGAGTTCCAGTCGGTGCCAGGCGTCGCCGCCGTCAACGTGAGCGGCGATGCCGTAACTTTCGACGTCATCGGCAGCCCCGATGCCGTTATCAAGACGCTCGCGCGGCACAGCGTTGCCAAGCTGTTCACCCACGAATCCGCCCTGGAGGACGTGTTCCTCGCCTACTACAGCGAAGGCGTACCCGATGCTTAGCAACATTTTCCTCAAGTCGCTCCGGGATCAGCGCCGCTCCATGTTGTGGTGGGAGCTCGGCATTATCGTAGCGTCGCTGATAACCTGCGCCACCTATCCGAGCTTCAAGGACAACACGCAGCTGGATGACATCCTGGGCGATTCCGAGTTTCTGAAGGCGCTATCCGGCGGATTCGAGAGCCTGAGCTCGGGCGAGGGCTTCGTGAACACGCAGTTGTTAGCCGTATTCATTCCGGTTCTGGTGATGATTTTCGTCATCCGCCTAGGGACGAACACGATAGCGGGCGAGGAGCGGGACGGCACCATCGACGTGCTACTGGCGAACCCGGTGAGCCGCACGTCGGTGCTGGCCCAGAAGTTCGGTGCGCTGCTGCTGTCCAGCCTGGCGCTCGTCGGAGCGGTCTGGGTCTCGCTGCTGGCCGGCTCCGCGCTGTTCGACATGGGCCTCGACCTCTGGCGCCTGACGCAGGCCTGCGTGTCGCTCGCTCTATTTGGCTGGGCGTTCGGCGCCCTTGCGCTGGCCGTCGGCAGCGCGACGGGCAGGACGGGCACTACCTTCGCCGTCAGCAGCGCCCTTGGAGTGGTGGCCTACCTGCTGCACACCTTGATTCCGCTGGTGGACGCGCTGGAACCACTCAAGTATCTCTCGCTGTTCTACTACTACATCGCCGTGGACCCGCTCACCAACGGTATCAGCACCGCCCACGCACTGGTGCTTGCGGCCGCGACGGCGGTGCTGTTCGCGGTGGCGGCGTACACCTTCCAGCGCCGCGACCTGGCGATTTAGGGCTTGCTGCCAAAGAAGGGCCATCACATGACCCAACACGACAGAATCTCGGACGTAATCCGCGAGTACGACTCACAGGGCTACCACCGCACGGGCACAGCCGCAGACGTGGAGTCGGCGCGGTGGCTTGCTGAGACGTCCCGCGCGTACGCCTCGGTCGTCGAGCTGGAGGAGGTCCCGCTCGACCGTCTCGTTCTCGGCGCGTGCCGCGTCGAGGCCGGTGGACGCAGTGTACGGGGGCTGCCCCTGTTCGATGGCGGCTCGACCGGCACCAACGGTGTCGAGGGCAAGCTGGGGCCGGTCGGCTCGGACGCGGAGATAGGCCTGCTCGAGGTGGGCGCGGGTGAGTACCAGGACGACTTCGACTCCGAGCGCGAGTCCCCGCGCCATGTCGCCTATGTCGTCGTGACCCGAGGCGTCAGCCCCGGACTCGCCTGCCGCAACGCGCCGCGCTTCCTGTCGCCGTTCGGCCCGCCCGTGCTGCAGGTGAGCGGCGAAGCGGCCGGCTGGCTGAACGATGCGGTGCGAAAGGGCTCGCGGCTGAGGCTTCTCGCGTGCGCGGCGCGCAGTCCCGCGCTGTCGTACAACGTCGTGGCGACGCTGCCGGGCAGGGACCACACGCTTCCGCCGCTGGTGGTGATGACGCCACGCAGCGGATGGTGGCAGTGCGCGGCTGAGAGGGGCGGCGGCATCGCGGGCTGGCTGGAGGTGATGCGTCGGCTGTCCGGGGCAGCCCCCGCCAGGAACGTCACGTTCGTGGCGACCACCGGCCACGAGCTGGGCTTGCTGGGTGTGCATCAGTTCCTGGCCGGCAGGGAAGGGCTGGTGCGCGGCGCGGAGGCGTGGATACACTTCGGGGCGTCCGTTGGCGCCGCCGTCGGTCCCGGCGTGCGCCTGGGAGCGCCGGACGCGGCGCTGGAAAGCGCGGCACGCGCGGCGCTCGAACGCCGAGGCGCGCCGGACACGCCTTCGGCAGGTGAGGGCGAGATGGTCGGCGCGGAATCCAACGTTGTGCACGCCATGGGCGCGCGCTGCGTCGCTATGGCCGGCGGCCACGCCTACTTCCACATGCGCAGCGACCGCTGGCCCGGAGCGGTCGACGTCCCCGCAGTGGCGGCCTACGCCAACGCCTTCGCTGACGTCGCCGCCGAAATAGCCTGCTGAGGCTGCTAACGTCAAACCCGAGCAACCGACAAGATTAACCGAATGGAGACAGCTTTGCCGATACGACCCACCCTCCTGGACGTGATGGAAGCCAGGGCGAGAGTCGCCCCCTACGTGTCGAGAACGCCTTTGCACCGCTACCTTTCGCTGGACAAGCTGCTGGGCGCAGAAGTGTACGTCAAGCACGAAAATCACCAGCGGCTGGGCGCGTTCAAGATGCGCGGCGGCTTCAACTTTATCTCACAGCTCAGCGAGGAGGACCGCCGCCGCGGCGTGATAACCGCGTCCACCGGCAACCACGGCCAATCCGTCGCGTACGCCTCGAGCGTGTTTGGCGTCAAGGCGGTCATCGTCGTGCCGGAGGGCGCGAACCCCGACAAGGTGGAGTCCATACGAAACCTTGGCGCCGAGATCGTGTTCTACGGCAGGGACTTCGACGAGTCGCGCGAGTACGTGGAGCGCGCCTCCAGGGAGGAGGGATACCGCTACATCCACTCGGCCAACGAGCCGGCGCTCATCGCCGGAGTCGGCACCTACGGCCTGGAGATTATGGAGGACCTGCCCGACGTGGACACCATCATCGTGCCGGTCGGCGGCGGCAGCGGCGCGTGCGGTGTCTGCATCTCGGCGAAGGGCGTCAACCCGGGCGTGGAGGTGATCGGCGTGCAGGCGGCCAACGCCCCGGCGGCCTACCTGTCCTGGAAGGAAGGCCACATCGTCGAGTCGGAGATGAGCACGGTCGCGGAGGGGCTTGCGACACGCCTGGGGTTCGAGCTGACGCAAGAGATACTGCGTGACATGCTGGACGACTTCGTGCTCGTTAGCGAGTCGGAGATGAACGAGGCCATAGTGCTGCACCTCCAGCACACGCACAACCTTATCGAGCACGCGGGCGCGGCGTCGCTGGCGGCGGCGGTGAAGTTGGGGGACCGGCTGGCCGGCAGGAAGGTCGTGCTCGTCGCGAGCGGCGGCAACGTGACGCTGGCGCACCTGCGGGCGGCGCTGGCGGAAGTGGGCAGCTAATTCTCGTAAGTTTTTCGCGTCAAGACCAGTGCTGGTGGACTCGATTAAGTTCCTTTACCCAGTATTCGTCACGCTCCTCATTCGCACTAAGTAGTCCAAGTTCACGCGCCAGTTCAAAGAAACCTGTTCCAGGGTTGTTGGTGTCCCTTCTTATGACGACGGCTGACAACAATGGTCTCCCGGCGAGGTGTTCAGCCCTACTGATGTCATCCAGGATGCTGCCGATTCTTTGGCGGTCGAGTTCCCGGCTCATGTCCAGTTGGGCCAAGGGTGCGATTTCCGAATAGTTGATGGTCCCTTTTGCTTTGGCAACGCTCAGAATCTTATCTCTTATCGCCTTTGTTGTTTCATCCACTGGATCCCTCCAAGTCTCCATCTTGAGTATGTCGCTCCCGCGAACGCGGGAATCCAGCGGGGATCTCTCCACTTTCATGCCAATGACGATTAAGGAGTGCCTCGCAACATCAAGGGGGTAAGGGACTCTTCGCAGCGCTACGGTCGCTCCCGCCGCGACTCGATCAGCCTGATTCGCGAGTCCAGATCGCTGAGGTTGGCGTACTCCTCGCGCAGAATGGAAAAGCACCTTTGCAGGTACAGGTGCGCCAGCTCGGCGTTGGCGTTCCCTCCGGCCTTGGCGACCTCCAGAAGCCGCGGGATCTGGTGATTTTCGGGCAGCAGCCTGGACATGGTCAGAATGTCGGACTCGGCCTCTCTGACCATTACCTCTTCGCCGCCCTCCAGGGCGTAGCGAAGCCTGCCCACCAGCTTGGTGAGTTCGCTCAGCTTGTCGCCGTCGTTCATCAGGCTGTACATCACCTCGTTGATGCCAAGGCCCTCGGACTCGTCTATCGCCTCCACGACCTCGACCTCGTCTTCCGGTTCGAGACTCGCGCAGGTGTCGGCGTACTGCTGCAGAGCCTCGTTAACCGTCGACATGGTGGTAACCACGTCCGACAGGTCGATGGCGCCGGCCAGGATGACGTCGTCCTCGCGCTCGGCCGCCAGCTCCGTTAGCTGGTCGTAGCTCTCGATTTTTTCGGGGAATGGCGGGAATGCGAACGCGGAAAGGTCGTGGTCAGTGGTGTCGCCGAGCTGGCCCATCAGAAATGGCGGGACGTACTTGGCCAGGTCGATGGAGATGGGAAGCACCACGAGGTACGTCGCCCACAGCTCACCAGGGCTGGCGGAGTTGGAGAGCACCAGGAAGGCGTGGCCCTTGGGACTTTTCGGGTTGCCCTTGTCGAATGTCAGGTCCATAAGTTATGCGCAACCTCTCGGGCGGTATTGGGACGGCGCCGATATTATACGGCAACGCTGCGCGGTTTGGGGCGCCGATCCGGGGGCCTGGCCATGTTGATACTCGACTCAAAAAAAGCGGCTGAACACCTCGTTGCCCAGCATTCGCCCGCGCTGGGTCAGCCGCAGCCGGCCGCAGCCGGCGCTTAGCAGGCCGAGCCCGGTGAGCTCGGCAACGGTATCGCCGTATGCGCTCCGGGGAGTCTCGCCGAACCTGCGCTCAAAGTCCGCGTCCTCCACGCCGCGATCCAGCCGCAGCCCCATCATCAGCGTCTCCGCCATTGCCAGCCGGCGGTCTATGGTCTCCACCTCGTGCACCACAGGCATCGACGCCAGCGCGGCTCTGTCCAGTCGATCAGGCCTCCAGGCCGCGGCGGCGTCGACGCTCAGCCTGCGCACGTACTCGCGGGGCGACCGGATGTTGGAGAAGCGGCAGGAGGCGTAGTGGGAGTGCGCCCCCGGCCCAACGCCGATGTACGGCTGGTTGAGCCAGTAGGCCAGGTTGTGTGCGCTCTCGCGGCCCTCGACGGCCCAGTTCGAGATCTCGTAGTGACGGTAGTCGAGCCGCGCCATGGCCTCCTGCGCCAGGAGGTACATGTCGGCGGCGAGGTCGGCGTCCGGGTCGGGCAGGGTGCCCTCCACGACCCAGCGCTGCATGGGTGTGCCGTCCTCCAGGGTCAGGCAGTACATCGACACGTGCGGCGGCGCGAGCTCACCTGTGCGCTCCAGGGTGCTCCGCCAGTGATCGAGGGTCTGGTGGGGCAGCCCGTACATCAGGTCGATGCTCACGTTGTCGAAGCCGGCGTGCTCGGCGAGGGCGTATGCGTCGGCGGCCTCCTGGGCCGAATGCCTTCGCCCGAGCAGCCGGAGCAGTCCGTCGTCGAAAGTCTGCACGCCGATGCTCAGGCGGTTGACGCCGCAGCTCAGGTAGGCCGTCAGCTTGCGCTCGCAAAGGTCGCCGGGATTGGACTCGAGTGTGATCTCGGCGTCCGGACGCACCGTGAAGGCGCGACGCACCGCGGCCATCACCTGCTCTATGCGTTCGGCGGGCAGATACGAGGGAGTGCCGCCGCCGAAGAATACGCTGGACAGCGCCGGGCGGCCCAGTGCGTCGCCCCACATGGCGATTTCCCGGCACAGTGCGTCGCAGTACGACGGAATCAGCGGCTCAATGGCCGTGTACGTGTTGAAGTCGCAGTAGGGGCACTTGGTCTCGCAGAAGGGTATGTGGACGTAGAGGGCGAGCGGGGATGCGGAGGGATGGCCGGGGGGTGTGACGGACTGCGGGCGCTCAGACATTGCTCAGAAAGTGTATCACGTCGCCGTCCCGCACCCCGTAGTCGCGGCCCTGCTGGCGAAGCAGGCCCTGCCTGCGGCTCTCGGCGTAGCCCCCGCAGCGGGTGAAGTCGTCGAAGCCCACCACCTCGGCGCGGATGAAGCCGGCCTCGAAGTCCGAGTGTATCTTTCCGGCGGCCCTCGACGCGGGGGTGTTCCGGTCCACAGGCCAGGCCCTAAGCTCTCGCTGGTTGCCGGTGAAGAACGTAACCAGGTCCAGCGCCTCGTATGCGAGCGCGATCACGGAGTGGAGCGCCGGCTCGGGAGCGTCCATCATCTCGCGGAATTCTATCTCGTCCTCTGTGTCCATCTGCGCGAGCTCCATTTCGAGCTTGCCGCGGAGCGCGAGGGCGCGCAGATTCGGCCAGTCCAGGCCGTCGCGAAGGCCGCGCTCCAGCGCCGCCAAGTCGTCCACCGTCGCGTCCTCCGAGGCGTTGGCTGCTACGATGCAGGGCTTGGCGGTGAGGAAGCGGTAGCCCGCGATGGCCGGAGCGTCGGCCTGCGACAGCCGCTGGCTGCCGACGGCCTCGCCGGACTCCAGCCCGGCCTTCAGGCGCGCCATGAGGTCCAGACCGCCGTTGATCTCCGCTCGCTCGGCCGCCTTGGCGCCCTTGAGGCCCGATTGCAGGCGCGCGATGCGCCGGTCGATGATTTCGATGTCAGAAAACACCAGTTCATACAGCATTGCCTCGGCGTCGCGGACGGGGTCCACGCTGCCCGTGGAGTGCGGCACCGATGGGTCGTCGAAGGCGCGGGCGACGATCAGCAGAGCGTCGACGGCCTGGAGGTCGTTGAGGAACTGGCCGCCGATGCCGCGCGTTTCCCCGAAACCCTCTGGCGCCGGCGGCAGGTCTACGAAGGCTACCTCGGCCTGCACCACTCGCCTGGGCCCGAAGATCTCGGCCAGCGCGTCCAATCGCGGGTCGGGCAGCTTCACCACGCCAACGCTGGGTCTGGCTCGCGAGCCGGGCTGGGCGGCGTGGCCCACGAGGGCCGAGAACACTGTGGTCTTGCCGCTTGTGGGCAAGCCCACGATGCCGACTTGCATATGGAGCTCGGTGTTCCCGACCGGCGCCTAGTCGTCGACTCTGCGGTAGTCGCCGTCGATCACGTTGCCGCCGCCGCTCCGCTTGCCGGTGTCGGCGCTGGGCGCGGTCGGCGAATTCAGACCTCGCAGGTGCTCCCACAGGACCTCGCCCGGCACCATGCCCAGGAACATCACCGACGACAGCAGAAGCGCCACGATGTCGTCTATCCACCCGTGCAGTGGTATCATGTCGGGCACGAGGTCGAACGGGGAGACGATGTACACGGCGGTCGCCAGAACGAGCAGCTTGGCGCGCAGCGGGACGCGGCTGTCCCGTAACAGTCGGCCAAGCAGCCGGGGGATGCCGGTCCACGACAGCAGCAGCAGTAGCGCTCTGCCCAACATCGCCTCGCTTTCCTCCGGTGGCGTTTCACCCATTCTAGCATACGAGGCTGCTGCCGTCTCTGAGTCAGTTCGTCGACAACTTTCTAAGGGAGTAGTATATGGAGATTGATGAGACGGTATTGGGGGACAAAGCTCTATCGGAGGAATTGCTGAGAGTCATTGAAGCCGTCTTAGCGAGGAATGAGTCCATATCGGGGATACTACCAACGCTGTCGGGCAACGCCGTCGCGGCCACCGACAAGAGGCTCCTGTTCGCGACTGAAGAGCAAGTCGACCTGGAGCTGGACTACGAAGCCGTCACAGCCATAGAGATCCGGACAGGCTGGTGGTCTCGCGGAATCACATTCGAGACTGAAGAAGGCGAGATTGAGTGCGACGTTGAAGATAAAGACGTTGTGACTGCCTTTGGAAACATAGTCCGACAACACGCGCCACACATCGACGTCCCGGAAGGCGGTGGCGGAAGCGGCGGGCTCATGAGTAGAGCGAGGGGAGTATTCGACACTGCCACCGGTCAGGACATTCGCAAGTTCGAGGAGTTTGTGGAGTCATCGACCACCGTATTGGTTGGCCTCCACCGCGACCAAACGGCTATGGCCGAGAAGCAGTTGCAGCTAGAGGACGGCATAGAAAGCGTGCGCGAGTCGCAAGAGACGATTGACGCGAAATTGGATCGACTGGAACAGACCATTGGCGAACTTCGCGATGGTTGGCGCTCGAATGTACGCCGGGCGAGTCCGCAAGTATAGAAGCCTTGCCGATACCCTGGACGGCAGTACCGAGGAACTCCGGCGTCTGATATAGGCTAGCCTCGCGGCCAGAATTCCTGACCACCAGCACCCGTGTGCCCTGCGTGCATTCGAGGATGGCTTTCCATTCTGAGCAGTTACTCATAGGAGTACCGCCGCTTGCTATACGTGCTCTACGGTGACGACGAGTTCTCGATTCGCGAGGAGCTGGCCGCGCTGAGGGAGCGGGTTACTCCCGAGGAGATGCGCGACTCGAACGTAACGGCCCTGTCGGGCGCGGACGCGACTTTCGACCAGCTCGCCCAAGCGTGCTACGCCGTGCCCTTCATGGCGAACAAGCGGCTCGTGTCCGTCGAAGGGCTGCTGGGCCGGTTCGAGACACGAGGGCGTGGCGGCACGCGCGGCAGGGGCGCTCGCGCCGCGCTGGGGCAGTGGGACGGCCTGGACGGTCTGCTGTCCGGTTTTCCGCCGACCACGGACCTCGTATTTGTCGATGGTCCGCTCGCCGAGACCAACCCCCTCCTCGTCAAGGTGCGCCAACACGCCACGCTGCGCGGATTCCGCACGCCGAGGGGCGACGGCCTGCGCCGGTGGATCCTGGACCGCGCCTCGTCTCAGGGTATGGCCATCGCGCCGGATGCGGCCGCGGAGCTTGCCGACTCGGTGGGCGGCAACCTGAGGGTGATCGCAAGCGAGCTGGACAAGCTGGCCGTGTACCGCTGGCGTGAGACCGTAACCCGTGACGACGTGCGGCGAGTGGTGGTCTACTCCAGGGACGCGAACATCTTTCAGACGGTGGACGCGGTGATCGAGGGTCGCGCGTCGGCCGCCATGGCGCAGATTTTGCGGACGCTGGACTCGGGCGCGGCTCCGGCCTTTATCATCGCGATGCTCGCGAGGCAGGTGCGCCATCTGCTGCTGGCAAAGGAGATGCGTGGGCGCGGGCTGGCGTCTGGCGAGATAGGCCGCGCGCTGGGCATACCCGAGTTCGCCGCGCGGCGGGTGATGGGGCAGGAACGCCGGCTGAGCTTCGGACAGCTCGCGGCGATGCACCGGGAGCTGCTGGAGGCGGACGTGAGCATCAAACGGGGCGAGGCCGGCGAGCGGCTGGCGGTCGAGATGCTGGCGGCATCGCTGGTGGCGGTGAGCCGCGAACGGGCGGGGCGGGCGCGCTAGTTGTAGTTGATAGTGTTGTAGCAGGCCACCCAGTGGCCTTCGGCGACCTCGTCCAGCGGGGGCCGCGGGCTGGTGCGGCACTCGGCGGTGGCCTTAGAGCAGCGGTGCAGGAAGGGGCACTGGTCCGGCGGGTCCATCATCTCCGGCGGCGCGCCCCGCATGGGCGTGAGCGCGCGCTGTGGCGCGTCGAGCCTTGGCAGCGCCTGGAACAGCCCCCAGGTGTAGGGGTGATAGGGGCGGGCGAAAAGGTCGCGCGTCGTGGCGTGCTCCACCACGGTGCCGCCGTACATCACCACCACGCGCTCGGCCATCTGCGCGACCACGCCCAGGTCGTGTGTGATCAGCATAATGGCGGAGTGGTTCTCCTGGCGCAGCCGCCGCAGCCGTTGCAGCATCTCGGCCTGCAGCGTGACGTCCAGGTTCGACGTCGGCTCGTCGGCGATGAGTACGCGCGGGTTAAGCGCGACGCCTATCGCCATCATCACGCGCTGGGCCATGCCGCCGCTGAGCTGGAAGGGGTACTGGTCCAGCATTCGGCGGGCGTCGGGGATGCCCATCTGCTTCAGAAGGTCCTCGGCCGTAGCCCGCGCCTGCCGCTTCCCCATGTCTGTGTGCTCGAGCATAATCTCCTCGACCTGCCGGCCGATGGGGATCACTGGGTTGAGCGCCGCGCCGGAGTCCTGGAAGATGAGCGAAATCTCCCGGCCTCGTATGGAGCGCAGCCGCTCGGTGGACATGTCGAGCAGGCTCTCACCGTTGTAGGTGATGCTGCCTTCCACTATCTTGCCCGGGAAGGGCACAAGCTGGAGTATGGACAGCGCGGTCACCGTCTTGCCTGAGCCGCTCTCGCCCACCAAGCCGAGGACGCTGTCCTCCTCGAGGGTGAACGAGACGCCGTTGACGGCCTTGACCGTGCCCTCCTTGGCCATGAAGTAGGTGTGCAGGTCGCGCACTTCCAACAGAGTTTCCGGCATGGTTCCGTCCTGGGCTAGGGAGCAACCTTGAGGCGCGAGCGCTTTTCGAGGGCCACGGGGCTGAACCGGCCGGCCCTGAGCTCGTGTATGAATTGTTCGAGGGATTGGATGGGGCGCTCGAACTCCGTGGCGTACGTGCCCACGTCCGCGAGCTTGTGGGCGTCGCTCGCGCCGGTGCCCTTCAGGCCGAACCTTTGGGCGATGCCGCGCGAGAACTCGTTCTCCTGGTCCGAGCCCCTGCTGTTGAGCACCTCCACGGCGTCGACGCGCCTTAACACGTCGTTGCGCGCCGCGCGGTCCAACATCTCGTCGTAGGCCTCGGCGTCGCTGTCCGCCTCTTCCCTGTAGGTGCGCCTGTAGGGGTGCGCCACCACCATCACGCCGCCAACCTCGTCCACCATCTGCTTCACCATCGACGCGCGGTGCATTCCGAAAATGTACTCGGACAGACCGTAGACCAGCAGATGTCCCTCCTCAGTGGTCACCTCACAGCCCGGAATCACCAGGTAGTTGAAATCTCGCGATAGCTGGTGGATCTCCTCAGGGTCCCAGAAGCCGTCGTGGTCGGTGATGCAAATGCCGTCGAGGCCAAGCCTCTTCGATTCCTTGATCAGCTCTTCCGGGGTCAACTCACTGTCCAGCGAAGTGGGGTAGGTGTGAGTGTGGATGTCGATTATCAAATACGTCTCCGGGCCGGGGCGCGAGATGTGCGTCAAGTGTCGCACCGCCCTCGCCGTGCTGTCAAGACGGGGGTAAATGGGTAACCGTCCCGTAGGCGGTGGGGAGATGTGGGCGGAGTCCGAAGGCACGCAGTCCCCCTGAAAGAACTCCGTGTTCTAGGCCGCCATCAACTCGCCGAGGTCAAGGCCTTCCTCTCCACTCCATACCCACTGCGTCAGTCCCAATCCGTTCATCATCCCCTTCATGCTCTTGTACCCTCTGATGGTCTTGTATCTTATCTTGCTTCTGCCTATCGCCCTCTCGGTACAGTTGTTGGTCTGCGGCATACCCGGCGCTCGCCGGTGGCATAACAGGCTCCTCCACTTCTGACACAACTCCACCACCAGCCGCCTCAGCTTCGCATTCCTCCTCACCCAACGCTCCATCTCAAGCAACTCTCGACCACCCCACTGCGGCAACTCGGTCAGCAGCCACCATATCCTCTCCTTGTAGTAGTCCCATTCCTCTCCCTCTATCTCGCCGAGACGGTTCTTCACGTTCTTGCGCACGTGCGCGACGCATACCTGGTGGTCCACTCCCAGCCGCTCCACCACAGGCTTGTAGGTGCTCAGGTCGTCTGTGACCATAGCCTCCACTCCGAACTTGCCCACGTATCCCTCAAGCCACCTCACGAAGCCCTCGCCGTCACGCTCAACCAACACGTCCATCCCCACAAGCCGGCCACTCTCTGCGTCTGTGACGAACCCGACCACCGTCTTCTCGCCCTTCAGTTTGACAACAGTCTCGTCGGCGCCCATCAGCCTCACCTGGCCGCGCGCCCTGCTCAGCCAGCCGCTCAGCGCCCCAGACCCAGACTCCTGCACGTCGCGCCACACGCTCATCCTCGAAAGTTCGCGGCCCATCGCCGCCAGCAGGTGGCTCGCCGATCGCAGCGACAACCCCAGGGCCCAGCTCAGCGCGGCCAGCCCCCGCAGCCTCAGGCTCTGGTCGTGGCCGTCCACGCCCTGCGGATAGTGTCGGAACGTGCGGCGGCAGTCGACGCAACGGTATCTGTGTACGGTCACCTGGCTGACGTAGAGGTCCTTGACGGGCTTGGCGACCGCTCCGTGTCTGTTCAGGAACACAGAGCCGCAGTGTGGACAGGCCAGCGGTCGAGTGTCCGGATGGAGCTTGACCTGCGGAAGCGTGAATCGTACTCTGGTCATCGGCGGGAGTCCTGCTTGGGGATTGTGCTTCATACCCAAGACTACCAGGACTCCTCGCTTTTCGTCACCCCACCGCCTGTGGGACGGTTACGTAAATGGGTAACCGTCCCGTAGGCGGTGGGGAGATGTGGACGGAGTCCGAAGGCACGCAGTCCCCCTGAAAGAACTCCGTGTTCTAGGCCGCCATCAACTCGCCGAGGTCAAGGCCTTCCTCTCCACTCCATACCCACTGCGTCAGTCCCAATCCGTTCATCATCCCCTTCATGCTCTTGTACCCTCTGATGGTCTTGTATCTTATCTTGCTTCTGCCTATCGCCCTCTCGGTACAGTTGTTGGTCTGCGGCATACCCGGCGCTCGCCGGTGGCATAACAGGCTCCTCCACTTCTGACACAACTCCACCACCAGCCGCCTCAGCTTCGCATTCCTCCTCACCCAACGCTCCATCTCAAGCAACTCTCGACCACCCCACTGCGGCAACTCGGTCAGCAGCCACCATATCCTCTCCTTGTAGTAGTCCCATTCCTCTCCCTCTATCTCGCCGAGACGGTTCTTCACGTTCTTGCGCACGTGCGCGACGCATACCTGGTGGTCCACTCCCAGCCGCTCCACCACAGGCTTGTAGGTGCTCAGGTCGTCTGTGACCATAGCCTCCACTCCGAACTTGCCCACGTATCCCTCAAGCCACCTCACGAAGCCCTCGCCGTCACGCTCAACCAACACGTCCATCCCCACAAGCCGGCCACTCTCTGCGTCTGTGACGAACCCGACCACCGTCTTCTCGCCCTTCAGTTTGACAACAGTCTCGTCGGCGCCCATCAGCCTCACCTGGCCGCGCGCCCTGCTCAGCCAGCCGCTCAGCGCCCCAGACCCAGACTCCTGCACGTCGCGCCACACGCTCATCCTCGAAAGTTCGCGGCCCATCGCCGCCAGCAGGTGGCTCGCCGATCGCAGCGACAACCCCAGGGCCCAGCTCAGCGCGGCCAGCCCCCGCAGCCTCAGGCTCTGGTCGTGGCCGTCCACGCCCTGCGGATAGTGTCGGAACGTGCGGCGGCAGTCGACGCAACGGTATCTGTGTACGGTCACCTGGCTGACGTAGAGGTCCTTGACGGGCTTGGCGACCGCTCCGTGTCTGTTCAGGAACACAGAGCCGCAGTGTGGACAGGCCAGCGGTCGAGTGTCCGGATGGAGCTTGACCTGCGGAAGCGTGAATCGTACTCTGGTCATCGGCGGGAGTCCTGCTTGGGGATTGTGCTTCATACCCAAGACTACCAGGACTCCTCGCTTTTCGTCACCCCACCGCCTGTGGGACGGTTACGTAAATGGGGGGCTGACAACGGGGGACTCCATCCGGCTAGAGAAATGACCAACCTAAACGCAGTGGTCGGTTCCTCAGTAGCTTCCCGTTGACTTCGGCAAACGCGGTTATGCTTATCGTAGAGTCGGCCATTTTGACGAAGGCGTAACCACGGTTGTCGCCGCTCAAGTAGTCCTTAGGCACAGTTACGCTTACGACCGGTCCAACTCTCTCAAACATCTCCCGGATTTCCTGCTCGGTAGCTCGATAATCCAGATTGCCAACGTAGATATCTCTCACTGGAGCAAGCGAAGAAGTCGTGCCGCCCGTAGCAGCGTCGGACCCCGAACCAAGTGCTTTGTCGGCGCGCTTGTCTCCTTCGGCCCACAGGAGCTTTAGTCGGTCCGTAGGACTGCCGCCTTGGGTCGCCAACTCCAACAAACGAAGCAGTTGCCGAATTCTCATTGTGCTGCGAAATATGTTCTGGCTGCTGAGGCCATCGCGTATACGCTCATAATCGGAAGTTCTGACTTGGCTCAGCGGCCCCAGGGAGACGATAGCCTCTACAACCTCGCGCTGGTCTCTCTCGGCTATGTCCGGGGTCCTTATCGCGAATCTTGGCACTTCACGCCGCGCGACGCCTTCACGTCGCGCGATAGTTGTCGCGGCTTTTCCCGTGACTTGGGACGATAACAAGCCCTTGGCTTGCAACCGTTCTACAATCTGCCTGTATTCCTCCGTATCTACAATGTCGAGAGCTTGCCATATCTGATTTGTTGAAATCAGCTTGCCCCCTCGCCCCAAGATCACTATCAGCTTTTCCTCGCGGCTGAGGTTGAACGCCTCGAATGCGTCGAGCCACCGTTGTTCAGGGGGACTGAAGATGTTCGACTGTGAAAGGCTTATGAGGAAACTGTGGTCGGTTGATTCGATGTCCGGAGGCGCGAGTTCATGGCCGTTCATCAGGGCGCTTATGCGTCGGATGCCTTCACCCATCTCCTGCATGTAGCCTAGCTCTCTTAGCACGCGAGCTATGTAGGTGTTGCGCGAGTCGTGAACGCCGCTCCCCCGTCTCAATTCAGAGAGCTTGACCGTTGACAGCAGCCTTCCTGGATTCCGAATCTCAAGCCTGTCGCTGAACACGAGAATCTCAATCGATCGACCCTCTATGCTGTAGTCCCTGTGCGCGATGGCGTTCACGAAGGCTTCATGGCAGGCGTCTTCGGGGTAAGTGGTCTGGTACTGGAAGGTTCCACCCGCCAGGCGCCTTTGAACTAAGAACTGTCTCACGTGCTCCCAGCCCTGGCTGAGCAACTCAAGCACGTTGCCGGCATGTGTTTCGTCCCGTATGACGTTGTAGTCGGCACCTGTCAGCAACTCCGGCCCTGCCACCTGCTGTAGCCTGACTTCTGACCTTGGATGCCATCTGGCGATGTCTTTCGAAAACAACAAGAGGGCCGCGCCCCTTAGTCGAAGCGATCCGGCTACATACTCCGCCAGGCCGAGAGTCTGCAAGCACTTTTCTATGGATAGACCTGGCGCTACTGTTTCGGCTACACGCGCAAGAAGGTTGGTATGTAGGTCGGCCACCATCGCACTGTCCACCCATTGGCGGTCGTACTCCCTTGACAATTGTTCGTGGCGCTCAAACTGAATCTGTTCGGACGAAACGGGAACGGTGTCGGTGTCCCGCCTTTGCAGACACCGCCCATCGCTCGTAAGGTGGATGTACCGAGTTCCTTTCTGCACTTCAAAGACCAGCACGGTCTTGTCTTCAATTGACACCAAGTGGCTTCTGACTCCCGATAGCGGCGTGTCTGAGTGTACGTGCGTTCTTGGCGCGTTTCGCAGGACTGCGATGCTGTCGTCAGCGTATGTGACGCCCGAAATGCTGCCGTCGTCCTCAACCCCGACAATCAGCGTTCCCCCGTCCGCGTTGGCGAACGCCACTAGAGTTTCGCCGATGTCTCTGGCCACCAGGTTCACCTTACGGCGGCGGTTACGTTCGAGACCTTCAAGTGCGCTCTTAAACTCGCGGAAGTGACTTTCGCCGAGGGCCAGGTCGTTCGACAGCCGTTCTTCTACTAGCAGTATCCGTGCGTCGATTCCCAACAGACTCTCCTAATTCTCCAGCAGGCTAAGGCATCCTACCGGAGCAGCCACACTTCCAACGCCCGAAGTAATTCATAGCTGATGTAGAACTACCTGCCAACTCTTCGGAGAATACCGAATCCGTCGCTCCTGTGGTAGGATGCGGCATTAGCCGAGCAATGCGGCTAGTCTTCCAAGGCTGAACTTGCGCGTTTCCCATTATACCTTACCGATGCTCCCTTCCGACGTGCCCCTAAGTGACACACTCTTGCACACCACACTTGAGTTGTAATGTATCAAGGTACATGATACAATACCTCCATGCGCCAAGTACGGCGCACAGGAGGCGAACATGGTACTACGTCCGGAACGGTTCACGGAACAGGCGCGCGAGATGCTCGGCAGGTCCCAGGAGATCGTGCGCCGCTACAGGCACATCCAGTGGGACTGCGAGCACGTGCTGCTGGCGCTGCTGGAGCAGGAGGACGGCGTGGCCGCCGACGTGCTGGCGGATATCGGCGCGCCCGTGGCCGAGCTACGCGACCGGCTGGAGTCCATGCTCGTCCAGTGGCCCAAGCTGGGACAGGACTCCAACCAGATCTTCCCGTCCCCCAGGGTGACGGACATGCTGGCACGCGCTGATGCCGAGTCCCGGCGCTTCAAGGACGAGTACATCGGCGCAGAGCACCTGCTACTTGCCCTGGCGCAGGAGGAAGGAGACGGGGCGTCGGCGCTGCTGCGGGAGTTCGGAATCGACCAGGAGCGGGTCTACCGCTCGCTCCAGGCGGTGCGCGGCAGCAACAGGATAACCGATCCGAGAGCGGAGGAGCGCTACCGCTCGCTGGAACGCTACAGCGTGGACCTTACGCGGCTCGCGGAGGCGGGCAAGCTCGATCCCGTGATTGGGCGGGACAGGGAGGTAGCGCGCGCGATGCAGACGCTCATCCGCCGCACGAAGAACAACCCCGTGCTCATAGGCGGGGCGGGCGTTGGCAAGACGGCCATCGCCGAGGGCCTTGCGCAGGCGATCGTGTCCGGCAACGTGCCCGGCGAGCTGAAGGGCAGGCGTCTGCTGGCGCTGGACATGGGTGCGCTGGTGGCAGGCGCGAAGTTCCGGGGCGAGTTCGAGGAGCGGCTCAAGAGCGTGATGGACGAGGTCCGGCAGGGGAAGGGCGAGATCATCCTGTTCATCGACGAGATCCACACGGTCGTTGGCGCGGGCGCGGCCGAGGGCGCGCTGGACGCCAGCAACATGCTCAAGCCCGCGCTGGCTCGGGGCGAGCTCCAGTGCATGGGGGCCACGACGGTGGAGGGGTACACGAGGCACATCGAGAAGGACGCCGCCCTGGAACGCCGCTTCCAGCCCATTCTGGTGGAGGAGCCGGACACCGAAACCGCCCTGGAGATGATGCGTTCGCTGCGTCCCAGGTACGAGGCGCATCACAAGGTGAAGATCGAGGATGCCGCGCTGGAGGCCGCCGTGCGGTTGGGCAGCCGCTACGTGACCGAGCGGCTGCTGCCCGACAAGGCGGTGGACCTCATCGACGAGGCGGCCAGCAAGGTGCGCATCGAGTCCCAGATGCTGCCGCCGGAGCTGCAGTACGAGGCGTCGCGCCTGCGGCGTCTCGAGGACGAGGAACAGGCAGCCTCGCAGTGCGCGGACTACCAGCGGGCGGCCGAACTCCGCGCGGAACGGCTCAGGCTGCAACAGGAGTTCGAGCGCGTGCAGGTGGAGTCGGCCCGCGGCGATGGCGGCGCGAATACGGTCGACGCGGAGGCGATAGGCGTGCTGGTCTCGACCTGGACGGGCATACCCGTGGACAGGCTGCTCGAAAGCGAGGCCGAGAAGCTGGTGCACATGGAGGAGCGGCTGCACGACCGCGTCATCGGCCAGGATGCCGGTATCGCGGCGGTGTCCGACGCCATTCGCCGCGCGAGGGCGGGTCTGAGCGATCCCAACCGCCCTTATGGCAGCTTCATTTTCCTCGGACCCACCGGCGTGGGCAAGACGGAGCTGGCCCGCGCGCTGGCCGAGTACCTGTTCGACGACGAGGCGAACATGGTGCGCATAGACATGTCCGAGTACATGGAAAAGCACACCGTGTCCAGGCTCATCGGAGCGCCGCCTGGATACGTGGGCTACGACGAGGGCGGCCAGCTCACGGAGGTGGTGCGCCGGCGTCCCTACAGGCTGGTGCTCTTCGACGAGATCGAGAAGGCGCACCCCGACGTGTTCAACGTGCTGCTCCAGGTTCTGGAGGACGGCCGCCTGACCGACGGCCACGGCAGGACCGTCGACTTTCGCAACACTCTCATCGTCATGACAAGCAACCTGGGAACATCGCAGCTGGGGCGGCCCACGGCCGGTTTCGTACGTGACGATGGCGCGACTCCCCGGATGCGGGCGTCCATCGAGGACGCGCTGAGGAAAGCGTTTCGCCCGGAGTTCTTGAACCGCATCGACGACATAATCATCTTCGAGCCTCTGACACAGGAGCAGATACTCCAGATCGTGGACCTGATGGCGGACGAAGTCGCCGGCCGGCTGGCGGAGCGCGGCGTGAGCGTCGAGCTAACCGCGGACGCCAGGCGCTGGCTCGCCGACAAGGGCTACGACCCGGTGTTCGGAGCCAGGCCCTTGCGCCGCGCCGTGCGGCGCTACGTGGAGAATCCGCTCGCGATGAAGGTGATTTCGGGCGACTTCGCGCTGGGCGATACGGTGGTGGTGGACGAGGACGGCGACGGCCTCAGCTTCCGCAAGCTGCGGGCCGAGGCCGCCGTGTTGGTGTAGAGGAGCGGGACGTCACCCCCATCCTAATCTTCCCCCGTCAAGGGGGAAGGGACTTCTCGGGCGCGTCACAAGATCGCGCCCGCCTCCTTCATGGCCGTGATGTCGTCCCAGCCGTAGCCCAGCTCCAACAGCCTGGACTCGGTGTCCTGGCCCAGCTCGGGCGCGGGCCGTGCGGGGCGAGCGGGCGTGCGGTGGAATCCCATCGGGGCGCTCACCACCTCGAAGTCGCCATCGTCTTCGTGGGTGAGCGGGGCGGTGTAGCCGTTGGCCCTCACCTGCGGGTCGTCGACCACCTCGTCGAGAGTCTGTACCGGCGCCCAGATGCAATTCTCAGCGTCCAGGCGCTCGGCCCACTCCGCCCTCACGCGGGTTCGGAAGTGCGTTCTCAGCAGGGCCGTCAGCTCGGCGCTGCTGTCGATTCGCCGGAAGTGGTCGCTGTAGCGGGGGTCGTCGACCAGTTCCGGCAGTTCCATCGCGCGGCAGAAGCCCTGCCAGAAGCGCTCGGACTCTATCATCACTAGCTGCACCCACTTGTCATCGCGCGCCTCGTAGAAATTGAAGAGGGGATTGGCGGACTGCTCGCGGCGGTTGCGCTGGGCGGGTTCGCGGTCGCGCAGGGCGGCTACCGCGTCGGCGCCGATGACCCACAGACCGGTGTGCAGAAGCGCGCAGTCGATGCGCTGGCCCTCGCCGGAGCGTTCACGCTCGAACAGTGCCAAGCCTATGGCGGCGGTCATCGCCAGGGAAGTCGTCTGGTCGCCCATGCCCGGACGCTGCTGCACCGGCGGCTCGCCGTGCTCGCCGAGCGTGCCCATGATGCCGGAGCGCGCCCAGAAGGCGGCGTAGTCGAACCCGGAGCGGTCCCGTTCGGGGCCTTCCATGCCGTAGCCGGTGAGCGCGACGTAGATGATGCGCGGATTCGCGGGGCGAACGTCATCGTAGCGCAGTCCGTAGCGCTCCTGGCGGTGCGGCGTGAGGTTGGTGACCATGATGTCGCTCCCCGCCGCCAGCTTGCGCACGACCTCCTGGCCCAGCGGATGTCGTAGGTTGACGCCCATGCTGCTCTTGCCCCGGTTGAGAAGCTGGAAGCCGGTGTTCAGGCCGCTCTGGTAGGGAATGATGCCGCGCGTGGTTATGGCGATGTTTCGCACCGGGTCGCCGGTCTCCGGGTGCTCGACCTTCACCACGTCCGCGCCCATGTCGGCGAGCATGGCGCAGGCGGAGGGCGCGGCGACCCAGTTGGCGACTTCCAGCACCTTTATGCCGTCGAGCAGTCCGGGCATGGGGCACCTCCGTGGTTGGGATGGGTTGGAGCGCGTGTGCGCAGGCGTAGGTTATGAAGAGGGGCGCGACGTGTCAAGGATTTTTCAGATGGGGCAGGTGTCAGGGGTTGGCGGAAGCCTACCGCCTGCGTGCCCGGGGTGGGAGAGCCACGGTGGGGGGTGGCCTGTCGGCCAGGACTTGACTGGCCAATAGATAATGCACCAAAATCATGAAATCATGAGATAGTCTATGATATATGAAACACATACGAATTAAGTCCAATTGGGCGTATGGATAATGAATAGATCCATTGTCGAGTTGGCGGTGTGGGCGGCGATCATCATCGCGGTGACGTTGTTGGGGCGCTGGGCGTTCTCGGTGGACACGCACGCGCAGGAGGGCGGTGGGCCGACGCCGACGGTGACGCCGACGTCGCTGCTCGACGAAGAGGGGGACGGCGAGGAGGAGAAGAAGGAGATACCGCCGGACTGCACACGGCCGGAGTTTGAAGACGACCCCATGTGCATACCTGCAACGCCTACCCCTGCCCCTACTTCAGCACCCAAACCGCCCACTGCGACGGCCGAACCTACGAATACGCCCGAACCCACGAATACGCCCGAACCCATAGACCCGTGGGCAACAGCTTATGCCCGGCTCACAGCCGTGGCCGGCACCAAAACGGCAGTAGCCAGACTGACGCCAACAAAGACTCCGACCCCAACTAACACTCCAACTTTCACGCCTACGCCGACGCGGACTACGGGAATCTTCGTTCCAACGGAAGTACCCTGCCCTCCGGGATTCACGCGGCAATGGTGCGAGGAGCATACGCCTACGCCTACGGCCACGACGGTGGGAGACGATGACAGTAGTGATGGCGGAACAGGGCCGAAGCCCACAGCCGTTGTGGGGCCTCCACCTCCACCCCCGAACAGACAGCTGTTTTCGGCAACCGTGAAGTTTCGCGGCAAGCCGCTGAACGACAGCTCGACCTTCTGGCGAATATTTGAGTCATTCCCGACAGTTGTTCAGGTTGTGGCCAATCCGCACGCAAATGTCAATATTGACGAGTACGAGTTCAAGTTGAAGGTCAATCCAGGAGACACAGGGTTCTACGTGGTTCACAACTACGACTATCACTGTTCGCCGACGCGCCCAGGGGACGCGGAAACTGACTGGAACCAGACTCACACATTCTTTCCGAACCTCATCCGGTGCGGTGTGGGGCTGGTGTCAAACGCTGGAGTTGAGGTGTTGGCGCGGCGGGCAGGCACTACAGGTACAGGGTTCAGGATTCACCAGACAAGGAACGTCAGGCAGGCTTGGCACAGGGCGGATGGCACAGTGGCCTATACTGCCGACTTCACATCGCCCGAAGGCGCAAGGCCTACCTGGTGGGTTCCGGCTGATTACTACCGCACAGTTGACCAAAACAGGGGGCTGAGGGCTGTCGGCAGGGCCGTGAGTGAGTTGAATAGCCACATAGGGACCACGTTCTCAGAGGACAGCAGTTCATACGACGTGATCATCAAACCAGCTTGGCAGGGTGCATTCAGGACTTGCAACTCGGGCGCAATCGCATGTGTGAATGCGCCGAGGCCCGACCTGCACATGCCAGACCAGAAAATGTGGATCATGTATCCGCCCTTAAACTTCGCGGTGTCTCCACCATTGGGAGGGACCTACATTCCAGTGTGGACAGATAGCACTTTGAAAATCGAGAATGACCGCATGAGGGGAGTTTACTTCTCGATTACCACAGTCATTGCTCATGAGTTCGGGCACACATTGGGGTTGGAGCACCTTCCGCGCGATTCCGACTCCGACGGAAAGACCCACATCATGTCTCAAGGCACACAGTGGAAGATACCCAGCATCGAGCCGTCAGCGAGCGACCTGTACGGATTGCTATCAGTGACGCGGGACCATCATTAGGCTGTGCCCCTGAAGGAGAGAGCGATGAAGCGAGT
Source organism: Dehalococcoidia bacterium (assembly GCA_965217705.1). Classification (GTDB taxonomy): domain Bacteria; phylum Chloroflexota; class Dehalococcoidia; order Lucifugimonadales; family CATOSD01; genus CATOSD01. Next base: position 1,540,444 of record CBDCJA010000002.1, on the reverse strand, counting down.
AATGATCCTCTGCGCGGTTGTGACGGTTATAGTTCTCGGGGCGTTCGCCTGCGGGTCTGAAAGCGCGGAGCCTCAGCAGCTCCCCCCACCCATATCGCCCCAATCGACGGCCGCCAGTCTCGTTCCGGCCGCTGAGCCTACGCCGGTTTCGTTTGCGGTTGTCGATTCAGAACCAGCCCCTTTCGCCGCCTCGCACGATTCCTATGCCTTTACGCATTCAGGAGCGGCTACCGCGTCCCTTGAGGAGCGCATCTTCGCCGCCGACGTGGTGGTAAGGGCGCGGCTAGTGTCCACCATTGATACCGGGTACACCTTCACGTCAGTCCGATACCTGAAGGGCACAGGTCCGGCCAATTTCACCGTCCGGGCAGACATAAACCGTCGCACCACCCAATGGGACAACCAGGACGCGATTCTGTTCTTGACCCCGTTGACCGGCGAGACTGCGGACTTCGAGTTTGCCAACACCACGACTATCGTGTATTTCGGCACACTTGAGTACGCGACCACGACAGAGGGGAATTACGTTCTTGCGAGCGGGGAGCGAATACCAAGCCACTTGCCGAACGGCGAGAGGGTGCCCAGCCATGTCGTGCATGAGGACGGCGTAAGGCTTCCCGCCCACGGCTACGGGGGCAATTCATACGCTGTGTACTCAGGAGATTTGAACGAAGGGTACAGTGTCAGCTCGCGCAACCCCGTGTGGCTACCTGTGGTGACTTCCAGTTCGCAGGCACGGTCAGATGGCGTCACACCACCAAAAGGAGGGTCGAACGTTATCACTGAGTACGATTCATCTTCGGGTGTCGCGCAGACTGTTTCGGAATCCGAGTTCCAAAATGCCGTGTCTTGGGCTGTAGGGCCAGCGACACCGGGCGCGTCGGAATCGAGTGGAAGGTCGGTAGCCCGTACTCCAGCGACCACACCAGAAGGGTTCACTGCCGAAGACGTCGATAGCTGCCTGAGATATGCCCTCTGGCGCATACGCGAGGAACGTGACTATATCGCGCACTTTGGGCGAACATACTGGCCGAGTGACCCATTCCAAAGCGAGACCAGTTCAGGCTCAGGGCGTGGTGTTAGTCTAGCAAGCATGGAAGTTGACCCAAAATGGGCCAAGCGCCATCCGACATTCCAACACGCTGGCGATCACGGCCATCTATTTGAAACTCAGATCATAGACCCTGATAGCGACGCGTTTACCGGCTACACTGAAATGTTCACAGTCCGCCGTCCTCTGCCCGCAGGGACTTATGAAATCCGAAGGCGGGAGTATCCCGACGCATACAAGGCTTGTGAGTATGCTCCCGATTGGGCCTTCACGGACTTTGTGGTTACGGTCACGGCCCCGCCGGGCACCCTCCACGAGGCGTTATTCGACCCGGCGACCACCACGGCGGGGGTGGGGTACCTGGCTACGACGTCGACGACGACGGGGGTGCTGGAGCCGGCGGGGTTCTCGGTGAGAGGTAGAGCTATCACGATCACCGGCCTTACGTGGCGCGACGGCCGGGTGGTGCTGACGCTGGACCGGTTCGGGTCGTGGCTAGACGGTTTCAGCTTCGTCGAGACGGACGGGACTGTCGGTTTGCGTCTTGCCGAGGTGGACGCGACCAAAGACTGGACCGCCCGGACTCTGACGTGGCAGGTATCGGAGCAGCCATGGGAGCCGGGGGACGAGCTGATGATGCGGATGGGGCCGATACCGCTGCCGGCGGTGCGGAATCTGACAGCGGAGGCGAACTCTGCCGGGGAGGTGGTATTGAGGTGGGAAGTGGCATACAGGGCGGGGGTAAGCGGGTACAGGATATGGCGTCACCGGCCGGGGAGGGACGATGGGCCGAGGATCTATGTATCGGACACGCTGAGCACGGATACGACGTACACGGACGCGAACACGCGGTTGCCCAACGTGACGGAGTACAGCGTGCAGGCGATCGGTCGTGGGAGCGACGCGGGGGAGAAGTCAGAGGCTGTGCGGATAGGTGGGCAGTAGGGGGGTGCCCGGGGGGCGGTGGCTGATGTGCGTGGGTAGGCGACTCCTGCCGCTTGCTGGGGCTACCTCGATTCCATATAATGGACGGCGCACTTGACAGCAGAGCAAGGCCACGCGGCCCGGCACCGACCGAGCGGCGAACGACCACGGAGGGAACCGCGGCTATGGACAAGAAGACGGACGGCAAGCGCAGGCTATCTCGCAGGGACTTCCTCAAGGGTTTGCCCTTGGGCATCGCCGGCGCGCTGGCCGTGGGAGCGCTGCTGCCCAAGGTGATTCGCCGGGGCCGCCGGACCGACCTGCCGCCCGACTCGATCTTCACCCCGGCCGACGGCGCGGGCGCCACGTAGGGGCTGCTTCCAGGGTAGCCTCCACCCCCATCCCGACCTTCCCCCATTGAGGGGGAAGGGACTGCGGCACCGCCGCCACCCCAGCGGGCGGGTTTGAAACCCACCCCTACGGTTGCCTGTCGAGGGGGAAGGGACGTGGCGTCACTCCCATCCCCGTATCGAGTACGGGGCAGGCTCTAACCTTCCCCCATCGAGTGGGAAGGGACCTTTGGTGCCCTCCAGTTTGGTGGCCAGCCAGTCCACCAGCAGCGGTAGCAACTCCCCGTGAGCCTCTCGCAGGCTGTGCGACGCCCCCGGCATGAACCGCAGTTCCTTTGGGCGGCGCGCCCACGAGTAGATCTGCTCCGAGCAGTAGGGCGCCAGTCGCTCGTCTTCCGTGCCGTGCACCAGCAGCAGCGGTCTGGGGCTGACGCGAGCCGTCCCCGCCGCTCCGTAGGTCTGGCTTGCCAGGGCCGCCACCGCGACGACCCGCTCGCTGCGGGGCGCTGCCGATATGACCACGGCGCCGCTGAAGGAGTGGCCGAGCAAAGCGACCCGGACGATTCCCTCGCCCTCGAGCCAGTCGACCGACGCCAGGGCGTCGTCGACGCACGAGGGCAGCTCGTAGGGTGCGCGGTAGCGCAGCAGCAGAGAGGACACGCCACGCCGAATCAGTGCATGGGCGACGTCCACGGGGAGGCCGGTGGCGGACTCGCCCTCGCGCCATCCGCCGGCCCAGAGCACGGCGCGGTCGCTGTCGGGTGAGCGGTACAGCAACGCCTCCGCCTCGCCGCCGGTGGAGGGTATCGCAATCTTTCGCGGAGTCATCGGATCATCCCCGGCCTACGCGGGCGGTTCGCGAACCGCCCCTACGAGTGGAGGCTCGCCGCGCCTGGGCGGGCGGTCAGCCGAACAGCATCGGCGGGTCTTCTTCCAGCACGTCGGCCCGGCAGGACTCGCTGATGCGCTCCCACATACTGCGCTGGCCGTCCTTCAGGTAGACGAGGTAGCCCTCGGCCTCGCGCGAGTAGTCGATGCCCGACTCTTCCAGCGCGTCCATGAACGCCATGCGCAGCTCGTAGGGCGGTGGCTTGACCAGGTAGGTCGGCACGTCGGCTGTGTGGGTCCGCGATGCGTCGCGCGGCTAAAGCTCCAGCAGCCTCGCCATGCGCGCCTTGTGGTACTGGGCGTCGCCGAGGTAGTGCTGGAGCGTACGCGCGCGCTTGGTGTACTGCGTGAGGCCGTACTCGAGGTCGGTGCCGATTCCGCCGTGGACGTGGTGCGAGGAGTCGCAGGCGCGCGGGAAGCCGACGCTGACGACGGACTTCGCCATGGACACGCTGACGGGCGCGCTGGGCATTCCCTCGTCGAGCTGCCACAGCGCCTCGAAGGAAGACCACTTGGCGGAATCGGCGTCGTTGAGCGCGTCGATGACGTGGTCCTGCACGCGCTGGAAGGTGCCGATGGGCACTCCGAAGGCTATGCGCGTCTGGCTGTAGTCGCGGGCCATGTCGTAGACGCGCTGTGTGCCGCCGGCCATGAACACCGAGATCAGCGCCGTGCCTCTGTCGCGGGCTGCCTCTACGGCGGGCCATGCCTCGCCTATCGCTCCCAGGGCGTTCGAGGCGGGCACCTCCACGTTGTCGAAGTTCACCTCGCACACCTTGGGGCCTATCCATCCGGTCTGGACGCGCACGGACACGCCGGGCGAGTTGGTGTCCACCACGAACATGCTGATGCCCTCTTCGCCGGAGCCCTCGCTGGTGCGGGCGACGACTATCATCTGGTCGCACACGTTGGCGTCGGGAATGAAGAGCTTGGCGCCGTTGAGCACGTAAGCGCCGTCCCGCTTGGTGGCGGGGAGCTGCACCACACCCGGCCCCCAGCCGTAATCGGGCTCGGTGTAGGCGAATGCGAATATCTGCTGGCCTGAGGCGATGGCAGGCAGCATGGCCTCTTTCTGGGCGCTGCTGCCGGCCTCGAGGATGGCCTGGGCCGCGAGCACCGCGGAGGAGTGGTGGGGACTGGGGCAGGCGTAGTAGCCCATTATCTCGTAAACCACGCCCATGTCGGTGAACGAGTTGCCGGAGCCGCCGTACTCTTCGGGGATGACCATGCCGGCGTAACCCAGTTCGGCTATCTGCTGCCAGATGTCGCTCGCGAAACCCGACTCGCTGTCGTCGATTTCGAGCACCCTGGACTTTGGCATTTCGGCGTCCATGAACTCTCGCGTGGAGTTCTGGAGCAGGTTCTGGATTTCGGTAAGGGTCAGGTCCATCGCTAGCCTCCTGGGTTCATGCCGGTCTTTCGAGTCCGGTTCGTCGGCGCGTTTCGGGGCGCTGGGCGCCGTAGGCCCGCGCCGCAGAGATTATATCCCGTATCTGCGTGCGGGCGCCACCGGCGTTCAGCGTCTTCACTCACCCCAACCCTCTCCCATCAAGGGACAGGGACCTAGTCGGAGGCTTAGAGAGGGCCGGCCCGTGCGGGTGAGGAAGGGGCAAAAGCTGCTTTTTCGCTGGGATTTCCGCGAAATTTGTTTCATTCCGTTTCATTCTGTCTCATTTCCTAGCTGGGCGCCTTGGCGGTCCGTGCCATATGGAGCACCTGGCGAAACCGGATTTGGGAACGGCAGTGGCAAAATGTGGCGGAAATGAGACAGGTCGGCGGGAGGTTCCAAATGCACCTTCACCGCCATCCTAACCTTCCCCCATCGAGGGGGAAGGGACTACTCACGGCCATCCTAGCCTTTGCCCATCAAGGGAGAGGGAGTTAGTCGGCGGCTTCGATGTGGTATCCCGCCGCGTGCATAGCGCAGCGGTTGCCGTGGAGGCTCACGTACTCGTAGGCTGCGGTGGCGGCGAGCGCACCGGACGCGGCGGCGGTTATCGTCTGCTTCAGGTCGCCGGAGGCGTCGGTCAAGTCGCCAGCCGCGAACACGCCATCGACGTTGGTCCTTCCGTGCTTGTCCACCCGCACCTCGTTCAGCTCGTTGAGCTCTACTCCGAGCTGTTCGGCCAGCTCCACGCGGGGGTCCGCGCCGATCTCGATGAACAGGCCGTTCAGGGCGAGCTCGCTCGAGCCGGCGTGCGGCCGGTCGAGCACCACGCCGTCCAGGCCGTCGTCGCCCAGCAGTCCGACGACGTTGGTGTTGAAGAGAGTGGTGACGTTATCGCTGGATTCGAGCTGCCGCAGGTTGACGGGCTCGGGCCGCGTGAAGCTCTCTCGGCGGTAGACCACGTAGACCTGGCGGGCGTACTTGGAGAGCAGCGCGGCGCCCTTCACGGCGGAGTCGCCTCCGCCCACGACGCCCACCACGTTGTCGCGGTGCAGGGGAGCGTCGCACGTCGAGCAGTAGGACACGCCGCGCCCGGTCCATTCGACCTCGTGCTCCAGGCCCAGCGTGCGCCGTTCGCGGCCCACCGCCAGAATTACGGACGCGCCCAGGTACGTGTTGCCCTCATCGGTGGTCAGCTCGAAGCAGTCGGACCTGCGGGCTATCTTCACCGCGTCCTCGTCCACGATGGGCACACCGTACTTCTGGGCGTGTTCGCGGAACTTCATCATCAGCTCGAAGCCATCGATTTCGGGGTATCCGGGATAGTTCTCGATTAGGCCGCCCGTCGCTGTCTCGCCGCCGAACACCGCGCCGAACACGACGGGGCTGATCTGGTAGCGCGCCGCGTACATGGCGGCGGCGTAGCCTGCCGCTCCCTGGCCGGCAATAAGTACGTCGTGGATTGTCTCGTTAGCCATCTGGTCTTCCGCTCCAGTTGTACTTTGGGTTCGTCTTCAGACGTTGGCGTCGTGCCCGAATCTTCGCAGCAGCTCGCTGATGCGGACGCGGTCGACGTTGCCGCCGCTGAGCACGCATACCACCGTCCCGCCCGCGGGCGCCTGCACCTTGCCGGTGAGCAACGCGGCGAGCGTGGATGCCGCGGCCGGTTCGGCCACGACCTTGCAGCGCTCGATGATCTGGAACATCGCCTCGACTATCTCCGCGTCGCTCACCACCACAATCTCGTCCACGAAGTGGCTCACGTGGGCGAGCGTGTGCTCGCCGACGAACGGCGCGGCGAGGCCGTCGGCCACGGTGTCCACGCTGTCCAGAAATGCCGGGCTGCCCTGTCGCAGGCTCAGCGTCATCGTCTGGGCGCCCTCCGGCTCGACGCCGACCACTCTGGCGTTCGGCAGCGACTGTTTGATGGCGGCCGCGACGCCGGAGACGAGGCCGCCCCCGCCGATGCCGCAGAGCACCAGGTCCACGTCGGGGCAGTCCTCCACTATCTCCACGCCCACAGTGCCCGCGCCGGCTATCACCGCGAGGTCGTCGAACGGGTGCACCATCGTCAGGCCGCGCTCCTCCTGTATGGCCGACATCCGGCCCAGGATGTCGTTCGCCTCCAGCACCACCTCCGCGCCGTAGCCGCGCGTGAGGTCCACCTTGACCTGCACGGCATTGGCCGGCATGACCACGGTGGAGGAGACGCCCGACAGCGAGGCCGACCAGGCGAGCGCCTGGGCGTGGTTGCCGGACGAGACGGTCACGACGCCGTTGGCCTTCTGCTCGGGGGATAGCTGCGACATCTTGTTCAGCACGCCGCGCACCTTGTAAGCGCCCGTCTTCTGGAACATCTCCAGCTTGAACATGACCCGCGCTCCGAACAGCTCGCTGAAGTAGTCGTTGGCTACCAGGGGCGTGGCCGCGATGCGGCCGTCAATGACGCGGCGCGCCGCCGCTATGTCGTCGAGTCCTATCATATGTGCACTCCGGCGCTGTGGTATTCTCCTTTCGATGATACACAATTTAGCGGACGGGAGGGAAACGATGGCCGAAGTGAAGAGGACGATACTGAATCCGCACCCGCCCATAGGCGCCTATTCGCACGCGGTGCGCGTGAGCGGCGGCGATCTGCTGTTCATCGCGGGGCAGGTCTCGGTGGGAGAGGGCAGCGCCATCGTCGGCGAGGGCGACGTGGCCGCACAGACGCGGCAGGTGTTCGCGAACCTGGGCAGCGTGCTGGACAGCGCGGGCGCGACGTTCGCGGACGTGGTGGAGTTCACGACGTACCTCGTGGGCAGGGAGGCGTTCGAACCATTTGCCGAGGCGCGAACGGAGATATTCCCCGAGCTGTTTCCCACCGGGGACTATCCCCCGAACACGCTGCTCATCATCAGCGGGCTTGCCAGGCCGGAGCTGCTGGTGGAGATCAAGGCGGTGGCCGTGCTGGGGTAGGGCGTGGCTGGCGCGGCTCTGTCACCCCCATCCCAACCTTCCCCCATCGAGGGGGAAGGGACAGTGGTGCGGGCCGGCGGGGTGCCGGCGGAATGTGGTATAATTGAAGTGCCGTCACCGTCTGCCCCGGCGCCTGCCGGGAATCGGGGCGCACGCACCTCTATGGAGCCAGCCAAAGTTACCCAATACCCGAGCATCTCCAATGCTCCCAGCAGCGCGGTGGTGCGCGGCCTCCTCGAGGAACGCGAGGAGCGGCTGTCACCTTACGCTGTCCGGTCGCGAGACGGCAGAGGCCGCGACGCGCCTGAACAGCCTTCCAGGCTGCGCACCGAGTTCCAACGAGACCGCGACAGGATTCTGCACAGCAAGGCCTTTCCCCAATTTACACACGACTCTTGACTCTACCAAAGACATGAAGATTTACGTGGCTTCCAGTTGGCGCAATTGCTATCAGCCGTCCATCGTCAAGCTGCTTCAGAGCTGGGGACATGACGTTTATGACTTCCGCAATCCTCCCAACGGGAGCGGGTTTGGCTGGGAAAAGGTAGCGCAAGACTGGAAGACTTGGTCAATCGATGAATATATGGAGGCTCTTGCCCATCCTCTTGCGGAGGACGGGTATAACTCCGACTTCAGGGCCATGCAGAACTGCGATGCGCTGGTGATGGTAATGCCCTGTGGCCGTTCCGCACATTTGGAAGCCGGATGGGCTGTCGGAAATGGAAAGCCCGTCGCTATCCTCCTTATGGAGCTTTCCGAGCCAGAGCTAATGTACAAGATGGCGGCCATAGTGCGAGACACCAAAGAGCTTTCCGCATGGTTGAAGTCCATATAGCTACCCCGCAATCGTGGACTACGTGGCGAGCATGACGGACCGCTACGCCATACGCGCAGCGGAGGGCATAGAGCCGGGAATAGCGGACGTATTCCGCTCCAGGTTGCTGTAATGGCCGCGGTTTCGGTAATGGACAGAATCCGGACGCGCGCCGTGCGCAACAGCCAGAAGCGAATCGACGAGCACCTGGAGGCGATGCAACGGGACGCCCACGGTCTCGAGTTCGCCCCCTGGCTGGCAGAAGTCGACGAGCTGTGGAAGAGCATATTCGGCAACATCAACCTGATGAGCGCCGGACCTCAGAGGGAAGCCCTGGAGTCGATACGCGAACTCTGGACGACCTTCATCACCCACTACGGCGTGCGCTAGCGAACCGCACGTGGGCCCACCGACGCAGTCGCCCAACGAGGCCAGAATGACAAATTCGCTCGAACCGGACATGGACCACGCCAGGGAGGCATCGCTCATGGCGCACAGCGTGGTCATCAAGCTGAAGGAGATGGGGCTGCCTTCAGGCTACGACGAGGATCTGGCCCGTGTGTCCACGGACCTGGGCGACATCTGGGGGGCGCACAAGGCACTGTGCGAGGGGTTGGAGGACCTGCTGAAGACGTCGCGGAACTGGGATGAGGTCGGCGACAGCTTGGTAGACCTGCGGGCCAGCCTGGACCATTTCTCCTGGCACCTCGGCAACGTTCGCGGGCCGCTGACGAAGATAACCAGGTACGCATACCGCGCGGCCCAGGACGGACAAGAAGAGGGATAGGGGACTTTGGAGCGTATTTGAGCGTAGTAGATGACATAAAGGCCCGGCTGGACATCGTAGACATGGTGTCCGGCTACGTCGCGCTGCAAAAGGCGGGTCGTAACTTCAAGGGGCTTTGCCCGTTTCACACGGAGAAGACGCCTTCGTTCGTGGTCAGTCCCGAACGGCAGTCGTGGCGGTGCTTCGGCGCTTGCGCGGCCGGCGGCGACGCATTCTCGTTCGCGATGCGGTCGGAGAACCTGGAGTTCGGCGACGCCCTGAGGCTGCTCGCCCGCAAGGCCGGAGTTGAGCTTGGCCCGTCGTCCGGCGAGAGGCGCGACGGCCTGTACACGGTGAACGCCGAGGCCGCCCGCTTCTATCAGGACGAGTTGAAGTCGGAGCGCGGAAGGGGAGCCGCGGAGTACGTGCGGCAGCGCGGACTGTCTCCCGAGTCGGTGGAGCGCTTCCAGCTCGGGTTCAGCCCGCGTGGCGACTTGCTGAAGGCTCACCTGGCGCGGCTGGGTCTGAGCGAAGACGACGCCCTGAAGGCGGGGCTTCTTAGGAGAAATGACGACGGCGGCGCATCCCGCGACTTCTTCTACAACCGGATCATGTTTCCGATCCACGACCGGCAGGGACGGGTGATCGGATTCGGCGCGCGGGCGCTGGGAGACGCGGTCCCAAAGTACCTGAACACGCCGCAGACGCCCGTCTTCAACAAGAGCGACACGGTGTACGCGCTTCACCTGGCGTCGGAGCGGATGAAGTCAGAGGGCGTGGGCGTGGTGGTGGAAGGCTACATGGACGCTATAACGGCGCACGAGTTCGGCTACGGCAACGTGGTCGCCTCGATGGGCACCTCGCTCACCGAGCGGCAGGTGTCGCAGCTTCGCACGCTGGCGTCGTCGTTCGTGCTTGCGCTGGACCCCGACGCCGCCGGGCAGGTGGCGACGCTGCGGAGCCTGGAATCGTCGTGGCGCATCATCAGCCGGCAGCGGCCGCCCTCCGGGTCGGCCCTGGGCGGCATGATCTTGCGCGATTCAATCACGCTGCGAGTCGCCCCGCTGCCCGAGGGAATGGACCCGGATACGCTGATTCGCAGCGACCGCGAGGCATGGGAGCGGGGCATCGAGCAGGCGACGCCGCTTGTGGAATACTTGATACCCGCGATGGCGTCGCGGTTCGACCTCAGCACCGGGCAGGGCAAGGCCCAGGCCGCGGAGGCGGTGTTTCCATTCATAGTCTCGACGGGCAACGCGTTCGACCAGGAGCGCTACACGCGGCTGCTGGCCGACGCGCTCGGCGTCTCCAGGGACGCGCTGGTGGCAAGCGTATCACCCGCGCGCCGCGCGTCTGCTACGCGCGCCACGGGGCGCAACCAGGCAGCGCCCGCGCCGGGGATGAGCGCCGACAGGCTGGCCGGGGATGCGAGCCGCTCGCTCGACGATTACACGCTGGCGCTGCTGCTGAGCAAGCCGGACCTGAGAGAGCACGCCCAGGACCTCTCGCCCGATCTGTTTCGGCATACTGAGGACCGCGAGCTGTTCCGACGATGGCGGGAGTGCGGCACGGTAGAGAAGCTCGAGGAGGAACTGGACGAACCGCTCAGAGAGCGGCTCGCCCACCTGGTCCGCAAACGGATGGAGCCCACCGACCGGCGGCAGTTGGAAGCCGCGCTCCGGCAGTGCCTGGACAGGCTGCGTATCCGCCAACTGCGGGAACGCCAGGAGGCCCTGCTCGCGAGCGAGGAATCGGGGGTGCCCACGCCCAGGCACCTGGAACCGGAGATCGAGAGCGTAAACGCGGGCATCAGGGAGCTTTCGGGCTAGCGAGAAATGGAATAGAGCACACTACCGCCGCTCGACGCGGGCGGCGCGTGGCTCTATGCTTTGAGTGAGCGAAATCAGATGCAGGGATGCGTCTGAGCGAACGAGATGACACTAGGAGGGTGACATGAACGGAGCTATGGACACCTTCAAGCAGGCAACTTCCCCTCAGGACATGACCAGCATACCCAGGTCCCGCGAGGACGGGTTTCTGCCGGTCGATCCCGACGGGGGGCTGACCGCGACGGATCCCACGGCGGTGGCAACCACAGCCACCAAGATTCCGGACGCAGCCGCAGCCGCAGCCGACGCTTGGAAGCAAGAGGTGGACACGTCGGAGATGATCGACGACCCCGTGCGCATGTACCTGCGGGAGATCGGCCGCGTGAGCCTGCTGAAGGCGCCGGAGGAGCGGACGCTGGCCCGCGAGATGGAGGCGGGCAAGCATTTCGACCTGCTCGACCAGGGGTTGGGGATAACCGCCGCGGACAGCGTCCGCTACTGGCGGTACGTGCTTCACCTGCTCAAGAGGATAGGCGACGCGCAGCCGCTGGAGAACGCGCTGGTCGCCTATCTCGGTATCGAGGACGGCCCCCGGAGCATACGCGAGCTGATGTCGTCGCCCGAGATGCGGGACGCCCTGGATGGCGAACTGCCCGAGGACATGCTCGCCTACATAGCCGAGGTGATAGGCAAGGACCCCGACGACGTGAAGCTCGACCTGCGAGCCTTCTCCCTCGACACGCGGCTACTGCCCGACGAGGTGCTGCACGTGCTAGAGGACGAGCCTTCCAAGCCGGACGAGAATCGGCGTGCGCTGGACAACGCGCTCTCCCGGTACAACGGCCCCGGCGAGCGGTACGGCACCGTCCAGGATATGATGGCCGATCCGGAGTCCAGACGCATGGTGCTCTACGGCGAGCTGCCCGAGGAGCTGCTCAACTTCGTCGCTGAGCTGCTCAACCGGGAGCCCGAGGAGGTCAGGGCGGACATCATGGACTACGCCCTGGACCTGGCCAAGGGCAGGCCAACCGGCGCCGACCTGCACAGGCTCATCGAGGCCGAGGACGTGGTGGAGGCGCTCAAGACCTACGAAATCCTGTTCAAGCGCCACGTGTCCACCATCAGGGAGCGAGGCGAAGGGGCGCAGCGCCACCTTGCCGAGGCCAACCTCAGGCTGGTCGTCAGCGTCGCCAAAAAATACATCGGCAGGGGTATGTCGCTGCTCGACCTCATCCAGGAGGGCAACATCGGCCTGATTCGCGCGGTCGAGAAGTTCGACTATCGCAAGGGCTACAAGTTCAGCACCTACGCCACCTGGTGGATAAGGCAGGCCATAACCCGGGCCATCGCGGACCAGGCTCGCACCATCAGGATTCCCGTCCACATGGTCGAGACCATCAACAAGCTGCTGCGCGTGAGCCGCAGGCTCGTGCAGGAGTACGGACGCGAGCCGACTAGCGAGGAGATAGGCGAGGGCCTGGAAGTGATGCCCGACAAGGTGCGCGAGATCATGAAGATCTCGCAGGAGCCGGTCTCGCTGGAGACGCCCATTGGCGAGGAGGAAGACAGCCACCTGGGTGACTTCATCGAGGACAAGAGCACGCTCACTCCTTCGGACGCCGCCTCGTATCAGCTGCTCAGGGAGCAGGTCGAGGACATCCTGTCCACTCTCAGCGACCGCGAGGCGCGCGTGCTGCAACTGCGCTTCGGCCTGGAGGACGGGCGTAACCGGACGTTGGAAGAGGTGGGCCGCGACTTCGGCGTGACCCGCGAGCGCATACGCCAGATCGAGGCGAAGGCGCTGCGGCGGCTGCGACACCCCACACGCTCCAAGAAGCTGCGCGACTTTCTTGAGTAGCGCCGGCGAACGGCGGCGGCGCGAAGCGCGCGGCCCCGAGAGCGTGTCGGCGGAGGCCGCGGCCCGAAAGTCGCTTATTGCCACAAGGAGTGATCGATGACCGACCGCGCCAGGCTGACAGGCAGCCACCTTCTCGCCAGGGCGCTGAGGCTGGAGGGCGTAGAGAACGTCTTCACGCTGGCGGGAGACCACATCCTGCCGGCGCTGGACGTGATGGCCGACGAGGGCTTTCGCTTCTACGACACGCGCCACGAGCAGGCCGCCGTACACATGGCCGACGCCTGGGGCCGCATAACCGGTGGGCCGGGCGTCGCCATGTACACCACGCCCGGGTTCGCCAACGCCATACCCGGCCTGTCCAACGCCACTCACTCCGAAAGCCCGCTGCTCTCCATCAGCGGCTGCGCCGAGTCGTTGGAGCTGGGGCGCGGCGCGATGCAGGAGATCGATCAAATCGGCATGGCCGCGCCGACTACCAAGGGCGCGTGGATGGTGCCCGACGCACGGCGCATACCGGACATGATCGCCCACGCCCTGCGCGTCGCCTACAGCGGCCGGCGGGGCCCCGTGCACCTGACAATTCCGGTCGACGTGCAGCAGCAGACGGTGTACGAGGACGAGGTCAGCTACTACGCTCCGTCGGAGTACAGGGGCGCGCCGCCGCCTACGGCCGATTCCGCGCAGGCGCGCCGGATCGTGGATTTGCTGCGCGCGGCAGAGCGCCCACTCATCATCGCCGGCAGCCCCGCGGCATATGCCGAAACGGGCGATGCGCTCCAGCGCTTCATCGAGACCACCAAGCTGCCGCTGATGACAGAGGGCGACGCGCGCGGCCTGGTCTCCGACGACCACCCGTACTGCTTCGGGTTCTACGACAGCGGCCTCAACCGCGCCGCGAGGCTCATACGCGAGGCCGACCTGGTGATGCTGCTTGGCCGCAAGCAGGACCTCATAGTCGGCTACGCCCAGCCGCCTCAGATCGCCGCCGGCGCCAAGGTGGTGCAGATCGATCCGTCGGAGGCGGAGATCGGGCGCAACCGCGGCGTGGCCGCGGGCGTGGCCGGCGACATCGAGGCGGTACTGGAGCAGCTGACACGGGAGGCCGAGCGCCACAGCTGGCCCACGCTGCCGTGGCTGTCGAGGCTCGGCAACGAAGTCGACGCCCAGCGCGAGCACCTGGAGTCGCTCGCCGCCGCCGAAACGCCCATGCACGCGCTGTACGTGCACAAGGCGCTGCGCGACCACCTGCGGGAGGGCGACTTCGTGGTGTACGACGGCGGCGACTTCTGCCACTTCGGCAGGGCCTTCACGCCGGCCCGCACACCGCGAAGCTGGTTCTACGTCAGCACCTCGGGCATGTTGGGGCCGACGCTGCCGACGGCGCTGGCCGCCAAGATCGCGCGACCCGACAGGCGAGTGGTCATGCTCACCGGCGACGGCGCTTTTGGGTTCAACGGAATGGAGTTCGATACCGCCGTCCGCCACAACCTCGCCGTGGTGGCGGTCATGGGCAACGACTCGGCGTGGGGCATCGACCGCCAGATACAGCTCGGCGTGTACGGCAAGACCGTCGCGACGGACCTGCTTCCGACGCGCTACGACCTGGTGGTGCGCGGCCTGGGCGGCCACGGCGAGCACGTGGAGAATCCGGAGGAGCTTGCGCCCGCGCTGGAGCGCGCGTTCAGACTGGAGCGGCCCGCCCTGGTGAACGTGCGGGTGAGGCGCGAGGTCAGCCCGCGCGGACAGTCCGCCATCGACCGGTGGACGAGCGACGAGGTTGTGCCGCTGTAGCGCGCCTACACTACGCATCCAAGAGTCCCTTCCCCCTCGATGGGGGAAGGTTAGTGCCTGCCCTGAGCTTGCCGAAGGGATGGGGGTGATGTACTCACATGCCCGACAATGACATCTGCTTCATGACGGCCCTCGAACTGGCGCGCCTCGTCCGAGAGCGAAAGCTTTCGGCCCGCGAGGTGATGGAGGCCCACCTACGCCAGATAGACAGGGTGAATCCCAGAGTGAACGCCATAGTGACACTGGCGCCGGAGCGCGCACTGGAGGGCGCGGACGCCGCTGATGCCGCGCTCGCGCGGGGAGACGACGTTGGGGTGCTGCACGGTCTGCCGGTGGCCCACAAGGACCTGGTGCCCACGAAGGGAATCCGAACGACCTTCGGCTCTCCCATCTTCGCGGACAACGTGCCCGACCACGACGCACTCATAGTGCAGCGTCTCAGGGCGGCCGGCGCAATCACCATGGGCAAGACGAACACGCCGGAGTTCGGCGCCGGCTCGCAGACTTACAACGAGGTGTTCGGCGAGACCCTGAATCCCTACGACACCACGAAGACGTGCGGCGGAAGCAGCGGCGGCGCGGCGGTCGCGCTCGCGTGCGGGATGCAGCCGATTGCCGACGGCAGCGACACGGGCGGATCGCTGCGCAATCCGGCCAACTTCTGCAACGTCATCGGCTTCCGCGTCTCGCCGGGCAGGGTGCCCGCCTGGCCCGGCGGCGGCGGCTGGAGTCCGACGTCGGTGCAGGGACCGATGGCGCGCACGGTGTCCGACGCGGCGCTCATGCTCAGCGCCATCGCCGGTCCCGACCCGCGCGTGCCCATTTCCATCACCGAGCCGGGCGAGCGCTTCCTGGAGCCCCTGGAGCGCGACTTCGCGGGCACGCGAATCGCCTGGAGCCGCGACCTGGGCGGCCTGCCCGTAGACCCGCGAGTCACGTCCGCGATCGACGCCCAACGCGGAGCGTTCGAATCGCTGGGCTGTGTCACCGAGGACGCCGAGCCCGACTTCGCCGACACCGACGCGGTCTTCAAGGTCTGGCGCGGCTTCGCGCGGGCGATGGGCCAAGCGCAGATTCTGGAGACCCACAGGGACCAGTTGAAGGACACAGTAATCTGGGACATCGAGCAGGGCCTGAAACTAACCGGCCCGCAGGTCGGCTGGGCTGAGGCCAAGCGAGGGGAGCTTTTCCAGCGCGTCCACAGCTTCATGGAGACCTACGAGTTCCTTATCTGTCCTGTCAGCCAGGTGCCTCCGTTCGACGTCAAGCAGCGCTACGTCACCGAGATCAACGGCGTGCAGATGGAGACATACATCGACTGGATGAAGTCCTGCTATTACATCACGGCCACCGGCCACCCCGCCATATCGGTGCCTTGCGGCTTCACGCCGGAAGGCCTGCCGGTGGGCGTCCAGATCGTGGGTAGGTATCGTGACGACTTCGGCGTGCTGCAACTTGCCCACGCTTTCGAGCAGGCGACCGGATTCTGGAAGCAGCGCCCGGGAGTGGCGGTGTGAGCGAGGGCGAACCGGACCGGCCCCGTGGCGCGCCCATCGAGGCCACGATAGCCGAGCTGGTGGACCGCTACTCGGTAATTCTGTTCGACTCGTTCGGCGTGCTTGCCGATTCATTCGGCTCATATCCGGGCGCGGTAGAGTTGATCGAAGAGCTTAACCGCACGGGCAAGCCCTACTACGTGCTGACCAACGACGCCTCGGCGCTGCCAGAAACAAGGTCGGGTCGATTCAGGCGTATGGGGCTGGACATCGCGCCTGAAGCCATCATCACGTCCGGGTCGTTGCTGGTCGACTACTTCCGCCGCGAAGGGCTGGTGGGCGCACGCTGCGTCGTGCTGGGCACGGACGACAGCCGCAGCTATGTCAGGTCTGCCGGCGGGTCAGTTGCTACCCCTTCGGAGCCGTTCGACGCCGTAGTAATAGGTGACCAGTCTGGCTTCCCGTTCGTCGACACGATTGACGAGGTGATGTCGGCGCTGATGAGGCGCATCGACGCGGGCGAAAGCGTACGGCTCGTGTTACCCAACCCCGACCTGATATACCCCACCGCCGAGGGCGGCTTCGGCATCGCCAGCGCAAGCGTCGCGCTGCTGCTCGAGGCGGCGCTGGAGCTGCGCTACCCCGGCCGGCCCGAATTGCGCTTCGAGCCGCTTGGCAAGCCGCACCCGGCGATGTTCGAGGAGGCGAGGCGGCGGGCCGGCACCTCGGATCTGGTGATGATAGGGGACCAACCGGAGACGGACATCCGGGGCGCGAACGGCTTCGGCATTCACTCTGCGCTCGTCGACACGGGCATCGCGGAGAACGCCGCGGCGCCGCTGCCCGCCGAGGTGCGGCCGACGTACTACCTGCGGGGGTTGACGTAGGGGGCCAACAACTTGTCCCTTCCCCATCGCAGGGCTGGCAGGGGTATGTTCCAGGCGTGAGCCTTCCCAGAAGTCCCTTCCCCCTCGCAGGGGGAAGGGACTGCCCTGAGCTTGCCGTAGGGTTAGGATGGGGGTCAGTGCCGCTTTAGCTCGCCCGTCTGCCGGAGGCGTTCGACGACCATGGTCATTATGCCAGCAAACTCCTCATCGGGAGCAACAACGCGGTCAACAAAGGCCTGACGCCCTTAAGTAGGTAGAACAGCCAGCGCATCCTTGAAATCTATGATTCTGGCCATTCGATAGATAAGCAGGTCATACGAGTTCAGATGAATGTCGCCAATCGTGCCCTGGGCCTTGAACCTACCCTCTAGCACTAATCCAGCCTTGACAATTAATTCCCCGGTTCTATCGTCGAAGTCGAAATAGGCTTCAGGCCGTCCGTCAACGGAGGTGGCACAAGGGTCTACGTATTCTGACTCAGGCCATAGGTCGACCTTACTCTTGTAAACGCTGCAACAAGAGTAAGGCCAGTTCGACCACTCGCAAGCCAATTGTGGGAACTTGCTCAGGGGAGGGACTCTCTTTCAGATTACCAAGCGCGCCCAAAACCGCCCCTCTCGCGAACAGTCTGCCCCCGCGCCCAACTCCAGACCCACAGTCATCACTTTGCTTTGGGAATTATATACAGTTTTAGACAGGGGAAACCCTTGACTCTCTCCCTATTTTCCCCGCGATTTCAGAATATACTGGAGCTAAGTAATAGCAGACTCAGACTAACACCCAAGTCCTTCAAAATCTTTTGCAACGTTCCTTTAGATAAGTCTTGTGATCCCCAATCAGGTATTGTCGTTTTCTTGCCGTTCTCTGGATTGATCCAAATGGTATGGCTACCTTTTCCCTGCCTAACGAATTGACAACCAAGCTGCTTTAACTGGCGGGTTAACTTCCTGTATGTCACACATTCATCCTGAGAGACGCTGAACCATTCGCCTGCATCTCACCTTTAATACGCTGCCAGTCTGTAACTTGATCTAGCGTACTTGGCAGAAAGTCTCCGGCCAAGTCAGCTATAATCTCCAACGTCTCTTCTATACTGTCTCCCCAGGCGCGACACCCAGGAAGGGCAGGTACTTCAGCCATGTACTTGTCTGGCTCTGTGGACAGCGTTGGTGAGTATACAACCACTAGAGCGTAAGTCTGCTTCATGCCATTTCCTCATCTCAATCAAAATATCTGTGTTCTCAAAGCTAGTTAAATCAGTCTATTTACTGTCTAGCAAACTGTCAACACGCCATGTCCTTT
Source organism: Dehalococcoidia bacterium (assembly GCA_965217705.1). Lineage (GTDB taxonomy): Bacteria > Chloroflexota > Dehalococcoidia > Lucifugimonadales > CATOSD01 > CATOSD01. Next base: position 1,522,143 of record CBDCJA010000002.1, on the reverse strand, counting down.
CTCTTCTTGCCACGATTTTCGTGTACTCAGCCACAAACGACGGCTAGGACAACAACCACGCCTATGATGCTTACGAGTACCCCCAGGATCAGCAGTTTTGCAAGACACGCACCGATTACCTGTCCAAAGGCATCCCATATTTTCGTTATCCTTCACCGCGATTTTCCCTCTACTACTATTGTACACCGGCTCGGCTCACTCATAGACACAACAAGCGAAAGCCCCGCGATTAGGCAGGGCCTAATCTCTTGATCTTGTCTTGCCGAGAGTTGTCGCAACCAAATGTCTATCCTCTTTCCAAATCCATGTTCGCAGCCTTGAATGCCTCTTCAGGCGCGTTATTCTGCTCTAACCATTCCCTGACTTCACTGCTAGACAGAAGTTGCCCGCTGAGTGCTTCACCAACAGGGCCAGTGAAAGTTGTAGTAATCAACATGAAAAACTGGCCACTGTCACTCCTGTACACGGCGTGTTGTTCAGACAGAACAGCGTCGTTGCCCATCGGATCAAAGGCTTCGTAGGGCGGGATTTCAATTGTGTGTATCCATATCGACTTGTTGTCCGCATCGTACAGTTTACCGTCGATTATAATTCTCATTTCAGCGAACCTCTCATACAGTTTTAGACAGGGCTAGGGCTGGCTCTCTTCCTCTTCCTCAATTCGACTGTCTAGCAGAACGAGCAACCTGTGGTGTTCTTGCAGAGTGTTGACAATCCTAATCAAGTAGGAACGAAGAGGCTCGAACAGACTCGCGCCCTCGCCCTCCTCCATTTCTTGCTTCATTATCTCTATACGTTTTAGCGCCCTATCAAGCCCTGCTTCGATTGAATCCTGCTCTTCTTCGTTTGCCATTACAGGCTCCTTTGTACACTGTTGCGGGGAGCCGGAGTTTCGGACGGATGGCTACGTGAAAGGTGTAACTCCTTTTCTCCCCGCATTCTTCTTGGGGGCCTCGGTGGGCGCTGTGCCTCCTAAGCAACGGCGTGTTGGGTTCGATTCCCGCCCCCTCCAGCTCCCATGCTCTATGCCTTCTGTTCGTGACCTACCCATCGGAGTCTCCAGCCCTAACTACCCCTCTCCCCTGTCTAAAACTGTATATAATTCCCTTTGCTTTTGCCATAGTGCTAAGCCAGTGTCCCTCGGCCGATCCGACGTACACCCCGGCCGCACCCCATCGCCCACACACGACTCAATCGCGCCCCCGTACCCCGAAAAAGCGTCACCCTCCCGCGCCACACGTTCCCGGCCCTGCCCCATCCAACCCCACGCACGACCCACCGATCCCCACGACTGCGCCACTTCTCCCCACCAATCCGCCCCAATCCCGCAATTTCGCCATCCCTCTTGAAATATACGCACAGCCGTGCTACCCTCGCCCACGCGAAGGACCGACCCCCGCGCCCCGCCGCCCGCGCACGGGCGGTTCACGAACCGCCCGTGCGCGGTCTGACAAGGGTGAGCGGCAGCGAAGACACGGCTGAGTGACCCTGCTCCGTCACCCTGTCCTCCTCTGCCACGCGGTGCCACTTTCGTGTCCCAAAAAACCCGCTCCGGCATTACAGATTCGCGCGGGACCGGCGACACCCTCAGCAAGGGTGCGCACAGAATGTCGCAGAAACGAACAGAATTCGCCTTCCCGCTCTCGCGGGAACAACGGTGTTGAGGGCGCCTGGCAATCTGCAACACGCTCTTCTTCCGGCCGCGCGGTGCCGCCCCCACACTGCCAAACCCCGTTTTAGTGATGTGTGCTAGAATGACCGGCGCCCATGGAAACGTACGAACTAAAACACTGGATAGCCTTCAACAAGATACCCGGCATTGGCCGGTCGCACTTTTCGCTGATGGAGAAGCGTTTCGGCGGCCTGTCCGAGGCTTGGCGTGCCGGCGCGGACGAGTTGCGCCAGGCTGGCGTCGACGCCGGGGCGCTGGCTCAGGTGGCCGAGCGCCGTCCCGCGATAGACCCTGACCGCGAACTGGGCCGGCTTGCCGAAATCGGCGTCCGGGCCGTCACGTGGCACGACGACGAGTACCCGTCGCGACTCAAGGAGTTCACCGACAGGCCTCCTCTGTTGTTCGTGCGCGGCGAACTGTTGCCCGAGGACGAGCGCTCAATCGCTGTCGTGGGCACTCGCAGGGCCACGCCTTACGGCCGCGAGATGGCCCACCGGCTGGCTACCGATATGTCCCGCGCCGGCATTGTGATCATAAGCGGCCTCGCGCGAGGCATAGATGGCATAGCCCACCGGGCGGCCCTCGACGCCGGACAGCGCACCATCGCGGTGATGGGCAGCGGTGCGGACATCATTTACCCCGCGGAGCACTCCAACCTGGCGTCCGACATCGCGTCCAACGGGGCGCTCGTGACGGAGTTCGCGCTCGGAACGCGGCCCAACGCGGGGAACTTTCCGCGTCGCAACCGGATCATGGCCGGCATGACGCTGGGAACTCTCGTCGTCGAAGCTCCGGAGGGCAGCGGCGCGCTGTTTACGGCAAAGTACGCGCTCGAGGACAACCGTGAAGTCTTCGCAGTTCCCGGCAACGCGCTCTCTCCCAGCAGCCGCGGCGCGAACAAGCTCATCAAGGATTCGGCAGCCAAGCTGGTCTTGGATTCCAACGACATTCTCGAGGAGCTCAACATCAGCTCTGTCGGCGCGCAGATGGAGTTGGCGGCGCTGATACCACAGGACGAAAACGAAGCCGCCGTGCTGCGTTTCGTCTCCTACGACATCGCCCACATCGATGAGATAGTCCGGAGCTCGGGGCTTCCCATAACCACCGTGAGCGGCGCGCTCTCGATGATGGAGCTCAAGGGTCTGGTAAAGCAGGTCGGGGGCATGAACTACGTCAGGATAATGGAGCCGCCGACACAATACACCACCGCAGCAGGATAGCATGGCAAAAAATCTGGTAATTGTAGAATCACCCACAAAGGCCCGGACCATAGGCCGATTTCTGGGCAACGGATACCTCGCGATAGCCTCGATGGGGCACGTGAGGGACCTGCCGAAGGGGAAGATGGGCGTCGAAATCGACGACGACGGCTTCCGGCCCGAATACATGGTCATGGAAGACAAGAAGAAAGTGGTCTCCCAGGTGGCGAAGGAGTCCAAGCAGGCGGACACCGTGTACCTCGCCACAGACCCTGACAGGGAAGGGGAGGCCATTTCGTGGCATTTGATCGAGGCGGCGAATATTCCCGAGTCGAAGACGCAGCGGGTTGTGTTCCACGAGATCACGCGCGACGCCATCGAGAGAGCCTTCGCGGACCCTGGGCCGCTGGACCGCAACCTCATCAACGCGCAGCAGGCGCGCCGAATACTGGACAGGGTGGTCGGCTACCGGCTGAGCCCGGTGCTGTGGAGAAAGGTGCGTCGTGGCCTCTCGGCCGGCCGTGTCCAGTCGGTCGCGCTGCGGCTGGTCGTCGACCGTGAAGAGCAGATCGACGCCTTTACCCCCGAGGAGTACTGGAACATCACGTCCAACCTGGCCAAGCGCGGGGAGAGCGCCGACCGGCGCATAAGCTTCAGGGCCGGCCTGCACTCGATGAAAGGCCAGAAGCGCAGGATCAAGGTCTCCAACGGCGACCGCGCGAGTGAGATCACCTCGGACCTCGACAGCGCCGAGTACACCGTGGACGCGGTGCGAAAGACCAACTCGAGCAGCAAGCCCAAGCCCCCGTTCATCACCAGCACGCTCCAGCAGGAGGCGGCTCGCAAGCTGCGATTGAGCGCCCGGCAGACGATGCGCGTCGCTCAGCAGCTCTATGAAGGCATAGACATCGGCGCCGAGGGCGAGGTCGGCCTCATCACGTACATGAGGACGGACTCCACCAACGTCGCCGAGAGCGCCGTTCAGGGGGCGAGGCGCGTCATCGAGAAGAAGTTCGGCGCTGAGTACATGCCCAAGTCGGCGCGCACGTACCGTCGCAAGGTGAAGGGCGCGCAGGAGGCCCACGAGGCTATCCGGCCCACGTCGATCGAACTCGAGCCCGACGCTCTCCAGCGCCATCTGAACAGGGACCAACTCAGGATGTACCGCCTCATCTGGCAGCGAATGCTCGCGAGCCAGATGGCCGACGCGCGGTTCGACTCCACCGCGGTGGACGTCGCGGCTCCCGGCGCGTCAGGCGCCGTGTACCTGTTTCGGGCCAATGGCCGCGTGCTCAGGTTCAGGGGGCACCTGGCGCTGTACACCGAGGGCATGGACGACTCCCAGGCGGACGAAAACGAGGAAACTTCCCCGCTGCCAGCGCTCCAACAGGGCGACGCGCTCGATTGCCTGGGCCTGGCCGCCGACCAGCACTTCACCAAGCCGCCGCCCCGCTACACCGAGGCCACACTCATCAAGGAGCTGGAGCAGGCCGGCATAGGGCGCCCCAGCACTTACGCTCCGATAATGTCGACCATAATGACCCGCGACTACGTGCTGAAAGACCAGGGGCGATTTGTGCCCACCAAGCTGGGCAAGGCGGTCGTTGGGTTGCTCAAAGAGCACTTCCCGGACATTATGGACGTGGGCTTCACGGGAGAGGTGGAGAAGTACCTGGACGACATATCCGAAGGCAAGCGCCCGTGGGAGCCTACGCTCAGGGAGCTGTACACGCCGTTCGACGCTTCGGTCGAACGCGCCCTCAAGGAGGCCGTGCGCGTCCCCAGGGAGCTTATCGATGAGGAGAGCGACGAGGTCTGCGAAAAGTGCGAGCGGCCAATGGTTATCAAGTCGGGCAGATTCGGGCGCTTCCTTTCGTGTAGCGGCTTCCCGGAGTGCAAGGAGTCCAGGCCGCTTCTGACGCGCGTCGGCGTGGAGTGCCCCGAGTGCAGCAGCGACCTCGTGGAGCGCCAGCAGAAGAGCGGCAAAAGGCGGCGCTTCTTCGGCTGTTCGAACTATCCCGCCTGCGAGTTCACCTCTAACCAGAGGCCGGTACCCGAGCCGTGCCCCGATTGTGGCAAGATGCTTGTAGCGTCCGGCAGGACCAACGCCAGGTGCGGAAGCTGCAGCTACTACGGCCCGAGGCCGCAGGTCGAGCTCGCCGCCGCCGAGGTGTAGCCGCCGTGCCTGGGGCAAAGGTGGGTGCGGCGTGGCGATAGTGGACGGCGTGGCGGGCGTGATCGTCTGGACGGGCGATCTCGATCGGCTTGCGGCGTTCTACCGCGATACGTTGGAACTGACGCCCCACTCGGTGCGCCCGGACTTCGTGGCGTTTCGCTGGGGCGACATGCGCCTCAGCGTGGGCGCGCACTCCGGCGTCGATGGCGACACACGCGAGCCGCACAGGATAATGATCAACCTTGCCACGTCCGACATCCAGGCGGCGTTTGACAGGCTGACGGCGCGGGGCGTGCGTTTCGTGCGTCCTCCCGAACAGGAGCACTGGGGCGGCTGGGTCGCTACGTTCCAGGACCCCGACGGCAACACGCTACAGCTACTACAGCAGCCTGTGGCGTAGGGGGCGTCGGCCTCCACCCTCACCCCCGTATCGAGTACGGGGCAAGCTCTAACCCTCACCCTCGAGCACCCTCGAGGGTGAGGGGATTGGCCGCTCGCATGCGCCCCCCTACACCGGCGGGCGCTGCTCGAACCAGCGGGCGCTCTGCTCGTAGGCGTAGGATGCCCTCAGCACGGTCGGCTCGTCGAACGGCTTGCCCGCTATCTGGAGGCCGACGGGTAGTCCCGCGGACGTGAAGCCGCACGGAATGGATATTGCGGGCATACCAGTCAGGTTGTAAGGCCCGGTGAAGCTGGGGCCGCGCGGCACGCCAAAGCGTTCCACGGCATCGAAGCGCGGTGGCTGCGCGGAAGACGTGGGTGACACTATGACGTCGTAGCGGCGCATGGCGTCCGCGAACTCGCGCCTGACGACGCCGCGCACACGCTGGGCCTGCACGTAGTCGCCCGAGCCGAACATCCCTCCCACGCGGAAGCGGGCGCGTACCATTTCGCCGAAATCGCCGGGCCGGCTGCGCAGGTTCGCCTGGTGATATGCGAACGCCTCGCTGAGCATGATGACCGGCTGCGCCGCGCCCGCGTACTCCAGGGAGGGTATGGTAATCTCTTCGACCGTCGCGCCCATGTCCTCGAATACGCCGAGTGCGGCGTCCACCGTGGCCAGCACCTCACTGTCGACATCTTCGCTGTCGGGGAAGAAGAAGTGGCGCGGGACGCCGATGCGCAGCCCTGAAACGTCGTTGACGAGTGAACGCGAGTAGTCGGGCACGGGCGCGCGGCTCGTTGTCGCGTCGTTCGGGTCGTAGCCCGCTATGGCCTGGAGCATGATGGCCGAGTCCTCGACGGTCCAGGTCATCGGGCCGCAGTGGTCCAGGCTCCAGCTCAACGGCACCACGCCGTAGCGGCTGACGCGCCCGTACGTCGCCTTCAGCCCCACCATGCCGCAGAACGAGGCCGGGCCGCGTATCGAGCCGCCCGTGCACGAGCCGAGCGAGCCCATGCACAGACCGGCCGATACCGCGGCGCCGGAGCCGCTGCTGGAGCCGCCCGGAATGTGATCGAGGTTCCAGGGGTTTCGCGCGAGGGGGAAGCCGTTCGTAGGGTCGGGTCCGCCCAGCGCGAACTCGTGCATGGCGAGCTTGCCGAGCAGAACGCTGCCGGCCGCTCGCAGCCTGGCGGTGGTGGTCGCGTCCTCGGTAGGCACCCTGTCCGCCGTGACGCGGGAACTGGCGGTTGTCAGCACGCCGGCGGTGTCGTACAGGTCCTTGAGGGCGATGGGCACGCCGTGGAGCGGGCCGCGATAGTCGCCGCGCAGAATCTCCGCCTCGGCTGTCCTCGCCTCCGCCATCGCTTCGTCCGCCAGGATGGTGATGAAGGCGTTGAGCGAGGAGTCCAGGCGATCGATTCTGTCGAGGAACGCGCGTGTTAGCTCCAGGGGAGACAGTTCACCTCCGGCGAGAAGCGGCGCCGCCTGCCCGATGGTTAGGTGGCATAGCTCTGTGTTGCTCTGTGTCATCGGCCGACCTCGTTGGGCGTGAAGACCACTGCCAGGTCCTCGGCATCGAGCGGAGCTTCGTGGAGACGCGCGGCCTCCACCGCGTAGCGGTCGTAAACGGGCTTCAGTTCCCGCAGTTCGTCGTCGGAGAGGCGAAGGCCGGCCCTCTCGGCGACCGCTCTCAAGGTGTCGAGCGGCGCCTCTGCAGTATCGCGTGTCATCGGAACCTCCGTAGTGTCGGCTTGGGCGTGGGGTAGGGGGCAGCGGCCCCTCGCGGCTGATTCTACCCGTGCCGGCCCCCATGGGCAAGCGGGGGTGATTGTTCGCGCCCGTGCAGATTCGTCGGCTGCCTTGCATGTAGGGGCGGTACGCGAGTCGCCCGCACTGGTGTTTTGTCGGGAAATTTCCGAAACGTTAGCAAAGCTATTGACACTTCATTGTGAAGGAATCTACAATAGTCCATTATGATTGGGCCACGAGGACATCGCCCCCGTGGATGCTGGCTCTTTACCGGAATATTTACGGCCGGTTAGGGGGTTGCGTGTCCGAGATTCTGACAGATACAGCTTAGTTCAAGGGCAGCCCAGCTTACCCCAGCCGGCGAATCGGCTGGGGTTTTTGTTGGCCTCGCAGTAGTGCGCGATGCGCCGCAATCCCGGCACAAGGAAGGACTCATGCAACCCTCACCAACCAGAGATGTAAACGTGAGCAGCACCGAACCTCTTATAAGTCCTGTTTCGCTGGTCAACCGGCTGCCCATTACGCCCCCGGCGGAACGGTCGGTGCTGGAGGGACGGCGCCAGATCAAGGAGATACTCCGCGGCGAAGACAAGCGCATGATGATGATCGTGGGCCCCTGCTCGATACACGACGAGCGGGCCGCCCTGGAGTACGCCGAGCGTGTGCTCGATCTGTCCAAGCGGCTCGAAGAGCGCCTGTTGGTGATCATGCGCGTCTACTTCGAGAAGCCGCGCACCACCGTTGGCTGGAAGGGGATGATCTACGATCCCCACCTCAATGACACCTACGACATTGGCGAGGGGCTGTACCGCGCCCGCTCGCTGTTGCTGCGGATAGCCGAGATGGGGGTCTACTGCGGCACGGAGTTCCTGGACCCGGTGGTGCCGCAGTACCTGGCCGGCCTGGTGTCCTGGGCCACCATCGGAGCGCGCACGACCGAGAGCCAGACGCACCGGCAGATGTCGAGCGGTCTGAGTATGCCGGTCGGATTCAAGAACGGCACCGATGGCAGCGCGCAGATCGCGGTGGACGCAATGATCGCGTCGCTGTCGCCGCACGCCTTCCTGGGCATAGACCACTACGGCCAGACTTGCATAGTTCACACCACGGGCAACCCGGACGGCCACCTGGTGTTGAGGGGCGGCAGGAGCGGCCCCAACTTCAACGCCGAGACGGTGGCCGAATCCAAGCGGCTGCTGAGCGATGCGGGTGTCCGGTCGCAGCTTCTCGTCGATTGCAGCCACGGCAATTCCAACAAGGACCACACGCTGCAGTCGGTAGCGATGCGGGACGTCGTCGCGCAGCGCATGGCGGGCAACGAAGACATCATAGGCTGCATGTTGGAGAGCAATCTGTTCCCGGGCAGCCAGAAGCTGGTAAGCAGCCCGTCCGAGCTCCAGTACGGAGTGTCGATTACGGACGCCTGCATCGGATGGGACGAGACGGAGGAACTGCTGGAATCCGCGTACGACATGATGGGCGAAGCGGAATCGCCCTCGGTGGTGAAGGCGCCCGCGGCAGTAGAGGCGGACTAGGGGCCTTTACGCTCACACGCCGGGGACAGCTCAGTTTCGCAGCAGCATCCCCGGCTGGCAGCGGCGGCAGTAGCTGGTGATGCGCCTGTTGGCGGTGATCTGGCTGATGGTGTTGCCGCACCTGAGGCAGGGCGAGCCGCCCTTGTTGTGAACCAGCAGAAAGTCGCGCAGCTTGACGTGCATCCGTTCGCCCATCCGTTCCCGCAGCACCTCGATGGCGCGTTCGACCACCTCCGGCAGCTTTCGGTGCAGGCGCTTCAACTCGTCCTCGCTGAGAGCCTTCACCTTGCGAAACGGGTATATGCCCGCCTCGAATAGTACCTCGTCCGCGTAGGCGTTGCCGACGCCCGCGACGACGCGGCCGCGGGTTAGCACACCCTTGATTTCGCCCCTGAAGGGACGAAGCCGTTCGCGGAACTCGTCGAACGAGTGGCCGCCGAGCACGTCCAACCCCTGCTCGTGCAGGCCCGGAACTTGGTCCAGTTGGTCTTCGGCCAGGTAGTAGGCCCTTCCCATCTGGCGGTCGTCCAGGTAGCGTATCTCACGGCCGTTGGACAACGTGATGGTGAAGAAGGTACGCTTGAATCGGCGGTCGCCCGGTGCGCAATACTGGAAGGCGCCGGCGAGCATAGGGTTGACGACAAGTCGCCGATCGCCGGACAGCCGCAGCGTGAGGAACTTGCCGCGCCGCTCGATGCGTACCAGCTCGCGCCCTGGACTGTCGGCGGGCATGTCCCCGGACAGCGAGCGAATCACTCCGGGCCGCACCACCTCGGCGCGCTCGACGCGGGCGCCCACGGCGCGGGCCTCCAGGAACTCGCGTACAACCTCCAGGTCGGGCGCTTCTGGCATTGTGACCCCGCGTTCTTCCGGGATGATCGAAACGTCGTTGTTTCGGGCAGGGTAGCAGCTTGGGGAGGCAGGATTAAAGGGAAGGGTGGGGCGTCGGCGGCGCTGGATTCCGGCTCGGGGGCCGGAATGACGGGGAGCGGGGCCGGAATGACGGTGGAGGTGGGCCGGAATGGCGGCTTGCGTTCGAGAGGCTGGGGGCGTTACAATTTTGACCGAACCAACAATGGACAATACCAGCCGAAACAGGACTATCTGATTATGGAAGCGCCGAATCTCATCAGCCTCGAGCCCAACCCCAACATCGAGGAGTTCAGCCCGGGGGACACCGTCCGCGTCAGCGCGAGAGTCACGGAAGGCAACCGCACGAGGACCCAGGTCTTCGAGGGCGTGGTCATCCGCGACAGGGGAAGCGGCCCTGGCGCGTCGTTCACGGTGCGCAGGGTCACTCACGAGATTGGCGTGGAGCGCACGTTCATGCGCCACTCGCCGAACGTCGAGGGAGTCAAGGTGGTCCGGCGCGGGAAGGTCAGGCGCGCTCGGCTGTACTACCTCAGGGGCCGGTCCGGAAGGGCCGCGCGCATCAAGGAGCGGCGCTACTAGCCGGCGTTGAGCCAGGCGCATCCCCACGACAGGACGCATTCGTCGCAGCGCGGACGCTGCGCCTTGCAGGTATCCCTGCCGTGCCGGATGAGGTACATGTGGAAGGCGAACACGTCCTCGCTCGCCACCATCGGCTCCAGAACGTCGTGCGCTCGCTCGGCGTTGGTGCGCTGATCGATTAGGCCCAACCTCTTCGACACACGGTAGATGTGCGTGTCTACTGGCATGGCGGGCATTCCCAGAGCGAAGCACAGCACGATTGCCGCGGTCTTCGGACCCACGCCGGGCAGCGCTTTCAACCACTCCTTCGCCTCGGCCATAGGCATTTCTCCCAGGAACGACAGGTCGAACGAGCCCACGTCCTGGGCTATCTTGTCGAGTATGGCCTTGATCCTGGGAGCCTTGACGCGGGCCAGGCCCCCCATGCGTATGGCGTCTTCGATCTCGTCGACCGGCGCGTTGGCGACGCCTTCCACGCTGCCGAATCTGGCCATCAGGTTGTTGAAGGCACGCTCCGAATTGATGTCGGAGGTGTGCTGGGACAGGATCGTGTACACCAGCTCGGACGCCGGATCGTATCTGTGCTCCCACTCGACCGGCCCGTAACGTTCCCCAAGGCGTTCCATCACGTCCTGAGCTGTGACCTGGGTCGCCTGGTTGTGAGACATTTTTCCAAATAGTCCTTCGGCGTCTGAGTGGGCGCGCATGGCTGCCCCATGCACCGGGTAGTCCGCCGTTCGCCACGCGGCAAGCCTAACACAGTCGCTCTGCCGCAAACAGGCCGCGACCCGGCCGGGGCGAGAGAAATTTGGGCACGTATGCCCTATACTTAGCGGGCTGGCCGTACCCCTGCGGCCCTGTACGGCGCGGTGCGCTCCCGTGACGCCTCTCATAGCGCCGGCAAATCGACCAATCACATCGAGGGGTGGCGACCACAACCCATGCGCTTTGTAACGGAACTTGCCATACGCAGACGCGTGGTCACGGTGCTTTCAATCGTCCTGCTATTGGCCTTCGGTGTGTTCACCTACAGGAACATGCCCGTAGAGCTCTTTCCCGATATCGAGTTCCCGCTCATAACCGTTACCGCCATCTACCCCTCGGCCGGCCCCGACGCCGTCGTGCGCGACGTTACGGCCCCGATCGAGACGGCGATTCTGGGCATCGACGGTATCGACTCCGTGCAGTCTGTGTCGAGCGGTTTCCTCTCGGTGGTATCGGGCAGCTTCGAGTTCGGGACCGACATGGCGAAGGCGGAGCAGGCCTTGAACGCCAGCCTGGACGCCATCGACTTCCCCTCCACGGTCGAGCCTCCCAACGCTGCGCGAGTCACACCGGACGCTTTCCCCGTGCTGCAACTCGGTTTCAGCGCGAACGGGGATGTCTCGGAGCTTCAGCGCGTGGTTGAGTCCAGCGTGGCGCCGGCGATTGCCGGCGTGGAGGGCGTGATGAGCGTCGCGGCGTCCGGCGGCACGGAGACGCGGGCACTGGTGGCGGTTTCGCCGGACGTGCTGATGGAGAACGGTGTTTCGCTCTTCCAGGTGTCGCAGGCGCTCAGCCAGAACGAGGTCGCGTTGCCCGCCGGCGTGCTACTGGACGGCGGCAGGGCGCTGCCGGTGAAGGCGGCCAACTCCTACGATTCGATGGACGAGCTGGGCGGCCTCGTGGTGGGCGCCCGCCAGGGGGACGCGCCGGACACGCCGCCCGTTCCCATCCAGCTGCGCGACATTGCCGACATCCAGCTCGGCCAGGGCCTGCCCGCCAGCATCTGGCGCACCAACGGCAGGCCCGGCCTGGGCGTCGGCGTGGTGAAGGAGGCGGACGCCAACACGATCGACGTCACCTCCGCCGCGCTCGCGGCCCTGGACGAGATCTCGCTGCCGCCCGGAGTCGAGGTCTCGGTGATATCCAACTCCGGCCCGGCGATACAGCGCCAGATAAACTCGCTGCAGCGCGAGGCGGTGTTCGGCTTCGGCATCGCCTTCATGGTGGTGTTCTTATTCATGCTGACGCTGCGCCCCAGCGTACCGGCCGGGCTGCTGAACACTCTGCGGCCCACCCTCGTTATCGCGACGTCCATTCCCCTGAGCATCTTCGCCGGCGTGGTGTTGCTGAGCTGGCAGGGCTTCTCGCTCAACTTCATGACGCTGGGAGGGCTCGCCATATCCGTGGGCCGCGTGGTCGACGACAGCATCGTAGTTCTCGAGAACCTCTACCGGCACATCCAGGGAGGACGCGAGCGATGGCGCGCCGCGCTGCAGGCCACGGTGGAGGTCGGCCCGGCCATCACGGCTTCCACTCTGACGACCATAGCCGTATTCGTGCCGCTCATCTTCCTCGAAGGGCTCGTGGGCTCGTTCTTCTTCCCGTTCGCGATCGCGGTGAGTTTCGCCCTCGTAGCGTCTCTCGTCGTAGCGCTGACCGCAATTCCCGTGCTTGGAGCGTACCTGCTGCGCCCCTCCGACGAGCGGGTCAGCTTGAGCGACGAGGAGGACCTGGTCGAGACGGAGAGTTGGATGCAGCGCGCATACGCTCCTGTGCTCAGGTGGGTGCTCTCACACAAGGCCGTCACCATCGCTGTCGCGGTAGCGCTCGTCGCCGCGAGCCTGGCCCTGCTCCCGCTCATCCCGGTGACGCTGTTCCCGTCCGGCGGTGACAGGATCGTTCGGATCGAGATGGTGATGGCGCCTGGAACGTCTATCGAGGGGACCGTACAAGAGGCCGCTAAGGTCGAGCGCCAAGTGGGCGGCCTGGCAGCCATCTACGCTACACAGATAGGCAGCCCGACCGGCAGGGTGGGCGGCTCGTCCGGAGGATTCGACCGCGCAACCATATTGCTGCAACTCGAGGACGACGCGCCCGAAGACACCGCGGCCCAAATTCGCGAGCAGCTCGAGGGCGTACCCGGGAGGACCATATCAGTAAACGAGCTCAGCGTAGGGCCGCCGCAGTCGGGGCTGGAGGTCACTATCACCGGTGCTGACTACGACGACATTTCGTCGGTCGCCCTAGAGCTGGCGGACAGACTGAGGGCGCTAGATGGCCTGGTGAACGTGTCCGACGACACCGCCGAGGAGAGCGAGGAGATCATCTTTGACGTGGATCCGGCGAAAGCGGCCGGGCTGGGCCTGACCGCGCAGTCCGTGGCGTTCCAGGTACGACAGCACCTGGCCGGTCAGTCTGTCGCCACGCTGAACCTGGACGGCGACGAGGTGGACGTTGTGCTGATAGGGCGACCGGGAGGCGTGGCCGACGTCGACAGCCTGAAGAGGCTCACGATCGCGGGGCCGGCCGGAACGGCGCCCCTGGGACAGATCGCGAGCGTAACGGTGGCGCGGGCGCCCGCCAGCGTGACCCGAACGGACGGCCTGCGGTCGGCCCGCATCGGCGGTGGCATCGTCGCTGAGAACACGCAGGCCATGGGAAGGCTCGTGCAGCAGGAGATCGACGCGCTGAGCCTGCCCCCCGGCGTGGAGGTCGTGAGCGGCGGGGTGTTCGCGCAGATCGCGGAGGGCTTCCAGAGCATCTTCATCGCGATGATCGCCGGTGTGGCGCTCGTGTACCTCATAATGGTGGCGAGTCTGGGCTCGCTCAGAAACCCGTTCGTGATCATCACGAGCCTGCCGCTCGCCCTCATTGGCGCGCTGCTTGCGCTGGTGGTGACCGGGCGCACGCTGGGCTTGCCCGCGCTGATGGGCATACTGATGCTCATAGGCGTGGTTGTGACCAACGCCATAGTGCTGGTGGACTTCGTGGAGCGGCTGAGGGGTAGGGGGATGAGCGTGCGCGACGCGCTGATCGCGGGCGGTCGAACGCGGCTCAGACCCATTCTGATGACGGCGATTACCACGAGTTTCGCGCTGCTTCCCCTAGCGGCCTTCGTATCGGACGCGGGCGGCATCATCAGCGCTGAGTTGGCAACGGTGGTCATCGGCGGCCTCATCACGTCCACGGCGCTCACGTTGATTGTGGTTCCGGTCGTCTACATGCTGGTTAACGAGACCATACCTGGCCTGTTTTCCCGGGGCTCCAGGAAGCCCGCCCCAGTCGAAGCGAGTTGATTGGATTGGGCAAGCTCCGTTCGGTCTTCCAGGGTTTCCACTACGACCTCCAGACTTTCCGCGGCGACGTCTTCGGCGGCGTCACCGCTGCCATTGTGGGGCTGCCCGTAGCCATTGCCTTCGGCGTAGCGTCCGGCCTGGGCGCGCTGGCCGGGCTGTACGGGGCAATCGCCGTCGGATTCTTTGCCGTGGTGTTCGGGGGCACGCGCTCTCAGATATCCGGCCCCACCGGCCCTATGTCTATCGCCATGGCGGTCATCGTAACCGCCAACGCGGACAACCCGCAAAGGGCGTTCACGATAGTCATAATGGCCGGATTGATCCAGATGCTTCTGGGTGCGCTCAGGGTTGGCCGGTTCGTGTCGTTCACCCCCTACTCGGTGATATCGGGGTTCATGTCGGGGATAGGTGTGATCATCATCGTCATGCAAACCCTGCCCTTCCTCGGTGCGCCCATCGCGGCGGCCGGTCCGCCGGTGGTTATCGGCAAGTTGCCCGACGCCCTTGCAAACGTCAACTACAGCGCGCTGGCTATAGCCGTAGTGACCCTCGCGGTGGGCGTCTTATGGCCGGGCAGGCTTGGGAGGTTCTTGCCTGCAACCCTGGCGGCGTTAACAGTAGGCACTCTGGTGGGCGTATTCTGGCTGACCGACTCGCCCACTATCGGCGAAGTGCCAACCGGCCTGCCGAGCCTCCAGCTGCCATACCTGTCTGTCGACGCCATCGTGAGCGCGGTGCAGCCGGCCCTGGCCATCGCGTTGCTCGGCTCCATAGACAGCCTTCTCACCTCACTAGTGGCCGACTCGATGACCCGCACGCGGCACAACCCCAACAGGGAACTGATGGGCCAGGGCATCGCCAACATGGTGGCGGGGTTCTTCTGGGCGTTGCCGGGCGCCGGGGCCACCCTGGGCACCGTGGTCAACCTGAGGGCCGGCGGCCGCACACAGGTCTCAGGCGTGGTGCGGGCCGGGATACTGCTCGCTCTCGTCCTGGGGCTGGGCAGGTACGTGGAGACGATACCACTCGCGGCGCTCGCGGGCATACTGATGAAAGTGGGCTGGGACATAATCGACTGGCGCTTCATCACGCGCATCCACCGCGTGCAGAGAGAGCACCTGGTGGTAATGGTGACAACCCTGGGACTGACGGTGTTCCTCGACCTGGTCACCGCCGTAGCCATAGGCCTGATCACCGCTGGAATGGCAAGCGCGCGCCAGTTCGAGCGGCTGGAGCTGGACAGCGTAATCTCAGTGCCGCTGCTCGACCAGACCTTCCTGCAGGATGGCGATCCGGACGCGGACGACTTCTCCGCCCGCGTCGGCCTGGTGGCGCTGAGGGGCAGTTTCACCGTCGCATCCTCCATTCGGCTGATAAACACCCTCAGCATTGACATAAGAGATCACGAGGTCGTTATTCTCGACTTCTCCGAGACCGTGTACGTCGACGACAGCGCCGCTCTCGTCGTCGAGCAGATGATAGATTCCGCAGTTGCTGAGAATACATCCTGCATAATTCTCGGCCTCAGCGGCCAGCCCGCGGAAAGCCTTCATGCCCTGAAAATCCTGCGGCGCATACCGGAAGACCAGTTCGCCGAGACGCTCGACGACGCCAGGGAGATTTCGAGGAGGCTGCTCCAGGCGTAGGCATCGTCGGTTGGCGCGAAGGGCATGAACGTGGCGGGGAGGCGAAAGCGGCGCCGGTTCCTTTTCCGATTTCGAGGCGGGGAATCCGCTTGACAACCGCATTTGACCGCCTTAACTTCACAATAGCGAGCAGCGCGTGCCGCGCGCTCCGCGGGTTAGAAATACGGAGGGGCGGTCCGCACGAACGCGCCGCCCCTTTCCAGACGAAACTTACCACTCGAGTGGGCTTCCGCCCCTGGGAGTGCCTCCCAAGGAGGCTTCCGATGACAATCCAAAGCTGCTTCAAAGAGCTGGCCGACCAGTCGAAACCACTGCGCCATTCCGGGCTGCTTCAGCTATCGGGCCTGACGTCGGACGAGATCGCCGAGTTCAATGCGGAGTGGAACGGAGTGGGCGTCGACCGCAGGCGTGAGATACTGGCCCGCATGATCGAGTTGAGCGAGGACAACCTGGAGTTCGACTTCGTGTACGTGTTTCGCGCATGCCTGGCAGACGCCGACGCGCACATAAGAGAGCAGGCGACGCGCGGCCTGTGGGACTCTGACGACCGCGTGTGCATTCGTCCGCTCATCGCGCTGCTCCACAAGGACCCGTCGCCGAGGGTGAAGGCCGCGGCTGCGGCATCGCTGGGCAAGTTCGCGGCGATGGCGCGGGACAGCAAGCTTATGGCGCGCGACGGCGAACGCATACTCTCGGCGCTGCTTGCGGTAATCGGAAATGTCGGCGAGCGCCTGGAGGTGAGAAGGCGCGCCATCGAGGCGGTGTCGCACTTCGACACCCCTGAGGTTGGCGAGATTATCCGGTGGGCGTATCACGATGGCGAACCGAAGCTGAAGCAGAGCGCGATCTACGCCATGGGGCGAAGCTCGGATAGCCGATGGCTGCCGTTCGTGCTCCGCGACGCCCAGGACGACGACCCGGCAATTCGCTACGAGGCGGCCAACGCCATAGGACAGCTTGGCGACGAGACGAGCGTGCCCCACCTTGTAATGCTTGTGAAGGACGAGGACGACCAGGTGCAGCTTTCGGCTGTGCACGCAATGGGCGCCATCGGGGGCGTGTTGGCCAAGCAGGCGCTGATCCAGTGCATGAAGCTGAGCGACGAGGCGATGGAGGAGGCGGCCAGGGCCTCCCTGCGTAGCATCGAGTTCGACGAGGACCCGCTGGGCTTCCGTTTTCAGTAGTGTTCAACATACGTCCCACGAGTTTCCCCCGAACGGCGGCCGCTCACTGCCCCGGCGCCCGCGCACCCCTGTCGTAGGCGTCGAACGCCAGCGCGGCAGCTCCCAGTAGTCCCGCGTCGTCTCCCAGTTCCGATATCACGACCGGTACGCCTCGCTCGTATGGCACGATGGCGCGCTCCTCGATCGCGCGAATCGCCCAGGGCATCATCAGGTCCATGCTTCCCACCACGCCCCCGCCGAGCACCACGCGCTCGACGTCGAGCGCGTTGAGCAGGCCGAGAATGCCCACGCCCAGATGTGTGCCCGCGTCGCGCATGATCGACAGCGCCAGCTCATCGCCGGACCTGGCCGCGTCTGCGACCGCCGGGCCGGCAACGCGCTCCAACTCGCCCCCGGAGAATTCCAGGATTGAGCTGCTCTCTCCGGACGCCAGCCGCTCCCTGGCAATGCGTCCCAGCGCGCCGCCAGACGCCAGCATCTCCAGGCAGCCCCGGTTGCCGCACGGGCACAATGGGCCGCTGTGATCGATGGATATGTGGCCCACTTCACCGGCAAATCCCCGCGCGCCGGTGTAGAGTCTTCCGTCGATCACGATGCCGCCCCCGATACCGGTGCCTACGGCCATGAACAGCAAGTGACGCGCTCCCCGGCCGGTGCCGTATGCGTACTCTGCCAGCGCCGCCGCGGTGGCGTCGTTCGCGTGTGAGGAGACCAGCCCAAGCCGCCGCTCGAAGGTCGGCTTGGCCGAAAAGCCGTCCCATCCCGGCAGGTGGGGCGGGTTGTACATGGTGCCGTCTTCCGAGTTCGTGGGGCCGGCCTGCGCCACTCCGATGCCGACTATCGCCCGCCGGTCCACGCGAGCCGCGGCGGCCTCCAACTCCCGCACGAAAAGGTCCAGCAGATAGTCCCGTCCGCGCCAGGCCTCGGCCAGCACCGAGTTTCGGTGTACCACGTTGCCGTCGCGGTCGACAAGTCCCACTCGAAGGTGGGTGCCGCCAAGATCCGACGCCAGGGCATACTGAGTCATGGCTCTCCTCGTACAGTCGGGGCGAGGGGCGCCCCATTGGTGTGGGAACATATTATAGTGTCGTGTACTCGACGTGGGGCGTGCTAGCCGGGAATTGGGCGCGACGCTCCCACGCCGAGCGGCGGCACGGAGGCGCGAACTGTGCGGGATAGGCTCGAACGCCTGGCGACGCGAATTCGCGAGGGCGCACGACTGACGGCCTGGCGGCGCATGGAGGGAGGCTCTTCCGCGCTTACACTCGAACTGGAGCTGCGCCTCGCTCACGGCTGCGCGGAGAGCGTGGTGGTGCGCCGGTATGGGGAGCGTGACCTGCGCCAGAACCCCCGCGTCGCGGAGTGCGAGTTCCGCTTGCTGGGCATCGCCGCTCGGCTGGGCTTGCCGGCGCCCAGGCCTGTATTGCTGGGCGAGGCGGACGAAGACTGGCCCACGCCCTTCGTGGTGATCGAGCGCGTGAAGGGCGAGACCGACTTCGCGCCGCCTGACCTCGACGTCTACCTTCGCCGGCTGGCGGACGCGCTCGCCGCCATCCACGGCGTGGACCCGCGCGCCGCGGGCCTTGGCTTCCTGCCCTCACAGGCCGACTCGATGGCCGCGATGCTTCGAGAACTTCCCGCCGAAGCGGGCGACTCACTGTCCCAGCGCCGAATCTCGGACGCGCTACAGGCCGCGTGGCTCCTGCCCGGCCGCAACCGTCCGGCGCTGCTGCACGGCGACTTCTGGCCCGGCAACGTGCTGTGGAATCAAGGCGAGGTGGCAGCCGTGATCGATTGGGAGGACGCGGAGATCGGCGATCCTCTATCTGATCTGGCGAACGCCAGGCTGGAGCTGCTGTGGGCCTTTGGCTGGGACGCGATGTCCGGCTTCACCCGTATGTACCTGGACGCAGCGCGGGTCGACGACACTGGCCTGCTATACTGGGACCTGTGCGCCGCGCTGGTCGCCGCGTCCAACTTCGGCGCGATTGCCGAGGGATGGGCGTCCGCGCCAGTGCCGGGCCGAGCGGCGGACGAATCGGAGCTGCGCGAGAGGCACCGGCAGTTCGTGGACGACGCGTTCGCGCGGCTTTCGCGTTTAGCGTGAAGGTGCGTGCACGTCCGGCTGGCGTGGGTTCAGAGGCGCCTCGGCCGCATCCAGGTTACGCAGCGGCGGCGACCGAAAGGAGCAATGTAGATGAACTTCAGTTCGCGGCGGTCGAACCTTGTGGCGCGTAACGGCATGGTGGCGACGACCCAGCCACTGGCCGCGATGGCCGGCACACGGATGATGATGCAGGGTGGCAACGCGGTGGACGCGGCGGTCGCGGCGGCGGCGGCGCTGAACGTGGTCGAACCGCACTCCACGGGCGTCGGGGGCGACGCCTTCGCGCTCGTCTGGCTGGCCGACGAGAAGCGCGTGCTCGCGCTGAACGCGAGCGGGCGCGCGCCGGATGCCGCTTCCCGTGACGAGCTGCTGGCGCAAGGCATGGCGGCGATTCCGCCGACCAGCGCCTGTTCCGTCACCACGCCAGGCGGCGTCGGCGGCTGGGAGGCCGTGCTGGAGCGCTGCGGCACGATGACGCTGTCGGACGTACTTGCGCCGGCCATCGAGTACGCGGAGCGAGGATACCCCGTGTCCGAGGTCATCAGCGGCCACTGGGGCGCGAACGCTCCCAAGCTGCGCCAGCACCCGTCAGGAGCCGAGCTGCTGCTGGATGGACGCGGACCAGCGCCGGGCGAGGTGGTGCGCCTGCCCGAGCTCGCCGGCACGCTGCGCGCCATCGCTGAGGGCGGCGCCGAGGCTTACTACAGGGGGCCGCTAGCCGAGTGCATTGCCGATCACGTGCAGAAAATGGGCGGGTGGCTCACGTCGAGCGATATGGCCGCGCATCGGCCGGAGTGGGTGGAGCCGGTAAGCGTTGACTACCGTGGCGTCACGTGCTGGGAGTGCCCGCCGAACAGCCAGGGCGTGAACGCGCTGATGGCGCTCAACCTGGTAGAGGGATTCGACCTGCCGGGAATGGGTTTCCGGTCTGCCGAGTCCTACCATCACATGATCGAGTCCATGCGGCTGGCGTTCGCGGACGGGCTGCACTACGTGGGGGACCCCTCGGCGGTCGACGTGCCGGTAGACCGAATGCTGTCCAAGGAGTACGCGGAGGAGCGCAGGCGGCTAATCTCAGCCGAGCGCTCGATGGCGTTGGCGCCTGCCGGGGCGGCCGCCGTCCACTCCGACACGGTGTACGTGGCGGCTGCTGACGGCGAGGGCAATGCCTGCTCGTTCATAAACAGCGTATTCCAGGGTTTCGGATCGGGGATCGTCGTGCCGGGAACGGGCATCGCGCTGCACAACCGCGGCGCGTCGTTCTCGCTGGACGCGGACCACGCGAACTCGCTCGAACCGGGCAAGCGACCGTTCCACACGCTGATTCCCGGAATGGCGACGAGAGACGGCGAGCTGTGGCTGTGCTTCGGCGTGATGGGGGCGATGCAGCAGGCGCAGGGCCACCTGCAAACGCTGGTGAACATGGTCGACTTCGGGCTGGACCCGCAGGCCGCGCTGGACGCGCCGCGCTTCAGCGTTCAGCTTGAGCAGGGGGTCGCCGTCGAGAGCATCGCGCCGGCGGACGCCATCCGGGGGCTTGCGTCCCGCGGCCACCGCGTGTTTGTCGAACAACCCCACGGACTGCTGTTCGGCAGCGGGCAGGTGATAGAGCGCGACCCCGATACGGGCGTGCTGCGCGGCGGCAGCGAGCCGCGCGCGGACGGCTTCGCCGTGGGCTGGTAGGGGCTACTCCAGGTCTTCCATCACCATGTCGGCGACCGCATTGCCCATGCGCACGCTGTAGTTGGTGCCGCGGTCCTCTGGGTATATCTGCGTGGTGTTCGCCAGGTACAGCCGGCCTATCGGCGTGCGGTGCGAGGGTATGCGGGACGAGTAGTTGACGCCGATGATTGGCTGCGCGGCGTCGACGCGGTGGTGGTAGCTCTCGATAATCCACGAGGGGTCGAACTCTGCGTTTATCTTGCGCAGGTGGGGCAGGTACGCCTCCATCAACTCGTCGTGGCTCATCCGGTACATGGGGTCGTCGGTGGTCAGGTAGTTGGAAAGGTAGACCACGTGGTTGCCGCCGTAGTGCTCCGGGCTTATCAGGTTGGTGTGCTCGATCACGCCGACGAATGGTATCGACCGGTCGGCGACGTTCAGCCAGTACATCCGGGACAGCGGCCTGCGCAGCACAAGCACGATGAGCACGGCGGCCATGTAGTCCACGCCCGCCAGCCGTGCCAGGTAGTCCGGCGGCAGCCCGGGCGCGATGCGCGGGAAGATGTACGACGGGGTAGTGGCAATCACGGCGTCGTAGTCCCGTCGCCGGGCGGGCCCGCCGCCGGAGGACACTTCCAGCCCCCGAGCGACGCCGTCTTCCACCACGACGCGGTCAACTGAGGCCGCCAGGGTCACTGCTCCGCGCTGCTCGGCAATCCGCTGCGCCAGATTCTCGAAAATCTCGGCGAAGCTGCCGATGGGGTAGCCAAGCTTCTCCTTGACCATGCCCTTGCCCCGCGACGCGACTCGCGTCTGCACCTTGCCCCACACCCAAGGCATGCCGACCTCGGCGTAGTGGGCCTCGCCGAACTTGCCGCGCAGCATGGGTCCCCAGAACACCTCGTAGGGCCGCCGCCCCGCGTACTTGCGCAGCCATGCGTCGGCGGTAACGCCCTCGTAGCCGCGCCAGTCCCTCTTGCGCTGCAGGTACAGCGTCACAAGGCCCAGGCGGAACCGGTCGGCCAGACTCAGCGGCGTAAACCTGAGCAGGTCCATGGGCGTTACGAAGTCGTATATCCTTCCGTCGTACAGCGTGCCCACGGTGGAATCGATCCACCGTATCTGGTGGCCCAGGCCTAACTCTTGGACCAGCTCGATAATGTCGGTGTCGTTGGTGAACCAGTGGTGGTAGCCGCGTTCGAGCCTCGCGCCGCCCACGTCGAACGTGGAAGCCTGCCCGCCAAGGAAGGGGGCGCGTTCGAACACTTCGGCGACGTGGTCGTTCCTGCCCAGCCGATAGGCGGCCGCGAGTCCCGCAGCCCCCGCGCCGATGATGCCCACCCTCATCGCGCGGCGTCCTCGTCCGGCCCGGCGGCGACGTGCGCGCCCGCGGCGTCGCGCGCCGTGGCAGCGCCGCCACGGGATAGCCTGTGCAGCGTGACGTTGCTCGTCCACAGGTATACCTGGCCGAGCACGATGGTCGGCATGAGCAGGGCGAAGTGCGAGACAGCGGCGAAGCCCGCCGCTGTCGACTTGTCCACTACGGCCAGCGGAAGCAGCACAAGCGTCTCCCTCGCGAGAATCTCGAACAGGCCGATTCCGCCCGGCGCGGACGGGATGGAGCTGCCGATGTTGGCGACTGCGGTGACCAACACCACCGCAATCGCCAGGTCCGCGAGGTTCGCGTAGAGGCCGTCGAGTCCGAACGCGAATCCCACAAAGAAGAACAACCCCGCCTCGAACAGCCATATCGGCACCGAGAGCGCGAACAGCCCGGCCAGCTTTTGCGGGCTGCGAAGAGGCAGAAGTCCCACCATGAACATGTCCAGCAGGCCCTCCAGCCTGGCAGCAAAGCGTGCGGGCAGCGGCCGGATGACGGCCAGGCCGAGCGCCCTAGTCCACGCCGGCTGGAACGCGAAGAGCAACAGCGCGCCGAACGCGCCGATGAACAGCGCGCCCAGCCCGACGACGAACAGCGGCCAGGCTATCCTCGCGCTTTCGCCCATCGCCTCGACCACGTCCGACAGTGGCACGACAGCGGCGATTGCTGCGATGAAGAAGAGCAGCGTCAGGGCGTCCATAACGCGCTCGATCAGAACGGTCACCAGCGCCGACGTCTTGCTGATGTGCTCGCGCTCCCCGACGTAATAGCTGCGCACCAACTCGCCCAGCCGCATGGGCAGCAGGTTGTTGGCCATGTATCCCACGACCACCACCGGGAATAGCCGGCGTACCGGTATGCTTCGGATATGGCCGAGCATCAGCTTCCATCGCAACGTGCGGAAGAGAAGCGAAACGAAGTACATGGCCACGGCGGGTCCGAGATACCAGTAGTTTGCGCCGGCCAACTCGCTCCACAGGCGGCGCAAGTCGACGGTAAGCAGGAAAATGCCGAGGAGCGCGACGCTCAGGCCCAGTCCTATCCACAACTTGCCGTTGCTCAACATGGGTTGGCTACTGCTCCGCCCTGTACTCGATGGGCAGATCGCGGGCTACGTACAGATAGGAGTCCTCGCTGCCCAATTGGTCGCGCACGCCTTCCCTGTGCATAAAGTAGTCCATCGCCCTGCGCCACGCCTCCCTGTCCGCGAGCGAGCCGATGATCTTGCCGGGCGTCAGTCCTCGGTAGGTCGTCTCGGGGAACCACCAGCGATGGCGGACGCGCTGCGCCTCCCGGTAGTCGGCGGACTCGAGGGTGTCGTTGACGTGTGTCCTGTTGTTGCGGTGCACCACCACGACGGGCGGCCTGTCCGGCCCGTCCACCTGTTCCGGCTCGAACTCGACGAAGTTCACCCTCTCGCGGCCTCTCAGGTACCACACCCACGGCCAGCTGAACCCGCTGGTGGCGTCGATGGCGATGGTCTGGCCGGTGCCTGCGCGCTCCAGCTCGCCGAGCAGCCGGGGCACGTCGGGGGACGTTTGCGTGTACACCAGCATTTCCACCGGCACGTCGCCGTTGTCGTAGGTCGCCCGCGCGCCCGTGCGCACCGTCAGCACCAGCAGCACCGCGACCAGGGGCAGCAGCGCGAACGTCGCCGACGCCCGCCATCCGTACCGCCTGGCGAAGAATACGCCCGCTCCCGCCAGGGCGAAAAGCCCCGCTACGATCAGCGAGAGCGCGACCGGGCCGGAGGCCGAGCCTTCGCCGACGCCGAAGAAGGCGAGCTGCCAGAGCAGCCACAGCGACAGCGGAACGCCGACGGCCAGGGACACGGCCCCGCTGCGCATCAGCCATCGCCAGTTGATCGCCTCGACCACCTCGCCCAGGAACTTGCCCGCGACGAAGATCAGCGGCAGCGTCACGTTCACGAGCAGCCAGGGCATCTTCTCGGCAGCGACGGTGTAGGCGCCGAAGGTCGCGACCGACCATAGGAGAAGGAACCAGGTGAATGCCTCGCGGCGGATGTCATACTTCGCACCGCCGAAAAGCGCCATAACCAGGCGAATGAAGAAGTAGGCGCCGGCCACCAGCGCCAAGAGCAGCGGTAGAAACTCGTAGAGCGACGTGATGACGAAGTAGTAGTGCCAGGGTTGGTTGCCGCGCGCCACGTCCTGCTGCACTATCCAGTATCCCAGCGACCTCCAGACTCCCGTGAGGAGGCCGCCCGGGTTCGTCAGGAACGTGGAGTACAACAGCGTCCATAGCAGGTAGAAGATGGCCGCGCAGCGCCACCACACGGGCCACCTCCACCGTACGCCCGCGTAGACCGACACCCCCAGCAGCGCCGCGACCAGAAGGGCGGCAATTACCAAGCCTCCGCCGGTGGGGGCGCCGATGGCAGGAGACCCCACCGGGCTGGCGAGCACCAGGCCGCTGCCTTGCAGTAGCCGGGTGCCCTGCAGCAGCCCGGCCGTCGCGGCCCACTGTGGCAGCGTCAGCGTCGCCAGCAGCACCAGCAGCGTTCCCTCGCGGGTGCCCAACACGTTGCGAGACCTCCCGATGGCGCGCCAGATTCCCCGGGCCAGAGTCCACAGCGCGCGCGGCATGGGGGTCCGGCCGTCCGCGGTGGGCACTTCCATGTGCGCCAGCCCCGGCAGTACGAGCCTGGCGAGCAGGAAAGTGCCGAATACTGCCGAGATGATGAACGCCGTCTCCTTTGTGGCGAACGCGAGAGCCAGCAGAGCGGCCGCGGCGTAGAGATAGCGGTTCTTGCCCTCGTCTATGTAGCGCCAGGCGCAAGCCACCAGTCCGAGCGTCCAGACTGCCATGAGTATGTCGTTGCGCGAGAAGCGGCTGAAGTACAGCATCGCGGGGGACGCGGCCAGCATGGCGGACGCGAACAGGGCGCCCAGCCTGCCCATGCGCCGGCGCAGCAGGAAGGGCATTGCTACAAGCGCGATGCCGGCCACGGCGTACACCAGGCGCGACGTGTAGTCGCTGTCGCCCAGCACAAGGAACACCGCGGCGGTCGCCTCGAACTGGAACGGCCCGTGCATCATCGGGTCGTGCGTATAGCCGGAGCCGTTGGAAAGGATCCATGAGTAGTAGGCGTGGAGACTCTCGTCGTGGTGTACCGCCCGCGAACCCAGGTCCCACAGCCGGCTAACGGCCGCCGCGAGCAGCAATGCGGCGTAGGCGGCAAGTTCCCACCACCGCACCGGAAGTGCGGCGGCCGGCGCAGGCTCCTCCGGTGGTGCTTCCGCGGAGGGCGTGATGTCGATCTCGCCCGACTCTTCCTGCCGTGCATCGGTGGAATCTGGCGCGCGCTCGTTCTCGGCGTCGCCGTCCGGCGGCGAGTCCACGAGGTCGCCCTGCTCCGACGCCTCCCGTCGCGGCGCGGTGTTCGGCTCGCCGTCTATGTTGTTGACGTGTTCCAAGCGAACCCCTGTAGACTATGCTCCCCCTCGGGACGCTCCTCCCGTCGGTGGATCATCGCTCCTCCTGTGGCAGCCGGTAGATCGACACGCCGCCCTGGCTGAAAGCGACGTCCATGAACTCGGCAAACTTTGCGAAGCCCTCCTCGCCGTACTTGTTGCGCTCCCTCGACCCGAAGTACACGAGGTCCGCCCCGTACTTGTCGAGGATGCCACGCGCCACGGAGGCGTCTAGCGTCCGGTAGGCCAGCTCGACGTCGATGTCCCTCTCCGAGATGAGCGGCGACGCCCCCCGCCACTGCGCCTGGTGTCCGGGCCAGTTCAGCGGCGTCGGCACGCCCGCGCCGCGCGAAATCAGCCCCGCGTCGTGCCATTCGCCCACGGCCTCCAACATTACCGAGTCCCCGGCGTTCTCCCGCAGGTACTCTATGGCCTCGAACTCCGCGGGGCTGCCTAAACGCAGGTAGGCCAGCCCGTCCAGCGTTCGCTGCCCGCCCGGTGGCCCCGCCTTGCTCGCGGCCGCCGCGGGCGCGTAGTAGAGCGCGCCCAGCAGCAGCGCGGCGAACACGCACGCCCACAGCGTCGTCAGCGCGCGCCGTCCAGGCCGCTGCGCGGCCCTGAGCGACGCCCAGAAGTATATTGCGAATCCGGAAACCGTGGCAAGAATTATCCAAGCCTGGTAGTAGAGTTTGAAGACGGTATTCATCCGCTCGCTGGGCGGTCCGAAGGAGTCGTCCACGTACAGCAACTCCGGTCCCATTATCAGCAGCATCCCGAACGCGGCGGCCAGCATGGCGAATGCCGCGGCGCCGCCACCGTTCTCGCGCGCGAGCCAGAGCGCCGAGTAGACCGCCATTCCGGTCAGCGCCGCGAACGGCAGCACGTGGATGAATCGGCCCGCGACTCCGCCGAGGCCGCCGTCGTCGGCCAGGTAGAGCGCGGCCCATACGACAAACGGGGCGAGACCCGCGACGAGCGCCGCGACGGTCATGCGGACCCAATCCGTGGTCAGCGTCGTCCGCCAAAACAGTACGGCCACCATCGGCGCGACGCCGGCCAGCAACGGCGCCCAGATGGCCAGCAGGTGCACCGGCCGCGATGACGCCCACGACACCGCGCCGATCCCGCCGACGCCGGCCCTGAACGTCAGGTAGTAGGGCAGGAAGAGCAGCAGGGCCAGTGCCAACACGACCAGGGCCGTCACCCCCGCGCTCAGCACCGCAGGCCAGGACAGGCCCAGCCCGAAGGCGTAGGCCCGCAACAGCGCCGCGCACGCGATCAGCGCCCAGAACACCGGCAGGTCCCACGTGTTCGTAAACGCCAACGCCCCCAGCAGCAGGCCGAGGACAAGAATTTCCAGCGCGCTCCGCCAGTGATTCCAGAACAGTCCGGGGTAGGGCGTGAGATAGAAGTTCAGCGCCGCGCCCAGGAACAGTGCCACCAGCGGGAGCGACATCACGTGCGGGTGGAGGTCTCCCAGCATGAAGCTGAAGAATGGGAACTCCTGGATCGTGTAGTCGATTCCGCCGCCGGTCTCCGTGAATGTGTTTATCACCCGCGTGGCGCGGAACCACCACCAGTTCTCTTCGGGCCGCCACGACTGCGTGGTGCTTTCGATGGGCCATCCCAGCCCGTCGATGGCGATCCAGTTCCAGAATCGCTCCGAGCCGACCGCGTTGGCGTGCATGAACTCGAACACGCCCGCGAGGTTGCCCGCGAATACCACGAGCAGGGCCGCGACGCCTCCGCCCGCGAGCGCGGCGGGCAGGCGGCCCGATTCGGCCCGCACCAGGTTGTATGCCACGCCCGCGACGCCAAGCGCCGCGAGCGCGGGGACGAGCGCCATCGCGAGGTTGTACGCCACGGCGGACGTAACGCCGGCGAGCTGGGCGAGTGCGCCCATCGTCCAGTAGCCGAAGTAGTAGTAGCTCACCGGCTGGCCGCTCAGCCAAAGGTCCTCCGGCGTCCCGGTCTCGGTGCGCATCGAGGCGTTCAGGAACATCAGGTCCATCGGCTGCTCGGTGTGATCGATGGAAGGGTCGAAGGAGCGGAAGATGGCCCACGCGGCGAACACGCCGAGGAACAGCGCCTCTGCCGCGATTATGGAGACGCGCTCCCGCGACGCGAAGTCGAGCAGCTCGCGGCGTTGCCTCCAGGCGCACCAGCCCGACAGGCACACCAGGGCCAGCACCAGCACTGCGATGGTGGCCCCGGTGCTTGGAAGAACCCGCGCCTGGCTCAGCCCCCAGGACAGGTACGCCACGAGAACGATGCCGAGAGGCTTGCTGAGGCTGTAGCCCCTGTCGGCAAGCCTTGGAAACAGGAAGTGGGCGAGCGGAAATGCGGCCAGGCCGATAACCTGGACCGCCAGCAGCCACGAAAGAGCGTCGAGCATGGTTCAATTATATACGCAAAGCGGGGCGGGGGACGCGCCTTAGCGAGCGGGGACGCATTGCCATTCCGGCCATTCAGGACGTGCGGCTTGTGGTAAGCTACCGCCACACGCGAGAGTAGGAGGCGCACCCCCGATGACGAGAGACGAGATCGACGAGTTTCTAGCCCGCCCGCTGGTGGGCGTGATTACCACGCTGGACGCCGAGGGCCGGCCTCGCGCGACGCCTATCTGGTACTCGTGGCAGGACGGCGCGGCCTACATGTTCACCGGCCGCGACTCGCTGAAGTGGCGCAACCTGGAGCGCAACCCGTACGCGAGCCTTTGCGTCGATTGGCGCGAGCCGCCGTACGCGGCGGTCACGATGGACGGCCCGGCGCGGGAGGTGGGGGATTCGGTGTACGAGCTGGCGCTGAGCATGGCGCGCCGCTACTACGGTGAGGAGGAGGGCAGGGAATTCGCCGAGTCCTACCGCGACGAGCCGTCCGACACCGTGGTGTTCGCACTGACGCCGCGCCGCATCGCGTCCTTCCGCTCGTAGCGGAGGGCGTCAGTCCGCGAACAGGCCGTCGGCGAAGGCCTGCGGGTCGAACGCCGCGACGTCGCCAGGGCTCTCGCCCGTGCCCACGTACAGCACCGGCAGCCCCAGTTCGTCGGCGACGGCGATGGCTATGCCGCCCTTGGCGGTGCCGTCGAGCTTCGCGAGGAACACGCCATCGCACTTGACGGCGTCCACGAAGGCGCGCGCCTGGTACAGGCCGTTCTGGCCGGTGGTGGCGTCCAGGGTTAGCAGCACGCGCTGGGACTCCTCGCCGATCTGGCGCGAGAGCGCCCGCCGCATCTTCTTCAGCTCCTCCATGAGGTTGGACTTGGTGTGCAGGCGGCCCGCCGTGTCGATGATCACCACGTCGATGCCGCGGGCCCTTGCCGCGCCCAGCGTGTCGAACGCGACGGACGCCGGGTCGGCGCCGGGCCGGTGCGCCACTACGTCGATGTCCAGCCGGCGGCCCCACTCCTGCAGCTGATCGATCGCCGCGGCGCGAAAGGTGTCGGCGGCGCCGAGCAGCACGCTGCGGCCATCCTCGCGGAAGGCGCTGGCGAGCTTGGCGATGCTGGTGGTCTTGCCCACGCCGTTAACGCCGACCACGAGCAGGGCCAGCGGCGGCTTCTCGGCAACCATAGGCTGCGCGGTCCCGTTGGCATGAAGCAGCAGGGCGATCTCCTGCTTGAGCAGATCGAGGGCCACCGCGGGATCGGAAACGGAATCCTGCCTGACCCGTGCGCGCAGCCTGTCGAGAATCTTCTGCGTAGTCGCGACTCCCACATCGCCGAGGATGAGGGTCTCCTCTAGCTCGTCCCAGAGGTCGTCGTCGATGCTGGATCGCCGGAACAGCGTCGCCACCTGGCCGAACCACGAGCGGCGGGTTCTCGCGAGGGCTGCTTCCGTCCTCTGCTTGTCCTTCTCTTTGTCTCTGCCGAATAGACTTCTGAGCAACGCTTTCACCAATCTGCCAGTGTCGTGTGCGGGTAGAGGTTAGCACGACCCACTGTGCCCAACAAGCCAACAGGGGTGCCCCGCCAGGGTCTTTTCATTTTCACCCTGAGCGTAGCCGAAGGGTCTAAAGTCCTTGCCTGCATCCCCTTCTTCATACTAGAGCCGAGTCCGTGTCGAGTGATTTTAGATTCTTCGCCTTCGGCTTAGAATGACATTTCCCGATAATGAAAAGACCCTGGGTGCCCCGCGCGAAGCGGAGCGCCGGCTTCAGATTTCTCGGCTGCGCTCGAAATGACAAAGGCGCCCCGCGCTATACGGAGCGCCGGCTTCAGATTTCTCGGCTGCGCTCGAAATGACAAAGGCGCTCCGCGCTATGAGGAGCGCCCTTGCACATCATGTTGGCCGCACTAGGGGAAGCTATCGGGTAGCTGGGGCCTTGGGCCCCACGCTAGCGAAGCGAGAACCCCGCCTCCTGCTTGGCGGAGTTCAAAAAGTCCCTCCTGGCCTCTTCGTACGTCGGCTCTCCCGGCAGGCCGCGCTGGTGGACACTGTTCAGGTAGCCATCGAACCCGGCCGGCTGCTTCGTCTGGCGAACCATGTCTACGAACCTCTTGAGCAGCATGTGTACCTCCTTTTGGGGACCATCCCCTTACCGCTAGTTCACCGTAAATCGTTCTGCTGTCTGAAGTGTATTACCGAACACAGTATCTTGAGAAGATATGTAATACTATAATGATAATGTTGTTTCACAATACTAAGTGGTGAGAGAGGCCCAGATATGGAACTGCGCGAACTGAGGAGCTTCTGCATGGCCGCGCGGCTGAGAAGCATGTCGAAGGCGGCGGAGCGGCTGGACCTGGGCCAGCCGACCGTAACCAGCCACGTGCGCAAGCTGGAGGCGGAGCTGGGCATGACCCTGTTCGACCGCCTGAAGCGCCCTATCATGCTGACGCTCGCGGGCGAGAAGCTGGCGGAGCTGGCAATGCCGCTGGTGGAGGGCGTAGACTCGCTCGTTACGCTCACCTCGACGGCCGAGGCGTCCGGGCCGGTGTCCATCGCTTCCACGCCCGACATCATCCCTCACACGCTGCTGAGGGTCGTCAGGGCCTACCTCGATCTCCATCCCCACGCACACCTGCGCGTGCGTTCGGGCACCAGGCCGGCCGTGCTCCAGATGGTGCGAGACGGCGAGGTGGACATGGGGATCGTGCAGCACGCCGAGAGGAGCGACGACCTTGCGTTCGAGGGGCTTTTCGTCTACGAGAACGTGTTGATCGCCCCGAAGGGACACCCCCTGCTCTCGGAGGAACTGGCGTCGCTGGCGCAACTTGCGCCGTATCCGCTCATCCTGATGGGTGGAGAATCGCAGACGAGGGAGTTCCTGGAGAGGGAGCTGACCCGCCGCGCGCTCGATTACGAGGTGTTGCTCGAGCTCGACAGCATGGACATGATCAAGAAGTACGTGGCGCTCGGCATGGGCGTATCGGTGGGGCCGCGCCTGGCAATCGAGCCGGAGGATGAGCATGACCTGGGCGTGGTGAGCCTGGCCAACCTGCTGCCCGTCGACCAGGGCGGAATCGTCGCGCTGGAGGGCAAGGCGCTGTCCACGCCCGCGAAGCGGTTCATCACCACGATGAGGAACGAGCTCAGGGGACACCCGGTGGGCCGGTGATTCCGGTACAGCGCAAATGGCGCCGGGCTGTCCGGGGCCGGGCTAGTTCAGCTCTCCCTCGGGCCGGAAGCCCACCAGCTTGGCTGTGACTACCTGGCGATAGTCGTACAGGGGGCGGTTGGCGCACGTAACAAGGGTTATGGTCGCGTCCGTCGAGTCGTACAGCCGCAGTTCGGTATGGTGTACGACGCGGGACTCGACGACCTGGTACAGGTACACGCCGCCGTCGCTGGCAACGCTCACGTACACGTGATCGCCGTTGGTGAGCAGCCGGGAAAGCTCGGGTAGCCGGTTGAAGACGTTTCCCTCTCCGCGCACAGGGCTTTCGAGGTGGCCGAAGAACCAGCCGTTGCCCAGCTCGCCCGGATTTGCGGTGCCTGGTATGTGGCCGACCACCTGGTTCGGCGTCTCGTACCTGAGCCTGTCGCCGAGGTCGAGCAGTGCCAGCTCGCTGACGTCGGACGTGACACCTATGGCCGGAATTGTCAACCTCAGCGCCGGGGCGTTGGAACCCTTCGACGCGCGCTCCAACTCGGATGCGGGCATGAAGCCATCGGTCGCGCTGGTGTCGAGCGCCGTATAGGCGTCGGTGCCGGCCCACATTGGCTGATGCCAGTACTTCGGGTGGACCTGTGTCGTTGGGAACGAGGCGTAGCTGCGCACTCCGGCGAATCCTACGGGCGAGGCGTCGGGTGCGGCAGAAATCTCCGCCTGGACGTCCGACCGCGAGGACTCGACGAAGCTGCCGACCGGTGAAGTCGTGTCGTCGTACTGATACAGGGGGAGCTGGGTCTGCGGACCTGGCCGCTCCGGAGCGGCGTTGGCGGGGGAGACCTGCGATTCGCTCGCACGGGCGACGCTTGCGCTAATCTGCGGCAGCGAGGGCGCGCCCTCGAACGAAGCGTTCAGCTTGTCCAGCTGCGACGTCGAGTAGAGCCCCAGAGCGTAATACGCGCCAACCGCGGCGAGAAGGAGCGCGCCCACGGCGAGCATGGCAACACCGAGGGCGGTAACGAGCGTGGACAGGCGGCGCAGGCGCGCGGGGGCCGGATTGCGTTCTTCCATAGTCGAACTGCTCGCTCCTTCGGCGGCGGTCCGCCGCCGAAGGACTGTACAACGTGGGTCCGGTTTGCCCGCGCTGCGTGTGGTGTGTGGGGAGGCTATCGCATCCTGGGCGCGTGCATCGCGCCGCTGGCGATAGGCTCGTTGAGGTAAACGTCGCCGTTGCGGATCTTGATGTTGAATCCGCAGGTGGGGTTACTGCACACCCAGGCCTTGTAATGGATGGGCGCTCCCTGGCTTCCAAAGTCACTCAGGGGCAGCAGGCTGCCTTGGCCGCAGTCCTGGCATTCGGGCCAACCGTTTTGTTCCAACGTGTCTTCCTCACTTTCCGCCTCGTGTCGTAGGCGGCGGCAAGTATACCATCCAAAAGCTCGTATTGCCAAGCCCCGCCAAGCCCCGTTAGGCTTGTGCTACAATGTGGGCGCCCAAGCCCTTTCACCCGGAGGTAATGCCCCGATGACATCCAACATCGTGCTCTCCAACCAGGAATTCAACGTTGTCGGCAAACGCCCGATTCGGCACGACGGTTACGACAAGGTGACCGGCAGGGCGCTGTACGGCGCCGACGTGGACCTGCCGGGGCTGCTGCATGGCAAGGTGCTGCGTAGCCCCCATGCCCACGCGAAGATACTCAAGATAGACACCAGCCGGGCGCGGGCGCATCCTGAGGTAAGGGCAGTGGTGACGAGCGCCGATCTGCCCACGCTCCCCAACGGCCCTGTGGCCATGGGGCCAGGCCCGAAGCCGAACGGCAGGGAGCTGAGCAACAACGTTCTCGCCGGCGAGAAGGCCCTGTATAAGGGCCACGCCGTCGCCGCGCTCGCCGCGACCAGCGCACACGCCGCGGAGGAGGCGCTCACGCTTATCGACGTCGAGTACGAAGTGCTGCCAGCTGTCACGGACGTAGAGGCGGCGATGACTCCCGGCGCGCCGCAACTCCACGAGAAGTACAGCGGCAACGTGGCGAGCCACAACCAGCTTCAGCAGGGCGACATCGAAGAGGGCTTCCGCAAGGCCGACGTTGTCGTCGAGCGAGAATACCGCACCAAGACCGTCCACCAGGGTTACATCGAGCCGCACACCGCCACCGCGTGGTGGACCGCGTCGAACAACCGGCTGACCATCTGGTGCAGCTCGCAGGGGCACTTCGCCATCAGAGACCGCACGGCGGGCGTACTCGGCATACCCTACTCGGACGTCAAGGTGGTGCCGATGGAGATAGGCGGAGGCTTCGGAGGCAAGACTACAATATACGTCGAGCCGGTGGCCGCCGCGCTGTCAAGGCAGTCGGGGCAGCCGGTGAAGGTCACAATGAGCCGCGCGGACGTGCTCGAGGGTTCGGGGCCGACGTCCGGCTCGTACATGAAGGTCAAGATGGGCGCCACCAACGACGGACGCCTGACCGCCGCGCGGGCGGAGCTGATGTACGAGGCCGGCGCTTTCCCCGGGTCCCCCGTGGGTGCGGCCTCCATGTGCATATTCTCCCCCTACGACGTGGAGAACATCCTCATCGACGGCTACGACGTGGTCAACAACAAGCCCAAGACCACCGCCTACCGCGCGCCGGGAGCGCCGGGCGCGGCGTTCGCCGCCGAGACGGTTGTCGACGAGCTCTGCGAGAAGCTGTCCATAGACCCGCTGGAATTCCGCATCGTCAACGCCGCCAAAGAGGGCACACGGCGGGCCAACGGCCTGGTCAATCCGGTCATCGGCTGCGTGGAGACCGCCCAGGCCGCCAGGGACCACGACCACTACGGGGCCGAGCTTTCCGGCCCGTACCGCGGGCGCGGCGTCGCCTCCGGCTTCTGGGTCAATGGCGCCGGCGCTGCCTGCGCCACCGCTAATGTCAACTACAACGGCACGGTCAACCTGACCATCGGCTCGGTCGACATCGGGGGCAGCCGGCCCGCGTCGGCCCAGCAGTTCGCGGAGGTGCTCGGCATCCCCGTGGAGGACGTGAACCCGCAGGTAGGGGACACCGACTCGATAGGCTACACCTCGATGACAGGCGGCAGCGGCGTCGCGTTCAAGACGGGCTGGGCGTGCTACGAAGCGGCGATGGACGTGAAGCGCCAGATGATCGAGCGGGCGGCGCTGCTTTGGGAGACCACACCGGACCAGGTGGACCTCGAGGACGGCGTGTTTCGGCACCAGTCCGACCCCGAGCTCAGCATGGACTTCAGTCAGCTCGCCGGGCTGCTGCCGGACACAGGCGGACCAGTCGTCGGCAGCGCGAACCTCGACCCGAAGGGCGCCGGCAGCGCGTTCGCCACGCACGTGGTGGACGTCGAGGTCGACCCGGACACCGGCAAGGTGACCATTCTGCGCTACACCGCGTTGCAGGACGCCGGCAAGGCCGTTCACCCCAGCTACGTCGAGGGACAGATTCAGGGCGGCGTGGTGCAGGGAATAGGCTGGGCGCTCAACGAAGAGTATTTCATGGGCGATGACGGCCGGATGCAGAACGCGACCTTCCTGGACTACCGCATGCCCACGTCGCTGGACCTCCCCATGATCGACACCGTTATCGTGGAAGTGGCGAATCCGCTGCACCCGTTCGGCGTCAGGGGAGTGGGCGAGGTGAGCATAGTTCCGCCTATGGCGGCCGTAGCAAACGCCATCTACCGAGCGACAGGGTCCAGGCTGACCAGCCTGCCGATGAACCCCGCGGCGGTGCTCGACGCCCTGCGCGAGGCGAACGGCTCGTAGGGGCGGTAGGCCAACCCCCTCTCACATCGAGGGAGAGGGGATTGGCAGCCGCGCGCTCACGGCGCGGGTTCGACAGCGAGCCGGTAGCTCGCCCGCTGGTGGGTGTGGCGCGTGGACGGTGACACGACTACGACGGCTCGTTCGATTCGCGTTCCGAAGCCACGCACCACGGCCTCCCCGGTCCGGCCCGAGTCCAACGGCAACTGCCGCACGGTGGCCGGGCCTTCCGCCGAAATCTCGATTATCTGCACCATGTACGACTGGGGCAGAGTGTTGTCGATTAGAGCGAACCCCCGCGCGTCCCACGCGCCTTCCCGCTCGGCGTCGTCACGGTAGCCCAGTTCAGGTATACCCAGGTCGTCGATGAGCAGGCCGTCGAGGTACACCGCGTCGTCCGTCACGTACTCGAACCGCACCAGCACCTTGCCGCCCGCGTAGAGCGTAAGGTCCAGCTCCTCACTGACCCAGCCGTCGCTGGAGCCGGTGTAGCCGGGGCCGTAGCTGTTGCCGACAGGGTCGGTAGTCGTGCTGTGGGCGCCCTCGAGAATGCTCCACGTTCGCCCGCCGTCATCAGAGGCCTGGACGTAGGCGTAGTCCCACCCCTCCTCTATGTCGAACCATGCCCAGAACTCCAGTGTCGCGGCTTCCAGCCCTGTCAGGTCAAACTCCCGCGTCAGGGTCGAGTCCACGGAGTCACCGCGGTTGCTCCACCAGCAGCGGCTTCCGGTGCGGCAGTCCGCCGCCGTCTGCCGCACTGTGGGATGTCCCTCGAAACGTATGCGCGCTCCTCCATCGTTGAGGCGCAGCTCGAAGTAGCGGGACGAGAACTGGGCGAGGGTCCCCTCGCGGTCGCCGAATCCGGCAATGGTGGACACTCTCAGCGTGCGGACGTCACGCGAGGGGTAGCCGTAGGTGCCCTCATCTGCGTCGAGGTAGTTGGCGACAACCCAATCTCGGAACACGTCCTCGAAGCGCAGGCCGAACTGGGCCATGTATGTGTCCACGCCTTCCTCGCCGTCCTCGGACAGCCGATACATTCGCCCGACGCCGTCGTAGCCGCCGTAGTGGTCGGCCAGGTAGTTGACGAA
The DNA here is from genome assembly GCA_965217705.1 of Dehalococcoidia bacterium. Lineage (GTDB taxonomy): Bacteria > Chloroflexota > Dehalococcoidia > Lucifugimonadales > CATOSD01 > CATOSD01. Next base: position 1,486,082 of record CBDCJA010000002.1, on the reverse strand, counting down.
CAGCTCGGCGGCTCCATAGTGGGGCACGGTAGCCCTCCCTGAGTCGGGCCAGAAATTGAGCTGCGTGCCCGGGGACAGAAGAAATCTGCCCACGAACGATTCGGCGTAGCCCGCCTGGTGGGTGGCGTATTCGGCCAGCCCTTCGTTAATCCAGGACTCCTCGCCGCCGTCCTGGTTCCAGCTCACGGCGTGCTGGAACTCGTGCGTCAGCACCCCCAAGTACACCTCGGTGCCGGGTTCGATGTCGGAGTTCATGTATATCATCTCGCGCTCGTTGCTTCTGGGGTGGGTCGCCTTCGTGTACTCGTCGCGCGAGCCGTAGTAGCCGGCGGCCGAGGCGAGCGGCGTGTGAAGCACCGTAAAGCGGGGGTCGTTGTCGACTCCAGGGTTCCAGACGTCGCCCGTGGCGATCGTCAGCAGCGGATGAACTCGCTCCTCGAACTCCGCCGCCGCCCTGGACAACGCAGCTGTGGAGATGTCGGCGTTGACGTCCACGTACCAGTAGGCGTGCTCGGTCACGACGGCGACGCTGGCCTCGATGGCGTATGAGATTGGCTCGTCGTCCACTTCGTCGCTTATCCAGAATGTGTCGGTGTTTCCAACCTGCCGCGACGGCGGCGTGGTAGTCGCGGTACGCGCCAGCTCGCCGCCCACGCTGGGGCGCAGCCGTGCCGCGAGCTCGTGCAGGTCGCGGTCCGGCGGCCGCACGTGAGGGGGCATGGTCAACACCTGCGCCGGTGGGACGGGAAGGGAGGTCGCCCGCGGCGTCGGAGCGGGCGCGGCGGCAGGCGTGGGCGTGGCCAACGCCTGCCGGGCTTGAGCCGGTAGCTCGTCCGCGGACTCCGACCCTCCGAGTGAGCACGCCACGGCCGCAACCACGGCCAGGGCGACAGCGCAGGCCAGCGCAACTGATGCGGGGCGGGGCCGAGCGCAGGGGTCGGCGGTCATTCAGTCCACCTCAGTTGAAGCGGTTCATTGCAGTCTCGATGCCCTCGGTCAGCAGGCAGGGCAGCAGTTCCACCGCTCGCTCCAGGGCGTCGTCGACGGCCGCGCGTTCGCTCCTGGGCAGCCTGCCGAGCACGTGGCTCACACGGTCCGCGCCGCGGACGGCGTTGCCGACACCGATGCGAAGCCTGGGGAAGTCCTGTGTGCCCAGTGCGGCAATGATTGACCTTATGCCGTTGTGGCCGCCCGCGCTGCCGCTGGGGCGCAGCCTCAGCTTGCCGGGAGGCAGCGCTATGTCGTCGTACACGACCAGCAGCGAGGACGGGGGCACCCTGTACCGCGCGAGCAGGTATGTGGCCGCCTGCCCGCTGAGGTTGACGTAGGTGCGGGGCTTGGCTAACGCGACTCGTAGGCCATCGACGTTGCCCTCGCCGGTTAGCGCGTGGGGATTGCGCCGCTGGAACTTGATTGAGAACTCGGAAGCCAGGCGGTCCATGTACCAGAACCCGGCGTTGTGTCGTGTGTTCTCGTACTCTTTGCCCGGATTGCCCAGGCCCAACACGACCGCGGCAGGGGCCGGCCCTCGGCTGAAGCGCCGTGCCAGGAAATCGCCAACCAATTTGCCGGTTCTTCCTCGAGACGCTGGGCGGGACTGTGAGACTCCGCGCCAGGCGTTGCCACGCCGCGTCACTCCCTGCTACTCCGCAGTGAAATCGCCGCTTCTGCCGCCGCTCTTGCGCACGAGGCGAACGCCCTCGATTCGCATTCCGCGGTCCGCGGACTTGCACATGTCGTAGATCGTGAGCGCCGCGATGGTCACCGCCGTCAGCGCCTCCATCTCGACGCCCGTCTTTGCTGTCGTGCGGGCTGTCGCCTCGATGTTCACCCGGCCGGCTTCGGCATCGAACGAGAACTCGACGTCCACGCCGTCCAGCGGTATGGCGTGGCACAGCGGTATCAGTTGCGGCACCTGCTTAGCGGCCATGATCCCCGCCACCCGGGCGATGCCGATCACGTCTCCCTTTTCGAATCCGTCGGACCGGATGAGCCGAAGGGTATCGTCGGCCATCTGCACGCGGCCCCGGGCCACGGCCACGCGCTGCGTCTCCGGCTTCGCGCCAACGTCGACCATCCGAGCCGCGCCCGATTCGTCCAGGTGGGTCAGCCTCGGCTGGGGCGCGGGCGTCGCGTATGGCGAATGTGGGGCCTCCCTGATGTGCGGGCTAGAACCGGCGCCGGCCTGTTTTTTCGCCTCCTCCACCGCCAGCCTGTCGGCCTCCTCGTTGTAATGATTGCCGACGTGGCCGCGCACCCACTCCCACTTGACGTCGTGCCTTGCGACCTCGGCGTCAAGCTTGGCCCACAGGTCCGTGTTGGCCCTGCGCTTCCAGTTGCGCGTCATCGTGTTGACCACGTACTGGCTGTCGGAGAATATCTTGACGGACTCTCCCTCCGGGACCGACTCCAAGCCCTTGATCGCGGCCGTAATCTCCATGCGGTTGTTGGTGGTGCGCCGCTCTCCGCCGCTGACGTGGGAGGTAACCGAGCCGTCCATCAAGATGGCGGCCCAGCCGCCGGGACCGGGATTGTCCAGCGCTGAGCCGTCTGTGTAGATTTCTATCAAGGTCAGACCTGTATCGCTTGGCGGGGGCGCTGCCGCCTATCCGCCTATCTTGTACATCTCCACCTTCTCACGGCTGCGCATTGTCTCCGTGAGTGAGGAGCGCTCCTCGGAGTACCGGTCCTCGCGCACGCGCCATACGCCGCCTGCGAGCGACGCCAACTCCTCGTCGGTCGCGCCGTCCCGCAGCGGGCCGCGCAGGTCGGTGCCCGCGCTTCCGAAGAGGCACGTAAAAATCTGGCCCTCCGGCGACAGTCTGAGCCGCGTGCAGTCGCCGCAGAACGGCTTGGTGACGGAAGCTATCACGCCGATTTCGCCTTCGCCGTCGGCATAGCGATAGCGCAATGCCACCTCGCCAGGGTAGTTGCTCTCGACCGGAACGAGCGGCATTTTGGCGTCTATCAGCGCCACTATCTCGTCCGCGGGCACAACGTCGTCCATGCGCCAGCCGTTGAGCGTGCCAACGTCCATGTACTCGATGAAGCGCATTATGTGTCCGCGCTCGCGAAAGTACCGGGCGAGGTCGACAATGGTGTGGTCGTTCACGCCGCGTTGTACGACGCTGTTCACCTTGATGGGATGGAAGCCCGCGCGCTCCGCGGCCTCGATGCCCTCCAGCACGCGCTCGACGCCGAAGCCACGCCCGTTCATGTGCCGGAACACCTCGTCGTCCAGTGTGTCGAGGCTCACCGTGATTCTGCCAAGGCCCGCTTCCCTGAGCGTCTGTGCCTTCTGCGGCAGAAGGTAGGCGTTGGTCGTCATCGTCAGGTCGTCCACGCCATCCACCCGCGCCAGCTGCTCGACCAGTTTTTCCACCTCGTTGCGCACCAGAGGCTCGCCGCCGGTCAGCCGCACCTTGCGCGCGCCGAGGCCGACGAACACGCGCGTGAGCCGCTCGATTTCCTCGAACGTCAGGAGCTGGGACTTCGGCAGGAACTGGTAGCGCTCGCCGTAAATCTCCGCCGGCATACAGTAGGTGCAGCGGAAGTTGCACCTGTCGGTTACGGAGATGCGCAGGTCCCGAAACGGGCGCATGAATCTATCGGTGATCATGGAGGTATTCTACCAGATTGTGGAAGGGGATACTTTTGGGCACGCCGCCCTTCGCCCGCTAGTCGCCCGCCGGGGCACTCTCGGCCAACTCGAGGAGCTGGCGGGCGCGTCGGACGACCGGCACGTCTATCACCTGGCCATCGAGCGAGGTGGAACCCCTGCCGTTGCGCTCGGCCTCTTCGAATGCTGCGACCACGCGGCGGGCGTGCTGGACTTCTTCGGGCGACGGTGAGAACGCCTCGTTGATAATGTCTATCTGCGCGGGGTGAATCGCGAACTTGCCCTTGAAACCGTAACGCCTCGCCTGCTGCGAGTTCTCGCGCAGCCCGTCCGGGTCGCGGAAGCCGAAGTACGGCGTGTCAAGGGCCAGCACTCCGGCGGCCCTGGCGGCGATGCAGATCACCTTGCGCGGGTAGTCGACCTCGGAGCCGTCCTGCGTGCGCTCGATGGCCATGTCGTTGGTGAAGTCCTCGGCGCCGAACGCGACCGCCACCACCCGCGGCGAGGCGGCGCAGATCTCGTAGGCGTTCACAATGGCCATTGCGGACTCGATCCAGGGGATGAGCATAACCGACCCGACGTCCACTCCCGCGCTGCGCTCCAACCCCTCGATTATGCTGGACACCTGCGCGATGTCCGCCGCCGACTGGATCTTGCCAACGGAAATGCCGTCGATGTCGGGGCCAACCACCGCCGTGAGGTCGTCGGCGAACAGGCCGGTATCGAGCGAGTTAACCCTCGGTACGACCAGCGCGCCCGTCTCTCGCATCCGCGGCAGAAACGACGCCGTAACTGCGCGGGCGTTCTCCTTCTCGTCGGTGGGCACGGAGTCTTCCATGTCGGGAATGAAGGCGTCCGGGCGAAGTCCGGAGGCCCTTTCCAGCATATTGGCGCGATTGCCTGGAACGAACAACAGGCTTCTGAGGACCGTCATGTGTCCACTCCTTGCGTGATTGCTTCGTGAGGGTGCGCTCGCGGCCTGGTGACCACTTTGGCTGATGCGGGCAAGTATATCATGGCGGCAAGTGAGCGGTTATTGGACGCGCGTCCCGCTTCCAGTTCGGCCGCAAAGAGGTCACGCCGGTGGCCACTGGCTGGGTCTTGGCGATTCGTGGCCCCAGGGTCTTTTCATTTTCACCCTGAGCGTAGCCGAAGGGTCTAAAGTCCTTGCCTGCATCCCCTTCTTCATACTAGAGCCGAGTCCGTGTCGAGTGATTTTAGATTCTTCGCCTTCGGCTCAGAATGACATTTCCCGATAATGAAAAGACCCTGTTCGTGGCCCGCGTTGGCCTTTTACATACTTTTGGGTTATACTCTGCTTGGGCAAGTGCCCCTTAGAGAGTTCGTCTCTTCCTGTGCTTTGGGCACGCTCGCCCTGAACGTGTGTGGCGCAGTGCGCGGGTTTCGCGCTCCCTGTTACCCGCAAGGAGAAGCCCATGGCGAGTCAAGATTTCGGCTTCAGCAAGTTTTCCAACAACGAATTCTACTCGGCGCTGAACGCGCGCCTGGTCGATATGGCGGACGTCGGCTCCGAGCAGCGCATCGTCGACCTCGCCTGCGGCACAGGTGGCGTCACGCAGCTGATCCTGGAGAGACTCATGGGCGCGCGGGACTCGATGGTTATAGGCATCGACCAGTCCGCGGCGGCGCTGAAGCAGGCAATGGACGACCTGGTGGGCGCCTACGATGCGGCCGTCGACTTTGTCCACAGCGGCGTGGAGAGGTTTTCCGAGGCGGTGAAAGAGTCCGTGGACACGGTGTTCTTATGCAACGCCATACACTATATGCCCGACAAGGACATGATCGTACAGGAGATTTCGAGGTCGCTGAAGCCGGGCGGCAAGTTCGCCTTCAACACCTCGTTCTTCGACGGCGGCCAGCTCCCCGAGTCCCTCGGCTTCTACCGCAAGTGGATGTTCAAGTCCGCCAGGGTGCTCCGCCGCGATTTTGGTCTTTCTCCGGTCAGGTCCGCGAAGGTCGAGTCGCGCAGGCAGCTCACCGCCGACCAGTACCGCGAGCTGGTGGAGGGCCACGGTTTCATGGTGGTGAGGCAGGAAATCGACACCGTGAACGTTCCCATCGAGGGCTGGCTCGACATCAGCGACTTCGAGGACTTCATTGTCGGCACCATGCCTGGCGTCCCTCTGGACAAGGCGAGCGCCGCGCTGAAGCGTGGGGTGCACCAGACGTTCGAAGAGATGAAGCTGGAGTACGTACCCCGAAACTGGCTTGGCATAGTGGCCGTTCGAGTCTAATCGAACGCCCCTGTGGCAAGATGACGAGCCGTGCCATCACGACGCTATTTCTGACCGACGCGGACGTCGGCGGGCTCCTCAGCGTTGAGGAGGCCATCTCCGTAGTCGAGCAGGTATTGCGGCTGCAGGCCCACGGTGATGCGGCAAACAGGCCCCGCGGCCATGACTACGCCGGCCCCGGCGCGTACCAGGCTTGGATGCAGGCAGCCGCCTACGGTCTGGGCGTGTGCGGTTTCAAAACCTACGCCATCGTCGGCGGATCGGGCCGATTCTTCGTCTACCTGTACGACGTGGAGGGCGGTCCCCCTCTCAGCATCATGGAGGCCAACCGCCTCGGGCAGCTTCGCACTGGAGCGGCCAGCGGCGTGGCGGCGCGGCACATGGCCAACGAAGGCGCCTCGGTCGTCGCCCTGCTCGGCAGCGGCCTGCAGGCAGCCAGCCAGTTGGAGGCACTCTGCGCGGTTCGCCCCATAGAGCTAGTCCGCGTGTACAGCCCCACGCCCCAGAACAGGGCCGCTCTCGCCGAGCGCATGACGGCGAAGCTCGGAATTGCCGTGGAGGCTGTCGACTCGCCGGAACTGGCGGTGCGCGATGCCGACGTGGTCGCCACCATCACCACCTCTACGACCCCGGTGTTCCGAGGCGATTGGCTGCAAGAGGGTACGCACGTGTCCGCCGCGGGCGGCGCGCATCCCTACGCCACCGAGCTGGACGAGTCCACTATCAGGCACGCCGACGTGATCGTCGCGGACGACACCGATCAAGCTCGCATAGAGTGCGGCGAGTTCATGATGGCCTCGGCGAGCGGCGCGCTGCTGTGGGAGCGTGTCAGGGAACTCTGCCACGTGGTATCCGGGCGCGTGCCTGGGCGCACGAGCGACCGGGACGTCACGCTGTTCAAGTCGCTGGGCATGGCGCTCTGGGACGTCGCAGCAGCCAAGGCGGTGTACGACAGGGCCACGGAGCGCGGCGTGGGAACGCGGCTGTGATCGGACGCTGCCATGGATCTTGAGACCCGCCCCGTCACACGGGACGAGCTCTATGCCTACATCCGCTCGACGCGGCGCGTATTCGGCGATCCCATGGACGAAGACAGCATTCGGCTGGAGGCGTCTATCGTGGAGAGGGCGAAGTCGCGGACTCTGGCTGCCTACGATCGCGGCGATATCGTGGGTACTGTGACATGCCACTACTTCGACATGAACGTGCCGGGCGGCCGGCTCGCGCTGGCCGGCGTGTCCGACGTGACCACGCGAGCCACGCACCGCAGGCGTGGGGTGATGTCGCGACTGATGATACAGGCGCTGACCGACGCGAAAGAGGAAGGCCAGCCGCTCGCGGCGCTGTGGGCGTCGGAGAGCGGAATCTATGGGCGATTCGGCTTCGGCATGGCGATACTCCAGGAGAACTGGACTATAGAGCGCAAGGACACCGCTTTCGCGCTCGAGGACGACTCGCGGGGCGAACTTAGCTTCGTGGAGCCGGGCGAGTCGGCGCGGGCATTCGCTGAAGCATACGACGGGTTGTGCCGTTTGCGCCCCGGCATGATAGACCGCAACGACCTCTTGTGGGAGGTTGCGCTGCTCGACACCGACGAGTTCAGGCGAGGCGCGAGCGAGTTCTACCACGCCGTCTACGAAGAGGGCGGCCGAGTGGATGGCTACCTGCTGTACAGGCTTGACGGCAGGGGACAACTGTTGCGCGTGAGCGAGCTGGTCGCGGCTACGGACGCGGCCTACTCCGCTTTGTGGCGGTTCTGCTTCGGCATAGACCTGATGAACACCTTCCGCGCGGAGAATCAGCCGATGGACGCCCCGTTGCCCTGGATGCTGGCGGCGCCGCGCCAGTTGCAGCGCGGGACGGGCGAGGAGTTCTGGCTGAGGATCGTGGACGCCGAGGCGGCGCTGGCGGGAAGAGGCTACTCTACGGAGGACCGGCTGTCCATCGAGCTGCGAGATCCACTTTGCCCGTGGAACGAAGGCGTAATCGAGCTGGAGGGCGGGCCGGAAGGCGCAGTCTGCAGGCGGACAGAGGGCGGCGGGGACCTGGCGATGGACATCGCAGACCTGGCCGCCGCTTACCTGGGCGCCGTTGGGTTTTCAACGCTCGCCCGTGCGGGCCGAGTGGATGAGCACACCGAGGGCGCTCTTCGCCGCGCCGATGCTATGTTCGCCACCGATTTGAAGCCCTGGTGCATTGTTCAGTTTTAGTCCGCCCTGTTGTTGTATAATGTGCTGTCAGCAAGCGTCCGAAGGTCGGCGCCTGAGGAGGACAATGATGAAGCTGGCTAGCGGGGAAAGAGAAGCCGGGCCCTCAGATGAGGGCCATAAGCGCTCTGAGGGCCCACGATGGGTCCGCTCGTTCCACGATTACGCCGGCGAATCGAGGGAACTCCTCGGCGGCAAGGGCTACGGCCTGGCGGAGATGACCTCGCTCGGCCTGCCGATCCCCGAAGGCTTCACCATTACGACTGAGGCGTGCCTGGCCTACTTCCGCGGCGACAATCAGGCGCCCGAAGAGCTGTGGGGTGAGGTCGAACTGGCGCTACGCGCTCTCGAAAGCAGGCGCGGGCAGCGTCTGGGCGACGCCGACTCTCCGCTGCTGGTCTCGGTGCGCTCGGGCGCGGCGGTGTCGATGCCCGGGATGATGGACACTGTGCTCAATCTCGGCATCAACCGTGGAGTCGCCGAGGGGATCGCGCGTCGCAGCGGCAACCCCGCATTCGCCTACGACCTGTATCTTCGATTCATCCAGATGTACAGCGAAGTGGTGATGGGCGTTGACTCTTCACACTTCTCATGCGTCAGGGACGAGTGGCTGGGCCACGCGGGCGTTGTCAGCACGTCCCAGCTCGACTTCGAGAGCCTGGAAGCCATCATCTCCGAGTACCAGGGCATCGTGTTCGACGCCACCGGCGGAGAGGTGCCCGAGGACCCGGAGGTGCAGCTCAAGAGGGCCGTGCTCTCGGTGTTCGACAGCTGGAATTCGGCCAGGGCAGTGGACTACAGGAACCACTACGGCATTTCCCACGACATGGGCACCGCCGTCAACGTGGTCGCGATGGTCTACGGCAACATCGACGGCCGAAGCGGCACCGGGGTCTGCTTCACCCGCGACCCGGCGACGGGCGAGCGGACGCTGTACGGTGAATATCTGGCCAATGCCCAGGGTGAGGACCTGGTGTCCGGCGCTTCAACCCCCAGCGACATTTCGGAGCTGGCACGCGCTATGCCGGAGGTCTACTCGCAGATCCTGGACTGCGCGCAGCTCCTGGAGAAGAGGTTCGGCGACGCGCAGGACATCGAGTTCACGGTCGAGAGCGGCAAGCTGTACCTGCTGCAGACGCGGGCCGCGCAGCGAAGCCCCCGGGCGGCTGTGCGCATGGCCGTCGAGATGGCCGACGAGGGCCTCATCTCGAAGGAGCAGGCGCTGAAGAGGGTTAATCCCGACCAGGTGTACAATCTGCTTGTTCCGCGGCTCGACGAGAGTGCCGCGGAGGCGGCGCGCGCGGAGGGACGGCTCGTCGCCGTCGGTCTGGGTGCGTCGCCAGGCGGGGCTACGGGCCGTCTGACGTTCAGCGCCGGCGAGGCGCAGCGGCTCGCCAACGAGGGCGTGCGGGTGGTGCTGGCCAGGCCCGAGACCAGCCCGGAGGACGTTCACGGGATGCTGGCCGCGGTGGGCATCGTCACGAGCCGAGGCGGCACGACGAGCCATGCGGCGGTCGTGGCTCGCGGTCTGGGCAAGCCCTGCGTCACCGGCGCCGAGACCCTGACGGTAAACCCCGAGCGCGGGTACATCAAGAGCGACGGCGTGGTTGTTACCGAGGGTGAGGACATCAGCATAGACGGCGCGACGGGCGAGATATTCCGTGGCGAGATAACCACCCTGCAGCCCTCCATTTTCAGCGAGAAGCACATGGTGGAGCTGCTGTCGTGGGCCGACGACGCCAAGCGGCTGGGCGTGTGGGCGAACGCTGACTATCCGCGAGACGTGCGGGCCGCGCTCGAGTTCGGCGCGGAGGGCATAGGTCTTTGCCGCACCGAGCACATGTTCTTCGAGCCGGAGCGCCTGGACATGGTGCGCTCGATGATCCTAGCGGCCCACGACTGCGCCGACAGCCCGGAAGGCGAGTGCGACAGGGATTTCCACGCCAGCCTTGCCGTTTTGGAAGGCTATCAGACGGCGGACTTCGAGGCGATATTCAGGGTGCTGGAGGGCCGGCCCGCCGTCATCCGGCTGCTGGACCCGCCGCTCCACGAGTTCTTGCCCAGCTTCGTCGAGGTTCTGGAGGACGTGGTGGAACTTCGGGCCGCCGGCGGTCCTGTCGAGACCCTGGCCGCCAAGACGGCCCTGCTGACCCACCTGGAGGAGCTGCGCGAGGTCAACCCGATGTTGGGTCTGCGCGGCTGCAGGCTTGGCCTCAAGTTCCCCGCCATCTACGAGATGCAGGCCCGCGCGATTATTGCGGCGGCCTGCAACGTCTCCTCCGAGGGAATGGCCGTCCATCCCGAAATAATGGTGCCCCTGGTGAGCCACGGCAACGAAATGAAGCTGTTGCGCAAGAACCTCGAGGCCACCATCAACGCCTACTTCGAGGAGACGGGCCTATCGATCGAGTACAAGATCGGCACGATGATCGAGCTTCCCAGGGCGGCGCTTACCGCCGACGAAATCGCGGAGACGGCCCAGTTCTTCAGCTTCGGCACGAACGACCTGACTCAGACCAGCTTCGGCTACAGCCGCGACGACGCCGAGGGCAAGTTCTTGATGAAGTACCTGGAGCGCGGGATTCTTCCGGAGGACCCGTTCCAGGCGCTCGACCGGCGCGGCGTGGGGCAGCTTATCGAGATCGCGACTCGGCTGGGCCGTGACACCTACGCCGACCTCATCGTGGGAATTTGCGGAGAGCACGGCGGCGACCCGTCGAGCATCGAGTTCTGCCACACCGCGGGCCTCGACTACGTGAGCTGCTCTCCTTACCGCGTGCCCGTCGCGCGGCTGGCCGCGGCGCAGGCGGCGTTGAACCACTCGCCCGCCTAGCGAGCCGCACGGATGCGGCGCCCATTGACTGCCGAATCACCCTCCGCTGAAAAGGCGCCAAACACGAGAACGCAGGTCGCACCCTGCCTGAGGCCGCCATGCCAGAACAGACCGCGCCGCCCAGGCTCGAAATCTTCGGCCTGACCGGCATCCCCGAGGTAAAGCCGGGCGACCCGCTGGGCGCTCTCATCGCAGAGTCCGCCGAACGCCAGGGCACGCCGCTGCGGGATGGGGACGCGTTGGTCGTGACCCAGAAGATAGTCTCGAAGTCGGAGGGCAGGGTGGTGGATCTCCGCGACGTGACGCCCTCGCCATTCGCTCGTAGTTGGGGAGAGCGGGCGGACCGCGACCCCAGGATCATAGAACTGGTGCTGAGCGAGAGCCGCTCCATCGTGAGGATGGACGAGGCGAGGGGCATCCTGATAACGGAGACCCACCACGGCTTCGTCTGCGCCAACTCCGGCATCGACACCTCGAACGTGCCCGGCGACGAGATGGTGGCGCTCCTGCCCGTGGACTCGGACAAGTCGGCCCGCGAAATCCGCGGGGACATTGGCCGCCACGCCATGGGGGCCGACGTCGCGGTGGTCATCTCCGACACGTTCGGGCGCGCCTGGCGCGAGGGGCACGTCAACTTCGCCATCGGCTGCGCGGGCATTAGCGCGATCAAGGATTACAAGGGGACGCCGGATGCTCACGGCATGATTCTGAAGGTGACCGCCATCGCTGTGGCTGACGAGTTGGCGGCGGCCTCGGAGCTGGTGACCGCCAAGGCGATCGGCGTGCCGGTGGCCATCATCCGGGGCTACGAGTACGACGTTGCGCCCGATGGCGTAGCGCCGCTCATCCGCGACAGCTCCCGCGACCTGTTCCGGTAGGTGTCTCGCTGTTCACCCCCATCCTAACCTTCCCCCATCAAGGGGGAAGGGACACAGGATGGGGCCCCTAGACCGACCACTCCTCCATGCGGTAGGCCGCGTCCCAGAACATGTACTCGTACTGGCTGCCGCGGATGAACGCTGATTCCATCTGTTCGAGCTCTCGCTGTCCGCTGACCTCGGCCTCGCGGTCGATGAACGAGCGGAGCCAGTTGGCAAGTTCAGCGAACTCCGGCGCGTTGTACATCTCGATCCAGCGCGCGAGCAGCGGCTGCCCCTCCGGAAGCCCCCTGTCGTACAGCATCTGGCCGATCTCGCTGTAGCCCCACGAGCAGGGCAGGATCGCGGACGCGATGACGCCGGCGTTCTGGGAGAAGGCAGTCTGGAGCAGGAAGCGGGTGTACGCCAGCGTGGTGGGCGACGCTGAGGTGCTTCGCAGCTCCTGCTCGGAGATGCCGAAGTCCCCGCAGAAGCTCACGTGCAGCGCCATCTCGGTGTTCAGCGTCTCGTGCATGAGCCGGGCGAACCAGCCCATGTCCTCGAGGGTCCTGGCCTTCGCGGCGGCGAGGGCGACGGCCCGGCTGAAATCGACCAGGAACAAGTAGTCCTGCCTCATGTAGTACTTGAACTGGTCGAGCGAGAGCGAACCGTCGCCGATTCCCGTCACGAAGGGGTGGCTGTGCTCCCTGTCCCAGATGGGCGCTCCCTTGCGCCTCAGTTCGTCCGAAAATCCCATGCGTGGCCTCCGTGGGGAGTGATGCGGCCGGCAGGCCATGGGGTAGGGTAGCACGAACCGGCGTGTGGTGTCGTTTGTGGCGCTGGCGCGGGGGCCGGCGTCGGGCAATCATGCGACACTTCACCGAGTCCTCCGCGCCGCTGAAATGTCGAGCGGCGGGCGGATTCTTGGGGGTCTTTTGCCGAAAACTGTCTCATTATGTCGCATTCTGTCTCGCCTCCTAGCTGAGAGCGATGGCTGCTCGCGACAACTTGATACGCTGGCGAGACGCGATTATGAAGGAAAGTTACAAAGTGTGGTAGAAATGAGACAGGTCGGCCGGGGGGCGATAGCGCTGCGTCTGTAGGTGCCGATTGGCGGTGGCGGTTTGTCATGGAAGGCAGAGTAGCGCGGGTGTGCGTGTGGTTTCAAGGGGGGATGGCAGGATTGGGGGTGTGGCTGGTTGCGTGGAGGCTGTAAGGGCGATAGGGTAGGACACTCGGCTGGAGTTTTGGCATGTGGGGATTCCGATGAGTCTGAACATTAGGATCGAATAGGCCCGCTAGCTGGCAAGTGAGCTGGCGCGACTCCCGGGGGAGACGATCACGGGTTGCCGACGTGCGCGATGGTGGCCATGTCCGCGTCGCTGGAGATTCTGCTTAGGAGTCCGGACGTTGGGCGACTTGAGAGGACGTTAGCCTTGCGAGTTTGGACGTCTAGACATCGTCACGATTTACCTTAGTTGGACGGGTTTCTTACACTGCCTATGTATTAGGTTAGTCTGACATTTGAAGCTCAATTGAAGCGGAGCTAGAGATGCTTATAGATTATATCGTGCAACCGGATACCCAGTTTGGAACAATACTCTCCGCAATGTTGGACTCCGACAAAAGAGCAACGAGGATTATCTTTGTATCCGCATTCGTCGGCCTTCAAACTGTCATGCGCATGAAGGACCAAGTGGAGGATCTCAGGATGAACGGTACGGACATACGCGTTGTACTGGGTATTGACCTCAACGGCACCAGTCAAGAGGTCCTAAAGGAACTCCTTGACTGGGACCTGGATGTGCGGATTGTGAAAAACCGCAGACCTGGGCACACGTTCCATCCAAAAGTGTGCTTGTTTGAGTGGGACGCCAAAGCGGTCATCATAGTAGGCTCAAATAACTTCACCGAGGGAGGGCTGTTCAGGAACTACGAAGGAGCCGTGAGAATAACCTATCAACTTCCGGCTGATGCAATTCATTTCAACTCCGCCTGCACCGAGCTTGAGCGGTTCCTAAGTCCGGAAGGCCCTACAGTATATCAGCTTACTTCGGACTTCCTAGACAGGTTAATTGCGGCGGGCAGTGTTCCCACTGAGGCCGAGGCCAGAATCGGTCGTGACGTGGCGACTAGGTTAGGAGTGGGCACAGGTGCCAAAAGGGATTCTCTGTTTGGCACGGAGGAGATTCCTTTGCCACCACCATTACCAGCGCATCTCCTAGACCGACTCGTGAATGATGTGAGGATCAGAAGACGATCTAGGCAGGCTGCAAGAGTCCAACTACCTAGCGAACCTGTGGCGGGAGAGACGCTTCCGATAGATGACCAAATGGGCGACTCTCTGCTACCTGCTGCGTATTACATGACACTTCCGACTCTACAGGGGGACAGCATACCTGGTGAGGGACGTATCCCCTTGGAGGCAATTGAATTGGCGAAGGAATTCTGGGGATGGCCGGACGAGTACACGAGAAATGTTGGGCCAGGTGGCGACAGAGTCTATTGGAATTGGCGTCCACTATGGAGAGTGTGGAGCGTTTCAGACCCCGAGGACGTAAAAGTGCAGGAAGTACGAATGTACATGTACGAGAACAGTTCGGACTTTCGATTCTATGTCAGACCATTAGTCAATGCGGGGGCTGACTTGGGCGATATTGTACGAATAACGCGCATAACTGAACCTAGTGGCGTCGAATATGAGTGTGTGTTAGCACGGAATACAACTCCAGAACATGCACTGTGGATCCAGAACTGCACACAGCCCGTACGGAATAGCAGCAGACGCTATGGCTACGCCTGAGCAACGCATGAGTCCTGGCCCTACTTTGCCAACCGCAATACTACATTCTTGGTTATCGCGTTCCTAATGTGGACTAGGTTCTCGGTGGTTACGGATACATCAATTCGTTCTCGCAGTTGAAAACCTTTATCTATTGCGATGGCCTCCACCAAGTCAGTTGTGGGAATTCTCTCATTGTCATTGTCTACACGGATACGATTGTCACCAATCACAACCATCGCCTCGCCGCCTGTCCGTAATACGGCGTGGCAATTCGCCAAGACACGGCTCATATCCTCAAAGAAACGGTACAACAAAGCAGGCATGTTTTTCCGTCGAAATCCGACATCGGCCTTTGATACTCGGCCGAGGAGAGTGAAGAGATATTCATGCACATTCCTGGGCAACTCCCCGTTTCCTTCAATGATCCTACGTTCCAGCTCCCTCCGTGCGCCGGTCACAATCTCTCTGCTGCCCACGAGGCTCCGTTCAATGGGTCGCCGCGCTGATGACTTCATACCAAATAGAACGAGCATGGACAGTCGGTCGGTGTCAATGTACGGCAATGCCGTTGCGTAAGGAGGGCTGGTAAGAATGAGGTCAACACTTCCAGCCTCAAGTCCCAAATTGTTCGTCGTTATCGCTTCGCGAGAATCGCCATTGATGACCGTACTATGCCTGAATGCATTCGGAGAATACCCACGAACGGACCAAAATCGCTCAATTCTCTCGTATTGACGACCTAGGGCGTCAAGATACATCTGGAACACATCTGCATCGACAATTGCTTCCCTGCGGCGTCGCACTCTCAAGTCTGAAATCTCTTGCTGAGAAACTTGACGAATGATACTGCTCAGGATGACCTCAAAAAAGTCCTTTGTCACTCCGTCACTAACCGAGCGCACGGACCGTAGCAACCAATTGAGCTTGGAGACAACCGGCCTGGGGAACCATTTTTGTATCTCGTCGAGGCAAGTATGGTCAAACTGTTCCCAATTGTCCGGAAGTTCAATCGGAGCATCTTCGATCTTGTTGGCTAGAGTCGCTACCGCTTCACGAACGATATCAGGATTGACGTCGAGTATACCGACTTTCGCTTTTGCAATCTTGGTGGCCAAGGGGTTTAGGTCACACCCGAAGGAGCTAAAGCCATTCAAGTAGCATTCAAGGAGTGTTGTTCCGCTGCCGCAGAATGGATCATACACACGAGCGCCCGGCGACAGACCACACAGGTTCATCAGGCCTTTGGCAAGTTGCGGATAAAACTTGCCCTTGTATGGGTGCAAGCCGTGCGTGACATACTTCGGATCTTTTCGCGCCGACGGCTTCTTGGCAAACCCATTTTCGATTGTCGCCTGCCAAGTCGGTTCTCTGTATGGACCGTTCGTCCTTACTTCGTGAGTAAACACCAACTGACGAGCTTTCGCCAGTGACAAGGGATCTATTGTTGTGAATTGCTGCTTTTCACAGTTAGTGCTGTGCCCGGCTCCTAGCAGCACTTCAATCTCCCGTCTTCTCAAGATTCTCTCATAAGGCCACAATTTGTAAGGTGGTGGTTCGAAAGACACCGATAGCTGCTGGGGAGTCTTCTTGCGCAGTACAAGGATATTCTCGGCTTTTGCCCTGCGTCCCGCTACTGCAAATGACCGTTTGGTGCTGTGGACCGGCCTTTCAATGACACATACCGTCTCGAATCCAATGCGGTCAGCGATTGAGCTCAGGGCTTGTGCTACGGGGAAAAGTACCTTCTGGTACACGGCGTCACCAACCACGAGAACAGCGTATCGGCCGGATCTCAAGACGCGGAACATTCCCATCAGGCAAAGCTCCATTTCAGCCATGTATTCCTTGAATCCAGATGACTCCTTCTGATGGCGCAAGTGAGAACCAATCTCAATCTTCCCAAGGTCGCGGGGGTCATAACCTAGCCACAAGAGGCGAAAGCGATGATAGAGGTGGTAGTCGTTCGCATTGCCGTACGGAGGAGATGTCACTATCAGGTCTGCGGAATTGGGTTGGCTAAGCGTTTGCGCCAAGTCCTTGCTGTCGGCTGTCAAAAAATCGCATACTCCGTACCTAATCTCCGGTTGAGTTCTCAGGACATCGCGCAACACTTCCTCAAGTACAAGTAGGAACCTCTTTAGTGTTTGGGCAGGTTTGATTTCGCGCGGCTTGCTCGTATATCGTGTCTCTGAATCTTGAAAGGAAGCTGACAGTACAACACGCGAGAGTGCGAGGAGTGCAATCTCCCGTCCTTTGACGGTTTCCATTCTGTCGATGCGTGAACGTATCAAGGCAAGTTCGCCTCGTGATGTGGGAGGGAACCATTTATCGATGTTGGGAATATCCGGGATGTAGGTGCGGTTTTCGGTACAAAGAGTACTGGGGGAAGGAAGCTCTACAAGCCAAGTGGTAAGCGAACTGCGGATAGCTCGCAGGTCCATTACAGCGTCGGCATCTAAGTTACACGTCTTGACCTGACCGATAAGAGTGGCTACTGGATTTGCGTCAATACTTAGCGCCCTCCGACCCAAACGAATCGCTTCAAGCGCGGTTGTACCGCTGCCACCAAAAGGGTCGAGAACCAATTCGCCTTGCGTAGACAGAAGCCGTATGCAATAGCTGGGAATCTGCGGTATGAACTTTGCAGGATAAGGGTGAAGGGAATGAGTGAGGAAGCCGGTTTCAGCATTGGAGAATGACCAGTCAATCGCTTCAAGGGACTTGGCAACTCTATCTGGTCTTCTCAGGTCGTCCAGGGTAGCTACCTCGAACTGAGGTAGCGCAAGATCCTCGTGCCAAAAGCGGTATTGCTCATGTTCTTCCCCAATGGTGGAACTGGTTCCTAAACCCACTTGAGACAGATGCTTGCCGATACTGTACATTTTCGCTCCTAATCTGGGCAGATCACATTATCCCAGAACTCTAAGCGTACAGCAATAGGAAGTACAAGTGTTCAGAGTGGGCCATGCTATCAGCAACAACCCTGGTCATTCTGTGCATGTACACGCAAGCCTTACTTTCGGGAATTTCCACACGCCGTGGGCGTAAACCTGCTAGACTTGGCGGCAACACTGCCACAGGGAGGTGAGCACATGCCCACCGTCAAGGCCGACCGGCTCGAGAATATCGCCAACAGGCTGCTCCAGGCCGCGGGCGCGAGCGATGAGGAGGCGGTTATTATCAGCCGGCACTCCATCGGCGCTAATCTCGCCGGCCACGACTCCCACGGGATTATCCAGATCCCCACCTACATCGACCGCGTGAAGCAGGGCCACATCGTGCCCGGAGCGCCCTTCGAGGTGGTGCGGGAGACGAATACCACGACAGTTATCGACGGCCATTGGGGCTTCGGCTACGTCGTGTCCGAGCGCGCGATGAGCATGACTATCGAGAAGGCGCGGCAGAACAGCATAGCCGCCGCGACGGTGTTCAGGCAGAGCCACGTCGGGCGAGTCGCCGACTACCCAGTCATGGCCGCGGAGGCCGGCATGATCGGTATGATGACCGCGGACTCCGGGCGCTCGGCCAAGTCGGTCGCTCCCTTTGGCGGGCGAGAGGCGCGGCTGGGCACGAATCCCATCTGCATCGCCATGCCCAGCGATCTCGACGGCCCCTTCTTCATCGACATGGCCACCAGCGCCGTCGCCGCCGGCAAGCTCGCCGTGGCCACAGCCCGCAACGCGCCCATCCCCGAGGGCTGGCTGCTCGACAAGGACGGCAACCAGACCACCGACCCGGGCGCGCTGCGACAGGGCGGCGTGATGCTGCCGCTGGGAGGCCCGGAGGGTCACAAGGGTTACGGCCTGTCCGCCACGGTCGAGATTTTCTCTGGCATACTGACCGGCCTTGGCTTTGGCATCGATCCGACAGGCCGCCACAACGACGGCTGCTTCATGGCCGCGTTCAGCGTGGACGCCTTCCGCGACCTCACTGACTTCAAGCGCGAAGTCACCGAGTTCGCCGAGTACCTGACGAGCACACCGCCCGCCGAGGGATTCGACCGCGTCTACTATCCGGGCGAGCTCGAGCACCTGCGCACCGCCCTGAAGCTGCGGGAGGGCGTCGAGGTCGAGGATTCCACGTGGCAGCGCCTGCGCGCCCTGGCCGGGGAGTACGGGCTGGCGGGGGAACTGGCGCTCGACTGAGGGGGAGGCAAAGGTTGTGTCTGCGCAGTCACCCCCATCCCCGTATCAAGTACGGGGCAGGCACTAACCTTCCCCTGTCAAAGGGGGAAGGGACTTATGAAAGCAGCATGGCACGGCCTTTTCGCATAGACATACCGGAAGCCGACTTGGACGAGCTGCGCCGCCGGATCGCCGATGCGCGCTGGCCCGACGAGATCGACGGCGCGGGATGGGACTACGGCACGAACCTGGACTACCTGCGGGGGCTGGCGGACTACTGGCTCACGAAGTTCGACTGGCGCGAGCAGGAGCGCCGGCTGAACGAACTGCCGCAGTTCACGGCGGACGTCGACGGCCAGCTTCTGCACTTCGTGCACGTCCGCGGGCAGGGGCCCAACCCCATGCCACTGCTCATCACCCACGGCTGGCCGAGCACCTTCTGGGAGATGTACAAGCTCATCCCTTTGCTGGTGGACCCAGCGTCCTACGGGGGTGATCCCGCGGACGCATTCGACGTGGTAGCGCCGTCCATGCCCGGCTACGGCTTCTCGGCCAAGCCGACCGCGCCGGGCATGAGCTACCGCCGTGTCGCGGACCTGTTCGCCAGGCTGATGACGGATGAGCTGGGCTATGCCCGGTTTGGCGCCCACGGCGGCGACTGGGGCGGCGCGGTTACAGCGAGCGTCGCGCACGGCCACCCGAAAGACGTGATAGGCGCCCACGTGACGCTGGTGATAGGCGCGCCGTACCTCGGCCCGGGCGCCGGTCCGTTCTCGGATGGCGAGAGGGCCTTCCTCGCGGAGCGCGACGAGTGGCGCAGCGAAGAGGGCGGCTACGGCCACATACAGGGTACGAAGCCGCAGACGCTGGCCTACGGCCTGGGGGACTCTCCCGTCGGTCTGGCGGGGTGGATCGTGGAGAAGTTCCGGACGTGGAGCGACTGCGGCGGAGACGTCGAGAGCGTCTACACCAGAGACGAACTGCTGACCAACATTAGCATCTACTGGCTGACGGGCACCATCGGCTCGTCGGTCCGGCTGTATTACGAGTCGCAGCGGGATCCCCTGCGGCTCGGCAGCGGAGAGCGCATTCTGCCCCCGGCGGCGGTGACGACATTCCCCAGAGAGATTTCGCATCCTCCCAGGGAGTGGTGCGAGCGGATATTCGCCGACCTGCGCCGCTTCAGCGAAATGCAGTCCGGCGGTCACTTCGCCGCGCTGGAGACGCCCGGCGCGCTGGCCGACGAGATTCGCGGCTTCTTCCGCGAGCTGCGCTGAAGGTTGTGCCTAGAGAGCATTCACCCCCATCCCCGTATCGAGTACGGGGCAGGCACTAACCTTCCCTCATCAAGGGGGAAGGGACTTCGAAATCACTAGCAAGCTAGAGAAGGAGGTTGAAGTATGGACACTGTTCACGAGCAGTTGACCAACAGCCGCACCATCGCGGTTGTCGGAATCTCACTCAATCCGGAGAGACCCAGCCACTACGTCTCGAAGTACATGCAGGAGCAGGGCTACCGCATCATCCCGGTCAACCCATTGATCGACGAGGTGCTGGGAGAGCGGGCCTACCCCGACCTGAAGTCGGTCCCGGTGCCCATCGACATGGTGGACGTGTTTCGGCGTTCAGAGACTGTCGGCCCTGTCGTGGACGACGCGATCGAGGCGGGCGCGAAGTACGTCTGGATGCAGGACGGCGTGATCAACGAGGAGGCGGCCGAGAAGGCGAGGGCGGCGGGCATAAGCGTCGTGATGGACAATTGAACGCTGCGCGAACATCGCCGCCGGTTCGGCGGCGCAACGGGCGCGGGGGCGGGCGCGCAAACGACGGGGTAGGGGCGCAAAGGCGCTTTGCCAAATCCGAAGGCGGCCGCGGCGTGGTTGACTACTGGCACGGCCCTAGTAGATAATTTGTTCCACGATTTGACAGCGAGGTGAGCCATGTCACGCGCCCCTTCTAAGTTATACCTTGACATTGAAAAGAACACCCCAGATATTGACCTTCCGAAAGGCGTAATCAAGCGTCGCCCCCGACGCATGATCGCCTTTGGATGGTACGGGGGCAAGTACAGCCAGTTAGAATGGCTGTTGCCCCGCTTGCCGGCCTCCCATCACTACTGCGAGCCGTTTGGAGGATCGGGAGCTGTCCTGCTCAACAGAGCGCCTTCGCCTGTGGAGACATACAACGACCTGGACGGGGAAGTCGTCAACTTCTTTCGGGTTCTGAGGGAGCAGCGCGAGGAGCTAGTCGCTCAGATTGCGCTGACGCCCTTTTCGCGTGAGGAGTTCTTCGTTGCGGTCTCTAAGCAAAGCGAGAGCATTTCGGCCCTGGAACGCGCTAGGCGATTCTTCGTACGTGCGCGGCAAGCCAGAACTGGTCTCGCTCAGACGGCGACCCTAGGCCGGTGGGCGAACTGCAAGAACACTAGCCGGGCGGGCATGTCGGGCGTAGTATCGAGATGGCTGGGAAGCGTGGAATCGCTGCCAGAAGTTGCCGAAAGACTGATGCGTGTTCAGATAGAGAATCGCCCTGCCTCGGACGTCATCCGGTTGTACGATGATGACGGGACACTCTTCTACTGCGACCCGCCGTATCCACACAGTTCAAGAGGTGACAGTCGAGCCTACAGCCACGAAATGACTGACGAGGAGCATATTGAGCTGTCGAAGTTGTTGCACCGTGTGAAGGGCAAAGTCGCCCTATCCGGGTACAGGTGCGACTTACTTGATGAACTGTATGCGGACTGGGACCTCTACCTAGCCCCCGTCAAGCAGTCCCACGCCATAAAGAAGAGTCGCCAGGAAGCTCTTTGGACAAACTTTTAGGTGGGCGTGTTTCAGAATGCCTATCGAATATGACAGCGCCAAGGATGATCTGCAAGCAGCGTTTGACGCGGCGGAAGTATACCTGCTCTCCAATTGCGCTCCCCCAACCCCATCGCAGAAGGTTTCTGACGCCATTGACCTTGTTTTTGCGTCCAGAACACAAGCATTTCGCGAAGTTCTACTCGGTTGTCTGCTGGCGCGCATCCAGGATAAGTGTATTGACGTTAGAATGCCTTACGTTTCGCAAGGGGATTTCGCATACAACGGCAGAACGCTAGATGAGCGCATAGTGAACCCAACGCTTCAGGAGAAACGTATCCCATCTTCCAGAGGTCCATTTTTGAGCGTATTTAGACGCAGAGTATCCTTCGTTCCTGCCACAAGGGAAGGGCTTCGAGACAAGACGGCATACGACGCCTTCTTGACCATAGTAGATTGTGTGGCCGGTATTGAAGATGATGAAGAATTGCGACCTGTTCTGGAGTGTATTGCGTTTCAGTTCCTAATGTTGCGTGAAGCCGCCGGAGTGCCGCTGACCCGAGTGAATCGCATGAGTCTCGAGCAGATCGCGCAATTGAATGTGCTCCTCCTCGACTCTCCCAGTGGAGGCGGACTCGGCGTCTGGTGTTGGTGGAGACATCCAAGTGATGACCGGTGACTCTACTATTCTGGTCGCGGAGGTTACCGAACGCACAGTCGACAGAAGCCGAATTGGGGCTACTTTCAACTCCAAAGTCGGCCCTTACGGTATCAATGACTATCTCTACTTTGTGGGGGATCAATCTCAGCCTGAAGAAGCAATGGAGCAGGCGCGCCGATACTTTGCGCTGGGGCACGAAATTAACTTCGTCGTGGTTGCCGACTGGATTAAAGCCGTGTTGGCGACTCTTAGCGGTATAGGCAAGTCAATCTACATAGAAGCCCTGCTCGAACTGATGGATCATGCAGATACGCCAGTAGCCGTGAAGTCTACATGGAACGACAGCGTCAGCCGAGTAATTGCCGGTTAGCCGCCCCTTCACGTAAGGCCCGGGGTGCGCCTCAGCGCCACTCCCCCAGCATGACGGGCTGCTCGAACAGGTAGTCGCCGTGCCAGAAGGTGGTGAGCGCCTCCGGAGACAGCGCGGTCTCGCCGTTGGGGGCGCGAAAGTAGACGTACCCTTCGGCAGTCTGCCCGGCTTCCAGCGTGGCGTCCGGAAGCGAATCGGGCAGGTTCGCATCTTCGTTGTACGGCGGCTCGCAGTCCAACAGGCGGTGTATCCGGCCGTTCGTGTCGGGGCTGGAGGATAGCTGGAATTCCAGGGAACGGAGCGAAAGCTCGTCCTGGAGGGCGGTGATGCGAAGGGGAAGCCGTAAGGTACGGTCGTCGTAGGACTCTGGCGTTGCCAGGGCCCTTACGTCGTACGAGGGCTTGTCCCTGCCGGGATCGGGCCAGTTGGTGAACGTGGTGACCCTCACGGTCTCACCTATCGCCGCTTTCGGCGGAGTGGGAATGTCTCCCCACTGCCCTCTGCTCAGCCTGGCTCCAACCCCATCTACGCGGGGGTCGTCCCACAGAGTGCCGAGGCTGCCGTCTTCGAACGTCGCACGCTCTGGTATCGGCACGCTGCGCGTAAGGTCGGACGCGATTATCTGCTCCGAGCCGTCGAAGTAGTGCAGCTCCACGAAGGGCCTGTCCGGCATCGTACTCTCGCCGCTGCCGCCATCGGCGCGGAAGTAGAGATGTGTCTCGTGCGAGCCGCCCTTAACAAGGATCACCTCTTCGAACTCGGAGGACGACGGTGATGGCGAAGTTTCGAGATTGGTCCAGGTGACCCGCTCGCCCTCCTCGTCCGGTCCGGTCTGCAGAGACGCGAGGAAGTAGCCCCCGATGGTCGATAGCGACCACCGGGGGATAATCGCGGTGATGCGGACGGGCACGCGGACTGTTGCTTCGTCTACGCTTTCGCTCGGGCCGAGCGCCATCACGGCGAACGGCGGCTCCTTCAGGTCGGTCTGAATCTGTACCGCCTCACCTATCCGGGCGTACGTCTCGGATTCTGCGGCGGCGGACCGCTTCCAGGCGTTCTGCCGCTCAACGACTTCCGCCATCGCCGACTGCCAGTCCGCATCCTCGGTCGGCTCGTCCAGGTCCACGACGAGCGGGCGCCAGCGGCCCTCGCTGAAATGGCATCTGACCAGTACGTGCATCGGAGAGATCAGGCCGGGGTTGTCTTCCCTGAGGGTTTGGTCTACTGCCCGCGCCGCCTCTTGCGGCACGCCCAGCAGCAGCCCCAGCGCGGCGTCGGGAACTCGCCGGAGCGAGACGCTTGGCCGGACGAACGCGATGGCCTCGTTGTATCCGCCCTTTTCGACGAAGGCGACGTTGATCCTGATTCGCCTGAGCGCCGTGGCCTCCTTCCGGGACATGTCACCCGCGGACGTCGCGACGTGCTCCTCCACCAGCCCTGACCACCCATCTTGCAGGCCCCATCCAATCTCGTATTCCGTGTGTTCGGAGGGATCGACGGCCGGCCGGCGAGGAATGTCCTTCCGCAAGGCCACGATGAGCCAACGCGGCACCAAGACGAACACGAGCCATTTGAGGAAGAGCTTCATGCCTGCCATGCCATCTCACGCCGACTGGTCTGAGAGCGTGTTGCCAAGGACGATTGCACAGAGGCCTCTGTATCCGGCTCGTGGGCCGGAATGACGGTTGTGAAGCTGCCTAGTCCAGCCTGCACGCCGCCAGCAGTGCGTCCAGGTCGTCTTTCGTGCTCATGGTCGCGCA
Organism: Dehalococcoidia bacterium; assembly: GCA_965217705.1. Classification (GTDB taxonomy): domain Bacteria; phylum Chloroflexota; class Dehalococcoidia; order Lucifugimonadales; family CATOSD01; genus CATOSD01. The sequence continues at coordinate 1,461,807 of CBDCJA010000002.1, read as the reverse complement.
CAGCTCGAATATGCGCTCTGGAGTGCCGCTCGGTGCGACGTCCTCCAGCAGCCAGGTCATCTTCGCGAGCAGCTCGTCGTCGGACATCGGCGCGTCGGGATGGCCTTTCGGCTGGTGCACCACCACCTCCTCGGCGCGTCCGTTCCGCAGTTCCGCCACTAGACGCACTCCCATGATGCCGTGCCGGGCGTGCGCCTCATCCCGCTCGTCTTCCCGCACCAGCTCGATCCGCGACGCCAGGGACTTGTACTCCGCGGTGTCCCACGGGGCGCCCTCGTACTCCCGCGCGGTCAGTCTGCCGCGCAGCAGAGCCATTGCGACGACGAAGGGCGTGCTGTGGTCTGCCGCCTCGCGTGTCGCCGGCGCGTACGCCTCCGGCGAACCCTGCACGCCGCCGCAGACGCCGTTGTGGCCGTACACCGTCAGCTTGGACACCGACTCGGCGCGCACACCGGCGCGGTGCAGCGCCAAGGCGGCCTCGACGGCCGCCTGGGTCGAAATCTGGGAGGGATAGGACTTAATGACGTTTCGGGTGGTGGTCCAGCGTTCGCCCAGCGCATCGAAACGGTCGGGGTCGGCGGGCGCGTCGTGGAGGGCGGCCAGGCGCTCGAACGTGGTCTCCAGGGCGTCCTCGGACGCCGTGACGCCCAGCGCCGCCAGCTCCGCCGATTGCACTGCGCGCTGGGCCGCCAGGCCCACGGCCACGGCCTTGATCATGGGAATGCTGGGAGACGGTCTGAGCCAGGTGTTCAGCACCATGCCCGTCGCCCCGGCCAGTCCACAGGCGTGCACGGCGGCGTCCGGTTCGGCCCCGAGCAGCCGCGAGGCAACGACGGCCAGCGTCCACGGCTCCACGGTAATGGCGTGGTAGCCTCGCCGCGAGAAATGGTAGGCCTCCGAGAGGGCGCCCAGCAGCTCGTAGTTGGCTACAACGGCGGTGACAAGCTCGTTCGCGTCGAGGGCGCGGGTCTCGGCCAGGGCCGCCAGCGCCGGTATGACGTCGCTGAAGTGGCCTCCTTCGCGTCCGGGGCTAGGGGCAAAGATGTCGTTCGCGTCCAGGTAGCGCACCATGGTGCCGTTGACCAACGCCGCGGCGTCGGCGGGAGTCCTGGCGTCGGTGCCGATGAGCGTCGCTTCCGGTGCGCCGCCGCGTGCGAGCGCGTGCTCGCGCGTCTTCACCACCGGCTCGGCGTGGTAGGCCGCGAGCGCGCAGGCGAAGCTGTCGGCCAAGTAGCGCCTGGCCGCGGCGACCGCGTCTTCCGGAATATCCTCGTAGCGTAGGCCGTAAACGAACCTGGCCATCTTTTCGGCGACGAACATGTCAGCCCGCGCTCCCTTCGTGCGGTTCCTACACGCCCTCGAGCACGCTCTCATCGTAAAGCTCGAAGCGCTGGCGAATCATATCGCAGGCTTCGCTCACGCCCCGCAGCGTCTGCTCGGGGCTGAGGCCCTCGTCGAAGGTGCCCGTTATCGAGTCTTCGTCGAAGGTCGCCGTGACGCGGGCGCGCCTGAGCCACCGGGAGTAGCCGCGGACCCAGTCGGCGAGCGGCCGGGAGGCGTCGACGCTAAAAGGGATGGCCCTGTCGCCGGCGACGTCGGTGACCGATACCCGAAACTGCGCGGCGCTTCCGTCCGCCGAGCCGTCGGCGTCTATCTTGAACGCGACGCCCGCCACAGGAAAGGCGAGGTTAACGCTGACTTGAACCCCTGATGAGTTTGCCATTGCGGTTCCTCCGTTTGTTGCTCGTGTAGGCTAGACCGACGCGCGGGACGTGGCTATTCTGCCGTCGCCTTATGCGCGCGCCTGGCGTGAAGGAAGGGCATGTTCTTGGACGGGTCGATGGGCCTTCGCTCGATGAAGGCGAGCCGCCGTTCTTCGGACTCTTCGGAACTGCTGTACCCGGGCATGAACGTCGCAGCGGGGTTGGGAATGCCCTCCATGTAGTCGGTGACCTCGTTGAAGGTCATCTTCTGAAGCTCCAGGATTACGGGGCTGTTGTTCTTGATGAGGGCGCAGTAGCGCTGAACCTCGGCCTCGAGCCGGTCGTGGGGCACCACAGAGTTGGCCAGTCCCATGTCGTAGGCTTGCTGCGCGCTATATTGCTGGGTGAGCATCCAGATTTCGCGGGCGCGCTTTTGGCCCACCACGTGCGCCAGGTAGGCCACGCCGAAGCCGGTAGCCGGGCTGCCGACGCGCGGTCCGGTCTGGCCGAACGTCGAGCGGGTGGAGGCGACGGTGAAGTCGCAGGTGTAGGCGAGGATGTTGCCGGAGCCGATGGCGAAGCCGTCTACCTTGGCGATGACGGGCTTCGGCATGTTGCGGACCACGTCGTCGATGTTGCCTTCACTTTCGCCGGCGTACTCCGGGCTGGTGCGGTCTTCGCCCTGGTCGCGGCCGGAGCAGAAGGCGTTCGGCCCCGCGCCTTCGATTATCAGCACGCGGATGCTGTCGTCGTTGTGGGTGTCTTCCATTGCGACCATCATCTCGTCCGTAGTTTTACCCCTGATGGCGTTGTAGACCTCGGGACGGTTGATGATGATGCGGGCTATGCCGTCGCTCTTCGAGTAGAGAATGTCGGTAAACTTCATGGAGCAGGCCTCCGTCTGAGTTTGCATCACGGCGGTCCCGGCCAGCCGGGATCCGGCGCCCCGTGCGCTGGGGGCAATATAGCATAGGTGGCGGGGTAGGGCCATGATTCGGGCAAGGGTATGTCCGGCCCAATCCCGTCCGGTGTGATAACATAAGCGAACCATCATCCCCGGTTGTCTTGCCAACTTCCCGATACTCTTCAGCGGCCCTTCGCGTCCAGATCTCAGCGGTGCGTCGAGAATGCTCCAGGTCATAAACATAGAGAAATACTACGGCTCCGAGACCGTCCTGAAGGACGTATCTTTCGTAGTCAACCCCGGGGAGCGTGTGGGGCTGGTAGGCCCAAACGGTTCCGGCAAGTCCACGCTGCTGCGAATCGTCGCGGGAATCGAGCCGCCCGACAGCGGCAGGGTGGCTATTGGCTCAGGGGTGACCACGGCGTGGATGCCACAGGGATTCGAGGCGGACCCGGCCCAGACACTGGGACAGGCCGTGCGCCGCGGGCTAATCGAGCACGCAAAGTCGTATGGCCGCCAGGCAAGAGTCGAGGCGAGAATGGCTCGCGCGTCCGGCCAGGAGCTGGACGCCCTCATCGAGGAGTACGGCCGCGCATCGGACGAGTTCGCGGCGCTCGGCGGCTACGAAGTCGAGTACCGAACGGGCGCCGTGCTCCAGGGGTTGGGACTTGGAGACGTGCCTGAGGACACGCCTCTCTCCAGCCTCAGCGGAGGCGAGCGGACGAGGGCAGGCCTGGCCGGCGTCATCGCGGCCAATCCTGGCGTGCTCCTCCTGGACGAGCCGACCAACCACCTGGACATCGAGGCCCTCGAATGGCTGGAGTCCTTCCTGTCCGGGTACCCGGGAGCGGCACTTATCGCGTCCCACGACAGGGCTTTTCTGGACGGCGCCGTGACCGGCATCCTGGAGCTGAGCAATGAGGCCCACGGCATCGCGGCCTATCCGGGCGGGTACTCCCGGTACCGGCTGATGAAGGAGCGCGAGCTGGAGAAGCAGACTGCGGCGTGGAAGGACCAGGAGGCGGAGACGAGAAGGATTCAGGGGGACATCACGAGGACGAAGCAGACAGCGCTCCGTACCGAGAGGTCCACCACGCACGACTTCTACCGGAGACGCGCGAAGAATGTGGCCCGAAAGGCCAAGGTGCGAGAGCGGCGGCTGGAACGGCTGCTGACCTCTTCGGACAGGGTAGAGCGGCCCAGCGCGGCGTGGAAGATGAAGCTGGACTTCGGAGCTCCGGCGCGGGGCGGCACGCTGGCGCTTCGGCTGGACGGGGTCGGCCACGGCTACTCCGGGCGCCGGCTGTTCCAGGACGTGGACCTGGTCCTGGAGCACGGCGAGCGTGTGGCGCTGCTGGGCCCGAACGGCAGCGGCAAGTCCACGCTGCTCGGAATCGTGGCTGGCCTCGCCGCCCCGGACCTGGGTGCGGTGCGCGTCGGCGCGAACGTTAGTATTGGCTACATGCCACAGGACCAGGCCGGAATGGACTGGAGCGCGACGCCATTAGAGATGATCCGGCAGTCGGCAGAGATGACCGAGACCGAGGCCAGGACCCTGCTTCATCTCTACCTGTTCGAGGGAGACGAGTCCCTGCTGGCCGCCGACAAACTTAGCTACGGTCAGCGATCCCGGCTGCTGCTGGCCAAGCTGGTGTTGGAGGGCGCCAACTTTCTGGTGCTGGACGAGCCGGTCAACCACCTCGACATCCCGTCCAGGGAGCGATTCGAGCAGGCGCTCGACGCATTCCCAGGTTCGGTGCTCATGGCCGTTCACGATCGCGACCTCATAGACCGATTCGCCACCGCGATCTGGTCGATCGAGGACGGCGCCATCCGACGCTACGGAAAGCGCGGCGAGGTTGGCGGCGATATGCGGCGCGGCGGGAGCAATCCGGCGGGCGGTTCTCGAACCGCCCCTACGTTTCGGCGTTAGGCGCCGCTGATGTGCGCGATGTAACGCTCGGCAGAAGCGCGGACTGCCTCCTTGCCGCCGCTTATGACGTTGCGCCCCCACCAGCCACCGTAGATGCGGTCGAACTCGTAGGGCTCGACGGCCTCGACGATAGCGCCGACCTCGGCAGCCGAGAGCGGTATGAGGTTCGGGTAGCTGGTCATGAAGCTGACGAAGCGGCGGTCGGGCACGACCGTGATCGAGTCCCCAACAAACAGCGCTCCCTTGCCGTCCGCACCGCCGGCCCAGTGCAGCACGGCGCTCCCGGCGAAGTGGCCTCCGCACCTGACGAGCGTGACTCCCGGCGCCAGCTCCAGCGGCGCGCCGTCCCAGTAGCGAATCGATGGGTCCGGGCGCATGACGTGTTCGCGGTCCGCCTCCGGCACGTAGATTGGCGCCCCGCCGAACGCGCGGCTCCACGTGACCATGCTGTCGTAGAAGTGCGGATGTGAAAAGCATATCGCCTGGACGCCGCCGAGCGCGTTCAGGCGCTCGACGGTGTCGCCGTCCAGGTAGCTGATGCAGTCGTACAGAACGTTGCCACCGGGCGTCTGCACCAGCAGCGCCCTCTGTCCAATCGAGAAGGATGGTGTTATGCCGATGCCGGTCAGGCCCGGCTCCTCCTCCCGGACGTCGTTGCGATGGCCGGCCTCCTTCATCGCCGCCATCGTCGTCCACCGCTGGCCGTCCCAGCCGACGTACTGTCGGGGGTCCTCGCATATGGGGCAGCGGTCCGGCGGCTGTTCGCTCTCGGCGTATTCGACGCCGCAAGTAACGCAGATGTAGTTTTGCATGGGTTCTCCGTTTCCGTGGGGGTGGCAGGTGCGCGCGGTCACCCCCATCCTAACCTTCCCCCATCAAAGGGGGAAGGGACAATCTGGCGCGCTCAGGGAGAGGGGACGAGCCTGTTTCAGATTGCCAGGTGCGCCCAGAACCGTCTCTCGCGAACAGCCCGCCCCCGCGCCCAACTCTGGACCTACAGCCATCGCACTGCGTTCGCCATATCGCTCAGCCAATGTCCCTCGGACGGCCCAACGCACACCCCGGTGGCGCTCCCTTGCCCACATCCGATCCATTCGCTCCCCAGTACCCCGAAAAAAGCGTCACTCTCCCGCGCCACCCGTTCCCGGCCCTGCCCCATCCAACCCCACACACGCCCCACCAATCCCCGTGTCTGCGCAATTTCTCCCCACCAAACCGCCCCAATCCCGCAATTTCGCCACCGCTCTTGAACCATACGCACATCCGTGCTACCCTCGCCCACGCGAGGGACCGACCCCGCGGCCTGGAAACCCTGTCCCCACACGGGGTAAGGCCCCAGGCATCCGTAGGGGCGTCGAAAACTGGCCACCGGCCACTGACCACCGACCACCGACCCGCCCCCTGTCCTACTCTGTCACACGGCGCCACTCTTGTGTCCCAATAACCCGGCGCCGGCATTACAGAACTGCGCAGGACCGCCGACAGGCCCAGCTACGAGTCGCACAGAATGTCGCAGAAACTAACAGAATTCGCTGTCCCGCCTTCGCGGGAGCAACGGTGTTGGGGGCGCCAAGTAATCTGAAACAGGCTCAGAGGGGACTTTGGAACTGACAAACTCGGCCCGTCCATAGTATCATAGCCCCCGTTGCGGACCGAGCGCGACCCCTGCGCTCGTGTAAACAGGAGACATGAAATGCCAAAAGTGGTAGTAAAGCCGCTAACCGTAGGACAGCTGCGCAGCAGCGGCTACACTCCCCAGACAGTCAAACAGGAGGTTCGCAAGAACCTCATACGAAAGATCGAGAACGCGGACGAACTCTTTCCGGGCATTGTGGGATTCGACGAGAGCGTGATCCCGCAGCTCGAGAACGCGGTGCTCGCGGGCCAGGACATAATCCTGCTCGGCGAACGCGGCCAGGCAAAGTCCCGGCTTATCCGTCACCTCGTTTCGCTGCTGGACGACGAGATACCCGTCATGGCCGGCTGCGAGCTCAACGACGACCCTTTCGCCCCCATCTGCAGCGCGTGCAAGCAGAAGGTCGAGGAGCAAGGCGACGAGGCGGCCATCCAGTGGATGTCGCGCGACATGCGCTACTCCGAAAAGCTGGCCACGCCGGACATCTCGGTCGCCGACCTGATCGGCGAGATAGATCCCATAAAGGTCGCCGAGGGGCGCTACCTGTCCGACGAGCTGACCATCCACTATGGGCTGATTCCTCGCACCAACCGGGGCATCTTCTGTATAAACGAGCTGCCCGACCTGTCCGAGCGCATTCAGGTCGGCCTTTTCAACCTGATGGAAGAGCGCGACGTGCAGATTAAGGGCTACCGCGTCATGCTCCCGCTGGACGTGATGCTGGTGTCGAGCGCAAACCCGGAGGACTACACCAACCGCGGCCGCATAGTGACCCCGCTGAAGGACCGGTTCGGGGCGCAGATCCGCACCCACTATCCCCGGTCGCTCGACCAGGAAATCGACATCGTCGAGCAGGAGTACGTCCGTTTCCCGGACACCGACGAGCGCGTGACGGTTCCGGCGTATATGAAGGAGATAGTGGCGGAGATCACGTCGCTCGCGCGGCGCAGCCCAGAGGTCAACCAGCGGTCCGGCGTCAGCCTGCGAGTGTCCATTTCCAACTACGAAACGATGCTCGGCAACGCCTTCAAGCGCAGCCTCAGGAGCCGCGAGCCCACCTCGCCCCGGATAAGCGACCTGCCCGCCATAGTCGCCTCCACCACCGGCAAGATCGAGCTGGAGAGCGTGGAAGAGGGCAGGGAGTTCAAGGTCGTCGAGGACCTCATCAAGAAGGGCGTCACCAACGTCTTCCGCCGCTACTACAGCCCGACGGAGTTCGACGAAGTGCTGGAGCGGTTCGAGGGGGGCTACGAGGTGAGGGCGGGCAGCGACCTGCCATCCTCGGCCTACGGCGAAGCGCTGGAGGCTCTCGGCAACATAGGCGAGCTCATCAGGCGCATCGAGCCATCCGAGGATCCCGCGGCGATCGCCTCCGCGATCGAGTTCCTGATGGAGGGCCTGCACCTCAACCGCAAGCTCAATCGCGACCAGGTGTCCGGCCAGTTCCTCTACAGGAGCTAGGATACATAGGTGCCGACCAAACGTCTCTCTCTTGACGGAGAGGGTGGAATGTCGCCACGACTGTCCCCTCATCCCAGTATTGAGTACGGGGCAAGCTCTAACCTTCTCCCACCAGGGGAGAAGGGACTTTACAAACACCGCCAGGAAAGGTGAATGACCCAGACTGCCCGCAGAGGCAACGTCCCGAAGGCATACGATCCACAGGCCGTAGAGCGGCGCATCTATGACATGTGGCTCGACGGCGGCTATTTCACGCCCCGAATAGACCGGGACAAAGAGCCGTTCGTCATCATCATGCCGCCTCCAAACGTGACCGGCGAGCTACACATGGGCCACGCGCTCACCACGGCGCTGGAAGACCTGATGATCCGCTGGCACAGGATGAAGGGCGACTCGACGCTGTACCTGCCAGGCTCCGACCATGCCGGCATCGCAACCCAGGTTGTCGTCGAGCGCGCGCTGGCGTCCGACGGCATAACGCGGCACGACCTGGGCAGGCGCAAGTTCGTCGAGCGCGTGTGGCAGTGGGTGGACCAGTACGGCGACCGGATCTACGAGCAGTTGAAGCGCCTCGGCGCGTCGTGCGACTGGACCCGCCGCAGCTTCACGCTGGACGCCGGCCCGGCGAGAGCGGTGCGCAAAACGTTCGTCAGCTTGTACAAGAAGGGGCTGATCTACCGCGGCGAGCGGATCACCAACTGGTGTCCGCGCTGCCGCACGGCGCTATCCGACCTCGAGGTGAAGCACAGGGAAGAAGACGGACGGCTGTACGACATCCGGTACGACCTGGAGGGCGGCGGCGCCGTCACCATCGCCACCACGCGCCCGGAGACGCTGCTCGGCGATACCGCCGTGGCCGTCAACCCGGAAGACGACCGCGCCAACCACCTTGTAGGGCGCACCGCCGTGCTGCCCGTGCTGGGGCGTCGCTTGCCCGTAGTCGCGGACGAGGCCGTGGAGCTGGGCTTCGGCACCGGCGCGCTCAAGGTCACCCCCGGGCACGACCCCAACGACTTCGAGATTGGCGCCCGCCACGACCTGCCCACGGTCAGCATAATGAACCTGGACGGCACGCTTAACGAGAATGCCGGCCCCTACGAGGGCCAGGACCGCATGGTGGCGCGACAGAACATCGTCGCCCAGCTCGAGGCCGAGGGCCGGCTGGAACGCAGCCAACCCTACCGCCACTCGGTGGGCCACTGCGACCGCTGCGACGAGGTGGTCGAGCCGATAATCAGCCTCCAGTGGTATGTTCGCATGGAGCCGCTTGCCAAGCCGGCGAGAGACCGCGTGGCTAACGGCTCGATTAAGATCATCCCCGAACGCTTCACCAGGGTCTACTTCAACTGGATGGACAACATCAGGGACTGGTGCATCAGCCGCCAGCTCTGGTGGGGCCACCGCATCCCCGTCTGGTACTGCCGCGGTTGCGAGGCCGTGATCGTGGAGGATGACGACCCCAGCGTCTGCGCGGACTGCGGCTCGGCCGATCTCGAGCGCGACCCCGACGTGCTGGACACCTGGTTCAGCTCCGGCCTGTGGCCGCATTCCACGCTCGGGTGGCCCGACGACACCGAGGACCTGGACTACTTCTACCCCGGCAGCGTGCTAGAGACCGGCTACGACATCCTGTTCTTCTGGGTGGCCCGCATGATAGTGCTGGGCATCGAGAACATGGGCGACGTGCCGTTCCGCACGGTATACCTGCACGGGTTGGTGCTTGATCCCGAGGGCGTAAAGATGAGCAAGTCCAAGGGCAACGTGCTCGACCCCCTGGAGCTCATCGACATGTACGGCGCGGACGCTCTGCGCTTCGCGCTCACCACCGGCAACTCGCCCGGCAACAACATGCGCGTGAACCAGGGCAAGCTCGAGGCCAGCCGCAACTTCGCCAACAAGCTGTGGAACGCCGCCCGCTTCGTCATGCAGAACCTGGAGGGCGCGGACGGCCTGGAGGGCTGGTACGACCCCAGCCCGTCGCACCGCCACGACCGTTGGATCGTCAGCAGACTGAACCGCGCCTCCGAGCAGGTGGAGCGGTTCATGGGCGAGTACAACTTCGGCGAGGCCCAGCGCGCCATTCACGACTTCATGTGGCACGAGTTCGCCGACTGGTACATCGAGCTCGCCAAGATACGGCTGCGCTCGTCCGAGCAGGATGAGCCGTCCCCGCTGCCGACGCTGGCATACGTTCTAGAGCGCATTCTGCGCTTGCTGCATCCCTTCATGCCGTTCGTCACCGAGGAGCTGTGGCAGATGCTCGCGCGCCTGCTGCCGGACGAGCCGGGCCGCCCCGACGCCCTCATTGCGGCGGCCTATCCGGCACCCGACGCGGCACGCTGCGATGCCGAGGCGGAGGCTGAAATAGGCGCCCTCATCGAGATTGTGCGCGCCGTGCGCAACCTGCGCGCCGAGTTCAAGATACAGCCCAGCCGACACGTCGCGGCCTCGGTGGAGGCCGGGCCGCTGGACGCGGCGCTGGCCCGCGAGTCCGGCGCTATCGCAGCGCTGGGCAGGATCGAGCCGCTCAGCGTGACGCGGGAGCAGGGCGGGGATGAGCCGGACACCGTGTCGCTGGTGCTGGAGCGCGCCACCGTCAGGGTGCCCCTGGGTGGGTTGATCGACGTCGGGCAGGAGCGCGAGAGGCTGGCGGAGGAGCAGCGTCAGCTCGAGGGGCAGATGGAGAAGTTGACCGGGCTGCTTGCGAACGACAACTTCCTGTCGCGCGCGCCCGAAGAGGTCGTCGAGAGAGAGCGCGAGCGTAGGCGCACGATCGAGGAGCGCCAGGCCAGGGTGGCCGACATACTGGAGAAGCTCGCCACGGCCTGACGCCGCCTATCGCGGCGTCGACCCGGAGCACTCCGTGGCGGCGTTCTTCCGGCGAGTCGTACCGCCACTGACCCGCGATGGCCGGATGGTGTTCGGCGCAACCGCCGTCCGGGCGCTCGACTACAGCTTCCTTAGCGTGTTCCTCGGCGTGTACCTCAGCGTGCTCGGCTTCAGCGTGCTGCAGGCCGGCATCGTCTTCAGCGCCATCATGGCGGGCGGTGCGCTGTCCAACTTGCTTGCGAGCTGGAAGGGCGACGTCATAGGCCGGCGGCGGTTGCTGCTGGCCATGACGGTGCTGATGGTCGGCGGCGGCGCGCTGTTCGCGGTCGCCGAGAATGCATGGCAGCTTGCCGTCATCGGGCTGTTCGCCATGACGACCACCACCGGCGGCGACAGAACGGCCTTCGTCTCGCTGGACACCGCGATACTGGCGCAGTCCACGCCCGACCGCCAACGCACGCTCGTCTTCAGCTTCTACAACCTCGTCGGCTTCGCAACCAAGGCAGTGGGCGCGCTGCTGATCGCCGTTCCCGACCTGCTGCAAGACAATCTCGGGATGGAGGAGCTGACCTCCTACCGCGTCATGTTCGTGGGCTACGCCGTAGTCGCGGCGGGCGCGCTGGCCTTCTACGCCCTGCTTTCCCCGCTTTCGGAAGTTCGGCAGGCGGCGAGGGCGTCGGCGCCTGCCACGGAGGGCGGCCCCGTATCGAGTACGGGGCAGGCCCTGAGCGCCCGCAGCGCCATCATTCGAATGGCGGCTCTCTTTTCCATCGACTCGCTGGGCGGCGGCTTCTTCGTGAGGAGCTTCATCGCGTTCTGGTTCGCCGACAGCTTCGGAGCCAGCCTGAACGCCATCGCCCTCATATTCTTCTTCGGACAACTGGCGAACGTCGCCTCGGTGCTCGCGGCGGTGCCGGTGGCGGCGAGGATCGGCCTGGTGAACACGATGGTGTTTACGCAGGTGCTATCCAACCTCTTCACGATCGCGCTCGCCGTCTCGGGCAACTTGCAGTTGGCCGTCTTCTTCTACCTTGCAAAGGAGCTCGCGAACGAGATGGACGTGCCGACGCGCCAGTCCTACACGATGGCGATAGTGCCGCCGGAGTCGCGCATGGCGATGGCGGGCGTAACGAACCTGGGACGCAACATCACGCAGACGATAAGCCCAGGGCTGGCCGGGGCGATCGCGAACGTGACCAGCCTCGGCGCGCCGTTCATAATCGGCGCCGGTTGCAAGCTGGTGTACAACGCGGCGCTATACTGGCAGTTCCGGTCCATCAAGGCGCCGGAGGAGCTGCGACGCGCGGCCGCGAGCGGAGAGGGCAGGGCAGGGCGCTAGCGCAGAGGCGCCCCTACAGGCCGCTCAGCTCGAGCGTGCTCACCTCGCCCCTCTCGAGGTCGGCCACGCGCACGGCGTGGTTGTTCGCGAACTTCGATGCCTTTGCCATCCTGTGCCGCAGGTTGCTATGCTGCGCTGTTCCCGTTTTGGAAACCCCTCAGAAGGGGTCTTGACAGTGTGCGCACAGACGTTCTCGCATCGATTCACGGGCAGGGACGCGCGACCTGCGCGTGATGTTGGATCGCTTACACGATTGCGGCCCTGGCGATGCTGGCGCACATGACATGGGTCCGTGCGCCAACAGCGGGAACCTCAAACGCAGCTGGGAATCGTCCATCGACACGGGAACCGTCGATGAAGAGTTCTACCGGGAGCTCTACCGAACGTACGCCCCACGCTTGGATATGGATTTGGGCGAAACCGCGAAACTCTCGCTCTCGATTCGCAACAGGAGCGACGAGGCACAGACACTCCCGATGAGGTATCACGCGCCGAACGTAATTTTCACAATCACCTGGCCCGACTGTGAGCCGATCTGGTTCTCACCCAAGGTGAAGGGTGTTGAGCGGAGTACGGAGGTGCGTTTCGAGCCCCGCGAGCAGAAGCAATACGCGAGCCGTGGCGAGTGGGATTACCAGGTCGAGGGCTTTGGGCACAAGGTCCCGCCGGGCTGGTATCTGGCCCATGCCATCGTGGGAGTGTACGACGAAGCCGACGAGGAGCGCATCGGCGTGATGGTGGCATACAGGCGCTTCTACGTGAGGGAGGTGGAGTCATTCGGCGCGCGCGACGAACGCCCGCCGGCACCCGTGGACGCATCCGCGTGCGGCGGGCCCGTGTGGGGGGTTGAGGATGCTTTGCGAGAGCGCGACGAACACGGGGGTTGGCTCACGGAGGACCTCCGATACCGGGACAACCGCTTCATCTACTTGCTCGCCGCGCCCCTCCTGGACGGGAACAGGCGGTCCATGCGTGAGTACGGCATCCGCGTCATTGTTCGGGGGCCGCAGGTGGGCGATTTGGGGTTGCCGGATTGCGTGGGGAAGTTACCCGAGCAGGTTGTGGAGGTGGAGTGGAGCAACCGGCCTCGGTGAAGGGAGAGGGGCGGGTAGGCTTGAACTTGGGAGAAGCAAGGTAGTGTCAAGATGCGGGCGGGGAGCCTGAGATCCCGCTAGGGAGTTTATGGCTCGGAGGGACTGTGACAGCAGGCCCGCCGAGTGTCTCCCGCCCGCACCGGTTGAGAGAAGACAACGGAGCCGCCAGAACCCCTTTGGGGAGGCCGGATGATTGGTCTGGAAGGGGTCTTGACAGCGTGCGCACAGGCGTTCTAGAAGCGACTTCACGGGTGGGGACATGCACTACGAGCGGTGGTGGCTCGCCCCTACGATTGCGGTTCTGGCGACGCTGGCGTTGTGCCGGCGCGCAGCCTTGAGCGAAGAGAAGGAGGTTAACGTGTGGCGATGGTGGACTCTCGCCGTTCTATTGGTGATGACTCTGGGAGCGATGGCTTGCGCCGACCCCCGCGACCCAGGTCGCTGTATCGGCTCATCGCCGGATGAGGACGATCGCTTCTGGTTTGGAGCCCAGCCCAGCCGGGAGTTCCATCGTCTCTATTCGTCGCGCCTCGACGTGGTATTGGGGGAGGCAGCTCGGCTGACGATTGTGGTGCAGAACACCCATAACTACAACCAGGTGCTCAACACGGGGCTCGCACCACCTGCGAGTTTCGTTGTAACCGAGCCCGATTGCCAGGTGGTCTGGCATTCCCCCCTCAACCAGCTATTGCCGAGGTATCAACTGGAGTTCGAGCCACACGAGGTGAAGGGGTTCTCCGGTGAATGGAGCCTGACCGACAATTGGGGGGAGTCGATCCCCTCCGGCACTTACTTCGTATACGGCATCATGGTGGCTGACGAGAAGTCCGATGCCGAATATCCGCAGCACACCCGGCTCGTGGTCGCTGAAACCGTTGACGTGGGCGAGACGCACATCGGCGCTGCGCGACCCGGACACCCGCCGACGCCCCTAGACGCATCCGCGTGTGGCGAGCCCGCGAGCGAGGCGCGCATCCACCGGGCGATGGAGGACCATTCGGAGATGTTGGAGGAATGGGGCCGCTGGGCTGTATGGGTGCTCGCCGCGGACTTACTAGACGAGAGCCGGATGTCTACGGGGAGGCGTGGGATTCGCGTCGTGCACGTACTGCCGCGGGACGTGCTGGAGGACTCGCCGCTGAGGAATCTGCCGGAATGTCTGGACGGCGTGCCCGTGCAACTCGTGGTGAGGCCGGATGAGTAGGGGGAAGAGTTGTGCTTGACTTTGGAGAAGCATGGTAATGTCAGGATGCGGGCGGGGAGCCTGAGGCCCCGCTAAGGAGTTCGTGGCTCGGTGGGGCTGTTGCAGCAGACCCGCCGGGAGTGCCCTCCGCCCGCACCAGTTGATGAGAAGACAACGGATCCGCCAGACCCCTTTGGGGAGGCCGGATGATTGATCCGGGAGGGGTATTGGCACTGTGGGCACATACGTTCTAGCATCGGTTCACGGGTTGGGACACGCACTACGTGGGTGGTGGCTGCAGCCGGCCCTGGCGCTGCTGATGTCGGCGGTGCTGGCGCTGTGCAAGCGCAGAACGGCAAGTTAGCAGAAAGGATGTCGATATGTGGCGATGGTGGATTCTCGCCGGTCTGGCGGTGATGGGCCTGGGCGTGATGGCCTGCCGCGACGCTGGTCGGTTGGAGGAGAATCCGTGCGCCCATGAGTACCCCGACGACGATTTGTGGGGTGGCGGCGTTCCGATTGAAGGGGATTTACGCCTCCCCTACGTCGCCCGCGTGGATGTGGATTTCGGGAAGACCGCGCGGTTGGTGTTGTCGCTCAGGAACCCGCAGCCCTACGTTCAGGCTATCGTGCGCAACGATAACATGGATTTCGTGGTCACCACGCCCGAATGCGAGCTCGTCTGGTGGTCGCGCGACATCACGCCCCGGGCGGTCTCTGGTACCGTCCAGCTGCGCTTCGACCCCAAGGAGGAGAAGAGCTTCGCCGCCGAATGGGGCCTAACGGACAGTTGGGGAGAGATGGTTTCTCCCGGCGATTATCTGGTCCATGCCCGCATGAACATGCTGGGGCGGTTTTTGGAGCGTTTCCCCTCCCCGACTCGGCGCCACGAACTCAGGGTCGTCCTTGTGGGGTTCGAGCGCGTGCGCATCGAGGAGGGACAACTCCGCTCCGCGCAGCCCGCGCGCACACCGGCGCCTTGGGACCCGTCTGCGTCGTGCGGCGAGCCCGCGGACGAAGCCCGTATCCTTCGGGCGTTGCACGAACACCGGCAGATCTTTTGGGGGTATGGGTATGAAGCCACCAGCGCGTATCTGTTGGACGAGAACAGGATGCCCACCGAGACGAGGGGAATACGCGTCGTCGCTCCACGGCCCCCGCTGGATCTGGATGAGGTGATGGAGGCCATACCAGACTGCCTGGAGGGTGTGCCCGTGCAACTCGTGGTGAGGCCGGACAGTTGATGCGGAGAGGAGAGGACATCGGGGCGCGGGGTTGCGCCCGCTTGGACAAAGTATGGGATAACGCCAAAGATGCGGGCGGGGAGGTTGAGGTCCCACTAAGGATTTTGTGGCTCGGTGGGCTGTTGCAGCAGACCCGCCGAGTGCTCCCCACCCGCCCCGGTTGAGAGACAACGAGGACTCGCAGACCCCTTTGGGGAGGCCGGATGATTGGGTCCGGAAGGCGTATTGACACTGCGAGCACATACGTTCTAGCATCGATTCACAGGAAGAGATTGGACGCGCGACCTGCGCTTGGTGGTGGCTGGCCCCGACGATGTCGGTGATTCTGGCCCTGTGCAGCCGGGAACCATTGGCGAAAAGAAAGGACATCGATATGTGGCGATGGTGGATTTTCGGCGGGCTGGTGGTGATGGCACTGGGAGTGGTGGCCATGGTGGTGATGGCATTATACAGCGGCGGCTCAATTCCGTGCATCGACAGGCTCGCTTACGAGGATGGTCGCGGGTGGTATGGGTTTAATGACGGCCTTGTCGAAGAGGATTTTCACCGGCTCTACTCGTCGAGGCTCGACGTGGACATCGGAGAGACCGCGTGGCTGACGATGACTGTGCAGAACGCCGATCGGTATCGCGGGCGGGAGTTAACTGTGGGACTGTCTGCGAGGTTCGCCGTCGCCGCGTCCGACTGCCGGTTGGTCTGGTCCTCCCCCCACGTTTTTCTCTTGACGTTTCTGTTCATGTCCTTCGGTCCCCACGAGGCGAAGGAGTTCGCCCGTGAGTGGATCCTGACAGACGAGTGGGGGCAGTTGGTCTCCCCGGGCTACTATCACGTGTACGGCGTCATTGATGTGGTCGAACGTGGCGCGGGGACTGCGGATGCCCACCTCGTGGTTCACAAGACCGTGCGGATAGGGAGCGCACAACTTAGGGCCGCGCGCCCCCGGTACCCGCCGGTTCTCCCGAGCTCATTCGCGTGCAGTTGGTCGGCGAGCGAAGCGCGCATCCGTTGGGCGATGAAGGAATACTCGGAGACTCTGGATCGATGGTCCAAAGTCCTTGCGGCAGACATCCTGGACGAGAACAGGATGTCCACGGGGAGGCGCGGGATTCGCATGGTCGGGTATGTGCCAGATGGGATGGAGCTATCGGAGGAGGAAGCCTCGAGGCCGCCGAGAGGAGTTCCGGAATGCGTGGGAGGCGTGCCCGTGCAGTTCGTTACGAATCCGGAATGATACTGAGGAGGAACGGGTCGAGAAGGAAGAGCAATAAGGCTCTTGTGACGTTTTGAACACATTGTGGTGTAGCGCTCAATAGTGCGGGCGGGGAGCCTGAGGTCCTGCTAAGGAGTTTGTGGCTCGGTGGGCTGTTGCAGCAGACCCGCCGAGTGCTCCCCGCCTGCACCGGTTGAGAGAAGACAACGGAGCCGCCAGAACCCCTTAGGGGGAGGTGGGACGATTGATGCGGGAGGGGTATTAACAGTGCGCGTACATAAGTTCTAGCGTCGGTTCACGGGGAGGCGAGAGCCGGATACCGGCAGGAGCAGAGCAGATGACAGCAATCAAGGAGGCCACCTAACAATGAGGGGGCGCAGAATGGTCGTTCTCGCCGTCGTGGTGGTCGGTGTCCTGGCCGCCGGCCTGTGGCTGACTATGGCCTGTGAACAACAGGCCGCCGACCCAACACCGGAGCCTCTGGAGATCCGATATGAAGACCCGGCGACGCTGTGCGCGCCGGTAGAAGGAGGGAAAATGACTCCAAGGAAGGTCCCAATCGAACGAGCCCGAGCAGTGCTGGACGAGCACAGGGAGAGGATACGGCGCCAGCCCAACCTCGTGCACTTTGGCGTGAACAGGATGTGGGACACGGACGGGAACCGCATCGACGAGGTGGGCATCGTCATTGGCGTCTCTGAGAAGGTTGACCAGAGCACACTCCCGGAGCAAGACAGGATACCGGGCTGCCTCGACGGCGTGCCCGTCCAGTTCATAGAGGGTGTGGAAATCGAATTCCTGGGCGATAGGCTGTAGTGAGAGAGGAGCCAAAACGAATGTCAGTACCCAACGCATCACACAGGCCCCTGCTGGCCGGCCTCCGCATTTACGCCGGCACGCCCTCGGCTCGGGCACGGGCGCGGATTACTTCGCAGCCGGCACGCTGACCGGGCTGGCGACGCGCGACGCGGACAACAAACCCGTGCTCGTGACGAACATGCACAACATGTCGAGCCTGATGACACTCACCAACTACCGCAACCCGAGGGGCAACAAGGTGATGGCCTAGGGAGGAGAGGGCGAGGTGTACACCCGCTGGGTGATGAACAAGCATCCAGAGGTGTTGGACAAATGGGATGCAGGGACCTCCGAGGTTCTCTATGCGAGTCTCCTGGACGAAAACAGGCGGCCCACGGAGGCGGTCGGTATCCGCGTGGTCGTCCACAATCCGTACTTGGAGGGGCCGCCGAAAAAGCTGGTGCCGGATTGTTTGGAGGGCGTGCCCGTGCAACTCGTGGTGAGGCTGGGTTACTGATGGAGAGCGGATGGAATCGGCGCTTGCGCGCCGTTTAGGAAGAGTATGGGCGGGGCGCTGACTCCGCTTCACAGGAAAAACCTGCTGGACGAGTGATTGCAGCACCGCCAACAGGGACGCCCCGCCCCCACCGATTGAGAAGACAACGGAGCCGCCAGACCTCTTTGGGGAGGCGGGATGATTGATGCGGAAGGGGTGTTGACAATACCAGAACGTATATTCTATTGTGTTTTCAAGGAGGTCACACATGGCGCGCATATTGATTGGAACCGCACTGATTCTGATGCTCGCGGCAATACAGATTTCATGCGCCAGCCCCGAAACCTGGCAGGACCCATGCACAGAAGAGAGGAGACAAATCATGGCGAACGAGGCGGCAGCCGAGAGGCCGTCCGACGACTACATGCGGGCGGTGAGGAACAAGTACAGGCCCTTGCTGAGGGCGTTCCCGCACTACCAGGGCTTGTCTTACGGTGATTACCGCGCCGACGAGACGGGCGAACTGGTGGGAGGATACGGCATCACCCTAAAGGTGCTTGAACAGACCGACCAGAGCACGCTGCCGGAATCGCAGCGCGTGCCGGAGTGCCTGGACGGGGTGCCCGTGAGGATAATCAAGGTCGGGCCGCGCAAGCTGCTCGCAGAGGGAGGATAACATGCCCGAACCGAGGCGAAACCACATGGCGCGCGCACTGGCCGGAATCGCGCTAGCTCTAATACTGACAACTGCGGCCTGTTTCAATACGGACGATGATTTCTACGCACCCAAGAACCCCGCGACCCTGTGCGCAGTGCCGTGCGGGGAGTCCGCACCGGACATCACCGGGGAGCGCATAGTCGAAGTGTTCGATAAGCACCGCTCACTGTTCGAGCGGCAACCCGGATACAACGCCTACGTGGCGGGAATCCACCTCTTGGACGAGAACTGGGAGCGCTCGGATGTCCTGGGCCTCGAGATTTTGGTCGAAAGGGTGTTGGACCAGGGCACGCTGCCTCCAGAGGACCGCATACCCGACTGTCTGGACGGGGTGCCCATACAGATCATCGAGGAAACAAAACCAACTTTCTGACAGCAATGTAAGGTAAAGGAACGAAGAATGGGATTGAACTCAAGCACGCACAGACCGCTCGTGAGCGGCCTTGCCGTGGACGTTTCGGCGCGGCGTGACGGGGCACTACTTAGGAACGGCGGCACGCTGACGGGGCTGGCCACGCGCAACTCGGAAGGGGTATCGACAAGGTGCGCACAGGCGTTCTAGCATCGGTTCACGGGCAAGAAAGCGCGACCTATGCGTGATGGTGGCTGGTCCTGTGCCAGCCTGGAATCGTGAGCTAAAGGAGAGAAGGTTGATATGTGGCGATGGTTGAGTTTTGCCGTTCTCCTGGTGATAACACTGGCGGCGCTGGCCTGCGCTGGTCCCGACAAAGGAACTGACAGGATAATACGCGAGATCGGGCGCGACAACCCACTCGTGTTGTGCGAGACGGAGAGCCACAACAAGGAAGCCACGCTCGAGCAAGTCAAGGCGTTGCGGGAGAAACATGAAGAGCGGTTCTTCCGTCTGCCGGGCGTCATCACTTTCAGCGCGCAGAAACTCTTGAACCAGGACGGGAGGAGCCGCGTCGATTTCATAGGAATCATTGTCATAGTCGAAGACAGGATCGACTGGAACACCCTTCCTCCGTTCTACAGGATACCAAGCTGCTTGGACGGCATACCGGTGCAGTTCGACTGGGGGTATCGTCTTAGTTTGTGACCGCCGACAGGTTCTGATACCCCAAAACAAGACCAATAGGAGAGACACAAAATGACAATAGTTTTCGACGCCCACAGGCCGCTGCTCGCCGGAGTAGCGATAACGGCAGATGTGCCCGATGGGAGACACACCGAGGTGTCGGCCGGAACGCTAACGGGCCTGGCGACGCGCAACGAGGACAACCAGCTGGTGCTCGTGACGAATATACACGTCATGTCGAGCCTGTTCAGGTCGAGCACGGACGACTTCCGCAATCCCAGGGGCACGGAGGTGATGTTCCAGGGACGCAACTACGCGACCGACAAGGTGGGGGATGGCCTCCGGTACTACGCCGTCACCGATGGCAATGACAACCTGGCCGACGTGGCCACGTGCGATCTGGTTGACGGCGTGACAGCCGAGTTCGCTATGCACTCGGCCCCCTTCCCGCACACCGAGCGCGTCGTAATCGAGGGAACGGCGGAACCGGCGCGCACGATGGAGCTCACGATGCTTGGGGCCTGGTCCGGCGAGCGAACGGTCACGGTCCCAGTCCTTGGCGAGCCCTTTGAGGTGAGGAACAGGCGATTCACAGGGGTGTTCCGGGCGGATGGAGAGGGACCCCGGATAGTAGACGGCGATTCGGGCGCGCCGTTGCTCCTCAAGGTCAGAGAGGGCGTGTACCGAATGGTTGGTGTCATGTTTGCGAGTTCCGAAAGGGGGAACGAGCAATTGGCATACGCGTTCCCGGCGTCGGTGGTAGAGCATGTCATGGGCATAACGTTCGGCGTGAAATTGGAGGACCTCGACGCGGCCGAGCAGATGGGATTCACGCCCACCCTGTACAACGGGTGGGAGGAGATAACGGACTTCTCCGGCGAGGCTCTCGGCCTCGACGCCATCGAGACTCACGGAACTGGTGTATGAGGCGCATGTCCGCCAGGTGATGGAGAGGCGTTCGGACTTGTTGAAGGAGTGGCGGCGTTCGGGCGCGGAGGTTATTGACGCGGACATCCTGGACGAGAACCGGATGCCCACGGGGAGGCGCGGGATTCGCGTCGTCTGGTACGCCCCGGCGGAGGAGCCGGAGCCGCTGTCGGAGAAGTCGGCGCTGAGGAATCTGCCGGACTGTCTGGACGGCGTGCCCGTGCAACTCGTGGTGGATCTGGATCCGTAGAGGAAAGGAACGGAGGGCTTATGACTTTCTGAACAAAGTATAGCGCAACAGCTTAGAGTGCGGGCGGGGCTTTCCGCTTTACAGGGAAAACCCGCATGGCGAGTGATTGCAGCACCGCCGACAGGGAATGCCCCGCCCGCACCGGTTGAGAGAAGACAACGTGGCCGCCAGAACCCCTTTGGGGAGGCCCTTGTACGCAGTCTACGGTGTCTCCCCCTCAGGCTATCACACTTCGGGGGATCGACAACAGTGTAGAGGGCCGCTGGAGAGCCTGAAAGGAGGTGAACGAACTCCGTTGCGCCCGAACCTTATCACCTAGGCTCAGGTGTGGCAACCGGGTTTGGGCACACATAAACTACAGAAAAGGATACCGGATTGAAGAAGCATGTCCTCGCCTTCACAGGTGCGGTACGCACTAGCTGGAAACCGACAGGAGCAGAGCAGGTGACAGCAATCAAGGAGGCCACCTAACAATGAGCAGGCGCAGAATGGTCGTTCTCACCGTCTTGGCGGTCGGTGTCCTGGTCGCGGTGGCGGCCCTCGTGGTCGCACGCTCGAACGGTGAATGGAAGGACAAATGCAAAGGAGAGAGAATAAAAATCATGGGAGCATACGAAGGGGTCGAGAGACCCACGGACGAGTACATGGACTCGGTGATAGACAAGAACCGAGCACTCATCAAAGAGAGAGTCCCTGAACGGACGCTCGTAAGCTACGGGGACTACAAGGACGAGGACTACAACCTCATCGGAGGCTACGGCATCACTATCGGAGTCCCCGACCTCGAAGCCTACGAGGCGAGGCCTGAAGAGGAGCGCATGCCCGAATGTCTGGACGGCGTGCCCGTGAGAATAATAGAACGCGCCGAAGGAGTGCCGATGGCGAGGAGCGAGAGATGAGCGAACCAAAGACGAGCCACAGGCCGATCAGAAGCGGAGTGTTCGTGACGACCCGCGAGGGCACGGAGGCCGAAGGCACGGAAATCGTGTCCCAGGGCGGCACGCTCACGGGGTACGGCACGCGCATTGACGCGCACGGTTCCGTCGTTGACGCGCTAGTGACGTGTTCGCACGTCGTGGCCGGTGTCACAACGGACCGCAGGTTCCGCAACCCGACGGGGCGAGAGATCATGTTCCAGGGACCGGATATCTCGTGGGAGAACGGCAAGGTGGGCGCCATCGCCGACTGGAAGCCTTTATCTTTCAACGGCCCCAACTATGTGGACCTGGCCGTCTGCGGCCGCGACGCCTCCGCGCGGTACTTTCTGCACGACGCCGCGCACTCCCTCGATCGAAAAATCATCAGCGGGACAAAGGCCCCTGAGGTCGACATGTCTGTGACGGTGCTCGGCGGCGTCGCAGGGGAGACGACGGGCACCGTCGTCGAGGTCAACGAAAGGCAGACAATTGGCGGTGTAGACTTCGAGCGCATCATGGAGGTCGAGTTTAACAGGGACATGGAACATGGAGAGTCAGGTTCCGCGTTGCTGCACGAGGTCGTCGCGGGGTCGGGTCTGTACAAGATGGTGGGCATCTTCTTTGCATCCCGTGGCGAGAACAGACGCCACAAGGGGTTCGCGTTCCGCGCGGACGAGGCCGAGCGCGCCCTGGGCATCACCTTTGGCGAGAAGCCGCCCGTGCTGCCTCTGCATGTTCAGGACGGGTTCGACGCGACCCAGTACACGCGATGGGGTTTCATTCCGAGCCCGGCGCACACCCCGACGCTCTCCGCCTCGGGCCCTGCGGGCCGGCAGACGCACCGCACGCTGTCGGGCGTCGCGCTGTCCGGTCACCCGCACAGCGCGAGCCAGTGGAACCTGCATATCCCGGTGGGCGCATCGCCTGGCGATGTTCGCGTCCAGGTGCGCATGGGGCCGCTTCATGCGCATGAGATCGCGGAGTACGTCGGGAGCAAGTGGGGCTTTCACGTCCACGTCAGGCGCAGGGGAGAGAACACGTGGATGCCTACGCTGCATGGTGAGAGCCTGCTCTCGGACGATGGCGGCGGGTTCGTCTCAGCGGACTTCTCCGTCGCGCTCACGTCCTCAGCCGGTGCATGGGTCGAGTACTTCAAGGAATACAGACTGGATTCGTTCGAGGTGAAGATTGAGGGCGCGCCCGCGAACCGAGCGCCGGTCGTCAAGGCCGTGGCGACGCCCAACCTCGCGGCGTCGGGCGCACAGGTTACGCTGGACGCCTCCGAAAGCGAAGACCCTGACGGGGACGCCCTCACCTACGCGTGGGTGCAACTCAACCCGACGCACACGACGACGGTGACGCTCACCGACGCGGACACGGCGCAGGCCACCTTCACGGCCCCCACCATAGCCGCAGAGCTCACGTTCAGGGTGACGGTGACGGACAGCTACGGCGCGATCAAGACGGCTACGACGAGCGTGGCGGTGCTCGGCCCGGGTCTCGAATCCCTGGGGACGCTTGTGGAGGGCGACACGACGGCAAGAGGCTCGTGGACACGCGAGATCCTGTCCGTCAACTTACCTGGCCGCTACGCGAGATTCTACGTGTTCCGGCTGAACAGGCGCGGCAGGGTCAGGCTGACCCTGGCGTCCTCCGAGGGCACGCACATGTTTCTGCTGGCCGGCGCCGGCAAGAAGGGCGCTGTACTGCGGCGCAACGCCGGCTTTGGAAACACCCTCGATTCGCGCATCACCCGCACGCTTGCTGCGGGCGACTACACCATCGAGGCGACGACGTCCTGGATTGGGCGCACAGGCGACTTCGATTTGAACGCGCGTCTGATGAGCAGCGACGCCACGCTCAGCGGTCTGGCCCTGTCGGCGGGCGCGCTCTCCCCGGCCTTCGCCGCGGACGAGACCTCGTACGCGGCGTCCGTTGGGCACGCGCAGAACACCATCACGGTCACGCCCACGGCGAACCACGGGCAGGCCACGATAACGGTGAAGGGCGTCGCCACGACGAGCGGCGCGGCGAGCGACGCGCTTTCCTTGCTCGTGGGCGAGAACGCCATAGCCGTCGTCGTGACCGCAGAGGACGGCACGCAGCGGACGTACACGGTCACGGTTACGCGCGCGGCGTACGGCGCGGCGCCGGGGACGCCGCCGACGCCGCCCACGCCGACGCCCACGCCGCCGACGGATACGCCACCCACGCCGCCGCCGACCACTGGCTGCATCGATTGGGGTCCCTGGACGGACACGAACGAGACGAGGGGATGCGGCAGGGCGCGCATGAGGTTGCAGCGCAAGCACTGCCGTGAGGGTTTTGCACCGCCGCAGACGCAGTGGGTGGCCGACCCGGAGGACCTGAGCACTCCGTGGGGCCGGTGGACGGAAACGAGCGAAACGCGGGGGCAGTGCGACGATTGGGAGATCAAGGAGACCAGGACGCGCCTAGACGACTGCGGTCGGCCGCAGACACAGGAGCGCTGGGAGACCTGGGAAGGGCCCGCGGAGACGTGGGGTGAGTGGAGCTCGTGGTCGGACACTGGGAGACACCGCGGTTCGGGGACGGGGCGCGAGGAGGAACAGGAGCGGACCAGGACCAGCAACCGGTGCAGGACACAGACGCAGACGCGTTGGGTGTCGGACCCGGAGCCGGAGCCGGAGCCGGACCCGGAACCGCCGGAGACCTGGGGCTCGTGGAGCGCATGGAGCGACACGGGCAACACCCGCGGCACGGACGAGTACCGCGAAAGGGAACAGGAGCGGACTCGGACGAGCAACCTGGGCAACACGCAGACGCAGACCCGATGGGTGACCGACGAGTAGGGATATAGGAGGTCAGTAAGGTAGGCCCCCCATTCGGCACGCGGTGTCGGGTGGGGGGCCTTCTTCGTTCGACTGATGAAGCGGCGTGTTCGTGAGTACGAGGTCGAACCCGCCTAGAAAAACGTTCTGGACGGTGCTCGGGTGGCGCCTCCGGTTCGCCTCACGCCCCTACAGGCCGCGCAGATCCAGGGTTTCGACGTCGCCGGTTTCGAGGTCGGCGACGCGTTTGGCGTGGTTGTTGGTGTCCGCGACGTAGAGTTTGCCCGCCGCGCAGCTCCCATTCCTTCTCGCTTTCGAGCTTGAAGTTCATGGTGCGGCGGTCGATCAGGCCGTCGCCGTCGAACTCGCGCACCATCTCCGCGATGATGTTGTCGAAGGGCTCGAGGACAATTTCACCTCGTGCTTGCCGATGACCTGGCCGCGTGGGTCGACGAACATCAGCGTGGGCCACGCCTGGGGTCCGTGGGGGTCGTGGACGAACACGGGCGACTTCGGGTTCGGCGGTAGGAACCGCTTGAAGAAGCAGAGGAGGATCCGCACGGGGCGCGACGGAAGGAAGGAGACGGAGAGGCGCTGGGTGCCCAACGTCTAACGAGATACGAGGTTAGCAAGGGGGGGGCCCCGCTCGGCGGCGCGTTCTCTGGGTGGGGGCCTTTTCTGTGTGATGGAGGAAGTTTGAGGAAGGCTCACGCGCAACCGATCCCTGTGGTCGGATGGGAGGAGGAGGGACGAAATGACAGACGCCCACGCGCTCTGTGCTTCTTCCATGCTTCGACTGTGGGCACAAATTGTAGCAAACGGGGCCCCTGGTTGCGTCAACACGCGGGTGTTACTGGGATGGGGGCCGACTGTGCTACAATCCGGCCCAGGAAGGAGAAACGATGTTCCTAAAGTGGCTTTGGATTGGAGCGTTGGTGACCATGACCGCGCTCGTCACCGTGGGTTATCTGTTCGCTCTGGTGGAGATGTTCGACCCCAAAGAATATTACATCGATCCCTCCGTGTTTGCGTTCGCCGCTGTGGTTGCCGCGTTCGTCGCGCTGGCCGCATGGCTCACCCCGGCGAAGGACACCAAAACCGCGGAGGGCTTTCTCAGGTTGTTCTCGTATGGACTGAGCGCGCTGGTTGTGCTCCTCGCCGCGTACTCCGCCGTGCTCGCGTGGTCGAGCTGGATTCACCGCTTCGCGTACCAAACGCCCGGGCACGTGTTCACGTACCAAGCGCTGCTGGCGTGCTCCCCGCTGGCTGTCGTGGCGTTGCTAATAATCCTGGTAGTCAAGACGATGCCCACGACGGACAGAACAGAGAGTAGCGAATCGGCCACATCAGAACGGGTTCGGTGAACAACGTGGGCACGAACTCCAGGTAGCCGCCCACGCGGACCGCGGCGAAGACAATCGTCACCGCCCCGACCAGCACCAGCGCCCTGGGATACACCCTATCCCATCGCCCAGCCATCGCGTCCCCGACGAGGCCGCCCCCGAAGAGCCGAGACAGGGGATCGCCGCCGTCCTTCGTGTTCGCGTCGTTTTTCCTCTTGGGCCTCAGCGCCCCGACCCACAGCCAGAAAGCCACGGAGACCGCTGTGGCGAGCGCCCAATGCCTCCCATCCACGGACGTGCAGGGCCACACCGTCAGGGTGTCCAGGTGTCCGGTACCGAAGTGCCCCGCTAACCTGACCGGGTTCTCCCTGTACTCGTTGTGCCCCGTCATCGAGGCGAGCAACACCACCACGGCGAGGATGGTGGGGTAGCACGTGGCCACCCAAGCACTTCGCCCGGAGTCGCGGAGCCTCAATGCCATGCACCAGGTGAGGAGGCCGGCCAGAACCCCCAGCGTGACCAGGTGCGACACGTAGAACATCGGCACCATCACCACATTCCACGGGCCGTCGTATTCCATCGGTGGTGGTTCGCCCACGAGGGCGACCGTATGCGTCGTGACGAGAACGAATGCGACCGTCATCCAGCACGCCGTCGTGTACGCGAAGTACATCTTGCGGTCGAGTTGGCTGCCGAAGATCTTGCTCCAGACTTGTCTCAAGCTTGACCCCCCTCCTGCGCCGCGTCGGGAGCCACAACCACACCGACGAAGCCAAGCGCCAACGAGGGCGACGGCGAGTTCGTGAAAACGCTGCCCCTACAGGCCGCGCAGATCCAGCGTGCTCACCTCGCCCGTCTCGAGGTCGGCCACGCGTATGGCGTGGTTGTTGGTGTCCGCGACATAGAGCTTGCCCGCCGCGGCGCTCACGCCGGCCGGCTCGTAGAACTCGGCCTCACGCGCAGGCCCGTCCTTGTGGCCGGCGGCGCCGCTGCCCAGCATCGTCGTGCATCCCCTGGTGGCGGGATACACGCGCTTGATCTTGTTGTTGTAGCTGTCCGTGATGTAGAGCACGCCGTCCTCGGCGTCGATGCCGATGGGGTGCTGGAGGCGCACGTCGTCGCCCACGCCGTCGGCGTCACCGAAAGTGAACAGACCCTGGCCCACGACGGTCTGGACGCGGCCGCCGGCGTCTACGTCGGCGGAGCGTATGGCGCTGGTCTCGCTGTCGGTGAAGTAGAGCTTGCCGCCGATGGCCGCGATGCCGCTGGGCTGGGCGAGCTGCGCGGAGTCCAGGGGTCCGTCCACGATGTTCTCGCGCCCGGAGCCTGCGTGTGGCCGGACTTCGCCCGTGTCCAGGCGCATTCGCCAGAGCTGGTGGAAGCCCGCCATGGCGACGTAGAGCGTGCCGTCGCGCAGCTCCAGGTCCCAGGGGGAGTTCAGCGCCGTCGACGGCCCGTCGCCGCCGGCGTGGAACCGCATCGACTGCTCGCCCACGCCCGCGACCGTCTCCACGCGCCCGGTGTCGAGCGCCACCTTGCGAATCGAGTGGTTCTTGGTGTCCGCGACGTACAGCGCGTCGCCGTCCAGGGCCATCCCCTGCGGGTCGTCGAACCGGGCGTCGTGCGCCGGACCGTCGCTGTGGCCGCGCTCGCCGCTGCCGACGACCTGCGTGACCTCGCCGTCCAGCGTCGCTACGAGCACGCGGTTGTGGTTGGAGTCGGCGACGAACAGCCGGCCGGAGCCGGCGTCAGCCAGGACCTTGCCCGGGAAGGACAGGGGCCGCTCCCTCTCCCTCTCGCTTTCGAGCTTGAAGCTCATGGGCCGGCGGTCGATCAGCCCATCAGCGTCGAACTCCCGCACCATCTCGGCGATGATGTTGTCGAACGGGTCGAGGACAATCTCACCCTCGTGCTTGCCGATGACCTTGCCGCGGGGGTCGACGAACATGAGCGTGGGCCACGCCCTGACGGCGTAGGTCTGCCAGATGACGAAGTCGGAGTCGTTGGCGACGGGGTGTTCGATCTCGTAGCGCAGGATCGCCCTGCGCACGTTCTCGGTGTCCTTCTCGGCGGTGAACTTCGCGGAGTGCACGCCCACGACCACCAGCTCGTTGCTGTACTTCTCTTCCAGTTTCCGCAACTGCGGAAATACGTGCATGCAGTTGACTCAACAGTAGGTCCAGAAGTCCAGAATCACTATCTTTCCGCGCAGGTCCGCCAGCGAAAGCGGCTGTTCGGTGTTCAGCCAGTCCATCCCCTGTGGGAAGTCCGGGGCGTTCACGGTGCCCGCGTAGCTCTGTGTCCTCATGGTAATGTCACCCTTTCAGCGCCCGCTCGGCGCGCCGTATACCCCGAATGGCTACAAGGCCACAGGCCACTGCTCCCGCGAGTGGGCCATCGACCAGAACATGTGCTCGTAGCGCGAGCTCGCCAGGAACGCCTTGCGCATCGCCGACCTTACGGAGGGGCCGCCCTCCGCGCCGAACCGGTCCACCAGCTCGCGCCAGGCCGCCGTGCTTTCCTCAAGGATACCAGAGGAGTAGGCCTCGACCCAACGGCCGTAGACCGGATGGGGCGACGGCTGGAGCTGCTGGCCTATCTCGTGGTAGCTCCAGGGGCAGGGGAGTATGGCCGCGGCGGCCTCGCCGACGCCGCCCATGGAGGCCGCGGTCAGCATGTGGTTGACGTAGGCGAGGTTCGTCGGCGACGGTGAGGCCGCCTCGGCCTCTTCCTCCGTAACACCCAGCAGCTCGAACATCCGGGAGTGAAGGGGACGCTCCACAGGCGTAGTGACGCGCCTCGCGAGCTGCCGGATTGTCTCGGTGTCCGGAGCTTTGGACAGGGCGATCGAAACGACCCGGCCGAACCCTTCCATGTAGTGGTAGTCCTGGATCACGTAGTAGCGGAAGCTTTCGACGGGAAGGGACCCCCGCTGCAACTCCAGCAGGAAGGGATGCTCCATGATGTCGCCCCAGATGGAAGTGGCTTCCTGCCTCAGCTCGGCGGAAAAACTGGCGCCCATTTTCACTCCTCTTTTGTCAACCGCGATATTTTCATAGTCAATAATCCATGCCATCGTCTCTGTTTCGATATTGTATCCAAGCTGAGAGTCCAATTATCGCCTAGTGTTATATCCGCATTTCGCAAACACTGCTGCCTGCTGTGGCGGCATGGCGCATTTCGGCTCATCCAACCGCCCGTGACCGACGAACGCGGTGCACATCCGCAATTCCCATATCGGGAAACGCGTGTGGCTGCCAGCAGACACATATATGAATATCGAAGCACGATTCGGTTGGCGTCCCTGGCAGGATTCGAACCCGCGACCCGCTGCTTAGAAGGCAGCCGCTCTGTCCAGCTGAGCTACAGGGACAACTGAGAGCAGTTTCAAGTTTAGCATAACAGCGAAAACCGCAGGGCGTTCCGCTTCCATGCCGGTACGCCGTCGAGTAGCCCGGCCTCCCCGCGCCGCCGCTTACTACCGCGTCGACGTGCTGATGCGATAGAGCGAGAGTCCGCCGCACCACAACATTCTGACCCGGGTGATCTCCACGCCGTCCAGTTCGGCGAGGGTGGTGAAGCGCCGCTGCAGCCAGTTGCCGATCGGACGGCTTAGAAGGCCGGCCCCGACTATGGCGGCCATGGCCATAGGCAGCCGGAAGATCCAGCGGCCGCGAGCGAGAATCGCCCTCGCCAGGAGGCCGCCCAGCAGCGCCGCCGTCGCGAGGTTGGTGCCGCAGTGGGGCGATATCGCGAGCTCCTCGCGCCCGGACTGGAGGGAGGCGAGGGCCTCTTGCGCGGCGGTGCGAACCTCTTTGAGCGACGCGCGGCCGAATATGAAGAACCCGCCGGACGTGGAGTAGCCGCCCAGCGGCGTCCGCGCTCCGGCCTCGAGGAGCATGGTGACGGTTCCGTGCTCCAGGGCGTGATTGCGCCGGACGTTGTTCAACAGCCTCGATGCCAACTGCCACCTCCTGCCGTTCGGTAGACGCCGGCGATCGACTCGCCGGCACACTCCTATCATATCCGAAAGACAGCCGGCTCGGCTAATCGCGGCGCTCTGGGCGCGAGGTGGGGTGGGGAAGGCAACCCGCCCAGTCGCCGTCGCCGGCTCTCCGCTGCTCGGGCCACGTGTGTGCGCCGCCGGGGAACGCTCGCCGCGCACAACCCTGTCGACCAAGCCGGCCAGCCGTGGTCCGCGGGGTAGGGGAGAGCGGTAGACATTGACAGTGGCCATAGGTGTGCCTCGTTCTTCACCCCCATCCTAACCTTCCCCCATCAAGGGGGAAGGGACCGTGTAGCGAGGCCGTTACCGCTGCTCCCTGCTCTACGCCTGTCAGCGCCTGGGTAGGGGAGTGGCATGTCACGCCGGTGTGCGACCGGTGGCCGTTTCAATCCCGGACTGCCGTTGGAGGCGCGACTCTCCTCCCGCGCTCTTTGGGCGGCTCGATCGGCCCTTTCGGGCTGCCGGAACGGGCAGTGTTCCCGTACCTGGTACGCTGGCGCCGGTCTGCCAGAATCTTAACTTACACGCAAAATAAACGTGGTGTTTGCAATGGGCAGCTATCGAGCCGCAGGCGATAGGTGGGGCCTCGGCTGCCTCGGCTCTTGACAGCGGCCAAGTGAGGCCGGGCAACTTCTGGTTGCACCAGACACACGGTGACAATCTTAGAATTACGTCAGAAATGTCTTGACGAGGCATTGACATTAACCTAATGGGGGGATTAGCATTGCCGCACAGTCAATTGCGGACGGAGTTTCAGCAGTGGCTCACCAGGTAGCGCGTAAGGGGTCGATGTCACAGGGACTCTATACAGCCTTAAGGAGGTTGATGTGACGAACAAGAAGACGAAGAAGATGTTGGCAGTTGAGTCGAAGTTCGATCAGCCGCTGGAGAAGATGCTCCCGGGGATGGTCACCGATATGGGCCTGACGGCTACGGCAGACCACCTGGGCGTGAGCAAGGCCACGCTCGGCTACTGGCTGCTCAAGCTCGGCATCAGCGTTCAGAGAATCGCCCTCGCGCCGGGGGACACGATCAAGGTGACCCGCGTGAAGTAGGTCGGCAGGCCCTCTAAGCGTCAATGCCGCCGGCCATCGCCGCGGCAAAAGTCGGCGCCGCTCACCGAGAAACTCCGGTGAGCGGCGCCGAATTGCGTTGTGGGCCGTTCTAGGTTATATGGCCCCCGCCCCTGGATTCCGG
Organism: Dehalococcoidia bacterium; assembly: GCA_965217705.1. GTDB lineage: Bacteria > Chloroflexota > Dehalococcoidia > Lucifugimonadales > CATOSD01 > CATOSD01. The sequence continues at coordinate 1,430,770 of CBDCJA010000002.1, read as the reverse complement.
CTCGGGGGCCGGAATGACGAACCTGCATGGGCCGGAATGACGGATCTGCAGGGGGCCCCGAATGCGGTTCGGAGGAAGAGCCGTCGATGCTCTCCAGTCGGCGCGCTAGCGCCGGTTGCCGATCGCCTCTCGTGCCTCCTGCTCCCGGTAGCGGTCGATGATGGCGCGGCGCTTGTCGTGGCGGCGGCGTCCCTTCGCCAGGGCAAGCTCGACCTTGGCTAGGTGCCGCTTCAGGTAGACGCGGAGGGGCACCAGCGTGAAGCCCTTCTCGGAAACGTCCCTGCTCAGCCGCCTGATCTCCATCTTGTGCAGCAGCAGCTTGCGCGGTCGGGTAGGGTCGTGGTTGGCGGAGTTGCCCGCGTCGTACTGCGATATGTGCAGGTTGTGCAGCCAGAGCTCACCGCCCTCCGGCTTGGCGTAGGCGTCCCCGATATTGGCACGGTTCGCGCGCAGCGCCTTGATCTCCGTGCCGGTCAGCACGATGCCGGCCTCGAACCTGTCGAGGATGTCGTATTCGTGTCTCGCCTTTCTGTTGGTGGCTATCGTCCTGTACTGGCTCATGATACGCTCCGCTAAAGGCCTTGGTCCTCCAGGATTGACTCCATGACCTCTCTCGCCTTCTCGAGCTGCGTCGCCTCCGCGGTCTGGCGGTCCCTGGACGTGACCTCGAAGTCCGGCGTGATGCCCTGCTCCTCGATCAGGCGTCCGTCCGGCGTGAACCAGCGGGCGAACGTTATTATCAGGCCTCCGCCGTTGCTCAGCCGGCGCAGTATGTTGACGCTGCCTTTGCCATACGTGGTGGCCCCAACGACCTGGGCTCTCTCGTGGTCCTGGAGCGCCCCCGCGAGTATCTCGGTCGCGCTGGCGCTGAACTCGTTCGCGAGGATGACCAGCGGAATCTCGGCGGCAACGCCGCCCGGCTGCACCTGGAAGTTGGTGCGCTTGCCGCTGGAGTCGATCTCGTAGCACACCAGGGCGCCCTCGCCAAGCTGGTTGGCGTCGAGAAACAGATTGACGACGTTGACTACGGAGCTCAGCAGTCCGCCAGGATTGTCTCGCAAGTCGAGTATGACGCCCTTGGCGCCGCTCGACATCACCTGAAGCAGCATGGTGGCCAGGTCGTCGGGCGTGTCCGCGAAGAACTCCGTAACCCTGATGTGCGCTATCCTGTCGCCCGGCTCGCTGCGGAGCAGCACGCTTTCCAGGGGAATGATGCCCCTGACAATCTCGATTGCAACGGGGTCTATGGCGCCCAGGTGGCGCACCAGGATGGTGACCTTCGTGCCGCGCTCGCCCCTGATCTTGTTCACGGCCCCCATCAGGCTCATCCCCTCGACGCTGACGCCGTCTATCTCCAGGATGATGTCGCCGGGTCGGACTCCCGCGGATTCCGCCGGGCTGCCCGCGATTGGGGCGACCACGACGAGGTTGCCGTCCAGCCGCATCGACACGCTAGCGCCGATGCCCTCGAACTCGCCCTGCAGGTCCTGGCTCTGGATGTCGAACTCTTCGGGCGCGACGTAGTGGGTGTGGGGGTCGCCCAGGGTCTCGATGACGCCTCGGATGGCCTCTTCGGTGGCCTCGGCCGGGTCCAGATTCTCGCGGTCGATATGCTCGCGCGCAAGCAGGGCCCACGCCTCCCAAACCGCCAACAGCTCCTCCGGCACCTCGGACGGCGCGTTCAGAGGCTCATCTAGTTGTACGACTTCCGGAGCGACCGGCTGGTCGCTACCGGACGTCGGCAGCGCGGTAGGGAAGGGCGCCGGGGTGGGAGTGGCCTCGCCGCCGCACGCCACGAGGATGGCAAACATCCAGGTGACGGCGATGACCGCCGTCCAACGGAACCCTCGCTGTCTGTGTTTCAAATCGTTCACCTGCGTGTAGTGCTTCAGTACATCATAGCACGGCGGCACATCATAGCACGGCGGCGGCAGGCCGGACATTTGGGCCCATGGGCGGGCAGTGAATTACGCCGGAAATGCGGGGGCGGGGCGCGCGGCCTATGCCAGCGGCAGTGCGGCCGCCGGCGTGCGTACGTGCGACTTCAACACCTGTCTTCGGTTTCCCGACAACCAGCCAGGCAAGCACGGGCTTATTTCTGCGCCTGCACCACGGTACAGAAACCTGACATATTCCTGAATACCTTTACCGGCGGTCCCGACTGTGCTAGTATTTCTGAAATCTGAATTGTCTGAAATACTGCTGAAATATGTTTCTGGGACGTGCGTGAGATGACACAGAGACCAGCCGCGAGCGGGGCCGCCGGTCGCCGGCCCAAGAGGCTGCTCATAAGGCGGCCGTACCCGACCCACAGCCTGCAGGACACCCTGGCCGCCGCCGAGACGATACGCGAGGCCAACGGGGGCCAGCCATTCGCGCCCGACCGGCTCGCGGCGGCGATGGGCACCACGAGGGGCAGCAGCGCGTTCAGGATGAAGCTCACGTCGTCCGTCAAGTACGGGCTGACCGAGGGCGGCGTGAACGACGAGGCGATTAGCCTGACGCCGCTGGGGGAGGCCGCGGTCTCTCCCAGGTCCGAGGAGGAGCGCCCCCGCGCGTTGCTGGACGCCGCCTGCAATCCGGAAGTGTTTGGAGGGTTCTACGAAGGCCTTGACGGACAGCCGCTGCCCAGGAACGACTTCTCGCGCAACGTTCTGGAGCGGGAATGGGGCATCGACCCCTCGATATCCGCGGAATGCATAGAGCTTATCCGGGCGAACGGCGAATTCGTGGGCATCCTGGCTGCGGACGCTTCCGGAGTTCTCGGCGTGAACCTCAGCAGCGCCGTGGCGGCCTCCGAGCCTCAGCCGTCCAGCGACGCGGCCCCACCCGCCGACAGGGAAGGGGAGCGCCCCGCCGAGCCGGAGCGAGACGCCAAGTCCTCCGCGCCGGGCAAAGTGTACCTGGGCTACCAGGCCGAGACGGAGGTTGTGGAGTTTATCAAGGAACTTCTCCAGGAGTTCGGCATTCCGTATTGCTCTATCGAAGAGGAGCCGGACAACCTGCAACCGGTGTCATCGAAGGTCTCAGAGGCGATGCTGGGCTGCAACTCGGCCATTATGGTGCTGACGGAGGAGCCGCCAGACAGAGGGCCGGACCGAATGCTGTTCCACGTGGGCGCCGCGTCCGCGCTCTACCGCAAGAAGGTGGTGGTGCTGTGCGAGAACGACACGGACAGCTACAGCCCGTTCATGGGCCTGGAGACCATCGCCTACAGCCGAGACCGCCCCGAGGAGGTGGGACTGGGGCTGCTCCTGTCGCTGAGGGACGCGGGAGTCATAAGGGTGGTCACCTAGTTGCCAGGCCCGCCTACAGGCGTCGCAAGGTGGGCAGAACCGCAAGGCCCAGGACCGCCAGCACCACCAGCACCGCCCCGTTCGCGCCGAGTGCGAAAGCTATCGTCGTCGAAGTAGCGAGGGCGCCAATCTGAAGGCTTCCCAGCGGGCCCGTGCCCGTCGCCACGACCCACGCGCCCGCCGCGCGCCCCCTCAATTCCAGGGGCACGATCGTCAACATCATGCTCTGCGAGTAGACGTCCAGGAGCGACGCCATGCCGCTCACCACGGCTATGACGGCCAGCGCGATCCAGAAGTTGCCGATGAACGCCAGCAGCACCACGCCGAGGCCGAACGCCAGTATGGTGAACATGTAGCTGAGCCCTCTGCGGTGACGCGCGCCGACGGCGGCCACGGCTATCACGGCGAGGACTCCTCCGAGCTCGCGTGCCGAGTTCATGAGCCCCAGCTCCTGAGCGCCCACGTCCAGCGCGTCCCTCGCGAGGCTAGGGTACAGCGAGAAGTGGGAGAAACCCGTGAACTCGATGATCATGGTCGTGGCGGCAAGCGTCAGAAGCAGCCGGTTACGCCGCAGCTCGGCCGCCAGGCGGGCGATGTTGCCCAGCACCTCGCGGACCACGCCTGCAAGTCCGGCAAATCCTGTCCCGCGGGGCCTCTCCACGCGGCGAACAGCGCCTGCACGGTCGCGCGTGCCGCGCGTGAAAGCGAGGATCCCCGCCGTCACGAGGTACGCGAAGGCCATGGTGAAGTAGGCGTAGCCGGTGCCGAAGTGCTCCAGGACGAACCCCAGCAGTAACGATCCCAGCAGGCCGCCGCCTCGCGTACCAATGTTGAGAATGGCGATACCGTTCAGCAGGTTCGCCGAGCCTACCACGTCGGCAACGTAACTCTGTTGGAGCGTCATCTTGAGCGGCGGCATGCAGCCGCCCGCCGCGGCCAGAACGAACAGGTGCCACGCCTCGAGGACGCCAAAGTGGAACAGCGCGCCCGCGATGGCCGCCGTCGCCGCGAGAGGTCCGTTGATGAGGATCATCGCCAGCCGGCGGTCCACGATGTCGGCGAGGGCGCCGGCCACCGCGCCGAGGAAAAAAGCCGGGGCCATCCGTATGCCGAGCACGGCGCCGACCATGAATGCCGAGTCGGTCAACTCCAACATGAGCCATCCCAGTACGATGTGCTCGCCCAAGAAGCCGACGGAGTCGAATGCGCCGGACGCGGCAAGCAGCCGCATGTCGCGGTATGCCAGCGCGGGCGTCCGGACGATGCGGAAGGAGGAGAGCCGTGGGGGGAATGCCACTTGCGGGGAGTTCGGGACTAGCCGGCGGGCCGGGGCGCGGCTATCGCAGGCCCCGGGCCGCGCGGCCGGCGTCGAGCATCATCGCCGGACCTTGTCGCCCGTCGTTGGAAAAGAGGGTCAAAATGGGGATGGTACGTTATGTAAAGCAAAGTTGCGGCCCTCGTTGTAGCTGTAGTTTACATAACTATTATAGTGCGAACATGGCGTCATGGCCCCTGGGACTCTCCCCTACCCCCCGCGCGCGCCCTTCAGGCGCGAGATGCGGCGGCCGTGGTCTCGGCCTGCCGCAGCACGTCGTCGATCTCCGCTAGCAGCCGCGGCGCGCCGTCGCCCGTCAGCGCCGACGCGAAGACCACCCGGTCGTCCTCGTCGACGAGATCATCCAGAAGCTCCGACTTCGGTGACGCGGCCTCAAGCCTCGGCAGCTGGGCGAAATCGACCGGATCGCTGTCCGAACCGTTCGCGCCGTCCCGCAGACCGTCGGAATCGCCTAGCAGGTCGATCTTGTTCAGCACCAGGATCTGCGGCCGGCCTGCCAGTCCCATGTCCTCCAGGATTCCCGTCACGACGTGGGCCTGCTCTGCGGCGCTGGGCCGGGTGATGTCCAGGACGTGGATGATCAGGCTCGATTCCTCGATCTCTTCGAGCGTGGCCCGGAACGCGGCCACCAGCGACGTGGGCAGCTTCTGGATAAACCCGACGGTATCGGAGACCAGGACCGTCCGGCCCGAAGGCAGCCGCACCTTTCGGGTCACCGGGTCGAGCGTGGAGAACAATCGGTCCTCGGTGAGCACGCCGGCGCCGGTGAGGCTGTTCAGCAGCGTGCTCTTGCCAGCGTTAGTGTATCCGACCAGGGACGCCACCGGAAGTTGCATCTCGCGGCGGCGGGCGCGATAGGCGCCGCGGTGGCGCCTAACCTCGTCCAGGCTCTTCTTCAGCCGCAGAATGCGGTCGCGCACGAGCCTGCGGTCGGTCTCAATCTGAGTCTCGCCCGGGCCGCGGGTGCCAATTCCACCGGCAAGCCGCTCCAGGTGCGACCACTGTCCCGCGAGCCTCGGCAGCAGGTACTCGTGCTGCGCGAACTCCACCTGCAGGCGGCCCTCCCTGGTGCGCGCCCGCTGCGCGAAAACATCGAGAATGAGCGCCGTGCGGTCAATCACCTTTTGTTCACCGCCCAGCGCGTTTTCGAGGTTGCGCTGCTGCGTAGGCGTCAGCTCGTCGTCGCAGATGACTGTGCGGATTTCCCGGTACTGAACCAGGCGCCGCAGCTCTTCCAGCTTGCCCTTGCCGAGGTACGTGTTGGCGGGCTTGCCCAGCCGCTGCGTCATCCGGCCCACCACGTGCGCGCCGGCGCTCACCGCGAGATCGCCAAGCTCGTTGAGCGACTCTTCCAACGGCCAGAGCGGCTTTTGGCGGGACTTGGTCTGCACGCCCACCAGCAGCGCCCGTTCGCGCCGCCGCCTTATGTCGACGGTCCTGTTCGGTATGGCCTAGCTCCCTTCGGGCGGGGGCAGCTTCCAGTCTGCCAGGCGCTGGAGGCCCCGCTCCATGTTCTCGTCGTCTATGGTCAGCGTCAGCCGGATGTAGCCCTCGCCGTAGGCGCCGTATCCGTTGCCGGGCGTGACTACGATGTCGCACTGCTCGAGCAGCGACTCGGTTATCTGGGCCGACGTGTAGCCGTGCGGGATGCGCGCCCACACGTAGAGGCCCGCCTTGGGAGGGTCGACGTGCAGCCCTATGCCCCGCAGCGTCTCTAGCACGCGATCCCTGCGCCGCTGGTATACCGCGTTGCGTTCGTCTACGGCGTCCAGCGGCCCGTTCAGCGCCTCTATGCCCATGTACTGAATGGCCTGGGGAACGCCCGAATCGAGGTTGGACTTGACGACCATCAACGCGTCGATCATCTCGGCGTTGCCGGCCGCGACGCCGAGGCGCCAGCCGGTCATGTTGTAGCTCTTGGACAGCGAGTGAAACTCCATGCCCACTTCCATAGCGCCAGGTGTCTGCAGGAAGCTGGTGGGTTTGAACCCGTCGAACGCGACCTCGGTGTACGAGGCGTCGTGCAGCACGGCTATGTCGTACCGGGCCGCGAACTCGACCACCTTCTCGAAGTAGTCGGGCCCGGCTATCGCCCCGGTCGGGTTGTTCGGATAATTCAGCCACATCACCTTGGCCGCCCGCGCCACGTGCTCCGGTATGGCGTCCAGGTCGGGCAGCCATCCGTTCTCCTCCAGCAGCGGCATCCAGTGGCACTCGCCGCCCGCGAACCAGGTGCCCACCGAGTAGACGGGATAGCCCGGGTCCGGCACCAGCGCGACGTCGCCCGGGTCCAGGAAGCAGAGCGCGGCGTGGCCGATGCCCTCCTTCGCGCCGATGAGGGACAGCACCTCTTTGTCGGCGTCGAGCGAGATGCCAAAGCGGCGTTGGTACCAGTCGGCGGCGGCCTGCCTGAACTCCGGTAGCCCGTCGGTCTCAGGGTAGCGGTGGTTCGGCGCGTCCAGTGCCGTCTCGCGGAGGCGATCGACGATGTGGGGCGGCGTGGGGATGTCCGGGTCGCCTATGCCAAAGCTGATGACCTCGATACCCTGTGCCTTCTTCGCGGCGATCTTGCGGCTTATCTCTACGAAGAGGTACGGTGGTATCTTGTCAAGCCGTCTTGCTAGCTTCACTGGCAGCCTCCGGAAGTGGTCAGTTGATCAGTTTGTCAGTTGGTTAATAGGTCGGTTGGTCAGTAGGTCGGTTGGTCAGTGGTCGAATGTGGGCGCCACCAAGAAGCCGACAGACCGACACACTGACTAACTGACACACTGACCACTACCCCGGCCAAGTGCCCTCGAACACCTTGGCGACGGGGCCGTTTAACATAACTTCGCCATCGCCGGGCCAGCGCACGGTCAACTCGCCGCCGGGGAGCGCCACGGTGACCCATTCGACAGGCTCAGGGCGGGCCTCGTCGCCGGTGAGGCCGTGCAGCCGCGCCGCGACCGCGATGGCGCAGGCGCCGGTGCCGCAGGCCTGCGTGAGGCCCGACCCGCGCTCCCAGACGCGCGCTGAGAGAGCCGTTTCGCCGAGCACGTTGACTATCTCGAAGTTCACCCGGTTCGGGAAGATGGGGTGGTTTTCGACCAGCGGCCCTATCTCGTGCAGCGGCACGCCTTCCACGGGCTCGTCTACGAAGGCGACGGCGTGCGGGTTGCCCATCGATACGAACGTGAGGTCGAAGGAGCGTCCCCCCACCGTGAGCGGGTAGTCCAACACCGGGCCGACGCCCGACACATGGACCGGGATCTTTGCAGGCTCCAGAATGGGCCGGCCCATGCTCACGCTGGCGTGGGTCAGCTCGCCGCCATCCCATCCAGGCACGACTTCGAGTACGCCGGCGAGCGTCTCGACGGTGATGGGCGACCTGTCGGCGGGCACCGCGCCGATGTCGATTGCGAATCGCACGAAGCACCGGATGCCGTTGCCGCACATCTCCCCCTGGGAGCCATCGGCGTTGAACATGGCCATGCGAATGTCGGCCTCGGCGGCCTCCTGGAGCACGATGACGCCGTCGGAGCCTATGCCCAGATGCCGGTCGCTCATCGCCACCGAAAGCGCAGGCCAGTCGCGCTCGCCGGATCTTCCGTCGACGAACACGTAGTCGTTACCGGCGCCGTGCATCTTGGTGAACTTCATGTGGGGCCTCTCGCGGGAGTTTCGGTGCATTATTCTAACACAGTTTGGCGGGAGGTCGGCTTGGCCCTGGTGCTACCCGCGCCCCTGTATTCCGGCTCGGGGGCCGGAAGGACGAGAAGAAAGGGGCCGGAAAGACGACTCTGAGAAAGTCTTGTTTCGCGGGAACGATAGTCTGCCATGAAGTTTAGTTTCATACCTTGACTAAGTACAAGACTTTAGCTAACCAAAACGTAAAGGCCCAAAATGCCGAAATCGGGCCTTTCTTCACGCCTGTGCCAGGCTGCCGAGCCACTCGGAGGCGTAGCGGAGGGCCTCTCGCCGCTCCGTCTCGGCGTCGAACCAGCGTATGCGGGCGTCGGCCGGCTTGAACCACGCCCGCTGGCGCCTGGCGAACCTGCGAGTGCCGCGCCTCACCGCGTCGGCCGCCTCCTCGAGGGAAAGCAGGCCTCGCAGGTGGTCGGCGATCTCGCGGTAGCCCAGGCTCGACATGGACGGCAGCTCCGGCCCGTAGCCCGAATCGAGCAGGCCGCGCACCTCGTCGACCCACCCGGCGGCGAGCATGGCGTCTACGCGGTCGTCGATGCGCCGGCGTAGGGCCTTATCGTCCAACGCCAGTCCGATTATGGCGACGCTGTACGGCGGCGGTGTGCGGCGGGGCCGCGGCGGCGCGTCGGCGCGGGCCGCGCGGGCCACCTCGAGCGCCCTTATCACCCGCCTGGGGTTGCGGGCGTCGACGCGGGCGGCGGCTCCGGGCGCCCGCTCGGCAAGCTCACGGTGCAGCACCGCGACGCCCTCGGACTCCAGACGCTCCGCCAGCTCGGCGCGGAGCCGCCTGTCGGGCGCTACCGCGGCGGGGTTCCATCCCTCCAGGAGTCCCCAAAGGTACTGTCCGGTGCCGCCGGCCACTATAGAAAGCCTGGATTTCTTGTTTACGTCTTGGATAGCTTTCCGGGAACTATACAAGAAATATCCCAAACTGTACTCGTCGTCAGGATCAGCGACGTCGATGAGGTGGTGGCGCACGGCGGCGAGGTCTTCCGGCGGAGGCTTGGCGGTGCCGATGTCCATGCGGCGGTAGACCTGGCGGCTGTCCGCGCTGACTATCTCGCCGCCGAGGCGATTCGCCAGGCAGACGGCGAGGCTGCTCTTGCCAACGGCGGTCTGGCCGACTATCGCGACGACGGGAATGCGGTCGGGCACGGGCGTCATGGCGTCACTGGGACGTTCGCGATTGCGCGGCGCTACGGCAAGCCGGCGGCGTCAGCTCTGCCGGGCGGCGAGGCGCACAATCTGCGTGAACGCCTCCGGGTCCAGACTCGCGCCGCCGACGAGGGCGCCGTTGACGTCCTGCTCGCGCACGTAGTCGGCGGCGTTTGCGGCGTTGACGCTGCCGCCGTAGAGCAGCGGAATTTCGCTGGCGGCGTCGCGCCCGTACCACGCCGCCAGGACTCCGCGTATGCTCGCCATCATGGACTGCGCCACGTCCGGGGTGGCCGCCCTACCCGTCCCGATAGCCCAGACCGGCTCGTATGCGACGACGAGGGGTGTGGCGTCCTCGACTCCTTCGAGGCCGAGGGTGAGCTGGCGCTCGACCACGGCTTCCGCTTCCCCGCCCTCGCGCTGCTCCAGCCGCTCGCCAACGCAAAGAATCGGTCGCAGGCCGGCGGAGATGGCGGCGCGCACCTTGCGGTTGACGAACTCGTCCGTCTCTCCGAACAGCTCACGCCTTTCGGAGTGGCCCAGGATGACGTACTGGCACAGACCGCGCAGCATGTCGGACGACACCTCGCCGGTGAAGGCGCCGGAGTTTTCGGGGTGCATGTTCTGCGCGCCCAGCGCGACGGACGTGCCGCGCAGCGCATCGACGACGGCGTCCAGGTGCACAAACGGCGGGCACAGGAGCGACGTGACGGTCGTCACGGCGTTCAGGGCGTCGCGCATCTGCTCCACGAGCGCGCGGGCCTCCTCGCGGGTGGTGTTCATCTTCCAGTTTCCGGCGATGATAGTGGTAGGCAAGGTGGGACTCCTGTCAGGCGTGGGTTGCCGCGTTGCCGTTCAGTATAGGCGATTTTGCCCGAGTGCGGTCATGCGGCGGGAGAAGGCCGTGGGCCTCTTTGCGCAGTTTTCTGATCTTGCCGGCCACGCACTTGACTCGCCGGAGCACGATTTCGAGCGTGCCGCCCAGGTCGAGCGTGGCGACCTCCAAGCGTTTGCCGGAGTGGCGTACCGCGTAGCTCGCCGCATCCGCCGCATCCGCCTCGCCTTGCGCGTAGATGAGCAGGCCGCCCGGAAGGTCCAGCGCGGTCACGTAGGCCAGCAGTTGGTACAGGTCGGCGTTGTGCACGCTCTCGAATCGCTTGTACTTGGCGTCGCCCACGAAGGTGCACGTGCCGCCGTCCCACCAGGTGAGGTCGGGTTCTAGCCCGACGCGGTTGTTTTCGGCCAGGTGAATGCGGCGACTGCCCGTGAGCTGTTTGTCGGAGCAGAATGTGTTCGCCGATACCCGCAGCGACTCACGCAGCGCCACGGTGACGAACTCCTGAAAGAGGGTGTTCATGTTCATCAGGAATCCGGTGGCCCGCACTTCACCGCGTCGCGCCTCGAAGGCGCTGTGTCGCAGGATGAGGCGCGACAGCCCCACCGCGCCGCGGTAGTGCTCGTTCAGCCTGTCGAATGTGACTTCGGGCACGTCTCCCGAAGCGTACTCGACGAGCGAGACGTTCTCGAGCATCGCGGCGGTCCAACCCAGGCCTCGGCGCGCCTGTGACGAGCGCAGTCGCATCTCGCCGAGCCGGGCGACGGCCGCCTTCACGAGCCGGTTCTCCGTGATGTCGTCCGTGAACTCGTCGTACCGCACCTCCACGGGCATGGCGACGCCGAACCTGCGCCGTATCTGCTCGTCGAATCGGATGCGGCCCCGCACGGCGTACAGTGCTTCCTCCTCGGTGCGGTACCCGTGGAGCAGTCCTCGCGCGAACGCCCTGCGGGCCGCGGCGGCGAGGGCGAGGGCGAGCGTGTCGGGCAGCGCGGCTTCCTCGTGGAAGTCGAATCGCCGCTGCTCCTGGGGCTTGTACACGCCCATGGCGTAGCAGGCGAGCGAGAGGAGTTGGGGGATGCCTATCTTGGGTCGTATCAGCACGGACAGGTCGCCAATCTCCACCGCGCCGACGGTGGAGCCGGGCCTAAGGGTGTACAAACCGTCCCCGTACTCAGCGTCCTCGATGGTCAACGAGAGTTCCGCGCCCCGCAACGCCTTGCGTTCGTCGGACGAGAGCTTGTACGGCGCGCTCCGCTCGTACTCTTGCAGGTCGAACTTACGCATCGACCGCGCCACCACCTTCATTACCCGCGCCGTCGTCATCATTCGGAGAGCCGCCGTCCGTTTGTGCGACGCCTCTGAGCTCGTCCAGCGCGAAATCGCCGAGGCGGTCGCTCTCCCCGAACAACCGCTCCTCGATGTACGGCAGCACGCTATGCTTCCAGATTCGGTTCACGATGTCGACGTCTAGGCTGCCTTTCATGAAGTAGCTCGGCCCGATGGCCGCGTGCCGGTCGTTGCTGAGTAGCTTATTGGCTTCCTCTACGACGTCGGCCACCCATTCCATGGCGGGATGGTTCGCCTCCAGCCAGCGGCGCAGCACGCCCCGAATCGGCTCCGAGTCCGGGTGGAACTCCACGAAGTAGAAGCGGCGGCGCAGCGCCAGGTCGACGAGCGCGATGGAGCGGTCGGCGGTGTTCATCGTCCCGATGATGTAGAGATTACCCGGCAGCGAGAACTTCTCGCCCTCCTCCGCCTGGTACTGGAGCGTGATCTTCTCGTCTCGGTACTCCAGCAAGTAGTAAAGCTCGCCGAACACCTTGGCCAGGTTGCCGCGGTTAATCTCGTCGATGATGATGAAGTGCTTCCGGTTCGAATCGTCCCGTGCCCGCTCGGCGGCCCGCAGCAGCGGCCCGTCCTTCAACTCGAACCCGGGTTGCCCGTTCACTAACGCCGGACGAAAGCCCCGCACGAAGTCCTCGTAGGCGTAAGAAGGGTGGAACTGTACGAGGGTGACGCGGTCTTTCGACCCGGCAAGATGGTTGGCGAGCTGCTGCGCGACGTAGGTCTTGCCGGTGCCGGGCGGGCCCTGGAAGATGACCTGCTTCTTGTCGGCGAGGAGGGTTTCGATTTCGTGGAGGAAGCCGGGGGGCTGAGTGAGGAACAGTTCGTCGGCGAGTTCGTCTAGGTCGGGCTCGATCCACAACGAAGCCTGTTCAGGTGAAGGAGATTCAAAATTGTCGGCAAGACTCCAAAAGTTGTCGTCTTGGCTCATCCAAACCACTGACTGTGCGTCAAGCCGGTGGCGCAACTCAAGCCCGCGCTTCGACGCTTCTTGGATCAGCTCGTCAAGGAATCCGAGAGCCCGCTCATAATGCGCGGCGGGTCCCCCCTCGGGTTGGCTGTATCCGGCTCGTCTGTATGCCTTGTTGAAAGCTCTGTATCGGAAAGGAGGCAAGTTTTCGACATTGAGTCCCATTAGAAGCACGGACGCGACATTTGCCTGCGTACCAGTACCGCTTATCGACGCCGCTGGCAACGCATCACAGAATCGTTTGACTCGTTCAATGACTGTTTCGTCATCTACACCCGAGGCCCACAAGGCACGCAACGCTTCCAGCGCATCGTCGGGAGAAGCCTCTAGCCATCTCTTGAGGTTGCCCGCAACGCGCCATGAGATCGGACTTCCCTGCCTATTGGGAAGGGCCGCCTTTACTAGGCTAGTCCAGTTTCCAAAGCCGTTGAGTACTGCATTCCGCGCCTCGGAAAGCTTCTGAGCGATTTCCAACTTGTAGTCAATCTCGTTGGACTGCAGTGCGCCATTGTCGACGAGTATTTTGGCACAGCTGACCAATTCGTCCCAATGTCTGGAGCCAGCACTCCGCCGGGCTTCATCTGGTAGTTCATCACGCAAGGTTCTCCCTCACAACTCGATATGATATGACCGTTTCTATTGTATCACATTCAATTGAATGCTGTGCAAATGGGAAGAGGCCCCTGCAAATCAGGAGTTGTCGACCGTGCGCCCGTCGCAAGGCCCGCGTCGCCGCGCTACGGGCCGTACTTGTTCAGCTTGCCGGCGTGGGCCATCGCGAGGAGCATTACGTTTTGCGCGGCCAGCGCGCCGAGCGAGCCGCCGCGGAAGGCGCGCTCGGAGAACTGCCCTACCCCTTCGCCGCGGGTGTACCGCGACCGGATGAGCAGCGGCACAGGATGCCAGCTATGACCCGCCATGATCGCCGGTGTGGCGTGGTCGCCTGCAACGACCAGCACGTCGGGTCCGGTGGCCAGCACGCGGGGTATCCGGGCGTCCAGCTCCTCGAGCCAGTGGACCTTGGCGTCGAAGTCGCCGTCCTCGCCGGCGGCGTCGGCGGGCTTGTAGTGCAGGAAGATGAAGTCGTGGTCGGCGGAGACGGACTCCAGCGTCTCGAGCTCAGCGTCGAAGTCGCCGCCCGTGGGGACGATCTTCATGCCGACGAGGTGCGCGAGGCCGCGATACATGGGATACGCGGCGATTGCCGCCGGGTTGAGCTTGTAGCCCGCGCCGAAGTCCGGCAGGTTGGGCACGCCGGAGAAGCCGCGCAGCACCACCATGTTGGCGCGGTCGCGGCCGGCGAGGACGGCGCGCGCGGATTCGGCGAAGCGGTTCACCGCCCCGGCTGTCTTGCGGGCATCCTCTTTGAGCGGCTGCGATTCGAGCGGCGCCGTGCCCTCGAATTGCGGGTCGGTTCCGGTGATGGCGTCGCTGAGAGACTCTCCTCTGAGCAACAGAACGAAGCGGTAGTCTTGCACGGGGTAGGCGGACACCTCGACGCCGGGCGCCTCTATTCCATCGAGTAGCTCGACAAGTGGTGTGCTCTCCGCTGTGGGGATGCGTCCGGCGCGGCGGTCCGTTATCAGGCCCTGCTCGTCGATGGTGCAGAGGTTGCCGCGCGCGGCGACGTCGCTCGAGGCCATATCGATGCCCGAACCCAATGCCTCCAGGACGCCGCGGCCCATGAGGTACTTGACGGGATCGTAGCCGAACAGGGCCATGTGGCCGGGTCCGCTGCCGGGCGTGATTCCTGGCAGCACGGGTGTCGTGAGGCCGCACGCGCTCTCGGCCGCAAGCGAGTCGAGGTTTGGCAGCCGCGCCGTCTCCAACTCCGTCTTGCCCGTGTCGGGATGCGGCGCGCCCCCGAGGCCGTCGACGACGAGCAGGAGTATGCGCGTCGGCGACGGTCGGGCGATTTCGTCCAGGAAGGGAAGGTCAATCAAGGTTGTCTCCGGATTCTTCGGCTGCGCTCAGAATGACAGTGCGGCTGCGCTCAGAATGACGGCGATGCTGCGCCCGGTCTGGCAGGGCTGCTGCGCCCGGTCCGGCAGGGCTGCTGCGCCCGATCCGGCAGGGCTGCTACGCCCGGTCCGGCAGGGCGGCCACGCCCGGTAGCTCCCTACCCTCCAGGAACTCGAGCGAAGCGCCGCCGCCGGTGGAAACGTGGGTCATCTTATCGGCGTATCCCAGCGACTGCACGGCCTCCGCCGTCGAGCCTCCCCCGACGACGGTTGTGGCGCTGCTCAGGCCGGACAGCGCCTCGGCCAGGCGCACGGTGCCTTGCGAGAAGCTCTTCCACTCGAACACGCCCATTGGGCCGTTCCACAGCACCGTCAGGCAGCCTTCGACGGCACGCGCGAAGGTGTCGGCAGTTTGCGGCCCGACGTCCATGACGCGCCATCCGGCGGGTATCTCGCCCGCGCCCGCCACACGGCTCTCGGCGTGTTCGTCGAACTTATCGGCAATCACCACGTCTTCCGGCAGTAGGACCTGCAGGCCGGTCTCGCCGGCTTTGTGCAGGAAGTCGCGCGCGAACGGTACCCACTCCTCCTCCACAAGCGAGTCGCCAATGGCCAGGCCGTTCGCCTTGAAGAACGTCGCGGCCATACCGCCGCCGATGATGAGACTGTCGACCTTGCCCATCAGGCTTTCTAGCACGGCAATCTTGTCGGATACCTTGGCGCCGCCCATGATGGCGGCGAATGGGCGGCGGGGCTCGTCGAGCGCCTGCCCGAGCATGGCCAGCTCCTTCGCCATGAGGAAGCCGGCCGCCGCGGGCAGCAGGCGCGCGACGCCCTCGGTGGAGGCGTGCGACCTGTGGGCGGCGCCGAACGCGTCGTTGACGTAGAGGTCCGCCGGCATGGCGAGGGCCGTGGCAAACTCCACGTCGTTGGCCTCCTCGCCCTCGTGGAATCGCAGGTTCTCGAGCATCGCGACCTCTCCGGGCCGCAATGCGTCCACGGCGTCCAGGACTTCCGGCCCGACGCAGTCGCCAAGCTGGCGGACGGGCGCGCCAAGCAGGTCGGCCAACCGTGTCGAAACGGGGGCCATGCGCAGCTCTTCCACCACGCGCCCTCTCGGGCGGCCCAGGTGCGAGCAGACTATCAGCCTGCATCCGCGCTCGCGCAGATACCGAAGCGTGGGCAGCGACGCCGCTATTCGGCTGTCGTCCGAGATCTCGGCAGTACCGGGGCGAAACGGAACGTTGTAGTCGACGCGCACCAGAACGGTGCGACCGTCGACCCGGATGTCCTCTATCGTCCGCTTAGCGGCCAAGGCAAGCTCCTGATAGGCGGCGGCTTCGCGGCGTCAGCGGCTCAGCTCGTCGGACAGCGCCCCTATCGCAGCCCTGTCATCGTCCGAGACGTCCGGCGCGGCCGCCAGCGCTTGTGCGGCGTCGCCGCGGTGGCGGCCGATCAAGCCCTCGCAGGCTTCGCGCACCGCCATCTCGTCAACGAGATCGCGAAGCCGGATCACGTCGTCCGGTTCGAGCACGCGCTTGAAGTAGAACTCTCCCAGGCGGCGCTTCTGGTTCGGGTTGGCATTCGCGAATGCGTAGACCACCGGCAGCAGCTTCATCTTGTTGGACACTTCCGGGTACGGGTTCGACCCATCCTCCGAAAGGTCCCAGAAGAGCCGAACGTCCTCGCTAAGCTGCCAGGCGACGCCCATGCTTTCGCCGCACGCCGCCAGCGCATCCGACACTTGCGTATCCGCGGAGGCCGCTAGAGCGCCGAGCCGCGCGGCGCAGGCGGCGAGCGAACCGGACTTCAGCCGCGCCATTTCGAGGTAGTCGTCCAGTCCAAGGTCGAGCCGGTCCTGCGCCTGGAGGTCGAGAAAGCGCCCCTCGCAGGTGCGAAGACTCGCCTCGTCCAGGATCTGCACGGCGCGAAAAGTGTCCTCCGCCGACAGCCCCGCGTCCTGCAGCCCGAACAGCGCGAGCCTGGCGAGCGCGTGCATTCCGTCCCCCGCGTTGATGGCCTGCGCGGGGCCCCACTTCCACCACACGGTGTCGCGGTTGCCCCTCATAGGCGCGCCGGCCTGCACGTCCGCGTGGATCTCGCAGAAACTGATGACTAGCTCCACCGAGGCGGCGGCGGGCAGGGCGAGCATGGCGTCGCCGCCTGCCGCGCGGCACGCGAGGAGGCACAGCGTCCCAAGCGACCGAAGCCCCGACCGGCCTGGGCTGGGTTCACCCGGATCGCCGGTCCAGCCCATGTGGTAGGTCATCATCTCGTAGAAAGGCATGTCGCGGCCGGTGACCGCGCCTTTCAACGCATCCTCTACCCGGGCGGACAGGTCTTCTATCGTCGTCAACTGCATCCTCTGGAGGCGCCGATGCCGCTATCCGGCAAGGTACTCGATACTGGCGCAGGCCTCGGAGAGGGCGGCGCGGGAAACCGCCCCCTCGCGGAGGACTCGCGGCGTGCTGCCCGTCAGGTCGACGAGCGTAGAGGCTACGCCGCCCGCGCATCGGCCGTCGAGCACGATGCAGCACTCGCCCTCGAACTCGCGCCGCACCTCGTCGGCGTCGGTAAGCCCGGGCCGACCGCTGCGGTTGGCGCTGGTGCCAGTCACCGGGCAGCCGAGCAGCCGTGCGAGCGCGCGAGGGGTGCCGTGCGCGGGCACGCGCAGGGCCACGGTGTCCAGCCCGCCGGTCGCCGCGGGCGGGATGTCCGGGGACTTGCTCAGCACCAGCGTAAGGGCGCCCGGCCAGAAGCGCTCGGCGAGTCGGCGCGCCTCGTCCGGTACGTCGCGCGCCCATACGTCCAGGTCGGCGGTGTCGGCGACGAGCAGCGGCAGCGCCATGCCCTCCGGCCTGCGCTTGAGGCGAAACACGCGCACGACGGCGCTCTCGTCAATAGCGTTTGCCGCCAGTCCGTAGATGGTATCGGTGGGTATCGCGGCTACACCGCCGCGCCGAAGGTGCTCGGCGGCCGCCTCTACGTGCGCGCTGAGAGGCTGTGCGGCGGGGTCGGCGCTGGGGGGTAGGTTCGGCATCAAGGTTGAAAGATTATAGCATAGATGGTACCTTCAATTGGCGTAAAGGCCTGCTGACAGAGGTGAGTTGTTTGGTCGAGCCAACCGAAAGCTCACCGCGCGAGGCGGTGCTGGTAATCGACTTCGGGTCGCAGTACAGCCACCTTATCGCGCGGAGGGTGCGGGAGTGTCGCGTGTACTGCGAGATCGTACCGCACGACGCCGCCTGGGAGGACGTGCAGGGTCTCAACCCGAAAGGCGTTATCCTCTCCGGCGGCCCTGCCAGCGTCTACGAGGAGGGCGCGCCGCTTGCCCCCGGCTGGGTGTACGACGGCGGCCTTCCCCTGCTGGGCATTTGCTACGGGATGCAGGCGATGGTGCACCAGCTCGGCGGTGGCGTGGGCAGGACCGACGCCAGAGAGTACGGTCCGGCCACGCTCCACCTGAACAGCTCCGACAGTCCCCTCTTCGACGGTCTGCCAGGCTCTTTCCCGGTGTGGATGAGCCACGGCGACCACATCACGGCTACCCCGCCTGGATTCGAGCCGCTGGCCCATTCCGACAACTCTCCCATAGCGGCGCTGGGCAACGGCAACGGCGCGTATGGAATCCAGTTCCACGCCGAGGTCGAGCACACGCCGCTGGGCAAGGCGCTGCTGGAGAACTTCCTGTTCAAGGTATGCGGCTGTCAGGGCGAATGGTCCGCGGCCAACTTCGTTGAGCGCTCGGTGAACGAGATTCGCGAGACCGTTGGCGATGGCAAGGTCATATGCGCGCTGTCCGGCGGCGTCGACTCCGCGGTCACCGCCGCCCTGGTGCATCGCGCCATCGGCGACCAGCTCACCTGCGTGTTCGTGAACAACGGGCTGATGCGGCGCGGCGAGCCGGAGGCGATAGTAAGCGTGTTCGAGCGCCTGGACCTCAACCTGGCGCACGTCGACGCCACCGAGGGCTTCCTCGGAGCGCTCAGGGGCGTCACCGACCCGGAGCGAAAGCGGCTTATCATCGGTGAGGAGTTCATCCGCGTGTTCGAGGAGCAGGCCGCGGGCATCGGCAACGTGGACTACCTGGCGCAGGGTACGCTCTATCCAGACGTGATAGAGAGCAAGACGCCGGAGAGCAAGGAAGGCGCGAGGATAAAGTCCCATCACAACGTGGGCGGGCTGCCCGAGCACATGAGGCTCAAGCTGGTCGAACCGCTGCGCTACCTGTTCAAGGACGAGGCGCGGGAGGTCGGCCTGCAGCTTGGCCTTTCCGAGGATATCGTGTACCGCCAGCCGTTCCCGGGGCCCGGCCTCGCGATTCGCATAATCGGCGACATCACCCACGAAAAGCTCGAGACGCTGCGCTCAGCCGACTGGATCGTCATGCGCGAGATAGAGGACGCCGGCCTCTACCGCGAGCTCTGGCAGAGCTTCGCGGTGCTCACTGACACGCACACTGTGGGTGTGATGGGCGACTATCGCACCTACGACTACGTGATAGCAGTGCGCGCCGTGACGAGTAGCGACGCCATGACCGCCGACTGGGCGCGGCTTCCCTATGACGTGCTGGCCCGGATATCCACGCGCATCGCAAACGAGGTGCCTGGTGTGAACAGGGTGGTATACGACATAACCAGCAAGCCGCCGGGGACGATAGAGTGGGAGTAATCAGCGCTACCGCTCCAGAGCACCGGGAGTGCCCGTGATGGACGCGGACTACTTGGACGAGGAGTTGGAAATCGACCCCGAGGTGCGGGAGGCGCTGGACGCGCGGCTGCTGGCATGGCAGGGCGTGTCGACCGCGCCGCTGCTCGGCGGCGCGGGCTACGCCGTCCCCGGGGGACCGTTCGCGGTGCTGCTGGAGGGCGTGGTGGCCATGTCCCTGCCCCGCGAGCTGGCGGCCAGGGCGCTCACACTCGCCGGCGTTTCGCCTCTCCCCGCGGCCAATGACGACCCCCGCTTCGCCGGCTGGACGCAGTTCCTGCTTCTGCTGGCGGAGGACGTGGATGCCGTGATGCCGTGGCTGAAGGCCTCTTACGACCACGTCTCGGCACAGCAGGCAGGCTGCGCATGACCGAGCCGACGCCCCGGGACCGGGCACTGACGCGGGAGGAGTTCGTCGCGGCGATGGCGCTGATAGCGGAGAGTGTGTACGACTTCCACTCCCGGTTCGGCATTCTGATGGTGGGCGCGGGGCTCTCGCCCGAGAAGGCACTGGAGGAACTGAGGACGCGCCTGCCCTACCTGATGGAGGAAGTGGGCGAACACGCCAGGGCGCTGAACAACGACGACCTGGGCGACGCGCTCCTGGAGCTCGCCGACGTGGCCTTCGTGGTCGCGGGCAGCGTGCTCAACATGGGAGGGCTTGCCGCCGCGTCCTGTCGCGAGGTGGCGCGGAAGAACGACGCCAAGACCGCGGCAACCCACTACCTGGAAGAGTCGTCGGGCAAGGTGCTGCGAAGGCCACCAAGCGGGGACCGTCGGGGCGCGGGCCGGTGATGGCGCAGGCGTACATGTCTCCGGGTGGGTACGTATGAAGACACTGCTGGTGGGGAACGGCGCGCGGGAGCACGCCATCGCCTGGAAGCTGGCCCAAAGTCCCCTGGTGAGCGAGCTTATCGTCGCGCCCGGCAACGCGGGCACCGCCGCGCTCGGCAGGAACGTGCCTATCGGCGCCGAGGACGTGGACGGTCTGCTTGGCCTCGCTCGAAGCGAAGGCGTGGAGTTCACGGTGATTGGCCCGGAGGCGCCGCTCGCGGCTGGCATCGTAGACCGCTTCCGGGAGGCGGGTGCGCCCGTGTTCGGACCAACTGCCGCCGCTGCCCGCATCGAGAGCAGCAAGTCTTTCGCCAAAGACCTCATGCTGCGCCACGGCATCCCAACCGGGCGGGCCGAGGTGTTTTCCGACTACGGGCAGGCGCTCGAGTACCTCGCCGCCGCTCCGCTCCCGGTCGTGGTCAAGGCCGACGGCCTGGCGGCCGGCAAGGGCGTGGTCGTGGCGGGCACCCTGGCAGAAGCGCGGGACGCGCTCCGCAGGCAGATGGTGGAGCTGGAGTTTGGCGACGCGGGCCGGCGGGTGCTGATCGAGGAATGCCTCGAGGGCCAGGAGATCAGCGTCTTCGCGTTCGTGGACGGCGAAGAGGTCTCCGCGCTGGCGGCGGCGTGTGACTACAAGCGCGCCCTCGACGGCGACGAGGGGCCGAACACCGGCGGCATGGGCGCATACAGCCCTCCCGCGACGTGGAGCGAGGAGCTGGAACGCGAGGTGCGCGAGCGCATTATGGTACCCGCGGCAAAGGCGCTGGCGGAGCTCGGCTCGCCCTTTCGGGGCATACTGTACGGCGGCTTGATGCTCACGTCCGACGGCCCGAAGGTCATAGAGTTCAACTGCAGGCTGGGCGATCCCGAGGCCCAGGTTGTGCTGCCGAGATTGAAAACCGACCTTGCCGCAATTATGATTGGTACTGCCAACGGTAATCTCGAAAGGTTGTCGCTGGAGTGGGACGAACGCGCCTGCGTGGGCGTGGTGCTCGCCTCAGAGGGCTATCCCGGCGCTTACCAGGTCGGGCGCGAGATAAAGGGACTGCAAGGCTTGGACGAAGACGCCATGGTGTTCCACGCGGGCACCAGGCTCGACGACGATGCCGTCGCAACCGGCGGGGGCCGCGTGCTCACGGTGTGCGCGCTCGGAGAAGACCTGGCCGCCGCGAGGGAGAGAGCATACCATTCTGCTGGCCGGATAAGCTTCGAAGGGGCGCAGTTCCGCCGGGACATCGCGGCAAAAGGCGCGCCGCTGCGGTAGCAAACCAAAACGTAAAGCCTTCCCGAGAGCGGTTTGGGCGAGCCTGGAGGCAGACCGCCGGGCCACTTCGTGAGACAGAAAGGGGTACAGCCAATGCCACTGGTCGGAGTGTTGATGGGCAGCGCGTCGGACGAACCGATCATGCGCGAAACCAGCGCCGTCCTCGAACAGATGGGCGTGAGCCACGAGGTCGAGGTCATGTCAGCGCACCGCTCGCCGGACAAGGTGCGCAGCTACGCGCTGTCGGCACGGGAGCGCGGCGTAGAGGTCATCATCGCGGGCGCGGGCGGCTCTGCCGGCCTGCCCGGTGTGCTCGCGTCCTGGACCACGGTACCCATCATAGGCGTGCCAATCGCGTCGAGCGAACTGAAAGGCGTCGACGCCCTCTACGCCATCGCGCAGATGCCGCCCGGCGTCCCGGTGGCGGCGGTGGCGGTCGGAAGCTGGGGGGCGCGCAACGCGGCGTTTCTCGCGGCGCAGATTCTCGGCATAAAGCATGAGGCTATTCGCAAGGCCTACGACGACTACCGCGAGGGCCTGAGATAGGGCGAGCGCCCATTCGGGCATTCCAGACGGTGGAGAGCAGATGATAGACCGCTACGCCAGGCCCGAGATGAAGCGGGTCTGGTCCGAAGAGAACAAGTACGACAAGTGGCTCGAGGTCGAGCTGGCAGTCTGTGAGGCGTGGACGGCGGAGGGCGTCATTCCCGCCGAAGACATGGCGAAGCTGCGCGGCGCGAGGCACGACATGGAGCGCCTCAACGAGATACTGGCGAGGACGCGCCACGACGTCACCGCGTTCCTGGGGTCGATCACTGAGCGGCTGGGGCCGGAGGGCCGCTGGCTGCACCTCGGCCTCACCTCCAGCGACGTCTGGGACACGGCCACAAATCTGCAGATGATGGATGCGGCCGACCTGCTGGACGTGGAGATCGACAGCCTGCTGAGCGCCCTGGAGCAGAGGGCCCGGGAGCACAAGCACACGCTGATGATGGGCCGCACGCACGGAGTCCACGCCGAACCCGTCACCTTCGGGTTGAAGCTGGCTCTGTGGTGGGACGAGATGCGCCGCAACCGGCGGCGGCTGGAACAGGCGCGCGAGAGCATCGCCGTCGGCAAGATATCCGGACCGGTGGGCACGCACGCCACGGCGCCGCCGTCCATCGAGGCGCGCGTGTGCGCCGAGCTGGGCATCGCTTCCGCGCCCGTGTCGAACCAGATAATCCAGCGCGACCGCCACGCGCAGTTCGTCACCACGCTGGCGCTGGTCTCGGCGTCGCTGGAGAAGTTCGCGACGGAGATTCGGGGCCTGCAACGCACAGAGGTGCGCGAGGTGGAAGAGCCGTTCAGCGAGGGGCAGACCGGCTCGTCGTCAATGCCGCACAAGCGCAATCCAGAGCTGACCGAGCGCGTATGCGGGCTGGCCCGCCTGGTGAGAGGCCACGCGGTCACGGCTTTGGAGAACGTGGCGCTGTGGGGCGAGCGCGACATCAGCCACTCGTCCGCCGAGCGCATCATCCTGCCCGACTCGTGCATGGCGCTGGACTACACGCTGGACCTGTTCGCGGGCGTGGTGCGGGGAATGCGCGTCTACCCCGACCGTATGTCCGCCAACATGGAGCTTACGCGCGGCCTGCTGTTCTCCCAGCGCGTGCTACTCACGCTCGTGGAGCGTGGAATGAGCCGCGAGGACGCCTACAAGGTGGTCCAGGCCAACTCGATGCGTACATGGGACGAGGACCGCGACTTTCGGGAATCGGTGAGAGACGACCCCGAAGTGAAGGGCCGGGTCAGCGGCTCCGAGCTGGACGCAATCTTCGATTACGGCTACTACGTGCGTCACGTGGACGCAATCTTCGAGAGAGTGGGACTATGACCGCGATTAGAGAGACGAACCTTCCCAACCTGCTGTACCGGGGCAAGGTGCGGGATACCTATGACCTTGGCGAGGGGCGGCTGCTGATAGTGGCCACCGACCGCATTTCGGCGTTCGACGTTGTGCTGCCCACCGCGGTACCGGAGAAGGGCGTGGTGCTGAACAGCCTGTCCGCCTTCTGGTTCGCGAGGTCCGGGCACATTGTGCCCAATCACCTGATCGCCCTGGCGGCGGGAAACGAGGAGCTGTCGCTGCCGGACGAGGTCGCGAGGCGTGCGATGGTGGTGAAGCGCGCCGAGCGCATCGACGTCGAATGCGTGGTGCGCGGCTACATCACCGGCTCCGCCTGGGCCGAGTACCGGCGCGAGGGGACGGTGTCCGGCATGGAGATGCCCGCCGGGCTGCGCGAGGGCGACCGCTTTCCGGAGCCGCTGTTCACCCCCACGACCAAGGCCGAGGTGGGCCACGACGAGAACATCACCATGCAGCAGATGCGGGACATGGTGGGGGCGGAGCTTACAGCGCGGCTTGCCGAGACCACCATCGAGGTGTACGGCCACGCGCGCGACTACGCGCTGGAGCGCGGGATCGTGCTCGCCGACACCAAGCTGGAGTTCGGCCTCGTCGACGGGGAGCTGACGCTTATCGACGAGCTGCTTACGCCGGACTCCAGCCGATTCTGGGACGCCGACGGCTACGCGCCCGGCAAGTCCCAGCCCAACTACGATAAGCAGTTCGTCCGCGACTGGCTGGACGACCAGGGCTGGGACCACGAGCCGCCGGCGCCCGACCTGCCCGAGGACGTGGTGCGACGCACGACGGAGCGCTACATGGAGGCGCACCGCAAGCTCACCGGACGCGATCCGGCCTAGCATACACGCGAAGTCCCTTCCCCCTTGATGGGGGAAGGTTAGGATGGGGGTGACAGAGTCGCTCCGACGCCCTCCCCCTCACTTCGTTCCGCAACTCAAACGGCCAAACTTAGCGAGGTACTACACATGGCGTCCAGTCAACGACGCTCTCGAAACAGGCCCACGCCCACGCAGACGAGGGCGGCACGGCGCGCCAGGCGACAGTCCAGGAGCCGCCTCAAGCGCATCGCCGCCTTCACCGCAGTCGGGCTGATAGCCGGGCTGTTCATCTCGTCCCTGATCTTGACGCCGGGCTTGTCTTTGGACTTATTCGGTGACGACACGCCCGACGGCCCCGGACTGAAGATCACCAGCCAGGGGCGCGACCACGTGGTGCCCGACCAGGAACACGCGGAGTACAGCACCACGCCCGCCGTGTCGGGCTGGCATTACAACCTGCCCATCGCGCCTGTCGATTGGGGTGTCTACGACGAGTTCGTAGAGGACGAGTACCTCATCCACAACCTGGAGCACGGCGGAATCGGGATTCACTACAACTGCCCCGACGGCTGCGACGAGCTGGTGGGGGATCTGGAGCGTATTGCCAGCAGGTCGCTCGCGGAGAACCTCAAGGTGGTGCTTTCGCCCTATCCGGACATGCAGTCTCGCATAACGCTCACGGCCTGGACATTCGTCGACGCTTTCGAGGAATTTGACGAAGCCAGGATCATAGAGTTTATCGAGACCCACGAGAGCTCGCCCAACGCGCCGGAGAACACCTCGAGGTGAGCGCGGGCGCTCACGTGGCGATCGAGAGAAGCGCCCTACCCCGTTCGTGTGGTGGACCGGCCAGGCAGTTGAGCGCGCTGCTGGTCTCGGCGTTGATGGCGCTGGCCGTCGCGTGCGGCGGCGATCCCCCGCCAGAAACGCCGGGCGTACACTTCCCGGACCAGGGGAACGCGCACATAGGGTTGGGCGACGACCACCCGCCGTACATCTCCACGCCCGCAACTTCGGGCTGGCACTACCCCGTCCCGCTGGCGCCCGCGCCGTGGGCGTCCTATACGCAGCCGCTGCCGGACGAGGTGTTGGTACACAACTTGGAACACGGCGGCATCGGCGCGCACTACAACTGCCCGGAGGGCTGCGCCGAGCTGGTCGACAGGATCGCGGCGGCCGTGCGGGACCGGGGCAAGATCATAATGGCCCCGTACCCAGGCATGGAAAGCCGCATTGCCCTGACGGCGTGGAACTATCTGGACACCTTCGACGAGTTCGATGAGGAGAGAATTATCGCCTTTATCGAAGCGCACGAGAGTTCGCCGAATGCTCCCGAGTTCAACGTTCCGTAGCGGCGGCGCGCCGCCCGAAGCGCGCGGCCCGGACGCCGCGCCCGCGGCCGACTCGCGCGCGGAGATCGAGGTGCGGCCGTGTACATAGCCAGGATCAGAGTTTTGCTCAGGTCGGGCGTCAGCGACCCACAAGGACAGACCGTCGAGAGCGGCCTCCGCCAGCTTGGCTTCCAGGGCGTGGAGTCGGTCCGGGTGGGCAAGTACGTCGAGGTGCGCATACAAGCCGCGGACGACGTTCAGGCCGAGCGCACGACAAGAGAGATGTGCGACCGCCTGCTCGCCAACCCGGTTATCGAAGACTTCAGCTTCGAGTTGGAGCGCCTCGACTAGGCGCCGGCGTCAGGAGATGGTGCCCTTGGTGCTGGGGACTTCGCCCGCCTGCCTGGGGTCGGGGGTGAGCGCCGCCCTGGCGGCCCGCGCCAGGGCCTTGAAGATTGCCTCGGCCTTGTGGTGGTTGTTGACGCCCGCAAGGACGCGGACGTGCAGGTTGAAGCCGCCTTCGCGGGCGAGAGACTCCAGGAAGTGGCGAACGAGGTCGGCGGGCAGGCCGCCGAGGTCGCTGTCGTCCACGTCGGCGTCGATCACCGCGTACCCACGGCCTCCGAAGTCGACGACAACCAGCGCCAACGCCTCGTCCAGCGGCACGTAGGCGTGACCCATACGGGTTATGCCCCTGCCCTCGCCTACGGCCTCGCGGAACGCCCTGCCCAGCAGAATGCCCAGGTCTTCCACGAGGTGGTGCAATCCCACGTCCACGTCGCCGTTTGCCGTGACGCGCAGGTCGAACAGGCCGTGCCGGGCGAGCTGCGCCAGCAGGTGGTTCAGCATTCCGTTCGGGGTGTCGAGCTCGTAGGCCCCCTGCCCGTCCAGGTCCAGTTCGACCTCGATGCTGGTCTCGTTGGTGTTGCGGGTCAGCCTGCTTGTGCGTGTAGGCAAAGTGTGCTCCCGGTGCGGCGTGTTATCGCTGGCGGCTAGACCAGCTCTCGCAGGGCCTCGACGAGCGCGTCGGTCTGTTCGGGCGTGCCGATGGCCGCGCGGAAGCAGTCGCGCAGCCGGTCGGTGTTGAAGAAGCGCACGAAAATGCCGCGCCGCGCCAGGCCCTGGTACAGCTCGGGCGCCCTGCCCGGCGCGAACTGGCAGAGCACGTAGTTGCCGGACGACGGCCAGCAGGTGACGCCGGGTAGCTCGTTCAGCAGCGAGGTCAACCTTTCCCGTTCGTCGACTATAAGCTGGACGTTATCCAGCAGCGCGGGGGCGTCCTCCAGCGAGGCCAGCAGCGCCGCCTCCGCGGCGACGTTGATGTTGTAGGGCGGCTTGATGTCGATGATGCGCCTCACGAGGTCCTCGCTCATCAGCCCGTAGCCGATCCGGAGGCCGGCAAGTCCTGCCCATTTGCTCATAGTCCGCAGGATGACAAGGTTCTCGTGCTCAGCGATCATGGACGCGGAGGTCTGGCCGCAGAACTCGAAGTAGGCCTCATCCACCACCACCACCCTTCCGGTGTCCAGCAGGCCGGCTATCTGATCGTCCGAGGCGAGGTTGCCCGTCGGGTTGTTGGGCGTGGCGACGAATATGATCTTGGTGCGGCTGTCGATCGCGGAGCGGGCGGCGTCGAGATCGATCTCGAACAGCTCGTCCCTCGGCACCATTTCGATGGTCGCACCGGCGACCCTGGCGCAGAAGTTGTACATGCCGAACGTGGGGTCGAAGTCCAGGATCTTGTCTCCGAGCGACACGAACATCTGGAACACCAGGTGAATCAGCTCGTCGCTGCCCGCGCCCAGTATGATGTGCTCGGGGCCGAGGCCGGTGTAGTCCGCCAGCGCGTCGCGCATCCTGCGCTGCAGCGGATCCGGGTAGTGCTGGAACGAGGAGTTGGCGACGGCGTCCTTCACCTTAAGCGAGTAGCCGTAGGGGTTTTCGTTGCCGTTCAGCTTGATGACCTTGTCGGCCGGAACGCCGTACTGCTGTGCGAGCACCTCCGGGGGGTCCATCGAATCGTATGTCTGAACTTCTCCCGCCAGGTGCGGTCGCATGAGTTTTGTGAGGTCCACCGTCATTTCCCTTCCCCTTGTTCGAAGTCTAACCCTATTGCGTACACGTTCCGGTTGAGCCGACGCTAACCCAGCTCCTCGCGCACCTCCGCCGCCTCGGCGTGGGCCGTCAGGCCCTCCACGCGGGCGATGATGGAAGCCGCACCGGATATGCGGGCCGCGGTTGCGTCGTCCAGGGCCAGTATAGGGCTTGTCTTCACGAATGTGTGAACGCCCACGCCCGAATTGAAGCGCGCCGTTCCGGCGGTGGGCATGATGTGGCTTGGGCCGGCCACGTAATCGCCGAGCACCTCGTGTGACATTTCGCCCACGAACACGGCCCCCGCGTGCCTGATGCGCCCCACGTGTGTCCACGCGTCCTCGACCATGAGGCACACGTGCTCCGGCGCGAATTCGTTGGCAAGCTCCAACGCGTCGTCGAGCCGCTCGAGTATCGCCACGCACCCCTGCTCGTTCACGGACGCCGCCGCGATAGCCGTGCGGTCCAGCCGCACCAGGCGCGACTGGACCTCGGCCAGCACGGCGGATGCCAACCGCTCGGAGGTGGTGGCCAGCACCGGCTTGGCTAGCGCGTCGTGCTCGGCCTGCGCCAGCAGGTCCACGGCGCAGAGCGTGGGGTTGGCGGAATCGTCGGCGATGATCATGGTCTCGGTCGGGCCGTACAGCCCGTCAATGCCGACGTCGCCGTAGACGCGCTTCTTGGCCAGCGTAACGAAGAGGTTGCCCGGGCCGCAGATCAGGTCGACGCGCGGCACCGACTCGGTGCCGTATGCCATCGCCGCGATCGCCTGGGCGCCGCCGACGCGGTACACGCCGTCCACGCCGGCCAGCCGGGCAGCCGCGAGCAGTGCCGGATGGGGGTTGTCCTCTCCCCGCGTGGGAGTGCAAACGATGACCTCCCGAACGCCGGCGACCCTGGCTGGGACCGCGGCCATCAGCAGCGTCGACGGGTACAGGGCCGTGCCGCCCGGCACGTAGACGCCCACGCGCTCGACGGGGTTGACCAACTCGCCGTAGCCTCTGCGAAAGTCGAACCAGCTGCGCCTGAGGCTGGCCTCGTGGAACTCGGCGATGCGGCCTGCCGCCAGCTCCAGCGCCTCGACCAGCGGCGGCGGCGCCACTTCCAGGGCGTTCGCGACTTCCCTCGGCGGTACACGAATTTCGTCGATGCGCGCGCCGTCCAGCGTCTCCGCGAGCTCTCGCAAGGCGTCGTCGCCGCGCGAGCGCACCTGCGCGATGATGTGGTCCACGACCTGCGCGACCGACAGAGGCTCTCCGAACATACTCTCGATGGCCGCGGCGAGGTGCGGGCTGGTGTCGTCGAGGTCCAGTCCCCTGCCCTCGCACAGGAGCGCCCGCGCGTTCGGCAGCCCCCGGACCACCCTCATGGCAGGTACTCTTCAATGGCCTTAACGAGAGCATCGACCGAGCGCTCCCTGTACTCGTCCAGGCTCTCCTGAGGCACGTAGCCATACAGGCTCGCCAGCCCGCTGGGAGCGCTGCGCACGAAATCGTCGGCAAGCGCGTGTGCGGGATGAGACTCGTCGCCTCGCGAGATCCGGCCCGCCATGAAGCGCAGCCGTTCCCACGTGAAGCCGCGCGCCAGGCTGGACACGACCCAGTCGCGCCAGTCTTGGAGCGTATTCGTCGGGATGAAGCCCACTTCTATGTCGTCTACCGGCAGCCGGCGGAGGATCGTGGCGGCGTCCGGCGGCCGAGTGCTCTGCCGGTCCAGCTCCAGTTGCAGTGCGCGATCGTACACGTTTCCCTTCGCGCTGTCCCCAAACACCTCCGGGTTTCCGAAGTAGGGGCGGTACATGTCCACGATCCAGGACTCGTCCACTATGAGGTGCGTCAGATAGCCGCACACGAACGCCCTTGTCTGCTCGTTGTGATCACCTGAGTACTTCAGGCCGGGATGCGCGGCGAACAGGCCATCGATGCCGGAACCCAGGGACTCGAAGTCCAGAAGGGCGAAGTGGTAGACCTCGCGCTTTCGGCGCGTGATAACTCGGATGTCGGGAGACGTGGAGCCGAATAGAAAGCAGCCCATGTTGGCGTCGAGCGTCGGGTGAGCCAGGCGCTCCGCGGCGCGGTGCGCGAGGTCGATATGTGCGCGCAGATTGGGCAATCGTGGCTCCTGTGTGTCCGGCTATCCGAGCCGGGCGTGCGCCTCGCAGGCCGATCCGAACACGTAGCTCGGCTGGGAAACCGTCACGCTGCCGCCCACCCGTCGGAGGTGGGCAACGGCGTCGAGCAGCTTGTCCTTTTGCACGACGACGGTGACCGCGTACCAGTCCTGGCCGTCCGGGGTGTAGACCTTGGCGATTGTGGGGCCGCGCAGGCCGGAAATCTCGGCGCTCTTGAACACGTAGCCCGCTATCTCTTCGGGGTTTTCGCCGCGCATGTTGGCAGTGACGCTGTAGAACTCCTGAGACTGCAGCCGGCCCTCCATGAGCTCCGCCATGGCCTTCGCGAGCCTCAGTTTGTCGGGGTCGTCTGCCAGCAGCGCCTTGTTGCCTATGAGGCAGGCGCTGGAGGTCATGATCGTGCCGCCGTGCACGTTCTTGAGATGATTCTCGCGCATCGTCACGCCGCTCTCGGTGATGTCGGCGATGACGTCGGCGAATCCCATGGTGGGGGCGGCCTCGAGCGTGCCGCTGGACTGCACCAGCGTGAAGTAGTTCACGCCGTTGCCCAGCAGAAAGCGCTCGACCAGCCGGGGATACTTGGTCGCGACGCGTATGTCCCTGCCCTCTTCCCGCATCTCGACGGAAAGCTCCGCTAGATCGGCGAGCGAGGACACGTCCACCCATGAGTCGGGCACCCCGAGAACCAGCCTGGAATTGCCGTAGCCAAGCGTGTCGATGACGATTATGGCGTCGCCGCCCTCGCGCCGCGAGTCCAGGTAGCGGTCGTGTCCGACTATGCCCATGTCGGCGCTGCCCTCTTCCACCTTGGAGGTGATGTCGGAGCCGCGCTGAAAGAGCACGGTAACGCCGTCCAGGGCGGGTATCGCCGCCGTGTACCTGCGTGAGTTCGGGCGAAGCACGCCCAGCCCGCAGGAGCGAAGAAACATGAGCGTAGACTCGTGAAGCGCGCCGTCGCTGGGAATCGCCAACCTCAGCACCTGCTTGCGGTGGTTCACCGGGCCACCGCCGCTTCGCCCACGCGAGTCAACGCTTCCAGCACGCTTTCCATGTTGTACGCGAACCCCATGGCCGGTACGTCGCCGGCGCCGCCCAGCGCCCTCACCAGGCCGTCGTAGCGGCCTCCGCCGCCCAGCGACGGACCGACTTCCGGACCGGCGTAAATCTCGAATATAGCGCCGGTGTAGTAGGCGATGCCCCTGGCCAGGCCGACGTCCAGGGACAGGGCGTCTTCGGGCACGCCGCGCTCGGCGAGCGCGTCCAAGAGCCGGGACAGATCGCCGAACGCGCCGCATCGGACCGCCGCGCCGCCCGCCGCCTCCCTCAGCGACTCCAGCGCGGATCCGGGCGGGCCTTCGACGCGGGCCAGCTCGTCCACCATTTCAAGCGCCGCCTCGAACACGGCCGGGTCGTGGGCGCGACGCATCTTGCGAAGCAGCCGCGAGGCGATCTGGTCCGGCGTCCGCTGCCCCATCCTGGAGGCGCCCGGCTCCGCGACCACGCGGCGGACGAGCTCCTGCGCCGCCCGCAGGTCCATCGATCCCGCCTCGCCGATGCCATCCTCTGCCTGCTCTCTCAGCAGGCCGGCGCCCTGGGCGCGGCGCTTCAGCTCCTCCACGTCGGTCTCGCCCTCCTTGAGCGGGCGCAAGTTTCCCACTATGAACAGCTTGGCGGCGTCGGACAGGTCGTGCTCCGCCAGCAGCGCGTTGACGGCGCCCAGGTGGCCGATGCGCAGCGTGCAGCGCGTCAGGCCCGCGCGGGCGAGTCCGCTCCAGGCCAGGTGGATGATCTCGGCGTCCGCTTCCACGCCGGAGGCTCCCACCAGCTCTGCGCCAAGCTGGGTGAACTCGCGCAGGGCACCCTCGCCGGCGTCCGTCTCGTAGCGAAAGACTGGGCCGCCGTACTGCCAACGCACCGGCCCGCGGAGTGTGTCCGCAACCTCCACGTAGTGGCGAATGACCGAGGACGTGAACTCCGGGCGCAGGCTTACGGTGTTGCCGCCGGGGTCCTGAAAGGTGTACAGGCTGTTGACCAGGTCGCCGCCCGACTTTCGGACGAACAACTCCGTCTGCTCCAGCAGCGGCGTATGGACCGCCTGGTAGCCCTGTTGTTCGAAGTAGGCCGCGGTCGCCGACGCGAGACCGTTCATGCGGTCGCGCTGCGCGGCGGTTACGTCACGCATTCCAGGGAGCCGGCCAATCGGTCGTCTGGTCAAGAATTGCTCCTGTTTCGGCAAGGCTGCGGAGCCGTCGCTGGCGTCAGGGAGAATCCGCAACTGGGCTCGCGGGCCAGCGCTGCCCTGCCTGCCTTTTCGGTCGCAGAAAGTATAACGCGAAGGGTCGTGCCAATGAAAGTGTGGCAAGGAGCGCCCGATTCGCTACGGTGAGGACGTTTGACTTGGGGGCCGGTCATAAGTAGGATTGGCGGCGACTTTTCGGCTGCACGCAAGGGCGCATTCCCTTAGGCGAGGTAGGAGCTTGGCGCATCCATCGCAACACGGCAGAGCGCCCGCGGCAGGGCCGGTGGCCGTGGTGGTGCCCACCTACAACGAGGCTGAGAACCTGCCCGAGCTGTTCGCCCGGCTGTCCTCGCTCGGCATCCCCGGGGTGCGCCTTATCATCGTGGACGACGGCTCGCCGGACGGCACGGCGGAGCTCGCGTCCAGCCTCGAAAGCGGTTTCGCCGGCAGCGTGGAGGTGGTGCAGCGTGGCAGCAAGCAAGGCTTGGGTACGGCATACGTCGAGGGGTTCGGCCGCGCGCTGGCTTCCGGCGCCGGCCGCGTGGTGCAGATGGACGCCGACCTTTCCCACTCGCCCGAGTACGTCCCGGCCATGCTGAGCGCCCTCTGCGACGCCGACGTTGTTGTCGGGTCCAGATACGCGAAGGGCGGCGGTGTGGACGATTCGTGGGGCCTTTCCCGCCGGCTTCTCAGCTCGCTGGGGAACCTGGGCATAAGGTTGGTGGGCGGGCTGGCGGTGCGTGACGCCACGTCGGGTTTCAAGGCGTTTCGCGCCTCGGCGCTTTCCCGGCTGGACATGAGCGAGTTTCGCTGCGCGGGATTCGGCTTCCAGGCGGAGATGGCCCACTCGTGCCAGCGGATAGGCCTTCGCGTCGTCGAGGAGCCGATTCTGTTCGTAGACCGGACAAAGGGCCGCTCCAAGATGAGCGCGCTCATCGTTGTCGAGGCGATCTGGCGGCTGCTGCCCTACCGCATCAAGCGCGCCCGCGTCCGGCAGCGGCAGGCAAACGGATCAGCCGATGGCGGCTGAGTCGCCCCGGCCCGGCGGTGTGGCGCTAGTTGTCGACAGCGCGGCCACACTGCCCGATGAGGCGCTCTCTAACCCGCAGCTCCAAGTCGTGCCGATGAGTCTCACGCTCGCCGGCCGCACCTACCTGGACGGCGAGGATGTTTCGCCGTCCGAGTTCTACCGGATGCTGAGGGCCTCTCCCTCGCCGCCGACCACGTCCGCTCCTTCCCCCTCCGCGTTTCTCGACGCCTACCGACGCGCGGCGCGGAGCGCGTCGTCGATACTGTGCCTGACGGTAGCCGCGAGTGTCAGCGCCTCATACGACTCGGCGACCGTGGCGGCGCGCATGGCGCCAGATGCTCTGCCGGGCGTGGACGTGCGGGTGCTGGACTCCGAGAGCGCAGCGGGCGGCCAGGGCCTGGTCGCGCTGGAGGCGCTGCGGTCGGCGCGGGCCGGCGCGAGTCTGGAGAAGGCGGCCGGCGTCGCGTCGAGGGCCATCTCCCGCGTGCGGCTGCTCGCGTTCCCGGACACGCTCTACTACCTCTGGAAGAGCGGGCGTGTGCCCGTAATCGCGCACGCGGGTTCGGCGCTGCTGGGCGTGAAGCCCATATTCGAGCTGCGCCGAGGAACGGTGAGCACTGTGGCCCGGCCGCGGACGCTGAACCGCGCGACGCGGCGGCTGGTCAAGCTGATGCGCGAGCGCACCGGCGAAGGGCCGATAAGCGCGTGCGTGATGCACGCCGACGCGGAGGACGCTGCGCGGAAGTTGCGCGCCGAGGTGGAGGCCGCATTCGAGTGCGAGCAGATGTTCGTGGCCCAGTTCACGCCCGTGATGGGCGCGCACATCGGCCCCGGGCTACTTGGCGTGGCGTTCCGGACTGTTTAGCGTAGCTCGAGGCCGTTCGCTGATGTTCCGCTCGGCGTCGCGCTGGCGTTCCCATCGCTCGACAAATTCCGGATGCATCTCGCGTGCCGGACGCGCTCTTGCGAACCACTCCGCATCCAACTCGAATGTGTCGGGGTCGGCAGCGATGCCTGCCTGAATGGCAGCTTCCTCACCGTAGAGCGCCTCAATCTCGGCAAACGTCATGCTAGACAGGTTGGGATCCTTCGACATAGGACTGTCTCTCCAAACGGCTGGCTCTCCGAATGCTGATGATACGGGCGCGCCTGCCCCTCGCTTAGCTGTATTGCCGTCACCGTCGGGAGAATAGGCTGTCGCCCTAGGCCCAGGGGGCCAGGCTGTCGTTGCGCAACAGGTTCATGCGCGGCAGCAGTATGCCGGTCGCCTTGCCGCCGCCATCCCCTAGCTGCAGCACGAGGCCGGGCGGCTCCGGCGCACCGGTGTCGAGCCGGAAGAAGCCGGGGTCGTTCGGGTCCGGCTGGTAGAGGCGGACTCCCTCGCGCCACGAACCGCGCCTCGAGCGGAGCTCCAGGCCGCCGTCTTTCTCCGTTATCTGGATGCGTCCGGTGCTCCGGATGACGCGGTAGCTGGTGAGGAATCCGGCGGGAGGCTCGTACACACCGACCGCCGCGGCCGCGGTGTCGGCCGATATGGGGCTGCCGGTGGTGTCGGGGTCCGGCTCGTCGAGCACCGACTGGATGACCTTCGAGAATATCTCGTCCGAGCGGTCGAAGCTGATGTTGAGGTGCGTCAGCACGGCCAGGTTCTCGGACGGGAATATGTCGATGTGCGTGTTCCAGCCGCCGGAAATGCCGCCGCCGTGACCGATTGTGCGCCTGCCGAACCGCTCGGCGCGCATGAAGGTTAATCCCAGGCTGAGAAGGCGCTCGTCGGGGCGCCAGTGGGGCGAGGTCATCAGGTCGAACGTTTCGGGGCTTACGATTCCCTTGCTCTTAGCCAGCAGCGCCGAGGCGTACCTGGCCATGTCCGGTATCGTGGACTGGACCGCGCCCGCGGCCCGGGTCGCCACGTAGATGTACTCGCCGGGTATGTTATGGTCGTCCACCGCAGGGGCATCCGGCGCATCGACGCCCAGGATCGCCAGGGCGTCCAGGTCGTCGTGCGTGGGGGCGTGGTGATAGCCTGTCGTCAGGTCGGGGCGCTGCTGGTCCCAGCAGTCGCTGTTTACCATGCCGAGCGGCTCGAACACCCTCCGGGCCAGGACTTCCTCGATGCGCCGTCCCTCAATTCTGGCGACAATCTCGCCAAGCAGGCAGAAGGCGTGGTTCGCATAGGCCCACTTAGTGCCCACCGGCGCCTCGATGTCGATCCCGTCAGGGTACATCTGGTTTACGGGCGTCGGCGTGGGGCTGTTGGACCACAGCTTGCCCAGGGCGTCGCGGTAGTCATTCATGGTGGGCGCTTCGCCAATGCCGTTGGCGTGGGTCATCAGGTGACGCACCAGCAGCGTTTCGCCGGGTCCGTTGAACCTGATCTCGGGCAGCCTGTCCACGACCCGCTCGTCAAGGCCCAGCTTGCCCTCCTCCACGAGCGCCAGGGCGCACAGGCCCACCATCGTCTTGGTGATGGAGCCGATGCGCTGCCGGAGCTCGGGGGCCTGTGGCCTGCCGGACTCGACGTCCGCGTAGCCGAAGCCCTGGGAGTAGACCAGCTCGTTACCGGAGACGACGCCAATCGACATGCCGGGAACGTTGTACTCGTCCACCAGCGAGGCCGCCGTCGCTCGTACGCGGTCGATATCCGCCGAAGAGAATGTTGCCATCTTGAGATGCTCCCGACGCCAGTGTGTGATTCCAAGATCCCTTCCCCCTTGATGGGGGAAGGTTGAGAGGGTCGCGCCAAAGCCTTCACCGTCACCCCAATCCTCTCCCGTCAAGGGAGAGGAGGCCCGTAGGAAACGCCCTCTTAGCTACTTTGAACGGTTCTTTTCGTTTTGGTTAGCTGCCGGTAGCAGCGCGCGATCAGGCCGGCTCGAACATGGGGAGGGAAATGCCGCCCTCTCCCTGGTCTTCCCAGCGCAGCTTCACGCGCATACCGCACTGCACGTCGTTCACGGGGTCGCCGACGCCGACGACGTTGGACATGATGCGGAAGCCCTCATCCAGGTCGACGTAGGCCACCGCGTAGGCGCCGAGGTCCTTGAACGCGGGGTGCCGGCTCTGCATCACGACGCTGAAGGTGTAGACCTCGCCCTCGCCCTTGGACACGTGCCAGGTGGTGTTATCCGAGCCACAAGCCGTGCAGTGGCGGCGGGGGAAGAAGATCACGTTGTTGCAGTCGTCGCAGGTCTGGTAGGTCAGCTCGTGGCGCTTGGTCGCCTCCCAGAACGGCTCGGTGTCCGGCTCGGGAAAGCGGGGCTGCGGCCTCAACGGCGTGCTGGTCATTTGCGTCGCTCCTCGGGCGGGCCTGACGCCCGCCCCTCTCCGGTGGTTGGCAATCTACACGGGCGGGTTTGAAACCCGCCCCTACAGGGTTGTCGCGTGGTGCTAGTCGGCCCCGAGGATGGTGACTCCGGTCGCGTGGCGAGAGCCGAGCTGGCCGCCGTTGCCGACCGCCACCGCGAGCTTGGGGTCGGCGACTTGCGACGTGGACTCGCCGCGGAGCTGCCGCGTGGCCTCGAGCAGCAGGAAGATGCCCCGTTCGCCCGGATGGTTCGATGACAGGCCGCCGCCATCGGTGTTCATGGCGAGCTTGCCCGGCGCGTCGAATGCGAGGTGCAGGTCTTCCACGTAGGCGCCGCCCTCCCCTTTCGTGCAGAACCCCAGGTCCTCGATCATGCACATCACGGTGATGGAGAACGAGTCGTAGGCCATCAGCACGTCTATCTCCGAGGGCGACACGCCCGCCTCGCCAAAGGCGACTGGAGCCGCCTGGGCACCGGCGCTTACGGTGATGTCTCCGCCGTTCTCGGTGTACTTGGTGGCCTCGCCGGTGCCTATGATCCACACCGGCTTCTTGCGTGTGTCGCGCACCACGTCGGGCGACGCGATGACCACCGCTCCGCCGCCGTCGGACACCATGCAGCACTCGAGAAGGTGCAGCGGGTGGGCGATCATCCGCGATTCGAGAACGTCCTGCACGGTAATCTCGCGCACGCCCACAAACTCAAGGTCCGTCATGGCCTTAACCGCCTCCGGATTGCGCATAGCGTGTTTCCTGGTGGTGACGGAAATGGCCGCGAACTGCTCGTCGGTGGTGCCGTACTGGTGCATGTGGCGCTGCTTGACCATGGCGTAGTTGCTGATCAAGGTCAGGCCCCAGGGGTCTTCCATGTTGTTGAGCGGGTTTGCGGGCCCCTGCCCCGTCGCGCCCGCGGTCCCGATGGCCCTGCGGTCGGCGTGAGCAGTGGAGCCGTAGGTGAGGAGCGCCACCTTGCACTTGCCGGCGGCTATCATCTCCCGCGCGTGGTTGGCCTGAAACTCGTAGGACGAGCCGCCAACGGCGGTGTTGTCGATGACGTTGGGCTTGAGTCCCAGGTATTCGGAGATTCCGAGGCCCCCGATGCCCTGGTGGCTGCCGTTGTCGTATATGGCGTCCACGTCCCGCCACGAAAGGCCAGCGTCATCCAGCGCCTTCGCGGCCGACCCCGCCTTGATCTGGAGCGCGCTCACCCCCCCGCCTGTAACTCTGAGGGGGTATTCGTGAATGCCTACGATGGCTGCGTCTCTGCTTCCGGCCATGGATTGCTCCTTTCGAGCTCAAATGGGTACACCAAAGTGCGCCGAAAACGTAGCATACGGAATTAGAGTAGTCAACGCGCGGCCCCACTCCGAGCCTGTATCACCTTAGTCGGTGGTCAATCCGAGAGCACAGCGCCGCCGCCTTCTCGTGACCTCCGCGAGAGTGGGAGTCCACAGATTGGAACGCGGAGTTGGTATCGACCAAAAGGCCATAGTTACAGGTTCAGCGGTCGGGAATTACGCGTCCAGGAGTCGCCCCAGCTTGCCTACGAACTGCTCGACGCGGTTCAAGTGATGCCTTACCCTTCCAGCATCTAGAGCATTCTCGTAGAAGTTGCCGTGTAGGTAGTGAGCGCTTGCAAAGAGATCGTCGACGTCCGGGTCTCCGACCTCGTCCGTCAAGTTCCTGACGCCTGTCCAGAGGTCTCGATGTGCGGCGTGGCGCCAGCCTCGCGCTTGCGCGGCGGCCTTTACCATCTGCGCTGCGGCGCCCCAACCCTTCTCCGACGCTTGGCCGAGGTCGCCGGCATCGAGCTCGGCGCGGGCCTGAGCCAGCAACTGGCGGCCAGCCTCGCGGTATGTGGATACGGGTGTGGTCATAGGAGATCCTCCGTGGGAGTCATTGTATCACAGCCGTCTAACGTCGCCGTCACAGCATCTGCCAGATGACCCTGTTTCATCTTAGCTAGACTTTGTACAAAACTTAGACAGAGGAAACAGGGTAAGCTGACGAGACCGAACCATCACGAAAGGTCAAGTCATGCTCACCCCCGTATCAGGTACGGGGCAGGCTCTGCCCGATGCCATCGTATCCCTTCTCAGTCCGTTCGCGCCGATGTTTCAGGCCAGGACATGGGCGAAAGTGCAGGTGCTGCTGGTCGGTGCAGTCCTGGCCACGCACAAGAGGACCGTCACTTCCGCGCTGCGCGCCATGGGACTCAGCGACGACACCGGCTTTGCTCGGTATCACCACGTTCTCAACCGCGCTGTGTGGTCACCGCTCCAGCTGAGCCGTGTACTGCTGTTGCTCCTGGTACAGCACCTCGATCAGGGTGATAGTCCACTGGTGTTCGGGATCGACGAGACCTTGGAGCGGCGGCGTGGCAAGCAGATCAAAGCCAAGGGGATATATCGTGACGCAGTGCGCTCCAGCGGGAGTCATTTCGTCAAGGCCTCCGGCCTGCGTTGGATAAGCCTGATGTTGTTGACCACCATACCCTGGGCACATCGGACATGGGCATTACCTGTACTGACCGCCCTGGCTCCCTCTGAGCGCTACTGTCAGAAGCTGGGTCGGACGCACAAAAGGCTCACCGACTGGGCGCGTCAGATGATCCTCCAGCTCCGGCGCTGGCTGCCCAACCGTCCTCTGGTACTGGTGGCCGACAGCAGCTACGCTGCCCTCCATCTGCTCCACTTCTGTCAGTCCATGACTCGTCCGGTCACCCTCATTACCCGATTGCGTCTGGACGCTGCACTCTACGAACCCGCCCCACCTCGACTGCCCGGACAGATGGGGCGTCCACGCCTCAAAGGAGAACGATTGCCCACATTGAGGGAACTCCTCCAGTGCCCCGATGTAGGCTGGGCCACGATATCTGTGGCCTGGTACGACAGCGCCATTTGCACGGTGGAGACCGTCTCTCGAACAGCGGTCTGGTATCACACGGGCAAGCCACCCGTGCCCATTCGCTGGGTCCTCATTCGAGACCCCCTACACCGGTTCGACTCCCAGGCGCTGCTGTGTACCGATCCTGCGATCAGTCCGGCTCAGATCATCGAGTGGTTCGTGTTGCGCTGGCAGATCGAGGTGACGTTTCAGGAGACACGCGCCCATCTGGGAGTAGAGACTCAACGCCAGTGGTCGGATCGCGCCATATCTCGGACCACTCCTGTGCTGTTGGGACTGTTCTCCTGGGTAACTCTCGCAGCACACTTGTTGGGAGGTCGCCGGCTAGCGACTCCACGATCGGCGGCATGGTATGTCAAGTCGGCGCCCACTTTCATCGACGCGATCGCTTTGGTGCGCCGTCATCTCTGGCTTGCCTCCGGGACTTTCCGCATGTCGTCGCAGAAACCAGATATGCGAGAAATCCCGACTCCCATGCTCAACAGATTCATCGAGTTGCTAACCTATGCCGCGTGAATGTACAAAGTCTAGCTTAGAGGGTGTCTAAAAGGTGGGTGTGCGTGCTAACCGTTTCAGCATCAGTCTCGTCATGGCACTGTAGATCCACGCCTCGGTGGTCTCCGGCAGTTCTTCATAGTCCTTGCTCAGCCGACGGCAGCGTCCCAGCCATGCAAATGTTCTCTCAACCACCCATCTTCGCGGCAACACCTCGAACTGATGGCTGCTTCTCGGACGCCTCACAATCTCCAGCGCCCAACCCGACAAGCACATGGCCCAATCAACCAACTGGCCCGCGTAACCAGCATCAGCCCAGATCAATTGCAGGCGTGGAAACCTTCCTGCCAATTTATCGATGACCAGCTTCGCACCATCCCTATCCTGGATATTGGCAGGATGCACCACCACCGCCAGCAGCAACCCCATGGTATCTACAATGATATGTCGCTTTCGACCGTTGACCTTCTTGCCAGCATCATAGCCACGAGGCCCCCTTTTTCGGTCGTCTTCACGCTCTGGCTGTCTATGATAGCCGCGCTGGGAGAAGTCTGTCGTCCATCGGCTGTCCGTACCCTCTCGCGCAGGGCTTGATGGACCCTCTCCCAGGTTCCGTCCTTTCGCCAGGTGCGGAAGTAGTGAAACGCCGTGCGCCAAGGGGGAAGGTCGTGTGGAAGCATCCGCCACGGACACCCGCTCCGAAGTACGTACATGATGGCGTTCACCACCTCCCGGCGAGGATACTTGACCGGACGGCCTCCCGGTTTAGGAGCGGGCAACAGAGGCTCTAGCAGTCGCCACTCGGTGTCACTGAGATCGCTGGGGTAGGCTTGTCTGTTCATGGGTATGGTTTACGTCATCCCCCACTCCTGTGTACAGGTGTTATGTGACCACTTTTTAGACACCCTCTTAGTTAGACTTTGTACAAAACTTAGACAGAGGAAACAGGGTAAGCTGACGAGACCGAACCATCACGAAAGGTCAAGTCATGCTCACCCCCGTATCAGGTACGGGGCAGGCTCTGCCCGATGCCATTGTATCCCTTCTCAGTCCGTTCGCGCCGATGTTTCAGGCCAGGACATGGGCGAAAGTGCAGGTGCTGCTGGTCGGTGCAGTCCTGGCCACGCACAAGAGGACCGTCACTTCCGCGCTGCGCGCCATGGGACTCAGCGACGACACCGGCTTTGCTCGGTATCACCACGTTCTCAACCGCGCTGTGTGGTCACCGCTCCAGCTGAGCCGTGTACTGCTGTTGCTCCTGGTACAGCACCTCGATCAGGGTGATAGTCCACTGGTGTTTGGGATCGACGAGACCTTGGAGCGGCGGCGTGGCAAGCAGATCAAAGCCAAGGGGATATATCGTGACGCAGTGCGCTCCAGCGGGAGTCATTTCGTCAAGGCCTCCGGCCTGCGTTGGATAAGCCTGATGTTGTTGACCACCATACCCTGGGCACATCGGACATGGGCATTACCTGTACTGACCGCCTTGGCTCCCTCTGAGCGCTACTGTCAGAAGCTGGGTCGGACGCACAAAAGGCTCACCGACTGGGCGCGTCAGATGATCCTCCAGCTCCGGCGCTGGCTGCCCAACCGTCCTCTGGTACTGGTGGCCGACAGCAGCTACGCTGCCCTCCATCTGCTCCACTTCTGTCAGTCCATGACTCGTCCGGTCACCCTCATTACCCGATTGCGTCTGGACGCTGCACTCTACGAACCCGCCCCACCTCGACTGCCCGGACAGATGGGGCGTCCACGCCTCAAAGGAGAACGATTGCCCACATTGAGGGAACTCCTCCAGTGCCCCGATGTAGGCTGGGCCACGATATCCGTGGCCTGGTACGACAGCGCCATTTGCACGGTGGAGACCGTCTCTCGAACAGCGGTCTGGTATCACACGGGCAAGCCACCCGTGCCCATTCGCTGGGTCCTCATTCGAGACCCCCTACACCGGTTCGACTCCCAGGCGCTGCTGTGTACCGATCCTGCGATCAGTCCGGCTCAGATCATCGAGTGGTTCGTGTTGCGCTGGCAGATCGAGGTGACGTTTCAGGAGACACGCGCCCATCTGGGAGTAGAGACTCAACGCCAGTGGTCGGATCGCGCCATATCTCGGACCACTCCTGTGCTGTTGGGACTGTTCTCCTGGGTAACTCTCGCAGCACACTTGTTGGGAGGTCGCCGGCTAGCGACTCCACGATCGGCGGCTTGGTATGTCAAGTCGGCGCCCACTTTCATCGACGCGATCGCTTTGGTGCGCCGTCATCTCTGGCTTGCCTCCGGGACTTTCCGCATGTCGTCGCAGAAACCAGATATGCGAGAAATCCCGACTCCCATGCTCAACAGATTCATGGAGTTGCTAACCTATGCCGCGTGAATGTACAAAGTCTAGCTAAGTCGGTGGTCGGTCCGAGAGGACAGCGCCGCCGCCTTCTCGTGACCTCCGCGAAACCGGGAGTCCACAGATTGGAACACGGAGTTGGTATCAACCAAAAGCCATGCCAACTAAACTGGTACAGGTTACGGCCTCTGGCCTTCATTGACGGCCCACGCCCTATCGCCTACCATGCACTATATGCGCATCGGACTGCTTGCCGACACCCACTTGCCTGGACGTATCCGCACCCTCGACGAGCTCGGCCCTGAGCCTGCCCGCTTCTTTTCCACCGTCGACCTGATACTGCACGCGGGCGACCTGACGTCCCCCATCGTTCTGGACTGGCTGGAACAGTTCGCTCCCGTGCTGTGCTCTACCGGCAACAACGACCCGATTCCGGACCCGCGCGCTCAGGACGTTCAGACCCTCGAGGTCCACGGCTGGAACATCGGCATGGTGCACAGCCTGGATAGGCAGTTTCGCCCCATGCGGGAGCTGCAGCGCCACTTTCCCACGCCGGTGGACATTATGATCGCCGGACACACCCATCTGGAGGCGCTGGAGTACCGCGATGGCGTCGTGCTGGTGAACACCGGCAGCATCACCTTTCCGCAACACAAGGAGTTGCGGTTGGGCGGAGTGGGCTTGTTGGTGCTAGCGCCGAAGAGGCTGAGCGCGCGCGTCTGGCCGCTCGGCGAGACGCCGGGAAGCCCCAATCCCTGCCGAACGCTGACGCTCCAGATACGCGGAGGCCGGGTGGTCGGCGGCGGTGGCGCCGTGGAGTCGTATGCGGCGGCGGCGGCAGCGGACGGCCAGGGCTAGCAAGCCCGTCTACCCCCCGACCTGGCCCGGTTGCGCCGCGCGCGGGGTGGGTCTTATACTTGCGCCGGACTCCCTCTGAGGTCCAGGCCCATAAGCCCCCAAAGGCGTACATGCTAAGAATCTCCACGTTCTCATCCTTCAAGTACAGGAACTTTCGCTACCTGTGGGGAAGCATGGTCTTCTCCAGTT
This sequence comes from Dehalococcoidia bacterium, assembly GCA_965217705.1. Lineage (GTDB taxonomy): Bacteria > Chloroflexota > Dehalococcoidia > Lucifugimonadales > CATOSD01 > CATOSD01. Next base: position 1,387,735 of record CBDCJA010000002.1, on the reverse strand, counting down.
CCGGCCAGTGGATGGAACAGGTCGCGCTGAGCTGGCTGGTCTGGGAGCTTACGAAAGACCCCCTCATGCTGGGCCTGATAAACGGCGCGCGGGCCATCCCCTTCCTGCTCAGCCCCCTGGGCGGCGTGGCGGCGGACCGGATCGACCGAAAACTGCTGATGATCGCCACTCAGGTCATCGTCATGGCACTGTCGGCCTGCATGGCGGTGCTGCTGCACCTGGACGTCATCCAGCTCTGGATGGTGTTCGCGTTCACGATGCTCTCGGGGCTTACGTGGGCGTTCAACCAGCCGGTGCGCCAGGCGATAGTGCCCAACCTGGTGCCCCGCAGCGAGATGACGAACGCCGTCGCGCTCACGTCCAGCGCCTTCAACCTGACGCGGCTGGTGGGACCGATTGCGGCGGGATTCATCATCGGCGCCGTGGGCGCGGAGGGCGCGTTCGCCGGCAAGGCCATCGCCTACGTCGGCGTGATAGGCATGCTCCTGTTTCTGCAGGTGCCGCCCATACAGCGGAGGGCGCGGCGCGAGAGTATCTACCAAAGCCTCATGGGCGGATTCGAATACGTCAAGGGCAACCCCACCGTACTCTCGCTGCTGCTGCTCGCGCTCATTCCCATGCTGGTGTCCATGCCCTACATGATGTCGTTCATGCCGGTGTTCGCGGATGAGGTGTACGACATCGGCCCAGCGGGAATGGGAATGCTGTACACGTTCGCCGGCATCGGTTCGCTGGCCGGCACGTTCACTGTTGCGTCGCTGGGACGGTACAGGCGCAAGGGGCTGCTACTGCTGATCAGCGGCGTGGCCATGGGCATCATGCTGATACTGTTCGGCTGGTCGGAGCAACTCTGGCTCACGCTGCTCATACTGGTGGGCGCGGGATTCCCGCAGATGTTCACCATGTCGATGACGCAGACGCTGCTGCAGATGAGCGTCCCGGATGAGTTCCGGGGCCGCGTGATGAGCATCTACATGCTGGACCGCGCGCTGGCGCCGCTGGGAGCGGCTTTCGCGGGCGGGCTGGGCCGTCTGTACACTGCGCCCGGCGCGGTGATGATCGGCGGCGCGATCACCGTGTTTCTCAGTATCCTCGCGCTGTTGTTTCTGCCGCGCGTACGCAACTGGCGGGATGAGGAGGCGGTGGCGTACGCGGGGCCCGGCGTGGGGGCGCGCCGCCGGCAGGCCGAGCCGGCGGTTGCCGGCCCTGCTGCAGGCGCGGAAGGCCCCGCGCCGGCAGCCAGAGGCGCGAGCGGGGACGACGGTCAGTAGTGCGCCGCAGGAAGTCCCTTCCCCCTCGACGGCTGACAGGGGTAGGCATCGCGATTAAGCCTTCCGAATTGTCCCTTCCCCCTTGACGGGGGAAAGTTAGGATGGGGGTGACGGCTCAGGCACAACCGCTGAAGTTCCAAAAACCTACCCCTCTCAGCCCTCGACGGGGGAAGGTCAGGATGGGGGTGAAAAGGCAGCTCGCCCTAGGCGGTTACCAGCGGGTACTTGGATACGTCCACGCCCGCCTCGGTCAGCAAGTCCAGGTCGTAGAGGATTCCCCCGGTGCACTCCCTGGGGTCTTGGACGCAGACCAGTACCGCCGCGTCGCCCATGCTGATGCCGTCCTCCATCGCGCCGATGTAGTTGCGAGTGTCGCCCCGGAACCATCTCTGGCCCTCAGAGGCGATGCCCTTATTCGGCGACAGCGCGTTCACGGCGATGCTGTCGTCCCACAGCTCCTGGGCGAGGCCCTGCGTGAAGCGTTCGAGGTGCGCCTTGCCGGAGCCGTAGGCGATGCCACCACCGCCGCCGGACTCGTAGGGGCCCGGGCCCGGGGATATGGCGCCGACCGACGAGATGTTGAGGATGTGTCCCCCGCCCTGCTGGCGCATGTGGGGAATCGCGTACTTGCAGCCCAAGAACGGGCCCTTGATGTTCACGCGGTAGAGCAGGTCCCAGTGGCGCACCTGCATGTCCTCGACCTTGCCCGGTATGAGGATGGCGGCGTTGTTGACCAGGATGTCGACGCGGCCCAACCGCTCGACCGTGTCGTTGAGCAGCGCCTTGACCTGCTCGTCGTCGCTCACGTCACAGGTGATACCGATGGCGCTGCCGCCCTCGTCCTGTATGCGCTTTACGGTGGTGTTGACACTGCCGGATATGCGGAAGTCGCCCTCGTTCTCGGTGCGCGCCGACACCACCACCTGCGCGCCCTCCCTGGCGAACACCAGCGCGATGTCCCGCCCGATGCCCCGGCTCGCGCCGGTAACTACCGCAACCTTGCCGTCCAATTGGCCCATGATTTTTCTCCTTGTTGTGTTTGTTTGGCATGTTTAGTGAAGACGCGACGGACTGACAGAACCAGCCGTCTCTGCAAGCTCTGGCAAGACTCGCGGTCGGGCCAGGCTGCTAGCTCAGAGGCGCCTGAATGACGGTCAAAGACTCTCGTCCTTCCGTCAACCGGCCTGAAACGTGAGGACGCGCCTATACTTCCTGTAGCAGTTAGGACATGCGGGCTTCGACATTGTCGCCTTGTGCTCTTTGCCGCAGGTGTGACAATGTTTCTCCTCGTAATCCGGGTTCTCGTAACGCTTCCAACTACTGAAGCAGCGACTACAGTAGGGTTGAAGTGGATTGGCAGGAAGTTCGCTCTTGCAACGAATGCAGAATGCAGACGTGGGCGTGTTGGCTTTTGCTTGTGCCCTTCGAGTCTGCTTAGGCGCTGGAGTCTCACGGTCGACAGCAGGGGTTTCAACCCTTGCCACCGTAACCCTTTTTGCCTCACTGGCCCTTTCAATACGCCTCGCTTCTTCAGCGATCTCCTCGTAAAGGTGAGGGTCTTTCTCCCGAGATACAAGGATGCCCATTTCGTAATTGTTCTGCTGCGAGTATTCGTACAGGTTCACAGATGTCAGCAAGGCCTCGTTCTCGTTCAGGTAGCACTTTGCGTGCAGGTCCTTGCAGAAGCTGGTTCTGATAGAGGTCATCGAGGCGAGCCAGTTGTTTTCTTCTGGCCGCAGTTCGCTCTTGCCGTATATCACGCGAACATCGATCTTGAAGCGGTTCTGCTCTTCGAGGAGATCCCTCAAGCGCGGGTTAATCTTGAGAAATGGACTGATGAGCCAGAGACGCTCCTCGGCGTTCTTGATTATCTCTTCAAGATGATGCGAGATGCCTGTCGTGGTGTAGAACTCTGCCATACGATGGTCCTTACGTTCCTACGTTGTTGCAAAAGACATTTCCATGTCGCGAGAGTATAGCATGGCCCCAATCTTCATTAGAAGTCTCGGCTGCCGCGGGAGCCTGTGTCAGATTACTAGGTGCGCCCAAAACCGTCTCCCTCGCCAACAGCCTTCCCCCCGCGCCCAACTCTGAACCTACGGCCATCGCCTTGCGTTCGCCATATTGTTTAGCCAATGTGCCCCGGACGCCCCAACGCACACCCCGGCGACACAACCTCGCCCACACCCGATCCATTCCCTCCCCAGTACCCGAAAAAACGTCACTCTGCTGCGTCACCCGTTCCCCGGCCCTGACCCATCCAACCCCACACACGACCCACGTCGTCCCCACGTCTGCGCCATTTCTCCCCACCAATCCGCCCCAATCCCGCAATTTCGCCACCCCTCTTGAAATATACGCACATCCGTGCTACCCTCGCTCACGCGAGGAACCGGCCCCGCGGCCCGGAAACCCTACCCTCAAACGGGGTAAGGCCCCAGGCATCCGTAGGGGCGTCGCGGCTCCGGCATCACGGGCTACCAGTACAAAGGTAAGCCCCAGACCATCCGTAGGGCGTCCCTTGTGGGCGCCCTGTGGCAGTCTTGTGGGCGCACGGGGGCAGTGAAGACACGGCTGAGTAGCCCTGCTCCGTTCCCCTGTCCTCCTGTCCTCCTCTGCCACGCGGCGCCACTTTTGTGTCCCGAAAACTCGCGCCGGCATTACAGATTCGCGCGGGGCCGGCGACACCCTCAGCTACGAGGCGCACAGAATGTCGCAGAAACGAACAGACTTCGCCTTCCCGCTTTCGCGGAAACAACGGTGTTGGGGGCGCCAAGTAATCTGAAACAGGCTCCTGCCGCGGAGAAGGAACGCTGCCTTCTTCTGCTGCGTTTGACATCGGGAGCTTGCAAAAATAGACTCGTTGCGTGCGCGTCCGGCTTGCGGCGCGCCCAGCGCCGCTCGATATCGGAGGCTGTTTCGGCTTGGAAGCTCTCTCGAACGTGAGAGTCCTGGACTTTACGCACTACGTCGCCGGGCCCTACTGCACCAAGCTGTTGGCCGACTACGGCGCGGACGTGCTGAAGGTCGAGCGCCCCGGCGCGGGCGACCCTGCCCGCCGGCTGGGTCCCTTCTCCGGCGACGTGCCGCACCCGGAGAGGAGCGGCCTCTTTCTACACCTGAACACCAACAAGCGAAGCGTCACGCTGAATTTGAAGAGCAGCGAGGGCGCGGCCATCGCGCGGAGGCTGTGCGAGTCCGCGCACCTCGTGGTCGAGAGCTTTCGCCCGGGCGTAATGGAAAGGCTGGGGCTGGGCTACGAGGCGCTGGTCGAGTCCAATCCGCGGCTCGTCATGACGTCCATATCGGACTTCGGGCAGGACGGGCCATACCGGGAATGGCGAGGGTCGGACGCCATATTTTACGCGATGGGCGGCGAGATGTACTCGACAGGCCTCGACGACCGCGAGCCGCTGAAGATGGCCGATGACGTCGTGCTGCACCAGGCCGGCTCGGTGGCTGCAGTGGCCGCAATGGGCGCGCTGTTCGCCGCCCGCCGCACCGGCGAAGCTCAGCACGTCGACGTGTCTATATTCGAGACGCAGGCCGGATCGATCGACCGGCGCATGAGCACCCTCATCGCCTACCAGTACACCGGCGGCGCCAGTGGCAGGCGTCCCATGGAGAACACCGGCGGCTACCCGCAGGGCGTGTTTCCCTGCAAGGACGGCTACGTGGAGATTACCGGCGGCGGCATCTACTTCCCGCGTTCGGTCAGGATGCTCGGCGAGCCTGACTTTCTCAAGGAGGAGAGGTGGCACGCGCCGGACGCGCAGCACGACCCCGACCTGAAGGCAGAGTTCGAGGCCTTCTTCTATCCGTGGGTGCTGTCTCGCACCAAGCGCGAGGTGTGGGCCGCCGCGCAGGGCGCGCGCGTGCTGAGCGCTCCCATCAACACCATGGCGGACCTGCACGCCGACCCCGTGTTCGCGCAGCGCGGCGCTTTCGCCGAGGCGGAACATCCGGCGGCCGGCCAGCTGCGCTACCCCGGCCGGCCCTTCGCCATGGAGCGAACGCCCTGGTCGATTCGCCGGCCCGCTCCGCTGCTGGGCCAACACACGTTGGAGGCGCTCGCGGAGCTTGGATACAGCGCGGCGGACGTGGCGGTGCTGAGGGACAACGGCGTTGTGTGAGGCGGGCGGCGCGGAGCCGCGCGCCGGCGCCCTGCCGTTGGAGGGCCTCCGCGTGCTCGACCTGACAATAGTGTGGGCGGGGCCTTACTGCACCTCGTTTCTGGCCGACATGGGAGCCGAGGTGATCCGCATCGAGTCGACGCAGACGTTTCCGCCGGCGCCCACTCGCGGCGCGCGGGCGCGTCCGAACAAGCAGCAGCTCGACGATAGCGCCCTCTACCTCGGCGGGCTTCCAGGCCGCGTGCCCGGAGCGCGGCCCTGGAACCGCATTCCCCTGTTCAACGCCCACGCCCGCAACAAGCTGAGCATGACGGTCGACCTGCTACGGCCGGAAGGTCAGGAGGTGCTGGACCGCCTGGTCGCCGTCAGCGACGTGTTCGTGGAGAACAACCCGACTCGCACGATGGAGCGTCTGTCTATCTCATACGAGCGCTTGAGCGCGATCAATCCGCGCATCATCATGCTGCGAATGCCCGCCTACGGCAACTCCGGACCCTACAAGAACCACCGCGGCTTCGGGTTGCACATGGACAGCGTGGTGGGCCACACCATGCTGAGGGGCTACGCGGACATGGACGTCTCCTCCGTGACGCCGGTGCTGGTGTGCGACGCTGCCGGGGGCACACACGGAGCGTTCGCTGTGCTGGCCGCTCTGAACCACCTGGAGCGCACCGGCGAGGGACAGCTCATCGAGCTGGCGCAGGCCGAGGCGTTCATTCCCATGCTGGGCGCGCACTTCATGGACTACTCGATGAACGGCCGGAACGGCTGTACGCGGGGGAACAGGCACCCACACGCCATCCAGGGCTGCTACCCCTGCAAGGGATCGGACCGCTGGGTCGTCGTCACGCTGTACGACGAGCAGGACTGGCGGCGCTTCATCGCCGCGCTGGGCGAACCCGCGTGGACTGAGGACGTCGCGTTCGCCGACCACGAGTCGCGGCTGCGCAACCAGGACAGCCTCGACGCGCGAATCGCGGAGTGGACGTCGGAGCGGAGCCACGTCGAGGTGATGGAGGCGCTGCAGGCCGCCGGCGTCGCCGCGGGCGCGGTGCTGGACCAGGCCGACGCCTACGCCGACCCTCAGCTTCGCGAGCGCGGCTTCTTCCAGGAGGCGCACCAGGAGGACACGGGCACGCATCTCTACCCCGGGGCACCCTACAGAAGGTCGGGCTCATTCCCGCGATTCCGGCGCGGGCCGGTGCGCCTGGGCGAAGACAACGAGTACGTCTACAAGCGTCTGCTGGGCTACTCGGACGACGAGTACGCGCGGCTGGAGGCGGAGGGCCACGTCGGCATGGACTACGACGAGAGCATAGAGTGAGGACACCGTGAGCTCAGCCCGGAATTCGAACGAAGGCGGCCTGCCTTCGCTGCTAATCTCGATGGCGGACGGCGTGATCGACCTGGGCTGGGGCCACCCCTCAGAGGAGTTGCACCCCCTCGCGGACGTGCGCCGCGCCGCCGAGTTCGTCCTGGGCGGCGATTCCGTCGCTGCGCTCCAGTACGGCGCCGTGCAGGGCTTCGGGCCGCTGCTCGAGTCCCTGTCCGGCTTCCTCTCGAATCAGCCGGCCTACGGAATGGACGTGCCACCGGAACAGCTCTTCCTGACGAGCGGCGCGTCCCAGGGGCTGGACATGGCCTGCACGCTGTTCACCCAGGCGGGCGACACCGTGTACGTCGAGGAGCCGACCTACCACCTGGCGCACGGCATCTTTCGAGACCACCGCCTGAACGTGGAGGGGGTAGCCACGGACGCCCAGGGCATGAGGATGGACGTGCTGGAGGACAAGCTAACCAAAACGGAAAGTCCGAATCCGGCGGCGCTGTACATAATTCCCACGTACCAGAACCCCACGGGCCGTGTGCTGCCCGAGGAGCGCCGCCGCCGGCTCGTTCAGCTTGCGGACGAGCACGGCTTCGTCGTGTTCGCCGACGAGGTGTACCAACTGCTGCACGCTGGCCCGCCCCCGCCTCCGCCTCTCGTCGCGTTCGATCGCACGCCGCGGGGCCGCGTGGTGTCGATAGGGTCTTTTTCCAAGATACTGTCGCCGGGGCTGCGCGCGGGCTGGGTGCAGGCGAACGCGGCGCTCACGGCGCGCTTCACGAATTCCGGTTTCGCCATAAGCGGCGGTGGAATCAGCCATTTCTCCTCGACCATCGCCCACGCGACCATCGCCCTGGGCCTGCTCGAGGAGAACGTCGCCCGGCTCAGGGCCACCTACGCCGCACGCATCCGCGCGGTCGACGCCGCCCTGCGTGAGCGACTGGCGGACCGGTGCGGCTACGCGACGCCAACCGGTGGCTACTTCTACTGGCTGGACCTGGGCGTGGGCGTGGACACCGAGGCGGTGCTTCCCCACGCGCACGAGGCGGGCGTGTCGTACCTGCCCGGCAGCCTGTTCTCCGTGGACGGCGCGCGCTCAAGCTGGCTCCGCATGAGCTTCGCCCTCTACGACGTCGATGGATTACAGGAGGGCGTGCGCCGTCTTGCCCGGGCGCTTGACGCCTACACCGCCGAGCGCGACGCTGGGGCGGACCGAGAGGACCGCCATCGCCAATAGCGGCGGCCCGCCCTCCAGCCCCGGCGACGGGGGTGGCATTCTGCTGTCTCCCCGCTCGGTGCTGTTTCGAGCCGTCGAGAGACTCGCGCTGAGCCGCAAGATCGTCGTGTTCTGCGGCATACCCGGAGTGGGCAAGAGCCTGATGCTGGGTCAGCTAGCGCGGATGGCACACGGCGTGGGCCGCCCAGTACACCTGCTGCAATGGGACGTCGCGCGGCTGGCGTTCGAGTCCCCCGTGGTCCTGTCCCGCTACCCGGAGGTCGATGGCGTGACGCACGCCGTGATCCGCCGTGCTGCAGGGGTGTGGGCGAGGACGGCCGTCAGGGATTGGCGTACGAGGCACTATGGCGACGACTGCCTGCTGGCCGTCGAGGCGCCGCTGGCCGGGGGTCGGTTCGCGGAGCTGGCATCGCCACTCGGAGGCGCTCCAAAGGACGAGCTTAGTCTGCCGGATACGCGGTTCGTGCTCGTGGTGCCTTCGGCGGGAGTCCGCCGCGAAATCGAGCGCGCTCGCGCTCGCACGTCCGTGTCGCCGGGCCACGAGCGCGAGCGCGCCGACGCCGCGCCCCAGGTTGTGAGCGGGCTGTGGGCCGAGGTGCTGCGCGCCGCCGGTGAGCTCGGCATCGCCACTGCTGGCGGCGAGGGCTACGCTCCGCGCGTGTACCGCCGTGTGTATGCGCGCGCGCTCCGGCGTCGCAAAGTCGACGTTCTGGCACTCGATGAGATGCTGCCTACGGGCGGCCGCTCGGCCCACGACATCGGATTCTGGGCCAAGCGCTTGCAGCCGAGCCGCGGGCACGCAGAGGAACTGGCGGACCAGGTGGCCAGCGTGTACCGGGACCCAAGCGGCCTGGACGAGCAAATGGCCCGCTGGTTCCTGTCGTGAGAGAGCGGGTATTGCGTGGCAATGGCGCTAGGGGGCGACCTTGTACGCCACGCACTCGACCAGCTCGACGGTGATGGACTTCTGGGCGAGGCCGGTGGTGCCGATGACGGCGCGGCAAGGCGGGTTGGGGATGAACTCCCGGTAGACGTGGTTGAACAGCGGCCAGTTGTCCATGTCCGTCAAGAAGACGACCAGGGTGACCGCGCGGTCGAAGCCGGTGCCCGCGGCGCGGAGGGAGGTCTGGAGATGGCGGAACGCGGCGTGGTACTGCTCCTCGTCGTTTTCGCCGACCACCACGCCGTCGAATCCGGACGACGTGGTGCCGCGACAGATCACCCGCACCGCACGCACCTTGAGCATTCGGGTCAGGTCCTCTTCGAAGTAGTCGCAATACAGGCCGGTGCGGTAGGAAACCTCGTCCGTCGCCTCGCTGCGTCCGTCGGCGATTATCAGATCGAGCAGCGCGTCGCGGGCCTCGAAAGGCAGCGCCTGCGCCTGCTCGATTGACATTCCGTCCAGGTCTTTCAGCGTCAATGCCATGGAGTGTTCTCCCCTACTCTCCCGCCAGGGAGATTACCCCGTCCCGTTCCAGCGTGGCGACCTCGGACTCGCTAAGTCCGAGCGCCGTGCGCAGCGTCTCAGCGGTGTGTTCGCCCAGCAGCGGCGGATGGCCCGCGGGCGCGGCCGGACTTTCGCTTGCATGACGCAGCGGATTCGCGATAAGCGGCAGCCGTCCTAGCGACGGGTGCTCCACCTCCCAGACCACTCCCCTGGCTATGGCCTGCGGGTCGCGCATCACCTCTGGGAGATCGTAGATTGGCGAGGCGGGAACAGTGGCGTTCTCCAGGGTCCGCAGGATGTCCTCGCGACGCCGGACGGCAAACGCGGCGCTGAGCGTCGCGACCAGCTCTTCTCGATGCTCCACGCGGCCGGCGTTGGTCTTCAGCCTCTCATCCCGCGTCAGCTCGGGCAGGCCGACGGCCTCGGCCATCCTTACGAACTGGGCGTCGTTGCCCACCGCGAGCATGAAGAAGCCGTCCGACGCTTCGAATGCCTGGTACGGGACTATCTGGGCGTGGGCGGTGCCGAGCCTGGGCGGCGTAATGCCGTCGGCGAGATAGCTCTGCGCCAGGTTGACCATAGCCATGACGCCCACGTCGAAGAGTGACAAATCCAAGTGCTTGCCCCGTCCCGTGGCGCGGCGTTCGTGCAGCGCGCTGAGCACGCCTATAGTGGTCGTGAGGCCGGTCATAAGGTCGACGACCGCGACGCCCACGCGCATCGGGGGGCCGTCGGCGGCGCCGGTTACGCTCATCAGGCCGGTCATGCCCTGCAGCACGGCGTCGTAGCCGGGCTCGGAGGCGCGCGGGCCGGTCTGTCCGAACCCCGTGATGGACGCATACACGAGGCCGGGGTTGGCTTCCGACAGGCTGGCGTAATCCAGGCCGTAGCGGGCCAGGTCTCCCACCTTGAAGTTCTCGATCAGCACGTCGGCCTTGCGGGCGAGCCCGCGCACCAGCTCCTGTCCCCTCGCGTCCTTGAGATTGACCGCGACGCTCTTCTTGCCCCTGTTGGTGGACAGGTAGTAGGCGCTCTCGCCCTCCACGAATGGCGGGCCCCAGCGACGCGTGTCGTCGCCCCACGGGGATTCGATCTTCCAGACGGTGGCGCCCAGGTCCGACAGCATCTGCGTGCAGAACGGGCCGGCGAGAATGCGGGAAAGGTCGAGAACCGCTATGTCGTCCAGTGCGCCCATATCGACGGCCTCGAAAGAGATTGCTGGGGTTGGATTGGGTGGCGCGCCTGAAGGGATTCGAACCCCCAACCCTCGGTTCCGAAGACCGATGCTCTGTCCGTTGAGCTACAGGCGCGCGCCGGTTCGGACGGTCACGTTGCCAGCCTGGCCTTGGCGGAGCTTCCTACGACTCCCAGGTAGTTGCGCGAGCCGGTTGAGCGCAGCGCCCCGTCGACGACGACGTCCAGGTCGCCTGACTCGTGCAGCAACTCCACGTGGGCCATCGCCTCAGTCAGCGCCAGGTCGTAAACGGGACTGCTCGGAGTCTGCCTGGGGAAGAGAGCGCGAGTCACGTCCGTGAGAGTTCCGCCTTTGCCGTCGACAACGTCCAGGGCCATCTCCAGGCGCTCGGCGTGGTGCTCGATTATCTCCCCTATCCGCCCGATGTCGCTGAAGTTGAACCGTCCCTTGTTGAACAGCCTGTGCGCCGGCAGCACCTGGGTGCTCGCGCCTAGCTCTTCGACCATGCGCAGCGACCGGATATAGGTCTCCAGACCGTACAGGGCGTCGGCGTCGGTGTACTCCGGTGAAAGCGCACGTTCCACCTCCTCGGTGAAGCGTATCCTACAGGTCGGATGCGGCGTGATCTCGGGCAGCACGTGGTCGCCGGTGAAGACCACGTTGTCCAGCGCCACGCACAGCTCGTCGGGCGAGTGCCCCGGCGTGTGCATCAGCCGCATGTCGCCCACACGCTCGCCGCCGCGCACGCGCTTGTCCACCTCGGCGGCCTTCTTGGCTTCGGCATAGCCGGGTTCGGTGCGCCAGAAGGAACCGGAGTCGCGGGAGTGACCGTTGCGGGACTTAATGGCGTTCATCTGGGCGGCGAGAGGCGTTTTCAGGCTCCGCTGAATCCGCGAGTCGTCAAAGGGCAGCGTGCGGGCATACACCTCGTGCGCCCACAGCTCGGCGCCGGCATCGCGCACGAACCGGAAGGCCGCCCCGTCGTGGTCGGAGTGGCCGTGGGTGATTATGACGCGGTCGACGTCGCGGGGTGAGTACCCAGCCGTCTCGATGCCGTCCGTCAACTCGCTTACCGTGCCGTGGGCGCCGGCGTCCACGAGGTTCACGCCCTCGCACTCGAACAGGTACGCCCACGTCGGGCCGAGGCGGTCCTCGATGTCGGGCTGGGGCACGCCAATGGCGAAGATCCGCCGGCCAGCCGAGGTGGTGAGTCTAACCACCATGCGGTTGCCCCTGGCATCGCCGTCGCGCACGACCAGGACATCCTCGTAAGCGTGGAGCATTCGCGCATCCTCCATGTTCGGGTATCAAGCGGGAGAGTCGGCGCGCCAGGTGAGATGGGGTGAGCGAAGGGATTTGAACCCTCGATCTCCAGGGCCACAACCTGGCGCCTTAACCTCTTGGCCACGCTCACCATCTGGGCAGAAGCGATTCTAGCACCGCGCCAGTCCGACGGTCAACCATGGCGGCTTGGGGGCGCGGGCGATGCGGCGGCCCCCGATGGCAAGGCCCCGCGGGCCGCCATAGAGCGGTGCGGAGCTGCCTCGCGGCCCAGAGCGGTTGGGTTCGGGACGGGGGACTAGCCGTTGGCGAGCCTTTGGGCAAGGTTCACGAGCGTCCTCACGGGCACGCCCGTGGCGCCCTTGGGGACATAGCCCTTCTCGCTGGACGCCCGCGAGGTGCCTGCGATGTCGAGGTGGACCCACGACGCGCCCTCGCCGAATTCGCCGATGATCTGGGCGCCGATCGTTGCGCCCGCGCCACGGCCTCCGGTGTTCTTGATGTCGGCGACGTCGCTCTTGTACTGCTGCTTGTACTCATCGAACGTGGGCAACTGCCAGATGCGCTCCCCGACCTGATTCCCCGCCGCGACAACGCTGTCGGTGAACTGCTGATCGTTGCCGAACGCGCCGGTGCACACGTCGCCGAGCGCTACCACCACGGCGCCGGTCAGCGTGGCGACGTCGACTATGCGTGTGTGGTTGCGGGAGCGGGCGTAGGACACGGCGTCGGCGAGAACGAGGCGGCCCTCCGCGTCGGTGTTGTCTATCTCGATGGTCTTGCCGTTCATGGCCCTGACCACGTCGCCGGGACGCTGGGCGTGGCCGCCGGGCATGTTCTCGGTGGCGGGCACGATGCCGGTGACGTTGATGCGAGGCTTGAGCTTGCCGATGGCCTGCATGGAGGCGATGATCGACGCGCCGCCGGCCATGTCGCCCTTCATGGTGGCCATGCCCGCCGCGCCCTTGATGTCCAAGCCGCCGCTGTCGAACGTGATGCCCTTGCCCAGGATAGCCAGCGTGTTCTCGGGGTTATCTGGGTCGCCCTCGTAGCTGAGTATGATGAACTTGGGCGGCTCGTCGCTTCCTTGCGCCACGCCGAGCAGAGCGCCCATTCCGAGCTCGGCCATCTGGGGCCGGTCGAGCACCTCAAGCTGCAGGCCGCTTTCGCGCGCCACCTCCAGGGCTATCTCGGCCATGCGCGTCGGCGTCATGTGGTTGGCCGGCTCGTTCGCCATGTCTCGGCACAGGTTGACTGCCGCGGCGATGGCTCGGCCGCGCGAAATGCCCTCCTCGATTTGTACGGCCTTGGCGTCGTCCGCCTCGACGATGACGATCTCCTCCAGGCTGGACTCGCCTCCCTCGGACTTGTACTTGTCGAAAGAGTAGAGTCCCAGCTCTATGCCCTCGGCCATGGCCTGGCCCGCCGCCGCGGCGTCCAGGCCGCCGATGCCTGCGCCGTGCGTGATCGTCGCGGCGGTGGATACGCCGACGCCGCGGAGCCGCCGGGCGCTCACCGCCGCCGCATCGCGCACGCCGTTGGCGTCAAAGCCGTCGGACTTGCCGAGTCCGGCGACCACGACGCGCGCGGGGGTCATTTTGCCCAGGGTGTGAATGAGCGTGGTCTCGCCGCTCTTGCCCTTGATCTCGCCCTCCTCGATGAGCTTCGATATCGCACCGTCGAGCGCGCGGTCCACCGCGCCCGTCGCCCCACCGGGCGCCGTGACGCCCTCGAACAGGTTCACCACGATGGCGCCGACCGGCTGCTGCGTGATGTCGCCCCGCACAACTCTTATGTCCACGAATCGCCTCCTGAATTGGTATAGCCGGCATTATAGAACATGCCCACGGCGATGGCGACAGCGCGCAGGCAGTTGAGTGCGGAATTGGGGCGGCCCGGCTGTTTCATTGGACGAAGGCTGGCGCAACAAAGGGTACCCCAGCTAGAATCGGTGTATGCCAAAGGTCAGGGATGTTATTCGAGAGGTTGAGGAAGACGGGTGGCGCCGAGTGCGTACACGAGGCAGTCACAGGGTGTTCAAGCAACCTATGAAGCCAGGCATAGTTGAATCGCCGGACGTCGGGGAGTGGACATGCCGACGGGGACTTACCAAGAGGTGCTCAAGCAGGCCGGCCTCAAGTGAACCGGGAGGCTACGATGGGATATTCGGTGATCATTGAGAAGGGTCAGACTAGCTTCGGGGCACATGTACCGGACTTGCCCGGATGCGTAGCGGCTGCCGAAACCAGGGAGGACGTGTATGCGCTCATACTGCAGGCCATCGAAATGTATGTGGCCGCGTTGAAGGAAGAGGGGCTACCAGTGCCCGAGCCGCATTCATACTAACTGGTGGTGGCGAACAACTGAGCTCGGTGTTCCTGCTTGAGTCGGGCAAGCGCATTGGCCGTTCGCGAGCAAATATTCCCGTGCAGCACCAGCGCCTTACTGCTATAATTCGGGTGCCCGGCATCCTACCCCGGGCGATCGCGAATAGCCAATGCTGGAGGCAACGCATGTCCGAACGAATCGTAACCGAAGAGGAGAGCGCGCTCAGAGACAAAGCCCACCGCTACCTGCCCGGCGGCAGCATCGGCAACATGTCGAACGATCTGGTCATCCGCGAGGGACGCGGCGGCAGAGTCTGGGACGTGAGCGGCAACGAGTACATCGACTTCCTGCTGGGTTCCGGACCCATGCTGTTGGGCCACGCCCACCCGGAGGTGGTCGCCGCGGTGCGCGAGCAGATCGAGCGCGGCTCGACGTTTTTCGCCAACAACGAGCACGCCATTCTGCTGGCCGAAGAGATATGCAACGCCATGGCCTGCGCGGACAAGGTGCGCTTCGCCAGCAGCGGCTCAGAGGCGACTTTCTTCGCCATGCGCGCGGCCCGCGCCTTTCGCAAGCGGGACAAGATACTGAAGTTCGAGGGCGGCTTCCACGGCATGAACGACTACGCGCTGATGAGCATGGGGCCCAGCGAGCCGCAGCAGTTCCCCCTGCCAACGCCGGACTCTGCCGGCATACCCAAGGCCGTCGAGGGCGAGATGCTCATAGCGCCGTATAACGACCTGGAGACGACCACCGCCATCATCGAGCGCCATCACAACGAGCTTGGGGGGGTCATCGTGGAGCCGTTCCAGAGACTCATTCCGCCCAAGCCCGGCTTTTTGCAGGGCCTGCGCGAGATCACGCAGCAGTACGAGATTCCGCTAATCTTCGATGAGGTGGTGACCGGATTCCGATTCGCCTACGGCGGCGGCCAGGAGTACTACGGCGTTACGCCGGACCTGTGCTCGCTGGGCAAGGTGGTTGCCGGAGGCTATCCCCTGTCGGCGGTCGCGGGCCGCGAGGAGCTGATGGCTCAGTTCAACGCGAACGCGACGCAGCCGGGCGAGCACCTGCCAATGGTCGGAACGCTCAGCGGCAACCCGGTTGCCGCCGTAGCCGGGCTGACCACGCTCAACATCCTCAAGCGCGAGGGCACCTACGAAAAGCTGTTCGCCACGGGCCGCCGCCTGAAGGGCGAGCTGCAACGCCTGCTCGACGAGGCCGAGCTGCCCGCGCGCGTGGTTGGCGAGCCGCCCCTGTTCGACGTCTTATTCACCACCGACGAGGTGACCGACTATCGCTCAACGCTACGGGCCGACAAGTCCCTGTTCAGCGAGTTCAACCGGCTGATGAAGGAGCGCGGTGTGCTGAAGGGCACGTCCAAGTTCTACGTCTCCGTGGCGCACACCGAGGAGGACGTGCAGCAGACCATCGACGCGATGGCCTCCGCAATAGCCGAGCTGCGCGGATAGACTCCCGCCAGGGCAACATTCGCTAAGCTAGTGCAACCTTTTCGGGGCGACTTCCCAAACTTCAGTATGGGGAGTCGCCCCGAACTTTGCCGTCGCGGAGTGGCGGCCCGCGAGGGTTGACCTCATCTCTCCTCCTGGCTCCGACAGGTCCGATTGTTCGCGTATGTGTCGCGCCACGTTGATGCGTTCTCGCGCAAACGACGCCGAGTTTTCGCTTTACAAGTTATAGCATTCGGATTAGACTTTACATGCGAAGACTAGAGGGTTTCGCGGGAAGCAGACTAAGAAATCACCCCACCAGCCCAGGGTGGCTAACCTCTTACCGGGCAGACGTGCAACAGTTCTCTCCGGCATCGCGAGGTCATGGGGGTGAGGGCATCATCCAGCCTCGTAAGCGCCGCTGTATTCTCGCTTTGGCGGGAATGGCGACGGGCATTCAAAGGGCCGCACACTCGAAGGCCGTGGGCCTCGCCACAGGGTGACGGGGCACCGGCCGCAAAACGCCAGATCGGCCCGGCGACGCGCCCGGCTCTTCGTGGCATTGCCCGCGCATCGGTTACACAAGCTCAGGCTTCTGCGGCCAACTGCCCATCCCGAGCGGAGACTCCTCACTTCGTCCGGCTCGCTCATCCTTAGCTATTGGATTCTCGCGCGGCCTGTTATTGGGGCAGTCTCGCTGTCCGCCCCGCCAGCCGCCGATGTTCCTGGACCGAGTCGGCACGGCGAAAACGCTGAACGGCAGCACCTTACTTACTTGACGAAAGCCCTCGGCGTAGCCAGCGGCGTCATTCAATCCGGCTCCTGGCACGTGAGCGGCAGCCAACCAGGGCAACGGAGGTTTAGGGGTGGAACTAGGTACGACTTCTATCAACGTGATAAGCGATGGCACCTACCTGTTGGACGGGGGCTCCGTCTTCGGCCAGGTACCAAAGTCTACTTGGGAGCAGCACGTGAAGCCCGACAGGAGAAACCGCGTCCGGCTCGCGCTGAACTGCCTCCTCATACGCACACCGGAGACCAACATTCTGGTGGACACCGGGGCTGGGGCGAAGCGGGCAGAGAAGTTCAAGGACCTGTACAGTCTCAACGGAAACAAGCTGCTGAAGGGCCTTCGAGAGGTAGGGCTGACGGCACGCGACATCGACATCGTAATACTGTCCCACCTGACGTTCGAGCACGCGGGCGGGTGCACCAAGCTGGACCGCAGCGGCAACGCCATTCCCACATTCCCCAAGGCGCGATACCTGGTGCAGCGGGCGTGCTGGGAGGAGGCCATCAGCCCCAACGAGCGATTGGCGCCCTACATTTACGCCGACGACTTTCTTCCCCTCTTCGAAAAGGGCGTGCTGGACCTGATCGACGACGACCGCGAGATCATTCCCGGCATCACGGTGAAGGCGACGAGCGGGCCGTCTACCGGGCACCAGATAGTGCTGATACAGCGTGGGGGCGAGCGCGTAGTATACGCCAGCGACCTCATACCGACGCCCTACCACCTTCCCCTTCCCTACATCCCGGCGATCGACGAACATCCCAACGAGACGCTGGTCCAGAAGCGCGAGCTGCTGAACATGATCATGGGAGGCGGCTGGGTAGTCGCTTTCGGGCACGGGCACGGGAACGATCACCGCGCAGGATACGTGGAGGAGCGGCACGGCAGGCCGCAACTGTTGCCAGTGGTGATGTAGCCGATTCCGCGGCGAGGGCGGCGGCGCGCGCAGCGCCGCCGCCGACCGCCGGGCAGTGGTAGGCGCTAGCGGGGCTTCGTCAGTGGCCCGCGGCGGAGGTGGGGCGCGCTATCTCAGCGGAGATGGTCCCGTCGTCCGACAGTTCGCCAAGCCGCGCGGGCGTGATGACGTTTGCCAGGTTGCGGGCACTCGAGACGGTTGCCCTCAGGTAGTTGTCTGTCAGCCCATGCCACGTTGCCATCTCGCCGTCCGCCCTGCGCTCCTCCCAGAGCACCGGCCTGACCTGGCCGCGCGCGGCGCGCCGGAAGTCGGCGAACTGCCTCTTGGCGAGCGATAGGAGACGCCCGACGCGGGCCGCCTTTTCACGCGGATCTATCAGCCCGTCGAAGTGGGCGGCGCTGGTGCCTGGCCGCACGGAGTACGGGAACACGTGAATATCCGCGAAAGCCTGGCTTTCGCAGAGTGCGTAGCTCGCCTTGAAGTCCGCGTCCTCCTCGCCGGGGAAGCCCACTATGACGTCCGCGGTGATCGAGACTGCGGGCACCGCCGCGCGAATCCTTCCCACCGCGTCCGCGTACCCTTCGGCGGTGTAGCGCCGTCGCATCCGGTGAAGCACCGGGTCGCTTCCGCTCTGGAGTGGCAGGTGGAAATGCGGGCAAAGTCGGGGGTCCGCCCACAGATCCAGCAGCTCGGCGTCTATGTCCTGAGGCTGGAGAGATGACAGCCGCAGCCGGCTGACGTGCGTTTCGCGGAGTACCCGTCGCAGAAGGCCCGCCAGCGTCTCCCCGTCCAGGTCGAAACCGTAGGAGCCAAGCTGCGTGCCGGTGAGGACGATCTCCTTGTGGCCACGTTCGAGATTGCGGTGAACCTCAGCCACGATCTCCCCCGCCGGGATGCTGCGCTCCCTGCCGCGCACCTTTGGCACTATGCAGTAAGCGCAGACCTGGTCACACCCCTCCTGGATCTTCACCATCGACCTCGTGCGGACCGCCCTGGGGCTCAGGGCCAGGTCCACGTCGTCGCCCACGGCGCACGGTTGGGTGGCGCCTCCCATCCGCTCCACCACCCGGCGCACCAGGGCGGGCTTGGCGGTGTTGCCCGCTACGATGTCCACCTCTTCCAGCCCCCGCAGGTCGCCGGGCGCGCGCTGGGCGTAGCATCCGGTCGCCACTATGGTCGCGCCGGGGTTGCGCCGCCTCGCCGCACGCAGGGAGTGGCGCGCCTTGCGGTCGGCGACGTGCGTAACCGTGCACGAATTGACCACGTACACGTCGGAGGGTTCGTCGTTCGCGACGACCCGGAAGCCCGCCAGCGCAAACTCCATGGCCAGCACGTTCGAGTCGGCCTGGTTGAGCTTGCAGCCGTGCGTCTCGATAGACACGCTGAGCGGGCGCTGGCCCGCCGTGAACGGCAGTACTTCGGTGTCGGAAAAGGCGAGAATATCCATAGTCGAGCCTGTGGTATTATATGGACGGCTCTCGAACGGCGTCAACGACCCGTGGTTTGATGCCTATGCCCTGTGAATGCCGCGCTGCCGGCACCTTAGGAGTTGTATTGCCAGAGGCTGGCTTTGGAAACGGGCTTACCTGGATAGAGCGCGCCAGGAGGCTGGCGGAGTTTCACGCTGAGGCGGTCGACTTCGTCGAGCGCGTCGGCCAGAGTCTGCCGACCTCCCCATCGGACGCCGTGGCCGTGCGCGAGCTGTGGGTCGAGGCAGATCGCCTGGACACCCTTGCCTGTTCCCTGCTGGATGAGATGAACCGGGAGTTGCTGGGCGAGGCCGGAGAGCTGGACACCACGCGGGGCGCGTCGATGCGGCCCGCGGACTTCGAAGAGGAGGCGGTGTTCTTCGAGTGTTCCTGGCTGCTGCAGTGGAACGGCGACCGCGGCGTTATGGTGAATCTTGCGGTCGAGCCTCGAACGCAGTTCTACGATGCCAACGTCCACGCCATGCGCTCCAACCAGACGACCAACCTACCGCACCCGATCAGCGAATTAGAGTTGAAAGACGGCCTCGTTGACGCCTACGTTGCCGAGGCAACGTTCGCTGAACCGGGAGGCCCTGGAGATGCCCGACTATGAGCAATAGAGTTGTCGTAACCGGCATAGGGATAGTAAGTCCCGTCGGCCTGGACGCGGAATCGACCTGGAAGAGCCTGGTGGCCGGCAAGTCCGGAATCGACCACATCACGGCGTTCGACCCGGACGGTTTCGAGACGACCATAGCCGCCGAGGTGAAAGACTACGACGTGACTACGCTGGTGGGCCGCAAGGAGGCCCGGCGCATGGACCGGTTCGTTCAGCTGGCCGTCGGAGCGGCGCTGGAGGCGCTGGAGCAGTCCGGCATGAAGATCGAGGCGGACAACTGCGAGCGCGTTTCGGTGATGATTACCAGTGGCATTGGCGGCATAATCACACTCTCAGAGCAGATTGGCGTGCTGGACTCGCGCGGCCCCAAGCGGGTCAGCCCCTTCCTGGTGCCGATGATGCTGCCGGACATGGCCTCTGGGCAGGTCTCAATGCTGCTTGGCGCGAAAGGGCCCAACTACGCCGCCGTTTCCGCCTGCTCCAGCAGCGGAGACAGCATTGGCCTGGCCTACGAGGCCATCCGACGCGGCGACGTGGACGCCGCACTTGCGGGCGGCGCGGAGGCGAGCATCTGCCCCATCGGCGTTGCCGGATTCAACGCCTGCCATGCCCTATCCACGCAAAACGACGACCCTCAGAAGGCGTCCCGCCCATTCGACGCCACACGCGACGGCTTCGTGATGGGCGAGGGCGCGGCAGTGCTGGTGCTGGAGAGCTTGGAGAGCGCGGAGCGGCGCGGAGCGGCGCCGATTGCCGAGCTCGTGGGCTACGGCGCGACCGCCGATGCTTACCACATCACGCAGCCGGCCCCCGGTGGAGAGGGAGGCGCCCGCGCGATGAAGATTGCCCTCAACCGCGCGGGTCTCCAACCCCACGAGATCGACTACATCAACGCCCACGGGACCTCCACGCCGCTCAACGACAAGTTCGAGACGCTCGCGACCAAGTCCGTCTTCGGCGAGGAGGCGTACAAGATCCCCATCAGCTCCACAAAGTCGATGACGGGCCATCTGCTGGGCGCGAGCGGCGCGCTTGAGGCGAGCGTTTGCGTCCTGGCCATCACCAATTGGATAGTGCCCCCTACCATCAACCTGGAAAACCCCGACATGGACTGCGACCTCGACTACACTCCGCACATACCACGCAGGGGCCGCATCAGGACCGTGATGAGCAACTCATTCGGGTTCGGCGGGCACAACTCTTCCCTCGTCTTCCAGTCGGTAGAGTAGCTCTACCTGGCATGGCGCGAATGCGATGGCGGGTCAAGCCGCTGCCACCCAGCGGGTTCGCCGGCGAGTTGGGGCTCCCGCTCTTCCAGGCGAGGATGTTCTACAACCGGGGCGTGCGGAGCCGCGAGGAGGCCGAGGCGTTCACCGGCTCCGGCGCGTCCGAGTGGAACGACCCGGAGCTCCTGCCCGACATGGCCGAGGGCGTCGAGCGGCTGGCGGCGGCTCTCGGGTCCGGCGAGACGATAGGCATATTCGGCGACTTCGACGCCGACGGCGTCACCGGCACCGCGCTGCTCGCCATCGCCCTACGGGAGCTTGGCGGGCAGGTGCACACCTACATCCCCGACCGCGCGGAGGAGGGCCACGGCCTGAATCCGGATGCCGTTCGCGAGCTGGCGGGAAAATCCGTGACGCTGCTGGTCACCGTCGACTGCGGCGCGACGTCGGTGGAGGAGATAGACCTGGCGTCTTCGCTGGGTGTGGACACCATCGTCACCGATCACCACACCATGACCACGGGGATGCCCAACGCTCGCGCCGTGATAAATTGCCGCCGCGCGGACTCGCGCTATCCCTTCGACGGACTGACGGGCGCAGGCACGGCGCTCAAGGTGGCCGAGGCGCTCTACCGGCGGCTGGACCGGCCGTACCCGGAACACCTGCTGGAGCTCGCCGCGCTCGGCACCGTGGCGGACGTCGGGCCGCTCAGGGGTGAGAACCGCTACATTGTGAAGCAGGGCATCAAGCGCATAAATGCGACGGCCAACCCAGGATTGAGGGCGCTGGCCGAGGTCGCCGACATCCGGCTTGGCAGCATCGACAGCGAGTCCCTCTCCTTCCGCCTCATCCCCCGAATCAATTCGGCCGGGCGCATTGCCCACGCCGACGTCAGCCTTGCCCTGCTCACGGCCCCAAGTCGGCTCAGGGCCAGGCACGTTGCGGGGCAGCTCGACGAGATGAATACAGAGCGTCGAAGCATTACGGAGTCGGCCATGCGCACGGCCCGCCGCCAGGTGGCGGACCGAAGCGACGCTGCGGACCCGCCCCACCTGCTCTGGGTCGCCAACGAAGCCTGGATTCCCGGCGTGCTGGGGCTGATTGCGGGCAGGCTGGCCGACCTGCATTACCGCCCGGCCGTCGCCGTATCGGTGGGCCGGGAAGTCAGCCGCGCGAGCGCGCGCAGCATCGCCGAGTTCGACGTCGTGTCCGCGCTGGCAGAGAGCGGCGCGCCGTTCGTCAAGTTCGGCGGCCACCCCCAGGCGGCGGGCTTCACCATCGCCACGTCCCAGCTCGGCGCACTCGAGGCGAGTCTGACGGAGCTCGCCCGCGTGCAGTTGGACGGCCTCGACCTCGCCCCGGCCATTGAGGTGGACTGCGAGGCGGGTTTCGAAGACGCGACCGGCGACGGCTTCGAGTTCATACGTTCGCTCTCGCCGTTCGGTGCCGGCAACCCCGCGCCCGTGCTGCTCACGCGCGGCGCGAGGGCGGTAGAGGCACGGCGTGTGGGGAATGGAGGCCGGCACCTGAAGATGCTGCTGGAGCAAGGCGGTGTGACGCTGGACGCCATCGCGTTCGGACAGGGGGAAATGCTGGACGGCGTGTGGCGCGGCCTGGACCTGGTGTACCGTCCCGAGCTGGACACGTGGGGCTACAGGCCTAAGATCCAGCTGAACGTGTTGGACATGCGCCCGGCCGAGTAGCCCGCGAAGCCGCGCTACCTGTCGCGCCGCCGCCTTTCGGCGCGTGTGCCGCGCTGGTAGGCCGGCGCCGGCTCGTCGAACGACTCGTCCCGCGGCGTATACCTGGCCTTCGCAGCCAGTATCGGCACCGTTATGCCCAGCACGAACAGCGCGATGAAGTGCGCTTCCTGCATCCCCAGCGCCCAGACCTTGTCGGTGCGGGCGAACGAGATCATGAAGCGACCGACGGAATAGAGAGCTAAGTAAAACACAAAGAGCATGCCGTCGGGCCGCAGCCTGCCTCTCAGCTTCCAGATCACCACAAGCGCCAGCATGTTCCAGAGCATTTCGTAGGCGATAACCGGCTGTACCGAGACTCCCACGCCCTCCGCGCCGCAGTTCCTGGCGTCGCTTGCCGGGTTCGTCCACATGAAGCCGAAGATGAAGTTGGTCGCCCTCGCGCAGTGCTCGCCGTTCACTATGTCGCCCAGCCTGCCGATTGTCTGCACGAATAGCAGCGCCGGGGCCGTCAGGTCCGCGATTACGCCCACGGGCTGCTTGACGATAAGCGCGTAGGCCGCGCCACCTATGAAGCCTCCCAGTATGCCGCCCCAGAGGCCGATGCCTCCCGCCCAGATGGCGAACACGTCGGCCGGGTTCTGCTGGTAAAAGTCCCAGTGGTCGACGACGTGCACCAGGCGCGCCCCGATTATGCCGCCGATAATGGCGAATATGGCTATCGAATAGATGTCATCGGGGTCTATCCCCTTGAGCGGCGCCCATCTGCCGACGAGGAAGACGGCCGTGGCCACGGCGATGAAGCTGAAGAAGCCGTGCCAGCTCACCACGAAGGTGCCAAAGCTCAGGAGGTTTGGGCCAATTCCGATTTCAACCATGCGTTATTACTCCGACCAGACTGCCAGTCGTCCTAATCTAAGTTCGCTATGCGCCTGTGTCAAGGCGTCCGCGCCGTCCGGCCGCCCGCGGGCGAGGCCAAGACCATGAGCCGCGGGCACACGCCCCCAACGCCCGCTGTGTTAAAATGGGGCGCACAGAGCCGGCCGGCCCCGACCGGAGGGATGGCCGTTACACAGACGGCGAAAGAGAATGAGAGACAAGGTCGAAGCGTTCCTAAACTACATGACCGTAGAGCGCGGCGTCTCGCCAAACACGCAGGCCGCTTACCGCAGCGACTTCAGGCAGTTCCTGGACTTTCTGGACGAGTCCCGATTCCGAGGCGCGCCGGTCGCGGAGTGGCGGCAGGTGGACGAGGCCGCTGTCGCGGCATACGTCGAACGGCTGATCGAGCTGGAATACTCCGACACGACGCGCGCGCGCAAGGTCGCCTCGCTGAAGTCGCTGTTTTCGTTCCTGAACGACGAGGGCGTGATCGAGGCCGATCCTACCAAAAATCTGAGCACGCCGCGCGTGGGCAGGACTCTGCCGGAGACGTTGGCCGTCGAGGACGTCGCCCGCCTGCTGGAAGAGGCATCCAATGCCGACTCGCCCGAGGCGAAGCGGGACCATTCGATGCTGGAGTTGCTCTACGCCAGCGGAATGCGAGTCAGCGAGCTCGTGTCGCTGGGCACGGACGACGTGGACCTCGAGGAGCAGTCCGTTCGGTGCTTTGGCAAGGGCGGCAAGGAGCGCGTGATTCCCATTCACCGGAGGGCGGCAGACTCGGTGGCCGAATACTTGGAGGAGGCGCGGCCCGTCCTGGAAAGCCAGCGCTCCGGGAGCGCTCTGTTCCTGAACCGGCGCGGTGACAGGCTCACGCGCCAGGGCTTCTGGCTCATCCTGAAGGGCCACGCGAAGCGCGCGGGCATTTCCGCGAGGATAACGCCCCACTCTCTTCGCCACAGCTTCGCCACGCACCTGCTTCAGGGCGGCGCGCCACTGCGACACGTCCAGGAGCTGCTGGGCCATGCGAGCATCTCCACGACGCAGGTCTACACGCACCTCACGAGCGAGCACGTCAGAGAAGAGTACGACATGGCGCACCCCCGCGCGAGGTGACCCGCCCTGCCCTGCCGGCGCAGCGCCGCCCGGGATCGCGTCCTGCACGGGACGACCGCCCCGGGCGGACTTGAAGCCGGTCCGGGGTGAAGGCGCCACCCACGCGAGGAGCACGCACCACAGGAGGACATCCAGATATGCCCAACAGAGGACGCAAACGAGCCTCCAGGCAGGCCCAGCTAAGCCAGAAGAAGCGCAGGAGCCGATCAGGCGCAAGCTCGCAGGCTTTCGCCGCGGGCCCGACGCAGTCGCGCGAGGCGTCGCAGCCGACGCCCGCAGCCCAACGCGCGCCGGTGGCGGCGACCACGGCGCCCGCCCAGGCCGCCCCCAGCCGACAGCGAAGGCCGGCGGCGGCCAACACTCCCATCGTTTACCGGTACCTGGGGCGCGAGCTGCGGCAGATAGGCATATTGGCTTCGCTGATGGTCGCCGTGCTGGTGGCGCTCTCGTTCGTGCTGGGCTAGACCCGCGCGCGGAGCGAGGCCGGCGCGACGGTGAGGCGTAGGAGAAGGGGTTGGCAACAGAAGCGAAACGGGGCGAGTTCGGAGAACGCCTGAGGGCGCTGCCCTCATCGCCCGGCGTGTATCTGTTCCACGACGGCGACGGCAGCGTGCTGTACGTCGGCAAGGCGGCCAGCCTGCGCAACCGCGTCAGCTCGTACTTCGGGAGCACCCCCAACCTCGTGCCCAAGATCCGCAACATGATGGGTAGGGTCGAGGACTTCGAGTTCATCGTCACGGAGTCCGAACAAGAGGCGCTCATTCTGGAGTGCAACCTCATAAAAGAGCGCCAGCCCCAGTACAACGCGCGTCTCAAGGACGACAAGAGCTATCCGTTCATCAAAATCGACGTATCCGAGGAATTTCCGCAGGTCTACGTCACGCGCAAGGTGCCTAACGACGGCTCGCGCTACTTCGGGCCGTTCGCCAGCGCGAGCAGCGTGAGGCGCACACTCAACCTGCTGAAGAAGCTGTTCCCCTACCGCTCGTGCACCAAGACCATCACGGGCAACGACGCGCGCCCGTGCCTGGACTTCTACATTCACCGTTGCGTAGGACCGTGCATCGGCGCGGTAGACCGGAACCAGTACGCCGAGATCATCGATCAGGTGGTGCTGTTCCTGGAGGGCAAGACCAACCGCATCGTCAAATCGATAAGCCGCCGCATGGAGGAGGCCGCCGATGGCCTGGAGTTCGAGCGGGCAGCCGTGCTCCGCGACCAGCTCAGGGCCATCGAGAAGGTAAACGAGGGCCAGAAGGTGCTCAACCTCAGCTCGGAGAATCTGGACGTTATCGCCCTGGCCCCGTCCGAGAGCGAGGCGTGGGTGGAGGTGTTCTTCATTCGCCACGGCAAGCTCATTGGGCGCGACAACTTCATCATGGCGGGTACGCAGGACGACACGCCCAGCGACATTCTCACCGCGTTCGTCCAGCAGTTCTACGACGCCACCCCCTACGTTCCGCCCCGCATCCTGGTGCAGCACCCGCTCGACGACCCCGATCCGATAGCCGAGTGGCTGCGCCAGAAGCGCGGGAGCCGCGTGCGCGTCTACAAGCCGCAGCGCGGCCAGAAGCGCAGGCTCATGGAGATGGTGTCGGAGAACGCCCGCCAGGGGCTGGACCACCTGGAGATACGGCGAGCGTCGGACAGCGTGAAGCTGCACGCCGGATTGTCGGAGCTGCAGGAGGCGCTGAGCCTGACCGAGCCGCCGCGGCGTATCGAGTGCTACGACATATCCAACATACAGGGCACCAACGCGGTAGGCAGCATGGTGGTGTTCGAAGATGGGCGCTCGGCGCCGTCCCAGTACCGGCGGTTCAGGATCAAGACCGTCGAGGGTGTGGACGACTACGCGATGATGCGCGAGATGCTGACGCGGCGGTTCAAGCGCCTCGCTGAGTCGCGGAACGCGGCGAAGTCCCCCGAGGACGGGGACGGGGATGCCGGCGGCAAGTCCGGCGACGCGGGATCCTGGGGCATAGCGCCGGACCTGACGCTGATCGACGGCGGCAAGGGCCATCTCGGAGCGGCACTGCAGGTGTTCCTGGAGTTGGGGATAGACTTCGTGCCGCTGGCGAGCCTCGCGAAGGAGAACGAGGAGCTGTTCGTTCCCCACGTCCAGGAGGCGATCACGCTGCCCCGCGACTCCCAGGGCCTCTACCTGGTGCAGCGCGCCCGCGACGAGGCGCACCGTTTCGCCATCACGTATCACCGGCAGCGCCGGTCTCGCAAGGGTGCCGAATCCATCATCGACCAGGTGCCGGGAATTGGTCCGAAGCGGCGCCGTATGCTCATCCGGCAGTTCGGCTCCACCAAGGGCATAAAGGACGCCACGGTGGAGCAGATCGCGGCCGCCCCGGGCATGACACTGAAGCTCGCCAAGCGGGTCAAGAACTATCTGTAGCCCCGCTTGTACGAGCTTTTGCGTTTAATTTGGTCTGTTCCCACCTGATCGAGCCAAAACGGCGCGTCCCTGTACACCGGCGTGCAGCCGAACTTTACGTTTTGAATAGGTGGCGCCTACGTCTTGTCGGATTCATTTCCGCCCCCGCCCGCGCCACTCGCCATGCGCATGAACGGACTGAGCAGGTTGGTGAATTCCATGGGGAAGATGAACTTGGTGGACGGGCTGCTTCCCAATTGCTTGAGGGTGTCGAAGTACTGGAGGCTGAGCGTGTTGGCGTCGACGTTTCGGGCTACGCCGTGGATCCTGTCCAGTGCTAAGCTGAAGCCTTCGGCGCGCAGAACCGCTGCCTGTTGGTCGCCCTCGGCGGAAAGTATCTCGGCCTGGCGGTCGCCCTCCGCGCGCAGAATGGCGGCCTGCTTCTCCCCCTCGGCGACGGTGACGGCCGCCTCCCGCGTGCCCTCCGCCTCCGTTACGGCGGCGCGTCGGAAGCGCTCGGCGGACATCTGGCGGTTCATGGCGTCCTGAATGTCGCGCGCCGGCTCCACCTCGCGAATCTCCACCTGTGTAACCTTGATGCCCCAACGCTCGGTAACCTCATCCAGCTTCTGGCGCAGCTGCTCGTTGATGCGGTCCCGCTGGGACAGCACGTCGTCGAGCGAGATTTCGCCGATTACCGCTCGGAGCGTTGTGGTGGCTATGCCGATCACCGCGCCGCGGTAGTCGACAACTTCGATTATCGCCTTCTCCGCACTAGCCTCCATGACCCGCATGTAGACCAGGAAGTCGATGTCGATGGGAGCGTTGTCCAACGTGATGTTGGTCTGGCGAGGAATGTCGATAACGACCTCACGCAGGTCGATTCGCTGGTAGGAGTTGAACGGCCAGAACATAAGCTTCAGGCCCGGCGGTTTCAACCCTGTGAACTTGCCCAGCCAGAAGACGGCTAGGCGCTCGTACTGCTTTACGACGGTTATGTGTGGTATCAACTGGTCCTCCTCTTGCTTAGCTTACTGGTCCGCCTTGAACACCTTCAGCGTAAGTCCCTCTACGTCGGACACTATAATCTGTTCACCCGCCTGAATCGGCTCACCGGAGTCAGACACCGCGCTCCACGATTCGCTGCGGAGCCGGACGCTGCCACGCGGGTTCAGCGCCGTGACGGTTACGCCGGTCTGCCCCACCAGGCTCACCGGGCCGGTGTAGACCTCCAGCGCTCTCGCGCGGTGGTTCTCCCTGAGAAAGAGTCCGAGGGAAACCGCCAGAAACGCACCCAGAACGCCTATTATCCACAGGTTGACCCGGAAGCTGGGCTCTGGAATCGGCGGCGCGCCAAACCCTCCGAACAACAGGAAAGCGCCCACGATGAAGCTGATGGCGGCGCCGATGGCGAATACGCCCAACCCAGGCGCGGCCGCTTCCAGATAGAATAACAGCATCGCGAGCAGGATGAGGCCCAACCCGACCCAGTTTACGGGCAGGTTCGCGATGGCGGTGAAGGCCAGCGCGAGCGCGACCACGCCGATCACCCCGGGCACAATCAGACCGGGGCTTATGAGCTCTATGAGTATGCCTATGCCGCCGATGGTAAGCAGAATGAATGCGACGTTGGGGTTGGCAAGGAAGCCCAGGAAACGCTCCAGCGGCGTCGGCTGCAGCTCGGCAACCACGATTCCGGACGTGTCCACTGTGACGTCCGTGCCGCGGATGCTCACTTCCATGCCGTTCATCTTTTCCAGGAGGTCGGGAAGGTCGGCGGCAATCAGGTCGATGACGTTGTGCTCGAGCGCCTCGGATGGAGAGAGGGATAGTGCGTTCAGGACCGTCTGTTCGAGGAGCTCGCGGTTTCGGCCGCGCTCGTCGGCTATGCTGCGGATGAAGGCGGCGGCATCCTGGGAGGCCTTGGACTTCAGGGTTTCGGGCAGGTCCTCGCCGCTGCCGGCAACAGGTGTCGCCGCGCCGATGTTCGTTCCTGGCGCCATCGCGGCGACGTGAGCGGCGGCCGCGATGAAGGTGCCAGCCGAGGCCGCCTGCGCACCCGGCGGCGACACGTAGACGGCGACCGGAATCGGAGACGTGAGTAGACTCTCGACCATGTCGCGGGTGGAGCTGTAGAGGCCGCCCGGTGTATCCAGCCGGACGATGACCAACCGCGTTCCCCTATCCATGGCTTCGTCCAGGCCGCGCGAGAGGTGGCGGGCGGCCAGTTCGTCGATAGTTCCGTCGATGGTTATCAACGTGGCGTGGTGGCCGGAGGCAGTTGCGGGCGCCGTCTGGCCGAGCAGGAAGCCGCCGAATCCGAGCACGACCAGCGCGAGCGCGGCGAGCCGCCGCATGACATCCAGGTGGCCGGGACGCGACGCTGTTGAAATCGTGTATCGATTACGCACGTGTTCGCACCTGGCGGTCGATAGCGCCAGTGTGAAGCTCCTGACATATGGCAATCGCCACCTATCCAAGACGTAAAGTGTGATGTGTAAGTAAGATCACGGTATCAATTCCACCTTGGGCCTGCCAGCGATTCCAGTGAGGGTGTCACTCTTCGCGAGTCGTTCCAGCGAAAGGGCGCGCGGATGGCGGGGCGACATCGACCTGAATGCAATACGTATCTGGGATCGAGTCTCTCTTGGAGCATCAGAATACAATTGAGCGTGGGCGCATTTGGAAGGGGTCAATGGGCGACCAGCTCGACGCCGAAGTCCGAGTACCGGTCGGCCTCGAGGGTGCAAATCGGCTCCCCCCGCTCCAGTGCGACCGCCGCGACCAGGGCGTGATATCCGAGCGATTCGCGGCTGTCCGTGCCGCACGCCGCGAGCAGGAGACCGGCCCGCTTGGCGGCCTCGGCAGATAGCGGCGCCACCTCTACGAATCCTACCAGCGCGGTGAGGGCCATCTCGGTCCGCCGGTCCAGCGTCGGATCGCGCCACAGCTCGAACACCGTCGCCGACGAAACTGCCGCGGTCTCGCTGCCGTCCAGCACACGATCGACGACGCTGCGCGCGGACCGGTCTCCGCCAAGGTAGGCCCGAAACAGCGAGGCGTCGAGCACAAAGTCTGCCATTGTTCCCCCTCCCCTGCTGGTGGCAGGGGCACCACTTTTCCCAATGTGCCGTCAGCACATGTGTAGTAAATCTACAACAAGCCCTCTCCGCTGTCGGTCGTCTCCCACCGGTGGAGGGGAGCAGTTCCGCGCGGGCGTCGCTCCGCTACCATGCCCGGCTCACGTGGTGCGGCCCGGACGAGCCACTTCTCCGCGGGCGCCCCTTCCCTACCCTGCTGACGCGAACGCCCCCGGTCGACCTAATCCTCCAGGCTTGCCCTCAGAAGTCGTACCGCCTCGTCCCTGGTCAGCTCCACGGGCGAGCCGATTGGCTGCCGCGCCTGGAGCCGGATGTACTCGTCCTCCCACACCGACGGCTCCGGAGGCAGCTCGGGAGCCTGCTCCGTGTCGTTCAGCGCCAGCCCGAGAGCGTGCTCGACGAACTCGCGCAGGGACATTCGGCGCTCCGCGGCCTTCGCCTTGGAGGCCAGGTAGAGGTCCTCCCTGACGGCCGCATAGAGCTGCCGGGTGGGTTCTTCGCTCTTCTTTCTTGGCATAGTAATATCACCCTATTTGAATAGTGGAAAATCGGCAAGGCGGAAATCGACCTCTCCCTGCCGAATTTCGGACCGCGCGGTCTCCGATTGCCAGTCCGTCTGGCAGGCCCCCACCCGTGCGCCCGTTCGCACCGGGATGCAGCGGTCTGCGATATTCTCATATCGCCATATGCGGCGCTTTCCCCGCGCTCGGCCGACTTGCAGTTCCAACGTGTCCCGCTGCCCACCGGGCGCACGCCCTGGCGTCGAGGTGATATAATGGCCCGCGCCATGAAGATCGTAGTCGCCCCACAGGCGTTCAAGGGCAGCATCTCGGCGGTGGACGCGGGCCAGGCCATGCGCGAAGGCGTCCTCCGCGTGTTCGCGGACGCCGAGGTTGAGGTCACGCCGGTCGCCGACGGCGGCGACGGCACGCTGCAGACGCTGGTCGGCCTGACGGGGGGCAGCGTGCGCAGCGCGAGCGTTACCGGTCCGCTGGGAGAACGCATAGATGCGCAGTGGGGCGCGCTCGGCGACGGCAACACCGCGATGATAGAGATGGCGCGCACCTCCGGGCTGGCCCTTGTGCCAAGGGAAAGCCGCAATCCCCTGCTGACCACCACTTACGGCCTGGGAGAGGCCATCGTCCAAGCCCTGGACGAGGGGTTTCGCAAGTTCATCATCGGAATCGGCGGCAGCGCCACCAACGACGCCGGCGCGGGCATGGCCCAGGCGCTGGGCGTCCGGCTGCTTGACCCGGAGGGCCGCGACCTGCCCCACGGTGGCGATGGCTTGGCTCGGCTGGCGAACATCGACGTGTCCGGCCTTGACGAGCGCGCCCGCGAGTCGACTTTCCTGGTGGCCTGCGACGTCAACAACCCACTCACCGGCCCGGAGGGCGCGTCCGCCATCTACGGCCCCCAGAAGGGAGCGACGCCACAGATAGTGGAGACGCTGGACGCCGCCCTGCACCGCTTCGCAGAGGTGGTCAGGGACGACCTGGGACGCGACATCGAGGAGCTTCCCGGGGCTGGCGCTGCGGGAGGCCTCGGCGGCGGCTTCGTGGCCTTCCTGGACGCCGAGCTGAGGGCGGGCGTCAACATAGTTCTCGACCTGGTGGACATGGAGAGCCACCTGGAGCGCGCGGACCTCGTGATAACCGGCGAGGGCTGCCTCGACTATCAGACCATCTACAAAAAGGCGCCCATCGGGGTGGCGCTCATGGCGAAGGAGCGCGGCATCCCGGTGGTGTGCGTGTCAGGCTCACTTGGGGAGCGTTACGGCCTGGTGCACGATCACGGTATCGACGCTGCCGCCGCCATCACGAGCGCACCGATGAGTCTCGACGAGTCGACCGCCAACGCCGCCGAGCTGATAGCCGCCGCCACAGAACAGGCGATGCGCTTCATCGTGGTCGGCGGCCGCCTCTTCGCCGGTCTTCCCTAGCCGCCCCTACCCCTCCGCTCCCCGCATCCACATAGCATTTCGGAGGTAACATGGGCTGGTCAATCCACCACCCGATAGGTCTACTTCACTACGCGCCCCAACACAGTATGCGTGGGTACACGCTGGTGGCCAACGTCGGCGGCGAGCACGCGACGCTCATCGACATGGAGGGGCGGATATGCCACCGCTGGTGTTCCGAGCGCGGAATTCCGCACGGATACCTTCTGCCGAACGGCAACCTGCTGTGCCGCATGAAACCGCCGCCCGACGTGGAGGGCGTGGCCGGGTTTGGCGGGTCGTCCGCCGGCCTCTTCGAGCTGGACTGGGACAGCAACGAGGTGTGGGTCTACGAGGACGCATCCGTCCACCACGACTTCTTGCGGCTGGACAACGGCAACACCCTGACGCTGGTCTGGGAGCCGATGCCTGAGGAGATGTCCGCCCGGGTCCGCGGCGGCTACGAGCGCGAGGAGGACGCCGGCAAGCCGATGTACGGCGACATCGTTCGGGAGATCGCGCCCGACGGCTCGACCGTGGAAGAGTGGACGGTGTGGCAGGCCCTTGATCCCGAGGAGGACGTGATCTGCCCGCTGGAGCGTCGCCAGGAGTGGACCCACACGAACTCGGTGGACCTGACGCCCGAAGGCGACTTTCTGCTGAGCATGAGGCAGATCGACACCGTTGTCATCCTGGGAAGGGAGAAGGGCGACATCCTCTGGAAGTGGGGACCGGGCGAGCTTTCGCACCAGCACAACGCCACCTTTCTGAACAACGGGCACGTATTGATGTTCGACAACGGGCCGCACCGCCGCGGCCCCAGCGGCTCGCGCGCGGTCGAGGTGAACCCCGCCACCAGTGAGATCGAGTGGGAGTACAAGGGAATGCAGCCGCTGCACCTGTTCAGCTTCCACATCAGCGGCGCGGCGCGGCTGCCCAACGGCAACACGCTGGTATGCGAGGGCGCCGCCGGACGCGTGGTAGAGGTCACGCCGAGCAAGGAGATCGTGTGGGAGTACATCAACCCGTTCTTCGTGCCGGACAGGCGCTTCGGCGGTGTCAACAACATGCTGTATCGCGCACTCCGCTACGGCCCCGACGATCCCGCGCTGCGAGGCCGTGACCTCGACCCCTCCAGGCACGGCAACATCAACCGCCTGTACGCGATGATGTAGGGCTTGGGGAGAACGCTGTTCTCCATTCCGACCGGTGTCACCCGGCTCGTTCTTGATGGTCTTGACGGCCATCCCGTTGGCCCGCCGTCAGGCATCGTGTATGCCTTAGTCACGAACTTAACAGGTGGTCGCCGCAACGAATGCAGTAGTCTGCGTCAGGTCGATTCTCTCCATTGCAGTTTCCGCAGAAAAGCCGGGTCTGCGTAGACGGGACTGATGTGCCGCAAAACCGACAGAATCGGCTAATGATACGTATGTGCCGTCCGCAGCCAGGACATGCCCTTTGCGGGTAGTTTCGTCGAAGTCTGAAAGGCGAAACCTCCCTTCCCCACCTGAACCTGCCGACTACCCAGATCGCTCCCACTACGGTCAGCAAGACTGCCAACAAGATAGTCAGCGGAACGGACAGGAACACGTTGAACACGGCGTGAGTGAATGCGCCCAGGGCCAAAGCGCCGACTACGAGCATCGGCCTACTGCGACCGGAGGCGTGGTGCGCGCCGAGCGCGTATCCCCAGATGCAACCGAACACCAGGTGCGCCAGCGTAGAAGCAGGAGCCCTTACGAGCATCACCTCAGGCCCGAATTCGTAGACGAATAGGGCGTTCTCCAGTGAGGCAAAGCCGAGGCTAGCGGCCGCAGCGTAGACAAGGCCGTCTATTGGCTCATCGAAATACAGCGAGCGGTAAGCTTTTAGCCGAACGGCGAGGAACTTGCACGCTTCCTCCACCGGGCCTACTACGAACAACATTCCGGCGGCTATGCCGCCCAACCCCGCGCCCTCCTCCAAAAAGGATTCTCCGAGGAGTGCCCACTCGATAATGACGGCGGGGATGATGGCGAGGCAGCCGAGCCCGAATGTGACCGCGATGAGCCTTAGCGGAGCCGGCCGGTACGATGACCTGCGTAGGAAGAACCAGAGCCAGAACAGCCCAGGTGTGAAGGAGATGAGCAGAAGACCGACGAAGGACACTCTGTCAGCCAGTCATCAGCTCTTGGTGTAACTCTTCCTGCCCGCGCCCAATTCGGCGAACGACGGCGATGGCGAGGCCTGCGGCGACGATCTCAAGAGCAAGGGCTAGAACCACAATCAATAAGATGGGAACAGCGTCCTCGGGGGAAATGGAATCTATGTAGAATACCAGGCTTGTTATCCGGGCGACTATCCATGTCCACCACCACCACGCCAACAGGGGGGAGACAGACCTGGCTCGCCACTCATACCCCGCTCCTAGTATTACAACGACGGTTCATGGAGGGATGGCCCGTGGCAGGGGAACGGCGGCGCGGCGCTTGGCATGGGAGCGCCGGGCCCGTTCGTTACTATCCTGAGTCTCCTCCAGCCACCGCAGCAGTTCAAAGGGCCCGAACCGTTCCCGGGGCAGCATCTCCCGCACCACCCGGTACACTTGGGGCCGGGTTATATGGGGCATCTTTTCCCCCCCAAGCCTGCTGCAGGCTCAGCAGAAAGGCCCCGGCCAGCAGGCACAGGGCCACGTGGTGATGCCAGCCCGCCCAGGTGCGGGTCTCGTACTCGTCCAGCCCCACGTCGCTCTTCTCCGTCTCGAACTCGGTCTCAATACGCCACCTTGAGCCTCCCACGCAGGCCAAGGTCTCCAGGGGAGTGTCCTCAGGAGCATTGGACAGGTAGTAGCGAGGTTCGCTGCCGTCCAGGTTCCGGCGGTAAATGGCCCAGTGGATCTCGCCGGGCTTACGCCTGCTGGTCGGACGCACCCTCTGGGCGCTGAACAGGTAACTGCGGGGACCCTGGCTGCCCTCGGCCACCGTTATCTCCCGCCAAGCCTCCTTCGGCAATTCATCACCACGCTCCCCCATAGTGCGCCGCTGTCCGGCTACGAGCCTGGGCTTGGGGGGACCACCCCGTCCCAGATAGGCAGGAGTGGTCCACACCGGTTCCACCGGCCACACCGTAAAGCCCGCCGGCACGTCCAGCACATAGCGCATCCCCAGGGCCGCCAGTCCCTCGCGGAAGGACGGCGACATCCCGAAGGCGTCGTCTGCGGCCACCCATCCCGCCCTCATATGGCCCCGCTCCAGGGCCCGATCCAACATTTCCAACGCCAACTCTGTCTTGCCTCGATACTTCCGCCTTTCCTCGGGCACTCCAGCCGACGCGCACCGTTCTTTGTCCGAGACCCAGCTCTCCGGCAGATAAAGCCCCTTGTCCACCAGGGCCCGGCCCAAGGGACTGACGTAGGCCAGGAACATCCCCGCCTGGCAGTTGGCCACCTTGCCAAGTCTGCCACAGTACTGCCTCGCCACTCCCACCGACTTCCTGCCCTGCTTGGGGAAATCGCTGCCGTCCAGCACCCATATCGCCTCCGGGTGCCCCAGCCGGGGTCCCAGATACTCCTGAAGACGTCCTATGACTATGTCGTCATTCCAGGGGGATTCAGCGAGAAAGCGTTGTATCACCCTGGCTGATGCCGGAACCGTCTCCGACAGATTCTCGGCGTTGCGCCGCTCCCCGGACTGGACCAGGAGAGCCTGGAGATAATGACCGCTGTGGTCCCGCGCTTCCCTGCGGCCAAACAGCGCGGCGAAGTAAGCGTGAAACTCCCGAAAGTCCTGGTACACCTGCTCGAAAACCGCAGCATCCACTTCCCTGCCTCACTTGCTCAAGCGTTGCCTGCCCCGCCCATCATGGTATCACGACAACCGTCGTTGTAATACTAGTAGCGTGTCGGGCCTGCTGCCCCTCCATATTTCTGCCATTACTTGATACGGACGAAAGAGCATCATAATGGGGACGAACCACCATCCCACTGCCCAGGCTGGGGAGAAGCGCTGGCCATGCGCTCCAAGCGACACGAGATTCTTGGAGGCCCTGTGCACCCACAGAAGAAACGCTGTAGCGGTTGCTATCAGCAGAGCAAATGACAAGGCTAACAGACCGTCTACGTTTGAGATGGCTTCATTCCAATCAGCGTCTGAGACGTATTGCCCAGCCACCACTTGACGCGCCATGCCCAAAACCTCCAGCATCGATAACAGGACAAATCCTGACACGACACAAGTAGCCACTAGCAGCCCCACGGTCCAGTTCGCACGCGTCCGCGGAGACTGATAGGGAGACCCGCCCAGAGGCCGAGCGTAAGACGCTGGGGCATGAGCTACGGCCAGATCCTCATCGAGCGGCAGGCCGCAGCTGTAGCAATAGGCAGACCCGGGCTCGTTCGCGGTGCGACACCTCGGGCATTGAAGGCCTGTCGGCCGGTCGTATCGGGAGTAGTATTGCGGCGGATCCGGCGACCCGTGCGACTCCGACATCTTCACGCCGCACTCGTGGCAGAACAGGGAATCGACGGGGCTGCGAGCACCGCACGCGGGACAATCTACTGCTATGCTCTGGCCGCAGAACCTGCAGAACTTCCACTGGTCATCGACTTCTCGGGCGCAACTGAAGCAGTACATCTTTGCTGCCCACTATTGAGTTTCGTCTCGCTACTCATAGCCAGGCGGCGGCTCGAACGGCTGGATTTGCGATTGCACGAGTGAGGCGAAGCGGATTGGCGTGCGGTCCTCCAGGTACGGCCCTATCGCCTGCAGACCTATGGGAAGCCCGCCGCTCGTCAGACCCATGGGGAACGCTGTAGCGGGATGCCCGCTGAGCGTGGCCACCGCGGGGTAAACCACCTGCATGCCGTATTGCACGGCCTTGCCGTTGACGTCAACCGTCCGCAGCGGCCATGGCTCGTCCGTGTGGGGAAATGCCGGCACTATGGTTATCGGCGCGAGCAGCACGTCCCAGTGGCGGAAGAAATCGCGGTAGGACTGCCGGTAGCGCTCGCGCTCGCTCAGCCAGCCAATAAGGTCCATGCCGCTGGCCTCCATGCCGTTGGCCGCGGCGATGTCGAACTCGCCGCCCGTGGCCCGCATGTTGGCCGCCCGACGGCGGCGTTGCTCCACGTTCGGTGGTCCGGTAAACAGCGACAGTAACGAGGAGTACAGCCGGTGGTGCGCCCGCAGGTCTCCGAACGCCTCCGGCTGCGCCTGCCCCACGGTCGCGCCGGCGGCGCGCAGGTCGTCCTCCAATCGTTGCTGGGCGGCGGCTATCTCGTCGTCCACCGGCAGCCACTCGATGGGGGGCATCACCGCAACTCGGAACGACGACAGGTCGTCGCAGCGGGCTGGCGGCACGTTCAGGGACCAGGCCACGTCCTCTCCCACTTCCGGCCCCGACGCGGCGTCGAACGCCAGCTCGAGATCGCGGGCGCTCCGGGCGAGCGGCCCCTGCACCGACATCACCACGCCGGGGTTCGGCATCGCCGAGCCCGGAAAGTGGCCGCTCTTGGTCAGTGCCGTTTCGCTCGGCTTGTGCCCGTATATGCCGCAGAACGACGCTGGCACGCGAATGGAGCCTCCGATGTCGCTGCCGAATTCCAGCGGCGTTAGCCCCGCGGCGACGGCCGCCGCCCCGCCTCCGGTGCTGCCGCCCGGCGTGCGGTCCAGGTCCCAGGGGTTGTTGGTGCGCCCGAAGATCGGGTTCGCAGACTGCCAGTCGGCGGCGTTGGGCGGCACGTTGGTCTTGCCCATGATCACCGCGCCGGCCTCTCGCACGCGTGCGGCGACCCGCGAATCGGCCGGCGGAACGCGCTCGGCGAAGTCCGTCAGCCCCGCGGTGCCTATCAGCCCGGCGACGTCGATGCAGTCCTTGATGGTGAGCGGCAGCCCCAGCAGCGGAGCGCGCTCTCCCCGTGCCCTCGCTTCATCGGCGGCCCGCGCCCTGGCCCGGGCGTTGTCGTAGTCGGGCGTGACGATGGCGTTCAGCGACGGGTTGTGCTTTCCGATGCGCTCCAGGTGGTGCTCCAGAAGCTCGACGGCCAAGACCGTCCCATCACCCAGGGCGCCCAGTATCGCGGTGGCGTCGTCAAACGGTCCGAATGGAATGGCTGTCATTTGATGCGGCTCCTTCTCACCCCCATCCTAACCTTCCCCCATCAAGGGGGAAGGGGCTTTTGGAAGGCCCTCGTCTGAGATCATGCCCTCCGGCAGCCCGTGATGGGGGGAAGGGACTGATGCGGACGGTTTACGCCGTGGCATCGGCGGTCTCCTCCAGCTTCAGCGGGAAATCTCCGGAAAAGAGATCGCCGTCCTCCGGCCAGTCGGACTTCGGCATTTCGTAGAACACCTCGATCTGGTTGCCGTCGGGGTCGAAGAAGTAGACGCCTATCGAGATGCCGTGGTCGCCGATTCCGCCGATGTTGACGTTCTCGTTCTTCATGTGCTGGTGGAGCTCCTTCAGCGCCTCGAAGGACTCCATCTCCCACGCGAAGTGGAACAGCCCCACGCGGTCGTCCTCCGGCCCCGGAGCATCCGGACCCACGGGCACCAGCGCCAGCTCGTGGGATGACGAGTCGCCGGCGCTCATGAAGGTCATGCTGCCGGGCCGCTTGTTGGTGACGCGGAGCCCGAGCACGTTTGCGTAGAATCGCTCCGACTCTTCGAGGTCTCGAACTCTCAATACGATGTGGCCCAACTGCTTCGGCTTTGCCATTGCTCCCTCCTGAAGCTTGAGTCTTGCTCTGCTTGTATGCGGTCTGTCAGCCTGGTCTTAGCGACCGGGCTTCCACGTGACCAGGCCGTTGGGCCTGAACTTCGCGCCCTTGATCCTGAAACCGTCGTCGTCTTCCTCGAGCAGCTCGTTCGCGGCGGCGAGGAGCCGCTCCTCCTCCTCGCTGCCGGGAACCACCCACAGGGAGCTCGCCACCTGGCGCACGGCGTCCTCACGGCTTTCGAATGCGAAACGGGCGTCAATCGGCATCATGTCGACGTTGGGGTGGATGCCCAGTTGCCACAGCACTTGCAACAATTCGGGCAGCGCGGGCATGTTCAGCCGCTCCTCGCGGTAGACCGCCCGCCAGAACGACGCGAAACGGCTTGGGGGCGAGTCCATGTACGCGAACACGGCGACCTCGCCGCGGGCGTGGGCGTCAAGCTTGAGAACGAACTGGTCGATGTCCACCACGCCGTAGACGACGTGCGAGCAGATGACAAGGTCAGCCAACTCGACCTCGGCGTCCTCCCAGTTCGCCTGCACGACTGACAGGTTTGAGATGCCCACCTCGTCCGCGCCTTCCCGTAGTTGCTCGACCATCGAGGGCGACGGCTCGACCGCTGTGACCTGACGGCACCGCAGGGCGAGCGGCAGCGCCAGACGTCCGCCGCCCGCTCCCACGTCGAGCACGGTCGTGTCGGGGCCCGCCCTGTCGAGTACGCGGCTAAGCGCGGCGTCCGGCTCGCGTCGCGGGTCGGCGCGAAAGCCAGACGCTCGCGTGCGCCAGAAGTCCGCGTCCGGCGGGTTCTTCTCTTGCACGCCAAGCGACTGGGCGTGGTGACTCCGCACCTTGTTCTTCCAGGCCTGTACAGCGTCCGACTGTGCCATGGACCGGTTGCCCCGCTTAAGCCTTCAGCGCGTCGTAGCTGAGGCGCGCCAGCGTGCCGATAAGCTGCGCGGTTGCAGTGTGGCCCGGCCTGCCGTCTTCGAGCTCGGACGGCACGTTTTCGGTGTATGCCGTCAGCACGCAAAGAGGCGTGTCGCCCTGGAAGATGATGCCGGCGTCGTTGTAGTTGCGCGCGCCGGTGCCCGTCTTGTGGGCCACCCTGGCCTGGCCCGGCAGCATAGACGGCAATCGGGTGTTCAGCTTCTGCCACAGCAGGATGTCCAGGCCCAGCCGGCACAGTTCGGTTGTGCAGCCCAGACTCGCCGCGGCTTCCTCGTCGTTCGTGCCACGCAGGATCAGCTCGAGCAGCAGACCCACGTCGTTGGGCGTGGTGGCGTTCGAGGCATCCACCGGGTGGTTGCGGTCCAGGTTCCCGGGCGGTATGCCGTGCCTGTGCGCGGTGCCTGTCATGCCTATCGACTGGCACAGGGCGTTCACCGTGTCCAGGCCTACCAGGTCGGCGACCGTTCCGGTGCAGGTGTTGTCGCTGACGATTATCATCATCGTGAGATGGTCTCGCAGCGGCAGCACGAATCCGGGCTGGAGGTGCTGAAAGCAGCCGGAGTTGTTGCTCTGGTACTTTGCCTGGATTGGCACGGGCTGATCGAGCGAGAGCCTGCCCTCGTTGACGGCGGCGAGCGCGGCCATCATTATCGCGATCTTGCGCGTGCTCGCCGACGGCACCACCACGGCCCCATTGCGGTCCGCGGCACTGCCGCTCGCCAGGTCCTTGAAGTACCAGCCGACGTGAAAGGGTTCCTTTTCGCTACGATCGTTAAGCGAATCGACCAGCGAGTCTATGGCGGTCTGTGTTGCCACTACATCACCTCCCGGGGTTTGCGCCGCGGTCCGCGCGTCTAACTGTTGCCAATTATGGCAGCTTGGCGGTCGTTTGTCATTCGCTGCCTCTAGCCGGAACCTGTTTCAGATTGCCCGGCGCCCCAACACCGCTGTCTCCGTTCAAGGAGGGATGGCGAATTCTGTTAGTTTCTGCGACATTCTGTGCGCCTCCTAGCTGAGGGTGCCGCCGGTCATGCGCGAATCTGTAATGGCGACGCGGGTTTTACGGGACAAAACAGTGGCGCCGCGTGGCGCAACAGGACAGGGGGCGCGTCGGTGGTCAGTGGCCGGTTTTCGACGCCCTTAAGGATGCCTGGGCCTTGTCCGGTTTGGGGGTAGGGTTTCCCGGCCGCGGGGTCGGTCCCTCGCGTGAGCGAGGGTAGCACGGATGTGCGTATGTTTCAAGAGGGATGGCAAAATCGCGGGATTGGGGCGGATAGGTGAGAAGAAATGGCGCATACGTGGGGATGGGTAGGACGTGCGTGGAGTTGGATGGGTCAGGGCCGGGAACGGGTGGCGCGGGAGAATGATGGTTTTTTCGGGGTTCCGGGCGCGAATATGGTCGGGTATGGGCGAGGGGGTGCGGACGGGGTGTGGGTTGGGGCGTCCGGGGGCCACTTCCTTACCAAATTGGAGAACGCAGGGCGATGGCGGTAGGTTCAGAGTTGGGCGCGGTAGCAGGCTGTTCGCGAGGGGGACGGTTCTGGTCGCACCTGGCAATCTGAAGCAGGCTCAGGGTGACGAAGCGAATTGCGCAACGCTTCCGCCATGCTGTAAGCTGTACGCCGCGGCGGGCACCCGAATGCCCGCCGGCGCGGAGCGTGGACTTGGAAGCCAGTCGAATTTCGTGGAACAGGTTGGTCGACTCCCCATTGCCCTGGGGAGTGGCCGGGTTCGCCATCGGAGCCGCGCTCGGCGTCAACACGCTGTCGGTGTGGCTGGTCGCGGCCGGGCTGGGAGTATTCCTCGTCTACCTGTGGCTGCACGGCGCGGCCAGGCAGCAGACGGAGGGCTGGCTGTTCGCGGCTGGGCCGGTCTTCATGATGGCCTGGCTTGCCGGATTCGTGGTCCGCGAGCTGACGTTCGGCTAACCGTCTTCCGCGAGACGCCAGTATGTCGCCGAATCGCCCCCGCGTGGTCTGCCCTCTACCGGCCCAACCCCAAGCGCAACCGGAGTCGCGCCGCAAGTGCAAGCACACGCTCAGGTCAAAGCCTCACTCTTCGTCACCTGCATAGTCGACCAGATCTACCCTGAGGTCGGCGAGGCCGCGACGCGCGTCCTGCGACGGCTCGGCGTCGACCTCGACTTTCCGCCGGGTCAGACCTGCTGCGGTCAGCCTGCGTTCAACTCCGGCTACTGGCGAGACGCCAAGCCGCTCGCAAAGCGGATGCTGCGGACATTCGAGGGCGACCGCTACGTCGTGGCGCCGTCGGGTTCGTGCGCGAGTATGCTGCGCGTGTTCTACGGCGAGCTGCTGGAGGACGAGCCGGAGCTGCTGGAGCGCGCCGAGTCACTCGCCAAACGAGTCTACGAGTTCTCGGAGTTCGTCGTCGACGTGCTGGGCGTAACCGACCTCGGCCCCTACGTGGACCCGGACAGAGGGACAGCGGGCGGCGTCCACCCCCATCCCTTCGGCAGGCTCAGGGCAGGCTCTAACCCTTCGGCAAGCTCAGGGCAGGCTCTTCCCCCATCGAGGGGGAAGGGACGAGACGAGGCTGGCTCCACGCGCACCGTCACCTACCACGAGACCTGCCACCTGCGCCGGGAGCTGGGCGCAACCACCCAACCCCGCGCGCTGATGCGATCGCTGGAGGGCGTGAGCCTGCTTGAGATGGAGCAGAGCGAGGTGTGCTGTGGGTTCGGCGGCACGTTCGCGGTGAAGTACCCGGACATCTCCGGCGCGATGCTGCAAGACAAGCTGGACAACATCCGCGACACCGGCGCCGAGGCGGTGGTTGCGTGCGACAGCAGCTGCCTGATGCAAATCGCGGGCGGCATGGCGCGCCAGGGCGTGAGCACGCGCCCGCTGCACCTGGCGCAGTTGATAGATGAGATTATTAGTTAGTTGTTCACCCCCATCCCAAGGGCGGCGGGCGGGTTGCAAACCCGCCCCTACAGAGTGAATGGGTAAGGGACACCATCCACCCCCATCCCCGTATCGATTACGGGGCAGGCACTAACCTTCCCCCATCGAGGGGGAAGGGATACGAGGTAGCTGTCCATGGAGCCTAAGACGGCGCAATTCGAGCAGGGCGCGGCGGACGCGCTCCAGAACCCCAAGGTGCAGAAGAGCCTGCGGGGCCTCTACGCCGGATTCCACACCGCACGCCTGGACGCCGCTGCGGCCACGTCCGACTGGGAAGAGCTGCGCGAGCGTGGCAGGGCCATCAAGACGCACACCGTAGAGCATCTCGACTACTACCTCGAAATGGCCGAGCGCAACGTGAGGGCCGCCGGGGGCAACGTCTACTTCGCCGAGGACGCCGAGGCGGCGTGCGAGTACGTGGCGAAGCTGGCGCGCGACCGCGGCGTGAAGCTCGTCGTCAAGAGCAAGTCCATGGTCTCGGAGGAGATCGGGCTCAACGAACGGCTCATCGCCGAGGGCATCGAACCTGTGGAGACCGACCTGGGCGAGTACATCATTCAACTGGCGGGCGAGACGCCCTATCATATCATCGCGCCCGCCATTCACAAGTCCCGCGAGGACGTCTCCGAGCTGTTCGAGGAGAAGCTGAACACGCCGCGCTACGAGCGAATCGAAGATCTGGCGGGCGAGGCGAGGCGGCAGCTTCGGGAGAAGTTCATCAACGCCGACATGGGGATCACCGGAGCGAACTTCATCGTCGCGGAGACGGGCACGCTGACGCTGGTGACCAACGAGGGCAACGGGCGCATGTGCACCTCCATGCCCAGGATACACGTCGCAATAACCGGCATGGAGAAGGTGGTGCCATCGCTCGAGGACCTGGCCGTGTTCCTGCGGCTGCTAATCAGGTCGGCTACGGGCCAGCGTATTTCGAGCTACGTGACCACCGTTACGGGCCCGCGCAAGAGGCAGGACGAAGACGGACCGGAGGAGTTCCACCTGGTTGTCGTGGACAACGGGC
The DNA here is from genome assembly GCA_965217705.1 of Dehalococcoidia bacterium. GTDB lineage: Bacteria > Chloroflexota > Dehalococcoidia > Lucifugimonadales > CATOSD01 > CATOSD01. The sequence goes on along the minus strand of CBDCJA010000002.1, from coordinate 1,344,334 downwards.
GCTCCCGGCTGCTGGCCGACCCGCACCTGCGGGAGTCGCTCAACTGCCTGCGCTGCGGCGCGTGCCTGAACGCCTGCCCCGTGTACCGCAAGGTGGGCGGCCACGCCTACGGCTGGGTTTATCCCGGACCCATAGGCGCGGTGGTCTCTCCGGTGCTGACCGGCATCTCTGAGGCCAAGCACCTGCCGTTCGCATCCAGCCTCTGCGGTGCGTGCAAGGAGGCCTGCCCGGTCAAGATCAACATCCCTCGTATGTTGCTGAAACTTCGCAACGAGATTTCGGAAGGCGACCGCTATCCGGAAGAGCGAAGCTCGCCGGTTGCCGAGCGCCTGGCGTTCAAGGGCTGGCGCGCGGCCATGTCCCACCCCGCCCTGATGTCGGCGGCGCGCTCCGCTGCGAGGCTGCTGCAGGGTCCGATGTCGGGCGGCGCAAGTGGACAACCCAGTGGACAAAAAAGCGGGCCGGGGCCGATGGCCGGCTGGAACCGCTACCGCGAGGCGCCCAGGCTAGCCGACCGGCCCTTCCGCAAGCGGTGGCGCGACCTTCAGGATGACGCAGAGGACTCTCCAGAGTGACCGAGCGCGCGCGGTTCTTCGACTTGCTGCGTCGCTCCCTGGGCCGCGAGCCGGACGCTGCCCCGCCGGCGCCCGCGCCAGAGACCGCCCTGTCCCGCGACGCCGACGACGTGCGCGGCAGGGCGGAGCTAATCCGTCAACACGCGCGGGATAACGCCGGCGCGCTGACGGACGAACTGGCGCGGGCCGCCGAGGCGGCCGGTTGGCGCGTGGCCGTATGCGAGACGCACGAGGAGGCTGCGCGCTACGTCGCGGAGCTCGCACGCGACGTGGAGGCGCGGACCGTCGTGCGCTCGGCTCACCCCGCTGTCGAGCGCCTCGGCATCGAGCGAGCGCTACAGGGCAGCGGCATCGAGGTGCGGACCATGGCTCTCGGCGACGGCGGTGATGCGGAGCGCGAGAAGGAGCGGCAGGAGAACCGCGGGCGCATGATCGAAGCCGGCATCGGCCTGACCGGCGTGGACTACGCCATCGCGGAGACCGGCTCGTGCGCCATCATCGCGCGGCAGGGCGCGAGCCGGTTGGTGTCCCTGCTGCCGCCGGTGCACGTCGCGATAGTGGAGTACGGCCAGACCCTGCCGAGCCTGGACGAGCTGTTCGCGCTGTTGCGGGAGCGATTCGGCGCGGGCGACGCGGAGAGCTACATGAACATCATCACCGGGCCGAGCCGCTCCGCCGACATCGAGTACCAGCTCGTGACGGGCGTGCACGGGCCGGGCGAGGTGCACATGGTGATCGTGGGGTAGTGGGCGCTGGGGACCGCTACTCGCGGTAGCGCGGGTGCCAGCCGGGCCCTGCCCAGCTTTGCACTGACTCCGGCACTATGCGCACCAGCGCGCGCGGCTCGCGGTGCGCCTCCTCTCGCACCCGCTGTTGCGGTAATCTGAAAAATGCAACAAGCGTTGAAGTCAACCATATACTCTTTGCAGCCGCAAGAAGTAAGTAATGGCTAAGACTTGGACGCGTGCCAAATTGCTCGCTCGCGTATCTCCTCCACCATCTCCGTCAGAATATCGAAACTCTCCACCGACTTCTCATTGCGAACACCCTGATGAACTCGATAGGTCATTTGCGCTTCGCGATGAATGGCTGATAGAAGTTGTGAAGTCGTTGGCTGGTTCAATGTAGCGGCGATTGCTCTGGCTAATCCTTCGAAGAGACTGGCAAGGATTACATGAGCGTTTCTGTTGTCGTCATCACTACGAGCGAGCGCAATTAAATCAGTTGCTCCCGCCCATACAGGAATATTTACCTGTACAGCCTCGTCACCAGAATTAACAAAGTGGTCGATGTTGTCCATCATTCCTCCCTATTCACAGCAGTTTACGCCCAACCCAACTACTGGTAGAAGGCTAACCGCCTTCTACGCTTTTCTCCGCCAAGAATTCATTCACCACGGTCTTGGTGACGCTTCGATATCGCCCCATCGTATGCGCTCGTACGACGGCAAAGTAGTCATCAAGGTCAACAATAATGAGTCCATTCTCGAACGCTGCTTCGCTCAACTGCTTGAGGAAGCTGTCCTCGAGTCGTCTCCGGTTCGAGAGTTCACGAAGACTAGCCCTGGAAATCTTCATTCGGGCACGCTCTTTCCCGCCAAAGGGCTTGTCATACAACTCATCCAAGAATTTAGCAACTTCCTGCGGTGTTGGTGTATGCTTCATTATCAGCTTTGGCATCGTTTTCTCCTTTCCTTGCTATGATATGCGCTATAGTGCTATATTTTTGCATAATAGGTGAGAGTGTGTCAACTACATGGGCGAGGTGGGGCTTGCGCGAATTTGGTAGGATGGACGCAGCGGGCTGCCCGTTGGTTTCCCGCCGCTGCGGTGAGTGTGAGCGTTCGCACATGTTTAGGATGCGTCTGGCCTACCACCGCGAGAAAATCAGCGACGCTCTTTCGATTGGCACGATTCTCCCTGGCGGGGAATGCCACCAAACGGGGAATGCCACCAAACAAGGGGGGAGTATGGATATTGAAGAGGCCGCGGTAATCCTCAAAGAAATGTACGATGGCGCTCCGCCGGGTGAAAAAGCCATCAGCGTGATTCTCTTCGGAATAAAGTACGCGCGCGAACTAGAGGGTGTACCCACCACTGCACTTGTCGCCCGATCGGGAGTACGAAGCTCCTACGACATTGAAGTGAACTATGGCAAGAATCTGGCGACGTACGTCAAGGTGATTTAGCCCCTACCCGCGATACCGCGGGTGCCACCCCGGCCCGGCCCAGCTTTGCACGGACTCCGGCACGATGCGCACCAGGGCGCGCGGCTCGCGGTGCGTCGACTCGTAGTAGCGCAGGCCGGCCTCCTCGCCCAGGTAGCGGATGGCGCGCGTTGGCGACGAGTGCAGCCAGGCGTCGTCCAGGATCTCGGCGCGGCCCTGGAACACCACCCGGACGTAGGCGGCCTCCTCGGTGTCGACAAGGCCGCCCACTCGCCCGTCGCGCCGGATGTTCGCGACCCACCTCGCGCGGCGGCGGCCGGCTACGCTGAACGCCTCGCCGTCGTAGTCGTACCAGAGCGGCACCACGTAGGGCGCGCCGTCCTCGGTGAACGTGGCCAGCTTGAGCAGACGGCGCCCGCTGGTGAGGAAGTCGTGTAGCTGCTGTCGGGTCAGGCCGGGCATGAGTTAGCCTTCTGGGCCCTCACCCCCATCCTAACCTTCCCCCGTCGAGGGGGGGAAGGGATAAGGGAGGCCTGCGCTTGCGCGACGGAGGCCCCGTCCACCGGAGGGCGGGTTTGAAACCCGCCCCTACCGGTGGCGTGACCGGATACCGTCGGAGTTGCTTTTCTGTCCTACTCCGGGCCCGCCGCGTAGGCGGAGTGGAACGTGTCCACGCCGGCGCGGAAGTCGTCGCCGCCGTTGAGGGTGATGGCGCATGGGCTGGCGAAGCTGGAGAAGCCGGACTCCATGAACCCGTCGCCGGCGACGGATATGCGGTGGCCCCTCGCCTCGAGCGCGGCGATGACCTCCGGGTCCAGCCTGGGGTCGACGCTGGTCGCGGGCATGCTGCAGTCCACGCGAGGGGAGTCGATGGCTTCCTGCGGCCCCAGGCCGAAGTCCATTACCTTTGAGATGAGCTGCGTAACGCAGTTGGTGATGCGCCGCCCACCCGACGCGCCCACGGCCAGGCGCACACCGGAGCCGTCGAGCACCAGCGCGGGGGTCATGTTGTTGAGCGGGAACTTTCCGGGCATGATGGAGTTGACGCGACCGGGCAGCGGGTCGAACCACATCATGCCGTCGTTCATCACTACGCCGGTCCCCTTTGCCACGATGCCGGAGCCGAAACCGGCCATCAGCGTGTTGGTAAGCGACACCGCGTTGCCATCCTTGTCCATGGCGCAGAGGTGAGTGGTGCCGGTGTCGAACGCGGGCAGGCTGGCCGGGAGCTTCTCCTTCGGCGCCCTGCCCTCCTCCCGCCAGGGGTCGCCCGGCCTGTAGGCGGCCAGCGCGCGGTCGCCGATTTGGGCGCGGCGGCGGTCGGCGTATGCGTCCGAGAGCAGACCCTTCCAGGGAGTGTCGACGAACGCGGGGTCGCCGAAGTACTCGAACCGGTCGGCATAGGCGAGTCGGGCGCTGCTGATGTAGGCGTGGAGGGTGTCCGCTGAGTTGTGGCCGCTGGCCGCCGCATCAAATCCGGCGAACAGCTTCAGCGTCATCGCGCTGGTGCTGCCGGCGCAGGCGAACGGGGGCACGCGCACCGTCAGACCACGATAGTCGACCTCAAGCCCGCCCTCCCAAACGAACGGCTTGTACTGCGCCAGGTCCTCCTCGGAGAGGATGCCGCCGTTGGCGCGAACGTCGGACACGATGGCCTGCGCCACGTCGCCCCTGTAGAAGGCGTCCGGCCCGTGTTTGCCGATGGCGGTCAGCACCTCGGCCAGGTCGGGCTGCCTGAGCCTTACGCCGTCACCCATGTCGCCACTGGGCAACATGTTGTCGCCGGGCATGAACACGCGCCGCAGCTCCGGGTACATGAACAGCTTGCCAGCGCTGCGTCCAAGGGAGAAGAGCAGGTACCAGTTGGGCGTGAAGCCGTCGCGTGCGATGCTCGCCGCGGGCGCCACCACCTCGCTCAGCGGAAGGCGGCCAAATCTTCGGTGCGCCTCGCAAAGCCCAGCGACCGCGCCGGGCACGGCGATGGACAGGTAACCCTCGAGGTTGGCGTCGTTCTCGACACCGGCCCAGCCGAAATTGCCGACGTATGCCTCGCCCGTTAGTTTATACAGATCGGGCTTTGCCGCGAGCGGGCCGCGCATCGGGAAGCCGACTACACCGCCCTGGCCGTCAACCTGGTAGTTCAGGTAGCCGCCTCCGCCTATGCCGCTGGACATCGGCTCCACCACGCCGATCGCGAAGCACGCGGCGACCGCGGCGTCCACGGCGTTGCCGCCAGCCTCGAGCATCCTCACGCCCGCCTCGGTCGCGAGCCTGTCCTTGGTGGCAACCATGCCCTTGGAGGCCTGGGCCTCTTCCTTGCTTAGCCTCATCCGCGTCGGCTGGGCGGTCTGAATCATGTGTGTCTCCTCTGGCGATGTCTCCAATTGCAAGTACGTATGGCTGAAGTGGTGTGGCCACGCAATGCGACGGCTTTAGATTCCTCGACTACGCTCGGAATGGCACTGGGGCTACGCTCGGAATGGCACTGGCCGAGCGGCGGAAGTCTAGTCCACAGGGACGTAGGCCACCACGCGAGGCTCAGGGCCTACTGCGCGTGTGGTGTGTCCCTGCCCGGTGAGGTCTTCGGCCAGCATCACGTCGCCTGGGCCGAAGTAGTGCTTACTGCCGTCGCCAAGGCCAATCTCGACCTGGCCGGACAGCGTAATGCAGTACTGCTTCCGCGGGGCCAAGTGCCAGGTGACCGGCGCGTCGGGCGACGTGCTGCGGAACATAATGCCCGTGCCCTCGTGAAGCTCTTTCCAATTCGGCGCGTCCGCTCCGTCCAGGTCCAAGTCCTCGAGGTGGGACTGCCCGTCGTCTCCGGTGTAAAGCCTCTGGAACATTTTCTGGAGTCTCCTTGGGTTGTTTCGACGTTCGTAGCCTTGTGGCCGGCGGGGCTAGGCCGACTTCCACACCGGGGCGCGCTTTTCCGAGAACGCCTTGGGGCCTTCGACGGAGTCCGCCGACGCCTGCACGCGCTCGTTCAGCGGCCCGGCGATCTTCTGCGAATACTCGACGGGGAGGTTGCGGCCGTGGTACACGATCTGCTTGATGGCTTGGACAGCCAGCGGAGCGCACAGCTTAACCTCTTCGGCGTAGCTTTCCGCTCTCTCGAAGAGGGTCTCGCGGTCCGGCACGACCTCCTGTATCAGGCCGATCTGGTAGGCCCGCTCGGCGCCGATCCGGTGGCCGCGCAGCTGCATACTCAACGCCTCGCCGAGCGGTACCATGCGCGATAGATTGTGCAGTCCGTACCCGGCGGTCAGGCTCCAGCGCGGCTCGGGCAGACCGAACTCAGACTTCGCCGTGGCAATGCGCATGTCGCACTGGAGCGATAGCTCCAGCCCGCCCGCGACGCAGAAGCCGTCGATGGCGGCGATGATAGGCTTGAACACCTCGAGGTCGATGAAGGAACCGCCCCTCCTTGCAGGGGAGCGGCGCTCGCCCTTGGCGTCCAGCGAGGCGCGTTCCTTGAGGTCCATTCCGGCGGAGAAGGCGCGGCCGCCTTCCCCCGTCATGATGGCCACGAGCGCGTCCTTGTCGTCGCGAAAATCCTCGAGCGCCTCGCGCAGCCCCGCGCTCAACTCCCTGCTCAGCGCGTTCAGCACCTCCGGTCGGTTGAGCGTTATGTAGGCAATGCGATTGCGCTTTTCGTACTTGATTGTAGGGGTCGAGACCGGCATCCACGCCTCCTTTTATGGGAAACAAACCACGGCCTCTGGAGGCCTATCTGCGGTGCGGCGAGTATATGGCTTGTTTTCGCGCCGTGTCAACTTGGCGGGCGGTTCGCGAACCGCCCCTACGTGGGCCTCACCCTTGAAGAACTTCACCGCGGACGGTCGCTGTGGTACATTGGCACCGGCCCGGGCCGCCAGTCGCCCGCCGCAGGAGGTCCCCCGATTACCGCCGAAACCACCGAGCCCAAGTACACGCTGAGCGTCGTCGACCAGTCACCCGTCCGCAGCGGCGGCACAGCCGGCGACGCGCTGCGAGAGACCATCGCCCTGGCGCAGGCCGCCGAGTCGTTCGGATTCGCCCGCTACTGGGTTACCGAACACCACAACCTCGGCAACCTCGCCGGCACCAGCCCCGAAATCATGGTCGGCCAGATCCTCGCCAACACCTCCTCCATTCGGGTCGGCTCCGCCGGGGTCATGCTGCCCCACTACAGCTCTCTCAAGGTGGCGGAGAACTTTCGGGTGCTGGAGGCGCTGTACCCCGGCCGTATCGACCTGGGCGTAGGTCGCGCTCCCGGCAGCGACCAGCGCACCAACGCGGCGCTGTCATACCCGCGCCCGCCCAACGACGTGCGGCACTACCCGCGGCAGGTGGTCGACCTGCTCGGCTATCTCAACGACAGCCTCGAGGAAGAGCACCCCTTCACCGTGGTGCGCGCCGGCCCTGGCATCTCTACCGCGCCGCAGGTGTGGCTGCTAGGCTCCCGCGTCGACAGCGCCGCGATGGCCGCGGACATGGGGCTGCCCTTCAGCTACGCCCACTTCTTCGGCCTGTCGGTCGAGCACGGCCCTATGATAGCCGACATGTACCGCGCCAACTTCAAGCCGTCCGAGTACCTTGCCGAGCCTCTCGTAAACGTCACACTCCAGGTGCTCTGCGCCGAGACCAGGGAGAAGGCGGAGAGGCTCGCGCTCAGCCGCAATCTCGCCAGGGTGAAGTCCGTCCAGGGATACCGCACGGGCGTGCCCAGTATCGAGGAGGCGCTGGAGTACGAGTACAACCCGCAGGAGCTGGCGTACATCGAATCGCTCAAGGCGAACTACGTCGACGGCGAGCCGTCGGAAGTCCGGGAGCGCATCGAGGCCCTGGCGGCTGACTACAAGACCACCGACGTGGGAATAGTGACGATGTGCTACGACTTCGCTTACAGGGTGAAGTCGTACGAACTGGTGGCAAAAGCGTTCGGGATGATCTAGCCCGGTGAGGCAGCGGCTACGAGCCGCTGACCGGGGAGGCCATCAGAGTGGGAAGCGGCTATCGTTGGCCGTCGTCGGATTCATGGGAGGGGCGTTCGCGGTACATGGCGTCGCGGGTGGAGAGGAACGCGGACCAGCCCGCCTCGTGCAGCAGCGCCAGCCGCGACGTCGCCACCTCGTCCCCGCGCGTAGCGTCCGCGATTGCGGCGATTTCGGGCACGTCCCTGTAGGCCAGCGCCGCGCGCAGCCCCGCCAGCTCGAAGGCGCGGTTGACCAGGAGCTTATTCAGCCGTACGGTCGTTTGTGGTAGCGCCGCCAGCTTGCGGGCCATCGCCTCCGCCTCGGCGTCCAGAGACTCGGACGGCACCACGCGGTTCACGAGACCCATTCGCAGCGCATCCTGAGCGTCTATCTGTTCGCCGAGCATCAGAAGCTCCTTGGCATTCTTCATCGATACCAGGAACGGCGTAATGAGCACGGGCGGCGGGAAGCCGTGGCGGATGTGTATCTCGCCGAACCGGGCACCCTCCGCGGCGATGGTGAAGTCGCACACACCGGCGAGCTCGCACGCCTGGCCGACGGCGTGGCCGCGCACCGCGGCGATCACCGGCTTGGGGAAGGACCATATCTTCATCTGCACGTCAAAGCCGCTAGGCGCAGGCTCGTCGTCGGGGTACAGGTAAGCATACAGGTCGCCGCCGGCCGAGAACGCCCTGCCCGCACCCGTCAGCACGACAACTTTCACGTCGTCGTCTGCCTCGGCCCTCTCGAACGCCGCGAGAAGCAGGCGCTGCACGTTCTTGTTCATAGCGTTGAGGATCGTCGGCCTGTTCAGCACGATGCGGGCATAAACGTCAGCCTTCTCGTACAGCACGTCATCTGGGCCGGGCGGAGGTATCTCGATGCCGTCCGGAGTCTTTTTCGTTGTAGTCATGGTGTCTTCCATTCGCGGCGTTTGCTTAACGTGTGGCTAACGGCTTAGGATTGTACAACATTGAGGATCGAGCCGCCCCGCCGGCTCGCGACCACCGTAGCACGACCCAGGAGGCGAGAGCATGAGCGTTTACCAGACAGTGATTGGCCGGCGAACGGTGAGGGACTACACCTCGCAGCCGGTGTCCGAGGAGCTTGTGAGGAGGATACTCCAGTCCGGGCGGATGGCCCCCAGCTCCAGCGACTCCCAGCCGTGGCACTTCGTCGTGGTACGTGAGCCGGACACGATAGCCAAGTTGGGTGACATCGCCAAGCAGGGGCCGTTTCTGGCGGGCGCGCCGGTGGTGATCGCGGTCTGCGTGGTGGGCGACGCGCCGCGCGGGCACCTGGACGCGGGACGGGCCATCCAGCAGATGGAGATTGTCGCCTGGAGCGAGGGCCTGGGCACCTGCTTCGTAGGAGTGCGGCAGGCCGAGCAGCAGGTGGCAGTCAAGGCACTGCTCGGCATCCCCGAGGACGTGGAGCTAGTCTCCCTGCTGCCGTTCGGCTACCGTCAGGAGGGCTTCAGCCGTCGAGGAGTGCGCCGCAAGGACATGTCGACGATCGCCCACAGGGAACGTTTCGGCACGCCCTGGTAGGGCGCTCGCGCGCTTTCGAAATCAGGACGTTTACGCCAATTCCATATTGGCGTATCATATGCTCCACCATTCTGGACGGGTTGAGTGAAAGGACGAAAGGCGATGCTGGAAGCTGAAGTCAGAGTGTACGCGCGCATAGGTTGAGCGACCTGTGCCCGAACGAAAGAGTTTCTTTCGAACAACAACGTTCCCTACCTCGACAGGGACATCGAGAACAGCCCCGGCGCGCTCGACGAGTTGCGCGAACTGGGCTTCCGCACGGTTCCGGTCACCGTAATCGACGGCAAGGGCATCGCGGGCTTCCGCCCCAACGAGCTGTCCAAGGCGCTGAACCTGGGGCAGGAATCCGAACCGCGAGACCCGTCGGAGACGCTGCCGCTGCTGGACAGGATCGCCGTCGCCGTGGAGCGCGCCCTGCGCCAGATGCCGGACGACAAGCTGGACTACCGGGCACCGGACCGGGATCGTCCCATGCGGGAATTCGGCTACCACATATTTCACATGCTTGGACGCACTATGCGAGGCGTGGACACGGGCGTGTTCCCCATGGAAGACCAGGCGACGATGGACCTGCCCGGCCGTTCCTACGAGAGCTTCGGCCAGATAGCGGACTACGGCGGCGAGGTCGCGGTGGAGCTGCGTGCCTGGGCGGCGGGCGTCGACCACGACACGCTCCGTCTGTCGCGCGGTGAGGGCATGCGCACGGGCGCCGAGCAGCTCGACCTGATCGCCGGGCACACGACGCAGCACCTTCGTCAGATCTACTTCGTGCTGAGGAGCTTCGGCATCGAGCCGGACGACCCTATAGACGATTCGGAGTTCCCGCCCGAGTACGTGCTTACCATTCTCTGGTAGTCCGGTGCGCCTACTTCCGATAGTCCCTTCCCCCTTGACGGGGGAAGGTTAGTGCCTGCCCCGTACTCGGTACGGGGCAGGCGGTGAAGGCCCGGCGGGCCTGCCAAAGAGCTCTCCCGCCCACAGCCGGCTCGCGAACGTGGTTGCCGGAAGAATGTCTATGCCGTCCTCGGTGCGGCGCGCACGCGGTTCGAGGCTGACGACGACGCGGTGTCGTACGTCGGGGTGTTCGTCGGCGAGCGTACGCAAGCCGCGAAGGTGGGTCCGGTTGATTCGCGCGCTCGCCTTGGCTTCTATCGCCACCTCGATGTCCCCTAGCAGGAAGTCCACCTCGATGCCGCTCGGCAAACGCCAGTAGGACAACCGAGCGTCCACATCCGCGTAGCTTACGAACGCGGACAGCTCGTGAAACACCCAGTTCTCGAACGCCTTGCCGTACAGCTCGGAGCCGGGGAGCAACTCGCCTCGCAGCGCGAGCCTGTTCACGACGCCCACGTCTGTGAAGTAAAACTTGGGAGCGCCAATCAGCCTGCGCTTGCGCCGTCTGCGGTATGCGGGAAGCCAATTCCCCAATAGCGTGTCTTCCAGGATCCCGAAGTATGCCTTGGCGGTTGGACTGGACACGCCGCACTCCCGGGCGACGTTGGTGAAGTTCACCATCTCGGAATCGCTGAGCGCGGCGGCGTCCAGAAAGTCCGCAAACGCCGGCAGGTTGCGTACCAGGCCCTCGGCGGCAATCTCCTCCTTGAGGTAGTCCCCGACGTAGGCGTCCAGCATCCGCCTGGGCCGATTGGACTCGTACATCCTCGGAAGATAGCCGTGGTTCAACAACCGGTCGAGGTCGAAGTCGCCGCCAAGCTCCCCCGCCGTCAGGCCGCGAAGTTCGTAGCGAAGCGCGCGTCCTCCCAATAGGTTCGCTGCGCCGCGCTTGACCTTTCTCGCGCTGGACCCGCTCATAGCGAAGTGCAGTCCCCTGTTCTCCATCAGCCAGTGTACTTCGTCCAGGAGCGCCGGTGCCTTCTGCACCTCGTCTATCACTATCTGCCTGGCGGAGCCCGGCGCTTCGGCCTCAATCTCCTGCCTGAGCAGCTCCGGGCGCGTGGAGTAGCGGCGAAACTCGTCGCTCTTCAGCAGATCTATCAAGCGCGCGTTAGGATACTGCTGCCTGAGCAGCGTACTCTTCCCCACTTGGCGCGGGCCCCATAGGAAGAAAGTCTCGGTTCCGGGCGGCGGTAGACTTATAAGTCGATTGAACATGGGTTGAGCGTCCCTGATAATCTAAAGCTGCTATTTATTATATCATGTATTTCTTAAGCTATGGTTTAAGTTTAAGGCAATGGTACCCCAATAGGTTAACAGCTAATTCTAGGCCATCTGTAACTGTTCAGACCTCTCGACCGATACACAATCTATGGTTCGGAGCGTAAGACGGCCGTGATAATATAAAGCTGTCCTTTATAATATCATGCAATACTAAAGCTATGGCTTAAGTATCAGCCAAACGCATCCTAGCCCGTCAACGGTTAACAGCTACTTGCCATTACACAATCCGCGGGACGGTGTGTATAATGTGGCGCGGCACAGTTCGATCCGAGCTCGGGCCCCGCGCAGCCAAGATCAAAGGGGGTATCCATGATAGTCGACGCCCACGTACACGTGTGGGCCGAGGGGTGGCGCCCCCAGTGGAACCAGGATCACGCGCTCGCCAACGCGGCCCGCGCCAGGGGCATTTCCCTCGACGAGGCGCAGGAGTTCGTCCGGCGCACCTGGGACCCGGACGCCAGCGGCCTGATTGCCGAGATGGACCTGATCGGCCTGGACAGGGCCCTGGTCTTTCGCGTCGACTACGGCGCCGTGGTGCCGGGCCAGGACAGCGCAGTTCCCATCGAGGAGCAGAACCGCCTCACGTCGGAGATCGCCGCCGCCCACCCCGACCGCATCACGTGGGGCGCCAGCATCGACCCGCGCCGCCCCAACGCCGCCCGGTTCGTGCGACAGGCGGTGAGCGAGTGGGGAGCGCGCGGCCTCAAGCTGTACTGCGCCGGCGGCTACTACCCCAACGACCGAATAGTCTATCCCATCTACGAGATTCTCGAGGACGCCGGCGTGCCGGTAATGTTTCACGTCGGTCCGGTCGCCACTCCGCCGATGCTAAGCAAGTACGCCCATCCCCTGCACCTCGAAGAGGTGAGCATCGACTTCCCGGGCCTCACTATTCACGCCGGACACGGCGGCGCGGGCCACAGCAGGGGCAGCTTCGGCTGGTACCAGGACATGCTGGCCATCGCCGAGGTTCACCGCAACATCGTCATCGACACCGCTCTCTGGCAGGGCATGGCGCGGCGCGACCCGGGCAGGTTCTACGGCTACCTGCGCAACGCGGTGGACGTGCTCGGCCCCGAGCGAGTGATGTACGCGACGGATTGGACCAATCCGATGACACCCTCCAACGGCTGGTACCTGGATATGTACAGGAACGTTCCCGAAGAGCATGAGTCGGCCGGGCTCGGGTTGTCGGAGGAAGAGAAGCGGCTGGTGCTGGGCGGGAACGCGGCCCGCATTTATGGCTTGTAGTGTACATCCCTGTGGGCATCCTCTCACCTTAACGCATCGACTACAGTGGGGGTCATCAACATGGCGCGTATGAAGGCTGGCAATGGCATAATCGAACTGCTGCGCGCCGAGGGCGTGGAGTATACGTTCGGGCTGGTCGGGCTGACGACGAACAGCATCGTAACCGAGATGTACGACCGCTCCGACATAAAGTTCGTGGACACGCGCCACGAAGAGGGCGCGGCTTTCATGGCCTATGGCTACACGAAGGCGACCGGACGTCCAGCAGCCTGCATCACCACGTCCGGACCGGGCACGATCAACCTCATAACAGGCGTGTCGCTCGCCTACAAGGGCCGCGCGCCCGTGGTCGTCATCAGCGGCGACACCGCGCGGGACTTCGTGGGACGGGACGGCACGCAGGCGTTCGACCTCGTGGGGCTCTTCAAGCCGATCACCAACTGGGCAACGCAGGTCAACAAGACAGAACGCATCCCCGAGGCGTTCCGCAACGCATTCCGGGTGGCGCTCACGCCGCCGCAAGGCCCCGTGTTCGTCAACATACCCCGCGACCTGATGGACGATCTCGAGGTGGACTGGGACATCCAGCCGCCCGAGAGCTACCGCGCGGTGAACACCCGCACGCCGGGCGACGCCGAGGCGGTGCGCCGCGCCGCCGACCTGCTGGCCAACGCCGAGCGTCCGCTGCTGCTGGCGGGCGGCGGCGTCATCGAGTCCGGGGCCACGGATGAGGCGGTGCGGCTGGCGGAGATGCTCGACATGGCGCTCGTGCCGTCCTACGGCCACCACGACGCCGTGCCGAACAGCCACCCGCTGTACGTTGGCCCGCCCGGCGGGCGGGGTTCCGGCGAGGCCGCGCAGGCGGTACATCGCGCGGACGTCGTGCTTGCGCTCGGCTGCCGCCTCAACCAGCAGACGACCGGCTGGAACAGCAGCGTCATAGCCCCGGGAACGACCATAGTGCAGGTGGACTACGACCCGCAGCAGATTGGCCGTAACTTCCCGGTCACGTCCGGCATAGTGGGTGACGCGAAGGCCGTTGCGGAGCAGCTTCTGGACGAGTTGAGGGCGCGATTCCCGGAGGGCCGCGGCAACCCGGCCTGGCGCTCCGAGGTGCACGGCCTTGCCGACGCCAGGCGCGACCGGCTGCTGGCCGAGCACGCCATCAGCGCGGAGCCGATGATGCCCCAGCAGGTCTACCCCGAGCTGAACCGGGCGCTGCCCCGGGACTGCATGGTCACCATCGACGCGGGCATCGCGCCCGGCATGTCCTACGACCGGCTCTCTTTCGAGCTGCCGCGCACCATGTTCAACTACTCCGACCAGGGAGGCCTCGGCATGGGCTACTGCGTTGGCCTCGGGACAAAGCTGGGACGGCCCGACAGGCCGGCGGTGAGCATACAGGGCGACGGCGGCTTCCTGTACACGTCCGGCGAGATCAACACGGCGGTGCGCTGGAACATTCCGCTCGTGAGCATTGTGCTCAACAATAGCTGCCACGGGGCGGAGAAGGCGCAGCAGATGCGCAACTACGACGAGCGCTACATCGGCGTGGACCTCCAGAACCCCCGCTTCGACAAGCTGGCAGAGGTGTACGGCGCAAAGGGCTACTACGTGGAGCGCCCCTCCGACGTGGGCGAGGCGGTCACCGACGCGCTGGCGCAGGGCCGACCGTGCGTTATCGAGATCCCGGTGGCGGAGTATTTCCCGCCGCCGGCGCCGACGCCAGGGGGCTAGGGCACCCTACCCACATGCGGGCGGTTCACGAACCGCGACGGGCGCTTCGCGAAGCGCCCCTACATCAACGGGCCAGGGGCGCTAGCGGCTGAACATGCGGCGGCCGCCGCGACGCGGACTCTCGGACGCGTGGCGCAGAAACTCCAGCAGCGAGTACGTCACCGCGCGCGCCCTGATTCTTCGCAGTTGCGTCGGATAGCGGCCCGCGGTGGAGGCCGTGCGGCCTGCCAGCGCGAACCCGACGTGCGACGTGCCCAGGGGGCCGCTGGTGGGAGTGGGCCGGGTGACTGCGCCGGTCACTCCTATGCCGTAGTCGGCGCCGAATGTGCGGCGCGCGGCCTTCGCCATCGCCTCGGCGACCGGCCCGCTGGCGGCGCTGTGCTCGGCCACCAGGGCGGCGTTCACGCCGTGGTCCTCAAGCTGTTCATCTCCGAACAGCACGATGCCGCCGCGAAGGAAGCCGCGGCTTTCGGGCACTTCGGCCAGCGTGCTCGCCAGCAGCCCGCCGGTGAAGTTCTCCATCACGGCGAGCGTCTCTCCCCGTCCGGACAGAAACGCGGCCACCTGGGACTCCGGCGTCTCGTCGTCCACGCCCCACACCGCGTCGTCGCCGACAATCGACCGGATCTCCGACTCCATTGGTTCGATCAACCGGGCCGCCTCACTTTCCGTGCCGGCGGTCGCTATGGCGCGCAAGTGTATGCCGTCTTGCTTGGAGTAGATGCCGAGCGCGGGGTTCTCGCTCTGAAACAGCGGCGTCAGCATCTCGTCGAGGCCGCCCTCGGAAATGCCGAAGGTCTTGAGGGTGCGGGTGACGATGGCGACGTCCGGGTTGAGCTGCCGGAGTCTGGGGGCGATCTCGTAGGTCCACATGCGGTCGAGTTCACGCGGCGGGCCGGGCGTGCACACGATGACGTGGCCGCCCCTGTCGACCCACCAGCCGGGGGCCGTGCCCATGGGGTTGGGGATGGCCTCCGCCGACGGTATCAGCGTCGCCTGCTTGATGTTGGTCGCGGGCATGCCGCCGCCGCGGCCCGCGAAAATGCCCTCCAGGTGGCGCAGTAGGTCGTCCTGCACCTCCATCTCCTCGCCCATCACCCTCGCGACGGTCTCGCGCGTCAGGTCGTCGGACGTCGGGCCGAGCCCGCCGGAAGTTATGGTGACGTCCGCGCGGCGCCAGGCGCGGTCGATCGTCTCGTACAGCCTGTCGGGGTGGTCGCCTACCTTGGAAACCCAGTGCACTTCTATGCCCAGCTTGGCGAGCTCGGCGGCCATGTATGCCGAGTTGGTGTCGACTATCTCGCCAAAGAGGATCTCGGTGCCAATGGCGATGATTTCGGCGTTCAAGGGGCGCCTCCTTGCCAAGGGCGGGTGTTAAGAGCCGCCTCTTACGTCGCGATAGCCGGCCCCTGACCCTGGCTTCGCTCTAACCCTCGGGGTCCGACTCCTCGCCATAGGGGATGTCGTCGAAGAGGGCGAACAGCGTGTCTACCCACAGGGCGTCCACGTAGAGGATGGGGTTGATGATGTGGTCCGATATGCGCTGGACGTAGTAGCGCTCCTCGCCCGGCACTTTGTCGCCTATGTTGTAGGTGTCGCCGTCGTTGAAGTTGACGTCGCCCTGGCTGGTGCCCGGGAAGCGTATCTCGATGGCTCGCGAGTCGTCACCTACGCCCCAGGGGGTGGTGTCCCGGTCGTCCACGAACGGCACGGCCACTGCCACGCCCAGGGGCCTGCCCAGCAGTTTCTGCACCTCGGCCCAGCGCTCGGTGTCAATAGGCCTCTTATTCTCATCGACGGTCCGTAGCTGCACGGTCCAGCCGTCATCCTCGTCGTAGTCGAACGTCAGTGTCTGTGTATCGTCGGCAAAGCGTGGGCCGTCGTGAATGTTGACCTCTACGATGTCCTCGGAGGTGTGCTCGACGTACCAGCGGGGAATGGGAGGTTCGACGGCCAGGCGTGCGATCACGTCGCCCCAGGAGTCGGCGATGATGAACAACTGCGGAAAGCCGATAACCTGCCCGTAGTGGTGGTAGCCGTCCGTTGTCTCGTGGCCCAATCGGAACTCGAGATCCCTGTCGAGGGTGAGGCCCACCTTCACCACCGTGGCCGGATCGTCCAAGCCGTACTCGGCGGGGTCTTCGATAATTACGTTCTGGGGCGTCAGGTCGCGGCGTGTCTTTGGGCCGCTGAGAAGCAGCGTAATGCCGCCCCATCGGTTGCGGTCCGGCGGTATCCCCTCCGGCTCGACAAACTCCCAGAGGTAGTGCTCCTGGCTGGTCTTCACGAAGCTGACATTCTTGACGGGCTGCTGCCCGTCAAGAACGATGGGAACGCGGTGGATCACCTCGATGGACCTAATGTCCTCTTCGGCGAGCTGGAAGAACCAGGGTGAGTCGTCCTTCGGTTCCGGCTCGGACTGGAAGGGATTGAGGTAGACGACCACACCGACCGCGATCGCCGCCACGACCAGAGCAATTGTTACTCGAACGTTCATAGGGGCCGCCGCGTCAGCGCCTTCTCCACCACACGAAGCCGCCCGCGAGAAGCATGATGGCCGGTGGGAGGAACCAGCTCGACCACTTCACGAACTCACGCTGCCGCTTGTTCAGCACCAACACCCTGAGGGGTATCAGCTTGGGTCGAATCGAGATCAGGTCGTAGTCCTCGGCCAGCCAGTTCACTGAATTGAGCAAAAGGTCCGCATTGTCGCTGCTGAAAAAGTACTTGTTGCGCGCGAAGTCCGAGTCGCCGAACACAATCAGTTTCAGCTCCGGGTAGCCAAACGCCTCCTGCGGGGCCTGGGCTACGGTTCCACTGCCCCTTATGACTACGGCGAGGTTGAACGGGCCTCGTATGTCCTGTTCCGGGTCGAACTCCGACTTTTCGGGGTTGGTTTCGAGCCAGCTCACCGGCGTCGAGATCACGAGGGGGACGACCTGTACGTGGGGAGGAAAATCGGCAGGGTCGATGGCCGCGTTGATTGATGTCACGCCAGGGAAGAAGGTCACGTCTATCTGGGAGGTGATGCCAATGTCGGCCACGCTTTCTGGAACGTACTGGGCGTTCGCCTGCTGGGCGAGCGGCGTAAGCTCCTGCCCCGCCACGTTACTCACCGCGTCGACCACGCTGTGGTTTCCGAGTGTCAGGCCCCACAGGCCCAGCAGCCGGTTGTAGGAGTCAGGCGTCGCCGGGTCGAACAGCGCGACCACGCGGCCCCCGCCAAGGATATAGTCCGTCAGTATCTGCGCCTCGTCCTCGCTCAGGTCCTGCCTCGGCCCCGCGATGACCAGCACGGCCGTGTTGTCGGGTACCACACCGAACTGTATCAGGTTAAGGGGAAGCACCACGTAGTTGTCGCGCTGCATGCCCTGGATGGCGAAGTCAAAGCCTGTCTCGGCAATCTGATCGCTGCCTGGGTCCCTGGTTATGGCGGCCTCCTGGTGGCCCGTCAGGTAGTAGACAACCTTCTGTTCGACCCCCGTCGCTACCAGTATGCCGGTGGCGAAGCCCTGCTCCGTGAGGGTGGTGACGTGTTGTTGAACGCCGCGGTTCACGTCCTCGAACACCACCGCGGGATACTTGGTGACGTTGTACTGTTCGGCGAGCGCGCGCCTGACCTCCGGGTCGATGAAGCGGAACACGAAGTTGCCGCTGTGCCGCGAAAACTCGTTCAGCAGGTCCTCGGCCTGCTGCTGTGCCGCCGCCGTGGTCGCGCTGGAGGGCGTGAAGAAGGCGTTGGCCCTCACCGTGGTATCAAGGTCTTCCAGGATGTTGATCGTCTGCGGCGCCAGCGTGAACACCTGCGTCGCGGTCGTGTCCACGCGCGTAGGGTTGCGGAACAGCAGGAAGTTGACCAACACGGCGATTACAAAGAAAGCCAGGGTCATGACTAGAACGTTGGAGCCGTACCTGCCCCGTCGTCCGACCAGGAACATCGCCGCCGACCGCGGCGAAAGCACGAGCGCGAGAAGGAGCATCGCCAGGCCGATGAGCAGTACGCTCACGGCGAAATTCTCGAGCTCGGCGACGGTGAGGTAGAGCACGCCTCCGCCGAGTATCGATATCGCGCCGACTATGGCGACTACTGCGCTCCAGAACCCCACCGACTTTACTGTGGAGAGGAAAACTTCGCGGTTGGAGTCCGCCCGACTCGTGGTTCCTCGCATCTTTAGCGCCACCTTCGCGTCTCGATTGAGCGCACAGTCAGGAATAGGAACACCGCCGCGATGCTGATGAAGTAGACGACGTGGCTGGTGTCGATCACCCCCCGCGTGAAGTCGACGAAGTGGGCGTTCATGGACAGCCCGGCCAGCACATCGGATGCGGCGCCGGTGACTACGTCGCCAATCTGGTCGACGAAGGAGAGAATGAGCAGAATCGCGATTCCGACCACCGCCGAGACTATCTGGTTGGAAGACAGCGACGAGGCCATCAACCCCACGGCCAGGGCGGCGGCGCCGTACAACACCAGGCCGAGGTAGGCGCCAACCATAGGCCCCGTATCGGGGGAGCCGAACCAGTACAGCAGCACCACGTAGTAGAAAGTGAGCGCCACCGTCACCACCAAAATGAGGAGGCTGGCGATGTACTTGCCTATCACCACTTCCCAGTCGCGGACCGGCGCAGTGAGCAGCAGCTCCAGCGTTCCCAGTTTCTGCTCCTCGGCGAGCAGCCGCATCGTAAGCAGCGGCGACAGAAACAGCAGCAGGAAGCTGGAGCGGAGCACCAGGTTACGAATGCTGGCTTCGGCAAACGGCTGGATCACTCCATCGACGAAGAAGACTCCGGTAAGGGCGAGAAACATGGCGCCGACGATGTAGGCCGTTGGGGTCGAAAAGTATAGCTTGGACTCCTTCCAAGCTATGGTCAGCGTGTTCCTCAAGCCGGTGTCTCCCCTTGCTCTTCGACGGTTGTCAGCCGTAGGAAAATCTCTTCCAGTGTCATGCCGATGGACTGCAGCCGCACCAGCTCCCAGCCGCCGCCCACAACTGCCTCGGCCAGCCTCGCCGGCACGCGGCTTTCGGGGTTGGCGATGATGGTATAGCTGAAGACGCCCTCGCCCATGGACTGGGTCTGCTCGACCTCGCTAACGCCTTCCACGCCCTGCAGGGCCTGGGTTACCGCGCGGCGCGGCCCCCTGGCGTCCACCTCCACGTGCTCCGTGCCGCTCAGCCGCGCGCTGAGGTTCTCAGGCTTGTCTATGGCCACTATCTGCCCCTCGTGGATGATGATCACGCGCTCGCAGATCATGCTTACCTCGGGCAGAATGTGCGTGCTGATGATGAGTGTATGCTCACCACCCAGGTCCCTGATCAGCTGGCGCGTCTCCACTACCTGCACTGGGTCGATTCCGATGGTTGGCTCGTCCAGCACCAGGACGTCCGGCTCGTGCAGTATGGCCTGGGCGATTCCTACGCGCTGGCGAAACCCCTTGGACAGCTTCCCGATTAGCGAGTCGCGGTAGTCCTCCAGTCGGCAGATGGCCACTACGTCGTCCGTGCGCTTTCGCACGTAGGCCCCCGACATGCCTCGCAGCCGGCCCATGTAGCCCAGGTAGTCCCGCACCGACATTTCGGCGTAGAGCGGCACAGTCTCGGGCAGGTAGCCTATGTGGCGGCGCGCCTCCACCGACTGCGTGACCACGTCGTAGTCGGCAACCGTGACGCGCCCGGACGTGGGCGGCAGGAAGCCGGTGATGACCTTCATCGTCGTTGACTTCCCTGCGCCGTTGGGTCCTAGAAACCCCAGCACCTCGCCCTTTTCTACTCGGAACGAGATGTCCTGTATGGCCGGAAAGTCGCCGTAATACTTGGATACGTTGTCCAGATCTATCATTCTCTAGCCCTGAAAACGCGCCAATCGGCGCGCTCTTCAAGCTCAGTTGCCGCCAAAGTGCGGCGCTCATGTCGCATAATTGTATACCACGTGCCACGCGACGTTCAAGGCCAAACCTCGCCTCAGCATGACCGACGCCGACAGGCGCCTTCCAAAAGAGATACAGTCGCCGCTCCCGCCGAACACAAGACACCGCTCCGCGCACGTGCTAAAATACTTTGAGGCGTTCGGCGATGCACAGGCGCCGGCGCGATAGAGGCAAACGGATGACGCCAGGCGAAAAGGCCATTTATCTGGACCACTCGGCGACGACCCCAGTCCGCCGGGAGGTGCTGGAGGCCATGCTTCCCTACTTCGGGGTCAACTTCGGCAACCCGTCGAGCATCTACACGCTCGCGCAGCAGGCGCGAATGGCAATGGACGACGCCCGCGAAGTCGTCGCCCGGGGCCTGGGCGCCCGCACCGGCGAGATCGTGTTCACCAGCGGGGGCACCGAGTCCGATAACACCGCCATCAAGGGCGCGGCCTTTGCCCTGCGCCGCCTCGGCAACCACATCATCACCACCAGCATAGAACACCACGCCGTGCTGCACACCTGCCACCAGCTGGAGCAGTTCGGTTTCGACGTGACCTACCTGCCGACCGACTCTTATGGCCTCGTCGATCCAGACGACGTCGCCGACGCAATCACCGACGACACGACCGTGGTGAGCGTGATGCTCGCCAACAATGAGATCGGCACCATCGAGCCGGTAGCCGAGGTCGCGCGCATAGTGAAGGACGAGGCTGCACGCAGGGGCCGCACAATCGTCATGCACACCGACGCCGTGCAGGCGGCCGGGTTTCTCGACCTGAACGTCAAGGCGCTAGGCGTGGACATGCTCAGCCTGTCGGGCCACAAGTTCTACGGCCCCAAGGGCGTCGGCGCGCTCTACATCAAGCGCGGTACGCCCTTCGAGCCGCAGCAGCAGGGCGGCGGCCAGGAAAGGCAGCGCCGTTCTGGCACGGAAAACGTGCCCCTCATCGTGGGATTCGCCGAAGCGTTCAGGCTCGCCAACGGGGAGCGGCAGTCCGCGTCGGCGCACTGCGAGGCGCTTCGGGACAGGCTGGCCCGCGGCATACTCGACTCCGTGTCGGGCGTGCACCTCAACGGCCACCCGGCTCTCAGGCTGCCCAACAACCTGAACGTCTCGTTCGAGGGCGTCGAGGGCGAGCCTATCCTGCTCAGCCTCGACTTTTCCGGCGTCTACGCGTCCAGCGGCAGCGCGTGCTCGTCTGCCAGCCTCGAGCCTTCCCACGTCCTCGTGGCCATCGGTCGCTCCGCGACGCTGGCGCAGGGAAGTCTGCGCTTCACGCTGGGGCGGGACAACACGGAAGAGGACGTTGATTACGTGCTCTCGGTGCTGCCGGGCATGGTCGAAAAGCTCAGAAACATGCCCTCGCTTTCCGCGGTGGAATGAACCTGCGAATGCACGCACGACTTATTCCACTTGCCGGAGCGCCGGGCTCGTACTTGAAGGTTGCCCTGTTGGCGCTTGTCGCCTCCGCGCTGCTGTTGGCGGCGGCGGGATGCGGTGGGGAGGACTCGGGTTTGGTGGCCAAGCGGGGCCGCAGCTTGGAGATCCACTCTACCATTCCGGAAATCGTGGAGAAGGTGGCCTACACCGGCGCCGACGGTCGGCACCGCGTGATCCGCCCCGTCGCCTCGAACCGTCGCATCGCCGTGGCCCAAGTGACTATCGTGAACAGGACCACGACCGTTGTTCCACTGCTGGTGGACGAGGCTGCCGCTGAGATTGGCGACAGGCGGTCCCGCCGCGTCGAGGCAGTCGACCCGGTGGTAGCGGCCGAGGTGGTCGACACCGCCAGCGACGACTCGAACGAGTACGTCCCATTCCTGTGGGGCAAGATCGAGCTTGCCCGCGATACACAGGTGAGCGGCTGGATGGTTTTTGACGTCCCCCAGGGAATGACGCTGGGCACTCTCTGGTGGAACGAAGTGGACGACATCCTGGTCGACTACATCGACTATCGCAGATAGGGCCGCGCCGCGCTTTGTTTTCACGCCGCGGGCCGCGTGATATATTAGCTTGAGGACGGACGGCGAAACCGGGCCGGACCGTATTGCCACCTACCTAGTCCGAAACATTGGAGGAACTCTATGACGCATCCCGTGGACGTAACCGACGCCACGTTCGAGTCCGACGTGCTGCAAGCGGACATTCCCGTGCTGGTGGACTTCTGGGCCGACTGGTGCGCGCCTTGCAAGATGATCGCGCCCATCGTCGAAGACCTGGCCGAGGAGTACGACGGCCGGGTGAAGTTCGCCAAGCTCGACGTCGACAGCAATCCCCAGACCGCCATGAACTACGGCATCCGGGGAATCCCAACGTTGCTGATTTTCAAAGGCGGCAGTCCCGTAAACCAGGCGGTCGGGGCGGTGCCCAAGTCCGTGCTCAAGGGCAAGCTGGAAGAGTCGCTGGCGTAGTCCCGACGCGCCGCCGCCAGCCGGAAGGCTAGCTCGCCGCGCGGCGAGAGCGGCGGCGGCATACCGGGGGAGCGAATGGGCCCTGGTGGGTCTCGCGGACTTCAAATCCGTTGGTCCCGGCCCTGCGGTCGGGACGGTGGGTTCGACTCCCTCTCGCTCCCGCCAGCATACTACTCGGAAATCCCCAAAACTGCCTATCCGTAGCTACGGATACCTTTCCCAAAGCGTATTGGCACGTCCCAAAAGTATGCCATACAATCCCGCTAAAGGTACGCAGCGAATGGTACGCAAGAAGGGGCGTGAAATGGCCAACGTCAAGCGCAATCAGCTGTCATCACTCCAGGTGAAGCACTTGACCCAGCCGGGTAGCTACACGGACGGTGGCGGGCTAATGCTCAAGGTCCACAAGACCGGCGGGCGGCAGTGGCTTCTTAGGCTGACCATCGACGGCAAGCGCCGGAACATGGGGCTAGGCGGTTACCCCGACGTTGGACTTGCCGAGGCCCGACGACTGGCCCAGGAAGTGCGGGCGGCAATCCAGGAAGGGCGAGACCCCATCGCCGAGCGTAAGGCCCTTGCCGCTGGGCGCGCCGCCGCCCCTTCGGCGCCTGCCATCCCCACATTCGCGGACGTTGCCGAGCGCGTGATAGAACTACGCGGGCCCACGTGGACAAGTGAGCGTCACGCAACGCAGTGGCGGGAGTCCCTGAGAATCCACGCTATGCCGACGTTGGGACACAAGCAGATCGACGCCATCACGACCGCCGACGTTCTCAGCGTTTTGGTCCCCGATATGGCATGAGAAAGCGGAGACGGCTACTCGCCTTCGCCAGCGTATGAGCACGATTTTCGACTACGCCACCGTAGTGGGCTGGCGCGCCGACAACCCGGCCAACGGCGGAGTACGCGCCGCCCTGCCCCGCCGCCCTCGACGAAAGCGCCACCATCCCGCCCTACCCTACGCCGAAGTCCCGGCGGCGCTTGCAGCGGTTGCCGAATGTGCAGCAAGGGAAGTGACTAAGCTCGCGTTCACATTCTTGGTGCTAACGGCAGCGAGGGCGGGTGAAGTGAGAGGCGCGACGTGGGACGAGATAGACCTGGAGTCCGCCACTTGGACCGTCCCCAGCGCGCGCATGAAGGCGCGGCGCGAGCACCGCGTACCATTGAGCCCTCAAGCGCTAGACGTATTGGATAAGGCGCGGGCGCTCGGCAACGGCAAGGGGCTGGTCTTCCCGTCGAATCGCAGGGGAGGCGGGCTGTCCAATATGGCCTTCGCCATGCTCATGCGGCGTTGTGGGCTAGACGCCGTACCTCACGGGATGCGCACCAGTTTCTGAAACTGGACGCTTGAGCAGACCTCGACGCCCTGGGCCGTTGCCGAGGCCGCCCTCGCCCATACCCTCGGCGACTGTGTGGCGAGCGCCTACGCCAGAAGCGACATGTTCGAGCGGCGGCGCGAGCTAATGGAGCAGTGGAGCCGGTACACCTTATAGGGTGTTTCCAAAGCGTGTCATGAAGGAGCTAGACGACGGATTATGAGATGAATCATAGCTATGTGTACCCAGGCCTCGGTTGTCTCGGTCAGGGCTTCGTAGTCCCCGTATCGAGTACGGGGCAGGCTCTTGCTCAACCTAAGAGAGCGTCCGAGCCATGCCAATGTTCGTTCGACGACCCATCTTCGCGGCAACACCTCAAAATGATGGCTGTCTCTCGGACGCCTCACAATCTCCAACACCCAGCCCGATAAGGACATCACCCAATCGACCAACTGACCAGCGTCCGCCCAGATCAATCGCAGGTACGAAAACCTTCCTACCAGCTTATTGATGACCAACTTTGCACCATCTCGGTCCTGGATGTCAGCTGGATGAACCACGACGGCCAGCAACATTCCTATCGTGTCCACGGCGACGTGACGCTTGCGACGCATCACCTTCTTACCGGCATCATAGCCACGAGGCCCCCTTTTTCCGTTGTCTTTACAGACTGGCTATCTATGATCGCTGCGCTGGGAGTCGGGCTTCTGCCCTCTGATTGTCGGACGTTGGGACGCAGTGCCTCGTGGACTCCTTCCCAAGTTCCGTCCAGCGTCCATCTGCGGAAGTATTTGTACACTGTCTGCCAGGGTGGGAGATCGTGTGGAAGCATACGCCACGGGCATCCGGTACGCAGCACATACACGATGCCATTGACTACCTCACGTATATCGACTGTGCGTGGCCGTCCTCCAGGCTTGGCTGGCGGGAGTAAGGGAAGCAGAATGTCCCACTCTTGGTCGGTAAGGTCGCTGGGGTATGGTTTGCGTCTCATACGTCAAGTCTAATGCAAGTCTAACACTTTGGAAACACCCTCTAAGCTAGACTTTGTACATTCACGCGGCATAGGTTAGCAACTCGATGAATCTGTTGAGCATGGGAGTCGGGATTTCTCGCATATCTGGTTTCTGCGACGACATGCGGAAAGTCCCGGAGGCAAGCCAGAGATGACGGCGCACCAAAGCGATCGCGTCGATGAAAGTGGGCGCCGACTTGACATACCAAGCCGCCGATCGTGGAGTCGCTAGCCGGGACCTCCCAACAAGTGTGCTGCGAGAGTTACCCAGGAGAACAGTCCCAACAGCACAGGAGTGGTCCGAGATATGGCGCGATCCGACCACTGGCGTTGAGTCTCTACTCCCAGATGGGCGCGTGTCTCCTGAAACGTCACCTCGATCTGCCAGCGCAACACGAACCACTCGATGATCTGAGCCGGACTGATCGCAGGATCGGTACACAGCAGCGCCTGGGAGTCGAACCGGTGTAGGGGGTCTCGAATGAGGACCCGGCGAATGGGCACGGGTGGCTTGCCCGTGTGATACCAGACCGCTGTTCGAGAGACGGTCTCCACCGTGCAAATGGCGCTGTCGTACCAGGCCACAGATATCGTGGCCCAGCCTACATCGGGGCACTGGAGGAGTTCCCTCAATGTGGGCAATCGTTCTCCTTTGAGGCGTGGACGCCCCATCTGTCCGGGCAGTCGAGGTGGGGCGGGTTCGTAGAGTGCAGCGTCCAGACGCAATCGGGTAATGAGGGTGACCGGACGAGTCATGGACTGACAGAAGTGGAGCAGATGGAGGGCAGCGTAGCTGCTGTCGGCCACCAGTACCAGAGGACGGTTGGGCAGCCAGCGCCGGAGCTGGAGGATCATCTGACGCGCCCAGTCGGTGAGCCTTTTGTGCGTCCGACCCAGCTTCTGACAGTAGCGCTCAGAGGGAGCCAGGGCGGTCAGTACAGGTAATGCCCATGTCCGATGTGCCCAGGGTATGGTGGTCAACAACATCAGGCTTATCCAACGCAGGCCGGAGGCCTTGACGAAATGACTCCCGCTGGAGCGCACTGCGTCACGATATATCCCCTTGGCTTTGATCTGCTTGCCACGCCGCCGCTCCAAGGTCTCGTCGATCCCAAACACCAGTGGACTATCACCCTGATCGAGGTGCTGTACCAGGAGCAACAGCAGTACACGGCTCAGCTGGAGCGGTGACCACACAGCGCGGTTGAGAACGTGGTGATACCGAGCAAAGCCGGTGTCGTCGCTGAGTCCCATGGCGCGCAGCGCGGAAGTGACGGTCCTCTTGTGCGTGGCCAGGACTGCACCGACCAGCAGCACCTGCACTTTCGCCCATGTCCTGGCCTGAAACATCGGCGCGAACGGACTGAGAAGGGATACGATGGCATCGGGCAGAGCCTGCCCCGTACCTGATACGGGGGTGAGCATGACTTGACCTTTCGTGATGGTTCGGTCTCGTCAGCTTACCCTGTTTCCTCTGTCTAAGTTTTGTACAAAGTCTAACTAAGGTTGTAGAACATCTGCACGCAGTGAATCCGCAGCATCACAGACAACTCATAGGGTCGCCGGCCCCGGCCTGCCCTGGGATAGAACGGGCGGATGCGTTCTGCGAGCTGTTCCCACGGGATCAGACCGTCCATGCGCTCAAGGAATATCTCCCGCCGGGTCTTGCGCTTCTTGCTCTCGTATTCCAAGTCGGCAAATGTTGGCTGGTCCATCGTGTCTTCACCCCAAACATCTCTGCTTTGTGTATGGCATAGTACTATGCCACAATACACCAGACTTGTTCAGAGTATCCCTAGCCCATGGGCTGCTCACGGGAGGCCACCCGAAGAGGCTCGAACTCCTTGTAAGAATCGCAGTGCCAAGGATCACAGAGCCCCGAACCACATCTCGAAGACGGTACCATCTACCATCCACTTAGGCCCACCATCCGGTCATGCACACCACGCCTGGCCTGCATCCAAGGACTGCGCGCGCCTTGCGCACGGCACGGCCGACCAGACCTTTGTGCCCACTCTGTCGCGGTGGCTTTCCTGGTGACTCAGCCAGCGTGACCATCGACGATTCCTTCTGACATGCGTTGACTGATTGTTGTTGCTATCGCATTCTTGCGGTAACTTCGCGGAATCAAGTATTGCGTGTTTTCCGGTCACAGACTAGCATTAAGTTGGATTCCGTGCAGGCATACGCGCCGGTTGGAATTCCAGCAGAGTGCTAGCCGGCTGTTCCCAACCATCACTTGTGACCCAGTCTATGTCTTCAGCATCTCACACAAACGAAGAATTGCTGTACCAACCGGACGAGCGCCCTGGTCATCCGGCATCCTTGGTCCACGGCTTTCAGAATGTGGTGGGAGCTATCGGGGCAATGGCGGCTACCGCTTCGATAGTGGCCCTGGGTGACGGACAGTCGGAAGACTACCTGGCGTGGCTATTTTTCTCGAGTCTCGTCGTGTGCGGCCTGGGCAGGATTCTGCAGACCTTTCGGATCTGGCGATTCGGGTCCGGGTATCCGCTCTCCGTGGTTTCCGCCTCTGCCTTCATTGCGGTCTGCATCACGACACTGGCAGAGGGCGGTCCGGCAATGCTGTCCAGCCTGATCGTGATTTCAGTTATCTTCCAGTTCGCGTTTGTTTCGCGGCTCTCGCTTCTGCGTCGAATAATCACTCCGACAGTTGCGGGGACGGTTCTCATGCTGATGTCCGCAACGATCATTTCAGTCGTGCTCGGCAGATTGTCAGACATGCCAGAAGGCGCTCCTTCCGCTGCGGCTCCCATACTCGCTGGAGCCACTCTTGCTGTCCTCATAGGTGTGCGGCTGTTTGCCTCGCCCACATGGCAGCAGTGGTCTCCGATCATCGGACTACTTGCGGGCTGCGCAGCGGCGTTGGCGTGGGGTCTGTACGACTTTCAACGTGTTGCTGAGTCCCCGTGGGTGGGTCTGCCGGCAAATCAGTGGCCGGGATTCGACCTGAGCTTTAACGCGACGTTCTGGGCACTCCTTCCCGGGTTTGTAATCGTCGTCATGGCAACCACCATCAACTCTATCAGCGATACGGTCGCGATTCAGCAAGTATCATGGCGCAGGCCACGTGCGACCGACTTTCGCGTTGTTCAGGGCGCGCACAATCTGCTGGCGTTGACCAACCTCATGGCCGCGCTGCTGGGCGCCATGCCTAACATGATAGGAGGCGCCAATTCGGCGCGAGTCATCCTGACAGGTGTGGCCGCCAGGCGTATGGGTATCTACGCTGGAGTCATACTGATAGCAGTGGCGATACTGCCGAAGGCGATTGCTCTCGCAATCTCGATTCCACGACCCGTTCTTGTGACGTCCATGGTCTTTATGCTCTCACTTCTGTTCGTGCAGGGAATGAGGATCGTCGTCAACGATGGCATCGACGGGCGAAAGGCTGCGGTTGTCGGACTGTCTCTTTGGATAGGTGTCGGAATCCAGAACCAGATAATCTTCCCTGGCCTGTTGAGTGGAACTCTCGAGACTCTTCTGAGCAACGGTATGACGACCGGTTCGATCTGCGTGATTGTACTTACCGCCCTCATCGAGATGGCCTCCTCCAGACGAAAACGCCTGAACATGGAGATGAACCTGTCCGCAATGCCCGTGATGGATGTCTTCCTGCGCGACTTCGCCTCTAAGGCAGGGTGGAGCGAGGCATCTGCGGACAGACTTCGCTCCGCAGGCGAGGAGACGATTGCGAGCCTGCTTTCTGACGATGACATGCAAGAAGCCGGCTCCGGAAAGCGCCTGATAGTGAACGCACGTCGGGCTGACCGTTCCATAGAGCTTGAGTTCTTGACAACGTCTGAAGGCGACAATCTTGAAGATCGTCTGGTCTATCTGAGCGAGCAGCCAGAGATACAGCACGAACGGGATGTTTCATTCCGCCTGCTGAGGCATTACGCCTCGTCAGTGCAGCACAGGAAATACCACGACATAGACATAGTTACTGTTCGAGTCGACGAACTCGGACGTTGAGGTTTGACACGCCTTTCGCTCGGCAGAAGTGCCCGTTCTATTGTATTTGCGAAATGAGCTCGAGGAAGTCGGTGAGCGAAAGTTACAGGACTTGGAATTCAGCGCACCGTGTCGCATCTTTGCCCCGACCAGCTCAGCAGCGCGATGCCCGGATTGGAGTGAAAGCAGTGGCCGCCCAGCCATCCAAGAAGTCCTCGAAGACTACAAGACCCCACAGGGCAGCCGCGGAGCCGCCCGCGCCCCGAGGTCGCATACCCAGCAATCTGTCTCCCAGGGACCGGATGCGCCGAAAGCTGCAGACCAAACGGGGCCGGCAACGCTACGCTCTGCGGATGCAAACGGTGGAGCCGGTGTTCGGCCAGATCAAGGAGGGCCGGGGCTTCCGCCAGTTCCTGCTACGGGGCCTGGAGAAGGTCAGCGGCGAGTGGTCGCTGATCTGCACCGGCCACAACCTGCTCAAACTGTTCCGCTTTGGGGCGGCTCAGTCTCGCGAAACACCGACCAACAGGTTTGCCGGAAGTGTCCCGAACATCGTCAGGGTGGTCGGCACAGTGAGGCGTACGAAACTATTGGTCCGTCAGTGGCTGCACCCGGCAACAACAGCTGTCGCCATCTGACCTCGCCTGTACCAAAGGCCCGTCAGTCAATCCTCAGACGGGCTGCTAGCATATAGCCCCCACAGTCTGGGCAGAAAATGTCTGGGTCTGCCAACCAGCACATTACTCCAACCATTCGGCTCTGGACCGCAAGCTCCACCAACTTTTCTTAGTCTTCTGTAGTGCGTGCAGCTCTCTCCATCAGGGCCTCTGTTGCAGCCCTTGTGGAAAGAGCTGTGAGGTCAGGGTCCAGTCAGTCCTCCGTCTATGGGTCCGACCAAGAAAACCTTGCGCTCGTTACTCAGATCGAGGGGTTCGCCGGCGTTCGGTGGGGAGCGAACCCGCTCGCTTGCCAACTTGAAATAGCCTCGCGGGTTCCATGCCTCTCCCTCAAATACTGCGGCCTCCAAATCCTTGAAGGTCCCTAGGCCGCTCCAAGCGTAGCCCCCTGATTTGGGTCTGCGTCCATAGGCCTCCAGTAGTTTTCCATTCACAACATCTGCTAAGGCTTGGAGTTCGTCGAGTTTCGACATTGTTGGTGCTTCGCTATGGCCTGAGTCATATAGCTCCTTGGCCAAGTAGTACTTGTTCACGAGTGAGTAGCGCATATAGCGTGACGCCATTTCTGGTGTGTTGGCTATGAACCTTGCGATGGTGGACGACTCGTGGCAAATCCGCCACTGTGCCCACGCCGGGTCTACCAGTCCAACAGACAATAGCCTAAGACTGCCCGGGCGTGCAGGCACACGCGTGAGTGCAGATGCGGAGGCGCCCCGAATATGCCTCGTCCATGGCCTGGAACCGCGGAGACTTGGGGTCCGCGCCTAAAGATTCGCTAAGGGAGATGACCTCTTCCAGTGCTCGTAGTGGTTTTCCCTAGCGTCGTCGAAACCGACGCCAAAACCCACGGGGCACCTGGGGGAATACAAGGTCCTGCTGCCACATAGGCCCCTTACCTTCCTTCATAGGCCCCAATGCTAGTAAGCGGGGTTCACCTGTAGAGCCACCCACAAGCTAGCACCCTTACGACCTACACGTGTGAGAGTATCGCCAGTTATGTTACACGGACGAGAGTTTGAAGTCGCCGCAAACGCCCGAAGCAATCCTTAGCGGCCACAGTTAGGGAGACATACTGGGCGTGCGTTTCTTCCGCTGCGCCATGGCCCGCCAAGGCGTACGCTAGACAGCGCAACCATGTGTGAAGGGCACTTAGCGATACGCCCCGCGAAACGTGCTATAATGCCGACGCAGCCAAACGGTCTAGTCCGATTTCAAGGGTACGCAGACAGGCTGAATGCCGCCGAAAACGCGCTAACTCGTACTAGCAAATCAGCGAGTTCGATGATTCTCGCATCGCCATGCCCGACGAAGACGTTCACGGCCTTCATGCCCTGTACCGCCTCTACCGCTGCAGGGAAGGGTTGGTGTTCCTGGCCTGTCTATTCCAGGACGAGTGGGGAACACTCTGCCGGACCGTGCAGCGGGAAGAGCTCGTAGCCGACAGCCGCTTCTCCACCCCCGAGGCACACCATGCAAATGACGAAGACCTGGTTGCCGAGATCTGGGCGATCTTCGCGGGGTGCGCCGCTGACGAATGGGAAGAGTTGCTGACCAAGGCGGACATCGGCTGTGTCCGGGCCGACGAGGCCGTGGAGGGTGAGTTCTCTGCCGACCAGCCCCATGCAAGGGCGAATGATCTGAGCGCCGAGGTGGAGCACCCGTACATCGGCAAGTACCGCCGCTTCGGCGGGCTCGTCGACTTCTACTTGACCCCGGGGATCTACCGGACCTCCACCCAGATCGGCCAGCACACCAGCCCCCTGCTCAGGGAGATCGGGTACAACGACCAGGAAATCGAGGACCTTGGAGCCCAAGAAGTAGTCCAGTGGGCCGACCCCTCGGTGGGTGGGGAGCTGTAACGACATCACGCGGTACCAAGAATCCACAGGAGATAAGAACCGTGTCAACGATTCCAGGCCTGGAGAGACCTGCACCTGTCCCAAATGAACTGACAAAGCCCTTCTGGGACGCTTGTAACGAGCGGCGGCTGGTTCTGCAGAATTGCACCTACTGCGAGAGACTGCAATATCCGCCCACCCCCCAGTGCGATGAGTGCGGGTCGGCCGACACTTTCGAGTGGAGAGAGGTGGAGGGAAGAGGACACATCGACGTGTACATGGTGCTACGCGACTCCCGTATCAGGGGGTTCCAGTCCGCGCAGCCCATCAACTTCGCGGTGATTACCCTGGACGAGGACCCGGGCATCAACTTCCTGTCAAACCTTCCGGGCACACCGCCAGGTGAGGTCCCAGTCGGAGCACAGGTGGAGCTGATCTTCGAAGAGACGAGCACCGGCCAGCTGGTCCACGAGTGGCGGGTGGTCACCTAGCCCACCTGAATCCTAAGGACTCGGTCGATAACGCATTAGGCATGAGGGAGCCGATATGGTTGCTGACACAGGTTGGATGAGAGACCAGGAAGGCATGGGAGTCTGGGAACACCGGGGCAAAGTCGCGGTGGTGGGCTGGGGCCAGTCCCACATGGACCGGCGCTGGGACGGCGTGACCATGGACAGGAGCTGCGGCGGCCTGACCAAGGAGGCATGCCTCAAGGCAATAGCGGACGCGGGCCTGTCGCTGGACGACATCGACGGGCTTATCACCAGCCCTGAGACCCGTGCTGAACAGACCTGGGCGCCTCGCCCCTATTTCGACCCTCCCTACGACACCGAAGATGGCCTGACCTACACTTCAGCGGAGTGGATACAGAGAGAGTTGGGTCTAAAGAACGTAAAGTATCTCAAGTCCGACTCTCCCTACATCGGCCCGATGATGGGCCTGGCCGCCCAGGCGGTCGGGGACGGTTTATGCGAGACCGCCTTGGTGTGGTACCCGATGGTCAACCTCGCAGGTCGGTACGGGCACAACAACCCACAGAATATCAGCGATGAGGCCCCCGGCAACAGCGCATTCTCTATTCCGTGGGGATACCAGAGCGGCGCAATGTTCAACAACCTGGTGGTCTTCCTTCAGTACTGCCAGAAGTACGGCACGTCCCACGACGCGCTGGCTCCCCTCTGTTTGAACCTGCGAAGAAACGGCCTGATGACACCCTGGAGCTTCTACGCTCTGCACGAGCCTTATCAGCTAACGCGGGAGGAATACCTGAACGGGCGCGTGGTCGAGGAGCCGCTGCTGATCTACGACTGTGACCGGCCGGTCAACACCTGCGTGGCCTTCATCTTCACCACCGCCGAGCGCGCAAGGGATCTGAGGCAGAAGCCGGTCTACGTCCTCAATCATGCACAGAACAACGTCAGGGGCAGGAGCACCATGGCGACCCTGGACGAGCACCAGGAGGCGGTCGCCAGCCTCGCACGGAAGATGTGGGAGGGCTCCGGCCTGGGTCCCGGGGATGTCGATATTTTCAATCCGTACGACGGTTACCTCACGTTCACCCAGCAGTTCCTGGAGGGCTTCCAGTGGCACGGCGTCAAATGGGGAGAGGCCCACGACTTCTATGCCGACGACATCAGGGTCGAAGGGCCGCATCCCTTCCTCTCCAGCGGAGGAAACAACGGGACGGGACGTAACCGCGCCGCCCTCTACTCTGACGGCATTCAGCAGCTCCGAGGCACAGCAGGCGCGCGGCAGGTAACGGTACGAGCCGAGACCGCCCTCGCGGGCTGCAACACGCCCGACAGCAGCGGCTTCATCATGTTCAGCAAGTACCCGAGCTAGAGGTCGGCCTGGCAAAGAGTAGTCTGCCGCCGCCGAGTCTCGGGGTTACGGACTCCCGAGTACGCGATGCCTGGCCCTGGGAGAAGGCTTCGCCATACGGTAGCCTATGCCGTGCTCGGTGAAGATGTACTTGGGACTTCTCGCATTGTCTCCAAGCTTCTGGCGAAGGGACTTTATGTAGGAACGCAGAAGCTGTGGGTCCCCAGTGTACTCCGGCCCCCAGACCCTGTGGAGCAGCCTGTCCTGTATGAGGACCTTGCCCGCGGTATTGGCGAGTTCGGTGAGCAGTCTGTACTCCGTAGCCGTCAGTTGTATCGGTTGGCTTGACACATAGACAGTTCGTTCATCGAAATTGATCAGAACGTCACCCAATTGGAACGTCTCGCTTTCGTCAGATTCGCGGCCGCCGGTCGTCCTTCGCAGGGTCGCTCTGATCCTTGCGACCAACTCGGTGGGCGAGAATGGTTTCACCATGTACCCGTCCGCGCCCATTTCGAAAGCGCGCACTACGTAATTCTCATCGTCCCTTTCGCAGAGCACTATGGCCGGGACGTGCAACGATTTCCCGGCACGCCGCAAAATGCGAAAGCACTCCTCTTCTCTACCGGCGATGTCCAGGACGATCAGCTCCGCCCCTTCCGACGACGCGAGTTGTTCAACATCGTGTAGTCCGGTTGACAATACAGCGCCGTAGCCGGCGTTATGTAGCACTTTGCGAACTGTGCCCAGCAATCTGGGGTCTTCGATTGCGACGAGGATCCGAGTCCTCTTCGGAGAGACCGGCAAGGACTCACCGGAAATCTCCGCTGTGGCAGCGGATATAATCTCTCCTTCTTCCACTGATGGGAGAGTAAAGGTCAGAGACAGCCTGCCTTTCTGCTCGTCGACCTCCGTCCTGATTCGGCCTCCGTGCGCCTCGACAACACCACGGCAAAAGGCCATCGCTAATCCGTCGCGTTGGGACACCAACTCGGCTGCCTTGGTGTGGGCCTGTGTCGCTTTTTTGAACACCTTCGCATGCTCAGTCGCATTGATCGGAAAAGACACTCTTTCGGGCGGGGCAAATCGGCCTTCTACAGAAACTGAGATTGCGACGTAGATATCGACCATGGAAGCAGACACTGTGACCTGGGACAACTCGCTCGAGTATCTGGCTGCCTGGCGGAGAAAACTGTGCAAAACCTTGCTGATTCGCTGCCTGTCCGCCAAGACCATAGCCAGCCCTTCCGCGATATCCAATTGGATGGTAATCTCGGCATGGTGTCTCAGATACTCTCCACAGGATAGTTCGATCAGTCTTCTCACGTCCGCTGGTTCGGTGATTACGGATAGTGTTCCAGTCTCAATCTGGGTCAGTTCTATCAAACTATTGATCTGGCTGCGCATCAAGTCTGTCTGCTGGTCGATGATACGCAACAACTGCATTGGCTCTGATGGATACATCGCTTCCAAAATGCTCCGCAGTGCGAATACGGATCCCTTGATGGTCGTCAAGGGCGTTCGCAACTCTTCGCTGACCTTCCCCAGGAACTCAGCCCGCCTTCGCTCCTGTTGCTCCAGAGGCGTCATGTCCTGCATTACTGTGAGAACGGACACAATTTCTCCTGATCCCGAGAAGATGGGAGCGCAGTTTGTCAAAGTGGTAAGCGTCTTGCCGTCCGGCAGGTGGACGACTATCTCTTCAGCAATCGTAGTCTCGCCGCTTTGAAGTGCTCTGGTGCCCGGAAGATCCTCGAAGGAAACCTCCCTCCCGTCAGGCCGCGTGAACTTCAGAGATTGAAAAATGTCGTCGAGGTCGTCACTCAAAGGCGCAACCGCTCTCAAAATACGTCGAGACTCCTGGTTCATGTAGGAGATCACGCCCAATCGCGCGTCGAAGACTGAAACCGCGATGGGGCAGATTTCCATCAGAGTTTCCAGGTCCGCCTTCGCCCGGTGCTCAGCTTCATACCTGCGGAAGTTGGAGACTACCGAGGCGGCTTGGGCGGCAATCATTGCAGCAACGTCTTCATCTTCCTGCGTAAATTCCTGCTCTCCTTCCTTTTCCGTGAGGTACAGGTTGCCGACGTGTTCGCTTCGATGGTAGATCGGCATTCCCAGAAACGTCTTCATGGGGGGGTGGTTTTCCGGAAGCCCCACGGCCTCAGGGTGGGTAGCTATGTCCTTCAATCTGACGGGGCCCTTGGCCCTGTTTATGAATCCCAGGAGACCGAGCCCTTGGGGAGGCTGCGTTATGGCTTCGCGTTCTTCCTGCGAGAGGCCACAAGTGTAGAAATGGTGAATACCCCCGGAAGGGTGAAAGGTCAAAAGCGCACCGTACCGGGCATGAGTCAGCTCCCGGGCGCTGTCGATGACATCCTGCAGGACCCCCTCAGTATCGAGGTTATCAGAGATGCTGATGATTGCCTCGGTCAATCTGGCAAGCCGGACCTTCAGGGCGTTGTTTTCTTTCCTGAGCACTTCTGTTTCGGTGGCTGTTGCATTCTCTGGTGAAAGGCTCATTGTCTACCTCTGAATGTGGTGAATTTGCGGGAATTATGAAACAGATCATCGGATTTTACAAATATACCCTATTGCCAGCTTGGATGTTGCGGGAAGTATCGGCCGGTGTCAAGGGCTGTGGGAAGGCAGGGGCCGGCTGAAGCCCCTTTCGTAGCTGAGGTTGACGACATCGAAGAGCAATTCAGCACCGCTATGGGACATCTGAGGGAGCAGATTACAAGTTAGCTCCCTCACACCTTCACAACCCTTCCATAAGAACGTCATAAGTTTATGCAGATATTGCACACCATATTCACTCCTTATTCACTGTTCATAGATAGAGTTTCGTTTATGGCGGTACTCTGCTCCAGTCGATTTCTTATAGGTAGGCCGGCGCCGCCGTCAGCGAAAACGCCTGTACGCTTGGGCGACTTTTTGTGGTGGGAGGTATTGCAATGCGCTTCAGATTACCCAGGTTTTCCGTCAGAAATGTTGTTCAATTGGCAGCCTTTGCGCCTGTATGGTACTTGTGCCTGATAACTGCGATCGGTCTTACAACCTCTTGCTCAGGCGTCGCCCTGGCGCAAGAGGCGCGTCCGGCACAGCCCACCGGCCTGAGCGCAACTTCAGAGGAACACCTGTCCGTTAGTATTGCTTGGGACGACCCGGAGGATGACAGCATCACCGGCTACCAGGTGCTGCGCCGCTCCCGTGACGGCAACACCTACGGCGACGGGCAGGGAGCCCGCGAGTTCGTCGCTATCGTCGACGACACAGGCACCGTGGACACTCAGTACAACGACACAACGGTTACTCCAGGAACCAGGTACGTGTACCGGGTAAAAGCCAGGAACTCCGCCGGCCTCAGCAAGAGATCGAGCTACGCGAACGCGAAGACCTCTGGAGTCGCCGAGGCGCCCACAGGGTTGACCGTCTCCTCCGCCTCTCACGACTCAATAAACATCCAATGGGATGACCCTCAGGACGGCAGCATCACCGGCTACCAGGTTTTGCGCCGTTCCCGGGACGGCGATACCTACGGCGACGGGCGGGGCGCCTGGGAATTCGTCGCCATTGAGGATGACACAGGCGCCCCGGACACCGAGTACAATGACGGGTCGGTTACAACTGAAACCAGATACGTCTACCGCGTAAAGGCCAGGAACGCGGCTGGCCTCAGCGAGCGTTCCAGCTACGCCAACGCCGAGACCCCAGCGGCCCCGGCGGCCGCCTCCGTACCGGCCCCTCAGTCCGACCTACAGCCGGCACAGCGGCAGGAGTCGCCCACCACTAGAGACAACGGTGGCAACGGTCAGAATCCTCGGCAGCGGCAAACGACGTCGGACGCCACCCTGAGTTCCCTCAGCGCGAATGGCACTGCTGTTCCCGGAGTGAACCCGGATAGCACTGAATACACCTTGGGCGTGGGAAACGAGGTCTCCAGGGTTACCCTGGAGGTTGAACCCAGGCAGCCACAGGCCACCGTCGCCATCAGGGGTCTCCACTACACCGACGCCGACGACACTACCGACGGCCACCAGGTGGATCTCTATGTCGGCCGTAACATCATCGAGTTCACTGTCATCGCCCAGGACGGGGTCAACACCCAGGACTACACCCTCACCATCAACCGCGGGTCTCACGTCGAGACCGCTTGGACCGTGCTGAAAGACCTGGAAAATGTGCTAGGCTCCGGCAGCGAATCCCCCGGCGGCATCTGGTCGGATGGGACCCTCATCTGGGTGTCCGGGGGCGACGACCTCAAGCTCTACGCCTACCAGTTGTCAAACGGGGAACGCGAGTCCGACCGGGACATTGCCCTCCACTCGGACAACGCCGACCCGAAGGGAATCTGGTCCGACGGCGAGACCATGTGGGTGGTCGACTCCACCGACCGGGACCTTTACGCCTACAATCTGGAATCCGGGGCGCGGGATTCGGCAAAGGACTTCACCGACCTCGGCGATGAGGATGCCGATTACTATGGCATCTGGTCTGACGGCGAGACCATCTGGGTTTCCGACAAGATAGGACCCGTCGTTGAGGCCTTCAATTTCGATACCGGCGAAAAGGTTCCTGCGCTAAGTTATACCGGTATGGAGCCGTCGGCGCATGACTACGTCGCGGGCATCTGGTCCGACGGTGTAACCATGTTGGTGGTGGGCACCGAGACCGGAAGGGAAATCGTCTGGGAATACGATTCCCCTGAGAGCGAGGTCAGCCTTGGCCAGGGGGATAACTACCGCACTCTCGACGGCGCAGGCAACCACAACCCCGGAGCCATCTGGTCCGACGGCGAGACCCTATGGGTATCGGACACCGAAGACGGCAAGGTTTACACCTACAACATGCGGGTGTCCGACAACGCCGACCTTCGCTCCGTTACCGTAGACGGCGCTGCTGTTCCGGGAGTGGTCCCTGGAGCCACCCAATTCCTGTACCAGGTGGCGAGCTCGACGAGTCAGGTGACCCTGGCCGCCGTACCAAGGCACTTCAAAAGCACCGTGTTCTCCGACCCCCTGGACGCCGACGGCGCCTCAGAAGGGCAACAGATAAACCTCGAAGTTGGTAGCAACACTATCTTGATAGTGGTCCGCGCCCAGGACGGGGCCACACTCGTGGAATACACCCTCACCATCAACCGCGCCTCCACCGCCTCGACCGAATGGGCCGTCCTGCAGGACCTCGAGGATGTGCTGGGATCCGGCAGCGATTACCCCGGCGGAATCTGGTCGGATGGGACCCTTATCTGGGTGTCCGGAGGCGACGACCTCAAGCTCCACGCTTACGGACTGGCGACCGGGGAGCACGACTCCGACCGAGACATCGCCCTGCACTCCGGCAACGCCGACCCGAAGGGCATCTGGTCCGACGGCACGACGATGTGGGTCCTGGATAACGACGACAGGAAGCTGTATGCCTACAACCTGGAGACCGGAGCGCGGGACGAGACGAAAGATATGGGAGAGTTTGGGGACGAGGACGATGACTACTACGGCGTCTGGTCCGATGGCGAAACGCTCTGGCTATCCAATGGAACCTTCGCCGTGATGAATACAAGCGTCCCTGCGCTGGAAGCCTACGATTTTGATTCCGGCGACAGAGTTTCCGCGCTCGACTATGTCTTGATGGAGCCGTCGGGGCAGCACCATGTTGCGGGCATCTGGTCGGACGGGTTGACCATGTGGGCAGTTGACCCGGACAGGAATTTCATTACTGCCTACGACTCCCCGGAATCCGAGTTCAACCAGGAGAGAGATTTCCGGAGCCTGAACGCTGCCGGCAATACGAACCCCACCGACATCTGGTCGGATGGCGAGACAATGTGGGTTGCGGACGGCGAGGACGGGAAGATATATTCCTACAACATGCCCGCCTCCAACAACACGAAACTGCGCAAAGTCGTGGTTGACGGCATGGAGGCGGCCGGCTCTAACGCGGACGGCGTCTGGTACGCAACCGTGGCGAGCAGCTCCACCCAGGCTACGGTCGCAGCGACAGCCGCGCAGCTCAAGGCCACGCCGAGCTACGGTGGCGCCGATGCCGACGCGGCCACCGACGGCCATCAGCTGGCAATCCCGGACCTGGCCGCCGGCGTGACCATAACGGTCACTGCGCAAGACGGGGACACCCAGGAACACACTTTGACCGTCTCCCGGGTGAACACCGACTCCGCACAGAGGGTGCTGGTAGGCGGCTCTGCCACGGGAGACATCACGAGCCCCGAGGAGTTTGCCGTTGTCGCGTTGGACCTAGTGACCGACGAGCTTTACCGGTTCGACCTGGAGGGCGTGGACAACGGAAACGGAGCCCTTGCGGACCCCAGGCTGCTGGGACTGTTCGAGCTGGTTTACGGGACCGCCGTCCCGGTGGGAAACACGGCAGATTTCCTTGGAGGTCAGGGCTCCAATTCCTCCGAGGTGTATCACGAACCCAAACCGGAGAGACAGGCCAAGGCCACCAGGTCCACCTACTACGTCGTGGTAGGAGGGGCCGCCGGCGCCGCCGGAGGCTATCGCCTGAGCGTAAGCTACGAGGACGAAGCATCCGCCGATTCATCGACCGATGCCGCCGCGGAGGTGCTCCCGTCAACCAAGAGTTCTGGGAAGAGGGGCAGGTACCACTTCCGTGGGGTCATCGGGGAACCGGACGACATTGACTGGATCAAGGTCACCCTGGAAGCAGAGCAGATGTACCGCATCGTGCTGAAGAGCGCCACCACGGGAAATCTCCGGACCCTGACCGAGCCCATACTGATAGGACTGTACACCGGAGATGGCACAGAGAATTACATCTGGGGCACCCTGGCCACCCCCTACGGGCACCGGTTTGAGGCCCGCATCCATTACTACGCCGAATCCGCAGGTGTTTATTACATCTCAGCGAGGGGGTTCGCGGATGACACCGGCTCCTATGACCTCCTCGTTGTGGAAATGGAGGATGATTGCCAGCCGGACAACACCACCACCCACGACTCGATAACCGTAGGGGAAAGCAAGGATGCCAAAATCGATTACAGTGGCGACTCCGACTGGTTCAGGGCCGACCTTGTGGCAGGAACGACTTACACGGTGGAAGCAACTCGAGGGGAAGGCGCGCGCCCGCTCGCATTCCAACGGGCGCTGATATATGACAGCGGGGCCAGGATGGTTGCGACTGGCGAGCGGAACTCAGGCGCCAATAGTTCGGTGGCGACATTCACGCCAGAGCTGGACGGCACGTACTTCGTCGTAGTGAGGTCGATGTTAAGCTGGATCGGAACTTATCGAGTCTCGCTGTCCCAATAGGGCGCGTATTTTCCAATTGACCCTCGAGACACCACCTGTATGCATAGCCCGATTCATGAACGGCCCCCACACGAACGTGCTATAATGCCGCCGTGCCTGACCGAGGCGTGGATACGTCGATACAAAGAGGACGTAGGGGGCGCGGGGGGTGTGCAGACCGCCGAAATGCTGAGGATCCCCAAAGGTACGCTGACCTGAAAGGTACGCAGGCGGACGAAACACCACCCACCATGCGTCGAAATCTGCTCGAGCGTGGCCGGGTTCCAGATGTCTTGATTCCGACGCAACGCGCGCGTTGCGCCGTGCGCGACCGGTAGCCTAGCCGGAGGAAACCACATTCTGCTCTTGCGCAGGCGGACGCTGGCGCCGTTCGCCGGCGGACCCAATAGGGAATTCTAGCGGAAGAAATCTGCCGCGGCTTGAAGTATTGAACAGCCGAAAGGAGAGTACATGGCAGACACTTTGACCGGGAAGGTGGCGATCGTCACGGGCGCGGGCCGGGGAATCGGCCGCGGCATTGCCATGACGTTGGCCGCCGAGGGCGCGAGCGTTGTCGTAAACGACATTGGCGGCGCGGTTGACGGCACCGGCGAATCCGTCGCGCCGGCCGACCAGGTCGTGGGCGAAATCAGGGCTGCGGGCGGGACCGCCGTCGCCAACTACGAGTCCGTCGCGACCATGGATGGCGGCGAGAACATCGTGAAGGCCGCGCTCGACGCCTTCGGCAAGCTGGACATCGTGGTAACGCCCGCCGGCATCCTCCGCGACCGCATGGTCTTCAACATGACCGAAGAGGAGTGGGACGCGGTAATTGCCGTTCACCTGAAGGGCACGTTCTCCGTGGTAAAGTACGCTTGCATCGTGTTCAGGCAACAGCGCAGCGGGCGAGTCATCACCTTCAGCTCCGAGTCGGGCCTGGTCGGCAACACCGGGCAGGTCAACTACGGCGCGGCCAAGTCCGGCATCGCCGGGTTCACCAAGGTGGTCGCCCGCGACATGGGACGCTACGGTGTAACCGCCAACTCCATCGCTCCGCGCGCCAACACCCGCATGATCGCGACGATCCCCGACATCGCGCGCCAGGGCCAGGCCGACCAGCTGCCTTCTGAGCAGGAGACCATGGAACCCGACGACATCGCGCCGTTCGTGGCGTATCTGGCGAGCGACCTCGCCGGCAACGTCAACGGGCAGACCTTTCTCGTCTACGGCGGCAACATAACCTTGATGTCCCAGCCTCGCAGGATCCGCACCATCTTCAAGAACGGCCGCTGGTCCCTGGACGAGATAAGCAGGCTCGCGCCCACCAAGCTGACGCAGGGGCTGGTGAATCCCTCGCCGGCTCAACCCCCAAGGCAGTAGGCGCGACGACCAGATCCAGCCTCACTCAACCGGCTTCAGGAGATAGCAACATATGGGAGACATGCTCAAGGACAAAGTAGCCATCGTAACCGGCTCGGGCCGAGGCATAGGCCGAGGCATCGCGCTGCTGTTCGCCGAAGAGGGCGCGAAGGTGGTAGTGAACGACCTTGGCGCCGCGGTGGACGGCTCTGGCGGAGCCGCCGCCCCAGCCGATCAGGTGGTGAGCGAGATCGAGGCGGCCGGCGGCACGGCGGTTGCCAACTACGACTCGGTGGCAACGATGGAGGGCGGCGAGAACATAGTTCGGACGGCGGTCGATAGCTTCGGCAAGCTGGACATCGTGGTGACTCCGGCGGGCATACTCAGAGACCGCATGATATTCAATATGACCGAGGAGGAGTGGGACGCCGTGATCGCCGTCCACCTGAAGGGCACGTTCTCGGTCGCCAAGTTCGCGTCGATCCTCTACCGTCAGCAGCGCAGCGGCTGCCTGATAACTTTCTCGTCCACGTCCGGGCTGTACGGCAACTCGGGGCAGGCCAACTACGGCGCCGCGAAGGACGGCATCGCCGGCCTCACGCGCTGCTTCGCTCGCGACATGGGCCGCTACGGCGCGCGGGCCAACTCCATTTCGCCCGGCGCGGAAACCCGCATGACCGCGACGGTGCCGGACAGCGCGCGCCAGATCAGGGCCGCGAGCGGCATACAGAGCGCGTCCGGGGCACAGCCGATCCGGCTGCGCCGCGAGGCGGAAGACATAGCGCCGATGGTGACCTGGCTGGCCTCCGACGCCGCCAAGGACGTCAACGGCCAGGTGTTCCACGTCACGGGCGGCGAGGTTTCGCTGATGAGCAACCCCGAGCCGGTCAGGACGCTCTCCACCCAGGGACGCTGGTCCGTGGAGGAGATTGCCGCGATGTTCCCCGGCACGCTGGGGATGGACCTCGTGAACCCGGCCCCGGTGCAGGCGCCTCGCCAGTAAACGCTTAGCTGAGGGCCGCGGCCGTTCGCGCGGCAAAGCCAACGCCGAGAGGCCCCGCAAGAGAACTGCGGGGCCTCTCTTTACGACCAGGATAGCAATCCGGGTGCTGCGGGCGGGCGACCTCTTCCGAATGCCGCCGCGCCCCCTTGCATTTCGGTTTGTGGTACATTTGGCGCATCCCCACCGCAGGAGGTACGGTTATGATCTCCTATGAACCAAACGTGGTGCTCTCCACCCAGGACTACGACGTAGTCGGCACGCGGCCCATTCGCCACGACGGCTACGAAAAGGTGACCGGCCGCGCGCGCTACGCCGCCGACGCCCAGGCCACCGGCGAGCTGCACGCACGGCTGCTGCGCAGCCCTCACGCGCACGCCCGCATCAGGTCAATCGATGCGAGCCGTGCGCTCGCCCTGCCGGGCGTGCGCGCCGTGGTGACCGCCGAAGACCTGCCCGAAATCTCCGCCGAGGCGCGGGAAGGCTCCAATCTCAACTACGGCTTCTACAGCCGCAACGTGCTGGCCCGCGAGAAGGCGCTCTACGCCGGTCACGCCGTGGCTGCCGTAGCCGCGGTTTCGGCCCACGAGGCAGAGCAGGCGCTGTCGCTCATCGACGTGGACTACGAGGTGCTGCCCGCCGTTCTCACCGCCGACGAGGCGCTCGAAGAGGGCGCGCCGATCCTCCACGAGAAGCTGCTCACCATGTCCAGCGCGGCGTCCCGCGCGGGCGGATGGGGTGAAGCGGACTCGGATAGTCCCACCAACCTCGCCAACAGGTTCGAGTTCCGCATGGGAGACCCGGACAGAGGCTTCGAGGAGGCCGACGTGGTGGTGGAGCGCGAGTTTCGCACGAAGTCCGTCCACCAGGGCTACATAGAGCCTCACTCCGCCACCGCCTACTGGGGCGACGACGACTACGTGACCGTTTGGACGAGCAGCCAGGG
Source organism: Dehalococcoidia bacterium (assembly GCA_965217705.1). GTDB lineage: Bacteria > Chloroflexota > Dehalococcoidia > Lucifugimonadales > CATOSD01 > CATOSD01. Next base: position 1,300,380 of record CBDCJA010000002.1, on the reverse strand, counting down.
CCACTTCGCGTTGAGGGACCACACCTCGCGAATACTGGGAATCCCCGTTTCGCGGGTCAAGCTGGTGCCGATGGAGATCGGGGGCGGGTTCGGCGGCAAGGGCCAGGGCGGCTGTTACCTGGAGCCGGTGGCCGCCGCGCTGTCGCGCAAGGCCGGCCAGCCTGTGAAGCTCACGATGACCCGCGCGGAGGTCTTCCAGGGCACCGGGCCGACCTCCGCCTCGCGCATTTGGGTCAAGATTGGCGCGACCGCCGACGGCAAGCTGGCCGCCGCCGAGGCGCGACTGGTCTACGAGGCGGGCGCTTTCCCCGGCTCGCCGGTGCCGTCGGGCTGCCGCACCATGCTGGGCCCCTACGACATACCAAACGTCCTGATCGAGGGATTCGACGTGGTGGTCAACACCCAGAAGACAGCGGCGTACCGCGCTCCGGGCTCGCCCGCCGCCGCATTCGCGGCCGAGGCTGTGGTCGATGAGCTGTGCGAAAAGCTCTCCATGGACCCCATCGAGTTCCGGCTGCTGAACGCTTCCAGGGAGGGCACACGCCAGGCCGCCGGCCCGGTGTACCTGCGCATAGGAAACGTGGAGATGCTGGAGGCATCCAGGGAGCACGCCCACTACAAGAGTTCCCTGGAGGGGCCAAGCCGCGGTCGCGGCGTGGCCAGCGGCGCGTGGTTCAACGGCTCGGGGCCCGCGAGCGCGGTCGCCAGCGTCAACCCCGACGGCACCGTAAGTCTCGTGGAAGGCTCGCCAGACATCGGGGGAAGCCGCGCGGCGATGGCCATGCACGTCGCGGAGGCGCTCGGAATCCCGGTGGAGCTGGTGAAGCCCTCTATCGTCGACACCGACTCCATTGGCTACAGCTCCGGCGCGGGCGGCAGCGGCGTGACCTTCAAGATGGGGCACGCGTGCTACGAGGCGGCCCAGGACGTCCGCGCGCACATGATCGAACGCGCAGCCCGCATCTGGGACGTGTCCCCTGACGAGGTCGAGTACGGCAAGGGGGAGCTGCGCCACAAGCAGGACACTGAGCTGAGCATGACCTTCGGGGAGTTGGCGGCGCAGCTTAACGGCACAGGCGGGCCGATAGTGGGCCGCGCCACGGTCAACCCGGGCGGCGTGGGCAACGCCTTCGCGTTCCACATTGTCGACGTGGAGGTCGACCCCGACACCGGCAAGGTGGACATCCTGCGCTTCACCGCCATCCAGGACGTGGGCAAGGCCATTCACCCCAGCTACGTGGAAGGCCAGATGCAGGGCGGCGCTGTTCAGGGCATCGGCTGGGCGCTCAACGAGGAATACTACTTCGACGACCGGGGGCAGATGCTGAACCCCACCTTCCTGGACTACAGAATGCCCACGTCGCTCGACCTTCCCATGATCGACACGGTAATCGTCGAGGTTGCGAATCCGGGCCACCCCTACGGTGTGCGAGGCGTGGGAGAGGTGTCGATCGTGCCCCCCATGGCCGCCGTGGCCAACGCCATATACGACGCCGTCGGAGTGCGTATGACAGAGCTGCCCATGTCGCCCAGGAAGGTCCTCGAGGCGCTGCAGAGGGCGCGCGGCTCGTCGGAGTAGCAAGCAGAACGGCGTGAGGCGCGCCGCGGCGAACAAAGACACCCCTACGAAAGGTCAACGATGCAGATTAGCGAGCACGTCTACGTCATGCACATCGACGACGGGGGAATCGCTCATCCCGGCGGCAGCAACAACTATTTCGTCGGCGACCCCGACGATGAGATGACTATCATCGACACCGGCGAGCACGATAGGGAATGGACCGGGATGATCCTCGACTACTACGAGGAGCTGGGCCGCCCGAAGATAAACAGCATTCTCATTACGCACGGCCACCAGGATCACGTCGGCGGCGCGGACCGCGTACACGACGCCACCGGCGCGCCGATTCGGTGCCACCCCAAGCTCGCCGAGCGCATGGAAAAGATGGTCGGCAAGGGCACGGTAGTGCCTCTGAAGTCGAGGGAAGTCATCCGCACGGGTGGAGGCGCGACGCTGCGCGCGCTGTTCACGCCGGGCCACGAGATTGATCACGTCTGCTACTACCTGAAAGAGGACAGGGCGATGTTCACGGGCGATACCGTTCTGGGGGCGTCCTCCTCGACGGTTCGGGACCTGGCGTCCTATATGAAGTCGCTGAAACTGCTGACGACGTTCGCCCACGACACCGTATGTCCCGCCCACGGCCCAGTGGTACCGCCGCCGAGGGGCAGACGGCTCGTGCAGTGGTACATCGACCACAGGGAAGAGCGTGAGCGGCAGGTGCTGGATGCGCTTGCCAAGGGCCTGGCCGAGGTGGAGGACATCACGCGAGACATCTACCCGCGCAACCTGAAGCGCGGGCTGCGCCAGTCGGCGGAGCGCAACGTTACGACCCATCTCGAGAAGCTCGCCAATGAAGGGCGAGTGACCTCTACCGCCGTGCAATACAGTCTGGACGAGTGAGGGCATTACCATGGAGCTGATACAAGCTGCGCCCAATCCCTTCGGTGGAGTGGAAGTGGACCCCGACGCACTGCGCGGCCCTGCTGAACGCTTCCGTGAACAGTTGGCTCACTCCCTGGAGGCGTGGCGGGCCAAGGACTATAAGGTGGTCTGGCTAGTGGTGCCGATCGCCAAGGCCGCCCTGGTGCCGGTCGCGGTCGACGCCGGTTTCACGTACCATCACGCGGACGCCTCAAGCGTGCTTCTTACGCTGCCCCTCGAGGCGGGCGCATTCATACCCCCGTACGCCACGCACTACGTGGGCGTCGGCGGTGTGGTGGTGAACGACGCTAACGAGCTTCTGGTCGTATCCGAGCGGTACAAGGAGTGGAACCCAAGCCGCAAGGGATTTTCCTTCAAGCTGCCGGGCGGAGCCTTGCGGCCGGGTGAGCACGTCTCAGATGCCGCCGTCCGCGAGGTCTACGAAGAGACGGGCATAAGGACCCGCTTCGAATCTCTGGTGTGCTTCCGACACTGGCACGGCTATCGCTACGGCAAGTCCGACATATATTTTGTGTGTCGCCTCTCCCCGCAGAGCAGCGAGATCGTCATGCAGGAGGAGGAGATCGAGGCGTGCGTCTGGATGCCCATCGACGAGGTGTTGGGCGAGAGTTCCATAGGCAAGTTCACCAGGGACATCGTAAGGGCCTCCATAGAAAGCAAGGGCATTTCGCCCTCTCCGATGGAGGGGTACGGCGACGCCGAGAGGTACGAATTCCTCATGCCCCCGCTCGACTACTCCATCTAACCTGAAGCCGCCGACAGGCGGACCGATTCAGCAGGGACCCATGTCAAGGAGCAGACCAATGCCGGCAAGCATAACCGTGGGCGACGCCAAAATAGTATCCGTGCTGGACATGGTGCCGCCGTCCAGGGCGGCGACCGAGTTCTTTCCTGACGTGCCCGAGGAGAGTTGGGGGCCGTACGAGGGCGCGCTGATGGACGGGATGCTGCAACTGTACTATGGCTGCTTCTTCGTTGCGACGAAGGGCACAGTCGTCCTGGTCGACACCGGCATGGGGCCGGGGCCGCATCCCACCCGGGGCAACCGCACGGGCGACTTGCTGCACCAGCTCCGCGCCAAGGGCGTGATGCCCGGCGACGTGGACGCGGTGGTGCACACGCACCTCCACGCCGACCACGTGGGCTGGAACGTAGATCTGTCCGGCGACGCCCCCGTCCCCAACTTCCCCAACGCCCGCTACTTCGCCCCGGCTCTGGACTGGCGCCATTTCACCCAGCCCGACGTGCTGGACACCGCTCCGCAGGTGAAGGAAAACGTAGTGCCGCTTCACGATATGGGGCTGCTGGAGCTGATCGAGGGCGAGCACGCCGTAACCGAGGAGATTACCGCCCTGCCCGCCCCCGGCCACACGCCAGGCCACCAGGTGATCGCCGTGACCTCGCAGGGGGAGACGGCGCTCATCGTTGGCGACTTGCTCCACGCCAAGGAGCAGATCGAAAACCCGGACTGGTGCGCCGGCGTGGACACGGACAAGGCGGCCAGCGCCGCTAGCAGAGAGGCAGTGCTCGCGCGCGCAGAGGGCGAGGGCGTGGTCGTCGCCGCAGGGCACTTCCACCCCGGCGTCAGCTACGGCCGGGTCGTGAGGCAGCAGGGCCGCAGGTACTGGCAGCCGCTCTAGCCGCCGCCGGAGGTTTTTTGCGATGACTACGATGGTTACCGGCGGCAACGGCTTCATCGGGGCGCGCATCCTGCGAAAGCTGGTGGAGCGCGGCCAGCACCCGGTCTGCTTCGACCTCGCCCCTCCGGGGACGGCGCTGCAACCCATCGCGGGCAGCGTCGACCACTACCGTGGCGACGTGACCCGCCTGCCCCAGCTTCTGGAGGCCATTGACGCCTACGGCGTGAATCGCGTGATACACATGGCCGCGCTGCTGCCCCCGGACACCGAGACGCGGCCCCAGTTGGGTATGCAGGTCAACATAATCGGTACGTCGAACGTCTTCGAGGCGGCGGTCTACGGCCGGCTGGAGCGCGTAGTCTACGCGAGCTCAATCGCCGTGTACGGCACCCAGGAGCCATTCGGGGAACGTCCCATCCTGGAAGACGACCTGGCCGCCCCGGTCAACGTCTACGGTATGACGAAGCTGGCCAACGACGTCTCGGCCCGGGCGTACCGGGAGCGCTACGGCCTCGACCTCCGGGGCGTGCGTATAGCCACCGTATTCGGCCATGGCAGGGTAACCGGAATGACCGGCCTCATCGGGGGCCTGCTGATTTCGCTGCCGGCGGTAGGCCGGCCCGTTGACCTGCCGTTCCACCCGGAGGAGAAGTCGGCGCTGATTCACGCCGAGGATGCCGCCGAAATCTTCGTGCGCGTCGCGCTGTCGGACTCGCTGCGGCACCACGTGTACCACAGCGGCGGCCACCTGGCCACCGTGGGCGAGATGGCCGCGCTCGTGCGCGAACACCTGCCGGACGCGCGCATAAGGCTGGGCGACCGGTTCGTGCCGCACGTCTACCTGGTGGACAACTCCCGGATGCTGGCGGACGTGGGCTACGAGCTCGCTCCCCTGAGCGTCCGTGTGCTGGACCACATAAACGACGCCCGGCGGGAAGCGGGCATGGCGGAGATTGGCGTCTGAAGTCCGTGTTATGATTATGGTCGTATGAGCGGCGCTGAGCGAAGTGGAGAATCAAAAGACCGCAGGGAATCTATCTGGAGCATACCGGCCGGCTGGCGGGTCGCCTACTTCGCTCTATTCAGCATCTTGCACCTGCTCGCGACATGCGCCATAGTATGGTACAAGATAGAGAACCGCGGCGACTCGCACCCTGTAGAGGTGTTGCTGTCAATCGCGGAAGGTGTGTCGGTTACCGGTTTAGCACTTGCCGTAACTACCGTCGCAATCATGGAGGGGGTCCAGTTGCCCATGGTTCTTGCAAACTACATCAGGGTTAAGTTGGTCGAGCCGCTCAAGGAGCAACTCCGCGCGGAAGGGCGCGAGCAAGGGCGCGAGCAGGGGCGTGAACTGGGGCGAACCCAAGCGAACGCCGCGTGGCACGATTGGAACGAGCGCCGAAAGAAGGCCGAGAGAGACAGCGTACACTTCGACGAGCCTCCTCCCGAGCTTGCGTGACTGAGGCCATTCTGGAAAGCACAAGAAACGCCGCCCCATGGACGGGGCGGCGTTTCTGCCTTCAGAAGGTCTTCTTCAACCCTGCACTACATCGTCAGGCGCTTGTACAGGTACAACAGCCTCTCCGGAAGCGTGTAAATGTCGTCGAGCACCTCGTATCCCATGTCGGTACACATGGTCTTGAGGTAGTCATGGCCGTTCTTGTCGACGGTCAGGCAGAAGGCGTTTATCTCCTTCCGCTTGGCCTCGTCCAGCGCCATCTTGGTGTCGTGGACGGCGTACTCCTTCTCCACACCCTCGCGGCTGTAACCCCTGTCCTGGGGCCGGCCGTCGCTGATGAGGAAGAGCAGTTTGGTCCGGGCGTCCTGCTTGGCGAGCTTTGAGGTCGCGTGGCGAATCGCCGGGCCCATGCGCGTGGCGTGGAGCGGCGCGATGCGGTCGATGCGCTTCTTCACCCTGTCGGACATGTTCTCCTCCAGGTCCTTGATGGTGTAGAACTCGACGTTTTCACGTCCGTAGCCCGAGAAGCCGTAAATGCCGTACACGTCGCCTATGGCCTCCAGCGCGTTGATGATGAGCACCACGGCCTCTTTTTCCACGTCGATGATGCGCTTGTAGGTGCGCCGCATCGCCTCGCCGCGGCGGGTCCGCAGCCACACCATGTACTCGACCGGATCGTCGGGCGCGTCCCAGTCGTCCGGGGTGCGCTTAGCGTCGTCGATGGCCTCGGCGGTGGACGCGCTGGTGTCAATAAGGAAGGCCACCGCGACGTCTCGTTGCACCTTGTTGCGCCGCCAGTAGAACTTGTCGCTGGGGCTGGAGCCGGTCTTGATGTCCACGATGAACTCGATGAGGTCGTCGATGTCGATATCCTCACCGTCTTCCAGCTTGCGCACCTTGCGGAACATCTCCGGCACCATCATTTCGAACTGCCGGCGGATTCTGGTCACCAGTGATCCGTAGTTGGCGAGTGTCGAGCCAAAGTAGGCGGGGTCGCCCTCCTGCATCACCTTCTGGCGCACTATGCACCACCGCGGCTTGTAGTCCTCCGCGCGGAAGTCCCACTCGTCGTACACGAACGTCTGCGGCTCGGTTGGGTCGAGCGCCGCGCCCTCCTCATCGACGTGCACCAGCGGCCCCTGGCCGAACTGGGGCGTCTGCTCGAGGTTGACGCCAGCCTCCTTGAGCAGGTTGTTGGCGAACAGCCCGCTGGCGTCCTGGATTTCGCCCTCCACGGCCTGCAGGTCCAGCTCGGCGCTGTTCTTCAGCAACTCTTCGAGCATCTCCTGGGTGATCGGCTCGCCGGAGCCGTCGGCCGGCTGGTCCTGCGGTTGCATCCGAAGCTGAGAGAGCAGTTGGGTCAGCTCAGGCTTGAAGTCGCCCCGGTAGTCCACTTCCTGCACCGAGTCGTACTCCTGCTCGTCGTCGGGGCGCATGTCCATTTCCGTGCCCATGGCCATCTGCTGCACCAGCTCCATCATCTCCTCGGAGTCCTGGTACTGCTCGCTCTCGTCCTCCTCGTCTATGTCCACGTCCTCCCACTCCTCGGGCGGCACCTCCTCGTTGGGAATCTGCGACACGATGGCGTATATCCGGAGCGTGGCCTCCGCGGCATCCTCGACGTCTGCCTCGGGGTGCAGCATCCGCCGTGCGATGCGTGCGACGCGGCGGGCCTCGTCCACGCAGTCCTCGGGCACGGGGATGTCCTTGTACTGCTGTAGGCTGAGCCTTACCAGGAACTCCAGCAAGGCCTCGCGCATCGGGAGCGACTGCATCTCGGGCCGCGTGGTGAGCGAGTCGCCCTGCACCTGGTTGTAGGCGCGGCGTATGCCCGGGTAGTCGAGCTTGATGTGCGCGTCCAAGCGGTTGTCCTCCACGACCGTGAAGATGTCCAGCGCCAGCTTGCGGTCTTCGAACAGGTTGAAGAACCGCTGCATATCAGTGACCCATCCCTGTTCCAGGCTACCGGCATCGACATCGGGCATCTGCATTTCCTGACGGTCCAGGCGGTCCTCCTCGGCGCGCTGAGCCTTCGCAGTCTCCAGCTCGTGGCGCAGGTCTTGGAACAGTGCGGCCTCCAGGTCGGAGTCAAACTCGAACTCGAAGCTGCCGAACTCAAGGTGGCCAACCTGGTGGGTGGAGACAACCTTGAACCAGGAGAAGTTCTCTTCCTTGCTCGGATAGCGGTCCACCGCGACCGGCACGTACACCGTCGAGCCCTCGGTGGAGGGCGACTCGCCCGACACCCAGCCGATGTTCTTCTCGACAAGCTCCTCAGAGGCGGAGAGCTTCACTTCCGCCCCCGCGAGCGCGCGACAGTACATCTCCATGATGTCCTTGATGCGCGTGAACTCCACGCTGGACGAAAGCGCTTCCAGCACCGCCTCGGAATGGGCCGACTCGATCTTGAAGTAGGCCAACCCGCCGTCCGGGTTCTGCTTCAGGATGCGGGCGCCCTCCTCGAACCACTTCTCCATCTGCGGCATGCTGATGTTCTCGAGCGCGAACGGGGCCGACTTGATGAATTCGGGAACTGAAGGCGGCGACAGGGTGAGCAGCGCCTCAGCCATGTTGAGAACCTGGGAATGGTCGTCCGTTTCGAGCTGGCTGAGCGCCTGCGACGTGTCCAGCATGACGGCGGGGATGTTCGACCCGCCGTTCTTCACCAGTTGTTCGGCAAGCTGCAGGAAGCGCAGCCGCTGGTCGGGTTCGATCCTCGGCAGCGCCCTGGTGCCCGCGTCGAAGAAGCTCTTCACCTCCCGCCAGCCGGTCTCCGTGAGCGTCGACGCCAGCGAGATGAAGGCTAGCTTGTCGTCGCCAATCAGCGGGAACAGCTGTTGGCCCTGCGTGATGCACTCGGAGGCCAGGTCGTAGGACCGGTGGGAGAGCGCGTCGAGAAAGGCGACGAAGTTTTCCAGCTCCTGGAAGGTGAGGCTCTCCATCAGAGCCGGGCTGCTGTCGAAGAACTTGCAAGCCAGCGTGCTCGACTTCCACGTGCCCTTGTAGAGCGAACGTCCTAGCTTGGACCAGCTCTCTATGTGGCGAGACCTCAGCTTTGCCATCGATCCCGGGCTGGCAAGGAAGTAGGCCGTGGCCAGCGTGGGGGACTCGCTGCACAGGGCGCTGCCGCACTCCGTCCACTTCACAAAGTAGTTGAAGGGCATGTAGGTGATAACCTGGGGGCTCACCTTGTAGTACTGGGCGGCGGACTCCCATGAGCGGACGGTCTGCTGGGCGATCTCAAGCCCCGCGTGCGCCCAGTCGCGGCTCTGCGCCGGCGTCATGGACTTGGGCATCGCCGCCTCGGCCCGCTCCATCTCTTCCAGCACAGAGGCCGGGAAGCGGCCGATTTCCTCCTTGATATCTTCGTGCGTCAGGGCTGGCTTGTGTTCCACAGGGCCTCCTTGAGCTGACTGGGCGCCGCCTGGAGCAAGTCCAAGAACTGGCTGAGAACTCGCGCGGTTGCTCCGAAAACTACGTGACCGTTGTAAGCGTATGCCGGCGAGTAGGACAACTCGCCGTCGACAATTCTGACTTCTTCCCTAAAGTTAGCTTCGTCCATCAGGGTCGAGAGCGGCACCTCCAGCACCTCGGCGACCTCGGCCTCGAAAGGCCGGAAGTCGTAAGGATAGGGAATCGTGCCGACGTAGGGGCGCATGAGAAAGCGGCTGCGGGTGGCCATGTCGTCGATGCGCCCCAGCAGTTGCACGTCCTCGGGCCGTATGCCCATCTCCTCGTGGGTCTCGCGGAGCGCGGTGTCCTCGAGCGAGTCGTCTTCCGGATCTCTGCCCCCGCCGGGGAAGGAAATTTCGCCCTTGTGGTGCTCCACCTTCTCCGAACGCTTGTTGAGAAGGACGCAGAACTCACCGTCTTTTGGATAGATGAGGATCATCACGCCCGCGGGCGCGAGTGAGGCGTCGTCGATCTCCTTGGCGCCGTGTTCGGACAGCAGCCGACGGACCTCCGGGATCGGCGAATGTTCCATCTATGCCAGTCCGCTCAGGTGAGGCGGTGACGAAGGGTGCATGGACCGGGGCAAGCTCCTACTCGAAAATCGAAAAGATTAGCTCTTCGATGCTCCTCTGCACCGTGGCGTCGTCGGTGACCGCCCAGTTCACGGCGACCTGACACGCGCGGCGCGGGGTGATGCCCTGGGCGATCATCTTGCCCGCGTAAATGAGCAAGCGAGTGCTGGCGCCCTCTCCGAGGCCGTGCTCCTTGAGGTTGCGCACCTTCTCGCCTAGCCTGGCGAGCTGCATGGCAGTGCCCGCGTCAATGCCGGACTCGTGGCGTACGATCTCGGCCTCGATGTCCCGCGGCGGGTAGTCGAACTCTATCGCCAGGAAGCGCTGACGAGTGCTGTGCTTCAGGTCCTTGAGCGCGCTCTGGTAGCCGGGGTTGTACGAGAGCACCAGAAGGAAACCGTCGGCTGCCTCGAGCAGCTCGCCCCTCTTCTCGACCGGCAGCATGCGCCTGTGGTCGGTGAGCGGATGGATGAGCACGGTGGTATCCTTCCGCGCCTCGACGATCTCGTCGAGGTAGCAGATGCCGCCGGCCTTGACGGCGCGAGTGAGCGGGCCGTCGATCCACACTGTGCTGTCACCCTCCAGAAGGTAGCGGCCCACGAGGTCGCTCGCGGTCAGGTCCTCGTGGCAGGCGATGGTCACCAGCGGCAGGTTGTTGGCGCCGTTGGAGTCCGTGGCCGCCTGATCGTCGGCGGGCCGCACCTTCGTCAGAGGCTGGCCCAGTTTCCAGGACATGTACTCGACGAAGCGGGTCTTGCCGCAACCCGTCGGGCCCTTGAAGAGCAGAGGAATCTTTTGAATATAGGCGGCCTCGAAGAGCTCTACCTCATCGCTGGTCGGCACGTAGTACGGCTCGTTGACGAGGTGATACTCTTCGATGATGTAGCTGCGGTATAGCGTCCTGGTCGTTGAGGTCATTGTTTGTCGCTACTCTCCTTGATTGGTGGACACGCGGCTATCCCACAGTCCATCCACCGTATCCCTTAGCTGGTCCATGGAGCCATCGTTGGCGATCGACACGTTGGCGTGCCGTACCCGCTCTTCAGACGACATCTGCGAGTTGATGCGCGCTCGGGCAGCATCTTCGCCCATGTTGTTGCGCCCCTTGATGCGATCGATCACCTGGTTCTCGGGCGCGGTGGTTACCCAGACCTCGTCCACCAAGGGGGTCCACTTGGCCTCGATGAGGATCGCGGCCTCTACGACGATCGTTTCGGCGCCCCCGGCCTGATGGCCCTGGATGCGCTCTTCGATCATCTTGTACATCCGGGGATGCATGATGGCGTTCAGCTTTTCCAGCTGCTTGGGGTCGCTGAACACGATGGCGCCCAGTTTTCGGCGGTCGATCTGGCCGTCTTCGGCCAGCACGTCGCCAAAGGTGTCCACCACCACCTGCCACGTCTCCGTGTGAGGCGTGTAGGCCTCGTGTCCCACCAGGTCGGCGTCGATAATGGTGGCCCCGTGCTCCTGAAGCATTCGGGAAACCAGGGACTTGCCGGTTCCTATACCACCCGTAAGGCCGATCACAAGCATGTCACGCCCCATGTTCTGAGAAATTCGTCACATTCTAGCAACAAGGCAACATAGGGTCAAGGCAAACGACCGGCCTCGCCACCTGCACGGCGGGGGATGCGCACGGCTCCGCCCGCACGCGACGGCCCCGACCGTCACCAGTCGAGGCCTATTGCGGTAGTGAGAAACTCCGCGAACGGCGAGGCCGTCCGGCAGGCATCCGAGTACACGTCTATGAAGTCCGGCGAGCAGGCCTGCTCTTCCGTGAAGCCGGTGGCGGCCACGAACGACTTGAGCTTGAGATGCTCTATCAGCGGGTGGTCCGGGTCGATGCCCCTGGGCGCGCGCTTGAGTGACTCGGACTCAAGCGAGTACACCGACGCGAAACCTTCGTCGCCCACAATCCGAGTCCACCTGCCGGGGTTGGCGACGATAGCGTCGCGAATCTTGCCGACAGTGCCGGAGTTGGGACGCCAGATGCCTGTCCCCGCGAAAACGCTGCCCGGTTGCAGGTGCAGGTACAGGCCCGGCCCGTGAACCTCGCGCCCCACTTCGTGGCGGAAGTGGATGCCCGCGTTCGTCTTGTACGGGCTCTTGTCTTTTGAGAAACGGACATCCCTGTAGATGCGAAACACCGAGCCTCCCGACGGGCGTGGGTCGGCAACCATGTGCGGGCTGATCTCCTGCAACCGTTCGCCGAAGTCGGCGACGAAGTTCGCGAGCGCGTCACGGACGTCACGATCGTACCGTGCCTTGTTGGCCTGAAACCACTCGCGGTTGTTGTTCTCGGTCAGTTCCGACAGGAACTCGAACAAGGCGGGTCTGAAGTGGGGTATCGAGGTCATTTCGGGTCATCTCCGTTTGAAACATGCCAAACATCGTTAGATGGACAATCGGTCAAACAGCGTAGCAAAGCAGGCGTACCGCGGCAATGCGGTTGCGCGCTGTTGAACGTTAGTCGGAATGGTTCTTGAGTTTGTTGGGTCGAGTTCGTGGCCTCATTCTGGGATAGTTAACTCCGCCTTGGCGGAAGTGCCCTTTGGGACGCGGTGAAGGCCCCACTAATCGACCATCGACTAGGTTCACTCGGCATCTGGTCTCAGACCAACTTTGACACAATTGATCGCGGCAACCTATTATAGGGTCTACATGCTGCCAAGAGTGCGTATTGAAAGCTATAGGGCGATGTTGAAGGGGAAGGAGTCATTAGTGTTTGCCGCGGAATTGAAGAACAGTGACAACTGGGCTTGCTTCCACCGTAGTTGGCAATTGCTCGGACGCTTCTAGCAGCCCGTCTGAGGATTGGCTAACGGGCCTTTGGTACAGGCGAGTTTAGACGGCGACAATTGTTGTTGCCGGGTGCAGCCACTGACGGACCAATAGTTTCGTACGCCTCACTGTGTTGACCACCCTGACGATGTTCGGGACACTTGCGGCAAACCTGTTGGTCGGCGTTTCACGAGGCTGAGCCGCCCCAAACCTGAACAGCTTGAGCAGGTTGTGGCCGGTGCAGATCAGCGACCACTCGCCGCTGACCTTCTCCAGGCCCCGCAGCAGGAACTGGCGGAAGCCTCGGCCCTGCTTGATCTGGCCGAACACCGGCTCCACCGTTCGCATCCGCAGAGCGTAGCGTTGCCGGCCCCGTTTGGTCTGCAGCTTCCGGCGCATCCGATCCCTGGGAGACAGATGACTGGGTATGCGACCCCGGGGCGCCGGCGGCACAACTCTGCCGTGGCGGGTCCGCTCCGGCGCGACGAACGGGTCCACGCCCAGCCCGTACAGACCTTCAACCGCCTGTGCAGAGTAGTAACCTGCGTCGGCGGACACCTCTTTGGGCACTGCGCCGACGTTGTCGATGGCCTCCTCCACCATCGCCACCGCCTGCTGCTTGTCCGAAGTCTGGTCGGTGGCCTGAGCCGCCACGATCACCTGGTGGCCGCTGTCCACCACCGCCTGACAGTTGTAAGCCTGCAGGAAGTCCCGTCCGCCCGGCGCCGGCATGATACGCGACTCAGCATCGGTGAAGTTACGCTGGGTTCTATCCTCAGGCACCCCCGAATGGCCCTTGCCCGCGGCCTCGGCCTGCTCCGCAGCCGCCTGCGCCTCGGCCTCTAACGCCGCCATCGCTTCCCGTATCTTCCGCAACCGCCCCTCCCGAAAAGCCAACTCCTGCGGCAACTCGTCCCCGCGCTTGCTCTGTCCGTACCGCCGGTCCTCTTCGTCATCAACCTCCTGGGCCTGTCGCAGCAACTCCTCGACCTCCGCCGCCAACTGCGCTTCCTTCTCTTTCATCCGACCGTAACTCATCGCCTTGTGCCTGGATGCGTTGGCCCTCACCTTGGTGCCGTCCAGCGCCACGTGACCCAGCTTCACCAGACCCGCCCGCCGGCACAACGCCAATACCTGCAAGAACAGGCCTGACAGCGCATCCAGATTGTCCTTGCGGAAGTCCGAGATGGTGCGGAAATCCGGCGTGTTGTTCGCCGCCAGTACCCGGAAGGCTATGTCCTCGTGGAGCCGCTGGGCGATTCGTCGGGAAGATGCCACCCCGACGCAGTAGCCGTAGAGCAGCACCTTGACCATCATCCGCGGATGATACGGTGGCCCGCCTCTACTCTCCCGCTCGTAGCGGGCCGTGATCTCCAACAGCTCCAACTGGTCAACGACGTCGGAGATGAAGTAAGCCAGATGGTCGTCAGGCAACCACTCCCGCAATGCCGCTGGCAAAAGCAACTGCTGGTCTGGATCATAGGGACGGTAGGTCTTGCTCATCGCCGACTCCCCGCTACTGAACTGCGCCTATTATACCCCCGACCACCCGCCTATCGTGTTTCTCGGACGGGCTGCTAGTGCTTGACTCCACTGAACAGAGATCCCTTTTGGAGACCCAGGAGGCGTCAGCTATGCACGGCAGGCAAGAGACCTCCCAGCGACGCGTTCGCAAAGGCGCGCCCACAAATGACCTGGTCCTAAGCGCCTATGTGGGAGGAAATGAGGATGTATTCCCTCAAGTCTTGAGCCTGTACGTCGCTCCGCAAAGCGTCATTGCGGATGTGACGTATGGGCAAGGAGTGTTCTGGAGGAATGTCCCGAAGGGCAAGTACCAAGTTCTTGCTACTGACATCCAGGACGGTGTCGATTGTAGAGCCCTGCCTTACCATGATGGAGTAACAGACTGTGTAGTCTTGGATCCACCGTACATGCACTCGCCCGGAGGGACGGCGCATACGGCCCAGCCCGCATTCGAGCGCCACTATAGAAACAACGGCACCGGCAACAGAACCAATAGGAAGTACCATGAGGTGGTGCTGGCTCTGTATGAGGAGGCTGGAGTTGAAGCGCACCGGGTTCTGCGACAGAACGGCGTCCTGATTGTAAAGTGTCAAGACGAAGTTTGTTCAAATCGCCAGAGGTTTACGCACGTCGAAATACTACAATCCTACGAGCGTATAGGATTTGTGGCGGAAGACCTTTTTGTTGTGGTGCGTAAGAACAAACCGGGCGTAAGTCGGACTGTGAGGCAAGTCCATGCTCGGAAGAACCACTCGTACTTTCTGGTGTTCTGGAAGAGAGGAGAAGGTCGAGGAGCATGGGAGCCGCCGAAATCACCTCCGTTGATTTGCTACAGGCCATTATTCGAGAGCACTCCCCAAGAGACATTTGGCAAGACTCGCCCTTGATTGGCTACCGAATGCTCGGCAATACAAATCGGGGCGAAATTGGCGAAGAGTTTATTCGACGCTATCTGTCGGAGCACGGGATTGGAGCAGGAAATGGTGGTCGAACGTCGCGAGTTGACTTGCGTATAGGCGACCTTCGGTTTGAGGTCAAAACAGCCTCACTCGGCGCAAATGGGACATTCCAGTTCAATCATGTCCGGTTAGACCGAATGTATGACTATTTGTTGTACTTAGGAATCTGCCCACATCACGTTGTATTCAACATGTGGCGCAAGGGCGTAGTGGCTGAGAACAGAGCGGGCACATTGGTACGAATGGCGGAAGGACAGGCGGTAACATACAAGCTCACCAAGAAGCTTAAAGACATGATAGAAGTCGAAGGGCTAGTGCCTGAGATTCGCCGAATCCTTACCAGTGGAAACTAAGGATACTCTGAACAAGTCTGGTGTATTGTGGCATAGTACTATGCCATACACAAAGCAGAGATGTTTGGGGTGAAGACACGATGGACCGGCCAACATTTGCCGACTTGGAATACGATAGCAAGAAGCGCAAGACCCGGCGGGAGATATTCCTTGAGCGCATGGACGGTCTGATCCCGTGGGAACAGTTCGCAGAACGCATCCGCCCGTTCTATCCCAGGGCAGGCCGGGGCCGGCGACCCTATGAGTTGTCTGTGATGCTGCGGATTCACTGCGTGCAGATGTTCTACAACCTCAGTGATCCTGGTATGGAGGACATGCTCTACGAGGTCGAGTCGGTGAGACGGTTCGTAGGGTTGAGGCTGTCGGGCCCGCTCCCGGACGAGACGACGATCCTGAACTTCCGCCATCTGCTGGAAGAGCACGAGTTGGGACAGGGTCTGTTCGAGGAGATCAACCGTCATCTGGAGTCCCAGGGGCTGCGGCTTCGGGAGGGAACGATCGTGGACGCGAGCATCATCGAGGCGCCATCGTCAACGAAGAATCGTGCAGGTAAGCGAGACCCTGAGATGCGTCAGACGAAGAAGGGGAATGAGTGGCGCTTCGGGATGAAGGTACACATCGGTGCGGACGCTGAGACGGGAGTAGTACATAGCGTGACGACGACACCCGCGAACGTTCATGACGTGACGGAGGCTCACCGGCTGCTGCACGGCGGGGAGAATCGAGTGTGGGGCGATGCGGGGTATCAGGGAGTCGACAAGCGAATGGAGAATCGCGAGTTGGATGTGGACTGGCAGGTAGCGATGAGACCCGGGAGACGTCGGCAACTGGAGCCGGGAAGCTATGAGGCGCTTATGGAGAAGCGCAAGGCGTCGACCAGGGCGAAGGTGGAGCATCCGTTCCTGTACGTGAAGCGGCACTTCGGATACGCCAAGGTGCGTTACCGAGGGTTGGCAAAGAACACGCAACGACTGACGTTGCTACTGGGGATGACGAACTTGATAAGGGCGGAGCGGTACTTGGCAGCCTGACGAGGGCGAAGTGCGCCCAAGCTGGACAAACGAACGTAGATAGGCCTTAGCGGAGCCGTTTCAGGACCACAAGACCTCTATCGACACACCGTAGGAGGAAGAAACCCCTCGGACAGTCCACTTACTGTCCATCACAAACGAGATACCCTCAGTTGTTCAGAGGTTCCCTAAGTCGGTTGTCGATGCACAAGAGGCTAACTAAGGATGGAAAACTGGAGAAGCAACGGCAAAGGGTGAAGCGTCCTCTATCTTGACGCATTCAACGACTGCAGACGATTCGTATCCCTGTCACGTCTGTTGACAAGAGAGCGGCCTCTGCCCTATCCTCTAACCTGGCGAGCCGCTCCGCAAGGGGGCGTCGCCCAACGCATTGTACAAAGGCGAAGACGGAGACGAGTAGGCGCGAAGCGGGCGCACAGCGAGTCCGGGCAGGCCCTGAGATAGAGGCCTGTGGTGAGAGCGGACGCGGAGCGCGGCGCCGTACATCACTCCCGAGCCTCGGCCCGAATCCGGTGCCGCAGGGCACATGGCTGCCCGGCCAGCGGCGCGGCGGTAGGCGCCGACGGACTCGCCCACCGTTAGCCGGGCGGCCCGGACGCGCGGAGCGCCGCCGGGCAAATCGAGTGCCCCGCCGCCCGAATGGTACGGCGGGGAACGCTGGGGTGGTACCGCGGGAAGCGACACAGCTCTCGTCCCTTAGGGGCGGGGGCTTTTTTGTTGCGATGAAGCCGGCTCCGCGCCGCCGCGCCGACACTACGACAATCGAGGTCTTCAACATGTTTAAGCAGGTCGATGCCAGGGTTGACTTCCCCGCGCTCGAGCGAGAGCTACTGCAGTGGTGGGACGAGAATGACATTCCCCACAAGTACCGAGAACGCAACTCCGGAGCGGACAAGCGGTACTCGTTTATCGACGGACCGATCACCGCCAACAACCCCATGGGAGTGCACCACGCCTGGGGCCGGACATACAAGGACCTGTTCCTGCGGTTCCGCAACATGCAGGGATACAGGCAGCGCTTCCAGAACGGCTTCGACGGCCAGGGTCTCTGGATCGAGGTTGAGGTCGAGAAGGAGCTTGGCTTCAAGTCCAAGCGCGACATCGAGGCCTACGGCATAGACAAGTTCGTGGAGCTGTGCAAAGAGAGGGTCCGCCGCTTCTCCGACGTCATCTCCTCGCAGTCCCAGCGCCTCGCCTACTGGATGGACTGGGACGATTCGTACCACACGATGGCCGACGAGAACAACTACACCATCTGGCAGTTCCTGAAGAGGTGCCACGAGCGCGGCTGGCTCTATGAGGGCCGGGACGTGATGCCGTGGTGCCCCCGCTGCGGCACCGGCTTGTCGGAGCACGAGATCGTGACGGAGGGCTACAAGGAGATTGTGCACCCCGGCCTGTACGTCAAGTTCCCGCTTGTCGACGAGGACGCCTCCCTGCTGGTGTGGACGACCACCCCCTGGACGCTTACCTCCAACGTGGCCGCGGCGGTCCACCCGGAAAAGACCTACGTGAAGGCGCGCGACGGAGAGGACACCCTGTACCTCGTCAAGGCGCTGCTCCCACTGTTGCGCGGCGAGGCCAAGACCCTGGCGGAGATGCCAGGCAGCGAACTTGTCGGCCGGCGCTACAGCGGGCCGTTCGACGAGTTGGCCGCGCAGCAAGGAGTGGAGCATCGCGTTATCGCGTGGGAAGACGTGAGCGAGACAGAGGGCACGGGCATCGTGCACGTTGCCCCGGGCGCGGGCAAGGAGGACTTCGCGCTCGGCAAGGAGTACGGGCTGGCCACCATCGCGCCGCTCGACGAGTTCGGCGACTTCGTCGAGGGGTTCGACCGGCTCACGGGCATGAGCGTCTACGACGTCAACAAGCCCATTTACGACAGCCTTCGCGAAAAGGGCGTCTTCTACCGGCTGGAACAGTACTCGCACCGCTACCCCGTCTGCTGGAGGTGCGACTCCGAGCTGGTATTCCGGCTCGTGGACGAGTGGTTCATCTCCATGGACGACCTGCGCCACCAGATAGCGGACGTGACCCGAAACATTCGCTGGATCCCGTCGTTCGGTCTCGAACGCGAGCTCGACTGGCTGCGCAACATGGACGACTGGATGATCTCCAAGAAGCGCTACTGGGGCCTGGCGCTGCCCATTTTCAAGTGCGAGTGCGGCCACTTCGACGTGATCGGCAGCGAAGAGGAGATGGAGCGGAGGGCTGTCGAGGGATGGGACGAGTTCAGCGGCCACTCTCCGCACCGTCCGTGGATCGACGCCGTGAAGATCGAGTGCCCGCAATGCGGCGCTCGCGTGTCCCGCATCACCGACGTGGGCAATCCCTGGCTGGACGCCGGCATCGTCTCGTTCTCCACGCTGGGCTACCGGCAGGACAAGGAGTACTGGAAAGATTGGTTCCCCGCCGACTGGATCTCGGAGAGCTTCCCCGGCCAGTTTCGGAACTGGTTCTACTCGCTGCTCACCATGAGCACCGCGCTCGAAAACTCCGAGCCGTGCAAGACGGTGTTCAGCTACGCGCTGATGAGGGACGAGAACGGCGACGAGATGCACAAGAGCAAGGGCAACGCCATCTGGTTCGAGGACGCCGCGGAACGCATGGGCGTGGACTCTATGCGCTGGCTGTACTCACGTCACAATCCGGCGCTGAACGTCAATTTCGGCTTCCGCTCCGCGGACGAGGTGCGCCGCCGCTTCCTCATTCCGTTGTGGAACGTCTACTCTTTCTTCGTAACCTATGCCAACATCGACGAGTTCGACCCCTCGACGCCTTCGCCGGACGTCGGTGCCCGCCCTGAGCTTGACAGGTGGATCATCTCCGAGCTGAACATGCTGGTGCGCGAAATGACCAACGCCCTCGAGAATTTCGAGCCCGATCGCGCGAGCCGCGTAGCCGAGCGCTTCGTAGAGTACCTCTCGAACTGGTACGTCCGCCGCAGCCGCCGCCGATTCTGGAAGTCTGACGCGGACGAAGACAAGCTCGCCGCGCACTCTACGCTGTACGAGTGCCTGGTCATGCTGGCCAGGCTACTCGCGCCCATCGTGCCGTTCGTCACGGAGTCGATCTACCGAAACCTTGTGCCGGAGTGCGCCGGCGGGCGCGAGAGCGTGCACCTGGAGAGTTATCCGGTCTGCGACGAGAGCTTGATCGACGAGGAACTGGCCGAGGCGACCCGGCTCGCGATGCGGCTGTCGAGCCTCGGCCGCGCCGCGCGGAGCAAGGCAAGTCTGAAGGTGCGCCAGCCGCTCGGGGACGCCCTGGTTGTGCTGCGCTCCCCGGACGAGTCGGCCCGGCTGGACCAGGTGGTCGAGCAGGTGCGCGACGAGCTGAACGTCAAGAGCGTATCGACCATCGACGACGAGTCCGAGGTCATGGAATTCAGCGTGCAGGCCAATATGCCACTGCTGGGCCCCAAGTACGGCATGGAGCTGCGCTACATCATAGGCGGCCTCAAGAACGCCGACGCCCGAGCCGTCCGGTCGCAAGTGCTGGCCGGCGAGACTGTGGACGTTGACGGCTATGACCTGCTGCCGGAGGAAATACTGGTGAACTCTTCCCAGCGGGAGGGCTACTCCATAGCCTCGGAGGGCGGCTACACCCTGGCCGTCACCACCGCCGTGAGCCGCGAGCTGGCGCTGGAAGGCATGGCCCGCGAGCTTGTCCACCAGGTGCAGAACCTTCGCCGCGAGGCGGATTTCGACATCGCCGGCCACATTGTGGTCTACTACCTGTGCGGCGACACGCTGCGAGAGGTGCTGACCGCTCACGGCGACTACGTGCGGCGGGAGACTCTCAGCGACGACCTGGTGAACGCGCCGACGCCGGAAGGGGCGCACACGGCTACCCTCAACGTCGACGGCGAGGAGATCACCTTGGGGCTGGTGCGGGTCTAGCCCTGCACAATCTCTGTCCCTTCCCTCTCGATGGGGAAAGGTTAGAGCCTGCCCCGTACTTGATACGGGGATGGGGGTGAGGGCCCACACCCTCAATTCGCGGCGAACCTCGACAGGCCGAACGGCTCCAGGGGGGCGGCGTCGCCGCTCACGAGATAGTCCGTCACCAGTTGGGCCGTGCCCGGAGCGAGCATCACGCCCGCCGAGTCGTGCCCCGATGCGATGGTCAGCCCTTCCCAGCCGGGCACGGGACCGATGATGGGAAGGCCATCGGGGGAGGCGGGCCGCACACCCGCTATCGCCCCCGCGAACTCCGCGTCGCGCAGCAGAGGGAACGCCCGCGCCGCGTCAGCCAGCAATTCGCCCACGGCGTCAGCCGTGACGCGGTTGTCGAACTCGCCCTCGTGGCGGGTGGCGGCCACGAGCACGCTGCCGTCCGGCTGCGGCATGACGTATCGGCCATAGTCGCGCACGGGCATGGTTGGCATGAAGCCGGGCTTGCGCAACAGCAGACGCTGGCCCTTTGCCGGCCTTACCGGCAGCCCCCGCGGGAGCCAACGGCCCGCCAGGCCGCTCCACGGACCGGCCGCCAGCACCACGTGATCTGCATACAGACGGCCTTCGCTCGATTGCACTCCAACCACCCGGTCGCCTTCCGTGATCAGCCCGCCCACCTCCACGCCCTCGGCAAGCCGCGCGCCGAACACGGTGGCCGCCGCGCTTGCCATTGCGCGCACGAAGGAGCGGCCGTGCACAAAGCCCTCCTGGGGAGAGTAGACGCCGCCCAGCGCGCCCGGCGCGACGTGCCGCTCAAGCTCGAACAGCTCGTCACTGTCCACCCAGCGAACGCCTAGGCCAAGCTCGCCCTGCCAGACGAGACCGTCCCTCAGCGCCTGTTCGTCGGACTCCGTTCGGGCGACGTTGAGGATGCCGGACTGGCGGTATCCGGTTGACACGCCCGTTTCGGCCAGCGCTCCGGTGAGCCGCGGGAACTCGCGCAAGCTGCGAAGGCCGAGCGACATGGCAGCCTCGTGTGTGTGGGGAACGTGCCACAGCGGGCCTACCACCCCGGCCGTCGCGCCGGACGCGCCCCACCCGAACTCGCGTTGCTCCAATAGCTCGCAGAGAAAGCCGCGCTTCGCCAGGTACAGCGCGATGGCGCTCCCGATCACGCCACCGCCCACAATCGCTACGTCAACCGTTCGCGCCATAGGCCCGTATGCCTCCGCTGCCGTGCTCCCGCAATGCCAACCAATACTTCAAGACCGCCATGAAGCGACTGGCGCGGACTTTGTCTAGAGAGGCACTGCCGCCCAACCGAGGACCGAACGCGCGACCGGAAGACTACCTGGTGCGAAGCTGCGGAAACAGCACGACCTCGCGCAGGTTCTGGCGACCCGACAGCAGCATGGTTAGCCGGTCGATTCCCAGCCCCAGCCCGCCTGTGGGCGGCATCCCGTGCTCGATCGCGACGAGGAAGTCCTCGTCGAGCCTGTCCGTCTCTTCTCCCTCGAACTCCGCCCGCACCTCTTCCTGCTCCTCGAAGCGCTGGCGTTGGTCTACCGGGTCGTTCAACTCCGTGAAGGCGTTGCAGAATTCCATTCCCGCCGCGTAACCCTCGAACCGCTCTACCAGACTGGAGCTGTCCGCCTTCTTCTTGGAGAGCGGCGACATCTCGATGGGAAAGTCGATCAGAAACGTGGGCTGCACGAGGTGCTGCTCCACCTTGGCCGATATGAGCTTGTCGAGCAGGCCGCCCCGGCTCACCTGCTGCGACACGTCCACGCCGACATCCCTCATCGCCCCCTTCAGGTCCTCGGTGTCCGGATAGTCCAGGAAGTCGATGCCGCTATACTTGATGACCTCCTCGCGGAATCCGAGCCTGGGCCAGGGCGGAGTGAAGTCGATGGTCCGCTCGCCGTATTCGACCACCGGACTGCCGGTAATCTGCGTCGCCACGCCGGAAACGAGCTCCTCCACCATCGACATGACGTCGTTGTAGTCCGCGAATGACTCGTAGCTCTCCATCATCGTGAACTCCGGGCTGTGGTCCTGGTCCACGCCCTCGTTGCGGAACACCTTGCCTATCTCGTAGACCTTCTCCAGTCCGCCCACGATGAGGCGCTTGAGGTACAGCTCGGTGGCGATGCGCAGGAACAGGTCGCGGTTCAGAGCGTTGTGGTGCGTGACGAAGGGGTGAGCCATGGCTCCAGCCGCAACGGGAACCAGCACGGGCGTCTCGACCTCGAGGAACCCGCGCTCGTCCATGAATCGCCGGATCGCCGACACTATGCGGGGCCGCAGCGTGGCCGTGCGCCGCGCCTCCTCGTTGGCAATCAGGTCCAGGTAGCGCTGCCGGTAGCGAGCCTCTACGTCCACCAGGCCGTGCCACTTCTCCGGCAGCGGGCGCAGTGACTTGCAGAGCACCCTCAGGGATCCCGCCTCAACCGTGACTTCGCCCGCGCGTGTCCTGAACACCTCGCCGCTCACGCCGATCCAGTCTCCCAGGTCGAGGTCCTCGAGTATGCCATAGTCCTCTTCCAACACGTTGCGGCGAAGCATCACCTGGATGCGACCGGAGCCGTCGAGCAGGTCGATGAACGTCGCCCGGCCCATGCCCCTGAGCGCGACTATGCGGCCCGCGACGGATACCGGCCCGGTGCGGGCCTCGGTCTCGCCGGCCTGCGCCTCGGCGGCTTCGAAGAGTGCCGCAGCGTCGGCGCCGGTGTGCGTCCGATTGAACCGGTGCGGATAAGGGTCGATTCCCCTATCCCTGAGCCTGCCCAGCTTCGCCAGCCGAACACTCATCAATTCGTTATCTTCCTGCATAGCGTATCGCGAGCCCTCCGACCTGTGCGCGCGGCGGCAACCCGAAGTCCGCGCCGCGCTCTGAGCAACCCCTAAGCCAAATTATTCTAACCCGGCGTATAGTCAATGTAAAACCGCCTCGAGCCCGCGCCCCGCAAGTCGCCCGGGCTGCGCAAGAGTTCCTAACTCGTCAAAAACGTGTCCAAAATGCGCTTTAATCATGCTTTTGGCCATTGTTAACCTTTGTTAGCGTCGCGGAGCCCCGCCCGGCCACTCGCCTGTTGACCGTGGCTCACGCATTTCGATCGCTATTGCGGCCGGCGCTGGGGCGAAGCGGCGTGGCAGGCCAGAGGTGGAGGGCCACGCGGCCCATGAGCGTCAGGATTTCGGGAGGAACGCACAGAGGGAGACTGATCCGCGCAGGCCGTGAACGAAGTCTGCGGCCAACGTCCGAAAGGGTACGCGGCGCGATGTTCTCGATTCTGGGCCGGTCAGCCATAGAGGGGGTGCGAGTGCTCGACCTGTACGCCGGAACCGGCGCCCTCGGCATCGAGGCGCTGAGCAGAGGCGCGGCCTGGGCCGACTTCGTAGAGTCCAACGGCAGAAGGTGCCGCCAGTTGGCCCGCAACCTGGGCGATCTGGCCCTGGACAAGCGAAGCAGTGTCCATTGTGGGACGGTGGAGCGGATGCTTGGCGGCATCTGCGGAGAGTACGGGCTGGTGCTGGCCGACCCGCCTTACCAATCGGCGCTCTGGCAGGCGATGTTTTCGCGACTGGCCGAGCGGGGCCTGGTGGCCGACAGCGGCGTGGTGGTTGCCGAACACCGCAGCAGCGAGCCGCTCGAGAATGGTTACGGCAGCTTGAGGCAAATGGATAGCCGACGGTACGGTGACACGTCGATTACGTTCTACGCGGTAGGTGAAACTGGTGGCTAATGCGATATACCCAGGCAGCTTCGACCCGGCACACAACGGCCACGTCGACATTGCCACCAGAGCGTCGCGGTTGTTCGACCAGTTGACCATCTGCGTCTACGACTCGCCGCCCACGAAGTCGCTGCTGTTTTCAACCCAGGAGCGAGTGGAGCTGTTCGAGCGCAGCGTGAGCCATCTGCCCAACGTAAATGTCGTTCCGTTCACGGGATTGGCGCCGACAGTCGCCCACCGCCAGGGGGCCCAGTTCATTCTCAGAGGCCTCAGGGCAGGCTTCGACTTCGAACTGGAGTTCGAAATGGCGTTGATGTGGCGCAACCTGGACCCCGAAATCGACGTGGTATGCATGATGAGTTCGCTGGACTACCAGTTCGTGTTTTCCAGTCGAATCAAAGAGGTCGTAACGCTGGGGGCCAACGTCGACAACCTCGTGCCGCCGCACGTTTCCGAGGCGCTCGAGGCCAAACTCATACCATCACGAAAGCGATAGGCGAAGGAATAGCGCGAAAACAAGGAGGGAGCATCATTAGCAGCATCAACGCAGTTACCAACGAATTGAGGCAAATGGCGGCCATGGGCACCCGGATGCCCGGCTTCCGGCGCAAGGTGATGGTTGAGATCGACCAGCTCGAGCGCCTTATCGACATGGCCGAACAGGCGGACCGCTCGGTTCCCGCAAACATGCAGGAATCCGACGAGATCCTCAAGCAGAAGGACAGCATCATCAGCCAGGCCTACCTCGAGGCACAGCGCATCAAGGGCGCTGCCGAGCAGCAGGCCTCTTCCCTTACCAGGTCGGCGGAGACCGAGTTCAACTCCAGGGTCAGCGAGAACGAGGTACTCAAGACAGCGGAGGCCCAGGCGGAACAGATGAGGGAGAAGGCGCGCCAGGAAGCCAACCAGATCATCGACGACGCCCAGCGCCGCGCGCAGCGCTTCATGGGCGAGTCCGACATCGCCGCCGCAATGCGAAGAGAAGGCGCCGACCAGTACGCTCGCGAAGTGCTCTTCAGCCTGGAGTCCCACCTCGCCGACGTTCTCGGCCAGGTGCGCCGGGGCATCGACTCCCTGCGCGTCGACAATCGGGGCCAGACCGCCAGCCCCAGCTATGCCCCGCAGGGGTCTCACGGACAGGAAATCCACGTCTAACCGACGGCGGCCTGTCGCCTAATGCAGCGAGGCGCCTGGACCGGAACGAAAAGTGGGAGAAGCGCCCGACAGGGCGCTTCTCCCACTTTGTTTCAGCACTTGGCGAACGCCGTAACGTCTGCCCATCGAGTCGGCGCGCGCGCTATCCTGGCTTGTGGGCCAGCACGTTCATGCTGTGCGCGTAGGACGCCCACCGATCGCTTCCCTCCCAGGGCGTGTCCGACGTGATCGTCACGTCGTCGAACCCGGCGGCGCGCATCCTTCCAAGGTAGACTTCAACCGGCTCGGCGCCTCCCAGGCACGAAACCCAGTTGCTCATGTCGGCCTTGGCCTCGTCGGGCAGCTCATTGACCAGCAGCATGTCGGATATGTAGACACGGCCGCCCGGCTTGAGAATCCTGAACGCCTCCCGGAACACGGCGTCCTTGTCCGGGGACAGGTTGATGACGCAGTTGGAGATGATCACGTCCACGCTCGCGGCGCGTATGGGCGTACTCTCCATCTCCGACAGGTGAAACTCAACGTTGGAGAGGCCCAGCTTGAGCGCGTTGGCGCGAGCCAGCGACACCATGTCATGGGTCATGTCAACGCCGATTACGCTGCCTTCGGCCCCCACTGCCTTGGCCGCCAGGAAGCAGTCGATGCCTCCGCCGCTTCCGAAGTCCACCACCGTCTCGCCAGCGTTCAGCGCCCCTATTGCGGTCGGGTTGCCGCAACCTGCCGACGCCATTACCGCCTCCGTCGGCAGCCCCTCCACCTCCTCGAGCGTATACAGGTTCGTCTCCGTCTCGCAGCACGAGTCCACACAGCAGCCGTCGGCGGCTCTCGCCACCTCGGAATACCGCTCCTTGACCAACTCCCTGATCTCGATGTGCTCTTGAGTCGCCAATTCGATTTCCTTTCAGTTACAGCCGTCGCAAGTCCCTTCCCCCTCGATAGGGGAAGGTTAGAGCCTGCCCCGTACCAGATACGGGGATGGGGGTGAGTCTGCCCTACTCCACCCTGCGGTAGATCTCCGTAACGTGGGTTTCAGCCAACAGCGGGTAGGCCTCGCTGAACGTGCCGGTTATGGCCGGCGTCTGCCGGACCTGGTCGCGGGACGACTCGTAGGCGGCCAGCGATCCCCATTGCTGCTCGGTGACCACCATTCCGTGCGGACCGTGAGTCTGCGTGTATATCGTCAGCGGTGGGAATCCCGCGTTTGCCGTCTCCGCCCTAATTTGCCTGACGATCCTGAGCAGCTTGCCGCCCTCGCCCGGCCTGGGCATGTACACTCGCCGAACCATAATCATCTCTTCGACCGTACCTCCGATTGTAGACGTGTTCACTTACTGCAAAGTATACGCCAATTCCGCCGCGGCTAGCCAGACCACGTGTGCGGAGCGCCCGTCGTTGCTGTGGTATACTGGCGAACGTTCGGCGTGCGACCACTGCCTATCCCACGCCCAAGCGTAGAGGGAACCCGACAAAGCCTTGCTCAGTCTGTTCAGTTTGGCCGCCGAACGCATCCGCGGCACCTACTACGGCTGGTGGCTCGTGCCACTAACCGGCTTCACCCACATCATAACAAGCGTGCCGCTGTTCCACTCCATGGGTATGTGGTTCGTTGCCCTCGACAGCGCCTTCGGCTGGAACCGCACCCAGCTATCCCTCGCGTTCGCGTTCACCCGCATAGAGGGTGGCATCCTCGGCCCGGTAGAGGGCTGGCTGGTGGACCGGATAGGCACCCGCCGCATGGTGCTGATAGGCCTCACAATCATGGGTGTGGGCTTCATCTTCATGTCCCAGGTGCGAGAGCTTTGGATGTTCTACCTCTCGTTCCTCATCATGGCGCTCGGCCAGGGGCTCGGCGGCTGGCTCCCGCTCAACGCGATGCTGAACAACTGGTTCAACCGCAACCGCGCAAAGGCGATGGGCTGGTCGGCCTCGGTGGCGCGGCTTGGGGCGCTCGCCCTGATCCCCACCATCGCGTGGGCCGTCGACCCCGAGGCCGACAACCTGGGCTGGCGGATGACGGCCATGATAATCGGCCTGACTGCCATAGCCCTCGCCTTTCCGATTTCGAGGGGCATCCGCAACCGGCCCGAAGACTACGGCCTGATGCCGGATGGCGAACGTCCTGAAGACTCCGAGGGCCGGCGGGAGAGGCCGGGCCGGGCGGCCGCGACTACCGCGTCGGCCGAGTTCACACCCTCGCAGGCGCTGCGCACCCGCGCATTCTGGCTCATCGCCATTGGCCACGGCTTCACCTCTATGGCCATCATCGCCATCATGGCCCACCTGGCTCCGTTGCTCACGGACCAGGGCCTCACTCTGCCGCAGGCAGCCTGGGTCGTGTCCACCTACACCGTGTCCTCCATGATCTTCCAGGTTATCGGCGGCTACGTCGGCGACCGCATTCCCAAGAACGTGGGCCTGTTTGCCTTCACCATGGTTCAGGCGTCGGCGCTGCTGGTGCTCACCTACGCCACGGAGACCTGGATGGCGTTCGCCTTCGCGGTGCTGTTCGGCATTGGCTTCGGCGGCCGCAGTCCGCTCACCATCTCCATCCGCGGCGACTACTTCGGGCGGCGCTCTTTCGGCACCATCATGGGCATATCGCAGGTCCCGATGAACGTGCTTCTGCTGGCCGCGCCTGTCTTTCCGGGCTACCTGCACGACATCTATGGTAACTATACACTGGCTTTCATGATACTCGCGGGGCTCAACTGCATAGGAGGAGTGCTGTTCCTGCTTGCCCGCAAGCCGCCGCCGCCGCAGACTTCCCGCCGCCCCGAGGCCGCGCCGGTTGGCAGCAGGTTCAGCAATGCTTTAGGATACTTCATCGGCGGTGCGCGCCAATCTTCGGCCAAAGCAGCGCACGCTCAGAGTACGCCGTCCGGCGGCGCGGGCGACACGCGCGGCCCCCGTGCCACGCCAGACTCGTCACCGGGGGACTCGGATGCATAGCACGCCCAGGCTGCGCGGTCCGCGGCCACGCGGCCCGTTCGGCCCGAACGGCGGCCCCAACTAAAGCCTAAAGATACCCAGGCGGAGGTCCCGTATGGTCAACGAAGTTCAAGGGGTTATCGCGCGCGCCAAGGGCGCTGAGGTCACGCTGGAGACGATACTGGTGCCCGATCCCGGGCCGGGCGAGGCGCTCGTCCGCGTGAAGGCGTGCGGCGTGTGCCACACCGATCTTCACTACCGCGAGGGCGCCATCAACGACGATTTCCCCTTCTTTCTGGGCCACGAGGCGGCCGGCGTCGTGGAGAAGGTCGGAGACGGCGTAGGCCACCTGTCGCCCGGCGACTCCGTGATACTGGCGTGGCGCTCGCCCTGCGGGGCGTGCCGTTCCTGCCTGCGCGGCAAGCCGTGGTACTGCTTCGACAGCCGGAACGCGCGACAGCAGATGACCCTCGCCGACGGCTCGCCGGTCTCACCCGCGCTGGGAATCGGCGCGTTCGCCGAGCTGACGCTCGTGGACGCCGGGCAGGCCGTGAAGGTGGACCCCCGCGCGCGTCCGGAAGCGGCCGGGCTGCTCGGCTGCGGCATCATGGCCGGTCTGGGCGCGGCGATCAACACCGGCGGCGTGTCCCGGGGCGACTCGGTGGCCGTCATAGGCTGCGGCGGAGTGGGAGACGCCGCCATCGCCGGCTCGCGGCTGGCCGGCGCGCACACCATAATCGCGGTGGACATAGACGACCGCAAGCTCGAATGGGCCAGGGGCTTCGGCGCCACCCACACCGTGAACTCGACGAGGACCGACGCGGTGGAGGCCATTCGCGAGATAACCGGCGGCAACGGCGTGAACGTGGCGATAGAGGCCGTTGGCAACCCCGCCACCTACGAGCAGGCATTCTTCGCCCGCGATCTCGCGGGCACCGTGGTGCTGGTGGGCGTGCCAAGCCCGGACATGACCATCGAGCTGCCGATGATCGAGGTCTTTGGCAGGGGCGGCTCCCTCAAGTCGTCCTGGTACGGCGACTGCCTGCCATCTCGAGACTTCCCCACGTACATAGACCTGTACCTGCAGGGCCGGCTGGACCTGGACGGCTTCGTTTCGGAGACCATAGGGCTGGGAGACGTGGAGGAGGCATTCCACAAGATGGAGCGCGGCGAGGTGCTGCGCTCGGTAGTGGTGCTGTAACGGGAAGTTTACCCGGCGGCTGGCTTGGAGAGAGATTATGACTGACGAGAACGCGAACGACTACCTGGCTCGGATGCACGAGAGCCGCGGCTACACCCTGGAGATGCACCGGATCATGGCCGAGGCGGACTTGGAGTGGGCGCAGAAGTACGGCGAATTCATCGAGGCCACCTACACCGGGCAGCGCACGCTGGACCGCAAGACTAAGGAGCTGCTGCAGATAGTGGTGGAGGCCGCGCTGCGAGCCGACGTCGAGCAGATCCAGCTACACGTCCGCCTTGCGCTCCGGGAGGGCGCGACGCCCCGCGAAATCCTGGAGGCGCTGCAGGCCGTCATCGCCCCCATGGGCGCCCTAGCCTTCCGCCGCGGCCTCCAGGCCTGGGCCGCCGAAACCGGCACCGAAGGACAATCGTAGGGGCGGGTTTCAAACCCGCCCGCTGGTGTAACTCGATACGGGGATTGGGGGTGTGGCAATCCCTTCCCCCCAACAACTGACAACTGACCACTGAAAACTAACCACTGGAGGAAACCACATGACCACCTCTCGCGAAATCATGGCCGAGATAGCCCCCAAGCTCGCCGAGCTCACCTCGGACGTCGTGTTCGGCGACGTCTGGGAGCGTTCCGAGCTTTCCAAGCGCGACCGCAGCCTCATCACCGTCGCGGTGCTCACCGCGCTGTACCGCACCGAGCAGTTGCGGGGTCACATAGGCCGCGCCCTGGACAACGGTGTCACAAAGGACGAGATAGCGGAAGTGATAGTCCAAATGGCCTTCTACGCCGGCTGGCCCACCGCCGCCAACGCCGTCCGCGTCGCCAAAGAGGTCTACGACGAGCGCTAGCCTCCCATAATGTCCCTTCCCCCTCGACGGGGGAAGGTTAGAGAGCGCGTTTCAGAAATCCCCTCTCCCCCGCGCGGGATAGGGTTAGGGTGAGGGGGCGTCAGGTCGGCGCGTGCCACACCCTTATCTTGGCGCGCCCCCCACGCCTGCCTCTCAGAACGCCCTCCTCGCCTGTCATTCCGAGCGTAGCCGAGGAATCTAAGGCCCCCTCACATCACCAGCGCCGCGCGCTGATGGAGCTGCGGCTAGGTAGTCTGTCCCTGTCCCTCGCCGCTCTGATCAGGCTTGGGCGCAACTGGATTGGCGCCGGGGGGCTTGCCGCCATAATCAGGCCGAGGAGGAACTTTCTTCGGCCCCGTACCCTTGATGAGAATTTTTTTCTGGCGCGTGTCGTCGCGTGGCATCTCAAAACCTCCGTCCGAAATGGTGCTACTTGTGCACTTTCATAATGTCATAGACTGTCGTTGCATGCCATCCCTCCGCCGAATGGGAACCCTTCGAGTATTTGGAATTGTAGAAGTACGTGTATATCAAAACCGAGTCAATATCTGAGTTGATGATGAACTCAATTGTTTCCGGATGCGATTCCCCTGGTTCCACCAATAGTTCAGCCTGCTGCCATTCTCGGTCTGCCAGTTCAAGAGCGGCCCATTGAATGCCTGGGTAGTCCTCTACTTCAAACGCGCGATCATAAATTGATTCTATCTCTTCGTCCGATACTGGCGAACTTCGTTGCAGTGCGTAGTAAGCCTTGTGCACCTCCACGTGCGTCCTTGAACTGTTGCGCAGCGTCGCGATAACGTCTAGATGGACGTAGCTTTCACCGATGGGCCTGTGCGAAATCTCGTGGGTGATGGTGAGATGTGGCTGGAAGTCCCTGAATACCTGTAGCTTGTACAACGCGAACACGCCACCGGCGATTATCGCGGCCAGTGTTCCGAGTGCCTGCACCGTCTTGGCTGCATCGCCGAACCCGTCGTCGCTCAACGCCGACACGCCGCACGTGATGCCGACGAGGATTGTGGTTACCAATACCGCCAGCGTGAGCAGCCTTAGTACACTTGACTTGCTCATGCTATACAGATCCCCCGCAGGTCGTCGTTAGCCTTAACGTCCAAGCCCCCCCTCACACCACCAGCCCCGCCCCCCTCGGCCGCGCCTTCCCCCCGTGCACCGACGGCTCCGCGCACCACTTCGCCGCCAGCCGCCGCACCCCCACGTAGGTCGCCTCGTCGAACCCCAGCAGGTCGCACACCACCCGCCTGTCCAGCAGCGCGCGGTTCGCGTCCGCGTCCGCGAGATAGGCCGGCTTCAGCTCCTTGTCGCGGAACTCGTCGAATATCGCCTCGGCGGTCGCGAGTTGGTCGTCGCTGAGCGCGCGGAAATCGAGGACGGGCAGGGTTTCGGCGGAGCGGATGGTGATGCTCGCCTTGCTCGATTGCTGCCGGCTGGAGTGCCACCAGTACGCCAGCAGGCCTAGGGTCGAGTTTCCCCACACCGAGAAAGCATAGTCGTATCTCTGATCAGAAAAGGAGACGTTTGGCCACACTCTGCCGCCGATGGAATTAGTGTCGGTGAAAGCAATGGCGAGTGCCTGGGATCCAAAGGTGAAGTCCCGGTTGATGTGGCAACGGCTGGCAGTACTCCATACTTCATCGGCCTTGTCCTCCATTCCCTTCCTTACGATGAGTTGCCAGTCTGGGACGCAGACTATGTGGTTCTCGTTCTTGGCGCTGTGGTTCCAGAGGGCTGGGTAGGTTGCCGTTGGACTTGAAGGCACTTTGTCGAATGGCCCTCGAGGCGGTGGGCCAGCAATGTCCCGGTCAACCAAACCTAGCTTGCCCACAGCACTGAGAATTGCCATCTTCAGATCAACCGAAGCTCCAATGCCGGGCAGCCACAGCTTAGATTGGGAAAGGAAGTGGGCGCTCTGGGCAAGGGAGTAGTCAGCCACCCGAACCGCGCCCCAGCTTTCGCCGTCAGCGCCTTGAGGCGCGGTCATCGTCTCCCCTGCTGCATCCTCCCCTATCATCAGGCCAGTGCCGCCATACGGACCGTCCTCAACGCTTCTGGCCTCGCCTCCGTTGAGTAGTGCTACTCCCAGAGAGCTTGCATAGGCAAACCCTTCGGGCCTTCGCCTGAGCGACGTGAATGTACCTCCGACTCGAGGTCGCTCGTCAGATTTAACTTTCCGGGCTATCACCAGACACTCGGCCATTCCGGTGTCGGAAGAGAAGGACATGTCGCGCCCGTTAGCCGCAATGCTCAGAACGGATACGTCGGTGTAATCGCTGGCCAGCATCTCTCTGAAGCCACTCCATGATAGGCCGTTCGCAACAGAAAGTGGCACGACGAGGGCCAGCACGCCGCCCGGCTTTATCTTCTTGTGGGCCAGCGCCGCGAACGCGGAGGCCAGCCCCGCGTTGCCGTGATAGCAGGTGTTCTTCGCCAGCCTGTTGGCCCGCTTGCCCATATCTGACTGGTCGGTCCGGGTGGCGTTGAAGGCAGCGAATGCGGGGTTGGTGATGTCCGCGTGCGCTCCCTCGTGGTTGGTGGCGCTCGTAAACGGCGGGTTCATTATCACCAGGTCGAACCCGGTATCCGGTATGTCGGCCACAACCATTGAGGCGGTCTCCTCGCCTATGCTGCCAGTGCGTTTGTTCGGGTCGCTCGTGTTGAAGAGGGACATGGCAGACCCCGAGGTCAGCAGTTCCAGCGAACCGATTCTAACGCTGAGGTCTCGCTGGCGTCCGTAGGCGAGCGTGTACAGTCGGGACTCCCTATAGCCAACGTTGGGTTGTGCCCCAGCCAGGGTAGAGCCGGTGATGTGTATCGCCGACGGCATCACGTCGCAACCGTACAGCACCTCCTCCATCATCGCCCTATGCAGGTCCGCCGGGTCACCCCCCGTCCTTTCGTGACGGGACGCAATCTGCTCGTACACTGCTGAGAGGAGCGCGCCGGTGCCGCAGGCGAAGTCCGCGATTCGCAGCCTGCCTATCGCCTCCGCGTCGGCCCAGTCCACGTCCTCCATCTTCGCCACCGCCAGCCGCGCCAGCAGCGCCGCTGATGCCGGCAGCGTGTAGAATGTGGCCAGGTATTTGCGGTCGGCGATGAGACTCTGGAAGATGCGGCCGGTCAGGTCGTGCGCGTTATCGACGCCGGTCGCGGCTAATTCTCCAACCGTGTAAAGAAGCGTGCTCAGAACCCTTGTAGCGAACACCGAGGGAAGTTGATTCAGTATATCCGTTGCGATGGAGAATATCGGCCAGTAGTTTATCTTCAGGATCTTGGACCAGGCTTCCAGCGTCTCGGCCTGCGGGTTGGAGACATCAGGACCGCATACGAGCCTCAGCGGGCTGATTTCGGGATGCATCCCGGCAATGCGATCGTGGAACACCATTGCGTTGACTACAATCGCACAGGCCATACGACGCATCTGCGGCACGTTGGTCATGCCCAGCAGTCGCGCTATGCTATGGTTGATGGCCGGCCGGCTCTGCTCCATGTCATCCAGTATCGCGGCCACCCTGTCGATGCCCTGTTCCATCGCCATCGTAGCGGCGTCCACGGCCCGCTGCGGCACCGACACCAGGCGCACCATGTCCGCCAGGTCCTCGACCGACCCCTCAAGCCAGCCGGAGCTTGGGAACCTGCTCTCGCCGCCCGCCTCCTCGGTGAAGACGCAGTACGACAGCCGGGCAGACCTGAGCGCGGCCCGCAGGTCGAACTCCTCGCGGATGCCCGCCGGGTACCGCAGCGCGATTACCGCCTCGATCACGCGCCCGTTGGACGCCACCTCCAGCCCCAGCCGCAGCTTTGCATCGGCCTCCACGCTCGCGGCGGGCATGTACTCCGCCTCCACCACGACTGGCGCGGCGCCGGGTGTGATGACCAGCACGTCCGGCTGCAGTCCGGCATGGCCGGCAATGGCCTGCGTGTTCTCGGAGTGCACCCGGCTCCGCGACAGCATCCCCTGGAGCAGGCCTCCAAGTGCGTTGTTGGCGCTCGGCTCAGTCTGGCGCGGCATACCGTTCCCCCGCATCTGCGATTTGCCCCATTGTACAACACAACGAACGCCTGTGCGCAGGGGAGGCAACCGCTAGTCCCTTCCCCCTTTTTGGGGGAAGGTTAGGATGGGGGTGACGACAGGACCGTCGTCATTCCCGCGAAAGCGGGAACCCAGGGGCGGGGACAAACCGCCGCCGCATTCCCGCACACTTCCAATCGCCGTTCCCGCGAACGCGGGAACCCCAGTGGGGCCGGGGCGTGTCCCCAACCCAACCCCGCGAACCCCTGTTGACCCTAACCGCACATCCGTGCTACTCTCCCTACATGACGCACCGACACCGCCAATCGCCAAACCCAGACGCCCACGCTGACGCATCCCACCGGCTGCTGCATTCCCACTCCACTTCGTGGCTCTCTTGCCAGAATCTTGCCTCGAATGGACTCCGGGAGGGTTCCCGCCGGCAGCGGTCTCAGCTACGAAATGCATCGAAATGCATCAGTTTGCAACGCATTTCGGCGAAAACCCCTTCCCCGGGCGGGCTGTCGACCCGTCCGCCACTCCCAACAACCCAAGCCGCCTGAGTTCCCAACTATGAGACGGCACAGAATGTCCCAGAATGACACACATTTCGCGGCCTTCCTTCCAGAGTACGGCCTCGAACAGCCTCCCAAGCGGTCTAGTCTGGCAGTGCTCTCAGCTATGCGGTGGTACAGAATGTCCCAGAATGACACATATTTCGCGGTTTTCCCAGCTCGCAGACCGCCCATGCACCGTCCTCCACGCCCGACAGGCCGCCGAGGAAACGGACGCTGGGCGCGTGCTGCGCTATTGTGAAACGAGACTGCCAGTCTTATAC
The DNA here is from genome assembly GCA_965217705.1 of Dehalococcoidia bacterium. Classification (GTDB taxonomy): domain Bacteria; phylum Chloroflexota; class Dehalococcoidia; order Lucifugimonadales; family CATOSD01; genus CATOSD01. Next base: position 1,265,472 of record CBDCJA010000002.1, on the reverse strand, counting down.
TTGATACAGCCCAATTCTGCACTGAGGTTTGTCACGCCATGAAGGTCGGGATACTAAACGTTACGGGATACGCCGGTGTCGAGCTCGCGCGCATCCTGCACCGACATCCCGAAGCGCAGATTGCCGCGGTCACGGGAAGGAGCGCCGCCGGCAAGAAGCTGGCCGAGGTGTTCCCTCACCTGTCCGAGATCGACATTACCATCACCGAGGAGGTGACCGAGAGCGTAGACGTTGTGTTCTCGGCGCTGCCGCACGCGGCGAGCGCGGCCCGGCTCGAACAGGCGCTCCAGAGCGGGATCAAGGCGATCGACATCAGCGCCGACTTTCGGCTGAAGGACCTCGACGAGTACCAGTCCTGGTACAAGATCGAGCACCCGTGCCCCCAGTACCTGGAAGAGGCCGTGTACGGCCTGCCGGAGCTGCACCGCGACGAGGTGGCCGCGGCCAACCTGGTCGCCAATCCCGGCTGCTATCCCACGGCGGCGATCCTCGGGCTGGCGCCGGCGGTGGAGGCCGGCATCATCGAGCCGGACGTGGTAGTCGACGCCAAGTCGGGCGTGTCCGGCGCGGGGCGCGGCTTCTCGCTCACCACCCACTATTCCGAGGTGAACGAGAACGTGCTGGCCTACTCGGTGGACGGCCACAGGCACCTGCCGGAGATAACGCAGGAACTGGGCGCGATCGACGAAGACGCCCAGCTTAGGCTCACCTTCCTGACGCACCTGATACCCATGACGCGGGGCATCCTCGCGAGCTGCTACGCCCCCCTGACGGAGGATGCCGTTGCGAACGGCCTGGCCTCCAGGGAGCGCGTACGGGAGCTGTACCAGGACTACTACGCCGACGCTCCGTTCGCGAAGGTGGTCGACGCGCCGCCCATGACAAAGCACACCCTGGGCAACAACGACTGCGTGATATTCCCCACGGTCGACACGCGCGCCAACAGGCTCATCGTGGTGAGTTGCCTGGACAACCTGGTGAAGGGCGCCGCGGGGCAGGCCATCCAGAACATGAACCTCATGTTCGACCTGCCCGAACGCCAGGGCCTGGAACAGCTCGCGCTGTATCCGTAACCCGCCTCTCGCGGCCCCATCGTCTAGTGGACTAGGACGGCGGCCTTTCAAGCCGCAAACACGGATTCGAATTCCGTTGGGGCCGCCACCGTCCACAAGCCCCTTCCCCCTCCATGGGGTAGCCAATGGCCTCTTCCCCCTCGACGGAGGATGGCAGGGCTTCCAATAGTTCCTTCCCCCTCGACTGGGGATGGCTGGGCTTCCAATAGTTCCTTCCCCCTCGACGGGGGAAGGTTAGGATGGGGGTGAAGGGCCTGCACCTTACCGGTACTTTGCAGCCATGTCCAACGACCTGAAGCGTGCCGTACAGCTTGGCTGGGACGCGATGTCGGACTCCTACCAGGAGCGATCCCGCATCTCAGTCGACGACGTGCACTACGCGCCCTTCGCTCCCGGTGAGAGAACGCTGCGCCTGCTGGGCGACGTCCGGGGCAAGCGCGCCCTGGAGCTGGCGTGCGGCGCGGCGCAGAACGCCATCGCCCTGAGCAGGTGGGGCGCCCGCGTCACCGCGATGGACTTCTCGTCGCGACAGCTTCGCCACGCGAGGCGGCTCATCGCGGAGTGCGGCGCGGACGTGCGGCTGGTGCGGGGCGACATGGAGCGTCCGGCCATGTTCAGGTCGGCATCCTTCGACCTGGTGCTGTCTTCGTTCGGCTGGGAGTTCGTGCCAGACCTGGCCGCCAGTTTCAGCGAGTGCCACCGCCTCCTCTCGCCCGGCGGGCTGCTGGTGGTCTGCACGGTGCATCCGCTATCGGCGTTCGAGTGGGACGCCGAGGAGCGTGCGCTCATCGTCACGGACTACTTCAACCCGCCTGTCGAGGTCTGGGAGGACTCGGACCGGCGAGCGGTTACGCACTTCCGCACTTTTCAGGAGCTGCACGGCCTGCTGACGGACAGCGGCTTCGTGGTGGAGCGGGTCGTCGAGCCGTATCCAACGCCTCCGGGCCGCGGCGCGCCCTACTCGGGCGAGTACTGGGCCGATCACGCGGAGAGGCTGGCGCGCGTGCCGTTCGCGATTGTCTTCAAGGCCCGCAAGCCACGGTAGGGTCACACTCTTCGGATGCCGCCCAGTACAGGGCGTTGAAGAGCGTCTTGTAGGTGCCCCTGGCCTGCGCCCTGAACTGGGGCCTGTATCCCATCAGCACCACCCTGCCCTCTCCGACCGGCACACAGGCGAGCGCCGCCCGCCCATGCAGCTTCTCCTGGCCGAGCAGCCAGCCGCTGAGCAGAGGATTGTAACGCGGGAATCTGGCTACGGCGACGCCGTCGACCATCTCGAACGCGGGGCCGTTGATGAACATCACGGCCGCGTCGCGAGGCATGCCGTATGCAAGCGGGTGGCCGAAGTCCATTATCGCGCGAAGCAGGCTTCCGGGGGCGAAAAACGACGAGTGTGCGTACGCACGCAAGGCGTTCCTCACCGGCAGCCGAAGCTGGTTCATAGCGTAGCGCGCCGCGCCGTCCCAGGCGACCAGCAGGCCGCCGCCCTCGACGAACCGGCGCAGGCTCTCGCCGCCCTCGTCGCCCAGTCCGCCGGCGTAACGCTCCGGGTACGTCGCCGGGTTGTAGCCCCGGTGAATCTGACCCACACGCTGGTGCGGAAGCACCACGACGTCGAACTCTCCCTCGAGGCCGCCGGCCCGAACGTCCTCGTCGGTGAGCGACCGGAATCCGAAGCCGTACTGCTCGAAGATTAACCGCGTCCAGCCCTCCTCGGAGTTGGGGACGTAGCTGCTGTACAGGCCGACCCTGGGAGGCCGCAGCCGGGTGAGCGCGACGTCCGGCGCGCTTTCAACCGGAGAAAACGTCAGCAGATCGCGCTCGGCCAGCTCCGCGAGCAGCCCGCGGGGCGCCGCGCCGTCCACCACGAACGCGCCCGGCGCGTAAGCCGAGCCGCCGGCGCTGAAGCCTTCGCCGGCCCGGTGCACCTCAACGCCGGCCGCCAGAAGCCGGTTCACCGCGCGAGCCGCCGCGTTGCTCTCCGGACAGAGCAGGTAAGCCGCGGCGCGCCCCACCGGAGGGGACGCGACGGCTGCGGGCGGCATCGACGGCTGCGCGAGCGGCTCCAGCTCGGCGTCTAACGGCTGCCTGACCTCTGCCACGTCGACGCCCATCAGCAAGGGCAGGCTGTGTGCCGTTACGTCGTATGGGTGTTTAGGCGGGCCGCCCGGGTAGTCGCGCACGTCCGGATAGCGCGCCACCTCCAGCATGGTCTTCGCGAAAGCGCCGTAGGGCTGCGCCATGAGCACCACGCGGGAGCCCCGCGGGTAGGATTTGCCGTCCGCGGTGAACGGGGCCATCGCGGCGTGGACCTCGACTGCCGCGGTGTCCAGCACGTCGAGCAACTCGCTCGCGGCCTTGGGGTCGCGCTGGGCGGGCGGCAGAACGTAGGCGAACGGCGCCGACGTTCGTGCTATCGCCCGCTTGCCCACGCGGTAGAAGTTGCGCGCCCACTCGCCGCGAAACCTCGCGGCATTGTCGAGACAGGCCATTACGGCGGCGAAGTCGTAGTCCACGATGTCCCGCAGGCTCCACTCGCCGCCCTTCCAGGGCATGGGGTGGTTCCACGACGGCTTGAGCGGGTCCTCGCGGCGGATGGACTTGAGCTGGCCGGGCTTGATGGTGATGGGCGTCGCGATGCGCACGCTCGCGACCTCCGACAGCACCCGGACGCCGCCGTGGTAGTGCTGGTACGAGCGGTTTGGGCTGAAGCCGTCGTACACCACGTTTATGGCCACCCCCGCCTTGCCCTGCGCCGTCAGGTCGTTCGCCATGGAAGCGCCGAGCATGGCGAGCTCGCTCTGGAGTATCGGGTCCACGTTCGGGCCGATGGGGTCCTCGTAGGGCGGCAGGATCATGCGCATGCCCTGTGTGCGCGTTTGGTGCAGGTCGTACATAATCTGCGGGTGCCAGGCGTTAAGGCAGTGCTCGACGGTGAGCCTGGTTTCGGCCAGGGCGAACGTGGTCCAGTCGCGGTTGTTGTCGTGGCCGGCGTACTTGTGGTAGAGACGCGGGGGAATGACGCCCTCGTGCGGAGTGCCCAAGGTGGAGTCGTACCACTGCTTGACGAGGTCCAAACCATCGGGGTTCAGGCAGGGAATCAGGAGCAGCACCACGTTGTCGAGCACACGCCGAACCCGGGCGTCGTCGCTCGTTGTCAGGTGGTGTGCAAGCAGCATCGACATCTGGGCCGCGCCCACCTCTGTGGCGTGGATACTGCACGAAACAGCCACCACTGTCCTGGCCTCGGCGATCAGCGCGTCCGCTTTGGCCTCGCTGCTCACTTTTCGCGGGTCGGCCAGTTTGCTCTGGACCTCGCGCAGGCGCTCGCCCTTTGCGAGATTGCTGGGTGAAGAGATCAGGCACAGCAGGAACGGCCTGTCCTCGGTCGTCTTGCCGACCTCGCGCACCATGACGCGGTCGGAGCCCTCGTCGAGGATGCGGAAGTACTCTACTATCTGGGGCCAATCGGCAAGGCGCCGCGCCTCCCCCACGTCGAAGCCGAGATGCTCCCGGGGGGTGATGATTGATGACATGTTGATGATTGTGATGCCTCGGCGGGCGGCGGTCAAGCGTCCAGCGTTCCCCCGCGCCGCGCGGCCGCTCCGCCGTGCTATGATGTGGTCAGCGTTCTCAAGATGCGCCCCAAGCTAGTGCTGCAGGAGGTAGCTATGCCAGAAGGCGAACGGCGCTACTGGCTTGTCAAGTCCGAGCCGACCACCTACTCCTTCGCCGACCTGATGGCCGAGCCGGACCAGACCGCGGAATGGGACGGCGTGCGCAACTACCAGGCGCGCAACACGCTGCGGGACGACATGAAAGAGGGCGACGGCGTACTCTTCTACCACTCCAACGCCAAGCCGACCGCCGTGGTGGGGACGGCGTTAGTCGTGCGCGGCGGATACCCCGACCACACCGCGTGGGACCCTGACTCCGACAACCCGGATCCCAGGAGCACTCCCGACAATCCCCTGTGGTTCATGGTGGACATACAAGGGGTTGCGGCCTTCGAGACTCCGATCTTGCTGGCGGCGATACGAAAGACACCGGGCCTCGAGAACATGGCCCTGGTGAAGAACTCCCGGCTTTCGGTGCAGCCGGTAACTCCCGAGGAGTGGCGCATAGTGACCGAACTGGGAGGGGCGGGCGGTTAGTGGCCGGTTGGCATCCTGCGCCTCCGGAGCATCGCCAGGCGGGTATGCGGGCTTATGCTTGGCCGCGCCGGAGGACCTTGCCCGGACGGGCGGCGGTGTGCTTGCTCTCGTCCACTACGGGTACGCCCCGGACCAAGACGTAGGGTATGCCGTCGGGGTACTGGTGCGGGTCCTCCCAGGTGGAGTTGTCCGTGACCGTCTCGGGGTCGAAGATCACCAGGTCCGCCGTCAGCCCTTCCTTCACGAGGCCGTGGTCTTTCATGCCCATGCGCTGGGCCGGGAAGCCGGTCATCTTGTGGATGGCGTCTTCCAGGGTCAGGACGGCGGGCTGCTCGCGGACGTAGCGGCCCAGGATGCGCGGGTGGGTGCCGTAGAACCTCGGGTGGGGCAGCGCGTTCTTGTACGGTCCGTTGGGCGAAACCGCGTTGCCGTCCGAGCCTATCATCGCCAGTTCGTGGCCCATGAAGTAGCGGACGTCGCTTTCCACGCGATTGTGAACGAGACCCGGCACGGAGCCGTTCTCCTCCTCCATCAACTCGAGGACTACGTCGGCGGGTTCGATCTCCCGCTCTTCCGCTATCTCAACGATGTTTTTGCCAAGCAGGTGGCGGTTGCGCTCTGACTGGATGTGGGCCACGTGCCACGTCTCCCACTGAGGTGTCAGTCCCCCGAGCCCGGCGGCCATTTCCCGGCGTACGCGCGGCCTGATGGCGGGGTCGCCCAGACGCGCCATGAAGTCGTCCATTGTCCCCGCCTGCACCCACAGGGGTATAAGCTGGTCGAAGCCCGCGCCCGCCGCGGTGTACGGATACATGTCGTAGGTGATGTCCAGGCCGCCCTCGCGGGCCTTTACCAGGAGATCGACCATGGCCGGGCCTTCTCCGTACACGCGCCGGTCGATTATGGCCATGTGTGAGAACTGGACCGGAATATCGGCCCGCTGACCTATCTCGACGGCCTCTTCGATGGACGACAGATGGAAGCCATTGCCGACGCGGGCGTGGGTGACGTAAAAGGCTCCCTCGTAGTGCCTGATGGACTCGCAGAGAGCGACTATCTCGTCGGTGGATGCGTAGGCGGAGGGCGTGACCGATAGCCCGGTGGACAGGGAGAACGCGCCCATCTCGATGGCCTCGGCTGCGAGTCGCTTCATCTTGCGCATCTCGTCGGGAGTAGCGGGCCTGTCCTCGATGGCACCTGAGGCAATCTGAAGGGCGGAGTTGCCGACCTGGGGCGCCAGGTTGATGCTGATGCCGCTCGACTCCAGCGCCTCGGCCCAATCGTCCAGCGTGTTCCATTCCCACGTCGCGTCGCCGATGAGGATCTTGTCTAAATTGTCCTGCAGTGCCTTCGGGCCGCCCTTTCCGGCCGGGAACGGGGAATAGCTACAGTTTCCGGTGACCTCGGTCGTAACCCCCTGGTGGGCCTTGCTCTCGCCACCCGGGTCGTCCAGCAGGGTGACGTCGGAGTGGGTGTGCATGTCGATGAATCCCGGTGCTACTACGTGGCCCGCGGCGTCGATTCGCCGCGCCGCCTCGGCGCCGCCGAGCGAGCCTATGGCCTCGATCCGGCCGTTCGATATGCCAACGTCGCCCCTGTATCGGGGCGAGCCGGTGCCGTCCACGATGACGCCGTTCAGGATCAGGATGTCAAATGCCATGGTTGCCCTCCTGAGATTCCGATGAGAGACCACTGGATTCGTCCAGAAGCCGGACAATGCGATTGTGGCCGGAGTGGCGCATTGTCACCAAGCTGGGAGGCGTGCAGGGCTGGCCGGATCCGGTCCTAGATGCGGCCCGCAATGACGCCGCCCAGCTCGGTCGTGGAAACGACGTCGCCACCGTCGGCGGCGATGTCAGGGGTGCGGTAGCCTTCCGCCAGCACCCCGGAGACGGCTTCCTCCACGGCGCGAGCCTCGTCCTCGAGCGCGAACGAGTAGCGCAGCATAAGCGCCATGCTCAGGATCGTGCCGATGGGGTTTGCGACGCCCTGCCCTGCTATGTCCGGCGCGGTGCCGTGGATCGGCTCGTACAGGCTCACGGCCCTCCGCCGCCGGCGCCCGCTACCGCCCGGCAGACCGGCAAGGCTCGCGGACGGGAGCATTCCCATCGAGCCTGCCAGCACGGACGCCTCGTCCGTGAGAATGTCGCCAAACGTGTTCTCGGAGACTATCACGTCGAAGTGGGCCGGGTTGCGGATGAGCTGCATGGCGGCGTTGTCGACCAGCACGTGCTCCAGCTCGACGTCCGGGTAGTCCGCCGACAGCTCGTCCGCGATCTCCCTCCACAGCCGTGATGACTCGAGCACGTTGGCCTTGTCCACCGAAGTGAGCAGCTTGCGCCGCCCGCTCGCCAGCTCGAATCCCGCGCGCACGATGCGCTCGATCTCCGCCTCGGTGTAGCGGAGGGTGTCCACGCCGCGCCTGCCGCGCGAGGTCTGCCACCGACGCTTGGGCCTGGCGAAATAGAGCCCGCCGGTCAGCTCCCGGACGACCACCATATCCACGCCCTCGAGCAGGTGCGGCTTGATGGGGCTGGAGTTGATCAGCTCGGGGAAAACCCTGACGGGGCGGAGGTTGGCGAACAACCCGAGCATCTTGCGGATGGCGAGTATGCCGTCCTCCGGACGCACGGTGGCCCTGGGGTCGTCCCACTTCGGGCCGCCCACGGCCCCGAACAGGATTGCGTCGGTGTTTTGGCACAGCTCGGCCGTCTCGTCCGGGAGCGCCGTGCCGTGTGAGTCGATTGCGTTGCCGCCCACGCTGCCGTAGCTGAGGTCGAATGAGTGTCCGAAGCGGCCCTCCACCGCCTTCAGAACCTTGGTGGCCTCGGCGATGACCTCGGGGCCAACACCGTCGCCAGGAAGCACAGTTACAGAATAATTCATGGGTCTCCTTTGCCGTTTGCCGTTAGTCCGAGGGGGCGTGGGCGACTATGATGCTTTCGCTTTGCAGCCTCGCGACCCGGTCTCCGTCGTAGCCCAGCAGTTCCGTCAAAAGCGCTGCGGAGTCCTGGCCGATATCGGAGGCGGGCTTCCACTGGCGCACATCCAGGCTGTTGCCGGGGATGGGTATGCCCGCATAGCGCTTCGGGCCGAACTGCGGCTCGTCGAGCTCGACGAAGAGGCCCCGCGCGCTGAGGTGGGGGTCCGACAGCACGTCGCGGTTCTTTGCGACCAAGCCTGCCGGCACGCCCTCCGCCTGCAGGCGTTCCATGGCCTCACGGGGGTCCCTGTCGCGCATCCACGCCGCGATAGCGGCGTCAATGGCGTCCTCGTGCAGCCGTCGTCCGTCGGCCGTGGCGTACTCGGGCTTTTCCAACGTCTCGGGGTCGCCCATTGCCCTGCGGAGGGCGCACCAGTCGTCGTTGGAGGTGACGGACACCGCGACCCAGTTATCGTCGCCCGAGGCGGCGTAGGCGCGGCTGGGGGCATCTTCTTTGAATCGGTTGCCTGACGGTCCGGGCGCTCTGCCGGTTACCGAGAAGCCGGCCACGTACTCGCCGAGCACGCCCACGGGGCTGTCCGCCAGCGAGTGGTCGATGAACTGGCCGAGGCCGGTCTCGCGTTTGTGGGTGAGGGCGTTCATTACCGCGGCCACCATGTTCAGACCGGAGAGCGGATCCGCGTAGGCCAGGCCCGTGGGCAGCGGAAGCTCGCCCGGGTAGCCCAGCATCGAGACGATGCCACTCTGCGCCTCCGCGGCGGTGCCAAGGGAGGGGTAGGTTGAGTACGGGCCGGTCGCACCGAAGCCGGACATCGAGCAAAGCACTATCCCCGGATTCACTTTGCTCAGCGTCTCATAGCCCAGGTCGAGGTTCGGCATGACGCGGGGCCTGAAGTTCTCCACCACGACGTCGGACACGGCGACCAGTTCCAGGAATATGTCGCGGCCCTCGTCGATGTCGAGGCGCACCGCAAGATTGGGCTTGTTACGGTTTAGCTCGCGGTCCATCAGGCTGAGGCCCTGCTCGGACGTTCTGGGGTCGCTCACCCTGATGACGTGCGCGCCGAAGTCGGCGAAGATTCTGCTGCCGAGCGGGCCAGCCCAAACCCTGGTCATGTCGATAACGCGAATGTCGCTAAGAGCAGCGTCGTACATGTATGGCGCTTACGCGAGTATCGCGTCGGTGTGCTCGCCAAGCATCGGCGCGCGGGACAGCTCCGGCGTGCCGAGAGACGAGCGGAACGGGAATGAGGGATATTCCGCCGTGGGCGCGGACGGGTGCTCGAGCCGCTGGAACAGGCCGCGGTGGCGATACTGGGGATCGTCGAGCACCTCGCCCAGGTCGAGCACCGGCGCGGTGACCAGTCCCCATTCGCCCGCCGTCTCGGCGAACAGAGGCGCGCGAGGGCGGTCCTTCGACCATTCGAGGATGATCTCGTCTATCGCCTCAGCGTTGGCGCGCCGATTCTGGCGGGTGTCGAAACGGGGGTCATTCTGCAGGTCCTCGCGGCCCATCATCACGCAAAGCAGGTCCCACTGCCACTCCATGGCCAAGCCCCAGCACAGCAAGCCGTCGGCGCAGGGCAACACCACGTTGGGATAGGTGGCGAACGGGCCCTGGCGCTCCCACCTGTGGCCGTTGCGGGTGCGCACGAGGCCCTCGTAGGTGTGCATGACGTAGGTGTACTGGTGGAGCGTGGCGACGGTTTCCAGCATCGTGAGCTCGAGGAATCGGCCTACTCCGGTGCGGCCCCGCTCCCACAGCGCGAACTGGACGGCTGCGTATGCTGTGAGGGCGGTGAGGTAATCGGCCTGGCGGCCCGGCAGCGAGAGAGGCTCGCGGTCCTCCTCGCCGATGAGGTACATGTAGCCGCCCAGAGCGAGCTGCACCATCGGGGAGGAGCTCCAGCGCGCGTAGGGACCCGACAGGCCGAAGGGCGTAACGCACAGTTCGACGAGGCCGGGGCTGGCCGACGTGAAGGCGTCAGTAGCTATGTCGAGCCGTTCCCGGAGCGGCAGCGTCCAGTCCTCAATGAGCACATCCGCCGAGGCGGCTAGCGTCGACAGAGTGGCCATGCCGTCCGGTGTGCGCCAGTCGAGCAACACGCTCTTCTTGCCGGTGTTGTTGTACAGGAAAAGCGCGCTGGCCTCGCGGTCACGGTCTTCCGTGAGGAACGGTCCTTCCCGGCGCGACCAGTCGCCGTCGGGCGGGAGCTCGACCTTGACGACCTCGGCGCCGAACGCGGTCAACATTCGGCCGCAGTGCGGACCCGCGACGCCTTCGGCCACTTCCACGACGGTCAGCCCCCGCAGGGGCAGCGCGGTCAATTCGGCTGGTGCTCCTTTCGCTGGCGCGGCGGAGAAGGTTTGCCTAGGACGCCGCGAGTGACAACGGGAATATACCCGCAGGCCTGCGGCGGCGTCAACACGGCAGGTGGCGAAGTGCTGTCCACGAAGGTCACCAAGGGCACTAATGAGGCTGGGCTACACGGGTGAGGAAGAGCAATGGGGTGCTTGTGGGCGAGGTTTTCGCGAAAAACTGTCTCATTTTGTTTCATACTGTCTCGTCTCCTAGCTGAGAGTATAGGCTGTGTACAACATCTTGAAACGCTGGCGAGACGGAATTGGGCAGGAAAGTTACAGAATGTAACAGAAGTGAGACAGGTGGGCGGGAGGCCAGACCGCCGCGTGGGTAGCCGCCGGTTGGCGGGTCAGTCCCTCGTCAGGTGGACAATAGCACGGATGTGCGTGGGGTTCAATGGGGCTGGCAAGATTGAATCTGTGCCAGTTCAAAGGGCGGTTCAGCCGGGGTTGGTACTGGTCTGGAACTTGCGGATTATTCCGTAATTGGAATATACTGCGCCCATGTCATGGGAGGTCGAGTACACGGACGAATTCGGGCAATGGTGGCAGGCGCTCTCGGGGGGCCAGCAGGACGCAGTGGCCGCCAAGGTCGAGTTGCTGATGGAGTACGGTCCCAACCTGCCGTACCCTTACTCTTCGGACATCAGAGGCTCGCGTCACGGAGTCATGCGTGAGCTTCGAGCGCAGAGCGGCGGCAGGCCCATCCGGGTATTCTACGCCTTCGACCCCAGGCGAACGTCGATCCTGCTTATCGGCGGAGACAAGACGGGCAACGACGGGTTCTACGAGGAGTACGTGCTGTTGGCCGACGACCTCTACGACGAGCATCTGGAAGGACTGCGAAAGGAGGGTCTGATCGAATGAGTGGACGCCATCCGTTCAGCGAGTTGACCAAGGATTTCACACCGGAGCGCCGTCGGCGCATCGGCGATATGAAGAGGGAGTTGCTCGCCGAGATGCATTTGCACGAGCTTCGCCGAGCGCGGGCACTGACCCAGCGGGACATGGCGAAGATGCTGAAGGTGAACCAACCCGCGGTGTCCAAGCTGGAGCAGCGGGCCGACGTGTACGTATCCAGCCTGCGATCCTACATCGAGGCGGTGGGCGGGAAGCTGAAGATCGTCGCCGAGTTTCCCGATGGCGAGGTGGCCATCACCAACTTCTCGGACATGGGAGAGGCTGAGGACGCCTAGTGCGGGCGAGACAGCCGGTTCATAAGGTCAGGATCAGGTCCTCCTGACGACAGCTTGGGAAATGAGTGCCTGCCTAATCTGATTTTCAAGGTGGGACAGTCGGGGTGGGAGAAAGCGTCATGGGGTGTAGGTGTCGGGCGGGGTGATGCCGTGGAAGATGGAGTATTCGGAGACGACCTCCTCCTCGGAGCCAATCCGCGCCCATACGATGATTGTGTACACACCCGCCGGCACATCGCCGATGTCGGCCCTCACGGAGAAGGTCGATCTCCTCACCTTCATTTCGGAAGCCGTAATCCAGGGCACGACGTGGGAAGTGCCTTCCCGAGCCTGGCTTGCGTCGTATGCGGCCTGCCAGAAATCGTGGGCCTCATCGTGCGAGTTCGGCGCCGAGGCGTCGGGGTCGACATCGTATGGGTCGGGGCAAGGATTGTAGGATCTTTGGAACGAGTTCTCGGTGTAGTAGGATCTTCCAGTCAGAGGCGGTCGCAGGGCCGCTACGAGCCGTCCGCTGTCGTAGCAGTAGGTTCTCACAAGTTGGCCTCTTGTGAGGGGATGGGGAGGTGAGTCGTAGTAGATCTGTATCCCAAGGTCATTCACGAAGCTAAATTTGGCGCCGTTCTTCACCTCACCAGAAAGCGTGAGGATTCTGCCGTTGATTTCTGGCAGAGCCTCGTACTCCACGTAGTCGCCCTCGAAGTGTTGGATAGCGCCAAAGTTGTAGCGGTTCCACGCTAGGCCGATGTTCACTCTCTTGTGTTTTGACCTAAGAATGTTGCGGCGATGTCCTGGGCTGTCCATCCAACCCTCCATCGCCTCACGAACGTCCCACTTGACATTCCCGATAGAGATGTACCCGTCCGTCGCTTTGATGCAGTAATCCAGGCCGTGTCCGTTTTCGCCGTTAGATTGATACCCGCCCGCCAGGCTGTACCTCATGTAAGGTTTAAGCCCATCGATACCCCAGTGAGATGAAAAGCAGTTCTCGATGGCGGACTCGGCGTGGAGTTGCGCGGCGATGTTGTCGCCGAGCACGACCGGGTTGAGGTCTGCAGCGTTGCGCTCTTCGTTGATCAGCTCTAGCATGTACTGCTTGAGCTCCAGGTGGCGCAGCGCGGGGGAGTTGTGGGGAGTCGGTGCAACCGTTGGAGCAGGTGTGTTAGTGGGAACGATGATGGGTTTGGGCGTTGGCCTTGGCGTTGGCGTGCGGGTGGGCGCGGCGGTTGGCGTGGGCGTGCGCGTGGGTGCGGGCGTGCTGGTGGGAACGATGACGGCCCTGGGCTCTGGCCCAGGCGTGGGGCTGCTGGTGGAGGCTCGAGCCGTCGACGTGGGCTGTGTGGTGGCTGTCGGCCGCGCGGTTGGCGTGGGCTGATCTGTTGCCGCGGCCATGCCTTCTGGTACGAGGATGAGCGTGACGGTAACGGGTACCTCGCCGGTTAGCACAGGTTCGTCCGCCGTGAACCGAAATCGCTGCTGCCTGCTCTTGGTGGACACACATTCCGATTCAGATTGTTCGGAAATTGGCCACCTGAGCTCGGTGGGACCTATCCGCAGTGCATAGAGCGCCGTTGGCGCGAGGCAAGAGTCAAGACCCACGCTCACTTCACCTTCCGATTCGCGGTACAGAATCTCCAGGACCGTGTAGGAGCGTCCGTTGTAGACGAGTTCGTCTTCACCCAATTCCCCGAACCAGCCGGCGAAGTAGCCTGTGGCGGGAAGTTCTCCGCTCTCCAAGGCCCTACTTCCAAGCGTGGCGACCGTTGCCCATTCGAACGGCGGTAGCGGAGTTGGGCTGGGCGGAACCGGCGTAGCGGTGGGGGATGGAGGCGCGGCGGCAGCCGGAGGCGGGGGTTCGCCTCCCTCGGACGCCCTAAATCCTTCGAGAAACTCGGCAATTTCGGATTGGATGTCCGGGCTGATTCCCACAAAGACCGCGGCGACAATTGCGGCAACGATCAAAAGTACGATCCAGGCGCGCCCACCACGTCCGCCCCGCCCACGGGGCCGATACCGGCGTGGAGTACGAGGTGGCGGCCCGCCTGACCCTGGGCTCACCATGTCGAAGGTCGGCCTGCGGGGCGGATCCGGACGTGCAGGCGGCGGTTGGCGTGGCGCTGCGTGCGGATTCGGTGCTGCTGCCGCGTCTTCGAGTGCCTCCTCCCAAGCGGGCCGGCGAGGTCTCGCGGGACGCGAAGGCGGCGGCTGGCGTCTTTCTCGGGGTGGCCCTTTACTGGATTCGCGCGCCGTGTCGTCGGCGGGTCGACCAGTTCGTTCCGGCGGAGGTTCTCTTCTGGAGCGCGGCGTCGAACGTCTTTGACGTATCTTGCCCTTGCCCAGGCATCTGGGACAACGGGCAACGCGGCCCTGGTCCGGATTCGACCAGCCAGCATAAATCTTGCCCGTCCCTTCGCAAGTCGGGCAATCGATTACACGCCAATCGCCATCGCCCGAATCGCCGTGACTGCTTGGGTTCCTGCCGCCGCGGCTGCTTGGCCTCCCGCCAGTGCAGGCGGCGCAGGTACACGCTGGCGGATGTCCGTAGTATGGGCGCACTTTGCCTCCAGTTGGAGAGTATCCGGAAGAGTGGCGATTTCCGGCTTCTGGCGAAGCGTGCGCCAGGACGGTCTTGAAGTTGTACAAGCCGCGCTTGAGTTGCAGTCCAATCTACCGGTGAGAGTATATGGTAGCCTGGTCGTACTCGCAATAGGGGAGGAACAGCGATGCAGGTGAGATATTTCCCCAACACCGACACGCTTCTGATCGACTTTTCTGACAGGGACATCGCCGAGACCACGGACATCAATGAAAACGTCCTCGTCGAACTCGATGCCGATGGCGGCTTGGTCAGCATGACAATCGAACATGCCAAGGCCAACGTGAACATCGAGGACTTTTCTTTCCAGACGGAGGGCTCGGAGAGGCAATAGCAGCAGCCTGACCCCGGACCCTGGATTCCGGCTCGGGGGCCGGAATGACGTAAGCCGTGCGCAGGGGACGGTTACCCCCATCCTAGCCTTCCCCCATCGAGGGGGAAGGGACTGTGGCCCTGCTTCCTTTGGACAGGCGGCGGATTGGTTGGGCGCTCTACCGGACTACGACGTTCACCAGCCGGCCGGGCACGTAGACGAGCCTGGCGATCTCTTTGCCCTGGACGTGCGCCTGCACCCGCCGGCTCGACAGAGCGAGCTGCCTGGCTCTGTCCTCGGTGACGTCCGCGGAGACCTCGATCTTGTCGCGCACGCGACCGTTGACCTGCACTACCAGGGTAACGACCTCGTCGGCCGCCAGGTCGGGGTCCCAATCGGGCCACGCCTGCCGGTGGACGCTGTAGGCCCTGCCGGTCTGCTCCCACAGCTCCTCGGCGACGTGCGGGGCCATTGGGGCCAGCATCAGGATCAGCCTCTCGGTGGCGTCGCGCCAGTTGTCGGACGACACCGAGCGCTGCTCCCAGTGCCTGTTCAGGGCATTGGTGTACTCCATCAGCGCCGCCAGGGCGGTGTTGAACTTGAACCGCTCGAGGTCCTCGCCAACCCTGCGCACGGTCTTGTGGGTGAGCCTGGCGACCTCACGCTCGGGATCACCCCCATCCTGGCCCTTCGGCAGGCTCAGGGCAGGCTCTTCCCCCATCGAGGAGGAAGGGACACGCGGCAGGTGGTCGGGGTCGCGCCGGCAGATCTCCCAGACCCGGTTGAGCCAGCGGGACATTCCGTTTATTCCGGTGTCGCTCCACTCCCCGCCCCTGTCCCACGGCCCGAGGAACATGAGATAGCAGCGCACCGCGTCGGCGCCCACGCTCTGCACGTAGTCGTCGGGGGCTATGACGTTGCCGCGCGACTTGCTCATCTTCTGGTGGTTGGCGATGATGTGGCCTTGGTTGTACAGCCGCATGAAGGGCTCGTCGAAGTCCAGCAGGCCGATGTCCCGCAGCGCCTTGACGAAGAAGCGGGCGTAGAGCAGGTGCATCACGGCGTGCTCGGCGCCTCCGGTGTACTGGTCAACAGGGTTCCAGGCGCGCACGGCCTCCGGGTCGAAGGCGTCCGCCGCGTGGTTGGGGCTTGCGAACCGCAGGAAGTACCACGACGAGTCCACGAAAGTGTCCATCGTGTCGGTCTCGCGCCTCGCGGCCATTCCGCACTGCGGGCAGTCGGCGTTGACGAAACCCTCGTGATACCTGAGCGGGGACTCGCCCGTGGGCCGGAACTGGGCGTCCTCGGGCAGCAGCACCGGCAGCTCGTCTTCCGGCACCGGTACGGCGCCGCAATTCTCGCAGTGGATTATGGGTATGGGCGTGCCCCAGTAGCGCTGGCGCGAGATTAGCCAGTCCCTCATCCGGTAGGCCACGGTGCGCTTGCCCCAGCCGCTCGCCTCCACGTGGTCGGCGATGCGCTCCCAGCCCTCGGCGCTCGGCAGGCCGTCGAACCGGCCGGAGTTGACCTGTGTTCCCGCGTCGAGATAAGCCTCGTCCAGCTCCTCGCCCGACCAGCCGTCGGGGGCAATGACGACCTTGATTGGCAGGCCGTATTTGTTGGCGAATTCGAAGTCGCGCTGGTCGTGCGCGGGCACGCCCATCACGACGCCGGTGCCATAGGTGAGCAGCACGTAGTCCGCTACCAGGATGGGCACGCGCTCGCCGCTCAGCCTGTTGACACAGAATGCGCCGGTGAAGACGCCCGTCTTTTCCTTGTCGGTCGACAGACGCTCCACCTCGCTCTGCCGCCGAGCCTGCTCGACGTAGGCGTCCACCTCGTCTCTGTGCTCGGGCGTCGTCAGGCTCGCGACAAGTGGATGTTCGGGGGCGAGCACGACGAACGTGACGCCGAATATCGTGTCGATCCGGGTCGTAAACGTCTTAAGAACGCTCTCTTCCAGGCCGTACTCAGAGATATCGAACTCGATCTCCACGCCCTCGCTACGGCCGATCCAGTTCTTCTGCATGGTGGCGATCTTGTCGGGCCAGTCGATCTTGGAGTGGTCGAGCAGCTCGTCGGCGTACTTGGTGATGCGGAAGAACCACTGGTTCAGGTCTCGCCGCGTCACCGCGGTCCCGCAGCGTTCGCAGTTGCCCGGCTCGACTACCTGCTCGTTGGCGAGCACGGTGTTGCACGACGGGCACCAGTTGGCCGGAGCGTAGGCGCGATAGGCCAGCCCGGACTTGAGGAACTGCAGGAAGAACCACTGGTTCCAGCGGTAGTAGTCCGGGTCGCAGGTGACGACCTCGCGGCTCCAGTCGTAGATCGGCCCCATCGTGCGGAGCTGTCGGCGCATGTTCTCGATATTGCCCATCGTCCAGGTGTAGGGGTGGACGCCGCGGCTGATTGCGGCGTTCTCCGCGGGCAGGCCAAAGGCGTCGAAGCCCATGGGGTGAAGAACGTTGTAGCCCTGCATGGCGCGGTATCGGGCGTGGGCGTCGGAGGGAGACATCGCGTACCAGTGGCCGACGTGGAGGTCGCCGGAGGGGTACGGGTACATGGTGAGCTCGTACCATTTCGGGCGCGGGTCGTCGTCGCGGACAGCGTAGAGGTCGTCCGCGGCCCAGCGGGCCTGCCACTTCGCCTCAACCTCGGCGTGGGCGTAGCGTATCTCTGCCTGGCTTGCAGTTGTCATGCTTGGCGCTCCATTTCTGATTTTAGGCTTAATGGGAGTACAAACAGAAAGCTCCCATCCACAAGGGACGGGAGCTTGGCTGTTCATGGGAAATCCCGCGGTACCACCCTAGTTGTCCGCCGCGCGGCGGACCACCTCGGGGGCGTGTAACGGCGCCCACCCGTCACGCCTTGGGGCTGCCGGCAGTGCCAGGCAACGCGCGGGTGGCCTTTGGGCCTAACGACGCGCGATCCCTTGAGGCGGGATGCTCCGGGGCGAGTTCACTGCCGCGGGCCTTGCCGGACTTCCACCGTCCCCGGCTCGCTATGGCGCGCGGCGCCGCTACTACTCCCCTTCAACGCATGTTGAGCAAATATGTTGTGGGCGAAAACGCTATCACAGGGGCCGCGGTGCGTCAAGCGCGCGGTTCGCGAACCGGCTCTGCGGCAGGCCTCCTGGGTAACGGGCCGAGTGGGCGTGCTACGCGGGGGCGCTGGTGAGGCCGATGGAGGTTATGCCCGCCAGGGCGACTGCCTCGTCCTCCACGGAGGCGCCGCCGCTGCAGCCGACCGCACCGACGATTTCGCCATCGCGATAGACGGGCAGAGCGCCCTGGCCTGGGATCATGCGCCCGTCGAGCATCGCCATCAGTCCGCGCTGGACGGGCGACTGCGCGATGTCGGTAAGCTCGCCGCTGGGCCGCAGCCAGGCGACCGACGCGACGGCCTTGCCCTGGCAGATCATCACGCTGCGCCAGGGGGCGCCGTCCTGGCGTATCATGGTGATGAGGTCGCCGCGGGGGTCCACGACCGCGACGCACATCTTCACGCCCAGCTCGTCCAGTTTCGACTTGCAGCCGGCGATTATGCCTTCAGCGTCCGAGAGTGTCAGTCTTGCCAATTTGGTACCTCCTCAAGTGTAGTCAGCGAATTGGTTTCCCGTGATTTGATGCTAATCTGGCGCGGCAGTCAGCGGACTACCGAGACTCGGGTGAGCCGTCCGTTACGCGGATCAACCCCGAGCAGAAGCTCCTCGAGCGTCATGGCTCCCAGAAGAACCGGCGACGTCTCCTCACCAAAAAGCACCCACGTCCAAGTCTCCCTGCCGTCGACGCGAACCCTTGCCTCCCCTATGTCGAGCTGCCCGGTCTCACCGTTCGCAAGTTCGTAATCGACGCTTTCGGCTCGCCTGATGCCTATGCCTTCCAGCACTGAGGCGGGTAGCGACGTCATCGTGGCGCCGGTGTCCACCGTGGCGTCGAATTCGTGGAAGACCTCGCCCGGCTGGACGGCAATCTGGATGGGTATTGTGAATACTCCCATGTCTTCTTTTCCCTTATGTCTTGAGCGCTGGTCGGTCGCGTTAGCAGGCGGGGCCGTTGGTGTACTCTTCCGCCACTTTGCGGGCGACCCACCGGCCGTCGCTTGCCGAGCCGAGCAGGCGGCCGTTCTCAACCATCAGCTTGCCGCGCAGCAGCGTCGTCACCGGCCAGCCGCTCACCTGCCAGCCTTCCCAGATGCTGTAGTCCTCCAGGTGGAGGTCGGTCAACTCCAGTCGCTTGTCGAAGGACGGGTCTATGATGGTGATGTCGGCGTCACTGCCGGCGGCGATTGCGCCCTTTCGGGGATAGAGTCCGAATATCTTAGCCGCGTTCGCCGCCGTAATGTCGACGAAGCGCTCGAGCGACATGCCCTGCTTGACTACACCATCGGTGTACGCGACGCCCATGCGTGTCTCGATGCCGTTGTGGCCGCCGGTGACGTCGGCGACGGTCTTGTACTTGATCTTGACCTCCCAGGTGGTGGACACGAGGTCGGTCGCTACGGTGGAGAGGGTGCCGTCGAGCAGGCCGCCCCACAGGGCGCGCCGGTCGTCCTCCGACTTCAGCGATGGGTAGGTGTGGTACTTCATGCCGTTGTCTTCGCGGTAGTTGTCGGCGTTGAAGCTGGCGTAGTTGTGCAGCGTTTCGCCGTAGATGGCCATTCCTTTTGCGCGGGCCTCCCGGATGGCCTTCACGCCCTCGCGGGCGCTGACGTGGACAAAGTAGACGGGCGAGCCTTTCTGCTCGGCGAGGCGTAGGGCGCGGCGGAAGGAGACGTCTTCCGAGACGTTGGAGTGGATGTGGTGCATGTTCCACCAGTCCCACAGGCCCCTTTCCGGAGCGAGGGAGTAGTTGTAGTGAACCATGTCGTCGTCTTCGGAGTGAATGAGCAGCATGCCGTTGTTGGGGGCTATCTGGTCCATGATGGCCGCCAGCCTGCCGAAGTCGGTCTTGTTGTTCTGCATGTCCGGGCTGGGCGGCCTGATGCTGGTGGTGAATATCTTGAAGCTGGGGTATCCGGCCTCGATCAGCTCGGGTATCTGGCCGATGGCGTCGGCCCCGGCGCCGTTGGTGAAAATCGGGTGGTAGGAGTAGTCGGTGTACGCGTTGCCCTGCCAGCGTTCGGCGGCCTCGCCGAGGGCGTGGTGCAGGTCGTGGCCGGGGACCTGGGTCGCGAAATCGAGCACCGTCGTCGTGCCGCCGTAGATGGCGGCTTTCGACACCGGCTCCGCGCCGGAGCGTTCCGGCTGGCGGGGGCCGCCGATGTGAGCGTGAGGCTCGACGCCGCCGGGGACGACTATCTTGCCCGCGGCGTCGATGACCCGCGCGCCCTCCGTGCCCAGCACGCCGCGCTCGGCCACCGCCGCGATGCGCTCGCCTTCGATGGCCACGTCCCACTCGCCGACTCCTCCCGGAGTAACCACCGTACCGCCGGTTATGATCACGTCTACCATTGCTAACCTCCTGTGTCAGGTTGGTATGTTGCCGTGCCGCCGCCCACTCCGTAGACTTCCAGAGCAGTGCTATAGGCTAGTCGTACTGGATGCCGCGGGTGGCCCAATTCTGTAACGCCGAGGCAGTGAAGCTCGTGCCCTGCGTCAGCGAGCGAGCGCGTCATCAGGCGGGCTCTGCCACGTGCGCCGTCCGAGCGTTCCAAGTTCTTCACGCTGTTGCCGTAGGCGACGACGACGAGGTCGGACTCCGCCGCCGTCTGCCGGACAATTCGCAGGTTGCGACTCTGAACGTACCTCGGCTCGGGCAAGTCCGCCGGCAGGTCGGTCGGATACGTCGCCACATGCGGCGTCAAATTGACCACGCTCAGGCACTTGTAGCCCCATATTCTCGCGAAGCCTATGCACTTGGTTATTGTATTGTCGTTGTGAAACTTGTCAGCCCTGGACGGGTTCAGCATCAGAAACATGACAGTACGTTCACCAAGGTCGACGCGTCTCGTCAGCCGGTATCGGTAGCGCTTGTCGCGCGAGAATATCGCGTCGTCTTTGCACTGGCCCATCTCGTCACTCTTGCCCAAGTCGCGCCACCACCGCGTCGCCAACGGCCTGGGTGGTCGAGGCACCGCCGAGGTCGGGCGTCAGCGTTTCGCCCGCCTCTATAGTGCCGAGCACGGCGCGCTCGAGAGCCTGATGCGCGTCGGCGTGTCCCAGGTGGCCGAGCATCATTCCGCCGGACAGGATTGCCGCCATTGGGTTGGCGATGCTCTGGCCCACTATGTCGGGGGCGCTGCCGTGCACCGGCTCGAACATGGATGGATACCGGCGCTCGGGGTCAATGTTGCCGCTCGCGGCCAGCCCCATGCTGCCGGTGATGATGGCGCCGATGTCGGTGAGGATGTCGCCGAAAAGGTTGCTCGCTACGACCACGTCGAAGCTTTCGGGGCGGCGCACGAAATCCATGCAGGCGGCGTCGATCAGCAACGCCCGTGTTCGGACGTCGGGATAGCGCTCTGATACCGCGTCGAATGCCCTGTCCCACACGATCATCCCGTAGCCCTGGGCGTTGGACTTGGTGATCGACGTCACGAGCCGATCGCGGTCCCTGCTGCGGGCGAGCTCGAAAGCGTAGGTAATCACGCGCTCGCAGCCGCGGCGGGTGAAGACGCCGGCCTGGATGCCCACTTCCTCGGCGAATCCGGCGTACTGAAAGCCGCCAACGTCGGCGTACTCGCCCTCGGTGTTCTCCCTGATCACGACCATGTCGATGTCGCCCGGGGACTTGCCGCGCAGCGGCGACTCCACGCCTGGGTAGAGCACGCTGGGGCGTTCGCAGACGTACTGGTCGAACGTGCGGCGAATCGGCAACAGCAGGCCGTTGAGCGTAACGTGGTCCTGTATGTCGGGGTGGCCGACCGCTCCCAGATAGATGGCGTCCGTCTCGGCTAGCCTATCGAGCGCGTCCGAAGGCATCATCTCGCCGTGCTCGAGGTAGTAATCGGAGCCCCACGGATGCTCGACGAAGTTCCAGTCTATCTCGAACAGCCGGCCCACGGCCTGCAGGACTTTGAGACCCTCCTCGATCACCTCCACGCCGACGCCGTCGCCACGTATCACAGCGATGTTGTAACTGGCCACGTAAAACCTCCCCAGCGTATGGGGCCAGTTTAGCGGGATGGGGCGTCGAATGCCACCGGAGCCGGGCGGGGTTGCTGGCCCTTCACCCTCACCCTAACCCTCTCCCTGAGGGAGAGGGGACTTTAGGAAGGCGCCCCATCCCAACACCTACACCGTCAGCCCTCGGAGGGGGAAGGGACTGTTGATGCTCGCTGTACGTCTGCCAGCCACCGTGCCGCCGCGCGAGGCGACCGTAGCCGCACCAGGCGCAGGTGGGTGTACTGCGGCTGGGCGAGCGCTTGGGGCAAGGTGCGCCTTCCCCGCCAGTGCGATCTGAACGCCCATATGAACAGGGAGTGCCTGGTGAACAGGTGGCTGAAGAGGTTCTCCTTGTTGCCGTTCCAGAGCGTTTCGCGGGTTATGCCGCGCCTCAGCGTACGGAGAGTCAGCCGCCAGAATACCAGGCCAAACGGCAGGTCCAGCCACACTATCGCTGTCGTACGGGGCCACACGGTGTCGCGAGTGACACTGTAGTTGCCGTCGGCAACCCAGCAGTCGGCGCTCAGCGCGTGGGCGAGCTGGCGGACGAACTCGTCGTCGGGGGTCTCGGTCCAGTTTGGGCCATGGCGGTAGGAGTCGAATTCGACATGGACAGTGCCCAGCGCGCGGGCGAGTTTGCGGGCGAGGGTAGTCTTGCCCGAGCCGGTGGTGCCGATAACGACGACGCGGCGCAGGTGGTCGAGCTGGGCGGCTGGGGTGAGGGGCGTCACGCCAAACCTGATCTGCGGCCTAGG
The DNA here is from genome assembly GCA_965217705.1 of Dehalococcoidia bacterium. Taxonomy (GTDB): domain Bacteria; phylum Chloroflexota; class Dehalococcoidia; order Lucifugimonadales; family CATOSD01; genus CATOSD01. Next base: position 1,242,978 of record CBDCJA010000002.1, on the reverse strand, counting down.
CCATGTTCAACACAGAAATCAGCCGGCTATTGACCGGGTCGATTCCCAGCTCGAGTATCCCCAGGCTCACCGCTCCCAGCAGGGCTGGTTCGCCGTCGTTGCAGAATGCCACCGGCGTCACGATGGTTTCGCTCCCAAGACGCATTCTAGTATAGCCCAGAGGTCTTTCCAACTCTCTACCGTCCGCTATCTTGAATGACCTGACAGTTTCGGGGACGACGCCCAGCCGATTTAGCAACGATTCCGGCAGTGTCGTGTGAGTAGCCCCGCAGTCCACCATGACTCGAACGGTCTCGCACCGCTCGCCCAGCGGGTCTCCTATCTCGGCGTCAACATAGAATACCCCCATATCGTGGCCTCCCTTGAGTGAATTATAGCCCGAAAGTGAGGTCACTGTGACGATTCCTGACTAGGTGTGCTCCGCTCTCCGCTCGCCAGAGGTTACGGTGGTATTCACATACAATTGGAGACTAGAGAACTGCGTCGAGATTAGCCCTCATGGCAAAGGAGACTTGTAATCAACCTGTGTGCCAAGATACCGTCGATGTTTGATAGCCTGATGTAAGACTCGCCTTCAGTTAACCTGTGTCGGATCCTAAGCTAGACTTTGTACAAAACTTAGACAGAGGAAACAGGGTAAGCTGACGAGACCGAACCATCACGAAAGGTCAAGTCATGCTCACCCCCGTATCAGGTACGGGGCAGGCTCTGCCCGATGCCATCGTATCCCTTCTCAGTCCGTTCGCGCCGATGTTTCAGGCCAGGACATGGGCGAAAGTGCAGGTGCTGCTGGTCGGTGCAGTCCTGGCCACGCACAAGAGGACCGTCACTTCCGCGCTGCGCGCCATGGGACTCAGCGACGACACCGGCTTTGCTCGGTATCACCACGTTCTCAACCGCGCTGTGTGGTCACCGCTCCAGCTGAGCCGTGTACTGCTGTTGCTCCTGGTACAGCACCTCGATCAGGGTGATAGTCCACTGGTGTTTGGGATCGACGAGACCTTGGAGCGGCGGCGTGGCAAGCAGATCAAAGCCAAGGGGATATATCGTGACGCAGTGCGCTCCAGCGGGAGTCATTTCGTCAAGGCCTCCGGCCTGCGTTGGATAAGCCTGATGTTGTTGACCACCATACCCTGGGCACATCGGACATGGGCATTACCTGTACTGACCGCCCTGGCTCCCTCTGAGCGCTACTGTCAGAAGCTGGGTCGGACGCACAAAAGGCTCACCGACTGGGCGCGTCAGATGATCCTCCAGTTCCGGCGCTGGCTGCCCAACCGTCCTCTGGTACTGGTGGCCGACAGCAGCTACGCTGCCCTCCATCTGCTCCACTTCTGTCAGTCCATGACTCGTCCGGTCACCCTCATTACCCGATTGCGTCTGGACGCTGCACTCTACGAACCCGCCCCACCTCGACTGCCCGGACAGATGGGGCGTCCACGCCTCAAAGGAGAACGATTGCCCACATTGAGGGAACTCCTCCAGTGCCCCGATGTAGGCTGGGCCACGATATCCGTGGCCTGGTACGACAGCGCCATTTGCACGGTGGAGACCGTCTCTCGAACAGCGGTCTGGTATCACACGGGCAAGCCACCCGTGCCCATTCGCTGGGTCCTCATTCGAGACCCCCTACACCGGTTCGACTCCCAGGCGCTGCTGTGTACCGATCCTGCGATCAGTCCGGCTCAGATCATCGAGTGGTTCGTGTTGCGCTGGCAGATCGAGGTGACGTTTCAGGAGACACGCGCCCATCTGGGAGTAGAGACTCAACGCCAGTGGTCGGATCGCGCCATATCTCGGACCACTCCTGTGCTGTTGGGACTGTTCTCCTGGGTAACTCTCGCAGCACACTTGTTGGGAGGTCGCCGGCTAGCGACTCCACGATCGGCGGCATGGTATGTCAAGTCGGCGCCCACTTTCATCGACGCGATCGCTTTGGTGCGCCGTCATCTCTGGCTTGCCTCCGGGACTTTCCGCATGTCGTCGCAGAAACCAGATATGCGAGAAATCCCGACTCCCATGCTCAACAGATTCATCGAGTTGCTAACCTATGCCGCGTGAATGTACAAAGTCTAGCTTAGAGGGTGTCTAAAAGGTGGGTGTGCGTGCTAACCGTTTCAGCATCAGTCTCGTCATGGCACTGTAGATCCACGCCTCGGTGGTCTCCGGCAGTTCTTCATAGTCCTTGCTCAGCCGACGGCAGCGTCCCAGCCATGCAAATGTTCTCTCAACCACCCATCTTCGCGGCAACACCTCGAACTGATGGCTGCTTCTCGGACGCCTCACAATCTCCAGCGCCCAACCCGACAAGCACATGGCCCAATCAACCAACTGGCCCGCGTAACCAGCATCAGCCCAGATCAATTGCAGGCGTGGAAACCTTCCTGCCAATTTATCGATGACCAGCTTCGCACCATCCCTATCCTGGATATTGGCAGGATGCACCACCACCGCCAGCAGCAACCCCATGGTATCTACAATGATATGTCGCTTTCGACCGTTGACCTTCTTGCCAGCATCATAGCCACGAGGCCCCCTTTTTCGGTCGTCTTCACGCTCTGGCTGTCTATGATAGCCGCGCTGGGAGAAGTCTGTCGTCCATCGGCTGTCCGTACCCTCTCGCGCAGGGCTTGATGGACCCTCTCCCAGGTTCCGTCCTTTCGCCAGGTGCGGAAGTAGTGAAACGCCGTGCGCCAAGGGGGAAGGTCGTGTGGAAGCATCCGCCACGGACACCCGCTCCGAAGTACGTACATGATGGCGTTCACCACCTCCCGGCGAGGATACTTGACCGGACGGCCTCCCGGTTTAGGAGCGGGCAACAGAGGCTCTAGCAGTCGCCACTCGGTGTCACTGAGATCGCTGGGGTAGGCTTGTCTGTTCATGGGTATGGTTTACATCATCCCCCACTCCTGTGTACAGGTATTATGTGACCACTTCTTAGACACCCTCTTAGGGAATCTTTGTCAGGAACTAGAGATACAATCTTCCTGAAAGCAATCCGCTCGAATCGCACTTCGCCTGCGTGGTATATGTTCATCGTGGTGATGCCAAGTAGTCCGGGACCAAGTTTCTCCAATTTGGTTCTTGTGATTGGATATACTCTGGAACGAATTGCCTCGGCTACTTCCAACAAGACGATTGTGCTTACCAACGCTGCAAGGCTCTTTGCAGGGCTGGAGTAGCAGTTGATGCTCTTGTCAAGGTGATAGGGTGCGTCTATCGGTCCCGGATATTCCATCATTGTTGTCGTATTCTCTACTGTGAGGGCAACTTCGTCGAACAACCAAACCAGTCTTTCATATATAACGACTTTGAAGCCTTAGTGCTTAAAGGTCTATGGCCGCGACCAAAGAGAGTTTCAGCTCGGTCGAGTTTTTTCCACTAGCAGCCCGTCCGAGAAACACGGTGTGCGAGTGTTCTCGGGGGTATAATAGGCGCAGTTCAGTGGCGTGGAGTCGGCGATGAGCAAGACCTACCGTCCCTATGATCCAGACCAGCAGTTGCTGTTGCCAGCGGCATTGCGGGAGTGGTTGCCTGACGACCATCTGGCTTACTTCATCTCCGACGGCGTCGACCAGTTGGAGCTGTTTGAGATCACCGCCCGCTACGAGCGGGAGAGTAGAGGCGGGCCACCGTATCATCCGCGGATGATGGTCAAGGTGCTGCTGTACAGCTACTGCGTCGGGGTGGCGTCCTCCCGACGAATCGCCCAGCGGCTCCACGAGGACGTAGCCTTCCGGGTACTGGCGGCGAACAACACGCCGGATTTCCGCACCATCTCGGACTTCCGCAAGGACAATCTGGATGCGCTGTCAGGCCTGTTCCTGCAGGTATTGGCGTTGTGCCGGCAGGCGGGTCTGGTGAAGCTGGGTCACGTGGCGCTGGACGGCACCAAGGTGAGGGCCAACGCATCCAGGCACAAGGCGATGAGTTACGGTCGGATGAAAGAGAAGGAAGCGCAGTTGGCGGGGGAGGTCGAGGAGTTGCTGCGGCGTGCCCATGAGGTTGATGACGAAGAGGACCGGCGGTACGGACAGAGCAAGCGCGGGGATGAACTGCCGCAGGAGTTGGCTTTTCGGGAGGGGCGGTTGGAGAAGATACGGGAGGCGATGGCGGCGTTAGAGGCCGAGTCCCAGGCGGCTGCGGAGCAGGCCGAGGCCGCGGGCAAGGGCCATTCGGGGGTGCCCGACGACAAAGCCCAGCGCAACTTCACCGATACTGAGTCGCACATCATGCCGGCGCCGGGCGGACGGGACTTCCTGCAGGCTTACAACTGTCAAGCGGTGGTGGACAGCGCCCACCAGGTGATCGTGGCGGCTCAGGCCACCAACCAGACTTCGGACAAGCAGCAGGCGGTGGCGATGGTGGATAAAGCCATCGACAACGTCGGCGCAGTGCCCAAAGAGGTATCCGCCGACGCCGGTTACTACTCTGCACAGGCGGTCGATGGTCTGTACAGGCTGTGCGTGGACCCGTTCGTCGCGCCGGAGCGGACCCGCCACGGCACAGTTGTGCCGCCAGCGCCCCGGGGTCGCATACCCAGTCATCTGTCTCCCAGGGATCGGATGCGCCGGAAGCTGCAGACCAAACGGGGTCGGCAACGCTACGCTCTGCGGATGCAAACGGTGGAGCCGGTGTTCGGCCAGATCAAGCAGGGCCGGGGCTTCCGCCAGTTCCTGCTACGGGGCCTGGAGAAGGTCAGCGGCGAGTGGTCGCTGATCTGCACCGGCCACAACCTGCTCAAACTGTTCCGCTTTGGGGCGGCTCAGCCTCGCGAAACACCGACCAACAGGTTTGCCGCAAGTGTCCCGAACATCGTCAGGGTGGTCGGCACAGTGAGGCGTACGAAGCTATTGGTCCGTCAGTGGCTGCACCCGGCAACAACAATTGTCGCCGTCTGACCTCGCCTGTACCAAAGGCCCGTCAGTCAATCCTCGGACGGGCTGCTAGGGTCGGTGTATTGCCGTTCGATGCCGTGGCACGGTATACTTTTCGGTACGGTATCCGGTGATGGAGACCGGCGTGCGCCGTTTCACCGACGGGCATGGAAACGAGATCCGGCACGCCGAGACCATCGCCAGCCCGGACGCGGTGATTCCCTCCAGGTCCAGCCGGACGGTCCAGTTCTACTACCGGCTCTAGCGGGACCTGCGAAGCAGGAACCGTTACATCTGCCTCGTGGTGAAGAGGGGGACGGACTACTCCTTCATCCTCACTGGCTACCTGGGTCGAAGCATCAAAGGAGACTGGGCATGATGAGCAGAAAGGTGTTTGTCTCGTACGACCACGAAGGGGACATGCTTGAGGTGCAGTGGGCGTTCGGGGAGGGCTACTTCACCTCCACCGACGACGAGCGCGTTCTCAAACGCCTAGACGACGACGGCCAAGTCATCGGGTTCCTGATCCACGAGATGAGCACGCTCAAGGAGACGAGCCCCCTGGAGTTCGAGCTTGCGTCTGAGGCCCCCTCGGATGACGTCGCAAACGTCACAGCGCGAGAGGCGGCTGTACGGTTGGGCGTGTCGGAGCGCCGGGTGCGGAAGCTGGCCCGCGACGGCCGGATGCGGGGAGCTATGAAGGCCGGGGCCGAGTGGCTGATCCCGACACCAGTGGAGGTGGTTCCGGGGAAGCGTGGTCCCGTAGGTGTCGCGGGTCGTGCTAATGAGTCAGGGACTTAGAGGTACATCAACCTGACGCTGTGCAAAGACTCTGCGTCTATCGGAAGGGAGAACTGGAATGGGCTTAGCGGATTGGTTCAGCACTTTTTGCCAGAATATACAAGTCCAAGATGGCGGAACCATCTCTTCACGGTACAGGACCATTACCCGCCGTCTCAATACTGACTTCTGGAACACTACCTCCGAAACCGCAAACAGCCTCTATGTTGGGTCATACGGTCGGAAAACGGCCACTCAGGGATTCAGTGACCTTGACATGGTCTTCCGTTTGCCATATTCCGTGTACGTGACTTACAACAACTACAGTGGGAATGGCCAATCCGCCCTGCTTCAGGCCGTCCGGCAGTCGATACGGAGGACCTATTCGACCACCAATATTGGTGCGGATGGTCAGGTTGTCCAAGTTCCTTTCACCGACGGAATCACATTTGAAGTTGTGCCAGTCTTCGACAAAACGGATGGAAGCTTTACCTTTCCAGATACGAACAATGGTGGACGTTGGCGAACCACGCATCCTAGACCGGAAATCGAGGCCATCCGAAGCAGGAACAATAACTGCAATGGAAATCTAGTCCGATTGTGTCGAATGATGCGAGCTTGGAAGTCTAAGTGGAATGTTCCAATGGGCGGACTACTCATCGACACATTAGCCTATCAATTCATCGATACATGGGCATACAAAGACAAGTCGTACTTCTGTTACGACTATATGTGTCGCGATTTCTTCGCGTTCATGGCCAAACAAGATAGAGAACAAGATTACTGGAGAGCTCCAGGCAGTAGTCAGTATGTCTTTCGTAAGGGACCATTCGAGTGGAAAGCAACGCAATGCTACAACATTTCACTTGAGGCAATCGCCCACGAGACGGCCACCCCAAAGCGAGAATGGTCAGCGAAGCAAGAATGGAGGGAGATCTTTGGAACCTCATTCCCAAACTAAAACTGCAGAGGATCGCAGGAATATCCTTGACGCTCATATTCGAGAGTCATTTGGAAGGGTCGTATACTCGCATAAGGCTCATGAAAAGCAAGCCGATATCCTCTTGGCGCGGTTATCCAAGATCAAGTTCGGCCAAATTGTGCTCCCTGCGATATCGACTGCAGGATTTGCAACTGTGCTCTTAGGCACGGGATGGTGGGGTTCCCTTGTTGGCGGGATTTTTTCCGCAGCACTCTTGGCGCTGAACTTGTACACACGCAATTATGACCTGGGAACACAGGCACAACAACACAGAAACGCAGCTATCAACATTTGGTCCATCCGAGAAAAGTACCTTTCACTAATTACTGACCTGGCGATGAGATGCGAAGCGCTGTCAGACATACAGCGTAAGAGAGACGCTTTGGTCGATGAACTTAAAGACGTTTACGCCAACTCGCCGAGTACCTCAGAAGCAGCCTATAAGAAGGCACATAAGGCTCTCAATTTGCAGGAGGAAATGACCTTTTCAGTCGCCGAAGTGGACTCGTTCTTACCCCAGCCAATGAGAAGGACGTAATAGGAACAGCGGCCTCTCAGAGAACCACAATCCGCATGGGCACAGAGGTACACATCCCCGTCGCCGAGAGCTCTGACAACTAGGCCGATTGCCATCCCTTTTAAGAGCAAGCATTGACAGCGCCGGGGCGGTTTGTTCATGATACGAGTATGACAACGCAATACACTCAGATGTAAAAGAGAGTGTGACCATGCCCAGAAAATCCAAGGTCATCACCTTCTCCATGCCCCCGAAGTTAGCAGAGCAAGTGCAACAAGTGTTGAAGGAGGAGGGCCGCACCATGAGCGAGTTCCTCCGCGATGCCATCCGTCTGTACATGGAGGATCGGGAGTGGCTGCGGCGGGAACGCCTCGAACGGGCGACGGCCCGCAGGAACGACCAGGAATGAGCGAGGAGGACGCACCAATGAACCAGATCACCAGTTACACACCCGCGGCCCTCTACGCCAGGGTTTCCAGCGACCGTCAGGTGAACGACGTCAACCATTCTGGCCGGTGCGTCAATCATTCTGGCCGGTCTGATTCCTCCTCTGTTCGACGATTCTGTGCCGCGTTGGTCCTATAGCTCGACACGTCGAACTCCAGTATCACCGAATGGTGCACGATCCTGTCTATCGCCGCCGCGGTCGCCATTGGGTTTGCGAACACCTTCTCCCACTCGCTGAACACAAGGTTCGAGGTGATGCCCAGAGACCTGCGCTCGTATCGCTCTGCTATCAGGGTGAACAGCACCTCCGACTCCTCGGCTCCCTGGGGCAGGTAACCCAGGTCGTCGATCACCAGCAGATCGAAGTTGTCCAGCCTCCTGAGCATCCTGTGTAAAGGGCGGAGTAAAAATGGACCGGCGAGGCGGGGTCGAGCGCTGAGGAGTGGCGCTTGAAGACTGTACCACCCGCCGCCTTCTATAGAGTTGGAGGCAACTCGATGGAAGGTGTGAAGAATGTACAAGGTGGAACTGTACGTTCGAGTGCACCGGGCCTGCATAGTGGAGGGGATGAGCACACGGGAGGCTGCCCGGGTGGTCGGCCTGCACCGGGATACGGTGCGCAAGATGCTTCAGTACCCGGTGCCTCCCGGATACCGTCGACAGTCACCGCCCCGCCGCCCTAAGCTGGAGCCGTACCGCGGGGTGATCGACCGTATCCTGGAGGATGGCCGCAGTCTTCCGAAGAAGCAGCGCCACACGGCCAAGCGGATCTACGAGCGTCTGAGAGCTGAGCACGGCTTCCCCGGCAGGTACACGATAGTCAAGGACTACGTGCGTGAGCGGCGTCGCCGGACGCGTGAGATGTACGTTCCGCTGTCTCATCCTCCCGGTCACGTCCAGTGCGACTTCGGCCAGGCCAAGGCGGTCATCGCAGGTGTGGAGCAGACCGTCCACTACTTCGTGCTGGACCTTCCCCACAGCGACGCGTGCTTCGTCAAGGCCTACCCCGCAGAGACGACCGAGGCGTTCTGCGACGGTCACGTGTCTGCGTTTTCGTTCCTGGGCGGCGTGCCGCTTAGCATCCCCGGCCTTCGCCGGGGCAGGCTCTGTACGACAACACGAGACTGGCCGTGGCCAGGATCCTGGGAGACGGCCGGAGGAAGCGTACCCGCGTGTTCTCAGAGCTTGTGTCCCACTGCCTGTTCGAGGACCGGTTCGGTCGTCCAGGCAAGGGTAACGACAAGGGCAAGGTCGAGGGGCTGGTGGGATATGCGCGCCGGAACTTCCTGGTGCCCATACCGTCGTCTGCGAGCTTCGATGCGCTCAACGCCTACCTCGAGGAGCGATGTCTGGAACGTATGGGGAGACAGCTGCGTGGACACACCGAGACGATAGGCCGGCGGATGGAGCGTGACCTGGAGGCCCTGCTGCCGCTTCCCGCCGTACCATACGACGCCAGCGACAAGCACGTGAGCCGTGTCAGCTCCCTGTCGCTGGTGCGGTACCGGACCAACGACTACTCGGTGCCCGTGGCCTACGGTCACAGGGAGGTTGTGGTGCGCGGCTATGTGGGAGAGGTGGTGATCAGCTGCGGGGCAGAGGTGATAGCCTGGCATCGGCGCTCATACGAACGCGACGACTTCGTCTTCGACCCCATCCACTACCTGCCGTTGCTGGAGCGCAAGACCGGAGCACTGGATCAGGCCGCTCCGCTGGCCGGGTGGGAGTTGCCCCAGGAGTTCGGCGTGCTGCGGCGTCTTTTGGAGTCGAGGATGGGCAGGCGCGGCAAGCGGGAGTTCGTACAGGTGCTGCGGCTGATGGAGAACTTTCGCAATGAGGAGGTGTACGAGGGCGTGCGCGATGCCCTCAGGCTCGGGGCCATAAGCTTCGACGCCGTCAAGCACCTGGTGTTGTGCAGGGTGGAGGGTCGTCCCCAGAGACTCGACCTGCAGCTGTACCCCTACCTGCCCAGGGTCAGCGTGCAGAAGACCTCGGCCGGCGACTACATGGCGCTCACGTCGGGGAGCGGGCGGTGAGCGACAGGTCTACGGTGCTGCTGGAGCACCACCTGAAGGAGCTGAAGCTGCCGACCTTCCTGAGAGAGTACGGCAAGGTGGCGGCTCAGTGCGCCGCCGAGGGCGTCGACCATCCGGGCTACCTGCTGAGGCTCTCAGAGCTTGAGCTGATAGACCGCCATCATCGCATGGTCGACCGCAGGATCAGGGCTGCGCGCTTCCCCGCCACGAAGAGCCTCGACACCTTCGACTTCCTGGCCATCCCCTCGGTGAACAAGCACCTGGTCATGCAGTTGGCACGCTGCGAGTACGTCGATCGGCGTGAGAACGTCATCGCCATCGGCAACAGCGGCACCGGCAAGACCCACGTCGCCCTCGGCCTGGGGCTCGCCGCCTGCCAGAGGGGGCTGTCGGTCGGCTTTACCACCGCCGCCTCGCTGGTCCACGAGCTGATCGAGGCCAGGGACGAGCGGCGACTGCTCAACCTCCAGAAGAAGCTGGCCCGCCTCAAGCTGCTCATCGTCGACGAGCTGGGCTTCGTCCCACTCTCCAAGATCGGCGCGGAGCTCCTCTTCGAGGTCTTCAGCCAGCGCTACGAGAGAGGGTCGGTCCTGGTCACCACCAAGTGAGCCCTTCGACGAGTGGACCGAGGTCTTCGGCTCGGAGAGGCTCACCGGCGCCCTGCTGGACCGCCTCACCCACCGCGTTCACATCCTGGAGCTGAACGGCGAGAGCTACCGCCTCAAACAGAGCAGGCTAGCCACCGCCATGCACTCCGCCGGCGACCCTCCTGACCCGTAGACCCCTCCGACCTCGCTCACACTAAGGGCTCCCGACGACACCCGTCGCAGGCGGATATTTTCGCTGAACACCGACGCCTAGGTGGTACACTGTTGCTCCGCCCCGTGTCCTAAGATTACTCCGCCCTTGACACCCTTTACCGTTACCGAGGACCCACCTCGCCAAGTCAGTATTACGCTGACTCCGACGGCAAGTGAATGCGGGCAGGAGAATCGGGTCGAGATTACAGAAGCAACGGTTATCAGCCCGAAAGGCCAAGAGGCAAGTCTCCATGGCGGGGTGGTGTCGTTGGTCCCACGCTCAACCGAGCGGGTCATAATCGAAACAGCTAGCGAGTCGACGTAGGCGACTCGGTGGACGAGCCAGGTGCAGAACGCCTGAGAAACACGAGCGCTAGTTCAGGCGAGCTTCCTTCACGGTTACGGTGCCCTAGCCCGTTCCAAATAGGTGCCGAGGGCTCCCCTCAACAGATCATGAGCGATGCAGACTACGAAACGCGTCCCGTCGGCTCGCAGCTGCGTAAGGTCTCCGTGCCGGCTGCCCGCGCCTACCACCTTACCCGCGTCAAGAACGACCTTGCTCATCTGGCTTACAATACGCTGAACCTCAGTCTGCCCCGGCCACCCCAGCTCCGCAGCGAGGTTGCCTGCCCCGATCCAAACGGCGTCCAAGCCGGGCACCGCCGCAATCTCCCCAATCGCATTTATGGACTCTATGTTCTCGCACAGCGCGACGCACAGAACCTCCTGGTTTGCGAAAGTGCTGTATTCCTGAGGAGTTCGGTTCATGCCGAAGTCGTTGGTCTGTATGAAGGAGCACTGGTCGCGTATCCCATTGGGCACGAACTTACATGCCTGGACGAAAGCCTCAGCGTCTGCCCTACTCCGCACGCTAGGCATCACTATACCCAGCGCGCCCCGATCCAACATCCGCCGACATCCGTACAGATCGCCCTCCGAGCGCACAGATACTACCGTTGGTGTATTCCGCACGAATGCCGCTCGCACTATGTGTTCTGCTTGTTCATCGCTTATGGAGCTGTACTCGGCATTTATCAGTACGAAATCAAACCCTGCAGCCCCGATCAACTCGGCAACGAAAGGAGAGGCGAATGACAAGTCACACCCCACAACCGTCTCACCTCTGGTGAGTTTTTCCTTCAACGAATTCTTGCGCAATAGAACCTCCTGTCTCAATGCGGTGCGATTAGCTTCAGGCTTGTATGCTCGTAACCCTCCGGGCGCTAATTACGCCCTGGCGTTGTACATATAGTGGGGCTTTCCTAGGTCACCCGCCGTGCCAGAGTGAAAACGAAACATGTAGGGAGCAAGTTGTGTGGCGAGCTCGCCACGCTCTATTTCATGGGGTTGGAGTGGGCCGGCCAGTGACGCTCCAATCTCTTTGAAAATGGCCTCTTTGTCAATCCGCGTGAACTCACGGTCTCGCATGACCACTTCGCCATCGACGACGACCGTGTCCACATCTGTGTTCCGTCCTCGATGGACGACGGCGTCAACGATAGACACGTTGGCGTCCAGGTAGGGTTCCTCTATGTTCTGGAGCTTCAGAAGCACCACGTCCGCCCGCTTTCCGATCTCAAGCGTGCCGATGCGATCTCCAAACCAGGAGGCGTGTGCCCCGTTCTCAGTCGCCATCTGAAAAACCTGATGCGACGACAGGGGGACATTGTCCACCCCAGGCACTCGGTTTAGCCTCAGGACAACGCGCATTTCCTGCAGCAGGTCTTTATCGTCGTTTATGCCAGCCTCGTCGCTACCGATCGCGACTCTGATTCCCCTCTCGAGAAGCCGGTTGACCGGGGCGACGCCCGACTGGAGGCGCAAGTTGGAGCTAGCATTGTGACAGACACTGGTGCCGGTGGCGGCCATAATCTCGATATCTTCGTCCGTGATCCAAACGCTATGGCCACAAGTGAGTTCAGGGCCAAGGAATCCGAGGTCGTGGAGATGCTTAAGTGGTGTAGTTCCCCAGGCGCTCAGCCCATAGAGCTTTTGGTACATCGTCTCTGCCAGGTGAATGTGCATGCCAGTGTCGTGCTTTGCGGCTAGCTCTTTGAACGACATCAGCAGGTCGTCTGAGCACCAGTGAACGTTCCTGGGTGCGAGGGTGACGCGGACCCTTTCGTGGCGCCCTCCGCCATATTTGTTGCTCAACTCCTCGACGAACGACACGATATCCTCGGTGGACACATATGTCGCGGACATTTGGGACTGGTACTGCTGGGCAAGATGGCTAGGGAGTTGGGACAGAAACGCATCGTCTCCTCCGGATGCTCCGGCTCCCAGCAGGTTCTGGTTCCCGAGGGAAGCTGCATAGGAGACCCGCATGCCGGAGTCCTGATAAGCCTTGATCGCTTTGTCGGCCACGTTCATACTGACAGGGCTTCGAGGGCCTCCCGCTCTGTGAATAGCCTGTACGGTGGTAGTTCCCGACTCGATCATCTGTATGGCACCATACAGCTGGTCCAGATATGGATCCACGTCTCTGGCGCTCATCCGCGCTATGATCCACAGTTCCAGAGGTAAGTCCGGAGCGCCAAGCTGAAACGGGGTGAGACCTACGTGAAAATGATCGTTGATAAGCCCTGGCATCACGACATGATCTCTGGAGCCTATGACCTCGTCGTCGGGATGATTGGCCCGAAGATCGTCGTAGTTGCCCAGCTCTTTGATCTCGCCATCCTGCTGAAAGACCGCGCCGTTCGTGACTACCTCCGCGGAGGCAGGGCCTGTCACCTTGCAGATGACATACTTCCCTCTGATTATCGATGAGGTCATATCAGGCTCCTTGCCCAGATGTCGTCTGAGCACCGCGTTAGTTAACGGGAAGCGTGGGCAGGTGGCTGTAGTGCTCGAGCCACCATCGGGCGATATCGATGCGACGTGCGAACCAGACATCCGGGAAGCTCTTCGCATAGCGGATGAATTCCTCGAGCGCGTTAGCTCTGCCGGGTCTGCCAGACAAGCGCATATGGAGTCCAACAGACATCATCTTGGGGTGCGAAGCGCCTTCTTCGTACAGGCAATCGAAAGCTGCCTTTAGCTGACTGAAGAAGTCTCCCGGTTCGGAGTAACCAGGCGGTCGAGAATACGGGCCATCGTTGTTTACCAGGTCGTAAGGAATGACAAGGGCCTTTTGGCCACCGACCTCCACAAAATAAGGCAGATCGTCCGCGAAGGAATCGCAGTCATAGACGAAGCCTCCTTCCTCGATTAGGAGCTCGCGAGTGTGCTCGGTGGGGTTCACGCTGAACCAGCCCAGAGGGCGCTCCCCGGTGGTCTTCTCGCCAGCATCTATGGCTCTCAGGATGTATTGTCGCTCCTCCTCCCGAGACTTGAAATCACTGGGCATCCACCTATACCCGTGGCTAGCCGGTTCATGCCCATTGGCCGTAATTTCACGAGCAGCATCCGGGTTCATCTCCAAAGCCATTCCGCAGGCGAAGAAGGTCGCCTTGATGTCGTGGTTGCCTAGAATGTCCAGCAGACGCCAGAATCCTACACGACCGCCGTATTCGAACAGCGACTCGTTGATAAGGCTGCGTTGACCAGCCGGGACGCCGAAGGTCTCCCCAGTGGGGTCGGCGATCGAGTCGCCGTTTTGCGGCGTCCGCTCGGAACCCTCTTCGAAGTTCACCACGAACGACAGGGCAATCCGAGCACCGTCACGCCAGGATATCTGGGGATAGTCTTTACCGTATCCGATAAGGTCGCGCGCCCTGGTAATCACGGGCCTGTGCCTTCCTGTTGGACAGGACGTTCTTCCTGGCCAATCCGCGTTCTTGTTGGCCCGAACTGCAAATGACTGTAGTGCTCGAGCCACCACCTGGCGATGTCAACTCGCCGGGGAAACCACACCCCAGGAAACCCTTTTGCGTATCGAATGAAGTCGTTCACCTGTCTGACACGCGGCGGCCTTCCGGAGTGACGCAGATGTAATCCCACCGACATCATCTTCGGATGTGTAGAGCCCTCTGCATATAAGCGGTCGAAGCTAGCCTTGAGCACGGCGAAGAAATGTTCGGGCTTGCCAAACGCTGGCACGAAAGGGGAGGGGAGATACTTCTCGTCGTTCGTTTCGACACTATAGGGAATGGTCAGCCACCTCTGTCCGTTCAGGTTGACAAAGTAGGGTAGATCATCTCCGTAGGAATCCGAGTCGTAGATGAATGAGCCGTCCTCGACAAGAAGCTCGCGCGTATACGCGCTTGGAGCTCGGCTGTTCCAACCCACCGGGCGTTGATTGGTTGTACGCTCAATCGCCTCAAAGGACCTTCTTATCTGGACCTTTTCCTCTTGGCGGCTGAACTCGTAGGATGGTAGCCAGCGATAGCCGTGACCACACGCCTCGTGTCCGTTAGCAGTTATTTCTTGGGCGGCAATCGGATTTTTCTCCAAGGCCTGCCCGGAGCAAAAGAAAGTTGCCTTCACATCATTCTTTTCGAGGATTTCCAAGAGCCGCCAGAATCCGCGCCTAGTACCATACTCATACGCCGACTCTGTCACCAAGTTTCTTCTGGTCTCCGCGCCCGCCACCGGCTGGTTGCCGAGCTCCGGGTAAGCGTCGCCTTCCAGTGGGGTACGCTCAGCTCCCTCTTCGAAGTGCACCACGACCGAGACCGCGATACGAGAGCTGTCAGGCCACCGTATCGTCGGATACTGCCTTCCATAGCCCCCAAGGTCGCGTCTCAACTCCGTGCTCCTGTGATACATGCCCCCTTGATGTGTTGTTATGATTTGCTCAACGCAAGAAGTTCGTGCTTCGTCTGACTCTGTCAACTGTTAGGATCAACCTAGATGGACGGACAGCAACATCGAACTGAGGAATGCTTGAGTGACGATACTCCCCCGAGATTTCAGGTGCTTGCCGCAACTCCCCTTGGAGACCGTTCGAGGTGTTCGAGCACTGTGTTGAGAGGCTCAACGTCGCCGTATTTCGCGTCGATCTGAACCAGGTCAGCGGCAACGAGCGCCTGCCCTTCAGGCCCCTGCACCTCAAGTCGGTCTGCAACGCCAGGCAGCGGCACAATCGTTCGGTACCCGTGTGCCAGGGCGTCAATTGCTGTTGCGCGGATGCACCCTGTTGTGCTGCAGCCCGCAAGGATAATGGTATCTATCTGTTCTGATACCAGCGCCCCCAGCAGAGGGGTGCCAAAAAAGCATGAACTGTGTTTTTTTACGAAGAACATATCGTCCCGTGGATCGTAGTCAAGCCTGGGATCGAGTTGTGCAGGCTTGCTAAGTCGGCCTTCGGCATCGATCAGCTGGTCTGGGCGGCTGTTTGATCGCTTTAGACGGCGAGGCAGTCCCATGTCCATCAGATGGGATTCGTAGGCCATTGTTGTGAAGAATCTAGGAGCACCTGTGCGCCGCGCCACTGCAAGCATTTGGTTTATGGCTTCGATGCAAGAGCTCATTTCTGTTCCGCTCGGAGCCTGAGGGTCCGTCGACGCCAGATTCATATCGACCACCAGCACCGCCGGGCGCTCGCCGAATCCGACGCGGCCGTGGAACCCGGTACCGTGTCGGTAATCCTCAAAACCGTTCCGGTAATGTCGGAGGTTTTCCAGCAAGTTCATGTCGAGACCTCCCCCTGGTACATTTCACCTGTCCGAGCAGTTCTCACGCTTCCACAGTGTCCGGGGCGGCAGCATCCCCGCTGTGGGAAGGCGGAACCTGTGTAGGCCGACGGCCACCTGCCTCCAGCGGTTGGGCTCGACGAGAAGGAAGCATAGAATCACTCCAACCCTACAGTTCCGGCGCCAACGGCCCACTATAACACTTGCCAGGGCCTTCGGAGACCCCGCCTGAGTGCTTCTGTCAAGCAAGCTCAGCAGAGGAATTCGCCTACCCGAAACCGTCGCAACGGTCACGGCCGGCGGATGCCGGTTCAACACAACCTTGTGATACGTGTCGTACTCTCAGTGCGTTCCCTCAACTTGCTCCTCTGGTTCTTTCCGAATCCTCCATTTACACGCCGCGCGTAACGCACGAAGTCCTCAACGTTACACCGAGCTAGCATGAGGAGCACAATTTGTAAAGTCTACTTCATTGACATCAAGCGAACTTCCCTCCAGCCGGGCGTATGCATCTCGAAACGGTCCACTCGGTCGCTCAAACCGAAGATGCCCGGGTTTTCGGTGAGGAAGATCCAGGGTGCATACTCAAAGACCGCCTCTTCCAATGCCCAGATCAGTTCGCCCCTTCGATCTTGGTCCGTTTCCGAATTGATGGCGTCGAGTTGCGTTCCCCACGACTCCGGGGACTGGGCATACAGCTTTCCTCGCCCTTCAGGATGGAACCACAATGTCGTGCAAAAGATACGTTCAACTGCCGAGTTGCTGCAGCCCATGGCGACTGAGTCTTCCCATTCGCCCTTGAGGACTTTTGGCCACATTAGACCGAATTCCATGACGTTCAGACGTGCCGTCACACCGATGTCGGCAAGGTACCCCTGCACAGCTTCAATCCGCTCCTTGTCTAATCCGGTAACCGCCCCAACTATCTCGAACTCAAACCCATTGGCATAACCCGCATCGGCCAGCAGTGATCTGGCCTTGTCCGGATCGTACAGGTACGGCTGCAGACTGGGATGTGTTGGGGCCATCGCAGATGAGTCTCCGCCTCTGGATACACCCCCAAGACCCCCAAGAATGGCGCCAATGATAGCCTCCTTGTCCACAGCGTAGTTCATCGCCTGCCGAACTCGCTGGTCGGCGAATATCGGATTATTCACCTGGAGCATGACGAAGTTTTGGGGAATGGCAGGGGAGGCTACTACGCGGTCCAACTTCTCGATATCTGTGGGTGCCACGTTGTCCATTACGTCTGCGGCGCCTGTCTCGAGCAGCGCGAGCCTGGTGGTGTATTCCGGCGCGATTATCCACTCGACTGTTTCGATGGGAGGCCGCTCGCCGTAATAGTCCTCATGCCTTTCGAGAATCCATCTCTGCTTCGGGCGATGTTCCACGAACCTGTATGGACCCGTGCCAACCGGATTCAGGCGGAATTCGTCAACGCCGAGTCGCTCGTATGCATCTCGGGAAACGAACGAGGTGAACATTCCCAAGGAATTTCGAAACGCTACGTTGGCCTTCTCCATGAAGAATCGGATATTGGTGTCGTCGACCGCCTCCATATAACTATCAGGACCAAAGAATCCTCCGAGCGTTCCCTTGGCCAAGCTATCGGGCGAGCGCATGAACTGGTCGTAGACCCAAACTACGTCATCCGATGTAAAGGGGGAGCCGTCGTGGGCAACTATTCCTTCAATCAGTTTGAAGTCAAGCGTCTTATCGTTGACATACTCCCAAGACTCAACCATTCGCTTCGTTGGGGCCAGGTTTGCATCGAGCCAGAATAGGCGATCGTAGATGTTCGCCTTGAGTTCGTCCGTAGTTCCGCTGGGGGCGCCCCACGGGAGAGTCTCCGCAGGGTCGTCGGCCCAGAGCAGGATGATTTTGGTCGACTTTGGCTGTGTCTCGACTATCGGGCGCGACGGCGTGGGCTGTGGCGCTGGGGCAGGCACCGCGGTTGCGGGCACAGTCGGAAGTGGACGTGCTACCGGGGTGGCAGGCGCTGGAGCCGCGGGTTGAGCCGCAGTTTGGGTCGGCGTGGCAACGGCAGGCAACGCGGCCTGCGTTGGCGCCACTGGAGCAGCGGGCTCCGCCTC
Organism: Dehalococcoidia bacterium; assembly: GCA_965217705.1. Classification (GTDB taxonomy): domain Bacteria; phylum Chloroflexota; class Dehalococcoidia; order Lucifugimonadales; family CATOSD01; genus CATOSD01. The sequence continues at coordinate 1,224,867 of CBDCJA010000002.1, read as the reverse complement.
ACCAGGGCCGCACGCGAGGGCAATCAAAAGGGTCGCGGCAAGACAAATCCCAACCAATACACGTTTCTCAACAAATCTCGTTCTCATGGTTCCCCCCGTTCCTGCTTGTTCTTTCTTGCCTTCGTTACATCCAAGACGTGACCTTTGGAAGCCACATAGTTGTCAGCGGCACCCTGCTCGAGGCAGTGCGCACCACAGCGCCGAAGAATTCAACACCTCAATCCAAGCAGTGAACCTCCACGTTCGACAACTCCTACGGTCAACGCCGTCTCTCGGACTCTTATCGCCTTAACGCGGGGTCTAGAATGTCTCGGAGGCTATCACCCAACATGTTGGCCGAGAGGACAGTAATCGAAAGCATCACTCCTGGGAAGGTGGTCGTCCACCAAGCTGTCCCGATGTAGGGTCTTGCATCCGACAGCATGCTGCCCCACGCCGGTGTTGGCGGCTGTACCCCTAATCCCAGGAAAGAAAGGGTTGACTCAAGCAGTATAAGAACGCCGAGTTGGAAAGAGGCAATCACAAACAAAGGAGCTACGCTATTAGGCAAAACGTGCTTGAGAAGGATGCGCAGATCAGCCATGCCAATTGCTCGGGCCGCCTCTACATAGTCTCTTTCACGCACTGCCAAAGCTTGGCCACGGGCGACGCGGGCGAAGCTGACCCATCCTCTCCCAGCCCCAATGATAACTAGGCTCAACATGTTAGTCCCGATTAGCGCAGCCCAGACCAAGGCAATGAGAATGTACGGCAAACTTAACCAGGTGTCAACCACCCGCATCGAGATCGTATCCAGGCTGCCGCGCCGGTAGCCTGCGGAGATTCCTATGATAGTGCCAAATAATCCGGCAATCGTGACACCGGCGAATCCCACTACAAGTGATACACGAGAGCCGTAGATCACGCGGCTCAACAAGTCCCGCCCTAAAGGATCCGTCCCCAGAAGGTGTCTGTCACCGTTCGCACTGGCGAATCCTGGGGGTTGCAGCCGCGACCGCAAGTCTTGCATCACGGGGTCATAGGAGGTGAACAGGCTCGGCCAAATCGCCGTGAGGCTGACGACGCCTATCAGCAACATAGATGCTGCGAACGTTATGTTTCGCGCCCAAGCTTGTTGCGATATCTTGTGAGTCCATTGATGTAAAGCTGTCGAACCCATTACCTGAAAGCGCTGTATCATCTACGTTCTACCTCGTCGCCCCGTCCATCCGTGACGTCATTGGCCTCTAGGTTACCCTCACCCTTGGGTCTAGATACCCATAGGCGACATCAATAATCAAGTTGATCACGGCGACTCCCATCGCAGCGATAAGCACCCCGGCCACCACGACTGGGAAATCTCTCGCGGAGATCGACTCGAACAACAGCCAGCCGACACCGGGCCACGCAAAGATCGTCTCTGTTACAACTGCACCTCCCATTAGGCCTGCCAGTTGCAAACCCATTATCGTAATGATCGGTATTCCAGCGTTTTTCAGCGCGTGCCTCCCGAGCACCGCGCGCTCAGTAAGGCCCTTGGCTCGGGCAGTGCGCACGTAGTCCTGCGACAGTACCTCCAGCAGCTCCGATCGGGTCAAACGTGTCATCACCGCCACCTGGAAGAAAGATAGGCTCAACGTCGGCAGGATCATATTATTGAAACCCACTCCTGCCACTGGAAGTATTTGTAACTTTACCGCGAAGAAGAGGATCAAAAGCATAGCGACCCAGAAAACCGGCATGGATTGGCCCAGGACGGCTACGATTCGTATGCCCACATCGATAACAGAGTTCCGCCTGTAAGCAGCCAACGTTCCCAAAGGCACGGACACCACAATCGACACGGCTATGGCAGCAGCAACAAGCATCAAGCTGAAATAAAGATGATGCACCACCAATGGGAAAACTGGCGTGTTGAACTGGAAGGAGCGGATCGTGTCCCCGTACCAAACATTGGTGATGAACTTCCAGTACTGTATGGGCAGGGGTTGGTCCAGGCCCAGTTTATGGCGTAGGTCCGCAATGTCCTGATCCGTGGCTTCTGGCGGGAGGAGGATTGCTGAAGCGTCACCGGTGGCCGACATGAAACCGAACACCATCACGCTTACCGCGAGCATTGTGAGCACTGCCTGGATACCTCGGTGCACCAAGTACTTAGCCAATGGTTCTACCTCATCGGTCTCCATGCCCAGTGAAGTTGGGGGTAGGCTACGTCCAGTCAGTTGAACAGAGAGTCGTTCCAGCCGCCACTCATGCGTGTCATTTCACTTTGCGTCCTTCCGAAAAAACCGCTACAACATTTGCCAGCGCCATTATGTCTTGAGTGGGGTCACCATTGACTATTAACAAGTCCGCTGACTTGCCTCCTTCAAGAGTCCCGGTGATTCGGGAAACGCCGAAGGCCTTCGCCGAATCACGCGTGGCGGCAAGTAGAACCTTAGTAGGGGATAGGCCCGCTAGCACCAGACACTCAAGCTCGTCCACGAATCGCCCCATCGGATACCAGCCAAATCCAGAATCTGAGCCCGGGATCTGCTGGACACCGGCCATGTCAAGGCGCCGCACGTGATCGAATGATGTCTCAACGTCCCTTCTGACCGAATCCAAAGTCAGTGTTCGCCTACCCCAGGGAACCCTAGGGCTCGGATCTCCACCCTTGACTCTCTCTTCCAACATCCAAAGTCTGGCGCGACCGATGTGGAGTGTGGAATTCACGCCTTTTCCTTCGCTTGCAATCCGCTCCGCGATATCTTCGCGAAACTTGTTGGTGCCGTCAGCCTCTAGCATGCCGCAGTGAATAATCAAGTCCACGTCGGCGTCAAGAGAGTTGACCACGCTCTGGGCAACGTAGGGAGTGAGTACCCACTTGTTTACCCAAATTATGGGCTTCGTCCACGATGGCGCGGAGTTCTTCTAGACTGTAAGACGGGCGAGTCGCCTGGCTTGTGCTCGTGCTTCCTCCCGATGCTGCCACTTTTATCCAATCTGCCCCATCTTTGACCAGCTGTCTAACGGCGATTCTCACCGCATCGACACCATCCGCCTCGGAGCCCATCGGGGACATGTGGCCGCCTGTAATGGTGATGGGGCGACCGCATAAGAGCATCCTTGGGCCAACCGCCAGTCCTTGGCGTATTCCCTCCCGTAACGAGAAGGTGGTGTAGTGCTTAGCTCCGCACTCCCGTATCGTAGTCACGCCGGCTTCCAGGTGTGTGCGGGCGTTCACGATCGAGCGCATCAGCAGAATGTCGTCAGAAAGGTTCATGACATCGTCCGTGTGCATGCCGTTGCCCAAGTAGTTCAGGTGAGCGTGTGCATCTATGAGGCCGGGCAGCAGAGTGTCTGCCGGGTAGTCGTATTCCTCGACCGACGCCCCTTCAGGTGCCGCGATATCGGTGGCGGGTCCTACCTGGGATATTTTCGACCCTTGAACCAGGACCGCGCCATTCTCGATTGGCTTTCCGCTTCGTCCGTCTATGAGAAGCCCAGCCTTGACGAGTTTGAAATCTACTGGTGCGGTTGTCAAAGTAACCTTCCTCTTCAGCTTTTGCGCGTAACCGAGGCTTGCTTGCCGGCTAGCTTCCCCATACTTGCCCGAACACCCTCAGGACGTTGCTCCCGATCGACTTGGCGCCATCTTGCTCTTCGTATCCTCGTTGCACTAGTACCATTTCCAGGTGTATTTGATAACATATGGTCCGCCTTCCACTCTGGACTCCCGCTTTCGCGGGAGAGACGGTCACATTTCAGTGTTTGTCACTTTCAAGTGGAAACGGTACTAGTGCGGCAATCAGCAGCACGAAGTTCGCGTAGTCGCTGTTCATTCCCTGTATCTGGCGCGTCTCCCATGTTATTTCGTCACAAATGTCTCTGTAGCGGCGCCCCGTGTTGTTGTCCTACTACACGGCAACCCCCGGATGAGCATAAATGTCGGAGCCGATCCCCGCATGGTCGATGCCTACCAAATCGACCACGTAGTCAACACATCGCACCCACTCGTCCACGCTTGGCTAGCGGTTGTTCGTGGTATCGCCCACGAAAGCGAAGAGAACCAGGCACCCGATGCCCCCACCTTTGACCTCGCACTCTTTGATCTGGGTATCGCTGACGCTGCGACCGTTGTTGTGCACAGATTTTGGGTTCGCATGGGAGAAAATCATGGGGTCCTCGGACATGTATATCATATCCAGCGTGGTGCGCTCTCCCGTGTGGGACCCATCCATCACGATGCCCAATCGGTTACAGTCCTAAAGTATATCAATGCCAAACCGTTTCAAACCCATATCGCAAGGTTCCAGGCAGCCGTAACCCAAGCGATTCTCTCCGTTGCAGCAGAACTGTAGAATACGAAGCCTGTAATCGTAGAAAATATCAAGCCAGTGACAGTCATCCTCGAGCGCCTCAGCTCCTTGCCACCCGTGGATGATAGCGACTTTGCGCTCTTGGGTGGCACGCTCAATGTCACCAACAGTACGAGCTATGGTGCGCTTGTCCGAGATGCGTTTCACAAGACAACGTTGAGTTAGCATGTTCATTAGGGCGGATTTGCTCGTGCCTGTGTAGCCGGATACAGTCCAGTTGGCCGTGTTCACCCCACCTTCTAGTAACCAGTCGATGAAGCTCTCGCCTGGTGGCCCGGAATCTTCACCGTCAACCACCATATGTCTCTGGACCCATGACCTCGCGGTTTGAAGAGACTCTTCTGTGACTGGTCTATTTGTGGTCATACTTGCAGTCTTTAGGTTATTAGGTAGTGTTGACATTTCATCTTAGCTATATGAGAGCGCCGACAAAGTGGAGGAATCCGAGGTACCTATTTGCCAGCTTGTCGAATCGGGAGAAGATGTGGCGGTAGTGCTTGATCTTGCCTATGAAACACTCGACGAGATGCCGCTCTCGGTACAGATACTCATCGTGTGAGGGTAGCTCCCTTCGGTTCGAGCGAGGCGGGATCACCGGGGTAGTCCCGTTGTCGATGATCGACTCACGAAACTGGCGGGAGTCATATGCGCGGTCTGCAATCACATACTCACTCTCCATACCGGATATGAGCGCCTCGGCCTGAGTGACATCGTGCTCCTGCCCTCCGGTCAATCTGAATCTCAACGGGTTGCCGAGGCCGTCGACACCGACATGGACCTTTGTAGTGAACCCACCTCGGCTGCGACCGAGGGCTTGGGATAGTTGACCACCGTTTTTTTGGGAGCGCCCGCAGCGGAATGGTGGGCCCGGACTAGGGTACTGTCGATGATCAGGTACTCCATGTCAGGGTCATCGATGAAATGCTGATGCATTCGTTCCCATACTCCGCCTCACACCATCGGGCAAACCGCTTGTAGACGCTGTTCCATTTCCCGTACTCGGAAGGCAGTAGCCTCCACGGCGCACCAGACCTGCTCATCCAGATGATAGCCTCGATGAACCGCTTACAGTCGGACTCCTGTTCGACATACAAGTCTGGCTGACTACGAAGGAACTCCAACACCCGTGACCATTGTTCTGGAGATAGTTTAATTGTTGACATATACCCAGTATAATATAAATGTCAACACTGCCTAGTAACTGCCAAATCAGTAGGTTTCGAACATACCCTGAATGCGGTCCACGTCGTTCGTCACCGTTAAAGCCAGCATCAACAGGATTCTGGCTTTGTGAGGGCTCAGGTTGTCTGACGCGACAAGCCCACGCATATGGCTGGTCCAGATCACACGACCCGAGCCGACGCGGGAGGAAACCACAACAACCAGGCCACTTTCGCGCGCCTCATGGAGAACGCGCATGAATTCGGGCCCAGCGCGACCATTGCCGGGAGAGGCAGAAACTAGGCCGGGCGCTTTGGCGTCGATCAACGCGCGGACCAAGAGGCCGTCATCGCCGACGACGGAGGATACAACATACACGCGCGGCAGCTGGCCAAGACGCGCAACGTCGAACTCAGTCTCGTGTGTATGCTTCCGTGTGGGCGTGCGGTAGAACATCACACGCAGGTCCGCATCGACGTATCCGAGTATTCCTAGGTCCCGAGACCCAAAAGTGTTGAGTCTGTAGGTGTTCTGCTTAGTCACGTCCCTGGCAGCCTGAATTTCGCTATTCAGCACGGTGAGCACACCTTTGCCCCGAGCCTCCGAGGCAGATGCCAAGCGTATCGCGTCTATCATGTTGTTGTCGGCGTCAGTGCCCAAGGCTGACGGAGGACGCATCGACCCGGTCACCACAACCGGTTTATCGCTCTTAACCGTCAAATTCAGAAAGTACGCGGTCTCTTCTAGGGGTGAAGTTCCTGAAGTCACAACAACGCCGGCGGTCTCCGGGTTCTCTGAAAACACTTCGTTGATCCTATTTGCTAGCCGCAGCCACGCTAGTCCCCCGACATCAGTGTCCCCCTTCTGCGACATTTGCTCAGCCTCAACGTGTGCGATGTCGTTCACTTCCGGCACACGCTCGAGTATCTGAGAGATATCCAGATATTGCCCACGGTCGTAGTCAAAGAAGGCCATGCGGGGCGCGCCCCATTCTGCAATGGTCCCGCCCGCGCCGATGACTCTTATCAAAGGACGACTAAGGGTTGACATATGTTGCTCTTTCTAAGAGGGTTCCTCATAGCTGTATCGGCTGCCGTGAGAAGAGGCGCCGGCGTACAGTCCTAGAGTATCACGCGCCATAGGGCTGCTGGCGGCTTTCTGGATTATAGCAGATTACAAGGTCGTCTTGGTCAGCACGGTCAGAGTATTGATCTTGAAGGTGAAGCACCTGTTGGTGGGTAGGTTGTAAATCCATGGGTCCTGGCTTCAGGGAGGCCCCTCTCCCGATGGTAGAGCTAATAACAGAAGTTGTGAAATTTGGGAAGCGAGGGTGAGAGAGGAGGCGTACCCATCCAGGTAGAAAAGAAGGTCCATGTGGACGAAAGACTGGAGAGAGACGCCTTGAGCGAAGGATATCAAAACGAAGGACGAGCGTAGGAGATTGAAGACACACTGGAAGCGATGGTAACAGGGGGAGCCAGGAGGATGCTGGCGGCGGTCTTGGAAGAGGAGGTGGTGGAGTTGGCAAGTCGGTTCGGCAGGTACGGCTACCAGAGGATCACGGCTCTTCTGAGACATCGTGGTTGGGATGTGAACCACAAGAGGGTGGAGAGGATCTGGCGACAGGAAGGGCTGAAGGTACCGGCAAAGCAACCCAGGAGAGGACGCCTGTGGCTCAATGAGGGCTCCTGTGTGGTCTGCGGCCACAGAGAAGGAACCATGTGTGGGCCTACGACTTCGTTCTGGTCAGTACCCATGACGGCAGGAGTTGAGGCTGTTGACCGCCATAGACGAATACACCAGGGAGTGCCTGGCCATCGGGGCCGACCGCCACATCCGGTCTTCCGACGTGATCGAGACGCTTGCCGAGCTGATGGTGACCAAGGGAGTGCCCGATCACATCCGTTCCGACAACAGACCGGCGTTTACGTGCAGGGCTGTGCGGGAGTGGCTTGGGGGAGTGGGAGCCAGGACGTTGTACATCGAGCCTGGATAGCCATGGGAGAACAGCTACATCGAGAGCTTCAACGGTAAGCTGAGAGACGAGCTGGTGGACAGGGAGGGCTTCTACACCCTGCTGGAGGTCAGGGTGCTGACCAAGCGTACAGACAGACCTACAACCGCATCAGGCCTCATAGCTCGCTGGGCTACAGGCCACCGGCGCCAGAAGCTGTCCTGACTGCCGATCTGGGCCCCATGCTTGTCGGACTAACATAACAGGTGGTACAACTATCGGGGGCTGGTCAGGCAGATCTGGCACTATGTGGAGTCTCATCTTACACTAACGTATCATCCCGTTGTGACCGATAATGCCACCACTAACTCGAGGGTTCGGTGTATAGTCCGGGCAGGGGTACCAGACTGGACAAAATCAAGAACCTTCATTCGACGGACACAATAGCAACGGAAAACTCAGGTACTCGTGGGCGGTCGATTTGAAAGCAGCCCGGGAGGTGAAGCGGACCCACAAATGGGGGGGCCACCTCCTCCCCGACGGCCGGTTCGACCCTACTCAGGTGGGGGCCTATAGGGGCGCTCATGTGTGAGCGCTCTGACAGGGTCGCCTCCGCAGGACTGTGGAGGACTCGGATGGCAACCGCATCGCGTCATGCGCTATAGTCACGGCGACGGCGAACAGACCTGCTCAGGCTCGTCCATGACTGTATGCCGGGCACCTTGCCCAGGGAGACGGAAGAGCTCTGGCTGGACTGCAGTGTCAATGACTCTTGCGCGCTTAGAAGCGTGATGACCTGCTATGACGACGACGCGACGGAGGCGTACGAAGTCTCCACCCTCGTAGACTCAGGTGCTAACGATGGGCCGGGGGCGATTGGCCCGCATTGTATGACCTCCGAAGATGGCGCATTGATAGAGTGGGGCAATCCTGCTTGGTATTGATCACCCATTTCAAGGGGCATATCCTTGAACAATGGTCAAGATTATGGTCCAAGGCATTGAGGGGGCAACTAATATGGCTTCAACTAAACGCCTGCTCCCAACGGGCGAATGTTGGTGCGGGTGCGGCGCAGAGACGGCAATTGGAGCATTCTTCTTGCCGGGCCACGACAAGGCCGCCGAGTCCGCAGTTATCTCCGTTGAATATGGGGGTGTTCCCAAGTTCTTGGTGCAACACGGCTACGGACCGAAGGGCAAGAACCCCAAACGTGAGGTGGACAGATGGCGATCTGAGAGCGAACGCGGGAGTGTTCCTCGGTGATGACCATACCACGGAGACACACTCTAGGGAGGTCGACACGCCAGCCAACGTGCGACCAGTTGAGGCATTGGCTAGGATCAATTCGCAGGGGGCATGGTTACTGTGGTGGTACCCCATGCACTGCACCGTTGGGGACGAACAATAAGAAGGATACGGAATCTCATTTCCGTGCAGAGTTCCCCCGTTATGTTGGATAAGAGGGTGTCTAAAAGGTGGGTGTGCGTGCTAACCGTTTCAGCATCAGTCTCGTCATGGCACTGTAGATCCACGCCTCGGTGGTCTCCGGCAGTTCTTCATAGTCCTTGCTCAGCCGACGGCAGCGTCCCAGCCATGCAAATGTTCTCTCAACCACCCATCTTCGCGGCAACACCTCGAACTGATGGCTGCTTCTCGGACGCCTCACAATCTCCAGCGCCCAACCCGACAAGCACATGGCCCAATCAACCAACTGGCCCGCGTAACCAGCATCAGCCCAGATCAATTGCAGGCGTGGAAACCTTCCTGCCAATTTATCGATGACCAGCTTCGCACCATCCCTATCCTGGATATTGGCAGGATGCACCACCACCGCCAGCAGCAACCCCATGGTATCTACAATGATATGTCGCTTTCGACCGTTGACCTTCTTGCCAGCATCATAGCCACGAGGCCCCCTTTTTCGGTCGTCTTCACGCTCTGGCTGTCTATGATAGCCGCGCTGGGAGAAGTCTGTCGTCCATCGGCTGTCCGTACCCTCTCGCGCAGGGCTTGATGGACCCTCTCCCAGGTTCCGTCCTTTCGCCAGGTGCGGAAGTAGTGAAACGCCGTGCGCCAAGGGGGAAGGTCGTGTGGAAGCATCCGCCACGGACACCCGCTCCGAAGTACGTACATGATGGCGTTCACCACCTCCCGGCGAGGATACTTGACCGGACGGCCTCCCGGTTTAGGAGCGGGCAACAGAGGCTCTAGCAGTCGCCACTCGGTGTCACTGAGATCGCTGGGGTAGGCTTGTCTGTTCATGGGTATGGTTTACGTCATCCCCCACTCCTGTGTACAGGTGTTATGTGACCACTTTTTAGACACCCTCTAAGCTAGACTTTGTACATTCACGCGGCATAGGTTAGCAACTCGATGAATCTGTTGAGCATGGGAGTCGGGATTTCTCGCATATCTGGTTTCTGCGACGACATGCGGAAAGTCCCGGAGGCAAGCCAGAGATGACGGCGCACCAAAGCGATCGCGTCGATGAAAGTGGGCGCCGACTTGACATACCAAGCCGCCGATCGTGGAGTCGCTAGCCGGCGACCTCCCAACAAGTGTGCTGCGAGAGTTACCCAGGAGAACAGTCCCAACAGCACAGGAGTGGTCCGAGATATGGCGCGATCCGACCACTGGCGTTGAGTCTCTACTCCCAGATGGGCGCGTGTCTCCTGAAACGTCACCTCGATCTGCCAGCGCAACACGAACCACTCGATGATCTGAGCCGGACTGATCGCAGGATCGGTACACAGCAGCGCCTGGGAGTCGAACCGGTGTAGGGGGTCTCGAATGAGGACCCAGCGAATGGGCACGGGTGGCTTGCCCGTGTGATACCAGACCGCTGTTCGAGAGACGGTCTCCACCGTGCAAATGGCGCTGTCGTACCAGGCCACAGATATCGTGGCCCAGCCTACATCGGGGCACTGGAGGAGTTCCCTCAATGTGGGCAATCGTTCTCCTTTGAGGCGTGGACGCCCCATCTGTCCGGGCAGTCGAGGTGGGGCGGGTTCGTAGAGTGCAGCGTCCAGACGCAATCGGGTAATGAGGGTGACCGGACGAGTCATGGACTGACAGAAGTGGAGCAGATGGAGGGCAGCGTAGCTGCTGTCGGCCACCAGTACCAGAGGACGGTTGGGCAGCCAGCGCCGGAACTGGAGGATCATCTGACGCGCCCAGTCGGTGAGCCTTTTGTGCGTCCGACCCAGCTTCTGACAGTAGCGCTCAGAGGGAGCCAGGGCGGTCAGTACAGGTAATGCCCATGTCCGATGTGCCCAGGGTATGGTGGTCAACAACATCAGGCTTATCCAACGCAGGCCGGAGGCCTTGACGAAATGACTCCCGCTGGAGCGCACTGCGTCACGATATATCCCCTTGGCTTTGATCTGCTTGCCACGCCGCCGCTCCAAGGTCTCGTCGATCCCAAACACCAGTGGACTATCACCCTGATCGAGGTGCTGTACCAGGAGCAACAGCAGTACACGGCTCAGCTGGAGCGGTGACCACACAGCGCGGTTGAGAACGTGGTGATACCGAGCAAAGCCGGTGTCGTCGCTGAGTCCCATGGCGCGCAGCGCGGAAGTGACGGTCCTCTTGTGCGTGGCCAGGACTGCACCGACCAGCAGCACCTGCACTTTCGCCCATGTCCTGGCCTGAAACATCGGCGCGAACGGACTGAGAAGGGATACAATGGCATCGGGCAGAGCCTGCCCCGTACCTGATACGGGGGTGAGCATGACTTGACCTTTCGTGATGGTTCGGTCTCGTCAGCTTACCCTGTTTCCTCTGTCTAAGTTTTGTACAAAGTCTAGCTAAGATAAGCTGGCTACACCTCTCAGATTTCCATTTCAGAGCTACCGGGGATAGTTTTAGCCAAACTGTTTCATGTGACGAACTACTAGGTGATATCCCTTCCCGGTTCCTAGTATTACAACGACGGTTCATGGAGGGATGGCCCGTGGCAGGGGAACGGCGGCGCGGCGCTTGGCATGGGAGCGCCGGGCCCGTTCGTTACTATCCTGAGTCTCCTCCAGCCACCGCAGCAGTTCAAAGGGCCCGAACCGTTCCCGGGGCAGCATCTCCCGCACCACCCGGTACACTTGGGGCCGGGTTATATGGGGCATCTTTTCCCCCCCAAGCCTGCTGCAGGCTCAGCAGAAAGGCCCCGGCCAGCAGGCACAGGGCCACGTGGTGATGCCAGCCCGCCCAGGTGCGGGTCTCGTACTCGTCCAGCCCCACGTCGCTCTTCTCCGTCTCGAACTCGGTCTCAATACGCCACCTTGAGCCTCCCACGCAGGCCAAGGTCTCCAGGGGAGTGTCATCAGGAGCATTGGACAGGTAGTAGCGAGGTTCGCTGCCGTCCAGGTTCCGGCGGTAAATGGCCCAGTGGATCTCGCCGGGCTTGCGTCTGCTGGTCGGACGCACCCTCTGGGCGCTGAACAGGTAACTGCGGGGACCCTGGCTGCCCTCGGCCACCGTTATCTCCCGCCAGGCCTCCTCCGGCAATTCATCACCACGCTCCCCCATAGTGCGCCGCTGTCCGGCTACGAGCCTGGGCTTGGGGGGACCACCCCGTCCCAGATAGGCAGGAGTGGTCCACACCGGTTCCACCGGCCACACCGTAAAGCCCGCCGGCACGTCCAGCACATAGCGCATCCTCAGGGCCGCCAGTCCCTCGCGGAAGGACGGCGACATCCCGAAGGCGTCGTCTGCGGCCACCCATCCCGCCCTCATATGGCCCCGCTCCAGGGCCCGTTCCAACATTTCCAACGCCAACTCTGTCTTGCCTCGATACTTCCGCCTTTCCTCGGGCACTCCAGCCGACGCGCACCGTTCTTTGTCCGAGACCCAGCTCTCCGGCAGATAAAGCCCCTTGTCCACCAGGGCCCGGCCCAAGGGACTGACGTAGGCCAGGAACATCCCCGCCTGGCAGTTGGCCACCTTGCCAAGTCTGCCACAGTACTGCCTCGCCACTCCCACCGACTTCCTGCCCTGCTTGGGGAAATCGCTGCCGTCCAGCACCCATATCGCCTCCGGGTGCCCCAGCCGGGGTCCCAGATACTCCTGAAGACGTCCTATGACTATGTCGTCATTCCAGGGGGATTCAGCGAGAAAGCGTTGTATCACCCTGGCTGATGCCGGAACCGTCTCCGACAGATTCTCGGCGTTGCGCCGCTCCCCGGACTGGACCAGGAGAGCCTGGAGATAATGACCGCTGTGGTCCCGCGCTTCCCTGCGGCCAAACAGCGCGGCGAAGTAAGCGTGAAACTCCCGAAAGTCCTGGTACACCTGCTCGAAAACCGCAGCATCCACTTCCCTGCCTCACTGCTCAAGCGTTGCCTGCCCCGCCCATCATGGTATCACGACAACCGTCGTTGTAATACTAGCAGCCCGTCCGAGAAACACGGTAGGCGAGTGGTCGGGGGTATAACAGGCGCAGTTCAGAAGAGTGGAGTCGGCGATGAGCAAGACGTACCGTCCCTATGATCCAGACCAGCAGTTGTTGCTGCCAGCGGCATTGCGGGACTGGTTGCCGGACGACCATCTGGCCTACTTCATCTCCGACGTCGTTGACCAGTTGGAGCTGTTGGAGATCACCGCTCGCTACGAGCGGGAGAGCAGAGGCGGGCCACCATATCATCCACGGATGATGGTCAAGGTGTTGCTGTACGGCTACTGCGTCGGGGTGGCGTCTTCCCGACGAATCGCCCAGCGGCTCCACGAGGACGTAGCCTTCCGGGTACTGGCGGCGAACAACACGCCGGATTTCCGCACCATATCGGACTTCCGCAAGGACAATCTGGATGCGCTGTCAGGCCTGTTCCTGCAGGTATTGGCGTTGTGCCGGCAGGCGGGTCTGGTGAAGCTGGGTCACGTGGCGCTGGACGGCACCAAGGTGAGGGCCAACGCATCCAGGCACAAGGCGATGAGTTACGGTCGGATGAAAGAGAAGGAAGCGCAGTTGGCGGCGGAGGTCGAGGAGTTGCTGCGACAGGCCCAGGAGGTTGATGACGAAGAGGACCGGCGGTACGGACAGAGCAAGCGCGGGGACGAGTTGCCGCAGGAGTTGGCTTTTCGGGAGGGGCGGTTGCGGAAGATACGGGAGGCGATGGCGGCGTTAGAGGCCGAGGCGCAGGCGGCTGCGGAGCAGGCCGAGGCCGCGGGCAAGGGCCATTCGGGTGTGCCTGAGGACAAGGCCCAGCGCAACTTCACCGATGCTGAGTCGCGTATCATGCCGGCGCCGGGCGGACGGGACTTCCTGCAGGCTTACAACTGTCAGGCGGTGGTGGACAGCGGCCACCAGGTGATCGTGGCGGCTCAGGCCACCGACCAGACTTCGGACAAGCAGCAGGCGGTGGCGATGGTGGAGGAGGCCATCGACAACGTCGGCGCAGTGCCCAAAGAGGTATCCGCCGACGCAGGTTACTACTCTGCACAGGCGGTTGAAGGTCTGTACGGGCTGGGCGTGGACCCGTTCGTCGCGCCGGAGCGGACCCGCCACGGCAGAGTTGTGCCGCCGGCGCCCCGAGGTCGCATACCCGGCCATCTGTCTGCCAGGGATCGGATGCGCCGGAAGCTGCAGACCAAATGGGGTCGGCAACGCTACGCTCTGCGGATGCAAACGGTTGAGCCGGTATTCGGCCAGATCAAGCAGGGCCGAGGCTTCCGCCAGTTCCTGCTGCGGGGTCTGGAGAAGGTCAGCGGCGAGTGGTCGCTGATCTGCACCGGTCACAACCTGCTCAAGCTGTTCCGCTTTGGGGCGGCTCAGCCTCGCGAAACACCGAGCAACAGGCTTGCCGCAAGTGTCCCGAACATCGTCAGGGTGGTCGGCACAGTGAGGCGTACGAAGCTATTGGTCCGTCAGTGGCTGCACCCGGCAACAATAGCTGTCGCCGTCTGACCTCGCCTGTGTCCAAGACACGCCAGGTAATCCTCAGACGGGCTGCTAGTATTACAACGACGGTTGTCGTGATACCATGATGGGCGGGGCAGGCAACGCTTGAGCAAGTGAGGCAGGGAAGTGGATGCTGCGGTTTTCGAGCAGGTGTACCAGGACTTTCGGGAGTTTCACGCTTACTTCGCCGCGCTGTTTGGCCGCAGGGAAGCGCGGGACCACAGCGGTCATTATCTCCAGGCTCTCCTGGTCCAGTCCGGGGAGCGGCGCAACGCCGAGAATCTGTCGGAGACGGTTCCGGCATCAGCCAGGGTGATACAACGCTTTCTCGCTGAATCCCCCTGGAATGACGACATAGTCATAGGACGTCTTCAGGAGTATCTGGGACCCCGGCTGGGGCACCCGGAGGCGATATGGGTGCTGGACGGCAGCGATTTCCCCAAGCAGGGCAGGAAGTCGGTGGGAGTGGCGAGGCAGTACTGTGGCAGACTTGGCAAGGTGGCCAACTGCCAGGCGGGGATGTTCCTGGCCTACGTCAGTCCCTTGGGCCGGGCCCTGGTGGACAAGGGGCTTTATCTGCCGGAGAGCTGGGTCTCGGACAAAGAACGGTGCGCGTCGGCTGGAGTGCCCGAGGAAAGGCGGAAGTATCGAGGCAAGACAGAGTTGGCGTTGGAAATGTTGGAACGGGCCCTGGAGCGGGGCCATATGAGGGCGGGATGGGTGGCCGCAGACGACGCCTTCGGGATGTCGCCGTCCTTCCGCGAGGGACTGGCGGCCCTGGGGATGCGCTATGTGCTGGACGTGCCGGCGGGCTTTACGGTGTGGCCGGTGGAACCGGTGTGGACCAACTCCTGCCTATCTGGGACAGGGTGGTCCCCCCAAGCCCAGGCTCGTAGCCGGACAGCGGCGCACTATGGGGGAGCGTGGTGATGAATTGCCGAAGGAGGCTTGGCGGGAGATAACGGTGGCCGAGGGCAGCCAGGGTCCCCGCAGTTACCTGTTCAGCGCCCAGAGGGTGCGTCCGACCAGCAGGCGTAAGCCCGGCGAGATCCACTGGGCCATTTACCGCCGGAACCTGGACGGCAGCGAACCTCGCTACTACCTGTCCAATGCTCCTGAGGACACTCCCCTGGAGACCTTGGCCTGCGTGGGAGGCTCAAGGTGGCGTATTGAGACCGAGTTCGAGACGGAGAAGAGCGACGTGGGGCTGGACGAGTACGAGACCCGCACCTGGGCGGGCTGGCATCACCACGTGGCCCTGTGCCTGCTGGCCGGGGCCTTTCTGCTGAGCCTGCAGCAGGCTTGGGGGGGAAAAGATGCCCCATATAACCCGGCCCCAAGTGTACCGGGTGGTGCGGGAGATGCTGCCCCGGGAACGGTTCGGGCCCTTTGAACTGCTGCGGTGGCTGGAGGAGACTCAGGATAGTAACGAACGGGCCCGGCGCTCCCATGCCAAGCGCCGCGCCGCCGTTCCCCTGCCACGGGCCATCCCTCCATGAACCGTCGTTGTAATACTAGGGGATTCACCGGCTATCTGCATCGCCGTCAGGTCGTCAGAAGCGGCCTTTGCCGCCTTCGCCACCTCATCGTCGAACATGGTCACGCCAGGGCGCGCAACGTCGGCCAGGTCGTCAGTGAAACCGTAACCGGCGAACGCACCCACAGGCAGGCGCATGGTGGTGCTCGTCGATTCGAGCGCGCTCACAGGGATGGTGCGCGGATTCAGAATCACGTCGGCGAGCTGGCCCGTGCTCTTGGCAGCTCGCACCGGATGACGCACCGCTTGGAATGGCGCAGTTCCGAGCGTGGTGACAACCTCTTTCGCGGTTCCGGCGAATCCCTTGCCGGCGCGAATCCCCTTGCCGAACAATCCCACGCCAGGGACGAATCCCGCAGCGTCCAGTCCCAAACTGAACGCGCGCCCCTTCCAGTCGGAATCTTCCCAGGTCCTCAGAGTGCCCATGCCAGGAATGATTATGTCGGCGGCGGTCACGGCGGCGAGGTCTAGTCCGCTTGGCGTGCTTACCGTTCGCCTATCCACGAACTGCGAGAATCCCGGAAGGTCGGCGGCGTTCCGGCCCGACGCCACGAACTCGGCGGGATCGACACCAGGAATCAAGCCTTGCGCCGCCATCTGCCAGTATTCCGCGGTCAGCTTGTCGCGGTCGTGTGTCTTGGTGATGCCCTGCCCGAACGTGAAGACTTCGGCCAATGAGTCGTCCGCGCCCTGCCAGAAGGGAGATAGGCGCGGCGTCCACAGACCTTCAGCCTGGACCGGCTCAGTCGTCGGCCCAGCCTCATACCAGCGAGAGTACGCCGCTGGCGGCTCAAAGGCACGCTCGGTGTCCACGTCGTGCATGTACCACGGCGCGGGTTGACTCTGCGATTCGGGTATGTGGCTCATCCATGATGCAATGGGGTTGTCGTCGCCCCCAGGACCTAGCCATGAGTAGCCACCATCAGACCAGTATTCGGCCTCGTCGCTGGCGGGTTGCTCATAGTTCCCGTAGTCGTCAAGGCCAGCATCGGGGAGCGCCGGCTCAGTGTAAGCGCCGAAGCCGGAACCGAACTCTTCATAATCGAGCATCGGCGCTTGGGGTGTGATCGCGGCGGGCTGCGAGTGCTGCCACGATTGCCACGACGCGCCCTCCTGCTCGCCAGGGTCTTGGTAGTCGTCAAATCCAGGGAACGGCTGCGGCGACAACACGCCCAACGGCTCCGGCTCCGGCTCCGGGCGCGGCTTGGGCTTGGGCCGGTCGATGCCAGAGTCTAGCCCGCCGTCGTCGTGGTCAGGCTCAGACTCAGGGTCGGGGCGGTCAGGGCGCGTTTGCTCGTGCGGATTCACAACCGGGCGATTGCCCGTCGGCCTATCGCGCGTGTTGTCGCCGTCGTCGTCGTCGGGCGGCGGCGCGCCGTGTCCAGGGCGGTCGCCTGGGGGCGGGCCGCTCGGTAGCGTGCTGCTCGGCTGTTCGTAAATCTCGCTGTCGTCCAGCGATTCGTCGGGCCGGTGTATATTGTCCTGCGGAGCGTGTGGACTCCCCCCGTAGCGCGCTCGGCGTCGGGGCGGCACGATAATCGGATTCTCGTCCTCTAGGCTCTCGCCGGTGACGCCAGCGGGCGGGTGCGGGTTGTAGTGCCTAGTACCTAGTCAACTTAATTATTGGAGGGATAGAGTCGGTGCAGTTTAGTGCGAGCATCCTGGATCGAGAAGCGCCAGTCGATGCTGGCACGATCCGTATTGCGTTCTTCTTGGAGTGCATGGACACGCCGCCTCAGGACAGTCTCATCAGGAACACGCCGCCTCAGACAGCCGCGGCTGAACACGCTGAGCTCGATTTCGGCCATGTTGAGCCAGCTTCCATGCTTGGGAGTGTAGTGGAACCGCAAACGTCTGGCGATGCGTCTGGCTTCGTCAGGCACAAAAGCCACATACAGGGACCCGAGTCTATGAGTGTTGAGGTTGTCGAGGACAACCCGGACGGTGTCGGCTTCTGGATAGGCTTCGTCAACAAGCCACTTCATCTGGTGTGCAAAGTCCTGTCGTGTCCGCCGTTCCGTGATGGCTACGTGTCGGTAACCCGCAAGGGGTTCGATGAACATGAACAGGTTGCGTGTTCCCTGTCGTCGATACTCGGTGTCGTATCTCTCGGGCTGGCCGGGTCGTGCCGCAGTGGGTTCGCGCACGTCCGCCAACAGTTGAGTAGAGGACTCGTCGAAGCACACCACGGGCTGTTTGGGATCATGCGGTTCGTGGTACACGTCCAGTACCTCCTCCATGGAAGCAACGAAGTCGGCGCTCACCTCCGGAATGCACCACTCTTTCTTCTGCCATGGCTCGAGTTCGTTTTTTTCAGACGTTTGCGAATGCCCTCGTGTGATATGGAGTCCACCAGACCCAGTTCCACAGCCTTGTCTGACAGCAGTCTCAACGTCCAGTGGTCGTGCCCGTCAGGTGCGCTGCTGCAAGCCAGGGCGATCAGGAGTGCCTCACCTTTCTCGTCCAGCTTGGGAGGTCTGCCAGGACGAGGCCGATCCACCACTGCGCCCTGTAGTCCTGCTTCGCAAAAGCGCCTTTTGATACGGTATACAGTACCTGGAGACACGTCCAGCGCCTCGGCTATCCGATGCACAGTCCAGCCGTCGTCAGCCTTCAGTAAGATCCGCGCCCTGGCAACCTCTCGTACGGAACTCGTGCCCCCTCGGACGAACTTCTGCAAAGACTCCCGCGCATCATCTGTCAGTTGGACCACATACTTCTCTCGACTCATTTCAGCACCCTCCATATGAAAGCGAGTTCATCAGAGTGTACCAGTTCTTATATTCATACAAAACTAGGTTGACTAGGTACTAGAGTCCGGTTGCCGGTCGCGGTCGCGGTCGTGGTCGTGCGCCGTGCCACGCGCCAGGAACTTGCCGCATACGGAGCATTTCAAAGCCATAATTCTCTCCTGGGCGCGCTACTCGCGCCAGACAAAGCGCCAATACATATAGACAAGCGCGGCGCTCAGGCCGATGGCGAGCAGCCACGCGACCGGGCCACCTTCGCCCACGCTGGACACGAACCGCAGGGGCGCGAGCGTGAAAAAGAATCCCCCCGCGCGTATTATCTGCTCGGTGGTAGACCGCCCCTCACGCCGTGGGGCGCGGGGCGCGGTATCGTTGCGCTCGCCTAAACCGTCGAGGCTCCAACCGCAGTCGCACCAGACGCTGTTAGGTTCGTTGATCGTGCCGCACTCCTTACATGTCAGTGATCGGTGGGTCGCCATAATCTACACCTTGACCTTTCTTCGTGGTGTCACCTTCGCCGACTCGCCAGGGAGGGGCGGAAGGTCCCCGACCGGCTTGACGCGCTTGTAGCGGCGATAATGCACCACGTCGCTAATCGTTTGCATGGAGCGGCCATAAGCCTCTGCGAGACGGGTGATAGACTCCCCGGCCTCGTAATGCAGGCGGATGGTGAGCACTTCACGACGGGTTAGCAACTTGCGAGACTTTGCCATATCATCACCAACCTTTGTTGGAATCCTGCCAAACGTTCTACGAAGACATATCAAGCTCGACGCGAAGAGTCAACTTGTGGGCCTCTCTTAGTTGCGGTAAAAAGATCGAGCGGCATACTAATTCTTCTTCTTACTAGGGCCTGTTCACACTAGTGGGTCTGGACATGTTATCATACACGTATGGAACTTACACAAGCTCATTACCAACTCATCGAGCCGTACCTACCCGTGCAGCGTGGCAATGTGACCATTCCAAACATACGGGTGCTCAACGCTATTCTGTACGTCGCAGAACACGGTTGCAAGTGGCGAGGGTTGCCGAGTCGTTTTGGCAACTGGCACACCGTCTACGTGCGCATGAACCGTTGGGCCAAGAGCGGAGTGCTCGACCGAGTATTCGAACAGCTTCAGCGAAAGGGGATTGTGAAGGTCACCATCGAGGTAGCTTCACTGGACAGCACCTCCGTCAAGGTGCATCCCGACGGCACGGGCGCGGCCAAAAAAACGGACCACAGTCCATCGGCAAGTCCCGAGGTGGATGGACCACCAAGCTTCATATGGTTGCCGCGGATGATCGGACACCCATAGCGTTCTCGCTCTCTCCGGGCCAGGCCCACGATGGACCGGAGGGGCGCAAACTGCTCAACCGGCTGGGGCCACAACGGGGGAATCCGCCTCTGGTGATGGATCGCGCATATTCGGGCGACCAAACACGCCGATTGGCGTTCGATATGGGGTTCACGCCTGTTGTTCCACCACTGAAAAGTCGAGTGAACCCCTGGGAGTATGACAAAGAACTGTACAAGAGGCGGAATGAAGTGGAGCGTCTATTCCGTCGATTGAAGGGGTATCGAAGAGTATTCACGCGCTATGACAAGCTCGATGCGCTCTATGCCGGCTTTGTCTTGTTCGCAATCATCTTCGACGCTCTACGTAGTGTGAACAGGCCCTAGTCTACTGATGTGACCTGCTCAGCCCCGGAGTGGGGCCTGCACATGGGCAGGATATGGAGCGTAGGGGCCTACACGAAATCCGTCACCGGCGTCCGCGCTGGTGCAGTCGTGATCGACCGCGCCCTAGTAGCCGGGCGCGGTCGCGCCGGATCGCCTCAGACATCTTCCGCTCGCGGGCCTCGTCGAGCTCCGTGAGCACGGCGGCGGCGGCGTGAAGCTCGTCGCGGCTCAAGGCGTGGAAGAGCTGACGCGCCCACCGCGCGGGATCGAGGCCGAGGGTGATACGGCGGCGCGGCATGGCGGCGGCGATTCCGGCTGAGCGGCCGGCCGCGGATATGGACTCGTACTCGCCCGCCCGCGCAGCGTCGAAGGTGGGCCGGTGGTCGAAGTACAGCTTGACGGCCAGCCACAGGCGGCCGCCAGGGACGATAGGGACACCGCCCGCCCGTCGCCGCTCAAGTTGCCCCGCCGCGTCCACCTGCACCACGTACTCGCACAAATCGGACGTGTCCCGAATTGCAAGCTGACGGTCTCGCTCGCGCTGTGCGGCCAGGGCTGCGGCGTCTCGCTCAGTCTGTCCCATGACAACCTCCCCTCAATTCGGGTGTATCGTGATGACCTCTTGCTCATGCTCGCGGTGGCCGCACCGCAGGCCGCCAGCGTACAGCCACACCTTGACGCGCGTTCTCGCAGGCGATGGCCTGGACCGCTCCAGCGGTCGCGCCGGAGCGTGGCAGCGGAGAAAGTGTCCAGTCGATGTGCCGGCGATCACCCAATCGCGCCCGCTCATCACATACCCGCCAGGCGCAATTGCCCGCGCCGTGCTCGCTCGCGTCGCCCCTGGGCGCGGTCGGCGGCGTCGTGGGCGTTGTGGCATCGCTGGCAGAGCGCGGCCAGGTTCAACAAGCTCGCCGCTTCGGGCCGCTTGTCGAATACGTGGGCAGCGGTCAGCACCACGCGGCTGCCAGTCTGCGGGTGCGGCTTGCCGTTCTCCGCGCCGCACCACTCGCAGCGGCCTTTGGCGCGGCTGAATCGGACGAAGCGCGATCGCGCCCGCCAGTCTGCGGGATAGCGGGCGCGCATTTCAGAGCGGATCGGCATCATATGGCCTCGCGCGGCAGGACGAACGCGCGGTGAATGTCGCATTGCTCGCTATGGGGATCGGACGGCGGCGCGATGAATGGATACTCGCAATCCGAGCACAGCTTTTCGACGGGCGCATAGCGTGGGGCGGCCTGCGGTGGCTTCAGCTCATCCAGGACGCGGACACGCAGACGGGCCGGACCCGAGGATCGGGCGGCTCGTATGAGCAAGCACGGCTCGCACCCGCAATCTAGCGCGTGGGTGTCGTCGGTCAGCCGGGCGCGTACTTCGGCGTAGGCCGCGAGCTTCCCCCTCGTGTAGCCCTCTTCGTGCGACCGGCACAGGGAGCACATCGGGCGGTCACAGATACTGGGGTCGTGGTACAGGGTCATGGCCGTGTCCTTTCTCGCGCTCGCCGGCGCGCCACACAGGGTTGTTGCACCATCAAAGAGTCGCCGCCAGCGCCGACACCAGCGGCGCGGCCAGGATTCGCGGCCGGCCGCGGTGGACGGGCCGCCAGTGGCGGCGCTCCATGAAGTCGATCAAGTCGTGGAGGACGCTTGCCTGAAGGGGTGTCGGCTCCATCAACTCGTAACCGCCCGGTCGGTCGGTGGCGCAATGCGCGGCTCGCGCGCCCAGCTCCGGGCCGTGGCGGTGAATCAGTGTTGGGCATTGATGCGGGCAGAAATCCCGTCCTCGGCCAGAATCGACGGCGTTGCCTGAATCGGTTTTGTGGTCATTTGACATCTCCCTTCCCAACCTTCCCACCCCTTCACGACACCCGCCGAAGGGCATAAGCTGCCTGCTTCTTGCGTCCACCGACGTCTATCCGCACATTTTCGCCACTCTCGACGCCCACGGTATAGTCCTTGAGCTTCCGCAGCGCCTGACCCAGCGCGTTGTTGAAACCACGCCGCGATTGCGCGGTTGTCTCAAACCATGTTTCCAGCGCGGCCGGCGCGCCTCTCTCCTCGGCCCACATAGGCGCTGCCAGCTCATTGACGCCCACGAGCTGTTCTCCAATCTTCTCCCACCACCATCCCACGAACGTCACAAATGATCCCTGGGTGTCGTTCGCCTGGCCGCGAAAGTCCGCGACGTTCGCCGCGAGTCCGTCCAGGCCAGCCGCCTCCAGAATTCCGCCGACGATTGCAGCCCACTTGTGGTAGCGCGTCGATTCACGAGCCAGTGGGCAGCCTACATCTATCCAGTGTCGCACCAAAGTGATGATTGCGGCCCGATAGCGAATTTCTAGGCGAGCCGCTACTTCTGGATTGTTCACCGCCCACCCCCCCTTTGGCCTCCACTGCGCAGGTTCTGCATCTTGACGATTGAGCCGAATTGGGACCGTCCGGCTGATTAGGTCCTGCGGCATAGTGGGGTTGTTCCCGGTGGCGCTCACTATGAAGCGGACCTCGGCGTTCAGCATGTCGTTGGTGCCCAGGATGCGTTCAGAGAAACGTGGTGCTGTCAAAACTTGGGCCAGCGCGTCGCTCGCTAAATAGTTGACGTTATCCAGCGCCCAATGGGGATCGCCTCGCTTTATCACGGACACGATTCGCTTCGCCCATTCGTCAGAGTGAGGGTCCGCTGCGGTGCTGAACGCGAGCACTTGGCCGGTCGCCAGCGCGTGAAGGGTCTCCAACAACTTGCTCGCGCCCGTTTCTGGCTGCGGCTTCGACAGCAAGAACATTGGTGTCTGCCCCATTGCTGGCTTCGTGATGATGGAGAGCGAGAGCGCCAGGGCATTCACAACGTTCGAACCATTGACAAACTCGCCCTTTCCGTCGTCGTCGCCAAAAGGGAAGTCGCTTATTAATCCTGTCCCGCGACCGATTAGGTGTTGGAGGGCCTCGGCTATCCCCATGCGCGGGACGTGCTCGCCCACGATTAGCCATCCGCTGTCGGGGTAGTATCCAGGCGCGCCCAGCAGGGTATATCCGTAGTCGGTACGCTCAAGCACGGGATAAGGCCGAGTGCCTTTGAGAACGGGGAGGTCCAGTGCAGCAGTGTTCGCGTGAACAGCGTTTACTATTGCCAGGGCCGGCCAGTCCGGGACCTTTTCTCCAGACCGGGAATAGCTCCACCACGTCGCCGAGCGCAGCATCAACTCGCGCAGCTCGTCTTTCCCCACCTCATGAATTCGCTCATCGTGCGTCCGGACGATTGGGCCGTGAGAGTCTTCTCGCCGGTATAGGGCGTCTTCGGGCGTGTCCGCGTTCCCGTATGCGGCGACGAGTGCGCGCCGCGCCTCATCTACAACCCTATGCCCAGCTTCGTCGCCCTTTAGAGTCGCGTAGATGGCTCGCCCATTACTCCCGACGCTGTGGCCTGGCGCGTTCTCCGCGCCGGGTTTAGTTGCGCCGGCAGGCGCGAGGACAGGATTCTCCGATACAAGCTCACGCAGTGTGTGGGTTAGAGTGCCCCGGTCGGCAAAGTCACGTTGAGCTATCCAGTCGTCTAGGCCAAGGTCGTCCGGCAGCGTCAGCACGTGCACGGTATCGGCCCCCTTGCCGAGGAGCCACAGCCGCAATCTGCGGACGGCGGACGCCACTTTGCCGTTGATCCTGGCGTCGCCATCTGGCGCGATGATGAACCGTTGGCCCTTCACCAGGATGCTCTCCCAGTCAGGCAACGTCGTTCCCGCCGAGCGACAGTTCCAAATTCCGGTCATGCCGATAGCTGGCACATCGTAGGCGGCGATCGCGTCTACGCGCGTCACGCCCTCGGTGACTACCACGGCTTGACGGGATTCTCTCAGCAGGTGGCGGGTGCGTGGGGCCGTCGCCAAGACATTCTTTTGCCCACGCGGTGTCAGAAAGCGAATGGGCTTGCCTTTCGCGTCGGTGAACGCGGCCTGAACAGCGGGGTCAAGCCGCAGTTGCCAGGCGTCGTGATTCAGGACGCCGTGAAGCGGGATGACCAGGCCGGCGGCCTTGCGCGGGAACCCGTATGAGGACGCAAATCGGCCGTCGACCGGCTTGCCGGAGAGCACCTCCGCGTACCCACGCTCGACAGCTACATCCGGGGGGACGCCACGTGTCCGCAGGTAGGCGGAAAAGTATTCGTCGAGGCCAGCGCAGCCTACACCCTCGCCTTGCACGCCTGCTGAATCTTCGCTAAAATGGGAATTGTCCGTTTCCATAGGATGCTCTCCAGCAGGATGCTCTCCAGCGTTTCGGGCAAGAAGGCTCGCAGATCGCACTCTGCGAGCCTTCGCTTGTATCAACGCGAAGTCCCGCAGGGATCGGCGGGCCGCCTTCACTTGTCGCTAGACGTAGGCGGCTACCCATTACGGCCCCCAATGACGGCCCGCGAGCGGCTGGCCAGCCATGCGGACAGGTCGGACGACAGCCAGCGGTTAGCCCTCTCCCCGATCTTTATTGGCCTGGGGAAGCTACCCTCGGCCATCCAGCGATAGATCGTCGCGCGGCTCGCGCCGGTGTACTCGAGCACGTCCGCCAGCGTGAGCAAATTCTCCTGCTCGGCAACCACCATTTTGCACCTCCTAAACGTGCACAAAAAAAGCACCCTGGCTTATGGGAGGGGAATCCTCCGCTGCCAGGGTGCGCTTTCCTACACTGATAGAAGGCCTCGAGAATCCCCATCGCCAGTTACTAGCCGACTCCTCCGCCCCGTCCACAAGTGGACTGGGGCCTGGTCGGGGGTGTAACGACGTGGTCTCTCCCCTCGGAATAGAACCGCAGGCCGGACATGTCTACCCCGGCCGTAAGGGATGCCTTCCAGGTCAGTCCAGCACGATTTTCAGGTGGTGCTGCACTCCGTGAATTCAAGATACCGTAGGACTTAATTGGATGTCAAGCAATGGGCCGCCCAGGCGTCCATAAGCTCGCGCCGCCGCTCGAACAAGTCCGTCCTGGCGTAGGCGGCTTCGGTAGCATCGCCAAGCGTGTGGGCAAGCGCGGCCTCTGCGACGGCCCAGGGCGCGGTCGTTTGCTCAAGCGCCCACGTGCGGAAGCTGGTGCGAAAGCCGTGCGGTACGGCGTCCATTTCAAGGCGGCGCATGAGCATTGTCATCGCCATATCGGAGAGCGGGTTGCCCTTGCTTGTGGTGAAGAGTAGCCCGCTCCGTTTCCGTAGAGCGTCCGCCCGCGTCAGCACGTCCATCGCTTGCTTGCTCAGGGGTACGCGGTGCTCACGTCGGGCCTTCATGCGTTCAGCGGGAACCGTCCAGGTTGCGGCGTCCGCGTCTATCTCGTCCCAGGTCGCGCCCCTAACTTCGCCGGAGCGGGCGGCTGTCAAAACGAGAAAGCGGAGGGCCAGCTTTGTGGCCTCCCGCGCCGTGGACGCCTCGACCGTTGCGAGCGCGGCGGGCACCTGCTCATACGGCAGGGCCGGGTGATGTTCCTTGAGACGTGGACGACGGGGCAGGGCGGCGCGGACCGCGGCGGCGGGGTTGTCGATTCTGAGCTGCTGAGCGATCGCGAAGTCAAAGACGGTGGAGAGTCTCTGCTGCACGCGGGTTGCGGTTTCGGGTAGGGCGTTCCAAATGGGTATCAAGACTGTGAGCACGTCCGCGCTCGTTATCGTGTCAACGGGCTTGTGGCCGAGGGTAGGGTAGACATGGTTCTCTAGCGAGTTGCGCCATTGCCAAGCATGTTTGGCATTCGACCACGTAGGGGCGCGCAACTCAATCACGGCCTCCGCGATTTCGGCGAAGGTCGGTACTGGCGGCGGCTCATCGTCGGGCGCGATGGTGATTGAGCGTCCCTCTCTCGCGGCCTCGCGCATTTCAGCCGCGAGAGACCGCGCGCGGGCCAACGAGATTTCGGGCCAGCGTCCTAGCCCGATGGTGCGCCGCTTGCCGCCGCTGGTGATTCGCACCATCCAACTTCGGCTGCCGCCAGGGTGAACGCGGAGCATTAGACCGTCGCCGTCCGTGTGGGTGCCTGTGGGCGCGTGCTTCACGCCTACCGCAGTTAGTTGCCGAGTCTTGATATTTGCCATCGAACACCCCCTGCGTAACCGTTCAGTAACCCTTGCTGGCGGGATTGTAGGGCACGCAATGGGACTAGTCAAGACTACTTGAGACGACGTTTTAGCTACACATAGGGGTTGTTTTGAGACTTCGAGAGGGGTTGGGGGAAGGACTGTTGGTGGAGATAGGGGGAATCGAACCCCCAACCTCGGCATTGCGAACGCCGCGCTCTCCCTAGTTGAGCTATATCCCCACTGCGCGAGCACGGCCCAAGTGTCCCGGGCCGTGCGCCGATTATAGCAATCCGCCGAAGCGTGCGTCAATCGACTCGTGTGCGCCTGACGTACCGGAAGTGGAAGTCGGCACCGACGTAGTTCCCGTTGCCGATGCGCCGTGGCCCGACGTTGCCGACAGACTCCAGATGGCCGTAGTCGACGCTGCCGCCCCAAGTCGGGTCGGCGGTAATCGCCGCCTCGATGCCGGTGGCGCCCGAAGCGGACGCCAGCTTGTACAGATCGTCGTAGGCCTGGCGGCCGTCGGACGATGCAACGAGCAGCGTTACCCGGAATCGTCCGGCCGACAGGCTCGCCGCCAACGTCTGCACCGCGTCGCGGCCCTCGTATGCCACCAGGGCCGCCGGAATCTGCGGGGCCGCCTCCGACGGGTGATCGACCACGGTGAGCCCCGGCACGGCGGCCAGCAGAGCGACAAGCCCGTCGCGGGCGGCCCGGACATCGTCCTCCATCAGACGCCGACCCCGACCGCCGGCTTGCGGTACGGCGCCAGCATCAACGCCGCGAGGGGGTCCATGCCGGCGACGGTCGAACCGCCCCGCGCCGGATCCAGCGCATCGTACGCGCTGCCTGCCCGCCACCACAGCGTCACCGCCAGGGTCAGCGCCACCTCGACCACGGGCGTCGGGTACTCGAAAACGAAGACCTCCGTGTCGGCGTCGTGGCCGACCCTGGCGGTGCCGTTGACTCCGCGCCGCACGGTCAGGGTGTTAGACTGCCGCGCCTCCACGTACATCTGCTCCGCGCCGACCAGGATCGTCTGGCCGGCGCGCGCGTCCGAGCCGTCGACCAGCTCCACTGCGGTCTCGCCGGCTACGGCGACCGCCGACTCCGTGCTGCCCACGGGACGCACGTGCCGCCACCATCCCCATTTGCCGCTCACTCGAACGCTGCCCCGGCCGGCCGGAAACCGCGTCCGTTCCCCCGCCGCCTCGATGGCGGTGTAGGGGCGAGACGCCGGATTGCCGGCGCTATCGGGATCTGCGTTGCTGGGCAGCAGCCGGAAGTCGTCCGGCACCCAGTTCGCCTCGGGATGGCCGTCGCCGTTCTCGTCCGTTCTCAGGCCGTCGCGGTTGACGCAGATGAGGTCGGGCACGAGCAGGCGCGGCCCGCCGGAGCCGTCGAACCTCTTGGCGGCGCTCAGGACGTAGAACGCGCGGTTGCAGTACCGGTCCACGGCGCGGCTGGCCGTCTCTGCCAGGGCCAGAAGCCGTTCGTCGTGTTCGGTGCCGGTTATGTTTAGCACGCCCGGACTCTTCAGAGCGTCGAGCGGCACGTAAGCGTTTGGCATGGTCTCCCTCCTGGATTCTCGCTGCGTGAAAAGGCCCCCTCCCATCGCGGGAGGGGGCACATGTGACGGGGTCGAAGGCTACGCGACGCCGGTTATGTTGTACTGTAGCGCGGTGTGGGTGGCCTTGGACCGGGAGCCGCTGCGCTCGGTGAGCGCGTGTCGGAAGCTCACGGTCACCACGGTCTGGCGCTTCTGGAGGTCCCGGTCAACGTCGATGTTTAGCTGCCGCCGGAAGCCCTGCGCCCACTGCGTGCGGTTGAACAGCAGCACGCGGCCCGTGTTGGCGCCGTTGCCGGCGTCTGTGACCTTGCCGTCCACGTCCGCTAGTCGCAGGTGCTCGGACACGATGACGGGTATGCCCTCGATAGCCCCCAGCATTCCGGTCAGCAGCGTGGCGTTAGGCCCCAGCTTGTCCATCGTCCTGTACTGCGAGATGCCCTGGGCGCGTATGAAGGTGTTCACGTCCATCACCCAGGCGAGCTGGGACGGCCGGACGCCATACTTGCCCAGCTTGGCGCGCAGCTCGTTGAACATGTCGTCGGATACGGCGGCCCCGTGGTTGTTGGCCTGGCTCGCGTTGTCGACGAGCGGCAGGTGCACGATGCCGTCGTAGCCGATCAGCCACTGCGCCTTGCCTGCGCTCGAGGCGGAGATGGTCGCTCCGTCGGCGTTGATGCTGTTCTGCGTGGTGGCGTCGGCGTTGAGGATGATGTCGTCGAGAGTCTCCGCGACGTTGCGCACCAGACCGGCCCTGATCTCCGGCAGCATGGCCACGACGCCGTCCTCCTCCAGCGTGAAGCTGTACGGTACCTGGCCCACCAGCTCGTGCGCCGTCAGCGTGGTCTTGCCCGTGCTCAGCCTGGTGTCCGCCGCGGCCACGTTCTCGGTGCCCGGGTAGAAGCTCACGTCACCCAGTTGCGTGGGCACGTCGAAGGGGTTGGAGGGCATCGGAAACGTGGGCACCAGCGGAGCTACCAGCGTTTGCAGGTTTACGTCCAACCACAGCTCTCGCGCCTCGAGCGTGGCCACCAGCTCGTCGCCGTAGCCGGCCGTCGTGCTGTCCAACGCGGCCCGCGTCATCGACTGGAGCAGCGCGCGCCCGAAACCCTCGTACTGGCCCGTAGGCTTGGAGTCCACCGTGAACCACGACTCGAGCCTCCGGGCGGCCTCGTGGTGCGACGCCTGCACGTCGGCGGCCGTTATGCCGCGGACGAGCGCGCGTTTGGCATCCTCGGCGCGCTCGACCCACGCCGGGCCGAAGCTCTCGCGCCGCTGGGACCGGGCGAATCTGCTCACCAGCGCAAGGTCCAGAATGTCCATGCCGGTGTAGGCCCCCTCCTGCACGTGATGGCCGGGCCTCTGCTCGACCAGCCTGGCGAGCACGTCGCGCCGCCGCGTCCGGTCGCGCTGCTGGATGTCGACGACCTCGCGGCCGAGCCGCTCGACCTCCTCGCTCAGCAGCCCCACCTGTGAGGACACCGGGTCGACCCGCTCCCGCACGAATCCGTTGATCTCCTCCAGGTCCTTCTTGATAGCTTCCATGTCAGTGTTCGGCATCTTGGTTCTCCTTTCCCTTTGATTGCGTTCGATTGACTCGTTAGCCCCGCTGCTGAGATGGTGCAGGGCGACCGCGAAGCCTGAGCTTCAGGTCCTCCAACAGCTCCCGTACTGCGGCCATGTCTTCGCCCGGGAGTGGCGTCCCTTCACCGGCGGGCGGTTGTTCCCCCACCTGTGGGTCCGCCGTCCCCAGAAAGTCCTCCAGCAGCCTCGCGTGGCACTCGCGCAGGGCGTCCGGGTCCGATGGGACGGGGACGATAGACCACTCGAGCAACTCGGAGCGGGTGTCGCGGTAGTCGCCGTCCCGCGTCGGCGAGGTCTCGATGGGCAGCCAGCTGATGGAGGCCGCGCGAAGGAAGCCCCTGTCCCAGGCGTTCTTCACGCGCCGCGCGAACGGGTCGTCGCCGAGAAACTCGAACTCCGCCACCAGCCTACCCGCGCTGGTCTTGGCCAGTTCCAGCGTCCTGCCGATGGGCAGCCCGCCGGAGGGCGACCGCCCCGAAACGTCGTGTGCCCACATCACGACCGGGTTGAGCATGTAGTTGTCGACCGAGAGCCCCTCGAAGTCGAGCGTGGGAGGCTGCCGCGCCTCCTCGTTGGCCGCGATGGTCACGCGGTAGCGGTTGGCGTCGACGGCGGCGCTGCCGATGATGGCTGCGTTCGCCGTGCGAGTCTGTCTGCCCATGACGTCTCCTTTCTATTGCTCGCCTGCCCATGTCCATTGCCGGCCCGGCGAAATCCCAGCCCCGTAACCGAAAAACCCCCGCACGGTCCCGCGTCTCCTGGGACTCGTTCGGGGGCTTCCGGCCCTGCCTGATTCTGCCGCCAGCCGCTCGCGCCTGCGCGTTTCACGCGGCCCCTGGCAACTGGTCTGGGCCGACGATAGCACGGGTGTTCTTAGCCAGTCAATACCCCTGTAGACGACGCGTGCCGTGCTATAATCAGGTTCTAGGCTGTTGGCGGAGGCGCGCGGGACCGTGCGTCCTCCTGGAAGGAGGCGGACCGGTGCAGGTACTTCGGATGGTGGTGCTGCTGATAGGTATGGCCGCCCTGGGCATCATCTTCGGCGCGTGCTCCGCAAGTGAGGACGAAGACGAGTACCGTGACGAAGGCGAGTACCGTCAAGAACTAGGCTTGAACCGCCCCGGCTTCCCTGGCCTCCCTGGCGCGCCGGCCGCGATGTCCGTGGCGGCAGCCCAGCCCACGGCCGCACCGGCCATGCCCGCGCCAACGGCGGTCGCCATGGTGGCATCTGCCGACGTGGCCCCGGCGGCCCCGGCTGCCACCAAGGCGCAGGCCGCCACGGCAGAGGAGTCGAGCGAACGGCCCGTCGCGTCACTTGTGGCCCAGCAGCGGATTATCGTCCGCACGGTGGATCTCGGCATCGTGGTAGAGGACGTTACGGCCGCCATTGAGGCAGCGTCGAACATAGCGCAGGATATGGGCGGCTGGCTGGTAGGCTCCGAACACAGCCTGAAGCACCGGGGCAGCGTTTCCGTCCGGGTGCCGGCCAACTCCCTGGACGACGCGATCGACGCGCTCCGTAGTCTGGCCCACGATGTCGACTACGAGATCGCCCACAGCCAGGACGTGACCGATGAATACGTCGACCTGAAGTCCCGCATGCGCAACCTGGAGGCCACGGAGTCTGCGCTGCTGGCGTTGTTCGATAGGGCGCAAAAGGTGGAAGACGCGCTCGACGTGCAGCGGGAACTGGCGCGGGTGCAGGAACAGATGGAGATAATGCACGGTCGCATAGCCTACCTCGAGCAGACCTCCGCCTATTCGCTGCTGAACGTGAACATCCGCCTGGCGCCCTTCGACATGCGCGTTGACGGGGGCGACGACAAGACGGCCAGCGTGGGTGAGTTCGCGAGGTTCAGGGCCACCTTCACGCCACCCGACGACATCGACGATTTCTCCTTCACCTGGGACTTCGGCGACGGCTCCGGCATCGTGACCGGACACAGGGTTGCCCCCACGATCGATGGCACGGGCAAGGTCACCGCTACGGTCACTCACGTGTACGAGAACGAGCGCGACTCGCCCTACATCGCGACGGTCGAGCTGACCGGCACCGGCGACGCCGGCGTGGCCGAGGGCTCCGACACGGTGATAGTTTCTGTGACGAGGGTGCCCAACATCGAGGTGTTCGCCGGCGAAGCTTTCAGCGTCACGGCCAGGGAAGAGTTCGAGGTTAGCGGCTCGTTCACGCGGCCCGCCGGCCTTAGCAACGTCGCCTATAGCTGGGACTTCGGCGACGGCTCGGAACCCCAATCGAGCGCGCTGAGCGAGGGCCAGACCACCGCCTCCGCAACTCACGTCTACGACAACCACAGGCCGGCACCCTACACCTTGACGCTGACCGTAACGGCGTCGAGCGAGGCCGGAGAGATCGAGGCCAGCTCCGAGACCAGCGTCTTCGTCCGGGAGTCGCTCGGCTGGACGGTGGGCGGATGGAGCCCCGGCGAGGACGGCAAGGAGGCGACGCGCGCGCTGTCCGAGCTTTTGCAGGGACTGACCACGCTGCTCATATGGGCGGTGATATTCAGCCCATTCTGGCTGGCCGCCATCGCGGCGATCTGGTACCTGGTGCGTCGCTCGAGGCGCTACCAGGCGCGGCGGCAGCCTCCCGCAAGCCATCCCGCGCCCGAACAGGGCTAGACTTGCAGGCGGCAACGAGGCATTTCACCGCGACCGGCTTCGTGGTCCACGATGGCCACGTGCTGCTGCATTGGCATCCCAAGGTCGGCGCGTGGCTGCCGCCAGGAGGGCACGTCGAGCCGAACGAAGACCCCGTGCAGGCGGTGATCCGCGAGGTGCGCGAGGAAACCGGCGTCGAGGCCGAGGTGGTCGGCGCCACCCCGACGCTGCCCCTCGACTATCCTCATCAGGTGCAGCCGCCGTTTACCATCATGATCGAGGACATCCACGACCCGGTCGATGGATTCCACCACCACATAGACATGATCTACTTCTGCCGGCTCTTGGGGCCTCCCGAGCCGCTCAACCCCGGCTGGCTCTGGGTATCCCGCGCCCAACTCGCGGAAGGCGGTCCGCTCCACCACGCCGACTCCCCCAGCGCCCCGCCCCCCGACGACGTCCGCCTGCTCGCCGAGCTCGCGTTCGCCGCGGTGGAGGGCCAAACACGCAAAGTCGAGAATCGTCACAGTGACCGCATTTCCGGGCTATGACGAACTCGAAAGAGGCCATGTTATGGGGATTTTCTATGTCGACGCCGAAATTGGAGACCCTCAGGGCGCGCGGTACGAAACTGTTCGCTTCATGGTGGATTCGGGCGCGACCTACACCACGCTGCCAACCTCCCTGCTGAACAGTCTGGATGTCGAACCTCATGACACCAGGAGTTTTCAGTTGGCCGACGGGAGGCTTGTGAACAGCAGATTCGGCCGCACGTGGATACCTCTGGACGGCAGGGAGGACATTTCTCCCGTTGTCTTCTGGGACCAAGGTGCCACTCCACTTTTGGGCGCCGTCACGCTGGAGATATTCGGCCTCGGCATAGATATGGTGAACGGCCGGCTCATTCCCGTGACGAGCCTGATTTAGGATTCCAACATCGTGATTTGCGATGCGTGACGCAGTTCCAGCCACCCAGTTCGACCACCTGCTCCGCGTCGTCGTTATCGGCACCACCGGCTCGGGCAAGACTACCCTCGCCCGCGAGCTCGCCCACGCGCTGAACGGCCGTTCCACCTTTCGAGGCTAGCAGCCCGTCCGAGGATTGACTGACGGGCCTTTGGTACAGGCGAGGTCAGACGGCGACAATTGTTGTTGCCGGGTGCAGCCACTGACGGACCAATAGCTTCGTACGCCTCACTGTGCCGACCACCCTGACGATGTTCGGGACACTTGCGGCAAACCTGTTGGTCGGTGTTTCGCGAGGCTGAGCCGCCCCAAAGCGGAACAGTTTGAGCAGGTTGTGGCCGGTGCAGATCAGCGACCACTCGCCGCTGACCTTCTCCAGGCCCCGTAGCAGGAACTGGCGGAAGCCCCGGCCCTGCTTGATCTGGCCGAACACCGGCTCCACCGTTTGCATCCGCAGAGCGTAGCGTTGCCGACCCCGTTTGGTCTGCAGCTTCCGGCGCATCCGATCCCTGGGAGACAGATGACTGGGTATGCGACCCCGGGGCGCTGGCGGCACAACTGTGCCGTGGCGGGTCCGCTCCGGCGCGACGAACGGGTCCACGCACAGCCCGTACAGACCATCGACCGCCTGTGCAGAGTAGTAACCGGCGTCGGCGGACACCTCTTTGGGCACTGCGCCGACGTTGTCGATGGCTTTCTCCACCATCGCCACCGCCTGCTGCTTGTCCGAAGTCTGGTTGGTGGCCTGAGCCGCCACGATCACCTGGTGGGCGCTGTCCACCACCGCTTGACAGTTGTAAGCCTGCAGGAAGTCCCGTCCGCCCGGCGCCGGCATGATGTGCGACTCAGTATCGGTGAAGTTGCGCTGGGCTTTGTCGTCGGGCACCCCCGAATGGCCCTTGCCCGCGGCCTCGGCCTGCTCCGCAGCCGCCTGGGACTCGGCCTCTAACGCCGCCATCGCCTCCCGTATCTTCTCCAACCGCCCCTCCCGAAAAGCCAACTCCTGCGGCAGTTCATCCCCGCGCTTGCTCTGTCCGTACCGCCGGTCCTCTTCGTCATCAACCTCATGGGCACGCCGCAGCAACTCCTCGACCTCCCCCGCCAACTGCGCTTCCTTCTCTTTCATCCGACCGTAACTCATCGCCTTGTGCCTGGATGCGTTGGCCCTCACCTTGGTCCCGTCCAGCGCCACGTGACCCAGCTTCACCAGACCCGCCTGCCGGCACAACGCCAATACCTGCAGGAACAGGCCCGACAGCGCTTCCAGATTGTCCTTGCGGAAGTCCGAGATGGTGCGGAAATCCGGCGTGTTGTTCGCCGCCAGTACCCGGAAGGCTACGTCCTCGTGGAGCCGCTGGGCGATTCGTCGGGAGGACGCCACCCCGACGCAGTAGCTGTACAGCAGCACCTTGACCATCATCCGCGGATGATACGGTGGCCCGCCTCTACTCTCCCGCTCGTAGCGGGCGGTGATCTCAAACAGCTCCAACTGGTCGACGCCGTCGGAGATGAAGTAAGCCGGATGGTCGTCAGGCAACCACTCCCGCAATGCCGCTGGCAAAAGCAACTGCTGGTCTGGATCATAGGGACGGTAGGTCTTGCTCATCGCCGACTCCACGCTACTGAACTGCGCCTATCATACCCCCGAACACTCGCCTACCGTGTTTCTCGGACGGGCTGCTAGGGTGTAGGAGGAGCCCGTGGCCCCGCTGATCTCGGCCTCGGCGGCCAGCCACTGGTAGCCAAAGACCGCGGTGGCCAGGCCATTAGAGTCGGATATGCCCGTCGTGCTCGCCGTGAGCGTCTCGCCCACACGGGCCGTGCCGGTGATGGCCGGCGCGCCGGTCGCCGCAAAGTTCTGCACGGAAACGGTGACCTCGAGGGCGCTGGCCAGCTTCCTGCCGTCACCTGTACAGATGGCCCCCTGGCTGTCACAGTCCGTAGTCGCGGGGAGGGACACGGTAACATCGGCGTTTCCTGACGGCCGGACGCTGATCCCCCATCGGACATTGGCGCCACGTTCCAGACGCCGCGCATTGACCACCTCGCCTCCGATCACCGAGAACGCGTGATCCCGCAGGGTGGCGTAGCTAATGGGTAACTCCTCGCTGAACCGCAGCTCGAAAGTGAAGGCTGCGCTGCCGTCGTGGGAGTCGGGTGGGTTGTGGACGGTGGCCGTCACCTGCTGGGCCGCCACAGCACTCGTAGCCGGGCTGGTCAGAGTCTCGGCATTGCCCCTGTCGTCATTGAAGGAGACACTGACCTTGATCGCCTTGCCCTGGTCTGCGGCAACCAGGGTGTAGGCGGAGCTTGTGGCACCGCTGATCTCGGTGTCGTCGGCCAGCCACTGGTAGGTGAAGGTTGCGTTGGTCAGGCCGTCAGAGTCGGTTATGCCCGCGGTAGCCGCCGTGAGCGTCTCTCCCACTCGAACTGTGCCGCTGATGGTGGGCGCTCCTGTGGCGGAGGTGTTGGCCGCAATCACTGCCGCACTAGCCGCGCTGGTCAACGACTCGGCATTGCCCGCGTCGTCGGTGAAGGACACCTGAACCTTGATGGCCTTGCCTTCGTCGGTGTCCCCGATGCCGGAGGTATCCGCCGTCAGCGTCTGCCCCACCTTCGCCGTCCCGCTGATCCTTGGACTGCCCGTGGCTTCGCTGTTGCCTGAACTGTGTTGCGCGGTTGCTTGTTCCACTTCCGCCGTGGCGCCGCTGGTCAGGGTCTCCTCGTTGCCGTTGTCGTCCGTGAAGGAGAACTTCATCTTGATGGTGTTGCCCACGTCGCCGGAGACCAATGTGTAGCTGCTGGACGTCGCGTCCTGAATGTCGGAGTCGGCGGTTCCGTCGTTGGAGATCCACTGGTAGGTGTAGGAAACACTGGTCAGACCGTCGGCGTCGCTGATGCCGGATGTGTCCGAGGTGATCGTTTCCCCGACCGTCGTTGTGCCACTGATTGTGGGACCACCAGTGGCGGCACTGTTGGTTGGCACCACCGCCTCGGTTGGCGCGCTGGTCAACCGCGTATGTGCCCAATAATCGGTCATCCACACCTGTACCTTGATGGTCTTTCCCTCGTCGTCGTCGGCAAGGGTGTAGGTCGAACTCCTGGCACCTTGGATGTTCTAAACTGAGTTCCCGTCGTTTGCAAGCCACTGGTAGGTGAATGTGGCGTTGGCGTAGTCATCCACGCCTCTGATGCTGGATACGTCCGCAGTCAGGGTCTCTCCCACCTGCGCTCTTCCGCTGGTGGTGAGGCCAATCATTTTGTAAGTCATCGAGCTGGTAGCGACATGCTCATCGTTGCGGTCGTAGAGTACGTGGGTAACTGTGTAAGTCCCCACGCCGCAATCCAAACCTCGAAGCCTGGCTTGGAAGTGTTCCGCCTGTTCGTCGACCTCTTTCACCTCAATGTCTTCACCCAAGCCATCGCTTTCACACGAATCCGCGGCCGAGCCGTCTGACTTCAGCGTGGCGTCGCCCCGCAGCGTGTAGTCAACCGTCATGATCAATTTCCAAATAGTTGATGGCGATTGTAATTCTTATTGAGCCACTATTAGCAAAGGCGTACGATCTCCCCGCGTAAAGAAATATGGGTCTAGGTGGAGGACTCCTGCGTAATTTTTGTAATCCGATGGTAGCCCGGTGCCAGCGTCATTCATCGCCGCGACACGGTACTCATAGACAGTCTCAGTCTCCACATCTGTGTCTTTCCAGTAGGTGCTCGTATTCTCCGTGTCCTCAAAGTGCACCTGGAATGTTTCACATTGCTCGGGACTCCGACGCAGAATCTGGTAGCCCGTAACCGTCGAGTCTAGCGTTACCCCCGTCGAGTCTAGCGTTACCCACGTCAAGTTGATCCCGCTCGTTGTGTTCCAGATTTCCAAATATCTTGGCTCTTTCGGGCTGCCGGGTACGCCATTCGAAGGCAGAGGATGTTCCCTATATATCAAGGTTGCGGAGTCGGATTGCGCACCAACAGTACCTGAGTTGATGGCCTTTACCCGGTACACATACGTCACACCGTCCGCAACGTCCGTATCAGTGTAGGTCGTCGCAACGCTGCCGGTGTCTTCCACGTACACCTGCAAGTCAGTGTCGCATCCGAACCTCTGCCTCAATATCTGGTACCCGGTGACGGTTTCCCCTGGCGCCGTCCAACTCAACTGCATTCCTTCCCCATCTCCAGAGGAAGACCATGAAAGCATCAGCTCCAGGTTGGCGGGCGGGGCCTGGGCCAGGGCCAGGTTGCTTGCGGGGATCGCTACGAGCGCCGCCAGGAGCAGCGCGGCGGCCAGTGGTATCAGCCTTCTGGCCTTTGCCCCGGCTCTGCCAAAGGTCCGTCGGACGGTCGATGGAACTCCCACGTCTTCGCCTCCTCGTCGATGGGGTCGGTCTGCCTGCCGTCGAGTCTGGGGAGCCGTGGAGCGGGACACCATGCCTTATATGGGAGGACGCGCGCGTCCTCCCTCTTAGGGCATGGGAAGAAATAGGCCGGATGTGGTGTCATACCCGTGTACAGGGATTGGCGTCGGTTGTACGAGTGCAGGCCGGGGGCTGT
Organism: Dehalococcoidia bacterium; assembly: GCA_965217705.1. Classification (GTDB taxonomy): domain Bacteria; phylum Chloroflexota; class Dehalococcoidia; order Lucifugimonadales; family CATOSD01; genus CATOSD01. Next base: position 1,187,241 of record CBDCJA010000002.1, on the reverse strand, counting down.
GTTGAACGTGAAACAGGCCGAAATGGAGGGGGTGAAGGCCAATCCTGCGAGCACTTTGGCGAAAGGACGGGTTCCGAAGGAGGACAGGAATGCAAGGGAGTTGGCGGGGAAATCCCTGCTGCATCGGAGCGAGCAATTGGGCGGGGAGGCTGGAATCGGGGGTCGTAATCCCCCTACAGGACATGAAGGAGAGGAGGTTCGACTATGAGTGAGCGGGATGTGAACGGCAACGGGAGCGTGGAAGCGGAGAGGCTTCGGCGGCTCAGGCTGGGCGAGTTCCTGCGGGACCTGGTGCGGCAGGAGGGCCGCATGGAGGCTGCGGAGCTGCTGGGGGTCAACTACCGCACGCTGGTCAAGGCCGAGGAGTCGGGTGAGTTGACCGGGCGCATGGGCGATGCGTTGGAGCTGCTGCTGAGGAGGGCGGACGACGCCGAGGTTGTGCGGCTCAGGGAGCGGGTCGGTGCGCTGGAGGAGCGCATGGCGGCGTGGGAGGGCGGCGTGGAGACGCCTCCTGCGGCGGTGGCGGAGGACGAGGGGGAGAGCAGCCAGATCGAGGGTGGTGACGAAGACGGGACCCAGGCCCAGCCGCAGGGCGGGCAGCACGAGGAGGGGGCGGACCGGTCGGAGACCAGGGCCGTCCCCCCGGTGGCGGGGTTGCGCTCGAAGAAGCGGGCGATGCTGCGCAGGCTGGACCCGGAGGTCGTCACCGAGAACCCCGCCGAGGACGACGAGGAGGTCTACGGCGATGCGTGGCCGCTGGTCGAGGAGTGGCGAAGCCTGCGAGAAGGCCACCCGCACCGGGGCGCGAGTCTGTCGTGGCTGGTGACGAAGGAGCGGCTGCTCGTGCTGGAGCTGGCGATGCTGGACGACCACGGGTTGACGCTGCCCCCGGAGACCCAGGCTCTGAGGGGCTTCGGGCGCAAGGGGCAGACCAACTGGCGCAGGAAGGCGCTGGCCGACACGCGGGTGGCGTTGAGGAAGCGGGAGTTGCTGCGCTGGGTGCGGACGGTCCTCACCCTGTGGCTGTGGCGGAAGTAGGCCCCGGAGACGGCTCCGGGGCCGGTGTTCGGCGGCGGCTGCATCGCAGCGACATGGGGGCTACATCGCAGCGTGTGATTTCGGTCGGGGTAGCCCAAAACCCCCTCGGAAGCCTTCCACTCGGTCTGATGTTCGGGTGATAATTGACGCAGTTTCTGGCTTTTCCAGCGTTTCGTGCCTAGAAACCTGGAGGATTCCTGTCCCCCGAATCCGGGACCGGCTGCATAGGATCGAGCCTCGCTCTCCGAACAGCCGCCCAGGGGTCAGATCGGAAGGATTGAGCCTCGCTCTCCCGACGGTTCGCCCCGGAGGACACATTCGCAGCGGTTGGAGCGTCTCTCGCTTCGGCCCCTCGGACACCCTGGTCGGAGTGCGCCCTGCACACTGGCCGGTTCCTCACGTCTGCGGCATGGTTCCTGTGGAACTGGCCGCAGCTTCAACACGCGCCGGTCTGCGATGAGGTCTTCGCCGGCTGGCCGCTTCCCTCGCAGCTTCCCAGGACGTTACAGACGTAGCTCCCGGGTCTCGTTGCGTCTCTCACCGCGCCGTCCTGTGGTTGCTCTGCAGGCAGGTCGGTTCCCCCCATTTCATAGCAGCTCCCCCTGAGTCCATTCCCTGTGATGTGACCCTGGGCCGAGCTGCGTCTTCTTCATCCCCCACGTAGCAGCAGCTCTCCTGAGTCGATTCCCGTGATGTGACCCTGGCCGAGCTGCGTCCTCTTTCAACACGGCGTCTCCCTCGTTCGGCTCATCGTCGGACTGCGGGCGTCGTCGGCACGGCAACACGGATTCAACGGTAACGGCATGAGATTCAGCAAGGAGGTAGCGCACATGGACAGGCAAGTTGGTCGGTATCAGAAGGGCGAACGGCAGGTGATCGGCGACCGCGTGGTCCTCAACCCACGCACCCGCCTCTGCTCCCTGCGAGACGCCGAGGGCAACGTCTTCGACACGTTCAGGCTGTCTCTCGAGGTCTGCGGCTGCGGGTACTCCTTCGCGCGGGCGGGGGTGGGCTACAGAGGCTCGGACGGCTGGTACTGCAAGCGATGCGGGCAGCTGCACACATTGGACGGGGAGCGATCCGCGAGCGACCCGGCCCGCCTGAAGTCCGATTCATCGCGGGTAAGAGAGTTCGACGTGGGCATCCGGGTATCCCCCGACTGGTCCACGCCCAGCGACCTGGAGGCCGGCACGGGTCAACAACGGAAAGGAGGCGTCAATGCACGTCAAGAAACTGGTTCCAAAGGTCAAGGGACTTGCGGTCAAGGCGGGCGGATTCATCCGGCGGCACAAGCGGCTGACCATAGCGGTCGTGGTCGCGACGCTACTGTTCGGGCCGCTCGTGACGACTGACGGCGAGCTGGTCTTCCTGAACGCGGTCGGCCTCGGCCTCGGTGCGCTGCTGCTCAGGCGGTTCATCAGGCCCGGAGGCAGGCAGCGAACGGGACGGGCGCAACAGGCACAACGGCAACGGACGGCAAAGGCAACAACACAAAACGAAGGAGGACACGATGGCGACGCAAGCAACGACGATTGGTGGGATTGGGACAAGGCCGCGGCCAAGCCTCGAAGAGCTGGTCGACCGGCTGATGGCGGCGCTGTTCAGGGCTGAGCCGGGGACGGCGGCGCAGGCGGAAACCCCCAGCGTGGCCCGCAGCGTCCACGAGGCGCGGCGGCTGCGGCAGGCGGGAGACCTCGACGGGGCGCTGGCGGTCTTCGCCGGAGCGGACACGGCAAGGGCGGAGACCAGGGAGGCGCGGTGGGTCTACGCCGAGTGGACGGACCTGGTGAAGCGGCGGTTCGGGGACCGGGACGCCCTGGTCTACAGCCAGGGAACCGGCAAGGCAGCGGCGCTGGTTCCCTGGGGCGACGGGACACTTGAGGTCGCGGCGGTCCTGGGGATGCGCTGGGAGCCGGGCAAGCTCGTCTCGCGGCGCAGCCTGCGGGGTCTGCGGCCCCTGAGCGGAGGTGCGTGATGGTCGTAGCCAACGCTTCCATTGACATCCCGGCGCTGAAGGCCCGTCACCCCCTGGGCGACACGGTTGAGGCGTCGGGCGTGAGGTTGCGCGGTCGGGGCAGGGTCCGCCAGGGCGTCTGCCCCTTCCACGACGAGGCCGAGGGCAGCTTCACGGTGTACGCCGACACCGAGCGGTTCTACTGCTTCGGCTGCGGGGTGGGCGGCGACGTGCTGGACTTCGTGCAGCGGGTCGAGAACCTGAGCCTGCCCGATGCGATCAAGCGGCTGGACGGCGGCCCTGGGCTGGTTTCCGGGGCCGCTGTTCGTCCGGTTCCTGCCAGGCGTCCCAGGGCAACCCCGTTGCCCCCACGGGACCCGGCCCTGCTGACGGCGGCGGTCCGGTTCTACGCCGGGCAGCTCCGGCGCAGCCCCGCAGCTTGGGGATACCTTGCCTCGCGGGGCGTCGGCCTTGACGCCTCATTGCGTCTCGGCCTCGGCTACGCGCCGGGGAGCGGGCTGCGGGAGGCCCTTGCGTCGGACGGCTTCACCGCCGAGCGGCTCAGGGACTGCGGGCTGTTCACCGAGCGCGGTGAGCGGTTCGCAGGGATGGTGGTCGTCTCCGACGCCTCCGGCGGGCTTGTCCGCTGGCTTGTCGGGCGGGCGATAGACCCCGACCGGACGCCCCGGTTCCAGGCGCTTCCCGGCTCCAAGCCGGTGCTTGGACTTGGGCGTCTCGGCCCCGCGCCGCCCTTCGCGGTCGTGGCCGAGGGGGTCTTCGACTGGCTTGCCCTCGCCTGCTGGGGCGTCCCCGCCGTCGCAGCCCTGGGCACCCAGGGGGTCGAGAAGGTGGCGGAGGGCTTGCGGGGCTGCCCCCGGGTCTTCCTCGCCTTCGACTCAGACGACGCGGGCCTTGAGGCCACGGAGCGGCTTGCGGGCTTACTTGGACGCAGGGCCTCCGCCGTCACCCTTCCCCAGGGCGTCGGCGACGTGGCCGAGCTTGCGGCCCTTCCACACGGCCGCGCCGTCTTCCTCCGGCTGCTGGCTCAGGCGGCACGCTCCGCCCGCTAGCGGCTTCTTCCCCCTCCCCGCACCACCTCACCTCTACCGGAGCTTGCCACGCTCCGGCCTTGCTTGCGGGACTCCCTCCCGCTCCACGCCATCCCCACTCTCACCGCCCGGGAGGACCTATGCCCAATTCACGACGGGCCTTGCCCGCGCACGGCTTCCCGTAGGGAATCCGCATCGTTCATTCGCTACAGGCACATCACCACAGAAGGAGACACGAAATGTCTAACGGAAGCAACAACGGACACAGCAACGGGACGGGCAACGGCCTCGTCCCCGTCAACGGCAACGGGCACAAGCCCGACGCCGCAATCGTCAGCGAGCACGAGCTGCTCTGGGACGGGCTGCCGCCCGCCGTCACCAACGCCCTGGGGCAGCCCCTCGACCCCGGCCTGGTCTCGCAGCGCAAGGGCCGCGCCGGGCGCACCTACGACTACCTGGAAGGCCACGCCGTCATCGATCAGGCCAACCGCATCTTCGGCTGTGCGCCGCGTCACGCGGCATAGGATACCTAACTCAGTTAGGAAGAATTCGGAGGAAATTCTTGGGCCAACCGACCCACCTCGAAGCGAAAGCCTAGGGGGAAAGTAGCATGTCGGTAAAGCGGCTACGGTCTGAAAGCGTTGTAAGGCCGGTTCCGCAAGGCCCGCGCGATATGGTGAAGGCTGGATTGCCTGAACCCTAGTCCCCGGTCGGTGTTTGATGCCACCCGCCGGTAGAACGCTTGTAACCCGGCGCCACTCATTGCACCGGCCGGTAGCCGAGACCGGTACACCTCCGATGAGTGGACATTGACCGATGCGGTCAAGTTAAGGGAACGAACGGGGCATCTACAGTCGCGCTAGAACGTCCTATGTCAACGGAACGCGGGATGGCCTACGGGGCGAGAGCCCTATGGTCACGGAGCCCTCGTAGTAGTCCGAGCCGGGGAAAGCCCGGCACATGGCGAAGGGGGGCAGGTGTCAACGACGGGATACGACAGGGAGGTACCCAGGATGAGACCAGCCGAAACTGTACTGAACGTCATACGCGAACGCGGAGAACGAGGATTGCCACTGGAGAACATCTATCGGCTGCTGTACAACCGGGAACTCTACCTGCGGGCCTACGGTCGTCTCTACTCAAACCAGGGAGCGATGACCAAGGGAACCACCGCAGAGACCGTGGACGGAATGTCACTGGCGAAAATCGACCGCATCATCGACGAGCTTCGTTACGAGCGGTTCCGATGGACGCCGGTGCGACGGGTCAACATTCCCAAGCCTAACGGCAAGACCCGTCCCTTGGGCATACCGACATGGACGGACAAGCTGCTGCAAGAGGTTATCCGGATGATTCTGGAAGCCTACTACGAGCCGCAGTTCTCCGACCACTCTCACGGCTTCCGGCCCGACCGGGGGTGCCACACCGCCTTGAGCGAGGTGGTTACTCACTGGACCGGTGTCCGCTGGTTCGTCGAGGGAGATATCAAGGGGTGCTTTGACAACATCGACCACGAAGTCATGCTGTCGGTGCTCGGCGAGAAACTCCACGACAACCGATTCCTACGCCTGCTCAAGTACCTACTGAAAGCGGGCTACATGGAGGATTGGAAATATGGCCGCACGCTAAGCGGTACCCCGCAAGGCGGCGTGGTCAGCCCCATCCTCGCCAACATCTACCTAGACCGGTTGGACAAGTACGTTGAAACGGTGCTGATTCCAGCACACACCCGGGGCAAAGCGCGAAAGAGAAATCGAGCGTGGGTAGCGTTGAGCGAACGCACGGCGCGTCAAAGGAAACTGGGGAATCACCGGATGGCGGCGCAACTGCGCAAACAGATGCAACAACTACCGTCATACGACCCCCAAGACCCTGACTACCGGCGGTTGCGATACGTGCACTACGCCGACGACTTCGTGCTGGGATTCATCGGGCCAAAGGTCGAAGCCGGGCAGATAAAGGAGTCCCTGGAGACGTTCCTGCGAGATAACCTCAAACTGGAGCTATCCCAGGAGAAAACTCTCATAACCCACGCCACCAGCCAGGCGGCGAGGTTCCTCGGCTACGAACTCGTGAACCAGCAGGCCAACGACAAGCTCGACCGCAATGGACGACGAAAAGTCAATGGCCGCATCGGATTACGGGTTCCCGCCAAAGTCATCGAGCAACACTGCCAAGCCTTCATGGTCAACGACAAACCAACGCACCGCAACGAACTGCTGGCCGATGATGATTACACCATCGTAAGCCGGTATCAAGCGGAGTTTAGGGGCGTCGTCCAGTACTACATGCTGGCCCTGAACGTTTCCCACTTCGGGAAGCTGCAATGGGTCATGCAGCAGTCGCTTGCCAAGTCCCTAGCGGCCAAGCACAAGACCCCACGCCGGAAGCTGATACGGCGCTATCAGAGCACCGTGAACACCGAGCATGGGGAACGGGCTTGCCTACAGGTCGTGGTGGAGCGGGGCGAGGGGAAACGCCCACTGGTGGCACGGTTCGGTGGCATACCCCTGAAGCGGAACCGACAGGCAGTTCTCGCAGACCAGAAGCCCCAGCGGTACAGGACTGACCGCAACGAGCTTATCAAACGGCTCCTAGCGGACAAATGCGAGATGTGCGGCTCAACAGTGGATGTAGAAGTCCACCATGTCCGCGCCCTTCGCGACCTGAACGTGAAAGGCCAACGGGAAAAGCCCAAGTGGGTACAAATCATGGCGGCACGGCGGCGCAAGACTCTCGTGGTCTGCCGGACGTGTCACATGAACATCCACCACGGGCGCAAGTAATCCGCAAACGCAGAAATCGGTAGTGTCGCACCATGACCCCAACGCGGTTCTATCCTACCGCGTTGGGGCACTAGTACCTAGTCAACTTAATTATTGGAGGGATAGAGTCGGTGCAGTTTAGTGCGAGCATCCTGGATCGAGAAGCGCCAGTCGATGCTGGCACGATCCGTATTGCGTTCTTCTTGGAGTGCATGGACACGCCGCCTCAGGACAGTCTCATCAGGAACACGGCGCCTCAGACAGCCGCGGCTGAACACGCTGAGCTCGATTTCGGCCATGTTGAGCCAGCTTCCATGCTTGGGAGTGTAGTGGAACCGCAAACGTCTGGCGATGCGTCTGGCTTCGTCAGGCACAAAAGCCACATACAGGGACCCGAGTCTATGGGTGTTGAGATTGTCGAGGACAACCCGGACCGTGTCGGCTTCTGGATAGGCTTCGTCAACAAGCCACTTCATCTGGTGTGCAAAGTCCTGTCGTGTCCGCCGTTCCGTGATGGCTACGTGTCGGTAACCCGCAAGGGGTTCGATGAACATGAACAGGTTGCGGGTTCCCTGTCGTCGATACTCGGTGTCGTATCTCTCGGGCTGGCCGGGTCGTGCCGCAGTGGGTTCGCGCACGTCCGCCAACAGTTGAGTAGAGGACTCGTCGAAGCACACCACGGGCTGTTTGGGATCATGCGGTTCGTGGTACACGTCCAGTACCTCCTCCATGGAAGCAACGAAGTCGGCGCTCACCTCCGGAATGCACCACTCTTTCTTCTGCCATGGCTCGAGTTCGTTTTTTTCAGACGTTTGCGAATACCCTCGTGTGATATGGAGTCCACCAGACCCAGTTCCACAGCCTTGTCTGACAGCAGTCTCAACGTCCAGTGGTCGTGCCCGTCAGGTGCGCTGCTGCAAGCCAGGGCGATCAGGTGTGCCTCACCTTTCTCGTCCAGCTTGGGAGGTCTGCCAGGACGAGGCCGATCCACCACTGCGCCCTGTAGTCCTGCTTCGCAAAAGCGCCTTTTGATACGGTATACAGTACCTGGAGACACGTCCAGCGCCTCGGCTATCCGATGCACAGTCCAGCCGTCGTCAGCCTTCAGTAAGATCCGCGCCCTGGCAACCTCTCGTACGGAACTCGTGCCCCCTCGGACGAACTTCTGCAAAGACTCCCGCGCACCATCTGTCAGTTGGACCACATACTTCTCTCGACTCATTTCAGCACCCTCCATATGAAAGCGAGTTCATCAGAGTGCACCAGTTCTTATATTCATACAAAACTAGGTTGACTAGGTACTAGGGCCTGTTCACACTAGTGGGTCTGGACATGTTATCATACACGTATGGAACTTACACAAGCTCATTACCAACTCATCGAGCCGTACCTACCCGTGCAGCGTGGCAATGTGACCATTCCAAACATACGGGTGCTCAACGCTATTCTGTACGTCGCAGAACACGGTTGCAAGTGGCGAGGGTTGCCGAGTCGTTTTGGCAACTGGCACACCGTCTACGTGCGCATGAACCGTTGGGCCAAGAGCGGAGTGCTCGACCGAGTATTCGAACAGCTTCAGCGAAAGGGGATTGTGAAGGTCACCATCGAGGTAGCTTCACTGGACAGCACCTCCGTCAAGGTGCATCCCGACGGCACGGGCGCGGCCAAAAAAACGGACCACAGTCCATCGGCAAGTCCCGAGGCGGATGGACGACCAAGCTTCATATGGTTGCCGCGGATGATCGGACACCCTTAGCGTTCTCGCTCTCTCCGGGCCAGGCCCACGATGGACCGGAGGGGCGCAAGCTGCTCAACCGGCTGGGGCCACAACGGGGGAATCCGCCTCTGGTGATGGATCGCGCATATTCGGGCGACCAAACACGCCGATTGGCGTTCGATATGGGGTTCACGCCTGTTGTTCCACCCCTGAAAAGTCGAGTGAACCCCTGGGAGTATGACAAAGAACTGTACAAGAGGTGGAATGAAGTGGAGCGCCTGTTCCGTCGATTGAAGGGGTATCGAAGAGTATTCACGCGCTATGACAAGCTCGATGCGCTCTATGCCGGCTTTGTCTTGTTCGCAATCATCTTCGACGCTCTACGTAGTGTGAACAGGCCCTAGTCCTCTCGACCGCTGTTGGCTTAAATCCGGCTATAAGGAATACCACTAAGTCCGCCAGCGGCACGAAAAACAGAAGACAAAGCCACGGGTTAAGACCCGCATCGCGCAACCGCTTGGCGAGAAGCGCAAGAACTAGCCACCAAGACCCTGCTAGGAGAACCATGACAACAAAGAACAGGAGAACAACCATCGCATCCCCTAGTATTACAACGACGGTTCATGGAGGGATGGCCCGTGGCAGGGGAACGGCGGCGCGGCGCTTGGCATGGGAGCGCCGGGCCCGTTCGTTACTATCCTGAGTCTCCTCCAGCCACCGCAGCAGTTCAAAGGGCCCGAACCGTTCCCGGGGCAGCATCTCCCGCACCACCCGGTACACTTGGGGCCGGGTTATATGGGGCATCTTTTCCCCCCCAAGCCTGCTGCAGGCTCAGCAGAAAGGCCCCGGCCAGCAGGCACAGGGCCACGTGGTGATGCCAGCCCGCCCAGGTGCGGGTCTCGTACTCGTCCAGCCCCACGTCGCTCTTCTCCGTCTCGAACTCGGTCTCAATACGCCACCTTGAGCCTCCCACGCAGGCCAAGGTCTCCAGGGGAGTGTCCTCAGGAGCATTGGACAGGTAGTAGCGAGGTTCGCTGCCGTCCAGGTTCCGGCGGTAAATGGCCCAGTGGATCTCGCCGGGCTTACGCCTGCTGGTCGGACGCACCCTCTGGGCGCTGAACAGGTAACTGCGGGGACCCTGGCTGCCCTCGGCCACCGTTATCTCCCGCCAAGCCTCCTTCGGCAATTCATCACCACGCTCCCCCATAGTGCGCCGCTGTCCGGCTACGAGCCTGGGCTTGGGGGGACCACCCTGTCCCAGATAGGCAGGAGTGGTCCACACCGGTTCCACCGGCCACACCGTAAAGCCCGCCGGCACGTCCAGCACATAGCGCATCCCCAGGGCCGCCAGTCCCTCGCGGAAGGACGGCGACATCCCGAAGGCGTCGTCTGCGGCCACCCATCCCGCCCTCATATGGCCCCGCTCCAGGGCCCGTTCCAACATTTCCAACGCCAACTCTGTCTTGCCTCGATACTTCCGCCTTTCCTCGGGCACTCCAGCCGACGCGCACCGTTCTTTGTCCGAGACCCAGCTCTCCGGCAGATAAAGCCCCTTGTCCACCAGGGCCCGGCCCAAGGGACTGACGTAGGCCAGGAACATCCCCGCCTGGCAGTTGGCCACCTTGCCAAGTCTGCCACAGTACTGCCTCGCCACTCCCACCGACTTCCTGCCCTGCTTGGGGAAATCGCTGCCGTCCAGCACCCATATCGCCTCCGGGTGCCCCAGCCGGGGTCCCAGATACTCCTGAAGACGTCCTATGACTATGTCGTCATTCCAGGGGGATTCAGCGAGAAAGCGTTGTATCACCCTGGCTGATGCCGGAACCGTCTCCGACAGATTCTCGGCGTTGCGCCGCTCCCCGGACTGGACCAGGAGAGCCTGGAGATAATGACCGCTGTGGTCCCGCGCTTCCCTGCGGCCAAACAGCGCGGCGAAGTAAGCGTGAAACTCCCGAAAGTCCTGGTACACCTGCTCGAAAACCGCAGCATCCACTTCCCTGCCTCACTTGCTCAAGCGTTGCCTGCCCCGCCCATCATGGTATCACGACAACCGTCGTTGTAATACTAGTGGTGCGAGCGGGTTAACAAGTACTCCAAGCAGGATAAACACAACGGGTGGCACTAGCACTCCCAGCCAAAACTGGGAACGGCTGATTGTTCCGTGAAAGCTAAAAAGGGACTTCATGGCTACCTCGTACCGGAGCGTAGCACGGATTCTCATTCGACACTACTAACCTAGACACCGGAGAGCCGGATGCGGTGAAAGTCGCACGTCCGGTTCGGAGGGGGGCCGACGGAAAAGTGCTTCCGGGTAACCGGAGTAACTCGCCGGCGGCCTACCTTACTCGCCGCAGCCGCAGCGCACATGGCGGGCTTCAGGGGCATCCTGGTGCTCTGCCCGCCCCACCTGGTGCCCAAGTGGAAGCGGGAGGTGGAGATGACGGTGCCCGGCACCCGCGCCGTCATCGTCAAGTCCATCACCGACCTGGAGCGGCTGCGCCTCTCCGTCGGCTCCGGCCCCCTCTTCGCGGTCATGTCGCGGGAGAAGGCCAAGCTGTCCTATCGCTGGATGCCCGCCGTGATACAGCGGTGGGCCGTCTCCAAGGGCAGGCTCCTTCGGGAGGAGGAGACGGGCGAGCCCTTCCGGGTGCCCTGCTGCCCCGACTGCACCGCGCAGATCGTGGACAAGGACGGCGTTCCCCTCACCGACGAGGACTTGAACCGCCGCAAGCACACCTGCGCCAACTGCGGCTCCCCCCTCTGGCAGGCCGACAAGTCCGGCCCCGCCCGCTACCCCTTGGCCGACTACGTGAAGCACCGGATGAAGGGCTTCTTCGACCTGCTGATCGGGGATGAGGTCCACGAGTACAAGGGAAGAGGCTCGGCCCAGGGCATCGCCGCCGGAGTCCTCGCCGACGCCTGCGGCAAGTCCCTCAGCCTGTCGGGGACTTTGATGGGCGGCTATTCGAGCACCCTCTTCCACCTGCTCTACCGGTTCAGCCCGGAGATCAGGACGGACTTCGGACGCTCCGACGAGCACCGCTGGATACAGCGGTACGGCTTCGAGGAGCACACCGTCGGCAAGCCCGACGACGACGCGGTGGAGGACGGGCGCAACAGCCGGCGGCGCAAGTTCCGCAAGGTGGTCAGGGAGAGGCCGGGACTGGTTCCCTCCGCCCTGTTCCACATTATCGGGAACACCGTCTTCCTGCGCCTCGCGGACGTTGCCTCGGGGCTGCCTCCCTACGAGGAGCAGGTGATGCTGTCCAGCATGGACTCGGAGGAGGATGCGACGGGCTACTCCCAGCGCAGTGCCTACAACACCGTGTACGAGGAGCTGCGGCTGAAGCTGGCTGAGGCTCTCAAGGCTGGCTCGAAGCGGCTGCTGGCGACCTACCTGCAAACCCTGTTGGCCTACCCTGACGGCTGCACCAGGGGGGAGACGGTCTTCGACCCCAGGAGCGGCGACGTCATCGTCCAGGTGCCGCTCCTCGGAGAGGGGCGGCTCTACCCCAAGGACAAGGCCCTCATCGACATGGTGGCGGCGGAGCGGATGGAGGGCCGCAGGGTGCTGGTCTACGCCACGCACACCGGCACCAGGGACATCACCGAGCGGATGGACGACATGCTCACCCGGCACGGGTTCCGCGTGGCGGTGATGAAGGCCGACGCCGTTGCCCCGGAACGGCGGGAGGCGTGGGTGGCCGACAGGGTGAAGCAGGGCATCGACGTGATGATCTGCCACCCGCGCCTGGTGCAGACGGGCCTCGACCTGATCGACTTTCAGACCCTTTGCTGGTACGAGACCGAGTTCTCTGTCTTCCAATCAACACAAAAAAGTACGGTTCTCATGGGCAGTCGATCTGGATGCGACCAAGATTGCATAGGCTTCAACATGCTGCGGAGGTACAAACCTCTCATCATCGGTGGATCGAAGAACAGGTCTGCCAACCGCGCTACGGGTTCAAGCCCTCCCAAGTGGGCCCATGGGTACTGAAACTATCACCGTCTTCGAGATGTGGTTGGGTGGTCTGTGAGGCGCTATAAGGACAACGGGGCAGCCCGTCCTTATCCGGTCACTCTGCTCCTACGTCACTTCAGGAGGCGTTCTCCACAAATGGTTGTCCGCACCCTTTCCATATCATCGTCCCCCAGTTTAGCGACGTGTCTGTTGATGGTAGGTTGGCTACCTGTGAGGATGGCATAGAACGTGTTGAACGGCCAATCTCGATGAGGCCCGTGGTCCCAATCCATGAGTATCTGCGAAACCCGCCTCTTAGGAAGGGTCTCCAGTTGTTCAATCTCCATGAGGCTCAAAATGAACGGACCATACCGCTTAGCCTTACCCGGATTCGGTAGCGTAGCCAATTTCTTGCGGAGTGGTTCCAGGAACATGCCCATTGAGGGAAAGGGGTCCGTCACGACGATGACGAAGAACCATGCAGCTATATCTCGCGGCACCAGGCCGGGAATACTCCGGTCGCCGGATTGCACTTTCTTGTAGAAGTCGATCTCTTGGTCTAGGCCAACTTCGATCTTACGGTGCAGGTCTTCTTCGAAGGCTTGAACGTCTGCTTCGACGATACTGTCCTTATACCGTGGTCTGCCTACTTTGAACTCGAAAAGCGTACAGCGGGTCTTGTGATTGCCAAGTCTCTCGATGAGTAGGCTGTCCGGGTTTGACCCGCCTCCCGACGCATAGTCCGCCTCGACCATCAACCGAACCTTCTTTTTTCTCCTTAGCTGATCACCCTCGATGCGTCGCAAAGTATCCCGACCGTACCGCTCATGAAGTTCGCCGAAGAAAGTCTGGAACAATCCACGATTCGGCATCGCCGTCGCATCATCAGGCAACGCGTCGTGAATGTCCCAATACAAACCGCAGGTATAGCGCTGGATAAGTATTTTGCCCGATATGCCTGCCAGCCGGCCATCTGGTAGTGTGATTGCAGGCCTCCTCAGAAGGATGCCAAAGTCGACTGAGTTACCAATTGTGTCGCCGTATCTAGTCTCATGGTCTTCTTTCACCGCGTCGGGCGATGTTGATACCAGTTCCAGAACTCGGTCCACTTCTTCTTTGGCCAACTCCGTCTTGGCAAAGAACTCATCAGGAATGAGGCTGCCGAGTTGCGGGAAGTCCCATTTATCTTCGGCCTCGGGCAGCTTGCTGGCTGAACTTGCGTACAACGCAAACAGGACTGCCTTAAACGCGTCCAGTTGGATTCCCATCTTGCATGACAGTACTTTGTGGATATCCATCCAGTTATTGAAATCGCCTCGATTAGTCTTGGCGGCCAGTCGTCCAAAGAGTTCAGCGTATCGACCAATTAGCATCCAGGGCTTTTCACGTTGAATGAGCGAGAATCCCCTTAGGGCAGTCCTCTGGAGATTCTCAAAGATGCCTTCGGTCGTGTCGGGAGCGGATTCCCCCTGAGGATAGAAGTCGTTGGCCATCAACAAAAGCTTGAGGAACTGGTCATCGGTTACCGGCAAACTGCTCACATTGCGGGAACCAAAACTGCAGATGAGCTTGATTGCAAACAGCAATTGCCACTGCGAGAAGAAAATCCAAGGCCTTCCTTCAGACAACCAGCCTGTGATGCGATTGGCCGTTTCTGCGTTAAAGAGATCGGTGACCCTACCGTCAAGTACCCCGTAGGCCGAGGGTTCACTGGTGTCACCGTACTGCAGCAGCCTGACGAGCCTCGGCAACACTTGCTGCAATGGCAGCTCTCTAATCTCTTGAAGGAATTCAGTTTCCGAAACCGCTTGGCCGGAAAGAAGTCTCCAAGAGAGAAGTGCATTGACTCTACTCTCGTCCAGTGATTGTAGTTGATTCATCAGTGGCTCAACCCGCTTTCAAGACGTTCTAGCACGCCATTGGACTAAGCAGTCCACCAGACTTGATAAGATCTAGAACCTCCACGCTGAGGGTCACCTTGGACCTGTAGCTGGCACGCCATGCCCCCTCAGTACGGAAAGTTCCCGCGCTCCGCTTCAACCGCCAGTATGGGGCGCAATGAGACTAACGTTCGTCTCTGTAGCCCACATGCCCTCACGGACCGTGACTAGGTTCGACCGAAGCGGTTACTGCTTTCGGTAGGACGAAAGCTCGAAGTAAGTGACTGCCGACCTTGTTCCGGTGCTTGCCAAGATATGGTTGCGGCATGTGGCAGCTACAGGTCACGAATGAGTTGATCTGCATAATGCCTCGTATTTGCCCTCTTGACAGTTATTCTGACAGGGATTAGGAGGCTAATTGGCCGAGACGTGTTTTCGGCATGTATAGAACACTCCACCGCACCTTCGATCTTTTCAGCAGAAAGGTCAAAGAACACCTCCACGTCGAAATATTCGTCACCAATCCCGTGCCGCCATTGTTCACACTCTAGATCGAACGATGCAACGGGATCCCTAGGGAGTCTCGGTTTGTAGTAGAACGCATTGGGATCTCGTCTACTGTCCAGAGGCCCGACAGGAAGCGCAAATTCAGGTCTAGTAACCATTGGCGATAGTCGTAGCGCACTTGATAAAGCACCAGCCATGGATGGGAGGCCACCAGCAAGCATGCTCAGGGACGATGTTGACCTCCAACGTCCGCGTGGAGGTCGTGGTGGGTGAGGTAGGTGCAAAGCAGTAGTGATCTCTCCTTCGTCAGTATGTTCGGCGTCGTCAGCTGGAACACACACCTTCAAGTCTCCTCTGGACTCAATCCTTACTAAGGCATCCTTGACAGGTCGAGCCCCACAATTGTCTGCCACGAATGACAGCACGAGCTTTCGGTTGTCTTGGTGCAATGTCTCATGCAATGACACAAAGAACTTCTCACATTCACTAACCCATCGCGGATAATCCTGTTCCATATATCTGGCGATCGCTTCGTCTGATGCTGGAGTATATGTCTCCATTGCCCCAAGGGTGCTGGCAAGTATTCCTGGTGCCTGCCTCTGGTCAGATTCGGAGGAACCGAAGTCTTCCGCCCTGGGAACACGAGCCTTCAATGACTCGAGCAAAGTCGCAACGTCTTCGTCAGCTAATTGTGGATAAGTCGCATATTCGACTTCTAGGGAAATGGTTTTCTTGCCCTGGTCGTCTACACAAATCAGTTCAACTCGTGGTTCAGCGTTTTCAAGTTCTGCGACACGCTGCCTGAGTCGAGCTAACTCTCTTTCTCCGTCGTTGTTTTCTGGCTGCAGAAGCCAGTCGTCAGGTATGGGGACAAAGTAAAGGTCAAGGTGGTTTGCTGTCATCATAGGTCCACCATCATGAGTCAAAAGTTGGACGCGTTTGTCTCGGTTATCCTGCTGAAAGCGATGAAGGCAGCCGACTATCTCATCATCTGGCTTATTGTAATCCAGACGATCCTTAAGCTCTGGACTCGGCAGGGTCGCGGCATCCAGAATCAGCTTGACTGTAGGCTTGCCAGTATTTACGACCTCGTAATCAAGGTCGCTGGCAATGATTCTCCTGAAGAGCCCGTAGGTAATACGAGCCCTTTGCCCCACTCGGTCATTGCCCCTCCTCTTTTGATTATCGATTTCCCTTTGGACCGGGCGGCTCACCATAAGATGGATCTCGTCGAAGTCGCCCAAGTCTGACCAAGGGAGATCTGCCAATGGGAGACACTGTATGAAGAGATTAGTGTCGGGGAAAAGATAGAGGACTCGGCTGTGGGTCTCCGAAACACTCATGATGGCTATACCCTGCTCACAAATGGACTCCCTATCAACGCGTCCATCGCCCGTCCCGCGGTGACCGCAGGTTCGCCGTCGGCGAGCAAGGCAAGTTCATGGTTGGCGAGCAATCCTCTTCTTGACATGTTGGACGAACCAATCAGCGCCGCCCGGCGATCTGCGACAATTGCCTTGGCGTGGAGGGACGAACCAGCTTCGCCGTGAAAGTCGTAGAGGTTAAAGTGCAGGAATCTCTCGTTTATGTCGCGAAGCTTGATCACAACATCCACTGGCTGATCCTCCAAGGCGTTTATGACAAGACTGACCTGGACACCACGGTTCAGTGCCCCCTCAAGCCACCGGAATAGACGGTCAGTACCTGAGCCTATCGTGTAGACGGAGAGGATGATTTCATCAGACGCAGTGCGGAACAGGTCATCGATTGCCGACTCAATCGAACCAATACCAGCTCCCATCCACGATGTACCCGTAACCACAATTCTATCCATTGTTCGGCCCACTACAGATTGTCCAGCAGCAACTTACGATCCAGTTTCATGTTCCGGTGTTCACACGATGTTTCTGAAATCAGTGCGCAGGAGTAACAGGCAGGTCCGTTGTACTTGCCAGCGTCAAACGCCTCTTCACCGCACAGTGGATCATTCGAGCATGAGTCCAGCTCGCGCAATGCAACGCTGAGAACCCGCTCGAATTGAGGTACGAGAGCGATCAGGCCACCAAGTGTCCCATCTCCACCTGGCTGAGCCGTATAGAGAAGGACTCCTCCGGTCGCATTCCCGGTCTGGTTGTCAATGTCCACAAAAACCCGTTCGCGTATGGAGGCAGAAGAATAACCAGAATCGATCGCCAGGCTGTTGATCAGACGATGTGAGAGAGTGTGCCACCAGACGAACACGGGGTGTAGTTCATGAAGGGAATAGGGCATTGCCTGCTGATGCACAGCGCTCGGACTGATCCAGGCGTCGAACCACGTGTTGCTCGCGGGACCCTTCATTTTATACAAGGGCTGCTCCGAGGGAACTGAAGGAGCGAAGTCAACAAAAATACCCTCGCCGAAAAGCTCCACTCCCGGATACCACTGGCGCTGTCCATCAACAAAGGCCAGATCTACGGGGGGATTCAGCGGGCCAAGCCTTCTGTATCCCGTCTGCACCATCACGACTCGTAGTCGGTTGACCGGCGTTACGCGAAGGTTGAGCCCCGAATAGGTGACCAGGGTTCGCACGTTCTGCCGAATGACCTCGAATTGCGGGGGAGAACCTGGAGTGGGTGATGGCTGAGGTGGGGCCCCATCCTTCGCTGCCGTCTGCAACGCCCTGAACTCTTCAAGGCGTAGCTCCCGCTCATTCGAGGCTGTACCACCAGACAGCGTGTCCTGGATCACAGAGAGTATCGCAGGCTCGGAGTAAGTCTCTATCTCGTCTACCACTGGCTGCATCAAAAGGCCACTGGCGACAAGATTGCGAAGAGCCCGAAGCAATTCCTGCCTGGAACTGGGTTGAGCGGCCACCAGGGCACTCTGAATAACGCTCATCTCGAGGAGTCTGTGGAGCCGTGTATAGCGAGGAGGAATTGTCAGGGCAGTACGGAGTTCGGCCATGCGGAGGTTGGCCGCCCCTCGCTGAATGATCTTGGAAGGCTCGGTGCATCCTCCCGGACGAAAGGAGCCCTGCTCGGGCAAACGCCCGGAGCACCGCCAGTCTCTCGAATATGCGTTGCCGAGATTGAGTTGTCCCTGGCAGTCTGGGCAGACTATGTCTATCTGGCGCAGAGCACCACCACCACCCTGCCAGAGGAGATGTGTAGGGGCGCAACTGTTTCCTCTATGGGGAATCGACCGAACCCAGTCAACATCATCCAGATGCCCGGACGCGCACGCACGGACGAAGCGAATGGAATCTCTGCGAGCTCGCCGCCAAGCGTCGCCTGAACCTGTGTGCAGAGGACATCGTGGGCAGGCCCGAGTGTCGTTGCTGGCCTTGCGGTACAGGATTCCGTGCTGGACGCACAGGGACCATGATGGGAAGGAGTACGTTTGATAGATGTATCGAAGGTCTGGTTCGTTCACCTCGGCATTTGAGGGCAACCTCAGAATGCCGGAACTGTTCAGCAGTGCCTGGGACAGGCGCTGATCGGTGATTTCAAAGTCAGTTGCGCGTCGTCCATCGAAGATATGCGAGTCACCCAGAGTGGGTATGAGGCGTGGCCCATCGGGGCCCTCGAGAATTGCTCCGGGTCCGTACGTTGTAATGAACTGCGAACGACGTATTGGCTGCGTCATCGTCAGGTTTGAAATCCCGTAGTTTCTTCCACTTCCCTGAGCGACTGAGGAGTGTTTTCGTAGGCCTCCGCGAGTCCTTGCTGTCTGTGCTGAGCGTCACCAAGCACGACGTGTCTCTGAGGGGGATTATTGGCCGTGCTTTCGTCATAAACGAATTGGTCAGGACCCTGATGCAGGCCCGCTAGGGCAGCCCAGCGATCCAGTTCTGATCGGGTCTCGGAGGCAGTAGTACCCTGTGCAGGGCGACGGCCCGCTGGCTGCCGAATTGCCCGGTTTTCCATAACATCGGTGATCGCCTCAACCTCAGGATCGTGGCGATGAGCCGACATTCGCCCGGCCTCGGAGTGGTACCCTCCGCTGATACGTTGCTGGACACGCCAGTCGGGGTCCACAGCATGACCTCCGATCTCCGAAGCGTGTCTGAGGAGAACAACGGACAGAGGCCCCAGTGCACGCTCTCTAGCTCGGGGCGAGAACGGAGACACTGTGACCGGTTCGACATGGCGGTACAGGGCATAGTGGTAGCCGGTGAAGAATTCATAGTGGTCAAGATCACGAGGTCTGCTGGCACGGAAGAAAGTCACCACAAGTCCTCCGCTGGCACGACCCACGCGGCCAGTGGCCTGGATGTAAGAGGCCGTCGTCTTCGGTTGGCCGTGAACCACCATCAGACCCAGACGGTCAACGTCCACGCCTGTACCGAACATGGAAGTCGCGAACACGCCATCCGGAGCAGAGGGAGCCGCCACCGACAGTCGCTCGAGCATACCGGGGAGATCCAGCGAGCTAGCCCTGCCCGACAATTCCAGATGTTGTTCGAGTATCCGGGCGGAAGGACCACTTCGGAACGCAAGTCGCTCGGGAATGTCCTGTCTGTACAGGGAGAGGGCACCGGCCAGTTCCCTGATGGCGTTGAAGTAGCCGACCAGGGTCCACAGGCGATCAAGCTCCACATTCCCGCCGGCCTGCCATCGCTCATGGACCGACTGAAGAAGCTGAGACCATATGCGAACAATGGGCGTCTGGGCCCCCTTCCCAGGGGCGCAGATCCCCACATAGAGGCGACCAGCCCTCGCGCTGTCCAGAGGGTGTACCTGCCGCTCTCTGGCAAAGAATCGGTCCTCAGCCGAGATTCCCCACGAAGGGAACTGCGCAAGACGCCGGTTGAACAGAGCTCTCACCTGAGGGCTGGCCTGCCTGACTGTGGCTGTCGAGGCAACGTACTTCGGTACTGTTCCTGACTGTCCATGACACAGTTCTTCAATGGCAGTCTCGTACAGACCGACCATGCTACCCAGAGGACCTTCGATCAGATGCAGTTCGTCCTGCAGAATCAGATCGGGGGGATCGAATTCGGGCACCGAAACTCTCAGGGTGGCACGCCCATGGGTTCCAGGAGGATGGGGTCGGTATGCTGCGGGAAGGCCCTCCCATGATGGGGGAGCACCTTCCCGGTAGTAACCCCATCTGCTGTGATAGTGAGTCACCTTCCCAAACAGACTCGCAGCCTTGGGCTCGAATGCGAGTCTCGCAAACTTGTCCACAGTGGCAATAACCAGCGAGGGACAGCGGTGGTATATCTGATCGTCGATCGTCAGCGCAGGGATAGGGATGCGCATCGACATGGAGGGCGCCCCCGCGAGACTGCAAGCGGCGGGAACATTTTGCCACTGGCGTCCCTGAACCATCGGTAGTTCCGCTGTGTTTGCAGTTGCGGGCATACCATGCGATACGGGACCGCTTCCACTTCTGCCGGCCGACTGGTCGGTTCTTGTCAGCGGGATCTGCTCGGCCCATGCGTGTTGATTCAACTGGCATTCCGGATCGGGGCAGAATATGTCAAAGTCACAGGGATGAGTGGGGTTGTAGCCGAGAATGAAATAGCCCGGACGGGAGGGTCTGGCCGCCAGCAGGCTGGCGTCTTGCCCGAGGGCCGGCTCGATTACCTGATACCACCACTGATCGATCTGCCTTGTGGTCAGAATCTCCCCGGCAGGAACAGTGAAAGTAACGGAGAGCGTTCGGGTTCCAGAACTGGTGCCGTTTCCAACCACGTTGTCGACAGACAGGGGGATACCGGTTGGCTGTATCTGGGTCAGTGAAGGGAGTTGCGCACCTCCATTCTCGAACAGGAAATGGAGCGTATGCGATCCCGCAAGCAACCCCTCATCGGGCACTGCGAGGGCAGAGCTGCAGCACGGACATGCCAGAACCTGAGCAGGCTCGCCTGTAACAAACAGGTTGTGGGAGCGGACGTTGTTGCGAAGCGCCCGGTCGGGACCCTGATAATCGCGGGCGGCACCTTTCAGTATGTCCAGAGCCCCTGGGATGAAGGTAAAGCCACCCTGACCGGGAAAAGGGCCTATGGACAGGAGTCCATTGGGAGTCACGTTGCCTCCTACCCACAGGCCCGCCGAAAACCTTCCGCCTCCCCACAGGAAGGTCTCATTGCCACCGTAGGCAGAGGGCCTCCAACCCACTGGCCCCGTCGGTGAATCCAGGCCCTGTACCCTGAGATACTCGCAGGCCGTGATGACACCCAGGGCTCGACGAAACTGCTGAATGGTAAGCAGCCGGAGCGTGTAACGGGAAAGTACCCCTGTACCGTTGCCTGAATCAGGGTGCCCGGACTCTCGAGTGCGACGCCTTCGGAGAGCAATCGTGAATGCCGCGAGCCCCAGGTATGCCTCAGTCTTGCCGCCCCCTGTGGGAAACCAGAGCAGGTCGCAGATGTCCCTATCGGCATGGTTGGGATCCGCGATAGCCGCAACATTCAGGAGGAAAAAGGCGAGCTGAAAGGGACGCCAGTTCAGTACCTGCCCACGCCACTGCGACTGCAGCGCGATGGCCCTATTGGCAAAGCAGAATGCCAGGCGCACCTCCTGGTCACTGGCCAGGAGGTCTACGGCTTCCCCCAGCCTCGCCAGAATCTCCTCGCAACGCGTGAGGTGTCCCTCTGCCACCTCCCGCTGGCTGACAGGCAGGGCCGGAACCAGATTCTTCTGAGCATCTATCCAGGCCCTGTACCCGTCAACCATGGGTGCAAGCGCTGATCGCACTTCACTCGCGGACCAGATTTCGGCGAGCTCCTCAGGGTCTAGAATCGGCGATGACCCGAACTGCTCTTCCCATCCCATTTCGGGCGCTTCCAGCGGATAACAGGGGACCATTTCAGTCCGAACATCAGCCGGGGAGAATCTCCCCTGTTCCGATGAGGGGACTGCATCGGCATCCGTCCACGCAAATGGGGCCTTGACGGGAGACTGGACATCCGGGTGTGGTCTCTCGGGATCAATCGATCTCCAGACGGCGCCACAGAGATGGCCCCTGGCCAGTGAGGACCTGTCGCGATAGACCAGATCCAGAGATTCGTCCTCAGAAACCTGAGAATCAGATTCTCCTTCAGTGTCCGGGCCCGGCTCCGTGTGCCGTACAGGCTGAAGAATGGTGGTCGGACTGCAAATGACCCTTATCTGGGGCTGGAAAAGGTGTTCCCCCGTAGACGGATGCGGAGGGTCTGCCAGGACGGCTGTATTCACCATGAAGAGCGACACACGCCAGATGCCAGAAGACATCTGAATAACGCGCATCTGAAGGCCAACACCCCGGCCTGCCGTCCAGGTAGTGTCGCGATCAGCGGGCACTCGGCCCGTGAGGAATCCCTCCGGTTTACGCTGCCAGCCGCTCCTGTGAGTCTGATATCTGGCCCATGTAGCGCATATCTCGATTTCCGGAGCCTGTTCAGGTGAACTCAGCGTGAAAGACAGACCAATGGATGAGGGGAGGGCTTTGGGGTCAAGGGCCGGGGACAGTATTCCCGGGGCGACAACGACGCCCTGAGAGTCCTGATCTTCCTGGGGGTCATGACTGCCGACTTCCTCCACAAGGTCATCTGGTTCAGACTCGATGTCGTCGGGGGACGTTGCGCCGAAGCAGGCGCCAGCACGCCAATTATGTACTCGGCACGAGGGTCATGGTCGGCCGGGAGGGTTTCCTGAGGCCCGTGCCGCGGTCCAAGCACCTCCTCGACAAGTGCAATCAGGATGTGTTCACGTTCAGCCATTGTGGGTGGACATCCTCCTTGATGGAGTTGCGGACTGAAAACTCTGCTTCGTGTACGAAACGCAGTAACCCTTGATGGGGCACTCATCACAAAGGGGATCTCTCGGTTTGCAATACTGGTCGGCGATTTCCAGAATGGCAGCGTAGGCCTCTTCAGGATCGTTCACCCCGACCAGTCGTGCCATCGCCATCTGGGTCGTAAAGTGGGCCTCGGACCGCGATATTCCACAGGCCCGTTCGACGAGGCGACGAGACGGCGTGGAGGAACGCAGATCGGAACTCCTGCCAGCGAGCGTCCATGCCATCTTCCAGCGTTCGGAAGAGAGAGCAGGAGGACTCTCCCGACCCGGAGGTTCATCCGGGCCGGTATCGGCAACGGCACTCGCGATGCTGTCGAGTAGCTCGCGAGCCTTGCCATTTCCGCCATCAAGGCGGGCCTGTCCGTTTCTGTCAGAAAGGTAGGTTCCCGGATCTGGCCACTGGGTTCTGTAGTGTGACCATGCAGCTGCCACCCCATGAACGGACCTGCGCCCCAGGATGAATGTGCCCATCAGCACCTGCCAGAGGTCCCTGCTCATTCGCCAGGGAGCTTTCAGCTCTGATTCGGCCTTTTGACGAATCCACCGCGACAGGGTGCCTGATACTTCCTTTGTGCGCATTGCGTGTGAAGAACCCCTGTCATTTCTGATGGACCGTAGCAGCGACCTGCCGATCGCCCGTGCCACAAGGGGAGGTACAGCCTCACCAATCTGGCGAAACGCATGAGATGGGGTACCCGCAAACCTGAAGCGATCCGGGAAGCTCTGAATCCGCGCAGCTTCCCTCATCGTCAAAGTCCGATGCTCCGTGGGGTGGATATACCAGTAGCCGTCGCGCGCGATATGTGCCGTGATGGTCCTGGATGGCTCTCTGGCGTCAAGCCGCTTGTACCTGTCATCGAAGTGATCTGTGGTGTATCGCCGCAGATCAGCGGGGAGTTCCGAATATCGGGTTTTCGAGGTCATCCGGCGGAACGCCCTCAGGTCGTCCTTTCGAACAGCTCTCGCGTAGTGATCGTGGATTCTTGATCCGCGCCCTCGGGGCTGTCCTCTCCGAAACCACTTTTGCAGGGCTGTTGGCGCGCGACCATTTCGAACATAGGGCAGGCCGTCGTTTTCCTTTCCGGCCTCGATTGAAGGGAGGTCGGAGATCGCCTCTTCAACCCCCGGTTTATCTTTCCTGACCGGCCTCGGCCAAGAGAAAGACGCACCGGCTCTTACACCTGCAATGAACAACCGTTGCCTGTGCTGAGGGACTCCAAACTGCCAGGAAGGCAGGATGCGGGTGTGGACGTCATATTCCGCATCCTCGAGGGCATCGACAATCAGCCGAAAGACGATGGAGTCTTCCCCCGAAACAAGATCAGGGACGTTCTCCATCAGTACGAGCGACGGGTCGAGCTCTCTCACGACTCTCAGGAATCCCTTCCACAGGTCTCTTCTCTCGTCTTCCTCGGACCTGACTCCCTGCTCAATCAAAGAACGAATCTTGCTGCTGCCGGCTCGCGAGAATGGCTGACAGGGCGGAGAGCCCGCAACCAGCGAAACATCTACGCCCTCAAAAGCTGCCAGGATCCTGGATATCTCGTCGGCGTCCGAAAGATCGGCCTGGAGAGACACCCCGCCGAAATGCGAGCGATGGGTCTGGACGGCGTATTCGTCCAGGTCGACTCCCAGTATCACGTCAAATCCCGCCTCCTCGAGTCCCAGGCTGAGGCCCCCTCCGCAGCAAAAGAGATCGACCGCGAGTGGCCTGCCACACTGTTCCGCATATGCGCGGATATCCTCGAGGTCACAGGATTCCGGGTGAGGATCAAGCTCCAGCCTTGGCCCCCTTGCACTCTTCAACCTGTACTGGCTCGCTGACATCAGCATTCACCAGCGGTTGCCAGGTCCGCTAGTAATCGGCTTCCCGTCACGCACCCGGACACGACAGGGCACCGATCACACAGGGGCTTTCCTGTGCGGCAGATCAGTGACGCCAGATCGAGTAAGGCGTAGTTGTCCCTCGCGTACGCGGCCGTCCCATTTGCCAGGATTCTGGCTACTGCCAGCCTTACTCTGCTGCTGCGGTGGTGGGAGGAACTCAGAGGCTCCCCTGTGATCCTGGAGGCCAGCCGAACGGTGTTGGTATCGACTATCACTTCCATCAAGCCGAATCCGAAGCATCGCACAGTACTGGCGATGTAATGTCCGATGCCGGGCAGGGAGGTGAGATCGATCCACTTCGACGGCACATGGCTTCCGTGAAGAGCGACAAGACTATCGCATGTCGAGATGAAGGATCGCGCTCGCCAGGTCAGCCCCGCGGGCTGAGTCGTCTGAAGCCAGTCTTCTGGCCGTCGAACGATTGCCGCAGGGCCAGGGAATCTACTCAGGGCCTCGTCGTAAAGTCTCTCCACCGCAGCGGCTTTGGTGCGGTGAAGGAGAACCTCGGCCAGCAGAACTTTCCAGGGGGTTGAATCCACGCGCCATGGCAGATGGTGGCGGCCATGTTCGTCATGCCAGGTTCGCAGGCTGGCCCAGTCTCGGGACGACAGCGCGGGGATCGCTCCAGCGGTAGCGCCCTTACCGTCAGCCATCAACTACCCTTCTGGTCGGACAACCATTTTGGGGATGAGCTATGAATCGGAGGTGTCCTCCTCGCCAATGAGTTCCTGAATGCGCCGCGTCGCCAGCGGCGAGGGACGTGTCCGTCCACTGATCCATCTCTGTACCGTCACCCATGAAACACCTATCTCGCGTGCGAGCGCCTCGTAGCTTCCATAGATCTCTGCGAGGCGCTTGACAGTTGCCTTGATTTCCTCAGACATGTGATTTCACAAGCTGCATCACAGTAACAGATGTTATAACTTCTGAGAGGTCGGTTCAAGACTCCTTTCGGCTGGCAGGTCCACTTTGATCTCCGCCTCGGCGGACGAAACTACCCCGGTCTGGACAAGGACCTTGGTGCGAGACTTGCTTCGTCGGAATCGTATCCACAAGTTGCCACTACAGTTTCTCGAGAATCATCGGCCCGAGAGCGGAGGAAGCTGGTCCCCGTCTGGTGAGCCGTTCACTCTCAACCCCCCGCGTCCCACAGCCCCTGCAGCGCCCTGACGAACGCCCGCGCTTTCTTCACGGTCCACTGCTCACGCCCTTGCCCGAACAGGTCCACCCGACCGTTCTGGCACTGGAAGTCTTGGAGCTTCGCCTTCCTCAGCCAGTCGAGGATGCCGTATATGTAGGCGCCAGCTTCGGTGCGAACAACCCGTCGGGGACGTCGTAGATCAGGAATTCTATGAAGTAGGAGGGAGCATCCTCCTTCTTGAGGGCTCCCTTCTCGACGAGCCGGCTCCGGGCCGCCTTGAACATGCGAACGGTCCTCTTGAACCGGTTGTTCGCAGCAAGTTCCTTCCTCGACCCACGGTCGTGGTGCTGCTCGGGGAAGCTCACGACCCAGCGTCTCTCTTCGGAGAGATAGAACGCTATCCCCTCCCTGTAGCTCAGAGTAACCACTAGGTCGGCGTCCGCCGGGAGTTTGCCCTTCGGCACCTTCAACGTCTTGCGGCCGCTCTTGACGGCATTCCCGAATCTAGCACTCATCGCCTTCATCGCATGGTCCCGGAATGACTTCCATCGTTCGTGTACGAACCTGTGGGAACCATTTCCCTGTAGCCGTTCGCCGGTAAGGTCGGCCACGCTGGGCTTCAGCTTCGTGGTCAACCGGACGACCACGTCGACGTCGCTGTCCCCGCCGAGGTTCGTGTCGTTCAAGTACGAGCCCTAGAGGAAGACCTCGTACTTGAACTCCGAGGGCCAGATGTAGGCCTCGAGACCCTTTCGAATCGGCAGGTGGGCCTGCTTGAAGGCCGTCCCAGCCTCATGATGGCTCCACCCGGATAGTGTAGACTCAGATATAGGCATGTCTCTCCCTTGATCAGAATCTCCTCTCGTCTCGCCGTTCACTGGCCCCTACAGGCGCCAGTTGCGCCGCAGTTCGGACACGTACCTTCTCCCGAGGCCGTCCCCGTTCTCTGCCATCCAGTCGGCCAACCTCGTCGTGCCGGTCGGCGGTTCGTCCGATGTCAGCAACCCAGCCATGAGACCGACAACCTCTTCGTGGGTGAGCGCCGTGTCACGCATCAGCAGACCCACCAGCCAGGGCAGAGCGAGACCCACGCGCGGAGGCGTGTGCAGGAACCATCCTCGGACGCCCATTGAGGAGGCCAGTTGGCGAAGCAGGGCCTCGAAGGAAAAACGTGTCCGGCCCGGCAGCGTCGGCCACGGAGTTGTCGCTCTGAGACCCGGCCTCCACCGCCTGGGCCGCAAGGTCTTCGACGTAGACGAGGAAGACGGGAAAGCGCCGCAGCGACCAGGCCATATTGTTGAGCAGCAGGTCGCCGACTCCGAATACCAGGGTCGGCCTGATGATGGCATAGGGGACGCCTAGGCCCACCATCGCGTACGGTGGATACCACTGTCTTCGAGTTGTGGCTCGGTAGCCTATCGACGCACCGAGGTCTCTCGATTCCTGTAGTGTGACGCGTAGGGACGGAGGAACGTAAGGAGCGTCTCGCCATTGGGGCTTCACTCTCTCTGCTTCTCCCCCTTCGGCGTCCGGTAGCCGACGCGGACCACCAGCGGAGGTGTTCTCCTCAGCCCTAGCCGAAACGATACAGGGACTTCAGTCCACCGGGAGCGGCAGCCTGACCCACAGAGGCATGTGGTCGCTCACCTTATGCTCGAACCTGGCCGTGAAGCTCGACCTCTCAGCGGTCGACAGTTCCTGGTAGGGCCGACCCAGCATCGCCTCGCTGAAGAGGTTGCCGAACTCAAACACCCCGTAGTCCGGCCCTTGCGGTTCGGCCCCCATTATCGCGTTGTCGATGTAGGTCGGCAGACGCGAATCCCGGTTGAACAGGCCAATCTGGTCGAAGGTCTCCGACATCCGGGCATTGGTCCGGAAGACCTCCTCGCGTTCCGGGTGGACATCGAGGAACGGGAAATTCACGTTGGGGCCGTCCAACTCCCCGTTCAGCGACTTGATTCGCTCCTCTATCCGCCCCCGGTCCCTGGCGGGATTGTCGTAGTCCAGGTTGAGGTCGCCCAGCAGCATGAAGTTCGGGTAGTAGGCATGGCTCTGGGTCCTGAACCGGCTCATGATCCAGTCGACCAGGGCATTGAACTCCTGGCGCCGGTCGTCGATGTAGTTTCCGAAGTACAGATGGGCGTTGACGGCCATGAACTCATACGGCCGCGTGCCGGGATGCCCGGGTATGCGGAACGCCACGCAGAAGGGCTGGCGGATGAAGGACAGGAAGACGCTCAGCTTGAGCCTGGGCTTGGTCTTGCGCTTTCCCGATTCGTAATCCGCTAACCTCTTCGAGTAAGGCCCCAGGTCGCTGGTAAACGCCTCGTAGTTGCCGGCGATGGAGTCGATGACCTTGGTCCGGTCGTAGGTGACGTCGCTGGCGACCTCCATCCGTTCCACCGTATTCCAGCGGTAGATGAAACCGAGCCGCTCACCCAGTCCAGGCTCACCGGGAAACACCCCGGTCAGGTCCGAGACCACCATGCTGAACTCCGGCCCAAGCAGGGACATCAACCTCCGCAGTCCGCCGAGATCGTCCATGATCTCCTGGACGGCCAGCAGGTCGAAGCTGCGGCAGACATCGGCCAGGAACTCCCAGGTGTCGGCGTTGCGGCTCCGGGATGACCCCAGCTTTCGTATGTTGAAGGACCCCAGGAGCACCGAGCCGTACTCCCTCTGCGGCAGACCGTACCGCTGTGGGTCTTCATCCAGTCGAGCCCTGATTAGTTTCCAGTCGGCTGATGTGAATTGCCTGGCCATTCTGTCCTCCATTCAAGTCAAGATAGGTCGTCAGCGTCGTCAACGTAAGGTGTGCCCTCGTGCGGGGTTGTCATGTCCCCTCCGGCTCCTCCCCCTTGGCCATCCGGTAGCCGACGCGGGGCTCGTTGAGGATGTAGGTGGGGTTGTTGGCGTCGTCGCCCAGCTTGCGGCGGAGTTGCTTGGCGGCGGTGCGCACCCGCCGCGAGTCGCCGGAGATCCGCAGGCCCCAGACCCGTTGCAGCAGCCGGTCGTAGGTCAACACGCGACCGGCGTTGGCCGATAGCTCGAAGAGCAGCCCGTACTCGATGGCGGTCAGCTGCACGGGACGCCCGGCCAGCGTCACGCGCCGCTCGGCGTAGTCGATGGTCAGGTCTCCAAACACATAGGGTTGCGACGGCTCGGCCCATTCGGGCGCTTCCCGCTTGCGCAGGGCCGCCTTGATCCTCGCCACAAGCTCAGTCGGTGAGAAGGGCTTGACCACGTAGTCGTCGGCCCCATTCTCGAAGGCCCTGGCAATGATCTCCTCCTGGCCGTAGGCCGACAGGAAGATGACCGGCACGTCGGCCATGTCGAGGATGTCCCCCATCAGCTCGATTCCGTCGGTCCCGGGCAGCATCAGGTCCAGCAGCACCAGGTGGGGGTCGTTCGCTTCCACGAGGCTCGCCGCCTCCTGCGGGTCGGCGGTCACAATCGGCGCGTAGCCCGCCCCGGCGAGCGCGTCCCGGACGTACCTCAGCGTCTGCGGGTCGTCGTCCACGCACAGGACGCGCGTCCGCTCCTTCTCCGCCCGCTCCCGGCGGGCGGAGAGCCGGGGGACACCGGCTACGGCATCCACGGCCACCGGAATCGTGAAGGTGAACCGCGCCCCCAGGCCAAGCCCGTCGCTCTCGGCCCAGACGCGGCCCCCGTGGGCCTCCACAATCCCCTTGCAGATGGCCAGTCCCAGGCCCGACCCCGCGATGTCCCGTCTCCGGTCTTCGCCGTCGAGCCGGGAGAACTTCCGAAACAGGTGCGGCAGCCGCTCGGCGGATATCCCTCTGCCCTCGTCCGTGACGGAGACAGCCACGTGGTAGCCCTCCCGCACGGCGGACACCCCGATGGCCGACGCCTCGTGAGAGTTCCAGGCCGCGTTGGAGAGGAGGTTGTTCAGCACCTGGACGATGCGCCTGCCGTCCGCCATGACCAGCGGCAGCTCCGACGAGAGGTCGATGCGGAGGTTGTTCCTGCCCCCTCCACTCTGGAACCTGCTCCTGGCCTCGTCCACTAGGCTCGCCACCTCCGCAGGCACGGGGGCGACCGACAGCTCTCCCGTCTCGATGCGGGCCACGTCCAGCAGGTCGCCTATCAGGTAGCGCATGTTCTCGGACTGGTCGCGGATGATCCTGAAGAACTGCGTCATCTCGGCAGAGTCCAGGTCGGAGGCGGATTCCAGAAGGGTATCCACCGATCCCTTGACGGCGGCCAGGGGCGTCCGCAGCTCGTGGCTCACCATGCCCAGGAACTCGGCCCGCAGCCGCTCCAGTTCCTCCATCGGCGTCATGTCCTGCATGGTCACGACCACCGACTCGACTTCGCCCTCCTCGGAGAAGATGGGCGTGGCGTTGATCAGGGTGGTGACGCTCCGCCCGCCGGGGGCCTGGAGGACGATCTCCTCGGCCCGCACCGTCTCCCCCGTGCGCAGCCCTTGGGCCAGGGGGAACTCCACCAGGGAGACCTCCCGACCGTCGAACCGCCGGAAGGTCAGCACCTCCAGCAGCTGCTCCGCCGAGCCGCCGGGCGCGCACAGGTCGTTGACGATCCGCCGCGCCTCCCGGTTGACCGACGTCACGCCGCCCGTCTTGGCGTCGAACACCAGGACGCCCACAGGTGTGGTGTTCACCAGGGTCTCCAGGTCGGTCCTGGCCCGCTGCTCCTCCCGGTGCCTGCGGGCGTTGGCGATGACCAGCGCCGCCTGGGAGGCGAACATCACCAGGGTCGCCTCGTCCTCCTGGGTGAACTCCAGCTCCTTCTCGCCGACGTAGAAGGCCCCGACGCTCTCCCCCAGGTGGCGGATGGGCGCGGCCAGGAAGGGAAGGGGCGAGCTCACCGCCATCGGCGGGAGGAACTCGGGCAGGCCCAACTCCCTGATGTAACTGTGGAAGTCCCGCAGCCGCAGCGGTTCACTGATGCTGCTCAGGTACTCGAAGAACAGCATCCCGTCGGGAAATTCGGCGAACTGCCGGCTCTCCTCAGGAGTCAGCCCGGAGTAGACAAAGTCCTGTATCCGCCCCGATTCGTCCAGGAGGGTGATGACGCCGTAGCGCGCCCCGGTCAGCGAGCAGGCTGAGTCCAGCACCCTCTGGAGCACAGTGTCGAAGTCGAGGCTCTCGTTGATGCGCAGGCTGGCCTCGCTCAGCCTGGAGAGGCGGTCGCGAAGGGCCGCGTTCTCCCGCTCAAGCTCCCCGGCGTCCCTCATCCTCTCGACCTCCGTTCAGGCATGGCCGGCCCGCGGTTCCCCTGGTCCCGCACGGCCCGGCGCGCTCATTATAAGGGTGGTGCGGCCAATTACACAAGACAAATTGGTCCTAAATTGCTCGCAAAAGTGCATATATTACACTGACTTTCCACGGCTTTCTCCGTCATACTCGTGGGAACTTTGCCCCAACGTACGGCGGGGAGGATTTAACGTGGGATTCGACAGGCCGATAGACGGAGTGGAGAAACTGGTCGCAGCGGCCCGTGTTGACGTGGTCTCCGCGACCCGGTCCGTCCTCCGTCGCGGACTAGCACAGACGCCCCCCCCCCCCCCCGATTTTCCCTCTGCTCTGGCCCCCTCGCCGCCTCCGGCTCATACCGGCAGGCCCGATCCTCTCCCATCGCCGCTCTCTCAGAGCGTGCGCCCGAAGTTCTCAGTGTCCTTGAAGGACGCCTTGCGGCGGGCTTCGCACGTCCCGCACTCACCCGAAACAGCCTTCGACCATGCAACGCCACATGCCCTCCGCGCCGCCATCGGCTGACGCCTGCGGAGCGGACGGGCTGGCGTCCCATACCCCCGCACAAGCACAGGGAGGAACCATGATGACACGCACCGGTAGACGAGGAATCCCAGTCCTTATTGCCGCCCTGGCCGTGCTGGCCCTGGCCGTTGGGGTGTTCACAACCCACGTCCAGCCGGCCCACGCCGCAGACGCCACCATAACCTCCCTGCTGTCCCGGCTGGACGCGAAATTAAGAGATACCGTGATAGACAGCTACCACTATCAGACTGTGGGATACAACTCGGAAATAGGGCTAGGGAGCCTGAGTCCGGCGTGGTTCAACTATCCGGCCGGGTTCAGCCCCTCGTACACGATTGAGTTCCTTGAGTTCGAGCAGGAGGGCGCCGTAGGAGATATAGGTGCAGCCCGCCTCGTACTGAGTGTGCGCGGCCTCGTAACTTCCGTTGCGGGTTCGGGCGATGACCGGGCGCACGTTCTGCCAGCGGATGCCAACATCATCCTTCATCTCGAGTCAGATGAATTCACGTTGGGCTATCGCCTGATGGATCCGAATGAGAGAACAGTTACCAAATGTACCGCCGAAGACGGAACTGACAGGCATTGCAGGGAGGGAGAGACTGCCACGGAGACATACGGTTGGACTAGTAGCCTGCCGCCGGTGCTCACCGACGGCGAGTCGATCCTTGTCCGCCTGAGGTACACGGCGCCGCGGCCGGGCAAGCCCGGGACGCCGACGGTGACGGTACCGACGGGCAAGTCCGGTGCGCTGATCGTGAATTGGACCGCGCCTTCGAGCAACAACCCGGCGGTCCTCGGCTACCAGGTGGACGTTACCAGGGGGAGCCAGTTGCGGGGCAAGTCGGTGGACGCCTCGAACACGCGCCTGCCGGTGCTGCTACTGGAGCCGGACACCGCCTACAACGTGAGGGTGCGGGCGCGCACGGACCTCGCCACCGGCCCCTGGTCGGACACGGCGCAGGCCAGGACCAATCCGCTGCAGGGGACGAACAGGCCGCAGGTTACGCTGGACCTCAACGGCGTGACGAAAGTCAAGGAGGGCGACGGGCTGCCCAAGCGGCTCAAGGTGACGGGGATGCCGAACCTGCACCTCGGCGCGTTCCCGGAGAACATTCCGTACAAAGGTGAAAACTATGATCAGAGCAAATTCGTGGAGTTCCGGGTGCTGGACGGCATCGCGGACTCGTTCACCTACGAAGACCACCCGGGCGGCGGCAGCGTTGGCGCGTTCTACGCCGGCGCGCTGACGATCGGCGAGGACGGGCAGGTTTACCACGACAAAGGCTACCTGGTGATTCCCGAGGGCATGTCGGAATATGGGCCGTTGTACGTATGGCTCGGGCGCGCGGGCACGTCGCCGGAGGACGGCAGCACGGTGGTCAACACGGGGAATGTCACCATCGGAAGCACGGAGCGGCAGTGCGTGGAGATCGCCGACAGCTCGAACACTGTCCCGACCGGCCGCACTTGCCCCTCGGGAGGGGTGTCGGGCCACGCCGTGGACCGGCTGACGGCCCGCTTCGTGGGGGTTCCCCGGTCCCACGACGGCGAGAGCGAGTTCACTCTCCGGGTGGCCTTCATAGAGGACGTCGGCATCAGCCCCACCTCGCTGCGTGAGGACGCGCTCACGGTGACCGGGGGCACGGTCACCCAGGCGCAGCGGGTGGACGACCGCAGCGACCTGTTCGAAATCACGGTGGAGCCTGCCTCGGACGATGACGTGACCATCACGCTGGCGGCCAGCAGCGATTGCGCAGCAGCCGGGGCAATCTGCACCGAGGGCGAGGACCCCAAGAAGCTTTACAACAGCCCTGCGGCGACGGTGTCCGGCCCCACCCTGACGGCCAGCTTCCAGGGCCTGCCGTCGCAGCACGACGGGGAGACGGCCTTCAGCTTCAGGATCGCGTTCAGTGACGACATAGCGACCGACAAGGAGGAGTTCCGGGACCACAGCGTGGAGGTGTGGGGAGGCCGGGTGACGAGGGCGGAGCCGGTGGACCAGCGGCGCGACCTCTGGGAAGTCGAGGTCGAGCCGGCCTCGGACGACCTGGTAATGATCTCGCTCAGGCCGTCGCTGTCCTGCGACGAGACGGGCGCGGTGTGTACGGCGGGCGGGCGTCGCCTGTCGGTGAGCCCGGCAACGATGGTGGCCGGCCCGGCGACCTGGCCGGTGCAGGTCAACGGCGAGGCGCAGGTGGGGAAAACCCTGATCGCAGACACGTCGAACATCTCCGACCGGTTCGGAGTGCAAGTCACATCCATGACCTACCAGTGGCTGGCCGATAACGTCCGCATACCGGGCGCCGGCGGCTCTTCCTACACCCTTGGCGAAGGCAAACGGGGCAGGAAAATCAGCGTGATGGCGACCTTCACCGACGACCGGGGCAACGAGGACACGCTGACCAGCGGGCCCACGGAACCGGTGGCGGCCAGGGAGCGCAACAACCGCGCCACGGGCCTGCCGCTGATCGGCGGCAGGGCGCTGGTGGGGCAGACGCTGACGGCGGACACGTCGCTCATCTTCGACGCCGACGGCCTGGAGAATGCCGTCTTCTCCTACCTGTGGGAGGCGGACGACGACAGCATCCCGGGGGCGCACGACCCCACATACACCCCGGTGCAAGCCGACCTGGGCAAGGTGATCACGGTCATCGTGAGTTTCCTGGACGACGCGGGAAACGGACAGTCCATGACCAGCCCGGACACGATGGCGGTGACCACGGCGGAAGCCGCGGCGGCGGTGAAGTTCGCCATTAGCCTCAGGTATGCGGCGAATGCCGACGGGTCGGTGAGCCTGTACTGGAACGCGCCCGACGACGAGGTGACCGGTTACCGGATATTCCGGCGGCGCTATTCGTTGGGCGAGCCCAAGGGGCTGGTGTACGTCGAGGACACGGGCAGCGCGGCGACTACATACACCGATACCGAGGTGACGGCAGGGGCGCCGCACGGCTACCGCGTGCAGGCGATCAGAGGCGCGGAGCTGGGTGAGAAAACCAAATTCTTCAAAACCAAAGTCTTCCCGCTGAGGAAGGCAGCCAACAGCCCGGCTACCGGCGCGCCCGCCATCAGCGGCACGACGCAGGTCGGGGAGACGCTGACGGCGGACACCTCCGGCATCGTCGACGCGGACGGGCTGGAGAACGTCACCCAGAACTATCTGTGGGGGATAAACAAAGGCCTCATCATCGGCGCCGTCTACGGCTACCAGTGGCTGGCCGACGAAGCGGAGATCGAGGACGCTACAGGCTCGACCTATATCCCGGCGGACGGCGACGAGGGCAAGGCCGTCAAGGTGCGGGTATCTTTCACCGACGACGGGGGCCATCGGGAGACGCTCACGAGCTCGGCTACGGCGGCTGTGACGCAGCCCAACACTCCGGCTACCGGTCTGCCAACCGTCAGCGGAAAGGCCCGGGTGGGCGAGACGCTGACGGTGGACACGTCGGGCATCTCCGACGAGAACGGGCTGGACGACGCCACCTTCACTCACCAGTGGATAACGGACGATTCAGTCGTGGTAGGCACCGGGACCAGAGCCTACACACCGACCGGCGGCGACCAGGGCAAGGCCGTCAAGGTTCGGGTGAGCTTCTCCGACGACGCGGGCAACTGGGAAACCCGCACCAGCGCACAGACGGCGGCGGTGGAGGCGCGGGCCAACTCCCCGGCGATCGGCCTGCCAACCATCACCGGAACTGCCGTAATTGGGGAGACGCTGATGGCGGACACATCGGGTATTCAAGACGCCAACGGTCTGGACAACGTGGCATTCCACTACCAGTGGCTGGGCGACGATACGGCCATAGACCGCGCTGCGGGCATTACCTACACCCTGGCGGACTCCGACAAGGGCAAGACTATCAGGGTCAGAGTGACCTTCACTGACGACGTGGGCAACGAGGAGACACTGACCAGCGCGGCATCGGGCGCGGTGTTGGAGGAGACGGTGTTTGGGGACGGCCCGCCGGGAGCGCCGCGCAACCTCACCGTCACCGCCGGAGACCAGGAGATCACCCTGTCCTGGGAGCCGCCCGCCGATAACGGCAACGCTCCCGCGACGAGATACCGCATCGAGTGGAGGATAGACGGCAAGGACTACAAAAAGGGGCATTGGGGCCCATCGGGAGAGACTACCTATACGAAGACCGACCTGGCCAATGGAGTGAAGTACATCTTCCGGGTAAAGGCCGAGAACGGCAACGGCAACAGCTACGGACCATACGGACCGGCCTCTGAGGAGGTGAGCGCCACTCCCACGTCCGGCTTGGCGGTGGACCTGGGCACGCCGGTGCTGTCGAACACGAAGACCCTGCATCACGGCATGGTGAAGCTGGACTGGGAGGACATCGAGGACGCCGGTTGGTATGTAGTCCAGTACTACCACGTCAAAGGCGGGGAGTGGTTGGACCTGCCCGCCGCCGGAGTGGACATCGCGTTCCACGGATCAAGCGCGGTGGTGAGCAACCTGCATGGGCTCTCGTGGCTGAGGGTTCGAGCGATGAGCTGTGCCGGAGCATCGGAGTGGTCGCAGATCGAGCAGTTGTTCGGGACCAACGCATCGGACTGGGACGGGGTGCCCGTACCCGAGGTGGAGGAGGGCGACGAAATCGAACCATGCCCCGTGGTGCTGGGCACTCCGGTGTTGTCGAACACGAAGACCCTGCATCACGGCATGGTGAAGCTGGACTGGGAGGACATTGAGGACGCCGGTTGGTACGTGGT
This sequence comes from Dehalococcoidia bacterium, assembly GCA_965217705.1. GTDB lineage: Bacteria > Chloroflexota > Dehalococcoidia > Lucifugimonadales > CATOSD01 > CATOSD01. The sequence continues at coordinate 1,151,089 of CBDCJA010000002.1, read as the reverse complement.
CCAGTACTACCACGCCAAAGGTGGGGAGTGGTTGGACCTGCCCGCCGAGGGAGTGGACATCGCGTTCCACGGGTCAAGCGCGGTGGTGAGCAAACTGCATGGGCTCTCGTGGCTGAGGGTTCGAGCGATGAGCTGTGCAGGAGCATCGGAGTGGTCGCAGATCGAGGAGTTGTACGGGACCAATGCATCGGACTGGGAGGGTGTGCCCGTACCCGAGGTGGCGGAAGGCGACGAGATCGAACCGTGCTCAGAAGACGCGGACACATCTGACAACAGCCCTGCCACCGGCGCGCCCACGATCAGTGGCACGGCCCAGGTGGGAGAGGCACTGACTGTGGACACGTCGGGCATCGCGGATGCCGATGGGTTGACCAGCGTTACCTACAGCTACCAGTGGCTGGCCGACGCCGCCGAAATAGCCGGCGCTACCAGCTTGACCTACACCCTGGCCGATACCGACGAGGGCAAGGCCATTAAGGTGAAGGTCAGCTTCACCGACGACGCGGGCAATGATGAGTCGCTGACCAGCGCGGCGACGGACGTGGTGGAGGCGGCGCCCACTACCAACAGTCCGGCCACCGGAGCGCCGACCATCAGCGGGACGGCCCAGGTGGGCGAGACGCTGACGGCGGACAAGTCGGGCATCGCCGACGCCGACGACCTAACGAGCGCCACCTACAGCTACCAGTGGCTTGCCGACGACGCGGAAATCGCAGGCGCTAACGGCTCCACATACACCCTGGTCGCCGAAGACGAAGGCAAGGCCATCAAGGTGCAGGTGAGTTTCACCGACGACGCGGGCAATAATGAGGCGCTGACCAGTGCGGCCACGGGCGCGGTGTCGGCGGCGCAACCTACGGAGCCGCCCGCCATGCCCACGGGCCTCTCGGCCACGGCGTCGCTCGACTCTGTGACCCTCACCTGGGACGACCCCGGCGACGACACCATCACCGGCTACGTGATCCTGCGGCGCGTCCGCGTGAACAATACCGGGGGCGACTTCAGTGAACTGGTGGCGGACACGGGCAGCGCCGCGACCACCTACACCGATGACGCAGTGGTTGCTGGCATTACCTATACCTACCGGATCAAGGCCATCAACGGGGCCGGAACGAGTGAACGCTCGCGCTGGTTCCACATCGACACTCCGGCAGCGCCCGTACCCGATAAGCCCACGGGCTTGTCCGCCACGGCGTCCCACGATGCCATCACGCTAACCTGGGACGACCCCGGCGACGATAGCATCACCGGCTACGTGATCCTGCGCGCCTCCGCTACGACGACCCCTCGGGCCACTTCGATGAGCTGGTGGCGGACACGGGCACGGCGGCGACCACCTACACCGACGATACGGTAAAGGCCAATACTCACTACACCTACCGTATCAAGGCCATCAACGAGCACGGCGGGGTGAGCGAGCGTTCCCGCTGGTTCCACATCCAGACCCAGGAGGCCCCGTAGCTGGTATCGAGGACTGCGAAGGCGAGGGAGCCCTCCGCACGAGCAACGGCAGAAAGCTGTCCGACGAGTTGGCGCCGACCGTCAGCGGTCCGGGCCAGTAGAGGGCAACGAGAAAAGCGAGCACATATGGACGGACGGGTGAGGCAAGCGTACTGGCCGGAGCACGGAACACCCACGGCCCGAGGCGGACGGGAAAGGCGATGCCTGCGCTCGCGTTGGAGAGAGGCTCCGGCTGTGTACCCGGAGAGACCGGCGGTTCCATGCCGAGACAGCGCATTCATCACAGCAGAAGACCCCCTGGCTTCCCAGCCGACTTCCCTGAGCGCCTGGTGCGGTTCAAGGAGGAACCATGATGACTCGCACCGATAGACGACGATTCCCCATCCTGATTGCCGCCATAGCGGCCCTGGCCCTGGCGATGGCCCTGCTGTTCTCCACGGTGCAGGCCCAGGAGGGCTCGGCGCCCGACAAGCCCACGGGCCTCTCCGCCACGGCGTCCCACGACCAGGTGGTGCTGACCTGGGACGACCCGGGCGACGACACCATCACCGGCTACGTGATCCTGCGGCGCGTCCGCGAGAACGATGTCGGGGGCGAGTTCAGTGTGCTCGTGGCGGACACGGGGACAGCGGCGACCACCTACACCGACGCTACCGTAAAGGCCAATACTACCTACACCTACCGCATCAAGGCGATCAACGAGCACGGGGTGAGCGAGCGCTCCCGCTGGTTCCACATCGACATACCGGCGGCCCCCGAGCGGCCCGACAAGCCCAGGGGCCTGGACGCCACGGCGACCCACGACCAGGTGGTCCTCACCTGGGGCGACCCGGGCGACGACACCATCACCGGCTACGTGATCCTGCGCCGTAACCGGGATACCGACAGAAAGGGCGAGTTCAGAGAATTGGTCGCGGACACGGGCACCGCCGCCACCACCTACACCGACGACACCGTGGTGGCTGAGACTAACTACACCTACCGCATCAAGGCCATCAACGAGCACGGGGTGAGCGAGCGCTCCCGCTGGTTCCACATCGACGTCCCGGCAGCCCCTGAGCCGGAGGAGGAGCAGGCCCCCGAACCGCCCGACCAGCCCACGGGCCTCGATGCCACGGCGACCCACGACTCGGTGACCCTCACCTGGGACGACCCTGGCGACGCCAGCATCACCGGCTACGTGATCCTGCGGCGGGTGCGTGAGAACGATACCGGGGGCGAGTTCAGTGTGCTGGTGGCGGACACGGGGACGGCGGCGACCACCTACACCGACGATACCGTACAGGCCAATACTACCTACACCTACCGCATCAAGGCGATCAACGAGCACGGTGTGAGCGAGCGCTCCCGCTGGTACCACATCGACACGCCGGCCGCGCCGGAGGCCGGCGAAGGCGACGACCCGGACGGGGAGGACGGCGGCGGCGCGCCCGGCCATGCCACGCCGCCCGGTCCCGGCAAACGGGCCAACGTCTCCGAGGGCGGCACCGACCTGCCCGCCAACCCCACCACCACCGGCCAGGTGGAAGTGGGCAGCTCGGTCACGGGCAACATCGGCTCCTTCGCCGACCGAGACTATTTCCGCGTCGTCCTGGAGGCGGGCACGCGCTACCAGATCGACCTGGAGGGGGCGCCGACCGGCCGCGGTACCCTGGCGGACCCGGCGCTAACACTCTACGACGAGTCCGAGGACAACCTTCTGGATGATGTCAACAGCGGTATTGGTGCGAACAGCCGGGGGATATTCACTCCGACCACGGCTGGCACGTACTACCTACGTGTGGCAGATTTTGATGAAACCGACACCGGCACCTACACGCTGTCGGTGATCCTGCTGGGCGCGAACGGCGCCTCGGAGGCCGACACGGACTTTCCCGGCACCACCGCCACCTCCGGTAGAGTCGAGGTCGGCGGCTCGGTCACGGGCAACAGAGGCTCTATCGGCGACACGGACTGGTTCGCGGTCGTGCTGGAGGCGGGCAAGACCTACCAGATCGACCAGAAGGGCGAATATGGCGGCGGCGGCACCTTGGAAGACCCTTATCTGGACAATATCCGCGACTCATCCGGCAACCAGATTAGCAGCACCTTCAATAACGACGTCGACTTCGCAAACGGCATCTTCGACAGCCAGATAATCTTCACGCCGACCGCGGCCGGCACCTACTACCTCGTAGCATTCGCGAATGGCTTGGTTACTGGCACCTACACGCTGTCGGTGCGTGACATCACGCCCATGCTCTCGACGGACGCGACGCTGAGCGCGCTGTCGCTGGGCCCGGGGGTGACGCTGAGCCCGGCCTTCGCCTCGGGCACGGTCACCTACACGGCGTCGGTCGCCAACAGCGTCGACGAGGTGACAGTGACGGTGACGGAGAACCACGCCAGCGCCGATTCCGAAATTCAGGACGCGGACGGCAATGCGCTCGCGGACGCGGACGACAATGCGGCCGACTTCCAGGTGGCGCTGTCGGTGGGCGACACCGTCATCAAGGTGAAGGTGACGGCCGCGGACGGCACCTCGACGCAGACCTACACGGTGACCGTGACGCGCGACGACTTTCCCAACGACAACACCACCACCGGCGAGGTCGAGGTGGGCGGCACAGTAACGGGCAACATCGGGACGGTCGGCGACTACGACCGGTTCAAAGTGGAACTGGAGGCGGGCACGCGATACCAGTTGGATCTGGAGGGCGCGGACACCGGCCGGGGCACCCTGGCGGACCCGCACCTGGGCCTCTACGACAATATCGGGAGCCAGCTTCAGGGTGACAACGGCCAACAGGGCGACGACAACAGCGGCGTGGGCGCCAACGCCCGGATGATCTACACCCCGGCCGCGTCCGGCGACTTCTACCCAGTGGTGACCGAAATCAATGACAATCTTACAGGCACCTACACGCTGTCGGTGATCCTGCTGGGCGCGAACGGCGCCTCGGAGGCCGACACGGACTTTCCCGCCGACAACACGACCTCTGGCCGCGTCGAGGTCGGCGCATCGGCCACGGGCAACATCGGCATCGCCAATGACTATGACTGGTTCCGCGTCGATCTGGAGGCGGGCAAGACCTACCAGATCGACCTGAAGGGCATTGGTGGCGGCGGCGGCACCTTGGGAAACCCTTATCTGCTCAATATCCGCGACTCATCCGGCACCGAGATTGACGGCACCGAGAATGACGATGTCGACCCCTCTAACGACATCTACGACAGCCAGACCGTCTACACGCCGACCGCGGCCGGCACCTACTACCTGGTAGCGGTTAGCGGGGTCACCGGGGGGACGGGCACCTACACGCTGTCGGTGCGTGACATCACGACGCCGCCGTGCACGCTGAACACGGGCGACATTTGGTGCGGCGCGGTGACGGTGGCAGAGATCAAGACTGCCGACGACGCGCTTGTCGGACACGGTTTTGCTGATGGAGCTGGCCTCAGCGCGGGCGGCCTTGCCGGCTACCCTGACGCCACGATGTTCTCGGTCGGGGACAACGACTACACGATCAGTGCCGCTTATATCCAAGTCCCAACTGGGACCACCCTCACGGGCACCCTGTACGTCTTGCTCAGCGCCGACCTCACCGACGATGACAAGGCGGGCCTGGTGCTCACGGTCGACGACACCACCACCACGTTCGCGTTCAGCGGTGCCACGAAAGGCACCACCGGCCTCTACTCTTGGGGTCTGTCGGGCCTGACCTGGTCTGCGGGGGACACCGTCACGATTCGTGTGCGGCGCCCGCGGACGCTGAGCGTCGCGGATGCCTCGGACGCCGAGAACGATGGGGAAGTGGAATTCACGGTGACGCTGTCGGAAGCGGCCACAGAGGAGGTGACGGCGACCTGGACGGCCTCGATCAAGACCGGCGACACGGCGGCCGCGGCGGACCTCGGGTCGATGAAGACGGGGACGGTGACCGTCGCGATCGGCGACACGACGGAAACGTTTACGGTGCCGGTGGTGAACGACGCCACCGACGAGGGCGACGAGACCTTCACGGTGACGCTGTCGAGCCCGTCGTCGAACGTGAAGCTGGAGACGGACCCGACGGCGAAGGGAACCATCGAGGACGACGACCCGACGCCGACGGTGACGGTGGCCAACGCGGCGGCGACCGAGGGTGACGCGGTGGAGTTCGTGGTGACGCTGTCGGCGGTGAGCGGCCGCGACGTGATGGTGGACTACGCGACGTCGGTGGCGACCGGAGACGACGCCACCTCGGGCGTGGACTTCACGACGAAGAGCGGCACGCTGACCATCGCGGCGGCCGACAATACCGCCTCCGGGACGATCGAGGTCCAGACGACGGAGGACGACGCGAGCGAGAGCGCCGAGACCTTCACGCTGACGATTTCAAACCCGGATAACGCGACGCTGACCACGGACACCACCGCGACGGGCACGATCAACAACCGGGCGACGGCGGCGGCGGCACTGGTGGGCAACACTACGCAAACCACTACCTTCGAGCAGACCACCGTTGGATCAATCAGCTTCGCTGTCGGTTTTCAGATTGGCGATGACGATGGCGGCTACGCGCTCACCGCGCTCGATTTGATGTTTAGCGCCAAGCCGGTCGTTCCCGTTACGGTGTCTCTTTGGGACGGGTATAGACCAGGTGGTAATGATGATGGAGATGATGATTGGCGACCGAATAATAAATATTTCGAGTTCGATAATCCATCGGCATTCAAAGACGGTAACAACCAAATCAACACCTTCACTCCGCCCGAGCCCTTTTACCTGCACGACGATCGGGTCTACTTCGTGGTCATCGAATCAGATGGCTCGGGCAGCACGGAATATTACATAACGAACACTGACGCGGACGGTCAAAGCCGCGTTGACAGCAACTGGTGGATCCTTAACTCAGCCGTGCGATACCAGGATCTAAGCAACCCCGACGACCCGTGGCCGGACTCCGTCACGCAAACCCCGACGCGGATTCCTGTCTTCACGATCCACGGCTACGATCTCGACCGGCTTACCTACACCGCCAGTGAGAGTGATCAGGACAACTTTAAGGTGGGTGAAGACAACTATAACTGGTGGGCTCAGAGTTTTAATGTCATCCAGGGGGCTGACAGCTTCATCGGCTTCAAACTGCACAGCGTTGCATTGGCCCTTGAATACATTGCATCCGCCGACTCAGGTATACCGGACAGCCCGGACGAAATCATCGTGTCGCTTTACACCGGAAAACAAGAAGGAGGCGGCGATCCGGTTCCCGACGAAAAACTGTTCGACTTTCGCGATCCACCGGCGTTCAGGGAAGGCCATGACAACGCATTCACGGCACCGGAAGGAACGACGCTCAGACCACAGGGGAGATATGCGATCGTAATCCAACGTCTCAGTGGCGGTTGGATACGACTCCGGAACACAGCAAGCAACGACCAGGATGGGAACAGTAACATCTTTGTGGCCAATGAGTCACAGAAGTCCAGGGACGGAACAAACTGGAGTGGCGAGAATTGGGTGGTGAAGATGCTCGTTTACGGCAAACAGCGCACCGAAGCGATACCTCTCTCGACCGGCCCAACGACGCTGAGCGGGCTGTCGCTGGGCACGGGGGTGACGCTGAGCCCGGCCTTCGCCTCGGGCACGGTCACCTACACGGCGTCGGTCGCCAACAGCGTCGACGAGGTGACGGTGACGCCGACGACGAACCACGCCAGCGCGACGGTCGAGATTCTGGACACGGACGACAACGAGCTCGACGACGCGGACGACATGGAGGACGACTTCCAGGTGGCGCTGTCGGTGGGCGACACCGTCATCAAGGTGAAGGTGACGGCCGAGGACAGCACCGCGACGCAGACCTACACGGTGACCGTGACGCGCGACGACTTTCCCAACGACAACACCACCACCGGCGAGGTCGAGGTGGGCGGCTCGGTCACGGGCGCCATCAAACCTAGCACGGACAAAGACTGGTTCAAGGTCGAACTGGAGGCGGGCACGAGATACCAGTTCGACGTGGAGGGGGCGGATACCGGGCGCGGCACCTTGCCGGACCCGGCCGCAAGCCTCTACGCGACTAGCCTGATTAGTGGTAACGATGACGCGGGCGTGGGCAAGAACGCCCGGATTATCAACACGCCCACGGCGACCGGCACCTACTACGTGGTCGCGGACTCAGCAACCAGTGATACCGGCACCTACACGCTGTCGGTGATCGTGCTGGGCGCGAACGGCGCCTCGGAGGCCGACACGGACTTTCCCGCCGACAACACGACCTCTGGCCGCGTCGAGGTCGGGGCCTCGGCCACGGGCAACATCGCCAGCACATCGGATAAAGACTGGTTCCGCGTCGATCTGGAGGCCGGCAAGACCTACCAGATCGACCTGGAGGGTTCGCCGACCGGCCGCGGCTCCCTGGGAGACCCGTTCCTACAGATCTTCGACGCGTCTGGAAGTAACAAACTTGCTGAAGACGACGACATCAGCACCGCGAACCTAAACAGCCAGTTGGTCTTCACGCCGACCGCGGCCGGCGCCTACTACCTGGTTGTCGAGACCGCGGCCCCCACTACTGGCACCTACACGCTGTCGGTGCGTGAAATCACGCAGCCGCCGCCGTGCACGCTGAACACCGGCGACATCTGGTGCGGCGCGGTGACGGTGGCAGAGATCAAGACCAGCCCCGCCGACGCGCTTGTCGGACACGGTTTTGCTGATGGAGCTGGCCTCAGCGCGGGCAGCCTTGCCGGCAACCCTGACGAAACGGTGTTCTCGGTCGGGGACAACGACTACACGATCCAAGGCGCTTACGTCCAAGTCCCAACTGGGACCACCCCCACGGGCACCCTGTACGTCTTGCTCACCGCCGATCTCACCGACGATGACAAGGCGGGCCTGCTGCTCACGGTCGACGGCGCCGCCACCCCATTCGAGTTCAGCGGTGCCACGAAAAGCACCACCGGCCTCTACTCTTGGGGTCTGTCGGGCCTGACCTGGTCTGCGGGGGACACCGTCACGATTCGTGTGCGCCCGCGGACGCTGAGCGTCGCGGATGCCTCGGACGCCGAGAACGATGGGGAAGTGGAGTTCACGGTGACGCTGTCGGAAGCGGCCGCGACGGCCGTGACGGCGACCTGGACGGCGTCGATCGAGGCCGGCGACACGGCGGTCGCGGCGGACCTCGGGGCGACGAAGACGGGGACGGTGACCGTCGCGATCGGCGACACGACGGGAACGTTCGAGGTGCCGGTGGTGAACGACGCCACCGAGGAGGGCGACGAGACCTTCACGGTGACGCTGTCGAGCCCGTCGTCGAACGCGAAGCTGGAGACGGACCCGACCGCGACGGGAACCATCGAGGACGACGACGCGACGGCGCTCTCGACGGACGCGACGCTGAGCGGGCTGTCGCTGGGCATGGGGGTGACGCTGAGCCCGGCCTTCGCCTCGGGCACGGCCATCTACACGGCGTCGGTCGCCAACAGCGTCGACGAGGTGACGGTGACGCCGACCACGAACCACGCCAGCGCGACGGTCGAGATTCTAGACACGGACGACAACGAGCTCGACGACGCGGACGACATGGAGGACGACTTCCAGGTGGCGCTGGAGGTGGGCGACACCGTCATCAAGGTGAAGGTGACGGCCGAGGACGACACCTCGACGCAGACCTACACGGTGACCGTGACGCGGGCGGCGGAGATGACGCCCGACGATCCCCCGGACGATTCCGGCAATGTCCCGGAGCCCGTCACCGACCTCCTGAGCAACCTCGGGCAAGCCACCAACACGAATTTTGCACTAGCCATTGGCACTTTTGAGAACGCTCAGGGGTTCACCACCGGCTCAGATAGCCATGGATACTTCCTGGCCAGCATCAAATTGGATGTGAACGCGGTCCCCAAAACCCCGGCCGACGTCACGGTCTCGCTGTGGTCCGCGACCAGCGACTCCCCACCGGAGCCCGACGCCGCGGTCGCCACGCTGACGCATTCCACGGGTACCTGGGCCACCGGCGTCAACACGTTCAACGCCCCGGGGGGCACGGTACTGGACCCCGGCACGACGTACTTTGTGGTTGCGTCCTACAGCGGCGCTCGGGCGCATCTGCAATTACGCCCAACGGCTTCAGGGTCCGCTGACGACGATTCGACGGGATGGAGCGTCGCCGGTGCGCGGCTAACCCGTAATCGCACCGACGTAGGCGATTGGTTGAGACGAGGCGGCGAGTATACGAAGTTCAGCGTCAGCGGCGCGGCCGTCCCCGCGCAAGGGGTCGCCGAGGGCGCCACCGACCTGCCCGCCGACAAATCCACCGGCGGCGTGGTCGAGGTGGACGGGTTCGGGGCCAGGGGCGCCATCCACGAACCTATCCATAGGCCAGATAACTACCACGACTTCGACACCGACTGGTTTGCGGTGGAGCTGGAGGCGGGCCGGACCTACCGGATCGACATGAAGGGCGCGATTCTCACCAGCCCCGGCCCCAACAACTACGCCGACCCCGAGCTCACCCTGCGCCTCCCGCAGATCAACGCGATCTACGATGCGGACGGGGACTACCTTCTCAACACGTGGGGGGCGGACGAATCAAGCGCCCATCACCTGTTCCGTGTGACGTTTCACGCCCGTGCCGGTGGCGCCTATTACATCGCGGCGAGCGGCGAGTCGTTCGAGTGGGGCGGCTACGAGTTGACGGTCATCGACGTCACGGAGGATGCCGACGAGCACACGGCCGACCGCACCACGACCGGGCAGGTGACGGCCGGGACTCCGGTCCGAGGCAAGATCGACTTCTCGGGCGACGTCGACTGGTTCAAGCTGCAAATCGCCGTCGGCAGCATCTACCAGATCGACTTGGAGGGAGAGGATACAGGCAGCGGCTCCTTGCGGAACCCGCTGCTGCGCGGGGTCTTCGATGCGGACGGCAACTACATTCCCGGCACCCGGAACGACAACGGCGGCGAGGGCGACAACGCCCGGGTGACCGTCGATCTGGAGAGCGGCAACTACTACGTAGCGGTCGGCGCCTTCGGCTATCGCGAGGGGACCTACACGCTGTCGGTGGACAATTAGCAGGTGACCTCGGGAGCGGGGGAAGGGCGACAGGAAGGCCCGTACGCATGAAGATAACCGTGACCTACACCATTAGCCGAAGATCATCCCTGGCACAGAAGCCCCGATTTTTTTCGGGGCCGCGCCGGAGTTGAGCCGATGATTCCTTCAAGCAAGGCTGTCAGGCCGGCCCGGCTCCCGCGGTTCCTCGCACTCGCCGCGGCCCTCTGCGGCGTCCTCTTCGCGGCCTCGCTCGTCATCGCGCCGCCGGCCTCCGCCGAAGACGTGACCATCTGGTCCGCCGACCTGGAGGTGAAAACCCTCAATGCCGCCCAGGACGAATTCGGTTGTTCCCACACTACCCCCTTTAATGGGCAGTGCGCCAACTCCAATGTTCTATCCGGCGACGACTTCAGCTTGCACGGCAACCCATACACAATCACGAGGATCGAAGACGACGGCAGCGAGCTGGAACTGACTCTGGATACCGCCCTCCCCTCGAACGTGCTCGAGTTCCTGACCCTGCACGTGGGCGATGATACCGAGCTGGCCTTCGAGGAGGCCAGCGTCAGCTCCAAGCGTTACACCTGGTCGTCCAGCCCCTCCTGGTCTTTGGGCGACGACGTGGACCTCAGCATCACGGACTCCAGCGGGCCGTCCCTGGTAAAGAACACCTCCCTGGATGATAACGAAAGGAACCTTTTTGAAAATGGCCATCGAAGTGCGCAAGCATTCACGGCCGGGACCTGGGCGCGGGTCACATTAATCGGAATCGGGATTGGAGATGAAGTCGATGACGACGTCGAGGTCACATTGCACAAGGGCGGGGGAAACAATCCCGGCGACAAACTGAAGACGCTGGAGAACCCCTCGAGCATCACAGCGGATTCGGTCAACGTGTTCACCGTTCCCGACGGCGGGATCGTGCTCGAGGCATCGAAAACGTACTTCGTGGTGGTCAAAACGACCTCGAGCGACAGGGTAGCCGTTTCCGTAACCGGACCCCTTTCGGGCGGCAACGCCGAAGACGACGGGGCCGCTGAGAATTGGACCATAGACAATGGTTCGCGGACAAACAGGCCTTCGATCGGTACATGGCAAGCAAGCAATCAGTCGATGCGAATCGACGTCAAGGGTGAGGTGCTCCTGGACCCGCCGACCAACCCGAGCGCTCGTGCAGTTGCGCCGATGCGGGTCACGCTCAGATGGGACAGGACCTTACCGTCTCCGAAAGGCACGATCGATCGCGACGACGGCTACAAGATTGAATGGTCCGCCGACGGCAGCACGTCGTGGACCTCGCTGGTGAACTACACGAACCAGTACGTGACCGATAGCGACATCTGGTGCACGTGCTATCCCACGCGATTCAACGACAACACCATCACGCCCGGGACCACGCGCCACTACCGGGTCAAGGCGGTCGACGACGACGACGAGAGCCCCTGGTCCGACGTGGTCAGCGCCACCACGCCGGGGCTGGTGGATTCCGATCAGGGCCTGTTCGAATATGGCGCGGTGGTTTCGGAATTCAACGCGCTCACCGATCAGAAGGTGTTCCAATACGGCCTGGACGAGAACAAGAACTATCGGTTCACCATCGCGGGGAAGGCGACGAGGCACCGGGTGATCGTGACCGGCTCGGACGGCACGGAGATCTGGAACGACGTGCTGGAAGCGAACAACACGCTCATACCGAGATTCACGACGCAGGCAGTCGGCATACACCAGGTCAAGATCTCGCACGGCGGGAGTCCCGGACAATACACGAGCCTGAACGCGGGAGGGTTCCACTTCGTCCTCGTGCCGGAGCGCGATGATGAGTCGGAGTTTTCTCTTACTCCCCTCGAGGGCACGTTAGAACTATTGGTACTCAACACCTACGGCGACGTTGACCGCATCGGATTGCTGCTGCAGCCGGGCAAGGCGTATGCCGTCCGGGTCCGGGGCCGCGAGACGGGTGAGGGCACGGCCGCGACGCCGCGGATCGAGCGCGCCATGCCGCCGGCGACGACCCACGTGTACAACATGGGCAAGCCGTGGGTGGAGGGCGTGACCACTGCCGCGTCGTCGACCATCTGTCATGAATTTACTGAACCGGAGAAATGCGAGTATCAGGCCTTCGTCATCGACCTGCGCGGGCAGACCGGCGCGCAGCAGACGTGGCGGATCGACGTCACACCCACGGCGCGACCCCGCACCTATCCGTACCGTGTGGGCATCTACTCAGTACTTCTGGACGAGCTTTCGGCCACCGATCTGGCCGGCGTGCGGATACCGCTCAGGGCGTGGTTCGCGTCGCAGCCGACGCAGCACGACGGGTCGGAGCGGATCAAGGTCCGGGTGGCGTTCAGCGACGCTATCGATGAGAGCCCGCAGAACGTTGGCGAGCACGGCGTGAGCGTCGACGGCGGCGAAGTGACGTCGGTGCGCCCGGTGGACGGACAGGCAACGGGCGGCTCCAAGGCGAGCAAGGGAGCCCGCTCAGCCGGCGGTCAGGGAGACGACGCGGAAGACCGGGAGGTCGTGTGGGAGCTCGAGATCAAGCCGGACTCGGACGAGGACGTGACGGTGTCGCTGGCGGCGTGGCGTCCGTGCGACGAGACGGGCGCGATCTGCACCGCCGACGGGCGGACCCTCTCCACGGCGATCTCGACGACGGTGCGGGGTCCGGACGAGGCGACGGCCCCCGAGCCGCCCGCCAAGCCCAGGGGCCTCTCCGCCACGGCGTCCCACGACCGGGTGGTCCTCACCTGGGACGACCCTGACGACGACACCATCACCGGCTACGTGATCCTGCGCCGTAACCGGGATACCGACAGAAAAGGCGAGTTCAGAGAATTGGTCGCGGACACGGGCACCGCCGCCACCACCTACACCGACGACACCGTGGTGGCTGAGACTAACTATACCTACCGCATCAAGGCCATCAACGGGGCCGGAACGAGCGAGCGCTCCCGATGGTTCCACATCGACACCCCCTCGGCCCCCGAGCCGCCCGCCAAGCCCAGGGGCCTCTCCGCCACGGCGTCCCACGATGCAATCACTCTAACCTGGGACGACCCCGGCGACGACAGCATCACCGGCTACGTGATCCTGCGGCGCCTCCGCTACGACGACCCCAAGGGCCACTTCGATGAGCTGGTGGCGGACACGGGCAGCGCCGCCACCACCTATACCGACGACACCGTGGCGGCCAATACTCACTACACCTACCGGATCAAGGCCATCAACGAGCACGGCGGGGTGAGCGAGCGTTCGCGCTGGTTCCACATCCAGACCCAGGAGGCCCCGTAGCAGGTATCGAGGACTGCGACGCCGAGGGAGCCACAAGCACAAGGAGGCGCCATAATGATTCGCACCGATAGACGACGATTCCCCATCCTGTTCGCCGCCATAGCGGCGCTGGCCCTGGCGATGGCCCTGCTGTTCTCCCCGGTCCAGGCCCAGGAGGGCTCGGCGCCCGACAAGCCCACGGGCCTCTCCGCCACGGCGTCCCATGACCAGGTGGTCCTGACCTGGGACGACCCGGGTGACGCCAGCATCACCGGCTACGTCATCCTGCGGCGCGTGCGCGTGAACAATACCGGGGGCGAGTTCAGTGAACTGGTGGCGGACACGGGCACAGCGGCGACCACCTACACCGACGCTACCGTAAAGGCCAATACTACCTACACCTACCGCATCAAGGCGACCAACGAGCACGGGGTGAGCGAGCGTTCCCGCTGGTTCCACATCGACGTCCCGGCAGCCCCTGAGCCGGAGGAGGAGCAGGCTGCCGAGCGGCCCGACAAGCCCAGGGGCCTGGACGCCACGGCGACCCATGACCAGGTGGTCCTCACCTGGGACGACCCGGGCGACGCCAGCATCACCGGCTACGTCATCCTGCGGCGCGTGCGCGTGAACAATACCGGGGGCGAGTTCAGTGAACTGGTGGCTGACACGGGCACAGCGGCGACCACCTACACCGACGACACTGTGGCGGCTGAGACTCGCTACACCTACCGCATCAAGGCGATCAACGAGCACGGTGTGAGCGAACGCTCGCGCTGGTTCCACATCGACGTCCCGGCAGCCCCTGAGCCGGAGGAGGAGCAGGCTGCCGAACCGCCCGACCAGCCCACGGGCCTGGACGCCACGGCGTCCCATGACCAGGTGGTCCTGACCTGGGACGACCCAGGTGACGCCAGCATCACCGGCTACGTCATCCTGCGGCGCGTGCGCGTGAACAATACCGGGGGCGAGTTCAGTGAACTGGTGGCGGACACGGGCACAGCGGCGACCACCTACACCGACGACAGCGTACAGGCCAATACTACCTACACCTACCGCATCAAGGCGACCAACGAGCACGGTGTGAGCGAGCGTTCCCGCTGGTTTCACATCGACACGCCGGACGCGCCGGAGGCCGTCGAAGGCGACGACCATGACGGGGAGGACGGCGGCGGCGCGCCCGGCCATGCCACGCCGCCCGGTCCCGGCGGGCGGGCGAACGTCTCGGAGGGCGACACCGATCTGCCCGTCGACACCTCCACCACCGGTGAGGTGGACGTCGGCGGCTCGGTCACGGGCACCATCGGGACCGGCGGCGATGGGGACTGGTTCAAGGTCGAGCTGGAGGCGGGCAAGCGATACCAGATCGACATGGAGGGCAAGGACACCGGGCGCGGCGACTTAGGGAGCCCGTTGATACAGTTGCTCTACGACGCGGACGGCAACTCGATCCCTGGCACGAGGGACACCAACAGCGGCGTAGGCTTCAACGCCCGGTTGATCTACACGCCGGGCGCGAGCGCCGCCTACTTCGTGTGGGTGGCGGCTGATGACGGCCAGGAGCCGGATACGGGCACCTACACGCTGTCGGTGATCGTGCTGGGCGCGAACGGCGCCTCGGAGGCCGACACGGACTTTTCCGGCACCAACATTAGCACTGTCGACGTCGGGGCCTCGGTCACGGGGACGATCAGCACCCCAACCGATACGGACTGGTTCGATGTCGCTCTGGAGGTGGGCAAGATCTACCAGTTCGACCTGGAAGGATCGCATAACGGCCGCGGCACCCTGGAGGATCCGTACCTCAAACTCTACCGATTCGCAACGGTCCTGGAGGTCAACGGCGACATCAACTCCACGAACAAAAACAGTCAGATAGTCTACACGCCGACCACGACCGGCACCCACTCCTTGGAAGCGACTACGATAGGTACCGCTACAGGCACCTACACGCTGTCGGTGCGTGACATCTCGCCGTGCACGCTGAACACCGGCGACATCTGGTGCGGCGTGGTGACGGTGGGAGAGCTCAAGACTAGCGCCGACGTGCTTGTCTCACACGGGTTTGCGGATACCAGTAGTCTCAGCGCGGGCGGTCTTGTCGGCAACCCCGGCGACACGATGTTCTCGGTCGGGGACAACGACTACACGATCAGGGGCCTTTATGTCGGAGCCCCAGGGGGCAACAACGATGGCTCCCTGTTCTTATTGCTCACCGCCGATCTCTCCGACGATGACAAGGAGAACCTGGTTTTCAAGATCGACGGCGTCACTACCGACCGCGCGCTCAGCGATGCCGGTAGCTTGAGCACCGGCCTCTACTCTTGGGCGAATACGGGCCTGGACTGGTCGTCGACGACCACGGTTACGGTCCGTCTGCAGGGGCCGCCGACGTCCGACGACTTTCCCGCCGACGCCACCACCACCGGCCAGGTCGACGTCGGCGGCTCGGCCACGGGCAACATCGAGTCCGTCGGCGACGCGGACTGGTTCCTCGTCGAGCTGGAGGCGGGCACGAGATACCAGTTCGACGTGGAGGGTGCGCCTACCGTCCGCGGCACAGTGTCGGACCCGACTATCAACGCAGTGCGTGATGCGGGGGGCAATACGATCACGGGCACGCAGAACGATGACAGCGGCGTGGGGAACAACGCCCGGACGATCTTCACGGCGACCGCGAGCGGCGCTCACTACGTAGTCGCCGCCGCGTACCAATCGACGGGCACCTACACGCTGTCGGTGATCGTGCTGGGCGCGAACGGCGCCTCGGAGGCCCACGCGGACTTTCCCGACACGACCTCCACCTCTGGCCGGGTCGACGTCGGGGCCTCGGTCACGGGCAACATCGCCAGCGCAGGGGACATAGATTTGTTCGCCGTCAGATTGGTGGTGGGCAGGACCTACCAGTTCGACCTGGAAGGATCGCATAACGGCCGCGGCACCCTGGAAGACCCGTACTTGACGCTCTCAGACGGATCCCTCGCCTTCATTGCGGAAAACGGCGACATCAACGCCACGAACCTCAACAGCCAGTTCATCTACACGGCGACCGCGGCCGGCACCTACTACTTAGAGGCTGTAGAGCTTAGTGGTAACTCTACGGGCACCTACACGCTGTCGGTGCGCGACATCACGCCGCCGCCCGACGATTCCGCCGACCCGCCAGCCGATTCCACCAACGTCTCGGAGCCCGACGGCGAAGACCTGCCCGAAGGCATCACCACCACCGGTAGAGTTGAGGTCGGCGGTTCGGTCACGGGCGAAATCGCCCCAGCTCTCGACGTCGACTGGTTCGCGGTCGAGCTGAAGAAGGGCAAGCGATACCAGTTCGACGTGGAGGGGGCGGATACCGGCCGAGGCAACTTGGCGGATCCGCATCTTTGGGGGTTGCAGGATGCGGGAGGACAGGCGGTCTCCGGTGCGAGGAGTAACGACGGCGGTGTGGGGAAGAACGGCCGGGTCATCAACACGCCCGACGCGGAAGGCACCTACTACATAGCTGTGGCCGGCGCAGACAGCACGACGGGCACCTACACGCTGTCGGTGATCGTGCTGGGCGCGAACGGCGCCTCGGAGGCCGACACGGACTTTCCCAGAGACACCACCACCACCGGCCGGGTCGAGGTCGGGGCCTCGGCCACGGGCAACATCGACCCTGGCGAGGATTTGGACGGGTTCCGTGTCGATCTGGAGGCGGGCAAGCGATACCGGTTCGACCTGGAGGGCGCGGACACCGGCCGCGGCTCCCAGGCGGACCCGATCCTGGCGCTCTACGGCGACTCCTTCAACGTCTCCCACTACATTGATGAGGACGACGACGGCGGCGAGGGACTTAACAGCCGACTGACCTACACGGCGACCGCGACCGGCATCTACCACCTGGAAGTAGCGGGCTTGGACCCAGGCACCTACACGCTGTCGGTGCGTGAAATTTTGCTGGCAGTTGCCGTTCCGCCCGGTGGTCTGGGCCCCTCGGAGATCCCGGGCGCGGTCCGCAATGTGTCGGTGTCCTACTCGCCCGTCAGCGGCATTGGTGGGCAAATCGTGTGGTGGGACGCGCCGGACGAGACCGGAACCGGCGCGCAATGGATCACGGAGTTCCGCATCTACGGCTCAGCCAGCGAGGGCTGCGGCGGCTACCTGCTGGACGAATACGAGGTGGAGCACCCTGGATCCACCACGCCACCAGAGATCAACGGCGTCCCGACGGGTTTCAAATACTTCAAGATCGTCTATGTGGGACCCGTCAAATTCGGTGTGGCGGCGGTCAACGAACTCGGTGAGGGGCCATGCGTGGAAGGGCCCGAGCCGCCGCCGCCGCCGGACTCTCCCTGATGGCATGTGGCGTCGGGAGGAGAGGAAGGTCCGCGCGGGTGTACGCGTACCCGCGCGGACCCCGCCCGCAGGAAGGGCAACAAGAAAGCCCGCACACATGGATGAAGCTGTGGGAGGCCGCCCCAGCCCTCCGACAAGCAGAGCGGCGGCCTCCCACAGGACTCAGGGACGGGCTGACCGCGTGAGCTTGCGTTCCGCATACCGTCCTGCCTGGGGATATCGGACGGCCCCGGACATCCCCGTAGGAGGGAGCTTGCAGCCGTCTTCCGGAAGGACCGATGCCGAGACAGCGCATTTATCACAGCAGAAGACCCCCTGGCTTCCCAGCCGACTTTCCTGAGCGGCTGGTGCGGTTCAAGGAAGAGTCCGACCTGCCGTGGGCTGAGATACACCGCCGTCTCGACGTCCATCCCGAGACCGCGAGGCGCTGGAGGGAAAAGGGGGTGCTGCCCAACACGCAGAACTATGCGGCTCTCCTGAAGGTGGCGGACTCCTTCGGCCTCGGCCACCTGTTCAGAGACTGAGGGAGACGGCGCGCCCGGCGGGGGCCGTGCGCCACAGGGGCTGGAACGCCAAGAGGCCGTCACACACGGAGTGCTCACCGTCAGACCCGCATTGCATTCCGGGAGCCACTCCACCATCATGAAGACGTCCCTCGCGCCGGTCCCGCAACGGGATCGAGTTGAGCCCATGCCGCGAGGGAAAGGCTGCGATGGAGCAGGTGGGGAGACGAACTCCGGTCCGGGCCGTCGCTCGGAGTTTGGCCCGTCCCAGGCGACCGTTCCCGCAACAGGGGAACCGCCCGGTAGGAGAACGCCAGGACATGCAGGAGGAGCGTCATGAACGAGGAGCATGACGGGATGGACCAGGGGAATCCATCGGAAGAAGAGTATCAGAGGTTCCGCAAGGCGATGGACGGCGTGGGCCGCGAGGGCCTTCAACGGATGGTCGAGCATCTGACGGAGAGGATCGAAACGAACCCGCACGACGCCGATGCCCTGTCCGCCAGGGGGCTGGCGTACGGCGAGCTGGGGGAGCACCGCCGGGCGGCGGAGGACTACGGCAGGGTCATCGCCCTGGACCCCGACAACGCGGGCGCCCACCTCGACAGGGCCAGATCCTACGCCAGGATGGAGGAGCACCGCTCGGCGGTAGAGGACTACGACGCCGCCATACGCCTGGCCCCCGGCGACGCCGTGGCGCACTACAGCCGGGGGGCGTGCAAGGCGGAGCTGGGCGACCTGGCCGGGGCGATGAGCGACTTCGACGTGGCCGTCACCATGGCCCCCGGCGACGCCGACGCCCACTACAACAGGGGATTGACCCAGGTGGCGATGGGCAAACGCCACAGGGCGGTGAAGGACCTGAGCAGGGCCATAGATTTGAATCCCAACCTCGCCGACGCCCACTACCACCGGGGCATGGCATACCGCGACATGGGCCGGATGGACAGGGCGGTCAGGGACTTCGACGCCGCCATCGAGATCGAAGAGAGGTACGGCCTCGCCTACTACGCCAGGGGGATCACCAACGTCAATCTCGGCGCACACGAGGCCGCGCTGGGCGACTTCGACGCCGTGCTGGGGCTCGACCCCGACAACGCCCCGGCGCTCCGGGGCAGGGGCGTCGCCCTGGGCAGCCTGGGCCGTTACGACGAGGCGGTCGGGGACTTCGACAGGTCCCTGGAGCTCGACCCCGGCAACGCCGAGGCCCTCTCGGCCAGGGGGCTGGCCCACAGCAGCCTGGAGCAATACGAGCTGGCGATAGAGGACTACAGCAGGGTGATCGACCTCGACCCCCGGAACAGGGACGTCCTCTACAGCAGGGGAATCGCCCGCATGTACGCGGCCCGGTTCGAGAGCGCCATCGAGGACTTCGAGGCCATCCTCGGCATCGAGCCGGGGCACGCCGCGGCGCGGGGAGCGAGGGGGTTGGCCCGCGGACGCTGGAGATGCGGGGCGGCGCGGGCGAGGGGCAGGCGGCGCGGTAGCGCCGCCGCGCGGACGTGAGCGCCCGCTGCCCCCCACTTCAGAGATGTCGAAGCCGGGCGGTGATTTCGGGCAACAAAAAAGGGCGGCATACGTGGGAAGCAGGGGGAGGCCATCGCCGCCGATGGGCGACGGCCTTCCCCCTGAGCGACGGCCCGGTGTCTTGCGCCGGGCCGTCGCCCACGCCTCGCTAGGCGGCGGCCATCTCCGGCTGCTTGAGCATGGCGGAGTAGCCGGGCATCAGGACGGGCGTCATCGACAACCGGCCCATGCCGTCGTACCCGGCGCGGTAGGCGTACTCCGCCTTCGCGCCCCAGGGCACCCGGCCGCCGACCCGGACGGCGGGGCCGCCGGACCTGCCGCGGCGCCCGGGCCCGCCCGCGCCGTGCACCACCATCCCGCTCCGCTCGCCCTTCCGCCAGCCCAGCACCTTCACCTCGGCGGGCATGACCCGCTCCTCCGACTTCGCGCGCCGGAACAGCACGGCGTGCAGCCTCTTCAGCACGCCCGCCGACGGGGTGGACTTGCCGTTCATGATCTGGGAGAGGTACGAGGAGCTGATGCCGGCGCGCCGGGCGACCTCGTTCTGGCTGAAGCCGTGAGCGTCCATCCGGTCCCACACGGCCTGGGGGTCGACGCAGGCAAGCTGCGCGGACGCGACCGTCGCCTCGGCCTCCAGCGTCGCCTCGACCAGCGCCTGGACCCTCACGCCCATGCTCCTGCGGCCGCGGGACACCTCCGACATGTAGCTGGCGGACACCCCGACCCGCTCGGCAAGCTCCCGCATGGTCATGCCCAGGGCGCGGGCGCGCTCCCGGACGTAGCTGCTCTGCCCGCTCACCACGCTCGCCGGGCGGTTGGCGCACTGTGCGGGAGCGATCTTGGCCGGGGCCTTGAGCGCCGACTCGATCCGGGTCTGGACCTTGACGCCCATGTTGCCGTGGCCGCGGGCGACGTGCGTCATGTAGCTGTAGGACACGCCAACGCGGTCGGCCAGGTCATGCATGGTCATGCCCAGGGTGCGGGCGCGCTCCCGGATGAAGCTGCTCTCGCCGGTCACGACGCCGCCCTGGCGGTAGACGGTCCCCTGCCCAGGGACCTCTCCCAAGACCGCCACAGCCTTCTCCCGCATCTTCGGAGTCCACGGCGTACGCCCCGTCGAAAGCCCCGACAGGTATCCCGCGCTCACGCCCATCAGGGCCGCGAGCTCCTTCATGGTGACCCCCCGCCGCCTCGCCGCCGCCCTCAGCTCGGTCTCCGCCGTCCTGGTTCCGGTTGCCATCGTTGCCGTCGTCATCGGTCCGTCCTCCCTCTGTTGTGTTGTGCTGCCTTTGGCCTGCGCCCGCTTGCGGGCAAAGAAGAAGGGCCGTCCCCGGATGGGAACGACCCTTGTGAATCGGGATGTGTTGTGAGAGCCGGAGGCCCCGCCGTCAGCGGCGATGGACCTCGTTGACGTGCATGGACTCCTCCTTTCAGTAGCTGACCCGCGCGGCATCCACGGCGGGAGTCATTGGTGATGGGGTTGACGAAAGACGCACTCCGCCCACGGTCGGATGCCGGACGCGGGAAACGGAGCGGAGGGTGAAGAAAGACGCAGCTCGCCCCAGGGTGCTTCGCCGGGGAATCGACTCCGGGGGGCTACGGGAGGAGCGGCTGGCCTACGACCTCATCGCAGACCAGCGCATGGGAGAAAGGCGCAGCTTGCCCAGGGCGCAGAACGTCCGTGGGAGAGCTGCGAGACGTGAAGCGGCCAGCCTGCTCAGAATGGCAGACCGGCGCGTGTCGAAGGTGCGGCCCGGCTGTGTGTCAGCCATGCCGCAGGCGTGAGGAGCCGGTCGAAACGACAGACGCATTTCGACCGACCAAGTGAGGACGAAGCACAGAGAGCGGTCCGTCCCTGAGTCCAACGGAAGGAGCGATCAACCTCAACCGCCAGACCGGTGTCCAGCGGAAGAAGCGATCAACTCCAACTCGCTGAACGGGTGTCCAGCGGGAGAAGGGCTTGTCACTCCAACCGCCGGACTGGACCGAGGACGAAGGGCTAAGTCAACTCCGTCGTTTCGGTCCGCGCTGCCTGCGAAGGACCAACGTCAACTCCGCTTCAGCAGCATTCCCTCGTGGGAGACCGGGGGAGAGCGAATCATCCTCCGGTCGTACCCGTGCAACAGGGATCACGCACCCAGGGTTTCTATGGTCGGAAACCTTGGAAAAAGCCAAACAGTGCAGTCATTATTACCGTTCAACGCACAGCGAAAGAGGGCCTGCAACACCCCTTCCGAAGATTGCCGCCAAATCGTTCACTAAAGTTGCCTGCAAACCCGCCGCACGCCCGGCCCGGCTACCGCCACAACAGACCGAGGCTCAGCCTGTTCAGAAACTCCCGCTTTCTGATCGCTCTCCGCGTGTCGAAGAGCGCCGTCCTGCGCCAGTTGGTCTGCCCGTCGCGGTCGAACCCCCGCAGCGGCCGCTTCTCGGGTGGCAGCGTCATCCCGTGGTCTTCGAGCAGGGCCAGCTCCACCACCCGCAGACGCTCCTCCGCCGCCAGCCACGCAAGGCCCCTGCCCTCGTTGGGGTGAGCGTCCTTCAGTTCCCGCCACTCGACGATCATCGGCCATGCCTCCCCGAACACCTCCTCGTCGTCCTCCTCAGTCTCCCGCGTCACCAGGTCGGGGTACTCACGCCGCACCCCGGGCCTCGACGAAGGCTTGCTTCCAGCGTCCGGCGCACCGCTCTCCGACCGGGAGGGACCGGCGCCGGCGTGCCCGGCCCCGGTCCCCTGGGCTTCGCTGCCCTTCAGCGCTTCAACCCGGCCCTCGACGGCAGCCATTCGCCTGCGCACCTCCTTGCCCAACTCGTCGTGCCCCTTCTCATGCGCCTCACGGCCCTTCTCCAGCGCCTCGACCCGGCTCTCCAGCTTATCGTTGCGCTCCCGCTGCCGGGCCGCAGCCGACCCGACGCCCTCCTGCAACGCACGCTCCAGGGCCTGCCGCACCCGCCTCGACAGCTGCCCGGTCCTGGCGCACTCGGCCACCGTCCGCTGGTCCAGCTCCAGCACCCGCGCCGCGCCCTTGAAGCCCTTGTCCCGCACCAGCTCTTGCAGCAGCGTCATCAGCCGCATGTGGTGCATGTTCTCGATGTCCTTGCTGTCCTCGATGCCGTGTTCGGTGGTCTTCATGGCTCTCTTCTCCCTCGCAGAATCTCTGCTGAGCTAATGTCCGGCCCTTCCAGCGGCCTCTGACCACTGTTTTCGGGGACGTCATGCACCCCCACTTCAAGCGCATTTTCCTGGGCCTAATGTCATTGGGACGCCGCTCCAACCGGCCCGCCGATGTCATTCCCCACGTTTGGCGATGTCATTGCAGTCCGGAACGCACCCTTTCTGAAAGTGTTCACTGTTTACGTCCTGTAGGGGGGCGTTTTACCCCTGTTTCAGCTACGAAACCACGACTCTGGCCGCTCTGCTACAAAACTGAAACTCCTGTACACCCCCAATACTGCACGAAAGGGGCCGAAAAAAAGAGGGCCTATAACCCCCCGCATCCCTGCGCAGAGCCACGGGGGAACGGCCCGTAACGCCCCGCATCCGTGCGCAGAGCTACCAGGGGTCTTATTTCCAGTTTCATTTGTTCACACTTTTTTGCGACTGACGCGGTCCGGTGAACCGCAGCACACCGCAGGGAGGTGAACGAGTTGGCGCGGAGACCATCGACCAATCGCCGGTCGGCGAAGTGGGGATCGCCGTCCCACTCCACCGAGCATCGAGGGAAGGTGCGGCGTGAGCAGCCCGGCCCGGCCCGGATGATCGTCGAGCCCACCTGCGGCGTCAGGCGTCCCCTTCTTCAGCCTTCCCACCGCCCCGCAAAAGTGCAACTGCCAGCTATGGCCTTTGCAACCCCGACCCAACCTCAGTCGCCTGCATCAATGCAACTCTCAGCTACGGGGCCTGCATACGCACGCCGGAACGTACCCGCAAGTCAAAGTGTTCACTGTTTGTGTCCTGTAGAGGGGTACTCCGCCCCATTTCAGCTACGAAACGGCCCGACTTGCATTTTTGCAACCAACTTCATTTCTCTGTACACCCCAACGGTATCAACAACGGGGGTATTCGCCCCAGGTCTTACAGGGGCGCTCACGTGAGCGCCCTCGTGGGTAGTTATGCCCAGCGTCTCGACCGCTCACACTGGACGGCAGGCGCCCGGCCCATGAGACGCCCAGAGGCGGGATAAGCGGGATGAGAAGCGATAGCGGAAGGAATCCACAGGCCAATCGCCGGGCGGCGGCGGGGCGGGAATCGCCAACGCGCTCCGACGAGCATCAGCAGACCCTCAGAGAGGCGAACGAGTTGATGTTGAAATCCGCGATCCGGTCCAGGCGCAACGCTGAACGCTGCTTCGGCGGGCGATCGAGACGGCTCTGCTGCCTGAAGGAGGCCGGCGGCCCGTCACAGACCTGAAACGAGAGGCCAGCAGCCCAACCGATTCGCCGCTGCGACCACGCACCATGAAAGATCCCAGAAGAAACAACGGACGAAAGAGGCCCGGAGGACAGGAGCTTGAAGACGCCCTGGAGCGCTCCATGCCGTCCTACACGCCGGAACATCGCAGGGCGGTCCTGAAGGGGCTGCGCATCCTGGCCCGCGTCGCCATCCGCTCCTACATGGAGGAGCAGGCGGCCGCATCGCCCCGAGCCGAAACCCAGGAGGACGGCGGCGAGGGGGAGGGCTGATGAGGTACGAGGGGGAGCGGCACGCGCCCCGATGGGCCGCGGAAGGCTGAGATGTGGGGGAAGAAGGAGCGCAGCGGCCTAGTAGAGGATCATGCTTGTGGGGACCAGCCGCTGAGCCTCCGGGTCCACCGCCAGGGCAAGACCCTCCAGAGTGTATGCCCCCAGCAGCGGAGGGGCCTCGTCCTCTCCGAACACGACGAGAGTGACCACGCTCTCGCCGTCTATTGTGGCCCACGCTTGTCCGTAGTTCATGTCAACCCGCCGACCATCCGCCAGCAGGAACCCGCGCTTGCCCGTGGCCTCGATCCCCAGCTCACGCAGCAGGCTTGCGGGCAGCGTGGTGAACGATGCGCCGGTGTCCACCGTCGCCTCTATGTCCCGCCCCTGCTGCCCATCCATGCTGGAGATGCGCAGCGGCCACTTGAATGTCCCCATAGGGAAACCTCTATATCGCAGTGTCTACCGCCCCATTTTACTCCATTCAGAGTGCCCGTTATAGGGGCTGCGGCCCTTGACACCGGCAGCCCGATTCGTCCATGATAAGGGTAAGACACTGTGCGACATCGAAGGGCAAAAAAACATGCCGAAGAAACGAAGGACCGTCACCTTCTCACTGCCGCCGGAGATGGACGACCAGCTCAGGCAGGCAGTCAGGGAGGACGGCCGCACGCTGAGCGAGCTTCTGCGCGAGGCGTTCCGCCTCTACCTGGAGGAGAGGGAGTGGCGCAGACAGGAGAGGACGCAGATGCGGCGCTCGCGCCGAACCAACAGGAAGCAACAAGGAGGAGCAACAGATGAGTGAACGAAACGACCGCACACCGGCGGCCCTCTACGCCAGGGTCTCCAGCGACCGCCAGGACGTGGACCTGTCCGTGTCCGCCCAGCTGAGGGCGCTCAGGGACTACGCCGACAAGAACGACTACGAGGTCGTCCGGGAGTACGTGGACGAGGCGGAGAGCGGACGCGTGATGAACCGCCCGGAGTTCCAGAAGATGCTGGACGAGGCCAAGAGGACCGAGGCGCCCTTCGAGGAGATATTGGTCTGGAAGTTCTCCCGCTTCACCCGCAAGCGCGAGCACGCCGTCGTCCTGAAGTCCATGCTCAGGCGCAAGGGCCTCCGCGTCGTCTCCATCACCGAGCAGGCCGAGGACAACCCCACAGGCAGGCTCCTGGAAGGCATCATAGAGAGCGTGGACGAGTTCTACAGCGAGAATCTTGCCATGGAGGTCTTGCGGGGTATGAGGGAAGCCGCATCCAGGGGCTTCTGGGTCGCTCCCATGGCCCCCTACGGCTACAAGAAGGTCAAGGTGCTGGACGGCCCCAAGGAGAGGCCCACCCTGGAGCCGGACCCCGAAACGAACGGCATCGTCAAGCGCATCTTCGACCTGGCCGAGTCCCGCAAGGGGATGATGAAGATCGTCCGCATCCTCAACGACGAGGGCATCGCCAGCCCCAGGGGTAAGCTCTGGAACAAGCCCACCGTCCACAACATCCTCAGAAACGAGGCGTACCTGGGCTCCCTCGTCTGGGGCAACAACGCCAAGGACGGGGCCGACCCGGTGCGGGTGGAAAAGGCGTTCCCCGCCACCGTCGCCAAGGCCCAGTTCGACCGGGTGAACAGGATACTGCGCTCCCGCGCCCCCAAGGTCTCCCACCCCCGCAGGGTCGGAAGCACCTTCCTGCTGAGCGGCCTCGTCAAGTGCTACAGGTGCAAGAGGGCGCTCTCGGGCCGCTACTCCAGCAGGGGCACGTTCCCCTACTACGTCTGCCACTCCTTCGTGAAGCGCGCGCCCGGGTCCTGCGACTCGCCCAGGGTCGATGCCCGGCAGTTCGAGGAGCTGGTCGTCGGCCTGATTCGCTCCAACATCCTCACCGAGGGCAACATTCGGAGCCTGGTCAACGTCGTGGACGAGCAGATGGACGACGTGGCCGGCGACGAGCGCAAGCGGCTGGAGACCATCCAGTCGGAGCTCGCCGACGTGCGGGGCAGGCTCGACCGGCTCTACGACCTCGTGGAGACGACGACCGAGTTCAACATGGCCGACTTCGCCCATCGCATCCGAGACCACAAGGAGCGTCAGGAGCGCCTTGAGTCCGCCGCGGAGGGGTCGAGGGCAATCCTGGCCCAGCGCAGGGCGGTCCTCGATGACGTGAAGACCATCACGGCCTACGCCAAGGACATGAGCAGGTTCTTGCAAAAGAGCGAGCTGACCGAGCGCAGGGCCTTCATCGAGACCTTCGTCAAAGAGATCGAGCTCCTGCCCGACAACGCCGTCGTCCGCTACTCCGTCCCCATGCCCGACGACAGCTTGATTCCGGGAAAAAAAGTCCAGGAGATACCGCTGAACGGCTCGGTGGTATCTTCCGTAAACGGTAGTCCACCAGACTTGATAAAATCAAGAACCTTTCGACTGAGGCTCCGGTTGGCGGTGTAGGCGTTAAGCTGTGCCCAGCGCTAAGGATACTCTGAACAAGTCCGTGGGGTTGAGGCATTATAATAGTGGGAGAGTAAAGTGGTGAAGGCGGGAACGAAGAGATGATAGACCAGCCGACATTCGCGGATGTGGAATACGAGAGCAAAAAGCGAAAGACCCGCAGGGAGATATTCCTTGAGCGCATGGACGGGCTGATCCCGTGGACAAGACTGGAAGAGCGCATCCGTCCCTTCTACCATAAGGGAGGACGCGGGCGCCCTGCCTACCCGTTGTCGGCGATGCTGCGGATTCACTGCGTGCAGCTGTTCTACAATGCGAGCGACCCTGGGATGGAGGACCTGCTATACGAGGCTGAGTCGGTGCGGAGGTTCGTGGGCCTGAAGCTGCGGGAACCGCTGCCCGACGAGACTACGATCCTGAACTTCCGCCATCTGTTGGAAGAGCACGAGATGGGCAAGGGAGTGTTCGAGGAGATCAAGGGTCATCTGGAGTCCCAGGGGCTTCGGCTGCGTGAGGGGACGATAGTGGACGCCAGCATCATCGAGGCGCCGTCGTCGACGAAGAACCGGGCCGGGGAGCGGGACTCCGAGATGCACCAGGTGAAGAAGGGCAACCAGTGGCATTTCGGAATGAAAGCGCACATCGGGGTGGATGCGGATACTGGGGTGGTGCACAGCGTGACCACCACACCGGCCAACGTGCACGACGTGACGGAAGCCCACCGGCTGCTGCACGGGGGAGAGAGGCGGGTGTGGGGGGATGCGGGGTATCTGGGGGTCCATAAACGACCGGAGAATCGGGGCCTGGAGGTGGAGTGGCGGGTGGCGATGAGGCCCGGCCAACGCCGGAAGCTGGACCCCGGCAGCCCTGAGGAGTTGGCGGAGAAGCTCAAGGCGTCGGTCAGGGCCAAAGTGGAGCATCCCTTCCTGTACGTCAAGCGGCGCTTTGGCTACGCCAAGGTGCGCTACCGGGGGTTGGCCAAGAACACCCAACGGCTGATGGCGCTGCTGGGGCTGGCCAACTTGATGATAAGCGAGCAACGAGCAGCAGCGTGATCAGGGTCGCACTGCGTCCAAAATCAAGGTTGGGAGGGGTGAATCCCCCAGGCAGGGCCAATTCAAGGGCCGACGGCCACTATGACAGCGCCACGAGAGGGCTGTAAATCTTCGAAATCCCCTCTCCAACAATGCAACCACAGAGTTAGGCCCATTGCTCAGAGGTTCCCTAAGTCGTTGCCCAGCCTTCTGACAGGGCCTCCGCCTGTTCCAGCACTGTTCGCGTTGCCTTCTCCTGCTTGTCAGGCGGGTAGCCGTGATCGCGTAGGATGCGGCGAACCAACCGGCGGAGGTTGGCGCGGACGTTCTCGCGCAGCGTCCAGTCGATGGTGACGTTGTTGCGAACGGTCTCGACGAGCTGGCGGGCGATGTCCCGGAGGGTCTCGTCGCCCAGCACCTGCACCGCGCTGTCGTTGGTCTCCAATGCATCGTAGAAGGCCAGTTCGTCATCGGACAGCCCCAGCCGCTCGCCGCGTGCGTTGGCCTCCCGCATGTCCCTGGCAAGTTTAATCAGCTCCTCGATGACCTGCGCTGCCTCTATCGCCCGGTTCTGGTAGCGTCGCAAGGTCTGCTCCAGCAACTCTGCGAAGGAGCGGGCCTGCACCACGTTCTTCCGCCGCCGAGTGGATACTTCGCCACTGAGCAGCTTCTGAAGCAACTCCACGGCGAGGTTCCGATGAGGCATCCCCTGGACCTCGGCCAGGAACTCATCGGAGAGCACGGAGATGTCCGGTTTGTCCAGACCTGCGGCGGCGAAGATGTCCATCACACCTTCGGATGCCACGGCGCGGGAGATGATCTGACGCACGGCCAGGTCCAACTCCTCCTCTGGGCGCGCCTCTGTAGCCGTTCGCTTCGACAGCGCTGCCCGCACCGCCTGGAAGAACCCCACGTCGTCGCGGATGCGCGTGGTCTCTGGGTTGGGCACGGCCAACGCGAACGCCTGCGACAGTTCCCTCACGGCGTTCATGCAGCGATCCTTGCCGTCCTCCTGCGCCAGCACGTGCTCTTGCGCGGCTGGCAGCAGGTTCAGGCGCTCCTGTGGTGTGCCCGTCGTCCACTTCGACCAGTCGAAGCCGTGGAACAGGGCGCAGCACACCTCATGCTTCTCCAGCATGACGGCCACAGCTTCGTCCTGGTCCAGTGCCGTTCGCCCCTTGCCGCCACTCTCTGTGTAGGTCGCCAGTGCCTTCTTCAGATCCTGCGCTAGCCCCAGATAGTCCACGACGAGGCCGCCTGGCTTGTCCTTGAACACGCGGTTCACTCGGGCGATGGCCTGCATGAGCCCGTGGCCTCGCATCGGCTTGTCCACGTACATGGTGTGCAGGCTCGGCGCGTCGAATCCGGTCAGCCACATGTCCCGCACCAGCACGACTTTCAGCGGGTCGTCGGGGTCCCGGAACCGCTGGGCCAGCGCCTCCCGCCGTGCCTTGTTCCTGATGTGCGGCTGCCACTCCACGGGGTCGGATGCCGAGCCGGTCATCACCACCTTGATCACACCCTTGCCGTCATCATCGTCATGCCAGCCGGGGCGCAGGTGCGTCAACTCCCGGTGGAGGTCTATGCAGATGCGCCGACTCATGCAGACGACCATCGCCTTGCCTTCCAGGGCTTCCAGCCGCTGCTCGAAGTGGGTAACGATATCCTCGGCGATCTGCTTCACCCGCTTCTCCGCGCCGACCACCGCCTCCAGCTGTGCCCACTTGGTCTTGAGCCTCTCCCTGCGCTCCACCTCTTCGCCCTCGGTGGCCTCCTCAAATTCCGGGTCTATCTTCGGCCTTTCACCTTCGTCCAAGGCGAGCTTGGCCAGGCGGCTCTCGTAGTAGATAGGCACCGTAGCCCCGTCCTCGACGGAGCGTTGGATGTCGTAGATGCTGATGTAGTCGCCGAACACGGCGCGGGTGTTTGCGTCCTGCAGCTCGATGGGCGTTCCCGTGAAGCCGACAAACGAGGCGTTGGGCAGCGCATCCCGCATGTGCCGGGCGAACCCGTCGATGAAGTCGTACTGGCTGCGGTGGGCCTCGTCGGCGATGACGACGATGTTGCGTCTGTCCGATAGAGTGGAATGGGCGTCGCCCTTCTCCTCCGGGAAGAACTTCTGGATGGTTGTGAATACCACACCCCCGGCGTTCACCGACAGCTTGTATCGCAAGTCGGCGCGGCTCTCAGCCTGAGTTGGCGGCTGGCGCAGCAGATCCTGGCAACGGGAAAAGGTACCGAAAAGCTGGTCGTCCAGGTCGTTGCGGTCCGTGAGGACCACAAGAGTCGGGTTCTCCATAGCCCCTTCACGGATAACAGCCCCGGAGTAGAAAGCCATCGTCAGGCTCTTTCCCGACCCCTGGGTGTGCCAGACTACTCCGATGCGGCGGTCGCCGGGTTCTCCTCCAGGCTTGCGTCCCGCTTCGTAGTGTCCCTGTTTCTGGGCTACCCGCGCCTCCGCGCGTTGCAGCATCGCAGCACGCAGGGTCTCGTCCACAGCCACGCGGACGGCGTGGAACTGGTGATATCCCGCCATCTTCTTGACGAGGGCGCCGCTGCCGTCGTCCTCGAACACGATGAAGTCGCGTAGAAGTGCCAGAAAGCGATCCGGTTCGAACACGCCCTCCAGCATCACCTGTAGCTCGGTCATAGTGGGAGCGGCCAGCGCCTCTCCGGCGACGGTCCGCCAGGGCTTGAACCACTCCTTGCCCGCCGTCAACGTACCTATGCGGGCCGCTGTACCGTCCGAGACCACCAGCGCCTCGTTCATGGAGAACAAGGTGGGCAGCTCAGCCTTGTAGGTCTGGAGCTGCTGCCAAGCCGT
Organism: Dehalococcoidia bacterium; assembly: GCA_965217705.1. Taxonomy (GTDB): domain Bacteria; phylum Chloroflexota; class Dehalococcoidia; order Lucifugimonadales; family CATOSD01; genus CATOSD01. The sequence goes on along the minus strand of CBDCJA010000002.1, from coordinate 1,119,992 downwards.
CCAGATGGTGGCGTCCTCGTCGGCAGGATTCTTCAACTCGATGATGCTCAGGGGCAGACCGTTGACGAACAGCGACACGTCCGGCCTGCGAGTGTTCCGGTCCTCGGTGACGGTGAACTGGTTGACGGCCAGCCAGTCGTTGTTGGCGGGGCTGTCGAAGTCGATTACTCGAATCTGGTCTCCGCGTACTCGTCCCTCAGAATCCCGGTACTCGATCTCCACGCCGTTGACCAGCATCCGGTGAAAGGCACGGTTGCGGGCCTCTAGGGTTGACCCCTCAGGCCGAGTCAGCTTGCGGTAGGCATCATCCAGCGCCGACGCAGGCAGCGCAGGGTTGAGTGTGGCTAAGGCATCCCGCAGCCGACGCTCCAGGACCACCTGCCCGTAATCGTCACGCTCAGCGTTGGGCGTGCCTGGCGCGATGTCCGGGCCGTGCGCCACCTGCCAGCCAAGACCCTTCAGCCAGTCAAGGGCGGCCTGTTCGACTTCAGCCTCGGTGATAGTGGTCATTTCGTCCAGTCCACGACGCCAACGATTGCTAGGATAACCATGACCGCCAGGACCACGTGAAGCCCAGCGAAGAGAATAGGTATCCACTGTTCGATCTTCGTAACGGCACGATAAGTCGTGCCGTGTCCCTCCTCAGCCAGGTGCCACTCATGTTTGTACATCGCAGCCGGCAGATGCTGCTCGAATTCATGAATCACGTCAAACTTGATGCGATTCAGGTCTGCGTGTGATTTGATGATCAGATACCAGAGCAAGGACACGGGAATCCCTATAACGGGAATGAGCAGAGTCCAGTAGCCCTGTCCGAAGTTTGCGGACTGTAGGCCGTACAGGGCAACCAGCGCGGCGTTGAGGGTCAGTAGGTAGCGGTTTGATGCGACGCGCCGGGCGCTGACGTTCTCTGCGGACTGCACGTAGAGCTTGTATTGCTCCAAGAGGTCTGATGCGAAAGAATCACCGTATGACTCCTTCTGTTGTTGAATCAGACCCTTGTCTGGCTGCTCTTTCATCCAGCTATCTCGCACCGGCAATGAGATTCTTCAGGTTCTCCCAGGTCCACTTGTATATCTTGTCGGAGCTGCGTGCCATCGCAGGTTTGGTACAGTTCCCGCGAGGACGACCCCACAGCAGAAAGTACGGATTCCCTTCTTCTTGGGAGATTGTTAACTCGGCGGCAACTCCCTTCGCTGTATGAGTGTGTTCCCCGCAAATGACGATGGTGAGGTTAGTCCTACGTATCCGGTCCCGGACCTTAGCTCTCCAATTGCCCTCAAATGGCTCCTTGACTGACCAGTCCGCGATTGCGAACGGCGAGTTAGGATTCTTTGCTTGGCCCACCAATGCGTCTCTAAGTTCTTCATCGTGGTCATAGTCGAAGCTGATGAACGCTCGTTTCGTGGCCAATTGATCCTCCTAGAGTGGCTTCAGTGAAGGTGACTATCGCATGGTCTCACTGACTTCCTTCTGCTGGATTGGCGATGGTCTGTCCCACAGGGGTAAGTTCCTTGACCGCGGCTTCGATGGTTTCCTGTATCACATTGTGAGGCACTACTACGCCAAGACCTGAATTCTCCTCGAATATCATCCTGGGACGCTCTGTCTGCTGACTTATTGCAACTTCCTGATACGTCAAGTAAGACGACACCATGCCAATCAGTCCGCATCTATCGTTACGCTTCGTACCCTGAATAGACGTAAGCTCAGGTTTCAGGAGAACCGGGCCACCACTGTTGCCTGGGAAAATGGATGCATCAATCAGGAATGTCTGTGCGTTTCCCCTCAACCAATCTTGAATACGTGCAACGATACCCTGTCTGACGACCGCGTAGTTGCGATCTTTTCCTGCTTCACCTAAGGGAAATCCCAATACGAACACCCCATCCCCCTCACTGACTTCGAGCTCACGAGCTTGCTCGAGCGTAAAGGCACCTTGGTCTCCTGCAAAGAAGACGAACTCAATGCCATCATTCCGCAGCTTTGTGTGATTGATAGTAATCACAGCTACATCGGCATCCGACCTTGGATGCACAATCCACGAAGCTGATCCATCGGTTTCTTTCAATGGTATGGTGTAGATATTTGGATCAGTTCCCATGGGCCGATTGAATCGCGCGTGAAGTTCGGTGCTTTTCGTAGATGCTCTCTGGAGAACGTGTCGATTGGTTACAAGGAATAGCCTGTATGTCTGCTGACCCTCTTGGTTGGTTACTCCGGTAGGGTGACCGTACAGAAAACCCGTTGCGGTGTATTTCATCGTCCCGTCTTCAGACGGCCCTCCAAGTGCAACTACTGTGTTCAGGTAACCTGGTGGTATTAGTGCCATTGGAATCTCCTACTCGTATCCTGGATTGCATTCCCCACTCCCAGCGCCCCCGACTCCAGCCCTCGCATCCCGCAGCCGGCGCTCCAGGACCACCTGGCCGTAGTCGGCGCGCTCGGCATTGGGCGTCTCAGGAGCGATATCCGCGCCGTGCGCTACCCGCCATCCAAGGTCAGGCAGCCATGAGAGGGCAGTCTGCTCGACTTCAGCTTCAGTGAGGGTGGTGATAGGTCTGTGCATTTGGAATAGAGGACTCTAGGACTTATCGGATGTACCGAAGTCAATCTCAGACATACTTAAGCCTTTCTGCTCAAAGTAGTCGGCAACTGCCTGCCGATACTCAGGCATAGTCTCAATATCAACGACTCTCGCAAGCTCCATTCCCGCGTATGTGAGGAGAATCCCACCGATCCCTATTTTGAAGTCTCCTTCCCGCCCGTCAATCGGTACCAATACCCAGACGTTGTCTTGAAAGCCGAAGGCCATTGAACTCCATCGGGGCGACTTACTCGGCCCGGCATCTACGACTAGATTCACCCAGGTCGAGTTGTACTCTGGAACTATGAGGCCGTGTTCGTTCAGCCGGTTTAGAGAAGCGTAACCTAGACCGTACTCCTTTAGAAAGTCTCCTGTAGCGTGGCCTCCCAGAGATGGAACAATGTCAGTGCCTGCCTGTACGGAACCGCCTCCCGGCAGACCAACCAAAGGCGTCATTCGGGCTGAGCATAGAGTTCTGAAGAGGGTAGCAGTTCCTCGGTCAAGTCCTTTGAGGATATTCATAGCCTTAAGCGAAGTGCTCCCAGGTCTTTCTACTTCACCTGCGAGGACCTTCGCCCAAAGCCGCTGCATCTCGTCAGAGGACACGTCTTGGACATCGTTGAAGAATCGCGCTGTCCAGTCGTGATCAGCTTCGTGGTCCTGGACTTCTTTATCTCCGAGTTCTTGGGCTGCGTGCCATATCACGGCTGCAATGTTGGCTTGCCTCTTCTCTTCCTGAAATTGAATCCTCTGAGTAACCGCCGCCCCGAAGTCCAATTGGCCTTGCACAGTGGCGTATGGTGACACCAGAATAGAGCGGGCATCGGCCTGAGCCCTGGCTATTATCTGCATTGCGTGTGCCTGCCCTTCAGCCAAGATTCTTTGCGCCTCCACTTCTCCTTTAGCAGCTATAAGTTTGGCGTTGGCCTCTCGTCGGGCCTGCCAAGAGGCCAACATGGGACCAGCAACGCTACCAATTCCGCTGGCAGCGTAATCGGCCAGTTTGCTGATAGCTGACACTAACGGTCCAATCTCCATTTCCTATTCTGCCCCCACTGCCAACTCCTCCGACACCAGCCCCGGCAGAAACGCATCCCGTTGCAACATCTGGATCATGGGCGGTCTACCAACCAAGACCCTTCAGCCAGTCAAGGGCAGCCTGCTCAACGGCGGCTTCGGTGGCCATCTCTGTTGCCTTGCCGATCGATCGGGGCAACATCGAGACTGAAGTGCTCATAACAAGGGATACCGCTTTCTCCATGCCTATGTTGTTGGTCCCCTCAGTTTCTGTACGAGATCTCGAGCACGCTTGTAGGAGCCTACCTTTCTGACAGCTATCCTAACGGGGAACTGCGCTTTTACCGGCGAGGACAGGTTTTCTGCATGAACCTCACACTTGAGTGCCCCGCGAATCTCATTTCGGTCCGTGTCGAAGAAGATTTCTCCTACGAAGGGTTCTGGGCCCATGCCGTGGCGCCACTGTTCACATTCGACAGCGAATGACTCCCCGGGTTCTGATGGCCTGTCAGGCTTGTAGAAGAAACCGTTGGAGTCTCTGCGCTGGTCGAGAGGCCTTAGAGGTGTCGGCAAACGGAAGGTTTCGGTGTAAACCGGATTCAAAGTCCGCTGCAGTAGGTTCATTGATCCTACTATTCTGTTCACCCCAGAAAAGGCGTTGAGGGCGTTGGGAATCTGTGGGCCTCTTGGAGGTCGAGGCGGACGAGGGAGCGCCAGTTCCCCTTTGGGATCTTCATCAAGGTCTCCGCTGTACGGTGGAGGACAAATCTTGAAATTCCCGGTGGCTTCGATTACGACCAGCGCGTTGTTACCCGGCCGGGTGCCCTCGTTAGTAACGATTACCTCAAATGTTGGCTGCCCTGTTTCGCGTTGAAACTCAGAGTGTACTCCAGAGAGTATTTTCCGACATTCTCTGACCCACCTTGGATAGTCTTGGTCTCTGTAGTTGGTAATATCCTCATCCTGTGGGGGGCTGGATGCGAACCTTCTGTCTAGCCATTCACCAATTGTTATGCCTCTATCGTCCTCTGTGGGCTCGCCAGGGCTGAAGTTTGTTCTCATTGGAAAGCGTTTAGTCAAGGAATCCATGAGAGTTTCGATGTCACTCTCAGACAACGGCTCATAAATGAGATGCTCAACATTCAATTGTTCAACTGTCTTACCGTCTTCGTCAAAGAGTCCAATCTTGAATTGAGGTTCCGCCTTCTCCAGCCGGGCGATCTGCTCGTTCAGGCGGGCGTTCTCCTTCTCTAGTTCATTTTGCTCAGGTTGCAGCAACCAGCCTTCCCTGATTGGCAGATATGGCAATCCTAGAGATCTAGCAGCCATCATTGGCCCCCGGTCATGGGTGAGTAGCCTGGCATCAGCATCCGGGTTTTCCTGTCGGAACCTGTGCAAGCAACCGACTATCTGATCGTCCGCCTTACTGTAGTCAAGGACTTCCCCCAACTCTGGGCTAGGTAGACCAACGCCCTCGAGAAAAAGCTTCACAATGGGTCGCGAATTCCTGATCACCAGAAAGTCTTGTCGGTCTTCCGCTAGAGGCCCAAATAACTGGTAAGTGGCCCGAGCTCTTTGAGCGACCCGATCGTTACCTCGGGTTTTTTGGATATCTATTTCTCTTGTGACGGGCCGACAGACTACCAAATGGACTTCTGTGTGTTCCGACCAATCTGACCAGTCTATCTGGTTCAGTGACTTACACTGGATGAATAAATTGGTGTCCGGAAACAGGTATAGGATTCTAGCACTCATATTGTTAGCCATTCTCCAGTCTCAACTCCCCCGACACCAGCCTCGGCAGCAACGCATTCCGATGTGCGGCCAGAAAACGTGATTCCGCCTCATTTGACTCCATCTCATCTAGAATAGAGCCAGCAGTTTTGGAAAACCACGCCATGATTTCAGAATCAACAGTTGGGATCGCTACTTCGGTTTCTGAAACTACTTCTGGCCGAACTGCAGGATATGCTGCACCATCCGCTCGGTGAGCCAGCCGCTCTATGTTGTCTTGGGCCGTCGCGGAGAGATACACCAAGTCACAAAGATGTGGGTGCAAAGGCCGAAGGACTGCGAACCCAGTGCTCCCGGTCAGGCCATTGCTACCTATAAGGGCGTAGGAGCAGTTGCCTGGTCGAACAGTTCCAACTATGGTATCCCCAGGGTGCAGGACCCTCCTTGCCCTGCTTGGCGCATCTTTCCACAAGTAGGGCTGTGTGGACTCGATCACGCCCCGTTTCGTGTTCGCGAGATCAACGTAATTGACCTCTGGTGGGAAGTTCTTTTTCGACCACGACTCGGGGTTGAGTTGTGCAAGTTCCCCTAGCGCCTTTACTTCCCACCCCTCCGGAATCTCCCCAAGCTCCGAGTCCACCAGCCGGTCGGGGAACAGGTCGTACAGGTCGGCGGGGAGGCCGGGGAGGGACTGGCCCCGGTGCCAGCGGCCCTCCATCTTGGCGCGCACCGGCTCGAAGTCCACGAACCACGACTTGAACAGCGCCCGTGCCATCGCCTCCAGCGTCTCGTTCATCCGCCGGTTCAGCTCGATCTTGTCGTCCAGCGTGCCGAGGACGTGGGCAATGGCCCGCTGCTCGGAGAGGGGCGGGAGGGTGGCATACATTCGTCGCTGGTCTCGAAGGCTGACATACTCTGCCATATCTGTCTGGCTAGCTACGCTCTTGAACTGAGAGTAGAATTCGTCGCTTCTCAACCAGTAGTGCAGAAACCTCGGTTCGATTGTATCTGTATTGAGAGGTCTCCAAAAGCTGAGCTGAGGCGAATAGACAAATCTAGGAGTGTCGTCAGTTACAAATGCAAAACGTCCGACGGTTCCCTTTGATGTAAAAACGGTATCACCTGGCCTGCTTTTCTTCTCTCCAACCTTGTAAAGTTGATCCTCCGGGAGACAGTCGGCATCTGTGAATTGGAATCCGTCCTTAATGTTGCCCGCTCGTGCGAACGGAATACCTACTCTTGAGAGTTCAGAGTTCTTGGCCCTGTAGCCGTCACCTATGACAAGAATCTCTTCTTCAATGAGTGCACTTACATCGTACTTGTGCCACTTCCCCCTCGCCAGTTGTATCCGAGGGCTATGCACAACTGTGTAGTTCTGTTCAGGCTCTCGTGCCATATTCATCAGTTCGACACTCGCCGCAGGACAAGCGCCTCGACCACATCGGTATCGTCAGTTAGACGGTTCGGATCCCCGTGTTGACCTTCCCACCGGTTTTTCCCTGTGTTCAGGGCCATTCTGACCACGGCGAGTTGCCCCGGCGACAGGTCGTCGTAGCCGTCCTCGTAGCCGTTCACAACCACCCGCAGGTCGGGCTCATGTTTCGCCAGCAGCCGTATCAGCTCATCGACGGTCATTATCTTCCCTCATGCAGCTGTCTCGACGTTACTACACCACTACACTTACCTGATGGACCACGTCAGCATCCCTTGGCGCATCCTGCCCTTCGTCTCTGAGTACATCCAGGTACAGCGCAATGGCTTCCCTTACGTTTCCCAGGGCCTCCTCGACGGATTCGCCGTGGGAGTAGCAGCCCGGCAATGCCGAGACCTCCACCCAGAATCCCCCTTCTTCGGCCTGATGGACTACCACTGAGTACTGCATTGCTCTCATGCCTCAACGCCGTGTGCCCTCTACAACCGGAATCATCTCGCGTCCTCCTCGCTAGCCCCAAACCCCAGCCGTGCCAGGTTCGCTTCGATCTCTGCGTCCAGCCGTTGGGCTTCGGCCTGCTGCTCCCGCCATTGCACGGAGAGACGGGCCATCTTCTCCTCGAAGGGTTCGCCGTCGTCCTCTTGCGGAGCCGCGCCGACGTAGCGGCCGGGGGTAAGGACGTGACCGTGCTTTCGTATCTCCTCTAGCGTTGCGCTCTTGCAGAAGCCGGGGACATCGGCATACTCGCCAGCGTCCTTGCCGCGCCAGGCGTGGTAAGTGTCGGCGACACGGGCTATGTCTTCCTGCGAAAGGTCTCTGCGAGTGCGATCGAGCATGTGCCCCAGCTTGCGGGCGTCTATGAAGAGCGTTTCGCCCCGGTGGTCTACTTCCTGTCGCCCCCGGCGCAGGAACCAGAGGCAGGCGGGTATCTGGGTGGACCGGAAGAGCTGACCCGGCAGGGCGATGATGCAGTCCACCAGCCCAGCTTCGATGATGTTCTTGCGAATCTCACCCTCGCCGGACTGGTTCGATGACATGGAACCGTTGGCGAGGACGAAGCCTGCAATGCCCCGTGGCGCAAGGTGGTACAGGAAGTGCTGCACCCAGGCGAAGTTGGCGTTGCCGGCAGGCGGAACGCCGTGCTCCCACCGCTTATCGTCACGCAGCCGGTCACCGCCCCAGTCTGAGACGTTGAAGGGCGGATTGGCGAGGATGTAGTCAGCCCGCAGATCCGGGTGACGGTCGTTCTGGAAGCTGTCTCCATGTTCGATCTGCCCTAATATGCCCCGAATCGCAAGGTTCATCCTGGCCATGCGCCATGTCGTGTAGTTGGACTCCTGGCCATAGATGGAGATGTCGCCCTTGGCTCTTCCGGCGTTGCCGTTGCCGCTGGCGTGGGCGTGGATGAACTCCACCGACTGGACGAACATGCCGGAGGAGCCGCAGCACGGGTCGTACACGCGGCCTTGGTACGGCTCCAGCATCTCCACCAGCAGGCGCACCACCGAGCGTGGGGTGTAGAACTCGCCGCCCTTCCTGCCCTCGGCCAGGGCGAACTGCTCTAGGAAGTACTCGTAGACGTTGCCCAGCACGTCAGTGGCGCGGGCCTCGGCGCCGCCGACCTTGATGTTGCTCACCATGTCGACGACCTGCCCCAAACGGGTCTTGTCCAGAGCGGGCCGGGCGTAGTCCTTGGGCAGCACGTCCTTGAGCGCCGGGTTGTCCCGTTCGATGGCGATCATGGCATCGTCAATCAATCTCCCAATGCCGGGCTGACGCGTCTGGTTCTTGAGATACTGCCATCGTGCCTCGGGAGGCACCCAGAAGATGTTCTCGGCGATGTACTCGTCGCGGTCCTCGGCGGCATCTTTGCCGAATTCGGCGAGCACTTCGGCGTGGCGCTCTTCGAAGGCGTCGGAGATGTACTTGAGAAAGACCAGGCCGAGGACGACGTGCTTATACTCGGCGGCGTCCATGCTGCCTCGCAGGGCGTCGGCCATGCGCCAGTACTCGGCCTCGTAGCCCGTGTTGATGGTGTCGTTCCTTTGCCTTGCTGCCTGAGTAGTAGCCATAGTTCTTACCTCACTCGCTTTCCTTTGGCTCGCCACTCCGCAACTTCCTCCCTGGCATTCTTGCCACCGGGTCCATAGCCGTGACGGTCCAGAAACTCCGGGACTCCGCCGTACTCGACGGAGATCACCGCTGACTCGGCGGTCTTGTCGTGGCCCGGCAGGAAAAACGAGCCAATGGCCGTATCGCTGCCGCACCCGCACCAACATTCGCCCGTCGGCAGCAGGCGATCGGTTGAAGCCATTGTCATCTCCCTCCCAACAAGCTATTCTGAATAGCCCTTGGATACTGTCCAAGGATACGCTCCAAGGCCAACTCCGTCAATGTGGGCTCCCTACTGTAGGCCACCCTCGGCTCAGTAGGGATGTAGGCGGGGTTGCCGGCGTCGTCGCCAAGCTTGCGGCGGAGCCTCTTCACCACTTCGCGGACCAGCCAGGGTTCGCCGGTCCTCTCCGGACCCCAGACCCGTTGCAACAGCTGGTCGTGGGTCAACACCCGCCTGGCGTGGACCGAAAGCTCGAAGATCAGCTCGTACTCGATGGGCGTCAGCCGCACCGGACGCCCCGCCACCGCCACCCGGTGTCCGGCGTAGTCGATGGTCAGGTCTCCCAGCGAGTAGGGTTCGGACGGCTCGGCCGGATGCGGCGCGGCCCGCCTGCGCAGCGCCGCCCTGATCCTTGTCGCAAGCTCCATCGGCGAGAAGGGCTTGACCACGTAATCGACCGCCTCCATATACCGTCCGGGAGCAAGATTGTACAAGTATTCATATAGACAAAGGGGTGATATTTATACATTGCATATGGAACGGGGCATATACTAGATCAAGTTTCTTGGCCAATAAAGTTTGGAGATAGTCGCTTGGCGTTCGTCCGGTCGATAGATGCGCTGGCGAAGCCGGGCCTATGACTATTGAAAGGAGCGACAAAGTGATGAATAACCTCGTCCCCGGACGCTCTGCATGGATGTTGCTTGCGGGATTCGCCGCCCTTGCGCTGGCCCTTACGGCGGCGCTCGCGGCCTGCGGCTCTGATGAGCCATCCGGCGGAACCGCGTCCACCCCAACGGACACGCCGGCCTCCCCAACGGAGACGCCGGCCTCCCCCGCACGGACGCCTACCACGCCGGGGTCAGTGGACGCGCCCACTGCCACCGTTGCGCCGCGACCTACGGCTACGACAGCGCCGCCCGCGGCCTCCGGCTCCGCCGAAACGGACCGGGAAGCCCTGGTTGCCCTCTACAACGCAACAGACGGTGAGAACTGGACGTTCAGTGATAACTGGCTGAGCGACGCGCCCCTCGGTGAATGGGAGTACGTCACCACCAACGACGACGGGCGCGTTACAGAGCTGGACCTCAACTTCAACGGCTTGAGCGGGGAGATACCGGCGGAGCTGGGCAGCCTCTCCAACCTGACAGGGCTGTACCTCCACGACAACTCCTTGAGCGGGGAAATACCGGCGGAGCTGGGCAGCCTCTCCAACCTGACAGAGCTGGACCTCAGCGGCGACGAGCTGGACCTCAACTTCAACGGCTTGAGCGGGGAGATACCGGCGTTGTTGGGCAGCCTCTCCAACCTGACATTGCTGAACCTCAGCGATAACGACTTGAGCGGGGAGATACCGGCGGAGCTGGGCAGCCTCTCCAACCTGACAGGGCTGTACCTCCACGAAAACGCCTTGAGCGGGGAGATACCGGCGGAGCTGGGCAGCCTCTCCAACCTGACATATCTGGAACTCAGCGGCAACGACTTGAGCGGGGAGATACCGGCGGAGCTGGGCAGCCTCTCCAACCTGGAGGTACTGGTCCTCCGCTACAACGACTTGAGCGGGGAGATACCGGCGTGGTTGGGCAGCCTCTCCAACCTGAGAGGGCTGTACCTCCACGAAAACGACTTGAGCGGGGAGATACCGGCGGAGCTGGGCAGCCTCTCCAACCTGACAGATCTGTACCTCGGCCGCAACGACTTGAGCGGGGAGATACCGGCGGAGCTGGGCAGCCTCTCCAACCTGAGAGGGCTGCACCTCGTCGGCAACGAGTTGAGCGGGTGCGTGCCAAGCAGCTTGGCAGCCTCGTTGTTGGGCTTTAACTACTCTGCCCTTGGCGGCCTGCCCTTCTGCTGAAGCCACGCGCCCTCAGCCGGGAACGGACGGCATATTGTCCAGAAGGCGCTCCCAGCGCGTGCTGGCTATGGCGCATGGGGCGCCCGCTCATCCCCGCGGAAGCCGACATGCCAACACATATTTGGGAGTGGCGAAACCGGTGTCTCAGCATTGACACCCAGAGCGACTCCGCTGTAGGATACGTATGAATCTGTGGATATATGGTGCTGGTCAAGACCGGGAGAGAAAGAAAATTACCAGTACACGCACGACAAGATACGTGACCCTGTTGAGCGTTGTCCTTGCGCTGGCCCTTACGGTGGCGCTCGCGGCCTGCGGTTCTGATGAGCCGTCCGGCGTGACAGGCCCCGACCGGACCGCGTCTACTCCGGCTGCGACAGCGCCGCCCGCGGCCTCCGGCTCCGCCGAAACGGACCGGGAAGCCCTGGTTGCCCTCTACAACGCAACGGACGGTGAGAACTGGGAGAACAGCGACAACTGGCTGAGCGGCGCTCCCCTCGGCGAATGGGAGGGCGTCTACACCTACGACGACGGGCGCGTTTCAGCGCTGGACCTCTTCGACAACGCCTTGAGCGGCGAGATTCCGCCTGAGTTGAGCAACCTCGAAATACTGTCGCGACTGAACCTCGCTGGGAACCAGTTGACCGGAGAGATTCCGCCGGAACTGGGGAAAATGTACGCCCTGTACGAGTTGAACCTCGCTGGGAACCAGTTGACCGGAGAGATTCCGCCGGAACTGGGGGAATTGCACGCCCTGTACGAGTTGAACCTCGCTGGGAACCAGTTGAGCGGGGGGATACCGTCAGGGTTGGCGACCAACGTGACCAACCTAAACCTCAGTGAGAACCAGTTGAGCGGAGAAATACCCCTGGAGTTGGGCAACTATGAAGCCCTGATAAGCCTGAACCTCAGTAAGAACCAGTTGACCGGAGAGATACCTTCAGAGTTGGGCAACCTGGATAGCCTGGAGTCTCTCTCCCTCTGGGACAACCAGCTGAGCGGAGAGATACCCCCGGAGTTGGGCAACCTCGAAAACCTGTCTACCCTTGAACTGGGCAACAACCAGTTGACTGGAGAGATACCTTCGGAGTTGTGCGACAGTCTCGATATCTACACGTACTTCTTCGACCGCAATGAGATAGAAGGCCAGTACATAATCCCGGACTGTCCAGACTCCTGAGCACCACGCCCGAGACTTATGCGTGAAGAGCGCGGAGCGCGCATAGCGGCCTGAATTGGTCCCCGGATAGCAAAGCGGCGGGTAGCCGGGTCCGAAACCGCTCATCCTCTTTCATGACGGCTTCTGTTTCTTCCGCTCGGCGGCCCTTCCGACTTGGCGGGCTGCTCCAGATCTAAGAGCGTTGTTGCTGCCCGCCATCGCGCCGGTTCTGCTGATGACACTCGCCGCCTGCGGCTGAACCGTGTCAACCGTCATGTCATCCTCCCCCTGAGTCTTCCGGTCTAGCGTCCCGCGCCGACCGGCTCCGTCTCCCGCTGCTGTTTAAGGCTTCGGCCCCTGGGTTCCACCGGCTCCTCGGCCATAGCCTGCCCCGGCGGAGGCCGGGGAACTCCGCCCAGGAGAACGGCGTCCGCTGCCTTCCCACACACCGGCACTGCCATGTGACGGATGCACAGCGCGCCCCTCTTTTGCTACGCTCGATATATGGCCCTCTCCGACCGACTACTACTCGATTCCCTCAGCCGGATGCCGTTCATCGACTCGGCGGAGCTGTCGCGCGTCCTCGGCGAGCCTCACGCGACCGTCCACCGAGCACTGTCCGACCTGCTGGCCGACGGCATCGTCGGACGAGTGAGCCACGGCACCGCCCACCTGCCGTCGAGCCAGAGATACTTCCTGACGGCCAACGGTATCAGACAGGCTGCGGAGTTGCTCGGCTTTGCGACCCCCTCGGACTTCGTGCGGGCCTACGCCGTGTCCAGGGAGTGGCTGACGCTGCTCATCCGCCGGATGGACGCGGTTGCCGCCGTCTACCGACTCGCCGCCTCGATGTCCCCCGGCATCGACGGGCTCAGGTCCCGCGTGGAGTTCCACCGCAGGGGCCGCTTCGACGCCACCATCACGCTGCACGACGGCCGCAGCTTCGGCGTGGTGCGCCAGGGCCTGGCCCTGCGGCGCCGGTCTCTCTACGACCGGCTGAGAGCCATCGCGCAGTACGACTACACCCGCCGTCCCGACACCGTGCTGATCCTTGTGCCGAGCGCATGGGAGCTGCGGCGGACGGCGAGGTTCTGCATCAACAACGACCTTCGCGACTGCTTCATCGCCGTGGAGTCCAGGGAGTCCCTCGAAAGACGGGACCTTCGCATCTGGTGCGAACCCACGGGGCTGTTCGGACTCTCGCACTCCACACTGGTGACGGTGTGCTCCCACGGCAGACCCGGCGGAAGGCGTTCCACCGCATCACCGGAGCGGAAGCGGGCGTCGCTGCCCCGTCCCGAGCGGATGGCGCAGGCTGCGCCGGCCTTCGGCGTCAGCCCCGCTGAGAAGCGAACGCTCGACCTCATCACCGACCACCCGATGATCCCCCGTGAGCACCTCGCCCTCTGGCTCGGCGTCTCCGAGGGACGGGTCAGCCAGATGATGCGCAGCCTCGTCGATACATGGGGCCTGGTCGAGCGACACGGACAACGGGGCAACGTTCGCTACACCCTGTCCGCCGAGGGCATTCGCTACGTCACCCACCGGGACCGGGCAGAGCTTCCGACCACGCGGGGCATCTGGAGCACCGCCCTCACCACCGACAAACAGGGCCGGAGACCGCACGTGGGACACCGCATCGAGACGTGGGCGCGGCAGACGAAGCACGCCGACGGCATCACGTGGTTCCTGTCGCAGCTCCAGGCCGAGGCCAGGGCCGACCCCCACAGCGAGCTGGAGTGGTCCGTCCCTACCGCCAGGTCCGACCGAACCTACAACTGGGGCGATTCCGCCATCGCCCCCGACGCCGTGGGGCGGATGACCGCCCAGGGCCTTCGGATACCGTTCTACTTCGAGCACGAGCTTCGCGCCCGTCACCCCAGGGGAGTCATTGCCCGCCTGAGACCCTACACGCGCTACTACCATGCCAACGAGCCGGGGGAGGACCAGCCGCCGTACCCCGTCACCCTGTTCGTCGTGGACACCGAGGAGGTCGAGGCGACCTACGTGAGCACAGCGGCCCATATGACTCTTATGACCGTGCCCGTCCTCGTGTCCTGCGTGCCCGTCCTGTCACACACGGGGATACTGGGAAGATCATGGCGTCCACTGTGGGAACCGGAGTCACCGAGGCTGCCCCTGTCCAGCTTGAGCGCCTACCAATGGGACAGTCTCTACCACCGGATGCGCCCTGTCCTGTAGGGGGGTGATAGTCCTATAGGGGGTGATACATAGATAGCGACGATACGTCCCTATCTGCCCTTCATGCTGTCTGGGGGGTACAAAATGGCATCAGCGGGGTGATTTCCGGGGTCTGCCGACCCCAAATCACCCCTGTTTTAGCTACGAAACGGGGTTGACGTGTCGCCTGACCGGTCAGGGTGCAAAATGGGATGCCATGCTAAAATAGCTGGCGAGTCTGATGACAACTTGATTGCGCTTTGGGAACTCTGACGTGTCAGCCGATAGGGAGGGAACTAGCTATGGCTGAACCTGTCCGGCGTGTCCGCAGAGCCGATCGGGGCAGGATTTGGCGTGTCGGCGGCATCCGCGGCCCAGTTTGGTCCATCAGTTTTGGCGCGAAACGATGTGGGGGAGGGCGACGCGATTTTGGTGGGCGGGCAGAAACGGACATCCTGGGCCGGCCAGCTAGGAATTTGCGCCACGTTTGGAGGAAATTGACGGGAACCAGTGAACACTTTGAGTAAGGGCTGGTTCCGGCGAAAAGTGGATGAAATTGCAAAAGCGGGCCACCCCTGTATAGGATGGAAATGAGTGACGGACGGGCATCGAGGGCCGACGACGATAGGCCCGACCTCAAGTGGGTCGTGGAGTGGCTGGTCGAGCGGGAAGGACAGCGCAAGACGGCGGCCCTCCTGGGTGTGAACCGAAAGACGGTGGCGCTGGCCCTGCGCCGGGAGCGGTTGACGGGCCAGATGGCCCTTGCCGTCCGGCGGCTCATGGCCAACCTGGACGACCCGGAGTGGGAGAGGACGCCGCCGCTGGACAGGTTGGAGGCGAGGATACAGGTGGCGCTCGAAGCGGTGCACGAACTGGCGGCGTTGGTGGAGCATCTGACTGAGCGCGTGGCGGCCCTGGAGGCGGCACGGGAGCCCGAGGACGACGCTATCAGCCAGGAGTCGGCGGATGCGCCCGACGCTGAGGGGCGGGGTCTGCGTCTGTTCAACTGGAGGCGGAGGCGTCAGTCGCAGGGCGAGGAAAAGAGCGATGGATGAGCCCGTCCGCTGGGTGACGAAAGCGGAGGCTGCGGAGGAGCTGGAGATCTCCCTGTCCACCCTGGACCGAAAGATCAGGCAGGGGGAGGTCGAGGTCCGCAGGGAGGGCCGCCGGGTGTTCGTGCGGATGGCGGGAGAGTACATCACCGACGAGGAGCTGCTGCGCCGGACGATCAACAGGGAGCATGAGCTTGAGGGGACCGTGCGGGAGTTGGAGCAGAGCGTATCCGAGTGGAAGCTTCGGGCGTCCGAGTTGGAGCGGGAGCGGGACGAGGCCAGGGAGTCCGCAGCCACCGCCAGAGGGCCGTACTACGAACTTGAGAGGAAGCACCAGAGGGCGGTCTCCGACCACGAGGTGACGACGATGGCGCTCAACGTCTTCCGCGTGGCCGCCTTCGTGCTGCTCGTGCTGCTGGTCGGCAGCGTCCTCCTGTGGTGGTTCGTGCTGAGGTAGAGGAAGCGCTGTCGGCCCGTCACCCCGGTTTCCGTCTCCGTCTTCAAGGGACGTAACGCACCCCCACTTCAATCGCCTTTTCGGGGGCCTAATGTCATTGGGACGCCGCTCCAACCGGCTCGCCGATGTCATTCCCCACGTTTGGCGATGTCATTGCCGTCCGGAACGCACCCTTTCTAAAAGTGTTCACTGTTTACGCCCTGTAGGGAGGCGATTTACCCCTGCTTCAGCTACGAAATCACGACTCTCGCCATTCTGTTACCAAACTCAAACTCCTGTACACCCCCACTACTGCGTGGCCGCTCCCCGTGTTGGCGGACCGCATAAGGGCGCGCACATGTGCGGGGTGTTATGAGGGCCATGCCTCCCCTGCTCGGATCATGGACCGCTCCCACCTTGGGGATTGGGCGTCCCCGCCAACCCCCGATTCCAGCCCTCCCGATGCCGCGCAAAAATGCAACTGCCAGCTATGGCCTTTGCAACTTGGCCTCGATCTCGCTCGCCTACACAAATGCAACTTTCAGCTACGCATTATGCAAGTGCTCACCGGAACGTGCCCTTAAGTCAAAGTGTTCACTGTTTGGGTCCTGAAGGGGACGATTTCCCTCTGTTTCAGCTACGAAACGACTCGACTTGCATTTTTGCAACCAAGGTCATTTCTCTGTACACCCAGAAGGCATTACCCGAGGAGCTTTCCGACCGAGGCCCTATAGGGGCGCTCGCGTGAGCGCCCTCATAGGTAGTTATACAGGGCTTCCCGACCGCTCACACTGGACGGCGGAAACCTGGCCCACGACACGCCCAGCCACAGGGAGAGCGGATGAGAAGCGCCAACGGACGGAGACCATCGACCAATCGCCGGGCGACGGCGAAGCCGGGATCGCCGACGTACTCCGCCGAGCAGCGGGAGACGGTCCGGCGTGGGCTTCGCATCCTGGCCCGCATTATCGCCCGCGCCCATCTGCGCGAGCAGGCGGCCCGGTCCCGAGCTGCGCCGGAGACGCCGAATGAGGGCGAGGCTGGGGAATGAACGACTGATGGAACCAGCGTCGAAATGCCCGGCACCGCTAACAGCCCCCGCACTGTGTCCCCGGCACACAACCTACAGTCCAACGTCCGACGGAGAAGCCCCAGGGGTCTCCGACATGCCGCTCACCGCGTCACCCACCCCCACATCTCTTTGGGCTCCTGTAGGGGAAGTGAACCCTCCCCCAAATCGCTTCCGCGGTCTCCCGGACTGCTCGCTCCCATTTAGCTCCGGGTCGGGCCGGGACGTGGTTTCATACCTGGCGCCCGCCCCGACTTCCCTCTTTTCAGCCTGTTTCAGGTTCAAAACACCCTCCGACTTCCCTTTTGGGAACTGACGCAAATCCTTGTACACGGGTATGACATCAGATCCGGCCCCCGAATCGGAAATTGACGGCCCCCGGACGGCCTGCTCAGCTACGAATCGCCCCGAGGAGGGTCGATCTTGCCCCGACGTGGCCGAAATGCGGCTGGGACCATCCGATTGATGACTTCCCTTTTGGGAACTGGACCCCCGCTATTGAGGAATCAGACCTTACGCGACGCTCCCCTGAAGACCCTGGCTATACGGCTCCAAATTGCTCGCTCCGATTTGGCAGGCAGGCCCTTTCACCCCGACTTCAGCTTCGGAACCGCCGAGGGTCCGACTTGCCTCCATGAGTGATCTCCTATACACGGGTATGACACCTTTACAGCCTCGGCGAATCCCCCGTCCTGTGAGGGGCCTATGGACGAGCCCGTGTGGATACTTACCGCCGTGCTCGTCCACCACACGCTGCCTAGATCGCATCCTGTGGACGAATCCCCAGCGAGCGAATCCCGTCGTCCTTCGATCCAGCCAGTCCCGGCTTGTCATTCGTATATAAAGGTGCGATAATCAACTTATGACCAGCCGTGAGTTCATCGGGCGAGCCAGGGAGTATGCCCGCAGGACAGGGCGAGCCTTCCGTTTCGACCCGACTCACGGCAAAGGCAGTCACGGCAGAGTCTACGTCGGCTCCCGGTTCACCACGGTGCAGCGAGGCGAGCTGAAGAAGGGCATTCTGGCCGCGATGCTGCGTCAGTTGAACATTGACCGAAGGGAGTTCTGAACCATGATCTACGCATATCCATGTCAACTGACCCCCGATAAAGAAGATGGAGGACTGGTAGCCACCTTCCCGGACGTGCCCGAGGCCATCACCGGCGGAAGAGACCGTTCCGAGGCTCTGGCAATGGCGGAGGACGCCTTGGCTACGGCCCTGGCCGGATATGTCCACGAGAAGTGGGACATCCCCGCTCCCAGCGAGGCGGTTGACACTCAAGTGTCAGTGCCCGTACCGACTGTCGTTGCCGCCAAGCTCGCCCTGTACTCGGCAATGAAGACGCAGCGTATCACCAATGTGGAACTTGCCGACAGGCTGGGCGTGAGCGAGTCCGCTGTACGCAAGCTGACCAACCCCGACCATCGCTCCCACATGAGTCAGGTCCAAAAGGCACTCCGAGCGGTGGGCCGCAGCCTCAAGGTCGAGGTCACTGCTGCCTGAATGAAACTGAACCAAAGGCTATCAACGCAGACCGGGGCTTTGCGCCATAAGTCGGCTGTAGCCTCGACTTCTGGTGCAGCAGCCGAGAAGCTAGAGGGTGGTGACGAGATGAAGCACATAGAGGAACGCCAATGCCAAGAGGGTAATCGCAAGACCTATACACTCCATGTTTCTGGTTGCGATGACCAGGTACTTCATCGCTGCCTCTGCGGTGTTTATATTCCGCAATCCGATACTAGAATCCAGATATCCTTTGACGGAGCAGTACATACCATCCGTACCCGTCCGGAACTAGCCCGAAGAATGTTTTGCTTGAGTTGTCTCTCCGAGTGTTTCAGAATATGCAGAATATAGCCCCCGATTTTGATTCAGAAGGCACTGTTGGTGTAAAGCCGGAGACCGGATTGCCTCACTGTGCACCCCTTGAGGATCTAGTGCAATTCCAAGCGAGCTTGTCAATTTACTTTCAGTAAGGAGATTGATGGCAGATCCCGAGCATACTGCATTGCTTCTCAAAGGTGTCGAAGCGTGGAACACGAGGCGCCAAACAGAGGATTTCGTTCCAGATCTGTCACGTCTGAATTTTCTTGAGGAGTTTCGAGAGAGGGAACAACTCGACAACGATGGGCAGGTGCGCCTTAACAGTATCGACCTTCGTGGTGCCAATCTCTTCAATGCCGACCTTCGACACGCTCGGCTCTTTGACGCCAACCTCAGCGACGCCAACCTCACTCTTTCAGATCTTAGGGGTGCACATCTGGATGGTGCTGACCTCAGTGACGCTGATCTCACTGCTGCTGAGATTCAGGGCGCCGATCTTCGTGATGCGAAGTTATTCCGAACAAACCTTCATAGAGCAGAACCTTGGACAGCTCACCTATATCCTCGCCGTGACGGAATGATGAGGAGCGCTCCAGAGTTACCGTCCCAGGTATCAGATGTAGCGGAATTGCTAAAGGTCTGCCAAGTCCTCTCGAACCATTACCGCCGCGATGTACGGATACCCACGAACGCACTTCAGTTGCGGCAATTGGATAGAGGTCGGATTGTTGAAAATATGACTCTCTATTTCAGGGGCGAACGCTGTAGCTGCAATGCATGGGAGCTACGTCCCTCTGTGCTGCGATCGGCCACGAAGGAGGGAGATAGGCTTCGGCAAGCGGAAGGCGAGATGATCTTCGACCTCATGTCGCGCCGGCCGGAGGAATTCAACGGACTGTCCTCGGCTCTCGGGCAGTGGGTCCTAGCACAGCATCACGGGCTCAAGACGCGGCTCCTAGACATCACTCGCAATCCCCTCGTCGCCATGTTCCACGCTAGCAAGGGCTGCACGTGTTGCAACGACCGCACCAAGTCCGGTGCTGAGGTTGCCAACAGCAACTGCGACAAAGAGGACGGTCGGCTCCATGTCTTTGCAGTGCCCAAGGACATGATCAGACCATTTAACAGTGATAGAATCAGCGTCATTGCCAATTTCGCCAAGCTTGGTAATGACGAACAAAGTATCCTGCTGGGTAGAAAGGAAGAAGCGGCTGGGTCCGACAAAGCAACAGGTAATCCAGACTACTCATTTGCAAAGCGCCGCCTCAACCACTTCATACGTCAGGAAAAACCTTACTTTGAAGATCGGATCGATCCCAGGGACTTGTTTCGTGTCTTCGTTGTCGAGCCACAGCAATCGTTCGAGCGCATTCGGGCACAGTCAGGAGCTTTCTTGGTTTCGGCCTTCCACGAGCGGTTCGAGCGCGACGAAATTGTGAGGTGGAACGACGATGTTCCAGTCTACGACTACTATCCTCTGAAAGTGCCTCATAAGCACAAGCGGAACCTCCTGGCTGACCTGAGTCTTCTGAACATCACAGGCGAAACTCTTCTCCCAGGTCTCGACGAAGCAGCAAGAGCTGTCATTCAACGCTTCTCTGCATCCTAGTCACGGCGGGAAGCGAGAAGTGTGTAGTCAGAGCATGACCGCTCGGACCAAATCCCTGTCGCGGTCCTAAGCCCGGTGTACTTTGGCCGTGAGTAATGTTCCTAGCTAAGAATTCGTTGACAGCGACCCACCGGATGACCGATGATAGAGAGTAAGACAGCTTATGACCAACAGGCTCATCAACAGGAACACCAAGACGATCACCTTCTCCCTGCCACCGGAGATGGCCGAGCAGGTGCAGGACGTGATGCGCGACGAGGGCCGCACCATGAGTGAGCTCATTCGGGAGGCCCTTCGCAACTACATGGAAGAGCGGGAGTGGCTGCGGACCATCCGGTACGAGAGGCTCCGCGCTCGCCATGCCGAACAAGAAGATTCACAGGGAGATTGAAGGAGGACAGCATGAAGAAGCACCTACAGCCGCTCACGCCGGCGGCGCTCTACGCCAGGGTGTCCAGTGACCGCCAGGACGTGGACCTGTCCGTGTCCGCCCAGCTCAGAGCGCTCAAGGAGTACGCCAAAGCCAACGGCTACTCCGTGGCCCGCGAGTACGTGGACGAAGCCGAGAGCGGCCGCGTCGCCGACAGGCCACAGTTCCGGGAGATGATCGAGGAGGGAAGCAAGCCGAAGGCTCCCTTCGACGTGATTCTCGTATGGAAATTCAGTCGCTTCACCAGGAAGCGGGAGCACGCCGTCGCCTTCAAGTCCCAGTTGCGACGCAAGGGCATCCGCGTGGTGTCCATCACCGAGCAGGCCGAGGACAACGCCACCGGCAGGCTCCTAGAGGGAATCATCGAGAGCGTCGACGAATACTACAGCGAGAATTTGGCGCAGGAGGTCGTCCGGGGGATGCGGGAAGCTGCGTCACGGGGCTTCTTCCTCGGCTCCAACGCCCCCTTCGGCTACAGGAAGATCAAGGTCAGCGACGGGGCGAAGGAGCGCCCCACCCTGGAGGTTGACCCGGCCACCGCCCCGGTGGTGAAGGAGATATTCGAGAAGTCCCTGCGGGGCAGCGGTCTCAAGGAGCTATGCAAGGAGCTGAACGACCGGGGCGTCACCAACAGGGGCAAGCGCTGGTACAAGGGAACGCTCCACTACGTGCTGAGGAACGAGGCGTACACCGGCACCGCCGTCTGGGGCAGAAACAGCAAGGGGGAGAAGGCCCAGGAGCCTGTAAGGGTCGAGGGAGCGTGGCCCGCGCTGGTGTCGAGGGAGTTGTTCGAGGACGTGCAGCAGGCGATGAGCGAGCGAGCCCCGAAGGTGCAGAGGCCCGCGAGGGTGGGAAGCCCCTACCTGCTGAGCGGGTTGCTCAAGTGCGGGGTGTGCGGCAGGCCGTACTCTGCCCAGGGAGCCAAGAGCGGCCAGTTCGCCTACTACATCTGCGGCACCCTGTTCAGGGATGGCGCGGGCACGTGCAGCGCCCGCTACCTGAACGCGCCCAAGCTGGAGACGTTCGTGGTGGAGAAGATAAGGGAGCGCATCCTCAACGAGGAGACCATCGTGGCCCTGGTGACGCTGGTGGCGGAGGAGATCGACGCGATGGCGGGTGAGTTGTCGGGCAGGCTGGAGGTCGTCGAGGCGGAGCTATCAGACGTGCGTAAGCGCCTTGTGAAGCTCTATGAGGCCATTGAGACGAGCGAGTTGACCCTGGAGGTCCTGTCGCCCCGCATCATGTCTCTGAGGCACCGTGAGGAGCAGCTGGAGGCTGCGCGGGACGACGCCGAGACCCAGCTTGAGCAGCGGAGAGTGGAACTGCCCAACACCGAGGAGATCGCCTGGTACGTTGCGGAGTTCCGGGACTTCCTGAAGGACGGGACAATCCCCGAGCGCAAGGCGCTCATCCGCAACTTCGTGGAGGGCATCGAGGTAATGGGAGACGAGGCGACGCTGACGTACACGGTCCCCATGCCGAGCGACGGGGCGATGTCGGAATCGGCCTCGGTTCTTGATTTCGTCAAGTCCGGCCCACCAAACTTGACGATAGACAGAACCGTCTTTGAGATGTGGCTGGCCCTGTCAGGCTCGCCAAAATCTGCTACCGCATGAATATGGTACGGTGGCATAGTGGGCGTTGTCGCCCATGCCCACAGCCCCTCGCACTGGACAACATCAAGAACTTCCACTTGACGGAATCAATCGACACGGAACTCTTAAGTATTCGTGGGCAGTCGGTTTGGGTCCATTCAAGCCAGGTCAGATTGTTAGACAGTAGCGTGCCCCACAACAGCCTGCCGGAGAGGGAGGGGTCAGTGGGAACGGGCGAGGCGAGCAAGCTAGGCACCGAATCCCGCCTTCCCTTCCCCGTCCGGATCTAGGCTGGCCCAGCCCGGATGCACAATTGGGGCCTGCGTGGACGGTAGATGCCCTCGGCCTGATTAGTATGGCGTGGCAGGGAGAAGGAACGCAAAGAGGGAACACAGTGGCCCCGTACCCTCTTTCGGCTCTGTCACGCCCCCTCCTGCCCCTCCCCCTTCTCCATCCGGTAGCCGACGCGGGGCACGGCGAAGATGAAGGCCGGGTTGGCCGCGTCCTCGCCCAGCTTGCGGCGCAGCCTCTTGACGATATTCCTCACCGGCCCGGAGTCTTCGCCCTTGTCCGGTCCCCAGACCCGTTGCAGCAGACGCTCGTGGGTCAGGGCCCGCCCCGCGTTGACCGAAAGCTCGACCAGCAGCCGGTACTCGATGTCGGTGAGCTCCACGGGGTTTCCGGCCACCGTCACCCTGCGCTGGGCATAGTCGACGGTCAGGTCTCCCCGCAGGTAGGGCTCGGAGGGCTGGGCCAGCTCGGGCGCCGCACGCTTGCGCAGGGCCGCCCGGATCCGGGCCGCAAGCTCCGTCGGCGAGAAGGGCTTGACCACGTAGTCGGCCGCTCCCATGTCGAAGGCCCGCGCCACGACCTCCTCCTGGCCGTTGACGGAGAGGAAGATGACCGGCGCGTCGGAGACTTCGCGGATGTCCTTCATCAGCTCCATGCCGTCGCTGCCCGGCAGCATCATGTCCAGCAGCACCAGGCGGGGCGCTTCCTCCGCCATGAGCCGGGAGACCTCCTCCGGGTCTCCGGTCACGACGGGCGTGTAGCCCGCCTTCGTGAGGGCGTCCCGCACGTACCGGAGCGTCTGCGGGTCGTCGTCCACGCAGAGAATACGGGGCCGCTCCCTGGTCTTCGTCCTGCGCCGGCGTGACGGCGGAGGGGGAAGGGTGACGGTCTCCTCCACCGCCGGAACGGTGAAGGTGAACCGGCTTCCCAGGCCAAGCCCGTCGCTCTCGGCCCGGATGCGGCCGCCGTGGGCCTCCACGATGCCCTTGCATATGGCGAGTCCCAGGCCCGACCCGGCGATCGCCCGTCCCCGCTCCTCGCCGTCGAGCTGGGAGAACTTGCGGAACAGGTGCGGCAGCCGCTCGGCGGGCACGCCCACGCCGTCGTCCGCCACCGAGAAGGCGACGTGAACGCCATCCAGCACTGCGGCCACCCGGATGGGGGACAACTCGTTCGAGTGGTGGGCCGCGTTGGAGAGCAGGTTGCCCAGCGCCTGGACGATGCGCCGCCGGTCCGCCATGACCCGGGGCAGGTACGGCGGCAGGTCGATGACCAGGTTGCTCCTTCCGCCCCCGCTCTGGAACCTGCTCCTGGCCTCGTCCACCAGGACGGCGGCATCCACGGGTTCGGGGGAGACCGGCAGGGCGCCCGTCTCGATGCGGGCCACGTCCAGCAGGTCGCCTATCAGGTAGCGCATGTTCTCGGACTGGTCGCGGATGATCCTGAAGAACTGCGTCATCTCGGCAGAGTCCAGGTCGGAGGCGGACTCCAGAAGGGTATCCACCGATCCCTTGACGGCGGCCAGGGGCGTCCTCAGCTCGTGGCTCACCATGCCCAGGAACTCGGCCCGCAGCCGCTCCAGTTCCTCCATCGGCGTCATGTCCTGCATGGTCACGACCACCGACTCGACCTCGCCCTCCTCGGAGAAGATGGGCGTGGCGTTGATCAGGGTGGTGACGCTCTGCCCGCCGGGGGCCTGGAGGACGATCTCCTCGGCCCGCACCGTCTCCCCCGTGCGCAGCCCTTGGGCCAGGGGGAACTCCACCAGGGAGACCTCCCGACCGTCGAACCGCCGGAAGGTCAGCACCTCCAGCAGCTGCTCCGCCGATCCGCCGGGCGCGCACAGGTCGTTGACGATCCGCCTCGCCTCCCGGTTGACCGACGTCACGCCGCCCGTCTTGGCGTCGAACACCAAGACGCCCACAGGTGTGGTGTTCACCAGGGTCTCCAGGTCGGTCCTGGCCCGCTGCTCCTCCCGGTGCCTGCGGGCGTTGGCGATGACCAGCGCCGCCTGGGAGGCGAACATCACCAGGGTCGCCTCGTCCTCGGGGGTGAACTCCAGCTCCTTCTCGCCGACGTAGAAGGCCCCGACGCTCTCCCCCAGGTGGCGGATGGGCGCGGCCAGGAAGGGAAGGGGCGAGCTCACCGCCATCGGCGGGCGGAACTCGGGCAGGCCCAACTCCCTGACGTAGCTGTGGAAGTCCCGCAGTCTCAGCGGCTCGCCGATGCTGCTCAGGTACTCGAAGAACAGCATCCCGTTGGGAAATTCGGCGAACCGCCGGCTCTCCTCGGGAGTCAGCCCGGAGTAGACAAAGTCCTGTATCCGCCCCGATTCGTCCAGGAGGGTGATGACGCCGTAGCGCGCCCCGGTCAGCGAGCAGGCTGAGTCCAGCACCCTCTGGAGCACCGTCTCGAAGTCCAGGCTCTCGTTGATGCGCAGGCTGGCCTCGCTCAGCCTGGAGAGGCGGGCGCGCAGGGCCTCGTTCTCCCGCTCAAGCTCCCCGGCGTCCCTCATCCTCTCGACCTCCGTTCAGGCATGGCCGGCCCGCGGTTCCCCTGGTCCCGCACGGCCCGGCGGCCTCATTATAAGGGTGGCGCGGCCAATTACACAAGCAAAGTTGATCAAGATTGGTCCTAGATTGGTCGCTAAAATGCATATATTACACTGACTTTCCACGGCTTTCTCCGTCATACTCATGGACACTTTGCCCCAACGTACGGCGGGGAGGTGTTTACTTGGGATTCGACAGGCCGATAGACGGAGTGGAGAAACTGGTCGCACCGACCACGTTCGAGACTGCCTTCTGCTGCCTAACTAGCACAGACGTTCCCCCCCCCCCCCCCCCCCCCGATTTTCCCTCCGCTCTAGCTCCCTCGCCGCCTCCGGCCCATACCGGCAGGCCCGATCCTCTCCCATCGCCGCTCCCTCTGAGCGCGCGCCCGAAGCCTTCAGTGTCCTCGAAGGACGCCTTGCGGCGGGCTTCGCACGTCCCGCACTCACCCGGAACAGCCTTCAACCATGCAACGCCACACGCCCTCCGCGCCGCTATCGGCTGACGCCTGCGGAGCGGACGGGCTGGCGTCCCATACCCCCGCACAAGCACAAGGAGGACTCATCATGACTAACATCAATAGACGACGATTCCCTATCCTGCTGGCCTCCGCCCTGGCGCTGCTCGCCATCCTCGGCGCGCTCCTCCTGCCCATCACGGCCCAGGCGCAGACCGCGACCGTGCTGGTGAGCAATATCGGGCAGACCTCCGATGCCGTTGCCGGCGTGGATAATGGCGAACTGGTAGGCCAGGTGTTTACGGTCGCCAGTGGAGGCGGCAACTACACGCTCACGTCGATCGAAGTGCCGGTTGACCTCCTCAACACTACCGCGCTTACAGCGGAGGATATCAAGCTTCTTTCGGCCAGCCTCTGGTCCGCCGATGAGTTTGCCCTCCCGGTCAGCTCCCTGCAGACGCTGGACAATCCGTCGAGCATTTCAGACGGAGACACGGCGACCTTCACCGACCCTTCGGGAACGACGCTCGAGGCGGGGAAAAGATACGCGGTCGTGTTCGTCTACAACAAGTCCGCTGTCGAATTTCAGATCAAGGCAGTCGGATCCGGGAGCGAAGATGGGGCGTCGTTGGCCGGATGGAACATCTCGAACGTGCGGCGGATTAGGGCGGCTACCGCAACTACATGGACCCAAGACAGCAACTCCCTCCTGATCCGCGTCAACGGCAGCGCGGCGAGCGGAGACCCGCCGCCGCTCTCGACGGACGCGACGCTGAGCGGGCTGTCGCTGGGCACGGGGGTGACGCTGAGCCCGGCCTTCGCCTCGGGCACGGACACCTACACGGCGTCGGTCGCCAACAGCGTCGACGAGGTGACGGTGACGCCGACGACGAACCACGCCAGCGCGACGGTCGAGATTCTAGACACGGACGACAACGAGCTCGACGACGCGGACGACGTGGAGGACGACTTCCAGGTGGCGCTGTCGGTGGGCGACACCGTCATCAAGGTGAAGGTGACGGCCGAGGACGGCACCTCGACGCAGACCTACACGGTGACCGTGACGCGGGCGGCGGATATGACGCCCGACGATCCCCCGGACGATTCCGGCAACGTCTCCGAAGGCGACACCGACCTGCCCGGCGACACCACCACCACCGGCAAGGTGGAAGTGGGCGGCTCGGTGACAGGCACAATCGCGGACACTATTGATGACCTTTCTAGTGGCGACAGCTTCAAGGTCGATCTGGAAGCCGGCAAGCGATACCAGATCGACGTGGAGGGCGCGCCCACCGGACGCGGCACGCTGCCGGACCCGTGGCTGGCCAGCATCGTCGACCCTGACGGCAACCAGGTTCAAGGTGCGGGGGACAACGACAGCGGCGTGGGCCTCAACGCCCGGTTGATCCTCACGCCGACGGAGGACGGCGCCCATGACGTCAACGTGCGCGCCTACTTCGTACCCAGCGCCCAACCGGGCACCTACACGCTGTCGGTGATCCTGCTGGGCGCGAACGGCGCCTCGGAGGCCGACACGGACTTTCCCACCACCACCGCCACCACCGGCCGGGTCGACGTCGGGGCCTCGGTCACGGGCAACATCGGCGCCGTAGATGAAGAGGACTGGTTCCGCGTCGACTTGGAGGCGGGCAAGATTTACCAGATCGACCTGGAGGGTTTGCCGACCGGCCGCGGCACCTTGGGAGACCCTTGGCTGGACAACATCCGCGACTCATCCGGCACCGAGATTCTCGCCACCTCCAATGACGACATCGACGGGGACAATTTCAACAGCCAGATAACCTTCACGCCGACCGCGGCCGGCGCCTACTACCTGGTAGCAGCCGGGAATGGCGTTGCAGGCACCTACACGCTGTCGGTGCGTGACATCACGACGCCGTCCTGCACGCTGAACACGGGCGACGTCTGGTGCGGCGTGGTGACGGTGGGGATGTTCACGTTGGACGGGACGAGCTATCTCGGTTACCTGGACGGTACGGGCGGCGGCGGCATGCTGTCGGACAACGATTTCGATTTCACGGACACCGAACTGGACTCCAAGAGCCATACGATCACCGGCGTCCTGCTCGCTTCCGGGACGTTGAGTCTGATTTTCGAGGACTCTCAGGACGAAGATGACAAGCCGGTTCTGGACACCTGGGACCTCCAGGTCGGCACCGACACGTTCGCGCTCGACGACGACGACGTCACCCAATTGCCGACCGGCGGCTACCAGTGGACCGGCACCGGTCTGAGCTGGTCTGTGGGGGACACCGTCACGCTGCGGCTGCGGGGCGAGACCGGGCCGCCGTCGGTCGCCAACGTGGCGGTCACGTCGATGCCGTTGCTGACCTCGTCGGGCGGATCGGAGCAGGACACCTACGGTGCGGGCGACGAGATCGAGTTCACGGTGACCTTCAGCCAGGTGGTCGTGGTCACGGGCGATCCGCAGTTCGGGTTCAGCCTGAGCGGGGCGCGCCAGGCCGACTACCGCTCGGGCAGCGGCAGCACGGCGCTGAAGTTCGTGTACACCGTGCAGTCCTCCGACTCGGACGACGACGGGATCTGGATCGGCAACCACAACTCCAACACCAAGTCGCTGCAGCTCGACGCCAACGACGAGATCACGAGCCCCGGGGGCATCGACGCCAATCTGGAACACGACCAGAAGCAGGTGCAGGCCGGTCACAAGGTGGACGGGTCGCTGTCGTCGAAGCCGACGCTCAGCATCGCGGACGCCGCGGCGGCCGAGGGCGACGACCTGTCGTTCACGGTGACGCTGTCGGCGGCGGCGGCGGCGGACGTGACGGCGACCTGGACGGCCTCGATCGAGACCGGCGACACGGCGCTCGCGGCGGATCTCGGAACGACGAGGACGGGGACGGTGACCGTCTCGATGGGTAACACGACGGGGACGATCACGGTGGCGACCGTGGAGGACAGCACGGTCGAGGTGAACGAGACGTTCACGGTGACGCTGTCGGGCGTGTCGTCGAACGCGCAGCTGTCGTCGACCGCCGCGACGGCCCAGGGCACGATCAACAACGACGACCTGGCGACGCTCTCGACGGACGCGACGCTGAGCGGGCTGTCGCTGGGCACGGGGGTGACGCTGAGCCCGGCCTTCGCCTCGGGCACGGACACCTACACGGCGTCGGTCGCCAACAGCGTCGACGAGGTGACGGTGACGCAGACGACGAACCACGCCAGCGCGACGGTCGAGATTCTAGACACGGACAACCTCGCGCTGACGGACGCGGACAGTACGGAGGACGGTTTCCAGGTCGCGCTGTCGGTGGGCTCGACCCAATTGGGCGTACTAGTGACGGCCGAGGACGGCACCACCACGAAGTTTTACACGGTGACCGTGACGCGCGACGACTTTCCCGCCGACACCACCACCACCGGCAAGGTCGACGTCGGCGGCTCGGTCACGGGCAACATCACCAGCGCATCGGATAGAGACTGGTTCCGCGTCGATCTGAAGAAGGACAAGCGATACCAGATCGACCTGGAGGGCGCGGGCACCAACCGGGGCACCCTGACAGACCCGACTCTCAACGCGATGCGCGATGCATCGAGCAATTCGATCTCGGGCACGGGGAACTCTGACAGCGGCGTGGGGATCAACGCCCGGACGATCTTCACGGCGCTCGCGGACGGCGCTCACTACGTAGTCGCCGCAGGGAACGGTGCGACGGGCACCTACACGCTGTCGGTGATCGTGCTGGGCGCGAACGGCGCCTCGGAGGCGGACTTCGACTTTCCCGCCACCACCGCCACCTCCGGCCGCGTCGAGGTCGGGGCCTCGGCCACGGGCAACATTAAAAACTTGGATGACGCTTATGACTGGTTCCGCGTCGATCTGGAGGCGGGCAAGACTTACCAGTATGACCTGGAGGGCGTGGATACCAGCCGCGGCATGCTGGACGATCCGTACCTGGGGCTCTTCGACGGGTCCGGAACCTCCCTTTTCGACGACGACGACGACGGCACGGGCTTAAACAGCCGGATTACCCACACACCTGCGACCGGCGGCACCTACTACCTGGGGGCGGCCCGTGCCGGCACCTCTGCCGGCACCTACACGCTGTCGGTGCGTGACATCACGCTGCCGACGCTGAGCGTCGCGGATGCCTCGGACGCCGAGAACGATGGGGAAGTGGAGTTCACGGTGACGCTGTCGGAAGCGGCCGCGACGGCCGTGACGGCGACCTGGACGGCGACGATCGAGACCGGCGACACGGCGGTCGCGGCGGACCTCGGGACGACGACGACGGGGACGGTGACCGTCGCGATCGGCGACACGATGGGAACGTTCGAGGTGCCGGTGGTGAACGACGCCACCGACGAGGGCGACGAGACCTTCACGGTGACGCTGTCGAACGTGTCGTCGAACGCGAAGCTGGAGACGGACCCGACCGCGAAGGGAACCATCGAGGACGACGACGCGACGCTGCCGACGCTCAGCATCGCGGACGCCGCGGCGACCGAGGGCAGCAACGTGAGTTTCGCGGTGACGCTGTCGGCGGCGGCGGCGGCGGACGTGACGGCGACCTGGACGGCCTCGATCGAGACCGACGACACGGCGGTCGCGGCGGACCTCGGGGCGACGAAGACGGGGACGGTGACCGTCGCGATCGGCGACACGGACGCGACAATCACGGTGGCGACGGCGCCGGACACCACGGTCGAGGTGAACGAGACGTTCACGGTGACGCTGTCGGGCGTGTCGTCGAACGCGCAGCTGTCGTCGACCGCCGCGACGGCCCAGGGCACGATCAACAACGACGACCTGGCGACGGTGAGCGTCGCCGACGCCGAGGGCGACGAGGACGACGGCGTGGAGTTCACGCTGACGCTGTCGGCGGCGGCTCCGGCGGACGTGACCGTGGACTGGACGGCGTCGATCGAAAGCGGCGACTCGGCGAGTACGGCGGATCTCGCGACGACGAAGACGGGGACGGTGACGATCACGAAGGGCGACACGACGAAGAAGTTCACGGTGCCGGTGAACGACGACAGCACGGACGAGCCCGACCAGACCTTCACGGTGACGCTGTCGAACCCGACCCCGACGAGCCTCGCGCAACTGGCGGCGGACCCGACGGCCGAGGGCACGATCGACGACGACGACGACCCGCCGACGATCAGCGTCGTGGACATGACGGTGATCGAGGGCGATCTGAACCCCGACAATGTCCCGACGTTTAATAACAATCCCGGCTTCCCGTGGACGGTGACGCTTTCGGAGGCGAGCGAGAAGCGGGTGCGGTACCGCAGCCGGCAAGTGGTGGACGGCACGGCGACGGACGCGGACCTGAAGGTAACCGTCGCTTTCTCCGGACGTCCTTCTATACAGGCAGGCCTTACGTCCGTAGTTCGTGGTGTGAACAACATCGTCAACGACGCCTTGGACGAGGACGACGAGACCTTCACGATCGAGGTCTATGACCTCGAAAACGCGACGGCGGGGGCGACGCGCTCGACCATCACCATCGTCGACGACGACCCGACGCCGACGGTGACGGTGGCGGACGCGGCGGCGACCGAGGGCGACAAGGTGGAGTTCGTGGTGACGCTGTCGGCGGTGAGCGGACGCGACGTGGACGTGGACTACGCGACGTCGGTGGCGACCGGAGACGACGCCGTCTCGGACACGGACTTCACGGCGGCGAGCGGCACGCTGACCATCGCGGCGGCGGACAGTACCGCCACCGGGACGATCGAGGTCCAGACGACGGAGGACGACACGAGCGAGAGCGCCGAGACCTTCACGCTGACGATTTCAAGCCCGGATAACGCGACGCTTACCACGGACACCACCGCGACGGGCACGATCAACAACCGGGCGACGACGGCGGCCGAGCCGACGACGTTCGCGGCGGCGGTGGGCGACGAGGAGGTCGTGCTGTCGTGGGACGCGCCGGTTTCCGCTTCGGGCGTCACGCGCCACGAGTACCAGTACAAGGAGGGGACCGGGGCCTACAAGGGCTGGGTGCAGATCGCCAACAGCGGCGTGGACGGGGCGAACGAGGCCGGCTTCACGGTGACGGGCCTCACCAACGAGGTCCTCCACACCTTCCAGCTCCGCGCGGTGAACGCCCAGGGCGAGAGCACCGCTGCCGAGGCGGACCCGGTGACGCCGACGCCCGGCATCTGCGGCCGGACGCAGAAAGTGCACGAAATCATCGTCTACTACCTTGGGGAGGCGGGCGTGAAGCGGACCTGCGCGGGGGTGAACGTCGCCGACCTGGAGAGTTTCACGGCCTTCCTGGAGATGCCGAACGAGGGCATCGCGTCGCTGAAGACGGGCGATTTCGCGGGACTGACGAACGTGACAAGGCTCGGTCTTGGCCGCAACAGCTTCACCACGCTTCCCGCGAACGTGTTCTCCGGGCTGACGTCGCTGGAAGTCCTTGAACTGAGCGCCGGGGACCTGATTTCGCTCGACGCCCGGGCGTTCTCCGGCCTGTCGTCGCTGGAACAGGTCAATTTGGGCGTTAACGAACTGAGTTCGCTTCCCGCGAACGTGTTCTCCGGCCTGTCGTCGCTGACATCCCTCATTCTGGACCAAAACGAGCTGACCTCACCACTGCCCGCCGGGCTGTTCGACGGCCTGACGGCCCTGGAAGAGATCAGGCTGGGCGACAACGATCTGACTGCGCTCCCCGCCGGAGTGTTCTCCGGCCTGACGGCGCTGAAAGATCTAAAACTGGAAGACAACAATCTGACGTCGCTCGACGCCCGGCAGTTCTCGGGCCTGACGACGCTGGAAGAGATCACTCTGAACGGTAACGCTCTGACGGCCCTCCCCGCCGGGCTGCTCGCCGGCCTGACGTCGCTGGAAAAGCTAGGACTGAGAGACAACGACCTGACGTCGCTCCCCGACGGCCTGTTCTCCGGCCTGACGGGGCTGACAACCCTGGCTCTGGGCGACAACCCCAACACCGGAGATACGCTGGCGCTGACGGTGACGGTGGAGAAGTTCGGGACCGACCAGGCGCGGGCGAAGGTGCTGGCGGGGGCGCCGTTCGCGGTGGACTTCACGGCGACGGTGGTGAACGGTTCGCTCCCGACGGGCGTCACGAAGCTCGCCGTGGCGGCGGCCTCGGTGAACGGCACGGCGGTCACCGTGACCCGCACGTCCGGGACGATGGCGGCGGTGACGGTGGACCTCGACCTGACCACCCAGCCGACCCTGCCCACGGACCACACGGGCTACGAGTTCGAGAAGGCGGCATCGGGCCTGCCGGCGGAGATCCTGCCGGACACCAGGGGCCCTCAGAATTTCACCGCCGCCCCGGGCGACGGGCAGGCCGTGCTGTCGTGGACCGCGCCGGCGTCGGGCTCGGGCGTGACGAAACACCAGTACCGCCAGAAGGAGGGGGCCGGGAGCTACGGAAACTGGACTGACATCCCCAACAGCGCGGAGGGCGGGGCGAACGAGGACGGCTACACGGTGACGGGCCTCACCAACGAGACGGTATACACCTTCGAGCTCAAGCGGTTCGTCGGCACGACCGAGAGCGCGACGGCGGAGTCGAACGCGGTGACGCCGACGCCCGGCATCTGCGGCCGGACGCAGCAGGTGCAGGACGCGATCGTGGTTGCGGTTTCAGCCGACGATTGCGCGGCGGTGACCGTGGCCGACCTGGCGGGGACGACGGCAATAGTCATTTCAGAAATGACGGGGGTTTCAGATATCGCGGCGTTAAAGTCGGGCGATTTCGCCGATCTGACTGGGTTGAACTCGCTCGTAATAACTGATCAGCCACTCACCACGCTTCCGGCGGACATCTTCTCCGGCCTGACGGCGCTGGAAACACTCGTACTGGCCAAAAACGAACTGACTTCGCTCCCCGCGAACGTGTTCTCCGGCCTGTCGAATCTGACATCGCTCAATCTTACGGGTAACGATCTAGATTCGCTCCCCGCGAACGTGTTCTCCGGCCCGTCGGCGCTGACCAATCTGCGGCTGCCACAAAACCAATTGAGTTCGCTCCCCGCCGGGCTGTTCTCCGGCCTGACGAGTCTGACACTCCTCGATCTGCAGAAGAACAATCTGAGTTCGCTTCCCGGGACCGTGTTTTCCGACCTGACGGCGCTGAGAAAACTTTATCTGAACGACAACGACCTCGGTTCGCTCCCTGCCGGGCTGTTCTCCGGCCTGACGGCGCTGGACCTCGGCGTGGTGTCGGACCTCAGCCTGGGCGACAACCCCAACATCGGCGATACGCTGCCGCTGACCGTGACGGTGGAGAAGTTCGGGACCGACCAGGCGCGGGCGAAGGTGCTCGCCGGGGCGCCGTTCGCGGTGGACTTCACGGCGACGGTGGTGAACGGTTCGCTCCCGGCCAGCGACACGAAGCTTGCCGTGGCGGCGGGCGCGGTGGACGGCACGGCGGTCACCGTGACCCGCACGACCGGGACGATGGCGGCGGTGACGGTGGACATCGACCTGACCACCCAGCCGACCCTGCCCACGAATCACTCGGGCTACACCTTCGCCCGGGCGGCCTCGGGCCTGCCGGCGGAGATCCTGCCGGAGGAGGCGTCGCTGGAGCCGCCGACCAGCCTCAGCGCCATGCCCGGCGACCGGCAGGCGGTTCTCGCCTGGACCCCGCCGGCGTCGGATTCGGGCTTCACACGCCACCAGTACCGCTACCGGACGGGCGGGAGCTGGGGGGACTGGACGGACATCCCCGACAGCGGGCCGGGCGAAGCGAACGGGTCGCGGTACACGGTGACGGGGCTCGACAACGCGGTTGAGTACACCTTCGAGCTGCGGGCGCGCGACGCGGGCGCCGGCAAGAGCGACCCGGCGACGGTGGCGGTGACGCCGGAGGGTCCGCCGCGCATCGTCTCGGTCGAGGTGACCTCGGATCCGGGGCTGGACGGCGACACCTACGGGGTGGACGAGGAGGTCGACATCTCGGTGACCTTCGACCAGCGGGTGGTGGTCGAGGGCGCCCCGCAGCTCGCGCTCGACGTGGACGGATCGCGCCTGGCGGAGTACCACGCGGGCAGCGGCAGCAAGACGCTGGTGTTCGTCTACGTGGTGACGGAGAACGACCAAGATGCCAACGGCGTCTCGGTCGACGGCAACGCGCTCCGGCTTGACGGCGGCGACGTCATCCGCAACGGCGCGGGCGACGACGCGGAGCTGGCCCACGACGGGCCGGGCCAGCAGTCCGGCCACATGGTGGACGGCGGGCGGCGGGCTGGCGTGCACACGCACGCCGAGTTCACCCACTCGCATTCGCATTCCAGGCAACAGTATCCCGAGCACACGCACGAGGGCCACGAGCACCTCGACGAGGCCAACGAACACAAGCGCCGGCCCGGGACGCACGTGCACCACGCGCAGGAGGACCCGAATGCGGAAATCTCGGGCGGCCCCGACGTCAGGATGCACGACGGGGTAGTGCACATTCACCGGTGCTTCGACCTGAAACCCTCGTGCACCCAGGGCGACGACTACAGCGAGCGGGGCGACGAGCTGGGGCTGCCGATCGAGGTGACCCATTCCCACGAGCACTCCGAGCCGGGCCACGGCTACGACTGGCGGGCGTTCTTCGAGGAAGGCGGGTCCGGCGCGATGGTGTTGGTGGCGGACGCGGTGGCGGTGCGAGGCGAGGGCCGCACGCTGGACTTCGAGGTGAGCCTGGAGCCGGCGGTGGCGTTCGCGGTGCGGGTGGACTACGCGACGGCGGACGGCACGGCGACCGCGGGCGAGGACTACCTGGGGACGTCGGGCGTGCTGGAGATCCCGCCCGGGCAGACGCGCGCGACGGTGTCGGTGCGGATGCCGGCGGACGGGCCGGGGGACGGCCCGGAACTGTTCAAACTGACGCTGAGCTCCGCCACGGCGGCGACGGTGGCGGACGGCGCGGCGACGGGCACGATCCTGATGCCGGGGCTGTCGACGCAGCCGGTGATCGAGAGGATCGCGGTGGTCTCGACGCCGCGGCTGAGCTGGGACGGCAACGGGAAGGACACCTACGGCGAGGGCGAGAACATCCGCATCGCGGTGACCTTCGACCAGCCGGTGCTGGTGGTGGGCGACCCGACGTTCGCGCTCGAGGTGGGCGACCCGTGCGAGTCGGTGTGCGAGGCCGACTACGAGTCGGGGAGCGGCGCGGACACGCTGGTGTTCGCGTACCTGGTGCTGGAGGTCGACGTCGACCGCAGCGGCATCGCGATCCGCGGCAACCCGATCGAGGTGGTGCTCGGCGACAGCATCCGCAACGCGGCGGGCCAGGAGGCGCTCCTTTCCTCCAAGGGGAAGGGCACGCAGCGCAACCACAGGGTGGACGGATCGCAGTCGGCGGCGGCGCACCTGTCGGTGGCGGACGCCGAGGCGCACGAGGCCGACGGCGAGATGACGTTCACCGTGCGTCTGGAACCGCACGGGCTGGGCATCGTGACGGTCGACTACGCGACGCGCGACGGCTCGGCGCGGGCGGGCGAGGACTACACGGGGACGGGCGGTACGCTGAGGTTCAATTCGCTGGAGACGGAGCGGACGGTGACGGTGCCGATCACGGACGACACCGAGCCGGACGATGGCGAGACGTTCACGCTGAGGCTGTCGAACCCGGACGGCGCGCAGCTCAGGGATCGCGACGGCGAGGCCACGGGCACGATCCACAACAGCGAGCCGCAGGAGGCGCTGACGGCGTCCTTCGAGGGCATGCCGGGCGAGCATAACGGCGAGGACGCGTTCACCTTCCGGGTGGCGTTCAGCGAGGACATCGGCATCAGCTTCCAGGCGTTGCGCGAGGAAGCGTTCGCGGTGACGAACGGGCGGATCACGGACGGGGTGCCCGTGGACGACCGGCGGGACCTGTTCGATATGACGCTGGAGCCGGACGGCGACGGCGACGTGGCGGTCACGCTTGAGGCGGACCGCGACTGCGCGGAGTCCGGGGCGATCTGCACGAAGGGCGAGCCGCAGCGGCGGCTGACGACCACGGTGTCGGCGATGGTGGCCGGCCCGGACGGCGCGGCGAACGCCCCGGCCACGGGCGCGCCGGCCATCATCGGCACGGTCCAGGTGGGCGAGACGCTGACGGCGGACACCTCTGGCATCGCCGACGCCAACGGACTGACCAACGTTTCTTACAACTACCAATGGCTTGCCGACGACGCGGACATCGCCGGCGCCACCGGCTACAGATACACCCTGGCCGATAGCGACGAGGGCAGGACCATCAGGGTAAGGGTGACCTTCACCGACGACGCGGGCAACGAGGAGTCGCTGACCAGCGCACCCACGGAGCCGGTGTTGGAGGAGCCGGTGTTTGGGGACGGCCCGCCGGGAGCGCCGCGCAACCTCACCGTCACCGCCGGAGACCAGGAGGTCACCCTGTCCTGGGAGCCGCCAGCCGACAACGGCAACGCGCCCGCGACGAGATACCGCATCGAGTGGAGGATAGACGGCAAGGACTACAAAAAGGGGCATTGGGGCCCATCGGGAGAGACTACCTATACGAAGACCGACCTGGCCAATGGAGTGAAGTACATCTTCCGGGTAAAGGCCGAGAACGGCAACGGCAACAGCTACGGACCATACGGACCGGCCTCTGAGGAGGTGAGCGCCACTCCCACGTCCGGCTTGGCGGTGGACCTGGGCACGCCGGTGCTGTCGAACACGAAGACCCTGCATCACGGCATGGTGCAGCTGGACTGGGAGGACATCGAGGACGCCGGTTGGTATGTAGTCCAGTACTACCACGTCAAAGGTGGGGAGTGGCTGGACCTGCCCGCCGCCGGAGTGGACGTCGCGTTCCACGGTTCGAGCGCGGTGGTGAGCAACCTGCATGGGCTCTCGTGGCTGAGGGTTCGAGCGATGAGCTGTGCGGGAGAATCGGAGTGGTCGCAGATCGAGGAGTTGTACGGGACCAATGCATCGGACTGGGAGGGAGTGCCCGTGCCGGAGGTGGAGGAGGGCGACGAGATCGAGCCATGCCCCGTGGTCCTGGGCACGCCGGTGCTTTCGAACACGGAGACCCTGCATCACGGCATGGTGAGGCTGGACTGGCAGGACATTGAGGACGCCGGTTGGTACGTGGTCCAGTACTACCACGTCAAAAGTGGGGAGTGGTTGGACCTGCCCGCCGAGGGAGTGGACATCGCGTTCCACGGTTCGAGCGCGGTGGTGAGCAACCTGCATGGGCTCTCGTGGCTGAGGGTTCGAGCGATGAGCTGTGCAGGAGCATCGGAGTGGTCGCAGATCGAGGAGTTGTACGGGACCAATGCATCGGACTGGGAGGGCGTGCCCGTACCGGAGGTGGAGGAGGGCGACGAGATCGAACCATGCCCCGAAGACGCGGACACATCTGACAACAGCGCTGCCACCGGCGCGCCCACCATCAGTGGCACCGCCCAGGTGGGCCAGACGCTGACGGCCGACAAGTCAGGAATCGCCGACGCTGACGGCCTCACGAACGCCACCTACAGCTACCAGTGGCTTGCAGACAACGCTGCAATCGCGGGCGCTACCGGCTCGACCTACACCCTTGCCGATAGTGAAGAGGGCAAGGCCATCACGGTGCAGGTGAGCTTCACCGACGACGCGGGCAACAATGAGACGCTGTCCAGCACGGCCACGGATGCGGTGGCGGCAGCGTCCGCTGCCAACAACCCTGCCACTGGCGCGCCCACCATCAGCGGCACGGCCCAGGTGGGCGAAACGCTGACGGCTTACACGTCTGGGGTCGTCGACGCCGACGGGCTTAGCAACGTCCAGTACGACTACCAATGGCTTGCGGACGACGCTGCAATCGCGGGCGCTACCGGCTCGACCTACACCCTGGCGGACACCGACGAGGGCAAGGCCACCACGGTGCAGGTCACCTTCACCGACGACGCGGGCAATGATGAGGCGCTGACCAGCGCAGCGACGGCAGCCGTGGCCGGTACGCAACCCACGGAGGCGCCCGCCAGGCCCACGGGCCTCTCGGCCACGGCGTCGCACGATTCTGTGACCCTCACCTGGGACGACCCCGGCGACGACACCATCACCGGCTACGTGATCCTGCGGCGCATTCCCGGGGTCGACCCCCAGGGCCACTTCAATGAGCTGGTGGCGAACACGGGCACGGCCGCCACCACCTACACCGACGACACCGTGTCGGCTGAGACTCGCTATACCTACCGGATCAAGGCGATCAACGGGGCCGGAACGAGTGAACGCTCGCGCTGGTCCCACATCGACACTCCGGCAGCGCCCGTACCCGACAAGCCCACGGGCCTCGAAGCCACGGAGTCGGATGGCCAGGTGGTCCTCACCTGGGACGACCCCGGCGACGACTCCATCACCGGCTACGTGATACTGCGGCGCGTCCGCGAGAACAATACCGGGGGCGATTTCAGTGTCTTGGTGGCGAACACGGGCAGCGCCGCGACCACCTACACCGACGACACGGTGGCGGCCGGCACCACCTACACCTACCGCATCAAGGCCATCAACGAGCACGGAACAAGCGAGCGGTCCCGCTGGTACCACATCGACATCCCGGAGGCCCCGTAGCGGGTAGCGAGGACTGCGAGGGCTAGGGGGCCGTCTGCACGACAGACGGCAGAAAGCTGTCCAACGGGTCGGCGCCGACCGTCAGCGGTCCGGGCCGGTAGAGGACAACGAAGAAAGTCCGCACACATGAGCACACGGGGAGGCCGCCACAGCCCTTGGGCAAGCAGGGCGGCGGCCTCCCCAGGGCTCCGGGACGGGCTGACTGCGGGCGCTTGCGCTCCGCACGCCGCCCCACCTGGGGTTTCCGTCCTGCGGAAGGACCGGCGTCCATGCCGAGACAGCGCACACATCACAGCAGAAGAACCTACGTCTTCCCCGACGACTTCCCGGAGCGCCTGGTGCGCTTCAAGGAGGAGTCGGACCTGCCGTGGGCGGAGATCGCGCGCCGCCTGGGGACCTATCCCCACACCGTGAAGCGGTGGTGGAAGGAAGGGGTGCGGCCCCATTTCCGGCACCAGATGGCGCTGCTGGACCTGGCCGACGACCTAGGCCTGGGCCATCTGTTCACCGACTGGAGCATCCGGCGCGAAACGGGGAATGGGACGCCCGGCTCCGCCGGGGGCGAGCGCAGCTCCGCGAGGGTCCTCAGACCGGCCGCCCCGCCGCGATGCAAGAGCCCAAAGCGAAAGGCGGCGCATCGGCGAGGCAGCCGCGACCGCAGGGGATGAAACGCAAAAAAGGCGGCATACATTGGCGTGCCGGGGGAAGGACACCGCGATTCGGTGTCCTTCCCCCGAGTCTCTATGCCGCTGCCGGCTCCGGCTGCTTGAGCATGGCGGAGTAGCCGGGCATCAGGACGGGCGTCATCGACAACCGGCCCGCGCCGTCGTACCCGGCGCGGTAGGCGTACTCCGCCTTCGCGCCCCAGGGCACC
Organism: Dehalococcoidia bacterium; assembly: GCA_965217705.1. GTDB lineage: Bacteria > Chloroflexota > Dehalococcoidia > Lucifugimonadales > CATOSD01 > CATOSD01. Next base: position 1,079,965 of record CBDCJA010000002.1, on the reverse strand, counting down.
CGGCCGCCGACCCGGACGGCGGGGCCTCCGGACCTGCCGCGGCGCCCCGGCCCGCCCGCGCCGTGCACCACCATCCCGCTCCGCTCGCCCTTCCGCCAGCCCAGCACCTTCACCTCGGCGGGCATGACCCGCTCCTCCGACTTCGCGCGCCGGAACAGCACGGCGTGCAGCCTCTTCAGGACGCCCGCCGACGGGGTGGACCTGCCGTTCATGATCTGGGAGAGGTACGAGGAGCTGATGCCCGCTCGCCGTGCGACCTCGTTCTGGCTGAACCCGTGAGCGTCCATGCGGTCCCACACGGCCTTCGTGTCGACGCAGGCAAGCTGCGCGGACGCGACCGTCGCCTCGGCCTCCAGCGCCGCCTCGACCAGCGCCTGGACCCTCACGCCCATGCCCCTGCGGCCGCGGGACACCTCCGACATGTAGCTGGCGGACACCCCGACCCGCTCGGCAAGCTCCCGCATGGTCATGCCCAGGGCGCGGGCGCGCTCCCGGACGTAGCTGCTCTGCCCGCTCACCACGCTCGCCGGGCGGTTGGCGCACTGTGCGGGAGCGATCTTGGCCGGGGCCTTGAGCGCCGACTCGATCCGGGTCTGGACCTTGACGCCCATGTTGACGCGGCCACGGGCCACCCCCGACATGTATCCGTAGGACACCCCGGCGCGGTCGGCCAGGTCCCGCATGGTCATGCCCATCTCGCGGGCGCGCTCCCGGATGAAGCTGCTCTCGCCGGTCACGGCGCCGCCCTGTCGGTAGACGATCCCCTGGCCGGGGACCTCTCCCAGCACCGCCGCGACCTTCTCGCGCATCTTGGGAGTCCACGGCCTGCCCCCGTTCGCAAACTGCGACAGGTATCCCGCGCTCACGCCCATCATGGCCGCGAGCTCCTTCATGGTGACCCCCCGCCGCCTCGCAGCAGCCCTCAGCTCGCTCTCCGCCGTCCTCGTCGTCGTCTCCGTCGTCTCCGTCGTCCGAGTGCCAGTCGTCTGTGTTGCCGTCGTCATCGGTCCGTCCTCCTTCTGTTGTGTTGTGTTGCCTTTGGCCTGCGCCCGCTTGCGGGCAAAGAAGAAGGGCCGTCCCCGGCGAACGGGAACGACCCTTGTGAGTTGGAATGTGCTGCGACAGGGCCGCAGCGGTCAGCGACCGAGCGGCAGCCCGCCGAGGCTCAGAGCGAAGACCTCAGAAGCGCCGCAAAGCCTGCTACCCGTGCCGGACGTGCATGGACTCCTCCTTTCAGTTGTTGACCCGCACGGCATCCACGGCGGGAGTAATTGGTGATGGGGTTGACGCTGGACCTGTCTGCAACAGGCAGGCGCACTCCGCCCACGGTCGGATGCCGGACGCGGGAGACGGAGTGGGGTTGAGAGAAGACGCAGCTCGGCCCAAGGTGATTCGTCGGGGAATCGACTCCGGGGGGCTGCAACTGAGGGGAGCGGCCGGCCTACGGTTCAGACGCAGGTCAGCGCATGGGAGAAAGACGCAGCTTGCCCAGGGTGAATACGTCACTGGGGGAAGCTGCGAGACGTGAAGCGGCCAGCCTGCTTTCATCGGCAGACCGGCGCATGTCGAAGCTGCGGCCTAGCTGTCAGTCAGCCATGCCGCGGGCATGAGGAGCCGGTCGAAACGACAGACGCACTTCGACCGACCAAGTGAGGACAAAGCGCGAAGAGCGCTCCGTCCCTGAGTCCGACGGATGAGGCGATCAACCCCAACCGGCAGACTGGTGTCCAACGGCGAGAGCGACCGACTCCCAACGCCAGACCGGTGTCAGCGACGGAAGCGATCAACTTCAATCGCTGAACGGGTGTCCAACGGGCGAAGGGCTTATCACTCCAACCGCCGGACTGGACCGAGGACGAAGGGCTAAGTCAACTCCGTCGTATCGGCCCGCGCTGCCTGCGAAGGACCAACGTCAACTCCGCTTCGGCAGCATTCCCTCGTGGGCGACCGGGGGAGAGCGAATCATCCTCCGGTCATGCCCGTGCAACAGGGATCACGCACCCAGGTTTCTATGGTCGGAAACCTTGGAGAAAGCCAAACAGCGCAGTCATTATCGCCCGGCCCGGCGCCTCGATGAGAGGGCCTGCAGGCCCCCTTCTGCAGATTGCGGCCAAAGTGTTCACAAAAGTTGCCAGCGACTCCCCGCGCCGGGAGCCTGCTACTTCCGCCAGAGCCACAGGGTGAGCACGCGCCGGAGAAGCTCCCACCTTGCCCGCGCTCTCCGCGTGTCGTAGAGCGCGGTCCTGCGCCAGCCGGTCTGGCCGTCCCGTGCGAAGCCCCGCAGCGGGTACGTCTCCGGGGGCAGCGTCATCCCGTGCTCTTCCAGCAGCGCCAGCTCCACCGTCAGCAGCCGCTCCTGGGCCGCCAGCCACGACGGACCCTTGCCCCGGCTGGGGTGCGCGGCCTTCAGCTCCCGCCACTCGACGATCAGCGCCCAGGCGTCGCCGAACACCTCCTCGTCGTCCTCGGCGGGCTCGCGGGTCACCAGGTCGGGGAACTCCCGCCTGAGCGTGGCCCTCCGCCTGGGCTGGCCGGGCCTGGGGGGAGTGGCATCGCCCTGGGCTGCCCCGTCGGTCTGGGGCTGCGCCAGCCTTGTCTCCAACTCCCTGAGCGCCCTGGCGGTCTCATCCCGCACGGCCCGCATTGCGTCCTCGGCGGCCCGGCGTCCCACCCGCATCTCCTTCCCCTGCGCCTCGACGACGCCCTCCAGCGCCTCCAGCCGCTTCTCCAGCCCGTCGTTGCGCTCCCGCTGCCGGTCTGCGGCGGAGCCGATGCCCTCCTGCAACGCCCGCTCCAACGCGCCCCGGACCCGCCGGGACAGCACGCCCTCGTCCAGGCTGGCGCCCAGCGTCCGGTGGTCGAGCCCCAGGACCGCCGCCGCTCCCTTGCGCCCGTGCTCCCGCTCCAGCTCTTGGAGCAGCGCCATGAGCCGCACGTGCTGCATGTCCTCCACGCTGTTGCTCTTTCCGAAGACCGGCTTCCTCGCTTCCATTCGAGACGCCTCCATTCCAGACTTTCGACCCCGGACCGACCCCAGACGCCGGCCCCAATTTCCACGGGCTGCGTCTTGTCGACCAGTGGGGGTGGTTTTGCTCGATTTCGCCGTTTTTCCGGGCTGCGATTTGTTCACCACTATGGCCCGTTTTGCACCCTGCGGGCGGAACGTGCCCTTACGACAAAGTGTTCACTTTTTACGTCCTGTAGGGGGGGATTTCCCCCTGTTTTAGCTACGAAACCACCACCCCAGACACATTGTCACCAAAGTCCTTTCTCTGTACACCCCAATGACATCACGGAAGGGGCGTCCAAACCAAGGGCCTATAGGGGCCCTCATATGAGTACCCCTTCAGGTAGTTATGCACGGCGTCCCGGTTGTCCACACTCTTTCGGGACAGCGGCGAATCGCTGATTCGCACTAAACGGCAGGGAGGTGAACGAGTTGGCTCTGAAATCGAAACTCCGGTCTTTCAGGCGGTTTATTCCCCTGGCATCCGCGCTGCTATTGGCGGCGCTGGTGGCGATTCCGTCCAGCGGGATCGCCCTGGCCCAGACCCCGCCCGGCGACGAGATAAACCTCGTCAACGCCGACCGGGATTTCGTTGAGCGCAAGGGAGGCGGCGAGTTCGTCGCCCGTCCCGTCTTCGACCGCAAGATCGTGGTGCTCCACTACGCCGTCCGCGACGCCGACACCGGCGACTGGATCAGCGCCGTCTACCGGGTCAGCGGCGGCGAGAAGGAGAGGAGCGACGGCTGGGAGTACTCGTGGGAGTACCCCGACCTCGACGAGCAGCCCGACCTCGACCGAGACCGGGCCTACCTGCTGGTCATGCTGGTCGAGGACGAGGACGGCAAGCGAGGCGACTTCTACGCCGTCGTCCCCATCCACCAGCCGGGGCGCATCTGGGACAAGGTGCTCGCCGCCCTCAACCCCGGACGCTGGGCGAGGGCCTTCGCCGGCTGGATGGTCGAGGGCGTCCACGGGACCCTCTGCGGAGTGATTGAGCGGGCCAGCGGCGAGGACGCCGACAACTGCCGGAGGGACTCCGGGTCATGAGCGACATCCTCACCGGCACTCCCCCCGACCTCACCTACGCCCATCACCTCGTGCAGCAGGCATGGATGGTCGTCTGGGCCATCACCTCCGGCGCCCTGGTAGTGATCCTCGGTTGGATGGGGCTGAGCCTCATCGTATCCGAGCACCTGGGCCGCCAGCAGGCGGGATGGCGGGAGATGGTGCCACGACTGGTACTCGGCCTCGTCGCCGCAGCGTCGTCCCTCTGGTGGTGCGCCCTGGTCCTGGACGTGGCCGACGCCGTGTCCGGCTTCATAGCCGTCTCCCTCAACGTGACCGCGGGCGACATGCTCCGCTCCACCCTCCGCACCCTCCTTACGGCAGTCAACGCCGGGAGCGTGGGCATGGCCCTGCTCCTGGCGGTCCTCTACCTCGTCTACGGCTTCTTCGTTCTCTACGTCATCGTCCAGATGGTGCTGCGCCTCGCCCTCATCGACATTCTCCTGGCCCTGGCCCCCATCGCGTTGGGGCTGTGGATTCTGCCCCACACGGCGGGCTGGGGCCGCCACTGGCTCAGGCTCTTCATGACGACGGTGTTCCAGCAGGCCATCCAGCTCATCGCGCTGGCCCTGGGGTTCGGCTTCCTCAACGAGGTGGCCGCCATCGCCGCCTTCGAGCCGGTGCAGGACCTGATCTGGAAGCTGCTGTTGTCCCTGTCCTTCGTCTACATGGCGACCCGCGTCCCTTCGATGCTCGGCAACGCCGGGACCTTCGACTCCTGGCTCTCGATGCTCTACTTCGGCATGAACCTGCCCTCGTCGATGGTGCGCTCGGCGAAGACCATCGGGATGTTGGCGGGCGGAGCGGCGGGAGGGCCGGGAGGCATGGCGGTGGGAGCGATGGCCGCCAGCGCGGGCGTTTCGGCCGCCGCCAGCGGCCTCAGCTCGGCGGCCTCGATGGCCACCCCATCTGCCGGAGGGGGAGACGGCGGCGGTGAGCCCAGAAGCAGCGGCGAGTAGCTCAGGAAACGACTAGCAAGCCAACGATGGAATTCGTGTCGATAAGTAAAGCAAGGGAGGGAGGAGCGATGTGCAAGTAGCGGGGAGTCACCGAGGCGAGAGAACGAAGTGATGAACGCCGGGAAAGCGAGCAGCGTCCGGCGGAAAAGAGGAGAAAGAACGAATGGAACAACTGACACAGACCATCTCGAACCTGGTGGGCATCCTGCTGGGCGTCGTGGGGGGCATCGGCGTGGGCTTCTTCATCTACGGGGCCTACCTGTACCTGACGGCCAGCGGAGCGCCCCACCAGATGGAGCGCGGCAAGAGCGCAATGATGACTGCCCTGGCGGGCATCGTGCTGGCCCTGGTCGCCTACGGCGTCGTGGAGCTGGTGATGAACGCGGTCGTGGACCCGGGAATCGACATCGACGACGTACTGCCCGAACCCGAAGCGCCGGACGCCGGCGCCGGCGACAGCTAGGCGGACGCGAGAAGGGAGGAAACAAAGACATGAGAGAACACGAGGTACCGACTCACGTCCAGGCCGAGGACCGGGTGCTATTGGGGTTGACCTTTCCGCAGATCGTGGCGGTGACGGCGGTGTGCGCCATCTCCTACGGCGCATACCGCTACGCCCCCGTCGGCCCGTCCGAGGTGCGCATGGCCCTGGCCGTCGTCTTCGGACTGGTCGGGGTGGCGATGGTCGTGGGCAAGATAGGCGGTCGGCGGCTGCCCCTGGTGGCCGCCGACCTGCTGAAGTACCGGCTGGGGGCGCAACGCTACGCCGGGCCGGTCGCCCAGCTGGTGAGGGCCGAGCCGCCCGCGCCCCCGCAGCCGGTCAGGAGCGGCCCCGGCCCCCTGAGCCTGATGGCGAAACGCGCCGGGCGCGGGCTGGGAAGGCTGCGCAAGCGCAGGAAGACCCGCAAGAACAAGGAACGCCGCAACGGAAGGATGCGCTGGTTCGGCAAGCGTAGGGGGAAGGACGGAGAGAGGGGCCAGCGTCACGACCACCGGGCCGAGACCCTTCAGAGCAGACGCAGGAAGCCCCGCATGGGCTGGATTCCGGTGGTGGCCGTGGCCGTCCTGATGGCGGCTGTCGTGGCCGTCCCGGACTCGGCCCTGGCAGACGACCACGAGCCCTGGCGGGACGAGATTGATTTCGAGGTCGAGGAGCCGGTGGAGGGACGGCGGATATTCGTCGAGGGACTCACCGTCTCCGGCGACCGGGCCGCCGTCACCCTGCGGGCCGCCACCGCCCTGGACATCCGGGTGCGGGCCTTCGGCGGCCCGCAGGGAACCTGGCTGCGCTTCTGGGGGTCGGCTTCACTGGCCGAGGGGGAGAGCATCGACTACTCCCTCCCCCTGAACGGCCCCGCCCCGTCTTTCACCGTCTCGTGGGAGGACACCCTCGGCCTGGCCGGGGCGCTGACCGTCGAGCACGAGCAGATCCCGTACCCGCTTCCCGTAATCGAGGGCGAGCTCTGCGACCTTCGCATGGCCTCCCTGGGCTGGACGCCCGGAACTGTCAGCGGCGTCATCGAGTCCGAGTGCGTCACGCACACCGAGCACCCGGTGGAGCTTCAGATGGTGGCGGGACACGCCAGCGTCACCGAGACGTCCCTGATGGACGCCCAGGTGACGGCAGTCACGGGGACCGTCGCCGCCGCGACAGGCACGTCGCATACCAACGTCGCCTTCGTCCCCGGCGGAGAGACCCGCTTCCGGTTCGCCGTGCCCACGGGTGAGGCGATTCACGCCGTGAGCGTGGACGTGAGCCTGGAGGCGTCCCTAAGCATCCCCATCCCCCCGCTGACGATGCTTACCCACCACCCGGAGCGGGTCGAGCAGGTCACCCGGACCGTTCACCTCCATCGCCCGGGGGACAGCGACTACGACAGCCAGACGGTGACGGTCACCTGCGACGACGGTACTGAGTCATCCGCCGCCACGACGTCGTCCGCCACCGCGACGGCCTACGCCTACGTCCCCAGCGCCACCATCGCCAGGGAGGTGACGGTGGACATCCTGCACAAGGAACACGTGAAGGCCGAGGTGGTCGAACGGTCACCCGTCACCAGGACCAGGGCCGAAACGCTGGCCCTTGCGTCCGCCGTGGGGTCCGACGACCCCTTCGAGGCGCTGGTCCTGCCCCAGCCGGAGCCGGAGGACCCGCCCGCCGAGCAGGAGCCCGCCGGCGGCCTGCGCCAGTGGTTCGACCTGCTGGGATGGGAGTGGCCCTGGTGAGGCCCGCGATTGCGGCAACCCTGCTGGCCGGGGCTGCGCTGGCGACAACCGGCGCGGCCCCGGCGGAGGAGCAGGAGATGCTCCGCCAGTTCGACCGCGTGCTCACGGCGATGGTCTACGCCGCCTCCGGCCTCTGCCTGTTCGCCATCGTCTGGGCCGGCTTCATCCTGATGGCCGAGGGGGGCGAGGAGCGGGGAGGTGGCAAGGCCAAGACCGCCGTCGTCATGGCGGTGGTCGGGCTGGTCCTGGCCCTGTCGGCCAAGGGCGTGGCCGCGCTGCTCAGCAGCGGCCTCGTGGACTTCCCAACACCCTAGAGAAAAGGAATCTACGGAATTGAAGAAGCTGATTGAACGAATCACGAAACGCGGAGGGGAGACGCCGGAGGGCGGACTCCCCACGGAGCCGGAACCCGGCGCAACGACGGAGACCCCGGCGCCCAAGCTCCCCCCCGAGCTGCCCCTGTTCTTCATGCTCTCACACCTGGACGACGACGGCCCGGTGCGACTGGACGGGGTGAAGCTGGGGGTGTGCGAGGTGATGGGCCTTGAGATCGACGAGCCGAAGCTGGGAGCCTTCGCGGGGGCGCTCAACGCCCTGGACTTCCCGGCCCAACTGCTCATCAGGCAGCACGCGCCCCGCCTGGAAGGGATGCGGGAGAAGCTGAAGGAGGCCCAGCCGGAGGACCTGCCCCCGCAGACCAGGGCCGCCAGCGAGTCCCTTCAGCGTCTATTGACCGACCTTGAGGCCCGCGACGGCATCCTCGACCGGCGCTTCTACGCCGTGTGCGAGTTCGGGCGCATCGACGACCTTCGCGGGCTCCTGGCAAGGGCGGGGCTGGCCGTCCACCCGTTGAGGGGCCGCCAGCTTCGGATGTTTCTTGTATCAGCCGCACTGGGAGGCTCCCCCGCAGAGTTCGACGAGGAGAGTCCCGTCGAGGTGGAGATTGGACGCCGCGACCTGCGAGTCGGAGACCGGCTCGTGCGCTCCCTTCACCTGGGCAAGTGGCCCCGGTCGCTGGCCCCCGGCTTCCTGCAAGGACTCATGGCGGCGGGCGCGCCGATGGACCTGTCCGTCCACGTCGGCCCGATACCCGCTGAGCAGGCGGCCCGGACCCTTGAGTGGCAGAAGGTCCGCTTCGAGTCGGCCCAGTCCCTCTCCTTCAAGCGGGGCCGCACCATGTCCCCGGAGGCGGAGATCGCCCTGGAGGACATCACCCGGCTCAGGGACGAGGTCCAGCGGGGCAGGGAGCGGCTGTTTCACGCTTCCCTGTCCGTGACCCTTCACGCGAGGGACGAGGCGGCGCTCAAGGAGATGACCCAGCGGGCCAAGGCCCACTTCGCAGCCACCTTGGGCAAGCTGGACAACCTGGCCTTCCGGCAGAGGGAGGGTCTGTTGTCCACCCTGCCCCTGGCCCTGAACGCCGTCGCCGAGTGGCGCAGCCTGGACACCTCCAGCATCGCAAGGCTCTTCCCCTTCTCGCCCCCAGACCTGGACACCCGGAGCGGCACCCTCTACGGCATCGACATGCGGGCCTGCTCCCCCGTCGTCTACGACCCCTGGGACGGGACGCACCTGAACGCCAACACCGCCGTCCTCGCACGGTCGGGAAGCGGCAAGAGCTTCGCCACCAAGCTGGGCGTGCTCAGGGGATTGACGCGAGGCATCACCGCCTACGTCATCGACCCGGAGGGCGAGTACGCGGACATGGCGAGGGCGGCGGGAGGACGGGTGCTATCCCCCGGCGTGCCGGGCGAGGGCATGAACCCCTTTGTCATCGAGCGGGGCGACTCCGAGGAGATGCTCCAGCGCATCGGCAGCCTGAGACGCCTCATCGAGGTGATGGTGGGAGAGAGTCTCGGCGCGGAGCGCCGGGCATCCCTCGACCACGCCCTGGCGGGCTACTACTCCCAGCCCCGCGAGCGCACGGGCTTCCGCGACTTCTATTCATATCTGCAAGAGGACGAGGCCGGCGACGCGGGCTTGGCCCGCCTGCTGAGGCCCTTCGCCACCGGCAGCCTGCGTCATCTTCTATCAGACGAGGGCGACGATCTCCTCGGCAACGAGGCCCTGGTCACCGTATTCGACCTGCGGCTGCTCGAACCGGAGCTCCGGCCCGCCGCCGCGATGGTCTGCACCGAGACGGTGTGGGCCGCGGCCGCCCAGGACCCCAAGCCCCGCCTGCTGGTGGTGGACGAGGTGTGGTCGATCATGCAGCACCCCGAAGGCGCGGCCTTCATGGTCAGCATGGCGAAGCGGGCGAGGAAGCACCGGCTGGGGCTCCAGTTCATCACCCAGGACGTGCAGGACCTCCTCTCCGAGGACACGTCGAGAACCATCACCGGCCACTCCGGTCGCGCCCTGCTACAGAACGCCGCCTTCAAGCTGCTCTTGCAGCAGGACGCGGCGGCCATCAGCACGGTGGGCGACGCCTTCGACCTGCCCGAGGACCTCCAACGCTGGCTGCTGTCCTGCCCCAGGGGAGACGGCCTGCTGCTGGCAAGAGGCCAGCGATTCCCCGTCCGCATCGAGGCCACCCCGGAGGAGACGGCGGTAATCGAGTGGCGGCCGGGCCAGCACAGGTAGGCAACGAAACGACGGACACATAGAGAGAGGCCCATAGAGGAAGGAGTAGAGCATTGAAGCTGAACACGAAGGACCTTCTATTCGGAACCGATAGAGAAGAGAAGAAGCCCGTCCTGCTGGCGGTGACGCCGCCCCGCGCCGGGGAGCGCACCCTGCTGGGCGTCGAGAACCTGCTCCAGTCCATCGCCGTCCCCGAACCCTTCTCCCTGGAGCTGGCCGCCGACATGGACGGCGTGACCCTCATGGCCCGCTGCCTGGACGGAGCGGTGGTGCGCGGCCAGCTCTCCGCCCACTACCCCCAGGCCCGCATACGGAGGGTGGACGAGGAGGACGACCCCCTGCGCACCGGCGAGGGGGAGGAGGCGTGGGGCATGACCCTGCGGGCCGACGGCCCCGAGTACGTCCCCCTGCGCACCTTCCGGGACGACGACCTGCTCGACCCCGGCTCGGACCCCCTGATAGCCCTGATGGGCGCTCTCTCGGAGCTGAACGAGGGGGAGCGGGTGGTGGCGCGGCTGATGCTGCGCTCCCTCGGCCCCGACTGGTCGCAGTCCCACATGGAGAAGGCCCACAAGCGGCCGGGCATGGAGCCTCGGGAGCCCGCCTACACGTTCCAGACCAAGCCCCTCCAGATGGACGGCGTGACGATGGCCGTGCTCGGCCTGGGCGCGCTGGCCGCGCTGAAGGGCTACCTGTGGGTGCAGGACGGCGAGATATGGAAGGCGGCGCTCCTGGGGACGGGCACGGCCCTGGGGCTGGCCGCAGGCGGCTGGGCCTGGTGGCGGTGGAAGAAGGCCAGAAGCCGCGTCCACGACCCGCTCCTCATACAGGAGAAGGTGTCCCGCATCGCCTTCGACGCGGAGATACAGGTGGTCGCCGTCCTGCCCCTCGACACGGCGCCGCAGCGGGCCGGGGAGCTTCTGGGGCCGGTGGCCGCCGCCTACCGCCACTTCGACAACCCCGCAGGAGCGCGATTCAAGGTGGGAAAGGTGAAGCCCGCCGTTCCCAACCCCGACATGATGAACCCCGCAGGCCCCGGCCTGTTCGGTGGGCGCAGCGTCCTGGGAGTCCGCGAGGCCGCCTGCCTGTGGCACCCGCCCGGCGCGGGCGACGAGACGCCCCTGGTCGAGCGGTCCGGCGCACGTGCGCTCAATCCCTCCGCCAGGGGCGTGAAGGGAGGCGCGCTGGTGGGAGACACCACGGCGGGCAGGCCCAAGCCCATCCGCTTCCCCGAGGACCTGCTCAGGCGGCACCACCTCTACGTCGCCCGCACCCGCATGGGCAAGTCCACCCTCATGCACCACGTCGCCGCCCACAAGATGCGGGAGAAGGCCGAGGGCAGGGACGGCGACGCCATCGTCGTCATCGACCCCCACGCCGACCTGGTGGCCGGGCTCATGGAGCACGTCCCCGAGTCCCTCATCGACCGGGTGCGGCTCATCGACCTGGCCGACCGCAGGGGCGCTCCCGGCATCAACCTGCTCGACACCCGCATCTTCTCCGACCGCGACCGCACCGCCGACTCGGTGGTCAGGGTGGCGAAGGGGTTGTGGGAGCAGTGGGGGCCGAGGATGCAGTCCATCCTCGAACAGACCGTAAAGACCCTCCACGAGGCCAACGAGCACCCGGAGACCGACGAGGGCAGCCAGCACACCATCCTCGACGGCCTCAAGCTCCTCTCCGACCGGAAGTTCCGAGACGGGGTGTTGAAGAGGATAGAGGACCCCTACCTCCTTGAGTGGTGGGCGCGTGACTTCGGAAGCTGGCACCAGCAGTACCGCGCCGAGGCCCTCGCCCCCGTGCAGACCAGGCTCTCCTACTACGCATCCTCCAAGCGGGCGCGGGCCATCCTCGGCCAGCGCCGCTCCACCATCGACCTGCGGGAGACCATCCTGGAGGGCGGCATCCTGCTGGTGTCCACGGCCCAGGGGAGCGTCGGCAGGGACGTGGCCGCCCTCGTGGGCGCGTCCCTGCTCAACCTGGTCGACTCGGTGATACGGGAGCAGGAGAGCCTGCCCCTTGAGAAGCGCAGAGGGGCGCTGGTGGTGGTGGACGAGATGCAGTCGATGCCCGGCGTGGACTACGAGTCGATGCTCTCCGAGCTGGGCAAGTTCGGAGCGTCCTTCATCCTCGCCACCCAGAGCCTCGCCAAGCTCGACGACCTCTCCCGCACCATGCGGGACACCCTGCTGGCCAACGTGGGCTGCCTCGCCGTCTTCCAGGTGGCCGGGAACGACGCCAGGACGCTGGTCTGGGAGCTGGGCAAGGAGCGGGTGACCGAGGACGACATTACGTCGCTGCCCGTCCACCACTGCTACGTCCGCGCCACCGTGGGAAAGGAGCGGATGCCCGCCTTCTCGATGATGGTGCGCAAGCCGGAGGAGGGCGACCCCGCCGTCGCCGACCGCATCCGCGCCGCTGCCTCCAGGTACACCCTGACGGCCCACGACATCTCGGACGCCGACGCCGACGCTCAGAAGAAGGCGAAGGACTTCCGGGACAAGGCCGACGCCCTGGAGAAGGGCGAGCAGGCGGAGGGGCAGGCCCCGCCGCAGGACCCGGAGCGCAGGAATCAGGTCAGCAAGCGGAACCGCGCCGCCGCCGAGGAGAACACGGAAGAGGAGGCGAAGGAATGAAGCCCGGCGGATGTGAAGAGGAGCTGCTCCGCGCCCTGGCCGAGATGCCCTTCCTCGACCGCCTGGAGATGGTCGCCGTCTCCGGCTGGTCCAGGGGCGCGGTCTACGAGGCCGTCGAGAGGCTGGAGAGCGGCGGATTCGCCGCCTCCGTCCCCCACGCCACCGACCTGGTGCCCCCGACGCGAAGGTTCCACCTCACCGCCGACGGGCTTGAACGCCTGGCCGGGGAGGAGAACGCGACCCCCGCATCAGGTCCTATCCTCGACTCCGATCGGGGAACGGGGCAGGCTCTGGACGAGCTGGTCCGAGACCGCCCCGTCTCCGCCGCGTGGCGGCGCATCCTGATGGAGCGGCTCGACGCCCTGGCCGTCATCTACCGGCTGGCCGCCGCCGTCTCCGGCGTCGCCTATCCCATACGCTTCCGGTGGTTCCGGGCCAGCCCCCTGGACGTCTCCCTCGCCCTTCCCGACGGGCGCACCGTCGGCGTCGTGCGCCGGGGCCTCACCGCCGACAGGTCGGCCTTCTCCAACCGGATGCGGAGGCTGCGCGACGGCCCGCTCCCCGGCGCCGTCCTCGTGCTCATGCCCGACGAGGTGGGGCTGAGACACGCCCGCAGGATGCTCACCGGCGCTCCGGTTCCCTGCTTCCTGGCCCTGGAGCGGGAGGCGGTTGCGGCAACGCCCGGCGACCCGGTGTGGAGCCCGCCCGCCGTCCACGCCGCCATCGACCTGCGCTCGGTCCTCGACCGGGCGGAGCCGGGAAGCCCGCTTCCGGCGGAACCCGAGCCGTCCCAGGCGTCGGCGCCCGCCGACCTCGCCGTCGAGGGTCCCGGCTGGAACGTCCCCGACCATATGCTGCCCTGCTTTCTGAAGCCCGCCGAGAAGCGCGCCCTCGACCTTCTCTCCGACTGGCCCTGGATCGTCCTCAAGGACCTGGCCGGACTGCTGGGAGTCTCGCCTCCGAGGGCGTCCCAGCTGGTCAACCCCCTGGAGGGCTTCGGGCTGGCGACCCGCGCTCCCGGCGCGGGCGGACGCCTGACCCTCACCGACCGGGGGCTGGCGGTGCTGGCCCGCAGGGACCGCACCTCCGTCGCCGTCGCCAGGAAGCGGTGGAGCGTCGCGCCCCTGGTCCCGAAGGACCCCTTCGACTGGCGCAACGTGTCGGGCGGCAGGAGCAGGCAGTTGCTCAGGAACGTCGAGCACACCGCAGCCGTCCACGCCTTCGTCGCGGCCCTGGCGAGGCAGGCGGGCTTCCTGGGCTGGGAGATAGCCCAGCTCGACCCGCCCCGGAGGGCCTCCCGCTACTTCCGGCACGAGGGCGGGATGCGCTCCATCCACCCCGACGCCTTCGGCGTCCTGCGCAAGGACGGGACGGCCTGGCCCTTCTTCCTGGAGTGGGAGCGAAGGGCCGTGCGCCCCTCAACCATGTCGGAGCGCCTGGCTCCATATCTTCGCTACTACTCGTCCCACAGGCCCACCGACGACCACGGCGTCCGGCCCGACGTCCTGGTCGTCTTCGAAGACGACATCGCGGCCACCCACTTCCTGCGCGTGGCGCGGGAGGAGATGGGGGCGAGGGGGGTGACGGTCCCCCTGTGGGTCTCCCACGGGAACGCCGTAGGCGAGCTGGGGCCGCTGGGACGCGCCTGGCGCACCCCCGGCGACTGGCAGTCGCCCCAGGCCCTGCCGCCTCAATGAACGACAACCAACGGACGGGAGCGGGAGCCTCTGCGCCGTTCCCCTCCCGATAGGAGAACGAGAAGCTATGCGCCCAAACACCGGCGATTCGAGCGGCCCCCGGAGGCGTCGAGGACGGACCGTCGTCCGGCTTGACACGGCGGCCGTCTGGAAGCGGTTGGCTCTGCTCAACCGCTCTCAGAACTGGCTCGCCAGGGAGATCGGGGTCAGCCCCGGTTACGTCTCCAAGCTGGTCAACGAAGGGCGAGCGCCCTCGGGACGCATCCGCGAACGGATGCAGAAGGCCCTCGGCGTGAACGACTTTCACCAGATTTTCAGATTGGAGGTAACAGATGACGAACCACAACGCTGAACCCCGTTTCGACGGGACCGACCGGACCACCGGACACGGACGGATGCTGCCCTACCAGAGCGGCGTGCTGTCCGCAGACTTCAAGGACCGCCTGGAGAGCCTCAAGGAGGCCAGCGGCCTCACCTGGAGCGCCTTCTCCCAGACCATCGGCGTGGACCGCAAGCAGGTGCGCCGCTGGCGCAGGAAGGGCGTCGAGCCCTCCGGGGGAGCCATGGAGTCCCTCTACCGCTTCGCGGGCCGCTTCCCCGGCGGCCTGGACATCCTCATGGGCGACGGCTTCCAGATGAACCTCTGGGAGACGGACGACCAGGAGGAGACGGAGGACGACGAGGACCAGGAGGAAGAGGAGCGCTAGACCCGGCCCGTAGGGGCCGCCGGCATTCGCCCGGTCCGTCCGCGCCGGCGGCCCATTTCCAGACTCGCAACGAGAGGCCAGCGGCCCCACGACCCGCCGCTGCGACTACCCACCATGAAAGATGACACCGGAAAGAACGAACACAAGAGACGCAAGAGGCCGGACGGGGAAGCCCCGGACGAGACCCTGGACGAGCTGTTGGCGGGATACACCCCCAGGCAGCGGGAGACCTTCCTGAAGGGGTTCCGCATCCTGGCGGACGTCGCCGTCCGCGCCCACATCGAGCGGCAGGCGCCCGCTTCGGCAGGAGAGGACGCCGAGCCGGGGCCGAACCGGGAGGAGGGCTGATGCACACCCCTCCGACCCTCACCGTCATCAGCCTGGGCGGAGGCGTCCAGTCCTCCGTCATGGCGCTCATGGCAAGCGGGGGCGCGTTCGACCGCGTTCCCGACTGCGCCATCTTCGCCGACACCCGCTGGGAGCCGCCCAGCGTCTACGAGCACGTGGAGTGGCTTGCCGGACAACTCCGCTTCCCCCTGTACGTCGTGGACAACGGGCGCAGCCTCCGAGAGGACGTGAAGGCCCTCACCAACCACTCAGGCTCCCGAAACTACGTGGATATACCCGTCTATCTCAAGGGGCGCGACGGAGAGGGCGACGGCATCGGACGGCGCCAGTGCACCGACAACTACAAGATCAGGCCCATCCGCAAGAAGATAAGGGAGATGCTCGGACTCAGAAGAAGACAGCGCGTCCCCGCAGGGACGGCCGTCGAGCTGTGGCTCGGCATCTCCACCGACGAGGCCATCCGCATGAAGACCTCGCGGGACCGGTGGATGACGAACCGCTACCCGCTCATCGAGGCGGGCATGTCCCGGAGGGACTGCCTGGAGTGGTGGACGGCCCGCTACGACAGGCCCCTGGAACGCTCGGCCTGCGTCGCCTGCCCCTTCCAGTCCCGCCACAGATGGGTGGAGACCAAGCGCCGGTGGCCGGAGCTGTTCGCCGAGGCGGTGGAGATAGACGCCGGACTGCGCAAAGGGCTGGCCCTCGACAAGACCCCCTACCTGCACTCCCTGCGGAAGCCCCTTGCCGAGGCGGTCGCGCTGGACGAGGCGGCCCTGGGAGACGACGGGCAGGCGGACGGGTTCGGCAACGAGTGCGAGGGGCACTGTGGGGTGTAGGGACCATGTATTGCCGTTCTATGCCGTATTGCGGTATAATTTGCGGAATGGTATCTGGTGAGGGAGACTGGCTTGCGGCGTTTTATCGATGAGCGTGGAATCGAGGTCAGGCTCACCGAAGAGCGGCTCCGGCACATTCTGCGAAGGCACCCTGAAATGGCCTTCCAGTTACACCGCTTCGCCGAGACCCTCGCCAGCCCGGACGCGGTAAATCCCTCCAGGTCGAGTCCAGCCATCCATCTCTACTACCGGCTCTACCCGGACCTGCGGGGCAGGAACCGTTATATCTGCCTCGTGGTGAAGAGAGAGACGGATCATTCCTTCGTCCTCACCGGCTATCTGGCTCGAAGCATCAAAGGAGAGTGACCATGACGATCAAGAAGGTGTTTGTCTCCTACGACCACGAAGGGGACATGCTTGAGGTGCTGTGGGCGTTTAGGGAGGGCTACTTCACTCCCACCGACGACGAGCGGATCCTCAAGAGGCTGGACGACGACGGCGAGGTCATCGGATTCCTCATCCACGAGATGAGCACGCTCAAGGAGCCCAGCCCCGTCGAGTTCGAGCTGGCGCCCGAGACCTCTGAAGATGATGTCGCCAACGTCACGGTGCGAGAGGCGGCTATCCGGTTGGGCGTCTCGGAACGCCGTATACGACAGCTGGCCCGCGACGGCCGGATGCAGGGAGCTACCAAGACCGGGGCCGAGTGGCTGATTCCCACGCCGGTCGAGGTGATCCCGGGCAAGCGTGGTCCCGCAGGAGTCGCGGGCCGCGCTGATGCCACAGGGGACTAGTTTTCATGGCCGAGGGAATAACGGACCTTGAGTTCAGCGAGAGCAAAATAACCTAACAGACGAGGAGGACCCCTGTGTACCAGACTGGCGACACCATCAAGAAGACCCTCGACGAGATACACAGGCACGATCTAGTGCTGCCAGCCATCCAGCGCGAGTTTGTTTGGCAACCTGAGCAGATATGTCGTTTGTTCGATAGCCTAATGCAAGGCTATCCCTTCGGGACATTTCTCTATTGGCGTGTTGCTCCCGAAAACAGCGGTAGGTTCAAGTTCTTCGATTTCGTTCTCAACTATCACCAGCGCGACAACCCTCACTGTCCCGCTTTACCTGAGATGCCGAACCGCCAGTTGACTGCGGTGCTAGACGGTCAACAACGTTTGACCGCCCTCAACATCGGCCTGCGAGGGAGCATAGCTCGGAAGCTACCATATAGATGGTGGAACAGTCCCGGAGCATTTCCCACACGGAGGCTGCACCTAGACTTGCTCTGGCAGCCCGACGAAGATGACGAAGAGGGACTGAAGTACCGTTTCAGTTTCCTGACCGACGAGCAATCCAGCGCAATCGAAGGGGGTGTGTGTTGGTTTCCAGTCGGGCAGGTGCTATCCCTACAAAACGCAGGGCCTGCCATGACGCAGTGGCTCAACGAACGGCTGCCACAGGAACAAGTAACGCCCGCCCATGAAACGCTCTATGATCTCTATCAGGTCGTCCATAACAAGCATCTGGTTGCCTACTATGAGGAAAACGGACAGGAGTTAGACAAAGCTCTCCAGATCTTCATCCGCATGAACGATGGGGGTACTCCCCTTTCTCACTCCGACCTGCTGCTATCGATAGCGGTGGCACAGTGGACCGACCACGACGCCCGCCAAGAGATTCATGACTTGGTCGATGAGCTCAACCGCATTGGCATTGGGTTTTCGTTTTCTAAAGACCTCGTCCTAAAGGCCGGTCTTATGCTGAGCGACATCGGCAGGGTCGGTTTCAAAGTGGACAACTTCAATCGGGAGAACATGGACACATTTGAGAGCAAATGGGAAGACATCAAAACGGCTCTCATCCTGACCGTGCAACTCATTTCATCTTTCGGCTTCACAGGACATAGTTTGACCGCGCATAACGCCATTCTGCCCATCGCCTACTATATCTACAGAAAGGACCCGGGAGACGCCTTCCTTACACACAACAATTTCGAGCAGGACAGAAAGGACATTCGTGAATGGCTCATTCGGAGCCTGCTAAAGTCCGGTGTTTGGGGCAGCGGCCTGGATACTCTGCTGACGGACCTAAGAAGAGCCATCGGAGAGAACGACATCAACACGTTTCCCGTTGCACGTATTCGTGATGCAATGGCAAGAAGGGGAAGACAACTGTTCTTCGACGATGAAGAGGTCGAGGACTTGACGGACATGCGTTATGGCGACAGGCTGACATTCGCCCTGCTGTCCCTACTATTTCCCTTCGTCGACCTGCGTAACCAGTTTCATATAGACCACATCTTCCCTGCATCGAGGTTCACGGACCGAAGGCTAAAAGATGCCGGTGTTCCAGACGACAGGATAACTGTGTTTGCAGACAGCAAAGACAGACTTGCCAACCTCCAATTGCTCCAAGGCGCGGTGAACACCGAAAAGAGCGCCACAATGCCGGCTAAATGGCTATCCGAAACGTATACCAACGACACGTCTAGGCATGAGTATGAGGAGCGCCATCTGTTAGGGCAGGTGCCTGAATCCTTGACCAGATTCGATACATTCTACAATGCAAGAAGAGAACTACTGAAGGCGAGGATAGGGCGATTGCTGGGAAGGCAACCTTCACATTGACTTGAATAGGCAAGAATTGGAACGGATTGATAGCGGAACGGCGTTGCGAACGTGCCACTCTTATGGCTATGTCTGATTGGTTCCGCCCCCGTCCTTTCTCGGAGGCAGATTGCCGAAGGATGGTGCCTTATGATGTTTTTGGAGATCGTCGCAAAGATGGACTCGCTCTTGAGAGACCTTGAAGCCAGTCCAAGACGCTCTTGGGATACTTTGAAGTTCCTCCCCAGGCGGGGTGGCGTGTACGTCTTTTACGAGTGCGGCCACCCTATTTATGTTGGCCGCACTCGGCATATTCAAGAACGTATTCGCCAACATGGCGACCCTAGTTCACGTAAAGAGTCCGCTACGTTCGCTTTCCAACTGCTCAAAGACAAGGTTCCTACACAGAAGAGAACCAGGGCTGAAATTGAAAGGGACTACGCCAGCGAATTCGCTCACGAAAGGGAACGGATCAGGAAAATGTCTGTCCGAGCAGTCGAGGTTGAAGACCGGGTGGTCCAGACGTTCTTTGAACTCTACGCAATCCTTGCCTTGGATACGATGAAGTACAACGCAAACGCTTTCAGGACTCATTGAGGCAATGTGACCTGCACCCGATTTTGCCGCGATCCCCTTGACAACGGCGGGCCGGTTCGTGCATGATTAGAGTATGACTAGGTATGACTGCAAAGGGTAAAAAATATGCCCAGGACCACGAAGGTCATCAGCTTCTCCATGCCCCCGGAGTTGGCGGAGCAGGTGCAGCAGATGCTCAAGGAGGATGACCGCACCATGAGCGAGTTCCTCCGTGAGGCCATCCGCCTGTACATGGAGGAGCGGGAGTGGCTGCGGCGGGAGCGCCGCCAACGGGCCGAGGCCCGCAGGAACGACCAGGAATGAGCAAGGAGGACGCACCCATGAATGATAAGACCGACTACACCCCCGCAGCGCTCTATGCCAGGGTCTCCAGCGATCGCCAGGACGTGGACCTCTCCATCTCCGCCCAGCTCAGGGCGCTCAGGGACTACGCCGAGAAGAACGGCTACATCGTCGCCCGCGAGTACGTTGACGAGGCCGAGAGCGGGCGCATCGCCGACCGCCCCGAGTTCCGCAAGATGATCGACGAAGCCGCCAAGCCCAATGCCCCCTTCCAGGAGATTTTGGTCTGGAAATTCAGCCGGTTCACACGCAAGCGAGAGCACGCCGTCGCCTTCAAGTCCATGCTCCGGCGCAAGGGAGTCAGGGTCGTCTCCATCACCGAGCACGCCGACGACACCCCCACCGGCAAGCTCATGGAGGCCATCATCGAGAGCGTGGACGAATTCTACAGCGAAAATCTTGCGCAGGAGGTCACGAGGGGGATGCGGGAGGCGGCGTCCAGGGGCTTCTGGGTCGCCAGCAGGGTGCCCTACGGCTTCCGCAAGGTCTACGTCCAGGACGGGGCCAAGAAGCGCCCCACCCTGGAACCCGACGAGGATGCGGCCCGTGTCGTCAAGAGCGCCTTTGACATGGCCGAAGCCGGTAGGGGGATGCTGGACATCGCCCGCGCCCTCAACGACGAGGGCATCGCCAGCCCCGCGGGAAAGCTCTGGTCCAAGAACGGCGTCCATCTCCTCCTCAGAAACGAAGCCTACACAGGCGCCCTGGTCTGGGGCACCAACGCCAAGGACAAGGCCGACCCGGTGCGCGTCGAGAAGGCGTTCCCCAGCATCGTCTCCAAGGCCCAATTCCGCCGCGTGAAACGGCTGATGCGCTCAAGGGCGCCCAAGAGGACTCACCCCCGCCGCGTCGGGAGCACCTATCTGCTCAGCGGTCTGGTCAAGTGCAAGGAGTGCGACCGGGCGTTCAGCGGGCAGGAGGCCAAGAGCGGCCAGTTTTCCTACTACGTCTGCCAGTCCATCATGAAGCGCGGCAAGGAAGCCTGCGATTCGCCGAGGATCAACGCCCGGCGATTCGAGGAGATGATCGTAGGCAACATTCGCTCCAACATCCTCACCGAGGGCAACATCCGCGCCCTGGTAAAGGTGGTGGACGAGCGGATGGACGGCGTTGCCGGCGAGCAGCGCAAGCGGCTGGAGACCATCGAGGATGAGCTTGAGGACGTGAAGCGCAAGCTGGGCCGCATCTGGCACCTGGTGGAGACCACCGACACCGACATGGCCGACGCCTCGGACCGCATCAAAGAGCACAGGGAGCGGCAGCGGCGCCTAGAGGCTTCGGCGGAAGAGGCAAGGGCGATTCTTTCCCAGCGCAGGGAGGTCCTGGATGACGTGGAGACTATCACTACCTACGCTCAGGACATGAGCGAGTTCCTGAAGGACAGCGAGCTGACCGAGCGCAGGGCCTTCATCGAGACCTTCGTCAAGGAGATCGTCGTCATGCCCGGCAAGGCTGTCGTCCGGTATACCGTGCCCATGCCGGACGATAGCCCCATACCGGGGAAGAGAACCGAGGACATGGCGCTGAACGGCTCGGTTCTGTCTACCGTCAAGTCAGGCCCACTCAACTGGACTCGAACCGAACCTTAAGGATCAATATTGTGGTAACGATTGTGGGAAGAGATGGCGAAAGTCCGCTATTGTGTAGCTAAATCCGAGTCCCCCTATCTTTCCACCAACTGGCCTTCCACCGCTGCCCCAAATGGTTCCAGCATTCCCCAGGTGGTGTAGCAACATTGGGTTAGCTTGTTGCCCGGTGGCGCCTCGTGTGTCCTGTCCTATCCCCATCTCTTCCCGCTAGCGTTCGAGTAGACCGCATCAGTCGAGTCCGAGTCGGTCCACGGCTGGAACACCGGCAACGATGTGGGAAGCGCTGGCTGGTGCAGTGTTGGGCTGATCGCCGCGGACCTGGACCAGGCGTTGCGCACCGGTTCCTTGACTACGCTTGGCCGTCCAGATTAGGCTAAACTACACCCCAGTGGTCTTTTGGAGAGTGAGCACGGTCTTATGGGCTGGAAAGAGCACTACGAGAGAAACACGGTCACAGCCGACGAAGCGATTGCGCTGGTCAGCCCGGGCGACAACGTGGCGATCAGCGTGGACCCCAAGCCTACCCTTCTGATGGACGTTCTGGCATCACAGCACAAGCGGCTGGCTGATCTGCGGATATTCGATGTTGCCCCAATCTACGACCCCGGCTGGCTTCAGGCAGATTTCGAGGGATCGTACAGATACAGTCCCTCCATGTTCCTTGGGCCGCTGGCCCGGCCGGCCTACTACGAACACCGTATAGATTTCGCTCCCGTAATTTTCACGACGGACCTACAGCCGTACAGAGAGCCCGGTAGAGGCCCCAGGCTCGACGTTACGTTGATGTCCTGCTCGCCCCCCGACGACCAGGGATTCTGCAGCTTCGGAAAGGGACTGTGGAACAAGCGGAGCTTTGCCAAACACGCGCGCGTAGTCCTCGCCCAGGTGGACGACTCTCTCATCCGTACCTATGGGGACAATTACATACACGTCACTGAAATCGATCGCTTCGTCGAGCACACAGAACCCGAGCTGTCTCTCCAAGTATCGAAGGAGATTATCTCCAACGTGGAGGACCCCCTTGTTCGAGCGGAACTGGAGCGGGTGCTGCCCCTGTTGAATGGAAGCAACAGGTACGAGTTCTTACCTAATCTGCTCGGCAGCACCCTCAGACAGGTACAGGAGTTCGCCAGGCTATGGGCTACCGCAGAACCGAGCGAGGCCGACAGGAAGATAGCGCAGAACGTTGCTGAGCTCGTCAGGGATGGGGATACCATCCAGATCGGCGTGGGCACACCGAGCTCCTATCTGCCCCGCCTGGGAACCTTCGACGAGAAGCAGGACCTGGGCTGGCATTCGGAGATGACGGCCCCGGGCATACTCAGTCTCATCAAGAGAGGAGTCATCACCGGCGAACGCAAGAACGTCAATCCCGGTGTCGCGGTGTTCACGGCGATTACCGGTTGCGCTCCCGAGGAGATTCCCTACGCCCACAACAACCCGCTCATCGAGCTGCGAGACGCGGAGTACGTGGTCAACATGAGCACCATCTCTTCCCACAACAACTATATCTCCATCAACAACGCGCTCTCCATAGATTTTTCGGGGCAGATCAACGCGGAGACCATTGGAGACCGCCAGTGGAACGGGACTGGCGGCCAGCCGGAGCTTCACATGGGAGCCGTCATGTCGAGGGGAGGCAGGGCCATCACCATTCTTCGGTCGACGGCGGCCGGAGGCTCCGTGTCCCGCATAGTGTCTCAGCATCCGGTGGGGGCGGCGGTTACCGTTCCCCGCACCTTTGCCGATACCATAGTAACCGAGTACGGCGTAGCTCAACTCCTCGGCAAGACTATCCGGGAGAGAACCCGAGAGCTGATAGCGGTCGCCCATCCGGACTTCAGGGCTGACTTAAAGAAGGCGGCCGAAAAACTCTACTACCCCTAGATTCCGACCCCAAGAGCGCCCCATTGAATGCTGCTAAAAGTTAGTAGGAGGACTGCATGGCGGTTATCGAGTACGAGGTGAGAGACAAGATCGCATACGTGACCCTGAACAGGCCCGAAACTCTCAACGCGATCAACAATGAGATGTCCCTGGCCTGGAACGAAGTCTGGGAGCGATTTCGAGACGATGACGACGCCTGGGCGGCCATTCTCACCGGAGCCGGTGACAGGGCTTTCTGCTCCGGCGCCGACCTCAAGGAGATGAGGTCGCGCCACGACAGCGGCGCCAACGGCGGCAACCCCTTCGGCGGCGACCCCAGGCCGATGCGGCCCTCGGAAGAACTGGGCGTATGGAAGCCGATAATCGCGGCCATTAACGGTTGGGCGATAGGTGGTGGGGTGGTTTTCGCAATGGACTGCGACATACGCATAGCATCGGATAGAGCGGTGTTCGGTCTGCCGGAGGTGGAACTGGGGATAGTCACGACCTGGTGGGGCACTGTGAGGGCCAGGGCCCACATGTCGTTTGGCAGGGCCCTGGAGTTTCTGCTCACCGGGAATCATGTCACAGCTCAACAGGCCGAGCAGTGGGGGTTCGTGAACCACGTCGTCCCCCATGACCAGCTGATGAGCAAGGCAGAGGAGATGGCTCGGAAGATCAACGGCAACGGCCCCCTGGCAGTCCGGGGGATCAAAGAGGTCTCATATAGAAGCCTGCTGGATGGAATCCGGGAGGCGGGCCGGCTGGAAGACGTGATCAGCGTGGTCGCCGCGCAGAGCGAGGACGTTCAGGAGGGCGTGCGTGCCTGGCTGGAGAAGCGCCCGCCCGAGTTCAAGGGACGTTAGGAGCCGGACAGCCACTCCCTGAGTGCCCGGACGTGGTCGGGCCTCGTGCCGCAGCACCCTCCAATAATCCGCGCCCCCTGCTCACTCCACCCCTTGGCGTATCCCAGGTATTGCTGTGGGTCCAGGGCATTTGCCCTGGGGAAATGGGCGTAGGCGCCGAAGGTTCCCGGCCAATTCTTCTTGACTATCTCTAGCCCGGGCCCCGTGTAGTCCACCGGCGTGTGCATTACGAACACCGATGCGATGTCCTTGTCCGTGATGGCGTCCATGGCGTCTTGTAGGGTCTCACCTCCATGCTTGTCTTGGATGCCCAGGTAAAGCCCGTCACCATCCTGGACCAGGGAGAGCCCGACCCACACCGGGAGACCCAGCTCCGCTGCCGCCTCTATCACCGCCAGCGTGTCTGATATCCGGACCAACATCTCGCCCACCGCCACATCCGGGCCGCCTTTGGCCAGCTCTCCGAGCTGCTCCCGGTAGTTCTCTAGCGCTTTCTCGTAGGACACCGGAACTTTCGCGTCTGACTTGGGAGCCATCGTAGATACGGAGGCCGCAATGACCACCGAATCCTCAGTCCCGGAGTTTCTCCTTGCCTGTACCGCCGCTTCGATTCCCTGCTTATTGGCTTCAGCGACCTTGTGCTCGAGGCCGTCCACTTCCAGCACGTCACGCCCTGTGCTGAAGGTGTTTGTGATGATGATCTCGGCGCCCGCTTCTATGTATTCCTGATGAATATCCCTCACCAACTCGGGATGGGTAAGCATCGGACCGCCCGACCACGTGGTGGGGCTTGTTAGCCCCCGTCTCCCTAACTCCGAGCCCATACCCCCGTCCATCAAGATCGTCTCCCCCGCTGCCAGGCGGGCCTGCAATTTCTCAAAGTTGCTCATGTCTCTCTCCTGGTGAAAAAGGAACGCTTCGATGCCGCCCTCGTGGAGAAGCGGCACTTGCTCGGTGTCGCGCAATTCGGTGTCGGGCTCGTGTTCAGGCACGGCCGGGGCGGCGGGGTTGGGGACGGGCGACCGGGATGGCTTTCGCCGATCAGGCGGAGGTCAGGCCTCGCTCTCTATCGTGTCTCTTACTCCCAGTCGCAACGTTTCGAAGACTTCGCGCACGCTTTGGCGGGCGTCTATCGTCTCGAAATGGTACTGGTCAGCCAGGTCGTGGAACTCCTGGAGCAGCGCGCCCTGGTATTCGACGAAGCTGGCGTGCCGGTCCGTCTTCCGCAGGAAGTCTTCGCCCGACTCCCAGTGGTCCAGCTCCCGGTACGCGAGCACGCGCGGCAGCAGGTGGTCCACGTCAATGTCCAGGTAGAACACCTGATGGGGGATGATGGCGAACTCCAGCATGTCGTCCAGCCAGCGAGGCGGCACGCCCCGGACGCGCGCCCGGGCCATTATGGAGTAGATGTAGCGGTCGGCCAGCACCACCATGCCCGCCTCCATGGCGGGCACGATGGCCTTCTCCATGCGGTCCCAGAAGTCCGTGGCATAGAAGAGATTCAGGGTAAAGAGATCAAGCGTGTGGCCCCGCATGGCCCGATCGATGCCGCTGCCCGTGAGATCGGACCGGCGGAAGCCGGTGTCCATAACGGCGTACCCCTCCGTCTCCAGCCACTCCTTGAGGAGAGCTATCTGGGTTGAGCGGCCAACGCCGTCGGTCCCCTCGACGACGATGAGGTGCCCGGGCATCTCCGAATTCGCCAGGTTCAGTGGGGAGTGTCCGTAGAATCTGGGCGTGTTCATGGTTTAGCCTCGTGATTGCGTGCTCGGGGATTAGCCGTCGGTTGCGGTGGCGGGCTCCGGAACCCGGCGGGAGCCGGACTGCTGAATGTACCGCCCCGTGAGGCCGGAGCTGACAAGAGCGTCGGTAACGCTGTGGCTGGGCATCCGCATCACGCCGGCGAGCAGGGGTTCCACCAACTGCCGGACCATCTGCTGTTGCTCATGAATGGGCTGCATGGCGTCGATGGTCACCAATTCGAACTCGCTGGAGAGACGGTCGTACTCCTCGAGTATCGCTCCCTGGAATTTCCGGAAGGCCTTCTCCCGTTTGGAGGATCGCATCACGTCCTGGCCGGACTCGTAGTAGCCCAGCTCATCCCGCCCGGTGACGATGCGGCGGATGGACTCATCGAGGGGCACCTTGAAATACAAGGCCAGGGAGGGCCGGATGGCGAATGCGTAGACGCGCCGCAGCCAGTCCCTGTTGACGCCGCGGGCGCTGTCCCGGGCGAAGGCGGTGTACACGTAGCGGTCGGCCAGCACGATGGTGCCGGCCTTGAGTGCAGGCAGTATCTGCGTGAAAACGCGGTTGGCGAAGTCGGCGGCGTGGATAAGGCTGAAGGACATGGGCGTCAGCGAGCGATCGTCCTTGCCCCGCTTGGTAGTGCGCTTCACTATGGGCGAGGAGTTCCACTCGGTGAACACCGTGACGTAGTCGCGGCTCGTAAGCCACTTCGCCAGCAGGTCTAACTGAGTGCTCTTGCCGGAGCCGTCGATCCCTTCTACGATAATCATACGGCCGGGATACACGTCATCGTAAGGGTGGTTGCCGTATCTGGGCCCCATGGGGATGCTCGAATGTCCGTTATTCGTCATGGTTCACCTCGGCAAATCTGAACAGGGTGTTTGAACTCTTTCTCCCAGCGGTGATGCAGGCCCGGCGCGGATACCCTGGACCAGGCGGGAGTGGTTATAGTGAGGCCACCGGTGCCAGCCGCAATATTAACAGAATCTATAGCGGCCGTGGGAGGCAGCCGTCGCTCCAGTTCGTCGGCCAGCAACAGCACCAGGGCCGCCTGGCCAAGATGCCGCCGGTCGCCGTCGCTCAGGATGCGGGTCTTGCGGTACTTCTTCGGCAGCCTTTCCTTCTCCGCCAGCAGGAGCATAGCCGCCATCTGGGCCGCCTCACGGTGGCTGAAGCCCGGCAGGTCCGTCCATGACAGGATGGAGGCCGCCCGGTTGAGACGGTTGTAGAAGTCCACGACGCTTCCCAGGTCCAGGAGCAGGGCGGCGCACCCCAGCGAGGACGTGAGACGACGGCGTCTGCCCGCCCACACTGCGCGGGCGATGCGGTCGGCGAGGGCCGCGCGGCGCGCGCCGCGGCGAGTGAACAAGGGCGCGAACCGGCCCATCACGTCTTTCAGCGTGTTGCGGCGCACCGCGTCGACGGACATTAGCGAAATCCGGCCTTCGGCGGGCAGCGGCCCCGGCTGGCGCGCCAAGCCCTCCCGAAGACCATGGCCCGAAATCATGAAGCTCTCGGCCCCTGTGTGGTGGAGAAGCGCCTGGGCCACCACCGCGCCTCCCACGATGGAGTGGGTGCGCTCCGGGTTCATGCCCGAGATGCGAGAGCGCTCCACCAGGCTGCGGGAGGCCAGCCGATCCACTAACTTGGACAGGCCATTGGCGCCAATGCAGTAGCCGTGTATGGTCTGGACAGGATAGGGCCGCCGCCGCCGGTCCAGCTTGGAAAGCAGGCGCATCGAGCCCCCGGACCCGACCAGCGTGTCTCTCTTCTCCAGGCGCGGGACCCTGACCGCTTCGAGGCATTGCCTGACGTGCCGATAGGCGGCGTCCAGGTCCTCTCCAGTCGGGCGGTCCGTCAACCGGAAGCGGTTGGCAATGCGGAGGCTGCCCAGAGGCAGGGTGTGCCGCGTCTCCATGCTCCGGTCGAAGAAGCCCACCAGTTCCATGCTCCCACCGCCGAGGTCCGCAAGTAGGCCCCGAGAGACGGGCAGGCCCTGGACGGCGCCAATGAAGCAGTAGCCCGCCTCTTCGTAGCCGCTGATGACGCGCAGATCGACGCCGTATCTGCGGCGGGCCGCCAGGGAGATCTCGGTGGCGTTGTGGGACCTCCGCAGCGCCTCGGTTCCAACGCCGTGAATGGTGCTCACGCCGTAACCCCGGCACACCTGAACGAAGTCTTCGATGGCGTCCAGTGTGCTGGCCACCCCCTCGGCGTCCAGCGTGCCCTGCCGGTCCACGTGGCTCATAAGGTTGAGGGCCAAGCGCTGCTGCGCCAGTACCTGCACCCCGCCCGTGCTCAGCTGCATGACCACAGCCCGGGCCGAGCCGGAGCCCACGTCTATCACCGCCGTTAGTCTGGTATCTGGAGGGTAGTCGTCGGGAGAGGGCGGGAGCGCAAAGGAGTCGACCGTCTCCCAGGGCTGGGGAGGCCTGGCTGTCTCATGGACTGTCACTTGGTTGCTCGAGCTAGGTTCCATTGCTGGAGGAACTCCGGTTGTCAGCGTTCTTTGGAAGGATAAAGACCGGTAGCTCGTGCCGCAAGGGCCGTCGAGGGTGCGAGGAAGGGAGCTACAAGGGCGAATGGTACAATCATCGGTGGCGGGCCTCTCTGTATTGCTGCCACTAAAGCCGCCGGCTAGCCCTTAATGTGCGAGCTACCGGGCACTCTCGTGCTCACTCGCGACTAGGAAGGAGCATCACCATGAATCGCCAAGAGATTGCAAATATGCTGGAACAGGAGCTGTCCGGCGATAGAGCTCTCGAGTCCGCGTCTCACCTGACGCAATTCTACCGCTCACCGGGCGCGTCCGGATATCACAGGGCAACTGATTTCGTGGCGGACCTGTTCCGGGCCAACGGGCTGGACAAGGTGTGGGTGGAGAGGTATCCCCTCGACGGTGAGACGAAGTTTATGAACGTCACCATGCCGCTGGCGTGGGAGCCTGTCAGCGCCGAGCTTAGAGTGGGTTCCCCCACAGGTGAACTCCTCGTGTCCTACGAAGATGCGCCGTCATGCCTTCCCTGGTGGACGCCATCCACTCCTGAAGGCGGAACGGCCCTGGAACTGGTAGACGTTGGCACGGGGGAGCGCGTCGAGGACTACCAGGGGCAGGACGTGCGCGGCAAGGCGGTGCTGATCCGGGGCACGGACCGGCCCAGCGGCTTCGGCCATGCCGCCACCCTTGCCATGGAGCATGGCGCCGCCGGCATCATTACCGACTACCTCCTGTACCAGACGCACCCATTTCGCACGCGCGAGTCGCTGCCCGAGCCGGTGCAGCTTCTGCGTATGCCCTCCAACTCACCGAGCGCGTGGGCGATGGCCGTCAACTTCGCCGCGGCAGAACACCTGGCTTCGCTGGCACGCCAGGGCGCCGTCACGGTCTGGGCCGACATCCAGGCCAGGACATTCGCGGGAGAAGCGCAGAACCTCTTTGCGGACATCACCGGCACCGACGAGGCCGGGCAGATAATCCAGTTCGTAGCCCACTCCACGGCGGGAACCAAGCCGGGGGCCAACTGCGCCTCCGGTCCGGCTCTCATGGCCGAGATGGGGCGGGTCATGTCAGACCTCATTTCAAGCGGGCGCATCCCCCGTCCCCGGCGCACGATTCGGTTTCTCGTCAACGTGGAGGGTCACGGCACCAAGCACTACGTCCACAACCACAGGGAGGCAATCGAGCGGACAATAGCCGCCATTGCCCTGGACAGCGTCGGGCACGACCAGAACAAGTGCAAGTCTGCCCTACTCTTCTATCATTCCCCGGATTCCCTGCCGTCCTTCATCAATGACTACTACGTGGGCCTCATCGAGTCGGCGCCGAAGGAAACGCGGTGGGTGTTCAGCGAAGGCAACCGCATCCCGCTCGTCAACTTCACCGACCTGCCCTACACGCCGTGGAGCGACAACCACTACTATCCCGCATTTGGCGTACCATCGCCGCTCCTCATGTCCTGGCCGGATCTTTACTTTCACACCGACTACCTCTCGGCGGACAAACTGGACCCCATGGTCTTCCGCAGGTGTGGCATCACCACGGCGCTGGCGGCGCTGGAGCTGGCCAACGCCGGACCGTCCGAGGCCCAGGCCATCATGCGGGAAGTGGGCAACCACAGCCAGTTTCGGCTGGGCCGCATCGCGCTGGAGGCGAAGGACAGTGCCGACGAGGCTCGAACGCGCAAGCGACTCACCATCCTTGCTCGGCGCGACCGGCAAGCGGTGGAGTCCGCGCTGGTACTGGTGGATGCCGAGGAGCGGAGGCGACACCCGGAGCTGGAATCCACGAGGGACCAGGTCCAGCGCGAGATTGGAGACCGGTTGGAGCAGACGATGGGCTGGCTGCGGGACAGCGGGACGGCCCCAGACGACTTTCCTCCCGGCAGCGTGGCGCCTCAGCGGCTGATCGAGCGTGACGCACCGGGGTTGGCCGGCACCAGCTACTGGGACCTGGTGAGAATGGCCGAAGAGATGCACGACAGGGACCCGAAGATGAGATACGACTCGCTGCGTATCATTGGAGACGAGGTCTGGAACTTCGCCGACGGACGCCGCAGCGTGAACGACATCGCCGACGCTGTGGGGGCCGAGTTCGACTTCGACCTGGACCCCCGGCATATCCTGAAGATCTTTCAGGGACTGGCCGGCCAGGGCTTAGTCAGCCTGTCCGATTCCGGCGATTAGCGTGTCAGCGCCGTCGGCGGGTTGCCGCGGGCGCTGTCGACGCCGGGGAGCCGGGCGCGTCCGTCATCTGCCCTGCCTTATGAAGTCCGCGACGCGCTCGGCTATCATCAGCACCGTAATGTTGATGTTGGCCCGGACGCACTCCGGCATTATCGAGGCGTCCACTATGCGCAGGTGCTTCGCCCCGTAGACCTTGCCGTACTGGTCCACCACGGCCATAGGGTCCGAGCTGGGCCCCATCTTTGCGGTGCAGGAGACGTGGTGGCCGGTGCCAGCGCTCTTCTCTATCCACGAGTCCAGCGCTTCGTCCGACTCCAGGTCCGGGTCCTCGGGGTAGACTCTACGCTCTATCAGGGCGGCCATGGCGGGATGGTCCTCCAGGCTCACCACCAGGCGGACGCCGTCACGAAACCTGCGCAGGTCCTCCTCGTGGGCCAGCAAGTTGTAGTCCAGATAGGGCTGGTCCCTGAAGTCGCCGGAGCTGAGCCGGACCTCGCCCTTGGCGAAAGCCAGGTTCAGGCCGAGGTTGGCGCCCATCCCCACCACGTCCTCGTGCCTGCCGCCCATGTTGCGCCGCATGCCCATGGCCGCCAACAGGTAGACGATCATGTCGTTCTCCAGCGGCGAGCCTTCGGCGGTGTACCTCGCCAGAATCTGGGCGTTGGGAACGTGCCGCTGCAAGTCCACCTCCGGCTTCGTGGCCCACAGTATGTTGACGAGGGGATGGTCGGCCAGGTTCTGCCCGACACCCGGCGAGTCGATCACGGTCTCGATTCCGTGCTCACTCAGGTGGTCACCGGGGCCGACCCCGGAGAGCATGAGTATCTGCGGCGACCCGATTGCGCCCGCGCTCAGGATCACCTCTTCCGCCTCCACCACGAAGCTCTCGTCCCCAGAGGCCGCCTCGACGCCCGTGGCCCGTGGCCGTTCGCCGGACGTGTCGAACAGTATCCGCTTTACCGTTACGTCGCCCCTGATAGTGAGGTTCAGCCGGTGGCGGGACAAGCCCAGGTAGCCGATCGCCGTGGACCAGCGGATGCCGTTGGGATTGTTAAGGGTCGTGGGCCCCACTCCGGTTGTGCCGGGCGCGTTGTGGTCTTCGCAGTACGGCAGCCCGTAGTCTCGCCAGGCCTCGAACCAGGCCCTGTTCCCCTGCTGCCACTCCTCTTGCGGGAACCGGTGGCAGATAATCGGTCCGCTGGAGCCATGGAAGTCCCCGGGGTCGTCCCGGTAGGTGGTGTCCGTCTCCACCATGTTGAAGTAGGGCACCAGCTTCTGGAAGCTCCACTCGTCATTTCCCCACTTCGCCCAGTTGTCGTAGTCCTCGGGGATGCCGCGGATGAAGATCTGACCGTTGATGGCGCTGGACCCGCCGGTCACCCTGCCCCTGGGGACCTCGATTTCGGTGCCATTGACGCCCCTGGCCGTGAACTGCCAGTTGTGGTCGCTGTCCCAGATGCTCTTGGTGGACTTGTAGCCGTACCTGACCTCCTCCGGGAGGCTGTCGACGTCGGGGTAGTCCGGGCCGGCCTCCAGAAGGAGCACCGAGGTGTTGGGGTCTTCGGAGAGCCTCGTGGCGAGGATCGCGCCCGCTGATCCGGCGCCGATGATGATGTAGTCGTACTTCATTCCCTGCCTCCTGGAAATCGCGTTGAAGACAGCCCTGACCGCGTTCGCCGGTAGCTCACCTGATGTGTGATAACCTTACACCGCTCGCCGCGAGAGCGAAAGCAATCTGACCGCCTCCGGCCGGTCACAACCCACAAGAGACTCACCAGTGCAGAGAGGGTCATATGCCAGCCCCCAGAGTGATCTACATACCCAAACCCGGCAGCCCCATCGACGTCGACCGCGATTTCTACGGACGCCTGGGCCAAGAGACCGACAGCCGTATTCTCGTCGATAAGTTCGAGGTGCCGATACGCTCCGGCAAGGCTTGGCCGGTGCTTGCGGGCCAAATATGCCGCATCGTCGTGGTGGAGGGGGCGCAGGTGGCCGACTTCAACGCCTGGAACCTGAACAACCCCAGGGAGCGGTTTTGGGCGGCGCGCACCAAGCAGCTTCACCGCGCCCACGTCACCACGTTCGACCGGCTGTGGTCGTGTCTCCCGTACCTCCGGCCCATGCTCACCATCACCGGCGACTCGGTGGACTACGGGCTGGACGAGGACGGCGCCGGATGCCACGACCTGCTGGGGACCCGCTGCGACCCATACGTCCACAAGATGCTCAACGGCGAGGACTTCGACTACTGCTGCCATTCCAACCTTGTGCGGGCCGTGGCGCCGTACCACCTTGATGAGAGCGACGTCCACGACGTGCTCAACATCTTCCAGGTGACCGGCCTCACCACCGACGACCGCTACTTCGTGAAGCCTTCACCAGGCCGGCGGGGTGACTACTTCGAGTTCTTCGCCGAGATAGACCTGCTCTGCGCGATCTCCACCTGCCCGCACGGCGACCTGTCCGTCCAAGTGTGGGGCGAAGAGGACGCCATCGACCCCATCGACACCTGCCACCCGCTGGGCGTCGAAATCTATCAACCAGCCGCGGGTCTCCTGGAGGGCTGGCAGTCGCCCGCCCCGAGCGACTACCGGGGCATCCACGGGCTGGACAAGGCGTAGTCGTTCGGTGGCCCGCGTCGGCCACGGGCTCGCCGATGGGCCTGGCTTTACGAAAAATCCGTTTCATTCTGTTGCATTCTGATGCACACCATAGCTGGGTGGCCCGATTTTCTTGTCATTCGCGCAGTACGCAGGCGCCAAACTCTGTCACGAGTATTGCGCCAGATGTCGCAGAACGCGACGGTGGTCCTGGGCCGGAATCTGCCTTGCTGACGCCGCCGACAGTCGGCCATAGGGCTTGCCAAGTAGAAAATAGCACGTGCGTGCTATAGAATCAAGAGGGGGTCAGGGCCACAGGGCGGGTAAACGACCC
This sequence comes from Dehalococcoidia bacterium, assembly GCA_965217705.1. Lineage (GTDB taxonomy): Bacteria > Chloroflexota > Dehalococcoidia > Lucifugimonadales > CATOSD01 > CATOSD01. Next base: position 1,046,667 of record CBDCJA010000002.1, on the reverse strand, counting down.
AGGTTCCTCGGCTACGCTCGGAATGGACGGGTCAGGGCCTCGGAGTGGACGGGGCAGGGCCCCGGAGTGGAAGGGTCAGAGAGTTGGAATGGAAGGGGTGTAGGCCCGCCGCTACGCCGGGGTGGACTCGCCGATTGCTTGGCGCAAGGCGGGGCTACTTGACATAAGATCGTGGAGGTTGGCCTGAGAGTCGGATTTTCTGTGGCAAAGTAGTGCATATGGGTGGTGGAAGTGGGGCTGCGGCAGAGCAAGCGAGTGGCGTTTGGGTTACGCGATTGGGATGCATTGGGACGGGGGTTTTCGATGGTTCCGGGTAGCGGGCGAGGGCTGACCTCAAGACCGGCCCGCGCCTGGCGAAAGTGAATCGTGAAAGGGGTGGGCATCTCCGTGGACATTGACCTGTCGGAGATCGTGCGCCGGCAACCCGTCGCCGAGCCGTGGGTCGAGGGCGAGAAGATCCCGTGGCACGAACCGGAGTTCAGCAGGCGGATGCTTGCGGAGCATCTCACCCAGTCCCACGACGCGGCCAGCCGGCGCTTCGACAAGATAGACAGCCACGTGGCCTGTATAAACCGTGAACTGCTCAAGGGCACGTCAACGAGAGTCCTCGACCTCGGCTGCGGCCCCGGCCTGTACACGAGCCCGGGAGTCCAATCGACGTGGACCGCGATTTCTACGGTCTGCTGGACCAAGGGACAGACAGCCGCAGCATGGTCGACAGTTTCGTGGTGCCCATACGCTTAGGCAGGGCCTGGCCGGTGATGGCGGGCCAGATATGCCGCATCGTTGTGGTCGAGGACGCGCAAGTTGCCAACTTAAACGCCTGGAACCTGGACAACCCCAGGGAGCGCTTCTGGACGGCCCGCACCAAGCAGCTTCATAGCGCCCGCGTCTCCAAGTTGGACCCGCCCTAGTCCGCGGCTTCTTGCATCTCGGCCGAGTACCCGCCCCGCCTCGCGGCAGACGTGACCTTTGCGCGGTGGTAATAGGCCGCCTGCGCCGCCGGGATGTTCGCTGCCTCGCCGTTCCACGCCTTGAGGGGTGCGGCCTGCAGGCCCCGACCATAGGAGAAGCTCAGCTCCCACGGGGCTCCGCACGTCGCGGCGTAGCGGTTGATGGCGTCGAGGTTGACCGTGGCCTCGTCGTCGGACTGCCCGCCAGACATGAACACCACCCCCGGTACAGCGGCGGGAAGGGTGTTCAGGAAGCACTGGACCGTCATCTCGGCAACCTGTTCGGCGCTAGCGCGGTCGGAGGCGTCCCTGCCGGAGAGGACCATGTTGGGCTTGAGCAGGGTGCCTTCGAGGGCGACACGATGAGTGCCGAGCTCGTAGTAGACCTCGCGCAGGGTGTCCGTCGTGACCTCGTAGCAGGTGTCGATATCGTGGTCGCCGTCCATGAGGACCTCCGGCTCGACGATGGGCACCAAGCCCGCCTCCTGGCTCAGCGTCGCGAATCGGGCGAGAGCCTGGGCGTTCGCCTCGATGCAGCGCCGCGTGGGAATGCCGTCCCCAATGGTAATGACCGCGCGCCACTTGGTGAACTTCGCGCCAAGGTCGGCGTACTCTGCGAGCCGATCGCGCAGGCCGTCGAGACCCTCGGTGATGAGCTCGCCGTCGGTTCCCGCCAGCGGCTTGGTGCTCTTGTCCACCTTGATACCCGGAATAATGCCCTGGCCCGACAGGACCTCCACGAGGGGAGTGCCGTCCGCGCCATCTTGTCTGAGCGTCTCGTCGTATAGGATGACGCCGCTTATGAATTCGGCCGCGCCCTCCGTCCGAAACAGGCCCTCACGGTAGTCGCGACGGTTCTCGAAGGTCGACTCGACGCCGATGGAATCGAAGCGCCTTCGGATGGTGCTGTCGCTCTCGTCCGCCGCTAAGATGCCCTTGCCCGGCGCTACGATGGCCTGCGCTACGTCGATCATATCTTGAAGGTTCATGCCCGCTCCTTCCTCTCTTTTGTACTCACGAGTTGAGAATCGACACGGTCTTCTCCACCACGTCGGCGGGGCCCAGCATCAGGGGCACCCGCTGGTGGAGGGCTTCCGGTTGAATGTCCAAAATGCGTCGGCGCCCAGACGAGGCGGCCCCTCCAGCCTGCTCCGCGACGAAGCCGAGGGGGTTGGCCTCGTACATCAGCCTTAGCTTGCCGTTGGGCCACCTGTCGTCCGCCGGGTACCAGAATATCCCGCCCTTGAGAAGATTGCGATGGAAGTCCGCCACGAGCGACCCGACATAGCGGAGCGAGTAGTCGTCCCGCAGCAAGGTCGCAGCAGCGCGAGTTGGCTCGTCCCAGTTCTTGTAGTAGCCGTCCGGCACGCTGTAGTACTGGCACTTCGCCGGGAAGCTGACGTCGGGGTGCGTCAACTCGAATGCACCGCTCGACGCGTCGAGAGTGAATCCTTGCACGCCCGCCTCCGTGGCGACGACGAAGACGGTGCTCGAACCGTAGACGGCGTAGACTGCGGCGACCTGCTTGCTTCCCGGACAAAGCATCGAGTCAGCAGTCACGTCCTCGTCCGGCTCCCGCTTCCAAATGCCAAATATCGAGCCGATGCTCACGGCAACGTCGATGTTGGATGAGCCGTCGAGCGGGTCCATGAGGACAACGTACCGTTGCAATTCTTCGTCTCCGACGATGACGCCCTCAGCGATCTCTTCGGAGCCGACGGCGGCGACTGCACCCGACTTGGATAGAACGTCGACGAAGATATCTGAGCTCTGTTCGTCGAGGACCTGGACGACCTCGCCCTGCACGTTGACATCGCCTGTAGTTCCAAGCACGTCCGCGATGGCGGCGGCTTGGACCTTCTGTTGGACGAGTCGTGTGCCCTCGGCGATGGCTATAGTGACGGCGCCGAGGCCCTCGTACGCTGGGTCGTCGCCCCATGCGGAGTCGACGTAAGCGGTCAAAGTTGGGCGTGAATTGGTCATACTGGCTGCCATCCTATCGTACTGCGAAATGTGGAGATACGTATGACGCTGGACGTTCCGCCAGTCAGCCTTGTACTATACCAAAAGGCGGCCATCGACACAACAGGCAGACCAACCAAATTCAGGTGTGGGGCGAGGAGGACGCCGTAGACCCCTTCGACACCTGCCACCCGCTGGGCGTCGAAATCTACCAGCCGCGCGTGGAACTGCTGGAAGGTTGGCAGCCGCCCGCGACGAGCGACTACCGCGGCATCCACGGGCTGGACCGGGCGTAGTCATACCGAGCGCAGCCGAGGAATCTAAAGTGGCTGCCCGCACGCCCCGCCTGCTCCTGGAGCGCGGCGAAAGTGAATCGTGAGGACACAGAGCAACCCCTTGAACATGACGCTCTCGGAGATCGTGAGCCGGCAACCCGCCGCCGAGCCGTGGGTCGAAGGCGAGAAAATCCCCTGGCACGACCCGGAGTTCAGCCGGCGTATGCTCGCCGAGCACCTCACCCAGCGCCACGACGCCGCCAGCCGCCGCTTCGACAAGATAGACAGCCACGTGGCCTGTATAAACCGTGAACTGCTCAAGGGCACGTCAACGAGAGTCCTCGACCTCGGCTGCGGCCCCGGCCTGTACACCAGCCGTCTTGCACGGCTAGGCCACGAGTGTGTTGGAATCGACATCTCCCCCGCCTCGGTGGAGTATGCAACCGCCCAGGCAGAGAAGCACGGTCTTCAATGCTCCTACATCCTCCAGGACATGAGAACCGCCGACTACGGCCACGGGTACGGCCTGGTCATGCTCATTTTCGGCGAGTTCAACGTCTTTAGGCCCCACGACGCCAGAGCCATTCTCGAGAAAGCCCACGCCGCGCTGACATCCGGGGGCGTGCTGATACTCGAGCCGCACACATTCGACGCCGTGCGCGAGATGGGGCAAGAGGGCGCTCGCTGGTACTCGGCGGGCAGAGGCGTCTTCTCCGACGAGCCTTACCTGTGCCTGCGCGAGAGCTTCTGGCATCCTGACCACGCGGCCACGACGGAGCGCTACTATGTGGTGGACGCAGCGACGGGCAGCGTCACCGGGTACGCCTCGAGTATGCAGGCCTACACGGACGCGCAGTACCGTGCGCTACTGTCGGAGTGCGGCTTTGGGGACATCCGGTTCCGCCCGTCCATGGGCGGCGACGCGACAAAGCACGATAGCGGCCTAGTGGTGATAACATCGCAGAAGCGGTAGTAACCCGTTCTTGAGCAATGGACCCGCCAGTATTCGGACCATTCAGGAGGCCCACCATGCGCCTTGTGCTGACGAACGCGACCCTGATCGACTGCGTTGACCCCGAGCCCGCCGCCAGGGCTAGCGTGGTCGTCGAGGACGGCCGCATCGCCGAAATTGCACGCGGTGTGCGCTCGCCGAGCACCGACGGCGCGCGGGTGATCGACCTGCAGGGAGCGTACCTGCTCCCCGGGCTGTGGGACGTCCATATCCATCCCCACTATCCCGCCGCCAACGACACCGTCGCGCAGCAGACGGCCCGGTTTGGGCAGAACCTGATGAGCGGGATGGCAGAGGCCGGGGTGGTCGGCGTGCGGTGCGGCGGTTCGGCCCACTTCATGGACGTGGCCTGGCGGGACACCTTCGCATCGGGCGGCCTTGACGGGCCGCGTGTGTTCGCCAGCGGAATCTTCCTCACCACCACCGGCGGCCACTTCCTCACGTCCGGGCACGCCCGCGAGTGCGACGGCCCCTACGGCTTCGTCAACGCGGTGAGGGAACAGATCAAGAACGGCGTGGACCACATCAAGCTAAACCTCTCCGGCGGAGTGATGGGCCCTTTCTGGGACCAACACGTCCACTCCTTCCTGCTGGAGGAGGAGCTGGCCGCCGCCTTCGCCCTCTGCCGTCAGCGCGGCTACGACGTGATGGCCCACGCCACCAACCCGGACGCGGTCAAGGCCGCCCTCACTCTGGGCGCCCACACCATCGAACACGGGTACATCATGGACGACGAGTGCATCCGGCTCTTCCTGGAGAGCGGCGCCTGGTACGTCCCGACGCTGGGCATTACGCACCTGACGCCCTCGCAGGCCAGCTCTGAGCGCGAGAAGCGCTGGGTCGAGCAGAAGAACCTCGCGCCGGACCTGGTGGTGCGGGCAGAGGCGGCGGTGGACGAGCACCGGGACTGGTTCCGGCAGGCGCTGGACTCCGGCGTGAAGATGGCACTGGGGTCGGACCTGTACCCGCTAACCGACTCCGCACTGCTGGAGATGGGGCTGTGGGTCAAGTCCGGCGCGACCACCTGGCAGACGCTGCTGGCCGCCACCAGGAACGCGGCGGAGCTGTGCGGCGTAGGCGCCGACCTTGGCACCGTGGAGGTCGGCAAGCTCGCCGACCTGATAGTGGTTGGCGGCAATCCGCTGGACGACGTCGAGAACCTGGCCGATCTGCGGCTCGTGCTGAAGGAGGGCCGCGTCGTGGCGGACCACCGCGTCTAGCGGGCGCACCGCCAGGCCCGCCAGCATCTGCCGGACACTGGACGCGGCCAATGCACGTCCCACTCCAGGCAGCTGCCTCTCGGCATGAAGCGCGGCCCTCTCCGGAAATGCTGTTAGAATGGGCAGCGGCTGCCGGAGCGCGGACTTGGACGAAGGCAAAGAGGTCGCCATGAGACTTACACCACGAGAGTTGGACAGGCTGACAATCTTCAGCGCGGCGGAGCTTGCGCGCCGCAGGCGAGCGAGGGGACTGAAGCTGAACCACCCGGAGGCGACGGCGCTGATCTGCGACGAGGTGATGGAGCACGCCAGGGACGGCAACACCTACCAGGATACCCTGGAACACGCCACGCGGGTCCTGAGCCGCGAGGACGTGATGGAAGGCGTGCCGGAACTGGTAAACCCCTTACGGGTAGAGGTGAGCTTTCCGGAAGGCACTAAGCTCATCTTCGTTCGCAACCCCATCCGCTGAGTAGGAGGGAGGACGCCATGATGCCAGGGGAGTTTGTCTACGCCGGCGAGTCCATCATGTGCAACCAGGGCCGGGACACGGTCGCCCTCTCGGTGGAGAATACGTCGCCCTATCCGGTGTACGTGACCTCGCACTACCACTTCTTCGAGGTGAACAAGCGCTTGAGTTTCGACAGGTGCGCCGCATACGGCAGGCGTCTCGACGTTCCATCGGGGAGCGGCGTGAGGTGGGAGCCGGGTCAGGTCGTGGAAGTCCGGCTCGTAGACTACGGAGGCAGTCGCAGGGTGTACGGCTACCAGGGTTTTGTGAACGGCGCCCTGTCGGAATCGCAAGCTGGAGAGGCCGTGGCCCGCGCGCGGGCCCAGAGCTTTCTCGACACGGGTGAATGATCGTGCCACACGAAATCGACAGAGAGAGATACGGGGCCATGTACGGTCCCACCGCCGGAGACCGCGTGCGGCTGGGCGATACGGACCTGTTCGCGCTGATAGAGAGAGACTACACGGACTACGGCAACGAGATTATGGGGGGATGGGGCAAGAATCTCAGAACGGGGATGATGTACTCGCACCGCCCCGCGAGAGACAGCGAACTCGACAGCGTCATCCTGAACGCCATCGTCATGGACCCCGCGATGGGGATATTCAAGGGCAGCATCGGCATCAAGGACGGGATAATCGTTGGCGTCGGAAGGGCCGGCAATCCCGACATCATGGACGACGTGGACCTCGTTATCGGCCCCAACACTGTCGCCATTCGCGGGGACGGCCTTATCGCCACGCCCGGCGGCGTCGACAGCCACGTGCACGTCGGCAACAACCCCAAACTCATGGAGGTGGCTCTCAGCGCGGGCCTGACGACGCTCATCGGCGCGGGTCTAAACACAACCGGGCGCTCCACGATTCAGGGCTGGCTGCGGTCGTTCGAGAACTTCCCGGTCAACCTGGCGCTCCAGGCGAGGGGCAGCGCGAGCCATCCCTCGCCGATGGTGGAAAGCATCGAGGCGGGAGCCGCGGGCTTCAAGATCCACGAGGACGAGGGCGCATATCCCTACGTCATAGACACGTGCCTGCAGGTGGCTGACGAGTACGACGTTTCGGTCGCGCTCCATACCGACGGGCTTCACGAGTCCATGCAGGTGTCCGACACCATCGAGGCCATAGGCGGGCGTGCGGTCCACGCCTACCACGTCGAGGGCGCCGGCGGCGGCCACGCGCCCGACCTCATCAGGCTGGCGGGGGTGAACAACATCATCACCTCCTCCACCACGCCCACGATTCCATACACGGTTAGCACTTACGAAGAACATTTCAACATGACAGCGCAGGTGCACAACATCGACGTGGCCGCGCCTCCCGAGGCCGCCGCTCTCGACGAGAGGCTGCGGCGAGAGACCATGGCCGCCGAGGACGTGCTCCACGATATGGGCGCGGTGCCCATCATCAACTCGGACTCGCAGGGTATGGGACGGATAGGCGAGGTGATAACCCGCACGTGGCAGCTCGCCCACAAGATGAAGGCCGAACGGGGCGCGACTCATCCGGAGCACGACAACGAGCGCATACTGCAATACTTGGCAAAGTACACGCTCAACCCCGCGATAACCCACGGCATATCGTCCTACGTGGGTTCGCTGGAGCCGGGGAAGATGGCCGACGTGGTGCTCTGGAGTCCCGCCTTCTTCGGCGTGAAGCCGGACGCCGTAATCAAGGCAGGCCAGGCGGCGTGGTCGCCCACTGGCGAGGGGAACGCATCGATAAGGCAGTCCGAGCCGGTGACTTATGGGCCCTCGTTCGGCGCACTGGGAAACTCCGCGGCCGCCATCAGCACCTTCTTCGTGTCCCGGGCCTCGCTGGAGTCCGGGCTTCGAAGGCGCTTGGGAACGCGGCGCAAGCTCCTCCCCGTGAAAGGCGTTCGGACGGTGACCAAGCGGAACATGGTGAGAAACACGCTAAACCCCAGGATAGAAGTGGACCTCGAAAGCAGGCGGATAAGCGTGGATGGAAGCGTCGTCTCCTCCAGGCCGGTGAGCGAGGTGCCTCTGAACCGCCTCTACACCCTTGCGTGATGAAGGGGCCGGTGAACGTCACTGGAGCGTTGCGAAGGAATGAAAAAGACCATCTACCTGGCCAATCCCTACGGGTTCTCCCCGCAGCAGAAGGCATTGCTCCTGCCGCCGATAGTCGCGGCCCTGGAAGGGCTTGGCCTAGAAGTATGGGAGCCGTTCGCGCGGAACAATCAGCTGGACTTCACGACGGCCGGGTGGGCGTATGAGATCGGTCAAAGAGACTACCGAGACGTGGCGCAGTCGGACGCGATCTTCGCCGTAGTGAACGGCGTTCCTCCCGACGAGGGCGTGATGGTGGAGTTGGGCATGGCGATCGCGCTGGGCAAGCCCACGTTTCTCTTTCGGGACGACATGCGCCGCGCCACCGACAGCGAGGAGTATCCCCTCAACCTGATGTTGTTCACCGGGCTACCCGAGGAGGGCTGGCGGGAGTATTACTACACTTCGGTGGAGGAGATAGGCTCGCCTGAGAAGGCGCTCGCGCGCTGGGCGGGTGCGCATGGATGACTACGCCCTGGCAATCGACGTGGGAGGAACTTTCACCGACGTCGTCCTGCTGAATCTTGCCACCGGCGAACTCCGGTTGCACAAGACACCCTCCACGCCCGACGACCCGTCCCGGGGCTTCATCGCCGGCATATCCCGCATACTCGACGCGAACGGCGTGGCGTACTCCCAGGTCCGGCGCATCTTCCACGGCACCACCATAGCCACTAACGCTGTTCTGGAGGGCAAGGGCACGCCAGTTGGAGTGCTGGTGTCCGAGGGGTTCAAGTACGTGCTGGAGATTGGGCGGCACAGCATGGACAGGATGGCCAACCCGCACGTCTGGGTCAAGCCGGAACGCCCGGTGCCCCCGGAGCGTGTCCTCGAAGTTCCGGAACGCACCGCATTCGACGGCGCCATTGTTACGGCCCTCGACGAAGACGCGGTCAGATCTGCGACTGCGCGCTTTCGGTCTGAAGGGATCGAGTCCATAGCGGTCTCCCTGACTCACTCGTACGCGAACCCCGCCCACGAGCGCCGAACGCGGGAACTGGTGATGGAAGGGCTTCCCAGCGCGCACCTGTCCCTGTCGTCCGAAGTGCTGCCGGTCTTCAGGGAGTACGAGAGGACGATCACCACCGTCCTCAACGCCTACGTCATGCCGCGTGTCAGCGGCTACGTCGAGAACCTGGACCGCGAACTGCGGGAGCTCGGCACGGAGGCCCCGCTGCTTATCATGAAGTCCAACGGCGGCGTTATCGGCGCGGACACCGCAATTCGGCAGCCGGTCTACACCGCCCTCTCCGGTCCGGCGGCGGGGGTAATGTCCGCCATCGACGTGGCCGGCAACACCGGTGTCGAAGACTGCATTTCGTTCGACATGGGCGGCACCAGCACCGACGTTTCGCTGGTCAGCCGGCGCACCCCCACCATCACTTTGAACGGAAAGCTGGGCGACTGGCCGGTGCAGCTACCGATGCTGGACATCGCGACTATCGGCGCGGGCGGCGGCAGCATCGCGTGGCTGACGGCGGCGGGCAACCTGAACGTGGGGCCTCGCAGCGCCGGGGCCGTGCCAGGGCCGGTCTGCTACGGCCAGGGTGGGACCGAGCCAACGGTCACGGACGCCAACCTGGTGCTGGGCCGCATCGACGACACAATTGCAGGCGGCGCCCTGACCCTGGACGTCGAGGCGGCCACGGCGGCCATACAGGAGAAGATTGCCACTCCTCTGGGCCTGGACCTGCACCGGGCGGCCCACGGCATACTGCAGATCGTGAACAATAACATGATGGGCGCGATTCGAAACGTCAGCGTAGAGCGCGGCCACGATCCCCGCCATTTCGCGCTGGTCGCCTTCGGCGGCGCAGGTCCGATGCACTCCATCAGCGTAGCCCGCCTGCTGGACATGACAACGGTCATTGCGCCGCCCAGCCCTGGCGTCGCTTCGGCATATGGTCTGTTGGTGTCCGATTTCAAGAACGACTACGCCAGGACCGCGATCCAGAAGGCGTCCAACTACGATTCCCGAGCCATGGAGCAGGTCTACAAGGGGCTGGAAGAGGAAGCCGATCAATGGCTCGACTCCGAGTTGGTCCCTGCCGACCGGCGGGAGATCAGGCGGTCTGCGGACCTGCGGTACGCCCACCAGGGATCCGAGGTGACTGTGGAGTTCGCGGGCAGGACCGTCGACGCGGCCCGACTGGAAGCCACCATTCAGGGCTTCCACGGGGAGCACCGCCGCCTGTTCGGATTCTCGCTGGAACAGCCGGTCGAGATCGTCACACTTCGCGTCACCGCCTTTGGGCACCTGGATTCCGTGAGCATGGCGCCGCTTTCCCGTGACCTGGGCACGCCGTCCGAGGGCCTGATGGGGCGGCGGCCGGTCTACTTCGATGACTCCGTGGGCTTCGTCCCGTGCGACATATTCGACCGGGCGAGACTGGGGCCGGGTTCGGTCGTGGACGGCCCGGCCATTCTCGAAAACGTCGACTCCACCGTGGTCATCGACCCGGGTTGGCAGGCCCGGATCGACGACTACGGCAACTGCACCATGCATCCGGCTTAGCCGGGGAGGGACCACGGTATGCCAGCAGACGCCGACAGAGGCGAACTCATCGTTCAAGGTGCTCCCGTAGACCCGATTACGCTCCAGCTCATACGAGGCTCTCTGCGTTCGGCGCGGCTTGAGTGCGAGCTGATAATCGAGCGGACGGCCATGTCGGCCTTCATACGGGAGAAGAAGGACTACACGGTCAGCTTCCTGGACAGTCTGGGGCGCGAGATATACGGCGAGACGATGGGCAGCGACATACTGGGCTGCGTGTGGGAATGCTACCCTCCGGAGACCATACACCCCGGGGACGTGTACTGGTACAACGATCCTTACATCTCGCGGGGGAGCATCAGCCACACGCCCGACATGGTGTTCATCACGCCAGTATTCTTCGAAGAAGAACTGGTGGCCTACTGTCACTCCTTCGCCCACTTCTGGGACCTGGGCGGCTCGCGTCCCGGCAGTATAGGGCCGGCCAACACCGAGATATTTCACGACGGCACCCTGGTGCCGCCGATAAGAATTGTCGATCGGGGAAGGCTGAACGACGAGGCCTACCGCATCATCCTGCGCAACTCTCGCTACCCCGACCTGCTGGAAGGCGACAGCCGTGCCCTGATGGCGGCGGCACAGCGGGCCGAGGAGCGGGTGCTGGAGATCTTTCGCCGGTTCGGCAAGAAGACCACGCTGGCGGCCATCCGGCAAGACCAGAAAGAGACGTCGGAGTTCATCCGCCGCAAGGTGTTGGAAACGATACCGGAGGGGAGCTACTCCACCCGCGACTACATGGACAGCGACGGAGTGGGCCCCGAGTGGCACTCCTTCCACCTGGAGCTGAGCCGCACGGGCGACCACGTCACCCTGGATGCCACCGAGAGCGACGACCAAGCCCCCGGGTCCATCAACTTCATGGCCAGCGACGGAACCATTGGGGCATATTTCGGCCAGCACTTTCACCAGTACGACCCGTCCCTGACCATGAACGAGGGACTGCTGGCAGCGGTGGACGAGGTAAAGCTGCGGTCAGGCAGCATCCTGCAACCGCTGTGGCCCGCGGCGCTGGGCTGCCGCGCCCACACCTTCACCAAGCTGAAGAACGCCGTCCGCGCCGTGGTGGCCAAGGCCAGCGGCGGAGACGCCATGGCGGCGATGGCCGTGTACGTGATCGCCTACTGGCGGATGCGGGACGCCGAGTCTGGCGATTGGCTGCTGTGCACCGACGGCATCGCGGTGGGGCACGGCGCCCGTACCGGCGCCGACGGCATCGACGCCGTTTACAGCCGCCATAACGAAAACTACCCGGCAGAGTTCATGGACGTGGAGTATCCGCTGAGAATGGAGCGGTACGCCATCAACCCCGACTCCGGCGGGCCGGGCAAGTACCGCGGCGGTTGCGGGATCATACGCGACGTGCGGCTGCTGGCGCCCGAAGGCACGTTTGGGCTGCGCGTGGAGAACAGCCGGTTTCCGGCTTGGGGCGTCGCCGGAGGCAAGGCCGGAGGCACGTCCAGCGTGATTCTGAATCCGGGGCGCGCGGACGAGAGAGAGGTCCGCCCCTTTTCTGACGACAACCCCTGGCAGGCAGGCGATCTCGTAAGAATCCAGACCGCCGGGGGAGGCGGTTGGGGCGACCCCCTCGAACGAGAAATCCACCTGGTCGAAAAGGATGTGCGGGGCGGTTTCGCCTCTTTGAAATCGGCGCGCTCAGAATACGGGGTTGTAGTCGACCCGGTTTCGCTGCAAGCAGACGTCTCAGGCAGCCTTGCCCTTCGGAAAGACCTGCGGCAGGTGAGGGAGCGTCCAAAGCTGTTCCACCGATTCATCTACTTCGACGACGAAGAGGAGGAGCGGCGCTGGATTGAGCGCCACATGCCACGGTAGGATGTCCGGACGCGGTCGTTCCGCCTGGGGCAGGCAGGGACAGCGGCTTAAGGTGCATTGGTGGGAACCACGGGCTACCCGGTGAAAGTGTGAGAGTGAGGCTATGACCAAGAGCGCGGACGTAGTTGTGATAGGCGCCGGCGTGGTCGGCTGCTCGGTCGCCTACTACCTGGCGAGGGAAGGCCTCAGCGTGACCGTCCTCGAGCGGGAGGCCATAGGCAGCGGGGCGTCCGCTCACGCCACGGGTTCGCTTGGCCTGCTGGGCGCCGAGTTCACGCCCGGGCCCTCTTTCCAGATGGCCCGCGCCTCCTACGCCGAGTTCCGGGGGCTGGTCCCAGAATTGGAATCCGCCACGGGCATGGACTTGCTTTACCAGCGTCGTCCCTCCCTCCGGTTGGCCCTCGACGACGAAGAGGCCGATCTCATCAAGAGCTTCATGGCCTGGCAGCGACCCCACGTCGACATGCGCTGGATTGACGCCCGGGAAGTCCATGAAATCGAACCCCGCCTGGCCACTTCCATCGTCGGCGCGGTTTACGAGGACGAGTCTGCCCAGCTGGACAGCTACCGGCTGAACCTGGCGTTGGCGCGGGGCGCGGAACTCCAGGGCGCTACCATCGTGAACCGGGAGGTGACCGGCCTGGTCACACGTGGCTCCACGATTTCCGGTGTCGCGACGGCGTCCGAAGACATACTCTGTGGGACTGTGGTGGTGGCGGCCGGCACCTGGAGCCGGGCCTTCACACCCTGGCTGGGCTTCCCCGTTCCCGTCCGACCCCTGAAGGGAGAGCGCTTGTTGCTCAGCTACCCCGGCGAGCCACTCCCGGTGTTGATCAGCTCTCCTAAGCGCGGCCACATGGTCAGCCGAATGGACGGCTTCACCAGCGTGGGCAGCACGGGAGGCCGGGACTATGACCGGAGGGAGCTGTTTTGGGGTGAGGAGTTCGACCGTATACCCACCGAGACCGCCCGGTTGGAGCTGCTTCAGCGAGCCATAGACGTCTTTCCGGACCTGGAGCGCGCCGAGTTGGTCCAGCAGCTTGCCGGATCCCGACCCCTGAGTCCGGACGGCAAGCCAATCATCGGCCCCGTCCCCGGTGCGGAAAACGTCCTCCTGGCTACAGGCCACACCACGAAGGGCATTCACCTGGGGCCAATCACCGGACGCATCATCGCAGACTACATATGCCGTGGGTCAACCAGGGTCGTTTCCGACATGCGGCAGTTCCTTCCCGATCGGTTCGCTGATTTCACAGACGCCGACTTTCTCCCCGCCGCGCGGGCCACGGACGAGTAGGAGCATCTTTCCGCGGCGTAACGGCGAGGGAGGTCACTCCCGGACGCCCGGCCCCCAGGTTGTGCCGAAATCCGCGCGGGACGCCAGTCTTCCCGTGAAGGTGCTGGCGTCCTGCAGGGCCAGGTACACCGCGCAAGGGCCAACGGCGCTGGGGTCTACCCTTTCGTGCCAATCGCGCTGCGTCCACGGGATCGCCGCGGAGCCTTCACTGCGCAGCGCGCCGGGGCTCAGTATGTTGACCGCGATGTTGTAGTCCCGCACTTCCTCGGCCAGGCACAGGCTGAACATGTGCACCGCCGCCTTGCTTGCGCTGTAGAGCACACCGCCGCCCAGGCTGGGGTCGGTGGCCATCCGGGAGCCGATGTTGATGATGCTGCCCCGTTGCCGGTCCATCATCGACGGAAGCACCGCGCGGGAGCACAGGTAGGGGCCGTTCGCGTTGACACGCATCACCTGTTCCCAGCGCGTCGGGTCGATTTCCAGGATCGACTCGCCCAGCACCATAGCGCCGGCGTTGTTGAAGAGCACGTCGATCCTGCCGTAACGGTCCGTCGCCTGGCGGACCATTTCGTTGACCTGGGACTCTTCGGTTACGTCGCAGTCGACCGCCAGGACGTCGCCGCCCGCGCTCTTGATGTCGCTGGCCGTCTCTTCGAGGGTGCCGGCAAGGCCGGTTGGGGACTGGCTGCGGGCGCAGATGACCACGCTCGCGCCTTCCCTGGCGTACTCCTTGGCAATGGCCCGTCCCAAACCACGGCTGGCTCCCGTGACGACTGCCACCATTCCGTTCATCTGGCCCACGGTCGACCTGCGCCTAGAGGTTCTGCACCAGGTTGTCGGGCGCCCGGCAGAGGATTGCCACCATCTCCACGTCGTAGGGGTTTTCCTCGATGTGGGGAGTGTGTGCCGGCACGAACAGAAAGTCGCCTGGCCCCGCCTCGACCGAATCCTCGAAGTTCTCGCCGAACAGAACCCGCACGTGGCCCTGCATCACGTAGACCGCGGTTTCCGCCTCAAGGTGAGTGTGCGGCGGCCCCTTCTGCTGGGGCGCCGCCGTGACCTTGCCCATCCAGATCTTCGTGGTGTCGCCCTTCCCTGGCAGAACCGCCGGCTGTCGCACCATGCCGGGCGTCTGCAAAGCCTCCGACGCGTCGCCCACGTTCTGCATCACGTAGGGCTTCTGGCCTGTCTTCTGTTCTGTTGCCACGCTCGTCCCTCCTTGCCTCTTCTGGCCAATCCGACACCGCCGTGGGAATCGATCTGGCGTCCACTATGGGCGCCGCTCCAAAGGGCGGACCCTTGCGGGCCATGATACAGCATCAAGCCCTGGGCTGGTACACCAATGTCCGTCCATTCAGTTACACTGGCTACAATCGAGTCGGGAGGACACTTTGAGCAAACAGCCGGAACTGATTCCGAGAAAGACCCTGTTCGGTAACCCTGAGCGCACCGACGTATTGCTGAGCGATGACGGCGCGTATATCTCCTACCTGGCCCCCGTGGACGGCGTGATGAACGTGTGGGTGGCGCCCACCGATTCCGTCGAGGCCGCCCGGCCCGTCACACAGGATACGGACAGGGGTGTACGGATGTACGTCTGGACCTATAGCCCATCACATCTCTTGTACGTCCAGGACCGCGCCGGTGACGAAAACTGGCACGTGTACGCCGTCGACGTCGAGAGTGAAGAGGCCAGGGATCTCACTCCCTCCGAGGGTGTCAGCGCTTTCCCGAGTGGACTTTCCCGGCGGTTCCCTGATGAGGTCCTGATCGGCATCAACCGCAGGGACCCGCAATTCCACGACCTCTACCGGGTCAACATTCATACCGGTGAATCGCAACTCGTCGCGGAGAACGACATTGGCGCCGCCGCAATCCTGGCCGACCGGGAATTCAGGGCGAGGCTGGCTCGGGTGCCCACGCCCGACGGTGGGGCAAACATCCTCTCGCTGGCCGACTCCGGCGAGTGGACTTCCACGATGACCGTAGGGCCCGAGGATGATCTGACAACATTCGCGCTTTACTTCGAAGAAGACGGCCGCACGCTCTACATGTTCGACAGTCGCGGACGGGACACGTCGGCGCTGGTGGCAGTCGACACCACGACGTGGGAAGCGACAGAGTTGGCGGTCGATTCCAGGTCGGACCTGTCCGATGTTATTGCCCATCCGGTGACTCGCAGGCCCCAGGCCGTTTCGTTCGAGTACGACCGCGTTACCTGGAAAGTCATTGATGACTCGATAGCCAGCGACGTGGAACGCATCGCCGCCGAACATGCTGGAGGCTTCCAGGTGCTTTCACGCTCGCTCGATGACAGCCGATGGATAGTCTGTTACAGGCAGGACACTGGCCCCACGACGTACTATCTGTACGAGCGAGACTCCAGAAACATGATCTATCTGTTTTCCGACCGGCCTTCCCTGGAATCAGCATTTCTCGCTCCAATGCACACCGCGGTCGTCAGGTCGAGGGACGGTCTCGACCTAGTTGTCTACTACACGCTGCCAGTCGGTTCTACCAGCGAAAGCGCGGACAGGCCCGATGAGCCGTTGCCCGCGGTGATGCTCGTTCATGGTGGACCCTGGGGCAGGGACAGTTGGGGATTCAATCCCCTCCATCAGCTACTTGCGAACCGCGGCTACGCAGTGATAAGCGTAAACTTCCGCGGCTCCACCGGCCTCGGGAAGCAGTTCGTCAATGCCGGAAACCGGGAGTGGGCGGGCGCAATGCACGACGACCTTATCGATGTCGTCGAATGGGCGGCGGACCAGAGAATCGCCGACCGAGACCGCGTGGCGATCATGGGCGGCAGCTACGGAGGGTACGCCACTCTCGTTGGCCTCACTTTCACTCCTGAAGTTTTCGCCTGCGGCGTGGACATCGTTGGCCCGTCCAACCTCAACACGCTTCTGGATACGGTGCCGCCCTACTGGACGCCCATGCTCAACATGTTCCGCGCACGCGTCGGCGACAATTCGACGCCGGAGGGCAGACGTTTCCTCGCTGCGCGGTCACCGCTCTCTCGCGTGGACGACATCGTCCGACCGCTCTTGATAGGCCAGGGAGCGAACGACCCCCGCGTGAAGCAGGCGGAGTCCGACCAGATCGTCGACGCCATGCGGGAGCGAGGGACTCCCGTCGCCTACCTGCTGTATCCCGACGAGGGCCACGGCTTCGCCCGGCCGGAAAACAACCTGTCTTTCATGGCTGTCGCGGAAGCGTTTCTCGCCCGGTGTCTCGGCGGGAGGTTCGAGCCGATTGGGGACGATTTCGAAGGCTCTTCGGTACAGGTGATAGCCGGCGAGGAGGAAGTGCCGGGCCTCGCGTACAGGCCGAATTGAGGCCCCGCCTCAGTAGACGCCGGGAAGAATCCGGTATCTGACCCGTATCCACGGAAGCGCGCGTGTGCTTCAACGGAGACTGTCGGGACAACGCCGCGAGCGTCAAGTACGTCAAGAGTGACAAGGCACTGGTGGTGCTCGAAAGCGACGGCTTCATCGTCCCCATCGAGAACGGCGACCACTTCACCCTGAAGTCCGCGGAGATACAGGGTAGAGGCCATAGGGCGTGTCGGCTGCCAAGCGAACCACGCAAATCCGAGGCCCCGGTGCTCACCGCGCCGGCGCCTTCTCTTTGAGCAAAAAGTGTTCAGTCGCTCGCCATCAGAACGGCCACGTATAGGACTCGATATAGCCGAACTCATAGAGCAGCGTGATGGCTCCCCAGTAGACTATCCAGAGGGGGCCGAGCAAGAGGCGTCCGGCGAGGTTCGTCGTAAGGCCCAGCGAAGTCGCTACCCCGGCCTCCTCGATGCCGAACCTGAACACGACGTAGCCCATCAACGCCGCGTCGTGGGCGACCCCCTCGATTGCGAGGCACAGGTTCAGCAGCACTTGGAGTCCCCCAACCTATCGACCACTCCCGAACCCGCGCGGGACAGCGACGAATGCACTGACTTCATGCGTCAAAGCCCTCACGCCATGAGATCCGCCGGGCGTCTAGCCGAAGGCGGGTTTGTTGACCATCAGGTAGAGCGAGCAGACCGGCAGGGCAATGGCGATCGCCCCCCAGAAGTACCACCTGCGCAGCGCGGAGAAGAACTCCGGGGGCGGCGCTCCCTCGTAGGCCGACGGGTCGGAGAAAACGGCCATGCGATGCTGGACTGGGATGAGAACGCCCACCCAGATGACCCCGGACAAGGTGAACAGCGCCAGGGCGAGCGAGATCCAGGACACCTCGTGAAATGCGCCCCAGCCGCCCCATCGGGCCAGCACCATGGCAAACCCATTTATAAGTATCAGGAGCACGCCGGGCAGGGTGAACAGCAGGTCGGCGCGGATGACGGCCTTCGCGGAGAAGTGTATGACGTGGAGACTCCGCGACCTCTCGGCCATCAGCATCCACGCGGCGGTGACGACGATGTTGCCGAGGAAGACCACCGCCCCTACGATGTGCAGGAAAGTGTGCCACCCGTACGGGAACAGCGGCACCGATACCGCCACCGCGGCCACGACCAGCAGGCCGTAAACCAGCCACTCGTTTCGGCGAATGTATCGCAAAATAGGTCCTTTCTGTTTGGCCCGCGGCCTCAACGTGTTCGGGATGGCCTCCCTGTCCCGGCTCTCAGCCCCACACCATTATGCCACCATCGGCCGGACGCTGTTCCGAGTTGCCGGACCGGTATGGCGACCCCCAGCCCGGGAATGAGCCGCCGTCCTTCATCGTGTATGATTCTCTGCGGTGAATGGGGGCGCACTGGGCGTGCACACTGAATTGAGAGTTTCGCGCATGGCGACTGATTTCGAACAACGCCACATCGCATTCGAGGGCTGCTTCAACTTCCGCGACCTGGGCGGCTACAGGACGCGCCGCGGGGGCGTCACCGCGTGGCGCCGGCTTTACCGCAGCAGCGAGATTCACAGGATGACGGACGCCGACGCCGCACGGGCGAGGGACGAGCTCGGCGTGAAGACCGTGATCGACCTGCGCCAGCCGGGCGTGGCCGCGCGCGACGCCGACGGCCCGCTCGCGAGGCCGCCGGCGCGCTACTACAACGTTCCGCTGATTGACGACGGCGACGCTCCCGAGGACAGCGGTGGCCCCTCCCCGCAGGTGGCGATGTCGGAGGAGTATCTGCGCCGGCTGCAACAGCCACGCTACGGCGAGGGGATCGTGCGGGTCCTGATGAGAATCGGCGAGCCGGACACTCTGCCGGGTGTGGTTCACTGCTCCGCCGGTAAGGACCGCACCGGCCTGGTAGCCGCGGTGCTGCTGGGAGTCCTTGGTGTGGAAGACGAGGACATCGTGAGAGACTACGCCCTCACCGCCCGCTACATGCCGGGACTGCTAGACCACTGGTGGGAGGCCGAGCGCGACTCGCAGTCGAGCCGTTACAGTGACCTTCCACCCTACACTTACGACTCGCGCCCGGAGACCATGGAGCACGTGCTGGACACGTTGAACCTCAGATACGGTGGTATGCGTGGCTACGTGGAGCGGCACGGCGGCGACGCCGCGCTGATACGCAGCCTGGAGAATGTCCTGCTCTTGTGACCATCCGCCGAGGACGGCAGAAAAGGAGGCCAATCGTGGCCGATTCGAAGGTAACGCCCTACGGCTCTTGGAAATCGCCTATCACGTCCGAACTCATCGCTTCCGGGACGACCGGAATCGGACAGACCGCGATCGACGGCGAGGACGTGTACTGGGTAGAGCAACGCGCGTCCGAGGGCGGCCGCAGCGTGATTGTGCGCAGGACGCCCGATGGCCGGACCAGCGAGCTGACCCCGCGCGACCTCAACGTGCGGACCACCGTGCACGAGTACGGCGGAGGGGACTTCGCCGTCTCGGAAGGTGTGGTCTACTTCTCGAACTACGCCGACCAGCGCCTCTATCGGCAAAGGCCTGGCGAATCGCCGTCGCCGGTTACCCCCGCGATGGACATGCGCTACGCCGACGGCGTTGTCGACGCCGTCCGCAACCGAATGGTGTGCGTGCGGGAAGACCACACCTCGACCTGGCGAGAGCCTGTCAACGCCGTCGTGAGCGTCGATCTCAGAAGTGGCGCCGCCCGCGTGCTCGTGTCCGGCAACAGCTTCTACTCCTCCCCGCGCATCAGCGGGGATGGAACACGACTCGCGTGGCTTGCCTGGAATCACCCCAACATGCCCTGGGATGGGACCGAGCTCTGGATGGCCGAGCTGGACGCGGAGGGCGGGCTCGGTACGCCGGTGCTGGTGGCGGGCGGACCCGATGAGTCGATCTTTCAGCCGGAGTGGTCTCCCGACGGCGCGCTGTACTTCGTGTCCGACAGGTCGGGCTGGTGGAACCTGCACCGCAGGCGCGGCGGACAGGTGGAGTCGGTGTTGCGCATGGAAGCCGAGTTCGGCGTGCCCCAGTGGGGACTCGGAATGTCCACCTACGGCTTCGCGTCCGCCGGGCGCGTCATCTGCGCCTACAACCAGGAGGGCACGTGGCACGTCGCCGACCTGGACACCGAGGCGCTCACGCTTCAGAGAGTTCCCACGCCTTTCACGGAGATAACGAGGTCCGGGCTGAGGGTTTCGTCCGGCCTGGTCCTGTTCGGGGCAGGCTCGCCGTCGATGCCCGAGTCGCTGATGCTACACGCGCTCGCGACCGGCCGGACAGATACGCTACGCAGCTCGAGCGATGTGACAGTCGAGCAGGGTTACATCTCCAGCCCGGAGGCCATCGAGTTTCCCACAGAGGACGGACTGACGGCCCACGCGTTCTTCTACCCACCTCGGAACCAGGACTACGACCCGCCCCCGGGAGAGAGGCCGCCCCTGCTGGTGATAAGCCATGGAGGGCCGACAGGGGCGACATCGACGACGCTGAATCTGGGCGTCCAGTATTGGACGAGCCGCGGTTTCGCGCTGCTCGACGTCAACTACGGCGGCAGCACCGGCTACGGTACGGAGTACAGGCGTCGGCTCAACGGCCAGTGGGGCGTGGTGGACGTGGACGACTGCGCCAACGGCGCGCGCTTTCTGGTGACGCGGGGCGACGTGGACGCGGACAGGACCGCGATCAGGGGAGGAAGCGCGGGCGGATACACCACGCTCTCGGCGCTAACCTTCCGCGACGTCTTTAGGGCGGGAGCGAGCTACTACGGAATCAGCGACCTGGCGGCACTGGCAGAGGACACTCACAAGTTCGAGTCCCGCTACTTGGACACCATGATTGGCCTATACCCCGAGAGAGAGGACCTGTACATCGAGCGTTCGCCAATACACCACACCGAGCGGCTGTCCTGTCCAATCATCCTGTTCCAGGGCTTGGAGGACAAGGTGGTGCCGCCCAACCAGGCCGAGATGATGGTGGAAGCGCTGCGGCAGAAGGGACTGCCCGTGGCCTACGTGGCGTTCGAGGGCGAGCAACACGGCTTTCGCGGTGCGTCGGCCATCATGCGCGCGCTGGACGCGGAGCTGTACTTTTACTCCAGGGTGTTCGGGTTCGAGCTCGCCGAACCGGTAGAGCCGGTGCCCATCGGCAATCTCCCATAGCAGGAGACGGCCCGACCGCCGACGCAGGGAACAGCGGCGGAAGTCGACGGGTCAGTCGGACGGGCGCACGCCCTCGAAGTATCTCCTGGGGTTGTCGATCATCATCCGATCGATGACGGCCTTAGAGACCCCCGACTCCATCAACCTGGGGATGACGGCGCGGCTGAGCCAGAGGTATCCGTCGGGGTTCTGTTCTCTGCTGGACATCCCCGACGAGCTGATGCGGGAAAGCACAATGTTCCAGTCGTGGGACAACATGAAGCTGGAGGCCAGGCCCTCGTCCAGCCTTTCCTTCAGATAGTCGGTCCGCTGCTGCCACGGAGGGAGGTCGGGGCTGCCGAAGGGACCGTTAATGTCCCAGCCGAGCCAGACGCCGAGCCGGGCCAGCTCCCGGTGGTAGTCCGGGTCGAGAGTGTTGCTGAGGTGCCCCACGTATATCTGGTGCGGCTCGACTCCCTCCTCTTTCAGGATTCGCACCTGCTCCTCGCCTATCCGCGAGTTTGTCGGCGTGTGGGTCGAGATTGGGACGCCGGTGCGCAGGTGCGTCCGGGCGGACGCCCTCAACATCAGCTCTTCCTGTTCGGTAATGGGGTCGCTGGTGGCCACCTTGATGACGCCGGCCCTGATCTCCGTGCCGTCGATACCCTGCTCGATTTCCCGAACCCAGAGGTCGGCGATGAAGTCCTTGTCCCTGCCCCAGAAGCTCCTCGGAATGTCCAGCCAGCAGCCGGTGCAGCAGATGAACTGCACCCCGGTCCGTTGCGAGACCTCTTTCATGAGAACGACGTCCCGGCCCAGGTCCATGGGTGAAACCTCGACGACTGTATCAACTCCTCCCGCTTTAGCCTCGTTGAAGGACTCCAGGGCCATGTCCAGGGCCCTGTCGCGGAACTCCAGTTCGTAGTAACTGACCCGGATGCCGGCGGACGAATCGATCAGGTGTTCATGGGGAAGCGTGAACCCCAGGTCTGCTGTATCCAGCGGCCCCAGAACCGAGTTTATGGTCGCCATTCGACACCTCCGGCCGGTACGTTCGGTATTGTCTGCGGGTCTATCCTTCGCCGAATTATACAGGGGTTGGCTTCAGTCCGTGCCTGAGGAACCGGACGTTACGGGTCAAAGGGACAGCCGCCTAGCTTCCAACGTTGCGGCGGTAGCCTCGATCTCGCTTGTGGACAGTCCGGCAATTCCGGTCACCCCGCACTTCAGCCCCGCGTATGCGGTGGCGAACCGCGCGACGCGTTCCAGCGGCCATCCCTCCCGCAGGCCGTAGACGGCGCCGGCCGAGAACGCCGCGCCCGCGCCGTAGCAGTCGATGGTCGTTACCGTCGGAGGTCTGACCCGGTAGGCTCGGCTTCCCCGCGCAGCGAGGCAGCCGCGCTCGCCCAGGGTGACCAGGACGGTCTCTACCCCCTTGTCGATCAGGGAGCGTGCGGTTTCGTAGGGGCTGCCGGTCGCCCCCGGTTCGTCCATGGACACCTGGCATATCCTTGCGTAGCGAAGCAGGTCAGGAAGAGAAGGCTCGCCTTCGTACCGTGACTCCAGGTTGAGGAAGACGGGCACGCCGACCGAAGAGGCTGCCTCCATTGCTGCCAGGACGCTTGGACCGTCGTACCAGTCGACGTAGAGCAGACCTGCCCCTGACAGGTCAGCCGGACTTGGCGCCTTCAGCGCGGCCAGGGCGGAAGGCTCCCGCCGCTGGAAGTACGTGCGGCCTCCACCGGCATCCAGAATGGCAACTTCCAGCGGCGTCGCGAAACCCTCCACAAGTCGCTCGCGAGCATCCACTCCCCAGGCCTCCAGGTGCTCCATGACTCTCTGCCCGTAGTAGTCATTCCCGACCGGAGAGGAAATGAGCCTCGTCGGAACGCGCCAGTTGGTAAGGACGCTCGCTACGATCGCGGCGTCGTCCCCCACGGTATCGACGGAGTCCTTCAGCGGTACGCCGCCGTTCCTGGGCGGGAGGCTCTCTACCGTGAGGAGCAGGCAGTGGGTCAGGAACCCAAAGCAGACTACGTCTCCGCCAACCACGAAAGGCGATACTCCAGAATGCCGTGTGGTCATTCCGTGCTACTCGTACCAGCCCGATGCGAAGAGCAGCCCGTCATGCCGCACAATCCAGGTGTGCTTCTGGCGGTTCTCTCCCGTCTCCGGGTTGAGCAGCACGTAGTCGACCCAGCGACCCGACTCGGTGACGCCCAGCAACTCGTCGCCGTAGAAGTACCCCGTGGCGTCCACGCGCAGGCTTGGGTCCCGATTCCTGAAGTCCGGGTTGTGGTGGGCTATCGTATAGCCGTCCTCGTCGACGATGAAGACGTACCACTGGCCGTCCACGCTCTCCCTCGTGTTGTAGTAGGCGACAGTGGCGTCGAATCCCTCCGATTCGTATCTGCCGACGGCATCCCTTACCAGGAATGTTGTGTATTCGGCCGCGTTCGCCTTGTCAGGTTCGCGGTCCTGCGGTCCTGCGGGCTCCTGGCAGGCAACCACGGAGAGGGTGAGACCGATGACTAGCGTTGACGCGAGGAATGCAGGCATGTATGGGCCTTTCTGTTTAATGGGAGGGTAGTTGCGTGCTGAGCGCGCTTCGTAAGCTCCGCAGGGGGCGCAGGGATAACCTGCCACACACACTGGCGGGCGTCAAGCCGTTGTCCTCACTATCCTACGCAGCGCGGCTGCCCGGCACGGCCCGCCGCCGCTGCTGGAATTGCGCTCCGCGAGCCGCCGAAAACCCATTCCCTTTGCTCCTTGCGTGTGGTAGCATCCCACAACTTCATAGGGCCAGTACCTCTGAAAAGGCCAAGGGGCATCAAGATCATGCCTGACGTTGCAGTTCCGAGCCACGCTCGCGCGGTCATCATCGGCGCGGGAATCGTAGGTTGCAGCGTCGCGTACCATCTCACCCGGCTGGGTTGGCGCGACATCGTCGTCGTCGACCAGGGGCCTCTCTTCGAGACCGGCGGCTCCACCTCCCACGCTCCCGGCCTCGTCTTCCAGGTCAACCCCTCCAGGATGATGACGGCCTTTGCCCGCTACACCGTCGGCCTCTGGACGGGTATGGAGTTGGACGGCGAACCCTGCGCGAAGTCCGTCGGCAGCCTGGAAGTAGCCTGGACACCTGAGCGGCTCGAGGACCTCAAGCGTAAGGTTGGGCTGGGCATGAGCTGGGGCGTCGAGGCGCACCTGCTCGGCCCGTCGGAAGCGCGGGACCTCTTTCCCCTGCTGTCCAAGCGCATACTCGGCGCCATCTACGTGCCCTCCGACGTGCACACTAGGGCCACACGGCCCGCCGAGGCCATGGCGCGCGCGGCCCAGCGGCGCGGCGCGGCCTTCTTCGGCGGTGTTCGCGTCACCGGCTTCGACACCGACCACGGGCGCGTCACCGCCGTGCTCACCGACGCCGGCGCCATCCGGACGGACCTCGCTGTTTCCTGCGCCGGCATATGGGGACCGAGGGTCGGCGCTCTCGCCGGAGTGCCGATGCCGCTCTCGCCAATGCAGCACATCTACGCCGTGACGGAGCCGCTGCGCGAGCTGGCGGGCGCGGGCGAGGAGATTTCCTTGCCTCTGCTGCGCCACCAGGACGAGGCGATGTACTTCCGGCAGGAGGGCGAGAGCATGGGAATCGGCTCGTACCGGCACGAGCCGCTCGTGGTCGAGCCTGACGGTGTGCCCGACTTCGCCGATCCCGCCTCGCCGCCAGCCGAAATGCCCTACACGCCGCGCCACTTCGCCCACGCGCGGGCCGTCGCGGGGGACGTGCTTCCTGCGCTGCAGGGTGCGGGCCTGACGCGCCGGTTCAACGGCCTGTTCTCCTTCACCCAGGACGGCTTTCCTGTGCTCGGCGAATCGCCCGACCTTTGCGGCTTCTGGTCCGCCCAGGCGGTATGGATCACCCACGCGGGCGGGGTGGGCCGGGCGATGGCCGAGTGGATTGCGAACGGCGAGCCGGGCGAGGACCTGCGCGAGGCCGACGTGCTGCGCTTTCACCGCCACGCGCTGGTGCGCCCCTACGTGCGAGAGAGGGCGTCGCAGCAGTACCGCGAGGTGTACGACATCATCCACCCGCGCCAGCAGCCCGCCAGCCCGCGCAACGTTCGCGTGACGCCGTTCTTCGCCCGGCAAAAGGAGTTGGGCGCCGTCTTCTTCGAGGCTGCCGGCTGGGAGCGGCCCCAGTGGCACGCCACGAACGAGGCGCTGCTGGACTCGCTCAGCCCACACGGCACAGTCCGCGAGGGATGGGCCGCCCAGCAGTGGTCCCCCACCGTTGCGGCCGAGCACGCGGCCGCGCGCGAACGTGCCGCGCTGTTCGACCTGACGCCGTTCGCCAAGTTCGAGCTCGCCGGACCGGGCGCGCTGGCGGCGCTACAGCGTCTTGCGGCCAACCAGATGGACCGGCCCATCGGCGCCGTCACCTACACGTCGATGCTCACGGAGAGCGGCGGCATCAAGTGCGACCTGACCGTTACACGATTGGCCGAGGACCGCTTCCTGGTCGTGACCGGCGGTCCCATGGGCCTGCACGACCTGGACTGGATTCGCTCTCACCTTCCCACGGACGGCTCGGTTTCCCTGTCCGACCTGTCCTCCGCGTTCTGCACTCTAGGGCTGTGGGGGCCGCGGGCGCGTGACGTGCTGGCCCGCGTGTGCGCCGATGACGTCGGCAACGAGGCGTTCCCCTATCTCCGTGCGAAGCACGTCACCGTCGGCGAGGTGCCAGTGCTGGCGCTCCGCATATCCTACGTGGGCGAACTGGGGTGGGAGCTGTACGCGCCCACCGAGATGGGCCTGCGGCTGTGGGACACCCTGTGGGAGGCCGGCCAGCCGCTCGGCCTCGTAGCCGGCGGCGGCGGCGCTTTCGACTCGCTGCGTCTGGAGAAGGGCTACAGGCTCTGGGGCAACGACATCCACACCGGCTACAACCCCTACGAGGCGGGGCTGGGCTTCGCCGTCCGGATGCGCAAGGGCGATTTCATCGGCCGCGCCGCGCTGCGCGAAATCCGGGCGAGGGGCGTGGAGCGCCGGCTGTGCTGCATCACCCTGGACGACCCGGACGCCGTGGTCGTGGGCAAGGAGCCTATCGTGGACGGCGATAGGGTGCTGGGCTACGTGACCAGCGCCAACTACGGGCACTCCATAGGCCGCGGCATAGTGTACGGCTACCTGCCCACATCTCATGACGCGCCGGGCAAGGGCGTGGACGTGGTATATTTCGGCGAGCGGCAACGGGCTACGGTGGCCAAAGAGCCGCTGTACGACCCGTCCGGCGAGAAGATGCGGGTCTGAGGAGGAGTGAGATGGCAAAACCGCTGAGTCACAAGGTGAGAAGACCTGGCAGAAGGGCCGGCGACCCTGACGTCGAGATTCCCGTTGCCGCAGAGTTGGCCGGCGTGCCGGGCATCACGCAGGAGCCGGCGGACGTTGCATTTTACAGCAGGGAGTACCCTCTCGAGAGCCAGGCGATAGACCTGTCCGCGGACCGCCAGTGGGCGTTGGTGACGCAGCCCCAGGACATGACGGAGTTCCGCAAGGTGCAGGACGCCCGGATGGAACCGATGTACGAAGCGGCGCTGCACTCGGCGGATGTAGAGCCTTCGGGGACGCCCACTCCGGACGAGGACCTCACGGAGGACATCCGGCGTTTCGCGCGCGAATCAGGGTTCGGCGAAGTGGGATTCACCAGGCACGACCGCCACTACACGTATGCCGCCAAGAAGCGCTGGGCCAAGTTCGAGCACGCCATCTGCCTCGCGTTCGAACAGGACTACGTGCAGACCCAGAGCGGACCCGGCATGGAGGCAGACCGCGCCCGCTTCGAGACATACGAGGCCCAGCAGGCGCGGTGCATGGACGTGTCCGACTACATCAGGTCCAGGGGCTACCACGCCCAGATTCACGATGGCAGCGACTGCAGCGGGCCGTACATTCCCCTGTTTGTAGCCGCCGGCCTGGGGCAGCTCGGCGCCAACGGCCAGCTGCTTTCGCCCCACTTCGGTTCGCGCTCCCGGCTGATGCTCATCACCACCGACGCGCCCGTGAAATACGATCAGCCGCAGGATTACGGCATTGAGAAGTTCTGCCAGCAATGCCAGGTCTGCGTCAACCGCTGCCCTGGACGCGCCCTCACGCGGGAGAAGGTCTGGTGGCGCGGTGTTCGCAAGAACAAGGTCATATACGAGCGCTGCAGGCCGTTGATGGTCACCTTCCACGGTTGCGCCGTGTGCATGATAGTGTGCCCGATACAACGCTACGGCATGAAGCCGGTCATGGAGCACTACGTGGAGACCGGCGAGGTGCTTGGCAAGGGCACCGAGAACCTGGAGGGTTACTCCATCGCCGGCAAAGGGCGCTTTGGCCCCGGTGAGCTGCCTCACTTCAGCCGCGAATTCTTCGAGTTCCCGCGTGGGCGCGAGGAAGACTGGCTGTATCGCAAGTTCAAGGAGAAGCTGAGCTCGGCGGAAGTGCCAACCGCCTCCGAGCTCGGCGAGTTCGCCAACGATGTCAAGAGCGTGCTCGACAAGGGCGAGACCACTTTCGACGTTGCCTGAGACCAGAATGAGCTACTCGAAGAGGTGTGAGCCGTTGCAGGCGTTTTCGAGAACCCTCGAGTCCGGAAAGTTCGTAGTCACGGCGGAGTTGAACCCTCCCAAGGGAACCGACCTGCGTCCGCTGTTCGAGAGTGCGGACCTGTTGCGGGGCTGGGTCGACGCCCTCAACCTGACCGACTCGGCGGGCGCGAACATGGCCATGTCTCCCATCGCGGCCGCGCACGTGCTCCGGGAGCGCGGCATCGAGCCTATCGTGCAGTTCACGGGCCGCGACCGCAACCGCATCGCGCTGGAGGCCGACATGCTCGCTGCGTCCGCGCTTGGCGTGACGAACCTGCTGTGCATGAGCGGCGACCCGCCCGGCGGGGGAGACCACCCGGACGCGGTCGGCGTGTTCGACCTTAGAGCCGAGTCCCTCCTGCAGGCCGCGCGCGACCTGAATGCCGGCGCCGACACGCACGGCAACCGGCTGTCCGGCGCGACCACGCTGTTCGCCGGCGCCGTGGTCAATCCCGGCGCGGACGACGTGGAACGCGAGCTCGCCCGTATGGAGGACAAAGCCCGCCTCGGGGCGGCGTTCTTCCAGACCCAAGGAGTATACGATCCGGCCGCTTTCGAGTCGTTCATGTCGAGCGCCGGCCGGTTCGGCGTTCCCGTGCTTGCGGGCGTAATCGTGCTGAAGTCGGCGCGAATGGCCCGTTTCCTCAATGCCCGGCTGCCGGGGGTGCACGTGCCGCAGCCGCTCATCGACGAGATGGAGGCCGCCGCGGACCCCGGCGCCGCCGGCGTCGAAATCGCGGCCAGGCACATTCGCGAGCTGCGCGGAATGTGCCGGGGGGTACACGTCATGGCTATCGGTTGGGAGGCCCGCATCCCCGCGATTCTGGGGGCGGCGGGCCTGTCACCCTCATCCCAACCTTCCCCCATCCAGGAGGAAGGGGCTTTGGAGAGAGCTTGGACTGAGGGAGGTGGCCTATAGAAACACTTGCGCGAGCTGAGCTTGCTTCTCGATTATTGGCGTCTTGTCGAAACACATAATCCGCCATCTAGTAGGAGGCGCTGGAATGGCCCAAAACCTCGTAATCGACAAACTCAAGCAGCGCCGCGTGCCGGTGAATCTCCGGCAGAGTGGGAACAGCGACGCCCGGATGCTGATATCTACCCGCGTTAGGAAGTCCCCGTGGTGGCACCTGTCCAAGCAGGCCGGTGCCTGGGCTTACACCACCTACAACCACGTTTACCACCCCAGGGCGTACATCAAGCCAGAGGACGGCGGGCTTATCGAGGAGTACAGGTACCTTACCGACCACGTGACGATGTGGGACGTCGCCTGCGAGCGCCAGATACAGGTCAAGGGACCGGACGCCGCCGACTTCGTGAACCTGCTCATCACTCGCGACGTTGCAAAGGTGCTCCCGGCGATGACGGCGCGGTACGTGATTCTGTGCAACCAGGTAGGCGGAATAATAAACGACCCGGTGCTGCTTCGCGTGGCGGAGGACGAGTTCTGGTTCAGCATATCCGACTCCGACGTGTTGCTCTGGGCGCAGGGGGTAAACTCGAGCGCCGGCTACGACGTCGAGATCAACGAGATCGACGTCGCCCCCGTTCAGATACAAGGCCCCAAGTCGGCGGCGCTGATGGAGAAGATGTTTGGTCCCCGCATCCGCGATATCCCATACTACGGCCTCATGCGCGACAAGCTCAACGGTCACGACGTGACCATCTCGCGCACCGGCTTCTCGGCCGAGGTGGGCTTCGAGATCTATCTGCACGACGCAACCATCCACGCCGACGACGTTTGGCCGCACATCTTGGAGCAGGGCGAGGAGTTCAACCTGCGCGTCATCGCGCCCAGCCACCTGCGCAGGCTGGAGGCGGGCATACTGTCCTATGGGCAGGACATGGACATCGAGAACAACCCCTACGAGGTCCGGCTTGGCTGGCAGGTGGACCTCGGCAAACCGAAATTCATCGGTAAAGACGCGCTGGCCGCCATAAAGGAGCGGGGCGTGCAGCAGCGCCTGGTAGGACTGAAGTTGGGCGGCGACCCTATCGTCTGGTACAACGAGAGCTTCTATCCTGTGCTCAGCGCCGAGGATGGGGAGCACCTGGGGTACATTACGAGCGCGTTCTGGTCGCCGAACCTCGAGTCGAATATAGCGCTGGCCGTGATGCCTAAGTCGCACTGGCGGCGCGGCACGCGACTCAAGGCCATGCTTCCCGCCAGCGGCGTCGTGGACGCCGAAGTGGTGCGCGTGCCCTTCGTGGACCCTACCAAGGAGCGCCCGAAGTCCAAGCTGTAGCTCGAAGGGAGTCGTGTGGGCCTGTCCCAGTTGCTGCCGGCGTCCGACTGAACTGGGACAGGCTCTGATTCCACTACGCTCTTGAACTCCACGCACATCCGTGCTACTCTCCGTTTCGTGAGGGATCGACCCCGCCTACCGACCACCACGGATGGCTAATCGGTACCCCTTGCTACCTGTCTCATTTCGGTCCGATTTGGCGTCTCTCGTTCCCAGATACGTTCTTGCCAGGCCCTCCAAGCAGCCCGAATCGCCGGGGTCCCCAGCTAGGAAAAGAGACAGAATGGAACAAAATGGGACAAAATTCGCGGAAAAACCGGCGCTCAGGCAGCATTTGGCTGTCATTCGCCTGCTCAGGCCGGCCCCTTCCGCACCGCCTGCCGCACTCCCGCGAGCTACATAGGCATCCCCCGCTTGAGTGCGAGAGGCTGTTCCCCTAGAATTGCAGCACGCCGAGACTCCCTACTCTGCCCGCCGGAGGCCGCACAGCATGAGGACTCAGACCAGACTGGTAATCGACCTCCGAGAGCCGTTCGCGGAGGGTGAGAGCTTCGGCGACGTCGGCTCCTACGAGCGGCTCTCGGGCCGCGTAGACTTTTGCATCGACCCGGATGCGCCCGAGTTCGGCGACGTGGTTGACCTCGAGCACGCCCCGCGCAACACCGATGGGCTGGTCGAGTACTCAGCCGACTTCTACATGCTCAAGCCCATGGACGTGGAGCGGGGCAACCGCCGCATTCTGTATGACGTTAACAACCGCGGCAACATGCGATGCCTGCAGTTCTTCAACGACGCCGTTCACGACAACCGGCCGACCGCGCGGGAGCACGCCGGCAACGGCTTCCTGATGCGCCGCGGCTACACCGTCGTATGGTCGGGCTGGCAGGGCGACATCAGCCCCGGGGCGGGACGCATGACGATGCGGCTGCCCGTCGCGAGCATGGACTGTGAGCCCATCACCGGCGCGGTGCGCACCGAGTTCATGGCCGACGAGCCCGGCGTGACCGCCCTTCCCCTCAGCGGCAATCACTACACCGACAGCTACGAGGCTGTCTCGACCGACACTGTCGCCTGCACTTTCACCGTCCGCGAGTACGAGCGAGACCATCGCGTCGCCATCGCCGCCGACCAGTGGCGGTTCGCGTCGGTGAGCGACGACGGCCTGGCAGAGCCGTCGCCCTACTGGTGCCACGTGCTCGAGGGATTCCGGCCCGGCTGGCTGTACGAGCTGATCTACGAGGCGAAGAACCCGCGAGTGCTGGGGCTGGGATTCACCGGCGTTCGCGACCTGCTGTCTTTCCTGCGCTGTGACGACGCCGACTCGGGCGGCACCCCCAACCCGCTCAGGCGTAACGGTGACGGCATCGAGCGGGTGTACGGCTGGGGGCGTTCGCAGAGCGGACGCTTCCTGCGGGAGTTTGTGTACCGCGGGTTCAACGAGGACGCGACGGGGCGGCGCGTGTTCGACGCAATCTCGCCGCACGTCTCAGGCGGTGGGCGCGTGATGCTCAACTACCGCTTTGCCCAGCCTGGCCGCTTCCCGCGCCAGCACAACGACCGGCTCTACCCGTCAGACCAGTTCCCGTTTGCTTACTCGGTCACCACCGACGCCCTAACCGGCAAGATCGACGGCATTCTGAAGAGGCCCGATACCGATCCGCTGGTAATTCACACGCAGACCGCGTCCGAATACTGGGACCGGCGCGGCTCGCTGGTGCACACGGACTCGCTCGGCGGCGACCTGCCGGACAATGACCGCGCGCGGGTGTTTCTCTTTGCGGGTTCTCAGCACAACGCCGACCCGCTGGGCGGTCCGCGGGAGGGCAACCACCGGCACCCGTCCAACCCGCTCAACACCACTCCTCTGCTGCGGGCGCTGCTGGACCGCCTGGACGACTGGGCCACGTCTGGCGCGGCGCCGCCCGATAGCCGCGTGCCCACCCGTGGCAACGAGACGGCCGTTCCCGCCGACGTCGCCAGGTCGCGCTTCCCGTCCGTAGAGGGCGTGGAGCACCCCGACCAGTCGAACCGTCTGTACGTGCAGGACCACGGCCCGATGTTCGACAAGGGCATCATCGCGGGGGAGCCGCCCGTGGAGGACAAGCGCCGCGAGTACGCCGTGCAGGTGTCCCAGGTAGACGCCGACGGAAACGAGGTCTCCGGCATACGCACGCCCCACGTCGAGGCGCCTATCGCCACCTACACCGGCTGGAACTACAGGCCGGACGGCTCCGCCGGAAATGCGCAGTCGGGGACGCTCGGCAGCTATCTGCCTTTCGCCACCGACGCGGAGGAACGATCCCGCGCCGGCGACCCGCGACCGTCGATTCGCGAGCGCTACCCCACGCGAGCCAGCTACGTTAGGGCCGTTTCCACCGCTTGCGAGAGGCTGGTGTCGCAGCGGTTGCTGCTTGAGGAGGACGCCGACCGGTACGTCGAGCTCGCCATGCGCGAGCCGCCGGACGTTCCCGGCTGGTGAGGAAGAAGGCAGGTTTCAACTGATGACCGACACATACGACTTCGCGATAGCGGGGCTGGGCGCGATGGGCAGCGCCGCAGCCTACCACCTTGCCAGGAAGGGCGCGAGCGTGCTGGGGCTAGACCGCTATGCGCCGCCGCACACGCTCGGCTCCTCGCACGGCGAGACTCGGATAATACGCGAAGTCTACTTCGAGCATCCATCCTACGTGCCGATAATCCAGCGCGCCTACGAGTTGTGGGAGCAGTTGGAGGAGGAGAGCGGGCGCAAGCTCTTCCTGCAATCGGGCGGCGTAATGGTTGGCCCGCCGGACTGCGCGCTTGTCACCGGCGCTGAGCTCAGCGCACGTACCCACCACCTGCCCTACGAGCGCCTGACACCCGCCGAGGTTACCGAGCACTTCCCCGCGCTCACCCCGGCAGAGGGCACGATAGCCATCTGGGACAGCCGCGCCGGCATCCTATTCCCCGAGGACTGCGTGCGGTCGCACCTCGACATCGCGCGGGCGAACGGCGCTGATCTCCGATTCGACGAACCTGTCGAATCGTGGGAAGCTGATGGTGAGGGCGTCCGGGTGGGGACCGCGAAAGGCGAGTACAGCGCCGGCAAGCTTCTGCTGTCCGCGGGCGCGTGGATCCCCGGACTCGCGAACGGCCTCCGGCTGCCGCTTGTCGTAGAGCGGCAGGTGCTCGTGTGGTTCGAGCCGGACGCCAACCCGGACTACTTCTCGCCCGAACGCTGCCCCATATTCCTGTGGGACCACGGTCAGGACCGCCACTTCTACGGCTTCCCGAACATGGGCAGCGGCGTGAAGGTTGCGCTGATGCACCAGGGCGAGGAGACCGAGGTCGATTCGCTCGACCGCGAAGTCTCCCAGCGCGACGAGGACGCGGTGCGCGCCATGCTGGAGCGCTACCTGCCCTCGGCCAACGGCCCCGCGCTCTCGGCACAGGTGTGCATGTTTACCAACACGCCCGACACCCACTTCCTGATAGACTTCCACCCCGAGGCCCCGCAGACGCTGATTGCGAGTCCCTGCTCGGGCCACGGTTTCAAGTTCGCCAGCGCCATAGGCGAGATACTCGCTGAGTTGCTGGCGGACGGACGCTCCCGGCTCAACATCGACCTGTTCCGCCTCGACCGGTTCGGCGCGGCGCGAGCTTAGTCCCCAAACCAGCAAGAGGAGGCCCTCCATGAGATTGGAAGGAAAGGTCGCATTCATCAGCGGCGGTGCCCGAGGGATGGGCGAGACGGAGGCGCGGCTGTTCGCCGAGAACGGCGCCAAGGTGGCCATCGGCGACGTGCTCGAGGCCGAGGGCCGGCAGGTCGCGGCGGACATCAGCGGCTCCGGCGGCGACGCCATGTTCGTGCCGCTCGACGTGACCGGCGAGGCCGACTGGGAGCGCGCGATCGCCGCGACGGTCGAGCGCTACGGCCGGCTCGACGTGCTAGTCAACAACGCCGGCGTCAGCGGCCGCAGCATGGTGGAGGATACGCGCGTGGAGGACTGGGATCGCGTGATGGACATCAACGCCAAGGGCGTGTTTCTCGGAACACGGTACGCCATACCGGAGATGCAGAAGGTCGGGGGCGGCTCGATAATCAATATCTCGTCGCAGCTCGGGCTGGTGGGCACGGACAACAGCAGCCCGCAGTACCAGGCGTCCAAGGGCGCGGTGCGGATATTCACCAAGACGACCGCGATCCAGTACGCCGCCGACGGCATACGCGCCAACTCGGTACACCCCGGGCCCATTGTTACGCCGATGACCGAGGAGCGGCGCGCCGATCCGGCCACGCGGGAGCTGATGTTGTCGCGCATCCCGCTGGCCAGGTACGGCCAGCCCATCGACGTGGCCTACGGCGTGCTTTATCTCGCATCCGACGAATCGTCGTTCGTCACCGGCAGCGAACTGGTGATCGATGGCGGCTGGACGGCACGCTAGGGCCAGCGGCCACCGGCGCCCGCACGCCCTATCGTTTGACGGCTCAGCGTCCCAAGACTATAATCTCAGTTTAATGAACAAAACCGAGGTGCATCTGACTTTGGCGAACGAAACTGGAAAACGGTATGCTTGCCCCAATTGCGGCTCGGAATTCGTCGTAACTAAGGGTGGGGAGGGTTCGATGAGGTGTTGCGGCGAGCCGGTGCCGTTGAAGTAGCCGGTCCCGCCGAACCAGCCCCTCGAGGCGTAGTCTTTCGGGTTTAGGGGCTGGCATAGAGTGCGGCGGACCTGTTAAGGAGCGCGCGGCACCCATTCCGGTCATTCACATCAGGAGTACGTGCGAAGATGTCCAACCAGCTGGGTCGAAGGTATCAGTGCGAGGTCTGCGGTACGATGGTGCTCTGCACCAAGGCCGGCCAGGGCGCTGTCCAGTGCCACGATGCCGAAATGGCGGTGCAGCAACCCCGCAAGCTCCCCTCTTCCGACTAAGCCGGCCTGCTGTGCCAGCCGGGCCGCGCACAAACGACCATCTGCTGGCCGGTCCGGGGTAGTTTCAACAAAGCGAAAACGGGCGGTCCTCGAACCGCCCCTATGTGTGCCTCACTGGCAGGCGCGTACCCCCTACACTCTCACGGCGGTTGCCGCCTTGTGCTGCTCGTCCGCGTGGTAGGAGCTTCGCACCAGCGGGCCCGAGGCGACGTGCCGGAACCCCATCGATTCCCCCAACTCCCGTAGCTCCTCGAACTCGTCCGGGGTGTACCAGCGCGACAGCGGGGCGTGCTTGTCCGAAGGCCGCAGGTACTGTCCGATGGTTAGCAGGTCGCACTCCACCGCGCGGAGGTCCGCCAACGTCACAGCAATCTCGTCGCGGGTTTCGCCCAGCCCGACCATCATGCCCGACTTGGTTACGCCGTGCGGAGCAAACTGCTTCGCGCGCTTCAGCAGCTCCAGGGACTGGTCGTAGCCGCCTTTCGGCCTGACGCGGCTGAACACTCGCCGCACCGTCTCGATGTTGTGGTTCAGCGTCTCGGGGCCGGCCTCCATCACACGCTCCAGGGCGTCCCAGTTACCCTCAAAGTCGGGGATGAGCGTCTCCACCTTGCAGTTGGGCAGGCGCTTATGGATCTGTCGGATGCACTCGGCGAAGATGAACGCGCCGCCGTCAGCCAGCTCGTCCCTGTTCACCGAGGTTATAACGGCGTACTCGAGGCCCATGCGCTCGACCGTCTCCGCCAGACGCACGGGTTCTCCGAGGTCGAGTGTCAGCGGGGTGCCCGTGGTCACCGCGCAGTAGGAGCACGCCCGTGTGCAGATGTCGCCGAGAATCATGAAGGTCGCTGTCTTGCGCTCCCAGCACTCCCCGATGTTGGGGCAACGCGCCTCCTCGCAGACGGTGTGCAGCTGGGCGCCGCGCAACCGTTCCCGCAGTTCCAGATAGTTGGGGCCGCCCGGCATCCTCACCTTTAGCCAGCTCGGCAGCCTTCTTTGCCCGGCCATGAGTCCTCCGTCAGCGTGGATTACGGAAATCATACCAGATTCCCGGTGGGGCTTTCGTCTCGAATTGCCGTCCCGAATCGGCGGCTTGTGGCGCCGCTAGGGGTGGATCACCACCGTCTTCATCTCCGTCATCTCCAGAACGGCGTACCGGGGCCCCTCTTTGCCCATGCCGCTGTACTTCAGCCCACCGTACGGCATGAGGTCGGCGCGCCAGCCGGGTCCAGAGTTGATGTGCAGATTGCCGGAGTCGACCTCGCGGGCGAAACGCATCGCCCAGTCGATGTTCTGGGTGAAGATTCCGGCGCTGAGGCCGTAGTCGCTGTCGTTTGCCATGGCGATGGCCTCGTCTATGTCCGAGAAAGGCGTGACGGCGACCGCGGGTCCGAACAGCTCGTCGCACGAGACGCGCATGTCCGCGCTCACGTCGGCGAGCACCGTCGGCGCGTGCATAGCGCCGGAGTACCCGCCGCCGGTGACGACACGCGCCCCCGCACCCACGGCCTCGCGCAGCCAGGCGTCGACCCGCGCCGCCTCCTGCTCCTTGACCATCGGGCCCATGCCGACGGCCTCGCTGAGCGGGTCGCCGGTGCTGATGGACTCGACGCCGTCGCGCAGGGCATCCAGGTAGTCGGCGTAGACGCTGCGGCTGGCTATGACGCGCTGGGCGGATATGCAAACCTGGCCGGCATTGGCGAACCCACTGGATATGGTGGCGCCCACTACTTTGCCAAGGTCGGCGTCGGGCATGACGATGAGCGGCGAGTTCGACCCGAGCTCCATCGTGATCTTCTTCAGGCCGGCCGTGCGGCAGATGTGCTCCCCGACCTCACGGCTTCCGGTGAAGGTGACCTTCCGCACGCGGGGATCGGACACGAGCGCGTCGCCTATCCTGCCACCGGGGCCGGTCACGCACTGCACGGCCTCCGGCGGCGCGCCCGCCTCCAGCAGCACCTCGGTCAGCTTGAGCGCCGACAATGGGGTGTCTGAAGCGGGCTTGATTATCACGGCGTTTCCGGCGGCGAGTGCGGGGCCGACCTTGTGGCAGACCAGGTTGAGCGGGAAGTTGAACGGGCTTATGGCCGCGACAACGCCGCACGGCACACGCAGGGTGAAGCCCATCTGCCCGGTGTAGCTCGGCGCTGCATCGAAGGGCACAGTCTCGCCGTAGAGCCGCTTCGCCTCCTCGCCGGACAGGCTTATGGTCTGCACCGCGCGGTCCACCTCGGTGCGGCCCTCGGCGATGACCTTGCCCTCCTCCATCGTGATCAGGCGGCCCAGCTCCTCGCGGCGCTCGTTCAGAATGTCGGCGGCCCTTCGGAGTATGGTAAAGCGGTCGTAGGCGGTCAGCCGCGCCATCTCGCGGGCGCCACGCTCTGCGCTCGCGACTGCCAGGTCTACGTCCTCGACCCCAGCCGACGGCACCGTGTCTATCACCGAGCCGTCGTAGGGATTGAGCACCTCCACCTTGTCGTCCCTGTCTACCCACTCGCCCCCGATGTACATCCTCATGGCCATCTCCTTGGTTGGTTGCTGTGTCGGTCCGGCCGCCGTGCGCCACGGGCGCATTATCCCCCACGGCACGCCATGTGGCAACACGTCATCTCCCGATGCCGTTACAGCCGGGCAAACAAAAGAGCTTCCGTCTCCGGAAGCCCCCCGTTTGGCTGGTACGATGGCGCCTCTCGGCGCCAGACCCTATGCGGCCCTGTTCTTGCTGCCCACGGCCTCGCGCTTGTCCGCGACGACCTGCACGTCCTGCACGCGCCCGCACTGCAAACACTGCCTGTATGGGCCGTAGATGTCCTGGTTGATTTTGACATCCCCCCTACACCGGAAGCACGCCTTGAACTCTATCATTTCGCTATCACCTCCATTGAACTGTTGAATGTTGAGTTTGAAGTTTTTCGATAGGCCGAGCGTTAGCACTGAGCGGGACGATCGACCTTGCCCTGCCGCCTTCCCACACCCAGCGTGTGGAAAATCAACACGTCTTGCGCAGCCGGAAGGCAAAGCTAGCAGAGAACAAATGGGTTGTCAACCACATATTGGGGCATGTTTTCGGGCAGTTTAGGGACGGGGGAGCACCAAGCGCCGGTTTAGAGGCGCTTTGGCGGGAAAAGGGGTGCATAGGGGCGTCTCAAGGGGGCCGTCGCGGCGCCGGGAGGAGGCTAGACTTCGGTGTCGTGGACCATCTCGCCGTCTCTCCACGTATGAACATAGCCCTTCGTTTCTATGGCACGGCGGCGGGCCTTGACAGCGGCGCGGCGCATGGCTATCAGGGCGAGCTCGGCATGGTCGGGTTCATGGTCTTGATCCGGCGTTGTAAGATTCTCAGTGGTCACAGGTTGCTCTGTAGTCATGAGATACTCTTCCTTTCCAATAGTATGGGGGCTGTTCCAGTGGCATCGTACAGTATCCAATCGTCCACTATATCACGGTAGATTTGCTGGAAGTTGTGCCAGCCGGCGGCGTGTCGTCGGCGCACCACGTCTTCCGGTACGTGGTGACCGCCCTCGCG
Source organism: Dehalococcoidia bacterium (assembly GCA_965217705.1). GTDB lineage: Bacteria > Chloroflexota > Dehalococcoidia > Lucifugimonadales > CATOSD01 > CATOSD01. The sequence goes on along the minus strand of CBDCJA010000002.1, from coordinate 1,008,165 downwards.
CACGCGATCCCGCACGCGGGCCACCGCCATCTCAGGCGTAGGCAGTCGTAGAAAGTATAGCAGGACTTGGTAGCCCTGCGCCTGCCACTGCGGAATCATGCGCGCGTAGCCGCGCCCGCTCAGCGTCGTCTCGAAGGCGAAGCTCTCGCCCCTGCGAACGTAGTCGTTGATCATCGTAAGCATCATTCGGCCCGCGCGGACAGCGTACCGCTCCGGCTGAAACGGGTTCAGCCCAGCCGCTATCATATCCGCGTTTATGAACGTCGGGCATCCCGCCTCGTTGGGCAGAAACTCAGTGGCGAACGTAGTTTTGCCAGCGCCGTTGGGGCCGGCGATCATCAGAATTCTCTTCGATAAGGGCATAGTTGCCATTCGCTGTGCCTCGCAGAAAGCCACCTAGACACCACGTCGGGCCACCGATCCTGAAAAGCCCCCTAGCCCAGGCTTTCGTCCAGCAGTTCCAATAGGTCCTTGGCGCGGCGCGTGTCCTGGGCGTCCTTGGAGCCTATGCCCTCCTCGAACATCTGCAGGCAGAAGGGGCAGGATACGCCGACGGTGTCCGCCGTGGTGTCCAGGAAGTGGCCGGTGCGGACGTGGTTGACGCGGGTGCCGCGGCTCTCCTCGATCCACATGTGGCCGCCGCCCGCGCCGCAGCAGAACCCGCGCTCGCGCCTGCGCTCCATCTCGACCAGCTTAACGCCCGGTATGGCGTTGGCTATCTGCCGGGGCGCGTCGTAGATGCCGTTGTGCCGGCCCAGGTAGCAGGAGTCGTGGTAGGCGACCTCGGTGTCAATGGTGACCAGGGGCTTTATCTTGCCCTGCTCGATCAGGTCGGCCACGAACTCGCTGTAGTGCTGCACCTCAAACTCGCCGCCCAGATGGGGGTACTCGTTCTTGATGGTGTTGAAGCAGTGCGGGCAGACGGTCACCACCCGCTTGACGTTGTAGCCGTTCATCGTGTCGATGTTCTGCTGCGCCATAATCTGGTACAGGTACTCATTGCCCATGCGGCGGGCGGGGTCGCCCGTGCACGTCTCCTCTGTTCCGAGTATGGCGAAGTCCACGCCGGCGCGCTTCAGCACCGAGGCCATAGAGCGCGCGACGCTCTGGCTGCGCTGCTCGAGCGCGGCGGTGCAGCCGACCCAGAAGAGCACCTCGGCCTCCGGGTGCTCGGCGAGCGTCTTCACGTCAAGGCCCTCGGCCCAGTCCGTACGCGTGTAGGTGGTGCCGCGCCATGGATGGCCGCGCTGCTCCATGCTCAGCAGGGCGTTCATCGCAGTCTCCGGCATCTCGGCCTTCTCCATCACCAGATAGCGGCGCATGTCGACTATGGAGTCGATGTGCTCGACTCCCACGGGGCATTCGCGCACGCAGGCGCCACAGGTGAGGCAGTCCCAGAGCGCCTCCTTCTGTATCCAGCGCCCTATAAGCGGCTTCTCGTCTTGCTCGTCCTCGCCCCTCAAAACGCTGGGGCCTGTCTCGAGCACGTGCTCTTTCAGGTTTTCTACTATGTGCATGGGCGACAGAATCTTGCCGCTTATGTTGGCCGGGCAGTTGTCGGTGCAGCGCCCGCACACCGCGCAGGAGTAGCCGTCCAGCAGCTCGCGCCAATTGAAGTCCTGGATTTTGGACGCGCCGAAGCGCTCGGCGGTCTCTAAGTCGGTTGGGGTGTTGAGGGTGCCCCTAGCCTCGAGCGACCTTGTGAAGAAGCTTATGGGCGCCGCGACCAGGTGCATGTGCTTGGACAGCGGGATGTACACGGAGAATCCCAGGATAACGCCGAGATGTGCCCACCAACTCAGTCCCTGAAGCAGGTTCGCGGCGTCAATGCCCAGCCCGGCGTCCCTGAACAGCTCGCCCAGCGCGCCGCCGATCGGCGCCGAGGCGTGGGGCCCTTGGCCGCCCGCCGCCACGTAGAAGGCCTCGGTCAGCAGCGTCAACGCCATGAGCAATGCGATGAGCAGCAGTATGACAAGCGACTCCTTCTTCTGCGTCAGGTCGAACGCCAGCCTGCTGGGGCGCACCACCCACCGGCGGACGCCCGCCCAAACGAGAACTACGAAGAAGCCCGCGGCCAGTACGTTGAGGTAGTAGGAGAAGATCCTTACGCCGGTCTCGGTGATGATCGTCTCGGAGAACGGCGGCCAGATCGCGTCGGCGAAGATGAAGAGCAGGTAGCTGGTAGTGAAGGAGAGGAAGCCCCAGAAGATGAAGAAGTGGGCCAGGCCCGCCCTGTCTTTGGGCAGCGACACACTCTGGAGCACCTTCTTCTGGCCCAGCGTGAACGGCAAGGCGCCGAACAGCCTGCGAACGGGCTGATCGAATCGGTTGGGCCGCTTGCCCAGCGTCACCAGGCTGAACACCCGGCGGTGCAGTATGAACCCCGCCGCGCCAAAGGCCAGCAGGGTTGCCAGGTAGACGCCTATCCAGGTGGGGATGGCGCCGAACAGACTCTCCGGAGGTACCATGGTCGATCTCCTGGTGCGGTGTAATGCCAGCGGTGGTGGTTCGCGGGGCGAATGGAGTTTAGCACAGGGGGCGCGGGGCGGGCCAGATGGGGCGGCCTGACCGAGCCTGTCCCAGTTCAGTCGGCGGCACAGAGCGGGTCCGCCTGAGCGGGTGAGCAAGGGCCAGAAGCCGCCTGAGAGTGAGGTTTTCGGAAAAATGTGGGTCATTCTGGGTCATTCTGGGTCGCCTCATAGCTGGGAGTGTTGCCGACCCGGCTGCTTGGAAGGTCCGCCAAGATCGGATTTAGGTTTGGGAGCACCACAAATGTGGCGGGAATGAGACTGGTAGGCGGGAGGTTCCAACTGCCGTGTCCGCGGACAGCGGGCGGTGGGGTCGGTCCCTAGCCAAGACGAGAGTAGCACGGATGTGCGCACCAATCAAGAAGGGTTGACAAAATGAGTCTGTTTCAGATTACTTGGCGCCCCCAACACCGTTATTCCCGCCCTCTCCTGGGTTCCCGCTCCCCGCCCATTCGGCAAGCTCAGGGCATGCCCATTCGGCAGGCTCAGGGCAGGCTTTCGCGTGGACAGGCTTCGCGGGAAGGCGAAGTCTGTTCGTTTCTGCGACATTCTGTGCGCCTCCTAGCTGAGGGTGTCGCCGGTCCCGCGCGAATCTGTAATGTTGGCGCGGGTTGTCGGGACACAAAAGTGGCGCCGCGTGGCAGAGGAGGACAGGGGGACGGAGCAGGGTCACTCAGCCGTGTCTTCACTGCGACAGGGCGCCCACAAGACTGCGACAGGGCGCCCACAAGACTGCGACAGGGCGCCCACAAGACTGCGACAGGGCGCCCACAAGACTGCCACAGGGCGCCCACAAGACTGCCATAGGGCGCCCACAAGACTGCGACAGGGCGCCCACAAGACTGCCCTAGGGCGCCCACAAGGGACGCCCCTACGGATGCCTGGGGCCTTACCCCGTTTGGGGGTATGGTTTCCGGGCCGCGGGGTCGGTTCCTCGCGTGGGCGAGGATAGCACGCATGTGCTTATCTTTCAAGAGCCGTGGCGAAATTGCGGGATTGGGGCGGATTGGTGGGGAGAAATGGCGCAGACGTGGGGATGGGCAGGACGTGGGTGGTGTTGGATGGGGCACGGGCGGGAACGGGTGGCGCGGGAGAGTGACGCTTTTTTCGGGTACTGGGGAGCGAATAGGTCGGGATTGGCCGAGGTTGTGCGGCCGGGTTGTGCGTTGGGGCGTCCCGGGGAAATCGGGTAGGCAATATGGCGAACATAAGGCGATGGCCGTAGGTTCGGAGTCGGGCGCGGGGGCAGGCTGTTGGCGAGGGAGACGGTTTTGGGCGCACCTAGTAATCTGAAGCAGGCTCTGACAAAATCGAGGGTTTGACCCGGTCTGGCTGGCGGTAGAGAGAGGGCCGGCAGTCCGAAGTCAAGGCTAGTATTGACCGGTCGAGACAACAAGTTGGAGATAACATGCGAAAGGTTAATGCTGTAGAAGCCAAGGCTCGCTTAGCCGAACTGCTCAGGGAAGTCGAGCGGGGAGAAACCGTTGCCATTACGCGGCATGGCAAGACGGTTGCCCAGTTGGTTCCCGCTAGCGCTCAGGACCGCGCCGGGAGAGCGAAGGCAGTGGAAGATTTTCGTCGACGCCGAGCAGGATGGAAGCGCATACCCTTCACTACGGAAGAGATACTTGCGGCGCGCTATGAAGGCCACCACCGGTGAGCGTGTTGGTCGTCGGCGCCCTTGTTCCTTGTTCACGGCTGAAACGGCGCGGGGTCGTTCTCACGGATAGGTCAACGTGCGCCTCGATGCCTTGAATGGCCTACCCATCCGAACTGATGAGGAACCCGACTTTCGGGAGGCCCTGGGCTTGGCGAAGCGGCATGGACTGTCCTTGTTACGATGCACTGTATTTGGAGTTGGCGGAGCGCCGGCGCGCGGAACTTGCGACATTGGACAGGGCGCTTGGTCGCGTCGCCGCTGCCGAGGGAGTGCGGACGATGGTGGTTTAGCTGTCCGGCCTGTATCTGGCCAGCCATACGGTTCTCGGAAATTGGTGTTGGGCGGCGTGAAGAAGGAATGACGGGAGGGTGATCAAATGAAGAGTGAGAGCGTTCATCACTTGGCCTGCGTGGTAGAATGACCGCAAGGAGGCGCAGACATGGTGGCGGATCAGATAGTGTCAACGGCTGGCTTTACTATGATGATCGTCGGTCTGGTCACGCTTGTGGCAATCTTTGCGTACTGGGCGATATCGACGACTCGAAAATAGTGCGGATGCGGCCGCCGCTAGCCCAGAGTGACAGCGACCTTCAGTGAGATTCATCAACTCCCTTTCAAATCTGGCGCTGCCGGTGTTCACCCTACTGGTCGTGCTGTTTACCGGAATCGGCGTCATGCTATGGCTCACACACCTTCCCCCGCCGAGGAATTAACTCCGGCTCAGACAAACCTCTTAACCATTGCGGATTGGATGGTAAAGGTGTCCGTGGGAGCAATTTTGGGATTGGTGGGCGCTGGCAAAGGGACGTCCAGCGACAATTGATCACCAGCCTGTCTCTGAGCAGCGACACGCTTTGCGGCGTCTTGCGTTGGAGAGTCGCTTAGCCAATTGATGGTGTCCTACGGTTTGCCTTCTTCCTCTGAAGACAAAATCACTATCCGGCGAGACTGCCCTCCCGCCACTGGCGAGTGGCGTGAGGCGACGCTCGGCGAATTTGCCGGCGCCGAGCTTCACGGATGCACATCAACTTCACTACCGAGGAAATACTTGCGGCGCGCCATGAGGGACACCGCCTGTGAGCCCGTTGGTCGTCGGTACCCTTGCTCCTTGTTCACGGCTGAAACGGCGCGGGGTCGTTCTCACGGATAGGTCAACGTGCGCCGCGATACCTTGAATGCCCTACCCATCCGAACCGATGAAGAACCCGACTTTCGGGAGGCCCTGGGCTTGGCAAAGCGGCATGGACTGTCCTTTTACGATGCACTGTATTTGGAGTTGGCGAAGCGCCGGCGCGCGGAACTTGCGACATTGGACAGGGCGCTTGGTCGCGTCGCCGCTTCCGAGGGAGTGCGGACGCTGGCGGTCGGACCACCTTGACGCTGAGAAGTGGTGCGACCTGCAGCAGCATCCTGTGTTGCAAGGTGAATGACAGCGCGGCGGCAAGACTTTACAGAGGTGCGATGGTTGCGCTGGTGTGCTGGGCATACGCCGTGGAATCAGTTCGCGGGGCGAATGGCACGGCATTGAGGGCAGCGAGCGCGGGCAAGCTGCTCTTGGGGTCTCGCAGCAACTCGTGAAGTTGCAAGATCTGCGAGTGTTTTGTATATTTGCGCTGAAATACTTGCCAATGTGGAGGGAGCGCTGTGACCGATACGTTTGAGACAACACTGGCCGGCATCGTTAGCCAGAAGTTTGACTTCGAATCACGGGATGAGCACGCAGTTGAAATGTTCGTAGTTCTACCTCTGCTAGGGCAGGTCGGTTGGAACACCGGCAACGTCTCCGAAATCTATCCCCAGCGTCGCCTTGCAGACCGGAGTAGGGTTGACTTCGATCTTCAGATTGATGGCGAGAGCCGAATAGTGATTGAAGTCAAGTGGTGGGGGCACGCGCTGGACGATGAGGACGAGGATCAGCTGGTGCGCTATAGCCAACTTGCCAAGCCAAAACTCGCTGTGTTGACCAGTGGGCGCAATTGGCGGTTTTATCTACCGCCCAAAAGTAAGAGTGCGCAGCTCAGAGAGTTTCTCGATTTTGACATCACCAAAGTCCAATCGACTGAGGTGGCGCGTAGGTTCAAGACGTTCCTTGCTCGTGAGAGCATGGTCGATTTCGGGACGACGGTGAGAGAGGCCGGCAAGCTGTACACGGAGTTGCAGGCATACCAAAGCTTCCGGAAGAAGTTTACCGAGGCTTGGAACGGGCTTGCCGCCGATAGGGAAATGCTGACAGACCTAGCATTGGGGTTCTCTGAGAAGGAAGGCATTTCGGCAAATCGTAACAACGTCGTGCGTTTCCTCGAGTCACACAGCCCTTTGGTAAACGAAGCAACTACGGGCGACGACAAATCGCGCAAGAAACCTGCTTCATACGCCCTTTTCGCCTATCCAAATGGCAAGAAGAAGATGACTCACACAGTAGGAAAGGCCAAAGGCTGGAATAATTTCCTGTTGGAACTGTGTGAACTGATGCAAAGTCGGCACCCTGAGACATTTCGCCAGAACCTTCTCTCAATGACGGACAGGTTCGCTGCGTCCAAGGACTCCAAGTTTGAGGCTCAAGTAGGCCCAGAGGAAGTCTACGCCAAATGGGGCGGTTCCGGGGAGGTCAGGGAGGCCTGCTACGAAATAGTAACAACGTTCGGGTATCCGAGAGACTCCCTGGTGATCAAAGACTCCAAGGGCGCAATTCTGTGAGGGCGCTGGGCAGACACTTCTGAGATTCTCCTTCACCTTGCAATTCGTCGGAGATGAGAAGAACCGCGAGTCCATTAGACCCAGGCTTCGCCACCCGTAGGGGCGGTTCGCGAACCGCCCGTGTTGCTATGGCGATGTGGTTTACACTTCGGAGACAACAAGTATGCTTGACGGGAGTCACCTCCCTCGCCGCAAATCTATCAGGTTACGGGGTTACAGCTACGACCAGGCTGGCGCGTACTTTGTGACCGTCGTGACACGCGGACGCATGACCTTGTTCGGCGACGTGATTGACGGTGAGATGCGACTGAACGACACCGGCCGAATGATCTCACAATTGTGGGAATGGCTGGAAACACGCTATCCGTACGTGCGATTGGACGAGTACGTCGTCATGCCCAACCATCTTCACGGGGTCATCGTTCTTGGTGATCTCGACGCGGGCGGTTCGCGAACCGCCCCTACGCACGGCAGGAATTCTCGAACCGTCGATTCTGCGCCGCGCAAATCTCTCGGCAGGCTGGTGGGAGCGTTCAAGACCGTGACCACCAAGCAGGCCAATCTCGCCAAGGGCACACCTGGACAGGTGTTGTGGCAGCGCAACTTCTACGAGCGCATCATCCGAGACGACGAGGAATGAAACCGGATTAGGGAGTACATCGCCAATAATCCGTTGAAGTGGGAAGAGGATTCGGAGAATCCGGCCGGCAGGGTTTGATAACCTGACACCGTTGTCCACCCCGCCCCTACCGGTGCGTATCCGGCGCAACGTAGATGCAACAAGCAAGCCCCCAGGGTCTTTTCATTTTCACCCTGAGCGTAGCCGAAGGGTCTAAAGTCCTTGCCTGCATCCCCTTCTTCATACTAGAGCCGAGTCCGTGTCGAGTGATTTTAGATTCTTCGCCTTCGGCTCAGAATGACATTTCCCGATAATGAAAAGACCCTGAGCAAGCCCCGCCATTGATTGACACTGCTTTTCGGGCGGTGCTACACTGTCGGCCAGCAGCGATAGCTTTGAGGTGGTGATTTGCCGGAGGGTTTCGACGCCAACTGGGTGGCTGTTCTCATTGTCGCCGGCATTGGATTCGCGGCCATCATAGGGATGTTCGCGGCCTCGTTTATCCTGGCTCCCAAGCGCAAATCCGCCATCAAAGAGATCCCCTACGAGTGCGGTATCGAACCCGCGCCCTTCAACTGGTCGCAGATCCAGATCCGCTACTATGTCTTCGCCATACTGTTCCTCATCTTCGACGTGGAAGCCGTGTTCTTGTTCCCTTGGGCCCTGGTCTTTATGACGTCCATTCCCGCGGTGTTCTACGAGATGCTCGTGTTTATCGCCATCCTGTTCTTCGGCGTGATCTACGGCTGGCGCAAGGGGGTGCTCCAATGGAGGTAAGGCTTGGCCAAGGCTACCAGCCGCACAGGGGCAACGAGCCGGCGGGCAGCGTGTTCGAGCGCGTCCTTCCTAACGCGCTCACCGCCAAGTCGGACGAGTTGTTCGCGCTGGCTAGGAAGTCGTCGCTTTGGACGCTGTCCTTCGGACTGGCTTGCTGCGCCATCGAGATGATAAGCACGCACATGTCGCACCACGACTTGGACCGCTTCGGCGTGGTGACCTGGCCCTCGCCCAGGCAGGCGGACGTGATGATAGTGGCGGGAACGGTGGTCAAGAAGATGGCCGAGCCGATCAAGTTGCTGTACGAGCAGATGCCCGACCCCAAGTGGGTCATCGCCATGGGCAGTTGCGCGACCAACGGCGGTCCCTACTACCGCTCCTATTCCGTGGTGATGGGCGTCGACCATCTCATTCCCGTGGACGTATACGTGCCAGGCTGCCCTCCCCGTCCCGAGGCGCTGATGAACGGCATCATGCAGCTTCAGGAAAAGATTTCCCAGGACGCCAAGCAACGTGGCGCAAGCTCAGCCTCCTAGCCGCCCGCACAGGCGCGAGCCCCCCGTTCCGGTCGCCGCGGTCTCGCTGGACGAGCGGGCCGAGGCGCTGTCGAAGTTGCTCCCCGAGGCGTTGCGGGGCATAGAGGCGCGGGTGGACGCCGCCGTGGACGAGGTCACGCTGACCGTGGACCCGCAGGACGTCCCGGCCGCTTGCCGCATTCTCAGAAGCGACCCCAGGCTTTCGCTGCACTACCTGCGCTGCCTATCCGTCGTTGATTACGAGGACAGGCTGGAGGTCAACTACCACCTGTTTTCGCGCGAGACGCGGCACAAGCTGGTGGTGAAGACGTCTGTACTCCACGACAATCCCCTTGTGCCTTCGGTAATCTCCATCTGGCGCGGCGCCGACTGGTTCGAGCGCGAGGGCCACGACCTTTTCGGCGTGGTGTTCCAGGGCCACCCGAACCTCTCCCCGCTGCTGCTGTACGATGGCTTCGAGGGGCATCCCGGTCTCAAGAGCTTCCCGTTCCACGACTACGAGGAGTGGTAGCGGGCGAGTACGTCAATCGGGTAGCTTAGCGGGATTCCAAAGGAGGGAGACTTGGGAACGGCGACAGTGCATTACAGGGCGGAGATATTCAGAGAGGGTGACGTTTACGTGGGGCTGTCGCCCGACTTGAACGTGTCCAGCTTTGGCGACACGCCGCAGGGGGCCGCAGCTGCCCTGCGAGAGGCGGTAGAGGCGTTCCTGGAGGGGTGCGACATGCTCGGAACGCTGCGCGAGGTGTTGGAAGAGTCCGGATTCGAAGAGGGGGAAGACGGCTGGAGGCTCCGAGAGCGCGTTACCCAAGATAGCGTCGCCATTCTGAATTGAGTTCGTCGCTAGGGAGATTGACCCCTGTACCGTATCGCACACTCGTGCGAGTCTTTGAGTTGGATGGCTTCAGTGTCGTAAGGCAACGCGGGGACCATATAATAATGACCAAACCCGGAGTTAAACGCCCAGTAGTAATTGCAGGTAGCCACAGGACGGTTGCAGTGTCCCACATCCAAACCAATATGAGCACCGCAGAGATGAGTCGAGAGAGATACTTTCAACTGTTGGCACGCGCAAGATAGCGGAGACTCAAGGCAATCCCCAAGTCTTAACATGCAAATCCAGCAGCAACCCACGCAGCAAGCCGACTCAATCGACCTCATGATCAACATGGGGCCGCAGCACCCCAGCACGCACGGCGTGTTCCGCCTCGTCATCTGGGTGGACGGCGAGCGTATCGTGCGGGCCGAGCCACACATTGGCTACCTTCACCGGGGCTCCGAAAAGCTATCTGAGGGCGAGCTTTACAGCCAGGTCATAACCCTGTTCGACCGGCTGGACTACGTGGCGAACCTGAACGGCGAACTGGCCTTCTGCCTAGCTGCCGAAAAACTGATGGCGTTGGAAGTGCCGGAGCGCGCGAACCTGATCCGGGTCATCCTGTGCGAACTGAATCGCGTGGCGAGCCACATGCTGTTCTATGGAGTCTACGGGCTGGACGTGGGCGCGATGACTCCGGTGCTTTACGGCTTTCGCGAGCGCGAGCGCATTCAGGCGCTGTTCGAGAGCGTGACCGGCGCGCGCATGATGCACAACTACATACGCATCGGCGGCGTGAAGGAGGACCTGCCGGAGGACTTCGGCAAGCGCTTGTCGACCCTGCTGGACCAGCTCAAGCGCGGCATCGAGGAGTGCGACGAGCTGTTGTCCCAGAACGAGATGTTTCTGGCGCGCACCAAGGGTATCGGCGCCATCTCGGCCGAGGACGCCTTGGAGCTTGGCGTGACCGGCCCGAGCCTGAGGGCGAGCGGCGTCGTCGAGGACGTTCGTGTCTCAGATCCGTACCTCATATACGACCGCTTCGACTTCGGCATCCCAGTGGGCACCTACGGGGACTGCTGGGACCGGTACTACGTGCGCGTGGAGGAGATGCGCCAGTCCATAGGCATCGTCGAGCAGGCGATGTCGCAGCTGGAGGACGGGCCGATCATGGCGAACGTGCGTCGGATTCTGCGCCCGCCCAAGGGCGAGGTGTACGTACGCACCGAGTCGCCGCGTGGCGACTTCGGCGTCTTCCTGGTGAGCGACGGCAGCGACAAGCCCTACCGCGTAAAGGTGAGGGCGCCGTCCTTCGCCACCCTTCAGGCGCTTCAGCACATGCTCCGCAACGCCTACGTCGCGGACTCGGTGGTGATACTGGGGTCCATCGACATCATTCTGGGCGAGGTGGACAGGTGAGCGCCGAGCAGATCGCACTGTACGGCGCGGCGGCCACCGGGCTGCTGGTGTTCCTGTCCGTCATGGTGCTGGCGTTGACCTGGCTCGAGCGTAAGGCGCTGGCCCGAATCCAGATGCGCATGGGGCCTATGCGCGTCGGCTTCCACGGGGCGCTGCAGCCCATCGCGGACGCGCTGAAGCTGGTGACAAAAGAGGACATCCTGCCCTCCTGGGCGGACAGGCGCGTCTACTGGCTCGCGCCAATCGCGGTGTTCGTCCCCGCGCTGTTGCTGTGGGTCACCATCCCGGTGACGCGCGATCTCGTGCTACGCAACCTGGAGCTTGGCCTCTTCTACATCGTGGCGGTGTCGGTGCTGTCGGTCATGGGCCTGGTGATGGCTGGTTGGGGGTCGGCGAACAAGTACGCCATACTGGGCGGCCTGCGCGCGGCGGGGCAGCTCATCAGCTACGAGATACCTTTCATCATGGCGATTCTGGCTGTGGCCATGCTGGCGCAATCGCTCGACCTGCGCGAGGTCGTGGACGCGCAGGCCGACTTCGCTTACATACTCATTCAGCCACTGGGTCTGTTCATATTCCTGCTGGCGGGACTCGCCGAACTGGGGCGCACGCCGTTCGACATCCATCACGCGGAGTCCGAGGTCGTTGGCGGGCCGTTCGTGGAGTACAGCGGCGCGCACTGGGCCGTCTTCTTCCTCGCCGAGTACGTCAACACCTTCACCATCGCCGCCCTGACAGTGCTTCTATTCCTGGGCGGATGGCGATGGCCCGCGATGCCGTTCGAGGGCTTGGCGCATTCGGCCCTATCTGTGGTGTGGTTTCTGGCCAAGACCTACGCTGTGATCCTGGTCATCTTCTGGATACGGGGAACCTACCCGCGGCTGAGAATCGACCAGCTTATGGCGTTCGGCTGGAAGCTGCTGGTGCCGTTGTCGTTCCTCAACATAGTGCTGACCGGAGTGGTGATGTTCTACGAACTGCCTCTGTGGGTACTGGGTGTCGCGTCTATGATAGTATTGGGGGGCGCTTTCTACGTGATATCGAAGAAGCCTGGAACCGATATCGAGCGCGATACCGTCACGGTGCACGCGGCCAGCAGTTTGCGGAGGTAGAACGGCGCTGGCGCCGATTTTGCCACAGGACGGGAAGAGTGCGATGGTTGCCCTGAGACATGACGAGGTGGCGCGGAACTTCCTGCGGGATGCGGACGGGGAGTTCGCCGCCGGTGACTCCCTCCAGGCGTCGGAGAAGTTGTGGGGGGCTGCGACGCACGCGACAATGGCGCTCGCGCAGCAGCGCGGGTGGGACTTCAGGAGCCACCGGGCGCTGAAGCTGGCGGCCCGCCGCGTCGCCGAAGAGCAGGCCGACGACACAATCCGATTGAAGTTTTCGGTTGCGGAAAAATGCCACATCAACTTCAATCACGGTTTTCTCGATGACTACGAAATCGAAGAGGTGCGTCCCGACGTGCATGACTTTGTCAATCGTGTGCTAGGGTTGCTGGAGTGATGTGGCAGCGTGGGAACGATTGAGGCGCACAGGCCCTACGTCAGGCCTCTTCGGTGGGTTTACCATCAGGCTAGGACAAGCGGATGATGACCACAGAGGATAGAATTGCCAGAGTGGAAGCCCGACTCGACGGCATAGAAGGCCGCATAGGGCGAATCGAAGGCACCCAGGAACAAATGAGCAAGCGACTTGACGACGTGCACAAGCGCCTCGATGACATGCACAGGCGGCAAGACGATATGCACAAGCGATTCGACGACGTGCATAAGTTGCTCATTACGGTCATTGCCATAGGCGGCGGAGGACTGATTTCGGGATTAGTGGGTATCGCATTGCAGGTGGCCACTTAATGATTCTTCGGAACGAACGATGATAGGTTTTCTCGAAGGGCTGAAAGTAACCCTCAAGACGGCGGGACGAAAGCCGGTAACGGCCGAGTACCCGGAGCCGCAGAAGCGGCTGGCGGTGCAGGACCGCTACATGGGCTTCCCCGCCTTGCTGTGGGACGGCGACGTCCCGGAGCCTTACTGCACCGGCTGCATGGTGTGCATACGCAACTGCCCCACGCAGTGCATGAGCGCGCAGATGACGGACAACCCGAAGCACGCAGAGGGCACAAGCCGGCGGCGCAAGATCATCAGCGAGTTCGAGATCAATTTGGGGCGCTGTATCCTGTGCGGCATATGCGTCGACGTGTGCAACTTCGACGCTATCGAGATGAGCCACGAGCACGAGCTGAGCAAGTACGAGCGAAACGGCAACCGCGCCGACCTGCCCAAGCTGCTGGAGATGGGCCAGGAGTACCAAGCCAAGACGGGTTGGAAGCCGACGCAGCCCGAAAAGAACAGCGGCGTTCCGGCGAAGAGCGACGCTGCGCCCGCCGCACAAGCCGCCCCTGCCGCGCCTTTGAGTAAAGAGGAGCGGCTAGCCGCAGCGCGTGCCCGCGCCGCCGCCAAGCGACAGGGCCAGGAAGCTGGGTCTGCGGCACCGGCGGCGGCGATGAGCAAGGAAGAGCGGCTGGCGGCGGCCCGTGCCCGTGCTGCAGCCAAGCGCCAAGGCCAGGAAGGCAGCACTGCAGCGCCAGCCTCTGCGATGAGCAAGGAAGAGCGGCTGGCGGCGGCCCGTGCCCGAGCGGCCGCCAAGCGACAGGGCCAGGAAGCTGGGTCTGCGGCACCGGCGGCGGCGATGAGCAAGGAAGAGCGGCTGGCGGCGGCCCGTGCCCGCGCCGCGGCCAAGCGACAGGGCCAGGAAGCGCAAGAGGCCGAGTCCGAATCGCCGTGAGGCGCGCTCATGTTGCCAAACCCGAGTCGACGCACACGCGCGTAAGCGCAGAGCCGGATCGCCGCATACTAGACGGAGTACCCGCCCGAGAATGGTAACGCCATCTCTGATTCTGTTCTACGCCGCCGCGGCGCTAACGCTGGGCGGCGCGCTGGGCGTGGTTCTCACCCGCAACATCGTTTACGCCGCATTCGCCCTGCTCGCCTCACTCATCGGCGTCGCCGGCCTATTTCTGCTGGCGTTCGCCGAGTTCCTGGCACTGGTGCAGCTGCTCATCTACGGCGGGGCTATAGTCATAGTCATACTCTTCGCGCTGATGCTAACACGCATCCAGGACTTCGAGCGCATTTCCGACAATCGCCAGTGGCCCATCGCGGCAATTGTGGCCCTCGGCGTGCTTGGACTGCTGGTAGCCTCGGTGTTGGCAACCAGCACCAGGACCCGCACCGGCCAGGACGGCGAACCCGTCCGGCAGGGCGTGGGTTTCGAGGCGTTCGGGGACACGCTGTTCGCGCAGTGGGCCGTACCGTTCGAGGTGGCCTCGCTCGTGCTGCTGGTCGCGCTGATTGGGGCTGTCATCCTGGTGCGCAACACCGGAGGGCGCGATTGATAGAGCTCGCACACTTCCAGGTGCTGAGCGCGGCGCTTTTCGCCATCGGGCTGTACGGCGTGCTGGCAAAGCGCAGCGCGGTGCTCATTCTCATGTCCATCGAGTTGATGCTGAACGCCGTCAACATCAACCTGATAGGCTTCTCCGCTTTCATGGACTTCGCCGAACCGCAACGCGCGCTGGGCCAGGTAATTGTGGTGTTCGTCATCACCATCGCGGCGGCGGAGCTTGCGCTCGCCATAGCCATCATCCTACGGCTGTACCGCAACCGCTCCTCCGTGAACGTGGACGAGCTGGACCTGCTGAAGTGGTAGCGCCAAGACCATTGGAAGGAAGCCTGTGCGCGCGCCCCAATGCGTGCGGCTTGCGAGCCTGTAGAGGCTTGTAGAGACAGATGCCTTTAGCCGACACCATAGGCACCAACTGGGCGTGGGTCATTCCGGCCCTCAGCGCTTCCGCATTCTTCATCGTTGCCATTGTCGGCAGATTCCTACCAGGTAAGGGCGCGTTCGTCTCCATCGCCGCCATCGCGTTGGGCTTCGTGTTGTTCTGGTACGTTTTCGCCGATCTGCTGAGCAGCGGTGACACCTTCTTCAGCATCAATTGGCTTTCTATTGGCGAGACCAGCATCACTTGGGGCGTAACAGTCGACCGGCTGTCGGTGACCATGCTGGGGCTGGTGACTTTCGTGGCCCTGCTGGTCCAGCTCTATTCCGTGTCGTACATGAAGGGCGACCCGCGCTTCGGTTGGTACTTTGCGGCGCACGCGTTGTTCGCCGCGGCGATGCTGGCGCTGGTGCTGGCCGACAACCTCGTGTTTCTCTACGTCGCCTGGGAGCTCGTAGGCCTGGGCTCGTTCCTGCTGATTGGCTTCTGGTACGAGCGACGCTCCGCGGCGGAGGCGGCGAAGAAGGCGTTTATCACGACCCGAATCGGTGACGTCGGGCTGCTCATCGGAATCATCCTGTTGTACCGCGCCACGGGCTCGTTCGAGATTTCCACCATTTTCCACGTGGCCCAGCAGGGCGGCATCGCACAGGGCACCCTCACCGCTTCTATGGCGCTCATCTTCCTTGGCGCGATGGGCAAGTCCGCGCAGTTCCCGTTCCACGTGTGGCTGCCCGACGCAATGGAAGGCCCCACGCCGGTGAGCGCGCTGATACACGCGGCGACGATGGTTGCCGCGGGCGTCTATCTCGTCGCGCGGCTTATGCCGCTGTTCGAGCTCGCGCCGTTGGTGTTGCTGGGGGTTGGGGTGGTCGGCCTGGTGACATTCCTGTTCGCCGGCACGCTCGCGCTGGTGATGACGGACCTCAAGCGCGTGCTGGCCTACTCCACCATCAGCCACCTGGGCCTGATGATGCTGTCGCTGGGCGCGCTGAGCGTGGCCGCGGCGATGCTCCACCTGGTTGCCCACGGCGTATCGAAGGCGCTGCTCTTCCTCGGCGCCGGCAGTGTCACACACGGTACCGAGAAGACCGATATTCGCGAGATGGGCGGGCTGGTGCGCGCTATGCCGATCACGGCGATTACGTTCGTAATCGGGGCGGCGTCGCTCGCAGGGCTCGTGCCGCTCAGCGGCTTTTTCAGCAAGGACGAGATCATGCTGGCCGTACTCGATCACAGGCACCCCGTCTTGCTGGTCGCCGCTCTGGGCGGCTCGGTGCTCAGCGCCGTGTACATGGCGCGGCTGGCGCTCGTCGTCTGCTTCGGGCGTAATCGGGGCGAGGGGGCACACGAGTCGCCGTGGCTGATGACGCTTCCGCTGGCGGTGCTGGCGCCGTTCGCGGTGATGCTCGGACTGATCGCCTACGGCTGGAGTGGCTCTTACACCGGATTCGGCGGCTTCCTGACGGGAGGGGGTGTGCACCACGCGCCCATCTGGCTTCCTGTGTTGTCTGCGTTGCTGGTCCTCGGCGGCCTGGCCTACGGTTGGCGCACCTGGGGACGGGGAAACGTGACGCCGTTCGAGGGGCGGGACAGCCGCCTGCTGCGTGTGCTGGAGAACAAGTACTACCTCGACGAGGCATACCAGTGGGCGATCGACAGGATAGCGCTGGCGTTCAGCCGCTTTGTCGCGCTGTTCGACCGGGTGGTGGTCAACGATACCGGCGTGGACGGGCCGGCCTGGTCGGTGATGCTTTCGGCCGTGAGGATGCGTCTTGCGCAGACAGGCCGGTTGTACAACTACGGCCTGGTCATGGCGCTGGGCGTGTTGGGCCTGTCGGCGCTGTGGTGGCTGGTACTGGCCTGACGCGGCACGGTCACCCCCATCCCTTCGACAGGCTCAGGGCAGGCACTAACCTTCCCCCATCGAGGGGGAAGGGACAATTTGGAAGGACACCTACCCCTGTCAGCCCATCGAGGGGGAAGGGACCTTGAATCGAAAGGATCGCTTTGGAGCGTTACATAGACTCTACGGAGCAGTTGGTGACTGAGATATTCGTGCGCGACATCAAGAAGTCGGTCGAATTCTACCAGCGGCTGGGATTCGAGCTTCTCCGGGACGACGGCGACTTCGTTGAACTCACCTGGGAAGGCCACCACCTCTACCTGGACGAGCCGGGCGGGCTCGGCCCCGTACGCGACTCGCCTCAAGCCAACGTGCGGGTGATGGCGCCGGACGTGGAGCGATACTGGGAGCTTGCCAGACAGATGGGCGCGCGCGTTGTTCGGCCCATCGCCGACCAGTACTACGGCCTGCGAGACTTCACCATTGCCGACCCCGACGGATTTGGAGTGCGGTTTGGCACGGAACTGCCGGCAGAGGGGCAGGACCAGGCGTAAGGTATGCTGGAGATATTCGACAGCTACGTGCTGATCGCGCTGATCGTGCTGCCCATGGTAGGGGCAGCGCTACTCATCGCGATTCCCGGCTACCGCGCACAAACCGTGCGCTGGATCGCCGCGGCATTCGCTGTCGCCTGCATGATCCTCAGCTTCTACGCCTTCGGATTCTACGACCACGCCGAGGGCGGCCTGCAGTTCACCCGCACCTGGCAATGGCTCAGCATTCCCGGCCCGTGGCCGCTGGGCGACGACGGGATAACGCTGGCGCTCGGCATAGACGGCATATCCGCGCCGATGATCCTTCTGACCGGAATCGTCATGTTCACCGGCGTGCTAGTGTCGTGCAAGCTGGAGGAGCGCAACAAGGACTTCTTCATTCTCTACTTCCTGTTGCTCGCGGGCGTGTTCGGCGTGTTCGCCACGCTGGACTTGTTCTTCTTCTTCTTCTTCTTCGAGCTGTCGGTTCTGCCGATGTACCTGCTCATAGGGGTCTGGGGCAGCAGCAGCACCTTCCCGTCGTTTTCGCGCACCAAGGAATACAGCGCGATGAAGCTGACGATCTATCTTGTCGCGGGAAGCGTGCTCATCTGGATCGCCATCATCGCAATCTTCTCGGAGGCCGGGCTCGGCACGTTCGACATAATCGAACTCCAGAATGCCGAGTTTTCGCCTACATTCCAGAAGGTGTTCTTCCCATTCCTGGCCGTCGGATTTGGCGTGCTCGCGGGCCTGTGGCCGTTCCACACCTGGTCGCCCGACGGCCACGTGGCCGCGCCGACAGCCGTGAGCATGGTGCACGCCGGCGTGTTGATGAAGCTGGGCGCGTTCGGCATACTCCGCATTGGCATGTTCCTGCTGCCGGAGGGCGCGGAGTTCTGGATGCCGGCGCTGGTGGCGCTGGGAACGGTGAACGTCATCTACGGCGCGATTTCCGCGATGGGTCAGACAGACCTGAAGTACGTTATCGGCTACTCCAGCGTCAGCCACATGGGTTACGTGCTGATGGGTCTGGCGACGCTTCACCCGCTGGGGGTGAACGGAGCCGTGCTCCAGATGTTCTCGCACGGCGTGATGACGGCGCTGTTCTTCGCCCTTGTTGGCGTGATCTACGACAAGACGCACACGAGGGACATCGCCGCGCTGGAGGGGCTGGCCAAGCGGATGGGATTCACGGCGGCCTTCTTCGTCATAGCCGGCCTCACGTCGCTGGGCCTGCCAGGGCTCAGTGGATTCGTGGCCGAGCTGCTCGTGTTCCTGGGGCTGTTCCAGACGTACCCGATTCTGGGCGTGCTCGGCGTGATAGGCGCGGCCATTACCGCCGTGTACATGCTGCGCCTGCTCTCGCGGGTGCTGTTCGGCCCGCTGGGTGAGCGCTGGCGCGACCAGACCGACGCCGGCGGACTGGAGAAGGTGTCGACGGTGGTGCTGGCGGGGTTCATCCTGCTGGTGGGCCTGTTCCCCTTCCCGTTCATACGAGTGATAGACAGCGGCGTCTCCGACGTGCTGAGCAGGTTTGGATAGTTTCCTTCGAGTTTGGACAGTCCACGCGACAGAGCCAAGAGTGTAATCTGTCCAGCACAATACTACACCGATGACAGACAATGCCTGAAGTCAATCCCGAAATACTAACTTGGGCGCGGGAGACCAATGGTCTTACGCCTGAAGAAGCCGCCAAGAAATTGGGGTTCCGGGATACCCGCAAGCGGACAGCGGTTGAGCGGCTGCGAGACTATGAAACCGGGCAGGATGCCCCTAGCCGAAGCGTTCTTACAAAGATGGCGAAACAGTACCGCCGTCCGCTAATCGCATTTTACCTCTCATATCCACCACCAAGGGGAGACCGCGGGACGGACTTCCGGACGGTGCGAAGTAGAGCATACACCGACGCGGACGCTGTAGTGCTAGACGCACTAATTCGAGATGTTCGGGCGCGCCAGAGCATGGTGCGCGCTGCGCTTGAGGCAGAAGACGAAGCTGAACATCTCTCTTTCATTGGCTCCAAGACTACTTCAGATGGTCGAACTACAGCTCTCGCGGCGCTGAGGGCCGTAATCGGAGTTAGTTTGACTGAATTTCGCTCTCGACCCAATGCAGAGGAAGGCTTTTCCCTATTGCGCAATGCGGTTGAGAGGTCAAGAGTATTCGTCCTGCTAAAGGGCGACCTCGGGAGTTACCATACCGCAATTGACTTGGAAGTCTTCAGAGGCTTTGCGATAGCGGATGATGTTGCTCCGTTCGTAGTAATCAACGACAGGGACGCGAGGTCGGCTTGGTCGTTTACTTTGCTTCACGAACTGGTCCATCTGCTGCTTGGTCAAACTGGCGTCGGTGGCGCGCTGGCCGAAACCGCCTTGGAGAGATTCTGCGATGGGGTTGCGGGAGACTTTCTGCTGCCTCCCGAAGATCTCGGATATTTGCAATTGAACGGAGGTGGACTTTCCGATTGGGATACTGAACAGAGGATTGGCGACTTCGCTCGTACCCGCAACCTGAGCCGAACCATGGTCGCCTACCAAGCCTATCGATTCGGCATGGTGAACCAAGAGGAGTTTAGTAGGCTCTATCGCAGTTTTCACCAACAGTGGCTGAATCACCGGGACGCCAGACGAGAGAGAGCCCGTGCCCAGAAGGGTGGTGCTGACTACTATAGGCTGCGTCGGCAACGAACCGGGGCTGGGCTACTTTTTTTAGTTGGTCGAATGCTTGGCGATGAAGCGCTTTCGACGACAAAGGCCGCGAAGATTCTGGGAGTAAAGCCACACCAGGTCCATGGTATGCTCTCGGGCGGATGACTGTTTGCTATTCATTCTCGACGCAAATGTGCTGATTGACGCAAATCGCGACTACTACCCCATTGGACAGGTGCCAGAGTTTTGGGAGGCTGGTCCACATGGGCAAACATGGGCGCGTGAGGGGTCCAATTGAGGTCTATGAGAAACTCACGGATAGCAAGAATGATAGTCTTGCTGACTGGTTGAAAAGAGAGAGGGACAGCTTGCTGCTACAAGCGCAAGTAGACGGCGAATTGGTTGCCGCTGTGATTGAGCATGGTTACGCGAACGATCTGACAGACGTTGAGGTAGATAAGCTGAACGAGGATCCATTATTGATTGCACATTTACTGCTCGACACCGCGGGACGGTGCGTCGTCACAACCGAGGTGTCAAGACCCACTGCGACGAGAGCGAATCGGAGAATCCCCGATGTGTGTGATCATTTTGGAGTTCGCCACTGCAACACTTTCCAATTGGTGCGTGAAATGAGGTTCAGTACCGATCGAGCCGAGTGGCTGGGGCGAGTTTATTGAGCGTGTATGAGTAACAACTTTCTGCTGCTGCTGCCCGAGTTCCTGGTCACTGGACTGGCGTTTGCCGTTCTGAGCCTGGACTTCGTGCTGCGCCGCGAGCGCAAGCACCTGCTGGGCTACATCTCCGCAATTGGGCTGGTCGCCATTCTCGCGGTGGCGCTCGCGCAGCTGTGGTCGACGAAGGACGAGCTGTACGACGGTCTGCTTGTCGTGGACGGCTACTCGCTCTTCTTCAAGGGATTCTTCCTGGCGCTGGGCGCGGTGGTGATCCTGGCCTCGGTCGAGTACGTCCGCCGCCACCTAGACCACCCGGGAGAGTACTACGGGATAGTGCTGTTCAGCGTCGTCGCCATGATGCTGCTGGCCATGTCGGGCGAGCTGTTGACGGCCTACATCGCGCTGGAGCTGCTCAGCTTCTCGCTGTACGTGCTGGTCTCCTACGATCGCTACAATCCCAAATCCAACGAGGGGGGCACCAAGTACATACTGCTGGGTGCGTTGTCGTCCGCGCTGTTGCTATACGGCATAAGCCAGGTGTACGGCCTGTTGGGAACGACCAGCTTCGAGGGGATCAGCGAGGCACTGGCGGCGTCGCCGGACCTCAGCCCGGGCGTACTGGTGGGGCTCACGCTGATAATAGCGGGTCTCGGCTTCAAGGTGGCGGCGGTGCCCTTCCACATGTGGGCCCCGGACGCCTACGAGGGCGCGCCCATTCCCATAACGGCCTACCTCGCGGTGGGATCGAAGGCTGCGGCTTTCGCCCTGGCGTTGAGGTTGTTCGTCGAGGCGCTGATGCCGGCCGCCGCTGATTGGCAGACTATAGTGATCGTGATGGCCGCGCTGACGATGGTGCTGGGCAACCTTGTCGCGCTGGCGCAGAGCAACATAAAGCGACTGCTGGCCTACTCCAGCATCGGCCACGTGGGCTACCTGCTAATGGGAGTCGCGGCGCTCGCGGCGGTGGACGGCGACGGGCGCGTGTCGACTTCGTTGTCGCACCTGGCGTCCAACGGGATCATGCTGCACTTGGTGGCCTACGGCATCACCAACATGGCCGCCTTCCTGTCGATAAGCGCGGTTTACAACGTGACTCGAAGCGAGGAGATAGCCGGGCTCGCCGGGCTGTCCAGACGCTCGCCCGCCGTGGCAATGGTGCTCACGGTGGCGCTGTTCTCGCTCGCCGGGCTGCCGATCTTCGCCGGATTCGCCAGCAAGTTCTATCTGTTCAACGCGGCGGCCGCGCAAGGGCTGCTCTGGCTGGCGGGACTCGCCATCTTCGCCAGCCTCATATCGCTCTACTACTACCTCTCCATAGTGCGGCAGATGTACATCGAGCGCGCGGAGGACCCTTCGCCCATCCGCGTGCCGCTGCTGACGCTGTGGCTGTTGGGCGCGCTGTTCGTGGGCATGATAGTCGTTGGAGTCTACCCCGCACCGGTGATGGAGGCGATACAACACGCCAGCGACGCTCTCTTCGCTCAGGACGCCTTCGCTCAGGTGGCGCAGGCTGCAGGTGTCGAGTAAGCACCTAATGGCCGGAAAGCGCTGCTAACGATAATCAATTACACAGTAACCGTAGGTTCGGCTTTCGAACCGCTCGCGCAACCCGGCGCCGGCTTCCCAACATGGGACGGATCGCCGGACTTACCAGGGAGGATAGATGAACCGGAACAACGATAACGATTACAGCAGCGGCATGGTGGTGGTCGCGCATGCCGACGACGCGGAGTTCGGCTGCTCAGGCACTGTGGCCAAGCTGTGCGCAGAGGGCTGGGACATGGTCTACGTGCTCTGCACCGACGGCAGCAAGGGCACGAGCGACCGCGAGTTCGACCCCGAAGAGCTCGCGCGGGTGAGGCAGCAGGAACAGGTCAACGCCGGAGAGGTGCTGGGCCTGAAGGACGTGGTCTTCCTGGGATACGAGGACAGTATGCTCCAGCCCACGCTGGAGCTGCGGCGCGACATCGCCCGAGAGATCCGTCGCCACAAGCCGGACGTGGTCATATGCCAGTATCCCCTGCGGACGCTGGACGGCTACTGGGGCGTGGGGCATCCCGACCACATGGCCGCCGGGGAGGCGACGCTGGCGGCGATCTTCCCCACCGCGCGCGACCATCTAACGTTCCCCGAGCTGCTGGAGGCGGGTTTCGAGCCGCACAAGGTGGGCGAGGTGTGGATCAACGGACACCCCGAGCCGGACCTGTGGATCGACGTGACCGACCACATGGACACGTCCATCGAGGCCATTGTCGCCCACCAGTCGCAGATAGGCGAGATCCGCGATGGCACCGTGGAGCGCATGGGCGAGCGCCTGCGCCATTGGCGGCGAGAGCGAGCCAAGGGCAAGGGGATGCAGTACGCGGAGACGTTCAAGCGGATTTCGTTCCGGCGGTAGGGTTCGCCCACTGGGAAGAGGCAGGCGTCGCTAGTACGGCGGCTCCGCTGGTCCGTCGTAGGCGCATGTGCTCGACCTTGGCGAATTCACGATAGGGAGCGTGTCTCCGTAGTCTTCATGGGGATGCGACTCCGAGTGGAGTTCGCATAGAGTTCCGGGCGCATCATGTTCGAAGACGCACTCCATGCACCACTCGGATGCGGGCTGTCCGCAATCTGTGCACCTGCGGTCAGGCGGACTGTTCCGCGCCATCAGAACGACCGGATTAGCCGTGGTTGGCTTGCCGTCGCGGACGTCGAGCGCCTTTATCAGCGTGTAGTTGCTGGTGCCGAAATCGTAGATGTGAGTCAGCTCTAAGCCAGGAGAAAACACCTGTTCAACCGTTTGCCCCGGCGGAATTTCGTCGCTTGACCATCCATCCACCGAGAACAGGCTCAGGTGACCGCAGCACTCCAGCCATATGGCGCGCAGGTAGTAGTCCAGATCGTTCAGCGTGGCAAGGCCGTCCACTTCCAGGTGCAGCCAGAAATCCCCATCGTACTGGTCTAGAATTCGCAGATGGTGAAGTTTTGTGTTACTGGCACGAACCTTATCGGCCTCAGCGACGACGTCCATTCGGCGATGGCACGTTTGCAGATGCCTTCTCATACCGTCCCTGGTAAACTCGCGCCCGCAGTAGGAGCACGCGCCCCTGGATTGCCTACTTGTTGGCATCTAACCTTGCTTCTTCCGGGGCACTTTGCCCCGCAACATGTTTTTGTAAATGCGCTTCTTGACACAGAACGGCGCGTGTTGCGGCCCCCTACCCTGCCCTGCGGGCGGCCTCGCGGCGGACGCGGCGGACGCCTCCCATGTCGGAGCCTTCGAGCGGTGTGTCGCCTATGACCAGCTCGTGCTCCAACTCCGCGTAGGCCGCATCCGTCACGCCCAGCAGATCGCGCAGCACGTAGGAGTTGTGCTCGCCGAGACCGGGAGCCGGATCGTGTCTCGGTTCGCCCTGGCCTGACAGCTTCCACATCGGGCCGCTGAGCAGGTACGTGCCGGCCTCGGGGTGAGTAACCTGCTGGAAGTAGTCTCGAGCCTGCAGATGCGGGTCGTCGTAGGCGTCCGCGCCGCAATCGAGCACCGGCGCGGCTGGGACACCCGCGTCCTGTAGCCGGCGGGCCGCCTCGTAGCGGTCCAGTCCGCTCGTCCAGCGCGCTATAGCGTCGCCCAACTCGTCGTGGTTGCTCAACCGGGCGTCCAGCCGGGCGAATCGCGGGTCCTCGGCCAGCTCCGGCGCGTCCATCGCGGCGCACGCCGCCCGCCACTCGCTGTCGGAGCGGACGGCGATGGCAACCCACCTGTCCTCTCCTTCGCAGGGATACACGCCGTGAGGAGCCATCTCCGGGTGCCGGTTGCCTCGGCGCTCCCTCTGGCGGCCCGTCATGCCGTACTCCAGCACCGCCTCTCCCATGTGTGGGATGAAAGCCTCGGATTGGGACATGTCGATGAACTGTCCCTGGCCGGTCCGGTTGCGCCTGTGGAGGGCCGCGCAGACGGCGAACGCCGCCGTTGCGCCGCCGACCGCGTCCGGGTGGTGCACCAGCGACAGCGTGGACAGGTCCTGGTCGGGGTAGCCACGCAGGGCCGAATGCCCGGACAGCGCGTCGATCGTCATGCCCATGCTGCGGTAGCGGCGATAGGGACCGGTGTTGCCGAAACCCGGCATGAGCAACATCACTATGTCAGGCTTCACACGCCTCAACGTCTCGTAGTCCAGGCCGAACTTCTCGGTCAACACGCCGTAGGCGTAGTTCGACACGACCACGTCGCTCACGCTCACGAGCTCCTTGAACGCCTTCGCTCCGAGGGGCGTTCCGAGGTCCAGCGTAAGGCCGGCCTTGTTGCGGTTGAGTCCGTTGAAGTTGGCGCTGCGATTCCAGGGCCGCTCGCCCGGGTCGGCGTCCGGATAGCCGGCAGAGCCCGCGGGCGGCCTGACGGGACCGCGAGCGATGCGCTGCATGGACTCGACCTTGATGACCTCCGCGCCCAGGTCGCCCATCAACACGCCGCAGTACGGTCCGGCCCAAATCTCGGCCAGTTCGAGCGAGCGTACCCCCTCCAGGGGCAGACCGGTGTTGGTGTTTCCCATCATTGCGTCAAATGACCTCGCGATGCCGGAGTCCGGCGACCTCGGTGGCGTCGAGCCGCAGCACCTCTCCGAGCACTTCCTCGTTGTGCTGGCCCAGTGTGGGCGCTGGCCGCGGAAATTCGTCGGGCAAGCCGTCCAGCTTGAAGGGCGAGCCGCTGTAGGTCAGCTCGCCGGCGAGAGGATGCTCTATCCGCTGGAAGTACTGCCGCGCATTCAGGTGCTCGTTGGCGAGCACCTCGCCGGTGACCAGCACCGGGCCGCCGGGAATACCCTCGCGCTGCGTCGCGGCGAACACCTCCTCCCTGGTGCGAGCGTCCAACCAGTCCTGGAACCTACCGAGAAGTTCATAGTGGTACTGCTCGCGCTCTCGCGGGGTCGCGAGGCGGGGATCGTCGGCCAGCTCGGGTGCGTCGATCATGCGCGTGAAATAGGGCCACATCCTGGGTCCCAGAGGAAGGAAGCTGAAGTAGCCGTCCTTGCACCGGAATGTGCCGACGGCGAACGTCTCGCGCGTGCCCGCCACCGGCTCGTGCGGCGTGGTGCGGCGTTCGGTCTCGCCGTCGTAGACGAACGGCGCACGCCGCCCGACCTGGTGCGGATGGCCCGCGAAGCACTCCATAATGGAAATGTCGATCCACCTGCCCCTCCCAGTCATGCCCGCCCCAATGCATGCTGCCATCGTCGCCGCCGCGGCGGAAGTCCCCGCGAAGTACTGGGCAATTTCGCCGCCGTACTTCAGCGGCTCGCGTTCCGGCAGACCCTCCCTGAACATCCCCCCGCCCAAGGCGAACACGGTTAGCTCAGTAAACTCGTGCTGGCTGTAGGGCCCCGTCTGGCCGAACGGCGTCACCGACGTCATGACGAGGCCGGGCCGCGTTCGACTGAGGGTCTCGTAGCCGGCGCCCCGCGACTCCAGATGTCCTGGCGGGCCGCTTTCGACCACCACGTCGCTCTCGGAGGCGAGGCGGAGGAACAGGTCGCGGCCTTCGTCGTTGGCAAGGTCGAGCGTGACGCCCTTCTTGTTGGTGTTGAGGTGAAGGAACAGCGCGCTGCCCTCGATGCGGGGGGCGTCCGGGGCGAATGGGCCGCGGCGCCTGCTCTCGTCGCCGGTGCGGTGCGGCTCGATCTTGATGACCTCCGCGCCGTACTCGGCAAGCAGCTTGGCGCAATATGGCCCGGCTACGCCCTGGGAGGCGTCCAGCACTCGCAATCCGTCTAGGGCCAGTATGGGCATGGCGACCAATCCACGCGCGCCGCGCGCCGGAACTCGCGCCCGGTGTGCGGCATGGCGTTTGCGGGTTGCGCGCCATGATACCACACCGGCGCCGGCGAGCGCATGACGGAGTTGAGTGATTGGCCTCCTCTCTCCCCTGTCATCACCCTAACCCTCCCCCATCGAGGGCGAGGGGATATTTCGGTCGGCGTCCGAGCCTAGTCGTCGAACATCTCGGTCTGGCTGTCGGGCGCGGTGAGCGAGATGTGGGCGAAGTCGGAGTCGGCGGTCGCGCCGTGCCAGTGTTTCTCCCCGGCCGGGATGAGAGCGGTGTCCCCCTCGGTGACTTCCACCTCCTCGGACTCGTTTGCCACTATGCCCGTGCCACTTGTGACGTACAGGATCTGGTCGCTGGTGTGGGTGTGGAATTTGTTGCGCGCTCCGGCCGCGAAGCTGACGAGGTTGAAGCTGAACCAGTCGCTGTCGCCGCTCACTATCGACTGACCGGTAACCTTCCCTCCCAGGAACAGCGGCGCGTCGGTGCGGTCCTGTTCGGGCCCTGAGCCGTTTCTGATGATCTTCATGTTTGAACCTCCCTGTGTGTTGGTGTTTTTCCTGGCCATGATAACATCCGGAGCCGGGCGGTTCGCGAACCGCCCCTACGTGTCAGAGACCGACCCTCCGTAGTGCTCCCGCACGCGCCGCTTGTGGTGCGGGTCGTGTGCGAGGATGCGGCCCTGGCGCACCTGCTCCTCCATTGGAACTGCCGGCGCTGGTGCGGGCCGCGTAGGCTCGCGGCCGATGGCGCCGTCCGTCTCCATCGCCGACACGTTCGCGCCGCTCATACCCAGCACTTCCTCGAGCACGTAGCGGTTGTGCTCGCCCAACAGCGGCGCCGCACGGCGCGGCGCGGCGGGCGCGCCCGCGAACTTCCACGGCCGGCTCGAGTAAGGAAGCGGGGGCATGTCCGCTGCCGGGTGGTGCTCGTACACCTCGTAGAAGCCCCTCGACTTGAGATGCGAGTCGAACAGCAACTCAGCGTTGTTCAGGACGGCCCCGGCCGGCACGCCCACCTCCTGCAGCCGCTCTGCCAACTCGCGGTTTCCCCATCCGCGGGTGAGCGCCGCCAGCGCCTCGTCCAGTCCGACCCTGTGCCGCCAGCGCGAGGCGGCGTCCGCGTAGCGTTCGTCGCCGCGCAGTGCGTCCGCTCCGAGCACGCCGCACAGGGCCGCCCACTCCTCGTCTGTGGAGACGGCGATTGCCACCCAGGCGTCGAGTCCAGCGCACGGGTAGAGGCCATGCGGCGCCATGTGCCTGTGCCGGTTGCCGATTCGCCGCGTGAGCCTGCCGTTCACAGTGTAGTCCATCAGCGTCTCTGGCGCTGTGGCGCTGGCGGCCTGGGCCTGGGACACGTCAACGAACTGGCCCCTGCCGGTGCGCGCCCGGTGCGCCAGCGCCGCGACTATCGCGAACACGGTGTGTTCGGCGGCGGTGTAGTCAGTATAGGGCATCTCGGCCAGCTCCGGCGGCCCTCCCTCGTATCCTGTGGAGTGGCACAGTCCCGACGCCGCCTCGGTGGTCGGCCCTATCGCGCCGAATTCGGACCACGGCCCGGTGAAGCCGTAGCCGGTCGACGACACGAACACCACGTCGGGCCTTAGCGCGCGCAGGTCGTCGTACTCCAGGCTGAAGTTGCGCATCACCCTGGGAGTGAAGTTCTCGATGAACACGTCGCTCACCGCGATCAGATCGCGTAGCGTGTCCAGCGCGCCGGGCTTCGACAGGTCGAGCGTGACCCCCAGCTTGTTCCGGTTCTGCTCGTAGAAGTTCGCGGCCCGGTTCCAGTACGCTTCGCCCGGGTCGTTGTCGTAGAAGGCGGAGGCGCGGTATCCCTCCAGGCGTGCGTGCGACTCCACCCTGATAACCTGAGCGCCCATGTCGGCCAGCATCTTAGCGGCGTGCGGCACCGCGATGAGCTGGCCCATCTCCACAACGCGCACGCCTTCCAGAGGTAGACCCATGGGCTAGATGTCCCCGCTCGCTTTTAGCATGACCAGGTCGTCCCGCGAGAAGCACAGCTCGCCGAGAACCTCGGCATTGTGCTGGCCAAGTGTCGGCGCGGGCGACCGTGCCCGCCACGGCGTGTCGCTCATCTCGAAGGGCGCTCCCGGGTAGGACGCGCTGCCCGCGACGGGGTGCTCGACGTCCTGGAAGTAGCCCCTGTGCCTGTACTGCGGGTTGTCGAACACCTGAGCCGGGTCCTGCACCAGTCCGAATATGTAGCCTCGGCGCTTGTGGGCGGCGTAGAACAGTTCGGCGGCATCGTGCCGGGCAATCCCCTGCTCCACCTCCTCGCGCAGGTCGCGGGCGTTGTCCCGCCGCCCCTCCGCAGTGGAGAAACGCTCGTCCGCCAGTGCGGGCGCCTCCAGGAACTCCGACAGGTCGGCCCAATCCACGCCGCCGAACACTATCGGCACGACGTGGCCGCCGCCTGCTGTGACGGGACCCTTGGGTATCTCGCCGGTGTAGGCCGCCGCCCTGGTCTTTGTGCCGCCCTGGTAGGTGTAGACCGATGCCGTGTCCCTCAGGGCCGTGACCATAGACTCCTGGATCGAGACGTCCACGTAATCACCGCGGCCTGTCATCATCCGCTGGAAGACCGTGATGGCCGCGCCGGACGCGGCGTTGGCGCCCGCCTTGAACTGCGCCTGGTTGTAGGCGTGAACGAGGGGCTCGCGGTCCTGGCTGCCGAAGATGTAGGCCATGCCCCCGAGCGCGTACTCGACTATCTCGGTTGCCCTGTAATCTCGGTAAGGCCCGGTCTGGCCGAAGTTGGAAATGGACACCATGATAACGTCCGGGTTGACAGCTCTGATGGCGTCGAAGCCGAGGCCAAGAGACGGCATGACGCGGGGGCTGAAGTTCTCGACCACCACGTCGGCCTTCGCGGCCAGTCTCAGGGCAATGTCCCGGCCCATCCGGGACTTGAGGTTCAGGGTCACGCCGCGCTTGCTCGTGTTCAGGTACAGGAACGGCAGGCTCATCTCCTGGTGCGGCTCATCGTGGGCGAACGGCCCCATGCCACGCGCCGCGTCACCGCCGCCGGGCCGCTCGACCTTCACGACGTCGGCGCCGAAGTCGGCAAGCAGCTTGGTGCAGTACGGCCCGGCCACGTGGTGTGTAAAGTCCAACACTCGAACGCCATCGAGGGCGGCCTGTTGCATGGTGCGGAGCACTCCCCCGGATTGGTGTATAATCCGGCCCACGGACACGCTGTCGGGAAATGATCCCCGCGGGCCGGTTAGAGTATATCGCCCAGTTCGGTGACACCACAAGGTGGTCAATTCTGAGGTGGGCGGCACTCCAATCATACAGACAAAGCCAACATGTCGACAGGAGGATTCGATGAGCGCGAAGGTAGTGCTGCTCTCCCCCGGCAGCGGGGAACAGGTGGAGGAGTTTCGCAGGCTGGCGCCGGAGGGCGTCGAAATCGGATGGGTGGACTCGTCTCTGCCCATCGACGAGCAGGCGGAGCAGATGCGCGACACCGTCGCGGTGATCGCCATACCGTCGGTGTTTCCGGTGGAGCTCGCACGGGCCTGCCCCAACGTGCGCCTGGTGCAGACGGTGAGCGCGGGCACCAACATGATGGACCTGCAGGCGCTGGGCGAGCTGGGCGTGAAGGTGGCCAACAACGGCGGGGGCAACGCCGTGGCGGTTGCCGAGCACACCATCACGCTGATGGTCAGCGTGTACCGAAAGCTCCAGCTTCAGCTCCGCTACGTCAGGGAGCGCAAATGGGCCGGCGACATTCGCGAGAGCTGGTTCGAAGACGCTTACGAGCTGACGGGCAAGACCGTCGGCATCATAGGTCTCGGGCGCATCGGGCAGCGCGTAGCGCGGCGGCTTCAGGGCTGGGAATGCGACCTGCTGTACAACGACGTCGTTACCTACCCCGCCGAGTTGGAGCGCGAGCTGAACGTGCGCAGGGTGGATATGGACGAGCTGCTGCGCGAGTCGGACATCGTGACACTGCACGTGCCACTGAACAGGCACACGCGGGCGATGCTGAGCGACCGCGAGTTCGACCTGATGCGTCCGAACGCCGTGCTCATCAACGCCTGCCGCGGCCCCGTAGTGGACGAGGCGGCGCTGATCAGGGCGATGCAGGAGGGCAAGATATCGGGTGCCGGCCTGGACGTGCTGGAGGAGGAGCCGACCAGCCCGGACAATCCCCTGTTGGACATGGACAGGGTGCTGGTAACGCCGCACCTGGCAGGCTTCGGGCAGGAGGCCTCGGCAAAGAGCCGCGCGTTCGCGGTGAGTAACACGACCGGCGTGGCGGGGGGCGCGGAGCCGGAGTCGGTGGTGCTGCCGGAGTAAGCGGGCGAGTGAGATATGCGCCTAGCTGCGGTTTCCCCTCCCCTTAGAACGGCGGGGGTAACTGGTCTTTGAACTCTTTGGGCAGGCTGTCGTACCACTCCCGCAACCGCCTGAGTTCTTCCTCCAACCGCTTGCGTTCTTCCTCCCGGCCTTCCTCGCGTGCAGCGGCCAAGCGTCTCTCGTTCACCCTGCGGTACAGGACCATGAATACCTCCACAGTGGCCAGGTGTTCGCGGTGCGCAGCTCTGCCGGGGTCGCCGCGTGGGCGGAACTGCCGGAGTAGCGTGGGGTGACAGCGAGGACCAGGGCTATGGTTGGGGCTTTTGTTAGAACGGCGAGGGCCACTGGTCTCTGAACTCTTGGGGCAGGTTAGCGTACCACTCCTGCAGCCGTCGCCGCTCTTCTTCCCGGCCTTTCTCCACACCTTTTTCTATGCCTTCCTCCACGCCTTCCTCGCGTGCAGCGGCCAAGCGTCTTTCGTTCACTCTGCGGTATAGGACCATGAATACCTCCCCCGTGGCTACGACCAGCACTGTCATACCCGTCGCGGCTGCCGCGCCTGTGATTACCGCCACCACGGTCTCGAGCACCGTGTCCGCACGGTCGATGAATATCTCGTAGGCGCCGAGCAGGAAAGCTGTTGTCCAGGCCAAAAGCACCGACGCCAGGACGTATCTGAGTTCGTTGTCTCTAAACACTGTAGCCGATTATCCCCGCCTCCTCAATGGGGATCGCCTCGCTCACCCGCCGTACTCGATGCCGAGGGAGGTGAGCAGGGCGCGGGGGTTGTCGTCGAGAAGGGCGAGGGCCTCGCGCTCGTCAAGGCCGGCGCCGCGGGCCACACGCAGCGCGTGCTCCCGCGTCAGCAGGTCGCCAGGCTCGTGAGTGTCCGAGTCCAGCACCATGCCGGCGTTCGCCGCGCGCGCCACACGCGCCACGTGGCCGTTGGTGAGGCTGTGTCCTCTGCGCGATGAGATTTCGAGGTAGACGCCGTTCGCCGCCGCGATGGCCGCCTCGTCCGGGGTAAGGAGCCCGGGGTGCGCCAGGATGTTGACGTGGCGGGAGCTGACGGCGGCGCGGTTAGTGCCCGGCTCCACCGGCTCGACAATCGTTTCTCCGTGCACGTTTACCACCTTCGCGCCGAGCGCTCTCGCCTCCCCCGCCAGCAGGTCGATATCCTCCTTGGGCGTGTGGGTAATCTCCACTCCCGGCAGGGCCAGGATGTCCCAGCGCCGCGAGGCCATCGCGCAGTCGCGCACCAAGGTGTTCAGCACGTATTCGAGGTTGCCGGCGCCCACATGGTCGGTGATGGCCATCACCCGATAGCCCGCGACGTGGGCGCGGCGGATCAACTCCACCGGGGAGAGCACACCGTCGCTGAGGAAGGTGTGCATGTGGAAGTCGAACATAGTCACATCCAAGTACGAATTAGCGGGATGCAGGCGACAACCTGCTTGTCTGCATACCGTTCAGCGTATCTTTGAAAACGGACTAGTCCGTTTTCGTGCGGCGCATTATAGCAGGTTTTCGCGATCCTCATCGTTAGCTAGACGGTAAAGCACGCGCTAGCCCGACACCAAGACTTTTCAATGTGTTGATTTCATGATTCAATCGTGGGCGCGCCACTGGGAGGGTGGCTCCTACTTTCGGAACACTGGTACAGTGGATGTCAATCATGCGGAGGGCCTTTGCGGGCGAAAGTGCAAACTGATTGGGAGTTAGATAGATGGACTGCTCCGGCATTGTGAGTTCTATAGGTCTGTTCCTAGTATTACAACGACGGTTCATGGAGGGATGGCCCGTGGCAGGGGAACGGCGGCGCGGCGCTTGGCATGGGAGCGCCGGGCCCGTTCGTTACTATCCTGAGTCTCCTCCAGCCACCGCAGCAGTTCAAAGGGCCCGAACCGTTCCCGGGGCAGCATCTCCCGCACCACCCGGTACACTTGGGGCCGGGTTATATGGGGCATCTTTTCCCCCCCAAGCCTGCTGCAGGCTCAGCAGAAAGGCCCCGGCCAGCAGGCACAGGGCCACGTGGTGATGCCAGCCCGCCCAGGTGCGGGTCTCGTACTCGTCCAGCCCCACGTCGCTCTTCTCCGTCTCGAACTCGGTCTCAATACGCCACCTTGAGCCTCCCACGCAGGCCAAGGTCTCCAGGGGAGTGTCATCAGGAGCATTGGACAGGTAGTAGCGAGGTTCGCTGCCGTCCAGGTTCCGGCGGTAAATGGCCCAGTGGATCTCGCCGGGCTTGCGTCTGCTGGTCGGACGCACCCTCTGGGCGCTGAACAGGTAACTGCGGGGACCCTGGCTGCCCTCGGCCACCGTTATCTCCCGCCAGGCCTCCTCCGGCAATTCATCACCACGCTCCCCCATAGTGCGCCGCTGTCCGGCTACGAGCCTGGGCTTGGGGGGACCACCCCGTCCCAGATAGGCAGGAGTGGTCCACACCGGTTCCACCGGCCACACCGTAAAGCCCGCCGGCACGTCCAGCACATAGCGCATCCTCAGGGCCGCCAGTCCCTCGCGGAAGGACGGCGACATCCCGAAGGCGTCGTCTGCGGCCACCCATCCCGCCCTCATATGGCCCCGCTCCAGGGCCCGTTCCAACATTTCCAACGCCAACTCTGTCTTGCCTCGATACTTCCGCCTTTCCTCGGGCACTCCAGCCGACGCGCACCGTTCTTTGTCCGAGACCCAGCTCTCCGGCAGATAAAGCCCCTTGTCCACCAGGGCCCGGCCCAAGGGACTGACGTAGGCCAGGAACATCCCCGCCTGGCAGTTGGCCACCTTGCCAAGTCTGCCACAGTACTGCCTCGCCACTCCCACCGACTTCCTGCCCTGCTTGGGGAAATCGCTGCCGTCCAGCACCCATATCGCCTCCGGGTGCCCCAGCCGGGGTCCCAGATACTCCTGAAGACGTCCTATGACTATGTCGTCATTCCAGGGGGATTCAGCGAGAAAGCGTTGTATCACCCTGGCTGATGCCGGAACCGTCTCCGACAGATTCTCGGCGTTGCGCCGCTCCCCGGACTGGACCAGGAGAGCCTGGAGATAATGACCGCTGTGGTCCCGCGCTTCCCTGCGGCCAAACAGCGCGGCGAAGTAAGCGTGAAACTCCCGAAAGTCCTGGTACACCTGCTCGAAAACCGCAGCATCCACTTCCCTGCCTCACTGCTCAAGCGTTGCCTGCCCCGCCCATCATGGTATCACGACAACCGTCGTTGTAATACTAGCAGCCCGTCCGAGAAACACGGTAGGCGAGTGGTCGGGGGTATAACAGGCGCAGTTCAGAAGAGTGGAGTCGGCGATGAGCAAGACGTACCGTCCCTATGATCCAGACCAGCAGTTGTTGCTGCCAGCGGCATTGCGGGACTGGCTGCCGGACGACCATCCGGCCTACTTCATCTCCGACGTCTTCGACCAGTTGGAGCTGTCTGAGATCACGGCCCGCTACGAGCGGGAGAGTAGAGGCGGGCCACCGTATCATCCGCGGATGATGGTCAAGGTGCTGCTGTACAGCTACTGCGTCGGGGTGGCGTCCTCCCGACGAATCGCCCAGCGGCTCCACGAGGACGTAGCCTTCCGGGTACTGGCGGCGAACAACACGCCGGATTTCCGCACCATATCGGACTTCCGCAAGGACAATCTGGATGCGCTGTCAGGCCTGTTCCTGCAGGTATTGGCGTTGTGCCGGCAGGCGGGTCTGGTGAAGGTGGGTCACGTGGCGTTGGACGGCACCAAGGTGAGGGCCAACGCATCCAGGCACAAGGCGATGAGTTACGGTCGGATGAAAGAGAAGGAAGCGCAGTTGGCGGGGGAGGTCGAGGAGTTGCTGCGTCGTGCCCATGAGGTTGATGACGAAGAGGACCGACGGTACGGACAGAGCAAGCGTGGGGACGAGTTGCCGCAGGAGTTGGCTTTTCGGGAGGGGCGGTTGCAGAAGATACGGGAGGCGATGGCGGCGTTAGAGGCCGAAGCTCAGGCGGCTGCGGAACAGGCTGAGGCCGCGGGCAAGGGCCATTCGGGGGTGCCTGAGGACAAGGCCCAGCGCAACTTCACCGATGCTGAGTCGCGTATCATGCCGGCGCCGGGCGGACGGGACTTCCTGCAGGCTTACAACTGTCAAGCGGTGGTGGACAGTGCCCACCAGGTGATCGTGGCGGCTCAGGCCACCAACCAGAGTTCGGACAAGCAGCAGGCGGTGGCGATGGTGGAGGAGGCCATAGACAACGTCGGCGCAGTGCCCAAAGAGATGTCCGCCGACGCAGGTTATTACTCTGCACAGGCGGTTGAAGGTCTCTACGGGCTGTGCGTGGACCCGTTCGTCGCACCGGAGCGGACCCGCCACGGCACAGTTGTGCCGCCGGCGCCTCGGGGTCGCATACCCGGCCATCTGTCTGCCAGGGATCGGATGCGCCGGAAGCTGCAGACCAAACGGGGTCGGCAGCGCTACGCTCTACGGATGCAAACGGTGGAACCGGTGTTCGGCCAGATCAAGCAGGGCCGAGGCTTCCGCCAGTTTCTGCTGCGGGGCCTGGAGAAGGTCAGAGGCGAGTGGTCGCTGATCTGCACCGGTCACAACCTGCTCAAGCTGTTCCGCTTTGGGGCGGCTCAGCTTCGCGAAACACCGACCAACAGGTTTGCAGCAAGTGTCCCGAACATAGTCAGGGTGGTCGGCACAGTGAGGCGTACGAAGCTATTGGTCCGTCAGTGGCTGCACCCGGCAACAATAGCTGTCGCCGTCTGACCTCGTCTGTACCAATGGCCCGTCAGTCAATCCTCAGACAGGCTGCTAGACATCTGTGGCGTCTGCATACTGTTCATATATGGCCTGCCGGCAGAAGTGAATAACATCGACAGGATGCAATCAGCACAACTCTCTCGCGTTGTCTTATACATTGACCGCGAGACTCCCGGAGCGACCGCCACCGCTTGTCCAGACGAAGAGCAGCTGACACCGCCCCGTCGCGGCCACACAATCCTTCCATGGATTCATCCA
Source organism: Dehalococcoidia bacterium (assembly GCA_965217705.1). GTDB lineage: Bacteria > Chloroflexota > Dehalococcoidia > Lucifugimonadales > CATOSD01 > CATOSD01. Next base: position 972,494 of record CBDCJA010000002.1, on the reverse strand, counting down.
GAGGGCCCTGAGGCCGGTGACGCAGTTGGCGAATGTGTCCAGTGGACACTGTAAACGAGCTAGACGACGACAGTCATTTTGGCCGCCTGTTGCCTCACCGGGCAATGTTTCCGAACTTTCAGCGGCCTTCAATTGACGCCCACAGGCCCAATGTCAACCGGTCCTGCCCCTTTGATAGCACCGCCTTCGGACGAAGCATACACCGGTTGCTTCGCCATCACACCGCGCCACCGGCCGACTCCGCGCCGCAGCGTCCGCAGTTGACGCCTGCCGTAACGCTGCGGGTAGAGCCGGATCAGCCGGTCCATCAGCTCCGCATCGGTCGCGTCCGGCTCCTGTTGGAGCCAGCCCAGGACCTCCGGCCACACCCCCTCGAACAGGTCCGCTCGTGTCCGACGAGTACGAGCACCCCTGGGCGAGCGTCTGGCCGGCGACGGCGCCCGAGTACCGCTCGTGTCCGACGAAGCGGCGGATTGCCGAGCCGTTCTTCCGCTCTATCCACGCCTGCTCGTTCTTGCGGTACGCACGGGAACGGGTGACTCGATGCCTTTTCGCTCACAGTACGTAACCAGAGTCTCGTTCATGAGCACGCTGTCGTTGTCCGAGTCCATCCCTCTGACAGGAACCGGGAACACATGCGCGATGGCCTCGAGTCCCTCGCCAACCAGTGACCGCTCCCGAGCCGGCAGCGGCACGGCCTCGGTCCATCCCGAGCAGACGTCCGTCACAACAAGGCCGTGGATGAATGCGCCTGAGGCGACCCCACCGCCATGGTCCACCAGGTCTATCTCAAGATAGCCTGGCCCGGGTTCGTTCCAGTCCGTGAAGGTGCGGGTCGGAACCCGACTCCCCCGGCAGCACGAAGTAGTCGTGGGTCGTCTCATCCCGGCAGAACAGGGCCCCGGCCATACGGCCCGTGGCGTCGTCGGCCTCCAGCAGCAGGGTGAACCGGGGGCCCCTGTCCTCCAACCACCTGTGATGGCTGCCGTCCAGTTGCACCGGCATCCCCTCCCGCGGCATCCGCTGACGACGTATCCTGCGCGCGGGTGGACGCCGCCGCCTGGGACTGGCGAGCCCGACGCCAACGAGGATACGCCTGAGCGTGGACCGGCCGATCTCAATACCCTCCCGCTCACCCGGCAACTCACCCAGATGGGTGTGGCTGGCGCTCCGGTAGCGGGTGCGGGCCAGGTGTACGGCCTGGTGATCACGCTGTCCGGCATGGCATTGGCAGGCCTTCGCCCTCGGTTGCAGTGAGTGAGTGCGGCCGCCCCTCCTCCCTGTGGGCCGCCCGCAGTCGCCTCGTGTGGCGTGTGATCACTCCCGTGAAGGTCGCTCTGCCTGCTCCGTCGTCACCGGTTGTGACGGTAAGCCGCTGAGAACCTGAAGCCTTGCCATCTCTTTTCTGGGTCAACGTCACACTCTCCATGGTGAGGACATTTTCCCTGGCCGGTGAGAGAGGACCCAATCGCTGGGCTTCGACACGTCACCAAACGCCCACAGCGCGACGCAAGTCCGGCGGGTGGTACCCCCAGGCGCCTTTTCGCCCTCGGTATGGCGGGAAAGAGGCTCCTGGGGCCACTGCGGGGTGTTTGCGGGAGTCAGGCTACCCCCTGTCCCCGGCGCGGCGCGGGCCGGCCGACCGTAAACGCGAAGATGAGAGCGGCGCCCAGCAGGGTCGGCAACGGACGAGACCGCCCCCGGCCAACCCGGGGCGGGGATGCCGAAAGAACCCTCTCGGGCCCGCCGCCCCCGGCCATCCGGCCTGGACTGAAGACGACCTCCCGGAACGGCGCTGTGCGCATGCGCCAACACAGACCAGGGCAGGTCATCGGCCTTCCGTGTGAGCCTGCGGGACGGCTGCATGTGCCTGTCCACGACGTGGGCCGTCGAGGCTCCCGTGTCGAGGCCTCCCAGGTGAACAGTCGCCGGAGTTCCTGTCCATCGAGTCCTGACGGGCGTTCGGATACGGCGCACTCTCCAGGTACCTGTGTGCGCACCCCTGTTCATCGGCCCCCGGTGGAAGCACCTCCTGTGCCGGGTCCGACCGGGTTGGGGCTAGAGGCTGGGGAGCGAGCGCCCTGACCGTCGGCAACGCCCAGGCGTCCGCCTACGCCTGAACGCCCCGCCGCCATGGCTCGTGCCAGCGCTGCGGAGATTGTAACGCGAACCGGGAATGTAGGCCCTCGTCAACCACGCGCCGGCCTGGCTGTCAGCGCGGCCGAGCTTCTCCTGGGGCGTGCGGCTCACGCTACCCGCACGCAGCCCACTGCGTCCTATCCCTTCGATGGTAGTCTGGGCACTGTGGACTCTTTCGGAGTTGGTCCGGCAACAGACTGACGCCAGCCGGGCGGAAGCCATGAAGGACCCAGGCATCTTCACTGATCCCTTGTTCAGAGCGCCCCGGGGGTCCTGACCGGACCGGGCCGCGAATGTCGGCCCATGTTCCAGCACAAGGTCTCGGCGCGGCGGCGAGACGCTGACCGTCGCGTGTGCGGTCGCCCTGGGCAACACCGGTGGCCACCCCGTGTCCCCGTGGCCCGAAGCCGGGCGCGAGGGGGTCTGGCTCTGTGACCGCGTCGGCGGAGAAGGGCGTCAGGCTGCGGGAGGCGCCGGTGTGGGTGAACTGCCGCCCCGGGTGTTCGGGCGGCTGCGCACCGGCGGCTTCGATGCTCGGCAGGGTAAGGCCAGGGCCGAGGGGCTGAGGCCAGACAGGCCAGGGGCCACCCTGCACCCGGAGCGCGACCCTCGTCTGGGCACGCGGATTCCCCTCATGCTGGCGGATGGCAAGCGCATGATGCGGTCTGCTTGCGGACACGTGTGACTCGAAGATGGAGACCGAGCGCATGCGGCGCATGTACACGAAAGGGACGCGGACCGTGTCGCGCAACCGTCGAGGTCCCGTGCAGGGCCGGCCCCCATCTGATATTGCAATAATGGGCCAACTGCTTGCCACTACATCAATAGATACTAAAAACATAATTAGTATGCCGCTCGGTCTTTTTACCGCAACTAACATTGCGCCTGGCCTGGCCAGGGTCTGCGTCGACAAGCGCTTACAACTCATTGTCTCAAACCCCGCATCGAGTGTAGATATTCAGGCTCTCACGCAGCATCGCCAGCGTCACAATGTCCGGCTCCCCCGGTCCAATTTGCGCGCCACACACTACGCACCCCGCGCACGGCGACACCCTATCTCCCATGTGGCGTATCGGCGAGGACCCGCTCGCCAGTGCGTCCGGCCAGATGGCCTTGTCGAAGAATATTTATACCCCGATCCCAGGGCGCTACTCCGCCCCGATCTCCCAGTTTAGCGCAACCCAGCCGACTGCTTTGTAAAGCGGGACATATGCCGCAAAGCTCCCGGGGAAATCTACCCGTGCGAGGAAGATTTTGTACAGCCTCTGAAGCTGTTATATGTCGGCATTGCTCAATTGCACCCACTAGGCCTTTTAGCACCGCCCCAAGCGCAGTCTCAGACTGCGGCTGGCCCCTCATCTGCGACACACCGCCGGAGGTGACCACCCAACAGACGTAGCGGTCATTACGAGAATCGATTAACGCGTGCTGCCGGTGGCGGCATTGATTACCACGTCCCTTCGAGACAATGTCATAAGTTGTGGAAATAGGGATGGGGGGGAATGGATAGGCGTACCCATCCAGGTAAGGAAGACAAGCACATAGGGGCTTTTTTCTGAGGGGAATCGGAATTAACTACATACCGAGGTCATAAAATCAATTGTTCCCACATCTATCACCACAGTTGTGAATGCTTTGCTAAGTTCGAGTCTTCGTTGGTGGAACGCTGGGGGGACTCTGATACAGCTACAATAACGAAGCAATATGTGTATGATTCCCACAATTGTTACCACAGATGTGACGGCTTGGTTCGAGTCTTCGTTGGTGGGCTGGACTTGACGAAATCAAGAACCGAGGCCGATTCCGACATCACACCGTCGCTCGGCATGGGAACCGTGTACGTCAGCGTCGCCTCGTCTCCCATCACCTCGATGCCCTCCACGAAGTTGCGGATGAGCGCCTTGCGCTCGGGGATCGTCCCGTCCTTCAGGAAGTCCCGGAAGTCCGCAACGTACCGCGCTATCTCCTCGGTGTTGGGTAGCTCCACTCTCCTCTGCTCAAGCTGGGTCTCTGCGTCCTCTCTCGCAGCCTCCAGCTGCTCCTCACGGTGCCTCAGAGACATGATGCGGGGCGACAGGACCTCCAACGTCAGCTCGCTCGTCTCAATGGCCTCGTAGAGCTTCTCAAGCCGCTTCCTCACGTCCCCTAGCTCGGCCTCGACGACCTCCAGCCTGCCGGACAGCTCCCCGGCCATGGCGTCGATCTCCTCCGCCACCAGCGTCACCAGCGCCACGATGGTCTCCTCGTTCAGTATCCGCTCCCTGATCTTCTCGACCACGAACGTCTCCAGCTTCGGGGCGTTCAGGTAGCGGGCGCTGCACGTCCCCGCTCCCTCCCTGAAGAGGGTGCCGCAGATGTAGTAGGCGAACTGGCCGCTCTTGGCTCCCTGGGCCGAGTAGGGCCTGCCGCACACCCCGCACCTGAGCAGACCGCTCAGCAGGAACTTGCTCCCCACTCTACCGGGCCTCTGCACCTTCGGGGCGCGGTCGCTCATCGCCTGCTGCACATCCTCGAACAGCTCCCTCGACACCAGCGCGGGCCACGCTCCCTCAACCCTTACAGGGTCCTGGGCCTCCTGTCCCTTGCTGGCCTTACCCCAGACGGCGGTTCCTGTGTATGCCTCGTTTCGCAGCACGTAGTGGAGCGTTCCCTTGTACCAGCGCTTGCCCCGGTTGGTGATGCCCCGGTCGTTCAGCTCCTTGCATAGCTCCTTGAGGCCGCTGCCCCGCAGGGACTTCTCGAATATCTCTTTCACCACCGGGGCGGCGGCCGGGTCAACCTCCAGGGTGGGGCGCTCCTTCGCTCCGTCGCTGACCTTGATCTTCCTGTAGCCGAAGGGGGCGTTCGAGCCGAGGAAGAAGCCTCTGGAAGCGGCCTCCCTCATCCCCCGGACGACCTCCTGGGCAAGATTTTCGCTGTAATATTCGTCCACGCTCTCGATGATGCCCTCAAGCAGCCTGCCGGTGGCGTTGTCCTCGGCCTGCTCGGTGATGGACACCACGCGGATGCCCTTGCGCCGCAGCTGGGATTTGAAGGCCACGGCGTGCTCGCGCTTGCGGGTGAATCTCGAAAACTTCCATACGAGAATCACGTCGAAGGGAGCCTTCGGCTTGCCGCCCTCCTCGATCATCTCCCTGAACTGGGGCCTGTCGGCGACGCGTCCGCTCTCGGCCTCGTCCACGTACTCGCGGGCGACGGAGTAGTCGTTGGCCTTGGCGTACTCCTTGAGCGCCCTTAGCTGGGCGGACACGGACAGGTCCACGTCCTGCCGGTCGCTGGACACCCTGGCGTAGAGCGCCGCCGGCGTGAGCGGCTGTGGGTGTATCTGCTTCTTCTTCATGCTGTCCCTCCTCTTTCTCTTGGGGGTCTATCGCGGTCAATTCGGGTCGCCGGACTCTCCTCCGACGGCGACCGCTGAATCGGCCGTAGTTGCGGCGGTCACGTGCAACCGCCGTCCGATGGCGCCGAGGGCGGCGTCCATCATATCCATCCCCGACCGGTGCTGAACGTCCAGCACCCGGTCCACCTGCGGCAAGAACCACCCAAGACGGCGCGCCAACTCCGCCTTGCCGATGCCCTGGTCTCTCATTCCCTGGTACAGCATCACCTTCACCGAAATCAGTGTCGGCAGCGCTGCGTAGGTCTCGCCCTGCGACGGCGTGGGAATGTCCTTGCGGTCGTGAATGCGGGCCGCTATCGCCTCTTCCAGAGCGTGGACGGCGCGAGCGACGGCCTCCTCACGGTCGTCCCCGAAGGTGGTCAGCTCCGGGAAGTCGGGGGAAGTTACCAGCATGGTCCCGTCGTCCTCTTCCAGCGTTATCGGATAAGCAAGCATCAGTCCAACCCCAGGTCTTTCTTGATCTTCGCTACGAGTCCTCGTCCCAATTCCTTGCCGCCTCCGTGCATCGGAAGCTGGCTGGTGCGGTCTCCGAGCCGGACGGTGAGATGTCCGCTTCCGCCCTTGTGGGTGTGGAAGGTGCATCCCTGCTTCCGCAGCCAGCGTCGGAGCTCCCGTGCGTTCATCCTGTCATATTATGCACAACATCCGCGTTGCTGTCAACGCCCATGTTGTCCTTGCGGGCACACCCACAGACCCCCCCGAGGGGAATGGCCCTCATAACACCCCGCACATGTGCGGGGTGTTATGAGGTCCGCCAAAACGGGGAGCGTCCACGCAGTTGTGGGGGTGTACAGGAGTTTCAGTTTTGCAACAGAGCGGCCAGAGTCGTGATTTCGTAGCTGAAACGGGGGTAAATCGCCCCTCTACAGGACGTAAACAGTGAACACTTTTAGAATGGCCGCGTTCCGGACGGCAATGACATCGCCAAACGTGGGGAATGACATTTGCGGGACCGTGGGAGCGGCGTCTCAATGACATTTGGCCCCGAAAAATGCGATTGAAGTGGGGGTGCGTTACGTCCCTTGAAGACGGAGACGGAGACCGGGGTGACGGGCCGACAGCGCTTCCTCTACCTCAGCACAAACCACCACAGGAGAACGCTGCCGATCAACAGCACGAGCAGCACCAGGGCGATCGCGTGGACAACGTTGAGCACGCCCTTCGTCGCCTTGTGCGCGGCGACCTCCCTCCGGTGCTCCATCTCAAGCTCCAGGTACGGCCGTCTGGCGGTGGCTGCGGCCTCCCTGGCCTCGTCTCGCTCCCGCTCCAACTCGGATGCCCGAATGTTCAACTCGGATAAGCTCTGCTCCAACTCCCGCACGGTCCGCTCAAGCTCATGCTCCCTGGCGACGGCCCGGCGCAGCAACTCCTCGTCGGTGATGTACTCCCCCGCCATCCGCACGAACACCCGGCGGCCCTCCCTGCGGACCTCCACCTCTCCCTGCCTGATCTTCCGGTCCAGGGTCGAGAGGGAGACCTCCAGTTCCTCCGCAGCCTCCGCCTTCGTCACCCAGCGGACGGGCTCATCCATCGTTTCTCCCTCCCTATCGGCTGACACGTCAGAGTTCCCAAAGTGCAATCAAGTTGTCATCAGACTCGCCCTGTATTTTAGCATGGTATCCCATTTTGTACCCTGACCGGTCAGGCGACACGTCAACCCCATTTCGTAGCTAAAACAGGGGTGATTTGGGGGGCCGTGGACCTCGGAAATCGGCCCGGTTGTGCCATTTTGTACCCCCCAGACAACATGGAGGGAAGATAGGGACGTATCGTCGCTATCTATCCCCCCCTACAGGACTCTGACGCATCCGGTGGTAGAGTGAGTCCCAGTGGTAGGCTCTCAGTGCGGACAGGGGCAGTCGGGGAGACTCCGGTTCCCACAGTGGACGCCATGACCGTCCGAGTATTCCTGCGGTGGACAGCACGGGTATGCACGACACGAAGATGGGCAGCGACATCCGGCTCATGCGGGCTGCGGTGCGGACGTAGGTGCCCTCGACCTCCTCGGTGTCCACGACGAACAGGGTGACGGGGTACGGCGGCTGGTCGTCCTTATGCTCGGGTGACCAATAGTAGTCCTCGTATGGACTCAGACGGGCAATGACTCCCCTGGGATGACGGGCGCGAAGCTCGTACTCGAAGTAGAAGGGTATCCGAAGGCCCTGGGCGGTCATCTGCCCCACGGCGTCGGGTGCGATGGCGGAATCCCCCCAGTTGTAGGCCCGGTCGGACCTGGCGGTGGGGACGGACCACAGCAGCTCGCTGCCGGGGTCTGCCCTGGCCTCGGCCTCCAGCTTCGAGAGGAACCATGTAATGCCGTCCGCGTGCCTGGACTGCCTCGCCCACGTCTCGATGCGGTGGCCCACGTGCCGTCTGCGGCCCTGTTTGTCTCTCGTGAGGGCGGTGCTCCATATGCCCTGCGTGGTGGGCAGCTGGGCGCGGTCCCTGTGGGTGACGTAGCGTATGCCCTCGGCGGACAGGGTGTAGCGTGTGTCGCCCCGTTTGCCCCAGCGCTCCACGAGGCCCCATGTATCGACGAGGCTACGCATCATCTGGCTGACGCGCCCCTCGGAGACGCCGAGCCAGATGGCCAGGTGCTCACGGGGGATCATCGGGTGGTCTGTGATGAGGTCCAGCGTCCGCTTCTCCGACGGGCTGACGCCGAAGGCCGGCGCAGCCCCCACCATCCGCTCGGGGTCGGGAATGGACGCACGCTTCCGCTCCGGCGACTGAGGCCCTCCGCCGCGGCTGGCGTAGGCGCTCACCGTCTCCAGCGTGTAGTACGTGAGTCCGAACAGCCCCGTGGGTTCGCACCAGAGACGCAGGTCCTGTCTTGCCAGCGCGTCCCTGGACTCCACGGCAACGTAGCAGTCACGGAGGTCGTTGTTGATGCAGAACCTCGCCGTCCGCCGAAGCTCCCAGACGCTCGGCACAAGGATCAGGACGGTGCCGGGACGCCGCCCGGGGCTGTACTGCGCTATGGCCCTCAACCGGTCGTAGAGCGACCGGCGACGCAGGGCCAGGCCCTGGCGCACCAAGCCGACGCTGCGGCCGTCGTGCAGCGTGATGGTGGCGTCGAAGCGGCCTCGGCGGTGGAACTCCACGCGGGACCGGAGCCCGTCGATGCCGGGAGACATCGAGGCGGCGAGGCGGTAGATGCTGGCCACCGCGTCCATCCTGCGGATGAGCAGCGTGAGCCACTCCCTGGACACAGGATAGGCCCGCACGAAGTCCGAGGGAGTGGCGAATCCGAGTTCCCAGGCGGCTTCGCCGATGCCCTGGGCCGTCAGATGGTATCTTTGGCTCGACGGCAGGTGGACGGTGCCGTGACTCACCCTCCCGCCGATGCCCTCGGCCAGCAGGTTAAGCAGGGCGCGGTGGACGGTCGTGTGAGGCTCGCCCAGGACGCGCGCCAGTTCCACCGAATCGATGAACGGCATGCGGCTGAGGGCGTCGAGCATCTGCCGTTCGGTAAGCGCCATGCGTTGAGAGTAGCAAAGGAAGGGTGGAGTGCGCAGCCGCTGCATGTCAGCGCCGGTGCATGGGCCGCGCCGAGTCTTGACCTTCCCGGAGAGATTGGGGTGTAAGTCAGAGAACTGTGTATTTTGCATTTGCCATATTGCAGTGTGCTTTGCATTTGCGATATAGTTGCCACGGACCGCAGACATTCCAACATCCAAGGGAGTATGGTGCCGCGTCCCGACCTTATGAACCGAAACCCGCAGGGGGCTTCCCGCTTAGCAGGGAGCCTCCGAAGCCTGCTGTTTACCCCCCCCCCCCGATTCTCGCTGGCGTAACGCCGATATCCCTTTCACGCTTGGGCCTCCTGACCCCCAATGACACGCCGCGGTTCGCTGGCGATTTTGCTCGGCTCGGCGCTGCGGAGGAGATTCTGGCCGGGGAGAGTTCCGGCGACCAGCGAGCGTCGGAACCGCTGAGGCGGCTGTTGTACCTCAACCTGCTTGAATCCTTCCGACCCCATAGGGGGGCATGGCCATGATGGCAGGCTACTTCCCCTGTGAGAGGATGGATATTTTCCGGGATGCCAGTTGGAGCGCAGTTTGCGCCAGGTTATGTGATGAAAATACGAGGAGTTGCCGTACCTATAGCGATGGTTGCGGTCTTGGTCATTCTGGGCGGAGCAACGGCAGGACTGATCGCGGCCAGGGATCAGGCTCCGCGCACTTCGACCCCGGAAGCAGCGGTCTCGCCCACCGACTCGCCGCTCAAGGCTGCCACCTACGCCAGCCACTTGGAGCGGGAGGTCGCCGGGCACGGAATGGTGGACGCGGGTGAACGCGACGCCGAGACCGCGAGGGGGTTGCCGGAGGCTGAGCACCTCGTTGAGAAGAACGCCGCAGACACGGCCGGGCACGGCGCGCTGGTGAATGGGGCCAACGCCGGCAACATTGCGAAGCTAACCCAGCACAGCGAAGACGTCGGATCGGTGTCCCTGTCTGAAACGGGCGGCAGTCCGGAGGCCCTGCCAAGCGCTGCCGCGGGCTGCGACGACCAAGTCTCGCCCCTTCCTGAGAAGCTCCAACTGAAGTACCCCAACCTGGGTTCCAGGCTCAATGATCTGGTGGTTAGGGTCGAGGAGGGGGAAGCCTCGGCCCAGGAAGCTGCGGACGGTGCAGCGGTGCAACGGGAAGGGTCGGTGGCGGTGACCGTCTACCTCTCCGGGAATGTCGCCAACGTGGCGGGCTTCCTGGAGGACAACGGCGGCGACCCGCGCAACGTGGGCGAGGACTACATCGAGGCCTACGTGCCGGTGACCCTGCTTGGGGAGCTTTCCGAACAACCGGGCGTCCTGCGGGTGCGGGAGATCATCCCGCCGCAGGAGGACCGGTAGATGCCTCCGTCCGTTAGGACGCGTCGGTGCGCCGAACTATGTCAGGGAATGTCAAAAGAATGAGCCAATGCGACAAGCAGCCTCAATGAGCAACAAGATCTGGATTCGACAGCTGGCAATCGCTGCTATGGCAGTCCTGGCATTGTCCGTGGGGACGACGGCCGCCGGAGTGTCCGCCGAGGGTGAAGGGGACAAGTTTCCGTCCATCCCGGAGAAGCGGGAGCTGAAGTACCCCAACCTGGGTTCCAGGCTCAACGATCTGGTGGCTAGGGTCGAGGAGGGAGCAGCCTCTGCCCAGGAAGCTGCGGACGGTGCACCGGTGCAACGGGAAGGGTCGGTTGCGGTGACCGTCTACCTGTCCGGGAACGTCGCCGACGTAGCGGGATTCTTGGAGGATAACGGCGGCGACCCGCGCAACGTGGGCGAGGACTACATTGAAGCCTACGTGCCGATGACGCTGCTGGGGCGACTATCGGAACAGCCCGGCGTCGTCCGGGTGCGGGAAATCGTGCCGCCGGAGCCGGATTTTGGCAACATCACCAGCCAGGGAGTCCCGGCGCACGGTGCGCCGGCCTGGCACCGGGCCGGGAACACCGGGCAGGGTGTCAAGGTGGGGATCATTGACGCTGGCTTTGAAGGCTTCGGCAGCCTCATGGGTACCGAGTTGCCGACAACGGTCCAAGCCCGGTGCTACACCGAGGTTGGGTCTTATACCTCCGACCTGGCTGACTGCGGCAACAACACATATCACGGTACGGCGGTGGCGGAGAACATCATGGACATTGCCCCTGACGTGTCCCTCTACATAGCCCGCTATGGGTCGAAAGGAGATTTTAGGGATACTGTCAATTGGATGATATCTGAGGGTGTCTCCGTTATCAATCGCTCGCTGGGCGGTTCCTTTGAGGGCCCCGGCGACGGCACATCACCATTTTCTAACAGCCGGTTGAAGACTATAGACCGGGCGGTTGATGGCAGAATCATATTCCTGAATTCAGCAGGGAATAATGCAGATGTAACATGGTTTCAAGACAGTCCGCCCTCTATTCGCGATCCAGATGGTGACGGAGATGGCTTTATTGAATTTGCCGAAGGCGACACTACCAACTCCATCGGTCGCCGTGCTGCCGGAGACCCGGGTCCGCGACTCAATGAAGGCCACGAGATTTTCGCGTATCTGCGGTGGGAGGACACTTGGCTCGGAGCATCTACTGATTTGGACATTTACCTTGTAGATTCAACTTCGGGAGAAATCGTTGAAAGAGGGGAAGATGGACAGTCAGGGCTTGCGGGGGACGTTCCCACCGAGTCATTGCACACGGAGATTCCCAGGGACGGGGAATATCACATAGCAGTAGTCTACAGGGGTGGTAACCTGCCTGGCTGGATTCAGTTGACTGTTCCCAAGGCAATCTCTCTCGAGCACTCCACTGAGGGCTACAGTATCAACGGCCCCTCAGAGAGCGCCAACCCCGGTATGCTGGCAGTGGGCGCGACCCACTACTGGGACACGAACACCATAGCGGACTACAGCAGCCAGGGTCCCGCGCTCGACGACCGAATCAAACCTGACATAGTAGGAGCGGCCTGCGGGCGAACGGCGTCATACGAGCCAAACGTGAGGGACGGTTCTCGATGCTGGTTCTCTGGGACTAGCTCTGCCTCACCCCACGTGGCGGGGCTGGCGGCCCTGGTGCGCCAGCGGTTTCCCGACTACACGCCACAACAGGTAGCCCAATACCTGAAAGACAACGCAGCACAGCGGGAAACCCCGGACCCCAACAACACCTGGGGGCACGGGTTCGCCCAATTGCCTTCTGCTCAGGCCCCGCAAACATTGAGAGAAGAGGAGAAAGCCGCCTTGGTGGCGCTCTACAACGCCACCGGCGGTCCAAACTGGACAAACAACGCCAACTGGGTGAGCAGCCAGCCCGTTGGCCTCTGGCACGGTGCGACCACCGACCCCAGCGGCCGGGTTGTTGGACTATCTCTCCCGGAAAATGGATTGACCGGGGAAATACCGTCTGAGTTGGGCAGTCTCTCCAACCTGATATGGCTGAGCCTCTCGTCCAACCAGCTGACCGGAGAAATACCGACTGAATTGGGCGGCCTCTCCAACCTGCAGGAGTTGTACCTCTCGGATAACCAGTTGACCGGGGAGATTCCTGTCGAACTGGGCAGCCTCACCAACCTGCAGGAGTTGTACCTCTCGGATAACCAGTTGACCGGGGAGATTCCTGTCGAACTGGGCAGCCTCACCAACCTGACGGAGCTGAGCCTCTGGGGCAACCAGTTGAGTGGTGAGATTCCTGTCGAACTGGGCGACCTCGCCAGCCTGACAGTGCTGAGCCTCTCGTCCAACCAGCTGACCGGAGAAATACCGACTGAATTGGGCAGCCTCACCAACCTGACGGAGCTGAGCCTCTGGGGCAACCAGTTGAGTGGTGAGATTCCTGTCGAACTGGGCGACCTCGCCAGCCTGACAGTGCTGAGCCTCTCGTCCAACCAGCTGACCGGAGAAATACCGACTGAATTGGGCAGCCTCACCAACCTGACGGAGCTGAGCCTCTGGGGCAACCAGTTGAGTGGTGAGATTCCTGTCGAACTGGGCGACCTCGCCAGCCTGACAGTGCTGAGCCTCTCGTCCAACCAGCTGACCGGAGAAATACCGACTGAATTGGGCAGCCTCACCAACCTGACGGAGCTGAGCCTCTGGGGCAACCAGTTGAGTGGTGAGATTCCTGTCGAACTGGGCGACCTCGCCAGCCTGACAGTGCTGAGCCTCTCGTCCAACCAGCTGACCGGAGAAATACCGACTGAATTGGGCAGCCTCACCAACCTGACGGAGCTGAGCCTGTGGGGCAACCAGTTGAGTGGTGAGATTCCTGTCGAACTGGGCGACCTCGCCAGCCTGACAGTGCTGAGCCTCTCGTCCAACCAGCTGACCGGAGAAATACCGACTGAATTGGGCAGCCTCACCAACCTGACGGAGCTGAGCCTCTGGGGCAACCAGTTGAGTGGTGAGATTCCTGTCGAACTGGGCGACCTCGCCAGCCTGCAAGAGTTGTACCTCTTGGATAACCAGTTGAGTGGTGAGATTCCTGTCGAACTGGGCGACCTCGCCAGCCTGACAGTGCTGAGCCTCTCGTCCAACCAGCTGACCGGAGAAATACCGACTGAATTGGGCAGCCTCACCAACCTGACGGAGCTGAGCCTCTGGGGCAACCAGTTGAGTGGTGAGATTCCTGTCGAACTGGGCGACCTCGCCAGCCTGACAGTGCTGAGCCTCTCGTCCAACCAGCTGACCGGAGAAATACCGACTGAATTGGGCAGCCTCACCAACCTGACGGAGCTGAGCCTCTGGGGCAACCAGTTGAGTGGTGAGATTCCTGTCGAACTGGGCGACCTCGCCAGCCTGACAGTGCTGAGCCTCTCGTCCAACCAGCTGACCGGAGAAATACCGACTGAATTGGGCAGCCTCACCAACCTGACGGAGCTGAGCCTCTGGGGCAACCAGTTGAGTGGTGAGATTCCTGTCGAACTGGGCGACCTCGCCAGCCTGCAAGAGTTGTACCTCTCGGATAACCAGTTGACCGGGGAGATTCCTGTCGAACTGGGCAGCCTCACCAACCTGACGGAGCTGAGCCTCTGGGGCAACCAGTTGAGTGGTGAGATTCCTGTCGAACTGGGCGACCTCGCCAGCCTGACAGTGCTGAGCCTCTGGGGCAACCAGTTGACCGGGGAGATACCCTCTGAACTGGGCGACCTTTCCAATCTGGATGTGCTTTATCTTTCACAGAACCGTTTGATTGGTTGCATCCCGAGTGGGCTACAAGGTGTGACGAGCAACGATTTCAGCGAACTTGGTCTGCCCTTTTGTGAGGTAGGCAGTGCCCCGGAGTTTCCTGCCGAAGAGACGGGCGAGAGGAGCGTTGCGGAAAACACCGGCGCGGGCATACCCATCGGCGACCCGGTTCAGGCGACATCCTCAGGTGCCACGCTGATCTACAGCTTGGGCGGGACTGACGCCGCTGACTTCACCATCGTCTCTGGGACCGGCCAGCTCATGACCAAGGCCGCGCTGGACTACGAAACAAAGGCCAGCTACGAGGTCACCGTTACCGCGACAGCCCCGAGCGGTGAGAGTGCCACGAAGTCCGTGGCCATCACCGTCACCGACGTGGACGAGGCGCCGGTCCTGACTGGGAACACCACCGTCAGCCACGCCGAGAACGGAACCGGCCCGGTGGCGACCTACACCGCTGCCGACCCGGAGGGCGAAAGTCTGACCTGGAGCCTGTCGGGCGACGACGCCGGTGACTTCACCATCACCGGCGGGGTGCTCGCCTTCGCGACTGCCCCCGACTACGAGACCGAGGCGGACGCCGACACGGACAACGTTTACGAGGTCACCGTGGAGGTGAGCGACGGGACCAACAGCGACTCCATCGACGTGACCATCACCGTCACCGACGTGGACGAGGCACCAGTGCTGAGTGGGAGCGCCACTGTCAGCTACGCCGAGAACGGAACCGGCCCGGTGGCAACGTACACCGCGATAGATCCGGAGGGTGCAAGTCTGACCTGGAGCCTGTCAGGCGACGATGCGGCCGACCTCACCATCACCGGCGGGGTGCTCGCCTTCGCGGCTGCCCCCGATTACGAGACTGAGGCGGACGCCGACACCGACAACGTATACGAGGTCACCATGGAGGTGAGCGACGGGACCAATACCGACATGGCCGACGTGACCATCACCGTCACCGACGTGGACGAGGCGCCGGTCCTGACTGGGAACACCACCGTCAGCTACGCCGAGAACGGAACCGGCCCGGTGGCGACCTACACCGCCATAGATCCGGAGGGTGCAAGTCTGACCTGGAGCCTGTCAGGCGACGATGCGGCCGACCTCACCATCACCGGCGGGGTGCTCGCCTTCGCGGCTGCCCCCGATTACGAGACTGAGGCGGACGCCGACACCGACAACGTATACGAGGTCACCATGGAGGTGAGCGACGGGACCAATACCGACATGGCCGACGTGACCATCACCGTCACCGACGTGGACGAGGCGCCGGTCCTGACTGGGAACACCACCGTCAGCTACGCCGAGAACGGAACCGGCCCGGTGGCGACCTACACCGCCATAGATCCGGAGGGTGCAAGTCTCACCTGGAGCCTGTCAGGCGACGATGCGGCCGACCTCACCATCACCGGCGGGGTGCTCGCCTTCGTGGCTGCCCCCGACATGGACGACCCCACTGACGCCGACACGGACAACGTATACGAGGTCACCGTGGAGGTGAGCGACGGGACCAATACCGACATGGCCGACGTGACCATCACCGTTACCGTCGCCGAAGATGCGCCGCAGACTCTGCTGGAGCGGTACGACGCCGACGACAGCGGGTCCATCGAAAAGAGCGAAGTCATTCACGCCATTAATGACTACCTCTTTGGTGAGGGGGCGAATGCCCTCAGCAAGGAAGACGTGATAGAGGTCATAAACCTCTACCTGTTCGGTTAGTGCCAAGGGAAGAGAGTTAGAAAGCAAACGACCACGGCCGCACCCGAGCCAGAGTCGTGATGGCATCTAGCACACAGCTAGCCCGAATGAAAAAGGGGGGACATCATATGATGCCCCCCTTTTTTCTCTCTGAACGGCTGGTGTACAGCCGAGACCTTACAGGTCCAGAACCAGGGTCAATGTGAAAGTTCTTGATTTTATCAAGTCTGGTGGGCCAGAGTGTCCTGTACTGCGAACTTTCAGATTGGTCGTTGGCCTTTAACCCGAATCCACCGGAGGAGAGGGTCGGGTCAGTGTCCTGAAGCGACAAGAAGGTGCTCCTTTGAATTTGGGATAATGGTTTTGTAAAAGCAAACCGACCCCAGGAAGGGAGCACTCAATAGATGCTACCACGCAATTACACTGACCGCATCAAAATCGCCTTCGACGACGACCGCCTGGTGGCCAACGCCGGGCTGCTCCTTCCCGCCACCCTGGCCGAGCACCTGGGTCTGGATGAACTGGTCGACAACCACGTTGACCTGGGAGATGCGCCGGGCCGGGCCAACACCGGCGACAAGGTGATGACCTTGGTCGCTTCCGCGCTGGCTGGCGGCGACTGCATTGACGACGCCGATGCGTTGCGCACCGGAGGGACGGCCTGTACCCTGGGCGGAACGGTCAAGGCACCCTCCACCCTGGGAACCTTCCTGCGCAGCTTCCGGTGGGGGCATGTGCGCCAGCTGGACCGGGTGAGCCGCGAGTTGCTGGCACGCGCCTGGGCGACCGGGGCCGGACCCGACGACGGGCCGTTGACCATCGACCCCGACTCCACCATCTGCGAGACCTACGGGCTGGCCAAGGAAGGGGCACGTCATCACGGCTACACCGGCAAGCGAGGCTATCACCCGCTGCTGGCCATCGCCGCCGGAACCGGTGACGTGCTGATGGCCCGGCTGCGGGAGGGCCGCGCCAACACCGCTCGGGGCGCCGCCCACTTCCTACGGGAGACGATAATCCGGGTGCGCCATGCCGGAGCCACAGGACAACTCACGGTGCGCGCCGACGGCGGCTTCCACGCCCATAGCGTGGTATTGGTCTGCCACAAGCTGAACGTGCGCCTCTCCATCATCATCCGCCAGCACAAGGCCTGCGGAACCTGATCGAGGCCATTCCCGAGGCAGACTGGACGCCGATCCCCTACTGGATGGACGGCGCAGCCGACGTGGCCGAAACCACCTATACTCCCTTTCAGAGTGAGCCCGACGCCGCACCGGTGCGGCTCATCGTCCGGTGGGTGAAGCCGACGCCCGGTTCCCAACTGGCCCTCATCGCCAGCTACAGCTATCACGGCTTCATCACCGACTGCGACGGCGATACACTGGAGCTGGAGACCGACCACCGCCGCCATGCCGAAGTCGAGAACGCCATAAGAGACCTCAAGTACAGCGTCCGACTCAACATCTCCCCTCGGGCCGCTTCGCCGCCAACGGCGCCTGGCTGGCGATACAGAGCCTGCCCCGTGCTCGATACGGGGTGATGGCGCATAACCTGGCCCGCTGGACTGTGCGCATCGGCCTGCGTGAGCAGGTGGTGACCACCAAGACCCTCAGGCGGCGGTTCTTCTCCATCGCCGGACGGGCTCACCCGCAAGGCCCGCCGCCTCACTTTGCATCTTCCCAAACACTGGCCCTGGGAAACCCAGTTCAGTCGCGCCCTCGCTCGGTTGCGCGCCCTGCCATCTCCTGCCTGACGGCGCCCACGGCGTCTGACCCATCCACCAGACTACCCAACCGCTCCGCAAACTCTCGTCACCTCCGGTCCGCGAGTGTCTCCTGCTGCGTCCTCTCCCCGCCATCTCGCCCTGCCAACGTCCGCAAACGGCCACAAGGTCTCCACGCGGCGGCCAAAAGGCCGCCACCGGACCCATCTACCCTGAGTCCTGCCCGAACCATCGCCCCCCTTTGCCACTCGTCGCCCTTTCCGCTGCTGTAACGCCACCCCTTCGGTGGATTCGGGTTAATGCTTACCTCTGACGCCCAAGTAGGGCCTAAGTACACTATAGCAATGTTAATGCAATATTTATTGCAACAGAGATATCTGTGTAGTATGGTCTGTCTGCGTGGGTACGGTTACTCTGGCAAGCAGCCTTCCCCAGTACCGGAAGGGGGCTACCTTTGAGAAATGGCTTACTTCTAGCAGTGATTTCAATCACTTTCGCTTGCACCACAGTGATTGAAGTTACTGCCACCCCTGAAGTTGTAACTAACCCGCCGACACAGATAGCCATAGAGACGCCCGAAGCCACCGCAGAGCCATTTACTGAAGCAATAGGCACTTCGCAAAAACCCACTGGTACACCCCTAGAACCTACGCTTGTTCCCCAACTTACTACTCCCCCCACGCCCGTTTCTATCCCCACTGTTCTTCCTCCCCCTACGCTTACTCCCCCAACGTCAGCGCCTTTTGATTTGCCCCCCTTGCCTGACAACCTTACCGATGCGGTTGATGCTATGGTCGTGTGCGCCGGTGAGGACAGGGACTATTGGCTTGAGAATGGCCCACCTGAGCTTACCAATGAACTTGTCGAGTGCATTAGCAAGCAGTTGGGAGAATGATGATTAAGTGGATCGCATTGCTGCCGCTACTGTTGCTCCTGGTCGCATGGGCACCACCGGAGACTTGCGAGCCCTCGGAAAGAGAAGTTAGAGGTAACACCAATACCCCATGCAGGCTAGTCTTGCCTGAGATTGAGGCGGTCGAACATCGCTTCACAATAGAGTATCCCTACTGCCACGAGGAAATAGCTTTCCACATGCTTGGAATCGGACCAAACGAAAGACGCATACGGATTCACGCATACTCGCAGACAGATCTTGGCAATCAAGCCTACGGCACCAACACAGTCTGGGGGTGGCAACACCAAATGATAACGACCGACTATGCGATCTACCGCGCCGAGAATCCCATAAGTTCAGGGTCTACCATTCATACCGATAGCGTGTTCGGCTATGTAGATAAACCCTTCATAAATCTAGTCTTCAATGTTCCCTTTACTGACGAGGAGAACCGAAGCACATACCCTTACGATTACGAATTGCGTACCCCCACCTTCCCTGTCCCCGACACTAGCTCCCGTCAGGCACTGGCGAATAGCTGTCTAGCCCTAGTTGCCCAAGAGAAAGAAAAGCGGGAACATGCAGCGGAATTGGAACGTAGGGAAGCCGAAGCCGCCGCCAGAGCAAGGGCCGAAGCTGACGCAGCGCAGAAAGAGGAAGAACAAGCCTTAGCCGAAGCCGAATCACAGGCGCGCATCGCAAAGATAGAATTGCAGGCAGCACTAGAGGGTCGAATAAGAATAGCCAAGACGGAGGTCGTGAGAGCCGAAACCCTATTGGCGCAACACGCACACGAACAGGTTATCAATGAGATTGTTCAGGACGTGGTACGCATTAGATTGTTGGGAGAAGAAGATAGGGCGATCATCACTAACAACTACCTCGCCCTGATCGAAACATCGACCGCCGCCTTTGCTGAGGAAGTGAAAGAAATTGAAACGAGAATACAGGCATACATCGACTTCAATGCCAGCCTCTTGGACAAACTCGACGCCCACTGGACTGCCATTGACGCCACCATAGCTAACGTTCGCGTCAACCTTGAGGCACAGCGTAATCGTATAGCTGAATTGGAGAGTGACCTATTATTAGTAACCGAAGATCTGGGGAACGACGCACAGTAGCCCTCTTGCCAATTAGAATGGGGAAGCTAACTACCCCTAGCAGCCCGTCCGAGAAACACGGTAGGCGAGTTGTTGGGGGTATAATAGGCGCAGTCCAGTAGCGGGGAGTCGTTGATGAGCAAAACCTATCTTCCCTACGAACCCAACCAGCAGTTGCTGTTGCCAGCGGCGTTGCGGGACTGGCTGCCGGACGACCATCTGGCCTACTTCATCTCCGACGTCGTCGACCAGTTGGAGCTGTTTGAGATCACTGCCCGCTACGAGCGGGAGAGCAGAGGCGGTCCACCGTATCATCCACGGATGATGGTCAAGGTGCTGCTGTACGGCTACTGCGTGGGAGTGGCGTCCTCCCGACGAATCGCCCAGCGGCTCCACGAGGACATAGCCTTCCGGGTACTGGCGGCGAACAACACGCCGGATTTCCGCACCATCTCGGACTTCCGCAAGGACAATCTGGAAGCGCTGTCGGGCCTGTTCCTGCAGGTATTGGCGTTGTGCCGGCGGGCGGGTCTGGTGAAGCTGGGTCACGTGGCGCTGGACGGCACCAAGGTGAGGGCCAACGCATCCAGGCACAAGGCGATGAGTTACGGTCGGATGAAAGAGAAGGAAGCGCAGTTGGCGGCGGAGGTCGAGGAGTTGCTGCGACAGGCCCAGGAGGTTGATGACGAAGAGGACCGGCGGTACGGACAGAGCAAGCGCGGGGACGAGTTGCCGCAGGAGTTGGCTTTTCGGGAGGGGCGGTTGCGGAAGATACGGGAAGCGATGGCGGCGTTAGAGGCCGAGGCGCAGGCGGCTGCGGAGCAGGCCGAGGCCGCGGGCAAGGGCCATTCGGGGGTGCCTGAGGATAGAACCCAGCGTAACTTCACCGATGCTGAGTCGCGTATCATGCCGGCGCCGGGCGGACGGGACTTCAT
The DNA here is from genome assembly GCA_965217705.1 of Dehalococcoidia bacterium. GTDB lineage: Bacteria > Chloroflexota > Dehalococcoidia > Lucifugimonadales > CATOSD01 > CATOSD01. Next base: position 951,941 of record CBDCJA010000002.1, on the reverse strand, counting down.
GCAGGCTTACAACTGTCAGGCGGTGGTGGACAGCGGCCACCAGGTGATCGTGGCGGCTCAGGCCACCAACCAGACTTCGGACAAGCAGCAGGCGGTGGCGATGGTGGAGGAGGCCATCGACAACGTCGGCACAGTGCCCAAAGAGGTATCCGCCGACGCAGGTTACTACTCTGCACAGGCGGTTGAAGGTCTCTACGGGCTGGGCGTGGACCCGTTCGTCGCGCCGGAGCGGACCCGCCACGGCAGAGTTGTGCCGCCGGCGCCCCGGGGTCGCATACCCAGTCATCTGTCTCCCAGGGATCGGATGCGCCGGAAGCTGCAGACCAAACGGGGTCGGCAACGCTACGCTCTGCGGATGCGAACGGTGGAGCCGGTGTTCGGCCAGATCAAGCAGGGCCGAGGCTTCCGCCAGTTCCTGCTGCGGGGTCTGGAGAAGGTCAGCGGCGAGTGGTCGCTGATCTGCACCGGCCACAACCTGCTCAAGCTGTTCAGGTTTGGGGCGGCTCAGCCTCGCGAAACACCGACCAACAGGTTTGCAGCAAGTGTCCCGGACATCGTCGGGCCGGTCGGCACAGTGAGGCGTACGAAACTATTGGTCCGTTAGTGGCCGCACCCGGCAACAACAATTGTCGCCGTCTAAACTCGCCTGTACCAAAGGCCCGTTAGCCAATCCTCAGACGGGCTGCTAGAGGGGTCTCGGCTCCTCCAATGGGAAATGTGCAGAGCGTACGGTTGCGTCATTTGCAATTATGTTGAGTCTCCCGGAGGTCGAATGCTGTGGATGAATTGCGCAAGAGTCTTAGCAACTTGAAGAGGGTTCGAAGTAAGATTCAGAAGGAATTCGCCGGTCTCGAAGATTCAGTCCTTAGGCAGTTCCTCGGCCAGTTCGATTCACCCGAACTTCGTCAAAGTGTGAGGAAGTACGGCGATGGTCATTTTCTCTATGCGCTTCCAAGAAGCGTCAAGCAACTTCAAGCCATTGACGGTGTAGTTCTGTTCGCGATGGCTTCGCCAAAGTTGGGCGCTGACTCCAACTTCAACCCGTTCACGCCGCTACACACCATTCCCTATTGGCACGGAAGGATTCAACCACTGACTCAATCAAGGAAGAGCGGTCGAAAATACCGTCTGCACTTCATGGCGTGGCAGCAGAACTTTCACATTCATGGAAAGAACGACCCTGATGCCCGCAAGAACCTCAGGCTGCTATTGAACCACAGACCTGTATTCAGAGCCCTGTTTCACGAGGCGGAGGACGCGTCAAGAGAGTTCATTTACAGTTGTAGAGACTGGTTGCGAAATCAAGGAAAGCCAATGGTTGTGATATCCCACAAACCAAGAAGGACCTTCAAAGAACCTGTATCAGTGCTCATTGACGATCCCAGTGTAATCGACATCAAAGCTACGCTCTGGGGAAAATACTGGGGGAACAACTTCAGTATCTTGCATCTGATGGGCGAACGACTACCTTAAGTTCACCTGACATCGATCCGGGAAGCTCTCCGGACTAAATTTGCGCGCTGCACAGCTCGTTGGGAGCGGTCAGCCTGATTCGACCGTGCCCTTAGCCCGAATCCACCGGGGGAGAGGGTAGGGTCAGTGTCCTGAAGCGGCAAGAAGGTGCTCCTTTGAATCTGGGATAATGGTTTTGTAACAGCAAACCGTCCCCAGAACAAGGAGCACTCAATAGATGCTACCACGCAACCACCCCGACCGCATCCAAATCGCCTTTGACGACCACCGCTGTCAAGGTGGCACGGGTTGGGGCGAAATTGGGCCGTCCCACTGGCCTGTTTTCTGTTGCAGCCATTGACAACCTACCAATCATGATGCCACACTTATGCAATCGCAAACGCGTCTGAGCTAGCCGGAAGTCGCATGGCTGGAATGTAACTTAGTTTAAGGGGCGTGTAGTGCCTTCGCCAATGATCGACATTCCTTGCAACGATATTTTCAGAAACGACCGACTAGGTCTAGAGCCTGCAGTTGCCAGTCGTACTCAAGCTCTACTGGACCACAGTCCTCAGTCGATTGCGATTGTTGGAAACTGGGGAACTGGGAAGTCGACGTTCATGGCCCTATGGGCGGCCTATCTTCGACGTGAGGGCGTCAAAGTTGTCAGGTTCAATGCTTGGAAGTCGTTCGGGGCTGACCCATTGGAGGCTTTGACAAAGCAGATTCTGCTTCAAGTTGAAATTCCTAGCTCTGAACGTGGGCGTCCCCATCAGCAATTGTGGGCGCTCATTGAACGCTTTGCCCCACTAGCTGCCCAGGGTTTCAAACTGGCCTCATCACTCCAGCCCGATCTTGGGGAGTTTTCGCCGGCTATTGAGGTGGGGTTGGAATCAGCACGCGGCATTGCCAAAACCGAGTCGACCGAGACTGAGGTCCCGCAGATTGACTCACCGGATGCATTCGCAACCCTTTTGTCGGAAGCCGCCAAGGCCTGGTCAGACAGGCCAACTGTGGTAATGATCGATGAACTGGACAGATGCAGCCCAGAGTATTCGGTGGAAATGCTACAACTCCTTGAGCACGTCTTCCAGGCCGAACATATCGTGTTTGCCGTAGCTGTGAATCATACAGAGCTAGTCCACTCGATTAAGTCGTTCTATGGCCAAGGGTTTAACGCTGAAAGCTATCTCGAGCGATTCTTTAATGATTTTCTCGCCGTTCCGTCTTCAAATCGCTCTCAATACATACAGTCATCCCTCAGTCCCCTACAACCTTTCATTCCCTCAAGCGCGCTGCACTTCCTGGAATCATCTGGATTGAGCCTTCGCGAAATCGATAAGTCTATTCAACACCTTAGATCTGTTCTTTCTCTCCACACTGGGCCTCCACATCAACTGATAGACTTGTGGATCGCTAGGACACTCGCGCAAGCGGAGTACAGGCAGTTTGTACTGGGAGAAATCTCGGACAAGGCGCTCGTCGATGCAATTTTCGCAAATGGTACCTGTAGCAGTCTTCGAGACGAGCGACAGCAGGACTACAACTACTCCTCCCTGCAGTTGGAGGTGACGATGATTACCAGTTCATGTGTCTTGCCTCGAGGTTCGGTTCCTTCCTATCGAGATGGACCAGAGGTAAAGTCAGAGCTCTTCCGTCACTATCAGAGAGTCATCGAGAGCGGGTCGACTGAAGGCGATGTCACTGTCGCCTATTCTCGAGAAGTGGTGGAGGACGCTTCCGCCAACACAGACGGACTATCCATGCGCAGGGACCCAGGCAATATTGGGCTGGCCGTTCGACTTCTGGAGAGGGAGTCTCTACCTTAAATGAAACAGATCTCCCCTTGAATCTCGGCACCCAGGGCTTGTCAGACTCCAGTGTCGATGACTTCGCGAAAGTGAGGATATCTGTTATATGATGAAGACAAACATTCGGCTACACGTGGGCCGTGGGACTTTGAACCGTTTGACTGCTGCTGTGGATTGTGGGGACTCCATCCAGTTCGGGCCCCGGCGGGTAGACCACTTCGGCGAGTAGGTGGGCGTCCTGCAGGCGAAGGCGACAGACTCGATCAGTTATGCCAGAACACATCTGGATAAGTACCCAGACATCAAGGTGGTCGTACCAAGAGAACTGGTACTGTCTGCTCCCGAGACTACAGCGGTGCTCTCTTCATCTGGTCTATCGGATGCAGTCATACCCGCTGAAAGGGGTGCCCAACTCCAGGAGTGGGGCGAGTCGGTGCTGGCGAAAGTCATTCATCACGGTGCGGAGTACGCACTTGACGGGGACCCCGTCGTGTCCATTGGGGTGACGGTGCTGAAAGAATGTCAATGTGTCCTGACCGGACGTTCAATGGTGTGTGAATCTGTCAGAAGTGGCAGCACGAGAGTAGCTGAGGCTTCAATCTGGACTTCGGCAGGAGCGGCGCTCACGGCCGCAGGTGTCGGTGACCCCATTTCCGCAGCCGCCATAGTGGGAGCTCGAGCCCACAAAGGGCGCGTGAACAAGTACAGCCATGTCGCCGACACCCTGGAGAGCAGTAACGTCGAGATCAAGCGCCTTCTGCCGGCCGACGCAGTAACCGCGTCCTAGCGAGCAGCGGTGCTACTCTAGTTTGGTGAGACGGGGATTTGGTACAGGAGACTTCATGCAGGACACACAGCTGGGCCGAATCTCCAACTTCATCTGGAATGTGGCGGACGACGTGCTGCGTGACCTCTTTGTGAGAGGCAAGTACCGAGACGTCATACTGCCGATGACGGTGCTGAGGCGCCTGGACGCCGTCTTAGAGCCGACGAAGGAAGAGGTCTTGAAGCGCAAGGAACTCCTGGACGATGCCGGCATCGTCGCCCAGGAGGGTCCACTGAGGCAGGCCGCGGGGCAGGAGTTCTACAACGCCTCGCCCTTCACGCTGAGGAGCTTGCTCAGGACCAGAGGTCGTCAGCAACTGCGGTCCAACTTCGAGGTGTACTTGGACGGCTTCTCCTCCAACGTCCAGGACATCCTCGACAGCTTCGAGTTCCGCAATCAGATCCAGCGCCTGTCCGCTGCCGATGCGCTCGGGACACTCATCGAGAAGTTCATCTCTCCGGACATCAACCTCTCACCGCGGCCGGTGCTGAACACCGACGGCAGCGTGCGTCTGCCCGGCCTGGACAACCACGCGATGGGCACGATCTTCGAGGACCTACTGCGGAGGTTCAACGAGGAGAATAACGAGGAGGCCGGAGAGCACTGGACTCCCAGGGACGCCGTGCAGCTAATGTCGCGCTTGGTGTTCGACCCGATAGCCGACCACGTGGAGTCGACGACATACCTGCTGTACGACGGGGCCCTGGGCACCGGTGGGATGCTGACGGTGGCGGAAGGGAGGTTGAAGGACCTCGCCGCCCAGCGAGGTAAGCAGGTGTCCACCCACCTTTACGGCCAGGAGATAAACGCCGAGACCTATGCGATCTGTAAGGCTGACTTGCTGATCAAGGGTGAGGGAAACTCGGCTGACAATATCGTCGGCGGACCGGAGCATTCAACGCTGTCGAACGACGCCGCGCTCTCGCGGAAGTCTTGGCCGCGGTCATTCGACTTCATGCTCAGCAATCCGCCCTATGGCAAGAGCTGGAAGAGCGACCTGGCGAGGATGGGTGGCAAGAAGGGGATGAGCGACCCACGGTTCGTCATCAGCCACGCCGGGGACCCGGAGTATTCGCTGGTCACGCGGGTCAGCGACGGCCAGATGATGTTCCTGGCAAACATGCTGAGCAAGATGAAGGGCACCCCTCTGGGCAGCCGTATAGCCGAGGTCCACAACGGCAGTTCGCTGTTCACCGGAGATGCCGGCTCTGGCGAGAGCAACATCCGCCGTTGGATCCTCGATAACGACTGGCTGGAGGCGATCGTCGCGCTGCCTTTGAACATGTTCTACAACACCGGAATCGCGACCTACGTCTGGGTGCTGTCCAATAGGAAACCTGCGCATCGCCGGGGCTATGTGCAGCTGATCGACGCCACACAGTGGTTCACCTCGCTGCGGAGGAACCTGGGCCAGAAGAACTGTGAGCTGTCAGACGAGGACATCGACCGCATCTGCACGACGTTCCTGGCATTCGAGGAGACTGAGCAGTCGAAGATCTTCCCGAACGAGGCGTTCGGGTACTGGAAGGTGACTGTGGACCGTCCTCTCAGGCTGGTGGGTATCGATCCTGCCCGCGCATACAAGGCCGGAGAGATCAAGGAACTGAGGACGACAGCCCAGCGGTCAGAGGACGCTTCTCCAGTCATCAGGAAGATTCACGGAAGGGGCACGGAGTCCGATCCGCTGCATGGCCTGTTCGAGAGGGAGGTCGGCGGTAGGACTTTCGTCGTCGAGTACGAGCGAGATCCAGACCTGCGGGATACCGAGCAGGTGCCGCTTCTAGAGGCAGGCGGCATGGATGCCTTCCTGCGCCGCGAGGTGTTGCCGTACGCTGCCGACGCCTGGTACGACCCCGGAACCGTGAAGACCGGCTACGAGATGAGCTTCACGCGGTATTTCTACAAGCCCGAGCCGATGCGGCCGCTGTCTGAGATCATGGCTGACATAAAGGCACTGGAGAGGGAATCCGAAGGGCTGCTGGGCGAGATTTTGGCAACGTCCCTGTCCTGAATGGAGATCATCGTTTTGACAGTCCAAGAATGTGTTCTTTGCGGTTGCGCTCTGACGGAGGATAATAGCACCGACGAGCACATAATTCCCAATGCAATAGGCGGCAGAAAGAGGGTTTCCGGTTTCATCTGCAGGAACTGCAATAGCGAAACAGGCTCTCGGTGGGATAGCGAACTCGCCAGACAGCTAAATCCCCTCAGTCTTTACCTTGGCATCAGACGACAACGTGGCAGTGTTCCCTCTGAGACATTCCCGACACTCAGCGGTGGCAATGTCAGGGTGGGTGCCGATGGGAGAATGACTACTGGCAAGCCGGAAGTGGTTGAAACAGTCGAAGGGGATGCTACTAGGATTCATGTCAGTGCTCCTAACATGAGGGAGATGCGACGACAGATGGAAGGACTTCGCAGGAAACATCCTCAATTGGGGAATCGTTCCTTGAAGGAACTGATGTCGTCTGTGCGAAAGGGTTCGTACTACAGTCGAGATCCAATGGAGATCGGTAAGGACTTCGGAGGCCAAGAGACAGGGCGATCGCTGGTGAAATCCGCTGTAGCTCTAGTTTACGACGCTGGGGTTGATCCCAAGCAGTGTAATCTCGCCTTGGACTATCTGTTGAACGAAGATGGCGATCCGTGCTTCGGCTACTTCTATGAACGGGGAAGCGACCTCGTTGGCAATCGCCCAGCGAAGTTGCCATTCCATTGCGTGCATGTGGAGGGATGTTCGTCAACTGCAACACTTCTTGGCTACGTCGAATTCTATGGTATATGGCGGATGGTTCTGTGTCTGTCTGAGACATACAGCGGGCGAGACTTTTCCCATACATACGCTGTCGATCCAGTTAATGGGGCGGAACTAAACGTCTCAGTCAAAATGGATATTTCGGTCTCCGACATCCGCGAGGCGTACGAGTTCAGACGATACGATCATACTGTCTGGCTCGAGGTGATTTGTGAGGTACTCGACACCGTCCGTGAGGTCGATTTCAATCGAGCTCTAAGACGTGTCACAGAGAAGGCGGTAGAAGAAGCTTTCGCCAATTCAGGAGCAAAGGAGGGGGACTCACTGACAGATGAGCAAATTGAGCAGGTCAATAGAGACGTAGCTACAAGACTTGGCCCGTTTCTTTCTCACAACCTACGCCGGTCCGTGCTTGGGGAGGATCACAGCGATGACTGGTAGAGTCAGCTGCACCTCGCACGCTGAATGTAAGCCTTCCGGCGACAAGTGGCTCAGATGTGTGCCAGAGCACTGGGATATATCTCCACTGAAACGCTGGGTGGGAGTAAATGAGGCAGTCTTACCCGAGACGACTGGTCCCGACTTTGAGTTCTCATATCTTGACATAGGAGCGATCGGCAATGGCCAGCTTGTCGAGCAACCCCGACAGATCCGTTTCTCAGATGCACCATCAAGGGCTAGGCGCATTGTCAGGCAGAACGACACTATCATCTCTACGGTGCGAACCTACCTCAAGGCGGTGTGGTTTGCCGGAAGAGTCAACGACCATTTGGTTTGCTCTACAGGATTTGCAGTTCTTACTCCCCGCAGGGGGGCTGACCCGAAGTACGTGAGCTATCTGGTCCGGAGTAAACTCTTCACTGATCGCGTGACCTCAGAGTCAATTGGTATGGCATATCCCGCCATTTCAGAAGGTCGCCTTAGCTCATTCCATGTTTGCGTCCCACCCCTAGATGAGCAAACCGCCATCGTCCGCTATCTCGACCACGCCGACAGCAGAATCAAGCGCTACATCAGCGCCAAAGAGCGGCTGATCGAACTGCTGAGTGAGCAGAAGCAGGCGATCATCAACCAGGCCGTCACCTTCGGTCTCGACCCCGATGTCCCTCTCAAGCCATCTGGCGTAGAGTGGCTCGGTGACGTGCCGGCGCATTGGGATGTGAAACGTGCGAAGTACTTCTATCGAGAGGTTGATGAACGGTCGAGTTCGGGTATGGAAGAATTGATGTCGGTGTCTCATAAGACCGGAGTGACACCACGTAAGAACAGCGTCACCATGTTTATGGCAGAGAGCAACGTCGGGTACAAGATATGCAGGCCCGGCGACATCGCGATAAATACGATGTGGGCCTATATGGCGGCACTCGGCGTTGCTCGACAGGTCGGCCTGATTAGCCCGTCGTATGGCGTTTATCGGCCGAGAGTCGACCGCATCTTTAATCTGGACTATATTGATCCTTTGCTCCGCACCGAGGGTTACAGGTCTGAGTACCTATGTCGTTCAACTGGCATTACATCCTCTCGCCTGCGCCTGTATCCTGACTCTTTCTTGGGAATCCCATTGCTACATCCACCGTTCGAGGAACAGGTGGCCATTGTCGAACATTTGGGTAATGCGACTGCAGAGACTGACAATCTGATCAATCGAGCCCACCGTCAGATCGATCTTATGAATGAATACCGGTCCCGACTGATCGCCGACGTCGTCACTGGAAAACTGGATGTGCGCAATGCGATGGATGGATTGGACCAAGGGGCCGACCTCGTAACCGCAGGGAGCCAGCAGCTTGAACTGGACATGGGACGATGACAAGAACAAGGGGAACATACAGAAGCACGGAGTCAGTTTCGAGACTGCGATCCTCACCCTGGACGACCCCCTGTCAGTCACAGACGACGACCCGTTTCCCTGGGAGCAGAGATTCAGGACGGTTGGAGCGGTGGGGAATACCGTCCTTGTGGTCGTCCACACGCTGCCAGAACCGGATCCTAGTTACGACGTCGAGGTGGGCAGAATCATAAGTGCCAGAAGGGCAACGTCACACGAGAGGAGGAGCTATGAGGCAGACTGAGCTGACTCCTGAACAGAGGGCAGAGCTGGACGCGCTCGCGGCCATGACCGACGATGATATAGACACGTCCGACATTCCCGAGATAGAGGAGTTCTCTAACCCCCGGCGTGGCATGTTCGCCGGCTCTCCCAACCGGAAGGCAGAGCCGACGCGAGTCAGGGATGTTCCCGGGCAGTCGAGCAACGGCAGGCGGACCTCAGACACGTCGGAGCGAGGCCTCGAGGACATCATCTTCGACGCCATGACCGGGGCGGACTGGATCCCGGGCAGTTCCGGCGACTACGACCGCGAAGTCTGCGTCGACCTGGCGCAACTGTCGGCCTTTTTGAAAGATACTCAATCGGACGCGGCAGAAGCACTCATGCTAGATGGAGCCAGCCCCACGAGGCGCGACTTTCTGGCAAGGCTGAAGAGGCAGATCGCTGACCGAGGCGTGGTCGACGTGCTCCGCAATGGGATCAGGCACAGGCAGCACAACATTTCGTTGTTCTATGGCACCCCGACCCCCGGGAACGAGAGAGCGAGGGATCTCAACGCGCTGAACCGGTACTCCATAACCCGTCAGCTGCACTACAGCAGGACCAGTCCTGGCAACTCCATCGACCTCGCGCTGTTCATCAATGGGCTGCCGGTGGCGACATTCGAGCTGAAGAACCGACTCACGAAGCAGACTGCGGCAGATGCTGAAGAGCAGTTCAGGCGCGACCGCGACCCACGTGAGGACTTGTTCAGGCTGGGGCGCTGCATGGTCCACTTCGCTGTTGACGACCATGAGGTACGGTTCTGCACGGAGCTGAGGGGCAAGTCCTCGTGGTTCCTGCCTTTCAACAAAGGAAACAACGGCGGCGCGGGCAATCCTGTTAATCCCAATGGTCTCAAGACCGAGTACTTGTGGACTGAGACCCTCTCCAGGAGTGCACTGACCGACATACTGGAGAACTATGCCCAGCTCATCGAGAAGACGGACTCGAAGACCGGGCGAAAGAGCAGGACCCAGATCTGGCCACGCTATCACCAGTTCGACGTCGTGCGCGACCTGCTGGCCGAGGTGGGGGAGAAGGGCGCGGGTCAACGGTACTTGGTGCAGCACTCGGCCGGCAGCGGCAAGTCCAACTCGATCGCATGGCTGGCGCACAGGCTCGTGGACCTGCAGAGGGAAGGAGAACCGATCTTCGACTCAATCATAGTCGTGACGGACCGTGTCATCCTGGACAGACAGATAGGTGAGACCATCCGGCAGTTCATGCAGGTGAGCGCGACGGTTGGACAGGCCGAGAACTCAGGCGACCTCCGTCAGTTCATCGAGTCCGGCAAGAAGATCATCATCTCGACGGTACAGAAGTTCCCGTTCATGCTCGACGAGATCGCCGGTGACTTCAGTGACCGGAACTTCGCGATCATCATCGACGAGGCGCACTCCAGCCAGGGCGGCAGGACCGCCGCGGCAATGTCTGCTGCGCTCAACCCGGACGATGACCCGGACGACGACACCTTCGAGGACCAGATAAACAGGATCATAGAGTCGAAGAGGCTGCTCACGAACGCGAGCTACTTTGCGTTCACTGCGACCCCGAAGAACAGGACCCTCGAGCTGTTCGGCGCTCCCAATCCCCGGCCAGACGGGACGGTCAGGCACCTGCCGTTCCACAGCTACACGATGAAGCAGGCGATCGAGGAGGGCTTCATCTTGGACGTGCTGGGTAGCTACACGCCAGTGGATAGCTACTACAACTTGGTGAAGAAGGTCGAGGACGATCCCGAGTTCGACGCCAGGAAGGCGCAGAGGATGCTCCGCCGGTATGTGGAGGGACATGGACACGCCATCAGGTTGAAGGCGGAGATCATTGTGGACCACTTCCACCAGAGTGTCGTCGGTGCTGGCAAGATCGGCGGCCAGGCGCGGGCCATGGTGGTGACAGACGGGATAGAGCGCGCCATTTCGTACTACCACGCGATCAGGGACTACCTCGAGGAGCGTGGCAGTCCTCACAGGGCGATCGTCGCCTTCTCCGGCGAGCACGACTACGGTGACGCGAGGGTGTCCGAGGTGTCGCTGAACGCCTTTCCTTCCAACGACATAGCCCGAAAGATCCAGGAAGACCCCTACCGCATCCTGGTCTGCGCCGACAAGTTCCAGACCGGCTACGACGAACCTCTGCTGCACACGATGTACGTGGACAAGACCCTGTCGGGAATTAGGGCCGTTCAGACGCTGTCGCGACTCAACCGGGCCCACCCGAAGAAGCACGATGTCTTCGTGCTGGACTTCATGAACAAGACCGACGCGATACAGGTGGCCTTCGCCGACTACTACCGGACCACAATCCTATCTGACGAGACCGATCCGGACAAGCTGCACGACCTCAAGGCCTCGCTGGACGGCTACCAAGTCTACTCTGACGACCAGATAGACGAGCTGGTGGGCCTGTATCTCGATGGCGCAGATAGGGACAGGCTCGATCCGATCCTGGACAGCTGCGTGGAGAGGTATGTGACTGACCTCGATGAGGACGGGCAGGTGGCCTTCAAGGGCAAGGCCAAGGGGTTCTGCAGGGCCTACGCCTTCCTGTGTCAGATGCTTCCCTACGGCGACGCCGGCTGGGAGAAGCTGTCGGTCTTCCTGAACTTCCTGGTGCCGAAGCTGCCCGCGCCTGCGGAGGAGGACCTGTCTAGGGGAATCCTCGAGGTCATAGATATGGACAGCTACCGTGTGGAGAAGCGTGCGGCCGAGAAGATACTGCTGGAGGATGAGGACGCCGAGATCGATCCCGTGCCGCCGACGGGTGGCGGCCACCTGGATGAGCCGGATATGAGTCCGCTTTCAGTCATCCTCGAGGAGTTCAACCAGCTGTGGGGGACGGAGTTCACCGACGCCGACCAAGTGGGCCAACTCATTGCCGGGATTCCCGAGCGTGTGGAGGCCAAGGAGTCCTACCGTAACGCTAGGAAGCACCCGGATGAGGTGAACGCCAGGGTCGAGCATGACAGGGCGTTGGACGGAGTCCTGATAGACATGCTTCAGTGCAGCGCCGAGCTGTACAAGGCGTTCACTGAGAACGAGAGCTTCCGGAACTGGCTAAGGAACAAGTCGTTCAGTGCGACATACACGCCACATGCAGGGAGTCCCACTCAATGACTGAGACAGATACCGTGAACTGAACCCAGAGTGATGGTGCGTCCAGAGTTGTCCTCAGGATTGTACGGGCGGCCATGTCTCTCCCTTGAGCGAGAGTTAACCACGAGTCGTTTCTGCGATCGCAGGTGCGCGTGCACTGCGCTCCGCAACAGGTGGAAAAGGCTATCAATCTCAGACCTGTGATTGCTGGTATCCCCGTGAATGAATTGACAGGATTGCTGTCTCAATCATCAGGTTTCATGTCGTTAAGGCGTCTGGGCTCTCGTTTGCGGCGAGCCTGCCGGTCGGCTGGGTTTATGGCGGCCACGATACCCGCCGATGTCACGCAGTCCGCTTGGCCCGCGATTGTGATGGCCCAGAAGTTGGCTTAGCTGTACGGATGGCCAGACCTTCTTGAGGAAGGTGATCTGGATGGGAAAACCGAGCTCCGCATCGTGCACCTTATTGGTGCCATGCTTGAAATTGAAGGAGCGAACAATCCATTGGCATAGATCGCAGCTAGACTCGCCAGAGATGCTGGTCGTCGCATCCCGAGGAACATGTTCACAGAGAGAGCCTACTACCCGCTTATTAGGGCGATCCTGAAGTGGGTCGGGTTCAAGCTGACGAATCAGTCCCTTGGCAGGGGAGTAGGTAAGGTGATCCCGATTGTGGGGAGAGTCGTCGCAGTTGGATTTACAGCATTCATCCTACGCCCAATGGCCAGGCACCTGAAGAGTTATCTCAGGGAGCTTGAGTATGCGCGATCCACATTGCAGACGTCCTGAGACTATGCGTCGAAAACAAATGGTTCGAGGTGACTTCATTGAGGACATTTAATCTATTCATCAGTCATTCATGGGCTTACTCGGATGCCTATAATCGACTCATTGGGTTATTGGACAGGAGGAGCTATTTCTCATTCAGAGACTACTCGGTACCGAAGGGCGATCCCATCCACGATGCCGGGGCAGATGCACAGCTGCGTCAAGCCATTCGCAATCACATGTCACCTAGTAGTGTGGTGATTATTCTGGCCGGAGTTTATGCCTCTTATAGTAAGTGGATAAACATTGAAATCGACTTGGCTCAGAATGGATTTGTGTATTCCAAACCCATCCTCGCTGTAAGGCCGCGCGGAAATGTGAGAATTTCCAGTGTTGTCTCAGGAGCAGCCGACGAGATTGTCAGCTGGAATACCGAGAGTGTAGTAGCAGCTATCCGGAGACTCGGATAGTGGCTGACTCAGATCAACGTGAACTCATAGAGATCTACAAGCTCCACTCGGAACTGGCAGATAGAGTCAGTGCGAGGCGAGAAGGAGCCAATCGCCTCTATGTAGCCTTGCTTGTCGGGCTGGGGGTCTTTGTAGCAGCTCTGCTTAGATTTGGTATTGGAGAAGCCTCTGAGCAGCTAGTCATCGGTTTGATTGGGATCTTTGGAATTCTGCTATCGATGTCATGGTTTCTTGTCATCAGATCCTACAAGCAGCTCAATGAGGAGAAATTCCGAGTGCTACAGGATCTGGAGACCAAACTGCCCTTTCGTTTCTTCACGCGGGAATGGGACCCTGGAGCGGAAGGGACAAAGAGCAATAAGTACTGGGAACTCACTAACGTGGAACGAACCCTACCGTTCATATTTCTAACTCTATTCTCAGGTGTAACCATCTACGCGGTTGTTCTGTCCTTTTGCAGATGACCGGCAAGGGGTTGAGATAGCTCAGGGAAAAAGAAAGTGCATGTCGAACATATCCACAAGGGCACGAGTCGTGCTTTTGCGGAATTCAGTTGCTAGCCCAGCGTGAGCGAGTGTTCAGAGGATAAGATCATATGAGGCAAGTTTTTGTTAGCCGACCTACTGTGGTTCTGCAGAGACATTGTAAAGGCCTCGATAATTTCCTGAAGCTATTGCGGATACGAGGTCTAGAACCGCGTTCAATTGGCGTGACGGACCAGCCCAGCCAATCACCTCTTGACGAAGTGATCCAATTGATGGACGAGTGTCTTGGAGCGGTAGTCCTAGGGTTTCCGCAAATAGAGATCTGGTCAGGTGCACTGAAGGGCGACGAGATTGCATCGCCGTTCAACCTAGCCACAGAATGGAACCACATAGAAGCCGCTCTGGCCTATGCACGCAAGCTACCAACGTTGGTGATACATGACATTACTGTAGTCAGAGGAATCTTTGAGATCGGAGCAGCCAATCTGTTCAGTCACTCGGCTGACTTTAACTCTGAGTCATGGTGCCTTACCAACGAAATCAGTGGAGCGGTGACCAGTTGGTCCGCCCGCCTGCGGCTAGAATAGATTGAGTCAATGCGCAAATGTGTTGTTGTCCAGCGAATATGTCACCTCAAGTGAAAAGCGAGAATGTCACTCTGGCTAATTCAAGGAGGCACACACCGGAGCAGATCATCAACAAGTTGTGTAAGTCGGCGTTGACGGGGGAGGCGGCGGAGGGAAACTTCTAAGCCCTTCATATTGCCGCCATTGCGTGGACTGCGTGAGGAAAGCGTTCGACGTCTCAGAGCGGCGTGCCTGCATAGGGTACTGGGTCATCCTCGGTTCACACAGCGATATGAGCCCCAGCCTTTCGAAGATGGCCAGGCGCTCACCAAGGAGATCGTGGAGCCAGCCAGTACGGCAGGTTCGGCTACCGCAGGATCACTGCACCGCTGAGGCATCGTGCTTGGGAAGTGAATCACAAGCGTCTGGAGCGGATCTGGCGGCGGGAGGGTGAAGGTGCTGAACGACGACAATTGCTTTTGCCGGCGCGTTGCCTCAAGTGAAACGTTACCGAATGGAAGCTATTGACTCACGATGCAAGTATGCTGGCCAGATGTCGGCTGGAGGAGAATGACCCCATCTTCGTTGGCTACGAGTCGGCGAGACACCTTCCCGCGGGAGTACGGGCGTGAGAACTAGTCATGAAAAGGATGAATGCAAGTGGACGTGCACTTTCAGATGCAGGCTCTTGGAGTGAGGTTCTTGTATACAGTTACCCTTCCTCACTCCTCCTTCGAAGATGTCGATTGCCTAACATAAGCGACCGGGGCGGGCGGCTCGCATGTTGTCACTGCGCCGTCCGTCTGAACGCAAGAAAAGCCGCACAGATGGATGGCCGGGCGGAGCGTAAGTTTACATCAAGAAGGTGGAAGCCGGTTCCATCAGGCCGCTTCCATTGAAGAGGAGTCCGATGCGTCTGGGAGAATAGGTGCGTCATGCCACGACGGCGCATCCATCTCAGCAAAAGGCCCTCTGACTTCCCCGAGCGTCTCAAACGGTTCTGGGTCTCGGCCGCCTGTTCAGAGACTGTGCAGGCAGGCGGGCCGGTGCGAGGCCGTTAGGCCGCTGTAGCCTGAACGCCAAGGGGCAGTCATTCACGGAGTCCTCGCCGTCAGACTCGCATTGCAATCCGGGAACTGCCGCGCCATCATGGAGGCGTCCCTCGAACAGGCCCATAGCGGATCTGAACGTAGCCCGCGATGGAATGTACGTGCTATGAACCAAGGCCGGTCCGACGGGTCGGAGTGTGCTCCGTCGTAGGTGACCCATCTTCGCGATGGGGAGCCTGTCCGTTTGGATGAGAACGCCAGGACATGTAGGAGGAGCGTCATGAACGAAGAGAATGGCGACATGGCCCCTGATGAACTATCGAAAGAGTACCGCGCGTTCATGGCCAGCCTAGGGCGCGAGGGCCTTCAACGGACGGTCGAGCGTCTGACGGAGCGGGTCGAGGCGAACCCTCATGACACCGAGGCCCTCACCGCCAGGGGGTTGGCATACGCCGAGCTGGGGGATCACCGCCGCGCCGTGGAGGACTACGGCAGGGTCATCGCCCTGACCCCCGACGATGCCGACGCCTATCTCGGAAGGGCGCGGGCCTACTCCGAGCTGGGGAAGCTGCGCTCGGCAGTGGAGGACTACGACGCCGCCATCCGCCTGGCTCCCGGAGATGCCACAGCGCACTATAGCCGTGGGGGATGCAAAGCCGAGTTGGGCAACCTGGCCGAGGCGGTCAACGACTTCGACGTGGCCATCCTGCTGGCCCCCGACGCCGCCGACGCCCGCTATAACAGGGGGTTGACCTACGCCCGGATGGGGGAATCTCTCCGGGCGGTGGAGGACCTGAGCAGAGCCATTGCCCTCAACCCTCGTCTTCCGGAGGCATACCACAACCGGGGCACGGCCTACCGCGACCTCGGGGAACTGGACAGGGCCATCGAGGACTTCGACGCGGCTATCGAGATCCAACCGCTCAACAACCTCTCGCGCCACTCCAGGGGAGTCTCCAAGCTCAATCTCGGACAGTTCGACGGCGCGCTCCAGGACCTCGACGCGGTCCTAGACCTTGACCCGGACAACGCTGGCGCTCACCGCGACAGAGGGGTCGCCCTCGGCAGCTTGGGCCGTGACGAAGAGGCGATCAGGGCCTTCGACAGGTCCCTGTGCCTCGACCCCGGCAACCCCGAGACCCTCACCGCCAGGGGACTGGCCCATGCCAACCTGGGGCGGTACGGCGAGGCCATAGAAGACTACACCAGGGTCATCGAGACCTACCCCGGCGACGCCAGGGTCCTGTACGAGAGGGGGACCGCCAACCTGTTTGTGGACGCGAAGGGCGACGCCATAGACGACTTCAGCGCCGTGCTGAAGATCGAGCCTGACGATATCGGCGCCGTCTACGCGAGGGGAATGACCCGCATGTCGTGGGGGAAGAACGAAGAGGCGATCGAGGACTTCGACAGGCTCATCGAGCTCACGCCGGACGATACCGAGGCGTACTACCTGCGAGGGTGCGCCCACGTCAAGGCTGGTGAGGCGCGCCGGGCCACGAAGGACTTCGACAGGTCCGTCGCCCTCGATCCGCACAACATCAGCTCCATGCGCAACGCATCGGTGTCCTACCTGGACCTGGGAGAGCCGGATGGGGCCATGCAGCATCTTGACAGGCTCGTCGAGCTCGCCCCGGACGACGCCGAAGCGTACGACCTGCGAGGGTGTGCCTACGCACAGGCGGGGGAGACGCGCCGGGCCGCCGAGGACTTCGACAGGTCCGTCGCCCTCGATCCGAACAACATCAACCCCTTGCGCAACGCGTCGGTGTCCTACCTGGAGTTGGGAGAACCGGACAGGGCTATGCAGCACCTCGACAGGCTCGTCAGTCTCGAACCAGAGAACGTCGACGCCCGCCACGACCGGGGGTGCGCGTTGAGCGATCTCGGCAGGCACCGTGCTGCGGTCGAGGACTTCAGCAGGGTCATAGAGCTTGACCCGGACGACGCCGAGTCCCACTACCGGAGGGGTGTGTCCCGCGTCGAGCTCGGTGAATGCCGCGGGGCAATCGAGGACTTCGACGAGGCTGCCAGGCTGGACCCGGACCACCCATCCGCTGCCCAGGACAGGAAGGCTGCCGTCGGATTGGCGGAGAACAACGACGCCGAAGGGAGCATTGGGCAGGAGTGACCGGTACGCGGTGCGATTGCGCCATCATCCGGATCCCCAGCCCCGCGGCTACTCATGGGGTCGAAGCCGTACCCGGTGCGAGGCCTCCTCCAGCCCGAGGCGAGGAACGGCCGGAGCGGCCCGGCCTCGTATATGACGACGGGGCATCGCCGGAAACGCAAAAGGGTGACATACATGGGTGGACGGGGAAAGGACGCCGACATGAGACATCCTCTCCCTCCAGGTTGTGGCCTAGCGTCCCGCGCCGACCGGCTCGGCCTCTCTTTCCCGCTCCAGCGTCATCGCCCACTCGAACATCGAGAGGGTTGCCGGCTGGGGCTTGCTCTTGCGGCCCTTCGGCTTGACCGGCTCGGCCATGAACTCGGCCCAGGAGAAGAGCGACTGCTGGGGCTCTTCGGCCTCGTCGCCGTGGTGGCCGTTCCCGTTGCCATTGACTTGCCAGTCGACTGGGGCCAGATCGACCGTCGGGCCGATGCCGAACAGGTCGTCATGGCCGTTGGCGTGGTGTCCGTTTCCCCCGTATCCAGTACGGGGCAGGCTGTTGACCGCGGCGGACTCCGGCTCGATCTCGACGACCTTCCAGCCGTCGTCCACCAGCAGTTCCTCAGCGGTGGCCTCGGCGTTCCGGGCCTGGGCGAACACCTCCTCCACCGTCTCGGCTTCGTCGTCCTCGCCGCTGACGATCCCCCGATCGTGGTCGAGGACGATCTTGCGGGCCAGGGCCATCATCAGGTCGTCGCCGTCGTCCCCATATGCCGCAAGCCCGTCCTCCGGCAGCTCACCCTCGACGGTCAGGGAGCTCTGCATCTTCTTCGCCACCAGCTTCAGAGCGTCTGCCTGGAGCGTGTTCCGGTAGGCCAGGAACACCACCTTCACCGGGCGGGTCTGCCCAATGCGCCACGAACGGCGAGACGCCTGCCGGGCCACGTAGACGCTATAATCTACCTCGTCCCAGACGATGGTTGGGAAGTCGATCAGGTCGAGGCCGGTCTGCACCAACCGCGGGTGGCAGATGAGCACGTCTATGCCGTGCTTCACCTTGTCGGCCACCCACTTCTCCCTGCGGTTTGCGGCCACTGCGTTGGCCTTCATCACCGCCACCCGGAACCCGTGCCGGGTGAGGATGTCATCCATACGCCCCGTCACGTCCCTGGTGCCCGTGTGGGTGACGTAGACCAGCACGCGCCTTCCCTCAAGCCGCTCGGCGGCCACCAGGTCCACCAGGGCTTTTTCCTTGGGGTAGAGATTCTCTTCGGACAGGGGCGGCACCTGAACGATGACGTCGCCCGTCCTGGGGTCGAAGACCGTCTCCCCCCTGGTGCAGCCGTCCGGGTAGGCCAACAATGTTTGCAGGTAGGTGGCGAGCAGCCGCTTGGAGCCGGACTTGAGGGCCTCCGCCAGCTCCTTGCGCAGTTCGTCGAACACGTGGTTGTAGGCGCTGCGCTGGGAGTAGCCCGTGGCGTCCTCCTCCGCGTCCATCGAGGACAGCATCACCTGCTCGGTGTATTCGGGGAGGCCCGAGGCCACGTCGGAGAGCCGCAGGAACACCGTGTTCCCGATGATGTGGAAGAGCGCGCTGGGCACGAGGCCCGGCCTCTCCCTGACCGTCTTGCGGTACTTGCGCCTGCGGCTGTACCTGCCGTCCTCCACCGCGTCGTCGTCGGGCTTGCCGACGGTGACCTCCTCGAAGCCGTACCGCTGTATCCAGCGGCGCTCTTCCGAGCGCCCGAACTCCGTCCTGATCTCCGGGCTGAACCTGTAGAGCAGATGGAAAATGGTGCTCGCATAGCCGCCCAAGAGGGTCCCGGTCAGGCTGAGGGACCTGCCGCAGGCGTCGGCGAGGATGCCCGCGGCGATGCCCTGGGCCGAGCCGCGCCCCTTGAACTCGTGAACTTCGTCCCCGATCAGCAGGTCGAAGAAGCCCCGCATGTGGTGCTTGACGTAGTCGGCGAGAGGATAGCGTTTCGGCCCGGACCTGTCGGCCTGCCACAGGGGGGCGTCGCAGGCGGCGCAGGTGTGCTTGCGGCGGTTCAGGTCCTTCTCCGTGAGCGGAATGCCGTCCCTGTCCACGACTTGGGCCGTGCAATCCGGACAGCAGGGGACCCGGAAGGGCTCCCCCGTCTCCTCCATCCTGACGAGCCTACCACTGGATACAGCCCACCGCTGTATGACGGCGGCCTTCCAGCGGTAGGACAGCTTGGCCTTCTCCCGACTCATCACCGCGAAGAGGGGGCCGGAGCCGACGGAGAGGCGCAGCCGCTCCAGGTCGGTGATGGACTCGACGATGGCGGCGCGGACGCCGGGCACCGTCATCTCCACCTCCCGCTTCCACTTGGGCACCAGGTGGGGCGGGCAGATGATGAGCACCCGCTCGAAGCCCGCCATGTATGCGGCGGCCGCTCCTAGTAGGGTAGGCCGCCGGCGAGTTACTCCGTGTTACCGGAGCACTTTTCCGTCGGCCCCCCTCCGAACCGGACGTGCGACTTTCACCGCATCCGGCTCTCCAGTGTCTAAGGTTTCGGTAGGTTTTGGTTAGGACTTAGGGCAGGAATTGCTATTTCCGTCTTTTATCTCATCGGCGATTTCACGCAGCACATTACCGTATCCACGCTTTACCAGCCGTTGTAGCAGCTCCTCTTTGAAACCAGGGTCATGTCCGGGTGCGAACCAACCATTGGTTGGTCGTCCGCAATTGCCCCAACACGTGCCATTACGTTCTAGGTTCAGAAGTGTGACTATCCTCGGTGTCATTCCTTATCCTTCCTTTGTATGAGATTCTATCCCCATCTTAGGGGACAAACTGTGGTGCGTATGAGGATACCACACGATATTGGAGTCATCGGCCTGTCCCAAATTTGACCCTTGCCTACCGCCGCGATTGCGGATTACTTTCGCCCGTGGTGGATGTTCATGTGACACGTCCGGCAAACCACGAGGGTCTTGCGTTTTCGCGCCGCCATGATTTGTACCCACTTGGGCTTTTCCCGTTGGCCTTTCACGTTCAGGTCGCGAAGTGCGCGGATGTGGTGAACTTCTACGTCCACTGCCGACCCGCACATCTCGCACTCGTCCGCTTCGAGCCGTTTGATAAGCTCGTTGCGGCCAGCCCTGTACCGTTGAGGCTGTTGGTCTATGAGAACTGCCTGCCGTTGCCGTTTCAGGGGTATGCCACCGAAGTACGCCACTTTAGGGCGTTTGCCGTTGTCCTGCTGCTTGACGACCTTGAGACAGGCACGCGGCCCGTGCTCGGTTTCCACGACGCTCTTGTACTGGCGTCGCATCTTCCGTGCGGTGGACTTGTGCTTTGCCGCAAGGGTCCGTGCCAAAGACATCTCCATGACCGATTGCAGTCGCCCGAAATAGGAGACGTTGTAGGCCAGAAGGTAGTAGTTGACGACGCCCCGGAACTCCGACTGGTACTGTGCCACGATGGAGAAATCTTCATCGTGGAGTAGGTAACTGCGGTGTGCCGGTTTGCCTTTGCGCATGTAGGCTTGGCAGTGTTGTTCGATGACGTTGGCGGGAACCCGCAATCCGATTTGGCCGTTGACCCTGCGCCGACCATTGCGGTCAAACTGGTCGTTGGCCTGTTGGTTCACGAGTTCGTAGCCGAGGAACCGCGCCGCCTGGCTGGTGGCGTGGGTTATGAGAGTTTTCTCCCTGGATAGCTCCAGCTTGAGTGTGTCGCGCAGGAACGTCTCCAAGGACTCTTTCACCTGTTGGGCTTCGACCTTTGGCCCGATGAAACCCAGCACGAAGTCGTCCGCATAGCGCACGTACCGTAACCGGCGGTAGCCGGGGTCGTAGGGGTCACGTGACGGCAGTTGTTGCATTTGCTTGCGCAGTTGCAGTGCCTCGGCGTGGTTCCCCCGCTTCCTCTGGCGGGCCGCTTGGTTCAGCAAACGTGTGTACTCGCGGTTGTCTCTCCGGTCTGAGCCACGGGTGTGGGCTGGTATCAGCACGTTCTCGACAAACTTGTCCAACCGGTCTAGGTAAACGTTGGCGAGGATTGGGCTGACGATGCCGCCTTGCGGTGTCCCGCTCAGCGTGCGGCCATACTTCCAATCCTCGATGTAACCTGCCTTCAGTAGGTACTTGAGCAGGCGTAGGAATCGGTTGTCGTGGAGCTTCTCGCCGAGCACCGACAACAGGACATCGTGGTCGATGTTGTCGAAGCACCCTTTGATGTCTCCCTCGGCGAACCAGCGGACACCGGTCCAGTGGGTGGTCACGTTGCCTAGGGCGGTGTGGCACCCCCGGTTAGGCCGAAAGCCGTGGGAGCGGTCGGAAAACTGCGGCTCGTAGTAGGCTTCCAGAATCATCCGGATGACCTCTTGCAGCAGCTTGTCCGGCCCCGTTGGTATGCCCAAGGCGCGGGTCTTGCCGTTAGGCTTGGGAATGTGGACCCGTCGCACCGGCGTCCATCGGAACCGCTCGTAGCGCAGGGCTTCGATGATGCGGTCGATTTTCGCCAGTGACATACCGTCCATGGTCTCTGCGGTGACGCCTTTGGTCGTAGCCCCCTGATTTGAGTAGATACGCCCGTAGGCCCGCAGGTAAAGGTTCCGGTTGTACAGCAGCCGATAGATGTTCTCCAGCGGCAATCCTCGTTCTCCGCGTTCGCGTATGACGTTCAGTACAGTTTCGGCGTTTTGCATTCTGCATACCTCTCTGTGTTTGTTCGTCGTTGACACCTGTCCTCCTTCGCCATGTGCCGGGCTTTCCCCGGCTCGGGCTACTATGAGGACTCCGTGACCATAGGGGTCTCCCCCCGTAGGCCATCCCGCGTTCCGTTGACATAGGACGTTCTAGCGCGACTGTAGGTGCCCCGTTCGTTCCCTTGAATAGACCGCATCGGTCATCGTCCACTCATCGGAGTTGCATTGGTACCTTCATCGTACCGAGGCAATGAGTGGCGCCGGGTTACAAGCGTTCTACCGGCGGGTGGCAAGAACACCAACTGGGAACTGGGGTTCAGGCAATCAAGCTTTCACCGTATCGCGCGGGCCTTGCGGAACCAGTCCTACAACGCTTTGGGACTGTAGCCGCTTTACCGACATGCTGCTTTCCCCCTAGGCTTTCGCTTCGAGGTGGGTCGGTTGGCCCAAGAACTTTCTCCGAGTTCTTCCCGACTGAGCCGGGTATCCTATGCCGCGTTACGCGGCGCACTGAAGGTCTTGCCGGTGCCCATCTCTCCCACCACCGTCGTGCCCCGGTGTGCCGCCAGCGAAAGAGCGGCGCCCCTGATGGCGTCGGCCTGCGCCCCCAGGGGCCTGCGGAGCAGGCGGGGCAGCTTCCCACCGTTCTCCGAACGCCTGTACAGCGGCGGGTAGGACTCGACCACCCGCTGCGCTATGGAGTCCTTGAACCTGTCGATGAAGTCTCCGAGGTTCATGTCGTGTAATCCTCCCTTCGTTGTCAGCCGGAGGACGAAGCCGGTACCCGGACTGCACCCCACCGGGGGGTCCGCGTACCGGCAACGCCCACGGCGTATGCTTGATTTGGCGCAGAGTCCGCCGGGGGCGGGACCTGCGTCCGCGGCCCGGTGCGAGCCGTATATCGTGCGGTGTGTCCGCGGAGGCGCGGCGGCGGTACGTCTACGCGGCTCCCGCTTCCGGCTGAGTCAGCATGGCGGAGTAGCCGGGCGCCAGGACGGGCGTCATCGCCAGCCGGCCCGAGCCGTCGTAACCCGCTCGGTAGGCGTACTCCGCCTTCGCCCCCCAGGGCACCCGGCCTCCGATCCGAACGGCCCCGCCCCTGGCCGTGCCGTCCCTCCCGCGAGCGCCGTGCACCACCGTCCCGCTCCGCTCGCCCTTCCGCCAGCCCAGCACCTTAAGCTCGACGGGCATCACCCGCTCCTCCGCCTTCGTCCTCCTGAACAGCACACCGTGCAGCTCCCTGAGGACGACCGCAGACGGGCTGGCCTTGCCGTTCATGATCTGGGAGAGGTGGGATGAGCTGATGCCGGCGCGCCGGGCGGCCTCGTTCTGGCTGATGCCGTGGGCGTTCATCCGGTCCCACAGCACCTGGGGATCGACACTGGCGGGCTGCGCGGGCGCGATCTTCGCCGGCGCCTCAAGCGCCGCCTCGACCCTTGCCTGGACCTTCACCCCCATGCTCCGGTGGCCGCGGGACACCCGCGACAGGTAGCCGTAGGATACCCCCGCGCGATCGGCAAGCTCCCGCATGGTCATGCCCAGTGCGCGGGCACGCTCCCTGATGAAGCTGCTCTCTGCGGTCGCCACGCTCTGTGGGCGGTCAGGGCACGCAGCGGAAGCGACCTTCGCCGGGGCCCGCAGAGCGGACTCGATCCTGGCCTGGACCCTCACGCCCATGCTCTTGCGGCCCCGGGCCGCCTGGGTCATGTAGCTGTAGGACACCCCGGCGCGGTCGGCCAGGTCCCGCATGGTCATGCCCAGCTCACGGGCGCGCTCCCGGATGAAGCTGCTCTCACCGGTCACGACGCTGGTCTGGCGGTAGACCATTCCCTGGCCGGGGACCTCTCCCAGCACCGCCATGGCCTTGTCCCGCATCGTCTGCGTCCACGGCCTGCGCCCCGTCGAAACCTGCGACAGGTAGCCCGCGGACACTCCCATCAGGGCCGCGAGCTCCTTCATGGTCAGCCCACGCCGCCGCGCCGCGGCCCTCAGCTCGGTCTCTCGTCCCGCCGTTTCCGTCGCCTGAGTCCCGTTTGCCATCGTTGCCGTCGTCATGTCGCTTCCTCCTGTAATGAAAAAGCGGGACGGCCCCCTGACGGAGACAGTCCCGCTCGATCTCGTGTCCCGGTGGCCGGGACTGTCTCCGTGGGTTGTGTGGCCTTGTTGCCGTGGCCGATAGCTGGTGTGTGGCATTCCAATGTGGGACGCCGCGTGTGGGGCAAGCCTCCGAGTCAAGCCGTGGCCGGCTCCGTCGTGAATCGGACGGAGCTACTCCCCTGCTCTGGATTGGGGGTGGACTCCGTCCGGTGAAAGTGGGATGGGTGAGGCGGGGTCAGGTCCCGCAAGCAAGGAGCGGAGCGCGCAAGCTCCGCCGTGAGGGATGGGCGGCGGGCTCCTACTTAGCGGAGCGCCCGGCCAGTGCAGGCAGGTGCAAGGAGGCGGCACGTCCTTGCAGAGCGTGCAAGGTCGGCCGCGCCGCCGGCGTTACCCGGGGAGGGTGACGAGACCCGGTCAAGTGCGGGCTTTCGCCAAGAGCCTCAACCCCCGCAGGCTGCGGATCGAGACGATCTTGCCGGGCCGCCAGCGCATCCCAAGGACCGAGACCACCTCAAGCGTCCCGTTGCTGTGGGGTGCCAGGGCGGCGGCTCGGCCCGTCCCCTGGCTGTAGACCACCGGGACAAGGCCGCCGAACCGCCGCTTCACGAGCTGCTTCCACTCGGTGAAGGCCCACCGGGCCTCGTGCTGTTCCACCTTCGACATGTCCAGTTCGGCCAGCACTGCAAGCGCCCCGTCGACGTCCCCAGCCTGCCGCAGCCGGCGCGCCTCGTGGACGCTCCGGGCCACACTCTTAGCTGTCGCCGCCGCGGTGGCCGTCGCCCCCGGCTGTTCCGGGAACAGCGCCGCCATCAGCCTGTCGACCAGCTCCTCCAAGCTGCGCCTTGGCCCCACAACCTGAGCCCGGTTGCTAATCACCGCCGTTGCCGTCGTCATGTGTCTCTCCTTTCGTGATTATTCGCTGCTACGCTGTCCGTGCCGTCTACCCACTTCCGATGCGCCGGCCCCTGCCGAACCGCGCACCCGCCCGGCTGTGAGCGCCGCGATGCCGATGCCGACCGCGTTCAGCACGAGCACCTCTCCGTCCCGGGTGAGCGCCCCCGTGACCACCAGCGGCGCCGCAACGACTACCACGACCGTCAGTCTCCTGGGCCGCAACGCGAATCCGGCAGCCACTCCGACTACCTTTGCCACCCTTGTCCGAACCTTCATATCCGCACCTCCTCTGTTCTTGGCCCCGCGCGGCACCCAAAGCGCGAGGACCTGGTGTGCCTGTGATGCAAAGACGTTTCCGCAGCCAGGCATGGCGGACGCCATCGAACGCGGACATGGGGGAAATGGCGCCGACCACAACGGGGGAGTCTCTTGGCGGCGTGCGGGGCGGAAAGGGCGCAGCTCGACCGGGGACCAGTGGAGCGACGCTAGGGAACTGGGACGGGGAAATGGCGCCGACCGCGACGGGGTAGCCGACGGAGGGCGTGAGGGGAAAAGTGCGCAGCTCGATCCGGGGAGCTACGTCAATGGGGGAGCCACCGGACCGAGACGACGTGGTCGCAGACCGGCGAGAGTGGGGGAAGTTCCGGCCCGGTCTCTCTGTTGCACCGTGCCGCGGGCGTGGGGAACCGGACGGGGCGCGGGGAGCACTCCGACCAATGGATACCGGCTTTCGAGGCGGGGTCGGGAGAGCAGTGCTCGATCCGTATACCGCGTCGCGCAGCTGGTAGACGTTTGTCCCCGTTGGGCCGACCTTTCGGAGAGCAGCGCTCGATCCTAGTTGGTCGTTCCTGGGCCTGGGACTTACCCTCCAGGTTTCTGGGTGGGAAACGCTGGAAAAGCCTGAAACTGACTCCAGTATCACCGCGCGTCGACGCACATGGCAATAGACCCGCCGAAATCGATGCCTCCGGTTGACCTGCCGTTGACCAACTGTTGACCCGGCGCCTACTTTCGCCACAGCCCCATGGTCAGGACCCGCCTCACCCACCGCCTGACCTGCGCCATCACACGCTCCCTGCGCACCCGCTCCAGCGTCTGAACGCGCCAACGGACCTGCTCCCTGCGGCCCAGTGAGTCCCAGGGGTCCGTGTCGGGAGGCAGCGTCAGCTGGCGCTCCTCGACCAGGGTGATCTCCAGCTCCCTCAGCCTCTCCTCAGCGGCGAGCCACGACACACTCCTGCCCTCCGTCGGGTGGCTCTGCCGTAGCCTGCGCCATTCGTCAACCAGCGGCCACGCGGCGCCGAAGACCTCCTCGTCGCCAGTTTGGCGCTCCATCGTGACCACAGAGGGACCCGTCGTCCTTAACAACCGACCAGCCGTGGAGCCTCGCTCCCGGCGCCTCTCGTCCACCAGGTCGTCCGGGGTTCCCTCTGCCTGCGAACTCACCACCTCACTCGCTGCCGCAACCGGCGTCTCCGGCAGTCGGCGCCCCGTGTCCTCCGCCTCCCTCACGATAACCTCCGCAGCCTCTCCCACGACGCTCCCGGCCCACTCTTCCAGCGCCTCCAGCCGGCCCGCGAGCTCCTCCACGCGCTCTCTGACCTGGTCCAACGCCTCGAGCCGCCGCGACAGCAGCACCTTCTCCAGCGCGTCGGACAGCCGGGGCGTCACCTTCCCCGAGTCGGCCGCGGCGGTCAGGGTCTTGTGGTTGACCCCCAGCAGCCGGGCCGCCTCCATCTTGCCCTCGCTCTTCACCAGGTCGAGCATCATCGCCGTGAGCCGCACCTCGTGAAGACTCTCCAGGTTCGGCGTGGCGTCGTGCCTTCGCAGTTTCTCTTCCATCTGACACCTTCCTCGAAAATCCCGACTCGACTCTTACGCAGCCACAGGCAGGCGGACCGGCTCCCGACGGCCCACTTCCGAAAACGGAACTCTCGTAGCTTCCGGCCGGAAGTCGCTCGCCCGAAGACCCGCTTCCCAAAACGGAACCTCCGTAGCTGAGCACCGGGCAATGCGCCGGAACATGCACCGGAACCGAGGTGTTGCCCGCAGTTGTCCTGTAGGGGGCTATTCGCGCCGATTCAGCTTTGGATTACCACCCACTTCCGTTTTCGGAACCGACCTCAATTCCTGTACACGCCCATGACACCACGGACGCCGTGCGCATTCCCATACGTCATAACGGGGGGCGAGTGCGCCCCCGGGGGCACGCGCGCCCCCCGTTACATCTCGTTGGAATAGCTTTTCGGGCTGTCCACACTCGATTGCACGAGCTTCGGCTCGACCACCTACGAGGAGGCGACGACGTGGGAACCCAATCGACCGTCCGTCTGATACCCCTGGCCGCGGCGCTGCTCCTGGCGGCGCTTGCGGCGGTCCTGTCTATCGGCATTGCACTGGCCCAGGGCGCCGAGGTCGTGCTGGTCAACGCAGACCGCGACTTCGTCGAGCGCAAGAAGGGCGGCGAGTTCGTAGCCCGCCCGGTGTTCGACCGCAGGATCACCAACCTCTTCTACGCAGTCCGCGACGCGGACACCGGCGACTGGCTTAGCGCCATGTACGCAGTCAGGGGCGGAGAGAAGAGGGTCAGCGACGGCTGGGAGTACTCGTGGGAGTATCCCGCTCTCGACGGCCAGCCCGAGCTCGTCCCCGGCCGGGCCTACCTGCTCGTGATGGTGGCAGGGGCGCAGGACGGCGCGAAGGGCACCTTCCACTCCCTCATACCGGTGTACGAGCCGACGGGCATCTGGGACAGGATCCTCTCGGCGCTCAACCCGGCGCGCTGGGCGAGGGCATTCGCCGGCTGGGTGATCGAGGGCGTCCACGGGACGCTGTGCGGCGTAGTGGAACGCGCGTCCGGCGCGGACGCCGCCAACTGCCGGTGAGGGTAGGACGTGGAAGACATCATCACCGGCACTCCCCCCGACCTCACCTACGGCCATCCCATGGTGCAGCAGGCCTGGACGGTCGTCTGGGCCATAGCCTCAGGCGCCCTTGCGGTCATCCTGGGCTGGATGGGCCTGAACCTGATCGTGTCCGAGCACCTGGGCAGGCCCCAGGCGGGATGGCGCGAGATTGTACCGCGACTGGTGCTGGGGTTGGTGGCCGCGGCGTCTTCCCTTTGGTGGTGCGCGCTGGTCATCGACGTTGCGGACGCGGTGTCCGGGTTCGTCGCGGCGTCCCTCGGCATCACCGCCGGAGACCTGCTGAGATCGACCCAGGACACGCTGATGACGGCGACGCGGGCCGGGAGCGTGGGCATGGCGCTGCTCCTTGCCGTCCTCTACGTGGTCTACGGCTTCTTCGTGCTGTACGTGATCGTGCAGATGGTGCTCAGGCTGGCGCTGATCGACATCCTGCTGGCGCTGGCTCCCATCGCCCTCGGGCTGTGGATACTGCCCCACACGGCGAACTGGGGCCGGCAGTGGCTGAGGCTGTTCATGACGACCGTGTTCCAGCAGGCGATCCAGCTGATCGCGCTGGCGCTGGCGTTCGCGTTCCTGAACGAAATCGCGGAGATAGCCGCATTCGAGTCCTCGCAGGACCTGGTCTGGAAGCTGCTCATGTCGGTTGCGTTCGTCTACATGGCGACGCGGGTTCCTTCCCTGCTGGGCAACGGGGGCACCTTCGACTCGTGGCCTGCCACGCTCTACTTCGGCCTCAACCTGCCGAGCACGCTCATGCGCTCGGTGAGGACCGTCGGGCTGCTCGCGGGAGGGCCCGCAGGCATGGGCGCCAACGCCGTCGCGGCGAGCGCGGGGATTTCCGCGGCCGCCGGCGGCATCAGGTCCGCGGCATCGCTGGCCACACCTTCCGCGGGCGGCAGCGGCGGTACCCCAAGGAGCAGCGGAGAGTAACGACGACCAACACCCAGACCCAGGAGGTGGAAACGATGTACAGATGAGAGAGCGGGCACGAAGAGACGAGCGACCGGGAGTGAAGACCGGGCGGATAGGCCCCCGGTGAACAGAGAGGAGACTAAACACATGGAACAGCTGACACAGACCATATCGAACCTGGTGGGCATCCTGCTCGGCATCGTGGGGGTCGTGGGCGTGGGCTTCTTCGTCTACGGCGCCTACCTGTACCTGACGGCGTCGGGCGCGCCCCACCAGATGGAACGGGGCAAGAGCGCGATGATGACGGCGCTCGCGGGCATCATCCTGGCGATGGTGGCCTTCGGCGTAGTGGAGGTGGTGATGAACGCGGTGGTGGACCCGGTGGTGGACGTGGGCGACCTTCCCGATCCGGAGACGGGCGGAGCGGCCGTCAGCCCCGGCAACAGCAACACCGGGAACGCCGGCGACAAGTAGTCGAGAGGAAGGAGGGATAGCCATGAGAGAGCACGAGGTTCCGACCCACGTGCAGGCAGAGGACAGGGTGCTGCTGTGGTTCACGTTCCCCCAGATAGTGGCGGTGACGGCGGTGTGCGCGCTGTCCTACGGCGCGTACCGGTACGTCCCCGGGCCCACGGAGTTGAGGATCGCGCTGGCGGCGCTGTTCGCCCTCGCCGGCATTGTGATGATCGTTGGGAAGGTTGGCGGGCGGCGGCTGCCGCTGGTCGCCGCCGACCTGCTGAGATACCGGCTGGGGGCGCGGCTTCACACAGGGACCGTGTCCCAGCTGGTGCGGGGCGAGCCGCCCGCGACGGCGCAGGCCACGGAGGCCGGCCCAGGCCCGTTGCGCCTTGTGGCGCGCCGCGCTCGGCGGGGTCTCCGCGGGGTGCGACTGGTGGCGCGCAGGGCGCGGCGCAGGCTGCGCAGGAAGAAGCGGCGCGTGGAGGCCGAGCGCCAGAATGGGAGAAGGCCCTTCGGCCCGTGGGGCCGGCTCGGCAGGCGCGGGCGCGGCGCGCCCGAAATGGACAAGATCAACGGCGACGAGGTCCGAAAGTCCCAACGAGGGAAACGCCCGAGGGGCCTCCTGGCAATCGCGGCAGCCGTGTTGGTGGCGGCGGTCGCGGCAGCACCCCAGGCGGCGCTTGCCCACAAGTACTGGGAGGACGAGATCGGCTTCGAGCTCGCAGAACCAGTGGAGGGACGCAGGGTGTTCGTCGAGGCGCTCACCGTCTCGGGCGACCGCGCCCAGATCACGCTCAGGGCCGCCACGGACATCGACCTGCGTGTGCGGGCGTTCGGCGGACCGCAGGGCGGCTCGCCGCGGTTCTGGGGTTCAGCGAGCCTGGACCAGGGGGAGCGCATCGACTACTCCCTGCCCCTGGACGGGCCAATGCCCTCCTTCACCTTCTCGTGGGTGGACTCCCCCGTATCAGGCACGGGGCAGGCTCTTGGACAGGCCGGGGCGGTCACGATCACGCACGAGAAGATCCCCTACCCGCTGCCGGAGGTCGAGGGCGAGCTGTGCGACCTGAGGCTGGTCACCCTTGGCTGGACGCCCCGCACGGTCAGCGGCGCGGTCGAGTCGAAATGCGTCTCCCACGTCGAGCACCCGGTCGAGCTACAGACCGTGGCCGGACACGCGAGCGTCACAGAGACCGCTCTCATGGACGCGGAGGTCACGGCCATCACGGGGACCGTATCCGTCACGTCGGGGGAGTCGGAGGCCAGCGTCGCGTTCGTGCCCAACGGTCTGACCCGCTTCCGGCTCGGCGTGGGTTCGGGCGAGGCTGTCCACTCAGTGACGATCGAGGCCGACCTCGAGGCGTCGCTGCGCATCGCCATACCGCCGCTGGTGAGGTTGACCCACCACCCTGAGCGGGTCGAGAAGCGCACCGAGACGGTGAGCCTGTACAGGCCCGGGACAAGTGAGTCCGTCAGCGAGACGGTCGAGGTGGCCAACCCCGACGGCACGACCCGTTGGTACACCATCTCGGCCACGCTGTCGGTGCCCGGGGAATGGATCGACCGGGATGTGACGCTCACCATCGTACACCCCGAGCGCGTCGAGGCCGAGGTTGTGGAGCGGGAGCCAGTGGGCCGAACCAGGCGCGAGAGCCTGGCCATGGAGTCCGCCGTGGGGTCCGACGCACCCTTCCGGTTGCTCTTTCTTCCGGAGCCCGAGCCCGCCGAGCAGCTGGGCGAGCAGGAGCCCGCGGGCAGCCCGCAGGGGTGGGAGCCGCCCAAGTGATGCGAAGAGTGATCCTGCTGCCTCTCGCCGGCGTGGCCCTCGTTCTCATGGGGGCCTCGCCGGAGGAGCAGGCGATGCTGGCCGCCTTCGACCGGGCGCTCACGGCGATGTCGTTCGCAGCCGCCGGCCTGTGCTTCTTCGCCATCGTGTGGGCGGGCTTCGTCCTGATGGCTGAGGGAGGCGAGGAGCGCGGGGGCGGCAGGGCCAAGAGCGCTGTGGCGCTGGCTATCGTCGGCCTCGTGCTGGCGCTCTCGGCCAAGGCGGTCGCAGCGCTGCTGCGAAGCGGCCTGGTCGAGTTCCCAACACCATAGACCTGTAGAGGAGACACCGTTGAAGAAGCTTTTCAGAAAGAACACGAGGCGCGGAGGAGCAACACCGCCAGAGGAGACAAACTCCCCGCAAGACACTTCGGCCGTCGAAGCCAATAGGTCCCCTGCTCCCAGGCCGCCGCCGGACCTGCCGCTGTTCTTCATGGTCTGGCGCCTGGAGGAAGACGGGCCGGTGCGCCTGGACGGCGTGAAGCTCGGGGTCTGCGAGGTGATGGGCCTGGAGATCGACGAGCCGAAGCTGGGAGCCTTCGCGGGGACTCTCAACGCTCTCGACTTCCCCATCCAGTTGCTAATCAGGCAGCACCCCCCGCGCCTGGGCGGGCTGAGGGATAGCCTCCGGGACAGCCAGCCCGACAGCTTGCCCCCTCAGACGAGAGCAGCGGCGGAGTCTCTGCGCAGGCTCCTCACCGACCTCGAGTCCCGAGACGGCGTACTCGACCGGCGCTTCTACGCCGTGTGCGAGCACGCACGCATCGACGAGCTCAGGGGCCTGCTGGCGAGGGCAGGGCTGTCGGTCCACCGACTCAGAGGACGCCAACTGCGGATGCTATTCGTCGCGGCGGCCCTGGGCGGGTCTCCGGCTGAGTACGACGAGGACACAGGGGTCGAGGTGGCGATCCACCGCCGTCACATCAGGGTGGGAGAGACCCTCATCCGATCGCTGCACCTGGGCCGCTGGCCCCGCTCCCTGGCCCCCGGGTTCCTGCAGGGGCTGATGAGCGCCGGAGCGCCCATGGACCTGGCCGTCCACCTGGGGCCGATACCGGCGGAGCAGGCGGCCAGGACGCTGGAGTGGCAGAAGGTGCGCTTCGAGTCCGCACAGAGCCTGTCGCTGAAGCGCGGCCGCACCATGTCGCCGGAGGCGGAGATAGCCCTGGAGGACGTGACCCGGCTCCGCGACGAGGTGCAGCGGGGCCGGGAGAGGCTCTTCCACGCCTCGCTGTCGGTGACCCTGTACGCGAAGGACGAGGCGTCGCTCGCCGAGATGACACAGCGTGCGAGGGGCCACTTCGCCGCGACCCTGGGCAAGCTGGACGACCTGGCCTTCCGGCAGCGCGAGGGGCTGCTGTCCACGCTGCCCCTGGCCCTGAACGCCGTGGCCGAGTGGCGCAGCCTGGACACGTCCAGCATCGCGAGGCTCTTTCCCTTCTCGCCGCCCGACCTCGACACCCGCTCCGGCACCCTCTACGGCATCGACGTGCGCTCATGCTCCCCCGTGGTCTACGACCCGTGGGACGGCACGCACCTGAACGCAAACACCGCCGTGCTGGCGAGGTCAGGCTCGGGAAAGTCCTTCGCCACCAAGCTCGGCGTGCTCAGGGGCCTGTGCCGGGGCGTGACCGCCTACGTCATCGACCCGGAGGGCGAGTACGCCGACATGGCAAGGGCTGCCGGAGGCAGGGTGCTCTCCCCCGGCGTCCCCGGCCAGGGCATGAACCCCTTCGTCATAGACCGGGGCGACTCCGAGGAGTTGCTCCAGCGCATCGGCAGCCTGAGACGCCTCATCGAGGTGATGGTGGGAGAGCGGCTCCCAGCCGAGCGAAGGGCCGCCCTCGACCACGCACTGGCGGGCTATTACGCCACACCCAGGGACCGCACCGGCTTCAGGGACTTTTACGCATACCTGCAAGGGAGCGACGCGGGAGACCCTGGTCTTGCCCTGCTGCTGCGGCCCTTCGCCACCGGCAGCCTCCGCCACCTGCTCTCGGACGAGGGCGACGACCTGCTCGGCAACGAGGCGCCGGTGACGGTCTTCGACCTGCGGCTGCTGGAGCCGGAGCTTCGCCCCGCGGCGGCGATGGTGTGCACCGAGACGGTGTGGGCCGCGGCCGCACTGGACCCCAGGCCCCGGCTGCTGGTCGTGGACGAGGTGTGGTCGATCATGCAGCACCCGGAGGGCGCGGCGTTCATGGTGAGCATGGCCAAGCGCGCGCGCAAGCACCGCCTGGGACTCCAGTTCATCACCCAGGACGTCCAGGACCTGCTGTCGGAGGACTCCTCGAGGGCGATCACCGGTCACTCCGGCCGTGCGCTTCTCCAGAACGCCGCCTTCAAGCTGCTCTTGCAGCAGGACGCCGCCGCAATCAGCACGGTGGGCGACGCCTTCGACCTGCCCCAGGACCTCCAGCGCTGGCTGCTGTCGTGCCCTCGTGGTGACGGGCTGCTGCTGGCGCGAGGCAACCGCTTCCCCGTGCGCGTCGAGGCCACGCCGGAGGAGACGGAGGTCATCGAGTGGAGGCCGGGCAGGCACTGACGAGGAGACGATGCGCACGGCCTGGCCCGTGGAGGCGAGGAAGACGGAGGTGAGCGAGTCAGACCAGGGTGAGTAAGCCAGGCTATCGGAGCACAGACCGTACACAACCAATGCAATGCACCAGGAGAGAGGAGTAACCCAATGAGACTGAACCGCCTTAAGATACTGTTCGGAGACTCGAAGCCCGACCGGCCGGTGCTGCTGGCGGTGACGCCGCCCAGGACCGGCGAACGCACGCTGCTGGGCGTGGAGAACATGCTCGGTTCCATCGCAGTGCCCGAACCCTTCTCCCTGGAGATGGCCGGGGACATCGACGGCGTGACGCTGATGGCCCGCTGCGTGGACGACCGGGTGGTGCGCGGCCAGATAGCCGCGCGCTACCCCCAGGCCCGCATCCACGAGGTGCCGCCGGAGGTCGATCCGCTGCGCCTCGAAGAGGACGAGCGGGCCTGGAGCATGACGCTCAGAACGAGCGGCCCGGAGTACGTCCCACTGAGAGTGTTCCGCGACGACGATCTGCTCGATCCCGGCTCGGACCCGCTCATCGCCATCCTGGGCTCCCTGTCCGACCTCAACGAGGGCGAGCGCGTCGTGGCGAGGCTGATGCTCAACTCCCTGGGACCCGACTGGTCGCAGCCCCACATGGAGAGGGTCCACGGGCGTCCGGCGACGCCGCCCCAGGACTTGGAGACCAACCGGATGCGCACCGACCGCAACCAGGGCGTGACAATGGCGGTGCTGGGGTTGGCGGCGCTGGCGGCGCTGAAGGGCTACTTCTGGGTGCAGGCGGGGGAGACGTGGAAGGCGGTGCTGCTCGGCGCGGGCATAGCCGCCGCCCTGGCCGCCGGCGGCTGGGCATGGCACCGCTGGAAGAAGGCCAGGAGCCGCGTCTACGACCCTCTGCTCATCAGGGAGAAGGTCTCCCAGGTCGCCTTCAGCGGCGAGATCCGGGTGACGGCCATCCTGCCCCCCGGCGGCACCGCGGAGCGGGCCAGGAGCCTGCTCGCCCCCGTCGCCGCCGCCTACCGGCACTACGAACACCCCGCCGGGGCCCGGTTCAAGGTGAGCAGGGTGAAGCCCGCCGCCGTCCCCTACACGGGACTCCACCACGCGACCGGGGGGCTGTTCGGCGGCCGCAGCGTCCTGGGGGTGCGCGAGGCCGCATCCCTGTGGCACCCGCCCGGGGAGCGCGACGAGACTCCGCTGGTGGCGAGGTCGGGCGCGAAGGCGCTCATTCCATCCTCGAGGGGCATAAGGGGCGGCGCGCCGGTGGGCGAGACCACGGCGGGAAAGCCCAGGGAGATAAGGTTCCCCAAGGACCTGCTGAGGCGCCACCACCTCTACGTGGCGCGCACTCGTATGGGCAAGTCCACCCTCATGCACCACATAGTCTCCCACAAGATGAGGGAGAAGGCCGGGGGCAGGGACCCGGACGCCATAGTCGTCGTCGACCCCCACGCGGACCTCGTGGGAGCCCTGCTCGAGCAGGTCCCGGAGTCGCTCGTGGACAGGGTGCGGCTCATCGACCTGGCCGACGAGCGGGGGGCTCCCGGCATCAACCTGCTGGACACCGGCGTCTTCTCCGACCGCGACCGCACCGCGGACTCCGTGGTGCGCGTGGCCAGGGGCCTGTGGGACCAGTGGGGACCCAGGATGCAGTCCATCCTGGAGCAGACCGTCAAGACCATCCACGAGGCCAACGAGCACCCCGACACGGCCCCCCACGAGCAGCTCACCATCCTGGACGGCCTCAGGCTCATCGGAGACGACGTCTACCGCGCCGGCGTCATGACCAGGGTCTCGGACACCTACCTGCTGGAGTGGTGGGCCAGGGACTTCGGCAACTGGAGGCGCGAGACCCGCGCCGACGCCCTGGCCCCCGTGCAGACGAGGCTCTCCTACTACGCCTCGTCCAAGAGGGCGCGCGCCATCCTCGGCCAGCCCCGATCCACCATCGACCTGCGGAGGGTCGTCCGGGAGGGAGGCATACTGTTCGTCTCCACCGCACAGGGTGTCGTGGGCAGGGACGTGGCGGCGCTGGTGGGCGCGTCGCTGCTCAACCTGGTGGACGGCGTGATACGCGAGCAGGCCGGCCTGCCGCCGCACGAGCGCCGCGGCGCGCTGGTGGTGGTGGACGAGATGCAGTCGATGCCCGGCGTGGACTACGAGTCGATGCTCTCGGAGCTTGGCAAGTTCGGGGCCTCGTTCATACTGGCCACCCAGAGCCTCGCCAAGCTGGACGACATCTCTCCCACCATGCGCGACACCCTGCTCGCCAACGTGGGCTGCCTTGCGATCTTCCAGGTGTCCGGGTCCGACGCCCGGCAGCTGGTGTGGGAGCTTGGGAGAGACCGGGTGTCCGAAGACGACATCGTGTCGCTCCCGGTGCACCACTGCTACGTCCGCGCCACGGTCGGCACCGAGCGCATGCCCGCCTTCTCGATGATGGTGAGAAGGCCGGACCCGGGAGACCCCGGACTGGCCGACCGGGTCCGCGCCGCCGCGTCCTCCTACGTCACCACGGACGAGGAGTTGGCGGGCCAGCAGGCCGAGGCCAGAAAGCGAGTGAGGAGATTTCAGAAGGTCGGCCGCGCCGTGAAGAGGGGGGAGAGCACTCCGGCGGGCGAGCCAGCCAACAACGCCCCCG
The DNA here is from genome assembly GCA_965217705.1 of Dehalococcoidia bacterium. GTDB lineage: Bacteria > Chloroflexota > Dehalococcoidia > Lucifugimonadales > CATOSD01 > CATOSD01. Next base: position 915,479 of record CBDCJA010000002.1, on the reverse strand, counting down.
GGGACACCGAAGACCGGAGAAAGCAGCGCAGCAAGCACAACCGGCCTCCCACCGAGCCTGCCGGGAGCGAGGAGCGTGAGGAATGAAGCCCGGCGGGTGCGAGACGGAGCTGCTGAGGAGGCTGGCGGCGATGCCGTTCCTCGACCGGCTGGAGATGGCGGCCGTCTCCGGTAGGTCGAGTGGCTCGGTCTACGAGGCGGTGCGAAAGCTTGAGAGTGCGGACCTGGTCGATTCTGTCGCGCACGCGGCGGTGGGGATACCCCCGACCCGCCGCTACTGCCTCAACGCGGCGGGCCTGCACTTCCTGGCCCGCAACGAGGGCATGACAGTGGACGATCTGCTCCGACACTGTCCCGTATCAGAGCAGCGCCGGCGGGTGCTCATGGAGCGCCTGGACGCCGTCGCCGTCGTCTACCGCCTCGCCTCCGCCATCTCCAACGCCGCCTATCCCATACGATTCAGGTGGTACCGCGCCATGCCGATGGACGCCGCCGTGACGCTATCTGATGGGAGGACCCTCGCCGTCGTCAGGCAGGGGCTCACCGCTGAGAGGACCGCGTTCTCGAAGCGCCTGTGGCGGCTCAGGGAGGCGTTCCGGCCCAGCGCCGTGCTGTTGCTCATGCTCGACGAGGTCCGGCTCAGGCACACCCGGAGGCTGGTCGCCGGCGCGCCGTTCATGACGTACCTCGCCCTGGAGAGCGACGTCGCGTCCGCCGGAGCGGGCACGCCCATCTGGCGTGCGCCCTCCGGACCGGCGCTCCTCGACCTACGCACCGCGCTTGCCCGCACCAGGCCGCGTGAAGCGTGGCCCACGGAGAAGACGCCGGAACGGGCATCGCTTCCAGAAGAGCTCTCACACTATGGCTCGGATGACAACCCGCCCGACTGGGCGCTGCCCGTCGTGCTCAAGGCGACCGAGAAGCGCACACTCGACCTTCTATCGGACTGGCCGTGGATCGCCCCCGCGCACCTGGGGGAGCTTCTCGGCGTGCGCCGGTCGAGGCTGTCGGAGGTGTTGCGCGGCCTACATGAGCTGAGGCTCGCCGCCGACCTCCACGTCGATGGAGCCCGCCGCCTGGCGCTCGCCGACAGGGGGCTGACATTGCTGGCCCGCAGGGACCGCGCCTCGGTGGGCGCGGCGAAGAAGCGCTGGAGTGTTGCGCCGGCTGACCCGCGGGGACCGCTCGACTGGCGTAACGTGTCGGGTGGAAGGAGCCGACAGCTTCTGAGGTACTCCGATCACACAGACTCGGTGCACTGGTTCCTAGCGGTCCTTGAGAGGCAGGCGCACTCGCGGTCGATCCGGGTCGTCCGGCTCGATCCGCCCCGCAGGGCCTCGAGGTACTTTCCCCACGAGGGCGGGATGCGCTCGATTCACCCGGACGCGTTTGGCGTTCTGTCGAGGAACGATTTCGTGACGCCGTTCTTCCTGGAGTGGGAGCGAAGGGCAGTGCGCCCCGTGACGATGAGAGCCAGGCTCGCCCCCTACCTCAGGTACTACTCATCGCATAGGCCCACCGACGACCACGGGACCCGGCCCCTGGTGCTGGTGGTGTTCGAGGACGAAATCGCGCAGACCCACTTCCTGCGCGTGGCGCGGGACGAGATGGGACGGACTGGGGTCAGCGTTCCGCTGCAGGTCTCGCACAGGAGCCTGCTGGAGAGGGTGAGGCCGCTGGGACGCGCGTGGCGAGCGCCTGGACGGTCGGCCAAATTGCATACATTGGCCTGAACATTCATAGGCTTTAGTTGCGACTCTCAATTCCGTGCTGGCAAGTGTAGTACGGATGCGAGTGTGCTAGTATGGCACGGTCAATCCAAGTGGAATCCCGTGTGGCAGACTCAAATGGCATGGTAAATAGCGCTGTCTTTCGGATCCACAGCGCGGCTAGATGTGTCTGTGAACCGCAGCAGAATGAAAGCAGAGTCCACCAATGGGAGGACTGGTCATGCCCGACGAAATCGACAGACCGCAGATGGAGGAAGTCCAGTCAGCCGCTAGTCGACTAAGCGAGGCCGAAAGTGATGAAAGAGTCAGTGCTTTCGAGAACTTTGCACGTACAGTTCTTCTCCACCACGGCATCGATGCTTCCCGAGCTACGCCGCATGTCTTTTCTAACCGAGCCTCTTCGGAGTTACAACGTTTCACTGCGTCATGGTTGTTGTGGGTACTTCGTGAGTCACCAACTGCATTGGACTTTGACAAAATAGAGGCAATGACGGGGTCCTTGTTTGACCGGACACTACAGCAGCAGCTCTACAAAGCAGCTAGTGTTGATCCAGGGGACCAGAACTTCGAAAAGTTGAAAGGCCTCACTAACCACGTCAGTATGATTGTGGATGATATTGAACGTGCAGTTGATGTCACACCCAGTTTAGAGCGACTTAACGCCTTCCGACAGGGATTGATGCAATTACTCAACCGACATTCGACTAGATATGTCCTCTCACCGCTATTGCCCAAAGCTCTGAGTCAGGAGCGAGTGAACGCTCTATTTTACGCGGTAGAAGACTAGGGAACCTCTGAACAACTGAGGGTATCTCGTATGTGATGGACAGTAAGTGGACTGTCCGAGGTGTTTCTTCCTCCTGCGGTGTGTCGATAGAGGTCTTGTGGTCCTGAAACGGCTCCGCTAAGGCGTATCTACGTTCGTTTGTCCAGCTTGGGCGCACTTCGCCCTCGTCAGGCTGCCAAGTACCGCTCCGCCCTTATCAAGTTCGTCATCCCCAGTAGCAACGTCAGTCGTTGCGTGTTCTTTGCCAACCCTCGGTAACGCACCTTGGCGTATCCGAAGTGCCGCTTCACGTACAGGAACGGATGCTCCACCTTCGCCCTGGTCGACGCCTTGCGCTTCTCCTTAAGCGCCTCATAGCTTCCCGGCTCCAGTTGCCGACGTCTCCCGGGCCTCATCGCTATCTGCCAGTCCACATCCAACTCGCGATTCTCCAATCGCTTGTCGACTCCCTGATACCCCGCATCGCCCCACACCCGATTCTCTCCGCCGTGCAGCAGTCGGTGAGCCTCCGTCACGTCATGAACGTTCGCGGGCGTCGTCGTCACGCTATGTACTACTCCCGTCTCAGCGTCCGCACCGACGTGTACCTTCATCCCGAAGCGCCACTCATTTCCCTTCTTCGTCTGACGCATCTCAGGGTCTCGCTTACCCGCACGATTCTTCGTTGACGATGGCGCCTCGATGATGCTCGCGTCCACGATCGTTCCCTCCCGAAGCCGCAGCCCCTGAGACTCCAGATGACGGTTGATCTCCTCGAACAGACCCTGTCCCAACTCGTGCTCTTCCAGCAGATGGCGGAAGTTCAGGATCGTCGTCTCGTCCGGGAGCGGGCCCGACAGCCTCAACCCTACGAACCGTCTCACCGACTCGACCTCGTAGAGTATGTCCTCCATACCAGGATCACTGAGGTTGTAGAACATCTGCACGCAGTGAATCCGCAGCATCACAGACAACTCATAGGGTCGCCGGCCCCGGCCTGCCCTGGGATAGAACGGGCGGATGCGTTCTACGAACTGTTCCCACGGGATCAGACCGTCCATGCGCTCAAGGAATATCTCCCGCCGGGTCTTGCGCTTCTTGCTCTCGTATTCCAAGTCGGCAAATGTTGGCTGGTCCATCGTGTCTTCACCCCAAACATCTCTGCTTTGTGCATGGCATATTACTATGCCACAACACACCAGACTTGTTCAGAGTATCCCTATGTAAATAGCAAGGATACCGATCCCATCCACACGCGTGATGACGCCATAGGCGCCTGCCAAAAATTTGTAGCTGAGGCAGAGTCTTTCGGCACTGATATTGCTGATCGGATACTTGGGACGTTAGGTCGCCAATTGCGATCGTCGGTAGAAGCTCATTTCAATGCACTAGAAGCGAGGACGGCTCCAAATCTGCGCATTTCAGCAATTCCCAGGAAACACCCACTTCAGAGGCCGGATGAGAACATTAGCCTCAAAGTCAGAATCACGAACGACGGCAATGGACCTGCCAGAGATTTGAAGCTTGAAGAGGTCATAGCAGATGATAGTCTATCTGTACAGACCTCAGAAATCGGTAACCGTCCCGTAGGCGGTGGGGAGATGTGGGCGGAGTCCGAAGGCACGCAGTCCCCCTGAAAGAACTCCGTGTTCTAGGCCGCCATCAACTCGCCGAGGTCAAGGCCTTCCTCTCCACTCCATACCCACTGCGTCAGTCCCAATCCGTTCATCATCCCCTTCATGCTCTTGTACCCTCTGATGGTCTTGTATCTTATCTTGCTTCTGCCTATCGCCCTCTCGGTACAGTTGTTGGTCTGCGGCATACCCGGCGCTCGCCGGTGGCATAACAGGCTCCTCCACTTCTGACACAACTCCACCACCAGCCGCCTCAGCTTCGCATTCCTCCTCACCCAACGCTCCATCTCAAGCAACTCTCGACCACCCCACTGCGGCAACTCGGTCAGCAGCCACCATATCCTCTCCTTGTAGTAGTCCCATTCCTCTCCCTCTATCTCGCCGAGACGGTTCTTCACGTTCTTGCGCACGTGCGCGACGCATACCTGGTGGTCCACTCCCAGCCGCTCCACCACAGGCTTGTAGGTGCTCAGGTCGTCTGTGACCATAGCCTCCACTCCGAACTTGCCCACGTATCCCTCAAGCCACCTCACGAAGCCCTCGCCGTCACGCTCAACCAACACGTCCATCCCCACAAGCCGGCCACTCTCTGCGTCTGTGACGAACCCGACCACCGTCTTCTCGCCCTTCAGTTTGACAACAGTCTCGTCGGCGCCCATCAGCCTCACCTGGCCGCGCGCCCTGCTCAGCCAGCCGCTCAGCGCCCCAGACCCAGACTCCTGCACGTCGCGCCACACGCTCATCCTCGACAGCTCGCGGCCCAGGGCGGCCAGCAGGTGGCTCGCCGATCGCAGCGACAGCCCCAGGCCCCAGCTCAGCGCGGCCAGCCCCCGCAGCCTCAGGCTCTGGTCGTGGCCGTCCACGCCCTGCGGATAGTGTCGGAACGTGCGGCGGCAGTCGACGCAACGGTATCTGTGTACGGTCACCTGGCTGACGTAGAGGTCCTTGACGGGCTTGGCGACCGCTCCGTGTCTGTTCAGGAACACAGAGCCGCAGTGTGGACAGGCCAGCGGTCGAGTGTCCGGATGGAGCTTGACCTGCGGAAGCGTGAATCGTACTCTGGTCATCGGCGGGAGTCCTGCTTGGGGATTGTGCTTCATACCCAAGACTACCAGGACTCCTCGCTTTTCGTCACCCCACCGCCTGTGGGACGGTTACAGAAATCGAGCTTGGCACCATCCAACCTGGCAACTCCTTTGTCATTGATGTACAGGTAAGGGTTCTGGTGCCTGCTTCTCAAGCTATGCTGCTTCTGCAATTCTCGTGGCTCAGACCGCATGGAAGAACTTACCTTGAATACGGCTTCGAAGTTGCAGCACAACGAGAAGACTTGAACTGGGATGAGGTGGAAGGGGCCGAACCTTACTCGCTTGAGGCAGTAGAGTCTAGTGACGAACTAATTGGACGCGAGGAAGAATTGAATCGACTGCTTCGCCTGACAAGATTGAAGACGGTTGGGTCTGGGTTCATTTATGGACACAAGCGTGTTGGTAAGACCTCTTTGGCCAATGCCGTTGCTGAACGCCTCGAGTCAGACCCAGACTCGAACTGGGTCGTGATCAGTAAAGGGAGTGGAGATTATGTAGGCAAGGACGCCCATAGTACCTTGCGAAACTTGGGCGACGTTCTAGCTCGAGCGATGAACGCAAGCATCCCGATTCTAAGGGACGTGCCTCCTCCTGACTTCACAAATGGTCTGGCTCCACTTTCGGGATTAGTTGAAAGGGCTCTTGCCACTGACGGCCTGCGACTGCTCTTCATTCTTGACGAATTCGACGACCTACCTCCCGACTTGTTGAAAAGGACTGACCTCAGCGCGTCTCTGTTTTTGCCTTTGCGACAGATCAGCAGTCAGTCGGGCTGCGGTTTCCTTCTTGTTGGTGGGGAGAACATGCAACGCATTGTCGATGTGCATGGTTACCGGATCAACAAATTTCGGCCGATCGAGGTGGACTCTTTTGACAGATCAGATGCTTTCGTGCACCTCATCACAAGGCCCGTACAGCACTGGTTTACTATAGGTGATGCTGCCCTCAATCGACTGTTCGAATACAGTGCAGGCAATCCGTATTTTGCAAAGCTTCTGGCGACAGAGCTGTTTTCGTTCATGGTAGAACACCATTACAGTGATGCCAGTGAGATTGAAGTTGAGACTGCAATAGACAACACGTTGAGAAACATACGCGCCAATTCCTTCGCTCATTTCTGGACTGATGGATTAGTTGAGAAGTCTGGTGATGCTGAACAGCAGCGAAGGATACGCCGTCTAGTCTTGATCATTGCCGGACGGGCATTTCGCAGGCGCCCATTTGTAGACACAGACACCATGTGGGCCGAGTCAGGGACCTCGGTCGGCTTTCCAGTCGGGGAACAGCGATTCCGAATCGCATTACAGGACTTCGTTCGACGAAAGGTGATGGTTGAAGATAGCGAGGGTAATATCACTCCGAAGATCCCGTTGTTCCGGGATTGGCTCAAGGACAATGGAGTCCGTGAGCTCCTCGAAGATTCTCGGGAATTGGATGATTTGAGAGCGAAATTGGAAGATGAAGAAAGGATGAGGGTAAAGGAGGAAGAAGTCGCCGAACTCAGCGAAGTGTGGCAGCAATTCCGCTACAAGGGACGTAGCATAACTAGTTCCGAGATTAGGAGATGGCTTGGGCAATTCGACGACGTAGGTGAGCAGAGGCTCATGTTTCAGTTGTTGAATGGCCTGAAATTGTACGACGGACGCGCGCTTCGGATAAAGATGAAAGAGGCGTTCGAACTGGTGACTAGAAATATGAGGATGATTATAGAGAGTGGGGCAAGAGTGAGGAGGGATATTCTCGTTAGTACGCTTGACCAATCGGCGGCAAAGTCTGGCATGACCTACTGTAGGTTGTTCGCAAGTGAAAACCAGATAGGCGCGAATGCTGTGTTACCGCTCAGAACGCTAGAGCGTAGATTTGACGGTGAAGGTAACATAAAGCGCCTCGTGCTGATAGATGACTTCGCTGGTACGGGTAGAACCGTCTAAGAGAGAACCTGGAAACTCTTAGGCGAGCAAACTTAAGTGGTATCCGCATAATAGTTGTCGTTGTAGTGGGTTTTGGAGAGGCCCGGAGTAGGATTGAAAGGTTCATGAGAGAACACGGCCTTAAAGCGGATGTGTACATCTGTGACGAATTAGGAGACGAGGACAGGGCATTTTCGGAATCATCCAAACTTTTTGCTAACCCGGAGGAGCGAGAGCGGGCCAAGCGGATTGCGGAAACTAAAGGCATTAGTTTGGAAAGGAAGCACCCCCTCGGATATGGGAACACGGAATCAGTAATTGTGTTCCATGAGAGTTGTCCAAACAATACGCTGCCTATCCTCTGGTCGGCAAAGAGCGGTTGGACCCCGATATTCCCTAGTACCTAGTCAACCTAGTTTTGTATGAATATAAGAACTGGTACACTCTGATGAACTCGCTTTCATATGGAGGGTGCTGAAATGAGTCGAGAGAAGTATGTGGTCCAACTGACAGATGGTGCGCGGGAGTCTTTGCAGAAGTTCGTCCGAGGGGGCACGAGTTCCGTACGAGAGGTTGCCAGGGCGCGGATCTTACTGAAGGCTGACGACGGCTGGACTGTGCATCGGATAGCCGAGGCGCTGGACGTGTCTCCAGGTACTGTATACCGTATCAAAAGGCGCTTTTGCGAAGCAGGACTACAGGGCGCAGTGGTGGATCGGCCTCGTCCTGGCAGACCTCCCAAGCTGGACGAGAAAGGTGAGGCACACCTGATCGCCCTGGCTTGCAGCAGCGCACCTGACGGGCACGACCACTGGACGTTGAGACTGCTGTCAGACAAGGCTGTGGAACTGGGTCTGGTGGACTCCATATCACACGAGGGCATTCGCAAACGTCTGAAAAAAACGAACTCAAGCCATGGCAGAAGAAAGAGTGGTGCATTCCGGAGGTGAGCGCCGACTTCGTTGCTTCCATGGAGGAGGTACTGGACGTGTACCACGAACCGCATGATCCCAAACAGCCCGTGTTGTGTTTCGACGAGTCCTCTACTCAACTGTTGGCGGACGTGCGCGAACCCACTGCGGCACGACCCGGCCAGCCCGAGAGATACGACACCGAGTATCGACGACAGGGAACACGCAACCTGTTCATGTTCATCGAACCCCTTGCGGGTTACCGACACGTGGCCATCACGGAACGGCGGACACGACAGGACTTTGCACACCAGATGAAGTGGCTTGTTGACGAAGCCTATCCAGAAGCCGACACGGTCCGGGTTGTCCTCGACAATCTCAACACCCATAGACTCGGGTCCCTGTATGTGGCTTTTGTGCCTGACGAAGCCAGACGCATCGCTAGACGTTTGCGGTTCCACTACACTCCCAAGCATGGAAGCTGGCTCAACATGGCCGAAATCGAGCTCAGCGTGTTCAGCCGCGGCTGTCTGAGGCGGCGTGTTCCTGATGAGACTGTCCTGAGGCGGCGTGTCCATGCACTCCAAGAAGAACGCAATACGGATCGTGCCAGCATCGACTGGCGCTTCTCGATCCAGGATGCTCGCACTAAACTGCACCGACTCTATCCCTCCAATAATTAAGTTGACTAGGTACTAGGTTATAGGACTGTTTCGGGCACAATCAGGTGCATGGGATAGGTGCGCCCAAAGTCAACGAATGCGCCCGTAAGGCAGTCCTTGCGGCCTAGGAACGGACCAATCAGATGGCTTCTGGATCTTCGGCCACAGGTTGCTTGGCCGCCGGCAACAGGATGTGCAACAGTCCCATCCCGGCGGCAACGTCGAACAGGGCTACGAGATGGCCAGGATCCGGCCGCGTCCCCTTCCTCCGCCAGCGGCGCAGCGTCCGGTTGTCCACGCGCAGCAGCCGGGCCAGACCCCTCGAGGTCAGGCCCGCAGCCTCCCTGAAACGCTCTAGCCGTTCGGCAAAGTCCGGTGGGAACTCCGACGGCTCGATGCGATAGACCCACTTCTGGCGGCGTACCATGCGGTTACTCCCTCTTGCCGTAGACGACTGTCAGGTCCTTGTTCAACAGCACGCCCAGACCCCCCGGCACCCTCGTTGCAAGCTCCACCAGCGCCAGCATGGCGCCGCCGTTGGGCCATCCCCCGTCACGCCAGTACTTCAGCTGTCTCGGGTCCACGCCCAGGCAGACGGACATCCCCTCCCAGGTGAGTCCTGTAATCTCCTTGAGCGCAGTCAACCGCGAGGGGAAGTCCTCCGGCAGCATAGACCCGTCCGGCGCAAACAGGTGCGACGGCACCTGCCGTGCTCTACTCATCGGCGCCCACCACGACGAACAGCTCATCGAACTCGGGGCAGCCCAGCGCCTCCGCGATGCGGCGCCTCAGGTCGGGGGACGGGCAGCGCCTGCCGTTGATGATCCGGGACATGTGGCTCGGTGACACGCGCACCAGGCGCGCCAGCTTGTTCTGGCTCATGTGGAGCCGGGTAAGCCTGGGCCACACCGCATCGGTGTTCAGCATCACCTTCATGTCTGCATACTTATCGGGCATTCTCACCCTCCTTCCTGGACCCAGCGTCACCGGGGTACGGGGCGGGCTCTGTGCCGCTCTTGTCCGCGTCGATGAGGGAGCGCAGGTGAGCGCGCACGATCATGCGGGCCAGCAATCTCAGGCCCTGACGCCTGATTGCCTCCTGCTCCTTTGTGAGTCGCGGTTCCCCGCTCGCTTGTCCGTCTCTCATGTGCCTTGGCCCTGTTCAGTGCTGTTCAACTGGTGAATTGCCGGTTGTTAGCACGCTTGTGCTGTGCTAGGGTAGTCTAACAACTGAATCGGTGCAATACAACAGACTTGGCCACGAAGCGCCAATATCGTTGACAAATATTGCCTGTGATTGAACAATTGTTGACCAACTGTTGCCCTGAAGCAGTGGGGATGAGACATTGCAACAATATGGTTGGCCAAGGAGAACATGATGAACGACGAAGAAGGCAGGCGGGAGGAGACCATTGGGGAGATGCTCAGGCGGCTAAGGGGCGGCACCAGCCTGCGGGGCATCCATCGCCAGAGCGGCATATCCAACGCCTACCTCTCCCAGATAGAGAAGGGGCTTCGCCAACCGGGACCCAACGTGCTCAGGAGGCTCGCAACCTTGTACGGGGTGAGCGTCCGGGAGCTCTTCAGGAGGGCCGGGTACCTCGACCCGGAGGGTGAGGAGCCAGACGAGGAAGAGGCCATGGAGGTCGAGCGCGCATACCAGTACGTGCTGTCAGACCCGGTGTTCAGGGTCGGCACCAGGCCCAGGGGAGCCCTGTCCGTCGAGTCCAAGCGCTTCATAGTGGAGCTCTATGAGCGCTACAGCGGCAAGAGGCTTCTGTCATGAACGGTGTCGGGCTGGACTCGTTCTGCCACGGCCTCATGAACGGCGGCGCTCCCAGAACCAGGCTCCAGCCGGCGGCCGTCGCGAGGGAGTTCGTGGACTTCTTCGGCCTCTCCGCCTTTCCCGACATGGACGAGATCAAGACGCTGCTCGAGGGATACGGGGTCGCGACGGTTGTCTTCTCCAATGACACGAGAGGGGTGAGGGGCTACCACACCGGCGAGAAGAACGGCGAATACGAGATTGTGATAGACGCCGGTGAGTGGGCCGGCGCCCAGGAGCACACCACTCTCCACGAGACATACGAGATAGTCAGGGAACGGCTCTGCGACCTCTATCCCCACATGGGAGCGCCGCAGGGCAAGCGCAAGTGCGGGCAGGCGGACCGGTTCGCCGCCGCGGCGCTGATGCAGCCCGAGGTGTTCTCGCTGTTCGCGGAGGCCTCCGGGTTCGACGTCGTGATCCTCAAGGGGATGTACGAGAGAGCCTACTCCTCGCTGACCATCAGGCTGGCAGAGGTTGTGTGCCACCAGCCGCTCCTGGCGGTGCTGTACGAGCGCAAGGGCGAGAAAGGGCAATGGGACCGGTACGGGGCAGCATCACCGGAGGAGTTCACGGCCAAGGTCGTGGCTAGGACGCCCGGGTTCAGGCTGAGGACCAGCAAGAGACCGCTGTCATGCCTCAGGGGTCTGTTGCCCCGGCGCGACTATCCGCCCGCCGCGGGGTCGGTTGCGGAGAGGGTGATACTGACCGGCAACCCGGTGCACGTCGAGAGGGTGAGCGGCTATGACCTATGGCGCGCAGACGATATCTGCGTCGCGGCCCGGCCGGTGACCTGGCACGGACGGCTGGCCAAGGTGGCGGTCGTGGCAGTGCCCCACCGCGACAGGTCCGTCCTGCTGCCACAGCTTGCCCACGCCCGCTTCGAGCACGTACCCGAGGTGCACCAGGTTATCTGACGGGAGTCCGAGGTCCGAGTATGCGTGCAATACGGCTGGTGTCGCGGCCGCTCCGGCTTGACTGTTGCGAGTCAGTCGTTGCATGATTCATAGTAAGACAATGTGCTACTATAGAATGCAGAGGAAATGGCTATGCCAACGACACCGAGAAACTCGAGGACGATCACCTTCTCGCTGCCCCCAGAGATGGCGGAGGAGGTGCAGGCGGTGATGAGGCAAGAGAGCCGCACCATGAGCGAGCTCATACGGGAGTCACTGCGCAACTACATGCAGGAGAGGGAATGGCTGAGGGCCATCCGGTACGAGAGACTGAAGGAACGGGAGAAGTCGCGGGAAGATTCCGCGAGGAGGAATGACGTATGAACATGAAGCTTCGGGAAGACTACACGCCGGCCGCGCTCTATGCCAGGGTCTCCAGCGAGAGGCAGGACGTGGACCTGTCCGTGTCGGCGCAGATGAGGGCGCTCAGAGACTATGCGGGCAAGAACGGCTACATCGTCGCACGAGAGTACGTGGACGAGGCAGAGAGCGGGCGGGTTGCCGACAGGCCCCAGTTCCGGAGAATGCTGGACGACGCCAGCAAGCCCCAGGCGCCCTTCCAGGAGATACTCGTCTGGAAATTCTCCCGGTTCACGCGCAAGCGCGAGCACGCGGTCGCCTTCAAGTCTATGCTCCGCAGGCGGGGCATCAGGGTGACCTCCATCACTGAGCACGCCGACGACACTCCCACGGGCAAGCTGATGGAGGCCATCATCGAGAGCGTGGACGAGTTTTACAGCGAGAATTTGGCCCAGGAAGTAACGCGGGGGATGAGGGAGGCCGCGTCGCGGGGCTTCTGGGTCGCACCGGTGGCTCCCTACGGCTACAGGAAGGTCTATGTCGACGACGGGCCGAAGAAACGCCCCAAGCTTGAGCCGGACCCGCCGGCGGACAAGGTGGTCAAACGTATCTTCGACATGGCCCTGCAGGGCATGAGTTCGCTTGACATCACGAAGGCCCTCAACTCTGAGGGCGTCGCTAGCCCCAGGGGCAAGCAGTGGCTAAAGAGCACCATCCACACGGTTCTCAGCAACGAGGCCTACACCGGCGCCGTGGTCTGGGGAGTGCACTCCAAGGACGGGGCACCGCCCGTGCGCGTCGAGAGGGCGTTCCCGGCCCTGGTCTCAAAGCGCAGGTTCAGACAGGTCGCTGCGCTGCTGCGCTCTCGCGCGCCCAAGAGCGTGCATCCCAGGAGAGCCTCAAGCCCCTACCTGCTGAGCGGGTTGGTGAAGTGCGAGACGTGCCGTAAGGCGCTCACCGCGGCGGAGGCCAAGAGCGGGAAGTACACCTACTACGTCTGCCACTCGCTGCTCAAGAAGGGCAGGGGAACATGCAAGACTCCCAGGCTCAACGCCAGGACTTTCGAAGAGCTGATAATCGGCAACATCCGGGAGAACATTCTCACCGAGAGCAACATCCGAGACCTCGTGAAGATAGTGGACGAGGAGATGGACGGGGTGGCCCGGGAAGAACGCAAGAGGCTGAAGGTCATCAACGACGAGCTTGAGGACGTGAAGAAGCGGCTGGCGCGAATCTGGCACGTGATAGAGACGACGGACATCGAGATGGGGGACGCCACCGAGCGCATCAAGGAGCACAGGGAGCGCAAGAACAGGCTGGAGGCTGCCGCTGAAGATGCGCGGGCGGTGCTGTCCAGGCGCAGGGTTACGCTGGACAGGATGGAGACGATCACGGCGTTTGCCAGTGATATGAGCGAGTACCTGAAGACGAGCGAGCTGACCGAGTCGAGGGCGTTCATCAAGTCGTTCGTGAGGGAGATAGAGGTACGGCCCGGCAGAGCCACCATACACTACACCATCCCCACCCCGGAGGACAGTCCCATCGGCGGCGGGGATGCCGCGGAGGTTGCGCTGAACGGCGGAGTTATGAGTATGGGACACGGTGGTGGGCTTCGGTGTACTGAAACAAGTACCGGGTCGTTCAAGGCCAACTTCTCAATCGCCTTCCCTGGAATCAGGCTATCGTCTGGCATAGGCACCGTGTACCTGAGGAGGGCGTCGCCGGGTATGACCACGATCTCCTTGACGAACGACTGGATGAAGGCCTTGCGCTCGGTCAGTTCGCTGTGCTTTAGGAAGTCTCTCATTTCCTTGGCGTAGGCCTCGACGGTGTTCACGTCGTCCAGGACAGACCTGCGCTCGGCCAAAATCTCCCTGGCCGCCGACGCCTCGTCCTCAAGGAGTTCCTGCCGGTCCCGGAGTTCCCTGATGTGGTTTCCGGCGTCGGCCATATCGACACTGTCTGTCTCCCCGATGAAGTGCCAGATGCGACTCAGGTGCCGCTTCACATCCTCAAGTTCCGCGTCTATGGCCTCCAGCCTCTTGTGCTGCTCGGCGGCCACTCTATCCATCTTCTCGTCCACGGTCTTCACCAAGTCGCGGATGTTTCCCTCGGTGAGAATGTTGGAGCGAATCTTTTCGACGACCAAGTTCTCGAATCGTCGAGCGTTGAGCCTCGGGGTGTCGCAGGATCCGCTGCCCTGCTTCATGAGGGTCTGACAGACGTAATAGGGAAACTCGCCGCTCTTGGCGTACTGGCCGGTCAGTGCACGCCTGCAGGCCTTGCACTTGACCAGCCCGCTGAGGAGGAAGGGACTTGCAACCCTGCGGGGGTTGACGACCTTGGGGGCGCGTGAGCGCATCAGCTTGACCACACGGTTGTACTGGGCTTTGGAAACAATTGCCGGGAACGCATCGTCCACCCGCACCGGGTCGGCCCCGTCCTTGGCGTTCAAGCCCCAGACCAATGTGCCTGTGTACGTCTCGTTGATGAGGATTGCGTGGAGGGTCGTCTTGCCCCAGCGGTTTCCCCTAGGACTGGCGATGCCCTCGTCGTTGAGCGTTCGGGCGATGTCGAGCGTCGACTTTCCGGCCTCCGACATGTCAAAGATGCGCCTGATGACCTGGGACGAATCGGGGTCCGGCTCCAGTTTGGGTCTCTTCTTGGGTCCATCCTGGACCATCACCCGGTTGTAGCCGAAGGGAGCCCCGCTGGACATCCAAAAGCCTCTCGATGCAGCTTCCCGCATACCCCTGGTGACCTCCTGGGCCAGGATATCTGTTATCCAATCGACACCAAAAACTCAGGTATACATGGGCGGTGGGACTTGGAACCAGTTGACTTTGATGACGGTTCGCATGGTCTTGTGGCTGACGCCTCTGTCGATCTCCAACTAGACCCTGCGTCTCACCTTTTTATGTCCGATAGCAGACGCGGAGGAGGAACTTCAGTCCACCGGGAGCGGCAGCCGCACCCACAGAGGCATGTGGTCGCTCACCTTATGCTCGAACCTTGCCGTGAAGCTCGACCTCTCAGCGGTCGACAGTTCCTGGTAGGGCCGACCCAGTATCGCCTCGCTGAAGAGGTTGCCGAATTCAAACACCCCGTAGTCCGGCCCTTGCGATTCGGCCCCCATTGTCGAGTTGTCCATGTATGTCGGCAGACGCGAATTCCGGTTGAACAGGCCAATCTGGTCGAAGGTCTCCGACATCCGGGCATTGGTCCGGAAGACCCCCTGCCGACCTGGGTGGACATCGAGGAAGGGGAAGTTGACGTTGGCCCCATCCAACTCCCCGTTCAGCGACTTGATTTGCTCCTCTATGCGCCCCCGGTCCCTGGCGGGATTGTCGTAGTCCAGGTTGAGGTCGCCCAGCAGCACGAAGTTGGGGTAGTAGGCGTGGCTCTGGGTCCTGAACCGGCTCATTATCCAACCGACCAGGGCGTTGAACTCCTGGCGCCGGTCGTCGATGTAGTTCCCGAAGTAGAGATGGGCGTTGACGGCCATGAACTCATACGGCCGGGTGCCGGGATGCCCGGGTATGCGGAACGCCACGCAGAAGGGCTGGCGGATGAAGGACAGGAAGACGCTCAGCTTGAGCCTGGGCTTGGTCTTGCGCCTCCCCGACCGGTAGTCCGCAAGCCTCTTCGAGTAAGGCCCCAGGTCGTCGACAAACGCCTCGTAGTTGCCGGCGATAGAGTCGATGACCTTGGTCCGGTCGTAGGTGACGTCGCTGGCCACCTCCATCCGCTCCACCGTATTCCAGCGGTAGATGAATCCAAGCCGCTCACCCAGTCCAGGCTCACCGGGAAACACCCCGGTCAGGTCCGAGACGACCATGCTGAACTCCGGCCCAAGTAGGGACATCAACCGCCGCAGTCCGCTGAGGTCGTCCATGATCTCCTGTACGGCCAGCAGGTCGAAGCTGCGGCAGACATCGGCCAGGAACTCCCAGGTGTCGGGGCTGCGGCTCCGGGCCGATCCCAACTTTCGTATGTTGAAGGACCCCAGGAGCACCGAGCCGTACTCCCTCTGGGGCAGACCGTACCGCCGTGGGTCCTCGTCCAGTCTGGCCCTGATGAGCTTCCATTCGGCTACCGTGAATTGCTTTGCCACTTTGCGCTCCTTCCCCACTGAAATGTTCCGATGTCCACTCTTTAACAGTGGCCGTCGTCACCTGGCGTTGTGTCTCAAGTTGTGTGATCGTCGGGTCAGAGCACCAGCCGGGCAATGCCAACTATCGCGGCAATGATGCACAGGGCTATTAGCAGTAGCACAATCATGACCCCGACCAAGAATGCAGACAGGGACTGAAAACCTCCCTCGTCGTGCGCTTCGTCGAAGGACTGGTCCAAGTAAGTGGCGGCTCCCAGTCCCAGAACAGCACCAGAAGCGACTCCATACAATACGTTAGCGCCAATGGCCCATGCCCATAAGGAGGCGGCAAGGACCATCAAGCCGCCATACAGCGCTACTCTTATGAGTAAAGTGGATCGAAGTACCTTCATCACGGTTCCTCCAGGAGAGAGCGGTTCTCCGACGCCAACTGGGCCTGTTTTGACGGTGGGCAGAACCATCTTCGAGATATGGTCGGGAGGATGATGAGCCTACCGGGGCCCTTGGCTCTGCCATCATGGTGAAACAGGACGGGAGCACGCAACATTCGCGGTACGACCCCCCTCGGAGAGGGGCAACCGATCGATCGCGGCACTTGCATCACTGCGGCTTTGCACATAAAGCAAGCCCCTGCGCAGAATTGAGGGTTGAACGGGTCCCGTGCACGGTAATCCCGCGTCTCCGCTCGTCCAGACGGCCCCGCCCCCGCAGCCTTGATTCTGCACACAAGGGCCATTCTGTACGGAAAGGCAGGCAGGGTGCTGCGGACCTGTTGCGGCCCGTGCTGAACAGGCGGTGTTCGTTCTGCCGTAGCAGTGTGCTCCCCAAAGTTCACCCCTCCTCCGGTCTCTTCGTCTCCCCCTTCTCCATCCGGTAGCCGACGCGGGGCACGGCGAAGATGAAGGCCGGGTTGGACGCGTCCTCGCCCAGCTTGCGGCGCAGCCTCTTGACGATGTTCCGCACCGGCCCGGAGTCCTCGCCCTTGTCCGGCCCCCAGACCCGTTGCAGCAGATGCTCGTGGGTCAGCGCCCGCCCCGCGTTGACCGAAAGCTCGACCAGCATCCGGTACTCGATGTCGGTGAGCTCCACGGGGGTTCCGGCCACCGTCACCCTGCGCCGGGCATAGTCGACGGTCAGGTCTCCCCGCACGTAGGGCTCGGAGGGCTGGGCCAGCTCCGGCGCCGCACGCTTGCGAAGGGCCGCCCTGATCCTGGCCGCAAGCTCCGTCGCCGAGAAGGGCTTGACCACGTAGTCGGCCGCTCCCATGTCGAAGGCCCGGGCGACGACCTCCTCCTGGCCGTTGACGGAGAGGAAGATGACCGGCGCGTCGGAGACCTCGCGGATGTCCTTCATCAGCTCCATGCCGTCGCTGCCCGGCAGCATCATGTCCAGCAGCACCAGGCGGGGCGTTTCCTCCGCCATGAGCCGGGAGACCTCCTCCGGGTCTCCGGTCACGACGGGCGCGTAGCCCGCCTTCGTGAGGGCGTCCCGAACGTACCGGAGCGTCTGCGGGTCGTCGTCCACGCAGAGGACGCGGGGCCGCTCCCTGGTCTTCGACTTGCGCCGGCGTGACCGTGGAGGGGGGAGGGTGACGGTCTCCTCCACCGCCGGAACGGTGAAGGTGAACCGGCTTCCCAGGCCAAGCCCGTCGCTCTCGGCCCGGATGCGGCCGCCGTGGGCCTCCACGATCCCCTTGCAGATGGCCAGGCCCAGGCCCGACCCGGCGATCTCACGTCCCCGCTCCTCGCCGTCGAGCCGGGAGAACTTGCGGAACAGGTGCGGCAGCCGCTCGGCGGGCACGCCCACGCCGTCGTCGGCCACCGAGAAGGCGACGTGGACGCCATCCCGCACCGCGGTCACCCGGATGGGGGACAGCTCGTTCGAGTGGTGGGCCGCGTTGGAGAGCAGGTTGCCCAGCGCCTGGACGATGCGCCGCCGGTCCGCCATGACCCGGGGCAGGTCCGGCGGCAGGTCGATGACGAGGTTGCTCCTTCCGCCCCCGCTCTGGAACCTGCTCCTGGCCTCGTCCACCAGGACGCCCGCCTCCACGGGTTCGGGGGAGACCGGCAGGGCGCCCGTCTCGATGCGGGCCACGTCCAGCAGGTCGCCTACAGGTAGCGCATGTTCTCGGACTGGTCGCGGATGATCCTGAAGAACTGCGTCATCTCGGCAGAGTCCAGGTCGGAGGCGGATTCCAGAAGGGTGTCCACCGATCCCTTGACGGCGGCCAGGGGCGTCCGCAGCTCGTGGCTCACCATGCCCAGGAACTCGGCACGCAGCCGCTCCAGCTCCTCCATCGGCGTCATGTCCTGAATGGTCACGACCACCGACTCGACCTCGCCCTCCTCCCCCTCCTCCGAGAAGATGGGCGTGGCGTTGACCAGGGTGGTGACGCTCCGCCCGCCGGGGGACTGGAGGACGATCTCCTCGGCCCGCACCGTCTCCCCCGTGCGCAACCCCTGGGCCAGGGGGAACTCCACCAGGGAGACCTCCCGGCCGTCGGCCCGCCGGAAGGTCAGCACTTCGAGGAGCTGCTCCGCCGAGCCGTCGGGCGCGCACAGGCCGCTGACGATCCGCCTCGCCTCCCGGTTGATGGAGCGGACTTCGCCGGTGCCGGCGTCGAGGACCAACACCCCCACGGGGGTGGTGTTCACCAGGGTCTCAAGGTCGGTCCTCGTACGCTGCTCCTCCCGGTGGCGGCGGGCGTTGGCGATGACCAGCGCCGCCTGGGAGGCGAACATCACCAGGGTCTCCTCGTCTTCGGGGGTGAACTCCAGCTCCTTCTCGCCGACGTAGAAGGCCCCGACGCTCTCCCCCAGGTGGCGGATGGGCGCGGCCAGGAAGGGAAGGGGCGAGCTCACCGACATCGGCGGGCGGAACTCGGGCAGCCCCAACTCCCTGACGTAGCTGTGGAAGTCCCGCAGTCGCAGCGGCTCGCCGATGCTGCTCAGGTACTCGAAGAACAGCATCCCGTTGGGAAATTCGGCGAACCGCCGGCTCTCCTCGGGAGTCAGCCCGGAATAGAGGAAGTCCTGTATCCGCCCCGATTCGTTCAGGAGGGTGATGACGCCGTAGCGCGCGCCGGTCAGCGAGCAGGCTGAGTCCAGCACCCTCTGGAGCACGGTGTCGAAGTCCAGGCTCTCGTTGATGCGCAGGCTGGCCTGGCTCAGCCTGGAGAGGCGGTCGCGCAGGGCCGCGTTCTCCCGCTCAAGCTCCCCGGCGTCCTTCATCCTCTCGACCTCCGTTCAGGCATGGCCGGCCCGCGGTCCCCGCCCATTATAGCGGTGGTGTGCAAATTACACAAGCAAAATTGGTGCCAAATGTGCATATCTTACACTGACTTTCCACAACTTTCTATGCCATACTCATAAGCACTTTGCCCCAACGTACGGCGGGGAAACATTCACTTGGGGTTCGATAAGCTATCCGATTGTCAGTGCTGACTCTAAACTGAAACAGTAACGCTAACTTGCACTTGACCCACACGATAGCAGAGCGCATCTTTGTCGGGGTTCCGACAGGAGGTGCACCGGATCATATGTTGGGAGGCGGGTGGTGAAAGAGTTGTATTGGATGAAAGGCGAGGGACATTCCATCCGCGGTATTGCCAGGAAGTTGGGCGTCTCCAGGAACACGGTCCGCAGGCATGCGCGTTCGCCCGAGGGGTAGAGTCCCAAGAGGTGGTGTAAGAGAAGGTAGCCTGGCATAGACAAAGCCACCGCGTAACCATTAGAGAAGCAGAAGCACAATGCAAGTAGGACGGCGGACCGGAACCTGTATCAGTTTAGTCGGTATGGTTCTTGGGTCGAGGCCGACTCCGCGTTCCAGCCTGTGAATTCCCCCGAAAGCGGGAGTGACGGTTGGGGTGCAGCACTGGCCCACGAAATGACCACCGACTAAACTGATACAGGCTCGGCGGACCGTATGCGTATCTGTGGCTGGACGTTCTGACGCAGATGGTCCAGGGAGGGAGGCAGGACAGTCAACGTGAGCCTGGTGGTGGGCCTGCGGTGAACGCAGAGGGCAAGGGCAAAAGAGAGATAGTCCGCCTGGACGTGGGCACCAGTGAGGACGGCGCCTTCTGGCTGAGCTTCCTGCGATCGCTGGTGGCAAAGGGACTTGCCGGAGTAGGACTGGTCATATCGGACGCTCACCATGGTCTGAGGGACGCCATAGCCACGGTATTCGGTGGATCTGGCTGGCGCCGACGCCGCACTCACTTCATGACCAATCCTTTGACACGGGTCTCGAAGCGTACGCAGACCCGGGCGGCGACTATGGTGCGCAGCATCTACCAGCAGCCGTCCGCGGAGGAAGTCCATTCCCAGCACGAGCGGGTGGTCGCACAGCTCGCCGAGCGCTTCCCGCAGGCTGCTTCCATGCTGGACGAAGCCGGAGCCGACATACTTGCGTTCACGAGCTTTCCGATGGAGCACTGGAAGAAGATCTGGTAGAACAATCCACAGGAGAGGCTGAACAAGGAGATAAGGCGGCGGACCGACGTGGTGAGCATCCTTCCCAACCGGTTGGCTACGCTTCGTCTAGTCGGCGCAGTGTTCGCCGAGCACAACGATGAGTGGGTAGTGGGCAGACGGTACCTGACGCTGGTTTCAGCGACTTACAAAAACGCACTGCCGGAGGCTCAGATCACACAGCCGGCTGCGGCTTAACAGAACAAGAGGGTTGAGTTTCAACACGGATACTTGATGGGACACTACTATGGAGGTAAAGCAGTGGCGAGGGGGTTGAAAAGTGTTAGGCGCGAGATTCGGGGCTGGATTTCAGCTTCAGCCTTAATTGGAGGAATGGTAATTGCGGGGATAGGTATCTTTTCTGACTTGCCGTCTATAGTCGGCCTTGTGGGTCTTCTTCTATTTCTCCTGGCAGTGCTGGTTGCGTTTCCCATTTTACTGATACTTTGCCTCTGCGTGTACGCGATTGCCAGCGCGTGTGTATTGGGTTTCTACCTGCTAACAGAGAGCCATTTCGGAACTGACTGGGCGGGTCTTACGTCATGGTTCTTTCGCGTGGTGGGTGTAAGCTTGGCACTTGCGGTGCTTGGGTTTGTCTGGTTCCTACAATGGAGGGAGCGACACAGGCTTGACAGGCTTGCTCTGGACTGGCCGTCGCGAGTAACGGAGCCACCGAGCGACCTGCCCGCTGCCGCCGTCTCCGAACTGGTGGACCGAAACG
The DNA here is from genome assembly GCA_965217705.1 of Dehalococcoidia bacterium. GTDB lineage: Bacteria > Chloroflexota > Dehalococcoidia > Lucifugimonadales > CATOSD01 > CATOSD01. Next base: position 894,391 of record CBDCJA010000002.1, on the reverse strand, counting down.
AAGGCTTTCGCACTCCGGTCACGATAGTCCTTGAAATGATTCAAAAGGGCACGCTAAGGGTCGTCGTGGGCAGCGCTGAATATGTGGAGGCGGAGGATCCCGTTTATCGATTGGTTGAGCAGCCCGGTCCCAAGTACAAGTGGGAGCGTGCGCTGTGCGACGCATTGCCGCAGGAATCTCAGGACATCTCGGAATTGTGGAAACGACTCAACGACCCGGGACTAGGCATAAGGCAACACCTGAGAGCATACCTGCAGGATAGAGGATTGCTGAGTCGTGAGCATTCTGGGCGAGGACGGCATATCTGGACCAAGCAGCTTATATTCCAGTGGTCGATACTGATGTGGGTCGGCTTGTTTCTTTGGTTTCCACACCTCTGGGTAGTGTGGTGGGCAGGTCTGGGGATGGTCGGATTAATCTATGGTTTTGGCCTTTTACATGCTGTCAGGCAACTACTGGAAGCAAGCGTATTCACCTATATTGGGCGTGCAGAAGTCATACGGTGGTACGAGTTCGGATTTTACCTCGATTCTTCGGAATTTAGCGAGGTCCGGCTTGCGGACACTGCAGGCACGGACCCTTTGGTACCCTATGCCGTCGCACTCAACCGCATGCGCCCATGGGAAGAGCATCCCCCGAAGTTCGCGTCGTGGATTGAGGAATCCGGCAGCGCGTCCGGGGGGTATTTGAGCAATCCTAGGAGAGTTGGTCTTGACGCCAGTATGTTAGGGCACGGGCTATTTTTCGATGGCGGAGGACTGGACTCGAATTCCGGAGGATGGCTGGACTCCTCTGCGTCAGCAGATTTGCACATCATTCCGGAAAAATGGCTGGATGTACTGCCCGACATTAGTGGGCCCTTAGACTCGGCCTTCGGCTGGGCTTTCGATGGTGATGTGGGCGTAGACATTGATCTGTAAACCAGAGGTGTGGAACTGAAACTTTCGCTGCAGTAGGGTTGGCCTCCAGAGGCGCTTGAAATAGCTGACTGCGTGAATGGTCCACGGCATTTTGCATAGGGCGTGACTGGGATGCTGCCAAGAACAAATCACTCCTGGCTCAAGGCCATAGTAATTGGGACATGGATTCTTTTGATAAGTGCTGTAATCTTGGGAATACTGATCATTGCGGCATTGGCGGAGTAATACGAACTGTTGAAAATGCCAGGATGCAGTGGCCCCTGGTTACGACCAATTCGCGCGGGCGCAACGACTCGGTCGCCTGATACTGACTCTTCCTGTTGCTGATTTCGAGTGACGTCGGTCCCAGCTCAACGCTTCGTCGCCATTTACACTATCCGATCAGCGCAGCCAGAGGTTCTTGCGCAATGGCAGGCTCGGGTGGTCCCAGGAAGTCGCCCACACGCCTCACCGCCTTCTTCAAGTTGTGCGCCAGAGCGGATACATACCCTTCACAGTCCACCTTCCGCAATCCCCGCAAACTGCTCCGTCAATGGCGGAGTGATTGTGGACAGCGACACCCTAATCAGGCTGTCGAGCCGCCCACGTGGTCCATTATTACTCCGCCGTCTACACACCGCCCCGGGTAGAGGGACATATCTCACTCCAGCCGCCATCTGCCGTAATCCAACCTGACGGAGACGAGTCCTGAATCCAGTGAGCACAGCGGCCAGCGCGCTTCCGGCCTTCCTGCGCAGCCTCGACCTGCCGGAGCCCGGCGAGCTGCGCCGCGTTGCCAGGGTCTATGTCTGGGGACGCTGGTTCGTCCTGTCTATTGCCACTTTCGCATGGCTGTACCCGCTCAACGTCGACGAGGTGGTGTATGCGCCGAACGCAGCCCTTGCAGCGCTGCTGTTCGCCACCAACGGATACCTGCACTACCGGCTCGCCACGGAAAGGACCGTGTCCTGGCGGTGGATGCTCGCGCTGAGCACCCTGGACCTGGCGATGCTGAGCGGCGGCGTTGCGGCGCACCGGGGGTACGAGTCCCCCTTCTTCGTGGGGTACTACCCGTCCCTCGCCATGTTCGCCGTGGTCTTCGGATCGGTCAGGCTCACCTTCGTCTGGGTCACGATGGCGGCGGCCGTCTACGCGGCCCTCTGCCTCGCCGTCGAGCCGGGTCTGGACTTCTCTGCCAATGACGAGGAGATACTGCTCATAAGGGTAGCCGGGATGTACACGGTGGTGGTCGTCGTCAACCTGATCTCCAGGGTGGAGCGGACCAGGAGGATGGAAGCGGTGGAGAGGGCGCGGGCGCTCCAGCGGGAGCGCATACAGCTCTCTCACGCCATCCACAACACGATGGCCCAGTCCGCCTACATGATCGGGATGGGCATCGAGCGGGCGAAGGAGCTTGCCGACCGGTCGAACGAGGAGCTGATGTCCACACTTGAAGAGACCTCAGCCCTGTCCAGGTCGGCGATGTGGGAGCTGAGGCACCCGATGGAGATCGGGGAGATCTTCGAGGGGATGGAGCTTGGCGGGGTGCTGGAGTCGCTGGCGGCGACCTTCTCGACCATCTCCTCCATTCCCGCCGAGATGGTGCAGTCGGGCGTCGAGCCGCCCTTGCCCACCGCAACGCGGGGCGCGCTATTCTCCATCGCCTTCAACGCCCTGACCAACGCGCTCCGCCACTCCCATGCGAGTCATGTCCGCGTCGGCCTGGACTTCGAGGGGGACGGCCTGCGGATGTCGATAGCCGACGACGGGACCGGTCTCCCCGATGACTACGCTACGCGCGGCCAGGGCTTCAGGAACATGAGGGAGGACGCCGAGCGCATGGGCGGCAGGCTCGTCGTGGAGGTGAGCGGGTCCGAGTGGAGAACGGCGGTGACCTGCGAACTTCCCTACAGGCACATGAGAGGAGGGATCTGAAATGGCTTCAACACCGACCAGAGTCTTGCTGGTGGATGATCACCCGGTGATGCGTGACGGTCTCCAGCAACTGCTGGAGCGGACCGGCGAGTTCGAGGTGGTGGGACACGCCGGAGACGGCGAGGAGGCGGAGCGGGTGGCGAAGGAGGTGGTCCCGGACCTCATCATCATGGACGTGCTGATGCCGGGCAGGGACGGGATAGATGCGTGCCGGGAGATCATAGACGCCCTGGCGGACGTCAGGGTGCTCATGCTGACCGCTTCCACCGAGAAGGACGCCGTCATAGAGGCGGTGGCCGCCGGCGCCGACGGATACCTTCAGAAGTTCACCGGGACGGAGCAGCTGCTGGCCATGGTCAGGGACGTAGCCGGAGGCGAGTACCGGATGCCGCGTGACGTGATGAGACGGGTGTTCAGGCGGCTGCGCCACCTGCCGGAGGATATCGATTCGCCACGGCGGAAGGAGCTGACGGTGAGGGAGAAGGAGATACTCGCACAGTTCGCTCAGGGCATGTCGTACGCCGCCATCGCCGAGTCCAGGGGCAACCGCTCTTCGACGGTCCGCAACACCATCTACCACATACAGGACAAGCTGGGATTCGGCAGCAAGCAGGAGATCGTCGTCTGGGCCGTGCGAAACGGACTGGTGGACCGAGAGCTCGGCTGAACTTCTCCCGCACTACCTCCCCATGACTCGATAGCCCCTCCACCGCCCGCCCAACGTCTCACGGCAAGGCAGACCCGCAGCATTCGCGCCGCAAGCCTCCTGCCCCGCCGTCGGTCTGCCAGGAACCGGCGAAGCGGCCCGACAGGTAACGTCTCCGGCAGCGACGAGGCCCCTGCTGTAACGGCGGGGGCCTCTGGCTTGTTTCAGACCGCCACAGTGATTCCGACGCTCACGGCTGCGCCCCGTGCGCTCCCCGCCATTCCCCCGACTCCGATGGGAGTCCCGTCGAGCGTCAACGCCGCTTCCTGAACACGCCGGGCTGAGACCTGCTGCGGCATAGGCCTCTGAGGGCATTTGCCTATGCAATTCCTATAGACAAATGCCTAGAGCAAAATAGACATTTGCACCTTATATCCGGCCTGGAAGCTCAGTACGATTTACGTTGACGAGGGCTGCTTTTCGGGCGGCAAGCCTTGTCATGGGCACCGAAAAGTCCAGGCAATTATGCGACGTTAGGAGAGAAGAGCGATGACCCGCACCGGTAGACGAGGAATCCCAGTCCTCGACTGTGTGGAGACAGCGGTCGCAGCGGCCCGTGTTGCCGCTACCTCCGCGGCCCGGGCGGCCTTCCGTTCGAAGAACGGTCAAGTGATGGGGGCCGTCAATGGTTAAGGAAGCTGAAATCGTGAGAGCAATGTCAAAGTTATTTGTCAAGCTGCTGACGGCTATCGCAGCGCTCGCCATCCTGCTGACCGGGTGTTCCGACGAGCCGGATCCCACTCCTTCAGACGCCGCCGTGTCCAACACCACTGTCTCATCGCTGGTTTTCGTGTCCGTCAGCGCCGGGAATAGCCACACCTGCGGGATCAGGCGCGACGGCTCCGTCGAATGCTGGGGCTATGATGGTTCTGGCCAGGCCAGGTCGCCGTCCGGGGAGTTCGACTCCGTCAGCGCCGGGGACTACCACACCTGCGGGATCAGGCGCGACGGCTCCGTCGAATGCTGGGGCGATGATGAAGATGGCCAGGCCACGCCGCCGCCAGGGGAGTTCGCCGCCGTCAGCGCTGGAGGATTACACACCTGCGGGGTGAGGGCCGACGGCTCCGTCGAATGCTGGGGCTCCAACGAGGGAGGGTACGGCAATGTTCTTGGTCAAGCCACGCCACCGAAGGGGGAGTTCATCTCGGTCAGTGCCGGGGTGGATTACACCTGCGGCGTAACACGGGACGGCTCCGTTGCCTGCTGGGGTAAGCAGGCCCGCGGGCTGACCGCACTGCCGGGGGGCTGACGGAGATGGCCAAGCCGCAACCCCGCCCGATCTTCGCCTCGGTCAACACTGGATTGATACACAAGGAGGAACGGCGATGACTCTCACAGGCAAACCATACCGCAATCCTCAAGATATATCGCATGTCGCGGACGTTGGGGGTTCCGGTGTTCCCCGTGCCCCCGGAGATTTCAGGACCTATGTCGTTTCCCGCCTCATCACGGGTGTCGTACTGTTGTTCGTCCTTTCAGTGGCGGTGTTTATCCTCACGCATGTAGTGCCGGGGGACCCCTTTGAGGAGTTTGGTTTCGGCAGTTCCCGGGTGGCTAGGGCGGCGCAATATCCGGACTGGGTTGGCCGTATGGCCAGAGGCGACTTCGGTTACTCCTTTGTTGTTAGCGGCACTGCGGTCAGCGACCTGATTTTCGAGCGTCTGCCTTCTACCCTGTCGTTGCTGTCCCTGACAATGATACTCGCGGTAGCCGTCTCCATCCCAGTGGGTGTCTTAGCCGCCGCCCGACGCGGCAGTTTGATTGACCGCGTGGTGGGGGGAGCGGCCGTGTTAGGCGTGGGAGTACCTGGCTTCTGGCTCGCCCTCATGTTAGTTCTAGTCCTGCGGCCGTCGTGGGGCAGCCCGATGAGCGAGCTTGTCTTGCCCTCTCTGGTACTGGCAACTTTCACCGGGGCAGTTATGGTCCGGATCATACGCTCCAGCATCGTGGAAGTCCTGGATGGTGAGGACAACGGGTCGTCCCTCGGCAATGGACTGCCGGCGGGGGCGTGCTTGTTACGCTGCTTCGGCAACCTCCTGATATGGGCGCCCGCACTGTTCGGCGGGTTCCTTGCCGGCGCGATCGTGGTCGAGACCGTATTTCTTGTGCCCGGCATCGGCTGGTTGGCTGTCAAGGCCGTCCACGGGCGTGACTATCCCGTGATCCAGGGGGTAGCCATGGCGGCAGCGGGGATGGCGGTGATAGTTCTGGGCTTCAGCCTGGTCGCGAGCTTGCTCCTACGCCGGCTCGAAGCTAGGGCTGCGGCCCGACCAGCCAGCGGGCAGTCAGTCGGCACTGAAGATATCAACCCACCCATGTCCATCGCACGGAAGGTGCCTTGGGTTCCCTTGACTGTCATTGGATTCCTGCTTGTCGTGGCCGTCCTCGCGCCGATCATGGCGACGCATGACCCACTTCAAGTATCAGTATCTGACAGATTGTCGTCCCCCGGAGCTGGAAACCTGCTGGGGACCGACGTTTTGGGACGCGACATCATGAGCCGGTTGCTTTACGGCACGAGGTCCAGCCTCGCGGTGGCGCTCCTCTCCCTGATTCCCGTCGCTGTGATGGGCGGGGGCCTGGGCCTGCTCTCCGGCTACGCTGGCGGCAACGTTGACAAGGTAATCACAGGAGCGTTGGACAACATACCCGCGTTCCCCCTGCTGCTCTTCGCAATTCTGGTCACGGTGGCTTTTGGTCCGGGCCTGATGAGCCTTGTAATTGCGGTGACCCTCGTCCTATGGCCAAGAATCGCCCGCGCCGTCCGGGACGAGGTGGCAGCCCTCAAGGCCAGCGGCGACTTCAGCCTGTCCATTGCTATCAACCCCATCATTGCGCTGCTGACGCTTCACTTCGGGCTGTCCATCCTCATGGAAGCAACGCTGAGCTTCCTGAACCTGGGAATCCAGCCAGCTACACCGTCGTGGGGCAGCATGATGGCCGAATCTATACAAGACATTCGAGCTGCGCCGTGGGTCGCCATATTCCCCGGCCTGGCACTTACGGCGGTGACGGTGACAATGTTAGCTTCACCCTTCAGGTGGTCGAAGATATAGGTAAAGTCATTCCCAGGCACTCAAATGCCCTATCTGAGTGGGGCATTCGCCCTGTTGTGGATGTAGCCACATGCACCTTGGCCAAAACGCGGATGCTTCTCCCCTCTCGAGCTCCGACTCGGCGACCTTGAACCGGCTTCGAGTCATAGGAGGTAATGCCATGAGAGCCTTGGGGCTTTTTCGCTCGAATGCAAGTACGTCGACTGGGCCTAGATGCACCAGACTGTTTTGGCTGCTAGCCATCGCTCTGATAATGGCCTGCGGAGACGACAAACCGTCTACCGACTCTCCTCCCAACGTATAATACCGGCTCCTGGTAATCGGAGGTATCGAAGCAATGGGCGCCAAGAGCTCATCACTCCTGATAGTATCTGTCCTGATCCTGCCAGTGACCATAGCCTGTGGCATGTTCGGGAGCGACCCAAGCCCGACTCCCGCGCCCGAGCTGGTCTCCACTAACATCCTCACGCCGACTCCTACAGCCGAGAGTCCAGGTACTGGCGACCGTCCCGAAGAGAGAATCTTCGATCCGACGCCGCCACCGACATACACTCCCGAGCCGACGCCCACACCGCAGCCGACCTATACCCCTGTCCCGACGAGCACTCCGGAGCCGACGCCTGAGCCTACCGCCACGCCTGAACCCACGGCCACGCCTGAACCCACGGCCACGCCCGAACCCACGGCCAAGCCCGAACCCACGGCCAGGCCTGAACCCACGGCCACGCCTGAGCCCACGGCCACGCCTGAACCCACGGCCACGCCTGAACCCACCTCGACTGCTACACCCGAGCCCTTACCCCCACCCTCGGCACCAACCAATGCCACGTTTTCTCGAGATGTTTCAGCACACCGTATCAACTGGGATCCGGTTGCCGGCGCGGACTATTACAATGTTTACCACGACATAGACGATGAATGCCGCCCCAGTTATTGCAGCAAGATTGGCGATCGCGTCCTGGAACCGACTTTCTTGCATACCAGTCCAAGTGATAGAAGCATATATAGTAGGTTCAGGACCTGCCACATTGGCGGCGGGGATTGCAGTTATTACTATATCACCGCCTGCAACAGCGGCGGATGTTCAGAGTCAAGTAAATTCGCCGAATGGATCGACAGAAGACCACCTGGCCCCACGAACGTTCTAGTCACATATATCGCGGCTGAGGACATCACTCGCATCACTTGGGAGCCAGCAGCAGGATCAGACTACTACAACGTCTATTGGGATGAAATTTTCCCTCGCTGCAACATTAGTTGGGATGGTTTTTCGGATTCCACGATAGCCTGCCAATTCCTTGTGAAGAATCTGGTTGACACCTACGCGGCAGATGACCCAGGAAGGCCAAAGGACGCATATTGGGTCAGCGCCTGTAACCGTAGCGGATGCTCCGACCCCGTTCGAGCAGTTAGGCGGTAGCACTGTGAGAATCTTCACTGGAGCTTCAGATTAGTGAGATCAGGCAACCCTTCAGCCGGATCGACCTACCGGTGCAACTGTGTGGGCAGGAGCTCAGACGTGTAGTACGCCGCCGGGCAGCGCGGCCCTCAGCCACCCGTAGCGACGTAGTAGTCGCAGAAATACACTTGGGTGGTCGAGTAGCCTTCGAGCTAGGCTGCTCGCGGAGCTTAGGATACGAGATGTTGAATCGCCATGACGGACTTTGCAGGTTTTCGCCAGATAAACGAGCTAGTCGAAAGAGAAGCGCGGTTTGACCACGCTCTCCAGACTGAGATTCGGAAGACGATAATCGGCCAGGACCGGCTTGTGGAACGTACCCTGTGCCGATATTCATGGTCTATAGGCCATGCGTATGTTGTTGTCCAGCGATTACGTCACCCTAAGTGAAAATGTCACCCTGGCTAATCCGCGGCTACCATCGATGCGGCGAGCGCCTCCGCCTTGGCACGCTCTTTGGCGCTGAAGCGTTTGGTGGGAGGACTCTCCGCCAGGGCGTACTTCGTGGTGGTAACCCGTGACATTCCCAGCTTGCGCACGATGGCGCGCAGCGAGAGTCCCTGCCGCTTGGACTTCTGTACCGCCTCCCAGCGTGCCCGCTGGGCCTGAGTGGGCGTCCGGTGCAACGAGTGGCGAACCGGCTTTCCCGCACCACGCTTAGCCCTGATGCCCATTCCTTCGGCACCGGCCTTTTCCTCACCGGTGGGTTCCAGAGAGTCCAGGAGTGACCGGTGAGCCCCGTTAAGGTGGCCGTTGGCGGGGTCGTCGGCGATGGGTTGGAGCTCCGAGCCGACGGAGTTGGGATTGGTAGCTCCCCACAGCGAGGACGGGGGCTGGGGCGATTCCTGAAAGTCTACCCTCTCTCCGTGATACCTGATCATCAGCTGGCCGTCAGCCCGCTCCAGGACCTCCACCCGTAGACCGGCGTAGCTTGGCCGGTCCATCCCGGGCAATAGTTGCAGGACTCGCCACTGGTATTTGACCGTGTTGTCCCGGGCCACCTTGCGCGTATGCTTGAGGCTGATGGTCTCGCTCAGAGACAGTTCGGCGGGCAGTGGGCGGTATGCTGTCTCGGGCTGTTCGGCTGCGACTGAGAACCGGGCGTTGAACCGGGGCAGGAACTCCTCAAGGACGGCATTGGCCTGGTCGATTGTGCTGGCGCCGGTCAGGCGCAACTCGGTGATCAGGCGGTCCTGGAAGGTCGACGTCATCCGTTCCACCCTCCCCTTGGCCTGGGGAGAGAGCGCGAAGATCTGCCGGATGCCCAACTGTTGCATCATCTTTGTGAACTGGGTGGGTTCGGCAGGCGCCTGTGTCAGGCGGACGTTGTGCTTGAAGGCCGAATGTCTGTCGCTGTACAGGGCCAGCGGGACTCCCCACTGTCGGATGAGGCCCTCAAGGAGCACCATGTAGCCTCGGGTGTCTTCCGTGGTGCGGAAGATCGCCTGGGCCACAGCACCGGTAGCGTCGTCCACCGCCAGCAGCAACACAAGCTTCGGCCCCCGCTCTTCGAGCCAGCGGTGGTGACTGCCATCGACCTGTACCAGCATGCCCTTCTGGGGCATGTGCCGCCTCCGGAACCGGTGCTGCGGAGAGCGACGACTGCGCGGGCTGCCCATGCCTGCCCTGGTCAGGATGCGGCGCACCGTGGGACGGCTCAGGTCGATGGCCTCGCGCTCCCTGAGCAGTTCGGTAAGGTGAGTATGGTTGGCGCCGGCGTAGTGTTAACCGACCAACTCCACCACTGCGGCCGCGGCGGCCTCGGGGACGGCGTTGTGGGGCCTCCGTCCTCGGTTCCCGTGGGCCAGTGCGGCGGGACCGTCTCTGCGATAGGCCGCGAGAAGACGCTTGGTGTGGCGTTGGCTCAATCCCATGATCTCCGAAGCCTGGGCGATGGGTAGGCCGTATTCCAGAACGCTGTTTAGTACTTGGATCCTGGTCTGTTCCTGCTGGTTCAATGTCAAATCCCTCATGGGGTGACATTTTCGCTGACCAGTTAGCAGGTGACATAATCGTAGACCAACAACAATGCGTATTCAGGAACTATGTACCACTTGGTCAAGAGGGTGAACACGCTTGGTCACCGGGGTATTCGGACAATTATCACCGAGCAGTTAGAGAGTCAACCACCTCCTTTCCGTCCAGTCCATCCAGCAGAGCCCTGTGCGGGGACAGACGTTCCCGGTAGCTTTGGCCCTCGATGACGATCTGGTAGCTGGCGTTAGCGAGACGGTCAAGGACGCTGTTGGCCAGGATGGGGTCATCGAAGAGGCCAAGCCACTCATCCACCGCCCTGTTGGAGGTGATGACGAAGCTGGCGGTCCGGTGCCTGGCGATGACCAGTTCGTAGAGGTCCATGGACTGCTGTTGGGTCATCCTGAGGAGGCCGAGGTCGTCGAGGATGAGCAGGTCGGGGGAGAGGAAGGAGCGGAAGGTCTTGTCGGTGGAGTGATCGACTCTCGCCTGTGCCATCGCTCTGAAGAAGCCGTCGGCGCGTAGGAAGCGGACGGAGTGTCCGGCCCTGACGGCGGCATATCCAATCACGATCCGGCTCCGGTTTCGTCAGTATGACGGAGTAGCCCCTCTCGTCCACCCAGACTTGATAAAATCAAGTACCTTCACCTTGCGGGTCAGGTTGGCGCTGTAATCTGACGCCGACCTTGCCCCCTGGTGGTCCGCCGGGAACCGGCGAATCAGGCCGACAGGCAACGGAGCGACCAGCGAAGAGGCCCCTGCCGTAACGGCGGGGGCCTCCGGCTTGTTTCAGACCGCCGCAGCGATTTCGACAGTCACTCCCACGTCCCGCGCGCTCCCCGCCATTCCCCGACCCGCAGCCGATGGGAGTCCCGTTGCACGTCCACGTCGCTTCCTGAACACGCCGGGCTGAGACCTGCTGCGTCATAGGCATAGGCCCCTGAGGGCATTTGCCTATGCAATTCCTATAGACCAATTCCTAGAGCAAAATAGACATTTGCTCCTTATATCCGGCCTGGAAGCTCAGTACGATTTACGTTGACGAGGGCTGCTTTTCGGGCGGCAAGCCTTGTTATGGGCACCGAAAAGTCCAGGCAATCATACGACGTAAGGAGAGAGGAACGAAATGTCAAAGTCCATTGCAAACAGTATGCTGCTCGCGGGCGCGATACTCCTCGCCATACTCCTGCCCGGATGTTCCGATGAGCCGACCCCTTCGCCGGTGGCCAAGATTCTTCCTAGCACCACGGCCACAACGACATCCGTTCCTACAGCAACGGCCACCCAAACAGGCACGCCTACACCCACACGGATCGCCACTCCCATTGCTACACCATCACCCGTTCCCACCGCCACGCCCACTCCAGTTCCCACGCCTACACCCACTCGGATCGCCACTCCCATTGCTACACCATCACCCGTTCCCACCGCCACGCCCACTCCAGTTCCCACGACCACGCCCACTCAGACCGCGACGCCCACAGCCACGCCGACGCCCTTGCCGACTGCAACACCCACGCCTACAGCCACACGCACACCAAGGCCCGCCCTGCCCCCGCCGCAATCTGACATTGAGCCTGTAGCCGCTGGTGTGGACCGAAAGCGAGATGAGCAGGTTCAGAATGCTATTGGCGAACTCCGCGACACCATGCCAGAACTGGCCACAAGAATCTGGGACCTTCCTTGGGTCGAAGACGGTATTGACAGGGTCGAGTTCAATGCATTTCGGGGGCTGATTCGTCTGGCAGATGCGGGGCATCTGGAAGACTTGCTCGAGGAGCCGTGGGTCTTGGAAGGCAGGAACTACCCAGCCCTTGAGTCCCTCGGATATCTCGGGAGGACGGGGGAACTTGACAGGCTAATGTCCCATCCCAGCATCGCTGACGGTGTAACGGACCAAGAGGCGAAGATTATCGCCACGATCCACTCTCTTGTCGACCCTGACCTGCTGGACAAACTGCTGGACCCCGAGCATGTCACCGTGGAGGAGCGGACTATCACCCTGCCTCTGGCGGGGGAGACGGAGTTGACGATCATCCGCCTACAGCCGGGACTTGATGACACCATGGACATCTTGGAACATGCCGTGCGGAGCATTGAGGGGTTCATGGGGCTTCCTTTCCCACGGCGACAGGTGATCTACACATTTGAGGGGGGCCGGGAAGGAGCGCTTGCCGCAAACCATGGCACCCATGTATCGTTTTCGGTCGAAGAGCGCAACCGATCATATCTGCTTGAGGTCATCAGCCATGAAGCGGCCCACTACTACTGGAGAAGGGGGCCAGGCTGGATAACGGAGGGTGCAGCCACATTCTTGGAGCTCGTTGTCGAGTATCCGATTGACGGTGAACCCTGCCCCCTAACCGCTAGGATGGGTTGGTCTTGTGCAGACCCGCTGGAGGGTCGTGCGGACGAAAGACCCTGCCCCATAGCTCGAAACATCGCCGAGTTTGAAGCAGTGACTGACCCGTACCATCCCAGACTTTGCGGTGCTTACGGCCACTGCTTTTACGCATTGGGGGAGCGTGTCTTCCGGGACTTCCACCGCAACATGGACGAAATCAATTTCCGCCAGGCTTTCCGGCGCCTGTACCTGCACACCGTGTTTGAACCTGCAAACGAGTGCGGCGATAACTACAGCAGGTGGATGTGTCACATTAGGGAGGCCTTCATCACATACGCATCTCAGGAGACGGACGCCACCATCGAGAAGGTGATCGCCCGCTGGCACGACGGCACCGAGCCTTATGACCTGTCGTTCATTGACGACACCCCCGTCGATCCCGAGATCGCTGTCATCAATGGGCAAATCGAGGGCGCATATTTGAGCCTCTCCGAAGGTGGTCTTCCCGTCTCTGCCCTTACTCCTACTTTAGAACTACAAAACACGTACCGTATTTTCATGAACCTGGATTTCTCCTACGGGCACACCGGCGGTCTCGGAGACCTGCCGATTGAGGTAGCTCTCTATTATGAGGATGGCTTTGCATACCAACGATATCCGGCGGACGTGTCGTTGCCTACTGGGGAAGGGCGAAAGACCGCTCACTTAGAGCTAAATTACCAACCGGCGGTGGGGCGGCACTGGGTCCAGGTATATTGGGGGGACCAGAAAATAGCCGAAGCAACCTTCGAAGTTCTCGAGGTTCTGATCCCGCCCGACGTGTACTCTATCACGGGAGTAATCACCGACACAGAGGGGCACCCGCTTGAGACGATTTTCTTGTTCGCTAAGCGAGGGCAGAACGAACTCAGTACATTCACTGTGTCTGAGGGTTACTTTTGGTTCCAAGCGGGATCATTCGGATCATTCGTCATAGAGGTCGCAGTTCCGGGATATCGAGATTTTGTGGGATGGTACGACGGCAGCGGCGGCATAACCACCGACCCTAGCCGGGCCTCTGAGATTATCGTCGACGGCGGCGACGTCGACGGCATAGATATCGTCCTACCGACGGATCTCGAGAGCCTGCTTTGTCCGGCCGGTCGTTACCGTTTGAAAGAAACTGGCCGCTGTCCAGATTAGTAGTGTGGTGACGCTAGTCGATGTACCTAATAGAGCCTGCCTCCTGCCCGCCGCGGCTCTGCCAACAGGTGGTGGGCTAGCAGCCTGTCCGAGAAACACGGTAGGCGAGTGTTCTCGGGGGTGTAATAGGCGCAGTCCAGTAGCGTGGAGGCGGCGATGAGCAAGACGTACCGTCCCTATGATCCAGACCAGCAGTTGTTGCTGCCAGCGGCATTGCGGGAGTGGTTGCCGGATGACCATCTGGCTTACTTCATCTCCGACGTCGTCGACCAGTTGGAGCTGTCTGAGATCACCGCCCGCTACGAGCGGGAGAGCAGAGGCGGGCCACCGTATCATCCACGGATGATGGTCAAGGTGCTGCTGTACGGCTACTGCGTGGGGGTGGCGTCCTCCCGCCGCATCGCCCAGCGGCTCCACGAGGACATAGCCTTCCGGGTGTTGGCGGCGAACAACACGCCGGATTTCCGCAAGGACAATCTGGAAGCGCTGTCAAGCCTGTTCCTGCAGGTATTGGCGTTGTGCCGGCAGGCGGGTCTGGTGAAGCTGGGTCACGTGGCGTTGGACGGCACCAAGGTGAGGGCCAACGCATCCAGGCACAAGGCGATGAGTTACGGTCGGATGAAGGAGAAGGAAGCGCAGTTGGCGGCGGAGGTAGCGGAGTTGCTGCGGCGTGCCCAGGAGGTTGATGAGGATGAGGACCGGCGGTACGGACAGAGCAAGCGTGGGGACGAGTTGCCGCAGGAGTTGTCCTTTCGGGAGGGGCGGTTGGAGAAGATACGGGAGGCGATGGCGTCGTTAGAGGCGGAGGCTCAGGCGTCTGCGGAGCAGGCCGAGGCTGCGGGCAAGGACCATTCGGGGGTGCCCGACGACAAAGCCCAGCGCAACTTCACCGATGCTGAGTCGCGTATCATGCCTGCGCCGGGCGGACGGGACTTCATGCAGGCTTACAACTGTCAGGCGGTGGTGGACAGCGGCCACCAGGTGATCGTGGCGGCTCAGGCCACCAACCAGAGTTCGGACAAGCAGCAGGCGGTGGCGATGGTGGAGGAGGCCATAGACAACGTCGGCGCAGTGCCCAAAGAGGTGTCCGCCGACGCAGGCTACTACTCTGCACAGGCGGTCGATGGTCTCTACGGGCTGTGTGTGGACCCGTTCGTGGCGCCGGAGCGGACCCGCCACGGCACAGTTGTGCCGCCGTCGCCCCGGGGTCGCATACCCGGTCATCTGTCTGCCAGGGATAGGATGCGCCGGAAGCTGCACACCAAACGGGGTCGGCAGCGCTACGCTCTGCGGATGCAGACGGTGGAGCCGGTGTTCGGCCAGATCAAGCAGGGACGAGGCTTCCGCCAGTTCCTGCTGCGGGGCCTGGAGAAGGTCAGAGGCGAGTGGTCGCTGATCTGCACCGGTCACAACCTGCTCAAGCTGTTCCGGTTTGGGGCGGCTCAGCTTCGCCAAACACCGACCAACAGGATTGCTACAAGTGTCTCGAACATCGTCGGGGTGGTCGGCACAGTGAGGCGTACGAAACTATTGGTCCGTCAGTGGCTGCACCCGGCAACAATAGCTGTCGCCGTCTGACCTCGCCTGTACCAAAGGCCCATCAATCAATCCTCAGACAGGCTGCTAGAGACCTAGAGACTAGGGGGCGGGGGGGCGGTGCAGCATCGGCAGATCAAGAGGATTAATCATCCAAGGCTACCCCCCACTGCAGTGGCCAGTTACAGTCTTCTTGGGTGGGCTAACGATGATGTCTCGGGTTTCCCTCTACCGGATACTGGCGACGGCAACCTGCCACCCATGCGCACCGTCATACGTTGAAGGTAGGTTCAGTCCATGTCCATGCACCGGCCCTGATTGTGTACGGCATCTATCTGAATGAGGTCAGCCGCCCCATACCCTCTGGCTAGGGGGCCAGCGCAGCTAGTGGGCCGACGGGTATGTTTCTGAGTGCCCAGAATATGACGACTACAGCCAGCAGGGTCCATATCCAACGCGAGTGAAGAAAGGCCGGGCGGGGCGCGGGCACCTGGAATGCCCGCATCGCTCCCGTGGCGTAGGAGTAGGCAACGAACGGCAGCGACAGCACTGCCAGTGGGTTGTAGCCGAACGCGCTCGCGAAATGGCCGTAGAGTAAACTATGCAGAGCGCGCAGCGTGCCGCAACCGGGACAGTAGCACCCGGTCAGCCCAAGGAACGGGCAGACGGGGTAACTGCCCGGGTTCCGGGGATCGACGGCGTACAGCACTCCAAGGCCCGCGAGTCCCAGAAGCGCCAGGCTGACGTACGTTACTCGGGACGAAAACGAGTACACCCTAAGCATTAGGACGACCCGAGCCCCACAGCGTCGATGATGTGCAGCCCATATAGTGCGACACCGGCGAGTCCTACTCCGAGCGATACCCACGCCCAACTCCTTGCGTTGGCAGAGGCCTACCGAGCGCCCACGATATCTTCCGCTTGGAGTTTCCCGTACACCTGGGCAGCGTAGACGATGGACACGATTCCGAAGGGCAGGTAGCAGAAGATTGTTACGAGAATGGCCTGCACCAGGTAATTGCGTATGTGAGGTGGCAGCCCGACTGCCTATGTGGGCTCACCCTCTAATCTCCTCGCGCTTGGCATCGACTCAGCTATGGGCTTGTCGCAGCTCTTGCAGAACTCTGCCCCGACGTCGTTCTTGTTGCCGCAGCCTGTGCAGCACATTGATGTCTTCTCCTTAACCGCTATACGTGCTCGCAGAGGAGCGCTGGCTCTGCAGGTCTCATGGGTCTGAGTGCAGCCTACCGCTATTGTGGCATAGCTTGGAATCGCTGTGTTCATATTGCGAACCTGCATTCGGCGAGATCTGGCTGTAGGGGCTAGACGTTCACGCGCCAACCTGAATGTTGTCTCTGACACCGAGCAAGTAGCTGACCATAGAGTCAGTATCCCACTACCACATCGTCCACCAGGCCGTTCCGCACAGCCCAGATCACGAATTCCTGTTTCGTCTTGACTCCCAGCTTGTCCTGAATCCGGTGCATGGTGTTCCGCACTGTGACATCGCTGTTGCCCCTCACCTCGGAGACCTGCGTGTACAACCTGCCGCTGGCGAACAGCGTCAGGGTCTCACGTTCCAGCACCGTCAACTCGTCCGAATCTCCACGGAGGGCGAACCAATGCTCGGTTCGAATCATCGCGAAGGCCTCTTTCAGTGGTTGCTCGCTCATCCGTATCCGGTCTTCAGCCATATCCAGAACGGCTTCCACTAGTTCCTCCGGGGGGGAGTACTTCTGAAAGTAGCCTTTCGAACCGGCGGCGACCGACTCAATCACCGCATCCATTTCGGTCGATGCCGTCAGTACCGGCACCCCCGCATCGGGCAGATGCTCCATGATCTGCTGACAGGCATCAATGCCATCCTTGTTCGGCGCCATCAAATCCATGACGATGACCTCAGGTCGCAGCTCTTCCACCGTCCTCACCGCCTCCTCTCCGTCACCAGCCTGACCCACCACCTGTATCCGCCTCGATGCTTCCAAAGCGTCCCGTAAGCCGTAACTCATGATTAGAGTGGTCGTCCACGACCATCACCCTTATCCGAGCTGCTGGAGACATCTCACCCTCCTCTTTCATCCGCGTCAAAGGGAACCACGCATGGCAATGGTCGTGCCGCCTCCCTCTTGGTCGCCTTCCACGACGAATGTTCCGCCCATCCGCTCAGAATCCGCCCTCATGCCGTTGAAGCCACGGCTGCGCTCAGCATGGCAGGCGGGGAGACCCACACCGTTGCCCGAGACGGACAGCCTGATCCGGCCATCCTCGAAGTCGACCCTGCCGGGCCGGGCGCGCATGAACGTGTTGGTCAGCGCGTCGTGCGCTATTGAGAAGATACAGGCTCACGTCTCCATAGCAAGCGGGAGCTCGGTCCCCGACTGCGGCATCTGTGTAAGGGCGGCTGTGATCTTCTCGAAGGTCGCACTGTGAGACCACAAGACGTGCCCCAGTTCTCTGCCCTCGAAGATGTGGCCTGCGTCGATGGGCCGTCTCAGCTCCCACATGGCCGACTTCGACAGCGTGGAGGTCGAATCCAGAGCCGCCATCATCTCCTCGTTTGCCTCGTCAGACAGCTCCCTGACCCTGTGGATCCCCAAGCCGATCATGTAGGCAGTCTGGGCAGTCGTGTCGGGGACCGTCTGGGAGAGCTCGATACGTTCCTGCTGTAAGTGACGCTCCCTTTCCACCGATGCCTGCCTCCTCGTGCGTTCGAAACGGGCGAGGAGACTGACGCACAACACAAGGACGTACATCGTCGCCAACCTGGCCAGCAGCACCTCTTCATCGCCCGCAACAAGGTCGAGACCGAGGCCGACCCTCAAGCATACGAGAACATATACGACGGCGGTTATCGTCGTACAGGCCAATCCGAGTCACAGTGACAGGAAGACCAGGACGAACGGCGCAAGGACCGGGCAGTAGGCCAGGAAGAGGAAGCCCTCCAACCCGTGCTGGAGAATGATACTGGCGGTGATCAGGACCAAGTCCATGGCGCTGAGAACAAGCAACCAGCGCCATGTAACCGACCTGTTCGCCAAGAGCCGGTAATGGACCAGGCCACTGACCGTCATCAGCGACACGTGCAGGAACACGAACTCGGAGTGACCGTAATACCAGAAGCCTGGCCGGTAAGCAAACTGGAACCCTGTGACGAGCCAGCGACTCCACACCGAAACCCGAGCGGCGTACCGGACCACGTCCGGTTCGGTCCAGGCGGTTGAGGAAAACCGCTTCGTTATGGCTCCTATGTCACACGCCTGGATGCGCTGTGACATTCCGGATTACTTACAGCCGCCTATAACGCACACGGTGTCAGAGGTGCTCGCCACTGGCACTCTAGCTCAATTGCTCGGCAATTATCTACTTGATGCGGTGGCGTCAAGTAGATAACCCCAAATTGGACCCTATCTTGCAGCAGCTAGATCCAGTTTCTGAACTGGGTAGTACGCTCCACCAAGGACGCGATCCAGCATGCTGCTACCCAGAATCGTTTCCGACCCAATCGGCCCTCCGTACACTATGTCGTCTGGCCTGACCTCCACCGATACCAGCTTGACCGATCGCCATCCGAAGATCACTGACGGAACTGTGAACTTCGCCTCGGCGGAGGCGGCGTCAGAGGTGCGGCAGAATTCAGTCAATGCGTGGGGGTACACAATGTACATGTGAGCCGGCAGATCGACCTTCCAACATACCCTATAGCTGTCGGCCTCTATCTCATCGACGCATCCCGGAGCGTATGTCCATCCGGCCTGTGCATTGTGACCGCGAAGGTTGACTCTAACATCCTTCACGGTTGGAATGTCGCACTTTCGAAAGTACGGGTGCTCCCGCGTGTCCTCTATGTCGTGAACCGTAACCGGCCAAGTCTTGTTGTTCGCTCTGTTCGTGAACCAGTGCAGAAATGCACTCACACCCCATAAGGCTCTGTCTACAGGCCACGGCGCGTCGCTTGAAGACTCTCTCATATCATTTCTGAACCGATCGTCTGCAAGATGTTTGTTCCGAGGATTCCAATACTCATCAAGTCTGTGAAATCCTGCTGGTCCATCGAGATACTGAAGCGTTGCGTAGTTCATGTCGTGCCTCAGACACGCAGCGTGCGGACCGTTGAAGAACGGCAACATCGAACACCGCCAATTGCCGCGTTTCAGCCAAGTGCATGTCACCTCATTTGCGACACTCTGTGACCCAGGTGCCGATCTGGCGATACAGTCTGCCAGGGAGTCTGTCTGCACTGTCCACGTGCTGTAGGACGTGTGCAAACCCATGCAGCTTAAGGCAAAGAGTTTCGATTCGACGGAATTTGGGTCTCCGGTCGGCGAAAGACAGTCCATGCCGGCGGATGTTCCTTTGCGGTCTTCATATCCTATTCCGTCGGCTTGGGAGCTAGAGACATACCCAAGACCAACCGCAACCGCGAAAGCTGCTACGAGAAACTGCCAGAACAACCCGGCCACGCATGTCGTTACCAGCAGAACCGATTGCTGCCAGTCTGAAGTTCTCCTCATCTGAAACGAATGCATTGGCGTTCGTACTCGCTCACCCGCGGCACCGTCTCCACGACGGACTCGATTAGACGCACAAGCGGCAAATCTCCGTTAGCCGTGACTGACGACTTGAACTCGATACCCGGTGCGAGCTTGACGAGTCCAAGAACGAACTCTCGCTCCATTTCCCAAACTTGGCTGCCTATGAGCAAAACGTACTCCTTCAATCTCATCCATACATTGAACACTATCGAGCCTGGTCCTGTTCCGCCGAGTTCAGATATGTGCCAATTCATCCAGCACAGTGGACGAAACTCGATAATGTGAAGAATGAACTCTTGGACGAGTTTCATCCCACTTAAAATCAGCAAGACGTAAACCAACATGCGGTATCCATTGACCTCCAGAGCAGGAAACCACCTAGTCGTAACTAAGTGATAAACATAGAAGAAGTCGAACACACTAGGGAATACGAACAGAACCCATCGTGCTTCGGTTAACTGTAGTATGGCCACCCCTACGACCCTGTACCCGAAAAGCGCGATGCTGGCAGTTCTCGCTATCCGATTCTGCCATCGCAGTGAGACGAGCGCAGCAAACGCCAGCATGTATGTGTCCAGTAGTTTGTCCGTGCTCGTGTAGTCCTCAAACATGCCTGAGCGAATGGCTGCAATTAGCACGACATCGAGCGCGTCCGCCACTACGGATGCAATTAACCCCCCCAAAGGCCACCTCAGGATGAGCACGGGCACGATCAGGCGCACAGTCGTTGCAGCGAAAGGTCCCATGTACTGATGCCTCCGTCAGGACGACCCGTGCCGAATTACTCTAAGTCGTGGGAAGAGTTAAACGGCCGATTGGCAGTCTAGTGAGCGCCCAAAACAGGATGAAGCTGCCTAGAATTGGCCGTGTCGGCTAGCGAGATATTGTCACCGTGGGCAGTGCGACGCCCCACCTGAGAGGATGTTCTCAAAGTCTTAGACTTGCATTCGGCTGACATCCGGGACCGAGATGGTGCAAAGTTGGTCATCAACAAGCTGGTAGGAGGGCTTCCGTACCTGCGATTGATCTGGGCGGAAGCTGGTTACGGTGGCGAGCTGGTTGATTGGGTGATGTCCTTATCGGTCTGGGTACTGGAGATTGTGAGGCGTCCGAGTGACAGCCATCATTTTGAGGTGTTGTCCCGTTCGGATGCGTACCTGGAGAGTTTCGGCCCGGACATGCGGCCGCTGCGCCATTCTTGTCATTCAGGCAGGCAGCCTCCATGGGGCATTTGACAAGTGTGGCTGTCCCCGCGCGGAGCATGTGCCGCTACCGCCCAGAGGTCTACCCACTACAATTGTCCAATGCCATTCCGAGTCGAGGCAGTGCATCGAACTGCGCGTTGCCGGCGGGCATGCATTCGGTTGCTGGGTTCACCCTCTTGGTGGAATGGCGAAGATGGACATTCATAGCCAGATCTTTGGCTGGACAAGGGGCTAGTAGTTACCAAAGAGGGCCAGCACAGGGAGGATGACGAAGATGCCGTATATGGCAATGCCGGTGCCGAAAGACACCCATACCCAGAGCTTGGCTAGATCTGACAACCGCATCGCCTCTCTTACGTCTCCGCTTGCGATCTTTCCATTGACTTGGGCTGCGTAGACGATGGACACAATTCCGAAGGGCAGGCAGCAGAAAATCGTTACGAGAATGGCCTGTACGAGGTAGTTGGGTACGCGAAGAGGCGGTCCAGTGCCCCCGGGGAGCCCAGGCTCGAATCCCCCTACGCCCGGCTCTGGCTCTGCCATGGCTTTTCCGCAGCTCTTGCAGAACCTTGCACCGCCATCGTTCTCGGTGCCACAGCTTGTGCAGTACATGACACTCCCGTCCATAGGCTACTCAGCCGCATAGTAGCAGCCGTTAGGCCGAGTGGTCTAGATCACTATTAGCAGAATCCACGGCGGGGCCACCACCCGTGCGTGTATCTACAGGTGATGGTCAAATCGTGTCTTCCGCAAATGCGGCGTACGGTTGCCGGACCCCCACCCTCCAGGCCGCTTGTCGCTTCGACTGCGCTTCTCATTGACGGTGGAGGGATTAGCGCCGCGAGGGCTAGGAGCCGTCGGCGCGGGCCATCGCTAACTGCTTTTGGAATCGTCGGCTGTTCTGGTTAGAACCAGGGTTTCCGATTCGCCACGTAGGTGTCTTGGAAATCCTCGTCAGTCTTCGTCAAGTACAGGATGCCTTCGATCAGACCGACAATGGAGCTGATGGGGGCGGTTATGATGAGAACGGTCAGCACGACATGTACTAGGCCCGTCCCGACATATCCTAGATAGAACTTGTGAACCCCTAGTGTTCCGAGCAAGATCCCTAGCACCCCTGCGATCACTCTACTTTTCAATGTTCCCCTCCTTGATTCCTGAGTTGCATCCCGTCAGTCTGAGCGTTGAGCCCCGACTGTAGCGGAGCGTTTTTGTGGTATCAATGGAATTACAAAACGGCAGGCCTGATCGCGGCGCGGTGGCATCAATTGATCGGCTCCATGTCATCCAGCAGACCACTTCGTACTGCCCAGACCACCAGCCCCTGTTTTGTCTCGATTCCAAGCTTGTCTTGGATACCGTAGATGGCGTTTCGGATCGTCAACGGCTGATTTCCCCTAGCCTCAGCGATCTTAGCGTAAGACTGCCCCTGCGCGAACAGCGTGAGTATCTCGCGCTCCCGTTGGGTTAGGGCCTGTTCACACTACGTAGAGCGTCGAAGATGATTGCGAACAAGACAAAGCCGGCATAGAGCGCATCGAGCTTGTCATAGCGCGTGAATACTCTTCGATACCCCTTCAATCGACGGAATAGACGCTCCACTTCATTCCGCCTCTTGTACAGTTCTTTGTCATACTCCCAGGGGTTCACTCGACTTTTCAGTGGTGGAACAACAGGCGTGAACCCCATATCGAACGCCAATCGGCGTGTTTGGTCGCCCGAATATGCGCGATCCATCACCAGAGGCGGATTCCCCCGTTGTGGCCCCAGCCGGTTGAGCAGTTTGCGCCCCTCCGGTCCATCGTGGGCCTGGCCCGGAGAGAGCGAGAACGCTATGGGTGTCCGATCATCCGCGGCAACCATATGAAGCTTGGTGGTCCATCCACCTCGGGACTTGCCGATGGACTGTGGTCCGTTTTTTTGGCCGCGCCCGTGCCGTCGGGATGCACCTTGACGGAGGTGCTGTCCAGTGAAGCTACCTCGATGGTGACCTTCACAATCCCCTTTCGCTGAAGCTGTTCGAATACTCGGTCGAGCACTCCGCTCTTGGCCCAACGGTTCATGCGCACGTAGACGGTGTGCCAGTTGCCAAAACGACTCGGCAACCCTCGCCACTTGCAACCGTGTTCTGCGACGTACAGAATAGCGTTGAGCACCCGTATGTTTGGAATGGTCACATTGCCACGCTGCACGGGTAGGTACGGCTCGATGAGTTGGTAATGAGCTTGTGTAAGTTCCATACGTGTATGATAACATGTCCAGACCCACTAGTGTGAACAGGCCCTAGTCTGTTCAACTCATCCGCCTTTCGCTGTTGCGCCGTGCGGATTCCGGAGAGCACGCGCCTTACGGCTGCGGCTGGCATACGGAAGTTGCCCTCAGCGACGTCGCGAACGGCGCGCAGCAGGTCCATCTTGCCGGAGTACTTTTGGAGGTATCCCACAGCGCCCGCGGTGAGCGCCTCCATTACAGCGTCCTCTTCCGATGCTGCGGTGAGCATTAGAACTCTGGTGTCGGGAAGTGTCTCTGTAATCTCCCGGCAGGCATCAACGCCGCTCTTCAATGGCATCATGACATCCATAATGACCACGTCGGGCTTGACACTCTGAGCGACCCTCACCGCAGTCTCGCCATCGCCAGCCTCTCCGACAATCTCGAAGGCCCCCGAACGCTCCAGCACTTCCCGCAGGCCATCCCTCATGATCTCATGATCGTCCACGAGCAGCACTCTAGTCTGTGCGGTTGACGTCAAGTCAAGTGCCTCCTTGGTTAGAGTATTGTGGAACCATACAGGTGACACTCGTGCCGCGTCCGAACTCTCCCGGGGCCACTTCAAGGCTGCCTCCCATGCGCTCTGCATCTTCTCTCATGTTCCTGAATCCGTGTCCGCGGACTGTGTAGTCGTCCGGGAGGCCGATCCCGTCGTCCGATATAGACATTGCGAGGCTGTCATCCTTAAAGCATAGTGAGATGATCACCCTGGTGGCGTTGGAGTGACGAAGCGCGTTTGTCATGGCGTTGTGAGCTATTGAGAAAAGCAGCCGCCCGGTGATCGAAGAAAGCGCTGGCTCTTCGCCGGACTGAACCACTTCTGCTGAGATCGACGTGATTGTCGTGAATGCCGAGGCGTGCGATCTCAGCACGCGACTCAACTCCCTGCCCTCGAATATCGGTCCTACGTCGATGGGATGCCTCAGCTCCCACATCGTCGACTTCGACAGCGCATGGGTGGCCCTTAGCTTGGCTCGCAGCTCGTCGCGGTTCTCCCCGTTCTGGTCTTCGGCGAGATCGATCGCAGTCTCTAAACCCAGCCCGATCACATAAGCGGACTGGGCTATCGTGTCATGCATAGTCTGCGAGAGCTCGACCCGCTCCCTCTGCAACCCTCGTTCCCGTTCCACTGCCTGTCTCCTTCTGACCCGTTCGAAACGCGACACCAGGTTTACCACCGTTACCACCGCATACATTACGACGATCCTCATGAAAAGGACCTTTTCTTCCTCGATGTCGAAGTTGACGCTTGGCTCTACAGTCATACTCAGGGTCGCGTACACGACAGCTACCACCGTGACCCAGGCAAAGCTGAGCTTGAAGGAGGTGAACACCACTGCGAACATGGCGAGCGCGGCGTAGTACAGAACGAAGAAGGGGTTCCCGAACCCACCGGAGATCCCCAGCCCTCCCGTGAGCACCACCGCGTCCATTGCACTTAGAGCGAGCGCCCAGCGCCACGTCACCCTCCGTTTCGTCTCGATGCGGTAGTGTACGTAGCCGTTCAGCGCCAGCAGCGATACCGCGGCCAGTGTGTGGACGACATAGGCGGGCTGCTCGAAAGCGATTCGATAGTGATGCTGAGCCAACCATGCGATTACGAGAAGCCATCGTACCCATACCGAAATCCTTAGGCTAAAGCGCAAGTCGTCCGGATCGGTCCGGTCAAGCGCCTGTCCTAACTGTACTGTCCAAGAGTATCGCATGGCATGATTCCGAAATCCAAGCCTCAATTCATATGGTGGACGGTCCTCGGTGACGGTTACAAGGTTCGTTTGTACCGCCCCGAATAGGTACAAACGAACCTTACGGAGTCGCTTGTGCAAAAGCAAATATAAGTGCAACCCGGCGCTTCTTCTCGGAAGAGAGGAGAGGAAGAACATCAGACCCACGAGCCTGCCATCACACGGCAACTCCTTGGAATAGGGGGGTCTGCTACAATGAACGCTGTCTTCAGCTTCATCATTTG
Organism: Dehalococcoidia bacterium; assembly: GCA_965217705.1. Lineage (GTDB taxonomy): Bacteria > Chloroflexota > Dehalococcoidia > Lucifugimonadales > CATOSD01 > CATOSD01. The sequence goes on along the minus strand of CBDCJA010000002.1, from coordinate 869,323 downwards.
TGAAGGTCTCATGCGGTCCGCAGGTGTTGGAGAACTACACTGCCGTGGTAGACGGAGGAGACTGACACTTGAGGTATCAGTACGTCGTACCTGGATTATCTGATTCTCGCTTGAAGTCTGCGTTGGCGGTCCTGGTCACGCCGGTTGTGCTGGCCTGTGGTATCCTTTCCGACGATCCGGCACCATCCCCAACATCGCTCGCCAGCGAAAGCCCGTCTCTGGCGAGTGAGAGATCTCCGCAGGATGGCGAACCCGGTACCGGTACTGAGTTCGAGCCCAGGGCCACACCATTCCCTACAGCCACGCCATACCCAACTGCGACACCATTCCCTACAGCCACGCCATATCCTGCAGCGGCCCCTCTGCTGACGTCGCCGACTCCCACTCCGGCGGTCGGAACCTCTTCTCATGAAGAAACACCAACACCGACGTCTGAAGCAGCGCCAGTCGCATCGCGCCCCGTGGCCACCCCCACGTCGACAGTGGCCGCTACACCGGGGCCCTCAACCGGGGCTACTCAGTTCACTCTCTCGCGAGGAACCGAGTTGAAACATCCCAAAGTAGGGTCCGCCCTCGACGATCTGATCGCCAGGGTGCAGGCCGGAGAGGTCTCAGCGGAGGACGCCGCACGAGAGGCCCCCCTTCACCGGGGAGACTCGATCGGAGTCGCTATCCATTTATCAGGAAATGTAGACGGCGTGGTGCGCTTCCTGGAAGCGAACGGCGCCTCGAATATCTCTGCGCGAGACGACTACATCGAAGCCTATGTGCCTGTCCTGCTGCTGGCAGAAACCTCCGAACAGCCGGGAGTCATCCGGCTGCGGCCGATTCAACCTCCGGAAGAATCCCAGGGCGGGTCTGGGATTCCCGGCAACGGCCCCGCAGTTCACGGCTCGGCGGCCTGGAACCAGGCGGGGTTCACCGGCAAGGGTATCAAGGTGGGGGTAATCGACGGTGGATTCAAGGGGTTCGCTGATCTCATGGGTACGGAGGTCCCGGCAAATGTCCAAATCAGATGCTACCGGGGGCTGGGCGAACATTCTCGGGACCTGGATGACTGCGAAGAGAGCAGCCACGGCACGGTCGTTGCGGAGTCTGTGATGGACATAGCCCCGGGCGCGTCGCTATACATATCGGACCCCCAATCACCTGGGGACCTGAGGGATGCGGTTGACTGGATGATCTCGGAGGGCGTATCAGTCATCAACCACTCGAGAACGTGGCTGTTTGACGGTCCTGGAGATGGCACTTCCACTTCTTCAGTTAGCCCACTGAACACAGTGGACAGGGCGGCGGCGGCGGGGACCGTGTGGGTCAACGCCGCCGGGAACTCTGCTCAGCGCACCTGGTTCCAACGCGGCCCTTTTTCATATAGCACCATAAGCGTCGATGGCGAGGATGTGAGAGTCATCAACTTCGAGGGATCGAACTTCAAGAATCGGTTCCAACTATGGGGCTCGCTCCAATTGCGATGGGACGACACATGGGGTGGGGCGACCCGCGACCTTGACCTCTTTCTTGCTACGCCAGACAGCGGCGACATCGCCCTCGCCAGCATCGATTCCCAATCGGGAGAGGATGGAGACAACCCTTACGAAAGGGTCAGGTCCGGCGCGAGATTCGACATCATGATTGCCAACCGTGGTGGCAGCGAGCCAAGTTGGATTCAGCTACTCGCATGGAGTGGACAGGGGTTGACTTTCAAGACGCCGGAAACCGGCAGTATCACCAACCCGGCGGAGAGTGCGAACTCTGGCATGCTGACGGTGGGCGCTGCTCATTGGAGCAATGTGAGTTCCATAGAGAGCTACAGCAGCCGGGGTCCAACGCCCGACGGCCGCTTAAAGCCGGACCTCGTCGGTGCGGACTGCGGCCAAACGGCTGCCAATTCCGGGCCTTTCTGTGGCACCAGTCAGGCCTCGCCCCACGTAGCCGGAATGGCGGCACTGGCGCGCCAGAGGTTTCCCGGCTACTCTCCTGCTCAGGTGGTCGCCTACCTGAAGGAGAATGCGGAACAAAGGATAAGCAGCCCTGATCCCAACAACACCTGGGGCCATGGATTCATGGTGCTCCCGCCACTCAGTCCGCAGCCCATCGACTCGCCATCCATTCAATCGATAACCCCCGCCGCGAACTCCTTGACCGTGGAGTGGATTGGGCCGTCCAGCGACGGTGGCTCGGCCATTACCGCTTACGACCTGCGCCACATCGAGACCTCTGCCGACGAGACGGTGGACGCTAACTGGACGGTGGTGGAGGATGTGTGGACATCAGGCTCGGGGCAACTGAGGTATGAGTTGACAGGCCTGGGTGGCGGCACCCCGTACGACGTGCAGGTGAGGTCGGTGGGCAGCGCCGGAGACGGCCCGTGGTCAACGGCTGCCAGCGCCACCACTGGCGCGGCTTCCGCGCCGGACCTGGTGGTGAACGTGCCCACGGTGAGCGAGAGCGCGCCGGCGGTGGGGGCGACCTTCACACTGAGCGCCACGGTACGCAACCAGGGCAACGGCCGGTCGGACTCGACCACGCTGCGCTACTACCAGTCCACCGACTCGACCATAACCACCGGAGACACGGAAGTCGGCACGGACTCAGTGTCCGGCTTGGATGCATCGGACAGCGGAGACGAGTCTGTCAGTTTGGACGTGCCGTCCACGTCGGGGACCTATTACTACGGGGCGTGTGTGGAGGCGGTATCCGATGAGTCCGTTACGGACAACAACTGCTCGCCCGCGGTGACCGTTTCGGTTGGCGTGGCTCCTGCTCCGGACTTGGTGGTGGACGTGCCGACGGTCAGCGAGAGAACTCCAGCGGCTGGGGCTCGCTTCACCCTGAGTGCCGCCGTGCGAAACCAGGGCAACGGCCGGTCAGGCTCGACCACGCTCCGCTACTACCAGTCCACCGACCCGACGATAACCACCGGCGACACGGAGGTCGGCACGGACTCAGTGTCCGGCTTGGATGCATCGGACAGCGGAGACGAGTGGACCAGCCTGGACGCGCCTCCTACACCCAGCACCTACTACTATGGGGCCTGCGTGGACGCGGTAACAGGTGAGTCCGATACGACCAACAACTGCTCGCTCGCGGCAACCGTAACGGTTGGCTCTGCCCCCGCTCCGGATCTGGTGGTGGACACGCCGACAGTGAGCGAGAGCGCTCCAGCGGCTGGAGTGCGCATCACCCTGAGCGCCACAGTACGCAACCAGGGCAGCGGTCGGTCGGACTCGACCACGCTGCGCTACTACCAGTCCACCGACTCGACCATAACCACTGGAGACACGGAAGTCGGCACGGACTCAGTGTCCGGACTCGACGCATCGGAGAGCGGAGACGAGTCGATCAGCCTGACCGCACCGTCGAGTGCTGGAACCTACTACTACGGTGCCTGCGTGGAGGCGGTATCCGATGAGTCCGACACGACCAACAACTGTTTGGCCGCAGTGACCGTGACCGTTGGCGCGGCTCCAGCGCCGGACCTCGTAGTCGATACACCCACGGTGGACACCAGTGCCCCGGCGGCTGGCGCTCGCTTCACCCTGAGCGCCACTGTGCGCAACCAGGGCAGCGGTCGGTCGGACTCGACCACGCTACGCTATTACCGATCCACCGACTCGACGATCACGACCGGCGACACGGAGGTGGGCACGGACTCGGTGTTCCGGCTCGACGCATCGGAGAGCGGAGACGAATCGATCGGCCTGACCGCACCGTCGAGTGCTGGAACCTACTACTACGGCGCGTGCGTGGACTCGGTGTCAGGTGAGTCCGGTACCACGAACAACTGCTCGCTATCAGTAGTTGTAGCTGTTGATGTGGCGCCCGACAACCCAGCCAATCAACGATATAGTTGGCAAGGTGCGACGACAGTCGTTTCGTGGGACGCCTCGCCAGCAGCCGAATACTACAATGTCTACCATGACGACTTCTTCGATTCCAACTGCCGCCTATCTTCTTCCGGCGGGCCCAGTTTCTGTGATGAGGTGGCAACCAACGTTATAGGAACGAGTTACACACACACGAGCCCAGATGACGACACCAACTACTATTGGATTACGGCCTGCAACAGCGCAGGGTGTTCGAACATAGACAGCAATAACCCAGCGCGAATGGGAGGATCGGCTCCCGCTCCCGACCTGGTAGTGGACACGCCCACGGTCAGCGAGGGCGCTCCGGCGGCTGGCGTTCGCTTCACCCTGAGCGCCACTGTGCTCAACCAAGGCAATGGGAGATCAGACTCGACCACGCTGCGCTATTACCGATCCACCGACTCGACGATCACGACCGGCGACACGGAGGTGGGCACGGACTCGGTGTTCCGGCTCGACGCATCGGAGAGCGGAGACGAGTCGATCGGCCTGACCGCACCGTCGAGTGCTGGAACCTACTACTACGGCGCGTGCGTGGAGGCGGTATCGGATGAGTCCGATACGACCAACAACTGCTCGCCCGCGGTGACTGTAACGGTAGGCGCGGTGCCCGCGCCTGACCTGGTGGTGGACACGCCGACGGTCAGCGAGAGCGCTCCGGCGGCGGGGGATCGCTTCACGCTGAGCGCCAAGGTACGCAACCAGGGCAACGGCCCATCGGCGTTTACCACCCTTCGCTACTATCAGTCCAGCGACTCGACGATCACCACCGGCGACACGGAGGTTGGCACGGACTCAGTCTTCGGGCTTGCTGCGTCGCGGAGTGGTGATGAGTCGGTCAGCCTGACTGCTCCTTCTACGCCCGGGACGTACTACTTCGGCGCCTGCGCGGACTTGGTATCCGATGAGTCCGATACCACCAACAACTGCTCTGCTGCCGTGACTGTCACGGTGACCGTCGGGACCGCGCCTGCGCCGGACTTGGTGGCGGACACGCCCACGGTCAGCGAGAGCGCTCCGGCGGCTGGCGCTCGCTTCACCCTGAGCACCACGGTACACAACCAGGGCAGCGGTCGGTCGGACTCGACCACACTGCGCTACTACCGGTCCACCGACTCGACGATCACCACCGGCGATACTGAGGTGGGCACGGACTCGGTGTTCAGGCTTGACGCATCTTCGAGCGGGGACGAGTCCATAAGCCTCACCGCTCCTTCCTCTGCTGGGACCTACTACTACGGGGCCTGCGTGGACTCGCTATCCGATGAGTCCGACACGACCAACAACTGCTCGCCAGCGGTGACCGTTACGGTTGGCGCAACTCCCGCGCCTGACCTGATAGTCAGCACGTTCATAGTCAGCAACAACAACCCGGTCCCCGGTCAGTACTTCACTATGAACATTACGGTAAACAATCAGGGCAATGGTATATCAAGCTCCACAAGACTGCGCTACTTCCGCTCCTCCGATGCGACCATCACCACTGACGACGCGACAATCCCAACAAGCGGGAGACCGGGCTTTTTCTCTGTGGATGGTCTGAGCCCTTCCGGCAGCGTAGACAAGTCGGCCTCAACCAGTGCGCCGTCCGCACTGGGCACTTACTACTTCGGCGCGTGTGTGGAACCGGTTACCGGGGAGTCCGACACGACCAACAACTGCTCGCCCGCGGCGACCGTAACAGTAGATAGGACAAACCAACCTCCTCAGCTTACTGGGGATGTTGACGACATTATCGTGAAATTGGGTGAATCATTCACAGTGGACATCTCCGGGCTCTTCAAAGATCCAGACGGTGACGAAATAACCAGCTACGGCTTCGCCTTCAGAACCAGTGGAATCCTTAGCGGGATCGTCTACACCAAGACCGGCATTTTGAGCCTGCGAGCCATCGCTGTTGGAGAGACCATTGTCGCCGTTGATGCCAGAGACAGTAACGGTGCATCGCGCGCATCTGAGGACCTGTTCAAGGTCACTGTGACTGCCGCGGAAACCTTAGATGAGCCTGGCGCACCCACCGGCCTTACGGCGACGGCGGACGGCCAGACGGAGATCGACCTGTCTTGGACTGCGCCGTCGGACAACGGCGGCGCGGACATTACCGGCTACAAGATCGAGGTCTCGACGGACGGCTCTTCCTGGAGCGATCTGGCTGCCGACACCCGCTCCACCACAACCAGTTACTCCCACACCAGCCTGACTGCGGGCACTACCCGTCACTACCGGGTCTCTGCCATCAACTCCGCCGGGACGGGCCCGGCATCGGGCTCCGACTCAGCGACCACCGACGAAGAACCTGTCTCGGATGCTACTTGTACCGTGAACCTGATAGTCGAGCCTGGGGAAAGCTGCGTATATCCCGGCACGTCTGCGGAGTTTTCGGTCGATTCCGATGGGACAGGACGTTTCCTGATTGTCAGTTCCGGTTCGGGGATCGAATTACGCAGTACGGACATCAACGGAGTAACGTACACATTCGTCGCCAGTAGACAGAGTGATGGAAATTGGCTTGTCGAAGAAGTGGGGTGATCGTCTGCGGCACAAAATAGGCGACATATTGCCGAACTCAACTGATCCGATAAGATCAATAGCTTCCCTGAGAGGGCAGAGACATGAATCAACTCAAGGCCTTATACCGCGTATTCAGAACGTCTTCGACGCCGATAGCGGGTGCACTGGCTCTTCTACTGATCACGGCATGTGGGATATTCACGAGCGATGTGACGCCGGTTCCGCGGTCTGCGGCCACACCAACGTCAGAACCTGCCGAAATTGGCCAGTCCTACACGTCTGGAACGATGGACAAGTCCGCGACCGAGGGCTCCGATCTCTATCGCGCTGTCTGGACGGGGGATCTTGAAGCTGTGAAGAAGCTTGTCGCGGAAGGAGCGGACGCCAATGAAATTGACGAAGAAGGCAACCCCCTGCTACACGAAGCGATATGGCGGGGCCACGCTGATGTCGTGCAGGCTCTGATTGAAGCCGGGGCGGACGTAAACGCCAAGGATACGGACGGCAACCCCCTGCTGCACGAAGCGATATGGCGGGGCCACATTGAAGTGGCGCGGGTCCTCGTAGACGCTGGCGCGGACGTAAACGCCAAGGATACGGACGGCAACCCCCTTCTGCATGAAGCGATATGGCGGGGCCACATTGAAGTGGCGCGGGTCCTCGTAGACGCTGGCGCGGACGTAAACGGTAAGGACACGGATGGCAATCCGCTTCTGTACTCGGCGATATGGCGAGACCATGGTGAGATTGCACAGCTTCTCATCGCCGCAGGCGCCGACGTCAACTCAAGAAGGCCCAACGGCGAATCGCTCCTGTACGTAGCGCGATGGCGGGACCATGCGGAAATCGAGCGGATTCTCCTGGAAGCAGGCGCTCAGGAATAGCCGCGGCTGTCGCTGAGTCGTAGTGCTTTGAAGTACAATCAGGACTGGTATTGGAGGCACTGACGCATGGGCGCCAAGAATTTAGCACATCTGGCTGTGTGGGTACTGGTTCTACCAGTGACCATAGCCTGCGGCATCTTAGAGGGCGACCCAACTCCGACTCCGGCACCCGAGCTCGTGGCCACTAACATCCTCACGCCGACACCTAGCGCCGAGAGACGAGGTGCTGGCGACCGTCCGGAAGAGAGAATCATTGATCCGACGCCCCAGCCGACCTACACTCCTGCGCCCACCTACACTCCCGAGCCCACACCTACACTCGAGCCGACATCCACGCCCGAGCCAACGCCCCCGCCTGAGTCGACGGCCACAGCGACGCCCGAGCCGACACCCACGCCCGAGTCGACCACCACGCCTGAGTCGACGGCTACGCCTGTGCCAGGTGCCACGCCCAACCCGACAGCTACGCCCGAGCCGACAGCCACAGCCGCGCCCCAGCAGACAGCTACGCCGCAGCCTACAGCCACTCCGGGCTCTACTATTCAATCCTCTGGCGATGGAACAGCAATATGCGACGCAGTTAGAAGCGAAAACGCCGATTCAGTGAGCATTCTTGTAGGTGCCAAAGTAGACGTCAATGTAACCTGCGCCGATGGCAACTCTCCACTTCATAGGGCAATTCGGGATTTTTATTCGGACCGCTTCCACGGGAGGCCTGGTAATGTGGATATTGTGACGATTCTTGTGGAGGCCGGATCAGATGTCAACGCTAGAGACGCCGATGGCGATCCTCTCCTGCTCCTGACGATCTTGGAAGAGTATTCGAACCGCTTCCATGGCAGAATGCCCAATCCAGATATAATCCGGGCTCTCGTCGAATCAGGGGCAGACGTTAACTCTCCAACCGACGCTGGCAACCCGCTTCTTTACGTGGTTTTCGAACGAGAGCGTAACAACCGCTTCCATGGTAAGTCCCCCAATACTGACACCGTACGCTTTCTGATCGAATCAGGGGCAGACGTAAATGCAACAACCGTCCATGGAGAAACGCTCCTCCAGTCTGCAATCAGAAGGGAACTTTCTGACATTGTGCAGATTCTGGTAGACAATGGCGCAAGGTGACCGTTGCAAACGTCCGCGCGGTGCAGGAGTCTACCTGTTGCATAAGACCAACTTGAGGGTCGCCGCCGAGAGCAGAGTGGAATCCGTAAAGGGAAACAACAGCTCGGCGAGCCATTGTTTTGACTCAGATGTAGGAATTCAATAAATCGCGTTACGGGAGTAACACTCACCGTGGTCCTGCCCCACGGCCTCAATGGCGTTGGATGGGAGCCAGGCCTTCAGTTCGCCGCCGGATGCAGGAGCGAAGCGGTAGTTGCGAGATAGCCGATGCTTCGGATGATTCAGGATACAGGGAGCACGGAACCATGGTAGATATAGCAGGCTTTCGGCAGATAAACGAGCTAGTCGAGAAGGAGGCGCGGTTCGTCCACGCTCTCCAGGCTGAGATTCGGAAGTCGATTGTTGGTCAGGACCGGCTGGTGGAACGTACACTGGTTGGGCTTTTGGCCGACGGCCACATTCTGCTGGAGGGAGTGCCCGGCCTGGCGAAGACACTCCTGGTAAAGACCATCGGTCAGGCGATTCAGGCCGGGTTCTCACGAATCCAGTTCACGCCCGACCTTCTGCCCGCAGACGTGATAGGCACGCGGATATACAATCCCCGCACCGGGGAATTCAGCGTTCAGAAAGGACCGGTCTTCTCGAACCTGGTCCTCGCCGACGAGGTCAACCGAGCGCCGGCCAAGGTCCAGAGTGCGCTGCTGGAGGCAATGCAGGAGGAACAGGTAACGATCGGAGACGAGACATTCCCGCTCGAGGCTCCCTTTCTCGTCCTGGCGACGCAGAACCCGATAGAACAGGAGGGCACCTACCCGCTGCCGGAAGCCCAGATCGACCGGTTCATGATGAAGCTCGTCGTCGACTATCCGCAGTATTCCGAGGAGCGTGAGATGATCGGCCGGTTCACCGTGGGCGCCGCGGTCGAGGTGCAGCCGGTCGTGGACTCGGAGTACATCCTGAATGCGCGGGAAATCGTGCGAAGGGTGCACGTCGACGAGAAGATCCAGGACTACGTTCTCAACATCGTGGTGGCGACACGCGATCCCAGTGTCGCGGGGCTTGACGATCTTGGGAACCTGATATCCTATGGAGCTTCGCCTCGTGCGAGCCTCTTCCTGATCGCGGCCTCGCGGGCGTATGCTTTCCTCAAGGGTCGCGGCTACGTCACACCCGACGACGTCAAGCAGGTCGCGCCAGACGTTCTGCGGCATCGGATCATTACGACGTTCGAGGCCCAGGCCCAGGAGGTCACGTCCGAGCAGATCGTACAGCGTATCCTCGACAACGTGGACATCCCATGACATGTTGACCAACGAGCTAGTTGATATGGTCAGGAGAATCGAGATCACGACTCGCCAACTCGTCGAGGACGGTCTTGCGGGCGATTACCACTCGGTATTCAAGGGCCGGGGCATGGAGTTCGACGAGGTCCGTCAATACATACCCGGCGACGACGTGCGCACTATCGACTGGAACGTCACCGCCCGCACAGGGGAGCCTTACGTGAAGAGCTACATCGAGGAGCGCGAACTGACGGTCATGCTCGCGGTCGACGTGAGCCGGTCCGGAGATTTTGGCACCAGGAACCGGTTTAAGCGAGAGCTGGCGGTCGAGCTGGCTGCGGTAATGTCCATTGCCGCAACAACGAACAACGACAAGGTTGGACTGCTGCTCTTCACCGACAGAGTGGAGTTGTTGGTCCCTCCCACGAAGGGGAGAAGCCACGTCCTACGAATGCTGCGAGACCTGCTGGCATTCGAGCCGGTGGGAACCGGTACGGACATCCGGCTGGCTCTCGACACGATGAACGTGCTCCTCAAACGGCGCAGCATAGTGTTTCTGGTCTCCGATTTTCTCGTCGAACCTGGGGCGTATCGCCAGGCGATGTTGGTTACCAACCGGCGCCACGACGTCGTGGCGTTCGACATCAGCGACCCGATGGAGCGTGAGATAGCAGACGTGGGGATCATTGCTCTCGAGGACGCCGAGAGCGGACTTCGGCGCTGGGTAGATACCGGCGACAGGCAGTGGAGACAAGACTTTTCGGAAAGGGTGGCAAGGCTCGACGCAGAAAAGAGCAACGTCCTTGCCACCGCAGGCGTAGACCACGTCAGGGTTGGAACCGAACGAGACTACTTGGCCGAGGTCGGTGGATTCTTTAAGAACCGGCTGCAGAGGCTGTCGCGATGATAGGAGCAGGCCCTACTTGGCAAATCAGGTCTTACGAATTGCGAACGGCGTAGTCGGAGGTAGGCTGGGCTTCCCGGTTTGGGTTCTGTGGTTAGCTGCCGTTCTGGCCGCCATAGCGCCTGGCGTCGCCGCTGCGCAGGACGGACCTCACTCCAGCATCCGCATCTCCTTCACAGCCGACCGCGCGGCTCTGACCGTGGGCGACATCGTGACGCTGACGTTGGAGGTGATTCACCCAGCGGACCATGTCGTCGTCGTTCCTCGTCTGGCCCCAGAGTGGGGATCTTTCGAGGTCGTATCACAGACCCCGGCTCAGACTGACTCCAACGCCGACGGCACGGAGAAGACGAGCCAGCGCATGGAGGTCACGATCTTCGCTCCCGGCACATTCGAGACGCCCGACCTGTCGATATCTGTCCGCGGTCCAGACGGAGGCACTGAGGCGGTGTTCCCCGTGCCGGTGCGGCTGACTGTCGATTCTGTGCTGTCCGGTCCCGACGAAACACTGAAAGACATTCGCCCTCCCGCGGATCTTGCTCCGCCCCCATGGAGACAGCCGGCCGTATTGGCCGCTGCCGCGCTGGCCGTTGTGGCTGTCCTGGTCTCAGGGTCGGTTCTTGTCCAGCGTCGCCTGCGGGGCCGGGACGAGCAGGCTGTGTCAATGGCCGACACTCGAACACCCTGGGAGACCGCGACCCAGGAGCTCGACAGGATCGAACGGCTCGATCTGCCTGGAGACGGCCGCTTCAAGGAGCACTACACTCTCCTCGCCGCAGTCACACGCGCCTACGTCCGCGTGATGTACCTGGAGGACTCAGACCTTTCCGGCGCGACCGACATGACGACAGATGAGATCAGAAACGTGATAGGGCAGTCATCGCTTGGTCGTAAGGACGCGGGTTTGGTCGTCGAACTGCTCCTCGAGGCCGACCTCGCAAGGTTCTCGAACTACTCGCCGTCTGCGTCCCAGGCATACGGAGCACTGCAGAGGGCCAGGGAGTTAGTTGAGGGCACGAAACCGGTAGAAGAAGACGCGAGGCGTCGGGAGGGCGCCCATGCCCATCCGGAGGCAACGGCGTGAGCGACCTGACCTTTCAGTCCCCATGGCTCCTGTTTCTGCTGCCTGCGGCGGTTGCTCCGGCCGTCCTGCCGTACCTGTGGAAGCAGCGTATGGGGCCCGCCACAATGAGCTACGCAGACACAGGCCTCCTCCCCGGCACGAGAAGGTCACTGCGCCTTCGGTTGCGGCCATTCGTCTCGGTGCTGCGATATCTGGCGCTGGCCCTTGTGGTCGTCGCCGCCGCAAGACCGCAACTGGCCGATGCGCGGGAGGTTATCCGAGGCGAGGGGGTAGACATCGCCATAGCGCTCGATGTGTCTGGGAGCATGGGAGAGACGGACTTCGAACCGCACAGGCTGGGTGCGGCAAAGGAGATCATCGCCGACTTCATCGAGGAGAGAAAGTATGACAGCATCGGTCTCGTCGTGTTCTCTCGCGAGGCTTTCATCCAGAGTCCGCCCACGCTGGACCACCTCGCCCTGGACCGTCTGCTAAGGGACGTATACCTTGCGGATGAGATGAGGCTTGAGGATGGTACTGCGATTGGCAGTGGGATGGCGACGGCGGCGAACATGTTGAAGGACTCCAGCGCCGAGAGCAAGCTCGTGACCTTGATTACGGACGGCGTGAACAACGCTGGCGAGCTTGACCCCATTTCGGTCGCCACAGCAGCTGAGGCGGTTGGCATCAAGCTGTACACGATCGGAGTGGGGAGGGAGCGAGAGGGTGGCGTCTCGCAGATCGGCTCCTCTGCCGGGGCCGTAACGCAGGAGAACCCGCTCGATGAGGAGACGCTGAGGCAGATCGCGGCCATCACGAGCGCAAAGTACTACCGTGCCACCGACGTGGAGGCGCTTCGGGGGATCTATGCCGAGATCAACGCCCTGGAGAAGTCGGACGTGGAGATACTGAACTTCGTGCGCTATCGAGAAATACTGGCCTGGTTCCTTGTCCCGGCTCTGGCCTTACTGCTGCTGGAGCTGCTCCTGTCGAATACCGCGTTCAGAAAGCTGCCCTGAGCTCCAGATGACATTCGCATCGCCACAGTTCCTGTTTGCCCTGGCCGCGCTGCCCGCGTTGATGATATTCGCGCGTTGGGTCCTGGCGCGCCGGACAGCGGCACTGTCGCGCATTGGCGATCCAGACCTCGTCGAGCGGCTCAGCACAGGCGGGGGTCGAACGATGCGACTGGTTCGGCTTGCTCTTTGGTTTGTGGGTGTCGCACTGATAGTCGTTGCCCTGTCGCGGCCTCAGTGGGGCAGCGAAATCGAGATCGTCGAGCAGCGTGGCGTGCAACTGATGGTTGCACTGGACGTATCTCGCAGCATGCTGTCCCGGGACGTGAAGCCGACTCGCCTCGATCGGGCCAAGCTGGAGATATCCGACCTGATTTCTCGGTTGAGGGGTGACACGGTTGGAATCGTCCTATTCTCGGGGGCCAGCTTCATCCAGTTTCCTTTAACCGCCGATTATGCCACCGCACGGACCTATCTGAGCAGCGCCGGCCCGCACGCGATCACCCGCCAGGGTACCGCTATAGGCGACGCTATTGTTACGGCGATGGGTGGCTTCAACGATCAGCGGGTAAGTCAGAAAGTCATAGTCATCATGACGGACGGCGAGAACCACGAGGGTGATCCTCTTGAGACCGCCCGGGAGGCTGCAGCGGAGGGAGCGGTGATTTACACCGTAGGTTTCGGCTCGCCGGAGGGAGTGCCTGTAGCCGTATACGATGAACAGGGCGAGGTGATCGGATACCGACAGGATTCCGAGGGCCAGCCAATCGTGTCCCGGTTGGACGAAGATGCGCTGCAGCGCATTGCGGAGGCTGGCGGCGGCCAATACTTCCGAGCTGACAGTCCTGGCGCTATGAGCAGGCTGCTCGACGAGGTCGAGTCCTTCCAGGACGAGAGCCTTCAGAGTGAGCTCAGCGAGAGAAGAGTCGAGCGGTTCCAGGTTTTTCTGCTCGTGGGCGCTCTCTTGCTATTCTTGGCCGAGATATTGACGGACAGGATTCTGCTGACGTCCCGGAGGCGGCTGCAGACAACTATCGAGGGAGCGGGACGTGTTTGGTCGTAAGGCGCTCATAACCCTGCCGGCCATTGCCATCTTGCTCACAGCCTGCGGTCCAACGCCCGATCAGGTCAACAACTCGGGCCATGAACCATACGCGAGCGCGGACTATGAGGCCGCCCTCGATGCATACGTAGCGGCTCGGGACCGTGTTCCGGAGTTGGGGGAGCCTCACTACAACGCGGGGAACGCACTGTATAGGATGGAGGAAGTCGAGGAGTCGCTAGACCAGTATGACGAGGCCCTCAGGTATGCCAGGGGCGATCTGCGCTCACGCGCTTTCTTCAACCGTGGCAACGCTGCCTTTCATGCGAAGCAGTACGTCCAGGCTGTCGAGGCATACAAGGAAGTGTTGCGCATGAATCCTGACGACGTCGACGCCAAACACAACCTGGAGCTAGCCCTGAGGCAGATGCCGCCGCAGGACCAGGACGACGAACAGGCCTCTCCACAAGCTCAGCCTCCGCAGTCTCAACCGCCACCTCAAGTCCAGCCCCCGCTTTCGGAGCCTCAGACCGAACCGCTGACCGGGGAGCAGGCGCGGCAGGTGCTTGAAGCTGTCGGAGAGGACGCACAGACCCTTCAGGAGCACCGGCAGCAAACCCTTGTCTCGCCCAAATCTCAGATCGAGTTCGACTGGTAGCCCCTGGCCATGGCACACATTGGAATCATACAGCGAGCCCTGGCCGGCGTGGCTCTTGTTGCGACGGCGATTATTCTTGCGGCTCCCCCCGTTCGTGCCCATCAATCGCCGCCGGACGAGCCCCTGTTCGTCACGGCCTCCGTGGACAACGACCGGCCCTATATTGGAGAGCAGATCATCTACATCTCCAAGATATACCAGCTCTCAGACTTTCCCCACTCGCTCCACTACGAGCCTCCCGGCTTCGCCGGATTCTGGAAGGTCCAGGAGACCGAGCAGGACGAATACGGCGAGACCATCGATTCTAAGGAGTACAGGGTCATAGAGTTGCGAACGATTCTGTTCCCAAGCGTCGTTGAAACGATAGAGATTGAACCCGGCATACTGACTGTGGCCGCCGGCTCTTCAGAGGGACCGGTCATTGTGGAGAGCACCCCTATCGTGATTGAGGTGCGTTCTACTCCGACAGACGGGTCGGCAGGATTCACGGGCGCGGTCGGCAGGTTCGAAATCTCTGCGGAGGTGGACACTAAGACCTCACGGATGAATGAGTCCGTCCAGCTAACGGTGAAGATCCAGGGCGAGGGAAACATCGACGCCCTCCCGTCTCCGTCCTGGCCAGAGTTCCAGGGTTGGCGTGTGGTCGAGTCGCCTACCATCGTCAGCAGTGAGGTCGTCGATGAAAAACTCGTCGGAGGTCGGACATACGAGAGTGTCCTTGTGCCTGAATTGGCCGGCGAACTGACGGTGCCAGGGATCTCGTATATGTACTACGATCCTGACAGAGAGGAGTACGTAGAGGCTACGACGTCACCGATTGTCGTATCGGTTGCCGAAGCGGAGGGCGTTCCATCGCTTACTCCATCATCTGTTGGTGGAACGGTAGACGAGCCGGCCTCCACTGGCGCAAAGCGCATCAGGCAAGTGCCGCTCACTCTCCGCAAGCCAGGCGGTGAGTTGACGGACAGCGTGGTGTACTGGGCTATGTGGTGCCTTCCGTTGCTAGTTATCGCCGGAGCGGCGATCTGGAGGCGCAGGCGCGATGCCTGGGAAGCCGCCCTTGCTGACTCACGATGGCGCAACGCCCTGCCAAACGCTCAGTCCACACTTGCACGGGCCGTTGCGGACGGCGATGACCACAGCATCGCCGCTGCCGATGCCTTGTTGTCCTACGTGTCGGACCGATTCGGAGTGTCATTGACCGGACTCACTCGTGAGGCGCTTGTAGAGCGGCTCAGGGATGCAGGAGTCGCGACCGAACTAGCTCAACGAGTCGAGGATACCCTGGCTTCGGGCGAGGCAGCGAGGTACACGCCGGAGTCTCCGTCCGCCGGACACAAAGAGGATGGTAGTGGACGAGTCATGCATCTCCTGACCGAACTTGATGGAGCTATAGCGACATGAGATTGCTGCGGTATGGCTTACCTATGTTGGCCGCTCTTGGGGCTCTTGCGGTCCTCGTCGCCGGTAACGCATCCGCGCAAGATTCGTCGGCCATCGGCCTGATGGCCAGGGCCAATGATAGATACGAACGAGGAGAGTACGCCGAGTCCATCCAGCAGTATGAGGCGCTGATCAACCAGGGATACAGTGACGCGGCTCTCTACTTCAACTTGGGCAACTCATACCTGGAGAGTGGGAAACTGGGTCGGGCCATCCTGAACTACCTTCGTGCTCGTGAGCTTTCTCCCCGTGACATGGGCATCAGGGACAACCTTGAATTGGCGCGCGGAATGACCGTGGATCGCGTCGTGGCGGAGGGAGACTCTCTGGTCGAGAGTGTGTCCTACTTCGGCCACCGGTGGGCTACCCCTGACGAACTCGGAACCGCGGCCATCCTTTTGTGGACTGCTAGTGGGATAGCTATTGGCGCTCTCTTGGTTTGGCGGGTCTTTCCCCTGAGGCGGATGTTGCGCGCCGTAACAGCTCTCGCGACTATGGCAACCGCGATGTCACTCCTGCTTTTTGTGATCATGTCATACGCCAATCCCTACGACAACACCGGCGTCGTTACCACAGCGGCTGTTGAGATCGTTAGTGGGCCCGGGCCCCAGTATTCCGAAGAGTTCACCCTCTACAGTGGCGCTCAGGTGCGCGTTACCGACTCCCGTCACGGTTGGTTCAGGATCGAGCTGCCCGGTGGGGAACTTAGTGGCTGGGTGCCTTCTCACGCCGTCGTGTTCGTTGGAGGAGACGTCTGAGGATGAGCGGCTCACCCTCGGCACCACCGGCGACCTAGGCTGAATCTGCCCTTGCATTCATGTTGTAACCGCGACTAGGATGCGCCTCATTGCAACCCTAAGATACTGGGATTGCCGAGGTCATCAGGTCGGTGAACCAAGGCCCGGAAGGTCGTGCTCCAAGTATCCGATTTCTCTTGTTGCTTTTCACCTCGGCTACGGACCGTATTTGTTCCCACCGGTATCGCTGGGGAGTGCCAAGAGAACAACAAGCACAATCGCGAGAATCGAAGATGGAACAAGCGGGATCTGTATACGCAGCTGGACAAGCGCCCGGTGGGGTGTGGGCGGCATCCCGAATCAACGCAAGAGGTGTGCAAAATAACTCAGGGCCTGCCTCACAGAGCCTCTGAGACCCGTTGGGACATATTGGGTGCCACTACAGGTCACACGGACTGAAAGATTCGAGCTGGTGGCAACAAAGTCAGGTCCGCCATCCTCATATTGCCCAGTTTATGGGCAACGAAAAAGCACCGCATACACAGGCTTGGGGGAAGAGGAGGAGGGACACCACGATGCGGTGTCCCTCCCGTTTTGACGTCTAGCGCCCCGCGCCGACTGGCACTTCCTCTCTTTCCTGCTCCATTTCCAGTGCCCAATCGAACAGGGACGTGGCTGCGGGCTGCGGCTTGTTGCCCCGGCGCTTCGGCTTGACCGGCTCCTCGGCCATGAACTCCGCCCAGGAGAACAGCGACTGCTGCGGCTCCGGGGCCTCGTCGCTGTGGCCGTTCCCGTTGACCTCGACGGTTGCGTGTCCGTTGCCGTTGGCGTCCTGGGCGTTGACCGGGACCAGCTCGACCGTCGGCCCGATGTCGAAGGGGTCGTGGTGGCCGTTGCCATTGCTGTTGGCGTTGATCGAGATGGTCTCCGGCTCGATCTCGACAGCCTTCCAGCCGTCGTCCACCAGCAGCTCCTCGGCCTCGCTCTCGGCGTCCCGTGCTTGGGCGAACACCTCCTCCATCGTCTCGGTCTCGTCCTCCTCCTCACCGCTGACGATCCTGCGGGCCAGGGCCATCATCATGTCGTCGCCGTCGTCCCCGTAGGCGGCAAGGCCGTTCTCCGGCAGCTCCCCCTCGACGGCCAGGGAGCTCTGCATCTTCTTCGCTACCAGCTTCAGCGCGTCTGCCTGGAGGGTGTTCCGGTAGGACATGAACACCACCTTCACCGGCCGGGTCTGCCCGATGCGCCACGACCGGCGCGACGCCTGCCGGACGACGTAGACGCTATAATCCGTTTCGTCCCAGCAAATCGTCGGGAAGTCGATCAGGTCCAGGCCGGTCTGCACCAGCCTGGGGTGGCAGATGAGGACGTCGATGCCCTCTTTCACCTTGTCGGCGACCCACTTCTCCCTGCGGTTCGGGGCCACCGCGTCGGCCTTCATCACCGCCACCTTGAACCCGTGCCGGGTGAGGAAGTCGTCCATCCGCCCGGTGATGTCCCGCGTCCCCGTGTGGGTGACGTAGACCAGCACTCGCCTTCCCTCCAGCCGCTCGGCGGCCACCAGGTCGACCAGCGCCTTCTCCTTCGGGTAGAGCTTCTCTTCCGACAGGGGAGGGACCGCCACGATGACGTCGCCCGTCCGGGGGTCGAAGACCGTCTCGCCCCTGGTGCAGCCGTCGGGGTACGCCAATAAGGTCTGGAGGTAGGTCGCCAGCAGCCGCTTGGAGCCGCTCTTGAGGGCCTTCGCCAACTCCTTCTTCAGCTCCTCGAACACCTTGTTGTAGGCGCTGCGCTGGGAGTAGCCGGTAGCGTCCTCCTCCGAGTCCATCGAGGACACGAGGATCTTCTCCTCGTAGTCGGGCAGGCCGGAGGCAACGTCCGCCAGTCTGAGGAAGACGGTGTTGCCGATGATGTGGAAGAGGGCGCTGGGCACCAGGCCCGGCCTCTCCCTGGTGACCTTGCGGTAGCTGCGGCGGCGGCTGTTGCGCCCGTCCTCCACGGCGTCGTCGTCGGGCTTGCCGACGGTGACCTCCTCGAAGCCGTACCGCTTGATCCAGCGCCCCTCGTCGGAGCGCCCGAACTCCGTCCGTATCTCCGGGGAGAACCGGTAGAGCAGGTGGAAGATGGTCGAGGAGTACCCTCCGAGGAGCGTCCCGGTCAGGCTGAGGGACTTGCCGCACACGTCTGCGAGGATGCCCGCGGCGATGCCCTGGGCGCTCCCTCGCCCCTTGAACTCATGCACCTCGTCGCCGATCAACAGGTCGAAGAACCCCTTCATCCTGTGCTTGATGTAGTCGGCCAGGGGGTAGCGGGCCGGGCCGGACCTGTCGGCCTGCCACAGCGGGGCGTCGCAGCCGGCGCAGGTGTGCTTGCGCCGGTTCAGGTCCGCGAACGTCAGCGGCACCCCGTCCTTGTCGACGATCTGCGCGGTGCAGTCGGGGCAGCAGGGGACCCGGAAGGGCTCCCCCGTCTCCTCCCCCCGCAGGAGCCTGCCCTTGGATACCGCCCACCGCTGTATCACGGCGGGCATCCAGCGGTAGGACAGCTTGGCCTTCTCCCGGCTCATCACCGCGAAGAGGGGGCCGGAGCCGACGGAGAGGCGAAGCCGCTCCAGGTCGGTGATGGACTCGACGATGGCGGCGCGGACGCCGGGCACCGTCATCTCCACCTCCCGCTTCCACTTGGGCACCAGGTGGGGCGGGCAGATGATGAGCACCCGCTCGAAGCCCGCCATGTATGCGGCTGCCGCGCCGATGAAGGTCTTGCCGGTTCCCATTTCGCCGACGACGGTGGTGCCCCGGTGGGCCTTCAGCGAGAGGGCCGCGCCCCTTATGGCGTCAGCCTGCGCTCCCAGGGGCTTGCGGAGCAGCCTGGGGAGCGTGCCGCCGTTCTCCGAGGGCCGGTAGAGCGGCGGGTAGGACTCCACCACCCGCCGGGCGATGGCCTCCTTGAACGTGTCTATGAAACCTCCGAGGTTCATTTCAGTCGTCCTCCTATTCCGTGGTGGGCCGGAGGACGACGCCGGGACCCGAGACGCACAACGCCCCCGGTGGGGATGTTTGCGAGTCGCGGGTCCCTGGAAACGTCCCCAGGCGGTTGCTTGAACGTGCGAAGCCCGCAGGGTGCGGGCCTCGTGAGTGCGGCTCGGTGCGAGCCGTCTACGCGGCCTTCAGGGAGGCCCTGAGAGCTTCGATCTCGGCGCGCTCCCTGCGCCTGGCGTCCTCGTAGCACCTGCCCCGCAGGTGGTACGCCTTCACCGGGGAGGACACGGCCCTGCCGTAGTCGTCGAGGTCCACCGAGGCGGTCTGCATGGCGGGCTCGCCGGGTGCGATGGACTGCCCGCACCGGCAGCAGGCTTCGAGGACCATGATGGTCTGCGTCTGCATCTTCCTTATCTCTCCTTCCTTAATTGGAGGTTGTCGGCAATCGTTCCGATAGAGCGAAGACCCCGCGGTCCAGAGGGACCAACGGGGCCTCGTGGTTGCGGCCCAGGGTGAGCCGTCTACGCTGCGATGTCCTCGATCTGCCCGTCGTCCAGGTCGAGGGCGACGACGGTCGTGTTGAGCTTCTCGCGGTGGACCTCCTTCTCCGGGGCGTCCTCGACCAGCACCATGTCCTTCGAGGTGCGGCCTTTGACCAGGATGCGCCTGTCGTCGGCTTCGAGGACGAGGTTGTTCAGGAAGCCCGCCGCCACCAGCATCGCCATGTGGCCCCGTCTGAGGGGCATCAGCGGGCGGGTCCGGTTGTCACTCGCGGGCCAGAGGGTGTCGGTGATCTCCGTGCTGGCCCACAGCCCCGACCGCCGCGCCTCGGCGGCAGCCGCCACCGGGTCGACGGTCCGGGTTGTGAATAGGATGTCGCCCTTCGGCGTGGTAGCCGGGGTGAACTCCGTGTAGGCGTGGGAGCGCAGGGGCTCCGGCTCCCCCACCGCCCACTCCAGCACCATGCTCTCGGCTGTGGCGTCGGGAACGGGGTCGGTCTTGCGGAAGCCGAACAACACCACCTGGTCGAAGACCTGCCGCTCCGGGTCGGGAAAGGCCCAGCACTGTATCCGCCCGTAGTGGGTGGAGAGGTACCGGGCCGAGACCGCGAGGCGCTGGCGGGGAACGATGAAGACCAGCAGACCGTCCTCGGCCAGGTAGCGCGTGGTCTGCGTCAGGAAGGCGTGCTCCGTCCGCTTGTCCTCCGAGTCGTAGTCGTAGGGCGGGTTCAAAAACAGCAGGCCGAAGGCCCCGTTCGCTATGGACGTTGCGAACAGGTCCGCGGCCAGTACGTGGCCGAGGCGCGCCTCAGCCTCCTCCGCCCTGTCCCGGTGCAGCTCGATGCCGAAGGTCTCCATGGACAGGGCGTTGGGCCGGCTGAGGCCCTCCACCAGCCTCTGGAGCGCGTCCCCGGCCCCGCAGCAGGGGTCGAGGATGCGCAGGGACTCCCGCTCCCGGTAGTAGTAGCCGGTGGGGGTGTGAATCAGGTCGGCGATCAGGTCCACCACCCGCTCCGGAGTCGGGTAGTAGCCGCCCTTTGCCTGTGCAGCTAGTCTCATGTCGTGTCTCCTTTCTGGGTGTTGTCTTTGTTGCCGGAGCCCGGCCCGAACCGGCAGGGTTCGGGTTGGCAGAAGTAACAGTCCCTCCTAGCCCTGGGCGGCGGCACGTAGTCCTCGACCGTCATCGCCTGGAAGATGACCTGGATGCCGCAGTTTGCGCAGTGGTAGATCTCCCCGGTGTGGATGTCCCTGTCAGGTTCCTCCACCTGCGCGAACCGCTCCTCGCAGTGCGGGCAGGTGAAGAACAGCGTCTGTTCCGTAGCCACGGTCCGTCTCCTTTCTCTAGCCGCTAGGCGGCGAGCTTGATGTCGTCTTCGGTCCTGAGTGCGATCACCTCTCCGACCGCCAGATTGCGCTGGTAGCACAGCACCTGGTGAGTTCCGGTGCTCTCGGCGCAGGCGACGCAGTATGCGGTAATCAGCTCGGCTCGGTTGGCGACGGTCATCCGCCGCACCAGCACCGAGCCGCCCTCCGGCAGCGTGTGCCGTTAGAGCATTACGTGGGGGTCCCGCCGCTCCGCCTCCGTAGCGGGCCGGAAGAAGTGCGGCTGCCCCGAACTCATCAGGTGCTCGGCGTTGTCGTGGGAGCAGTAGCGGCAGGTCTTCCCGTCGGGGGAGAAGAGCCGCCAGGCGCCGTGGTTGCGCTGGCCCCGCCGCTTGCTGTGGCGCTTGGCCCGTTTCAGCGTCCTATCCATCGGACGCCTCCCTGGGCAGCGTCAGCCTGCCCGATGCCACCGCGTCGGAGAGGTCTTCCCTGAGCTTCTGGGCCTTGGGAGAGCACCGGTAGGCGAAGACGCCGACCGATTGCAGGGGCACTATCTCTTCCTCGTTCAAGCCCCGCTCCCAGAGCCAGTCCGCCCAGGAGCCGTGCAGGGGCAGCGGGCTGCGCTTGTCGAGGAATCGGTGGTGGAGGGCCGGGGCCTCCTCCTTCGTCTGCGCCAGCAGGAGGAAGGAGTCCTTCTCGTAGCCGAACTCCGCCGTCTTGGTATACACGAGGGCGTGCCATCCGCCGGTCACCGGCAGGCGGGCGATCTTCGTCGTCCAGGTGCCTATGGTCTCGTACGGGATGATGCACCGCTCGTATCCGCCGTGAAGCGCCATCCCGTCGGTGCCGCGGATGATGTGGGCGACGTCGGGAGGCTGTTTGAGCAGCGAGGCCCAGATCGCCTTCAGCGCCGTCTGGGAGCCGACCATCGAGACGAACCAGAGTCCGTCCGTCCGGTCGTCGCGGGCGAAGGCGTCGGCGGTGGCGTTGAAGCCCCCGGCACTTATCGTGAACAGGTCCTCGGGGTCTATGGTGTGAGTCGCCAGCATTTTGCACCTCCTTGTTGTGTGGTGCTGGGGAGATGCGCGGGGACGATGCCCCTGCGTTAGAGCCCCGGTTGGGGTCGATGCGGTTCCGTTGGATTACGACGCGGGCTCCGGGGGACGGTCCTCCAGGAGTGCGCAGTCGCTCAGGTGGTAGGCGGCGCAGAGGAACCGGCGCTCAGCCAGGGCCTGCCTCGCCTCCTCCAGCGTGTCGCCCTCCAGCGCCCATGCGGTGGCCCAGGTCTCCCGACACGTCCTCTCGTGGGCCTCCCTCTCCTCCTCCGTGCCGTCGAAGACGACGCAGGGGAAGGGGTCAGGGTCCCTGTCCACCAGGGCCACGAACCCGCCCGCTCCGATGAACCCGGCGCCCGGCGTCTTCCACCTGATGGGCGCGTTCTGGATGTCTCTGTCTGTCATGGCTTTCCTTTCTCTTCAACTGGCTTTCGTGCGTGCCCTGCGTAGCCTCTACGCTGCGATGAGGCCCCTTTCCTTGAGGCTGACGAAGCGGTCCCCGCCTATGACCACGTGGTCGAGCAACTCGATGCCGAGCAGCTTGCCCGCCTGCGCCAGCTCCCTGGTGATGGCCGCGTCCTCGGGGCTGGGTGTCGGGTCCTGCGAGGGGTGGTTGTGACAGACGATGATGCTGGGGACGGCCTCCATGACGGCGGGGCGCAGCACCTCGGCCGGCCGGATCATCGACGAGTTCACGTTGCCCTGGTAGACGACCCGCTGGCCGACGACGTTGTTCTTGGTGTTCATCAGGAGCACCCTGAGCTGCTCCTGGGCCAGCGGGGCCATTTCGGGCCCCAGCAACCTGCTCACGTCTTCGGGGCAGCCGATGGAGGGAACGTCCCCTCCGGTGCGCTCCGGGTGGACTTCGACGGCGTAGCGCATGGCGATCTCGCCCAGGAGGGTCAGGTTGCTGCGCAGCGCGTCCAGCAGCGTGTCGGTCTGTTGTGCGGTTATGGCGGTCATTTCGGCCTCCTTAGCTATCGGTTAGAACAGAAGCGGGGCCGCCTCCTGTAGGTGGAAGCGGCCCCGTGGTTGGTGCGCTCGTCCGATGCGGGCGTCGGTGTTCGGTTGTAGTGCCTCGCAGCCGGCGCGAGAGGGTTCGCTCAGCTTCTAGTGGCCGAGTCCAAGGCCTCTTCCATCAATGCGTAGGTCCTGGGCGCTGAGCTGTATGGAGGGAGCGTGTCGCCGATCTCGGAACGCAATGTCTCCGACAGGAGGTCCCAGACGTTCACCAGGGCGGCCCACTTGGGACACCGTTTCGCCAAGACTAGGAGCCCTTCCTCACGGGTCTCCGGCGCTTGCTCCAAGAGCAGCAGGCACCGGCGCAGGTCGCCTGGGTCGTGAGGCCAAGAGGCGTCGTGTCCAATGGGATGTACGCCTAGGGCCGTAAGAGCTATGGCCTCGGAGGATATGCCGCGCTCCCCCAGAGCCAGCCACATGGTTATGCTCATTGCTGTCACCTTCCTTCGGTACTGGTTGGAAAACGAGGGCAGGGCCGCCCCGGTAGTGGGGAAGCGGCCCCGTGGGTGTTGCGCCTTCGGGAAGGCGTCGCTGTGCGGCTATAGGGCGGCGGGCTACTCGAAGGGCGAGGCGTCAGGGGCCTGCCCGGAGCCGCCGTTGCTGTTGGAGGAGTCGAGGAACACGACCTCGGAGGCGTGGACCTCGGTGCGGTGGCGGCGCTGGCCGTCGTCGCCTTCCCAGGAGTTCTGGACCAGGCGGCCCGCGACGTAGATGCGGTCGCCCTTGGCAACGTACTGGTTCACTGCCTCGGCGGTGTTGCTCCAGACCACGATGTTGTGCCAGTCCGTGGCGTCCTCGCCCTCCTTGCGGTAACGGTCGGTCGCCAGCCGCAGCTTGGTGACGGCGGTGCCGCCGGGCGTGTACTGCATCTCAGGGTCGACGCCGACCCTGCCCAAGAGCTCTACCTTGTTGATCGTCCGTGACATTTCGTTTCTCCTTGTGTGTGTAGTAGCGCGGTGTTGCCGCGCCCGGTTGAATGACAGCGGGGCCGCTCCCCGATAGGGGGAAGACAGCTCCGTCCTGCGCTTCCACGAGAGGAAGCGTCTAGCTGAACCCGATGTGCGAAATCAGGACCGCAGCCTGCGCAACCCTGACAACCGGTTCGCCGAGCGTTCGGCGGTCCTGAGCGATCACCGTTATCCGATTCTGCGCCCTCACCACGTTCAGGCTCCGGCAAACCCGGGCTATCCTCCTGTTCTGGCCTCTGGTGAGGCCCCTGGCGGACTGCATTCGGAGCCAACCAATCGTGTCGCCGTAGTCGGTGACGACGACGGCCCCATCGTCTCTGCCCATGAGGAACAGATCGACCAGGGTGCCGTCTGGGTAGGTCAGCTGCGTCCGTACGCGCACCGAGCCGCTCGGCGTTTCGGTGCACCTGAAGATGTCCGGCAGGCTGTCCTGCAGCCCTTGGACTATCGCTTCGACGTTCATCAGAACCCTCCCATGTCCGTCGATGTGACGCGGGGCAACGGCCCCGTCCGGCGCTCCGCTCGGGGAGCGTCTAGCTGACCCGCACGTACTCCGACTCGCTCTCCGTGACGATCTCGGCCCGGACCTCCGGGTCAAGCGCCTCGTTGAGCCTTCGGTGGTTGACGGAGTACCTGGTCGAGGAGACGAGGGTGACCGTGCGGCCCCCCACCGTCGCCTTGGAATCACCCTGGCGGCGCATCCACGCTTTCAGGGTGTCCAGCGCACTGCGCTTGGCCTTCTCAGGCTCCTTCATGGAATCCTGGGCCTCCGAGTAGGCCGCCACCGCGTCCCGTGCCTCCTGGTCGCTCACCTCCTTTTCTTCGGTCTCAGGCTCATCGCTGACCTCAGCCGCTCCCGGCAGGCAGACCGCCAGGAACGGGCAGCTTCGGCACTGCCAGCTAGTCGCGGAGAAGTCCCGCTCCGGCAGTGCGTCGGGGTCAGGCCCGCTACGGACGTGGTGAGCCGCAAGCTCACCGAGCCACGCGCTGGCGTCCTGCAGGGCCCGCTCCAGCCGGTGGGCGGGTATCCGCTCCCAGTCCCAGGTGCGAGCCCCCGTGTCCATCGTGGCGATCACCGTGTCCCGCAGGTCGCCGAACTCGCCGAGCGAGTAGAAGGCGGCCTGGGCCACCGCCGCCGGGTGGCTGCGCTCCGCTCCCAGGGTTCGCCAGCGCTTGAACGCCTCCGGCCCCCGGGTCTTGATCTCGACGACCATCGGGTCGCCGAAGACGGGGGCATCCGGCTCTCCCTCGAAGAGGAAGAGTTGAGGGGGCGCTTCGCCCGGTTCCACCGGCATCCGCACCGTGCCGTCGGGGTGGCCGGTCACGATCATGTTGGGGCCTACCCTCACGGTCACCTGCTGCGGGTCCTGGGGATCGGGGGCGTCCACCTTCCAGCCCGCCCGCTCCATCGCCCTCACCACCACCGGCTCCAGGGCGTTGCCCGCCTCCATCGCCGTCAGCGAATCCTCGCTGGGGGGATTCGTCGACTGGTAGTTCGTTGCGGCGTACCAGAGGGCGCGGCGGCAGCCCAGGGCTGACGATGCCCGCACCTCGATGTTGCCGTCGTCGTCGAACCGCGCCGCAGGACGGGAGAAGACCTCCGCCCTGTCGATAGTTTCTGTCGTCATGTCGTTCCTCCTGTAACTAAGAAGCGGGGCAGCCCCCGAAGAGACGGCCCCGCCTCGATTGCCGTTGTGTGCGCCGCTCATGCGGCCGCCTTGATGTCCTGCTCTTGCGCCGTCTCCCGCTCCTCCCTGGCCTTCAGGTGCGCCTTGAGGATGTGGGCGATGCCGTCTCCGAGGCCGTGGACGGGCACGCTCCTGCCGTCGCCCATCTGGTTCCAGAATGGCTGCATCTCCTGGATGCCCTGCATCTGGTCAATCACCTCTTCGACCGGGGTTCCCCTCCGCAGATGCAGGGAGATCAACCGGCACGCAAGCTCCGTAACGCCATGCTGGAAGGAGCCGCCCTTTCCCAGGTAGCCGAAGACCTCGAAGGGTTCGCCGTCATCGTCCACGGAGACGGTGACGAAAAGACTGCCCATCTCCGTTTGCAGCTTCGTCGTCGTGCTGGGAAGGCTGCGGGGTCTTGCCCGCGTCCCCGTAGTCATGTCCTGTCCGCCTTTCCGAGGCAGAGCGGGCGCGTCCCGGCGCACTCGATGGCCTCCATCCTTCCGTAGGCCCGCACCATCTCCGGGTCGTTGGCGAACGACTCGGCCTCGATGCAGGTGTCGAACCGCTCGAAGGGGTCCGTGCCGAGGCCGCCCCGGTAGGTGACGGCGTGGTGGTGGATGCCCGGCGCGCAGTCGCGGAGGTAGGGGAGCGCCGGAGCGTAGCGGTCGAAGTAGCCCGCCACCTTCAGGGCCATCTCCCTCTCGCATTCGTCGCCCAAGCCCAGAAGCGTTCTGACGATGGGCTCCTCGCAGTCCTCCTCCGCAAAGGTCTGCGAATACATTGCGTCACGCAGTTCGGCGGGAAGGGAGTCCCACCGTTCCGTGCTGAGCTTCAGTCCGCCGTGGCTCGGCGTCGAGACCCGCCAGACGCCCTCGGCAAGCTCCTTGACGTCCCGCGTCCAGCCCCAGGGTGTGTAGGTAACGTTCGTCGTCATTTCAGACCTCCTTGTCATCCTGTAATGAAGGAGCGGGGCTGCCCCCACCGGAGACAACCCCGCCCCATTCCGAACCCGACCGACCGGCGGACTAGGCGGCCTGCGCCTGCTGCATCTGCCGGAGCTTGTTGGCGGCGGCCTCGACCAGCGGCCCCAGCTCGGCGGCCTCCAGGTCGTCGATGCTCTTGCCCGTCCGGTCCACGACGGCGGACCGCACCTGGTCCTCATCGAGGCCCTGCTCGGCGGCAATCTCGAAGAGCCGCCTCCGCAGCATCTCCTCCTGGGACTCGTTGCGCCTGTCCTGAGCCTGCCGAACGGGGCTCTTGCCGTTGGACTGGGCCCGGCCGGAGTTGCCGTTGGCCGGGGCGGGGACGCGCTGCGGTTGCGGCTGATTGCCGACCTGCGGCTGGTCGCCGTAGAAGCCGTTCCCGAACTGGACACCGAAGCTGCGGAACGCCCGCTTCAGGCCGTCCGTGACCGCCCCTTTCATCGCGGTGTGTAAGGTAGGCCGCCGGCGAGTTACCCCGCGTTAGCGGAGCACTTTTCCGTCGGCCCCCTTCCGAACCGGACGTGCGGTTTTCACCGCATCCGGCTCTCCAGTGTCGTATGGTTCGCAATGGGACTGATATACTTGACTGGCCGAAGCCATTGATTCCACCGGGTATAAGGAGGACGTCACCATGAAGCTCATTTGCACCGTTGGCCTTGCCATCGTGATGTTGCTGTTTGCTGCTGCGTGTGCTGAACCACAGGGGCCAGCCGGACCGCAAGGGCCAGCCGGACCACAAGGGCCAGTCGGACTACAGGGGCCAGCCGGACCGCAGGGGCCAGCCGGACCACAAGGGCCAGTCGGACTACAGGGGTCAGCCGGACCACAAGGGCCGGTAGGATCGCCGGGGTTAGCCGGAGTCGCCTATAGCCCGGAGTTGTACGACGATTGCCGTGACGCCTTTGGCTCGTTCAGCGTAGCCTCCTTGCGCCGGATGATGGCGACATCTGGAGATGTGGCTGAATTGGGAGAGCTAGGGGCGCTAACGGACGACGACGTGCGCAGCTTGCTGAAGATGGCATGCCTAGTGATGGCCTCGGGTGCTGACACGTTCTTGGGCAGCCTGTTTGAAGAAGCCATGACCCAAGGGCAGTGACGTTAGTTTTACGACCGCGAGGTAGTGTCAAGTACAAATTTCCCTACCTGATGTGAGGCACTCAGGCTGCCTGCACGCTCTGAGCCAGCGGGCGTCCAGCGTGGATGTCCGCGTGGCATGACGCACAGGCCACTAGCGTCTTGCGACGCCGTGTTGCCATCATCTCCACCCAAACGGGCGGTTTGGCCCGTCCCTTCTTTCGCAGGTCTTTCATTGCTCGCACGTGATGTACCTGCACCTTGACCGTTGAGCCGCAAAGCTCGCAGGTGTCGGCTAGCAGGCGCTGTACGAGTTCCGTCCGACCGTTCAGGATTGGGGGGTGTTTGTCAATCAGGGTTGCCGTGTTGTCCCGCGCAAGCGAAACCCCGCCCCAGTACGTCACCTGCGGCTTTGTCCCCGGCTCGTCCACTTTCACCATCAGGACCTTGCGAGGCCCTTTGTCCGTCTGAATCGTGGTCTTGTACCGCTTGAACACCTGCGAGACGCTGATCTTCAGCTTGGCCGCAAGCGTCTTGGCGAGTGACATTTCCATGACCCAATGGGGATGGCTCAGTGCGCCCAGGTTAGTTGCACGCCGGTAGTAGTTGACGACGCCCCGGAACTCCAACTGGTACTGCTCCACGATGCTGTAAGGCGAGTCGTGAAGTCGTACTCCAAGGTGGATCGGTTTGCCGTTACGCATGTAGGCGGCGCTCTTGGCGCGTACTACGTCTTGGGGAACGCGCAGCCCGATGATGCCGTTGACCGATCTGCGGCCGCTGGCGTCGAGCTTGGTTGTGCTCCCCTGAACGACGACCTCGTAGCCGAGGAACCGTGCTGCCTTAGTGCGGCCGTGGGTGACCAGGGTTTTGGAATCGGAAAGCTCCAGCTTGAGGTTATCTCGCAGGAACCTGCCTATCCGAGCCTTGATCGCGTTGGCCTCGTCCTTTGGCCCCGCGAAGCCGAGCAGGAAGTCGTCGGCGTACCGTATGTACCGGAGACGTCGATAGCCGGGGTCGTGCGTATCGTAGCTGGGCATGGTACGCAGGAGAGGGCGGAGTTCCGCCGCTTCCTTTGCACGTCCAGCTTGTCGGAGACGCATTACTCGGCTGGCAACCTTCTGGTACTCCGGATTGCGCTTTCGCTTCGTGCCACGGTTGTATTCGGGCAAGAGCACGCCCTCCACGAACCTGTCCAACCGGTCTAGGTAGACGTTGGCGAGTATGGGACTCACCACACTTCCCTGTGGCGTGCCACTGTAGGTGGCGTTGAGCTTCCAGTCCTCAAGGTAGCCAGCCCGGAGGAGATTGGAGACGAGCCGCAGGAAACGGTTGTCTTGGATGTTCTCGCCAAGTATTTCCAGCAACACCTTATGGTCGATGTTGTCGAAGCAACCGGCGATATCTCCTTCGATGAACCATGATGTGCCTGACCAGGTGCGGGTTATTTCCGTGAAGGCCGTGTGGCATCCACGTTGGGGTCGGAAGCCGTGCGATCGGTCGCTGAACTGCGGTTCGTAGTACGCTTCCAATAGGAGACGCATTACTTCTTGCAGGACTTTGTCCGACCACGTTGGGAGTCCGAGTGGCCGCCGCCTCCCGTTGGCTTTCGGGATGTATACGCGGCGGGCCGGAGTCCATCGGTAGCGCTCGAAGCGAAGGGCCTCGATGATCGCGTGGATGTCGTCCATCTTCATCCCGTCTGCGGTCTCCGGTGTTGCGCCTGGGGTGAGCGCGCCGTCATTCTTGGCGATGCGCCCGTAGGCTATCAGGTACAGGTTCGGGTTCCAGAGTTGGCGGTAAAGGTCGTTCACGGGCAAGCCCCGTGTACCTCTGTCGCGAATGATTCCCAGTATGGTTTCGGCGTTGCGCATCTCGCGCACCTCCTGTTCTGAGTTTCTAAAGACACCTGCCTCCCTTCGCCATGTGGACGGCTTTCCCGTCCTCGGACTACTACGGAGGCTCCGTCGCCGTAGGGCTCGCGCCCCGTAGGCGATCCCGCGTTCCGTCAACATAGGACGTATCGAGCGCGACTGTAGGTGCCCCGTTCATCTCCTTGAATTGACCGCATGGGTCATTGTTCCCTCATCGGAGGTGCATGGATTGCCACGACGGATTCATGCAATGAGGGACGCCGGGTTACAAGCGTTCTACCGGCGGGTGTCGACTTGCACCAACTGGAGACTGGGGTTCAAGCAATGCAGCTTTCACCATATCGCGCGGGTCTTGCGGAACCGGCCTTACAACGCTTTCAGACCGTAGCCGCTTTACCGACATGCTGTTGTCCCCCTTGGCTTTCGCCGCAAGGTAGGTCGGTTGACCCAGGGACTCCCTCCGAGTCCCTCCCGAGTGAGTCGGGTATCCTATGCCGCGTGACGCGGCGCACCGTGGCCGTCGAAGGTGTCCTCGGCCACCGGGTGGACGCCGATGTCGGTGCGGGGCAGCGCGCCCGCCACAGTGACCCGAACCGGGGCGCTGTAGCCCTGGTCGACCTTCACCTCGCCGGTCTGGGTGTCGACCGTCTCGATCCGGCGCAGGGTCACGTCGCCGACCAGTTCGTAGCCCCACCCGCCAAAGCCGAAGATGCGGTTGGCCTGGTCGATGACGGCGTGGCCTTCGAGGTAGTCGAAGGACTTGCCGCCGCGCCCCTTGCGCTGGGAGACCAGCTCGGGGTCGATGGGCTGTCCGAGGGCCTGCGAGACGGCGGGCGAGAGCCCGTCCCAGAGCAGGTCGTGCTCGGTGACGATGGCGGCGTCGGGCCTGTGCCCGTTGCCGTTCCTGGCGACGACTGCGGTGTCCTTGTGGACGCCGTTCGCGCTCCCGCTTCCGTTGTTGCTTCCGTTCTTGTTGAACATCTCGAAACTCCTTCTTTGGTGTCTTGCTGTTCCTGTAGCGAATGGCCGATGGGCGGGTTCCCTCTATGGGAAGCCGTGCGCGGGCGAAGCCCGTCGTGAATCGGGCATAGGTCCTCCTTGGCGGTGAGAGTGGGGGTGGTGCGGGCGCGAGTCCCGCAGGCAAGCGACGGAGCGCGGCAGGCTCCGTTAGAGGGGATGGGTGGTGAGGGAGGGGGAGAAGTGGAGCGAAGCCCGCTGGGGAGCGGCGGGGAGCCGCTAGCGGGCGGAGCGGGCGGCCTGCCAGAGCAGGCGGAGGAAGGCGGCGCGTCCGTGTGGCCGGGCCGCAAGCTCGGCCACGTCGCCGATGCCGGGGGGAAGGGTGACGGCGGCGGCCCTGCGGCCCAGCAGGGTCAGAAACCGCTCCGTCGCCTCCCGGCCCGCGTCGTCCGAATCGAAGGCGAGGAAGACACGGTCGCAGACCCGGAGGGCCTCGGCGACCCGCTCAACTCCCTGGGTGCCCAGGGCCGCGACCGCCGGGAAATCCCAGCCGGCGAGGGCGACCCAGTCGAACAGCCCCTCGGTGACGACCGCCCACAGCGGGACGGGGCCGAGACGCCCCAGGCCCAGCACCGGTTTGGGGCCGGGCAGCGCCTGGAACCGGGGCGTCCGGTCGGGATCGACGGCCCGGCCCGCAAGCCAGCGGACGAGGCCGCCAGAGACGTCGGGAACGACGACCATCCCGGCGAACCGCTCCGCTCCCCGCTCCATGAACAGCCCGGAGTCCCTGAGACGCTTCTCCGAGAAGCCGAGGGACTCCAGGGCCTGCCGCAGCCCGCCGCCCGGCGCATAGCCGAGACCCAGGAGGGCTGCGGCGACCGGGCCGACGCCCCGCGAGGCCAGGTACTCCCGCGCTTCTGTGTGAAGCCGGAGCTGCCCGGCGTAGAAGCGCGCCGCCGCCGTCAGCAGGTCGGGCTCGCGGGGATGCACCGCGGCGTACTCGGGACGCCGCGGTCCGGCTGGACGAATGGCGGCCCTGGGCGCAGGCCCTGGGCTGCCGTCCAGCCGCGTGATGGCCTCCGGGAGCGAAAGCCCCTCGGACTTCTGGATGAAGTCCAGGACGTCGCCCCCCTCGCCGCAGCCGAAGCAGTAGAACCTTTCACTGTCGCCGTACACCGTGAAGCTGCCCTCGACCTCGTCGTGGAAGGGGCAGACGCCCTGCCGGACCCTTCCACGACCGCGCAGCCGCACCCCGGCGGCCTCCACCGTGTCGCCCAGGGGATGCCGGGCCTTCAGCGCAGGAATGTCCACGTTGGCCGTGACCATCACGCACCTCCGGCCAGGGGCCGCAGGCCCCGGAGGCTGCGACGGGAGACCGCCTTGCCCGGCTTCCAGCGCATACCCAGGACCGCCACCACCTCCAGCGTCCCACCGGCGTCCTGGGGCACCAGCGCGGCGGCCCGGCCCGTGCCCTGGCTGTAGAGCACCGCGTCCCGGTCTCCGAACCTGCGCTTCACCAGCTGCTTCCACTCGGCGAAGGCCCACCGGGCCTCCCGCGGCGCCGCCTTAGCCGCGTCCACGCCGGCGAGGGCCGCCAGCGCGGTGTCGACGTCCCCGGCCTGCCGGAGCCGCCGGGCCTCGTGGATCGAGCGCACCGCGCTCGGCTCCGTCGATGCCGTCTGCGTTGCCGTTGTCGGCTCCTCATCCCTGAGTCCCATTGCAGCGAAGATCTGGTCGACCAGCTCCTCCAGGCTGCGCCTGGGCCCGTCCACCGAGTCCATCGTCCGATTGCCTATTGCCACTGTTGCCGTCGTCATCGTGCACCTCCTAAGTGCCTTTGCTTTGTTGCCTTGCCGATTGCGCCCGCTTGCGGGCAAAGAAGAAGGGCCGCCCCCGGATGGAGACGGCCCTTGCGTGTTGGGATGGGTATGAGAGAGCGGGAGCCCCCGTTGTCAGCGTCGAGGCGGCCTGCCTACAGGACGCCGGGGCATGAACCGCCTGAGCAGCAGCGCCCCGATGCCCAGCCCGACGAGGTTCAGGAAGAAGAGCTCGACGTCCAGCGTCAGCAGCGGCGCCGCAATCACCAGGGTGACCACCGCCGGCGCCCAGACCCGCTTGCGCTTCCACCAGGGCCGCTTCTCAGGCGTCCTGGCTGGAGCGTCACTCACCGGCTCGTAGGCCGTCCAGATGGGCAGCCCAATGAGCGCCTCAAGCTCGGTTATCACCACGCCGGCCGAGCAGCCCCCGGTGTGGCACCTGATCTCGATGCCGTTGCCGTCCGGCCGCTGCCGAAACGCCAGCCCGTCCGACTTGCCGCCGTGACAGACCGCCGTCGTCGTCCAGAACCAGCCCCGCTCGAAGCTGACCCGCTGCGGCAGCAGGTTGGCTATCCTGAGCGCGCTCGGTCCCGTGTACCGTTCCGTCATGTCCATACCTCCTTCGCATGACTGTGCCTGCTCTTATCCAATTCCGATGCTCGGCGGACCGAGATGTGGTAGCCCAGCCGGTGTGTAGACTGGGCGCGCCTTCCGTGAGCGCGTATCTCCCAGTAGAACTTCGTGTCAGGCTCGAAGCCCAGCAGACGCCGGACGAGTGGCAGAACCACGTCGATGTCCAGGCCGTGGTTGACCCACAACATGGCGCGTTGGCGGCTTGGAAGCGTGTAGCTTACGCCTCGAGCTACGACCGTCTCCTGCGCCGCGTATGCGTCGACCACGATCTCATCTCCCTCAGATGTGGTGACTAGATGCAGCTCATGACGGCTCCCCTCTGACCTTGCCGGAAAAAATCCCATGTTCCTTACCTCCTTCTTGAATCTCGTGCCGTGCCGAAGACGCAGCTCGCCCAGGGCGCAAGACGTCCAGGGGGAAAGCTGCGAGACGTGAAGCGGCCAGCCTGCTTCTCAGTTGCAGACCGGCGCGTGTCGAAGCTGCGGCCCTGGCTGTCAGTCAGCCGTGCCGCAGGCATGAGGAACCGGTCGGAGCGAAAGACGCACTCCGACCAGCTTGCTTGGGAAGAAGCACAGGGAGCGCTCCGTTCCCGGTGTCCGACGGATGAGGCGATCAACCCCAGCCACCGAACGAACGCCCAGCGGATGGAGCGATCAACCCCAACTCGCCGGACCGGTGTCCTGCGGGTGAAGGACCAACGTCAAACTTCACCCGATGGACGTGGACCGAGGACGAAGGACCAATGTCAAACTCCGTCGATTCGGCCCGCGCTGGTTGCGAAGGACCAACGTCAAACTCCGCAGTGGCCAGCATTCCCTCGTGGGCGACACTAAGGTCAACCCGTGCAACAGGGATCACGCACCCAGGTTTCTATGGTCGGAAACCTTGGAGAAAGCCAAACAGTGCGTTCATTATTACCGCAACCGAAACCCGATGTGAAGGCCTTTCGAGCGTTGCCGCCCAAATCGTTCGATTTAGGTCATGTTTAGGTCATGTTTAGTTCCACAAAAGTTCACATCGAGCGTCCGGCAACCCGCCACACACTCGCCCCGGTCACTTCCACCACCGGCCGAACGAAACGAAGCGCCCGACCTTGCGCAGAAGCTCCCACTTTCTCAGCGCTCTCCGCGTGTCGAAGAGCGCCGTCCTGCGCCAGCTGACCTGCCCGCTCCGGTCGAGGCCGCGCAGCGGTTGCTTCTCCGGCGGCAGCGTCATCCCGTGCTCTTCGAGCAGCGCCAGCTCCACCTCCAGCAGACGCTCCTGGGCCGTCAGCCAGTCGAAGCCCCCGCCCTCGTTGGGGTGCGTGTCCTTCAGCTCCCGCCACTCGACGATGAGCGGCCACGCATCGCCGAATATCTCCTCGTCGTCGTCGGCCGGCTCCCGGGTCACAAGGTCGGGGTACTCCCGCCGCATCGACGGCTTCGTCGGAGGTTTTCTGTCCGCCCGCGTCGCACTTGGTTCCGCTTCGCCTGAACCATCCTGGGATGGACCGGCGCCGGCCTGACCGGCCCCGGTCCCCTGGCCGCCGTCCCGCCGCAGGGCCGCCACCTCGCCCTCGATGCCGGACAGACGTCTGCGCACCTCCTTGCCCAGCTCCTCGTGGCCCTCCTCAACCGCCTGCAATCGCCCTTCGAGCTCCTCGTTGCGCCTGCGCTGCCTCTCCGCCGCCGAGCCGACGCCCTCCTGCAACGCCCGCTCCAACGCCTGGCGCACCCGCCGGGTCAGCTGCCCGGTCTTGGCGCTGTCCGTCACCGTCTGCGGGTCGATCTCCAACACCCGCGCCGCGCCCTTGTACCCCTTGTCCCGCACCAGCTCTTGCAGCAGCGCCATGAGCCGCATGTGGTAGACGTTCTCCACGTCCTTGCTGCTTTCGATGCCGTGTTCGGTAGTTTTCATCGATTTTCCTCCTTCTCAAGAATTGCCCTCAGCTTTGGACCGGTTTCGACCAGCGTCTCCGACCGGCGTCATGCACCCCCACATCCACCCGAGATTGCCCCCGGTTTTCCAACCGACCCGCCGCATTACTGCCGTGTTTACACCCCCACATCCAGCGAGTTTCAGCGCCGGGAACCGGAACCCGGCCTTTCAACAAAGTGTTCACTGTTTACCTCCTGTAGGGGGGTGATTTACCCCTGTTTCAGCTTGCCCACGACCCGATCGACGACTTCCCGACCAAAGTCACTTTCCTGTACACCCCCATTACTGCATGTCCGAGGCCGAAATCCTAGCGCCCTGAAAGGCACATCATTTGATAAGACTTTCAGGTAGTTTCCACCCGTAATTCACTCGTTCACACTCTCTGCCGAGCGATGCAATCAAACGCATCGCAGCAAAACGCAGAGAGGTGAACGAGTTGGCGCTGAAATCGAAACTCCGGTCTTTCAGGCGGTTTATTCCCCTGGCACCCGCGCTGCTCCTGGCGGCGCTGCTGGCGATCCCCGCGAGCAACATCGCCCTGGCCCAGACGCCGCCCGACGAGCTGACCCTCGTCAACTTCGACCGGGACTTCGTGGAGCGCAAGAAGGGCGGCGAGTTCGTCGCCCGGCCCCTCTTCGACCGGGAGATCGCAGACCTCTTCTACGCCGTCCGGGACGCCGACACCGGCGACTGGATAAGCGCCATGTACCGGGTGAAGGGCGGCGAGAAGAAGAGGGGGGACGGCTGGGAGTACTCGTGGGAGTACCCCGACGCCGACGACCACCCCGACCTCGACCGCGACCGGGCCTACCTGCTGGTGATGCTGGCCGTCGCCGAGGACGGCAAAAGAGGCGACTTCTACGCCGTCATCCCCATCCACGAGCCGGGCCGCATCTGGGACAAGATTCTGAGCGCCCTCAACCCCGGACGCTGGGCGAGGGCCTTCGCCGGCTGGATGATCGAGGGAGTCCACGGGACGCTCTGCGGCGTCGTTGAGCGGGCGTCGGGCGAGGACGCCGACAACTGCCGGAGGAACTCCGGCTCATGAGCGACATCCTCACCGGCACCCCTCCCGACCTGACCTACGCCCACGAGCTGGTGCGCCAGGCGTGGATGGTCGTCTGGGCCATCACGTCCGGCGCCCTGGTGGTCATCCTCGGCTGGATGGGCCTCAGTCTCATCGTGTCCGAGCACCTTGGACGCCAGCAGGCGGGGTGGCGAGAGATGGTGCCCCGCCTCGTCCTCGGCCTCGTGGCCGCCGCATCGTCCCTCTGGTGGTGCGCCCTGGTCCTGGACGTTGCCGACGCCGTGTCGGGATTCATAGCCGTCTCCCTCAACGTCACCCCCGGAGACCTGCTCAGGGCTCCCCTCGACACATTCCTCACAGCCGTCCAGGCCGGGAGCGTGGGCATGGCGCAGCTCCTGGCCCTGCTCTACCTGGTCTACGGCTTCTTCGTGCTCTACGTGATCGTCCAGATGGTGCTGCGCCTCGCCCTCATAGACATCCTCCTGGCCCTGGCCCCGATTGCGCTCGGGCTGTGGATATTGCCCCACACGGCGGGCTGGGGACGGCACTGGCTCAAGCTCTTCATGACCACCGTGTTCCAGCAGGCGGTGCAGCTCATCGCCCTTGCCCTGGGAATCGGGTTCCTCAACGAGTTCGCGTCGGTCGCCGCCTTCGAGCCGGTGCAGGACCTGATCTGGAAGCTGCTCATGTCCCTGGCATTCGTCTACATGGCGACCCGGGTGCCCTCAATGCTGGGCAACGCCGGGACCTTCGACTCCTGGCTCTCGATGCTCTACTTCGGCATGAACCTGCCCTCGTCGATGGTGCGGTCGGCGAAGACCATCGGGCTGATGAGCGGAGCCGCAGGTGGACCGGGAGGCATGGCGGTGGGAGCGATGGCTGCCACCGCGGGCCTCTCGGCGGCAGCCGGCGGCCTGAGCTCCGCGGCCTCGATGGCCACCCCGTCGGCCGGAGGCGACGGCGGCGGCGAGCCCCGGAGCAGCGGCGAGTAGCCCGACCGAGACAACGAAATCACAAAGGCGCGGACGAGACCCGCGCCGACCAATATCACGACGGAGGAGCCGCGATGTGCAGCTAACGGAGCTTACGAACCCCGACCGGTAGAGACGAGCGGAACGCTCGACAAGCAAAGAGGAGTGAAACGAATGGAACAGCTGACACAGACCATATCGAACCTGGTGGGAATCCTGCTGGGCGTCGTGGGGGGCATCGGCGTCGGCTTCTTCATCTACGGCGCGTACCTGTACCTGACGGCCAGCGGCGCGCCCCACCAGATGGAGCGCGGCAAGAGCGCCATGATGACCGCCCTGGCGGGCATCGTCCTGGCCCTGGTCGCCTACGGCGTCGTGGAGCTGGTGATGAACGCCGTCGTGGACCCGGGAATCGAAATCGACGACGTGCTGCCCGAACCCCAAGCGCCAGACGCGGCAACCCCAACGCCGGACGGCGGGTAGGCGGACGTGAGGAGGAGAGACACATGAGAGAACACGAGGTACCGACTCACGTCCAGGCCGAGGACAGGGTGCTGCTGGGGTTGACATTCCCGCAGATCGTGGCGGTGACTGCGGTGTGCGCCATCTCCTACGGCGCATACCGCTACGCCCCCGTCGGCCCGTCCGAGGTGCGCATGGCGATAGCCGTCGTCCTCGGGCTGGTCGGCGTGGCCATGGTCGTCGGGAAGATAGGCGGTCGGCGGCTGCCCCTGGTGGCCGCCGACCTGCTGAAGTACCGGCTGGGGGCGCGGCTCTACGCCGGGCCGGTCGCCCAGCTGGTGAGGGCCGAGCCGCCCGCGCCGGCGCAGCCGGTCAGGAGCGGCCCCGGCCCTCTGAGCCTGATGGCGAAACGCGCCGGGCGCGGCCTGGGAAGGCTGCGCAAGAACAGGAAGACCCGCAAGAACAAGGAGCGCCGCAACGGGCGCATGCGCTGGTTCGGCAAGCGCAGGGGGAAGCACGGAGGGAGCGGCCAGCGTCACGACCACCGGGCCGAGACCCTTCAGAGCAGACGAAGGAAGCCCCGCGTGGGCTGGATTCCGGTGGTGGCCCTGGCCGTCCTGATGGCGGCCGCGACGGTGCCCCAGGCTGCGCTGGCCGACGACCACGATCCCTGGCGGGATGAGATCGACTTCGAGGTCACCGAGCCGGTGGAGGGACGCCGGATATTCGTCGAGGGACTCACCGTCTCCGGCGACCGGGCCGCCGTCACCCTCCGGGCCTCCACCCCCCTGGACATCCGCGTCCGGGCCTTCGGCGGCCCGCAGGGCACATGGCTGCGCTTCTGGGGCTCAGCCAGCCTCGACGAGGGGGAGCGCATCGACTACTCGCTCCCCCTCCACGGCCCGGCGCCGTCCTTCACCGTCTCGTGGGAGGACACCCTCGGCCAGGCCGGGGCCCTGACGGTCAAGGAAGCCCAGCTTCCCTTTCCCCTTCCGGTCGTGGAGGGGGAGCTTTGCAACCTGCGCATGACCTCCCTGGGCTGGACGCCCGGAATGGTCTCCGGCGTCATCACGTCCGAGTGCGTCACACACACCGAGCACCCGGTGGACCTTCAGATGGTGGCGGGACACGCCAGCGTCACCGAGACGTCCCTGATGGACGCCCAGGTGACGGCGGTCACGGGGACGGTCGCCGCTGCCACCGGCGCGTCGAGCGCAAGCGTCGCCTTCGTCCCCAACGGAGAGACCCGCTTCCAGCTTCCCATCGGGGATGGTCAGGCGTTTCACGCAGTGAGCGTGGACGTGAGCCTTGAGGCGAACCTCCGCATCCCCATCCCCCCGCTGACGCACTTGACCCACCACCCTGAGCGGGTGGAGCAGGTCACCAGGACCGTGCACCTCTACCGCCCGGGGGACAGCGACTACGACAGCGAGACGGTGACCGTGACCAACGACGACGGCACCGAATCATCCGCCACCGCGACGGCCTACGCCTACGTCCCCAGCGCCACCATCGCCAGGCAGGTGACGGTGGACGTCCTGCACAAGGAGCACATCAAGGCCGAGACGGTGGAACGGTCGCCCATCACGAGGGCGAGGGGCGAAACGCTGGCCCTTGTGTCCGGCGTCGGGTCCGACGACCCCTACGAGGTCCTGGTCCTGCCGGACCCTGAGCCCGAAGACCCGCCCGCAGAGCAGACGCCGGCAGACGGCGGTCTGCAGGGCTGGTTCGACCGGCTGGGATGGGAGTGGCCCTGGTGAGGCGGGCGCTGACGGCGACGCTTCTGGCCGGGGTCGCGCTGGCGACGACCGGCGCGGCCCCGGACACGAAGGAGGCCATGCTGGAGCAGTTCGACCGCGTGCTCACCGCCATGTCCTACGCCGCCGCCGGACTCGCCGTCTTCGCCATCGTCTGGGCGGGATTCGCCCTGATGGCCGAGGGAGGCGAGGAGCGCGGCGGGGGCAGGGCCAAGACCGCCGTCGTTATGGCGGTGATTGGCCTGGTCCTGGTGCTTTCGGCCAAGGGCGTGGCCGCGCTGCTGAGGAGCGGCCTCGTCCCCTTCCCAACCCCATAGAGAGAAGGAATCAATCCAATTGAAGAAGCTGATTGAACGAATCACGAGGCGGAGAGCGGGGAGCGCCCCGGACGGGGCCGTCGCTCCGCCGGCAATACCCGAGGACGGACTCCCCGCGGAGCCGGAACCCGGCGCAACGACGGAGACCCCGGCCCCCAAGCCGCCGCCGGACCTGCCCCTGTTCTTCATGCTGTCGCACCTGGACGACGACGGCCCGGTGCGCCTGGACGGGGTGAAGCTCGGCGTGTGCGAGGTGATGGGCCTTGAGATCGACGAGCCGAGGCTGGGGGCCTTCGCCGGGGCGCTCAACGCCCTGGACTTCCCGGCCCAGCTGCTCGTCAGACAGCACCCGCCGGTCCTCGCACGACTGAGGGGCAGGCTGCAACAGGCGCAGCCGGAGGACCTTCCCCCGCAGACGAAAGCCGCAAGCGAGTCGCTCCAACGCCTGCTCACCGACCTGGAGGCCCGCGACGGCATCCTCGACCGGCGCTTCTACGCCGTGTGCGAGTTCGCACGCATCGACGACCTGCGGGGCCTGCTGGCGCGGGCCGGCCTCTCCGTCCACCAACTGAAGGGCAGGCAGCTCCGCATGTTTCTCATAGCAGCCACCCTCGGCGGCTCCCCATCCGAGCACGACGAGGAGAGTCCCGTCGAGGTGGAGATAGGACGCCGCGAGGTGCGCATCGGCCTGCCTGGGCAGCGGACGGGCGCACACCTCACTCGCTCCCTCCACCTGGGCAAGTGGCCCCGGTCGCTGGCCCCCGGCTTCCTGCAAGGTCTGATGGCGGCGGGAGCGCCGATGGACCTGTCCGTCCACGTCGGCCCCATACCCGCTGAGCAGGCGGCCAGGACGCTGGAGTGGCAGAAGGTGCGCTTCGAGTCGGCCCAGTCCCTCTCTTTCAAGCGGGGCCGCACCATGTCCCCGGAGGCGGAGATCGCCCTGGAGGACATCACACGGCTGCGCGACGAGGTGCAGAGAGGCAGGGAGAGACTCTTCCACGCATCCCTGTCCGTCACCCTTCACGCGAGGGACGAGACGTCGCTGAGGGAGATGACCCAGCGGGCGAAGGCCCACTTCGCCGCCACCCTGGGCAAGCTCGACAACCTCGCCTTCCGGCAAAGGGAAGGTCTGTTGTCCACGCTGCCCCTGGCCCTGAACGCCGTGGCCGAGTGGCGCAGCCTGGACACATCCAGCATCGCCCGGCTCTTCCCCTTCTCGCCGCCCGACCTGGACACCCGCTCCGGCACCCTCTACGGCATCGACATGCGGGCCTGCTCCCCCGTGGTCTACGACCCCTGGGACGGGACGCACCTGAACGCCAACACCGCCGTCCTCGCACGGTCGGGCAGCGGCAAGTCATTTGCCACCAAGCTGGGCGTGCTCAGGGGATTGACGAGAGGCATCACCGCCTACGTGATCGACCCGGAGGGCGAGTACGCGGACATGGCCCGCGCAGCGGGCGGGCGCGTTCTCAGCCCCGGCGTGCCGGGCGAGGGCATGAACCCCTTCGTCATCGAGCGGGGCGACTCCGAGGAGATGCTCCAGCGCATCGGCAGCCTGAGACGGCTCATCGAGGTGATGGTGGGCGAGAGTCTCGGCGCGGAGCGCAGGGCCTCCCTCGACCACGCCCTGGCGGGCTACTACGCCCAGCCCCGCGAGCGCACCGGCTTCCGCGATTTCTACAAGTATCTGCAAGAGGACGAGGCGGGCGACCCCGGTCTCGCCCGGCTTCTGAGGCCCTTCGCCACCGGCAGCCTGAGACACCTGCTGTCCGACGAAGGCGACGACCTTCTCGGCAGCGAGGCGCTGGTCACGGTCTTCGACCTGCGGTTGCTCGAACCGGAGCTGCGTCCCGCCGCCGCGATGGTGTGCACCGAGACGGTGTGGGCCGCCGCCGCCCAGGACCCCAAGCCCCGGCTGCTGGTCGTGGACGAGGTGTGGAGCATCATGCAGCACCCCGAGGGCGCGGCCTTCATGGTCAGCATGGCGAAGCGGGCGAGGAAGCACCGCCTGGGGTTGCAGTTCATCACCCAGGACGTACAGGACCTCCTCTCCGAGGACACGTCGAGGACCATCACCGGCCACTCCGGTAGGGCGCTCCTCCAGAACGCCGCCTTCAAGCTCCTGCTTCAGCAGGACGCCGCCGCCATAAGCACGGTGGGCGACGCCTTCGACCTGCCCGAAGACCTCCAGCGCTGGCTCCTCTCATGCCCCCGTGGGGACGGCCTGCTGCTGGCAAGAGGCCAGCGATTCCCGGTCCGCATCGAGGCCACGCCGGAGGAGACGGCAGTCATCGAGTGGCGGCCCGGACGCCATTAGAGAAAGGAATGACACCTATGAAGCTCAACCCGAAGGAAATCCTCTTTGGAAACGACGACGACAGGAAGGACCCGGTCCTGCTGGCGGTGACGCCGCCCAGGACGGGGGAGCGCACCCTGCTCGGCGTCGAGAACCTCCTCCAGTCCATCGCCGTCCCCGAACCTTTCTCCCTGGAGCTGACCGGGGACATGGACGGCGTGACCCTCATGGCCCGCTGCCTCGACGACCGGGTGGTGCGAGCCCAGCTCTCCGCCCACTACCCCCAGGCTCGGATACAGAAGGTTGACGACGAGGACGACCCCCTGCGCCTCGAAGAGGGCGAGCAGGCGTGGGCCGTCACGCTGCGGGCCGACGGCCCCGAGTACGTCCCCCTGCGCACCTTCCGCGACGATGACCTCCTCGACCCCGGCTCCGACCCCCTGATAGCCCTCATGGGCGCTCTTTCGGCCCTGTACGAGGGTGAGCGCGTGGTGGCGCGGCTGATGCTGCGCTCCCTGGGACCCGACTGGTCGCAGCCCCACATGGAAAAGGCCCACAAGCGGCCCGGCATGGAGCCGAGGGAACCCGCTTACACCTACCAGACCAAGCCCCTCCAGATGGACGGCGTGACCATGGCCGTCCTCGGCCTGGGCGCTCTGGCCGCGCTGAAGGGCTACCTGTGGGTGCAGGACGGCGAGATATGGAAGGCCGCAGCCCTGGGCACGGTTACGGCTCTCGGGCTGGTCGTGGGCAGCTGGGCCTGGTGGCGGTGGAAGAAGGCCCGAAGCCGCGTTGAGGACCCCATCCTGATACAGGAGAAGGTCTCCCGCATCGCCTTCGACGCCGAGCTCCAGATCGTCGCCGTCCTGCCCGCCGACACCGGGCAGCCAAGGGCCAGGGAGCTTCTCGGTCCGGTGACTGCCGCCTACCGCCACTACGACAACCCCGCCGGGGGGCGGTTCAAGGTGAGCCGCGTACGCCCCGTCGTGCCCGATGCGCAGACGCTCCATCCGCCGGGCCCCGGCCTGTTCGGCAAACGCAGCGTCCTGGGGGTGCGCGAAATCGCCGCCCTGTGGCACCCACCCGGCGCCGGCGACGAGACGCCCCTGGTGGAGCGGTCCGGCGCGAAAGCGCTCAGCCCATCGGCCAAGGGCACCAGGGGCGGCGCCCTGGTGGGAGACACCACCGCCGGCGCCAAACGGGAGATCCGCTTCCCCGAGGACCTGCTCAGGCGACACCACCTCTACGTCGCACGCACCCGCATGGGCAAGTCCACCCTGATGCACCACCTCGTCACGCACAAGATGCGGGAGAAGGCGGCGGGCAGGGACCCGGACGCCATCGTCGTCATAGACCCCCACACCGACCTGGTGGCCGGGATCCTCCAACACGTACCCGAGTCGCTGGTAGACAGCGTGAAGCTCATAGACCTGTCCGACGAGACCCGCGCCCCGGGCATCAACCTGCTGGACACCCGCATCTTCGCCGACCGCGACCGCACCGCCGACTCGGTGGTGCGCGTGGCGAAGGGCCTTTGGGAGCAGTGGGGGCCAAGGATGCAGTCCATCCTCGAACAGACCGTCAAGACGCTGCATGAAGCCAACGAGCAGGTGGAGGCGGAGCAGCAGTACACCATCCTCGACGGGCTGAAGCTGCTCTCCAACGACCCGTTCCGCAAGGACGTGCTGAAGAAGGTCTCCGACCCCTACCTGCTGGAGTGGTGGGCCAGGGACTTCGGAAGCTGGCACCGCCAGTACCGGGCCGAGGCCCTAGCCCCCGTGCAGACCCGCCTCTCCTACTACGCGTCGTCGAAGCGGGCGCGGGCCATCCTGGGACAGCGCCGCTCGACCATCGACCTGCGCCGCACCATCCACGACGGCGGCGTCCTGCTTGTATCGACATCGCAGGGCACCGTGGGCAGGGACGTGGCCGCCCTGGTGGGCGCGTCCCTCCTCAACCTGGTGGACGCCGTGATCCGAGAGCAGGGAAGCGTCTCACTCAGCCAGCGGCGGGGCGCGCTGGTCGTCGTGGACGAGATGCAGTCCATGCCCGGCGTGGACTACGAGAGCATGTTGTCCGAGCTTGGCAAGTTCGGGGCGTCCTTCGTGCTCGCCACCCAGAGCCTCGCCAAGCTGGACGACCTCTCCCGCACCATGCGCGACACCCTGCTGGCCAACGTCGGGTGCCTGGCCGTCTTCCAGGT
The DNA here is from genome assembly GCA_965217705.1 of Dehalococcoidia bacterium. Classification (GTDB taxonomy): domain Bacteria; phylum Chloroflexota; class Dehalococcoidia; order Lucifugimonadales; family CATOSD01; genus CATOSD01. The sequence continues at coordinate 824,980 of CBDCJA010000002.1, read as the reverse complement.
GGCGGGCAACGACGCCAGGACGCTGGTGTGGGAGCTGGGCAAGGACCGGGTGTCCGAGGACGACATCGTGTCGCTCCCCGTCCACCACTGCTACGTCAGGGCCACCGTCGGGACCGAGCGGATGCCCGCCTTCTCCATGATGGTCAGAAAGCCGGAGGAGGGAGACCCTGCCGTCGCCGACCGCGTTCGCGAGGCGACCTCCGCATACACCGTCTCGGCCCGGCAGGCCGACTACGCAGACGCCGACGGCCACAGGAAGGTGGGCGACTACCGCAAGGGCATCGAGGACCTCGAAAACGCCGCGCAGGAAGGGGAGGCGGAACAGGACCCGGAAGGCGGCAAGCAGACCGGAAAGCCCAAGACGGCCCCTGCGGAGGCCGGGGAAGATGAGACCGGCGAAGCCGCTGGGAAGGACATCCAAGAGGAGGCCGAGGCATGAGACCCGAAGGATGTGAACCCGACCTGCTCCGCACCCTGGCGTGGATGCCCTTTCTCGACCGGCTGGAGATGGTCGCCCTGACCGGCTGGTCCAGGGGCGCAGTCTACGAGGCCGTCGAGAAGCTGGAGTCCGGCGGCCTCTGCGCCTCCGTGCTCCATTCCGCCGACCCGTTTCCCCCGGCGCGGAGGTTCCACCTCACCGCCGCGGGGCTGCGCAGGCTCGCCGACGAGGAGGACACGCCCCCGGACATCCTGGTGCGCTCCCGTCCCGTCTCGGCGCAGTGGCGGCGCAACCTGATGGAGCGTCTGGACGCCCTCGCCGTCATCTACCGCATGGCCGTCCTCCTCTCCAACGTCGCCTACCCCATACGGTTCCGCTGGTACCGGGCGTCGCCCCTGGACGCCGCCGTGACGCTGCCCGACGGCAAGACCGTCGGGATCGTCAGGCAGGGGATCACCGCGGACCGCTCTGGATTCGCCAAGCGGCTCTGGCGGCTGCGCGAAGGGCCGATGCCCGGCGCGGTCCTCGTCCTCATGGCCGACGACGTGCGGCTCCGGCACGCCCGGAGGCTGCTCTCGACCACCGACGTACCCGCTCTCTTCGCCCTGGAGCGCGAGGCGGTCCTGGCGGGTTCGGACGACCGGATTTGGAGACCGCTCAAGGTGAGCGCCGCCGTCGACCTGGGCTACCTCCTCGACAGGACCGACCCCGGAGGAGAGCTTCCTGTAGAGGACGAGTCACGGCTCGCCTCGGTCCCCGACGACCTTCCCGCCAGGGCCGCCGCGTCGGACATCTCCGACCCCATGCTGCCCCTCTTTGTCCGGCCGGCCGAGAAGCGCGCCCTCGACCTCATCTCGGACTGGCCCTGGATATCCCTCCAGGAGCTCGCCGGACTCATGGGCGTGGCGCCCCAGAGGGCCTCCCAGCTGGTCAACCCCCTGGAGGGGTTCGGCCTCGCCGCCCGCCTCCAGGATGCGGGACGGCGACTGGCCCTCACCGACCGGGGCCTCTCCCTTCTCGCCCGGAGGGACCGCACCTCCGTGGGCGTGGCCAAGAAGCGGTGGAGCATCGCCCCGGAGGACCCCAAAGGCTCCTTCGAGTGGCGCAACGTCACCGGCAGAAGGACCCGCCAGCTGCTCAGGAACATCGAGCACACCGCCGCCGTCCACGGCTTCCTGGCCGCGTTGTCCGTGCAGGCGCCGCTGCTGGGGTGGGAGATCGTCCAGATCGACCCGCCGCGCAGGGCCTCCCGCCACTTCCGGCACGACGACCGCATGCGCGCCGTCAACCCCGACGCCTTCGGCGTCCTGCGCAAGGGCGGGACCGATTGGGCCTTCTTCCTGGAGTGGGAGCGCCGCGCCGTGCGGCCCTCGACCATGTCGGACCGCCTCGCGCCCTATCTGCGCTACTACTCATCGCACAGGCCCATGGACGACCACGGGGTCAGGCCCGCCGTCCTGGTCGTCTTCGACGACGAGATCGCCCAGACCCACTTCCTGCGTGTGGCGCGGGAGGAGATGCGGGCGGAACAGGTCACGGTGCCCCTGTGGGTCTCCCACAGGGAGGCCATAGACGCCCTGGGGCCGCTTGGCGGCGCATGGCGCACGCCCGCCGAATGGGAGTCGCCAAAGACCCTGCCGCCCCCTGTGAACCCGGACAAACCAGCGGGAGCCTGACCTTCAACGCCGCTCCCGTATCAACTGAATATAGGAGAACGAAAAGCCATGCGTTCGCGAGACGCCAACCAAATGAAGGGACGCCCGAGGCGTGCAGGACGGACCGTCGTCCGGCTGGATGCAGCGGCCCTCTGGCGGCGGCTCAATCTTCTGAACCGCTCCCAGAACTGGCTCGCCAGGGAGATCGGGATAAGCCCCGGATACCTCTCCATGCTGGTCAACGAGGGGCGAGCACCCTCGGGTCGCATCCGACGTCGGATGCAAAGAGCCCTAGGCGTGGACAACTTCCACGAGCTCTTTACACAGGAGGATTGCGATGACCTACAAGACTAACGATTCGTCCCGTCTCGACGGGAGGCTGGACCTGAACCCGGACGCCCCGCAGCGCCGCTCCTACGGCCACCTGCTGCCGAAGGACTTCCCCCACCGCCTCGTACGGTTCAAGGAGGCCACCGGCTTCACCTGGAGCGGCCTCGCCGGCAAGATCGGCGTCGACTACAGGCAGATGTACAGGTGGCGCAAGGGCGCCGAGCCGTCCGGAGGAGCGCTGCACGCCCTCTACGCGTTCGCCGCCACGATACCCGGCGGCCTGGAGATCTTCATAGGCGAGCCGTTCCAGTTGACCTTCTTCAGGAACTGACCGGCCCGCCCCGCCCGCGCAGCCGCAACGGCGGGGTCTGAGCTGGCATAGACGCCCCCCGGCGCTCGCCCTTCCGTCCGCGCCGGGCGGCGAATCCGCAGAAATGCAACGAGAGGCCAGCGGACCGACGACCCGCCGCTGCGACCACGCAACATGAAAGATACCAACGAACACAACCGACACGAAGGCCCGGAGGAGCCGGACAACTCCTCCGACGGGCCCACGGTCTCCTATAGCCCTCACCAGCGCAGGAAGTACCTCGAAGGGCTCCGCGCCTGGGCGAGGGTTGCCGTGCGCTCCTATACGAATCGCCACGGTGCGCCGGTCAAGCCCTCAGTCATGCCCGACGACAACGGCCGGATCGGGCAAAAATCGAACCGCTGAAGCAAACCTCCGAGAGCGGAGGAGGAGCTGATGAACGAACACGAAATCCCCATGCCGGTGGCGCTGTACGCCAGAGTCTCCAGCGACCGGCAGGACGTCGACCTGTCCGTCGCCGCTCAGCTGCGGGCGCTCCGGGAACACGCCGACAAGAACGGCTACGTCGTCGTGCGCGAGTTCGTGGACGAGGCGGAAAGCGGCCGCGTCGCAGACCGGCCCCAGTTCCAGGAGATGCTCGACGAGGCCAAGAAAACCCAGGCTCCGTTCAGGGAGATCCTTGTCTGGAAGTTCTCCAGGTTCACACGCAAGCGCGAGCACGCCGTCGCCTTCAAGTCCATGCTCCGCCGCAGGGGAATCAGGGTCGTCTCCATCACCGAGCAGGCCGACGACACCGCCGCCGGCAGACTCCTGGAAGGCATCATCGAGACCATCGACGAGTTCTATTCGGAGAATCTGATACCGGTGATCCAATCGACTCTAACTCTTCCATCGGGACTGCCAGCGTGAAATTGACGTTGTTCTCCCCGTCGATGGTCACCTCGTCAAGCAGCAGCCGCAGCACGTCCCGCCGCTTCTCCTGGGGCAGGTCGTCCAGCCCGTCGCCAACCCTATTCGCCCATTCCACCACGTGCTCCCCCAGCGCCCGCTTCTCTATTGAGGCGGTCTCCTTGGAGCGGTAGTCGGCCAGCCTCGCCCGCAGAGTTTCCAGCCTCTCGGTGATGAATTTGCGCTGGCGGTCCAGCTGCTCCTCGGTAATCTTCTCCGACACGTACAGCCTGATGGCCCGGTCCTCCTCGAACTGCACCTTCTGAAGCTCGCGCTCCGTCCCGGCGATCTGCTTCTCCAACCCCTCGCCCTCCTGGGAGTCCAGGGACTCGATTCCCGCCACGATGAGGTCGGGGTTCTCCATCACCCTCTTGACCTGGCCCCAGACCAGGCCCTCCAGCCGTTCGGCCCGGATCATCGTGTGCTCCCGACATCCCGTGCGAAAGTGCTGCACGCCGTAGCACTTGTAGTAGCGGCGTGGGGTCTCCAGGTCGTACTTGTAGACCTTGCCGTTGCGCTTGACTGTCCGCTTCCTGGTGGCCATGCAGCCCATGAGCATCCCGCACCCTGTGCACCGTACCAGGTGCTGCAACAGGTAGAATATCTTGGTGTTGCGCCCGGATTGGGTTCTCCTCTTCTTCATGATGCTCCGCGCCAGGTCCCAGGTCTGCTCGTCCACTATCTCAGGGAACGGCACCCGTATCCATGTGTCCCTGTCCTTCTCGTGGACCCGTATTCCGTCCTCCGTGGAGATGTAGCGGGCCTTGCCGTACCACCAGGTGCCCTTATAGGTCTCGTTGCTCAGGACGCGGTAGACCTGACCGTCCCACCACCGCTTGGCATTATTGGCTGCGGGAACGCCGTCGGCCATCAGCCGCTGGCCAATCACCCGCGCTCCCAGTCCGTCCTTCACGCACATGCGGTAGATGCGCCGCACGACCTGGGCCTCGGACTCCACTATCTCGGGCCTGCCGTCGTCTCCGACGCGGTATCCGTAGGGGACGTTGCTGACCGGAATGCGCCCCTGCTTGGCCGTGCCCCGCTTGCCCATTGACGCGCGCTCCCTGAAGTTGTCCAGCTCTATCTTGCCTATGGCCGCCATGAGCCCGAAGGTCTTCATGTCGATGGAGTCCATGACGGCTTCGAGCTCGATCTGATGGGCCTCGACGACCTCCATGAGGGCGGCTGCGGGGTACATGCCCCGGCTGAGCCGGTCGGACTTCCAGCAGACGATGGTGTCGAAGCGTCCGCGCCTGGCGTCGGACAGCATCCTCTGGAACTCAGGCCGCTTCTTCGACCAGCCCTGGCCCACCTCCTGGTAGCGGGCGACGACGGTCAGCCCCCGGCGCTCGCAGTGGGCCTCCATTTCGGACGTCTGCTCCGTGATGGATGTCTTGTCCTCCGCGTCCTGGCTCTGGTCGGAGACGCGGGCGTAGATGGCCGCCCTGTTCTCCTTCGCCTTCCGGCGCTTCACCTTGATTCCCGGCATGGCTCCCTCCTCTCTTTCTTACCCTCAAAAATGAAGAAGACCCGCCTCCTGTCGGGAGCGGGTCTGCGAGTAGTACAATTACTTCGCATCACCTGTCCAATCAGGTGGCGCCACGGCCCGGGGTGTTTGCAGCATCGCCGGGCCAACTTCTTTCTACCCACCATTTTACCGCGTTGAACAGGAGGCCGTCAAAGCGCGTCCGTGCGCTGCTCCATCGCCTGCCTCGTCCGGTCAAGCTCCGCCGCAAGGGTCGTTTCGTCGGGCAGGGCGATCCGGTACTCCGCGGCCATCACGTTGTTTGACAGCCCCTCAAGGGCGTACTGAGCGAGGGCCTCGTCCTTCTCCGAGCAGAGGATCAGGCCGACGGGCGGGTTCTCTCCCTCGCGCATCCAGTGCTCCCGCGCATAGTTCAGGTAGAAGTGCATCTGCCCGGCGTCGGCGTGGGTGAATGCCCCGATCTTCAGGTCGATGACCACGACGCATCTCAGGCGTCGGTGGTAGAACAGCAGGTCCACCCGGTACCACCGGCCGCCGACGCGCAGACGCCTCTGCCTGCCCATGAAGCAGAAGTCGTCCCCCAGCTCCATGAGGAAGGTCTCCAGGTGGCGGATGAGCGCCTCTTCGAGGTCGCTCTCGGAGTACTCGTCCTTCAGGTCGAGGAACTCCAGGACGAAGGGGTCCTTGATCTGCTCGCCGGGGAGGGCGATGTCCTCTGGACGCTTCCTCTGCCCGCCCGTCAGCATGGCGGCCCGATTCTTCGATAGCGCGGTGCGCTCGTAGAACTGCGAGCCGATCTGCCGGTCGAGCTGTCGGACCGACCATCCCCCTCGCAGCGCCTCGGTCTCGTAGAAGTCGCGGGCGCTCTCGCTCCTGACCGACAGGAGGCGCACGTATGCGGACCAGGGCAGCGGGAAGGCCGTCAGAAGGTCGTCGAAGCCCACATCGACGGAGGGGGTCTCGAAATTGCCAGACGGCGTCTGGCGAATCTGCTGTCGAGGGGGTAGAGCCAATTTGCCAGACACTGTCTGGAGAATTCGTTCGGGCTGATATGAGAGGTAGAACAGGCGCATGTTCTGGACGTTCTGGCGGGAGAAGCCGCGTCCGAACTGCACGGTCAGGTCCTCGGCCAGCCTCTCGATCAGCGCGGCCCCGTACTCGGCCCTGTCTTCTCCCGACTGCTCGAACTCGACGATGCGGCGTCCGATGAGCCAGTAGGCGGCGGTCATGGCGGCGTTCACCGAGCGGGCGGCGGACTCCCTGGCCGCGTCGATGATCTTAGACACGTCTCCGCAGACGACCTGGTAGGAGGCGTCATGGCTGAGAGATGAGCGCCTCAGCGAAGGCTGAAGGCGGTCAGGTGACGGCTCGGACCGCATCAGCCTTCCTCCTCGACATGGTTGCCGGCGATGTCCGCGTCTGGAAGAGAGTCCTTCGCGGGCGCGGCGTGCCTCTCGCTCGCGGCGTGTTCCAGCAGGATGGTGAAGATTCGGCGCAGCCGGTCCTGGGCGTCGGGCGCGGGCTTGACGTCGATGCCGACGAACCTCAGCTCCGGCTCGTCCCGGGCCGGCTTTCGCCTTCTGTTCTTTCCAGCGGTATCTTCCATGTCGTCTGGTCTCAGCGGCGGCGGGTCGGGCCGCCGGCCTCTTTCGGGTGGCGGAGGGGTCTCGAGGGCCCGCCGAAGCAGCGTTCAGCGTTTCGCCTGGACCGGATCGTGGATTTCAACACCAACTCATTCGCCTCTCTGAGGGTCTGCTGATGCTCGTAGGAGCGCATTGGCGATTCCCGCCTCGCCGCCGCCCGGCGATTGGCCTGTGGATTCCTTCCGCTATCGCTTCTCATCCCGCTTATCCCGCCTCTGGGGCGTCTCATGGGCCGGGCGCCTGCCGTCCAGTGTGAGCGGCCGAGACGTTGGGCATAACTACCCATGGGGGCGCTCACGTGAGCGCCCCTGTAAGACCTGGGGCGAATACCCCCGTTGGCGATGCCGTTGGGGTGTACAGAGAAATGAAGTTGGTTGCAAAAATGCAAGTCGGGCCGTTTCGTAGCTGAAATGGGGCGGATCACCCCTCTACAGGACACCAACAGTGAACACTTTGACTTGCGGGTACGTTCCGGCGTGCGTATGCAGGCCCCGTAGCTGAGAGTTGCATTTATGCAGGCGACTGAGGTTGGGTCGGGGTTGCAAAGGCCATAGCTGGCAGTTGCACTTTTGCGGGACGGGACGGGCTGCTCACGCCGCACCTTCCCTCGATGCTCGGTGGAGTCGGACGGCGATCCCCACTTCGCCGCCCGGCGATTGGTCGATGGTCTCCGCGCCAACTCGTTCACCTCCCTGCGGTGTGCTGCGGTTCACCGGACCGCGTCAGTCGCAGAAAAGTGTGAACAAATGAAACGGGAAATAAGACCCCTGGTAGCTCTGCGCACGGATGCGGGGCGTTACGGGCCGTTCCCCCGTGACTCTGCGCAGGGATGCGGGGTGCTACAGGCTCTCTTTTTTTCGGCCCCTTCCACGCAGTATTGGGGGTGTACAGGAGTTTCAGTTTTGTAGCAGAGCGGCCAGAGTCGTGATTTCGTAGCTGAAACAGGGGTAAATCGCCCCCCTACAGGACGTAACCAGTGAACACTTTCAGAAAGGGTGCGTTCCGGACTGCAATGACATCGCCAATCGTGGGGAATGACATCGGCGGGACCGTGGGAGCGGCTTCCCAATGACATTTGGCCCCGGAAAAGGCGCTCGAAGTGGGGGTGCATGACGTCCCCAAAAACCGTGGTCAGAGGCCGCTGGAAGGGCCGGACATTAGCTCAGGCGAGATTCTGCGAGGGAGAAAAGAGCCATGAAGATGACCGAACACGGCATTGAGGACAGCAGGGACGTGGCGCATGAGAAGGGTCACGACTCGCTGGGCAAGGAGCTGCGCAGGCGAATGGCTGCCGTCGAGGGCCGGGTCGATGCCCAGGGGACCGGGGCCGGTCACGCCGGCACCGGTCCCTCCCAGGCGGAGAGCGGTGCGTCGGACGCTGGAAGGAAGCCTCCGTCAAAGCCCAGGGTGGGCGGGAGTACCCCGACCTGGTGACGCGGGAGACTGAGGAGGACGACGAGGAGGTGTTCGGGGAGACGTGGCCGATGATCGTCGAGTGGCGGGGACTGAAGGACGCTCACCCCAACGACGGGAAAAGCCTGGGCTGGCTGCGCACCGAGGAGCGATTCCTGGCGTTGGAGCTGGGCCTGCTTGCAGACCACGGGATGACGCTTCCGCCGGAGAAGCAGCCGCTGCGGGGGTTCGACCGCGACGGGCAGATCAACGGGCGTCAGACGGCGTTCTTCGACACGCGGAGAGCGATCAGAAAGCGGGAGCTTCTGAACAGGCTGACCCTCCGACTGTTGTGGCGGTAGCTGGGCCGGGAGTGCGGCGGCTTTGCAGTCAACTTTAGTGAACGATGTGGCGGCGGTTTGCGAAAGGGGGGCCGTAGGCCCTCTTTTGCGGGTCTCGGGCTGGCGATAATGAGCGTGCTGTTAGGCTTTTTCCAAGGTTTCCGACCATAGAAACCCTGGGTGCGTGATCCCTGTTGCACGGGTCCGACCGGTGGATGATTCGCTCTCCCCCGGTCTCCCACGAGGGAATGCTGCTGAAGCGGAGTTGACGTTGGTCCTTCGCAGGCAGCGCGGATCGAAACGACGGAGTTGACTTAGCCCTTCGTCCTCGGTCCAGTCCGGCGGTTGGAGTGATAAGCCCTTCTCCCGTTGGACACCCGTTCAGCGATTGGAGTTGATCGCTTCTTCCGCTGGACACCCGCCTGACGGTCGGGGTTGATCGCTCCTTCCGTTGGGCAATCGTCCGGCGGTTGGAGTGGATCGCTTCTCCCGCTGGACGCCAAGGACAGAGCGCGCCTTGCGCCCCGTCCTCAGCAAGCTGGTCGAAATGCGTCTGTCGTTTCGACCGGCTCCTCATGCCCGCGGCATGGCTGACTGACGGCTAGGCCGCACCTTCGACATGCGCCGGTCTGCCGTGGAAAGCAGGCTGGCCGCTTCACGTCTCGCAGCTTTCCCCCAGTGACGTATTCACCCTGGGCCGAGCTGCGTCTTTCTCCCATGCGCCGGTCTGCGATGAAGTCGTAGGCCGGCCGCTCCTCTCAGTAGCAGCCCCCCGGAGTCGATTCCCCGACGAATCACCCCCGTATCAAGTACGGGGCAGGCTCTGGGGCGAGCTGCGTCTTCTCTCACCCCGCTCCGTCTCCCACGTCCGGCATCCGACCGTGGGCGGAGTGCGTCTTTCGTCAACCCCATCACCAATGACTCCCGCCGTGGATGCCGCGCGGGTCAGCAACTGAAAGGAGGAGTCCATGCACGTCAACGAGGTCCAACGCCGCTGACGGCGGGCCTCCGGCTCTCACCACACATCCCCATTCACAAGGGTCGTTCCCATCCGGGGACGGCCCTTCTTCTTTGCCCGCTCGCGGGCGCAGGCCAGAGGCAACACAACACAACAGAAGGAGGACGGACCGATGACGACGGCAACGACGGCAACCGGAACGACGACGAGGACGGCGGAGAGCGAGCTCAGGGCTGCGGCGAGGCGGCGGGGGGTCACCATGAAGGAGCTCGCGGCCCTGATGGGCGTGAGCGCGGGCTACCTGTCGCAGTTTGCGAACGGGGGCAGGCCGTGGACGCCCAAGATGCGCCAGAAGGTCGCGGCGGTCCTGGGAGAGGTCCCCGGCCAGGGGACCGTCTACCGCCAGGGCGACGTCGTGACCGGCGAGAGCAGCTTCATCAGGGAGCGCGCCCGCGAGATGGGCATGACCATGCGGGACCTGGCCGACCGCGCCGGGGTGTCCTACGGATACATGTCGGAGGTGTCCCGCGGCCGCAGGGGCATGGGCGTGAGGGTCCAGACCCGGATCGAGTCGGCGCTCAAGGCCCCGGCCAGGGTCGCCCCCGCACAGTGCGCCAACCGCCCGGCGAGCGTGGTGAGCGGGCAGAGCAGCTACGTCCGGGAGCGCGCCCGCGCCCTGGGCATGACCATGCGGGAGCTTGCCGAGCGGGTCGGGGTGTCCGCCAGCTACATGTCAATGGTGTCACGGGGCCGCCAGAGCATGGGCGTGAGGGTCCAGGCGCTGGTCGAGGCGGCGCTGGAGGCCGAGGCGACGGTCGCGTCCGCGCAGCTTGCCTGCGTCGACACGAAGGCCGTGTGGGACCGCATGGACGCTCACGGCTTCAGCCAGAACGAGGTCGCACGGCGCGCCGGCATCAGCTCCTCGTACCTCTCCCAGATCATGAACGGCAAGTCCACCCCGTCGGCGGGTGTGCTGAAGAGGCTGCACGCCGTGCTGTTCCGGCCCGCGAAGTCGGAGGAGCGGGTCATGCCCGCCGAGTTGAAGGTGCTGGGCTGGCGGAAGGGCGAGCGGCACGGCATGGTGGTGCACGGCGCGGGCGGGCCGGGGCGCCGGGGCAGGTCCGGCGGTCCCGCCGTCCGGGTCGGCGGCCGGGTGCCCTGGGGCGCGAAGGCGGAGTACGCCTACCGAGCCGGGTACGACGGCGCGGGCCGGTTGTCGATGACGCCCGTCCTGATGCCGGGCTACTCCGCCATGCTGAAGCAGCCGGAGACGGCTGCCGCCTAGTGAGGCGTGGGCGACGGCCCGGCGCAAGACACCGGGCCGTCGCCCAGGGGGAAGGTCGTCGCCCATCGACGGCGGCCTCCCCCCTGCTTCTCATGTATGCCGCCTTTTTTTGTTGCCCGAATTCACCGCCCGGCTTCGACATCCCCGAAGTGGGGGCAGCGGGCGCTCAGAACGCCCTCGAAGTCACGTGCGCGCGGCGGCGCTACCGCGCCGCCTGCCCCTCGCCCGCGCCTCCCCGCATCTCCAGCGTCTCGCGGGCCAACCCCCTCGCTCCCCGAGCCGCGGCGTGCCCCGGCTCGATGCCGAGGATGGCCTCGAAGTCCTCGACTGCGCTCTCGAACCGGGCCGCGTACATCCGGGCGATCCCCCGGCTGTAGAGGACGTTCGTGTTGCGGGGGTCGCTGTCCAGGACCCTGCCGTAGTCCTCTATCGCCAGCTCGTATTGCTCCAGGCTGCTGTGGGCCAGCCCCCGGGCAGCGAGGGCCTCGGCGTTGCCGGGGTCTAGCTCCAGGGACCGGTCGAAGTCCCCGACCGCCTCGTCGTAGCGGCCCAGGCTGCCCAGGGCGACGCCCCTGCCCCGGAGCGCCGAGGCGTTGTCGGGGTCGAGCCCCAGCACGGCGTCGAAGTCACCCAGCGCGGCCTCGTGCGCTCCCAGGTTGACGTTGGTGATCCCCCTGGCGTAGTAGGCGAGGCCGTACCGCTCTTCGATCTCGACGGCGGCGTCGAAGTCCCTGACCGCCCTGTCCATCCGGCCCATGTCGCGGTAGGCCATGCCCCGGTGGTAGTGGGCGTCGGCGAGTTTGGGATTCAAGTCTATGGCCCGGCTCAGGTCCTTCACCGCCCGGTGGCGCTTGCCCATCGCCACGTGGGTCAACCCCCGGTTGTAGTGGGCGTCGGCGTCGCCGGGGGCCATGGTGACGGCCACGTCGAAGTCGCTCATCGCCCCGGCTAGGTCGCCCAGCTCCGCCTTGCACGCCCCACGGCTGTAGTGCGCCACCGCGTCGCCGGGGGCCAGGCGGATGGCGGCGTCGTAGTCCTCCACCGCCAGGCGGCGCTCCTCCAGCTTGGAGTAGGCGCGGGCCCTGCCGAGGTGGGCGCCCGCGTTGCCGGGGTCCAGGGCGATGACCCTGCCGTAGTCCTCGGCGGCTTGGCGGTGTTCCCCCAGCTCGGCGTACGCCAGCCCCCTGCCGCCCAGGGCTTCGGCGTCGCGGGGGTTCGCGTCGATCCTCTCCGTCAGTTGCTCGACCATCCGCCGGATGCCATCGCGGCCCATGCCGTCCATCATCCTGCGGAACCTCTGGTGCTCCTCCTCCGATGGCTTCCCCTGGTCCGTCCCGTCATGCTCCTCGTTCATGACGCTCCTCCTGCATGTCCTGGCGTTCTCTCTACCGGGCGGGTCCCTCGTTGGCGCAGGCTGCGGCCTGCGGTCCGGACTCCGCGCCGGGCCGTCCCCTCGCGGCTTGGCCTTTCCTCGGGCCTCTACGGGACTGCCGCCAACGACGCCTCTATGATGATGCAGCCGCTCCCGTTAGGCAACGCCGGCGTGACGGGTGCGGATGGGGAGAGGCCCGGCCATGTGTGACGCCCTTTTTGCGTTTCCGGCTCTGCGTTCGCAGGCGCTCGCGGGAGCGCCGACTCCCTAGTCGGTGAACAGGTGGGCGAGTCCCAGGGGTCTCGCCAGGGCCACCAGCGCCATCATGTTCCGCATGCTGGGGCGGGCGCGACCCTTCCTCCAGCGCCGCAGCGTCTCGTGGTGGACGTCGAGGCGACGGGCGATCTCCGCCCACGACAGGCCCGACTCTTCCTTGAACCGCTCCAGCCGCTCCGGGAAGTCGCGGGGGACCTGGTAGGTCACTCTGCTGTGGTGGATGCGCTGTCGAGGCATGGAATCGGCGGTCCTTCCGCAGGACGGCTGCAATCTCTCTCCAACTGCGATGTCCGGGCGGTACGGTGTGCCGACCGCAAGCGCCCTCCCGCAGTCGGTCCAACCCGGAGCCCTGGGGGAAGCCGTCGGTCGGCTCGCCCAAGGGCTCCGGCGACCTCTCCAGCTCTATCCATGTGTGCGGGGTTTTTCCGTTGCCCTCTACCGGCCCCGACCCCTGACGGTCGGCGCCAACTCGTTGGACAGCTTTCTGCCGCCTCTCGTGCAGACGGCTCCCTCGGCGTCGCAGTCCTCGCTACCGGCTACGCCGCCGCCGGGGTGTAGGCCCGCACCCAGCTGGAGATCTCGCTCATCTCCCCGTGCTCGTTGATCGCCTTGATCCGGTACACGTATCTCTTGTCAGGCTCTGCCGTATCGTCGGTGTAGGTCGTCTCCGCAGAGCCGGTGTCGGACGTGACGGTGAAGAACGTTCCCTCCTCGGGTTGAAGGTCCTTGTCGCGCCTCAGGATCACGTAGCCGGTGATGCTGTCGTCGCCGGGGTCGTCCCAGGTGAGGGTCACAGAGTCGTGTGAGAACGTGGCGGAGAGACTCGTTGGCTTGGCGGGCGCCTCCGGCTCAGGTTCAGGGACTGCTGGCGTGTATGCTCGGACCCATGAGGATATTTCGCTCACTCCGCTGGCGTTGATGGCCTTGATGCGGTAGACATAGCGCCGCTCCGGCTCGACGCTGGCGTCGACGTAGGTCGTCTCCGCAGAGCCGGTGTCAGGGGCGACGGTGAGGAACGTTTCCTCCTCATGGATGTCCTTGTCGCGCCTCAGGATCAGGTAGCCGGTTATGCTGTCATCATTCGGGTCGTCCCAGGTGAGGATCACCATGTTGTGGGAGACCTCGGAGGAGAGGCCCGTTGCCTTGGCGGGCGGCTCGGCAGCCTGCTCCTCCTCCGGGGCCGGGGCCGCCAGGGTGTCGATGTGGAACCAGCGGGACCGCTCGCTCACCCCGTGCTCGTTGATGGCCTTGATACGGTAGGTATAGCGAGTCTCCGCCGACACCGTGTCGTCGGTGTAGGTGGTAGCGGCCGTGCCCGTGTCCGCCACCAGCTCATCAAACTGGCCCTCCGGGTCGACCCCGGGAATGCGGCGAAGGATCACGTAGCCGGTGATGGAGTCGTCGCCGGGGTCGTCCCAGGTGAGGGTCACCGAGTCGTGCGACGCCGTGGCGGAGAGGCCACTGGGCTGGTCGGGCGGTTCCGTGGGTTGCGCACCGGCCACCGCGTCCGTGGCCGCACTGGTCAGCGTCTCATCATGTCCCGCGTCGTCGGTGAAGCTCACCTGCACCTTGACTGTCTTGCTTTCTTCGCTATCGGTCAGCGTGTAGGTCGAGCCGGTGGCGCCTACGATTTCAGCGTCGTCGGCCAGCCACTGATACTCGTACTGGACGCTGCTGAGCCCGTCCGCGTCGGCGACCCCAGATGTGTTCGCCGTCAGCGTCTCCCCCACCTGCGCCGTGCCGCCGATGGTGGGCACACCCGTCGCAGGGCTGTTGGGTTCATTCGAGTCCGTATTGTCAGGCTTGTCTTCCTCGTCCGGCCCGGGGAGGGTGGTCGTCCCACCTTCGGACAGCATCTTCCCCTCCCCGGTGCAGATTCCGCCCGCGTCGCACGACTGACCCGCAACCAGGGTGAACACGACATCGTCGTTGCCTTCAGGGTCCAGGAAGAACACCCAGGCGTTCTCCAGCCCGTCCTCCTCGTGCCGGACCAAGCTGGACACGGTGGCCCCGGTCAACGACACTGAGGGTGTGGTCTTGTCGAAGGACTGCACCGGCAGGTTGAAGGCGACAATCACCTGGGGCCGGTCGTCGTCCCCCTTGTGACGGGACGACTGGAACGGGCTGGCCGGGAATTTCGCCGTCAACTGCGCGGGCCTCGCCGCCACGGAGCCGGTGGCCGCGCTGGTCAGCGCCTCGTCGTTGCCCCGGTCGTCGCTGAAGCCGACCCTCAACCTGATGGTCTTGCCCTCGTCCTCGTCGGACACTTCATAAGTCGAGTCGGTAGCGCCCTCAATGTCCTCATCGGTGTCGCTGTCCCACCGTGTCCACTGGTATCTGAACACGGCGTCGGTCATACCGTCTGCATCGGATATGCCCGACGTATCCGCTGTCAGCGTTTCTCCCACCTGCGCCGTGCCGCTGATGATTGGCAGGCCCGCGGCGGGTTCGTTGGACTGGGCCGGCTTCACCGGCGCCGTGGCGGCACTGGTCAGCGTCTCCTCTTTGCCCGCGTTGTCTGTAAACGTGACCCTCACCTTGATGGCCTTGCCCTCGTCCCTTTCGGTTATCTCGTAGGTTGGGTCAGTCGCACCCTCGACGCCCGTCTCGTCGGCCAGCCACTGGTAGCTGAGGTCGACCTTGTCCCTCCTGTCCTCGTCGGGGATGCCGGACGTCTCTGCCGTCAGAGTCCGGCCCACCTGCGCCGTACCACGGATGACGACTCTCGCATCGGTCAGATTGGTAACCGTAACCGTCACGTCCAGCGGGGTGGTGTTGCTGTCGTCGCGGGCTTCCACCGTAAGCTCGTACACATTGTCGTCGTCCGTGTCCGCCGGGTTCTCGTAGTCCGGCGGGCTCTTGAAGGTGAGGACGCCCGTCTTGTCTATGGAGAAGGCGTCGCTGTCTGTCCCCGACAGGTCCCAGGTGACGTCGCTGCCCTCCGGGTCGGTGGCCCGGTAGGTGTAGATTGCAGAGGCGCCGTTCTCCGGGTAGACGAAGGAGTCCTGGGTATTGCGCTGAAACTCGGGAGCCTCGTCCACGGCCCGGACGGTTACGGTGACGTTCAGCGTCCCGTAGTACCGCCCATCGGAGGCCCGGACGGTGACCTCGTAGACGCTATCCCGGTCGGAGTCGGCGGGACGCTCGTGGTCCGGCGGGTTGCGGAAGGTCAGCTCGCCACCATCGTTGATGGTGAAGTCCCCACCGTCCCGTCCGGTGACGCTCCAGCGGGTTATTTCCAGGTCCGGGTCCTCCGGGTCGGTGGCGGTGTAGATGGCCAGGACTTGATCGTGGTTCTCGTCCACCGTGATGGCGGTGTTGGTGTTGGTGACCGCTATGACCGGTCCTTCGTTTACGTCGGTCACCGTCACCGTCACCGGCAGGTTGGTGGCACGGCCCGTCTGGTCGGTGGCCACCACCGCCACCTGGTACTCGTTGTCCCGACCATCGTCCGCCGGGTTGTCATGGTCCGGCGGTTCCCTGAAGTTCAGCACTCCCGTATTCCGGTCGATGGTGAAGGCTCCGCCGTCGGCGCCGCTGACCGACCATGCGACCTCGGCCCCCTCCGGGTCGGTGGCCCGGTAGGTGTAGAGGGCGGCGGTGCCGTTCTCCCGATAGGAGAAGGAGTCCTGGGTATTGCGCTGGAACTCGGGGGCCTCGTCCACCGGCGTCACGGTCACCGTCACGTCATGGGCGCCGTAGACGCGGCCGTCGGAGGCTCGTACCGTTACCTCGTACAGGTTGTCCCCGCCGGAGTCGGCGGGCCGCTCGTGGTCCGGCGTGTTGCGGAAGGTCAGCTCCCCATCCTCGTTGATGGAGAAGTCCCCACCGTCCCGGCCGGTGACGCTCCAGCGGGTTATTTTCAGGTCCGGGTCCTCCGGGTCGGTGGCGGTGTAGGTGGCCAGGACCCGGTCCGTGGCCGTGTTCTCATCAAAGCTCAGGGACTGGGTACCGGCTATCTCCGGCCCCTCGTTGACGTCGGTGACGGTTACGGTCACGGCCATGGTCCCCTCTTTGCTGCTGTCGGAAGCAACCACCGTGATCTCGTACACGTTATCGGAGTCGGAGTCGGCGGCCTGCTCGTGGTCGGGGATGCTGCTGAAGAACAGCTCTCCTCCGGTGCTGATGGTGAAGTCTCCGCTGTCCGTGCCCCTAACGGACCACGTTATCGTCGCGTCCCGGTCCGTGTCCGTGGCCCGGTAGGTGTGGAGACGTGTGGTGGTGGCGGTGTTCTCACGGAAGCTCAGCGTGCCCCGCCCCGTCACCACCGGCTCCGCCTCGTTCCGGTCGGTGACCGTCACCGTCACATCCAGGGATCCGTAGGTGCTCCCGTTGTAGGCGCGGATGGTCACCAGGTACTCATTGTTCCGGTTGGAGTCCGCTGGCCGGTCGTAGTCCGGGGTGTTGCGGAAGGTCAGTTGGGCGGAGTTTTGCTCGGTGTCGGTGATGGTGAAGTCCCCGGCGTCGGACCCCGCAAGCCTCCAACTGGTTACGGCAGCGCTGGCATCCTCCGGGTCCCGGGCGGTGAAGGTGGCTCCGGCGAGCTCCTGGCCTTCGGGCACGGTGTAGGTCGTGGCGCCGGATACCTCTGGCCCTTCGTCCACCGCCGTCACGGTGACGGTGACGTCCAGGCGGTCGGTCAGCCCGCCGCTGTCGGTGGCTACGACGGTAAGGTTGTACACGTTGTCCCGGCCGGAGTCTTCGGGGTGCTCGTAGTCGGGGGGTTCCCGGAAGGTCAGCTCCCCGGTGTCACCGCCTATGGTGAAGTCGCCTTCGTCGGTCCCTTCCGTAGTCCACCTGATCACGTCGTCCTTGTCGCCGTCGGTGGCCCGGTAGGTGTAGAGGGCCGCCGTGCCCTCTTCCCGGTAGGTGAAGGAGGTCCGGCTACCGCTGCGGATGACGGGATCGTGCTCGTTCACGTTGCTCACCGTGATGGTGACGTCCAGGTTGCCGTAGGTGCGCCCGTCGTAGGCCCGCACGGTGACCAGGTACTCGTTGTCCCGGTTGGAGTCGGCGGGACGGTCGTAGTCGGGGGTGTTGCGGAACGCCAGGTCGCCGTTCGCGCTGATCAGGAAGTCGCCGCCGTCGCTGCCGGACAGACTCCAGCGGGTGATGCGCTGGCCCTCCGGGTCCGTGGCGGAGTAGGTTGCCAAGGTAACGGCCGGGTCCTGGTTCTCCCGGACGGCGATGGTCTGGTCGCCGGTGACCACCGCCCCCTCGTTCTGGTCGGTGACGGTGACGGTGACGTCCAGGGTGCCCCGGTTTGTGCCGTCCGAGGCAACCACCGTCACCAGGTACTCGTTGACGTGGGCGCCAGACCCGCTGGGGATGTCAAAGTTGGGCGGAGAGGCAAAGGTCAGCACGCCCCTCCCGCTGCCGTCGGGGGTGATGGTAAAGTGACTCGCGTCCGCGCCTTCCAGGCTCCATTCGAAGGCGTTCCCCTCCGGGTCGGTGGCCCGGTAGGTGTGGAGGCGGGTGGTGACCGGGGTGTTCTCCCGGAAGCTCAGGCTGTCCCTTCCGGTGACGGCCGGAGGTTCGTTCACCGCATCCACCGTCACGGTCACGTCCAGCGTCCCGTGGTAGCTGCCGTCGGAGACCTGCACGGTGAAGTTGTACACGTTGTCCCGGTTGGAGTCGGCGGGACGCTCGTGGTCGGGGATGGACCGGAAGGTCAGCTCCCCGCTCTCGCGGTCGATGGTGAAGTCTCCGCTGTCGGCGCCGGTAAGCCGCCAGGAGGGATCCACGTTCAGGTCTCCCTGCCCGGCGTGGAGATAGGTCGCCAGGACGCCCTCGAAGTTCTCGGTCCGAGTGATGGCGGCGGGGCCGGTGATCTCGGCCACGTCCTCCACCGTCACCGTCACCTGGAAGTCGCCGTAGTTCCGGCCGTCGTGGGCCCTCACGGTGACCTCGTACACGTTGTCCCGGTTGGCGTCGGCGGGACGCTCGTGGTCCGGCAGGGCGCGGAAGGTCAGCAATCCAGTATCCCGGTGGATGGTGAAGTCCCCGCCGTCCCGGCCCGAAACGCTCCAGCGGATGGTGGTGGCGACCCCGCCAACCGCCTCCGGGTCCTGGGCGGTGTAGATGGCGCTGCGCGGCAGATGCTGGTTCTCAACGACGGTGAACTCAGGCGTGCCCGACACCACCGGCCCTTCGTTCTGCTCGGTCACGGTGACGGTCACGTCCAGGGTTCCTCGTTGCGCCCCATCCGACGCCACCACCGTCACCCGGTACACGTTGTCCGTGTCCCGGTCGGCAGGCCCCTCGTAATCGGGCGGCGCGCTGAAGGTCAGAACTCCCCCCTCGTCTATCAAGAAGTCGCCCGCGTCGTCACCCTCCAGCGACCAGGTGAAGCTGGTATCCCGGTCCCCGTCCGTGGCCCGGTAGGTGTGCAGCCGGGTTTCGACGGTGGTGTTCTCCCGGAAGCTCAGGGTCTCCCTGCCCGTGACCACCGGGTCGTGCTCGTTGACAAGTGTGACGGTCACCGTCACGTTCAGGTTGCCGTACGCCCGGCTGTCGTGGCCCCGCACCGTCACCTCGTACACGTTGTCCCGGTTGGCGTCCGCCGGCCGGTCGTAGTCGGGGATGTTCCTGAAGGTGAGCTCTCCAGCCTCGTTGATGGTGAAGTCGCCGCCGTCCCGGCCCGACAGGGACCAGCGGGGGTGCACCGGGCGGTCGTCCTTGGCGTCGGTGGCGGTGTAGGACCCCAGGACCCGGGTGATGTCGTAGTTCTCCGCCACGGTGTGGGACGTCTTGCCCGAGATCACCGGCCCCTCGGACTGGTCGGTGATGGTGATGACGGCATCGACGGTGTCCCGCAGCCCCGCGCGGTCCGCCGCCACCACGGTGATCTCGTACACGTTGTCTTCGTCCTCGTCCGCCGGGTTCTCAAGGTCCGGCAGCAGGCGGAAGTTGAGGATGCCGTTGTAGATGGCGAAGTCCCCTCCGTCGGCGCCCTCCACCGACCACGTGACTGCGTCGTCTTCGTCCTGGTCCGTGGCACGGTAGGTGTACAGGACAGCGGTGAAGTTTTCCCTCAGGGTGAACTCGGTCCTGCTCTTCGTGGTGATGACCGGGGCCTCGTTCATCTGGGTCACGGTCACCGTCACGTCATGGGCGCCATAGACCCGGCCGTCGTAGGCCCGGACGGTGACCTCGTACACGTTGTTCCGGTCGGAGTCGGCGGGCCGCTCGTAGTCCGGCGAGGAGCGGAACCGCAGCTCACCCAGGTCGCTGATGACGAAGTCCCCTCCGTCCCGGCCCGCGGTGCTCCAGCGGAAGATGTTGGCCGCGGTGTCCTCAGGGTCCGTGGCCGTGTAATCGGCCAGCACCTGGGTGTCGGCAGTGTTCTCCGGAACGGTGGTGGTTTCTGTGCCCTCCAGCCTTATCACCGGGCCTTCGTTTACGTCGGTGACGGCGATGGCGAAGTCCACCCGGTCGGAGTTGTCCTGAGGATCGGTGGCCACCACCGCCAGCTCGTAGTCGTTGTTCGTGTCCGCATCGACGGGGTTCTCAAAGTCCGGCGGGTTGTTGAACGTCAGCACTCCCCGTCCGCTGTCGTCGGCGGTCAGGGTGAAGTCCTCGGCGTCGGTCCCATCCAGCCTCCAGGTGATGGTGGTGCCGCGCTGGGGATCGGAGGCCCGGAACGTGTAGACCGTGCGTGTGTCGTTCTCCCGGTAGGTGGCGGGCGGACGGCGGGTGCTGATGGTCGGCTCCACCCCCTCGTTGTGGTCGGTGACGGTGATGGTGAAGTCCACCCGGTCGGAGTTGTCATCAGGATCGGTGGCCACCACCGTCAGCTCGTAGACGTTGTCCCGGTCCGCATCGGCGGGGCTCTCGAAGTCAGGCGAGTTCCGGAAGGCCAGCACTGCCCGGCCGCTGCTGTCCGGGGCCAGGGTGAAGTCTTCCCTGTCCGTGCCCTCGAGCTTCCAGGTGATGGTGTCCCGCTGGGGGTCGGTGGCCCGGAAGGTGTAGACCGCGCGGGTGTCGTTCTCCCGGTAGGTGGCGGGCGGACGCCGGGTGGTGATGGTGGGCTCCACCCCTTCGTTGTGGTCGGTGACCGTGACGGTCACATCCAGGTCGGCGGTCTTGAACGCGGCGTCCTGGGCCTGCACCGTCACGTTGTACACGTTGTCCTGGTCCGAGTCCGTGGGACTCTCGAAGTTCGGCGAGTTGGTGAAGGACAGCGCGCCCCGTTCGTCAATGGTGAAGGCGCTCCCGTCGGTTCCGCCGGGCGCCCATGTGACGGTCCCGCCCTCCGGGTCGGTGGCCCGGAAGGTGTACAGGGTGGAGGTCCGGTCCTCCGGCTGGGTGAAGGCGGTCCGGCTGGTGGTGGTGATGATGGGCGCCTCGTCGACGCCGGTCACCGTCACCCTCTGCACCTCCTCAAGGGTGCCCGTGTTCCGCCCGTCCGACGCCCGGACCGTCACCTCATACACGTTGTCCCGGTCCGAGTCGGCAGGACGTTCGTAGTCCGGCGGGTTCCGGAACATGAGCTGGCCCAGGGCGTTGATGACGAAGTCGCCGCCGTCCCGGCCCGCGGTGCTCCACTGGGTGATCTTCACGCCGGGCCGCTCGGGGTCCGTGGCCGTATAGGTGGCCAGCACCTGGGTGACGGGAGTGTTCTCCGGTACGCTGCCCGGGGGACTCCCGAAGAGGTTGCCGTCCCGGGTGATCACCGGCCCCTCGTTGACCTCGGTGACCGTCACCGTGACCGGCAGGCTCGCGGTTTTGGACTGGGGGTCACGCGCCTGGATGGTCACGTCGTAGACGTTGTCCTCCCCAACATCGCCGGGGTTGTCAAAGTCCGGCGGGTTTTCTTCTCTAAAGGAGAACTGTCCCCTCTCGTCGATGGTGAACAGTCCGGCGTCTAGGCCTACCACCGCCCACGTCACCGTGCCGCCCTCCGGGTCCGCGGCACTGTAAGTGTGAAGCCGTGACGTGCGGTTCTCCGGCTGCATGAACGATGTCTTGCTGCCGCTCTTGATCTCAGGCGGCTCGTCCACGTCGGTGACGGTGACGGTCACCGGGTAGGCGCCGTTGTTCCGGCCGTCGGAGGGCTGGATGGTCACCTCGTACACGTTGTCCCGGCCGGAGTCGGCGGGACTTTCGTAGTCGGGCGGGGAGCGGAAGTACAGGGTGCCCCCCTGGGTGATGAAGAAGTCGCCGCCGTCCCGGCCCCCCACGCTCCAGCGGGCCACGTTCAGGCCCTCGGGGTCCGTGGCGGTATAGACTGCGTTGGATAGGCTTCCATTCTCGTCGATCTGGAAGCTGGGCGGCCCCGACACCTCCGGCCCCTCGTCCACCTCGGTGACGGTTATGGTGAACGAGAGCCTGTCGACGTGGCCGTCCTGGTCGGTGGCGATGACCGTCAGCTCGTAGTCGTTCTGCCCATCCGAGTCCTCAGGGTTCTCATAGTCGGGCGGGCTGATGAACGCCAGCATTCCCCGTCCGCTGCTGTCCCGGTCGATGGTGAAGTCCTCGGCATCGTTCCCCTCCAGCGACCATCCAATGGGACCGCGCTGGGGGTCGGAGGCTCGGAACGTGTAGACCGTGCGGGTGTCGTTCTCCCGGTAGGTGGCGGGCGGACGGCGGGTGGTGATGGTGGGCTCCACGCCCTCCGCGTCGTTTGCGACGGTGACCGTCACGTCCAGCGACGCCTCGATGCCCCCGCTGTCCTCGGCCTGGATTTCCACGTTGTACACGTTGTCCCTGCCTGAGTCCGCCGGCTGCTCGAAGTCGGGTGGACTGTCTTCCCTGAAGGAGAACTCACCCCGTTCAGTGATGGTGAAGAACCTTGCGTCCACTCCCTCCACCGACCAGGTAACCGTGTCGGCGCCCTCCGGGTCGGTGGCCCGGTAGGTGTACAGGCGGGAGGTCACGTTCTCGTTCTGCCGCAGCGCCGTCGCCGAGCTGCTTGTCGTCGTGATGGCGGGCGGCTCATTGACGTCGGTGACGGTGACCGTCACGTCGAAGGAGCCATAGTACCGACCGTCGTAGGGCCTCACCTGCAACTGGTAGATGTTGTCCCGGTTCGAGTCGGCAGGACGCTCAAAGTCAGGGGTGTTGCGGAATGTGAGCACGCCCTCCTGGCTGATGGTGAAGTCGCCCCCGTCAGTACCTCCCACGGTCCACCGGGTCACCGTGCCCCCCTCGGGGTCGAACCCCGTGTAGACGGCGCTGGGCAGGTCCCGGTTCTCGTCGATGGTGAAGCTGGGCGAACCACTGGTTACTTCAGGCCCCTCGTTCACGTCCCGCACCGTGACCGTCACGGGCAGCGACGCCTCGATGCCCCCGCTGTCCTCGGCCTGGATTTCCACGTTGTACACGTTGTCCCCGCCT
Organism: Dehalococcoidia bacterium; assembly: GCA_965217705.1. Lineage (GTDB taxonomy): Bacteria > Chloroflexota > Dehalococcoidia > Lucifugimonadales > CATOSD01 > CATOSD01. The sequence continues at coordinate 802,207 of CBDCJA010000002.1, read as the reverse complement.
GAGTCCGCCGGCTGCTCGAAGTCGGGTGGACTGTCTTCCTTGAAGGAGAACTCACCCCGTTCAGTGATGGTGAAGAACCTCGCGTCCACTCCCCCCACCGACCAGGTAACCGTGTCGGCACCCTCCGGGTCGGTGGCCCGGTAGGTGTACAGGCGGGAGGTCACGTTCTCGTTCTGCCGCAGCGCCGTAGCCGAGCTGCTTGTCGTCGTGATGGCGGGCGGCTCATTGACGTCGTTGACGGTGACGGTCACGTCGAAGGAGCCGTAATACCGACCGTCGTAGGGCCTCACCTGCAACTCGTAGATGTTGTCCCGGTTGGAGTCGGCAGGACGCTCAAAGTCAGGGGTGTTACGGAATGTGAGCACGCCCTCCTGGCTGATGGTGAAGTCGCCCCCGTCAGTACCTCCCGCGCTCCACCGGGTCACCGACCCCCCTTCGGGGTCGAACCCCGTGTAGACGGCGTTGGGCAGGTCCTGGTTCTCGTCGATGGTGAAGCTGGACGAACCACTGGTTACTTCAGGCCCCTCGTTCACCTCCCGCACCGTCACCGTCACGTCCAGCGGGGCGGTGTTGTTGTCGTCGTCCGTGGCCCGCACCACCACGTTGTACACGTTGTTCCGGTCCGAGTCCGCCGGCTGCTCGAAGTCGGGTGGATTCTCTTCCTTGAAGGAGAACTGGCCCCGCTCGTCTATGTCGAAGAACCTCGCGTCCACTCCTCCCACCGACCAGGTAACCGTGTCGGCGCCCTCCGGGTCCGTGGCCCGGTAGGTGTACAGCCGGGAGGTCACGTTCTCGTCCTGCCGCAGCGCCGTCGCCGAGCTGCTCGTCGTCGTGATGGTGGGCCGCTCGTTGACGTCGTTGACCGTGACGGTCACGGCGAAGGAGCCATAGTACCGCCCGTCGTAGGGCCGGACGGTGACCTCGTACACGTTGTCCCCGCCGGAGTCGGCAGGCCGCTCAAAGTCAGGGATGTTACGGAATGTGAGCACGCCCTCCTGGCTGATGGTGAAGTCGCCGCCGTCCCTGCCGCCCACGGTCCACCGGGTCACCGTGCCCCCCTCGGGGTCGAACCCCGTGTAGACAGCGTTGGGCAGGTCCTGGTTCTCGCTTATGGTGAAGCTGGGCGAACCACTGGTTACTTCAGGCCCCTCGTTCACCTCCCGCACCGTCACCGTCACGTCCAGCGTGTCGACGTTGACGCCGTCGTCCGTGGCCTGCACCACCACGTCGTACACGTTGTCATTGCCCTCGTCCGCCGGCACCTCGTAGTCCGGCGGGCTGTCTTCTTTGAAGGAGAACTGGCCCCTCTCATCGATGGTGAAGAAGTCCTTGTCATCTCCCCCCACCGACCAGGTAACCGTGTCGGCTCCCTCCGGGTCCGTGGCCCGGTAGGTGTACAGCCGCGAGGTCACGTTCTCGTTCTGCCGCAGCGCCGTCGCCGAGCTGCTTGTCGTCGTGATGGTGGGCGGCTCGTTGACGTCGGTGACCGTGACGGTCACGTCGAAAGAACCGTAATAGCGCCCGTCGTAGGGCCGGACGGTGACCTCGTACACGTTGTCCCCGCCGGAGTCGGCAGGCCGCTCAAAGTCAGGGATGTTACGGAATGTGAGCACGCCATCCGGGGTGATGGTGAAGTCGCCGCCGTCCCTGCCCCCCACGGTCCAGCGGGTCACGTCCAGGCCCTCGGGGTCCCTGGCGGTATAGACTGCGTTGGACAGCCTTTCATTCTCGGCGATGGTAAAGGTGGACGGCCCCGACACTTCCGGCCCCTCGTTCACGTCGGTGACCGTGATTACCACGTTCAACCTGTCGGAGTAACCTCCTGAGTTGGAGGCCACGACGGCAATTTCGTAGTCATTGTCGCCACCCAAGGCACCAGGCGCTTCATAATTGGGAGCGCTCTTGAAGGTCAGCGCTCCCAGTTCGTTGATATCGAAGGAGTCGAAGTCGGGCCCTCTCAGGGACCATCTGATAGAGCCAGACCCGTAGTTCCTGGCCCTGTAGGTATGGACCGTGGAGATGAGGTTCTCCTGGTAGTTCAATTTCTGGTAGGTCAGGCCGCTGCTGGGACTGGTGGTGATGGCCGGTTCCCGGTTCTCGTGGTGGTTGGTGACGGTGACGGTGAAGTCAAAGCTGTCGGCCAGGCCCTGGTCGTCGGTCACCACCACCGTCAGCTCATAGACGTTGTCCCCGTTGTAGTCGGCGGGGCTCTCAAAGTCCGGTGAACCGTTGAATGTTAACGCGCCGCTGATGATCGTGAAGTTGCTCCAGTCGTCGCCTGTCAGTGACCAGAAGACAGGCCTCCCCTGGGGGTCCCGTGCGCGGAAGGTATAGATCGTACCCGTCCCATTCTCCTGTAACGTCAGGGAGGGCCGGCTGGTGGTGGTTATGGAGGGTTCCTCGGCTCCAGTGGAGTTGATCACGGTGACGGTTACGTCCAGGCTGGCAGGGTTGCCGCCCTCGTCCGTGGCTTGCACCGTTACGTTGTACACGTTGTCCCCGCCCCAGTCCGCCGGCTTCTCGAAGTCGGGAATGTTTGCGAAGGTCAACACCCCCCCGGCGATGTTGAAGTCGTCCCTGTCGGTCCCCGAAAGGTCCCAGGCAATTGTCCGCCCCTCAGGGTCGGTGGCCCCGTAGGTAGCCACGGAGCGGATGCTGTTTTCCGGGAAGTCCGGAGGGGTTGCGCTGCCGGTTATGGTGGGCGGCTCGTCGACGTTTACAACCATAATCGTCACGTCCAGCGAACCGTCGAGCCCGCCTTCATCGGTAGCCCGCACCGTGAAAACGTACACGTTGTCCCGGTTGGAATCGGTGGGACTCTCGTAGTTGGGGGTGTTGCGGAAGGTCAGTTCCCCCGTGTTCCTGTCGATGTTGAAGTCGCCACGGTCGGTGCCGGCGACGCTCCAGGTGATGGTGGACGCGACTCCATCCGGGTCGCTGGCCAAATATGACGCGCTGAAGTCTTCATCATTCTCGAAGATAGTCAGTTGGGGTTCGCCGTCGACTGTCGGCTGCTCGTTGACTGCGGTAACAGTCACGGCGACGTCGAACGACGACGACAAAGTGCCCAGAAGCGATGGGGTGCCGTCGCCCAGATTCCCGTCGTCAGTGGCGACCACCTGGATGTTGTACTCGTTGTCTCCGCCCGAGTCGGATGGAGCGTCGTAATCGGGCTGGTCAACAAAGTACAGGTTGCCGGAGCCATCGATACGGAAACTATCCTCATCTGTTCCGCTTACCGACCAGGTTATCTGCCTTCCCTCGGGGTCGGTGGCGCTATACCGGTCAAGCACCCTGGTGGTTGCGGTATTCTCCGGGTAGGAAAGTGTGGCATCGCCGACGATGGCAGGCTCCTCGTTTACGTCACTTACGGTTACGGTTACGTTCCTGGCGCCAGTGCGGCTGCCGTCATTGGCCCGTATCTGGATGCGGTACTCGTTGTTGCGCCCGGAGTCCGCCGGGCGCTCGTAGTCGGGCGCGCTTTTGAAGGTCAACACGCCGCCAGTGATGTCAAAGTCGCCCCGGTCCGTTCCGCCCAGGGTCCACGTTATGGTGCTTGCGCCCTCGGGATCGGCGGCGGTGTAGGTGGCCACAATGCCGGTGCTGTTCTCATCGTAGTCGTCGATGGTGGTAGCCCCAGCGATCTCTGGCGGCTCGTCTACGTCCTCTACCGTGACTGTGACCTCGAGGGACGAGGTGAACTCAGCGTCCTTGGCGTCGACGCTGACCTCGTAGACGTTGTTCCCATCCGAGTCGGTGGGGTTCTCGTAGTTGGGAGCTCCGTTGAAGGCCAGGTTGCCAGAGGAGTCGATGCGGAAGGAGTTGGCGTCGGTGCCCGATACGTCCCACATCACCGTATCGTCTTTATCGGGGTCTGTGGCGGTGTAGCGGGCCAGATTGCCGGCGGTGTTCTCCGCCACCGTGATCGCGTCCCTGCCGGTGGGTGTGGTGGGAGCCTCGTTCACGTTCGTGACGGTGACGGTCACGTCCAGCCTTCCGGTCTCGGTGGCGTCCTCGGCGCGCACCTGGACGTTGTAGACGTTGTCGCCATCGGAGTCCGCGGGGCTGTCGTAGTCAGGGACGTTCTTGAAGGTGAGCGCGCCCGCGTCGCTGATCTCGAAGTCGCCGCTGTCCGTCCCGGCCAGAGTCCAGGTGAACGTGGTGTTGACACCCTCAGGGTCGGTGGCGCTGTAAGTCTGCAGAATGGTGGTGGTATCCGTGTATTCGGCGAATGTAAGGGTGTCATCTCCTGTTATCACCGGACGCTCGTCCTCGACATTAAAGATGACTACGGTTACAGGAAAGGTAGCGGTGTTCTGTCCGTCGGACGCGACAACGTTCAAGTCATACGCGTTGTTCCCGCCGACATCCCGTGGGTCCTCAAAGTCACCAGCGGAATCGAAATTCAGCACCCCGTTCACGATGCTGAAGAAGCTTGCGTCGTCCCCCGAAAGCGACCAGGTGATGGTGTCGCTCTCGGGATCGGTAGCGGTATACGTGGTCACGTCTCTGGGATTGGTCTCAAAGAAATACGGTCTCGCCCGACCCGATACAGCCGGTCCCACGTTGAGGTCGGCGCCGCTGACTGTCACCTCAGTCGAAGGAGTGCCGAGGCCCGCTACATTTCTGGCGCGCACGCGCACAGTGTACGTGTTGCTGGAAACCAGTCCGGTGATGGTATAGGAGGTCTCCGAAATCTCTGCTTCCGAAACATCGGATGCCGTGCCCCAGTCCCCCGACGATAACTTCCATTGGACCGTGTAGCCCGTGATGTCCGAACCGCCGTCTCCAACATTGAACGTTCGATCCAGGCTTTGCCAGCAGTCGAATGATAGGGTGAAGTCGCATAACGCGGGGGTTGACCAGCTCAGGTTAAGCTCACCGGGACCACCTAGAGAGGCGCTCAGGTTCCCCGGCTGATCCGGCGCCGCGGCCGCAACGGTGCTTGGCGCTTGTAAATCTATGACCTCGTGGTTGCCCAGATCGTCATCAAAGTGGATCTGCACCTTGATCGTCATCCCAGCATCGTATGGTGGAATTTCGTACCCGTCGCAACAACTCAGCGCCCGAAGGTAAGATCCCAGCTCCATGAGGTCGTCGTCGGCAAGCCAGGTGAATCTGAAGTCGGGGTTCGTTAGGCCGTCGAGGTCCTCGATTGAGGAGGTATCTACGCGTAGGACCTCACCCACCCGCTGCGCCCCTATGAATGTAGGAGTGCCCGTCGGCGCGGTATTGACGGATTGGCGAGTGAAGGTCAGGGTAGCGATCCGCGCGTTCGAGAACTTGCCCGTGCCCCGGAGATTCGTGATGACTCCCTGCGGCGAGGTGGCGCTGTTCGACAGTGAGAACCCGCTCCCTTCCTCGGTCCCAGCGTCCCACGGGAACAGGTCTACTTGGAGCGACTCCACCCAGTCTCCCCCGGCGTCCAGCAGCGTAAGCCCGGAGACGCCGACGAACCAGTCCGGGCTTGGGGCGACCATCGTGAGCAGGGTGACCCGGGGATGATCGGCGGTCAGCGTGACCGTCAGGGCTTTCGATGTGGTCGGGCGGATATTGTCGGTGTCGCCTGTCAGGACGCTGAGCGCATTCGACCCGGCGTCCATAACCTCATCCCGTAAGCCGGTCCATCCCCCGTCCTCCGCCATGGACTCGACCCCGGCGCTGGCCGCGCCGCCGCTTCGCAAGAAGGTCACGCCGGAGTTGTGGACGGCGCCGATCAGGCGCGAGAAATGCGCGCCGTCGGGCACGCCGCCGGGCGTGGCGGCCGCGGTCCACTGCCCCTCGAACGTCACGGTGTAGACGACTGTCGACGGGTCCGCGGACGGATCGCTCGCCGACGGGCTCAACGACGTGTTGGGCGGCCGGGGCGCCACCGCGTTTGCCGATACCCCGCTGGCGCTCCTGCCTGTCCCGAGTCCGTCGTTGTATGACGCCGTGGCTCGCAGGTACCTGTTCAGGTCATCGGCCCTCGGCGTGTAGCTGGCAGACGTGGCATTGCTGATGGCGGTCCAGGGGCCGGTGCTGTTTGGGGACCTCTCCCAGGACCAGCCGACGCTGCCCGAGACGGTGTCGGGGTCGGTCAGCCCGGCGGTCAGCTTGGCGCCAACCTGGGGCTGCGCAGGCAACAGGGTAACCGTCCCCGGATCCTCCGCGTTCGTGACGTTTACTCTCACAGTGGTCGTATCCGAGGCAGCGTAGTCGCTGACCGTCAGGGTGAAGGTATGGGTCTTCGTTTTCTCGTAGTCGAGGGGGGCCTTCGTCTTCAACTGGCCGGTCGAGCTGTCGATGGCGAAGAACCCGGCGCCGGCGGCGTCCAGGGAGTAGGTCAAGGGGTCATCTTCGGCGTCAATGGCCGCCACCGCAGCGCCGATGTCCACGCCTGCAGCCGTGTTCTCCGGTATGCTGCGGACTCCGGTCTCGCTGGAGGGGAACTCCGGCGCGGTGTTCGACGCGCTTGACGCGGCTACCCTCGCGCTGTGGGTCGCCTGCCCGCCATCGGCCACGGCCGCCACCTGATAGATGTAGGGGCCATCGGTCACGTCGGGGTCCGTGTATTCAAGCGCGTCGAGGTTCTCAACGAGGGTCTTAAGGGTCTTAACGGTGGTGTCTTTGCTGCGGTAGATGTTGTAGGTGATCCCCGGCGGCGGGGTCCAATGGCCTGAAGCCACTGCGGACCAGGCCAGGACCGCCTGGCCCTGTTTGGCATCCGCCGTCAGCGCCGGACCGGCGCGCAGCTGATGGCCGAACTCTTGCCAAGTCGCCTGCCCATCCCCATCGAAGTCCACCGACAATGCCGGATACTGTGTGGTCGTCCCGAAATCCCAGGGATCGTCGCGGGCGCTGTCTCCGTACAGATCCAGGTTCCACGACTGATAGATCCCGTTGTAGCCGATGGGCGCCTGCAACTCGGCCGTCGTGTTTCCCCTATCCCTGCTGCTACTGATGCCCGAGGTCGTCGAGTCCCAGTAGCTTGCGCCCACAAGGTGGCCGCCATTCCCTACCAGCCCGCCCCCATAGGAGCTCCGGCGCGACACGGGACCGGTGGCATAGCTGCTGTTGATGAGGTTAGCATTGGTCCCAACCAGTCCGCCGACATCAAGACCCCCGGACACACGGCCCGTGGCGTAGCTGGCGTAAATCCTTCCATTGCGGCCGTTCCTCCCGACCAGCCCGCCGACAGTCGATCCGGTGACGGGTCCCGTCGCATAGCTGCTCACGATGACGCCGTCGCTGTACCCGACCAGTCCGCCGGCGGGGTAACCGCCGACGACGGCGCCAGTCGCGTAGCTGGCGGTGATAGAGCCTTCGTTGACTCCGGCCAGCCCGCCGATGCCCGGCCAGTTGGTCAGGGGAGTGACGCATATCATGATGAGCCGCGTTGGGCAGGAAAAAGGTTCGCTCTGGTGCACTAGCGTTGCGAAGCTGCGGCTGCGGGTGATGGTTCCGTCATTTTCCCCGACCAGCCCGCCAGCCCCGTCGTCACCGGTCACCTGGCCCGTCGTCTCGCTGGCGATGACGGCGCCGAAGTTTTGCCCGACCAGCCCGCCGACGAAATCCACGCCCACCACATCGACGCCGGTCAGGCTGAGGTTGCGGATGACGCCTGGCTGACCGAGCGCGCCAAACAACCCCGCGAAGTCGGCTCCCCTGACAAACAGGTTCGCAATAACATGGTCATTTCCATCGAACGTGGTGTTGAAGGCCCCGAACGAAAGGAACTCCGAAGTCCCAAGGGGCGCCCAACCGGCGCCGTCGTTCCAGTACGTATCGCCCGAATCGGCCATCTCATTCCTGTTGGTGTCGAAATCCAGGTCCGCCACGAGTTCATAGCCCGAGCATCCCTCTAAGCCGCAGCCCATGTTTTCGATAGCCGCAGGGAATGCAACGGCATATGCCGCCGGGTCATCCGCTATGACTCCCCCGTCCAGGTTGAGGCGCATGGCGTCGAGCTGGGCGAGCGTCTGAATCTCTACCAGCCGGTCGTCGTCGACGTCGTAGTCGTTCCCCACAGCCACCTTGAAGCGTTGCGTCGCACTCTGGTTCGACCCAACGGTGTCGGTCGCCGTCACGATGACGATTGCCCGTCCCGCGCCCACCGGCGTGATGGTCACCTGAGAGCCCGACTTGCTCACCGTAGCAACCGAGGTGTCGGACGCGGCAGCCGTGTAGGCCAGCGAGTCATCGTCGGGATCCCGGAACGCGCCCGCGACGTCGACCGCTACCGCGTCCGCCCCCAACGGCAGCGTCACGTCTTTCAGTGTCCCCGTCGCCACGGGTGGCTGGTTCGCCGCGCCGGCCGTCACCGGGGCGGGCGTGCTGCGCGCCACCTCGCCGCCCGCAATCACCGCGGCCACCCAATACGTGTAGCGGGCGTCGGTCGTCACATTGGTATCGGCGTATGTGGTCCCGCTGAGGCCCGTGGCGAGGCTCTCGACGGTGGAGCCGTCATCGCGGTAGACGGTGTAGGTCACGCTGGGCGCCGGGGTCCACGGGCTCACGTCCGCCGCATCCCAGCTCAGTTCCACCTGGACCTGCCCGTCCGCTGTTGTCGCTGTCAGGCTCGGCCTCGTCCGGAACTGGTAGCCGAATTCCTGCCACGTCTCAGTGTCATCGCCGTTCAGGTCCACGGACAGGGCCGGATACTGCGTCGATGTCCCGAAGTCCCAGGGCTCGTCGGCCTTGCCGTCGCCGAATTCCCGGCCGCCCAGGTCCACGTTCCACCTGCCGTAGATGCCTTCGTAGACCGTTGGCGCCTGTAGGGCGGCGGTCGCCAGGCCTGCCACGCCGACCCTCTGCAACTCCGTGCCGTCGATGACGCCGTTGCCGTTCGTATCGTCCGCGCCGACACCGACGCGCAGCCCGGACGTTTCCATATCCCAGTAGCTGCGGGGCGCCCTGACGTAGACACCTGAACCGACGAGTCCGCCGACCGCCACGTCGCCGGAGACCGTTCCCGTCGCGTAACTCGCCTCGATGATCCCGCAGGAGCTGCCGACGAGCCCGCCGACGCCACCTCCGGTGCTGGTTTCGGCGGAGTCGCTGTCCACGAACCCGCACACGATGAACCCTGAGTCCGAAGGCGAGAGTCGAGCCCCCTGGCCCGACACGTCTCCGGTGGCATAGCTCGCCTGGATCAACTGATAGAAGTCGCTCGTGGCCCCGGCCAACCCGCCAACCGCGTAGGCCCCGGACACGCGCCCGGTCGCATAGCTTGTGGTGATCCTGTTCATCGAGTGATGCCCGACCAACCCGCCCACTGCTTGATTGCCGGACACATCGACAGCGGCGTAGGTGTCTATCAAGTTGCCCCAAGACTCGCCCACGAGGCCGCCCACCTGATCGCCGCCCGCCACACGGCCGGAGGCATGGCTGCCTATTACGACTCCATAGAGAGTACGGCCAAAGAGGCTGCCGACGGCATCGCGGCCCGTCACGTCGACTTTGATGAGACCCACATTCCGAATCACACCGCTGCCCGCCACGGCGCCACGCTGGACTTCACCGAACAGCCCGATCCCGTCTTCCGTGGGGCGGTTGATGAACAGGTTGGTCAGGGTGTGGCGATCACCTTCGAACACCGCGGTGAATGGAGCGTCTTCACTGCCGATCGGCGCCCAGCCGGCGCCATCATTCCAATAGGTGTCGTCGGAGTTGGCGGCGCCACTCCCGTCGGTGTCGAAGTCCAGGTCCGCCGACAGTTCGTACCCGACGCAGCCGTCGGGGGGACATCCCATATCGAGCGCGCCCATGGGGAAGGCGCCGGCCGCGTAGTAGGGTCGCCACGTCGCGCCATCGACCAGGCCGTTGCCGTCCAGGTCGTACCGCACCGCGTCGAGTTGCGCCAGGGTGGTGATCTCAATGAAACCGTCGTTGTCCTTGTCGTAGTCGGTGTTCCCGGCAGTGACGGTGACGGTGAACGTCTCCACTGCGCCCAGGCCGCCTGGGTCGGTCACGCGCACGCTGACCACGCTCCGGCCCGGCGACCCCGGCGTCAGGGTGACTACGGTTCCGCTCAGCGTGACCGCCAGCCGGTCCGGATCGCTCGACCACGCGGAGTAGCTCAACGTGTCGCTGTCCGGATCAGCAAATATGCTCGCCAAGTCGACGGTCGCCGCGTCGGACCCTGCCGCCAGCGTCCGTTCGGCCAGAGTGTTCGTCACGGTAGGGGCCCCGTTGCGGTCCGCGATCGCAACTGCGACCCCGTCCAGTGCGCCCGGCGCCATCACGATGCCGGCGCCGCTGTCACGGTCGACACCATCCTCCTCGATGTCCAGGGCCGACTCCGCCATCGCCGCGCGAAGCTCCGCCAGGGTGACGTGGCCCGGGCCGCCGGCCGCCTCCAGCATCAGGGCCGCAATCGCCGCCGCGTGCGGCGCCGCAGCCGACGTGCCGCAGAAACGCGAGAATCCCGGTGTCGCCGTCGACACGCACCCGGCGGCGGTGAGGTCCGGCTTAGACAGCTCCTGGAACTCCTGGCCGCCGGTCGTAGTAGAATCGCCCGCCGTGATCGGTGTGCCGTCCGGCTCGAAGAAGACCCGGCGCGGCCCGTCCGAGCTGTCCGTATCTACCGACTCCCCGCCGTCGAAGACGCCGCCCGCGCCGCCTGCGTCGCGCACGTCAACCTCGCCTACGCTCACCGCGTTCTCCGCTCCCGGGTGCCCATAGGTGTTGCCGGCGGTTGCGATCTCCAACTTCCTGTGGAAGGTCTGAAGGCGCAGATAGCGATCGTCGCCCTTGACCTTCACAATGACCAGCCGTGCATCTCTGTACGCGAAGAACCCCGTCGAAATGGACTCGAACGGATCCTGGGAGCCGTCCTGCGTGTTCGTCGAACTCGAAATAACGTTGCCGTCCCCGTCGACCAGGAACAGGTCGTAGTCGTTCGCCGAATTCTCCAGAGGGTCGGACCACTGAAGGACGACCGTCCCGCGGAACGACCCCCCACCCTGGACCGGGTTTTCCTCCTGGACATCGTCGACACTACCGAAGTTGTGGCGGACGCCGAGCGTTTCGCCTTCCACGGTGAGCGCACTGCCCTCGGCGTAGTCGCCCTCCCAGACCCCGGACGTGCCATCGTTCAGATTGCCGTCGTTGCCAGCCGCGGAGAAGAAGTAACACCCGCCCTCGGTCGCGGCGTTGACCCCCTGCGCAATGATGCCGTCCTGGAAGTTTGCTTCCAGGAAGTAGCCGATGTCGTCGACGATGACGTCCGCGCCGGCCTCGCAGAGCGCCTCGATGTTCGCCGCGAACTGCGCCTGCCCGGTAAACCCCGTCGCAAAGTACAGCTCGGCGCCGGGCGCGAGGTCGTGGACGATCTCGAGCAGCGCCGTGCCCTCGTCACCCGAGCCCTCCTGCCCCGGCAGCACCGTCACCCGGGCCGGCAGATCGCCCGTTTCCTGCCGGTCGGCGAGGGTCTCGACGCCGTCCGAGAGCACGCCGATCCCGATGCCGGCGCCGGTGACACCGTGCGCCGTGCGCGCCGCGTCCACCAGGTGGGCGGCGTCGCCCTCGGACGTGTCGTCCTTGCGGGTCACCGCCTCGTCGGCGGGGCGGATGAACTGGACCGCATCGAGCGCGGCGAGCGGCTCCACGGCGGCGAGCGGGAGTCGCGCCCGGATGGCGCGGTGCTCCGGCACGCTGTTGATCACCGTGCCGCCCAGGGCCCGGATGCGCGCCAGGACCGCGGCTGTCACGTTGGCCCGGATGTCCACCGTCACCAGTTCGAGTTCGGCCACGGAATCCGGGTCCGCCGCCTGTTGGCGGCCTGGGGGAACCGACCTCCGTGGCTGCTCGCTCCCCTCCGCCTCCGGTGGCTGCCCGCTCCCCTCCGCCTCCGCGAGTTGCTCCGCCGCGACCAGGAGCTGGGAACTCACCTTGCGCTGGGCGGGCGTCCGCTGCTCTTTCGCAGACAGCAGCGCCTTGATCTGCTGGTCGGCCGTCCCTGTCGGGGGACCATCGGCGAATGCGGGAGCGCCGTCAAAGACCAGCCCCAGAAGCCCCAGAAGCCCCAGAAGCGTCAGGACAACGCCGGCGCGGCGCGGCGAGTAAAAGGACTGTATCGCCAACATCATCGCGATTGCTCCAGATCCGATACCCGCCCGACCAACAGGACGGCGCCCGTCGCCCGGTCCCGCACCAGGAAAATGAAGGGCCGATCAATGGTGAGCGTTACCGGTTCCACCGCCGCTCGTGTGATGCCCACTATCGCCGCAGTGGCCGCCGCCGCTTCCGTCCCCGCTTCGTCAACCGACACGAACGCTTGGTGCACGACATCCGTGATCAACAAGCACCCGTCGTCTCCCGCAAGACACGATGTCCCGTTCAACCCCGAGAAGTCGGCCGCCCTTTCGTCAAAGGCGTTCGGCATTCCCATGGCTTCGAGCGTGTCGGCGAGGCCGAAGCTGGCTCTTACCTCAAACTTCGGCATGGTCAATAAGACGCGCCGGGTCTCCAGGTCCTCCAGGACCCCGTCGACCATGGAGGCGTCCAGCAGGCCCTCGAACTCGCTGAACCTCCCTGCGTCGGGGAGCAGGATGGCCATGGCCACCTCGCCGCCGTCGTACGGCAGCTCCACGGCCTGATAGCCTTCCCCGCGCGCGTAGCCGAATCTCCCCTCCTGCCGCATCATCGACGCCTCGATATAGCCGCCGCCTAGCGGGTGGAATGGACCTGGCGCCGTGGCCCTCTCGTCGAAGGGCAGCTGCCACGCCGCGTTGAAGTAGATGGCGTTGGCGAGCACCAGCCGCGTCGTGGGCTCTATCACTCCCGGTGGAATCAGGTCTTTGATCCGGGCTTCCGTCTCGTCGGCGACCCAGTCGTTGATACGGACGCGCGACTCCTCCGGAGCGCGTCGGAAGTCCGCCCGCCGGACTTCGCTCCCGTATTGTTCGGCCAGGATGTCCAAGAAGGCCGTAAGGAACTCGTGGTCCTCCTGGCCCCAGACGGAGTTGGCGATGTTCAGCTGGAAGCTGGCGGCGTCCTTGCCCGCCGACCTCGCTCCTCGGGAGGCGAGAGCGAGGTCGAGGGCGTTGAAAGCGAGGTGTAGCCGCTCTTGGGGAAGGAGGAAGCGGAGCGTTTCCGCCATCTGTCGCTCCGTCTCTCCCCTGGCCCCGGCGTAAGTCATGGCAAGAGCTAGCGATACGCTGTGGGGGGAATAGAAGAGGTCGCCGTCGCTCTGGGCCAGAGTGCGGTACAGGTCGAAGGCGAAGATCGTGTTCCCGCGCGTCAGGTCGGCCAGCTCCGGCCCCGTCGCTCCCGGCGACATCGTCCTGGTCTTGAGGGAGTGCAACGCCTTGAGAGCCGCGGGAACGGGTGTGGTCGAGACCTCGCCGGGAGTCGAGGTCGGCTGGGGAGGGGGAGTTGCGGTCGCCGGTGCCGGGGTCGAAGTCGCCGCCGGCGGAGTGGGCGCTATGGGGGAGAGGTCAGGCGGCCCGACGCCGGGACTGGGGGCGAGAGTTGGGGTTGGGGTAGGGGGAGTCGCAGTCGCCAGCAGAGTGGGAGCTGCGGCGGAGGAATCAGGCGGCCCGACGCCGCGAGTGGGGATGAGGGTTGGGGTTGGGGTTGGGGTTGGGGTAGGAGCAGGCCAGGTCGCGGGCGATTCGGCGTCCCCGGCGACCGTTGCAGGTGTGGGCCTCGGCACAGCATCGCACGCGGTCTGCCCCAAAGACAGCGCCACCGCTAGAAGTAGGAGAGATAGCAACTTGGCCTGCAAGCTAAGATTTCTTGTGCTGAACACCACGGTTACCTCTGAACCGCCGTTGGGGGCCACGCCTAACTCCCAGGCAAAGGACGCTTAAGGCTTCGGGCGCGCACGCAGAAGGAGCGGCGATGGGAGAGGGCCGGGCCTGCCGGTATGAGCCGGATTTGGCTCGGGTGTTAGAGCAGAGGAAAAATCGGAGGGGCGTCTGTGCTAGTCCGCGACGGAAGGCGGACCGGGTCGCGGAGCTAACGGCAACACGGGCCGCTGCGACGGCTGGACCCATTCCATCTGACAGCTTGTCGAATCCCAAGTGAACGCCTCCCCGCCGTAAGTTGGGGCAAAGTGCCCACGAGTATGACGGAGAAAGCCGTGGAAAGTCAGTGTAATATATGCATTTTGGCCACCAATCTAGGACCAATCTTGACCAACTTTGCTTGTGTAATTGGCCGCGCCACCCTTATAATGGGCGCGCCGGGCCGTGCGGGACCAGGGGGACCGCGGGCCGGCCATGCCTGAACGGAGGTCGAGAGGATGAGGGACGCCGGGGAGCTTGAGCGGGAGAACGAGGCCCTGCGCGCCCGCCTCTCCAGGCTGAGCGAGGCCAGCCTGCGCATCAACGAGAGCCTCGACTTCGAGACGGTGCTCCAGAGGGTGCTGGACTCAGCCTGCTCGCTGACTGGGGCGCGCTACGGCGTCATCACCCTCCTGGACGAATCGGGGCGGATACAGGACTTTGTCTACTCCGGGCTGACTCCTGAGGAGAGCCGGCAGTTCGCCGAATTTCCCGACGGGATGCTGTTCTTCGAGTACCTGAGCAGCATCAGTGAACCGCTGCGGCTGCGGGACTTCCACAGTTACATCAGGGAGTTGGGCCTGCCCGAGTTCCTCCCGCCGATGGCGGTGAGCTCGCCCCTTCCCTTCCTGGCCGCGCCCATCCGCCACCTGGGGGAGAGCGTCGGGGCCTTCTACGTCGGCGAGAAGGAGCTGGAGTTCACCCCCGAGGACGAGGCGACCCTGGTGATGTTCGCCTCCCAGGCGGCGCTGGTCATCGCCAACGCCCGCAGGCACCGGGAGGAGCAGCGGGCCAGGACCGACCTGGAGACCCTGGTGAACACCACACCTGTGGGCGTCCTGGTGTTCGACGCCAAGACGGGCGGCGTGACGTCGGTCAACCGGGAGGCGCGGCGGATCGTCAACGACCTGTGCGCGCCCGGCGGCTCGGCGGAGCAGCTGCTGGAGGTGCTGACCTTCCGGCGGTTCGACGGTCGGGAGGTCTCCCTGGTGGAGTTCCCCCTGGCCCAAGGGCTGCGCACGGGGGAGACGGTGCGGGCCGAGGAGATCGTCCTCCAGGCCCCCGGCGGGCAGAGCGTCACCACCCTGATCAACGCCACGCCCATCTTCTCCGAGGAGGGCGAAGTCGAGTCGGTGGTCGTGACCATGCAGGACATGACGCCGATGGAGGAACTGGAGCGGCTGCGGGCCGAGTTCCTGGGCATGGTGAGCCACGAGCTGCGGACGCCCCTGGCCGCCGTCAAGGGATCGGTGGATACCCTTCTGGAATCCGCCTCCGACCTGGACTCTGCCGAGATGACGCAGTTCTTCAGGATCATCCGCGACCAGTCGGAGAACATGCGCTACCTGATAAGCGACCTGCTGGACGTGGCCCGCATCGAGACGGGGACCCTGCCTGTCTCCCCCGAACCCGTGGATGCGGCCGTCCTGGTGGACGAGGCCAGGAGCAGGTTCCAGAGCGGGGGCGGAAGGAGCAACCTCGTCATCGATCTGCCGCCGGACCTGCCCAGGGTCATGGCGGACCGGCGGCGCATCGTCCAGGCGCTGGGCAACCTGCTCTCCAACGCGGCCCACCACTCGAACGAGCTGTCCCCCATCCGGGTGGCCGCAGTGCGGGATGGCGTTCACGTCGCCTTCTCGGTGGCGGACGACGGCGTGGGCGTGCCCGCCGAGCGGCTGCCGCACCTGTTCCGCAAGTTCTCCCAGCTCGACGGCGAGGAGCGGGGACGGGCGATCGCCGGGTCGGGCTTGGGACTCGCCATCTGCAAGGGCATCGTGGAGGCCCACGGCGGCCGCATCCGGGCCGAGAGCGACGGGCTTGGCCTGGGAAGCCGGTTCACCTTCACCGTTCCGGCGGTGGAGGAGGCCGTCACCCTCCCCCCTCCACGGTCACGCCGGCGCAGGACGAAGACCAGGGAGCGGCCCCGTATTCTCTGCGTTGACGACGACCCGCAGACGCTCCGGTACGTCCGGGACGCCCTCACCAAGGCGGACTACACGCCCGTCGTGACCGGAGACCCGGAGGAGGTCTCCCGGCTCATGGCGGAGGAAGCGCCCCGCCTGGTGCTGCTGGACATGATGCTGCCGGGCAGCGACGGCATGGAGCTGATGAGGGACATCCGGGAAGTCTCCGACGTGCCGGTCATCTTCCTCTCCGTCAACGGCCAGGAGGAGGTCGTCGCCAGGGCCTTCGACATGGGAGCGGCCGACTACGTGGTCAAGCCCTTCTCGGCGACGGAGCTTGCGGCCAGGATCAGGGCGGCCCTGCGCAAGCGTGCGGCGCCGGAGCTGACCCAGCCCTCCGAGCCCTACGTGCGGGGAGACCTGACCGTCGACTATCCCCACCGCAGGGTGACGGTGGCCGGAAACCCCGTGGAGCTCACCGACATCGAGTACCGGATGCTGGTCGAGCTTTCGGTCAACGCAGGGCGGGCGCTGACCCACGAGCGCCTGCTGCAACGCGTCTGGGGACCGGACAAGGGCGAGGACTCCGGGCCGGTGAGAAACATCGTCAAGAGGCTGCGCCGCAAGCTGGGCGAGGACGCGGCCAACCCGGCCTTCATCTTCGCCGTGCCCCGCGTCGGCTACCGGATGGAGAAGGGGGAGGACATCACAACCCCGCACGAGGACACACCATACGATGACGGCGCTGACGACTTATCTTGACTTGAATGGAGGACAGCATGGCCAGGCAATTCACATCAGCCGACTGGAAACTGATCAGGGCCAGACTGGACGAAGACCCACGGCGGTACGGTCTGCCGCAGAGGGAGTACGGCTCGGTGCTCCTGGGGTCCTTCAACATACGCAAGTTGGGATCTTCCCGGAGCCGCAACGCCGACACCTGGGAGTTCCTGGCCGATGTCTGCCGCAGCTTCGACCTGCTGGCCGTCCAGGAGATAATGGACGACCTCAGCGGCCTGCGGCGGTTGATGTCCCTGCTTGGGCCGGAGTTCAGCATGGTGGTCTCGGACCAGACCGGCGTGTTCCCCGGTGAGCCGGGACTGGGGGAGCGGCTCGGTTTCATCTACCGCTGGAATACGGTGGAACGGATGGAGGTCGCCAGCGACGTCACCTACGACCGGACCAAGATCATCGACTCCATCGCCGGCAACTACGAGGCGTTTGCCGGCGATCTGGGGCCTTACTCGAAGAGGCTTGCGGACTACCGGTCGGGAAAGCGCAAGACCAAGCCCAGGCTCAAGCTGAGCGTCTTCCTGTCCTTCATCCGCCAGCCCTTCTGCGTGGCGTTCCGCATACCCGGGCATCCCGGCACTCGGCCGTATGAGTTCATGGCCGTCAACGCCCATCTCTACTTCGGGAACTACATCGACGACCGGCGCCAGGAGTTCAACGCCCTGGTCGATTGGATCATGAGCCGGTTCAGGACCCAGAGCCATGCCTACTACCCGAATTTCATGCTGCTGGGCGACCTCAACCTGGACTACGACAATCCCGCCAGGGACCGGGGGCGGATAGAGGAGCGAATCAAGTCGCTGAACGGGGAGTTGGACGGGGCCAACGTCAACTTCCCCTTCCTCGATGTCCACCCGGAGCGCGAGGAGGTCTTCCGGACCAACGCCCGGATGTCGGAGACCTTCGACCAGATTGGCCTGTTCAACCGGGATTCGCGTCTGCCGACGTATATGGACAACGCGGCGATGGGAAGCCAAGCCAGAGGGCCGGACTATGGGGTGTTTGAATTCGGAAACCTCTTCAGCGAGGCGATACTGGATCGTCCGTACCTGGAACTCTCGTCCGCTGAGAGGTCGAGCTTCACGGCGAGGTTCGAGCATAAGGTGAGCGACCACATGCCTCTGTGGGTCCGGCTGCCGCTTCCGGTGGACTGAAGTCCCTCTTGTCGTGTCCGCCAGGGCTGCGGAGAACACTCCGTCCGTAACGTCCTATCCCCACTGCATCGGGTCGGAGTGCTCCGTCTTGAAGGACCTGCGGAGTAATTCCGGGGGACGACGGGGCCAGTCCGGCCTACATTGTTCACCGAGCCGCGCGTCGGCTACCGCATGGAGAAGGGGGCGGGGTGGGGTCCTGAGAAGGATTAACTAAAGCACCAACCACGAGGTCCCGTGAAGTGTCGTTGTAGTCAGCTGGCGCTCAGTCCCACCCCCCATGTGTACCTGAGTTTTTGGTGTCGATTGGATAACAGATATCCTGTTCTTCGAGTACCTGAGCAGCATCAGTGAACCGCTGCGGCTGAGGGACTTCCACAGCTACGTCAGGGAGTTGGGCCTGCCCGAGTTCCACCCGCCGATGGCGGTGAGTTCCCCCCTTCCCTTCCTGGCCGCGCCCATCCGCCACCTTGGGGAGAGCGTCGGGGCCTTCTACGTGGGCGAGAAGGAGCTGGAGTTCACCCCCGAAGACGAGGAGACCCTGGTGATGTTCGCCTCCCAGGCGGCGCTGGTCATCGCCAACGCCCGCAGGCACCGGGAGGAGCAGCGGACGAGGGCAGACCTTGAGACCCTGGTGAACACCACCCCCGTGGGCGTCATGGTGTTCGACGCCGGCACCGGCGAAGTCCGCTCCATCAACCGGGAGGCGAGGCGGATCGTCAGCGACCTGTGCGCGCCCGGCGGCTCGGCGGAGCAGCTGCTGGAGGTGCTGACCTTCCGGCGGGCCGACGGGCGGGAGGTCTCCCTGGTGGAGTTCCCCCTGACCCAGGGGCTGCGCACGGGGGAGACGGTGCGGGCCGAGGAGATCGTCCTCCAGTCCCCCGGCGGGCGGAGCGTCACCACCCTGGTCAACGCCACGCCCATCTTCCTGGAGGAGGGCGAGGTGGATTCGGTGGTCGTGACCATACAGGACATGACGCCGATGGAGGAGCTGGAGCGGCTGCGTGCCGAGTTCCTGGGCATGGTGAGCCACGAGCTGCGCACCCCGCTGGCCGCCATCAAGGGATCGGCCGCCACGCTGACCGAGGCGGCGTCCGACCTGGACCCCGCCGAGATGCTCCAGTTCTATCGCATCATTGGCGAGCAGGCCGACTACATGCGCGACCTCATCGGCGACCTGCTCGATGTGGCGCGCATCGAGACGGGCGAGCTGTCGGTCGCCCCCGTGCCTGCGGATGTGGCGAGCCTGGTGGACGAGGCCAGGAGCAGGTTCCAGAGTGGAGGGGGCAGGAACAACCTCCGCATCGACCTCTCGTCGGAGCTGCCGCTGGTCATGGCGGATGGGAGGCGCATCGTCCAGGTGCTGAACAACCTCCTCTCCAACGCGGCCTGGAACTCTCATGAGGCGTCCGCCATCGGGGTGTCCGCCGTGCGGGAGGGCTACCACGTGGCTGTCTCCGTCACGGACGAGGGCAGAGGGATAGCCGCCGAGCGGCTGCCGCACCTGTTTCGGAAGTTCTCCCGCATCGACGGCGAGGAGCGGAGACGGGACATCGCGGGGTCGGGCCTGGGCCTCGCCATCTGCAAGGGGATTGTGGAGGCGCACGGGGGCCGCATCTGGGCCGAGAGCGACGGGCTTGGCCTGGGGGCGCGGTTCACCTTCACGATTCCGGTGGCCGGGGATGCCGTAGCCGGTCTCCCCCGGCTCTCCGCCCGCCGGGAGCGGGCGGAGAAGGAGCGGACGCGCGTCCTGTGCGTGGACGACGACCCGCAGACGCTGCGGTACGTCCGGGACGCGCTCGCCGGGGCGGGCTACGCGCCGATTGTGACTGGCGACCCGCAGGAGGCGGCGAGCCTCGTGGAAGCGAACGACCCCCACCTGGTGCTGCTGGACCTGATGCTGCCCGGGACCGACGGAATCGAGCTGATGGGGGACATCCTCGATATGGCCGACGTGCCGGTCATCTTCCTGTCGGCCTACGGCCAGGAGGAGATCATTGCCAGGGCCTTCGAGAATGGAGCCGACGACTACGTGGTCAAGCCCTTCTCATCGACTGAGCTTGTGGCGCGGATCAAGGCGGCCCTGCGCAAGCGGGAAGCGCCCGAATGGGCCGAGCCGTCGCAACCCTACGTGTTTGGAGACCTGACCATCGACTACGCCGAGCGGCGCGTGACGCTGGCCGGGCGTCCCGTGCAGCTGACCGCCATCGAGTACGGGCTGCTCTTCGAGCTATCGGCCAACGCCGGTCGCGTGATGACCTACGACCGGCTGCTGCAACGGGTCTGGGGCCTGCGGAGCTCCGGCGACTCGCGGCGGGTCCGCACCGCCGCCAAGCAACTCCGCCGCAAGCTGGGCGACGACGCCAACAACCCCACCTTCATCCTCAACGAGCCCCGCGTCGGCTACCGGATGGAGAAGGGGGAGGAGCAGGAGGGGGACGATACCCGTCCGGTCTTGCCACCGCGCAGGAGCAGCGGCGATAATACAGGCTGTACTGGCCTTGCCGACGACGACGGAAATGGAAGAGCCTCCAACCCTGGAGGGCCGGAGGCTCGTGGGGCCTGAGCCGGAGGGTTCCCGCGTCCCTCTCCTTATATTAGGACCTCCCAGCGAAAAGTTCGCAATTCAGTCTTACACGGCCCACCACGCTTGACAAAATCAAGAACTTTCGAATTACGCTTCAGGTTGGCGCTGTAACCTGACGCCTGCCTTGCCCCGGCGTCGGTCCGCCGGGAACCGACGAAGCAGACCGACAGGCAACGGAGCGAGCAGCGAAGAGGCCCCTGCTGCAACGGCGGGGGCCTTTTGCTTGTTTCAGACCACCGCAGCGATTCCAACGCTCACGGCTGCGCCCCCCCGCTCCCCGCCATTCCCCGACCCGCAGCCGATGGGGGTCCCGTTGAGCGCCCACGCCGCTTCCTGAACACGCTGGGCTGAGACTTGACGCGGCATGGACATAGAGGCCCCTAGTAGTCATCTGCCTACGAATCTCTATAGACAAATGTCTAGATAAATGCCTAGAGCAAAATAGACATTTGCACCTTATATCCGGCCTGAAGGCTCAGTACGATTTATGTTGACGAGGGTTGCTTTTCGAGCGGCAAGCCTTGTCATGGGCAACGAAAAGTCCAGGCAATCATACGACGTTAGGCGATAGGAGCGATGACCAGTACCGGTAGACGAGGAAACCCAATCCTCGACGGAGCAGAGACGGCGGTCGCGGCGGCCCGTGCTGCCGTTAGACCCGCGACAGGGTCCGCCTTCCGTCGCGGACTAGCACAGACGCCCCCCGATTTTCCCTCTCCTCTAGCGCCCGAGCCGCATCCGGCTCATCCCGGCAGGCCCGGTCCGCGCCCATCGCCGCTCCCTCTGAGCGCGCGCCCGAAGCCTTCAAAGTCCTCGAAAGACGCCTTCCTGTGGGCTTCGCACGGCCCGCACTCACCCGAAACAACCCTCAACCATGCACCACCCGACCCTGGTGTGTTACGCGCCGGAGTCCGCGAACACCAGGTATCAACGCCCACCTTGCAACACAAATGGAGTAAGGCATGACATATCAATCGACTGTCCGACGCTTGACGCTCGTAACCGCCATTCTCGTGGCGATTGGGTTGACACTGTTCTTGACCGCCCCGTTCGGAAAGGGCATTTCACTGGCCCAAGCCAGTGCTGAGAACACTCCGGCGACCGGCCTGCCGACCATCAGCGGCACGACCCAGGTGGGAGAGACGCTGACCGCGGACATCAGCGGCATTGCCGACGCCGACGGGCTGAGCGGCGAAACGTTCAGCTACCAATGGGTATCCAGCGACGGAACAACCGATACGGATATAGAGAAGGCGACCGGCTCGACCTACAAGCTCGTAGCCGCCGACCAGGGCAAGGCCGTCAAGGTGCGGGTGTCCTTCACCGACGACGGCGGCAACGAGGAGACTCTGACCAGCGCTCCCACGGCTCCCGTGTGGGGCAACGGCCTGCCGGGAGCGCCCCGCAACCTCACCGCCACCCCGGGAAACAAGGAGGTCACCCTTTCCTGGGACCCGCCCGCCGACAACGGCAACGCGCCTGCGACGAGATACCGCATCGAGTGGAGGGTCGACGGCAAGGACTACGACAAGAACCATTGGGGCACAGCGCGAAGTACCACCTATACGACGAACGACCAGGCCAATCTGGCCAATGGAGTCAAGTACTTCTTCCGGGTGAAGGCCGGGAACGGTGACGGCAACAGCTACGGACCATACGGACCGTCCTCCGGGGAGGTGAGCGCCACTCCCACGTCCGGCTCGGCGGTGGACCTGGGCACGCCGGTGCTGTCGGACACGGAAAACCTGCACCACGGCATGGTGAAGCTGGACTGGCAGGACATAGAGGACGCCGGCTGGTACGTGGTCCAGTACTTCCACATGGTCAAAAGTGGGGAGTGGCTGGACCTGCCCGCCGAGGGAGTGGACATCGCGTTCCACGGATCAAGCGCGGTGGTGAGCAACCTGCATGGGCTCTCGTGGCTGAGGGTTCGAGCGATGAGCTGTGCGGGAGAGTCGGAGTGGTCGCAGATCGAGCAGTTGTTCGGGACCAACGCATCGGACTGGGAGGGGGTGCCCGTACCCGAGGTGGAGGAGGGCGACGAGATCGAGCTATGCCCCGTGATCCTGGGCACGCCGGTGCTGTCGGACACGGAAACCCTGCATCACGGCATGGTGAGGCTGGACTGGCAGGACATAGAGGACGCCGGCTGGTACGTGGTCCAGTACTACCACGTCAAAGGCGGAGAGTGGCTGGACCTGCCCGCCGCCGGAGTGGAAATCACGTTCCACGGATCAAGCGCGGTGGTGAGCAACCTGCATGGGCTCTCGTGGCTGAGGGTTCGAGCGATGAGCTGTGCCGGAGAATCGGAGTGGTCACAGATCGAGCAGTTGTTCGGGACCAATGCGTCGGACTGGGAGGGCGTGCCCGTACCCGAGGTGGAAGAGGGCGACGAGATCGAGCCATGCTCAGAAGACGCGGACACATCTGACAACTCCCCGGCCACCGGCCAACCCATCATCAACGGCACGGCCCAGGTGGGCGAGACACTGACGGCGAACACGTCGGGCATCGCCGACGCTGACGGTCTTGCAAATGCCACCTTCAGCTACCAGTGGCTTGCGGATGACTCCGAAATCGCGGGAGCGACCAACGCCACCCACACCCTGGCAGCCGCCGACGAAGGCAAGGTCATCAAGGTGCGGGTGAGCTTCACTGACGACGCGGGCAATGAAGAGACGCTGACCAGCGCTGCGACGGGTGCGGTGGATGCCCGGCCCAACACTCCTGCCACCGGCGCGCCTACCATTTCGGACTCTGAGGCTTACGTAACGGTTGAAATAGAGGACGGCGACGACACGGTGTCCTGGTCAGACCCCGGCAACTGCTCATCCGACTACAACCTCTACCTGGCGGTCACTCCCCATGGCAACGACGCGGAGACGTCCCGCACCCACCTCGGCTCAGCGGCCTCCGGCAGCAATGAGGCAACCAAGGCAATCTCCCATGAGAGATCCCATAGTCCGAGCGGCATTACCAGACTTCCGAAAGTCGAAGTGGAACTGTACTGCGGCGAAAACGAAGCGAACAACCTCGTTTCCTCAACTCGAATTGCCATGGGGGCGTTCAATCTCAGGGAAGGCACTTACTCGTCGGCGCCACTGACGGCGCTGACCATCAGTTCTGGAACTCTGAACCCTTCCTTTGATAGGGGAATACAACGATATGACGCTGAAGTCCCCAGCGATACCGAATCCATCACCTTGGCTCCGACCGTCTTGACCGGCTACTTCACCGAATTCGTCAAGAACCCGGGCTGGGGAATACTCTCAGGTTGCTGGGGTGGGCCCTTGCGAGGAACTTGCACCTACTCATACGGGAACGGGAGGACTACCGGTATCGTCCTCAACGATGCCGACGAGGACACAGATGGCTTTCAGATCAATCTGGGCCGGGGTGAAAACCGGCTTGGCATCGGCATCAATACAGGAAACGTAGAGAACGGCCCAGGCCACCTGTACTACCTGACGGTTACCGTCGAGAACTCCCCGGCCACCGGCCAACCCATCATCAACGGCACGGTACAGGTGGGCGAGACACTGACGGCGAACACGTCGGGCATCGCCGACGCTGACGGTCTTGCAAATGCCACCTTCAGCTACCAGTGGCTTGCGGATGACTCCGAAATCGCGGGAGCGACCAACGCCACCCACACCCTGGCAGCCGCCGACGAAGGCAAGGTCATCAAGGTGCGGGTGAGCTTCACTGACGACGCGGGACATGAAGAGACGCTGACCAGTACGGCAACGGACGCGGTGGCGGCAGCGCCCACGCCCAACACTCCTGCCACCGGAGCTCCCACCATCAGTGGCACGGCCCAGGTGGGCGAGACGCTGACGGCGGACACGTCGGACATCGCCGACGATGACGGGCTGGCCAACGTCACCTTCAGCTACCAGTGGCTGTCCAGCCGGGACACCGAAATCGGAGGGGCGACCAGTTCCACGTACACGCTCCAAGCCTCCGACGAGAGCAAGGCCGTCAAGGTGCAGGTCTCCTTCACCGACGACGCCGATAATGAGGAGACGCTGACCAGTGCGGCGACGGACGCTGTGGCCGGTGCGCAACCCACGGAGCCGCCGGCCAAGCCCAGGAATCTCTCCGCCACGGCGTCCCACGACTCGGTGACCCTCACCTGGGACGACCCCGGCGACGACACCATCACCGGCTACGTCATCCTGCGGCGCATTCCCGGGGTGGACACGGAGGGCCACTTCGATGTGCTGGTGGCGAACACGGGGACGGCGGCCACCACCTATACCGACGACACCGTGTCGGCTGAGACTCGCTATACCTACCGGATCAAGGCCATCAACGGGGCCGGAACGAGTGAACGCTCCCGCTGGTTCCACATCGACGTCCCGGCAGCGCCCGTACCCGACAAGCCCACGGGCCTCGAAGCCACGGTAACCCACAGCCAGGTGGTCCTCACCTGGGACGACCCCGGTGACGACTCCATCACCGGCTACGTCATCCTGCGGCGCGTCCGCGAGAACGATACCGGGGGCGACTTCAGCGTACTGGTCGCGGACACGGGCACTGCGGCGCTGAGCTACACCGACGATACGGTGGCGGCCGGCACCACCTACACCTACCGCATCAAGGCCATCAACGAGCACGGAACAAGCGAGCGGTCCCGCTGGTACCACATCGACATCCCGGCGGCCCCGTAGCGGGTAGCGAGGGCTGCGAGGGCTAGGGAGCCGTCCGCACGAGCGACGGCAGAAGTTGCCCGACGAGTCGGCGCCGACCGTCAGCGGTCGGGGCCGGTAGAGGGCAACGAAAAAAGCCCGCACACATGGAAGGAGATGGGGAGGATCGCTTTCACTGGAGGGATGATCATGAACGACAACAAGGGATCGGAATCCCGTTCTGAAGCGGCGCGGTTGATTGAGGAGCGAAGGTATCAGGAGGCTATCGCGGCCTTGAGTGGAACAACATCGGAAGACTCCGATGGCTCGATTCCTGCGATGATCGCAGTCGCTCACTACAATCTCCAGGAGTACAGCGAGGCTGCCGCGAACTACGAACTTGCACTGGAGCGCGACCCGCTGAACCGGTCTTGGCAGGATATGTTGGCGCAGTCCCGAGCCAACGCCGTCGCGGAAGTGAACGTGCATGTGCCCGACATATCCTTCTTCGACCGCGAACTGCTGCTCTCCCAACCCGTCGTGGAAGAGGAGTCTCTCCCTGCAACCCCAATGGACGCGCCGAAGATAGGAGTGTTTGGACATCTGCGCCGGTTAACTGGGAATGTGGGAGGAGCAATCGTATCGGCGGTTATGAATAGTATAACCCAGGCGTTGGGTACACTGGCCGGATACCGGGATGATGTCTGGACGAACTGGTACCGTAGGCCGTACATCATTGGCATTCTCACATTGGCCTATATGCGCGAGCAACTCAACAAGAACAATCTCAAGAGCACTTACCCTTCGGGCTCTTTGACAGGCTTTCAGCCGGAAGGACAGTCTCCCCCACCGGGGGTCAGACACTTTCGCACCCCGGACGGAAGCTGGAACAACTTGGCCGACCCGAAAGAGGGCGCCGCCGGCACTCGCTTCCCGCGCAACGTCAACAACACGGCCGTTCGACCGGAGACCGGCGATACTCTCGTGACGCCCAACCCCAGGGAGATTAGCCGCACGCTTCTAACCAGAGGAGAGGAGATGAAGGAGGTGCCCTTCCTCAATCTCCTGGCCGCCTCGTGGATCAACTTTCAGAATCACGACTGGGTACACCACGGAGAACCTCTGCTCAATGAAGTACACGAGATACCGCTTGCCGAAGACGATCCGGCGCGGCAGAAACACTGGCAGGCGAAGATGTTCGTCGGCAAGACTCAGGCCGACCCCACGCGTATGCCCGACAGAGATCAGACTCCGATAACCTTCATTAATGAGGTCACCCACTGGTGGGACGGTTCTCAGATATATGGGAGCGATCAAGAGACGCTGGACAGGCTCCGAACCGGAGTAGACGGCAAACTCCGGCTCAACGACGCCGGCAACCTTCCTCTCGACGACAAAGGGATCGAGCAGACCGGATTCACCAGGAACTGGTGGATCGGCCTGACGATGCTGCACACCCTCTTCACAAGAGAGCACAATGCCATCTGCGACCGACTGAAGGAGGCCTATCCCGATTGGGACGACGTCCGGCTGTTCGGTGTGGCGCGCCTCGTCAATGCTGCTGTCATGGCAAAGATACACTCCGTCGAGTGGACCCCGGCCATTCTACCCAATCACGGTCTTGACTCCGGGCTGAACGCCAATTGGTACGGCCTGCTTACAAACATGCTCAGGACCGGCAAGGACAGAAAGACGGTCGCGGACATCAACGTGCGAAATCCGGAAATGGGAGGAGTGGTCGGCAACCCCATCAACAAGCACGGTCAGCCCTACGGCCTGACTGAGGAATTTGTGGAAGTCTACCGCCTGCACTCCCTTCTACCCGAAACCATCCGAATCAGAAGCGCTGGGGACACCGACGAGGTTGAAGACGTCCCCTTCGTGGAGACCCGTCAAGCGGGTTCCGGCAAGCTGACTGCCAGAACGTCCATGGCCGACCTGTTCTACTCCTTTGGAGTTCAGCACCCGGGCCAGTTGGTGTTGAACAACTACCCCGACTTCATGCGTGAGTTGAGCATACCGGGCAACCCGCTGTTCGACATGGGAGCAGTTGATATTTTGAGAGCCCGTGAAAGGGGAGTGCCCAGGTACAACGAATTCAGGAGACAGTTGGGCCTCAACCCTATCCGCACTTTCGACGACCTGACTGACGACCGGGAGCAGGTGCGGAAACTGAAAGCCGTGTACGGAGACCGGCCCGACGACGTGGAGAAGCTGGACCTGATGATTGGCACGCTTGCCGAGGGGCATCGTCCCACCGGGTTCGGGTTCGGCGAGACGATGTTCCAAATCTTCATCCTGAACGCTACTCGCCGGCTCCAGGCGGATCGCTTCTATACCGATGACTACAACGAGCAGACGTACACGAAGGAAGGACTTGCATGGATCGACGATTCCGACCTGAAGACCGTGATACTCCGCCACTTTCCGGAGCTGGCCAGTACGGGACTGGGAAACGTCAAGAACGCCTTCGAGCCGTGGGATTCAGACGAGACGCTCGATCCGGGACGTCACCCGCTTCGCGAGTTCGACAGTGACCTCAAGCCGGATCCATGGTTGGGCGATGCTTGGAAGATGCAGTAGCATGAAGAACATCGTCATCTGCTGCGACGGAACCAGCGCCGAGTACAGCCGTCGCAATACCAACATAGTCAAATTGTACCAGTCCGCCATACGTGACTCGGAGCAGGTCGCCTTCTACGATCCTGGTGTCGGCACCTTTAGCTTCCTGGGACGAGAAGTCGGCCGGCGCGTGGGGATTGCGCTTGGGAAGGCTTTTGGCGCGGGTTTGCAGCAGAACATCGAGGATGCCTACAGGTACCTTATGGACAGATACGAGGTGGGGGACAGGGTGTTCCTCTTCGGATTCAGTCGTGGAGCGTTTACGGGTAGGGCGCTCGCGGGTATGCTGCACAAGTGCGGTCTGCTGCAAAAGGGCAGCAACAACCTCATCCCTTACGCTTCCAAGATATACAACCGGCATGACAATGATGATATTGCCGCCGGATTCAAGGAAACGTACTCCCACGAATGCAAGCCGCACTTCATCGGCGTCTGGGACACCGTTGGGTCTATGGGCTGGTTTTGGGGAAGGAAATTCTTCGACACATACCTGAACGAGGATGTGACTTACGGCTATCAAGCTGTCTCAATAGATGAAAGACGACGGCATTTCCCGGTGAGTCTTTGGAATGAAAGCAGAGTGCTTGAGCATCAGACGATAGTGCAAGTTTGGTTTCCGGGGTTCCACTCCGACGTAGGCGGTTCGCATCCCGACCCGGGGATATCCGACATCACGTTGAAATGGATGTTGGAGAATGCGAGAGACAAGGGCCTGCGTCTGAAAGAGGGTTGGATAGAAAATCTCAACCCCAATCCCTATGGTCAAATTGATGAGTCGTGGAACGGTATGTGGCGTATCTGGCGTCCGACAGTGCGGCATATTCCCGAATTCGCGAGTATTCATTCGAGCGTGTTCAAGCGTATGGAGAATCCCGGCAACCTCTATCAACCCCGAAACCTGCCGGCCCAATACCATGAAGTGGAGTAATGACAGACTGATACTAGGATAGGAAGAGTTCGAGTCCCCTCTAGTCTCAGCTATAAACTGGTGGAGGGGAGGCGACCGACACCGCAGGGGCTGAAACGCAACGATGGCAGCGCACGCGGACGACGCCGTGGCGCGCATGGCGAGGGGCAGGCGTACGGCGGGAGCGCCAGTCCCCCCCTCGCGTGCTCCGCCCCAACGCCCATCGGGCCCTGGCCCTTGCCAGACGGACAACCCTGGTCAGGCTCAGCCTGTGACACCATGCTGGTAGTCTCAACACATGGCCCTCTCAGACCAACAGATGCTCGACTCCCTCAGCCGGACGCCGTTCGTCGGTTCGGCGGAGCTGGCAGGCATCCTCGGCGAGCCGCACGCCACGGTTCACCGAGCTCTGACCGGCCTGCTGGCTGACCGTATTGTCGGGCGTGTAAGCCACGGCACCGCCCATCTGCCGTCGAGCCAGAGATACTTCCCGACGACCAAGGGCATCGGTGAGACTGCCGGGATTCTCGGCTTTGGGACGCCCTCAGACTTCGTGCGAGCCTACCCCGTGTCCAGGGAGTGGCTGACGCTGCTCATCCGCAGGATGGACGCGGTGGCTTCTGTCTACCGACTCGCCGCCTCGCTGTCCCCCGGCACTGGAGGCCTTCGGTCCCACGTGGAGTTCCACCGCAGAGGCCGCTTCGACGCCACCATCACCCTCCACGACGGCCGCAGCTACGGCGTGGTGCGCCAGGGCCAGGCCCTGCGTCGCCGGTCTCTCTACGACCGGCTGAGGGCCATCGCGGGGTACGACTACACCCGCCGTCCCAGCGCCGTCCTGGTCCTTGTGCCGAGCGTCTGGGAGGAGAGGCTGACGACGAGGTTCTGCGAGCGACTGAACCTTGACGACTGCTACGTTGCCGTGGAGTCCAGGGACTCCCTCGAAAGGCGGGACCTTCGCCTCTGGCACAAATACTCATGGGTCGGCAGCACGTACCGCACGCTGGAGGACGTGAGTTCGCACGGCAGCCCCGGCGGAAGGCGTTCCACCGCATCACCGGAGCGGAAGCGGGCTTCGATACCCCGTCCCGAGCGGATGGCACAGGCTGCGCCGGCCTTCGGCGTCAGCCCGTCTGAGAAGCGGACGCTGGACCTCATCACCGACCACCCGATGATCCTCCGTGAGCACCTTGCTACTTGGCTCGGCGTCTCCGAGGGACGGGTCAGCCAGATGATGCGCAGCCTCGTCGATAGCTGGGGCCTGGTGGAACGCCAGGGTAAACGGGGCGACACCCGCTACACCCTGTCCGCCGAGGGCATTCGCTACGTCACACACAGGGACCGTGCCCAGCTTCCCACGACGCAGGGCATCTGGAGCACGGCCCTCACCACCGACAAACAGGGCCGGAAACGTCACGTGGGCCATCGCATCGAGACGTGGGCGAGGCAGACGAAGCACGCCGACGGCATCACGTGGTTCCTGTCGCAGCTCCAGGCCGAGGCCAGGGACGACCCAGACAGCGAACTGGTGTGGTCCGTCCCCACCGCCAGGTCCGACCGGGCCTACAACTGGGGTGAGTCGGCCATCGCACCCGACGCCGTTGGGCACCTGGTCACCGGCGGCATCCACATCCCCGTCTACTTCGAGCACGAGTTGAGAGCCCGCCACCCTAGGGGAGTCATCGCCCGCCTGCGTCCATACAGAAGCTATTACTGGTCGAACGCGCCAAAGGAAGACCAACCGCCGTTCCCCGTCACGCTGTTCGTCGTTGACACCGAGGAGGTCGAGGACACCTACGTGCGCACGGCATCCCAGTTGGCCACCATGTCCCTGCCCATTCTTGTGTCGTGCATCCCCGTACTGTCCACCGCAGGAATCTTAGGAAAGTCATGGCGTCCACTGTGGGAACCGGAGTCACCGAGGCTGCCTCTGTCCGGGCTGAGCGCCTACCAGTGGGACAGTCTCTATCACCGGATGAGTCAGAGTCCTGTAGGGGGGGAATAGATGGCGCCGATGCGTCGCTATCTGCCCTCCATGCTGTCTGGGGCTGAAAATCGGCGCATCTTGGCCTGTAGGCCGTGTCCTGGGGCACCGCAAACCGCCAG
The DNA here is from genome assembly GCA_965217705.1 of Dehalococcoidia bacterium. Lineage (GTDB taxonomy): Bacteria > Chloroflexota > Dehalococcoidia > Lucifugimonadales > CATOSD01 > CATOSD01. Next base: position 771,516 of record CBDCJA010000002.1, on the reverse strand, counting down.
AGTTGCCTCTGATTCAGATACGAAACGGGCCGAAATACCCTCTGACCGGTCAATGCCTGAAAATGCAAGTCGTCGGGAAGCCGTGCTAAACTTAATGACCTCTCCGACGCTGGCTTGATTGCACTTTGCAGCCGCTGACGTGTCATCCGATTAGCGACGAAACAGCTACGAAAGAACCTGTCCGGCGCGTCCAGAGAGCTGCTCCGTGCAGGATTTGGCGTGTCGGCGGCATCCTCGGCCCAGGTTGGCCCATCGATTTTGGCGCGAATCGATGTCGGGGTCGACAACATGATTTTGGGTCATGGGTAGGAACGGACATCCTGGGCCAACCAGCTAGGGATTCCTGCAGTTTGTGGGGGTAAGTTGCAGTACAACTGTGACCGGTCACTGTTGGGGCTGGTTCCGGCGAAAAAGGGGTGAAATTGCAAAAGCGGCCACCCCCTGTAGAGGATGGAAATGGCCTCTCGGAAGTCGAAGATGAGTGATGGACAGGAATCGAGTGCCGACGACAATCGGCCCGACCTCAAGTGGGTGGTGGAGTGGCTCGTCGAGCGTGAGGGGCAGCGCAAGACGGCGGCCCTCCTGGGTGTTAACCGTAAGACCGTGGCGCTGGCCCTGCGCCGAGAGCGCTTGACGGGCAGGATGACCCTGGCCGTGCAGCGGCTCATGGCCAACCTGGACGATCCCGGATGGGAGAGGACGACGCCGCTGGACAGGTTGGAGGCGAGGATCAGGCTGGCGATTGAAGCGGTGGACGACCTGGCGAGGCTGGTGGAGAGTCTGACCCGGCGCGTGGAGGCCCTGGAGGCTACACAGACGCCCGAGGACGCCACCGGAGATCAGGAGGCGGATGAGCCCGATTCCGAGGGTCGGGGCCTGCGTCTGTTCAACTGGAGGCGGAGGCGCCGGCCACATGGCGAGGCAGAGAGCGATGGCTGAGCCTGTCCGCTGGGTGACGAAAGCTGAGGCTGTGCGAGAGATGGACGTCTCCGTCTCAACCCTCGACCGGATGATTCGTAGGGGAGAGATCGAGATCCGAAGGGAGGGCCGTAGGGTCTATGTGCGCATGGAGGGGCTTGAGTACGTGAGCGACGACGAACTGCTGCGCCGGTCCCTTGCTCGGGAGGACAAGCTTCAGCGGACCGTGTGGGAGCTGGATGGGCGAGCATCGGAGTTGGAGCGGGAGCGGGACGAGGCCAGGGACGCCGCGTCCGCCAGGGGACGGGCGCATGAGGAGATGGAGGAGGCGTACTGGAAGGAGCGCGCCGCACACGGGAGGACGAGACGGTTGGCCATCAGGCTTAGCTTGGTCGCCGCCGCGCTGTTAGTCATCAGTGCCTTGCTCACGTGGCGACTGCTCACCTAGGATCGGTGGTACTATGCCACGGCTGGAGTACGGAGTCACCACACCCTTCGCGGACCTGTGGCTCGATGGTTGAGGAACAGGGAATGAAGTATGCGGAAATGAGTGTCCATACCCGTCCACGCCAATGTTTGCAAAGCCTGACCCAGCAACAGACGGACGGCGGCAGAGCAGAATTCTTGGAACAAGAGTGGAGGTCTACAGGAAGCGAAACTGAAGCACCAACAGGCGATTGCGCTGTCGTAGCCTTAGTACACGCCACCTTCCGGTACCCATCAGGACAAGCGTACAGAGAGGCAATGTTCAACCTTTCATCGTCAACACGGCCATGGATGTATAAGGTGCGCACGAAGGGAGAGAAACAACTTGATTTCATCAAGAGGAGATTCCAGCAATGGCTACGAGCACCAAAGCGCAATCCGATTCACGGTACGCCATCACATGCCACAGGTCTCTGGATCACTACATTCTTGCGTTACGAGCTCATCTACCCCAATGAAGAGAACCGTTGGCATTGCATCTGTGACATGAAGGGCACTTACGTTTTGGACGTCCAAGTCCCCGGAGATCACACCATGACGGTTCATCAGAGAGTGGCATATACTACCGCGCCATTCGATCCGAATGAGACTGAAGTTGGGAATGTACACCGGCTCAATGCCAGGAGAACGAAGGAACTGAAGGCGCAAAGGCAATATGAAGAGGATGAACGGTTGTGGGTTCAACAGTGGGCGGAAGGCGGTGGTTTTCAGTTGCCCGATTGGAGCAGCCGCCCTAAACTGGAAGATTACCTGAGGAACTAGAAGTGTCATACACATACAGGAGGTCTTGATGCACACGGACATACTCACTCCCAAAGACCTCTTCCAGAAAGAGGTCCGGTACACCATCCCGCCCTTTCAGCGTCCCTACGTTTGGTCCCAGGACGATCAATGGGAGCCGCTCTGGGATGATGTCCGCAACGTGGCCGAGAACTATCTCGAAGAACTGGAGCGCTCGGGTAACAACGGGGTAGAAGCGGAGCAGAAGACGAGTCCGCACTTCTTGGGTGCCGTCGTTCTCAAGCAAGTCCCCACGGCGGCAAAGGACATAGACCAGCGTGAAGTGATTGATGGCCAGCAGAGGGTCACGACACTTCAACTCCTCCTGGATGCCATACAACAGATTTGCGAAGAGTCAGACCAGCCATATGTCAAGAGGGCGGCAAGGCGTCTGGCTAAGCTCGTTACCAACGACGAAGAACTCATCGGAGACGATGATCTCCACATATTCAAGCTCTGGCCCACGAGGAGTGATAGGGAAGCATTCAGGCACGCCATGGACAATGGACTCGCCGTAAACGACTTTGAGGAATCGCTGATTGTCCAAGCCCACGAATTCTTCCAGCTGCAAATCCGCAAGTGGCTCGACGATGCTGCGGGGCCTATCGAGGCCAAAATCGACGCGCTTGAGGCTGCGGCAACATCGATGCTCCAGATGGTGGTAATTGACCTCAGCCCACAGGACGATCCCAACCTGATATTCGAGACGCTAAATGCCCGCGGTACCCCCCTTGAACAGTCCGACCTCATCAAGAACTTCGTCCTCTCCCGGGATCGAAACCCGCAGGGTGACATCTGGGGGAATCTGGACGATGGGTGGTGGAGAAGGGAAGTCAGGCAAGGCCGCTTGTTCAGGCCACGCTTGGACATGCTCCTCAATTACTGGCTGGTGATGCGCACGGGCTCGGAGGTCTCACCATCCAGAGTGTTTGACGTGTTCCGCAACTACGTTGATGGCCAAGAGGTTCACGGAGTGATGTCGGTGGTTAAGCATGACTTGGTGAACTACCGTGATTTCGAATCGGCCAGGGGCCGCAGTCCCGAGGAAAAGTCGTTCTATTACCACGTAGATGTCATGCAAGCCCGCGTAGTCACCCCTGTACTACTCCTGCTCCTGTCAGCTGAAGCAGAAACGCGAGTCAGGGCCTTCAACGCTCTGGAGAGCTTCCTAGTCCGCAGAATGATTTGCCGTCAGACCACCAAGGACTACAACAGGCTGGTCTTGGAGCTAGCCAGCCGCTTGCGGGAGAGTGGACCGGACAAGGCCGACGCAGTTACCGCCGGATACCTTCAGGAGCAGACGGCATACGCTAGAGAATGGCCCAGCGACGAAGCCGTGGCCCATGCCCTGGAGTCTTCCCCCCTCTATCGGCTGCTGACGAGGGGCAGGCTGCGATTGGTGCTCGAAGGCGTTGAGCGCCGGCTGCGTTCCTCGGGAAAGGCTGAACATCCAACCGTACCGACGAATCTGACAATAGAACATCTCATGCCGGTAGGCTGGAGAAATGAGGAGTGGCCACTCCCAGAGGACGTTGATAGGGAAGCAGCGACGTACCAACGCAATACGCTCATCCACTCAATCGGCAATCTCACGCTCGTGACCCAGAAGCTCAACTCGTCCATGTCCAACGACCCTTGGGCATGCAAACGCGACGAACTACAGGAATACAGCGTCCTGCTACTGAACAATGAGCTATTGTCTCAGCCCTCTTGGGTTGAGGAAACCATCCGATCCAGAAGCCGACGAATGGCCAAGCTCGTGTCTGAAAGATGGCCCGGTCCAGCTTCAGAGGAGTGGACCTGCACCCATTGAGGTCCTAGTGCAATGCCAAGCGACAAATCCAATTACCCATATAGGGAAGATTGATGGCAGACCCCGAACATACTGCATTGCTTCTCAAAGGTGTCGAAGCTTGGAACGCGAGGCGTCAAACAGAGCCTTTCGTTCCAGACCTGTCACGCCTGCATTTTCACGAGGAGTTTCGAGAAAGGGGACGACTGGACAGCAGTGGGCAGGTGCATTTGAATCGTATCGACCTTAGTGGGGCCAACCTCTTCAATGCCGACCTTCGCTGCGCTCGGCTCTTTGATGCCAAGCTCATCGCCGCGAACCTCAAGCTCTCGGACCTTAGCCCAAATCCACCGAAGGGGTGGTGTTACAGCAGCGGGATGGGCGATGAGTGGCAAAGGGGGCGATGGTTCGGGCAGGACTTCGGGTAGATGGGTCCGGTGGCGGCCTTCAGCAGCCGCGTGGAGATATTGTGGCCGTTTGCGGACGTTGGCAGGGCGAGAGGACGCAGCGAGAGACACTCTCGGACCGGGCTGGCGCGAGTTTGCGGGGCGGTTGGGTAGTCTGGTGTACGGATCAGGCGCCGTCAGGCAGGAGATGGCAGGTGTAAAGGGCGGAGTGATAATGGACCGGCGAGGCGGGGTCGAGCGCTGAGGAGTGGTGCTTGAAAACTGTACCCGCCGCACACCTTCTATAGAGTTGTAGGCAACTCGATGGAAGGTGTGAAGGATGTACAAAGTGGAACTGTACGTTCGAGTGCGCCGGGCCTGCATGGTGGAGGGGATGAGCACACGGGAGGCTGCCCGGGTGTTCGGCCTGCACCGGGACACGGTGCGCAAGATGCTTCAGTACTCGGTGCCTCCCGGATACCGTCGACAGTCACCGCCGCGCCGCCCCAAGCTGGACCCGTACTGCGGGGTGATCGACCGCATCCTGGAGGATGACCGCAGTCTTCCGAAGAAGCAGCGCCACACGGCGAAGCGGATCTACGAGCGTCTGAGAGCGGAGCACGGCTTCCCCGGCGGCTACACCATAGTCAAGGACTACGTGCGTGAGCGGCGTCGCCGGACGCGTGAGATGTACGTGCCGCTGTCTCATCCTGCAGGACACGCCCAGTGCGACTTCGGCCAGGCCAAGGCGGTGATCGCAGGAGTGAAGCAGACCGTCCACTACTTCGTGCTGGACCTTCCCCACAGCGACGCGTGCTTCGTCAAGGCCTACCCCGCAGAGACGACCGAGGCGTTCTGCGACGGTCACGTGTCTGCGTTTTCGTTCCTGGGCGGCGTGCCGCTTAGCATCCCCGGCCTTCGCCGGGGCAGGCTCTGTACGACAACACGAGACTGGCCGTGGCCAGGATCCTGGGAGACGGCCGGAGGAAGCGTACCCGCGTGTTCTCAGAGCTTGTGTCCCACTGCCTGTTCGAGGACCGGTTCGGTCGTCCAGGCAAGGGTAACGACAAGGGCAAGGTCGAGGGGCTGGTGGGATATGCGCGCCGGAACTTCCTGGTGCCCATACCGTCGTCTGCGAGCTTCGATGCGCTCAACGCCTACCTCGAGGAGCGATGTCTGGAACGTATGGGGAGACAGCTGCGTGGACACACCGAGACGATAGGCCGGCGGATGGAGCGTGACCTGGAGGCCCTGCTGCCGCTTCCCGCCGTACCATACGACGCCAGCGACAAGCACGTGAGCCGTGTCAGCTCCCTGTCGCTGGTGCGGTACCGGACCAACGACTACTCGGTGCCCGTGGCCTACGGTCACAGGGAGGTTGTGGTGCGCGGCTATGTGGGAGAGGTGGTGATCAGTTGCGGGGCAGAGGTGATAGCCCGGCATCGGCGCTCATACGACCGCGACGACTTCGTGTTCGACCCCATCCACTGCCTGCCGCTGCTGGAGCGCAAGACGGGAGCGCTGGACCAGGCCGCTCCGCTGGCCGGGTGGGAGTTGCCCCAGAAGTTCGGCGTGTTGCAGCGTCTTTTGGAGTCGAGGATGGGCAGGCGCGGCAAGCGGGAGTTCGTGCAGGTGCTGCGGCTGATGGAGAACTTCCGCAATGAGGAGGTGTACGAGGGCGTGCGCGATGCCCTCAGGCTCGGGGCCATAAGCTTCGACGCCGTCAAGCACCTGGTGATGTGCAGGGTGGAGGGTCGTCCCCAGAGACTCGACCTGCAGCTGTACCCCTACCTGCCCAGGGTCAGCGTGCAGAAGACCTCGGCCAGCGACTACATGGCGCTCACGTCGGGGAGCAGGCGATGAGCGATCGGTCTACGGTGCTGCTGGAGCACCACCTCAAGGAGCTGAAGCTGCCGACGTTCCTGAGAGAGTACGGCAAGGTGGCGGCTCAGTGCGCCGCCGAGGGCGTCGACCATCCGGGCTACCTGCTGAGGCTCTCAGAGCTCGAGCTGATAGACCGCCATCACCGCATGGTGGACCGCAGGATCAAGGCGGCGCGCTTCCCCGCCACCAAGAGCCTCGACACCTTCGACTTCCTGGCCATGCCGTCGGTGAACAAGCACCTGGTGATGCAACTGGCACGCTGCGAGTACGTCGACCGGCGAGAGAACGTCATCGCTATCGGCAACAGCGGCACCGGCAAGACCCACGTGGCGCTCGGCCTGGGGCTCGCAGCCTGCCAGAGGGGGCTGTCGGTCGGCTTCACCACGGCCGCCTCGCTGGTACACGAGTTGATCGAGGCCAGGGACGAGCGGCGACTGCTCAACTTTCAGAAGAGGCTGGCACGGCTCAAGCTGCTCATCATTGACGAGCTCGGCTTCGTCCCGCTCTCCAGGACCGGCGCTGAGCTCCTCTTCGAGGTCTTCAGCCAGCGCTACGAGAGAGGGTCGGTCCTGGTCACCACCAAGTGAGCCCTTCGACGAGTGGACCGAGGTCTTCGGCTCCGAGAGGCTGACCGGCGCCCTGCTGGACCGTCTCACCCACCGCGTCCACATCCTGGAGATGAACGGCGAGAGCTACCGGCTCAAGCAGAGCAGGCTAGCCGCCCACACACGCGCATCCGGCGATTCCCCCGACGTCTAGACTCAACCGAGCTCACTCCCCGGCTGACGGCTCCTGCTGACGCCCGTCTAAGGGTGACATTTTCGCTGAACATCGACGCTCGACTGATACACTTTTGCTCCGCCCAATGGCCTAATATCACTCCGCTCTTGACATACGCAACAGCTTGATGTTTCACTTCGAGTATGGTGATGACAGGCAATCCATGTGGGCGAAGGCAGGGGCTGACACATTAAAGGAGACGAGAACAGGCGCCTTCCCAGATGACGAAGGTGCAAAGCTGGCGGAGACAGAGTTCAGAGACGGGCTTTCGCAATTGCGAGCAGAGGCAGAGCATGGGGAAAAAGAAGAACAAGGTGAGGAAACAGACGAAGAGCGATATAGGCGGGAACATCTGTCGGCTTGTACGGACCAAGAGGCTGACCGGAGTGGCAAAGAGCTAACCGTCACACAAGTTTGCCGCACCGACTGGTTTGACTTCAGATACGCCAACTATCCGCTCAGCGTTCAATAACCGGATCGATGTACGTCTCTTGTAGTTTAGACCAAAGGAGCTGCGAGTAACTTATGCCCGGCCGCGAGACCAAAATCCCGCATCAACCCTCCACCCACGGCCTGGCGAGCCTGGTGGCCTTGGCCTGTGCCTTAACCCTCCTGCTCACCGCCTGCGGCGGGGGCATTCCCCTCCCCAGCGTGAACAACCCCCTCTCCACCTCCGAGAGGGAGGCCCTGGTCACCTTCTACCACTCCGCCGGCGGCGCGGACTGGCGGAACAACACCGGTTGGCTGGAAGGAGACCCGATAGGCGACGAGGTGAAGGACTCGGAGGGCGGCAGCGCTTTCGTGAACCCTGTCGTGGACTGGTATGGAGTCCTGATCAGCAGCGACACTCGATCTTCCTTCAATCCAGCCGGCGGCGGCGGCAACTCTTATCAAGTTCCCTTTGTCGGCAGGTTGCAGCTTCCGGACAACGGCCTCACCGGTGAAATATCCTCAAAGCTGCCCGGCCTCGATAAGCTGAGGCGCCTGGACCTCCGGGGGAACCGGTTGACCGGCGAAATACCCCCGGAACTGGGCCGGATGGACAAGCTGACCCATCTGTACCTGAGCGGCAACCAATTGACCGGCCAAATACCCTCCGAATTGGGAGACATGGATGGGCTGTATCATCTCAGCCTGGCGAACAACCAACTGGCCGGCGAGATACCGCCGGAACTAGCCGACCTCGGCCCCATCCTGAGAGAGTTGAACCTCCGCGGCAACCAATTGACCGGGGAGATACCTTCCGAGCTGGGCAGCATTCGCGACCTGGTAACCCTGGATCTGCGGGGCAACAACCTGACCGGGGAAATACCTTCCGACTTGGGCGGGTTCCGCCAACTTAACCGGCTGTACCTGGGAGGCAACCAATTTACCGGGTGTATCCCCAGCGGATTGGAAAGGATTCCCGTAAACGACTTCCTGCTGCTGGACCTGCCCATGTGCGACACTGGCGCTCTCCCCAGCGACGAGATCAGACAGGCCCTAGTAGCCCTCTACCGCTCCGCCGGCGGAGACGACTGGCACGATAACACGAATTGGGGGAACAGCAATAACATTAGATGGTACGGCGCCAGTAACCGGGCCGCCCGCAACCCTCGCCTGGTGACGATGCTCCAACTCCCGGAGAACAACTTGACCGGCGAAATACCGCCGGAGTTAGGCAGCATTGGCTCATTGAGTGTCCTGGACCTCAGCGGGAACAACCTGACCGGGCGGATTCCCCCCGAACTGGGCAACCTGGACGGACTGGTCTACCTGCGTCTCGGCGGGAACCGGTTCACCGGGTGCATACCAGCCAGTTTGCACGCGGTTTCCGATAACGACCTCTTGAAGCTGGGCCTACCCTACTGCGCCCTGCTGGACCTCTACAACGCCACCGGCGGCGATGACTGGCACGACAACACCAATTGGTTGACTAACCAGCCGATGGATAAGTGGTCCGGCGTCGGTGTCGGCGGCCAACCTGATCCCGACGATGGCTTCGTCACAGGGATCCGACTCCCGGATAACAACCTGACCGGGGAAATACCCCCGGAGCTCGGGGACTTTGCCGGAGTGAACGTACTGGACCTGAGCGGGAACAACCTGGACGGGGAGATACCTTCCGAACTTAGAATGCTCTTCCTGACAGCGGACAGTTTTGACCTGTCGGACAATCAATTGTCGGGCCCAATACCCGCCGATTTCTGGACCATTCACGGCCACGGCCCGCAAGTGCTGGATCTGTCGAATAATCGATTCTCCGGCGCAATACCCCCCGAACTCGGGGGCATGCGCAGCCTGCGTGCCCTGGACCTGTCGAATAATCAATTGTCCGGTGAAATACCCCCCGAACTCGGTGACAGTCGGGCCTTGAGCTACCTGCGCCTGGGCGGGAACCAGTTCACCGGGTGCATTCCCCTTGCTTTAGGGCGCGTGAAATCCAACGACCTATTGGAGCTTGGGCTGCCCTTCTGCGAACAGTAAAGCGGGCGCTTACGGCTGTCCAGCCGGGATAAGGGAGGGGTACGGTAAGAGTGTGTGAGGATGGAGTAAGCAGAATGAACGACGACGAGAATGAGGTCAGCACAACTGAGCTTCAGAGGGATGTGCAGAAGGCCATCCGGTGGCCCTTGTACATCGCGCTGGGGGTGTTGGTAGCCATAGTCGGCGTGTGCGCGATCGGGGCTATCACGGCCTGAGCGAAGGGGACTGTCACCCAATCGAATCGAGTCGTTGGGGCGCAGCCTGATGCGCCGTAGAGAAGGATAGAGAAGGATAGGGCATGGTCAGGATGGGCAAGCATATGTCCCAACCGGCAACCACGGCCCATCTGACCCAAGTGGAGGACGGCCTAAATGAACGCATCGACGGCCCGGGCGAGCAGCTAGTACCGATTCCAGATGGTTTCGCCAATGGTGAGGCTGCCCCGCCCCTGGGTTCCCGCTTTCGCGGGAATGACGGATAGGGAAACATGTCTAGCATATTCAGATTGACGCGGTACTAGGGTCCATCCGAAGAGGCTCGAACTTCCGTATGGAGCGCTGTACCAGGCTCACAGAGTCCCCAGCCACATCTCGAAGACGGTTCTGTCTACCGTGAAAAAGGGCCCACTAGCCGGGATTCGAACTCCCCAAAGGTCCTACAGACCGCCCTGGCGGTCAAGTGGTTGGCAGTCCCACTGCCCATGTGTACCTGAGTCTTTTGTCTTGATTGGATAACCGATATCTTGGCCCAGGAGGTCTTGCGAGGCATGAGAGAGGCCGCCTCTCGCGGCTTCTGGGTCGGCAGCAAGGCGCCCTACGGCTACAACCGCATCATGGTGCAGGACGGGCCGAAGAAGCGCCCCACGCTGGAGCTGGACCCGGATACGTCCCCCGTCGTCAAGCGCATCTTCGATATGTCCGAGGCGGGAAGCGGGATGGTGGACATCACCCGCGCCCTCAACGACGACGGCATCGCCAGCCCCGGGGGAAAGCTCTGGGGCAAGACCGGCGTCCACAAGGTCCTCACCAACGAGGCTTACACGGGGACTCTCCTGTGGGGCGTAAACGCCAAGGACGGGGCTGACCCGGTGCGGGTGGAGAAGGCATTCCCGGCCATCGTCTCAAAGGCTCAGTTTCAGCGAGTCGGCAGGCAGCTGCGCCGCCGCGCCCCCAAGGTCGTGCATCCCCGAAGGGCGGGAAGCTCCTACCTGCTTAGCGGACTGATCAAGTGCAAGACCTGCAAGAGGGCGCTCAGCGGCCAGTATTCCAAGAGCGGCCAGTTCCCATACTACGTCTGCCAGTCTCTTATGAAGCGGGGCAAGGAAGCCTGCAAGACCCCCAGGCTCGCCGCCCGGCGCTTCGAAGAGATGGTCGTCAACAAGATTCGCTCCAACGTCCTCACCGACTCCAACATCCGCGCCCTCGTGAAGGTCGTGGACGAGCAGATGGACGGTGTGGCGGGTGAGCAGCGCAAGAGGCTGGAGACCATCCAGTCCGAGCTTGCCGACGTGCGCCGCAGGCTCGACCGGCTCTACGACCTCGTGGAGACCACTGATATGGAAATCAACGACTTCAGGCCCCGTATCCGCGACCACAGGGAGCGGCAGGAGCGTCTTGAGGCGGCGGAGGCGGAGGCGAGAGCGAGCCTCGGCCAGCGCAGGAAGGTGCTGGAACAGGTGGAGACCATCACCGCCTACGCCCAGGATATGAGCAGGTTCCTGAAGAAGAGCGGGCTGACCGAGCGCAGGACCTTCATCGAGTCCTTCGTCAAGGAGATCGTCGTCACGCCCGACAATGCCCTGATGCGCTACACGGTGCCCATGCCGGAGGATAGCCTCGCACCCGGCATGAGCGCCGAGGACATGGCGCTCAACGGCTCGGTGCTATCTACCGTGCCGGTTGGTGGGCCAAAGTGTCCTGTACTGCGAACTTTTCGCTGGGAGGTCTTCATATGAGGGAATCAAGAACAAGCCCCATAACCGACTACATATGCATCCGTTCCTTTGTGTCGTCCGATCGCGTCTCACCGTTAATCCAAGTACCGAACCAGTCCTCAATCCCTTCAGTGATTGAAAAGGTAGAGGTTCAAATAGACGTATGACGTGCGCAATCGCAATTGACTTCGCCTATCTCTTGAGCAACTCCAACACCCCAGCTGGCATGGCAAAACGCGCAGATTCAAAAGGGTCGGCAAATTGGCTTGTCCTTCTCCCCAGAGTTTCCTCAAGTAGGCTGATGTAGCGCTTATGGGCACGATAGTCGTCTTCTGGAATCAATTGCTCAAGCGCAACCACAAACTTATCCGCGTAATCGCCAACTGGCCGGTTGTTTTCCAATGTCGTAACAATCCTCCCAAAGACGTCTCTGCGGGAATCTACGATCTGTTGCGCGAAGGCGATCAGACGCTCACTAGAATCTGCCCGCCACGACTCTTGAGACAAAGTGACCAAGAGAGCCGCCAGCCTCTCGTCAGGCGCTTCAAGTGACTCCAACTCTCCAACATCAATAGAATTCCCCCCTAACTGCCCGTATTCTGCGATTGCCCCTAAGAGGGGCAGCACGACGTTGTCTGGGTCCAATCTCAAATGCGCCCTTGCTAACACGGCAACACTAGCGCCGACAAGTTTTGCGTCAGCGTTGTGCATGTCGACTAGGAACATCTTGTCCTTGATGATTCCAAAGAACGCTGTTGCGTCGGATATTGAATTGCTAATGAGGTTGACAAGTGCATGTAGTGGTACGGGAGAACTCACAGGAACCTCTCGGTAAATAGATTCCAAGGCTCGCAGGCCAATTGCTGGCAGAGTCGCTGCCTCAACCCGGTGCAATGGTATGGCATGGGCGAGGATCAGCCAGTTGATAGTCGCAGCAACAAACGAACGGGTGTTACCGGGAGGTAAACTCTCATAGACATCTAGGACATCCCCTAGAGTCCATCCGTTGTCCTGGTAAGCGAGAATGGGACTCAAAGTGCCTAAAGTCGTCGGAAAGCCCATATGTCTAATCGCTGCGTCAAATGGCAGTCGGTCGTCAGACATAGAAGTCAAGTCGTCCCGCACAATTCCATCCTCGAACCAACGGGTCTCGGCCGCGATCCAGTCCTCTGCGTCGCCAAGTTCTCCTCGACTTGCCTTCCCCGCTAAGTCAAGTAGCTCTCGGCCACTAGTGCATGAGTTCAAACAGGCCAAGATTGGCCAGGGTAAACATCTCCACTCAAAACTCCACGATACATCGCATTCCACCGGGAAAACAGCAGCCAATGAGGTAAGAGCACTTGCCAAACTCTCTCTTGAAGGCGCACTCAGGAAATCACCCCCACACTTGTACGCGAGCCAGCTAGAATCCCAGCCATCAATGGACCTAAGCCGTTGCAAATCAGTGTTTTCGCTTCCACCCAGACGTACTATCGGTCCGTAGGACAGTCCAGTACTCAGCACATTGACTTGACGACCCACAGGGCGCATCCTTGATCTTATGATGGATACAGCAGCCTTCAACTCCGTTTCCACGTTGTGCACTTCCGACCATTGGCGACGGGTTTCGGTCTCGAGCACTTCTGAAAATGTACTGACGGGCGCACGAGGTATTAGTTGAAGCAACTTCTCAGAGGCCCAGTAGTTCTTAGTGGGCTCAGCAATTGCCTGTAACACCTGGACTTGATGCTGATAGTCTGCCGGCCAATGTGCGTTAGCCGACCGAACTGCCCATGGAACGTCGGCCGCAGCCAGTCTGAGCAGACAATTCCAAGCTCCCATAGACCTGACCCTGTTTCCACTCGCCAGTCTGAGTTCTATGGCGTCTTGATAGATGTCTTCCAGTTGGGATTCGTAGACGTCAGCCAACCGTATCTGAAGGTCTGGATTCGCGACGTCCAGAGCCCTGATGGCGGTCCTTGCAATCATGTCTTCAAACTTCGGTTGTCGCCTAGACGATCCCTCCTCAAGCAATGCAACAGATAAAGCGGAACCGGCAAGGTAAGTGCCCGCGATCTCATTGCCTTGCGTCATGTTCAGTCCATTGCAAATGGAGTGCACAGCATCTCGCAACTCTTGCCGCACGGCAAAACACTTACCTGCGGCGAACAAAAAGACGTTTCTCCAAAACGGTATCGGAGCAATCTCGTCCAATCGTTCCCTGATACTTTGATCGACCCCATCCATCAAGCTTTCTGCAGCCATGAACTCTTGCAGCGATCGGATTTCGAAGCCAATTTGTTCTGATTCCACCTCTACCAAGAACACCAAACGTTGGGATGCTGCTTCAACAATTTCCTGTGCGAGAGTGCTTAGACGTTTACCCGTATGTCCCTCTGCATTGAGACGGGTTTCTACAAGGGTGACAAACCTATCGCGGGACAACTTGGCATCAGTTCTCCCTGTTCGCTCCGAATCAATCTGTAGGATTAGCCCCACCTGGTTGTGAATGGCTCTAATGTCTGGCCGATAGTCCCGTAATATGTTTGAAGCCGGGATATTCCGCTCCACCTCCCGCAGGTAGATCACCTCATAGTAAGAGTTGAAGAGATCCCACCGCGCCTGTGGGGGTTGTCCGATTCGGTCAACCAGAGCAGTCATGATGGTAACCTGCAGAGGACTCTTCATCAGACGGGAGGTTGAATCATCTTGAAACGCTCTCTCCAAACGGTTCAACACCTTCTGCTTGCGATCCTCCTCTGTTCCATACCTGACGTCAGCCAAACGCTGCGCGAAGTGCCACCCGAGTTGCCCAGACAATTCAGCCAGTTGCAGGTGTTGATAATGCAACGGGGAAAAGTCCTCGTTGTAGCCTTGTGGACGACTCGTGGCTATCGACAAAATGTCAGCGTTGGCATTGCTCGCGTCTATCCAGAAGTCCCTTATAGCGTCCATTACTTGGTCTCTGTTGCTCGAAGCAGGCACTTCGTCCAATCCATCGAATACTATGACGCTAGGATAACGGCCCAGAAATCTGCGCAAGTCATTTGGTGAGATGTCCGAATCTGTCCGATTCCTTACCTGTAGTGACAAATATCCGAGTACGGAATTCACACTAGACGGAGACGTAGGTGACAGAGCCTTTGCGAAATCGTTCAGTACTAACTTGAACGGAAATCGGGGCACAGCGTCATGATTGATGCCTTCAAGCTCGCAATGCCTTTGAAGCGTTGCTAAAGCACTCTTGGTAGCTGGGGACAACGTGTGTGGCGGCTTCCCAGAGATATTGGCAGCACGAAAGATCTGGCAGATGAACTGCGTCAATGTAGTCTTTCCTTGACCAGGCCCGCCGATCAACACAAAGCGTCCATGCGATTCCCGTGGAACTCCAGAATCAAGTTGACTTGACAGGACGGGGCTACCGAATGAAGCGGGGGCCAGATGTCCTGAGGCGGCGGCCAATATACTCTTGATGAATCCTTCCCCAGCATGGATCGGCGTTCCTACTTCATGATCACCTATGTCGGAATGGCTCAGGATCTGAGTCCTGAGTTCATCGGACTCGTCGTGAGTAGGTAGGTCAACGAATACGGTAGCAAGAGGTATACGTTCGTCAACGCTGTGTCCGGCTTGTTCCAAATTGACACATTCATCGCTCAGCAATTCCTTCTCTAAGAAAATTGCCAAGGTATCGTACATGTCAGCAGGGCTTGGGCTTAGCTGGGAAATGATCTCCGATAGTACGTCGCCTGGAGTTATGAAGGCCGCGTAAGACTTCCTAACGTCTTCATTGTTATCGAGGAAGATTCGAATCTGGTCATAGTCCCAAATGGCGTAATCTTTCAAGGATGCTTGTTTCTTGAAGTCCTCAAGAACAGCTATTGCGCGGTCTTTGAAGCCTGTCTCACGGACCGGGGTAAGAACCACGTTGGTAGCGAAGATGAAATACTCCGGTGTGCGGAGATTACTTTCCGGGTCGGTATACTTCAGTACTTCGTCCTTCAGCTGGTCTATCGCCCAGCTGCCGTCCTGTTGAATGCCGACAAGGCGCTGCCTGAATTTCGCTTGAACAACTCCATATCCATCCCAACCTTCGACGGTTGTGGGATAGGCAACTCTTCGTTCGAACGTCGCCTCACGTCCCCCATCTGGCCCATCACCGAACACCACAATCCCTGACCCTAACACCTTAGCAGCCAACGCCTGAACCAAATGCTCGAATGAGCGGTTCGACAGCCTAGAAAGGTCATAGTCTGACATGCATCTGCCTCCAAGGGTCGGGTCTGGAGCTCTAGTCCCTTCGCGCCGACACCAGCACAGGGTACTTGCCAGACGAAGTATGTGCAGAAAAATAAAGGTTCCGTCCCATCAATTCAAGATATGCTACGCAAGGTGTTAGCTGGACTTTACGCATAAATCGGTAAAGGTATAAGAACAGGGTAAGCTGGCCTGACCACACTTCTCACGGAGAGGTCCAGCCATGCTCACCCCGCCCGACGCCATTGTAGCCGTACTCGTTCCGTTCGCAAAGCTGTTCACCAACCCGACCTGGCGGAAAGCCCAGGTATTGGTGATCGGCGCGATTCTGACCCCGGGCCGACGCACAGTGGCCGCGGCGCTGCGCATCATGGGCCGCAGCGACCACCGCGACTACGCCAGCTACCATGAGGTGCTGAACCGGGCGGTCTGGTCGCCTCGTCGGGCGGTGTCAAGGGCGGCGGCGGCCACTGTCCGGGTCGTGGATGTAGCCCATCCTCCCGAAGTCCAGCTCCGCAACCTGACCGGGGGGACTCTCCTCCATGCGCACAGTCCGGGGGGTTGCGACCGCGCCAGTTGCGGCGCTGGATGAACCGGCTCAGCGAGGTGTAGGACACCCGGCAGCCCCGCTCACCCAGCAACTCCTGGATGCGGGTCACCTGCAGACGGTCCTCCATGAGCCAGCTGTACACCTGGTCACCCCAGGGGGCTAGCAGGTCATCGGTGGGCGCATGTGCCTGCCGGGGACCACCGCGGCTCACAGGCGCCAAGAGGCTCAGCTGTTCCTCCGTGGGCGCAGGCCCTTCTCGGTATACGCCCACCTTCTCCGCCGCTGCCAGGTACTTGCGAACGGTGGCTCTCGATAGCCCCGTCCCCGCCGCTATGTGCCGCTGGCTGTTGCCTATCTGCCAGCGCCGGATCACTTCTGCTATGTCCACTCGGGACACCTCCTTGTAGGCCATCGCCGCTCCCTCCTGTGAAGTGCGGCCATGGTCTTCGATTCGGTGCCCAGGGTGGTCTAATGCCCCTGGCGATGTGGTCTAATGTTCCTGGCGATCTCGTGTTGTTGGTCTACGATTATGTCACCTGCTAACTGGTCAGCGAAAATGTCACCCCATGAGGGATTTGACATTGAACCAGCAGGAACAGACCAGGATCCAAGTACTAAACAGCGTTCTGGAGTACGGCCTACCCATCGCCCAGGCTTCGGAGATCATGGGATTGAGCCAACGCCATACCAAGCGTCTTCTCGCGGCCTATCGCAGGGCCGGTCCCGCCGCACTGGCCCACGGGAACCGGGGGCGGAGACCCCACAACGCCGTTCCCGAGGCCGCCGCGGCCGCAGTGGTGGAGTTGGCCGGCAGACATTACGCCGGCGCCAACCATACTCACCTTACCGAACTGCTCAGAGAGCGCGAGGGCATCGATCTGAGCCGCCCCACTGTGCGTCGCATCCTGACCAGGGCAGGCATGGGCAGCTCGCGCAGTCGTCGCTCTCCGCAGCACCGGTTCCGGCGGCGCCGCATGCCCCAGAAGGGCATGCTGGTACAGATCGACGGCAGTCACCACCGCTGGCTCGAAGAGCGGGGGCCGAAGCTTGTGTTGCTGCTGGCGGTGGACGACGCCACCGGTGCCGTGGCCCAGGCGACCTTCCGCACCACGGAAGACACCCGAGGCTACATGGTGCTGCTTGAGGGCCTCATCCGACAGTGGGGAGTTCCCCTGGCCCTGTACAGCGACAGACATTCGGCCTTCAAGCACAACGTCCGCCTGACACCGGTGCCTGCCGAACCCACCCAGTTCACGAAGATGATGCAGCAGCTGGGCATCCGGCAGATCTTCGCGCTTTCTCCCCAGGCCAAGGGAAGGGTGGAACGTATGGCGTCGACCTTACAGGACCGCCTGATCACCGAACTGCGCCTGGCCGGCGCAAGCACAATCGACCAGGCCAATGCCGTCCTTGCAGAGTTCCTACCCCGGTTCAACGCCCGGTTCTCAGTCGCAGCCGAACAGCCCGAGACAGCCTACCGCCCACTGCCCGCCGAACTGTCTCTGAGCGAGACCATCAGCCTCAAGCATACGCGCAAGGTGGCCCGGGACAACACTGTCAAACACCAGTGGCGGGTCCTGCAACTGCTGCCCGGGATGGAGCGGCCAAGCTACGCCGGTCTCCGGGTGGAGGTCCTGGAGCGGGCTGACGGCCAGCTGATGATCAGGTATCGCGGAGAGAGAGTAGACTTTCAGGAATCACCCCAGCCCCTGTCCTCGTTGTGGGGAGCGACCAATCCCTGCTCCCTCGGCCCGGAACTCCGACCGACGACGATCCCGCCAGCAGCCGCTTTAACGAGGCTCAGCGGACACTCATGGACTCTCTGGAACCAGCCGATTGGGCATAAGCATAGCTTTTATTGAGTTAAACATCAGCAGCAACCGGGAGTATGATGGATGCCATATCCAACAGGAAGGGAAGCATGGCAGAACTCGAAAGCCTGACCTCCGGCGCCCTCGTTAGGGGAGTGGCATCGGATGGACCAGCGGAGGTGGTCAACGTCAAGTGGTTCGGCGACTCAGCGGTCGAGCTCACCTACAAGACGCCAACTACTGGAGCTGTCGGTACTCGCCTCCTCTACCGGGACGACGAACCCAGCCTCGAAGTGATTGAGCGCGGGCTTCCGTGGTCTTTTGATGGGGACGGCCACACCTTCCGTCTCGTCTCCGAGGCCCAGCGAATCCGGCTAGCCCACCTCTTCGACCCTGTACTCGCCGTTCACACGTCCATTGTGGACCCTCTGCCTCATCAGATCACGGCAGTGTACGACTCGATGTTGACCCGCCAGCCCCTGCGATTTCTCCTTGCGGATGACCCCGGCGCAGGTAAGACAATCATGGCCGGGCTGCTAATCAAGGAGCTCGTTGCTCGCGGCGACCTGGAACGTTGCCTGGTGGTATGCCCGGGCAGTCTAGCCGAGCAATGGCAGGATGAGCTTTACCGGAGATTCCAGCTGCCGTTCGAGATTATGACGAACGACAAGCTGGAGGCCGCCCGCACAGGCAACTGGTTCTCTGAGACGCCGCTGGCCATAGCGCGTCTCGACAAGCTGGCCCGTGACGAGGATGTCCAGGCACTGCTCCGGGCGCGCGATGGCGGATGGGACCTGGTCATCTGCGACGAGGCCCACAAGATGTCGGCATCCTTCTTCGGCGGCGAGATCAGGTACACCAAACGCTATAGGTTGGGTCAGATGCTCTCGACTCGCACTCGCCATTTCCTGCTGCTGACCGCGACTCCGCACAATGGCAAGGAAGAGGACTTCCAACTGTTCATGTCCCTGTTGGACGGCGACCGCTTCGAGGGCCGCTTCCGTGATGGCGTGCATACGGCCGATGTCTCGGACCTTATGCGTCGGATGGTGAAGGAAAGGTTGTTCAAGTTCGATGCCACACCGTTGTTCCCCGAGAGGCGCGCCTACGCAGTCCCTTACAAGCTGTCCGACGGCGAGGCCCGCCTGTACCGAGAGGTGACTGCCTACGTTCGGGAGGAGTTCAATCGGGCTGAGGCCCTTCAGAGCGACAAACGAGCGGGAACCGTGGGGTTCGCGCTAACCATCCTTCAACGGCGACTGGCTTCGTCGCCCGAAGCAATCTACCAGTCCCTTCGTAGGCGCAAGGAGCGTTTGGAGAGCCGTCTCCGTGAGCTTCAGCTGTTGCAACGAGGCTCGCAGGTCGCCTCTTCTCTCTCTGCCAGCGTCCCTGAGTGGGACGACGACGACATCGCGGACCTGGATGAGGCGCCCGATGAGGAGATCGTTGCCGCTGAGGAAGAGATACTAGACCGCGCCACGGCTGCGCGAACCGTAGGCGAGCTTGAAGCCGAGATTCAGAGCCTGCGGCGGCTGGAATCTCTGGCGCAGACGGTCCGAGTCGGTGGCGAAGACAAGAAGTGGCAAGAACTCGCCGCCCTCCTCAACAGGCTGTTTACGGCTGCACCGGAAGAGACAGAAGAACCGTTCGTACCATCTCCCCACCAGAAGCTCGTCATCTTTACCGAACACCGGGACACGCTCAACTACCTCCACCAGCGTATAACAACCCTGCTGGGCCGCCAAGAGGCCGTGGTCATGATCCATGGCGGCATCGGACGCGAGGACCGGCGGGCCATTCAGGAGTCCTTCCTGCACGACCCGGAAGTACAGATTCTCCTGGCCAACGATGCTGCCTCGGAGGGAATCAACCTCCAACGCGCCCATCTAATGGTCAACTACGACTTGCCCTGGAACCCGAACCGCATTGAGCAACGATTCGGGCGCATTCACCGAATCGGGCAGACAGAGGTCTGTCATCTATGGAATCTGATAGCGGAGGAGACCAGGGAGGGAAATGTCTATCACACCCTGCTAGAGAAACTTGAGCAGGCGAGGAAGGCTCTGGGTGGGCAGGTGTTCGACGTCTTGGGCAAGGTGCAGTTCGAGGGGAAGCCGCTGCGCGACCTGCTGCTGGAGGCCATAAGGTACGGAGAGCGCCCCGAAGTCCAAGCTCGGCTGACCCAGGCGGTTAGCGATGCGTTCGACCAAGGCCAGGTCCAAGATCTCTTGTCCGAGTCCGCTTTAGTCCAGGATTCGATGGATACGAGCCAAGTGCTCAAGATTCGTGAAGAGATGGAGCGGGCCGAGGCGAGGAGGCTTCAACCCCACTACGTCGAGTCCTTCTTCATTGAGGCTTTCCGGCGGCTCGGCGGCAGGATGACGGAGCGGGAGCCTCGGCGTTATCAGGTCAACCACGTCCCGGTTCAGGTGCGCGAGCGCGACCGGCTGATTGGCTTGGGCGAGCCGGTCCTGCAGCGCTACGAGCGAATAACCTTTGAGAAATCGCTTATGGCTCCTCCTGGTCGGCCGCCGGCGGCATTCGTCTGTCCTGGCCATCCACTACTGGACGCCACGATAGACCTGACACTAGAGCGACACCGCAGCGTACTTCGGCAAAGCGCAGTGCTGGTGGATGACAACGACCTCAGCGACCGACCCCGCGTCCTCATGTACCTAGAACACAGCGTTCAGGACGGAAGCCGCACCCGGTCCGGAGAACAGCGGACGGTATCCAAGAGGATGCTCCACGTGGAAGTGGATGCGGAGCTTGAGACAGTGGGCCAAGACTATGCGCCTTACCTCGACTACCGGCCATTGAGCGGCGGCGAGCCGGGTGTGCAGGAGATAGTCGGTAGACCCGAGTGCAGCTGGATTGGCGGTAACCTGGAATCCAAGGCTGTCGAATATGCAGTGTCTCGTCTTGTGCCAACGCATCGCGAAGAGATCCAGTCGCGTAAGCTGGAACTCCTCTCAAAGACAGAGGCGGCAGTCAAAGAACGACTGACCAAGGAGATCGCCTACTGGGACCATCGGGCCGCGGACCTACAGATGCAGGAGCAAGCTGGGAAACCGAACGCGCGCCTCAACTCATCTGAAGCTCGCCGCAGGGCCGATGACCTACAGGGTCGACTGCAAAAGCGGATGGATGAGATTCAACGCGAGCGTCAACTGTCACCATTGCCTCCCGTCGTCCTCGGCGGGGTTCTGGTTGTACCAGCCGGACTCCTTCGTAAGATGGCCGGCGCGGACGGCGTCAGTTTTGCGACGCGAGACACACAAGCGGCGGCGGCTCGTGCCAGAGCCGCTGTCATGGAAACAGAGCGGGGTCTCGGGTTCGACCCGGTGGACCGGGAATTCGACAAGCTCGGCTACGATGTTGAAAGCCGGGTGCCGGGCACGGGGAAGCTGCGTTTCATCGAGGTGAAGGGGAGGGTCCAGCGTGCATCAACAGTGACGGTCACCAAGAACGAGGTCCTCACATCACTGAACAAGCCGGAGGACTACATCCTGGCTATCGTGGAGTTTCTAGACGGTGGGACTGAACAGGTTCACTACCTCCGCAAGCCGTTTCGCCGGGAGCCGGACTTTGGGGTGACTAGCGTGAACTACAATCTGCCGCAGTTGCTGGCTCGTGCCGAGGCTCCGTCATGAATTCAGAATCGCAAGGAGACATATACAGAGTATCGGACATGCCGGCTCCTGGCGAGCTAGATGACTCCGTCGTCCCAGTAAGAAGGATGTAAATATGCGGTATTTCAGCGAGAGAGAAGGCCACGAAGTGCCTCGAAATAGTGAAGAAATCAGCGAAATCGTCTGGCGAGGCATCCGTTCGTTGATTCGTGCATGTGTAGAGGATGGGTCATTCGCCGCAACTTACCGGGAGAACTGTTTTGATAGCCCGATTCCAATTGGTACAGATGATGCGGCGTTCAGAGACGCTATGCGCGCCCGGATTCAAGGGTTGCCGGATTGGCCGTGGATCGAAAATACAGGTTGGAACGGAACCAGCGAAATTCCACCTACACTTAAGATTCTGGACATGATCGAGTTTTGCTGGGCAAGCATCGGTAAACCAATCCCCCGTAGCTACCATGACTTTGGCAAGCACAATCACCTAACATTCGATAAGGACGCGGGTAGAGAGCAGTTCCGCGCTGATGTGGAGGACATCTTTCGACGTAACGGCATTGCATATATGCTCACCGATGGAGGACACATAGAACGACTGGTGCCACCTGTCCTGCAAGACGCATTGGATCAGCTTGTAACTAACACCGGTGACATGGAACTCGACCGTCTCTTGGATACGGCTCCGCGAAAGTTTCTCAATCCCAATCCTAAGACACGGCGGGAGGCACTGGAAGCACTTTGGGACGTATGGGAGAGACTCAAGACGTTGGACGGCCAGGGCAACAAGAAGGCGCAGGCCAATGCAATGCTTGATAAGACTGCCGGCAAGACATCCCCTAAGTTCCGGGACGCATTGGAAAGGGAGGCATTAGAACTCACCGACATCGGAAACAGCCTGCGTATTCGCCACTCGGAGACGAATCAGGAGCTGCTTGCGAGAAGTGAGCACGTTGACTATATGTTCTACAGGCTGTTCAGTCTCGTCCAGCTAATCCTTCGCTCAAGATAGTTCTGAGGTTGAACGTGAAGCTCCGCAAGAAACTCATAGAGGTTGCACTACCGCTAAAGGCCATCAACGACGCCTCGGCTCGGGAGAAGTCGATTCGCCACGGTCATCCCAGCACCCTGCACCTGTGGTGGGCTCGGCGTCCGCTCGCGGCGGCAAGATCCGTGCTCTTCGCCCAGATGGTGGACGACCCCTCCTCACGACCGGAGCTGTTCCCCACCGACGAAGCCCAATCCCAGGAGCGGCAGCGGTTGTTCCGCATCATCGAGGAGTTGGT
Organism: Dehalococcoidia bacterium; assembly: GCA_965217705.1. GTDB lineage: Bacteria > Chloroflexota > Dehalococcoidia > Lucifugimonadales > CATOSD01 > CATOSD01. The sequence continues at coordinate 748,579 of CBDCJA010000002.1, read as the reverse complement.
GAAGTGGGAGAACACCACCAATGAGACGGTACTGGAAGCGGCACGGGAAGAGATTCGCAAGAGTTGGCGGCGGACCTGCGAGGACAACAGGGACCATCCAAGGGCGGCGGAGCTGTTCGACCCGGACAAGCTCCCCGCCTTCCACGACCCTTTCGCCGGCGGAGGCGCTATACCCCTTGAAGCGCAACGGCTGGGGCTTGAGGCTTATGCCAGCGACCTGAACCCGGTGGCCGTGCTCATCAACAAGGCCATGATTGAGATACCACCCAGGTTCGCCGGGAAGCCGCCTGTGAACCCGGAAACCCGAAAGGGCAAAGGCTCGACCGATGCCGTCTGGAAGGGCGCTGCCGGGCTGGCGGAGGACGTTCGCTACTACGGCAAGTGGATGCGCGAAGAGGCCGAGAAGCGCATTGGCCACCTATACCCCAAGATCGAGGTCACGGCGGAGATGGCGCATGAGCGCCCCGACCTAGAGCGCTACTTGGGCCGCAATCTCACCGTCATCGCCTGGCTCTGGGCGCGGACCGTCAAGAGCCCCAACCCTGCCTTCGCCGACGTGGACGTGCCTCTAGCATCCACCTTCATACTCTCTACTAAAAAGGGCAAGGAAGCCTACGTCGAGCCGGTGATGGAGAGCGGCGGCTACCGCTTCACGGTCAAGACGGGGACACCGCCGGAGAGCGCCAAGAACGGTACTACAGCGGGTAAGCGGAGTGCCTTTCTTTGCCTCATGTCGGGTGTGCCGGTAACCTACGATCACATCCGCGCCGAAGGGAAGGCTGGCCGCATGGGAGCGCGGCTGATGGCAATTGTAGCCGAAGGTGACCGTGAGCGAGTGTATCTGGGACCTACCGCGGAGCATGAGTCAGTTGTAAACAAAGCGTGTCCTAGCTGGAAGCCGAATATAACATTGGCTTACAATCCACGAGATTTTAAGACGCCGCTCTATGGAATGAATTCCTTCGCAGACCTCTTCACCGACCGCCAACTGGTAGCCTTGACTACCTTCTCAGACTTGGTTGGACAAGCACGGGAGCGCGTCCAAGTCGACGCAGTGGCCGCAGGGATGTCGGATGACGGTATGCCCCTGCGGGACGGTGGGACAGGTGTGACGGCGTACGCGGAGGCAGTTGCGGCCTATTTGGGGTTAGTCACTGGTCGCACTGCGAATAGTTGTTCTAGTTTGAGCCGATGGCAAAACTCCGGCGACTTTGTCGCCGGAGTTTTCTCCAGGCAGGCTATACCCATGCTATGGGATTACGCCGAGACTAACGTATTTTCGACTTCGACACAGAACTGGATGGCCCAAGTCAACTGGGTAGCAAAGGCAATCGCAACACTTCCTGCGCAGCTACACCAGAGTAACGCTTTCCAAGATGACGCTGCATCTCCATCTAATAGAAGACAGGGCCTGTTCATCTCCACGGACCCTCCATACTATGACAATGTGGGATACGCAGACTTATCTGACTTCTTCTATGTTTGGCTGCGTCGCTCGCTGCAGCAAGTCTTCCCAGACCTCTTCGCTACACTTGCTTCGCCAAAGGTCGAGGAACTGGTCGCGACCCCGTATCGTCACGGAAATCGAGAGAATGCAGACGCGTTCTTCCTTGACGGGATGACACAGGTGATGGGCAGTCTTGCCGATCAGACGCACCCGATCCTACCAGTCACCATCTACTACGCTTTCAAACAGTCAGAGACCAAAGGTGATATGGGGACCGTCAGCACCGGTTGGGAGACATTCCTAGACGCGATAATCAGGGCCCAATTCGGTATAACCGGCACTTGGCCAGCAAGAACAGAACGGAGTGGACGTGTAATCTCCATCGGTACCAACGCCCTCGCCTCCAGCATCGTTCTCGTATGCCGACTACGCCCTGTCGATCCGCCCGTCGCCACGCGACGAGAGTTCATAGACGCCCTCAAGTCGGAGTTGCCTGAGCCGGTGCGCACTATGCAGCAAGGCAACATCGCTCCAGTGGACCTTGCCCAAGCAGCCATCGGGCCGGGGATGGCAGTGTTCACTCGCTACGCCAAAGTTCTAGACGCCAGTGGCAAAGCTGTGTCAGTGCGCGATGCCCTCGCCCTCATTAACCAGACCCTTGACGAGGTGCTCGCTGAGCAGGAGGGCGATTTCGACGCCGACACCCGGTGGGCGTTGGCCTGGTTCGAACAGTCGGGGTTTGCTGAAGGCGATTACGGCGTAGCGGAGACGCTATCGACGGCCAAGAACACAAGCGTTGCGGGAATGGTGGAGGCCGGCGTACTGCGTTCGGGCGCGGGCAAAGTCCGCCTGCTGCGGCCTCATGAGTTGCCCGAAGACTGGGTCCCGGACAGCGACTCCCGACTCATCGTATGGGAGGCTGTGCATCACCTGGTTCGCGTACATGACAAGGAAGGCGAGGACGCCGCTGCCTCGCTGATGAACAAGCTTGGCTCGAATGCTGAGGCCGCTCGCGAGTTGGCCTATCGCCTCTATCGCATCTGCGACCAGAAGAACCGTTCCCAAGAGGCTCTTGGCTACAATGCGCTCGTGCAGAGTTGGCCGGAGGTCGCCCGGCTGGCCCAGCAAGTTGTCCGCCCCACCCAGGGGAGAATGGGATTGCCCGATGACCGCTGAATCGATCATCTCAACAATGGTCGACCGCATCGTCGGACGGTTCGAACCGTCTCGCGTCGTGCTCTTCGGTTCCTATGCCCGTGGCACCGCCATAGAGTCGAGCGACGTGGACCTGCTTGTGGTGATGGGGAACGGGACGGACAAGCGCCGAACCGCGGTGGAGATACGGCGGGCGCTGGGAGACCTACCCGTCAGCAAGGACATCGTCGTTGCCACGCCTGACGAGATTACGACCAGGGGTAATGTCGTGGGAACCGTACTACACGCAGCACTGCGGGAAGGGAGGGTCATCTATGAGCGGCCCTAACCCCATATTGGAGGAAGCGCTCCGCTGGCTCCGATTCTCAGAGGAGGACCTGAGTGTGGCGGTGCGACTCATGTCGGGTCCTCCCACCGCTCCCCGGCACGCCTGCTGGCTTTCGCAGCAGGCAGCAGAGAAGGCGCTGAAGGCGGCCTTGATACTGGAGGAGGTCGATTTCTCGTTCACTCACGACCTGGACGCCCTTCGCAACATCCTGCCGGACGGTTGGGCTGTACGGGATACGCACGCTGATCTGGCTGAATTGACGGAGTGGGCAGTCGAAACCAGGTATCCCGGAGATTGGACGGAACCCAACGATGCCGACGCGGATCGGGCAATATCCCAGGCCCGCGCCCTCTACGACTCCATTGTGGTGGAATTCGGGAGGCGCGGCATACCCGGCGATTAAGGCCGGAGGGAGAGGTTCATGGCCGTAACAAATAGAGATAGGGTAGGCAACGCAATGGACGCGCTCAAGACCGGGCTTGCGCCGTTCGTCTCGCGGGAGTTCATCAACCACCATAAGGGGCGGTCCGACCAAGTGTTGCAGCAAGTCCTAGGAGAGCCTGTCCATGATGCGAAGGGCCACTTCTCCGGCATGGACGCCGCTGCCCTCCTGCGGCTAATGTGGGAGTCTTGGAATGAGGTCTACCGAGACACGCTAGGACATGCCGAAAGGAGCCTAGTGAGCGAGTTGCGGGATATCCGCAATCGCTGGGCACACCAAGAGTCTTTTTCCAGCGACGACGCCTACCGCGCTCTCGATTCGACCCGTCGACTCCTGACCGCGGTCTCCTCACCGGAGGCCGGCGAGATCGAGAACATGAAGATGGAGTTGCTTCGCGTGCGCTTCGACGAGCAGGCGCGCACACAGAGGCGCAGAACCCAGGGAACATCCATTGAAAACCAAGCGACTGGAGGTCTCGCCCCGTGGCGTGAGGTGGTCAGACCGCATCAAGACGTGGCCAGCGGCCGGTACCAGCAGGCGGAGTTTGCGGCAGACCTTTGGCAGGTGCACCTTGGCGAGGGCTCACCCGAGTACCTTGACCCCTCAGAGTTCTTCCGCCGTACCTACCTGACGGACAGCTTGAAGCAGCTATTGGGCAGTGCAGTGCAGCGGCTCGCAGGTATGGGCGGCGACCCGGTGGTTCAGCTTCAAACGACCTTTGGCGGGGGTAAGACCCACTCGATGCTGGCCCTCTACCATCTTTTCTCCGGCACGACTGTCAGCGAATTGTCTGGTATGGATGCGATTATGCAGGAAACCGAAGTGGCGGCGCTCCCTACGGTGAACCGGGTGGTCCTGGTCGGCAACCGGATATCGCCGGGCAGCCCCAACGCCAAGGAGGGCCGCCCCGGAGTCCGAACATTGTGGGGAGAACTCGCCTGGCAACTCGGCTTGGCGGCAGGTGGCGAGGCAGAAGCTCGCAGAGCCTACGAACGCGTACGGGCAGACGACGAACGCGCCACTAATCCAGGCGATGCCCTGCGCGAGCTTCTTAACGAGTATGGCCCGTCGCTCATCTTGATCGACGAATGGGTGGCATACGCCAGGCAACTCCACGACGAGGGAGACCTTCCCGCCGGCAGTTTCGAGACCCAGTTCACCTTTGCTCAGGCATTGTCGGAATCGGCGAAGCTCGCTAACAACTGCCTGCTGGTCATCAGCCTTCCGGCCTCGGACACCACCGAATCACCTCACGCTCAAGCTGACGACGTGGAGGTGGGCGGACTGAGAGGTCGTGCCGCGCTTAGTCGTCTACGAAACGTTATCGGACGTGTCGATTCGTCGTGGCGTCCAGCCAGTGCGGAGGAGAGCTTCGAGATAGTTCGCCGCCGCTTGTTCCAGCCCATCGTCGACCCAGCTAATTTTGCCACCCGTGACAACGTGGCCCGCGCCTTTTGCGACCTTTACCGCACAAGTCATCAGGAGTTCCCTCCAGAGTGTGTCGAAGTGGACTACGAGAAGCGCGTCAGGGCAGCGTACCCCATCCACCCGGAGGTCTTCGAGCGGCTCTATAGCGATTGGTCAACCCTACAGAGCTTCCAGCGTACTCGCGGCGTCTTGCGCCTCATGGCGGCAGTCATCCATAGCCTCTGGGAGAAGGGCGACCGCAATCCCCTGATTCTGCCGGCCAACCTGCCTCTGGACGACCCACGCGTGCAATTCGAGCTCACGCGATACCTTCCAGACAACTGGGTCCCCGTCATAGAACGTGACATAGACGGTGCGAACTCTCTTCCATTGAGGCTGGACGGCGAGGTCCCCAACCTTGGCAAGTACGGCGCCTGCCGCCGGGTGGCCCGCTCTATCTACCTGGGCTCTGCCCCCATCCCGGCGGCGGCGAACCAGGGAATCGAAGACCGGCGTATCAAGCTTGGATGCGTTATTCCAGGAGAACCGGCCGCTGTCTTCGGTGACGCGATGCGGCGTCTCGGAAGTGCCGCTACATACCTGTACCAGGATGGTGCTCGCTATTGGTACTCGACCCAGCCGACAGTGGCCAACCTCGCCGAGAGCCGGGCCGAAGAATACCGTCGAAACCGCGACAAGGTGGACGAAGAGATAGGAAGGCGGCTCCGGGAAGACCTGAACAATCGGGGGGACTTCAACAAAGTCCACATTCTTCCTTCATCGGGCCACGACGTCCAAGATGACCAGGATGCCAGCCTAGTAGTGCTAGGCCCCACCTATACGCACATGCGGGAAGGAGAATCAGACAGCCGGGCAATCACGGCCTCCAAAGCCATACTGGAGTCACGAGGGAACACACCGCGTCTGTTCAGGAACACGTTGGCATTCTTGGCAGCGGACGCCACGCGTCTTCAGGACCTAGAGGATGGCATCAGGCGATTCCTGGCCTGGAAGTCGATCCTTGCCGACAGAGAACCGCTCGACCTTCCACCACACCAAGTTCGGCAGGCCGAATTCCAGCAAGCTGCTGCCGATAGCGCAGTTGCCGCTCGCATTGGAGAGACTTATCAGTGGTTGCTAGTGCCTGTACAGTCCTCCCCCCAGGCAGAATTGCAGTGGCAAGCCATTAGGCTGGCAGGACAAGGATCCCTGGCTCACCGGGCCAGCAGGAGGATGCGCAATGACGAGTTGCTGATCACCGTCTTCGCTGGGACTCGCCTTCACATGGAACTGGACCGCATACCGCTCTGGAGGGGAGAGCACGTTTCGGTACGGCAACTGATAGACGACTTTGCTCGCTATTCGTATTTGCCTAGACTTAGGGAGTCTGCGGTCCTACTTGAAGCCATTCGTAATGGGCTTTCGCTGATGACGTGGGAGCAGGATTCGTTCGCCTACGCGGACGGCTACGACGACGGCGCGGGAAGATACCGGGGTCTTCAGTCTGGGCCGCGGGGTGCCCTCACCGATAGCGACCCTGGCCTTCTGGTTCGAGCCGAAGTGGCGCGGAAGCAAATGAATGCTGAGGCTGTTCCGGCAGGCACTACGTCTGAAGAGGCTGGAACCACCTACGAATCGGGACCTGGCAAGCCAGAGGAAATACGTGAGACTACGGCTGAGGAACCTAGTGAAACTACTCCACGGCCTGCGGCCAGGCGTTACCACGGGTCGGTAAAGTTGGATCCCACGCGAGTCGGTAGGGACGCAGGTCAGGTAGCGGATGAAGTGATTGCTCACCTTGCGGGTCTGCTGGGAGCGGACGTGAAGCTGACCCTGGAGATCGAAGCCAACATACCAGACGGCGCGCCGGAACAGGTTGTGCGCATAGTCACCGAGAACAGCCGTACCCTGGATTTCGATGACAGCGGCTTCGAGGTCGAGTAGCGTGCTTCGCCAGCAATCGAAGCACGCCCACACACTGGTGGCCCAGTTACCCCCTACAGAGCCAGCCGCAACTCAAAGATGGTTCTGCCTACCGTCAACTTAGGCCCACTGCAATGGGCTCGAATTCTCTTCTCCAACCCAAAGTAGTTCACAGGTCCTAGTTGAGCACGCGCCTGCCCAAAACAAAGAATTGGGAATACTGACGAAGACTCACGGATGTTCTCTAGTGCGACAAAAGAAGGCATTCTGTTTCAGTCCCCGAGTTGCAGGCGGTCGTGCCAAGAACAGCTGAAGACGCATGCCGACCTGAAATAGAAGCGGGAATGCAACAGAAGCCCGGACAGATTGTTGCATCCCCGGGTGGGCCGCGATTCGGTCTGATCGGTTTCGGCGCTCCCGCTGCGGGAACCTCGCCGATCAGCTTCGTGGCGATGTATGGGCCACTTGTGGTCGCCGTCGAGCGCCTTGTGTTGTAGAGGCCGCGTCAGGCCTACCAGGCGGCTGGCCAGTTCTCGCCTTAACCAGATCTGCCGCCTGTTATCTCATAAGGGAGTGTTTCCACACTTTCGGCGACCTTGAGCTCACTCGGGCGGTGTGGGAGAGCACGGTTGTCCAGAGATGCTGCGTAGGGCAGGGAGTCCGAGTGGTTTGGGAAACTCTCAGTCAGTTCTGGCATTCTCCGCCCTTTGGCGATTAGGGCCAGCGTGAGCCGATTGGATTGCGTCGAATGACCGGTATCACCTATTCGTGGAGCAGCAAGTCAGGCACGCCTGGGAACGACAAACAGGTTCGTGCATTTGCACAATGAATGGGGCGGTCGACGGCCGAGGAATCCTAATCGACTCCCGGCTTGCCAGTATGTCTCCAGGATGGCAGCTCAACGACTCTCATCTGCCACAGAGTCGGCGCGACGAGTGCCAACAGCAACCACGATCCGGCATGAGGAAATGCCGCAATGCCAAAGAGAGTGGTCGACGCTACCGGTTGAGTGGAGACGATCATCACGACCAGACTGACGAGGATGACGCCGCACCCCCATATCGTGAGAGCCCTGTCCTTGAACACCAGACCCACGGACTCGAGTACCATTCCTAGAAGCAGTGTCAATCCCGAGAGTGCAGCAGCGGCCACAAACACTGGGGCGACAGCGTACCATGCGTCGCGGTCGATTCCCCGGAACGATACGTACCTGACGATTTCTACGGCAGTCTGACCTCCTACCGCATCGAGAGACACCAGGGGAACAAACCCAACGACCAGCCACGCTACAAGGGGAAGGACGATTCTCGCATAGCGAGTGTCAGAACTCTTCGCGAAAGACACAGCCCTATTGAGCGCTGGCATGAGCGTAACCGTCAGAGTAGGCGGCAACAACCGGCGCATATTGAGTCTCCTAGTCCATGCGGTGGCATCCCACCGCGATCTGACGTTAATGCTTGGCCTGTTCTCAGAGAGACCAGCGGCCGACGCCGCCGGCACGCGTGGACGCCGCGGCTAGAGGTCCAGTGGATCATCCCGTCTGAACGACGGCACGACCTGTAGCTCGCCTTTCCATCTTCCCCCGAATTCGTTCCTATGCGTTCATTGACTGAATATCTGCTCTGACAGGTCCTCGGCGAGTTCATCCGACTGTCTGCGGAAGTCAGCCAGGGATACATGCAGGCTCTTTACGGAGTTCGGAATGGTGTTCGCCCTGCCGTACTCATCGAGCATGTTGACCGTCAATTGCTGCTTTCTTATGACGGCATCCATGTCGTCTAGGCCCACTCGCATCGCCCGAGCCCGAGTCAGCAGGTCACGCCCTTCCTCCATCCATCGTGCATATGCCTCCCGTTCCTCGAGGTCTCGACTCAACAACTCGGCACGCAGGTTGAGGTCGTTGACCGACTCGGTTAGCCGGCTCTGCTCCCGAAAGTACTCTTCCAGCCTGTCCTCCGTCGTCTCGAACCGGTGCTCGAACTTGATGATGTCATCTATGGCTGCGGCGTACCTGGGTCCCCAGCGATCCACGAGGTTCTCAACACGACGGACGTACCAGGTTTCCGTCTCGACGCTCGCCGGGCCGTCCTGGGCAGTTGGAGTGAGGCCCGCCGTCGAGGAGGAATCTGGGGACAGACCCAGTGCCGTGTCCTCGATCAGCCCGCTAACCGCATCGGCTGCAGCAGTCATGTCTTCCGCCTTTTCGGAAGTCTGCTCGATTCCCTCGGCGGCCCTGACTCCCTTGTGAGCCTCCACACTCTGCGACCCCTGGACGAACACCCAGTAGCCAACCCCCAGAATCGCCACCGCACAGACCGCTGCCTTCACCGCCACTGGATTGAGCATCTGCATGAAGGCTCCAGTCATCCTTCTGCCTCTGTTCTGGCCTCGCGCTACCACGGATGACCTCCAATGTCCCTTGATACGGCTTGGGCAAACCGTCGGGCTTCCCTCTTGCGTAGGCCACTCGTGGTCGCGGCGACCTCCTCTCCGGCGCCGTGACGGATAACCACCTGCGTCTGGACCCCAAAGAAAAATGCCAGTGCAACACCGCCAAGGGCGAGCGTCAGCCCGGTGAGGAGTGTTGCGAAGCTCAGGGCTTCACCGAATGCCATGGCCATCAGAACCAGGCCCAGGAGTCCTACGACTGCCCCAACACCCAGCACCTTCTGCCGGGGTCGAGTCTTGACATGGATGGCCGAAGTGGTTCGCACAGGGTAGGTATCCTCATCCGACCGCAGCAGGCCCGCTCTCCTCCTGTTGATTATTCTGCGATTGGTAGCAATGAGTGTCGTGCCGCCGCACTTCAGCACTCCCGACACGCTCTCCCCTCGGGCAAGCTCGATGTCGCCGGGAATCAGTTCAGGGTCGACTCCGGTATCGTCCACTTCCGTCCTCCTCTCCGCAACCTTGCCAGCGAAAGCCACATCGTAAGTGCGGTATGCTAGACTTATAGTCTATGGACGGATAGTCTATGTGTTGATAGCTTCCCAGTCAAGTGGACGCTTATCAAGCGGCATTTGGCCGACACATACGCTACATTCGGATGCAACGTGGTTCCACCCAGGAAGAGGTGGCTCACCGCGCCGGCGTTCACGTGACCTACCTCTCCGGCATAGAGAGGGGGCTGCGAAATCCGTCGCTAAAGAACATTCGCGCCATTGCAAGGGCTTTGGATACGAGCACGGCCGACCTCTTCTCTTTCGAATCGGCATTTTGGCGCAACTCGCAGAAGGCGTAAACGCGACGGGCACACTTGGTTGAGTTCTGATTCCATCAGGTGTAGTCCACCAGCATCCACCCAGTTTCAGAGATCCGCTGCCTTTGCGCCTACGCCGGCAGTTCGAACCTCAACGCGAAGGTTCTTGATTTCTGCAAGTCTGGTGGGCTAGCTTTTGCGGAAGATACCACCGAGCCGTTCAGCGATATCTCTTGGGCTTTTTTCCCGTAATCAAGCTGTCGTCGGGCATGGGGACGGTGTATCGGTGACCGAGTTCCCGTTACGGGAACCGGCCTCCATCGCCTGGAACGCAAGATCCTCGACGTACACGGGTTGGACCGGATAGTCGCCCCTTCCGCAGAGGGGGAAGAACGGGAAGCGCCGCAGCGCTCATACCGTGTTGTTGAGCAGGAGGTTTTCCATCCCGTGTACCAGGGTGGGCCTGATGATGGCGTAGGGGACTCCGAGGTCCTTCAGTATGCTCTCCACCTGCGCCTTGGCCCTGAAACACGGCAGCCCGGACTCCGTTGAGGCAACAGGAAGCGGCCAAAATCATTGTCGTTGACCAACTGAACAACGACAATGATTCTGGCCCGCGTTGCCTCAAGGAATATGTTACCGAAGCGGAGCTATTGCCTCACGCAGATGTTACCGAAATCAGGTCGTTGCCTCATGATGATGTTACCCAGATCATGGAGGCATGGATATGGTCTCAGAGATCAGCACAGCCACGAGGACGGAAGTTCTCGAAGCGATCCGCGGCCGGTACAGGGAGGCATCGAAGAGGGATAAGAGCAGGATGCTCGACGAGTTCGTAGCCATGGTGGGCTGCCACAGGAAGCACGCCGTCAGGCTTCTGGGTCAGGGCGATGAGCCCGTAGACCGTAAGGTTCCCAGGGGCCGGCGTATCTACGACGAGGCTGTAAAGCTGGCGCTGATCGTGGTGTGGGAGGCCTCAGACAGGATCTGCGGCAAGAGACTGAAAGCCGCACTGCCCAGCATGGTGGAGTCCCTGGAGAGACACAGTCATCTCGACTTGGACCCAGGTGTGCGAGAGCGGCTGTTCTCGGCGAGCGCCAGTACCATAGACCGGCTGCTCAGGCCGGTGAGAGAGCAGGCCGGTAGTCGCAGGAGGCTCAAGAGGAGGAGGAAGATGGGAAGCCGGGTTCCAGTCCGCACCTTTATGGACTGGAACGAACCGAGCCCGGGCTATCTGGAGATAGACTTCGTGGCCCACGGCGGCGGTGCCGTGTCTGGAGCCTTCATCCACAGCCTGGTGGCCACCGACGTCTGCTCAGGGTGGACCGAGGCGGTTCCGCTGCTGGCTCGTGAGCAGTCACTGGTCGTCGAGGGGCTGGAAGCCATCTCCCGTGTCTTCCTTGTCCCGGTCCGCGGCATAGACTCCGACAACGACAGCGTGTTCATCAACGAGACGCTGGTCGGGTACTGTGAGGAGAATGAGATCGAGTTCACCCGGTCTCGAGCGTACCGCAAGAACGACCAGGCGTGGATAGAGCAGAAGAACGGCTCGGTGATCCGGCGGTTCGTCGGACACGAGCGCCACTCGGGAGCAGTCGCCGGCCAGACGATGGCCCACCTCTACGGTGCTGTGCGGCTGTACGTGAACTACTTCCAGCCGTCATTCCAGCTGCTGACAAAGAGCCGGAATGGAGGCAGCGTGACGAAGCGCTACAGCAAGCCGGCCACACCCTGCGACCGACTGCTTGCTCGTGACGACGTGAGCGAGGAGACGAAGCTCAGGCTACGCAAGAGCCGATCAGAGTTGGATCCCGTGTCGTTGCTGCACACCATACGCGAGTCCCAGTCCGCGCTGGCAGCAGCCGGGTCTGACGAGTCAGGGAGCACACCCGATGGGGAGAGTCTGGAGAGCTTCCTGTCGCAGCTACCAGAGCTGTGGCGACAGGGGGAGGTTCGACCGACGCACGCACGGAGAGCGCGGGCTGCTCGCGGGTGGCGAACACGACCGGACCCGTTCGAAGGGGTGTGGTGCGAGGTCCTGAGTTGGCTGCAACAACAGCCGGACGCCTCTGCGGCGGAGCTGATGGACCGGCTGATATGTCACTACCCTGAGCGTTACAGCAGGCGTCAGCTTCGGACGTTGCAGCGCAGAGTCAGCCAGTGGCGCGGTGTGATGGCCAAACAACTGGTGTATGCTTCAGCCGAAAGCAGAGGGGCCAAAAGTGAGGTGCGACCGGTTGACATCGGGCCTGTGGGCGTCAATTAGAAGCCGCTGAAAGTTCGGTAACATTCTCCGGTGAGGCAACAGGCGGCCAGAATGGTTGACGTGGATCAGCAGGTCACCCAAGCATCCATTAGACTGCCTTCTCCTGGGCTGGCTCATCCTTGCTGCTCACCGCCCCTGTTCAGCGAAGAAAGCGCCACCTCCCCTTCTCTTGAATAAAGGTAGCAGGCTACGACGCGTCCTTGACCCACGGGGGTCAAGGGGGGTGGGGACTGTGAGCATATGTCCATGGCGCGGGGGCACCGCGTTCTGAACCTGCATCCCGAAGGAGGGTTAATGGGATTTGGAGGATCCCCGGTGATGGGTGGCCTCCCCATGCGCTTATCCGGATCTCCGGATGGGGCCGAGGCCAGCAGTGCCTGCGTGTACGGGTGCAGAGGTTCGCCGTACACCTCGTCTACCGGTCCTCCTTCGACGATCTTTCCCAAGTACATCACCACCACCCAATCGCTTAGGTACTCGATAACGTTCAGGTCGTGGGAGATGAAGATATAGGTTAGACCTAGTCCATCTTTGAGCTCCCCAAGCAGGTTGAGTACTTGAGCCTGCACCGACTTATCCAGTGAAGAGACGGGCTCGTCTAGGATCAAGAGCTTGGGGTCTAGAACTAAGGCTCGCGCGAGGTTAACTCTCTGCCGCTGGCCTCCGCTCAGTTCGTGGGGATAACGCCGACCAAACTGCTCTGGGTTCATCCCTACGCTATCCAGAACGTGGTGAGTCTTTTCCCGCGCCTCCTTGCGACCGAAGCCGTGTGCAAGCAAGCCAAATGAGATGGTATCCGTGACATTCATGCGAGGGTTAAGCGACGAGTGGGAATCCTGAAAGACCATCTGTATGTCCTGCCGCAGGCGCTTCAGCGTTTGCGATGAGGCCTCCAGCACGTCCTTCCCGTTGAATTCCACATGGCCGGCGTCGGGCTCTATCAGTCGAAGGAGCAGACGGGCGGTAGTGGACTTGCCACAGCCGGACTCCCCCACAATGCCTAGCGTTTCCATTCTATTCACGCCGAAGGTAACCCCATCCACCGCCTTAACCCATCCCTGAGCTTTCAATAACAAGCCACCACGCACCGGGAAGTATTTTCTGAGATCCCTGACTTCTAAAATGCTGTTCACGTTGGCCATGCTGACTCTCTACATCCGTACATCCATGGCATCGCGGGTCCCATCGCTAAAGAGGTTGAATGCCATGCTGGTGATAAAAATCATCACTCCAGGAAGGATCGAGACCCAAGGTTGCACATACATGGACACTCGGAGCTCGTTCAGCATCAGCCCCCAGTCGGCAGTGGGAGGCGAAACCCCAAGCCCAAGGAAGCTGAGGCCCGAGGCGGCGATTATGCTGACGCTGACCAGGGTACTAGAGTAAACGAAGATGGGGCCAAGCACGTTAGGAACGAGGTGGACGCGGGCGACCTGGAAAGTGCTGGCCCCGCTGGCACGGGCCGCCTCCACGAACTCCATTCCCTTTACTTGAACCGCCACCGTTTCTGTCACCCGCGTAATGGGTGGAATGAAGACAATGGCTAGAGCAATCATGGTGTTATTCACCCCAGGTCCCAGGGCGGCGGCGATGGCGATGGCCAGGATGATGACAGGGAAGGCGTAGAAGATGTCCATGAACCGCATGACTAGCATGTTGGCCCAACCACCAAGATAGCCAGCCCCAATACCCAAGACGGAGCCGACGGCCAAGGCACCGAAGATGGGAAGGATGCCCATCAATAGTGACACCCGACCGCCGTACAGTATGCGTGTCAGCATGTCCCTTCCCAGCCCCTCGGTGCCAAGGATGTGGCCAGGCGACCCGATGGGCAGCAACCTTTCCCTAACCTGTCCTTCTATCGGGCTGTAGGGAGTCAACCAGGGCGCAAAAATAGCGGAGGAGACAATGGCCAGGATCACTAGGGCCGCGCCCACAGTGACCTTGCCTCGCACCAACCGCCACCAGACTAGTTGCCAGTAGGAAAGAGGCTTGGCCCGCGTTGGCTCTAAAGCTGCGGCAGTCAACTGCGCCCCCGCACGTTGTTCAAACTCAGGCGAGGTCAAGATTCCCTACCTAGGTCCTCTGGATACGAGGGTCGATAACGCTGTGAGTGAGGTCTACTACGATGTTCACGAAAACAAAGGACGAAGCTATCACCAGAACGATTCCCTGAATAAGTGGGAAGTCCCTCTGGGAGATAGCCAGTGCCAAGAGTCTACCAGCCCCTGGCCAGCTGAACACCGTCTCCACCAATACGGATCCTCCCACGAGGTTGGCGATCTGAAGGCCCATAACAGTGAGCAGAGGTGGGGAGGCATTCTTTAGGATATGGACCAGAATAGTGCGGGAGCGGAGCCCCTTGGAGCGTAGGGTCACGACAAACTCCTGGCTCAACACCTCCAGGACGCCGGAACGGACCATACGGGCGATGATCCCCATAGGGATGAGAGAAAGGGTGATGGCAGGAAGGACCATGTGCTTCACAGTGTCCACGATACCTTGACCGGCCAGGTCGATACTGCGCATTCCAGAGGGTGGCAGAAGGCTCCAGTGGACAGCGAAGACGACGATCAACACCATACCGACCCAATAGTGGGGGACACTCACCCCTGCAATGGCAACGCTGCTGGCGACCTTGTCGACCCACCTCCCTTGGAAAAGGGCGGCAAGAGTACCAATGACTACGCCCATCGCAAAACCCAGGAACCAGCCCACCAGTGCCAGAAAGAAGGTGTTCCTCATGGCTACGCCGACTTCGTCGGCTACCTCTGCTGAGCGCATGATAGATTTGCCCAAGTCACCGATAGCTGCCCGCTTAAGCCAGAGCACGTACTGGACCGCCGCAGGTCGGTCGAACCCATATAGGGCCCTCATCTGTTCGATAATCTCTTCAGGAGTGTCCTCTGGCAAAACCGCGGAGATGGGGTCCCCCGGGGTGATGTGCAGCAGGGAGAATATAAACACCGTCACTCCGACGAGCGTCAGGCCCCCGAAAATCAACCGCCGCACGATGTATACAATCATTGCCCGAATCTATCCTATCAGTCAGACACCCACACCGTGGTGAGGTCGAAAAACCAGGACTGGGGCTGGACAAAGCCCCGCACCTCGGGACTCATGGCTCTTGGATTCAGGTCGTGGGCCACGAATATCCAAGGAGCGTCCTCCACCATGAGCTCGTGAACCTTTCCGAGCAAGCGGTCCCGCTTGGTGATATCAGTCGTGATCTCCGCTTCCTCGATAAGGCGATCTATCTCTGGATTGCTATAGAAGTTCCGGTTTGAACCGTTAGGAGGTGCGGAGTCGCTATGGAAGAAACGTATGAAGGCGCTATGGGGCTCCTGGAAATTGGACGCGGTGAAGGCTGACGCCACGTTCTCCATCTCAGGATTCCGAGTGCCTAGGCCGCGGAAGAACCGATCAACAAATGACGAATACTCCAGGGCCTCGATGGTGATCTCAAAACCCTCCACAGCGTTCAGGTCTCTCTGGATGAGCTCCAGCATAGGAGCAGGAAGCATTAAGCCACCGCCAGCGCTAAAGCCGACGAAGAGCCCTTTAACAGGCAAGCTCACCCCTTCCTGCTCGGCCTGCAGGAGGAGTTGCCTTGCCTTCGCCGGGTCAAAGGTATATTGCCTAGCATCGCCAAACCAATCGTGACCCGGCCAGACTTCAGCCACCGCGGGGTTACAGGCTCCCAAGAGCAAGTCTTGGCACATCCCCTCACCATCAAGGGCGTAGTTGGCCGCCTGCCGTACCAGCTTGTTATCCCAGCCCGGCAACTCCATGTTTACATAGCTGTGCCAGATGTAGGGGTACTGTCCCTGGACGATCTGGAAACCGTCCCTTCTTAGTATCTCCAAGGCGTCATAGGGCGGTACCTCTATCCAGTTGACCTGCCCGGCCTGGAGCGCCGCCAGACGCGTGGTGACCTCAGGCATCACTAACATGGTAAATTGGTCGAGTTTCGGCACCCGATCCGGGTCCCAGTAGTTAAAATTTGGCTCCAGGTCCAACCGCTCCAAGGCTGTCCAACCCTTCATTTTGAAGGGACCCGACCCGGAGGGCGTCTCGGCGAAGCCTTCCTCGCCCAGCCGCAGGACCTCCGACGGGCTAGCATGAAAGACGTAAACTAATCCTTCGGGAAGGAGAGTGGTAGGGCGAGTAGTCTCGATCTTTACGGTATAGTCGTCAACCTTCTCCCAGCCTAATGGCTTCACGAACTGGAGGCGCTGCCTCTGGTTACGCGCTGCCGTGCGCATAAAGCCTTCGTGGTTTTCATCCAGCAACCTGTGCAGGTTGAAGATAAGGGCATCGGCATTCCAATCGGAGCCATCGTGGAACTTGACGCCGCGGCGGAGTTGGTAAGTATACTTGGTGAAGTCATTGGGGTTCACCTCCCAACTCACCGCTAGGCCTGGAAGGACGCCTGGGAGATACTCATCCTGGGCTAGGTCCCAGAGATGAAGGGCGTCATAGAGAGTATAGCCCGTCATACGGAACCCTTCAAAGCCTTGGCTGGGCCCGCCCCCAGTATAGGGTACGTCTGTTGCCGTCGCACCGAGAAGTAGCACCCCCCCGCGTTCCTCCTTGGGAGTAATGGTGGGCACCTTTGTTGGGACTGGCGCGGCCGCCGCAGGGGCTGTTGTCGGCGCGACCGCCGCAGGGGCTGTTGTCGGCGCGACCGCCGCAGGGGCTGTTGTCGGCGCGGGGATGGGTGTGGCCTCCTCGGCTGAACCGCACGCAACAATGAAGAGGACGCCCATCGCGAGGAAATACAGGGGCTTACCCGTACTGATGAAACGTGTTAGGAACCACATGGCAGCCTCCATCACCTATGTTTGACGCCAGACTCACGGGGCTAGTAGGAGTGTCACATAACTTCATGACCGTTACCGTACACTATAGTAGGCATGGAAAAGGCTGTCAATCGCGATGGTGCCGATTCCCACCTCTATTATTTGAATATTTGTTGTGGTTTTATAAGGTAACTAGCGTCGACCAGTCTCTGGCACTCATTCCTCCTCTAGGCGATAGCAGCGGGCCGTATGCACACGTGAGACCGAGTATGTTGGCGGAAACTTTTCAAGGCACCGATCGTGCACATAGGGGCATCGCGGGGCGAAGCTACACCCCCGGGGCAGGCCCAACAGGTCCGGAGGTTGCCCCTGGATGGCAACCAGTTTCTCGCCTCTGCCCCCTCGCCGTACGGTCGACTTTATCAGACCCTCGGTGTAGGGATGAGTAGGATTCTTGAACACTTCGCGCACGGGACCGTGCTCTACGATCCGTCCGGCATACATCACTACCACGTCATCGGCGACCTCCGCTACCACGCCCAAGTCGTGGCTCACTAAGATGAGTGCCATCCCAATCTGCTGTTGGAGGTCTTTGAGCAGGTACAGAACCTGCGCCTGAACGGTCACATCGAGGGAGGTAGTCGGTTCGTCAGCCAGTAGCAATTCGGGGCCACAGGCCAGAGCCATCGCGATCATAGCTCGTTGCCGCATGCCCCCGCTCATCTCGTGAGGATACGATTTGAGCCTTCGCTCTGGCGAAGGTATCTGGACTACTTCTAGCAACTCTAAGGCCCGTCGGGTGGCCGCCTCCCGCGACATCCCCTGGTGCCGCAATAGGGCTTCCACAATCTGCCCCCCCACGGTATACACCGGATCCAGAGCAGTCATCGGTTCCTGAAACACCATCGAGATCAATCGCCCCCGGATATTCTGCATGTCCTGCTCTGGGAGCTCATACAGGTTACGTCCGTTCAGTGACACGTCGCCGCTTACCCGGGCCCTGCGTCCGGGCAGCAGCCGCGCGATAGCGCGAAGGGTCACGGTTTTGCCGCAACCTGACTCGCCCAAGAATGCCAGCACTTTCCCCTTCTCCACGGAGAAGGAGATGCCGTTGACGGCATGTACAATCCCTTCTCGGACGACGAACTGCACATGGAGGTCTTTGACTTCTAGCAGCGGTTCTCCCAACAGTCCTCCTTCCCTTGGACTGGACTCTCCGCCGAACGCGGCCGGTAACCTTTCAAAGCCGCTGGCTACTCTGTCCGTCCGGGGTCGGCCCGGAAGTCAAAGGTCCTGATTTCAGAGAAATCCAGGTTTTTCACACGTTCCAGGCCATCGATCACGTCCTGGACGTCGAGCAGGATAAGGTCCAACTCGTCGTCAGACATGGGAATAAGGTCCAACTCCTCTATCATCCGCTTTAGAGTCTCTCTAGTCACAGCCATAACGTCCTCCAAGTCTTCAGTTCCTTGGTTGGCTCCCTTCTCCCTTACCGGCACCATAGAGCAGTGCTTCTACATCCTACGGAACCGACCGCGACCCTATGCCTTAGTTTAGGGCTTGGGTCACCGCTGGCGGTACAGTCTTCGACGGTGGGGAGACCTGCTCGTACTGGTGCGCAACCCGAAGCGTTAGGGTGTCTTCCCAAGACCGCCCCATGACCTGGAGCCCGATGGGCAGCCCTGCGTCAGTGAAGCCGCAAGGGACTGTTACCGCTGGCGCCCCAGTCACGTTGCCCAGTTGTGTGAGGCGTCCCAAGAGTCGGGAAGAGGCCCCCGGACGACGATCCCTACTGAAAGGTGGGAGCCCAACGTCCACCTCCTGGTCTCCTACCCGTACACTGGCCGCGTCAATAGGCCAGGCGGGGACAGGTGTGGTCGGCATTACTAGGAAGTCCACCGTCTCAAAAAGCCTCGCATACTCCCTTTGCAAGTAGCGCCGAAGCTGCAGGCCTCTTGAGTACGTTCCCACCGGGTTGAACTGAGCTAGCAGAGCCCGCATGCGCCGCTCCTCACCCATGTTTTCCCGCTTGTAGAGATCCCTGTTGCGGATGTCTCCGAGACCGGAGCCTCCGGTCAGGTATCTGAGTACCGGTATAAGCTCCGCATCCTTCAGAGTAACCTCCTGGGCTCTCGCTCCCAACTCCTCCAGCACCAGGATTGCCTTCTCCACCGCGTCCCTCACCTGTGGGTCCAGGAGGTCAAAGAAGTAGTCGCGCGGCACACCCATCACCAGTCCCCTTATGCTCTCCTCCAACAGCGCTGGATAATCGTCCACTGGGACAGGGACAGTAGCCGGATCTAGAGGATCGTACCCGGAGATTGCACGAAGAACGATGGCTCCATCCAGTACTGAACGAGTATGCGGGCCCACGTGGTAGGTCGAAGGCTCAGCTCCCTCCAGACAACCATGAATGCTGACCCGACCATAGGTGGCCTTGATGCCGACATTGCCACAGACTGAGGAAGGCATACGCACAGAACCGCCACCATCGGTGCCCAAGGATGCATATGTTACGAAAGCCGACACATTAGCCGCCGAGCCGCCGCTCGAACCGCCGGGGTGGAAGCGAACGTCCCAGGGGTTGTGCACCGGCCCATACCAGGGGTTGATAGAGGTACAGCCGGAGCCTGCCTCCGCCATGTTCTCCTTACCCAGGATCACTGCACCCGCTGCCCGGCACTTGGCCACCACTGTAGCGTCCTCTTCCGGGATGAAGTTCTCCATCGGTTTGCTCCCATCTGTGGTGCGGACGTCCTTAGTGCAGAGCATATCCTTGAGCCCCATAGGGATGCCGTGGAGGGGCCCCAGGTACTCCCCACGCATAAGAAGGCGCTCCATACTCTGGGCCTGCTCCAACGCCAGTTCGGGAGTGAATGTGATGAAGGAGTTGAGGTGGGGCTGCATCCGTTCCGCGTGGGCAGTAGCCGCCTGGGCCACCTCCACAGGGGATACCTCGCGGGATTTGATCTTGGGGGCCAGTTCAGAGATATTTAGGGACAGTAAACCCAGGTCCGCCATGTTGAGTTCCTCCTTTTTGAGCGATAGCGGTTAAGCCGCAGATACTACCTGTTGCCATGATGCTAGTACAGCGAGGCCCAAATAGCCTTGTAACCATCCGTGCTAGTACGTTTCCACAAAATTGCGATTAACACAGGGTATTACCAACTGTAATTTAGAATATCACATGGCTTTCCAAAGTCATGTGCAATGCTATCGGTACTCCGTCGGAAGCTGGAGCCAGCCAAGCGGGGCAATCCAACCTTGGAGCGGCCTCTACCACTGGAAAGACTCTTCTGAAACTAGCACCAATGGTTAGTAGTTTCACTGCGCAATCAGCGCAAGTACCGGTTGGGCAACTATGGGCGTATTTAGGCCAAGGTGTACTGGTCTGGGGTGTCGGTCAGGCTCTGAAACGCGTTGGCGAGGGTGAACGCCCATGCCTCCGCCTGCGCCCTCAGCGAGTCTGCCTTACTGGACAAACGGTCCGCGACATCGTTCGCGTGACCATTTCTCAGTGCTTCAAGCTCCTCGTGGAGGTCCAAACGAACGAAAGGCAGACGGGCCATAATTGGACTTGCCAAGCACATGGAGGCCACGCGATCATTCACCTCTTGGCTGTAGTTGGCGTCAATGCCTACTCCTGGGATCTGCCGGAGGGTCTCGCGGACCGCAGCCCCATCCTCGCCTGCACGGAGGCGCTGGACCGCGTCCATCAGCTTCTCGTTTGCGGCCTCGGCGAACTCGAACTTGTGCAGGGGCTGCTCCGGCCCGAACGCATAGATGCCCTGGCTGCAGAGCCGCGCGAGGGCCAAAGCGCGGCGTCGCCGTACTTCGTCTGAGCCTCCCTCGAACCAGGTGGCAGCGTCCTTAGCTGCCGCAGCGAGAGTCTGCGCTGCCTTCAGCTTCGTGGTGCCCCGCTGTGCCGCGGCAAGAATGTCGGGAACGGAGAGGGGTGTCACAGCCTGATCGAGGCGCAGGGCCATGAGGAGCACCAAACGGGCACCGAATGCCAGGGCTTCGGTGTCCACAGTGCCCAAATTGTCTTCAGGTGTGTGATAGAACGTGTCATCTCGCTGGGGCCACCGCCCGGTGTAGGCACCCGGCAGGCCGAGGGTCTCGAAGGGGAGCTGGTCGCTCCCCGGGCGCACCGCCTCGCTCACGCTGACATCTGGCCCGAGGTCAGCGGCTATCGCCTTCGCCCACGACAACAGCGCGCCCGTGACCACCAGCACCCGCTTTGAACTGTACCCCATGTTCTCATGGTTGAGGATGGCGATGGCTCGGCTCGCGCCGATGCCTGCGATCTCCGCCTGGTGCTGCAGGGTATAACAGTAGGAGCCCCGGTCGTAGTATAGATACTGCTCGCCTACCGGCCAGCCACCCTCCTCCCCACCGAAGACGACGAAGCGCAGTGTCCGCAGGGGTGGATGCTCTTGGAACCAACGCGCCGCCTCCAGTCCAGCGGCCACGGAGCAGAGGTTGTCATGGGCACCCACAAACCAGGTGTCGTGGTGGGAGCCGATGTAGATAACCTCCTCAGGAAAACGCGTCCCACGGATGGTGCCCACGACGTTGAACGATCGAGCGGGCTCGCATCGCACCAGGGCCTCATAGGCGACGCGAGGCCTCGCCCCCTCATCCATCAAGGCGCGCAATTCGTGGGCCGTGATGCTGCTGATGGAAAGGACCGGGATATCGGCATTGACGCCATGAACAGAGATAAGGTCTTCGCGTCGCTCCGCCCGGCTGATCACGACGCAGACGGCGCCCAGCCTCTTTGCTTCTAAGAACGTCCGGTTTACTTCTAGATACGACCGGATTCCGTCCCCACCTGGTCGTCCCGAGGTGCTGACGAGGACGACGCGGCCTGTCACTCCACCGGGGACGTCCAATAGGGCAGCAAGCGTGCCATCGCCTCCATCGACCAGCTCGGCCTGGCCCTTCCCCGAGCCTCCATAGGGGTTGACTTCACAGGCGAGGGAGGAGGACACGGGCGAGAGGACCTCCAGCCGCGCCGGGAGCCGTTCTGCGGTCCACGCCTCGTACGGCTCAAGGGCGCATTCGTCCACCAACGGCGCCAGGAGGGCCCGGACTCGCTCGGCTCCTTCCCGCTCCGCTTGGCTCCCTGGCGACTTCTCCTCCAAGCGCGTCTCATACCCCGATCTCTGGGATGGGCCGATCAACTCTGCCACCACGGCTCGTGCGCGCTCGCCAGAAACGGATTCCAGCGCACGCCTTTCCTCTGGCGTCAACATCGTGTCCTCCTTACTTGGGAATGTCCATGGGCCGCTTTCACTGCCACCCTTTAGGCTCAGCTTGGTTCCCTTTCGCCCATTTCCGGGCTCAGGACGATTTCGAAGCTGTAGGTGTCCCGGCCATAGCTATTACGTCCCCGGTTAGTGTATTGTGTGTCCGCCAACGGCTTAGGGCAGCTCAGTATCGGAGCTGAATCGACCAAGCACGTTCTTCATTATGCGGGACACATTATTGCTGTAGTTGTTATGGGAAAGGCTCCCACACCACGCTATGGAACCCACCGAGAACACACCTCCGCTCTTTGGGGTCTCGAAGTAGACCATGTCTGCTCTAACCAGGGGACTTTGGGTCCCTCCCAGCGGTGCTCTAAAGGAGGGCGCGTCCTCTGGACGGCTAACTTGGTATTCATCCGAAAAGCCGGTACAAGTTGCCAGGACCAGGGCGTGGGGAGGTGTGCCCAGACTGTAGTCCGCGCGGTCGATTTCAACGCCTCCCGCGCCGCCCTGCTTTAGACCGAAGCCCCCGATAACCTCGTCCTTTCCGATGCCTTCAAAGATGAAGGAGGCCCTGGGGTCGTAGCTGCCCTCCAATCGGCGATAGGGCAAGCTTTTATCGAACCCCATGGCGGCCATGCCTATACCTGTCAGCTTAAACTCCGCTCGGCCCCTGACGCGCCAGTTCACACCTGGCTCGCCTGTGAAGCTATGGTGATATTCTCCGAATTCTCCCGTTGCTGCCGTTCGACGCATCTCCATACAATGTGTGCTATCTGGAGGAAACGAGACTACTGAGATGAAACCGTTGCCGCCTAGGTACATGAGCCTGCCACCACCGGTCAGATACATCTCCAAGGCGTCGAGTCCCTGTCGCGACACGTATTCGGGGTGGCTTCCCGTCACGACCACGTTGTAGGGCTTAAGGAGGTCCACACCTTCCAATTGAAGATCTTCGTCGGTCGCCACGTCGTAGTCGTAGCCTTGCTCATCCAGCCAGTCCACCAGGTGCAAGTCCCCGTTAAACTGCCAGGGACCGCCTTTGCCCATGTTTGGAAAGGAAAAGTTGTATTTGGGGCGCATGGTCAGGTTGGGGCGACGGCGGGAGGTGTAGAATATTTTGGAGCCATCAGTATGGATGTCATAGGTGCTATTCAGGTGGTTCTCTTCAATGAACTTGTCTTGAGGGGAGACTGGCCCAGGCCACTCGGTGAGAATATTTGGCATTCGCCCGTAAATGTGGCAGTTGGCGTAGGCAAGATAGCTATTGGTGGGCACCAGGAACAGGATCTTGGATGAAGAGGCGCCATTGCTCGGGCGGACAAAGAACGGCACATAATCCTCAGAGCCTCCCTCCGTAAGACGGGCACCGTACACTCCGCTCTTGAGGTCCGTTGGCACCTGGAACTCGAAGCCGACGTCCCATCGGGCGTCATCCAGGTCATCGTCGTGAAAGTGAATGGCCCCATATTCCTGGGGAGCCAGGTTGTAGTCGAGATAGTTCGCTGTCCAGTTGTGCCCTTTCATAGCCCGGGTGGGCCTGTTAACTGTGTTGCCGTGCAGGCCGTTGTTGGAGCTATCGGTGGCTCGGTCAGAGGCGAAGTCTCTACCGAAGTCCCAGGCTCCAATGAGGCTATCCCCGAACCGTGAGGGCGAAGCGCCATCCCGGAGCGATTCAAGCTCTTGTAAGCTCAGGGCGCGCCCGAAAACCGCTGGTCGGTCGATTTTACCGTTGTAGAGGCCAGCTATGCTCGGTCTAGCGGATTCCTCTCCCTCGCAGTAGCCCGCCATGATGAGTGGCATACCATTCTCAGCGATTCCCAACCGCTCGATGTCTCTTTCTACCACCGCAGCAGTCTCATCCATGGGCCACGTGGTCTTGGGTTGCTGGTACAGCAAAACCCTTCCAGTGGACGAGTCATAGGACGCAGCCACAAAGTACCAAGAGGGCGCGTGCAAGGACGGCGCCCGCAGAGGCACGCCGGTGGAAATGCGCTCCACCCGCCCGTCGCTGCCCCCGACCCATAAGGATAGGCCATTGTCGCCGTCCAGGACGAGGCCATAGCCAGTGCCACTGGAATCCGACCACTTAGTCAGCAGGCCTTGCGAGCTCTTGGTAGGGGTGGTAGAGGAGATCCAGGCTAGCAGCGTGAAGCTCTCCTTCATTCTCAAGAGTGCGTGGTCCGGGACGACGGCGTAGGACCCTATCACCAATTTCTGGAACTGACCCGAAAATGTCCCAACATTCTGAACGAGCTTCTCCTTGAAACCCGGCCCCTCGGGGTTGAGGTCACCATGGATCAGCCGCACAATGTCGGCTTGGTAGCTTGGTAGCTTGCAACTCACCATAAACCGAATTGTATCCCCTGCGCGTACGCTGAATCGGTCGGCATAGCCCACTATATCCATCGTGTCCTCCCTGCGTTCGAAGACTCTTATGCTGTGGATAATAGCACCGAACTAACCTATCGACAAGAGCCTTGATACGTCCGCTGGTTGCTGCTCAACTTCTCTGTCGGGGGGCACCGGGTTCTTCTATCAGGCCGCGTCGGGAGTCGAGACTAACGCGTCGCGGCAGATGACCTTCTTGCGGGATGGAGAATTGTCTTTCGCCCTAGTATTACAACGACGGTTCATGGAGGGATGGCCCGTGGCAGGGGAACGGCGGCGCGGCGCTTGGCATGGGAGCGCCGGGCCCGTTCGTTACTATCCTGAGTCTCCTCCAGCCACCGCAGCAGTTCAAAGGGCCCGAACCGTTCCCGGGGCAGCATCTCCCGCACCACCCGGTACACTTGGGGCCGGGTTATATGGGGCATCTTTTCCCCCCCAAGCCTGCTGCAGGCTCAGCAGAAAGGCCCCGGCCAGCAGGCACAGGGCCACGTGGTGATGCCAGCCCGCCCAGGTGCGGGTCTCGTACTCGTCCAGCCCCACGTCGCTCTTCTCCGTCTCGAACTCGGTCTCAATACGCCACCTTGAGCCTCCCACGCAGGCCAAGGTCTCCAGGGGAGTGTCCTCAGGAGCATTGGACAGGTAGTAGCGAGGTTCGCTGCCGTCCAGGTTCCGGCGGTAAATGGCCCAGTGGATCTCGCCGGGCTTGCGTCTGCTGGTCGGACGCACCCTCTGGGCGCTGAACAGGTAACTGCGGGGACCCTGGCTGCCCTCGGCCACCGTTATCTCCCGCCAGGCCTCCTCCGGCAATTCATCACCACGCTCCCCCATAGTGCGCCGCTGTCCGGCTACGAGCCTGGGCTTGGGGGGACCACCCCGTCCCAGATAGGCAGGAGTGGTCCACACCGGTTCCACCGGCCACACCGTAAAGCCCGCCGGCACGTCCAGCACATAGCGCATCCCCAGGGCCGCCAGTCCCTCGCGGAAGGACGGCGACATCCCGAAGGCGTCGTCTGCGGCCACCCATCCCGCCCTCATATGGCCCCGCTCCAGGGCCCGTTCCAACATTTCCAACGCCAACTCTGTCTTGCCTCGATACTTCCGCCTTTCCTCGGGCACTCCAGCCGACGCGCACCGTTCTTTGTCCGAGACCCAGCTCTCCGGCAGATAAAGCCCCTTGTCCACCAGGGCCCGGCCCAAGGGACTGACGTAGGCCAGGAACATCCCCGCCTGGCAGTTGGCCACCTTGCCAAGTCTGCCACAGTACTGCCTCGCCACTCCCACCGACTTCCTGCCCTGCTTGGGGAAATCGCTGCCGTCCAGCACCCATATCGCCTCCGGGTGCCCCAGCCGGGGTCCCAGATACTCCTGAAGACGTCCTATGACTATGTCGTCATTCCAGGGGGATTCAGCGAGAAAGCGTTGTATCACCCTGGCTGATGCCGGAACCGTCTCCGACAGATTCTCGGCGTTGCGCCGCTCCCCGGACTGGACCAGGAGAGCCTGGAGATAATGACCGCTGTGGTCCCGCGCTTCCCTGCGGCCAAACAGCGCGGCGAAGTAAGCGTGAAACTCCCGAAAGTCCTGGTACACCTGCTCGAAAACCGCAGCATCCACTTCCCTGCCTCACTGCTCAAGCGTTGCCTGCCCCGCCCATCATGGTATCACGACAACCGTCGTTGTAATACTAGCAGCCCGTCCGAGAAACACGGTAGGCGAGTGGTCGGGGGTATAACAGGCGCAGTTCAGAAGAGTGGAGTCGGCGATGAGCAAGACGTACCGTCCCTATGATCCAGACCAGCAGTTGTTGCTGCCAGCGGCATTGCGGGACTGGTTGCCGGACGACCATCTGGCCTACTTCATCTCCGACGTCGTTGACCAGTTGGAGTTGTCTGAGATCACCGCTCGCTACGAGCGGGAGAGCAGAGGCGGGCCACCATATCATCCACGGATGATGGTCAAGGTGTTGCTGTACGGCTACTGCGTCGGGGTGGCGTCTTCCCGACGAATCGCCCAGCGGCTCCACGAGGACGTAGCCTTCCGGGTACTGGCGGCGAACAACACGCCGGATTTCCGCACCATATCGGACTTCCGCAAGGACAATCTGGATGCGCTGTCAGGCCTGTTCCTGCAGGTATTGGCGTTGTGCCGGCAGGCGGGTCTGGTGAAGGTGGGTCACGTGGCGTTGGACGGCACCAAGGTGAGGGCCAACGCATCCAGGCACAAGGCGATGAGTTACGGTCGGATGAAAGAGAAGGAAGCGCAGTTGGCGGGGGAGGTCGAGGAGTTGCTGCGTCGTGCCCATGAGGTTGATGACGAAGAGGACCGACGGTACGGACAGAGCAAGCGTGGGGACGAGTTGCCGCAGGAGTTGGCTTTTCGGGAGGGGCGGTTGCAGAAGATACGGGAGGCGATGGCGGCGTTAGAGGCCGAAGCTCAGGCGGCTGCGGAACAGGCTGAGGCCGCGGGCAAGGGCCATTCGGGGGTGCCTGAGGACAAGGCCCAGCGCAACTTCACCGATGCTGAGTCGCGTATCATGCCGGCGCCGGGCGGACGGGACTTCCTGCAGGCTTACAACTGTCAAGCGGTGGTGGACAGTGCCCACCAGGTGATCGTGGCGGCTCAGGCCACCAACCAGAGTTCGGACAAGCAGCAGGCGGTGGCGATGGTGGAGGAGGCCATAGACAACGTCGGCGCAGTGCCCAAAGAGATGTCCGCCGATGCTGGCTATTACTCGGCACAGGCGGTCGATGGTCTGTACGGGCTGGGCGTGGACCCGTTCGTGGCGCTGGAGCGGACCCGCCACGGCCGGGTTGTGCCGCCAGCGCCCCGAGGTCGCATACCCAGTCATCTGTCTCCCAGGGACCGGATGCGCCGAAAGCTGCAGACCAAACGGGGTCGGCAACGCTACGCTCTGCGGATGCAAACGGTGGAGCCGGTATTCGGCCAGATCAAGCAGGGCCGGGGCTTCCGCCAGTTCCTGCTGCGGGGCCTGGAGAAGGTCAGCGGCGAGTGGTCGCTGATCTGCACCGGCCACAACCTGCTCAAACTGTTCCGCTTTGGGGCGGCTCAGCTTCGCGAAGCGCCGACCAACAGGTTTGCCACAAGTGTCCCGAACATAGTCAGGGTGGTCGGCACAGTGAGGCGTACGAAGCTATTGGTCCGTCAGTGGCTGCACCCGGCAACAACAATTGTCGCCGTCTAAACTCGCCTGTACCAAAGGCCCGTCAGTCAATCCTCGGACGGGCTGCTAGTGATGGAGGACGGATTTCCCCGCCGTGGGGCCATCACACAGCCGGAAAATCGAGCGTAGGGTCCCCCACATCGCCCGTCAACTGCGGCCCTTATGAATGATTCGGGAGATTCGGCTGCGCCCAAGCTGCCGATCCCGCTCACGCCGGATCGCCACCGACCTCTGCTCCTCGCGGACCTCGTCGAGTTGATTCAGCACGGCGGCGGCGGCGTGAAGCTCGTCGCGGCTCACGGCGGAGAACAACGCTCGCGCCCATTTCGCAGGATCGGCCCCCAGCGTAAGACGGCGGCGCGGCATGGCGGCGGCGATTCCGGCAGCACGGCCGGCCGCGGATATGGACGTGAACTCCCCCGACCGCGCAGCGTCGAAGACGTCCCGGTGGTCGAGGTACAACTTGACGGCCAGCCACAAGCGCCCGCCCGGAACAATGGGCACACCGCCCGCGCGTCGCCGCTCCAGTTGGCCCACATCGGCCATCTCAAGCACGTACTCGCACAAAGCGGACACGTCCGCAATTGAGAGCTGGCGGTCTCGCTCGCGCTGTGCGGCCAGGGCTTTGGCGTCTCGGTCAGTCTGTCCGGCCATGATCACGTCTCCTGTTCGCCAGGGAGCGCCTCAGAAACGCCCACCCATAGCCCCCCCGCCCCCCCCGCCCCCGCGGAATACCTGAAGCCGTCCTAAAATCGCCCCTGGCCTACCCCTGGCGGCCTGACGGCGGGATTTGGGGCCACCCGAACCCCTGTTTTCGGCGTTCCGCATCAATTCGGGCGAATCACGATGGTCTTTGACCAGTGTTCCGGTTGCCCGCATCGCTGGCCGACAGACTCATGCCAAACCTTGACGCGGTGGCGCGTAGGCGATGGCCTGGACCGCTCCAGCGGGTGCTTTGGAGCGTGGCATCGGATCATGCGCCCGGTCGGTGTGCCGGCGATCCGCCAATCGCGCGCCATCACGCTACATCCCCGCGAATCGGACTTGGCCACGCCGCGCTCGCTCGCGCCGCCCCTGGGCGCGGTCGGCGGCGTCGTGGGCGTTGTGGCATTTCTGGCATTTCTGGCAGAGCGCGGCGAGGTTCAACAAGCTCGCCGCTTCGGGCCGCTTGTCGAATACGTGGGCAGCGGTCAACACCACAATCGCGCCGGTCCGGGGGTGTGGCTTGCCATGTTCCGCTCCGCACCACTCGCAGCGCCCACGCGCCCGGACGAATCGGACAAAGCGAGATCGCGCCCGCCAGTCCTCCGGATACCGCGACCGCACTTCAGGGCGAATCGGCATCATAGGGCCTCGCGCGGCTCGCTGAACTTCCGCGGCCGGCTGAACTCTCGGTGAAACTCGCACTGCTGAACATCGGGGTTAGCCCTTGGTGTGAGAAACGGGTGGTCGCAGTCCACGCACAGCCGTTCCAGGGGTTCGCTCACCGGCTGTGCGGGCGGCGGCGGCGTAAGGATCGGCTTCACGCGGACTCGCCTATGGGCCGGACCCGAGGAGCGGGCGGCTCGTATGAGCAAGCACGGCTCGCAGCCGCAATCCGGCGCGTGGGTGTCGTCTCTCAGTCGGGCGCGAACTTCGGTGTAGGCGGCGAGCTTGCCCTTGAAGTAGCCCGCTCCGTAAGCGTCGCAGAGCGAGCAATTGTCGCGCTCGCATAGGTCGGGGTGGTACTCATGGTGTACGACCAATTGTGATCTCCTTTCTCACCACGTGTCACAGGGTGGCGCCATCAAAGCGTCGCCGCCAGCGCCGTCACCAGTTGATCGGCCTGAAGTCGCGGCCGGCCGCGGTGGACGGGCCGCCAATGGCGGCGCTCCATGAAGTCGATCAGATCGTGGAGGACGCTTGCCTGAAGCGGTGTCGGCTCCGTCAACTCGTAGCCGCCCGGTCGGTCGGTGGCGCAATGCGCGGCTCGCGGTCCCAACTCCGGACCGTGTCTGTGTATCAGTGCTGGGCATTGATGCGGGCAGAAAGTCAACCTCATGCCGAATTCGTCCAGAATCGAGGGGGTCTGAGTCGGGCCGCCCGCCCGTCGGGTGTCCAAGTTTTTCAGGGTGTTTAGCATCGTCAATTCCTCCATCATGGCCGTTTGGCCGTTTACCCCCTGTATCGTGCAGTTCCCCTCTCACGCGCGTGTACGTGTAGTTTGAATGCAGACTCTGGCGAATAAACAGCCAAACGGCCATGATTTCACGCCAATAGCTCGTTTCTCAGCACCAATCGCCGAATTTTCGTGCCAGTTGTGTCCCGCGCCGACGTCCATTTGGGATGGGTCCGGAGGTGGCGGCCTAGCGATCTCGGCGTCAGCTTTTCGCCGGTCGACCTTTCGTACAACGCGCACACGTCAGATATGGGCTGGCCGTGCAGCTCATCCCCAAGGTCCGCGAGCCAACTGGCGAGGTCATCGGCTGTCGCCAGGAACAACCGCGTAGCGTTGCCGCGCGGCCTCTCCCAATGTGTACCCAGCTCGCGCTGCTGGTGTAGTTGCCGCGCCTCTTCGACGGAAACGGTTCCTATCGCATCCAAATCGCGTTGTGTCCGCTCGGCATTGGCCTTCAGGCTGTTATTGACAGCCTTCTCGAATGCGAAAGCTTCGACGCGGCGCGCCAGGCCCTCGTGCGCGAGGTCACTGAACGCCGCCTGTACCAGCTGCGCGATCCAACTTTTTCCGCTACCGCTGGGGCCGGTCAGCCACAAGATTGACGGGTCGATGTCCCAGCGAGTGACGGCCAGCCCTAGCATCGTGGCGAACGCGGTGCATTCGTCCTCAGTGAATGCGTGGCTTAGCCGCTTCCGCAGGTGAGTGGTCAACTCTCGCAAAGCGGCGGGCCGGTACTCCCCACAAGTGGAGGCGGTTACGTCATGCAGGCGGGGATCGAGGTCGGTGCGCTCGCCAGTTTCCCAGTTGACCACGGCGCTTGGCGTTGCGATGAGGCTGTGGTTGAGTTTCGGCGTTGGCCGCAGCAGAGCGATGTGGAGCGCCGATTGGAAATCCCTAACGGGCGCGCTTATCGCGCCATTCCACGATCTGGCAGACGATGCGAGCAGTTGCGCCACTTCCGTTTCGCCCGCCTCGGAAGCGGACGCGGCGAGTCGGTAGCGGTCGTGTACCAGGGACTTCAAAACATCGCTGGCGCTCACGCCGAGCCGCCAAGCGTTGCGCTGCCAGGCATACCAGTTGTACCCGTCGTATCGAAACCGCGATCGTAGCGCGTCAGCGGCGTACTCGGCGGCCCTCGCCTCTACGCTCAGCATCAATCCTCGGTAACCACCGAGGGCAGCGGGCGAGTTGGATGGCGGCGGCGGGTCCGGCGGAGCTTCCGGGATCATACTCTCGTCGAAAGGTTTGAGTATGGCCTGAACGTAGTCTCGGGCGACGGCCGGCCCATCTCTGGTTATCCAGTCGCTCACGTCGGCCTTGCCGCCAGGTGGCGGAATAGCGACCTTGACGGAACATCCGAGGTTGTGCAGGTGGTTGGCGACCTGGAGCATGTAGGTCTGTCCAGGGCGGTCAATGGCGTTGGGATTGTCTAGCGCCGCGTCGTCGTCGGCGTCACTTATGAGGAGCACATGCTTGCCGGCGAGCGGCTGCCAGTCCGTCAAGTTCCAGTTAGCAACGCCGCCTGACCAGGTGGTCGATACCACGTCCCAGCTATGCCGGACCGCGTCCGCGTCTTTCTCGCCCTCGACTACGTGGATTACGTCGGCTTCCAACAGGTCTGGCAGTCGGTAGAGTGGGCGTAGGCCCTTTGGCCCCTCCGGGAGCCACAGGCCGGGCTCCGTCGTCGGAACCCATTGAGTGAATCGCTTGCCAGGGTCGCGCCGCACGACCGCGAACGCGATCTTGCCTGCGGCGTCGTGATACTTCCACAAGCGCACATTGGGGCCGGCGGATGGTAGCGGCTGAGGTTTGTGTCGATTCCGCCTGGCGGCTAGCGCGGGCGTTCGTTTTGGCGCGGAGATTGAGTTGCCAAACACGGCTGCGTGGATGGCCAACCGTTCGCAGCCGGCAAAGCAGGTTGGAATGACTCCCCCGTCGTCAGCCTCGATTAACGACAAGCTGGGGTTTCGGTCGTCGTGCGCAGGGCAAAGGGCTTGAAACCCGCGCCCCGATTGCTTGACGCGGTCCAAGCGGGCGAGCCACTCAGACATCGTTGGCGCTTGCGCGTGGCTGTTGGTTCCGCTAAAATGGGACTTGTCCGGTTCCATGTCTCACACTGTCTCACACTCACTTTGGGTCGCTGGACACGAAGGCCCGCAGCCGCAATCTGCGGGTCTTCTTCATGCTCTTAGCCGTCACTCACCGTCGTCGGCGAGCCTTCCGTTTTGCTCAAGGTCGGGGCGCATCAGAACATCGCCTCGCGGGTCTTCCCGCGCTTGCGCTGTCACGCTCAGCCCTCAACCGCGATTTCGGCGCGCGGCCGCGCCGCCAGCCATGCGTCGACTTCTGATTTCAGCCAGAAGTTGCTCCTGCCAATCTTCACCGGCCGTGGCAGTCCGTTACGTCCTATTAGCCAGTAGATTTTCGACCTCGATGCCCTAAGTTCGGACATCACTTCGCTCAGGCTCATCAAGCTATCTGTACTCATTACGCGCCTCCTCCAGTGCCACAGATGGTCAAAAAAAACGGACTCCACCACCTGAATCACATGAATTTTCATGCGTTCTAGGTCGAGGAGTCCGCGTACGCTGGTGGGGCTTTGTGAATGCTAGACTAAGACTGCTAGCCTTCGGTTGTCATGAGGGCTTGGCGAGATTCGCAGCCCGGCCCACCCTTTGACCGTTTCCGCTAGGACCTTCGCCCGTATGGGTGGGCGGCACCCGTTAAGCTCTCCTTGCATCAACTACATCCTGGGGTCTTGATTAGAACAATATAACATATAGCTGAATCGTGTCAACTTTCGCCGAGTACATATCGCCCCCACGCCTCCATCAACTCGCGCCTCTTTTCGAAAAGGTCACTTCTGGCGTAGGCGCTGGCTACAGTATCGCCGAGCACGTGGGCAAGCGCGGCCTCGGCAACGCTCCAGGGCGTCGCAGTCTGTTCAAGAGTCCAGTTTCTGAAACTTGTACGCATCCCGTGCGGTACGGCATCCAGTCCACATCGCCGCATGACCATGCTGAAGGCCATGTTGGATAGCCCGCCGCCTTTGCGATTCGATGGGAACACCAATCCCCTGCCGCTTCCGAGCGTCCGCACCCTTTCGAGAACTTCCAATGCTTGCTTGCTCAGCGGTACGCGATGCTCGCGTCGCGCCTTCATGCGCTCAGCGGGAACCGTCCATGTGGCGGCGTCCAGGTCTATTTCGTGCCAGGTTGCGCCTCTCACTTCGCCCGCCCGCGCCGCGGTCAACACCAAGAACGTGAACGCGAGCTTTGTGACTGCTCCTGAGTGGGAGGCATCAACCGCCGTGAGCGCGGTCGGCACTTCGGTATAGGGTAGAGCTGGATGGTGACGCCTGCGAAGAGGGCGGCGGGGCAGGGCGGCGCGCACGCCGCCGTTGGCCGGATTGTCCGCACGCAAGTTCATTGCAACGGCATAGTCAAAGATGGTGCTCATACGCTGCCGAAGGCTGGTAGCGGTGGCGGCTTTCTCGTGCCAAATGGGGATCAACACCGAGAGAACGTCCGCGGTGGTAATACTGTCAATCGGCATATGACCTAGCGTCGGGATCGCGTGGATTCTCAAAGACGCCCGCCATTGTGTCGCGTGACGCTCGCTCGACCATGTGGGCGCGCGCAACTCAATCACAGTCTCGGTAACGTCTGCGAATGTAGGGATTGCGGGCGACGGTGGAGAAGCGGCGAGGGCCTTGCGCTCGGCGATGGGATCGCGTCCTTCCTGAATCGCCGTTCGCATTTTCTGTGCCCGCCGCCGCGCCTCGGCAAGGCTAACGTCGGGGTAGCCTCCCAGCCCCATGTTCCGGCGTATGCCGTTGATGGTGAGCCGGAGAAGCCATTGCCTCCCGCCGCTTCTGTGGACCTTGAGCATCAGCCCGCCGCCATCCGTGTAAGAGCCTGGCTTGGACAGGTTCTTCACCTGAAGCGGGGATAGCTGATTCCTCTTGACGTTCGCCATATTCGAGTCCGATTCCGCGTATCTTTCGCTGCGTACCTTTGGTCGCATTATATGGTACGCACTAGGACCTGTCAAGACCCTGTCGGACTGCGTTTCCAGCTACAAAATGGCGATTGTGGGAGATGTCAAGTAGGGTTCTGGTGGGTGCATGTGAAAGTCGAACACGGAGAGCTACTCTTCGCGCAGTTTGGCCGCCATGCGGCGCATCGCCCCGGCGGTGTCTCCGATGTAGACCTCGGGCAGCTCGTCGCCGTGCGTCACCTTCAGGCATACGAAGACGGGGCCCCTGGCGCTCATTATGTTGGGAAGCTCGTTGACCAGGTCCTCGAGGTTGTCCAGCTCGAAGCTCTCCCGGAAGCCGGCGTCCTTAGCTATGCCGGCCAGGT
Organism: Dehalococcoidia bacterium; assembly: GCA_965217705.1. Lineage (GTDB taxonomy): Bacteria > Chloroflexota > Dehalococcoidia > Lucifugimonadales > CATOSD01 > CATOSD01. Next base: position 714,264 of record CBDCJA010000002.1, on the reverse strand, counting down.
TTACCCTGCCCGCGCCCGGCACCGGCTGCCCGCCGGTGGTGAAGTACATGCCGTCCTCGAACACGAAGTGGACCAGGTTATCCGGCTCCTGGTCGGCGATGGTGACAAGCGAGCCGAGGTTCATCAGCAGGCCGCCGTCGCCGTCCAGCACCACGATTCGCTTGTCCGGGCGGGCGAGGGCGAGGCCCAGGGCGACGGACGATGCCTTGCCCATGGCGCCGAAAATCGGCAGGTCCAGGTCTTTGTTGGATGAGACCGACTCCCAGTAGCGGTTTGGGGTCATGGTGCTGACTACTACCGAGTCCTGGCGACCGTCGTTGATGGCCTTGATGGCGTCGAGCGAGTGAATCACGGCGGTATGGCTCCTACGTGTGGTGTGGCGTGAAGGCTGGGGCGTATTGTATGGCGAATGCGGGGCATGGGGCAAGCGGGGGGCGGGAGAGGGGGCCGCGTCGGGCGCGTGTTCGGGTCGAGCTGACGGCTGCCGGATGGGAAATTTCGGCAAAAGTGTCTCATTCCGATTCGTTTGGGAATTATATACAGTTTTAGACAAGGCTTCTGTGTAGAGCCGGGAGGTAAGATTATGAAAGAGAGGAAGTATGAGCAATTGATTTGTAAAGAGTGCGGAGCAACTCGGCTTCTTGTTGGTTCAAGTGGGCAAGAGACGGAAGCATACGTTGATAGTGTGAGTCTAGCAGGAGAGGGACATCTAGACCGGCTTGTACGCAACTATCAACAAGCGATTCAGTCAGAAGTTCAATCAACGCATCAATCACTTGCGTAGGATAGTTGTTGAAGTACATTGAATCAGTCTCCTATTATCTATGGCAATGCTTCGCAAGGTCTTCCGTCTCTATCTTGGTCAAGTCTATGTGGGTCACTATCTGGCCCACCGGCTGCAACAAAGAACGCTGTTGCTTCAGCTTCGGTGGTAAAGTCACTACAGTCGCGGTCGGGGCCAAGAGGGTCATACCGAAATTGAGGCGGGGTAGGCTCTTCCTGCTGGCTACCGCAGCCGCCGAGTATCAGAGACGTAATGAGGATCAAGCCGAGCAAAGCTTTGAGTAGCCTATATGTCATTGGGACACCCTCTGAGAGTGTAGCTCATTCGGGAGGCTTAGCACCCATGAGAAGGACTTGCGGGGAGAAAAGGAGTTGCGCCTTTCACGTAGCCATCCGCCCGTAGCTCCGGCTCCCCGCAACAGTGTACAATAATCTGGCGGAGGATAGCAGGATCGAACTGCAAGGTTAGGTGGCCTCCGGCGGGTTTGAATCCGCGCCCTACTTCCAAGTAGGGAACATCCTCCATATTCTATATATACACCGGATTTCGTAAGTCGTGGCAACAGCCGCGCAGTTCCGGTGTATATTCACGTTAGAGGGGTAGAGCGATTTGCTGTCTAAAACCTTGACAAAAATAGAAGGATGGTGTAAAATAGTTCCATAAATAGTAGACGGAGGTAGGGCTATGAGTAAGAAGCAAAGCGGCCCTGGTAAGCATTACCGCAAGGGCATGAGCCTTATTGAGGCTGTCAACAAGTTTTCGGATGAGGCCGAGGCCGAGAAGTGGTTCATTGAGACGCGCTGGCCCAATGGCGTAGCCTGTGTCTTCTGCGGCTCACTCGACGACGTTAGAGAGGTCAAGAGCCGTAAGCCACAGCCTTTCAGGTGTAAGGCTTGCCGCAAGTATTTCAGCGTTAGGACTAACACATTGATGCACAGTTCTAACCTTCCCCTGAGCACATGGGCCATAGCGTTCTACCTGGTAACTACCAACCTTAAGGGAGTGTCGAGCATGAAGCTGCATCGTGACTTAGGCGTAACCCAAAAGACGGCGTGGCATTTGGCTCACAGAATCAGGGAGACGTGGCAGGACAAACAGTTTGAGTTCATTGGCCCTGTAGAGGTCGATGAGACTTACATCGGCGGCAAGGAGAAGAACAAGCATTCCAACAAGAAGCTGAAGGCGGGGCGCGGCCCGGTCGGTAAGGTTCCTGTAGTGGGGATAAAGGACAGGGAGACTAACACTATCCACACTGTCGTTGTAGACAGCACGGACAAGGCAACCCTACAGCAGATAGTGAAGGACAACACGGCTAAGGGAGTGAAGGTCTACACGGACGAGGCGGCGGCATACAAGGGGCTGGAGAATCACGAGGCCGTTTCTCACGGCGTGGGGGAGTACGTGAAGGGGCAGGCTCACACGAACGGGATTGAGTCACATTGGAGTATGCTCAAGCGCGGTTACGATGGGACGTATCACCACATGAGCCTGAAGCATTTGGGCCGGTACATTTCGGAGTTTTCGGGCAGGCACAATGACCGCCCACTGGACACGATAGAACAGATGGGGAACATGGTAAGAGGGCTGAATGGCCGGCAGCTTAGGTACGCTGACCTTATCGCTTAGTTTTCAGTCTTAGGCTTTGGGAATATCCCTACTTCGATGGCAGGCCCTTCATCCCCTGTCTCCCTGAAGATGCGTAGAGCTTTGTTGCGCTCCTCGATGCGTTCTATCTGTTCGGGAGTGAGATTAGGAGGGCGGAAGGGATTGTCTGAGAATCGCTTTAGGGCTGACTGTCTCAACTCACGAAGTCGATTCTGTAGCCTAAGCAGCATCTTCGTTCGCTGCGGATGGCATAGCCAGCGGCGATAGTGGACGCAAGCAGGGCAGTCGCAGGACGTGAGCCGATTTAGAGTGTCTCCGAAATTGTCTAGTTCCTGTTCGTCGAAGTCGTGGGTTATCGGTTGCTCGGTACTAGGGCTGTTGTTTCCCATTCTACTCTCTTCTCCTCTATGTCTTCCCTGTTGGGGGCGGCATTGTCTATTAGCAGTTCGCGCCAGAGCCAGTCTCCAAACTGCAAGGCCCATAGCGCGGATTCAAACTCGTCGATGGTGATTGTCTCGCCGTCACCTTCAATCATCAGTAGATATGTTCGTTTCTGGAAGGCTTGAGAGACTGCGAGAGTTACGTTGCTGCCCTTGCGGTTGCGCCAGTTGGTGCGAGAGATGGGGAGCCAGCCGTGACGCTCGGCGTACTGCCTTGCTACACGATAGGCGCGGTTGAACTCGACGTTGCCCCATATCAAGAGCACGAGTCCAGTCGGTAATGCCCACACAATGTGTAGTAGGCAGAAAGCGGCTATCTGTGCGGCGAGTTCAGAATCGCTGCGGGTGAACTCGTTGTAGAAGCCGATCATAAAGCCAAGCACGAACAGAATCGCGGCAGGGATCAGCGAAATGAGGATCCAAAAGCCGATCCTATGTTTGAGAGGTTTGAGCAAGTGGGAAGCCCCCTCCTGGCTGCCGTTAGAGAGAACACTTGCTACAGTGGTTCAACCCCGAAGAAGCGAGCCAGAAGGGGACACGAGAAAAGGGAACTTTGTTGTCCTATCTGCTCGGCCTTGAGACTCGCTTCTTCGGGTTAAGTAGGGTTGAATACGCCCACTGTAGCAACTTGATTCTAGCGCATTTGGAATGCTGCCGTCAATACAGGTTGGCACATTGGTCAAACGGGGTATAATAGTAGTAGAGGAGGTTACAAATGCCGAAAGACGAGAAGAAGCGGCCCAGGGGCCGTCCAGTGAAGAATGAGATGCCGGAACCTATCCCGGACACTCCTGAGAATGTGGCTTGGGCAGCGATGCAAGGGCCGCCGAAGGAGGAATGGGAGTATTTGAAGAACCGAGGTGAAGAGAGTGAGAAAGGAGAGGAGAGTTAGCTGGGCAACAGAGCACTTTACGACGGGCGAGACGAACACACGTCTCCCTAGCGATATGTCGGTTGACTTTGGGGATGGGCACGTTATAGACGCGGGCAGCGAAGGCCCACATGATCCTGTCGTCTTCGCCAATGAAGCTCACAACGAAGAACACGGCGGGACAGGGAAGGAGGGTATTCAGAGTCTCACGAAAGAGGACGCAATGAGAACACTGAACAACATAGTAAGCACAATGAAGAAGCTACGCGGCAAAGGATAGAGCGTGTAGTTTCTCTAAACGGAGGTAGTAGAAAGGAGTGATGATTAACGTGAATGAAGAAATGGCAAAGTTGGTTGTGCGGTACAACGAGAATCAGAAGCACGTAGTTGCTTTGAGAGAGAATCTACGCGGTGTGTTCTCTCAAGCTGGCTCTCTCCAAACCGCCGTAGAGTCTGAATGGTTGGACTTCAATGTTTCTGGATCAATGTATCTGTTGGAGGGAGGTAGTAAAAGCGTTCCACACAACTTTATGAATGAGATACCTGAGCGCATGAAGGAGTTGCAGGATGCCTTACTCGAAGAGCAACGCTTGAAGAAGGCTTTGACTAAAGTCGGATTAGACGGAATAATCAAGTAGGAAAACCGCGGCAAGATAGACGAGTTTAGGCCCTGCGATTCTGCGGGGCTTTTACGTGTTATGTCAGTGAGTCGGCCTGGGCGGTGTATAATATTAGTAAGGGAAATCGCGGTGAAAGGAGTTCAATTGAGCCACGAAATCATCGAAGTGTTGTTGGTGCCCTGGTGGAAGGTACTTCTGTACATTCTTGCAGTTACGTTATCCGTGTTAGCCGTTAGAGTTTCGATCAAGTTTGACTTGAATGCATGGCTAAGAGAGAAGGGGAGGAGCTCGGTATCCGAGTTGAGAAAGCGTGCCGAGAGATGTAGTCATACGTGGACATTGTATCCAAGCAGTCCATACTCTCAATGTGTTTCATGTCAGGCATGGATTTCCACGTCCATATTGGTAGCAGCGTTATCGGTTCAAGCTAGCCCTGCACCGCGCATCCTTGCGGAGTACCCTGGGGTCGTTGTTCAGGCCCAGAGAGGGATGGTAGTGGTGAGCAACTACATGGGTGTAGAACAAGAGAATTAGTCAGGTGGCTTTGTAGGCAAAAATGAGGATACTTGTAATATTGTTGATGATAGTAGCAGTCGCACTCTACACTGCATTGAGTACAATGTACTTTGGCTTCATGTAGCTAGGGATAAAGAAATCGCGGCGAAAGAGAGAGCCGGGGTTAGGCGCGTCTAAAACTGTATATAATTCCCATTCGTTTTGCGCGATTCGTACTTGGGACTCGTCGGCTGGGACGCCCGGTTGAGATCAATTTGAGAGCGTATAAGGCGGTTCTGAGAGATTTTGGAGTTGGTATGAGACGGGACCTCCTTGTTCGAAAGCCGGCTGGTTCGGGAGGGCGGCGCGGCGATGGCCCGGAGGGAACGGGTGGCGAGTACGGTGGTTGTGGTTGGCATGTGGGGGAGAGCAGCACGGATGTGCGGCGCGTGTCAATGGCGTTTTGCGGGTAGTTGAGACGGCTACGGCAGAAGCCGTCCTGCAAGAATTGTTCGTCTGAGTTAAACTTGTTCCGAAGGTAGAATGGAATTGGGGCCAGGTGGACCCGCGTCAAAGTGTGTCCGCAATGCGGACGCCCAAGTCGGAGTCGACTGGAACGTTCTGGTGAGGTTCGAGGCGGAAGGCAGAGCGTTCGAGTGCGAGCACTGACACACAAGTGGAGGTCAGTCTGGTTACACCTGAACAGAGAATCAGTTACATTGAAGGACAAATGACGTCTATGGCGACGAAGGAAGACTTGGCTCTCGCCAAGGAGGACTTGGCAAAGGAAATTGGAGCTTTGGAAGTTCGGCTGACTGAGAGAATCAGCCAGCTAGATTCCTCGATTGCGTGGAAGCTCTTGGCCATAGTAGTAACAGGCATGAGTCTGGGAACGGCCGCAGCCGCAGCCGTCATTCGTCTGCTCGAGTAGGTCGGTAGAGATGAAGAAGGATCAAGCTGCGTTCTGGGTGATCGTTAGCATCCTAATTGCCCTTGGTGGATTCGTCACAGCTACGATCTGGCTCCTCCAGCAGTGGTGGTTCGTTCCTGCGGTAGTTGGACTCGCGGTTCTTGGCGGCGTATCTTTGTGGGTAAAGTACGCAAGATGAGCCACTGAAGAGTCTAACACGGCTGGAAAGTGTACTTCCTGAAAAACGAGACTTGCCTCACTGGATTCCCGCTTTCCCGGGAATGACGGGAGGCGGGGTCGTGTCGGATTTCGTTGGATGCTCAGAAGGGGATCGTGTCTGCTTGGACTGGGCGCTTAGAGGCGGCGGTTGGAGACTACGGGCTCGGTGGCGAGCAGGGTGCGGAGTGAGCTTAGGTCCGGCAGGCCGAGGATGCGGGACAGGCCGTCGTCGAGGGCGCGGCGGGACTGACACTCCCGCATCGCGGGCAGGCGCTCGAACTCCTCTTCCGACAATTCGTCGAACAAGTCAGTCATCGCCTTGAGCTGCGATAGTGAGAGTTGGCTGGTGTCCAGGACCGGCAGTCGCTCTAGGTCGGCCTTCTTCATGGCGACCCAGCCGCCTTCGGTGCTGGTACGTTGGGCCAGAATGCTCAAGAGGCCAAGAGAGGAATTCAGCCAGACTGCGACCGCCTTCTCCGCCGCCGCGTCATCCATGCGAATCGGCCACCACACGTTTGATAGGACACGGGTGTCTGACCGCATCGCGACAACACGAACAGTGTTCAGCCTGAGTCTCTCTGAAACGAGTAACCGGCCGGCTTTGGGCCAAAGCTGATCAACCTTCTTGAGTTTGCGGCCGGGCCGGGGCTTGGCTAATGGAGCCAAGTATATGTCCGGGCCGACCGACATGCGTTTTCTTTGTTCGGTGTCGTGGTTTTCCACCATTGGGTAGGCTGTTACAGACTCGGTGCGTTCAAAGCCGTCCCACACATCGCGCCGGTCTGGGCCCACCTGACCGAGTTGGTTTAGCGTGCACATTGGGATTTTGGTCCCAATCCCCGGTGTATTGCCAGGCACCCATACTTGCCCGTCGTCGAGCAGGATGAGCGCGGCGCGAACAAGGTCGGCGCGGGCGAACTGGACGCCCGGCCACTTCTTGCCCTGGAACGCCAGTTCCGGAATCGAAAACACCTCGCCCACGTGACGACCGTCCACCTCCAGCAGGGCCGTGCCGTCCGACTCGTACATGGCCGGTGTGGTGGTGGCGAATGCCTTCGCGACGCGGTGGGCATCCAGTACGCCGTCCGGGTTCTGCCACAGGTTCACGAACGTCGTGCGGTGCAACGTCGATTCGCCGTCGACGGGGCGGCGCGTGGCGATGAGCAGCGCCTCTGACAGGTCGGTGCTGTCCGAGAAGTTCCAGCGCAGGGGGTCGTGAGACGAGATGACCAAGTCGAGGTTAAAGTCACGTTCGATGAGGGCGCGGGTCTGCGCCCAGGACGGGCCGGTGCATACCGTGGCGGGCAGCACGAGCGCCAACCTGCCTTCGCCCGGCCGCAGCTTGGGCGCGGCGGCCGCGACGAATGCGGCGCCGAGTCCGGCGGTGGCCGACGCCTGGCGGGACTTGAGGCGGCGGGACAGCTCGTTCTGAAGGGTGCGCCGTTCGGCTGCGGGCAGGCTGCCGAACAGCAGGTTGCCGCCCACCGAGCGGGTGAACGGCGGATTCATGATAGCGAGGTCCAGGTCCGGTAGCGTAGCGGTGACTCCCTCCTCGGCTCCGCGAGAACCTGCGCCGGACACTCTCGACGCATCGCTGGTCGCTACTCCGGTGCTTTCGGAGGACAGGGCGAACTGGACCGCCGCCTCGCTCTCTCCGAGAAAGTCGAGCGAGCCGAGGGACACGTTCGAGCCTTCCACGCCCAAGGGCATCACATACAGATTCATGCGGTCGAACTGGATGTCGGGGTTGAGCATTGCCAGGCTGGTGGCGGCGAAATGGACTGCGGAGAGCTGGACGTCGTAGCCGTGCAACGCCATCTCGACCATCGCCTTGTGCAGACTGGCGGCGTCCTGTCCGCCCGCGTCCGTATGGAGGCGTTCGGCCTCGGCTGCTACCGCCATCAGGAGGGTTCCGGTGCCGCAGGCGAGGTCGGCGACGTTCAGCGAACCGGGGAACTCGTGGTCGCTCCAGTCCACGCCCTCCGGCCAGTTGTGAAACACGAGACGAGACAGCAGGGTGGCTGCCGGCACGGACGTGTAGTAGGCGCCGGTGAACTTGGCGTCCGTCAGCAGCGTGTGGAAGAGCCGGCCCGACAGGTCGTGGCCTTCGAGCCGCCGCGTGTCCTCCATCGCCTTGACGAGATGGGCTATCGCCGGCGCCTGCACGTCTTCAGGTCCGTCGCCAAGGACGTGCAGTATGTCTGCCGCCAACTCGAAGACCGGAACGTAGTCGATGTGGTCGCAGATGTTCCGCCAAGCCTGGCGCAGCCCCGTGATGCCCCGGCTGAGCGACTCGCGGACCGTCGGAACGTCCTCATTGGCGGCCGCGAGGCGATCCTGAAAGGCGAGGGCGTTGAAGAGCACGAGGCACCCGATGCGGAGCGCGGCGGCGCGGTCCTTTTCCTTGTCGGTGTCGGCAATGATGTCGGCGATACGGCGGCGAACTCGGGCGTGCTTGCCGATCTGCCCCGCGGCCTGTTCCAGGGCGTAGCCCACCGCTCCGGCGGCGGCGGCCACGCGGTCGACGCCTTCCAGCTCCAGCGGCAGAGTGCGCAGATTGTCGGCAAGATCCGCAACCGAGCCGGTCCTAACGATGCGCTCACTGACTGGCTTGCCGCGCGTGCCGTGCACCCACCACCGCAGGTCGGTAGCCGACTCCAGGGCGGCTTGCGTGTCTTCTTCCTGTCGGAGCCTTGCGGGATAGAGCACGCCCAACAGGCCCAGTGCGTCGGGGAAGTCGGACAGTCGGCCGTCGAGCTGGCCTTCCAACAGGCCGCTCGATTCCTCCCACTTGCATTCCAGGATGACCAGATCGCCGCTTCGCAGGTCGGCACGCACGTCCGGGGCGCCCTCCCGGCTGCGCCGCTCGGCTCTCGCGGACACTCCCTTGTTGCGCAGCAGTTGCGCAAGGTGGACGTTGACGCCTTCTTCGCGGACGTTTTCGGTGTTCACGGGCTAGCTCTCGTTTCCTTCGCGGCCGGGCGGTTCGCGAACCGCCCCTACGGTTGGGTGACCGACGACGGCCGGGCGGTTCGCGAACCGCCCCTACGGTATGGTGGCCGACCGCCCTGGATTCCTCAGCTGCGCTCCGCTCCGCTCGGAATGACAGGAGATGGGCGCTCGGGAAATCACGGGGTGCGCGGGCCTTGGTAGCGCATGTTGGGGGGGAGGGCGTCGGTTACGCCGAGGGCGGACAGGGCGCGCTGGGCCACGAACTGGACCACGTCGTCGATGGTGCGCTGGCGCAGGTAGAAGGCGGGCTCCGGCGGCAGTATCGTCGCGCCGAGCTGGGCGAGTTCGGCCATGTTCCGCAGGTGGATTGCGCTGAGCGGGGACTCGCGGGGTACGATGACGAGGGGGCGCCGCTCCTTGATACAGACGTCGGCGGCGCGGCGCACGAGGTTGTCCGCCAGGCCGTGCGCGACCGCGGCGACCGTGGCCATGCTGCACGGCACTATGACCATGCCGAGCGTCGGGAACGTGCCGCTGGCTATGGGGGCGCGGAGCTCGCCCACGGGGTGAAACGTGAAGGCCCCGGCGGAGTCCCAGCGCTCCAGCGCCGCGCCGAACGACTCCTCCATCTCCTCGCGCCACACCATGCGCGCGGCGGAGGACGCCGTGGCGACAACCGGCACGTCCATCGAGAGCAGCTGGTCGATGACGGCGGCGGCGAGAACCGAGCCGCTTGCTCCGGTGATGCCGACGACGACGGGGAGGTTTTCGAGGGGGTGTGGCATGGTAATCGCCTATGGTGGTTCGGGCGGCGGTCCTTCGGCAGGCCGGCCAACCGGGCGGGTTTGAAACCCGCCCCTACGCGTTTCGCCGCCAAGCACCGTCCGATGGGTTCCCGCGTTCGCGGGAATGACGAATTGGGTTGTCGCCTATTGTATCAGAAGGGCAACCAGCGTCCCGGTGAGCACGGAGGTGGAGACGTAGGCGTTGATGCGGAAGAAGGCCATGCCGAAGCGGGAAAGGTCGTCGGGGGAGACCAGGGTGTGCTTGTAGACCAGCAGCGCCGCCGCGATGATGCAGCCGGCGTAGTACGGCCAGCCCAGCGCGAACCACAGCCCCAACGAGAGGACGCACGCAACCGCGACCACGTCGAGCGCGCGGGCCAGCCGGAACGCGCCGGCCACGCCGAACCTGCGCGCCACGGAGTACAGGCCGGCGCGCTCGTAGAAGTCGCGGTCCTGGGTGTGGTACAGGATGTCGAAGCTGCCGGCCCAGGTGGCGACGGCCAATGAGAGCACGAATGGCTGCCAGCCGTAGCTGCCGGTCACGCCTATCCAGGCGGCGGACGGCGCGATGGCGAGCGCCCAGCCGAGCAGCAGGTTGGCGGCCCAGGTGAAGCGCTTGGTGTAGGGGTAGAACACCAGGTAGGCGACGGCGACGGGCGCGAGAGCGAGGGCCAGCGTGTTGAGCTGCCACGCGGCGAAGAGGAAGACGACCAGCGCCACCGCCGTCAGCGCCCCGAGGTCCGCCACATGGAGCCGGCCGCTGGGCAGGTGGCGTCCGGCGTTGCGCGGGTTGCGGGCGTCGACGTGGCGATCGATGACGCGGTTGGCGGCCATGCCGACGGTGCGGGCGCTGACCATAGCGACGGTTATCCACACGAATTGGCCCAACGTCGGCAGACCGCGCGCGGCCAGCAGCATCCCGGTGTATGCGAACGGCAGGGCGTAGAGGCTCTCCTGGAAGTTGATGGCCCCCAGCATGAGCGGTACTTTGCGGGCTGTGTTTGTGAGTGTGGTCATGGTTGATCATCACACCGGGCGGGTTTCGTGTCACCCCCATCCTAGCCTTTCCCCCGTCAAGGGGGAAGGGATCATGCGGGTCCGGAGTTCGCAGAGCAGTCAAATGCCGTACTCCGACCAGCGATTGGTGACCATGCGTTTGACTTCGTCGGTCATCACGATGTCCGGCGGCCACTCGCGGGTGAAGCCGTCGATAGGCCCCTTAGCTGTGGCGTCGATGCCGATCTTGCCGCCGTAGCGGGGTACGGCGGAGGCGTGGTCGAGGTCGTCCGTCGGTCCCCCGGACAGCGTAATGTCGCGCGCGGGGTCTATGTTCGCCCCGACGCGCCAGGCGACCTCGGAAAGGTCCTGAACGTTTACGTAGTCGTCCACGATCACGATGGCCTTTACCAGCATGAGCAGCCCGATGCCCCACAGGGCGTGCATCACCTTCTGCGAGTGGCCAGGGTAGCGCTTCCTCATCGAGACAATCACGAAATTCTTGAAGATGCCCTCCGCGGGCATGTTCATGTCGACTATCTCCGGCACGGCCATCTGGAGGGCGGGCAGCATGAGCCGCTCGCTCGCCTTTCCCATGAAGAAGTCCTCGGTGGGCGGCCGCCCGACCATGGTCGTCGGGTACATGGGGTCGCGCCGGTGGGTGATGGCGGTCACACGCATGAAGGGGTAGTCCTCCGCCGGGGAGTAGTAACCGGTGTGATCGCCGAACGGCCCCTCCGGCCGCAGCTCGCCGGGCGTCACGTAGCCCTCGATCACGTACTCCGCGTTGGCGGGCACTTCGAGGTCCACGGTCTTGCACTTCACTACCTGCACAGCCTCACCGCGTATGACGCCCGCAATGGCAAGCTCGTCAAGGTCGGGAGGCAGCGGCATGGAGCCGGCCCAGATGGTCGCCGGGTCGCCGCCCACGGCTACCGCCACCTCGAGGCGTTCGAGGCCGCCGCGCACGCCCGCGTCGTGGTGGGCCGCGCCCACCTTGTGCGTCTGCCAGTGCAGCCCAGCGGTGCATTCGTCGTAAATCTGCATCCGGTAGATGCCCACGTTTCGCCGTCCGCTGTCGGGATCTCGCGTGATGACGAGTGGGAGGGTGATGAAGCGCCCGGCGTCCAGGGGCCAGCACTTGAGCGCGGGCATGACGTTCAGGTCGACGTCCGAGCCGGTTAGCACAACCTCCTGGCACGGTGCGCGGCGCACGAGCTTGGGCCGTGCCCTCGCAACGCCGAGAACGTCGCCCAGGGCGCCCAGGCGAGCGCCCAGGCCGGTGGGCGGCCCCTGCGTCAGCGACAACAGCCTGCGCACGCGCGCCACGAGCTCGTCGACGTGCTCGACGCCGAGCGCCCACGCCGTGCGCTGGTGGGTGCCGAACATGTTGATGAGCAGCGGGGCATCGTAGCCAACTACGTTCTCGAACAGCAGCGCCGGACCGCCGGACTTGATGACGCGGTCGGTGATCTCGGTGATCTCGAGGTCCCGGCTGACCGGGGCGCGCACACGGCGCAGCTCGCCCCGGGATTCGAGGAAGGCGGCGAACTCGCGAATGTCCTTGAAGCGCACCGCTTTACCGCCGCGCCTCGAGCGCGCCGCGCAGTTCCGTAGAGGACACGTCCTGCCGGAAGGCCGATTCGGGGATGGCGTCAAAGAGGTCCTCGAAGCCGTGCGGGAGGGTAACGTCGGCCAGCGTGCGGAACCTTCTGCCGTGGACGCGGCCCGCCACCAGGAAGTAGCAGCCCTGCATGCGGATGCTCTCGAGCGCGGACACCATCACGGCGTAGCTGCCGGCGTAGTAGCGCGGGTCCACCAGCCGCACGGCGGTGTCGTACCCGATTACGAAGACGCAACCTGGGAACAGCGCGGCCTTGCGGTAGAAGACGTGCGCCCTGGTGACGGCGACGCTTTCCGAGTCGTCGAACTGAGCCAGCCTGCAGTGGATTTCGGGTTCGGCGAGCGGAGGCTTGTCGACGTTGGTTATCGAGAGCTCGAACGTCACCGGCGCGTCCAGGATGCGGGAGGCGGCTTCGGCGAGCTGTCGGTGGCCGTCGTGCAGCGGGTTGAACGAGCCGGGCAGGACCGCGCCGCTCACGGGCGCGTCCGCCTCGGCGGATCCTCCGGCGACCAGGGCCGCGTCAACGTGGCCCGCCGCGAGCGCGCTCACGGCGTCGCCGTAGGACAAGCGCTCCACTTCGACGGCCTCGCGGTCGTCCAGGCCGAGCGCGAGTTCGCTTGGTACGCCCGCGGCCTCGGCGAAAGCGTACAAGACGAGCCTGCTGGCAACGGCGTCCTCGCCGGCGCGGTCGCGAAGGCCCTTGTCGAAGTGCAGGCTGAACACGGCGGAGCCGGCGCCGGTCCAGTAGGCGACGTGGCAGCGGTGCTCGCCGCGCTTGGGGCGGTCCGTCGCGATTGTGGCGGTGCAGGCGACGCCGGCCACGGGCGCGCCGCCCTCGCGCAGGCGCAGCGCGCGCCGGTACGCGGCGCGCGCCATGTCGAGCGCGGTCTGCCTGGACACGGCCTGCTCCGGAGCGTGTCCCACCAGCTCGGCCAGCGCGGGCGCCGAGTACGGTACACCCAGTGCCAGGACGCTGCGCGACGCCCCGGCCACGCTGAGCAACCACGCGATGGCCTGCGTGCCCGCCCCCGCGACGGCAAAGACGGCCATGCACGGCGCGGCGTGCAACTCAGCCACGAGGGCGAGTTCGTCCTGTATTCTGGCAGCGCTGTCGCTCATTGGTCGGTCCGGTCTGCTCTCCCTGGTCTGCCGGGGGATGCGCCCTTAGCATTCGGCGTCCGCCGGGCCGCGTGTGAACAACTATAAGTGCGCACTCCACTCCGCGCAACAGGGTCTCCGCGGCGAGCGCTTGGGCGGGTTTCAAACCCGCCCCTACCGATAGCACTCGTATCCTATGGCAAAATCATTCCAAAATAGGTATCATTTTGCGAGCAATAGTCGCTGGGCGACCCGAAGCGGGCGCAAGCAGGGAATAGGCCGGGCGATAGCGCCGGGCGTACAGCGGAGGAGAGCGGATATTGGACCAGTGCAAAATCGCCGTCGTCGGCGCGACGGGCGCCGTTGGCAGCGTGTTTCTCGACATCCTGGAACAGCGGGACTTTCCGGTGAGCGAGTTGCGTTTATGCGCGTCCAGCCGGTCGGTGGGCAGGCGGCTCAAGGTCAGGGGGCAGGAGATCGAAGTGGAGGCCGTCACGGCCGAGCTGCTTAGCGAGGTGGACATCGTGTTCATCTCGGCGAGCGGCGACGTCAGCCGCGAGGTGGCCCCGCTGGCTGTGCGGCAGGGCGCGGTGGTCATCGACAAAAGCTCGGCCTTTCGCATGGACCCGGACGTGCCGCTGGTAGTGCCGGAGGTCAACGCCGACGACCTGCGCAGCCACAAGGGGATCATCGCGAGTCCCAACTGTTCGACCACGCCGCTGGTGATGGCGCTCAAGCCGCTGAACGACGTCAACCCCGTGCGCCGCGTAATCGCTGACACGTACCAGTCGGTGTCGGGCACCGGCGCCGCGGCCGTGGAGGAGTTGCGCTCGCAGACGGCGGGCGAGCTGGACGGCAAGCGAATGCAGCCGAGCGTCTACCCGCACCGGATCGCCTTCAACGCGCTGCCGCACATCGAGCCGTTTCAGGGTAACGGCTACACAAACGAAGAGCTGAAGATGCTGAACGAGACGCGCAAGATTCTGCACGAACCGGATCTGGCAGTGTCGGCGACGTGCGTGAGGGTGCCCGTGATGGTTGGGCACAGCGAGGCGGTGCACATCGAGTTCGACGAGCCGATGGGTGCAGGCGAGGTTCGCGAAATCCTGTCCGGGTTCCCGGGCATAAGAGTCGTGGACGACCCCGTGCGGAACGTGTATCCGATGCCGATAGACGCCGAGGGCGTGGACGACGTGCTGGTGGGCCGCATCCGGCAGGACGTGTCCCACCCGAATGGCGTCGCCATGTGGCTGGCGTCGGACAACCTGAGGAAGGGCGCCGCCCTGAACGCGCTGCAGATTGCTGAGGAAGTATTGGCGAAGGGGCTGCTGCTCGAGCCAGGAAGGAAGGTCTAGCCATGGTCGATATAGGAAGACTCGTTACCGCCATGATCACGCCGTTCGACGAGGAGGGCGGGGTTAACTACGAGGAGGCGCGCAAGCTCGCGCTGGCGCTGGTCGACTCCGGCAGCGACGGACTGGTCGTCACCGGCACGACCGGCGAATCGCCCACGCTGTCAGCGGACGAGAAGCTGCGGTTGTATTCGGAGATCAAGCAGGCCGTCGGCGATCGCGCCGCGGTGATAGCCGGCACCACCGACAACGACACTGCGAAGAGCATAGAGCTGAGCAAGGAGGCCGAGCGCGAGGGCGCGGACGCCATACTGCTGACTGTGCCCGCCTACAACAAGCCCACGCAGGAGGGGCTGTACCAGCACTTCAAGTCCATCGCCGACAGCGTCCACCTTCCCGGCATTCTGTACAACGTGACCAGCCGCACCAGTCTGAACATGTCCAACGAGACGACCGTCCGGCTCAGCCAGATCGACAACATCGTCGGCATTAAGGAGGCCGGGAGCGACCTGGACCAGATCACGCGGATAATCCGCGACACCGACGACGACTTCAGGGTGTGGAGCGGCAACGACAACGAGACGTTCTACATCATGGGACTGGGCGGCTACGGCATCGTGAGCGTGGCGTCTCACCTGGTGGGCCGGCAGATCAAGGCCATGATGGGCATGATCCTCGAGGGCGAGATCGAGAACGCCGCCGCGGAGCACCGCCGGCTGCTGGAGCTGTTCAAGATTCTGTTCCTGGTGTCGAACCCCATCCCGGTCAAGTACTGCGTGAGGAAGGCCGGCCATAACGTGGGCGAGCCGCGGCTGCCGCTGGTCGGCCCCGACGAGGCGACGGCCGCGGCCATCGACGCAGTGGTGTCGGGCTACACCATAGACCTGCCCGCGCCGGCGTAGGGTTGTGGGCCATCTCCGTGTTCAGGGCAAGATAGCGGGCGGGTTTCAAACCCGCCCGTCGGTGGGGTCGTCGAGTCCGCGGGCGTCTACCCGAGAGGCCATCGGGCAGGTCTGAAACCTGCCCCTACGGGCGGACCGCCTGCCTCTGGCTTTACACCTTCAGGAGGCGCTTCACCAGGACGGTTTCGTCGCGGTGGGGGCCTGTCGAGATGACGTCCACGGGGCAGCCTATCAGCTCCTCCAGGCGCTGGACGTAAGAGAGCGCCTCTCGTGGAAGGGCCTCCAGCGTGGTGGCGCTGGCCGTGGGGCTGTCCCACCCCTCGTGCTCCTCGAATATCGGCTTGCAGCGCTCCAGCGCGGCCACGCCGCCGGGGAATTCCTGGGTGATCTCACCGTCCAGCTCGTAGGCGGTGCACACCTTCACGGAGTCGAAGCCGTCCAGTACGTCCAGCCGCGTGACGATGGCGGAGGTGTAGCCGTTCACCTGGGAGCTGTAGCGCGCGGCCACGGCGTCGAACCAGCCCACGCGGCGCGGGCGGCCAGTGGTGACGCCGAACTCCTGGGCGAGTTCCCGGATGTAGGCGCCGGTGTCGTCGTTCAGCTCCGTTGGGAACGGCCCAGTTCCGACTCGCGTGGAGTAGGCCTTGAACACGCCCATCACGTCGGAGATGTGGCCGGGGTGGACTCCCAGGCCCACGGAGACGCCGCCGATGGTCGGGTTCGAGGACGTGACGAACGGGTAGGTGCCGTGGTCCAGGTCCAACAGCGCGCCCTGCGCGCCCTCGAGGAGCACGTTGGCGCCGGACGACAGCGCGTCGTTCACGATGCGCTCAACAGGGCCGATGAGCGGGGACAGGCGCTCGGACCAC
This sequence comes from Dehalococcoidia bacterium, assembly GCA_965217705.1. Classification (GTDB taxonomy): domain Bacteria; phylum Chloroflexota; class Dehalococcoidia; order Lucifugimonadales; family CATOSD01; genus CATOSD01. The sequence goes on along the minus strand of CBDCJA010000002.1, from coordinate 697,742 downwards.
TGCCGGCACTTGGCGTACACGTCTTCCAGGTCCACCGCGTCGCCGCCGTAGACCTTGGTTATCACCGCGTTGGTGTATTCCAGAATGCTCTTCAGCCGGGGATACAGAGCCTCGATGTCTAGCAGGTCGGCGGCCCTGAGGCCGGTACGGGCGGCTTTGTCGGCATAGGTTGGGCCGATGCCCTTGCCTGTGGTGCCTATGGCGGACTTGCCGCGCGCCTGCTCGGTTAGAGCGTCCAAGGCCACGTGGTAGGGCATGATGAGGTGGGCGCGCTCGCTGACCATCAGCCGGTCGGCGATGTCCAGCCCGCGTTGCTTCAGCCCGTCGATCTCGTCCAGCAGCACGTCGGGGTCTACTACGACGCCGTTGCCGATGACGTTCATTGTTTGTGGCCAGAAGATGCCGCAGGGCACTATGTGGAAGCTGAACTTGCCCTGCTCGTTGACGACCGTGTGGCCAGCGTTGTTGCCGCCGGAGAACCGCGCCACGATGTCGGCGTCGCGGGAGAGCACGTCAATGATCTTGCCCTTCCCTTCGTCGCCCCACTGCGCGCCCAAAACTGCATAGGCCGGCATTGCCACTCCTTTTCCGGAAGTCGGTCGCGGTCGGCGGCGCGCGCCGATTGCGAGGCGTGCGCGGCCCACTCTCCGCAAGCCGATGAAGGGGATTTCTGAAAGAATAGCCAAGTAATTATATCAGAATCGTCGAGGGCTTGAATAGGCGGGTATGGCGGGTGGACTTGTTCCAGATATTGACAAGCTGCCACGAAGTTTAGTAGTCTACATATGTCCAGCGACTCCCAGAATACAATAGAGTTGGAGCGTGGACTACCTTGGGGCCAATTTCTGGCCCCTTATTTTTGCCCAAGGAATACGAACAATGCGAGTCGCCGTTTTCGTGGATGCTGGCTATCTATTTGCTCGGTGCTCAGTCGTTCTGACGGGAAGCAGGTTGCCCCGAGCTACCGTAGAACTGGATCAGTGCGCAACAATGGGCAGATTGATTGCGACTGCAAACGAAAAGGCGGCCGGGTCTTCCTTGCTCCGAATCTACTGGTATGACGGTGTACTGCCATCAGGCCTATCGAAAGAGCAACGGGCGCTCGCAGGTGCGGATGACGTTAAACTGAGGCTCGGTGTCCTCAATGTTTACGGACAGCAGAAAGGGGTCGACTCCCTGATTGTGACCGACCTTGTCGAGCTCGCGCGCAACCATGCAATCTCTGACGCGGTCCTTTTGTCAGGTGATGAGGACGTCAGGATTGGCGTGACAATCGCACAGAGTTATGGGGTACGAGTTCACCTGGTCGGGATAGGGTCTGGCATAGAGAGTCAGTCTAGAACTCTCATGCAAGAGGTGGACACCAGGACTGAGTGGAGCCGCGACGACATCAGCACTTTCTTCAGCGTGAAGGTTGGCCACCAAGCCGCTCATCCATCGCAAGTGCCAAGCGATGAGGCGAGCGCCGATGGTGAGACCTCTTCCGCACTGAATGAAGTCGCACGGGAGTTGGTAACATCACTAACGGCCGTCGAATTCCGCGAGGTGGCTGATCTCGGCGCCAGTAACCCCGTCCCTAGAGAATACGACATCAAACTGTTGGGCGAAAGCCGAACCAGGCTCGGTCGACACCTGATAGAGGGTGAAAAGCATTACCTCCGAGGGCGGTTTAAGCATTTTGCACGAGATGCAGCAGGCACGCCCTAGTGTCGCCGCCAGCGCCTTGACCCACTTAGTCGGCTCGCTACGGAACGGCCGACGCTAGTCCGCGCGGCATTCCCCCGCTAGCTCCACTCCCCGGTGTACTCCCCCCGGTCCCCGGCGCGGGGCGAAATGCGTTACAATCTCGGCGCGGGCGCCAAGTCCAGAACTTAGGGGCGCCGGAGGACGAAAGACATGACCGACCTGCAAGACACCGAATCCCTGTACACCGAGCCTACCAGCCCGCTCTGGCCCATCACGAGGGCGCAGCCGCGCAGCTTCTTTCGCGCGCCGCTTTGCGACAACCTGGACGAGCTGGACGCCGACGTGGCCTTTCTGGGCGTGCCGTTCGACCAGGGCACGGGCGGACGGCCGGGGGCGCGTTACGGCCCGGACGCGGTGCGGGACTGGCCGCGCGTCTACTCGTACGAGGACCCGTCGGGCCAGCAGCGGCAGGCCGAAGGCTACTTCGACATCGACGAGCGCGACGAGCGGCTGCTCGGCGTCACCATGGCCGACTGCGGCAACGTGACCATCGTTCCTTCGGAGGTCATTCGCAACTTCCGCAAGCTCACCCAGGCCACTGAGAAGATCGTCGAACGCGGCGCGTTCCCCGTCGTCGTGGGCGGCGACCACGCCATCACATTCCCCGTGGTGCGCGGGCTTAGCAAGTTCGGCCCTCTCAACGTGGTCCACTTCGACGCTCACATGGACTACACGCACGAGACGCAGGGCGTGCTCTACACGCACGGCAGTCCCATACGCCGGTGCCGAGAGCTCGACTTCGTGGACCATATCACCTCGCTGGGCATTCGCGCCGCGCGGCGCAGGCCCTATGAGGAGTCGCAGCGGGACGGCAGCCTCATCATCTCCACCAGGCGGTTCAAGGAGTTGGGTCCACAAGGAGTGGTGGACCTGATCCCCAGCGGGGAGAACCTTTACGTCACCTTCGACATCGACGTGATGGACCCCAGCCAGGCGCCCGGCACCGGCACCCCGGAGGTGGGCGGGCTTTACTACGAGGAGGCGCGGGACTGCCTGGTGGCGCTGGTCGAGCGCGACAACCTGGTGGCGTTCGACGTTGTGGTGGAGGTCGCGCCGCCATACGACTCTTCCGAAATCACTACCCAACTCGCCGCCAGGCTCATCATCGACGTGCTGTCGACCAAGTTCCCTTCCCTTCCGGCGGAGCCGCGGCAGGAGACGCAATAGCAATGAGAACGGTGTTTACCAACGCGACGCTTCTGGACGCAACCGGCACCGCGCCGCGCCCCGGCATGGCGGTGCTGGTCGCCGAGGGGCGCATCGCCTGGATCGGGCCGGCGTCCGAGGCACAGCCGCCGGAGGGCGCGCGGGTGATCGACCTGGGCGGCAATACGCTGATGCCCGGGCTGATCGACGTGCACATGCACATTACGCAGGGGGCCGTCCCAGATCCCATCGCCGAGTTCACTGAGACGGTGCCTTTCATGGCCCTGCGGGGCGCGGCGCAGGCGGCCATCCTGCTCGACTCCGGCTACACGACGATGCGCAACCTGGGGGCTTTCGGCTACTCAGACGTCGCTATTCGCGAGGCCGTCAACCAGGGTCTGGCTCGGGGGCCGCGAATGCTCGTGTCGGGCGAGATGGTCATAACCGAAGGCTCCGGCGAGCGAGGCTACCTGCGCCCGGAGGTCAACATTCCGGAGTCGGGCATGTTCGTTGGCGTGGAGGGGGCGCGCCGGGCCGTGCGGCGGCAGGTCTACAACGGCGCGGACGTCATCAAGCTGATCGCGAGCGGGCGCGTCGGCTCCAACGCCTACTCGATGCCGTGGGACACGGAGTTGACCCAGGAGGAGATGACGGCCGTCTGCGACGAGGCGCACCGGTGGGGCAAGCGCGTGGCGGCTCACGCCTACTCCGCGCAGAGCGTCGCTATGTGCGCCATAGCCGGCGTGGACAGCATCGAGCACGGCGCGCTCGTTGACGAGCCGACCATCGCCCTGATGGCCGAGCGAGGGGTGTCGCTGGTGCCCACGATGACGGCATTCCACTCATACCTCGGTGCGGACGCGGAAGAGCGCTACCCGGCCTACCGGCTGGCCCGGGGCCGGCCAATGGCCCAGCACCAGCGGGACCACTTCCAGGCGTACATGGACTACGGGCTGAACATCGCTACCGGCTCGGATGGCCCGCGCCCGGGGTGGCCGCCGGGAACGTCGGCGCTGGAGATGTGGCTACTCGTAGACGCAGGTATGCCGCCCATGCAGGCCATCCAGGCGGGCACGCGAAACGGCGCCAGGGTTCTGGGCCTGGAGGACGATATCGGCACCGTGGAGTTGGGCAAGAAAGCCGACCTGATAGTCGTCGACGGCGACCCCGTCGCGGACATAGCCATACTCCAGGACACGCGGCGCATCTCGCTGGTGATGAAAGAGGGCGAGATTGCCCGGGAGTGAAGGACGTCGAATGCGCTTTGGGCAATTCCTGTTCCCCGTCAGCCACACGCCGGGCAACGACAACGCCGTAATCGACAACGCCCTCTCTGAGGTCGAGCTCGCTGAGAGGCTCGGCTTCGACGCCGTGTGGCTCACCGAGCACCACTTCGATGGCGCGTCCGCATACGCGGACCCGCTGGTGTTCGGCGCGGCAGTCGCCGCGAGGACGCGGCGCATACGCATCGGCTTCGCGGTGGTGGAAATGGCATTTCACCACCCGGTGAGGCTGGCGGCGCAGACGGCGCTTCTCGACAACTTGAGCCACGGCAGGTTGATAGTCGGGACGGGCCGGGGGTCGGCCTTCAATCACTACGAGTACCTGGGGTTCGGGCTGACGATGGAGGAGGGAGTGGATAGGCTGCCGGAGGCGGAGGAGCTGCTGGTGCGTTCGTGGACGGACGAGGACCTGCATTTCGAGGGGCGCTACTGGAACGTGAAGTTTCCGCAGCTGCGCCCACGGCCCGTGCAGAAGCCGCACCCGCCGCTGGTGCGGGCCTGCATTAGCGAGGCGTCCACAATGGCCATGGCGCGCATTGGCCGCCCAATCCTGATGGGCGTGCAGTCAATGGATACGACTCAACTGAGGCTGGAGCAGTACCGCGACACCATGCTGGAGTCAGGGCACGACGAAGGGGCGACCGAGCGCGCCCTCGACCAGTGCTGGGTGGCCCGCAACCTGATGCTCGCCGACAGCTACGACGAGGCGCTGGAAGTCGCCGAGTACGGGTTCGAGCGCGAACGCAAGCACTTCCGCGAGGCGCGGGAGATCTACAACCCCGGCGGATTTCCCAAGCCGCCGCCGGGGGCGCCGCTGGCACCGGGCGAGGACCTGCACCAGGCGTTCATCATCGGCACGCCCGACCAGGCCGCCGAGCGGGTAGCCGAGCTGCGGGACATCGGCGTGCGCAACCTGATGCTGAAGCTGAACACCGGCGAGATGCCCGCCGACAAGGTGCGCGCCTCGATGGAGCTTTTTGGCGAGAAGGTGCTGCCGCTGTTTGGGTAGGGGGGACTTGCTGATTGGCGGAGTTTCTTCGATGAACACCCCAGCAATTGTGCGGCCCCGGGTTGACTAGACGGCCCCAAATTTGCAAGCCGCTGCTTGAATCACACCCAATTGTCGTCGTTGGAGCCCAGTTGAGACTTGACTAGTATTCCAAGGGATGACATATTCATATTCGGAATCACATTGGCTGTGGTCGTTGCGCTAGGTGTGGCGATCGTGACTCGAATGGACTGGAGCAGGCCCCCATACGTCAAGTTGAGTCCGCAGACCGAGGCAGTCGCAATTGCCTCAGGAGCGTTGCACACGTGTGCACTGCGTCCGGATGGCTCACCGGTATGTTGGGGGTCAAGCGCCTTCAGGGCTACTTCGCCGCCAGTGGGTGCGAGATTCAAGTCCATCACCAGCGGACTCCGGCATTCCTGTGGTCTGCGTGACGACGGTGAGGCCATCTGTTGGGGTTCTCAAAGTGGCAGGCCTGGCCCACATTCCACGGCCTCTCAGCCACGAGAGGGCAATATGTTCATTTCGATCGACAGTGGTGGGGTATTCACATGCGGACTGCGAATGAACGGTTCGGTGCACTGTTGGGGATCTAACGCCTCAGACTTGCGTGCGCCTGCACCGCCTTTCACAGCGGTGAGCGCTGGATCCCAGCACGTATGCGGACTCAGAGAAAACGGTCGTGCGGAGTGTTGGGGATACAGCTATGATCGCAGCATCTCTTCTGAGCTGTCACCGCCGCCAGAAACGTTCCAGTCCATAAGCAGTGGTGGAGATTACACGTGTGGTCTGCGTTTGAACGGGGTACCAGTTTGTTGGAGTACTCGTTGGTCCGGCAGCGCAACCCCAATTGAGGGCGAAACCCTAGTCTCGCTCACCCGCGGTCGAGAGCACGGGTGCGGGTTGCGCGAGGATGGCAGCGCTGTTTGTTGGGGAGACAATGAATTTGACCAGGCAACGCCGCCTTCGGGAACATTTATTTCCATCAGCGCTGGAACCAGACATACGTGTGGGATTCGGCCTGATGGTAGTGTCGCCTGTTGGGGGGATCACTGACAGGTGCTCTGTTCGCAGAGGGCAAACATGCAATGGACGCGTTGATTACAGTGGCGGAGGCGACACTCATCGTTGCCTTTGTGTCACCCATCTTGCTCTTTGTGCTTGGATTGCTCTGGATGCCCTTTGGCGCGCTCATATGCAGCCAGACTGCTCGTGTTAGGAGTCTGCCTGATGACGGCTATGGGGCTACAGGTGCGGGATATTCGGCACTTATGCTCTTGCCATGGGTCTACCTGGTGGTCCGCATGTTGGGAAGGCGCGTCCCTCGCCCGGTCATTTGGGCAGGATACTCCTACATATACGCCTGTTGGCTGGCGCTGATAGCGGGCTACGTCACATACATTTTTACGGAAATGATCCCATACAACAACTATCTTCGTGCCCGTTCGGGCGGGCTGGCGGCAGGGAGTGAAGGCGACGTTGCTTTATGGTACATAGCGACAGCCGTTAATATATTCACACTTGCGCTCTCAGTGCGAGTGTTGCGTCGCGCACACACAAAGGCGCGCATCAAACTGGGGGACGAGCCGCGCGAGTTATTACCTGGCGGCGTGTACGTATATCCGTTCGCGTGGCCGATAGGCTGGGGCGCGATGTTCATGATTCTCTGGGTGGTCACATTTGGGACAGGTTGATGCGTTGACAACCGCCATTCCCGCAGTCATTCGGCGACCTGCCCTCCGGTGGATGAACCGCAGGACCAATTGACACCAAAAGCCTTTCGCCGAAAAAGCTCTCTACTATTTCTTCCAGCTGAGCGTGAGAATGAGCGGGTGTGCCGAGCACAGGGCGGATTTCCCAAGCCGCCGCCGGGAACGCCGCTGGCGCCGGGCGAGGACCTGCACCAGGCGTTCATCATCGGCACGCCATCCCAGGCCGCGGAGCGCATTGCCGAGCTCCGGGACATCGGCGTGCGTAACCTGATGCTGAAGATGAACACCGGCGAGATGCCCGCCGACAAGGTGCGCGCCTCGATGAAGCTGTTTGGCGAGAAGGTGCTGCCGCTGTTCGCGGACACATAAGTCCCTTCCCATCTATACGGTGGAAGCGACCATGCCGGCACCTGCGGTTAGATTCCTCGGCTACGCTCGGAATGACACGGTTGAAAGACGCTCGAATTGACTCGGATATGCCCGGAATGTCATTGCACACGCTCGGAATGGCGTCGCTCACGTTTGGAATGGCATTTGGGAAGACACTGCCCCCTACCGCAGCACCGCCTCGGCGATGCGCTCGGTGTTGGCGAGGGACTCGGCTTCGTCGGCTGTCTCCAGGCGAATGGTCACGCGGTCCGCGCCGGCCTCTTCGAAACGTTTGAGTAGGTCGGGGTCGGGCTGCTGACCGAACACCGTTATCTGGATCGACTCCGGATCGCGGCCCGCGGCGGACGCCAGCTCGTCCAGCGTGGCCCGGCCCTTCGCCACGTCCTCCGGCGTGACACGGTTGGGCATCCAGCCGTCGCCGTAGTCCACGACTCGGCGGAAGACGTTGCGCGCCATGCCTCCCAGCAGCACTGGCGGGTGCGGCCGCTGGGCCGGCCTCGGGAACGAGTACACCGGCGGGAAGTCATAGTACTTGCCGTGGAACTCGCTCTCGACCTTGGTCCAGAGCTCCTTCATCGCCAGGACCGATTCGCGCGCCTGGGACCAGCGGTGGTCGAAGTCGCCGCCCAGAATCTCGCTCTCTTCCCGGTTCCAGCCAGCGCCGATGCCGAACAGGAAGCGCCCGCCGGAGTACATATCCAGCGTCGCCACCTCTTTCGCGAGCAGTACCGGGTGGCGCTCCGGCACCAGCACGATGCCCGTGGCGAGTTTCAGCGTGGTGGTGACCGCGGACGCTCGCGCGAGGGCGACGAACGGGTCCACTATGTCGGCGTACACCTTGGGGATGACGCCATCCGGCGAGCCGGGCCAGGGCGACGCAGTTTTCACAGGTATGATGGGGTGCTCAGGGACCCAGAGCGAGTCGAACCCCAGCTCCTCGATTCGTCTCGCGATTGTGGCTACGTCCACCGAGTAGTCGGTCAGGAAAGTGGATATGCCGATGTCCATTGCTTTACTCCCCCGTGTTGGCTTGGCGGCGAGCGGCGAGCCCGCCTCGCCGGATTGACAATTTCTCGCATAAAGATACACTCAAACGCGATTCCCCGCCAGGAGTAAGCGCAATTTGGAAGTTGTTCCGGGTGTTCACGCGGTGCCGGGTGTCCGGTGGTCGTGCGCCTACCTGATAGTGGAGCGCGAGCAGCTTGCGCTGATCGATTCCGGCCCGCCGATGAGCGCCCGCCGGGTGTTCCGATACGTCGAATCGATAGGACGCCGGCCCGAGGAGTTGCGGGTGCTGCTGATGACGCACGGCCACCCGGACCACGTCGGTGGCGCGCGTTCCATCGTCAAGCGCACCGGGGCGTTGGTGTACGCCCACACGAGCGACACCCACCGCAAGTGGCGCGGCGACAGGCGCTACCTGGGCGGTGCGGGAGGCATCCTGACGGGGGTTCCGCTGGTTCGGTCCACGCACGTCCACGAGCCGGTGGAACACGGGCAGGTGACCGATCTGCTGGGCGGACTGCGGGTGGTTCACACGCCCGGACACACGCCGGGCAGCGTTTGCTACCTGCTGGAGCGCGAGGGGCTGTTGTTCTCCGGCGACACGCTGTTCAGCGACGGCGAACGGGTCAGCCGCTCCGTGCCGTTTCCCGGCTACAACAGGGCCGACTACGTGGCCTCGTTGCGGTCGCTGGCGGAGATGGACTTTGGCATCCTGTGCGGCGGCCACGGTGCGCCACTGGTGCGAGGGGCCTCGCGGAGGCTTCGCGAGCTGCTGGACGTGAGGCCGGACCCTCCGACCTGGGGCGGGTTCTTCAGCAGCATCCCGCGCCGCGTTCGGGTGCGGAGGCCGTTCACTAGCGAGTTTTGAGGGCTGATGCCGGGGTGCCTTAGAGCGATTCTCGACTTGCGAGTGGGCGCGTGTTTCGCTAGAATTATTTGCACTTCGGGCAACGTAGCTCAGCGGCAGAGCGGGCGCTTCATAAGCGCTAGGTCAGAGGTTCGAACCCTCTCGTTGCCACCAGCCTACCTTACGCGCACGTTTCGCCGGACGCGCAGACGCTCAGGGGCGGTTAGCTCAGTGGTTAGAGCGCTTGCTTCACACGCAAGAGGTCGGAGGTTCGACCCCTCCACCGCCCACCAGCGGGGGCACGAGTTGGAGTTCACGTGATAGAATTGCCGCACATGGCAAGGAGCGGCATTGCATGGGCAGCCCAGAGAATCCCTACAAGGTGCGGCTAGACGTATCCAACTTCGGCCCAATTGCAGAGGCCAGCGTTGAGTTGCGGCCGCTGACAGTCTTTGTGGGGCCGAGCAACACCGGCAAGTCATATCTTGCTGTACTAACTTACGCGCTGCAGCGGTTCTTCAGTGGGGCTACCTACAATGCCGAGTTGCGGGCAAAGTTTGGCACCATGATCTCAGAACACGACCCAGCAGGCGCTTTGGCCCTATTGCACTCTGATTTTGAAACTGACGATGTGGAAACTCAGGCTGAGGTTCTTCAGAAGTCGCTCGAAAAAATGAGTGCCGAACTTTCTCCACACTGCCCGGCGCACGTACTGCCTGTTGAAGTAGCTACACTTGTCCGTGACCAGATTCGTCCCAACAGCAAATGGGACCAGTTGTTGCCTGGTGAATTGGCGAGATGTTTTGGCACCGCTGGTACAAATTGGCTGATACGCCAAGGTGCTTCTTCAGCGACCAAGATATCAGTGATGAGCCTTGGGCACCATGGAGAGACTCAAACTGTGCCTCTCGCGTTTAAGTTTGGGCTCGGACACCAGGGGTTCAAATCCAGCGTCTTAGTTTCGGATACCGTTGCGTTTAGCATTGATCATGCAATGGCCGATTCTCTGTTAAGGCAGATGAGGGTTCATCAGTCTCTATCGGTGGAATCGGATAGGTTGCCCTTCTTGGTTCAGTCGGTAGCAAGTAGCATTGCTGGCGCTACTGTATCTGCTCTAGTCGATCCATTGAGCAGACCGGCACACTACCTACCAGCGGATCGAACTGGGATAATGCACGCCCACCGCGCGGTTGTGGCGTCAGCGATTTCCTCAGCTCCTTTCGCCGGCCTGAGTGATAGTGTTTCGTTGCCCAGACTGTCTGGAGTCCTATCGGACTTTCTCCTTAAGTTGATGGCGATGGGAGACGATGATTCACCAGGGCAACAACCCTTATTCCAAGGCTTGGGCTCATATATTGAAAACCAAATTCTTGCGGGCCAAATCGTAACGGATAGATCTAATCCCACCTATCCTGTCTTCTCTTACTTGCCAAAGGGCTGGAAAACCGAACTTGCACTGATGAACGCGTCGTCGATGGTGTCGGAACTCGCGCCCGTTGTGTTGTTCCTGCGACACGTGGTGAAGCCGGGCGAAGTGCTCATCATCGAAGAGCCGGAGTCAAACCTGCACCCGGCCATGCAGGTTGAGTTTATGCGGCAGTTGGCAGCCGTCGTCAATTCTGGCGTCCGGATCATGATAACCACGCACAGCGAGTGGATATTGGACGAACTGGCCAACCTGGTGCGCCTGTCGGACCTACCCCCGGAGAAGCGCACTCCTCGACTCAAGAACGAACCCGCGCTCGACCCGCGCGACGTGGGGGTGTGGCTGTTCGAGAGGGGCAAAGAGGACGACGGTTCGCGGGTCAAGGAATTGCCGTTTGACGTGAACGAAGGGGGGTTCGCGACAGGATACGAAGACACCGCGCGGCTCACTTACAACCAGTGGGCGGCAATCCACAACCTGCTGCAAAAATGACGCGCCATTCGGAATTGCTGAACCAGATTCTGGCGAAAGTGCATCCGGATTGCGTCTGCGCCGTGTGCGAAGACGCCGGCTGTAGTCTTTCACTACGAGGACTTGACCCATCCGAATACGCCCTTGTCGCTTTGGACTGCCCTCATATGCCATTGTCGCAAACCCAGATCAGATGCGATTTTCTGTTCTTTGGTCAGATACCTGACTCAGAACAATTTTGGGTAAGTCCCATCGAGCTGACCGTTGGTCACCGCAAGACTTGGATCGAGGTACGAAATCAACTTGTTGCCGGCGGTGAGTTTGCGGAAAGACTGATCCCCGAAGACCACCATGTTGAATTCGCCCCTATAGCGGCCGGCCCGTTCAAAAGAATCAAGCAAGACAGAATACGCCAACTGGCAATCCCATTTCGCGATGGCACGTACTTCCCCGCCACAGTGCGATGCGAATCCGAATTTCTGGCTGCCTTGCGGCTTGCGTCAGGCGACTGAATTGCGGCGCGTACGCTTGGCGTAAGGAACATCAGGGAAAGGGCGCGGCACGAGTGGCCGGGGAAGAAACGTGGCAGGAGCGGCAGGACTCGAACCCGCGACCCTCGGTTTTGGAGACCGATGCTCTACCAATCTGAGCTACGCTCCTGCGCGTGGGATATTGTAGCATACCAGCTTTGGCCAATCCATTGAGACAGAGGCGGGGCGCTGGAACGGGCGCCGTTGCCCACCTCGACGGGCGGGTTTCAAACCCGCCCCTACCGATGCTCCCCACCCTTCCCTTCCCGCTCCCCAGTAGTTGACCTGGGGTAGGTGCGCGGCACTAGCCACGCGCGCGCTGTCGCTGCTACAATGTGGCCCGTCTACCCTAAATCTCACTCCCCAGGGGGCCGCGTTGGGCAAGCAGTACGGCAGCAAGCTGATGAGCGCGTCGGAGGCCGTCAGCCGGTTCGTTTTCGACGGCGCGACCATCGGCATGGGCGGCCAGAGCATCGGCCGGTGCAGCATGGCCCTCGCACACGAGATTGTCCGGCAGGGCAAGCGCGACCTTACCCTGGTGGGCTGCAACCTGTCGCTGTCCATGGACATCATGGTGGGCGCGGGGCTGGTGAGGCGCACCGAGAATGGCACCGGCAGCCTGGAGCGCTTCGGCACAGCGTTCCGGTGGCGCTACGCCATCGAGCAGGGACTCATCGAGGTGGACGACTACAGCCACCTCGGCATGGCGTCGCGCTTCCTCGCGGGGTCGCTGGGGCTGCCCTTCATGCCCTCCAAGAGCCTGCTGGGCACCGACATACTGAATAAGAAGAGCTTCGACAACGGCAAGCCGTTCGAGATGATCGACAACCCCTGGAATCCGGGGGAGCCTGTGGTGCTGCTGCCCGCGTTGACGCCCGACGTGTCCATCATCCACGCGCAGAAGGCCGACGAGTTCGGCAACGTGGTCATCGAGGGGTTCACCACGCAGGAGCCTGAGATGACCAGGGCGTCGAACGCCGTACTAGTGTCGTGCGAGGAGCTGGTGAGCACCGACGAGATCCGGCGTAATCCCGACCGCACTACCATCCCATACATCTTCGTCGATGCGGTGGTGGAGCAGCCCTGGGGCGCGTACCCAACCTCGACCTATCGCTACTACGAGCACGACGAGGATCACCTGCGGTTGTACCAGGCGGCGGCACGCACGGGCGGCGAGGCGTACCAGGACTACCTGCGGGAGTACATCTACGACTGCGAGACGTTCGACGACCACCTTGAGCGGGCCGCAGGCGTGAAGAAGCTGAACAAGCTGCGGAGCATCATGGCCGGGCTGGTGTGAGGCGGCGGCCACCCCCATCCTAACCTTCCCCCATCAAGAGGGAAGGGACTTTTCGGAGGATACCTGTCAGCATGGCCAATGATTACGCGCTCGACGAGTTGATGGTGGTCGAGGCGGCGCGCTACATCGACGACGGCGACATCGTGCTGGTGGGCACGGGCCTGCCGTTCGCCGCGAGCCTGTTCGCGCAAAAGAGCGGCGCGCCCCACATGTGCTACGTCGTGGAGACCGGGCCCATCTCGCCGGAGGTCATCCCCACGCCAATATCGGTGTCGGACGCCAGGGTGATGTACCGCGCGGCCCGGATCGGCTCGCTCGTGGAGTCGCTTGGCGGGGTGCTGCAGCGCGGCATGGCCGACGTCGCCTTCCTCGGCGGCGCCCAGATCGACCAGTACGCGAACGTCAACTCGACGGTCATCGGCGACTACGACAAGCCCAAGGTGCGCTTCCCCGGCAGCGGTGGGGCCAACGACCTGGCGTCGCACGCACGGAAGATACTGATAATCACGCGCCACGAGAAGCGGCGTTTCCCTGCGCACTGTGACTACATCACGAGCCCGGGATACATCGACGGCCCGGACGGACGGGCCAAGGCGGGTTTGCCCTCGGCCTACCCCGACATATTCGTCTTCACCGACCTTGCCGTGCTCGCAATCGACAAGTCGGTCGGTCGGCTGCGTGTCGAAAAGCTGATGCCCGGCGTGAGCCTGGAGCATGTGCAGGAAAACACCGGGTTCGAGCTGACGCCCGCTCCCGAGGTGATCGGGGTGGACCCACCCACGGCCGAGGACCTGCGTCTGCTGCGCGAAGAGGTTGACCCCAACGGCGTGTACCTTCGCGGCCCGGAGTAGGCGGGCGGGGTCCTACAAGAACAGGTATTTAAAGCGGCCTCACCCCCATCCCCGTATCGAGTACGGGGCAGGCTCTAACCTTCCCCCGTCAAGGGGGAAGGGACAATCGGGAGGTTAGCCGCTTTTGAGGATTCCTGCATGCGGAGAGCTTCGAATAACCCAAGCGTAAACCACACTTGCCCTCCCCATACGGGCCAATTCAGCATTGAGTCCCCACCCCTGGATTCCGGCTCGTGGGCCGGAATGACGGTTTAGGGAAAGGAGAACCACCATGCCATCGCCCATGACCCCCAAGGACTTGGTGTACGAGATGGTGTCGGTCTCGCAGCCATCCATCTCGCCCGATGGCTCGGAGCTGGTGTTCGTGCGTTCGGACATGCAGGGGCCCGGCGGGTCGAGCAGGTCGCGCATCATGCGGACGTCGCTGCCGGATGGCGTGCCGTCGCAGTTCACGAGCGGACCCAGGGACAGCGCGCCCGCTTTTTCGCCTGACGGCAAGCGGGTGGCTTTCCTGAGACCGGACGAAAAGGGCACGGCGCAGCTTTGGACTATCGCGACCGCGGGCGGCGAGGCGCGCAAGCTCACCGAGTCACCGAAAGCGGTCGAGGGGTTCTCCTGGTCTCCCGGCTCAGACAACCTCGTGTTCGTCTCGGACGTGGACCCGGATGCTCTGCCCGCGGACGCCGACGCCGACGAGCCCCGAGTGAGGATCGCGAGGCGCATACGCTACCGGTTCGACGGCGTGGGCTGGCGCGGCGACGCCTTCCGGCAGCTGTTCGTTGTCGATGCATACGGCGGCCCCACGCGCCAGCTCACCTCGGGCGATGGCGAGGACGGAGCGCCCGCATGGTCTCCGGACGGCGACCGCATCGCCTTCGTTTCCGACCGGAGCGCGGACCGCGACATTTCGGGTTTCACCGAAACCTACGTGGTACACAAGGGTGGGGGCACTCCCGAATTGCTGTCCGAGGGGCTGCCCTATGCCCACAACGCCACCTGGTCGCCGGACGGCGGACGGCTCGCGGTGGTGGGTTCGCCGGACGAGGAGATTTCCGACGGACGCGAGAGCGCGATATTCATCCTTGAGCCGGGCAGCGGGCCCAGGCGCCTTACCGAGGACGCGCTGACGGTGACGACAGGCACACAGATGCGCTGGACGGACGACGGCCGGCTGCTGTTCATCGCCTCCACAAGAGGCGAGTCGTACCTGTACGAGCTGGAGCTGGATGGCGGCGGGCTGCGCAGTATCGGCGAGGGCGGCGCCCAGCACGGCGCCGTGGCGTTCGACGCCGCAGGGCGCCGCGCGGTGGTGCATTCCGTGCCGCCGGACAGCGCGGGCGACCTGTATCTCGTTGACCTTGGCGACGGCTCCAGCCGGCAGCTGACGAATTGTAACAAGGGCTTCTTCAGGGAGCATCCGGTGGGGACGCTGGAGAAGTTTTCTATCGAGCGCGGCGGCATGGAGATCGAGTCGCGGGTGTGGTTCCCCCCGGACTTCGACCCCGCCGGCAGCTACCCGCTGGTGGTCGACATACACGGCGGGCCGCACGGAGCGTTTTACGACGCCTTCGACCCACGCCAGCAGGCGCTCGCGTCCGCCGGCTACCTCGTGCTGTGCGTCAACCCCAGGGGATCGTCGTCCTATGGCCCCGACTTCCTGAAGGCGGTGCTGCGGGACTGGGGCGGCGAGGACTACCTGGACATCATGGCCGCCGTCGACGAGCTCGCCTCGCGGGCCTACGTGGACGAGACGCGAATGGGCGTTCACGGCTACAGCTACGGCGGCTTCATGAGTAGCTGGATGATTGGCCACACCACGCGCTTCGCCGCGGCGGTGGTGGGCGCGCCGTGCATAAACCTGTCGAGCATGTACGGCACCTCCGACATTGGCATACGCTTCGGCGAGATGCAGTGGGGCGGCCTCCGCAAGGACGCGCTCGACCTGTTCCTCGAGCACTCCCCGCTCACCTACGCGCCCAACGTGGAGACGCCGGTGCTGCTGCTCCACGGCGAGGACGACCTGCGTTGCCCAATCGAGCAGAGCGAGCAGTACTTCGTTTCACTGAAGCGGCTGGGCAAGGAGGTGGAGCTGGTGCGCTTCCCCGGCTCGTCCCACTCCCTGCCCCGCAGCGGCCATCCCAAGATGCGCGAGGAGTACCTGGGCCGTATGCTGGCCTGGTTCGACGAGCGAATCGGCTCCGGGGCGGCGAACGGGGCGTAGCCCTCCGGCCTGCCCACACCCGCCAATGCGTCTTCTAACAGGCTCCAATCTC
Source organism: Dehalococcoidia bacterium (assembly GCA_965217705.1). Lineage (GTDB taxonomy): Bacteria > Chloroflexota > Dehalococcoidia > Lucifugimonadales > CATOSD01 > CATOSD01. Next base: position 681,753 of record CBDCJA010000002.1, on the reverse strand, counting down.
AGAGCGCTCTACGGGAACCTCGAGGTGTTCTCCGGCGTCGACGTAGAGGTGGACAGCGGAGCGCGCATAGGCATAGTAGGCCCTAACGGCGGCGGCAAGACGACGCTGCTGCGCCTGCTGGTCGGCGAGTTGGAGCCGAACGGAGGGAACGTCGCTCGCGCGGCCAACCTGCGCCTTGGCTACGTGCCCCAGCTTCCCGCCGTGCCGAGCGGCGGAACGCTCGAAGACGAGGTGTTGGAGGCGATCCGCGAGGTGCGCCGCATCGAGGCCGAGCTGGAGGACAGCGCCCTCGACATACAGCGGGCCGATCCGCACGAAAGGCGGGGGGCCGAGCGGCGCTACTCGACCTTGCTGCATGACTTCGATGCGCTCGGCGGCTACGACTACCAGAACCGCATGGAGCGCGTAGTCGCGGGCGTCGGGCTGCCCGGAGAGGTGCTGCGGACGCCGTCGAGCGCGGCCAGCGGGGGCCAGAGGACGCGGTCGGCGCTTGCCCGGGCGCTGCTGGCGGACCCCGACTTGCTCGTGCTGGACGAGCCCACAAACTATCTCGACTTCCGCGGCCTAGCCTGGCTGGAGGGCTTTCTCGAGCGCTTCGGCCACTCCTTCGTCGTCGTCTCTCACGACCGGTACTTCCTCGACAGGACGGTCAACCGCATCTGGGAGATGGAGCACGGCCGGCTGCAGTCGTACCCCGCCAACTTCGCGGGCTACCGCGCGTTGAAGGCCGAGCGCGTGGAGCGGCAGCGCAAGGAGTACGAGCGACAGCAGGAGTTCATAGCCAAAGAGGAGTACTTCATCCAGCGCTACAAGGCGGGCCAGCGCGCGCGGGAGGCGAAGGGCCGCGCCCGCCGGCTGGAGAGGCTGGAACGGGTGGAGATGCCCCAATCCGGCCGCACCGTCAGCGTGTCGACGGACCCCGCCAGCCGCACAGGCCAGATCGTGCTTTCTACGGAGTCGCTGGAAGTGGGGTTCGCCGGTGAAGGTCGAGAAGTAAGGCTGTTGAGAGTGCCCGACCTGAAGCTGGAACGCGGCTCACGCACGGCCGTCATCGGCAGCAACGGCGCGGGCAAGACGACGCTTCTGCGTACGCTGCTGGGGCTGCATCCTCCGCTCGCCGGAGCCGCGCGGCTGGGACACAACGTCAAGGCGGGCTACTACCGCCAGGGCACCGACCACCTGCCGGCGAACTCCAGCGTGATCGACGCGCTATTGGACGCGAAGAACATCCCGGTGGCGGATGCGCGCGACTACCTGGCGCGTTTCCTGTTCCGGGGCGATGACGTGTTTCAGCAGGTGTCGACTCTGAGCGGCGGCGAGCGCAGCAGGCTGTCGCTGGCGCGGTTGTTCCTGACCGCGCCCAACGTGCTGGCGCTGGACGAGCCGACCACGCACCTGGACATCCCCAGCCGCGAGGCGCTTGAGGCGGCGCTGCTATCCTACGAGGGCGCGGCGCTGTTCATTTCGCACGACCGGCAGCTCGTCTCCACGCTCGCCGAGCAGCTCTGGATCGTGGAGGATAGGACCGTCACGCAGTTCGAGGGAACGTTCGGCGAGTGGGCGCGCGACAACTTGCAGTCGCCGCGCCGGCACCAGGACAAGCCCAGGCGATCGAGGACCCAGCGCAGGCGCCGGAACCGGGTCGGGACGCCCACGCCTGAGCCGCCGCCGCGCGTCGATCACGAGAAGGTGATAGGCGACCTCGAGGCCAGCCTCGCAATGCTGGAGTCGGAGTTGGCGGTGGCCTCGTCCCAGCAGCGCGTGGAGGACGTTGCGCGGCTTGGGGAGCAGTATGCGGAGACTCAGGCTCGCCTGGAGCAGGCTTGGGACGACTGGCGGGGGTAGTTCTCGAGTGTGGCCTCACCCCCATCCTAACCTTCCCCCATCGAGGGGGAAGGAATATGGAAGACCCTCTAGTCCGAGTCGATTGTTCCCCAGAGGGCGTAGGCGGCCTGATATGCCTCGGGGGTGTTGAGGTCCAGCCTGATCATGGGATTGTCCAGCGGCAACTCCTGCACGTCGCCGCGGTGTGCCTGGAACACCTCCCGGATGCCCTGCCTCTCCTCGGAAATGCGTTCCAGCTCCGGGCGCAGCTCGGCTGCGAATACGAGAGGGTGGCCGCCGTGCCCTTCGTGGCGCGGCGAGGTGATCAGGGCGCCGCCGGTGACGTGTGCGCGCACGACCTCGCGAACGATGTCGGCTGTGCGCGGCTGGTCCACGGCCAGTAGCACTATCGCGGTGGCGGACGGGTCGGCGTAGGCGAGTCCGGTCTTGATAGAAGTGGTCTTGCCCTGCCGGTAGTCCGGGTTGACGACGGCGCGGACACCCTCGCCTCGGACGAGCGGGGCAACCTCGTCCGCGGCGTGTCCCAGCACGACGACCACCTCGTCGCAGCCGCCCTCGAGCAGACAGGCCACCTGGTGCTCAACCAGCGACACGCCTCGCCAGGGCAGCAGCGGCTTGGGCCGGCCCATGCGCGTCGACTCCCCCGCGGCGGTGAGTATGGCTGAGACGCGGGCCATCCGTCAGCGCATCGTGTGGCAGCGAGTCGCAATACGCGGGGCCGCCTGGCTGTAGCTTCGGGAACAATTGGAAAGGGCAGGTTTCAAACCTGCCCCTAAGTGTGTTCTTACCACGCCGGGTTGCCTATCCTAGTCGGCGGGGACCGCCGACTTCTCAGCTTCCACTTTGCGGGCGATGCGGTCCAGACGCCAGTCCTCCAGCTTCATCGGCAGGCCGGTGCCGCCCAGCCTGAACATCAGAACCTCGGCCATGATGCTCACGGCTATCTCTTCCGGCGTCCTGGCGCGGACGTCCAGCCCCACCGGCGAGCGAATCTCCCGCACGCGGTCGAGCGGCACGCCATTGCGAAGCAGGTCCTCGTAGATGAGGATCGTCTTGCGCCTGCTGCCCATCAACCCGACGTACTTCGCCGGCGTCCTTGCCGCGGCCTCAAGGGCCACGTTGTCGTAGCGGTGGCCGCGCGTGGCGACGACGATGAACGTGTTGGCGTTGACAGGCAGCTTGGGGAGCGCCTCTTCGGGGTTGAGGGGCATCAGGATATCGGCTTCGGGGAAGCGATCGGCGTTGGCGAATTCTTCGCGGTCATCGGTGATGAAAACGCGGAACCCGACTGTCTTGGCAAGGGGCGCGATGGCCTTGGAGACGTGGCCTCCGCCGCACACCACCAGCTGCGGCGGCGTGGTGTAGGCCTCGATGAAGTACTCCGCGCCGCTCTCGTGCTGCACATACTCGTTGCGCCCGTGCGGCATCAGGCCGAGCGCACGGGCGGCGGCGTCCGCGTCCAGCGCGGCGCTTCCGAGCGTGCCCTCGGTCTCGCCCGACTCGCGAATCATCAGCTTGGCCCCGGCGGGCGCGCTGCCCCCTCCCGCGCGTATCACGCTCGCGAGCGCAACCGACGCGCCGCCCCGGTACGCTTCGTCGATCTCACTCGCGAAAGACAGGTACTGCTCAGGGGAGTAGACGGGATCGATCTGGAAGAACATGGTGCCGCCGCAGACCAGGCCGTCCTCGGCGGCCAGGTCCTCGTTCAGCTCGTACTCGCGGTACTCCGTGTCGCCGCCGCGCTTAAGCAGTTCCTTGGCCGCGAACCAGATGTCGCCCTCGACACAGCCGCCGCCGAGCGTGCCCACGCCGCTGCCGTCCTTGCGCACGAGCAGCTTGGAGCCGGGCTTTTGCGGCGTCGAGCCCTTGGTGCGAACCACGGTCGCGACGACGATTTGGTCGCCCTTTTTCAGCAGATTTACAGCCTCTTCAAATACGACGCGCATAATCGTTCACCGCCTCACACTGGCGCAAATGAGCTCATGCTAGACGCCCTTAGCTTATCAGTTTTCGGGTATGGGGGACAGCCCCATTAGCGGCATCGAGCGTTGACACCCGACGGCGCTCGTGGTATTTTGTTCGTACCACCCCTATCGATTCGACGGTAGGGTCGAGACCGTCCTCCAAGGCGGTCTCTGTCTTTGTATTCGAGTGTTGACAGCCGATGCCGCTCGTGGTAAGTTCTTTCTACCCCCTACCTCTTCGGCGGTAGGGTCGAGACCGCCCTTCGAGGCGGTCTCTGTCTTTGTATGGAAGTAGGCGATTGATTACCAACCTGTACATAGACGGCTTCAATCTCTACTACCGCGCCCTGAAGGACACGCCTTTCCGATGGCTCGATCTGCGAAAGCTGGCTGAGACCCTCTTCCCCTCGGACTCCATCCACAGGGTCTGCTACTTCACAGCTAGGCTTAATGCGCGTCCCGGTAATCCTTCCCAACGCCAGCGGCAGCAGGCGTACCTGAGAGCGCTGGCGACCCTGCCGGGATTCGATGTCCACTTCGGCACCTTCCGGTCCGGCGTCAAGCGCCGACCGTTGGCGGAGCCGATATAGGGCCTGCCCACCCATGTCCTGGTCAGGGACTCGGAGGAGAAGGGGTCGGACGTGAACCTGGCAACCCGTCTATTGGTGGACGGGTTCAATAGTGAGTATGAGCAGGCGGTCATCGTGTCCAACGATGCGGAATTCGCCGGCGCGATGCGGTATGTGAGGGATGACCTGGGCCTGCGCGTCACGCTGGTCAATCCGGACCCCAGGAACCGCAGCCCGAGAGACCTGGCCGATTCGGCGACCTACGTCAAGCGCCTATGGAAGAGCCATCTCCGAAGAAGCCAGTTCCCCTCCACACTGAAAGACGAGGTTGGAGTTATCACCAAGCCGGCAGGTTGGTGACTTCAGCAAGTTTGAGCAGCTAGGCCGAGCCCTCTCTATGCTTGTACGCCCATGGCCCCTTTAGTACACTCCCCTTCGGCCCGCGCGTACCGGCGTCTACGCCCTGCACGCGGCCGGACTGCATTGCTGGCCGTGCCATTTCCGGCACGTGATATGACAAGACCTGCCACCCTGTGGCACCTTCACGCCAGTAAACACTCACAGCGTTCACGAGCAAAGGCGATGCACACGGATTTCAAGTCACGCTCCCGGGCCGTCACAAGGATATTGGCCTACTTTGCGCCAATGGCGTTGTCATTCGTGTTGTCACTTACCAATGTCACTTGCCAGAATGGCGAGCCTTTCGTTGAAATGGACATAGAACAAGCTTGCTTTGACGATCCGGACAGTCCCTGCTCCCCAAGAGACGTGAGCGATCTGGCCCTCTTCTCCCTTGGTATGCACGAGGGCAAAGCAGCAGCGCCAAGCGTGGAGGAGGTCCTTGAAAAGGGTCTCTATCTGTTGGAGGCGTCGCCGGGGCATATCGTGTTCGAAGGCACGGCGCAGCCGGACTCCGTGCGCTGTCAATGGCGAGGAATTGCCAGGACCCTATCCCAGCGCGAGATGGCGATCCGCTTCTGGCTGGGCAAGGACGATGACGAACCCCTGCCGACACCAACAGAACTAGAGGCCGAGTTCATGTCCTACATCGACGGTACGGTTCCCAAGTACAGGTCATACTTGAGAGCACAGTACATGCCGATCTGGCGTGGTGGCTTCTCGGATGAATTACTCAAGATGACCTGCTACGCCGACTATGTCGTCAGCCGCTACATTCTGGGATCAGGCCCCGGCAAAGTTACCTTGGCCTACAACGTACTGTCTGGTGAATCACGGTCATATGGTCTTTTCGAACGCTCGCACGCGGCCGGTGAATTCGGCTCCGCACCGTTGCCTGCGGAGTCTGAGTATGAGCAGATGCTTAACCTGCAGCTGTCAGAACCCCAGAACTTCCTCGTGGACCTGCTAGAGGGCCGGTCTGCCGTCGTCTTCCTCGCGCCGATGGGAGCACACAGCGACATAGCGATCGAGGCGTGGCAGGCCGTGGAGCAATGGGACTTGCAAACAGACGATGAGGGTAAGGTCAGCGCAGTGCGCTACGGCGCGGATGTCGACGATCCAGAATACTCGCATTCCCTCACCGACTTGCGGTCACGTATAATGGAGGCCGCCGCATCCGACCAGTTCGCGGATAGTAGAATAGAGAGTATCGGCGGCCTCGCGGACTACTACCGGGAGATAGGAGCGTACGACGACATCACGCCCGTCGACGGCTCCGACGACACGTTTACACCGGCGCAGCCGCCGCCCGTTCAGCCACGCTAGGCACTAGAACCCGCCAGTTGGAGGCCTGACTACGCCAGGGAGGCGAAACATTTCCATGCGTTTGACAAATGAGGAAGTGCGGCACGTCGCGGCGCTGGCCCACGTCGCCATGACCGACGACGAGGTGGAGCTGATGCGCTCACAGCTTTCCAATATCCTGGACCACGTCGACGTGCTGAACCAGGTGGACACCGATGGTGTTGAGCCTACCGGCCACTCGGTGGACGTAACGTCAGTGATGCGCGATGACGAGGTGGGCGAGTCGGCGCAGCTGGAGGACGTGCTAGCCAACGCGCCATCCACGCACGACGACTTCATTCGCGTGAAGGCGGTGCTCGAGTAGCTATGGCGCTTGCCGACCGGCTTGCCGGGCTGACGATCCGGGACGCGAGGGAGCTTCTCGACAGCCGCGAGGTGTCGTCGGTCGAGCTGGCCGAAGCCCACCTGGAGCGCATAGGCGGCGTGGACGAGCGCGTCAAGGCCTTCGTCACGGTGACGGCGGACCTGGCCTTGGCCCAGGCCGCTCGGGCCGACGAGCGCATCGCCGCGGGACAGGCCGGCCCTCTCACCGGAATACCGATGCAGCTCAAGGACAACATGTCCACTCGCGGCGTCCCGACAACTTGCTCGTCGCGTATGCTCGAGGGGTTCGTGCCGCCGTACGACGCTACCGTAACGCAGCGGCTGTACGACGCCGGCGCGGTGCTGTTGGGCAAGGGCAACCTGGACGAGTTCGCGATGGGGTCGTCCACGGAGAACTCGGCGCTGTTCACTACGCGCAACCCCTGGGACACCGAGCGCGTTCCGGGCGGCAGCAGCGGCGGTCCGAGCGCGGCGGTAGCGGCCGCGGAGTGCGTCTTCTCGCTGGGCTCCGACACCGGCGGCAGCGTCCGGCAGCCCGCCGCGCTGTGCGGCGTCACCGGCATGAAGCCCACCTATGGCGCGGTGAGCCGCTACGGCCTCATCGCTTTCGCGAGCTCGCTCGACCAGATCGGCCCGATCACCAAGGACGTCGCCGACTGCGCCATCGTGCTCAACGCCATCGCGGGCCACGACCCCAGGGACTCCACGTCAATCGACTTCCGGCCGCCCGACTACACGCGCGCGCTCCGGGATGGGCTGGACGGAGTGCGGCTGGGCGTGCCCAGGGAGTACTTCGCGGCCGGCATCGAGCCGGGCGTGGTGGACGCCGTGCGCGAGGCCATCGGCGTATTGGAGGGCTTGGGCGCGTCTGTCGAGGAGACTTCCCTGCCCCACACCGGCTACGCGCTGGCCGTCTATTACATCATCGCTCCATCCGAGGCGTCGGCGAATCTGGCGCGGTACGACGGCGTGAAGTACGGCTACTCGGCCCATGACGCCGAGACCATGTGGGACGCGCTGGAGCTTACGCGGCAGCGGGGGTTCGGCCCCGAGGTGAAGCGTCGCATCATGCTGGGCACCTACGCGCTTTCCGCCGGCTACTACGACGCGTATTACCTGAAGGCACAGAGAGTGCGCACCATCATCAGGCGCGAGTTCATGGACGTGTTCGAGCGGTTCGACGCGCTGGTTATGCCGACGTCGCCCTCGGTGGCGTTCAAGCTGGGCGAGAAGACGCAAGACCCCGTTCAGATGTACCTGAACGACATTCTCACGATGCCGGCGAACATCGCGGGCATACCCGCCATATCGGTGCCGTGCGGCCTGTCCGGCGGCCTGCCGGTGGGTCTGCAGGTGATGGGCAAGCCGATGGGCGAAGAGATGGTTCTGCGAGTGGCCCACAACTACGAGCAGGCCACCGGCTGGCGGCACAAGCACGGGCCGGGGTTGTAGGGTTGTTACGGTCAATAGCGAGACTCGCTTCGTGTTTGCACACTTTCGTGAGAACGCGTCTCGCAGCCCTCATCATTCAAAATGGAATGACACGGGTTTTGTGAGCTTACTGCATTGTTGACAGACCAAGCCAAGTAAGGGCACCTACCGCGTCCCTTGGTTTCGCAATTGAAGGTCAATCCTATGCCCCCACACGTTGTTGCCCTCATATGGGATGACTGGAACGTGCAGCATATCGCGCGGCATGGCGTAGAAGTGTACGAAGTTGAAGAAGCAATAGAAAACATCAGATACTCGAGGAGAAGTCGCGAATACATAATGGTTCTCGCCCAGACCTACAGCGGGCGCCACCTGACCATCATTATCGACCACGAAGGGCGAGGATACTGGTACACTGTCAGTGCAAGAGACATGACAACCGCAGAGAGACAACTGTTCAGACGTGCGTCTCGATAAGTGGAGAATGACATGAAACAGGACAGATTTAGCCGTCGTGTCGCCGCAGCCGCATACTGGGACACTCACAGCATCGACGAGGCAGATGGCGAAGTCGTCGATGTGAAAGTGCGGTCCCCGCTTTCGGCCATACTGTCAATCCATCTCGACGCCGACCGATACGCCAAGCTCAAGCGAATGGCCAAGGACCACGACCTGACAATCACGTCGATGACGAAGGCAATCCTGGTCAAGGCTCTCGACGAATCGTAGCCCCCCCAAAGTCTGGCATCTTCTACCCCTTCCCTACCACCCAAGCACTCGCCCAACTCGCTAGAGGAAACGCTTGACCCCCGACGACATGCGCGACGAGCTGACGCTTAGCATCACGGGCGTGGAACCGTGGCAGCCTCCGGAGGGGCAGGCCGGCGACGGGCTGATGCTGCACACCACGCGCGGGCCGATCGAGGCTATTTTGCACCACGACCCGGAGACGCCGACTCGTGCGGGCATCGTGTGGGTGTGGGGAGCGCGGGGCGGATTCGACGGCCCGGCGGAGGGCGTGTACGGCGCGCTTGCCGAGGAGCTGAAGAGCGGAATCACCTCGCTGCGCGTGAACTATCGTCACCCGGCTGTGCTGCCGGAGTCGGTGATGGACGCGCTCGCGGGGGTGTCGTTCCTCAGCGGGACGGGACACACCGAGATAGCGCTCGTAGGCCACTCCTTCGGCGGCGCGGTGGTGATCGCGGCGGCGCCGTTCAGCGAGGCGGTGACTGCCGTGGCGGCGCTCTCCAGCCAGACCGGGGGCGCGTCCAGGGCCGCGGACGTATCGCCTCGGCCTCTCCTGCTGGTCCACGGAGAGGCTGACACGCGGCTTCCGCCTTACTGCACCGAGATGATATTCGAGTGGGCACGGCATCCGAAACGCAAGATCATCTATCCGGGCGCCGGCCATGGCCTGCGGGAGTGTGCCGACGAGGTGCGGGGCTTGCTGCGCGACTTCCTGACGACGAACCTGCTGCCCGAAGAGCCCTAGCCGCGGGGCGTTTCAGGAGGCAGATCCGCCAACCTTGGCTAGGTTCGGGTGCGGCCTCCGACGCCGGCGGGGCCTCGCTTGCCGGGAGTGACCTCAACCGGCGTTGGGATGAGCCACTCTGCACCGGCTTTGACAGCACCACGGACCCTTCCGTCCCGCGCCAGTTGGCGCACCCTGCGTTCAGTAACGCCCAACCTCATGGCCGCTTCGCGTACCGTGACGTTGGCTACGTCGTCGGCTGCGACCTCGGACTCCAGCTCGAATTCGACCGGGCTGGGTTGCTTCAACGTGCTCACATCGTGAATGAGAAACCCAATGACCTCGCCGTCGTCGTCCAGCCTCTTGAGAATGCGCTCGTCATCAGTAGGCGTGAAGTACCCTTCCCTGGTCTCCCACAACACCTCGAGCATGTCGCCTTCCGAATCATACGAAACTAATACCCTTCTGTCTGTCATTCTCAGTCTCCTTTGATTCTTCGGTCGAGGTAGCTAGTGAGGATGATGGAGTACACTCTCCCCCATTTGAGGACCAGGCAGACGTAACGGTTCCTTCCACGTAGGTCAGGATACATCCGGTAGTAGAGCTTTACTGACGGGTCTGACCTGGATGGCTTTATCGCGTCAGGGCGTGCCAAGGTTTCAGCAAATCTGTGCAGGTGAGAGGCCATTTCAGGATGCCTCCGCAGGATGTGCAAGAGCCGCTCATCTGTCAACCTAACCTCATTGCCTCTCTCATCGCTAAAGAGCTGGGGGCCGCTTACATCGCCGTTTACCATACCGTAAACTATACCGCGTTCTGGTAGTTGGTTACAACGAGCTGCCCTTAGTGTGGCTTCATTGCTGATTAGGAGAACAGACCAACCTCGGTTGATGGCTGGTAGGGAGCAGCGGCGCTTTGGGAAGGGGAGGGAGATAAGACGGCTCAGCGCCGAGGCAGGTGCTGGAAGTTGCCTTTGGGGGCGCTGGCAATCTATACTCTCACAGGCCAACAAGGTTTGACATTCGAGCGTTCGGGGCCCGCGGCCCCAGCGGAAAGGACTGCCTTTAGATGGGTGAGCTAGACGGCAAGGTTGCAATCGTAACTGGCGGGGGCCGACTGAGAGGCATCGGCAGAGCCGCCGCCGTGGAGTTGGCCCGGCTGGGCGCCGACGTGGTCGTCACCGGCACGGGCCGAAGCCCCGACTCGTTCCCGCCCGACGAGCAGGCCATTGGCTGGCGGGACATCGAGAGCGTTGCCGACCAGATTCGCGAGCAGGGCCGCCGCCCGCTTCCGCTGATAGCGGACGTGAGCAGCGAGGAGAGCGTCCGTAACATGGTGGACCGCACCATCGAAGAGTTCGGGCGCGTCGACATCCTAATCAACAACGCCGCTTACGCGCGCGGCCCTGACCGCGTGCCCATACTGGAGCTGGATCCCGGCATCTTCCAGCGCGTGGTCGACATCAAGCTGGCGGGATCGTTCCTGTGCACCAAGGCGGTTATCGAGCACATGATTCCACAGGGCGATGGCGGCAAGATCGTCAACATATCGTCCGGCGCCGGAAAGCGCGGAAGCGCGAACACGCTCGCTTACAACGCCGGAAACTTCGGCTTGGTCGGCATGACGCAATCGATGGCGCGGGAGCTGGGCAAGTACGGCATCAACGTAAACTGCGTGTGCCCGGGCGCGGTCGACACGCACCGCATGGACGACCTGGGCCGCGGCGACCGCTGGGGCGATATGGCGACCAACACGCCCATCGGCAGAAACGGCACCGACGACGAGGTCGGCGCGTTCACGGCCTACCTCTGCACCGAGGCGGCGTCCTGGATTCATGGTCAGTCGATCAATATCAACGGCGGCACGTTAATGGAGCATTAGGAGAAACACTTGGGTGAGCTAGACGGCAAGGTTGCCATAGTAACGGGCGCGGGCCGGCTGCGTGGTATCGGCAGAGCGGCCGCGGTGGAGCTGGCGCGGCTGGGCGCGGACGTGGTCGTCACGGGCACGGGCCGCAGCCCCGACTCGTTCCCACCGGACGAGCAAGCCATAGGCTGGCGGGACATCGAGAGCGTGGCCGACCAGATTCGCGAGCAGGGCCGCCGTCCGCTTCCGCTGATAGCGGACGTGAGCAGCGAGGAGAGCGTCCGCAGCATGGTGGAACGCACCATCGAGGAGTTCGGGCGCGTCGACATCCTCATCAACAACGCCGCATACGCGCGCGGCCCCGACCGCGTGCCCATCCTGGAGCTGGACCCAGGCATCTTCCAACGGGTCGTCGACATCAAGCTGGCGGGCTCGTTCCTCTGCACGAAAGCCGTAATCGAGCACATGATTCCCCAGGGTGAAGGCGGCAAGATCGTCAACATATCTTCCAGCGCCGGTAAACGGGGCAGCGCGAACACGCTGGCCTACAACGCCGGCAACTTCGGCCTGGTCGGCATGACGCAGTCAATGGCACGAGAGCTGGGCAAGTACGGCATAAACGTAAACTGCGTGTGCCCGGGCGCTGTCGACACGCACCGTATGGACGACCTGGGCCGCGGCGACCGCTGGGGCGAAATGGCGACAAACACGCCGATCGGCAGGAATGGAACGGACGACGAGGTCGGCGCGTTCACAGCCTACCTGTGCACCGAGGCCGCGTCTTGGATTCACGGCCAGTCCATCAACATCAATGGTGGCACCTTGATGGAGCACTAGGGAGAAGCACTTGGGTGAACTAGACGGAAAAGTCGCAATCGTAACCGGCGCGGGCCGGCTGCGCGGCATCGGCAGGGCCTCCGCTGTGGAGCTTGCCAAGCTGGGCGCCGACGTGGTCGTGACGGGCACGGGCCGCGACCCGGCCACCTTCCCGCCCGATGAGAAGGCGGTTGGCTGGCGCGACATCGAGAGCGCCGCCGAGCAGGTGCGAGCCGAGGGCGTCCGCGCGCTGCCGCTGGTGGTTGACGTGAGCGACGGGGACAGCATTCGCAACATGGTGGAACGCACAATCGAGGCGTTCGGGCGCATCGACATCCTCATCAACAATGCGGCCTCCGCACGGGGGCCGGATAGGGTGCCGATACCCGAGCTTACGCTGGCCAACTTCCAGACGGTCATTCACGTCAAGATCACGGGCACCTTTCTCTGCACCAAGGCGGTGATAGAGCACATGGTGCGGCAGGGCGATGGCGGCAAGATAGTGAACGTCGCTTCGGGCGCGGGCAAGACCGGCGGGGCCAACACGCTGGCCTACAACGCCGCCAACTTCGCCCACGTGGGCATGACGCAATCGATGGCGCGCGAGCTGGGACAGTACCGCATCAACGTGAACTGCGTGTGCCCGGGCGGCGTGGACACCTCCCGCGTGGATGACGTCGGTCGCGGCGAGGCGTGGCGGCAGGGGGCGGCGCGCACCGCGATCGGGCGCTATGGCACCGACCAGGAGGTCGGCGCGTTCATCACCTACCTGTGCACCGAGGCCGCCTCCTGGATTCACGGCCAGTCGATCAACATGGACGGCGGTGACGTGATGGAGCATTAGGGCCGCGGTCATCGAGGATATGGATTGGCAGTTCGCGTTTCCAGGCCGTTAACCTACTCCAACCGTTTCGGCAAGCAGCAGTCGGCCTCCGGTGGGCTGTTTCAGCTTCACCAGATAACCTTTGCCGACAAGGCCATTCAGGGCGACCCCATACGCGCCCTGGTGGAGCTCATCACCAACTGCGACGACGCCTACAACAAGCGTCCGCCGGAGTTGGGCCACGAGGCCTGCCCCATCGAGATCAGCGTCTGTGAGGGCGCGTCCGTGCCATTCCTGACCATCAGCGACAGGGCCGTGGGCATGGACGGCCCTCGCATGGACCAGGCGCTCGGTAGCTACACCTCCGCAACGAGCACGGGGGCCGACCGCGGCTACTTCGGGCGGGGCCTGAAGGATGGCATACTCGCGCTGGGCGACGGCGAGGTGGAGTCGGTGTCGAATGGTGCCGTTCACCGCGCGTGGCTCGGCATACGGGGCGGGCAGCCCTACTACGAAGCCCATCACCCGACCGAGACCCCGAACGCGGACGGCGTCGCCCCCGTGCCGAGCGGCACCACGGTGCGCATCCAGGTCAACCGTCCGGATGTCGCGCCGCCCACGTTCCGCAACCTCGAGCGGCAGATACCCTTGCACTTCATGCTGCGCGGCATCCTCAGCAATCCGGCCAGGCACATCTACTTGAGCGAGTCCTCACCGGACGGCGAGGTATTGCGGCGCAAGCGGCTGCGCTACCGGTTCCCAACCGGGCGGCTCGTTCTTGAAAACTCCCTGTTGTTGGGCCGGTTCGACATTCCCTACCGCGTCATTGTGTACCAATCTGAGGGGAGTCTCTCCACGCCCCGCCAGTCCGGGCCGTATGCCGAGGCGGGCCTTCTCATCACGGACGGGAACGCGATTCTGGACAACACGCTGGGCATGTTCGACGCCGACCCGGACGCCGGCGCGCTGTTCGGCAGGCTGGAGTGTCCCCACCTGAACAAGCTGATGCGCGACAATGAGCCTATAGTGCAGGCGACGCGCCACGGGCTGATGTGGGACCACGAGGTCGCTCGGGAGCTGCGGCTCACGCTGGATGAACGGCTCGAGCCGCTGGTGAGGAACATCGCCCGGCAGGGGGCCTCCATGCGGAGCGCGCGCGACGCGTCGGCGGCAGCCGAGCGGATGGTGCGAGGCGTGGAGGCGATCAACGAGATCGCGAAGGCCGAGGTCGGATCGCGAGGCCCGGTCTTCGAGCGCATCGTGTTGGCCGACGCCGGGGTGGACGCCCCGCGGGTCCGATACGACGCGCGCGCTTCGGTCGTCGAGGTCAACTTGGGCCACTCGGCCGTCGCGCCCTACCTTGCTAGCGCCGCTCGGAGGGGCGTGCCGTCGGCGCAGGGGCAGACGTTGCTGGCCGAGCTTGTGCTGGAGGCCGCGTGCGCCGCGATAGCCGAGCGTGCCGGCGACGCGGCGGACGCCCGTCGGCTGCGCGACGCCCACGCCGAGAGGGTCCACGCGGCGCTGGTGGAGCCGCGCCACCGCGTGGACAACCTGGGGTAGGCGGTGGCGCGTTTCTGCGTGGTGTGCGGGCGGTTCGCGAACCGCCCCTACGTGTGGGCGCAGCGCGGCGATTTCCGCCACAAGAGCGGGGCCATGTTGACACCCCCTTCCTGCCAGTGCTACGGTTCGCCCATCCCACTGTTGAGGTAACGCCATGCTGCTGACCGGGGACATCAATCTCGCGAACGTCACCGATCCCACCAGGCCGTTCGCGCTTGTGGCCGATAGGCTCCACGCCGAGGACGTTGTGTTCGGCAACCTGGAAGGCTGCCTCTCCGACGTGATCGATCCGTACCACTACATGAGCAAGGCGGGCTGGCGCAACGCCGGTACGGCGGGCGCCCCGGCGCTGAGGTTGGGCGGATTCGACGCTGTGGGATGCGCCAACAACGTGACCTTTGGGCGCGAGGCGATCCTGGAGTCGCTGGCGGTTCTCGACGAGCTCGGCGTTCCGCACACCGGAGCGGGCCACGACCTGACGTCGGCGCGCAGGCCTGTGGTGCTGGAGCGCGGCGGCACCCGCTACGGCTTTCTGCAATACACGTCGGTCTTCTGGCCCATTGGGCACCAGGCGTCCGACGCGCGACGCGGCGGCGGCTCCGACCCGCTGGAGAAGCAGTACGACGCCGGCGCGGGCCTGCCAGACGCGCCGCTACCCCACGAGGCCGCCGTCGGCGTGGCCACCATCAAGGCGCACACGGCCTACCTGCCCAACCCGCGTACAGGCGAGATGCCGGGTGGTCCGGCTACGACGCTCACGTGGCCCGACTCGGAGTACCTCGCTGCATTCCAGGAAGACGTGAGCGCCCTGCGGGAGAAGGTCGACGTGCTCGTAACCTCGCACCACTGGGGCATATCCGGCAGCGACGACACGCAGCAGTACCAAGTCGACGTGGCTCACGCGGCGATCGACGCGGGCGCGGACCTGGTGATGGGCCACGGTCCGCACGTAATCCAGCCGATCGAGGTGTACAAGGGCAAGGCCGTGTTCTACAGCCTGGGCAACTTCCACTTCGGCTGGGAGCACATGGCCGGCGGCTGGGTTGGCCTCACTGTGCAGGCTGACGTTCGCAACGGCGAGATCGCGTCTGTCACGTGCGTGCCGGTCTCCGAGGACGACCACGTGAACCGCCGCAGCGTCTTCCGCACCGTCGATCAGGAGCGAGAGGCCGTGGACCATCTGGCGAGGCTGTCCGAGCGGTTCGGCACGGAGTTGATCGAGGACGGCGAAACGCTGCGAGTAGTCTAGCCGTCCCGCATGGACGACGCCGCGGCCTGCGACGACCAGCTTAGCCGGACGCCGCCGCGCGGCTGGGCCGTGACCCTGCTGTCGCGTTTCCAGCGCAGCAGCATTGTCGTAAACTCGTTCGCCTTCGGCATATTCCTGCCCTTCATCACGGACGACCTCGGCCTCACGCCGCTCCAGGCGGGCCTGCTTCAGGCCGTCTGGTGGGTGGCCACCGCCGCGCTGACGCTGCCGTTTGGAGCGCTCTTCTCGCGCTTTCGCCCCGTTCCTCTCACGCTCGTGTCGTTAACGCTGGTGGTGCCGTTCGTTTTTTTGCAGGGGCTGGCTGTCAACTTTCTCGCGCTGTTCGCAGCGAGACTCCTGCTGGTGGTATCCAACCTCATTTCGATACCGGCCCGCACTCTGCTATTGCAACAGTGGGCGGCGCGGCGAGACTACGCCATCGTCAACGCGGTGGGCCTTTCGCAGCACAGCCTGTTGCTGGCAATCTCTATCAGCCTCAGCGCGGTGCTTATAGGAGCGGTGGGGAGCTGGCGGACGGCGTACTTCATCCAGGGCGGGCTGATGGTGGCGCAGGTCGTCGCGTGGCTGGTCGTTGCCAAGGAGGACCACGCCCCGGTTAGCGGCTTCCAGGTGCGGCTCCGCGCGCCGCAGCGCAGCCCTATCGCGGCCATTCGCGCCTACCCGCAGGCGTGGTTGATAGGCGTCACGATGTTCTTCCTCGCGGCCACCTGGACAGCGATGGTGACCTTTCTTCCCACGTTGCTGCTTCAGGACAAGGGCATCTCGCTGACGCTGGGAGGGCCGCTGCTCGCGTTCCTGTATTACAGTCTTGTGCCGTTCGCGCTGTCGGCGGGCTGGATTTCGCGCAAGGTGCCCAACCGCAAGCTGTTGCTCGCCGTTCCCGCGGTGTGCAACGTGGCGTTGGGCGTGGCAATCACGGTTACGCCCTATCCCCTGCTGCTGATGGCGCTCATCACGGGGCTGGGGCTGGTGTGGGTCGCCTCTCCCGTCATCGAGCTTTTGCCGTTCGAGTTTCCGGGAATCGGGCCGCGAGAGGTGGTTGTGGTCGCCGCGCTCATCAACACCGTCACCGGGATGGGGTTCGCCGCGGGGCCGGTCGTGGTCGGAGCCGTCGCCGAGTACACGGGTTCGCTGCAAACGGGGCTGCTGGTCCTCACGCTGATGACGGGCGTTGGCGTCATCTCCGCGCTGCTGTATCCGAGCCGCTTCCGGGAGCCGGCGGTGACGGAGCCAGCCCGCCAGAGCGGTTAGGAGCTTTCAGTCCCGCCATAGCGGAAACGACGACACGGGCCGAGCCATGGCCGCGTGCTCTATAATGGTGTATGAATGATTGGCGAGGCCGCACCTGGGCGGTGCGCGTGTTGGTAGAGGGAGTCCATGTCGAGCGAGGAACATGGCGCCGTGCTCATAACGGGAGCGTCGTCCGGCATCGGGCGCGCGGCGGCGCTGTACCTGGCCGAGCGCGGCTATCGCGTCGTCGGCACGAGCAGGTCCATGGAACGGCTGGAGGGATTGCTCGAGGAGGCCCGCCGCCGGCATCTGCCCGTATCGGGAGCGGAGCTTGACATCAACAGCGATGGCGCCGTGGAGCGCGTAGTGCCGGAGCTGGCGAGCCGGCACGGTGGAATCGGCGTGCTCGTGAACAACGCCGGCTACGGCCTCTGGGGACCGATAGGGAGCCTGTCGCCGCGCGAGCTCGCGGCGCAGTTCGAGACGAACGTGTTCGCCGCGCACCGTCTCATCAGGGTCGCGCTGCCGGACATGCTGGAGCGGCGCAGGGGCACCATCATCAACATCAGCTCCGTGCTGGGCAGGCTCGCCACGCCGTTCAACGGCGCGTACGCGGCAAGCAAGTTCGCCCTGGAGGGACTGAGCGAGTCGCTGAGAACGGAGCTCTGGCCCTTCGGCGTTCGGGTAGCCGTGGTGGAGCCGGGGCTCTTCAGGACCGAGTTCATCAGCAACCAGGTGACCGCCGCCGATGCCGAAGACGAGGGATCGGTCTACTATCCCTACGTCTGCCGGTACAGGAGTCGAAGCCTTGCGATGCACGACAGGGCGGCCGACCCCGTGAGGGTGGCCCGGGTCATACACAAGATCATTCGCTCAAGGCGTCCCGCATTCCGGTATCCGGTGAGCGTCGAGGCGCACCTGGGCGGACTGGCCGCACGGTTGCTGCCCGAGAGGATGTACCTGTACCTGATGGGCCGGTTTACGATGAGATAGGTTTGGGGGCTGGCAGATGAGCGCGATTTCGCAGGTCACGGCAAGGGAGGTACTGGACTCCCGCGCAAACCCCACTGTGGAGGTTGATGTCACACTCAGTGACGGCGCGCGGGGACGGGCGCTCGTGCCGTCCGGGGCGAGCACGGGAGCGAACGAAGCCCACGAGCTGCGCGACGGCAACCCGCGAAGGTACGGCGGGCGCGGCGTGCTGCGCGCCGTCGCAAACGTGCGAGGACCTATGGCGGAGCGTGTCGGCGGCATGTCCGCGCTCGATCAAGAGGCGCTTGACAGTGCTCTGATCGAGCTGGATGGCACGCCGAACAAGAGCGCGCTGGGCGCGAACGCGATCCTGGGCGTTTCGCTCGCCGCCGCCCGCGCGGCGGCGAGCAGCCGGGGCGTGCCGCTGTACGCCCACCTTGGAGGCGGAGAGGCGCTCACGCTGCCCGTGCCTATGTTCAACATCATCAATGGAGGCAGGCACGCCGCAAACTCAACCGACTTCCAGGAGTTCCTGGTCGTTCCTGCGGGTTTCGAGAGCTTTGCCCTCGCGCTGCGCGCCGGCGTCGAGGTCTACCACGCGCTACGCTCGCTGCTCGTGCAGCGCGGCATGGGTGGGAGCGTGGGCGACGAGGGCGGATTCGCTCCCCCACTGTCCTCCAACCGCGAGGCCGTCGAGCTTATTCTGTCGGCCATAGAGCTGGCGGGATACACACCCGGAGCGCAGTGCTTCATCGCGCTGGACGTGGCAGCATCCGAGATTTACGAGGGGCGACGGTACGCACTCGCCCGCGAGGGCGCCGCGCTCGACTCCGGCGAGCTGATCGCCAGGTACGCCGAATGGTCACGCGAGTATCCGCTGATAAGCATAGAAGACGGTATGGCGGAGAACGATTGGGACGGCTGGCAGGCGATGACTTCGGCCATCGGTTCAAGAGTGCAGCTCGTGGGAGACGACCTGTTCACCACCAACACCGCTCTCATCCAGCGGGGCCTCGACAGTTCGGCCGCCAACGCGGTGCTCATCAAGCTGAACCAGATCGGCACGCTGACCGAGACGCTGCGGGCGATAGCGTTGGCCGTGCGGGCCGGATGGGGCGCCGTGATAAGCCACCGCTCCGGCGAGACCGAGGACACGACCATCGCGGACCTGGCGGTCGCCACCGCGGCGGGGCAGATCAAGGCAGGCGCCCCAGCCCGCTCCGAGCGCACCGCCAAGTACAACCGGCTGCTGCGTATCGAGGAGGAGCTCGCGGACAGGGCGAGTTTCGCCGGACTCGAGGTGTACGAGCACCTGGCGCCGTGAGCGGCGTCAGACGGCGTTGACGTGAGAGAGCAAGAAACGCGGCCCACGCCAAGGATAATCGACTTCCACACCCACGTCTTCCCGACGTGGCTGAGGGACGGGCGCGACCGCTACCTGGAGACCGACGCGACGTTCGGCGAGCTGTTCTCCAACCCCAGAGCCAAGATGCCCACAGCCGACGAGCTCGTCGAGGCGATGGATGCCGATGGCGTGGACGCATCCGTCGTGATGGGCATGGGCTGGACCGACCACGGGCTGGCGATGGAGGTCAACGACTACCTTGCGGAGTCGGTCCGGCGCTACCCCGGCAGGCTGTACGGGTTCGGCGGTGTCAGTCCGGCCTGGGGTGACCGCGCAGCACGGGAGACCGAGCGGTGCGCCGCCGCAGGTCTCGTCGGCGTAGGCGAGCTGCACCCCGACACTCAGGGCTACGACATTGGCGACGAGCGGGCGATGGCACCTATGATGGAGGCGGCGCGACACCTGGGCCTCATCGTGACCACTCACTCGTCGGAGCCGGTGGGCCATATCTACCCCGGCAAGGGGGCCACACGGCCTGAGTCGCTTTGGCGGTTCATCCTCGCGTTTCCCGGAGTCACCATAGTGTGCGCCCACTGGGGAGGCGGCCTGCCCTTCTACGCGCTGATGCCGGAGGTCGAAGAGAGTCTGTCGAACGTCTACTTCGACTCGGCGGCGTCGCCGTTCCTGTACTCGGCCTCGGTGTTCTCCACCGTCGCAGCGCTGGCCGGCTCTGGGCGCGTCCTGCTGGGCAGCGACTACCCGCTGTTGCGGGCGCGCCGGCTGATCGACGAGGCGCGGCGGACCGTGACGTCGGAGGACGACCTGGCGGCAATCCTGGGGGGCAACGCGGAGCGGCTGCTGGCGGGCGCGACGGGGGTAGGTGGTGCGCTTGGGTCACCCCCATCCCTTCGACAGGCTCAGGGCAGGCACTGACCTTCCCACGTCAAGGGGGAAGGGACTAGGACTTGGGGTGGAAGACGCCGAACGAGCTGGTGTAGCCGTGCAGGTAGGTTGAGCCTCCGACCTGGCCGATCTCGCCGTTGCAGAAGAAGCCGGTCAGCGGCATAGGGCCCAGTTTATCGCGAAACATGTCCGTGTCGTGGTCGGCCCGCCCGTAGAGGTACGACCCTCTGCCCAGGCAGGAGAACAGCAGCGCCCCGGCCTCCCGGTGGGTTGCGTGGGTGTCCAGGTAGCGTTCGAGGACCGCGTCCAGGTCCTGTGCCGATGTGTCGGCGTCCCGCAGGTGGAACTGCACTATCTGGCCCTCTTTGAGCATCTCGCCGATTGCGAGCACTCCGCGCTTGCCGTCCACACCGACGATGTTTCGAATGAGGAAGTCGCCCTGCCGCGGCGATTCGTTCATCCCGTCCATCACTATCCCCAGGAAGAGCGAGTTCTGGGCAAGCTGCCGGTCGCGTTCGCTCAGCCCAACGAACACCTCCTTGAGCGCCTCGAACGGCGTGCGACCGTCCACCCCGATTAGCACGTTGCTCTGGCATTCCGTTATCTGCATGGGCGCACCGATGGGCCGGCAGCCCTGCGCGACGACGGTATCGATCATGACGTCGCCGCTGAACGCCAGTCCCACCATGCCGGCGCGGTGGACCTCGTCGCCCAGGAACAGCGCGTTGGCGCCCGGCTGGATTCCGCCGCTCGCCAGGCCGCCAATCTTGACGCTGCCGGGGAAGGCGTAGTCGAGTCCCATCAGCAGGAACTCCCCTCTTACGCTGAACGGGTCGGCGAGCAGCAGAAACTGCGGACCGTTCCCAGCCGACGTGTTTAGGAGCGCTTCCCAGTCCTGAGGCGGCGCATCGCCGTCCGGTAGTGCGGCGTCCTCCACGTGGAAGGGTGTGATGGACACGCCCGGCATCTGTGCGGCGGCCATCGCGAAGCCGGGGCGGTTCTCCACCTCCGCGCCGGCGCCTATCACGCCGCCGCTGGAGCAGCCAACCAGCACGCCGCCCGGCAGCGCCGCGCCAACGAGCGAGGGCACGTCGGCAAAGCTGTCGGCGTGGTGGGCCGACGCGAACGCGACGACGAGGTCAGGGCGCGCGCCTTCCAGCTCGGTGTTGAGCCTGGCAGCGCAATCCCGCACCGCGTCGGCGAGAGTGGCCTCCTCGGATACCGCTGAACTCCATCTCATTTGCTCTCCCCCTTGTGGGCGCTCGCCGGCGTGCGGCCCCGGCCGGCCTGGGCACACCACTCTCGCCTAGAAGTCGTCGTCCTCTTCCACCTCGAGGAAACCCTTGCTCTTGAGGTCCGCCTCCAGCACGGGCAGCCAATCGCGAGTGGACACGTTCGCGGGTACGGTAATCTCGACCGCGCCGGAGGGCAGGAGGCTGAGCGAGCCGCCGCCGCTCTTCTCAAGCGGGACGCTGATCTGCTCCCTGTCAATGCCGAAGCGGTCCGTGACCTCGTAGAGCGCCATCATGTCGTCCATGGATATGATGTCGTCGGCCATCGCGGCACCCTTTCCAACGCGCTTGTAACAATTCCGCCAGCAGGTACAATGAGGTTACACTACGACACAAAGCCGTATCAATTCAAGCGGGGCGGCCCCGTGCGCCGTATGGGAGGATGCCGATGGCAAGGCTCGAGGGGCAGGTGGCTATTGTTACGGGCGGCGCACTCGGCATAGGCGGCGCGGCCGCGAGGCGGCTTGCCGAGGAGGGGGCGAAAGCGCTAATCGCGGACATCGATCTCGACGCGGGAGAGGCCAACGCGCGGAGGATTCGGGAGGCCGGCGGCGAGGCCCAGGTGGTGCGGGCCGACGTGGGCAGCCACGACGACATACGCGGTATGATCGAGCGGGCGGTCGAATTGTGGGGAAGGCTCGACATCCTGGTGAGCAACGCCTACAGCCCGGCGCACGGCCCGGACACCGGCAGCGCGTTGGACGTTACCGAGGAGCGTTGGGACTTCGAGATGGGGGTCCTCACCAAGTCGATCTTCCTTGGCGTCAAGTACGCCGTCCCGGAGATGCGGAAGACAGGCGCGGGCAGCATCGTCAACATCGCGTCCGTCCACGGAATGCTGATGGCGCCCGGCAAGCTCGTCTACGAGGCGGGGAAGTCCGCCGTCATAGGGATGACCCGCCAGATGGCGACCGACTTCGGGCCGATGAACATAAGGGTTAACGCCATTTGCCCGGGCCACATCGTGACGGAGCGTATTCAGGCGAGCTACGGCGAAGACCGCTCCGGCGCGCACTTCCTGGAAGACCAGTACCCACTTCGCAGGGTCGGGCTCCCCGTAGACGTCGCCAACGCGATCGTCTTCCTGTGCTCGGACGAGGCCTCGTTCATCACCGGCCACGCCCTGGCCGTGGACGGCGGGCTGACCGTGCAGCTTCAGGAGGACTTCGGCGTGCGCCAGGCGCACTACGCCCAGCAGACGCCGGGGCTGAGACTGCCATACTAGACTATGCCCCGGGCAGGACCCAGGGAATAATGGACACGGGCGGGTTTGAAACCCGCCCCTACGGACGCGCCCTGGTCAGGCGGCCGGGGTCAGGCGCGAAAGGAGCGAGAGAATGGACCTTCAGCTAACCGACAAGGTCGCCATCGTGACCGGTGGCAGCGTGGGAATAGGCAAGGCGATCGCGCGGGAACTCGCGCGTGAGGGCGTCAACGTTGTGATCTGCGCCAGGCGCGAGGGGCTGCTCGAAGAGGCGGCCCATGAGCTATCGGCGGAGACCGGTGGGCGAATCGTCGCCGTTCCTGCCGACACCACCAGCAACCAGTCGGTGCATGGGCTGGTGGATGCGACCATGGCCGAGTTCGGCAGGGTAGACATTCTCGTGAACAACGCCGCGTACCCGGGCGGTCTCGTGGGCGGCGGGCTGGACGACGCGAGCGACGAGGACCTGCTTGCCGACCTCAACACCAAGGTGGTGGGCTACCTGCGCTGCGCCAAGGCAGTGGCGCCGATCATGCGCGAACAGGGCTGGGGCCGGATAATCAACATAGGCGGGATGGCGGCGCGCAACTCTGGCACCTACAGCGGCGTTCGCAACCTGGCGCTGGTACACATGACCAAGACGCTCTCCAACGAGCTGGGCCCGCACGGCGTAAACGTCAACGTTGTCCACCCGGGCACGACGCGCACGGAGCGCACCGGCCCCATGCATGAGGAGCAGGCGGAGCGCGAGGGCGTGTCGGTTGAAGACGTCGAACAGCGCACGGCGCAGGGCATGGCCATCCGCAAGATCGTGGACGCAACAGAGATCGCCTATGTCGTCGCATTCCTCGCGTCCCCCCTTGCGATCGCTGTCACGGGCGAGGCGATAGCGGCGAGCGGTGGCGTCGGCCAGGCCGTGCAGCAGTAGCCCGGTCCGAGGAGCGCGGCGCATTGCGTAAACCGGTGCGTGCGTTCGTGGCGATAGAGCTGCCGGACCGCGCGAAGGACGCGCTGGCCCGCGTGGTGGGGGAGCTCAGGAATGCCCGTTTGGACGGGCTGCGGGCCGTGCGGCCGGAGGGCATACACCTCACGCTCAAGTTCCTGGGCGACGTGCCCGCCGACCGGATAGAGGCAATCGGCTCCGCCGCCGAGCGCGCAGCCGGCCAGCACGCGCCGTTCGCCCTCTCGCTGAGCGGCGCCGGCGCGTTTCCGGGCGGCCGCGCCCCCCGCGTGCTGTGGGCCGGCATCGCCGGCGACCTGGACAGCCTGGGGGCGCTTCAGGCGAGCGTCGACGGTTGCCTGGCCGACCTGGGCTTTGCAAGAGAGCGCCGCGCGTTCAACCCGCACCTCACGCTCGCCCGGCTGCGCGACTCGGCTTCACGAGAAGACAGGTCGCGCGCCCTCGGCGTGCTGCGTACCGCGCAGCCCCGCGAGGCGCTGAGCTTCGACGTAGACGCGATTGCGCTGTTTCAGAGCACGCTCGCGCCCGGCGGGGCAGTCTACCGGCGATTGTTGCGCGTGCCGCTCGCCGGAGTGCGCCCGGATACGGCGTGACGCTTTGCGCCGAATAGGCGTCTGTGCCGGCAGCGGGTTTTTCGCAAGTCTATGTCTACTATGTTATACTTGCGCAGTTTTCGGCGGCACGACTTTAGCACCACACGGGAGAAGCGAGCCTTGGCCGCAAAGATCGACATCATTCCAGACGGAAGCGTAACGTCCGCGGCGGGTTTTTTCGCGGGCGCAACGTACGCGGGCCTCAAGACGCGGGAAGATGGCGTGCTCGACCTCGGGATCCTGCTGTCCGAGCGCCCTGCCGCTCTCGCGGCAACCTTCTCCACCAACCGAATTCTATCCCCTTCCGTCACTGTGAGCCGCGAGCGGGCAAAACGCGGCTCCGCCCGTGCGGTGGTGGCCAACAGCGGCTGCGCGAACTGCTGCGTCGGCGACCAGGGCCGCACGGACGCCGAAGAGATGGCGGCGCTGGCCGCTCAGCACGTGGGCGTCGACCCCGATGAGGTGCTGGTCGCCAGCACCGGCATGATAGGCGTGGAGCTGCCGATGGCCTTGATTCGGCAGCACGTGGGCGACGTGGAACTGACCGCGGAAGGCGGCCACGATTTCGCGCGCTCGATCATGACCACCGACTCACGCCAAAAGGACATCGCCGTCAGCGTGGAGCTGGACGGCCGGCGCGTAACGCTCGGCGGCGCGGCCAAGGGTGTGGGCATGATCCACCCCAACATGGCGACCATGTTGTGCTTCGTAGCCACGGACGCCACGGCTGAACAGGACTTCCTAAAGACCGCGCTGAGCGAGGCGGTCGCTTTGAGTTTCAACATGATTGACGTCGACGGCGACCAGAGCACGAATGACACCGTGCTCGTTCTGGCGAACGGCGCGGCGGGCGGTCCGGCGATCCAGCCCGGAACGGCGACCGCGGCTGACTTCCAGGAGGCGTTGACCTACGTCTGCACCGAGCTGGCAAAGGAGCTGGTTCGCGACGGCGAGGGGGCGCAGCGCCTCATCGAGGTCGAGGTCAGCGGGGCGGCGAACGAGTCCGACGCTCGCGTCGCGGCCCGCGAGATTGCCTCCTCCTCCCTGGTCAAGGCGGCCGTGCACGGCAGGGACCCCAACTGGGGCCGCATCATGATGGCCCTCGGCAAGAGCGGCGCCGAGATGGACGAGTCCAGGATAGACCTGTTCATCAATGGCATCCAGATCGTCCACGAGGGGAAGGCCATTCCCTACTCTACGGACGCCGTCGTTGGCGCGATGGGCGGCGACGAGGTGACGTTCGGAGTCGAGCTGGGCATAGGCGACGCCAGCGCCCGAGCGTGGGGATGCGACCTCACCGAGGAGTACGTGACCTTCAACTCGGCCTACAGCACCTAGGCCGCAAGCCATGAAGAGCGGACACCTCGCCCAGGATGCGGAGACGCTCGCTTGCGCGGCGGATGGTCGCGCCCTGGTCGAGGCATCGGCTTCAGCAGCCACTACACGAGAGGAGCCTCTATCCAATGGGACGACTGTAGTCAAGATTGGCGGCAGCACACTGGGCAGCCACGACACCACACTGGAGGACCTCGTGGCGCTCCAGCGGGAGGGCCGGACGGCCGTGGTGGTGCACGGCGGCGGCAAGGTGATTTCCGAGTGGATGGAGAAGCAGGGCGTTAAGCCCAAATTCGTGCGAGGCTTGCGGGTAACGGACGCGCAGAGCCTTGACATCGCGGTTGCTGTCCTGACCGGTCTCATCAACAAGACGCTGGTGGCGTCGCTCACGGCGGCGGGGGGCAGGGCGATGGGGCTGAGCGGCGCGGACGGCGGAATGATCGAGGGGGTCGTCAAGGACCCCGAGCTGGGGCTGGTGGGCACGGTGACCGGGGTCGACCCTGAGCCGATTCACGCGGTGCTGCGGGCGGGGTACATTCCCGTCATTGCCCCGGTTGCGGTGTTCAGCTCGCCGGGCTCGTCTCAGAACGCGCTGTTGAACATTAACGCCGACACGGCCGCCGGCGAAGTGGCGGTGGCGCTCGGCGCCGAGCGGCTGGTGTTTCTCACTGACGTCGAGGGCGTCTACGATAATTCCCGCCGCGTAATTCCTCGGCTCACCGAACGCCAGGCGCGGGGCCTTGTTGGGTCCAGCGTGATCGGCGGCGGCATGATTCCCAAGCTGGAGGCGTGCATCACGTCGCTGAGCGGGGGCAGCGTGGCTCACATAGTCGACGGACGCCTGACAAGAGCCCTCATGGAGACGCTGAACGGCAAGGCGACCGGAACCAGGATAGGTTAGCGACGCTATGAACCCCGATTACGAGAACGGTAACGGCTACCCCCAGGAGTTCGAGCCCGAACAGATCCCCATCCAGATTGGCGGCATACTGAAGTGGGGCGCCGTCATCATAGGGGTCGTCGCGGTATTCGCGCTGTTTTCCCTCGCGCGCTCGGTGTACACCGATTGGCTGTGGTACGAGTCGCTGGGTTACCGCGGCGTCTACACCAAGATTCTGTTCACGCGAGTAGGCATGTTCGTTGCAGGTATGCTGGTGGCCGGACTCGTGCTGGCAATCAACATCTTCGTGGCCTTCCGAAAGTCCGACGGCCAGGCAAACGTGTCGCTGCCGGATGAGGCGGTCGAATTCCTGCGCAAGCTGGTCGTGTGGGGCAGCGTCGGCGCGGGCGTGCTGCTGAGCCTGATATTCGGCGCGGCGCTGGCGTCGCAGTGGGAGTACTTCCTGCGATTCCTGGAGTCCGTCCCCTTCGGCCAGACTGACCCGATCTACGGCCTGGACCTCGGATTCTACGTCTTTGCCCTGCCCGTGTACGGATTCGTACAGGGCTGGGTTCTGGGCGTTCTGGTGGTGTCGGTGCTGGCCGTGGTCGCCATCTACTTCATCCGGTCCGGACTGCGCGGAGACCGCTTCTCGATTGCACCCTCGCTAAAGGTGCACGTCTCCGTCGTAGGTGCGCTGATCCTGTTCACCATCGCCGCCGGACAGTGGATAGACCGCTGGGAGCTGCTGCTGTCCGAGGACGGCGCGGTGTTCGGAGCGGCATACACCGACCTGAACGCGCGCATGCCGGCGCTGATGATAACGGCCATCATAGCGGTGGCGAGCGGCATACTGCTGCTGGTCAACATATGGCTGTCCGGCATGAGGCTGTTTATGGGCGCGGTCGTGCTGTGGGTGGTCGCCTCGCTCGCATTGGGCGCGGCCTGGCCTTCCCTGGTGCAGCGCCTTACCGTGACGCCGAACGAGTTCGTCAGGGAGTCGGAGTACATCTCCAACAACCTCGAGTTCACGCGCCAGGGCTACGCGCTCGACAACATAGACGAGCAGTTCTACCAGGCCGGAAGCGAAGTGACGTCCGAGTTGATAGCCGACAACGCGCTGACGATTAACAACATACGGCTGTGGGACTACCGCCCCCTGACGGACGTGTACCGGCAGATCCAGCTTATACGGCCGTACTACGATTTCATTGGCGTTGACGTGGGCCGTTACACCATAGGTGGCTCGTACCGCCAGGTGCTGCTGGCCGCCCGCGAGGTAGCGACAGACAAGCTGCAGCCCGAGTCCCAGACGTGGCTCAACCGGCACCTCTTCTATACGCACGGGATTGGCATCGCCATGAGCCCGGTGACGGAATTCACTCCAGAGGGTAGACCGCTGTTCTTCGCCAAGGACATACCGGCGGACGGCGTAATCCCCATTGGCGTGGAGGGCGCGCCCGAGCCGGAGCTGTTGGTGGAAAACCCGCGCATATATTACGGCGAGAACACCGACGACTACGTCATCGTAAAGACCAACACCGACGAGCTGGACTTTCAGACGGAGGAGGGCGGCCTCATCCGCACCAGCTACACCGGCGACGGGGGCGTCGGGCTTTCGTCGTTCGTCCGGCGCATGGCCTACGCTTGGCAGTTCGCGGACGTGAACATCCTGATAAGCGGCGAGATAACGAGTGAGAGCCTGATCCAGTACCGTCGCCAGGTCCAGGAGCGGATCAAGTCCATTGCGCCGTTCCTGTGGCTGGACGAGGACCCCTACATCGTGGTCGCCGACGGGCAGCTCTTCTGGATGCAGGACGCCTACACCGTAACAGACCACTTCCCCTACTCCGACCCGACCGACACGGAAGGCGGAGAGCGAATCAACTACATTCGCAACAGCGTCAAGATTACGGTGGACGCCTTCAACGGCGACGTGCTGATGTACGAGTGGGACGCCAACGACCCGATCATCGCCACCTACCGGGGCATGTTCCCGGGTCTTTTCAAGTCGCAGGAAGAGATGCCTCCCGCGCTGGCGCAGCACGTGCGGTACCCGCAGGACATGTTCGACCTGCAGGCTCACAAGTACACCAAGTACCACATGAAGGACCCGCAGAACTTCTACAACAACGAGGACCTTTGGGCGATACCCAACGAGAAGTTCGGACAGGAAGATCAGCTCCAGCCGGTGGAGTCATACTACGTGATCATGAAGCTGCCCGGCGAGGAGCGGGAGGAGTTCGTGTTACTTCTCCCCTACACGCCAAGCCAACGCCAGAACCTGATAGGCTGGCTCGCGGCCAGGAGCGACCGCGAGCACTACGGCAGTCTGGTGGCATTCAACTTCCCCAAGGACAGGCAGATCGACGGCCCGGAGCAGGTGGAGGCGCGCATCGACAACGACCAGGACATCTCGGCCTGGTTCACGCTCCGCTGCTCAGAGGGCTCGGTGTGTATCAGGGGCAACCTGCTGGTCATACCCATCGGCGAGAGCCTGCTGTACGCGGAGCCGGTGTACATCCGCGCGGAGGGCGTCAGGTTCCCAGAGCTGAAGCGCGTCATCCTGGCCACCGGCGACAGGGTGGTAATGGAGGACTCGCTGAACGAAGCGCTCGCGTCGCTGACCGGCTTCAAGGCGGAGGCCCCCGCCGCGCGGACGAACGGCCAGACGCAGGCGCCGTCGGCGGGCATAGGTCTGCAAGATGAGATAGAGAGTCTACTTTCGGCCCTGGACGAGCTGAAGGACAACGTCTCAGAGATCGAAGAGGCTTTGGACCGGCTGAAGGAAATAGCAGGAGGCAACTAAGATGACAACCGATTGGAAAGACCTCGAGAGCCAGTACTACATGTTCGTCGTCCGCCGGCAGCCGGTCGTGATCGCTCGCGGAGAAGGCACCCGAGTCTGGGACGTGGACGACAAGGAGTACCTGGACTTCACCTCCGGCTGGGCGGTCAACAACGTGGGCCATGCCAATCCGCAGGTGGCCGAGGCGATCGAGAGGCAGGCGCGCACACTGCTTCAGACATCCAATCAGTTCTACACCATCCCCCAGATCCAGCTCGCCCAGATCCTGGTCGAGAACAGTTGCCTGGACAAGATATTCATATGCAACAGCGGCGCCGAGGCTAACGAGGGCGCCATCAAACTCGCCCGCAAGTGGGGCAAGGCCAACCGCGACGGGGCCGTGGAGATAATCACGGCGTTCAACTCGTTTCACGGCAGGACCATGATGAACGTCGCCGCGACGGGTCAGCCACACTACCAGCAGATATTCGAGCCGATACCCACGGGCTTCACGCACGTCGACTTCGACGACATAGAGGCGCTGAAGTCGGCCACGACCGACGACACCTGCGCCGTGATGCTGGAGCCGGTGCAGGGCGAGGGCGGCGTCAACATCCCCAGCGTGGGCTACCTCGAGCAGGTGCGCGAGTGGTGCGACGAGAACGGCCTGCTGCTCATCTTCGACGAGGTGCAGACAGGTCTGGGCCGGCTGGGCACGTTATTCGGATACCAGATGTTCGGCGTCGAGCCGGACATAATGACCCTTGCCAAGGGACTGGGCGGCGGAGTGCCGATAGGCGCGTTCCTCGCCAAGGACCACGCGATGGCGTTCGTGCCAGGCGACCACGGCTCCACGTTTGGAGGCAACGCGCTGACCTGCGCCGCGGCGTTCGCTTCCACCAAGTACATCATCGACAACGACGTATCGGGCAACGCCACCGCGATGGGCGAGTATCTGGGCGCGGCGCTCAACAGGCTGAAGGCCAACCACGAGTGCATTGGCGAGGTGCGGGGCATGGGCCTGCTGTGGGCCGTGTTCTTCAACTCGGACATTTCGCCCGCGGTGGTAGCGGCCTGCAACGAGGCGGGCATTCTGCTTAACCCACTGCGGCCCAACGCCGTGAGGCTGATGCCGCCGCTGACGGTGACGAGAGAAGAGATCGACGAGGCGATAGAGCGCCTGGAGTCAGGCCTCACGGCGGCGCACACGCAGGGCTAGCAAGGAGATACGTGGCGCTCGTGGCCGATGGGCGCGAGAGCCAGTTCCGGCGGGACGTGCCGCTCTAGGTCGGTTGTCCTGCCTCAGCCGCGCTCGTCTCCCCTGCCCCGCCACGGGCGCAATAAGATGAGCGCCCGCAGGCCCACCGCGACCGTCAGCGCGAAGGCGGACGCCACCATCTGCCAGTCCGCGCCGAGAAAGACGCCCGCGGCGATAAGCGCCGCGTATCCGATTACGGCGGACTCCACGGACCGGCGCAGCAACACCAACGAGACCAATCCGGCGAGCCCCCCGATGGCTCCCAGGACAGGCGCCAGCGCCAGTCCCGCGCCAATGGCGGTCGCGAGGCCAGCGCCCCCTCTGAACCGCATGAAGACCGGTAGCCAGTGGCCAAGCAATGCGGCGGCCCCGGCGGCGGCCAGGACCGGGACCGGGACCGGCGCGTCCAGCATACGTCCCGCGAGCACGGGCAACGCGCCCTTCAGCGCGTCCGCGGCGAACACCGCGGCGCCCGCCACTCGTCCGACCTCGCGGAACGTGTTGGCGGCGCCGGGGTTGCGAGTGCCGAGCTCGTACACGTTCGCTCCCGCGGCCCGCGCTATCAGGTAGGCCGCCGGCACCGAACCGAGCAGGTAGCCGCCCACTAACAGCGCGGCGATCGTCACTATGCCTGGTTCCATTGCTTCACTCCGTACCAACTGGTGACTTGTTCTGCCTCTCACTCAATGCTAGCCCAGATGCGTTCGTGGGTGGTAGCCGCATTCGCGGGAATGACGGGAAGGAGTGGGTTTGGTTGACGGCCCTTGTGGCGGTTGCTAAACTCGCTCTGGTTCGCGGCGGAGTCCGTTGCGCTCGGCAGCACGCCTCCGCGCGGTGGCGAATCACATTTTGTCGGCAAGTCGGATTGCCGGCCACCGGGAGCAGACATGACCGACTCCGCCGACCGGTTCACGCACGCGCTCAGTGTGGACATTGGGGGCACCTTCACGGACTTTTCGCTGCTCGAGCTTTCGACCGGGCGGGTGCTCGTCAACAAGGTGCTCACCGACCCGGAGAACCCGCACGTTGCGCTCATCGCGGGGGCGGGGGAACTGCTCGACGACGCGCGTGTCGACTTCGACTGCCTGCGGATGGTCGTGCACAGCACGACACTGGCGACCAACTCCATAATCGAGCGAAAGGGAGCAAAGACCGCGCTGCTGACCACGGAAGGGTTCCGGGACATCCTCCAGATGGGTCGAGAGCAGATCTACGACATCTACGATCTGAAGGCACAATACCCCCCTCCTCTTGTGCCGCGCTACCTGCGGCGCGGGGTCGCCGAGAGGGTGGACCGCGACGGCAACGTTGTCGCCCCGCTGGACGTGGAAGCCGCGATGGAGACCATGGGCGAGCTGCGCGAGCAGGACGTCGAGGGTGTTGCGGTGTCCCTGCTTCACGCCTACAAGAATCCGGAACATGAGCAGCAGCTCAAGGCTGCCATCGAGGAACGTTTCCCGGGATTGGCCCTGTCGCTGTCGTCCGAGGTCGCGCCGGTCGTCAACGAGTACGAGCGCACCTCGACGACGGTCGCGGACTGCTACGTCAAGCCCGCCGTGTCCCGCTACCTGGCGTCTCTCAACGGAAGCCTGGCCGAAGAGGGCTACTCCGGCCAGCTCCTGGTGATGCACTCCGCGGGCGGCGTGATCGGAAGCGATGCGGCCGCGGAACGCCCGGTGCGGATGCTGGAGTCCGGACCGGCGGCCGGCGCGCTGGCGGCCAGGTTCTACGGTGAGCTTCTGGGCCAGCCGGACCTGGTGTCCCTGGATATGGGAGGCACAACGGCCAAGACATGCGTCATAGAGGGCGGCAGGCCTACGCTGTCCAGCAGGATAGAGGTCGCGCGGGTGCACCGATTCAAGGCCGGAAGCGGCCTGCCGATAGTGATTCCCGTCGTCGAGCTTATCGAGATAGGCTCCGGAGGCGGAAGCATAGCGTGGACTGACAGTCTGGGTCTGCTCAAGGTGGGGCCGCAGAGCTCTGGGGCGATACCGGGCCCGGCCTGCTACGGTCAGGGCGGCGACGAGCCGACAGTGACGGACGCCAACCTGGTGCTGGGCTATCTCAACCCCGACTACTTCCTGGGCGGGCGAATGAGACTCGACGCGGACGCCGCGAGGCGGACCGTCGCCAGGCTGGGCGACGCCCTGGGCCTTAGCGAGGAGGAGGCCGCCTGGGGCATCTACAGCGTGGTCACTGAGAACATGGCCTCCTCAGCTCGACTGCACGTGATTGGGCGCAACAAGGACCCGCGCAACTACAGCGTGGTCGCCTTCGGCGGCGCGGGGCCGGCGCACGCCTGCGAGGTGGCGCGCAAGATGGGCGCCCGCCGCGTGATTTCGCCGCTGGCCGCGGGAGTGACGTCGGCGCTCGGTTGTCTGACCGCGCCGCTGTCGTTCGAGGAGGTGCGTTCGCTGCCGTCCTCGCTGGAGGGCGCGGACTGGGACGAGGTGAACGGCGTGTACCGGGAAATGGAGAGGCAGGCTGTCCGGCTGCTGGCACAGGCCGGCACGCCGGAGGACGGAGTGACTCTCGCGCGCTCTGCCGACATGCGCCTGAGCGGCCAGATACACGAGATCAACGTGCCAATCCCGGCAGGCGAGCTGAGCGCCGGGCAGCTCGAGCGCATCCAGGCGGACTTCCACGACATCTACGAGGAGCTCTACTCGCGCCGCAACCTCAACATACCCATCGAGGTGCAGAACTGGCGTCTGCTGGCGACGGGGCCGGAGCCGGTGGTGCGGCTGTCGCGCCAGGACGTGGACGAGGGAGCGGACGCCGGCGCTGCGCTGAAGGGCACACGAAGAGCGTACTTCCAGGGCGCGGGATTCATCGAGTGCCCTGTGTTCGACCGCTACCGGCTGGCGCCCGGCGCCCGGCTCACCGGGCCGGCCATAGTGGAGGAGCAAGAGTCCACGGCGGTCCTGGGTACGCAAGACCGGGCGGAAGTGGACGAGTGGTTCAATCTGGTGTTCGAGGTGGGCGGCGCGGCGCAGGCGTAGAGGCCCGCCGGACGAGGCGAATCGGTAGATGTATCGGGACTGACCGGGAGCGTGCAATGAGGGAATTCGACCCTGTTTCACTGGAAATAATCTGGAGCCGCCTTCTCAACGTAACCGAGGAGATGTGGACTACGATTCTCAGGACGGCGGTCTCGACGATTATCGCGTCGGCCAACGACTTCGGATGCGAGATCATGGACGCCGAGGGGCGTTCGATAGCGCATGCCTACCGAAGCATGCCCGTGTTCAACATGACGATGCCCAACGTCACCAAGGAGATACTCAAAAAGTACCCCGCTAACACGCTCAAACCGGGTGACGTGTTTCTGACCAACGACCCGTGGCTGTGCGCGGGGCATCTGCCCGACATCGCGGTGGTGACTCCGATATTCTTCCAGGGCCGGTTCGTGGGCTTCGCGGGAAACATCGCCAACACCTCCGACATCGGCGGCTCGCTGGACGCCAAGAATGTGCGAGACTCCTACGAGGAGGGCATTTTCTTCCCCATCTGCAAGCTGTACGACAACGGCGAACCCAACGAGCTGGTGTTCGACATGTTCCGCTGGAACGTGCGCGCGCCGGACATGGTGCTTACCGACATCGAGGCGCAGGTGGCGGCCAACGAGGTCGGCATCAGACGCGTGGTGGCGCTGCTCGACGAGTACAAGCTGGAAGACCTGTCCGCGCTGTCGCAGGCGATCCGGGGCCGCTCCGAGGCCGCGATGCGCCGCGCCATAAGCGGCCTGCGCGACGGTGAGTACTATAACGAGGTTTACACCGACGGCGTGGGCACCCCGCTCAAGATCGCGGTAAAGATTCGCGTAAAGGGCGACGAGATAGAAGTGGACTACGCCGGCTCGTCGCCGCAGGTGGACTGGGGGGGCATCAACTGCACCCTCATCTACAGCACCGGCCACACGCTGTACCCTATGGCCTGCCTGCTCGCTCCCGACGTGCCCGTGAACGAGGGCTGCTTCCAGCCCATAACCACGGTCGCGCCGGAGGGCAGCATCATCAACTGCACCTTTCCCATCTCGGTCGGATCGCGGGTCAACACCGGCTGGTACATACACGGCGCCATATTCGGCGCGCTGGCGCAGGCGCTGCCCGGCGACATCCAGTCGGGCAACGGTCTGATGTCCAGCCTGCACACCTACGGATTCGACGGCACGGGCAAGGTGTTCAACGCGCACCTGTTCTGCGGCGGAGGCCGCGGGGCGACGAGCCTGGGCGACGGCATGGGGCTCAACATGTTCCCGAGCAGCGCGTCCAACGTACCTGTGGAGGTGTTCGAGCTGAACAGCCCCGCGCTTATCCGCGCCAAGGAGTTCGTGACCGACTCCGCCGGCGCGGGACGGCACAGGGGCAGCCCCGGCCAGCGAGTGGTCGTACGCAAGGCCCCCGGCCATCCCGGAAGCCTGAACATTTACTTTCACCCCCACAGGATGTTGTTCCCGGCGCAGGGCATCTTCGGCGGAGGCGACGGCAGGCGGACGCGTGTAGTGCTGAACGGCGTCGCGCTGAGCGACGACCCGGAGAAGATGACGCGGGGCTACGTGCCGCTCGACACCGAGTCAGACGAGCTGGTGGTGGAGTTCCCGAGCGGAGGCGGCATCTACGACCCCGGCGAACGGAGCGCGGAATTGGTGGAGCGCGACGTGCGCGATGGCCTGGTCTCGCCCGAGGCGGCGAGCGACGTATACGGCTCCGACCAGGAGTTGCCTGGGCACGCCGGTGCGGTGTAGATCCGGACGGGACGCGAACTTGGTGCCTTTCTGAGACAAAACGCGACCCGTTTCAGGTTGCAATTGGCGGTTTTGCTGTTTATGGTAGGTTAATTCGGAATCAGAGCGGGTTCCATCACGTTTAAATCCGGTTACGGGGCCCGCAGGGCGTTTCACGGCCTGCCCAACAAAAAGGGCAAAGGGTTGCAAGTCGGCCACCATGGGTTTAGAGTATAGCGGCTTTGCCCGCTATCGCATGGGCGCAAGCCAACGGGAGGTCGTCCCACCAAGTACGCATGAGAGTCATTCTACGGATCATAAGGATTGCCCTTCGGCATAAATGGCAACTGATC
Organism: Dehalococcoidia bacterium; assembly: GCA_965217705.1. GTDB lineage: Bacteria > Chloroflexota > Dehalococcoidia > Lucifugimonadales > CATOSD01 > CATOSD01. Next base: position 646,210 of record CBDCJA010000002.1, on the reverse strand, counting down.
GGCGCCTACGTCTCGATGGTGGGCGCCGTGGTGGCCTATCTGCTTCTACCCAGGCTATTCGCTGACGCAATCGACCGCATCTGGTTCGCCTTTTCTGATGGCGGCGCATCCGCGATTCCCCGCGACGAGCTGCTCTATATCTCCCTCGCTATCATCGCGCTGAGCATAGTCAGGGGCGTGCTGTCATTCTTCCAGACCTACCTTGGCGAAGCCCTCTCCCAGCTCGTTGCTTTCGACATCCGCAACCGCTTCTACAACCACGTCCAGCACCTGAGCTTCGAGTTTCACGACCGGCACCACACGGGAAACCTGATGTCCAGGGCCATAACCGACGTCGAGAACATTCGCATGTTCATCAACATGGGCATGGTGCGAATGCCCTACTTCATGGCCTTGTTCGTCATCGTGGGCATCATCCTGATTCGCATGGACTGGCAACTGGGCCTGCTCAGCACGAGTTTCCTCCCGTTCGTGGCCTATCACTCTACCGTGATGCGGCTGAAGATGAGGGCCATCTGGCTGAGCGTCCAGGAGAAGATGGCCGAGCTGAACACCGTGCTACAGGAGAACCTCACCGGAGTTCGGGTTGTCAAGGCGTTCGCGGCCGAGAAGCACGAAGAAGAGCGGTACAACGGCCGCAACGCCAGCGTGGCGGAGGACATGGTCGAGGCCGAAAAGCTGCGGGCCTCCAACACCTCCTTCATGAACTTCGCGTTCCTCGTCGCGCTAGCCCTGATCCTGTGGTTCGGAGGGTGGCGCGTCATCAACGGCGAGATGAGCCCGGGTGAGCTGGCCGGATTCGTTTTCTACATGCAGATCCTTTCCATGCCCGTCCGCATGACGGCGTGGATGGTGAATGCATACGCCCGCGCCACGTCCGCCGGTCAGCGCCTGTTCGAGATTCTGGACACGGAGTCGCCTGTGCAGGAGCACCCGGACTCGGGAGAGATGCCCAGGGTCAAGGGCCACGTCCGTTTCAAGGACGTGGGGTTCGGCTACGATGACGGCGTGCCGGTGTTGCGCGGCGTGAACATCGACGCCAAGCCCGGCATGGTGATCGCGCTGCTCGGAGCGCCTGGCAGCGGGAAGAGCACCATTGTCAACCTCATTTCCCGCTTCTACGACGTGTCCGATGGCCGCGTGACACTCGACGGCATTGACGTGCGGGACGTCTCTTTCGAGTCGCTGCGCCGCAACGTGGGCTTCGTGCAGCAGGACGTGTTCCTGTTCACCACGAGCATGAAGGAGAACATCGCCTACGGCAGGGAATCGGCCTCTTTTGCGGAGGTAACCCAGGCGGCGAAGGTGGCCCAGCTGCACGACTTCATCGAGTCGCTGGACCAGGGCTACGAAACGCCCATCGGCGAACGCGGCTCCACCCTCTCAGGCGGCCAGCGCCAGCGCATGTCCATCGCGCGCGCGGTGCTGCTCGATCCGCCGGTGCTGATACTGGACGACTCCACCTCCAGCGTGGACGCCGGCACCGAGGAGCTGATCAGGCAGGCAATGGTGTCGGTGATGCAGGGGCGCACGACGTTCGTGATCGCGCACAGACTCAGCACGGTGCACAGGGCCGACGTGATACTGGTGATGCAGGAAGGCGAGATAGTCGAGCAGGGCACACACCAGGAACTGCTCGCGGAAGGCGGCCTGTATCGCGACATCTACGAGTTGCAGCTCCGGCCGCAGGAAGAGGTTATGAAGGAGATGGAGGCGGCCGTGATAGTGACGGCGGAGGGCGACTCATGATGGGCGGCGGCCACGGCGGTGGCGGCATGTTCCACGGAACGAGTCGCGGACACATAGACGACGAGGTTTTCGGCAGCGTTTACAACCGCCGCGTCGTGTTGAGAATGATCCCGTACATGTTCAGGTACAAGGGATTCGCGGTGATAGCCACGCTTTCCATGCTGGTGTTCACCGGTACACAAATCGCAGTGCCCTGGCTGGTGGCTACCGGCATAGACGACTACATCCTCAGCGACGCGACCTTCGGGCAACTGACGCTCTTGTTCGCCGTGTTCGTCGGCGTCGCCGGCCTCAACTGGGTTTCCAACTACGCGCAGCAGTTGGCCATGGCCAAGGTGGGACAGGGCATCCTATTCGGGCTTCGGCGCGACATGTTCGGACACCTGCAAAAGCTCTCGCTCTCGTACTATGACAAGACCGAGGTCGGCCGCATTATGTCGCGAGTCCAGGGCGACTCTGGCCAGCTGCAGGAGTTCATGGCGCTGGTGGTGATGACCCTGGGAGACATGCTCTCGCTGGCCGGCATCGTGGTCATGATGATGGTGCTCAACCTCAAGCTCGGCCTCATCTCTATGGTGACCATTCCCATACTAGTGCTCATCATGGCGGTGTGGCAGCCGTTCGCGCGCAAGGCGTTCATGCGGGTTCGCGTGGCCATATCCATTGTCAACGGCGCGCTCAACGAGAACATAACCGGCATCCGCGTGGTCCAGAGCATGAACCGCCAGGACCGCAACATGGAGATTTTCGACGGCAAGAACCGCGACCATCTCCACGTCAACCTGTTCGCAAGCAGGCTGTCTTCCGGTCTGATTGGCGTGGTGGACGTGCTGACCGCCGTGTCGATAGTGCTGGCGCTCTTCTTCGGCGCGCGGATGGTACTCAACAACGAGCTGGAAATCGGCGCGCTGGTCGGGTTCATCCTGTACATTCAGCGATTCTTCGACCCCATCCGCAATCTCACCATGCAGTACACGCAGCTTCAGCGCTCGATGGCCTCCGGCTCGCGCATATTCGACCTGCTGGACACGCCGTTGGACCTGGAGGATGCGCCAGACGCCGTGGAGTTGCCCCGCCTGCGCGGTGAGGTCGAGTACCGCAACCTCCACTTCTCCTACGTGCCGGAGGAGCCGATACTCAAGAACGTAAACTTGCATATCAACCCCGGCGAGACGGTGGCGATCGTGGGGCCGACCGGAGCGGGCAAGACGTCCATGGTGTCGCTGCTGTCGCGGTTCTACGACGTGCCGAGAGCTAACGGCGCCATACTGGTGGACGGCTGGGACATTCGCGACGTGACGCGCAACTCACTCGCTCGGCAGATGAGCATGGTGTTGCAGGAGCCTTTCCTGTTCTCCGGCACCGTGCGCGAGAACATCAAGTACAACAACAGCGACGTGACCGACATGCGCATGATAGAGGCGTCGCAGGCGGTGAACGCCCACAACTTCATCATGCGGCTTGAGAACGGCTACGACACCTTCCTGGCCGAGCGCGGCGTAAACTTGAGCCTGGGGCAGCGGCAGCTGATCAGCTTTGCCCGCGCCATCGTGGCCGACCCGCGCGTACTCATCCTGGACGAGGCCACCGCCAACATCGACAGCTACACGGAGGTGCTCATCCAGCGAGCGCTGCAGAACCTGCTGGAAGACCGGACGGCTATCGTAATCGCGCACAGGCTGTCGACCATTCGGGGCGCGGACAAGATAGTGGTGCTCAACCTCGGCGAGGTCGTCGAGGAGGGCACTCACGACCAGCTTCTGGCCAGCAACGGGCTATACTCCCGGCTGTACGCCATGAACTACGCCTCGATCGAGGAGCCACTGGAGCTGGTGGGGAGAGCCGACGGAGACGCGTAGCGAGCGGCGTCAACTGGTCGGCCCTGGGTAGTCTTCAAGTCCCTCACCCGGCAAGGTGTGGGGGACTTTCGCTTTCTGCATGTTTGGTGAAGACTTCGGCAACAGAGTGTGTCGGCGTGATATGATCAGGTATGATTTTATGTCAAGGGCTGCTGCCAGGAGAGTATCGATGGGAACGTTCAGCGTGGACATTCAGATTGGGGACGCGAACCGTGAGCATTGGGTGACGCTGGAAGCTCTAGTGGACACGGGCGCGTCGATTACTTCTGCGCCGGCGTCGGTTTTTCGCCAGCTGGACGTTCAGCCAAGGTCCAGGCAGTCGTTCAAGTTTGCCCAAGGGGAAGTCCGAGTAATGGAAATCGGTCAGGCGTGGGTCCGATTCGAGGGGCAGGAGTTCGTCACACATGTGCTATTCAATGACGAGGGTACCCCTCCGCTTCTGGGCGCGCAGGCCTTAGAAGCGGCATTCGTGGCAGTGGACCCGGTGGCACAGCGCTTTGTTCCCGTGCCCGGCCTGATGCTGTAAGGCCGCAAGGGTGAGGTCATTGGCCGGCGGCTGTTTTGCTGCAAAGGGCATGGCGCTAGATGAGCCTGGGTTGGTTGGAGGCGTCGTCCTCGTACTCGACTCCCAGGTGATCGTAGGCGCGGCGGGTGGCCATCCGTCCGCGGGGCGTGCGGTCCAGAAAGCCGAGCTGCAGCAGGTAAGGCTCGCACACGTCCTCGATGGTGTCCGACTCCTCGCTGATTGACGCAGCCAGGGTGTCCAGACCTACCGGGCCGCCGCCGAACTTCTCCACGATCGATTGCAGCACCCGCATGTCCATGCTGTCCAGACCAATGCGATCGACTTCTAGCTGCGCGAGCGCCGTCTGGGCGACCTCCAGGGTGATCACGTTGTCCGCCACGACCTGCGCGTAGTCGCGCACGCGCCGCAGCAGGCGGTTGGCGACCCGGGGCGTCCCGCGGGCGCGCAGGGCGATCTCCCGTATGCCGCCCTGCTCGGCGGTGATGTCGAGAATCCGTGCGGAGCGCTCGACTATGGTGCGCATGTCCTCTTCGCCGTAGAAGCCAAGCCGGTACACCGAGCCGAAGCGGTCTCTGAGCGGCGAGCTGACCATGCCGTACCGGGTGGTGGCGCCGATCAGGGTGAACGGCTGTATCGCGAGGTTCATGCTGCGGGCGTTAAGTCCCTTGTCGATTACCCAGGAGACGAAGAAGTCCTCCATCGCCGAGTAGAGAACCTCCTCCACCAGGCGACTCAGCCTGTGCACCTCATCCACGAACAGGATGTCGTCTTTGCGGAGCTGCGTCAGCAGCGCGACCATGTCGCCGGGACGCTCGATCGCGGGGCCGGACGTGACGCGAACACGCACGCCCATCTCGGTCGCGACGATGTTGGCGAGGGTCGTTTTGCCGAGGCCGGGCGGGCCGTACACCAGGAGGTGGTCCAGCGGTTCGCCACGCTGCCGCGCTGCCGTGATGGCGATCTGGAGGTTGCCCTTTACCGTCGCCTGCCCCACGTACTCGTCCAGCCGGCGCGGCCTGAGGCTCGTGTCGAGTGTGTGGTCGCCGTCCTGCTGATTTCCGGAGACAATGCGTTCGGTCATAGGGCCAATGCACCTTTGGGGGTATGCCTGCACTTTAGGCGCGGCCTGGCGTGGTGTCAAGAAACGCCGGGCGGCGCTACTGCGCTACAATGCGTACACCACACCCAGCCGAGGTCACACATGCTGCGCTTCCCTATCGACGACGACACGGAGCTGCGGCTGCTCGAGGAGCGCCACGCCGACGAGCTGTTCGCGCTTGTCGACCGCAACCGGGCCTATCTGCGGGAGTGGCTGCCGTGGCTGGACGCGACCACCACGGTTGACGACGAGAGAGCTTTCGTCAGGACGTCGCTGGAGGGATTCGCCGCCGGCACGACGATTGAGTTCGCAATTTGGCGCCGAGGCGGGATCGCCGGGGGAATCGGCCTCCACTTCATCGACGAAGTGAACCGCAGCGGAGAAATCGGGTACTGGGTGAGCGAGGACCTCCAGGGCAGAGGGCTGGTCACCCGCGCGTGCGGCGCCGTGCTGGACCACGCTTTCGGCAACCTGGGGCTGAACCGCGTCGTCATGCGCGTAGACGTCGGCAACATCAGAAGCCGTGCCATTCCCGAGCGACTCGGCTTCACGCAGGAAGGCGTCACCCGCCAGTCTGACTGGCTGTACACGCGCTTCCGAGACATGGTTCTATACAGCATACTCGCCGGCGAGTGGAAGCGCTCGAATGGAGGCGTAACGAGTGGCTGAGTTTCAGCACCTGAACCGGGAGGCCTACCGCATCTGGGACGCCAACGCCGACTTCTGGAACGAGCTGATGGGCGAGGGCAACGATTTCCACAAGCAGTTGATCGAGCCGAGCCAGCTCCGGCTGCTCGGGCCCGTTGCGGGCGAGCGGGTGCTCGACGTCGCCTGCGGCAACGGCCAGTTCGCCCGCAAGCTGACCGAACTCGGCGCGAACGTCGTCGCGCTCGACGCCGCTGAGGGCATGGTGCGCAACGCCAGGGCGCGCAGCGCACCGGAGTCGGTCGGTATCGAGTACCACGTGATGGACGCGACCGACGAGGCGGCGCTGCTCGCGCTTGGCGAGCGGAGCTTCGACGCGGCCGTGTGCACAATGGCCATCATGGACATCGCCAGCGTTGGCCCTCTGGCGCGTGCACTGCGACGGCTGCTGAGTCCGGGCGGAAGGCTGGTCTTCTCCGTGCAGCATCCGTGTTTCAACTCCCCCAACATGCGTATGACCGCCGAGGTGGAGGACAGGGACGGCGACGTGGTAACGGATTACTCGATAAGGGTGGGCCGCTATGCCACGGCGTACAGTGCGAAGGGATTGGCGATGATAGGCCAGCCGGAGGTGCAGCACTACTTCCACCGCTCCATAAGCACGCTGTACGGTGTCTTCTTCGGTGAGGGGTTCGTGCTCGACGGCGTAGAAGAGCCCTGCTTCAGCCGGCCCGGCACGGGGAGCACAGTCGTCTCGTGGGCCAACTTCACCGACATCCCGCCGGTGCTGGCGTCCCGTATGCGATTGACCGGGGAGGCAAGATGAGTCTCGAACAGCCCGGCTGGACCGAGGAGGACTCGGCGCTGTACCGCGAGCTGTCAGCGGTGGCCGTGCCGCGGCGCGAGGAGCAACTGGCGGCGCTGGTGGTGCTGCTGCCTTTCGGGCGTGACGATACGTTCGGCGTCGTGGAGCTGGGCTGTGGAGAGGGAGTTCTGGCCGCGGCCGTGATGGACGCCTACCCTCGCGCGGGAGTGCTCTGCCTCGATGGCTCGGCCTCCATGCTTCGCGAGGCCTCGGTACGGCTGGAGCGGTTCGGCGAGCGCGCCCGGCTCGCAGAGTTCGATCTGGGGTCCTCGGAATGGCGGGAGCGCATGGCGGGGGCCGACGCGGTGGTGTCGTCGCTGGCGCTTCACCACCTTTCGGGCGAGGGAAAGAGGCGGCTGTTCGAGGACGCGGCCCGCGAGACGTCCGAGCGCGCGGCGCTTCTGGTCGCCGACGTCGTGGAGCCGAGGCGCGATGAAGCCTGGCGGTACTACGCGGACGTGTACGACCTGGTCGCGGAACTGAGGTCGCGCAAGCAGACAGGCTCCGGCGACCTGTACAAGCGGCTTGTCGAGGAGGAGTGGAACTTCTTCCGCTTCCCTGACCCTGGCGAGACGCCCTCCCCGCTCTTCGCCCAGCTCGCGTGGCTCCGCGAGGCCGGTTTCGAGTCGGTGGACTGCTTCTGGCTGCTCGCCGGCCACGCCGTGTACGGTGGATACAAGAGCGCCGACGAGACGACGGGCGATAGGGTTTCCTACGGAGAGGCACTGGCGGCGGTGCGCGGGCAGCTTGCCCAAAATTGACACTCCAACCTTGACGCTCTAAACTCGAACCGGCCCATACGAGAGGCACGCGGCCCCTTGTCGCATAGTAGAGGAGAACCAATGCCCAGCCAATCCAAGCACGAGTGGACGGACAACACCCTCGGGCCTCTTGTGAAGCGATTCGGCGAACGCCAGCCGAGCTTCGAGACGTCGTCGGGCGTCGAGGTCGAGCCGCTTTATACGCCCGAGGACGTCAACGGCGGCGGTTACGACGACAGCCTGGGCTACCCGGGCGAGTACCCATTCACCCGCGGCGTGCAGCCCAACATGTACCGCGGGCGTCTCTGGACGATGCGCCAGTACGCGGGGCTGGCTTCCCCGGAGGAATCGAACCGCCGCTACCGCTACCTGCTCGACCAAGGCCAGACAGGGCTTAGCGTCGCGTTCGACCTGCCGACACAGATAGGTTACGACTCGGACCACCCGATGGCCGCGGGTGAGGTGGGTCGCACCGGCGTGCCCATCTCCAGCCTGGCGGACATGGAGGTGCTGTTCGACGGCATTCCGTTGGACAAGGTCAGCACTTCGATGACCATCAACTCCACGGCGTCTGTCCTGCTGGCGCTCTACGTTGCCGTCGCCAAGCGGCAGGGCGTGCCCACGAACAAGCTGAACGGCACGGTCCAAAACGACATACTCAAGGAGTACATCGCGCGGGGCACCTACATCTACCCTCCCCGCCCGTCCATGCGGCTTGTGACGGACGTGTTCCAGTACTGCGCGGACGCGACGCCGCGTTGGAACACCATCAGCATCAGCGGCTACCACATGAGCGAAGCTGGGGCGACGGCGGCGCAGGAGCTGGCATTCACCTTCTCTAACGCCATTGCATACGTGGAGGCCACGCTGGATGCCGGCATGGACGTGGACTCATTTGCGGGACAGCTCTCGTTCTTCTTCGTAGCGCAGAGCAACCTGTTCGAGGAGGCCGCCAAGTTCAGGGCCGCGAGGCGCATGTGGGCCAAGATAACCCGTGAGCGGTTTGGCGCGAAGGACCCGCGCTCCTGGCGGCTACGCTTCCATACGCAGACCGCCGGAGTGACGCTAACGGCCCAGCAACCGGACAACAACGTCATCCGCTCCACCGTGCAGGCGCTGGCGGCGATTCTCGGAGGTACGCAGTCTCTGCACGTTAACTCCCGCGACGAGGCGCTCGCGCTTCCCACCGAGGAGGCGGTACGCTTGTCACTGCGCACGCAGCAGATACTCGCGCACGAGAGCGGGGTGACGGACACCGTGGACCCGCTGGCGGGATCCTTCTACGTGGAGAGCCTGACCGATCAACTGGAGGAGAAAGCGTTCGACTACATCGAGCGAATCGACGAGATGGGCGGCGCGCTCGCGGCGCTCGACCAGGGCTACCAGATTCGCGAAATCCATGAGAGCGCATTCAGGCGGCAGCAGGAGGTCGAGGACCGCCGGCGAGTCGTCGTTGGGGTGAACGAGTACCAGTTGGAGACGCCTCCCATCGAGAAGCTGCAGACCATCGACGAGGACGAGACCGTTAGGCAGCTGGCTCGCGTCGCCCGCGTACGCAGCGAGCGTGACGGGCCCGCTGTGGCGTCGGCGCTGCGGCGCCTGCGGGATGCCGCGCTGGGCCGTGACAACACCGTGCCGGCGATCCTGGAGTGCGTGGAAGCCTATGCCACCGTTGGCGAAATCTCCGGCGTGTTCCGCGAAGTGTTCGGGGAGCAGCAGGAGATTTCGCCGTTCTAGGAGGAACGCATGGCAACGGTCGAGACTCACACCGAGACAAGCCAGATTCTTATCCGGCAGGCAGAGGCGGAGTTGCAGGACGGCGACCGCCTGCAGGCGTCGGAAAAGGGCTGGGGCGCCGCTGCCCACGCGCTGAAGGCAGTTGCGGAGCGGCGGGGCTGGCGGCATAACAGTCACGGGCTATTGATTGGCGTTGCAGACACTCTGGCCGGTGAAACTGGAGAGCCAGAAATCCGCAGACTGTTCGACGTGGCAGCAGCATTGCACGCAAATTTCTACGAGACCTGGATGAGCGATGAAGGAGTCGCGGTGAGGCTGGAAGACGTGAAGGAGTTGCTGGGGCTGTTGAGGCCGCTACAGGTCCGCGGCTAGCCGGCATGTAGACCACACTGCGCGAGTCGACTGGCTCCAAGGGCCTGGTGGATTCCCGCCCCGAAAAAGAGAAGGCGATCGAGGACTGAGAAAATGACAGGATTCCTTCTTTCCGAAGAAGAGCTTTTGCTAAAGAACACGGTTCGCGAGCTCGCGGACCAGGAATTGGCCCCACGCGCGGCGGGCTACGACGAGACAGGCGAGTTCCCGTGGGAAAACGTCCGGCAGATAGGCGACTTGGGGCTATTCGGACTGACGATCGATGAGGACTACGGCGGCAGCGGCGGCACGAGCCGCCAGCTCGCGATTGTGGTGGAGGAAATCGCGCGCGGATGCGCCGCGACCAGCGTCATCTACGTCGCCCATCTGTCGCTATGCTCCCAGTTCATCAACATGTTCGGCACCGAGGGCCAGAAGAACCAATTCCTGCCGCCGCTCGCCAGCGGCCAGGAGCTGGGAGCGTTCGCCCTCACCGAGCCGGGATCCGGCAGCGACTCAGGAGCTATGCGAACCACCGCCACGCGGTCGAACGGCCAGTATCTGCTGAGCGGCAGCAAGTTATACATCACAAACGGCACGGAGGCGAGCACGTTCGTGGTGCTCGCCAGCCACGACCTGAGCCTGCGGACCAGGGGCATCGACGCCTTCATAGTTGAGCGCGACCTGCCAGGCTTCGACGTGAACCCGCAGCACGGCAAGATGGGTATGCGGGCCTCCACGACCAGCGAGCTGGTGTTCGACGGCTGCCCCGTGCCGGCTGAGAACCGGCTCGGCGCGGAGGGCGACGGCTTCAGGGAGACGATGCAGGTGCTGAACGCCAGCCGCATCGGAATCGCGGCCCAGGCCGTGGGCATCGCGCAGGCAGCCTACGAGTCCGCCGTGTCGTACGCCAAGCAGCGAGAGGCCTTCGGACAGCCCATCGTGGAGTTCCAGGGTACGCAGTGGAAGATCGCCGACATGGCCACGCGCATCGACGCCGCGCGCCTGCTGGTACACCGTGCGGCCTCCCTGCTGGACGCGGGCCGTCCGTTCGTAACCGAGGCGTCTATGGCAAAGCTGTTCGCGTCGAGAGTAGCGGTGGAGACGGCGGACCAGGCGGTGCAGATTCACGGCGGCGCGGGCTACTTCGCGCCAATGCCCGTCGAGCGCTACTTCCGCGACGCCAAGGTCACCGAGATATACGAGGGTTCGTCCGAGGTGCAGAGGCTCATCATCGCGAGGAACCTGCTCCAGACGAAGTAGCCGCCACCCAGTAGTCCCTTCCCCCTTGATGGAGGAAGGTTAGGATGATGAATCAATGAGCGAAACGCCAGTCTGTACGGCCAGGCACGTAAACCACGTGTGCATCGCGGTGAGCGACATCGACGACACGCTTCGGTTCTACCGGCGCACGTTCGGCGTGGGCGCAGCCGAGGTGGTGGAGCTGGAGGACCAGGGCGTCAGGGCCGCGCTCGTGCGCGTGGGGGGAAGCCAGCTCGAGTTTATACAGCCCTCCGACCCGAGCGGAGGGGTGGCGCGCTTCATCGAACGGCGCGGCGAGGGCGTGCACCACGTCGCGTTCGAGGTCGAGGACCTGCAGGGGCAACTCGACCGGCTGGCTGCCGATGGAGTGCAGCTTATCGACTCGGAGCCTCGCGAGGGGTTGTCAGGCTCGATCGCCTTCATACACCCGCGAGCCACGCGGGGCGTGCTCATAGAGCTTGTCGAACAAGACGGCGCCAGGAGGTAGACGCTTTGACGACCAGTGCTATCAGGGTGCTAGTGGCCAAGCCGGGGCTGGACGGCCACGACCGGGGGGCGAAGATCATCGCGCGCGCTTTGAGAGACGACGGCATGGAAGTGATTTACACCGGAATTCGGCAGACGCCGGAGATGATAGTCGAGGCGGCCCTCCAGGAGGACGTGAACGTAATCGGGCTGAGCATATTGTCCGGCGCGCACATGCAGCTTTTTCCCAAGATAGTCGAGGGGCTAAACGCCAACGGCATGGATGACGTGCTACTCGTCGCGGGGGGCATCATTCCGCAGGACGACCGCGACGCCTTGGAGGAAATGGGCATAAGGGGCGTGTTCGGGCCGGGCACGACCACCGGTGAGATAATCGCATTCATCAGAAACGAGCTTGGCGTGGAAGCCGCCTCCGAGGAGTGAGGCCGCGAACGAGCCGGCCTCTAGTTTATGGGCGGCGGCTGTATGTGCACCGGGGCATCGTAGCTTCCAATTACCGCACTGACATCCACAGTGAGGTCGCCGCTTAGTGGTCCGGCCTGTGCGCCGGCGACCGCACCAGCCGGCACGTCGGTCACGGTCGTCGCAATCCGCCTCAGCTTGAGATCTTCGGAGTCTATCCACAGGTCCAGCACGAAAGGCCCGCCCGCGCCGAGCTGTTCACCGTCGCCGGCCAGGCGGACACGGTACGCCGGCCGGCCGGCGAAGTCTTCTACGCCCACCAACATCGGATTGGCGGCAATCGAGGTGAGGTTTCCGGGCATGGCGAACGCGGCAATGGCCTGCGGCAATGCATCCACCACACCGGAGTTGGCCTCCCACTCCCCGGACACAGGGTCCTTCGCGTAGTAGTCCTGCCCTATGAGCACAATCTCGGATTCGACAGAAAAGAAGCCAAGCGACAAAGTCATCTGCCCGCGCAAGCGGTCAGGCTGCTGGAAGTCGCCCTCGAACGTGAAAGGCAGTTCCAGCGACGTCCCCTCCTCCTCGACCTTGATCACGGCTTCCACCAGGAAGTGGTACGACGCGGCCACCGCCAGTGCGTCAAGCGCGGCTGCGACGATTTCGGCGGCGGTGTCCTGGTTCGGAATGGGCGCAGGCGTGGACACTCCTGGAGTGGCGGGCACCGGTGTCGCGGTAGGTGCCGGCGTGGGAGTGGGCAGCGGTGTCGCGGTAGGCACCGATGTCGCGGTGGGCAAGGGCGTCGGTGTCGAGTCATCCACCCCGGAATCGCCGCACGCCGCCGCTGCCGCGAGTGCCAGCAGTAGCGCCGTCAATGTCAAAGCCAGTCTGGTCATGTTCGTCTCCCCGGCGGCCCCGCGGCAAGTCGTGCGCGGCACACAGCCTCCGGCACTATCCATGTTAGCACACGCGGCGGATCGCATAGGCGGCCGGCCCGCGATGCGCGGCGGGATAGGCGCGCCATGATCGAAGCCCTGGTTCTCGATTTCGACGGAACAATCCTGGAGACGGAGACGCCCGATTACCGGAGTTGGCAAGAGACGTTCCAGTCCTTCGGGGTGCGCCTGGACCCTTCGCTCTGGGCGTCCTACGTTGGAGGCGGATCGGGAAGCTTCGACGTGCTGGCGCACCTGGCCGAGCTGTCCGGTAGGGCTTTCGACCGTGGTGAGGTGCGCGTCCGCCGCAGGCGGCGCTACCTGGAGATGGTGGAGGCCGAACCTCTGCGACCAGGTGTGCTGGACTTCATCGGGTCCGCCGAGCGGCTCGGCCTGAGGCTGGGGGTCGCCTCGAGCGCCACGCGAAATTGGGTGGTGGGGCACCTGCGGAGCCGCGGGTTGGTGGGCCGGTTCGGAACGGTGAGGTGCGCAGAGGACGTTAGGCGCATCAAACCCGACCCAGAGGTGTACCTGGCCGTCACGGAGGAGCTGGGCGTCCCCCCGGGCCGCGCGCTCGCCATAGAGGACTCGGCGAGGGGCGTGGCGTCGGCCAAGAGCGCGGGGCTGTTCTGCGTGGCGGTGCCAAACCCCATCACAGCCGCCATGGACCTGAGTCGAGCTGACGCGGTGTATCCGTCCCTGGAGGGCGTATCGCTGGAAGCGATGATAGCCTCGCTTGACCCTCTGTAAGCCGGTACGCTAGACTCGGTTAGCTCCCGCGAAGGCCGCCCCCCGCGGACCATAGGAGACTTGCCACATGCGCATCACCGACGTTGCCGCCACAACGCTTTTCTACCCCCACACGACTCCGTTTCAGGACGCCACGATGCCGCCGCCAGGCCCCGACTCCGGAGGTCGGGGCCAACTTTTCGTGCACATTTACACCGACGAGGGCATCGAGGGGCTGGGTATCGGCCAGTCGTCACCGGGTGTAAGGCAGGTGGTCGAGACGGCGCTGCGAGACGTGCTGATCGGACGCGACCCGCTCGAAATCGAGCGGCTGTGGCACGACATGTTCTGGCGCGTGCGAGGGTACGGGCGTAAGGGCGTGGCCTTCTGCGCGATGTCCGCTGTGGACATCGGCCTGTGGGACCTCAAAGCCAAGAGTGTCGGGATGCCGTTGTACCGGCTGCTAGGGCCGTTCACCGATACGGTGCCGATATACGGCAGCGGCGGCTGGACCAACTTCAGCGAGCAGGAGCTGGTGGCTGAGATGGCCGGCTACGTCGAGCAGGGCATTCCGCGCGTGAAGATGAAGGTTGGCAAGGACTTTGGCGCTGCCGAACGGGAGGACCTGCAGCGGCTCGCCGCGGTGAGGCGCGCGCTGGGGGACGACGTTGCAATATACGTCGACGCCAACAACGGCTACTATGCCAAGCAGGCCATCTACATGGCGCGCGAGTTCGAGCAGTTCCAGGTCGGCTGGTTCGAGGAGCCGGTCTTGGCCGACGACGTCCGGGGCCTGGCGCGGGTGCGGGACGCGAGCGTGATTCCCATCGCCACGGGAGAGCACGAGTACACCAAATTCGGCTTCGGTGAGCTGATAGCCGCCGGTGGGGCCGACATCGTGCAGCCGGACGTGGGCCGCGTCGGTGGCGTGACCGAGTGGATGAAGGTCGCTCACCTGGCGCACTCGTTCAACCTGCCCGTAGCTCCCCACGCGGTGCAGCTCGTTCACCTTCACCTGGCTTGCGCGACGCCCAACCTGAAGGTCGTGGAGTACATGAACACGGTGCTAGAGGGTGACCGGGTGTGGTACACCGAGTTCCCCGAGCAGCAAGGCGGCACATGGTCGCCTTTCCCGGACAAGCCCGGGCTTGGCCTGGAGCTGGACCCCTACGCCGTGGAGCGGTGGAGCGTGCCGGGGTAGGCTTGTTCCCGCGCTGCATTCACCCCCATCCCGACCTTCCCCCATCAAGGGGGAAGGGGGTCCTTACACCCCTATCCCGATCTTCCGCCATCGAGGGGGAAGGGACTGGCCTGTCCTACCAGCCTATGGCGTAGCACGCCCTTCGCGGGTCGCCGCCCGTGCTCAACACGCCCGTGGCCGGGTCCCGGCGGGCGACCGTGGCGCCCATGCCACAGACGGCGCTCGGGTTGGTCTTGTGGCCCATCGCGTCGAGCTCGGCGACCGCCTCCTCCGAAATGCCCGGCTCCAGCGAAAGCTGGCCGGGGTAGTGGGTGTGCGGGTAGAAGGAGTTGACCGCGCTGTCGGTCGCGAATCGCGGCGCTTCGATGGCCTGCTGCGGATTCATGCCGAACACCAGGGTGTTCAGAATTAGCTGAACGTTGGCCTGAGCCTGGTGGTCTCCGCCGGGGCAGCCGACCGTCATCAGAGGCTGCCCGTCCTTCGCGACGATGTAGTTGACCAGCGTTGTGCGCGGGCGCTTGTTTGGCTCGAGCACGTTGGGATGGCCCCGCCTGAAATTCAGCATCTCCATCCTGGTGCTGGGGGCGCAGCCGATTTCAGGGAAGTAGACCGACTTGGCGAAGCCTCCCCCGCTCGGCGTGGCGCAGACCATGTTGCCATCGCGGTCCAGAACGGCGACGTGGGTGGTTCCGCTGTCGTCGCCCGCGCCGTCGCCCGGAATTCCTGCCGGGGCCGGAGCTTGCGTCCGGGGTCTGGATGCGGCGGAGTGCCGCCACGGGTCGCCCGCGGGCGGCAGGTCCGGCGTCGCCCTCGACGGGTCGATGAGCGCCGCGCGTTCCGCGGCGTACTGCTTGGACAGCAGACCGTCCACCGGGATTGTGGAGTAGTTGGGATCGCCGTAGTGCGCCTCCCTGTCCGCGAGAGCCAGCTTGAGCGCCTCTGTCACGGTGTGGACGTACTGCGCCGAGTTGTGCCCCATCGACCTGAGATCGAAACGCTCCAGGATGTTCAGCGTCTGATGCAACACCGCACCCTGCGTCCAGGTCGACTGGCCGTAGACGTCATAGCCGTGGAAGCTCGTGGCGACGGGCTGCTCGTACTCGGCGTGGTAGCCGGCGAGGTCTTCCAGGCTGAGGACGCCGCCCACGCTCTGCGCGCATTCGACGATGGTGCGCGCGATGTCGCCGCAGTAGAAGGCGTCCCGCGCGGCGCGAATGCCATCCCGCCTGAGACCGGGCGCGGCGCTTTCGGCGGCGACCATGCGCCTGAAAACATCGGCCAGCCCCGGCTGCACCAGCACCGAGCCGGGCGCCGGCACCTCGCCATCGTCGTAGAACACCGACGTGCCGCCGGGAGGATACAGCTCGAATTGACGCCTGGTCGCGGCGTTCTTCATGCGTTCCAGCATGTATTCGTAGTTTGGGATGCCGCGTTCGGCGTAGTGAATCGACGGCGCGAGAACCTCGCCTAGCGTTCGAGTGCCGTAGTGTTCGACGAGCGACAGCAGCGCGTCTACGATGCCGGGGACCGTGAATGAGAGGTGCGCCTGGTCTCCGGGCCCGGTGGGGATCTCGTCCAGGCCCAGCGACTCGTAGAACTCTATGGTCGCCTTCCCCGGGGCGGTGCCCTGCCCGCTCAGCGACAGGAGGTCGCCGCTTTCGGCGTGGTAGAGCATGAAGACGCCTTCTGCCGCGAGCGAGTACGACGCGATCGGCTCCACCACGGCGGCGGCGAACGCGGCCGCGGCGACGGCGTCGAACGCGTTGCCGCCGTCGAGAAGCATCCTCATTCCGGCCATCGAGGTTAGATAGTGGCCGCTGGAGATTACGCCCTGCGTGGCGTAGACGACCGGCCTGCCGGTGGGTGGGCGCTCCGGGTCACCCTGTTCGAGCGTGTAGATCTGCTGAGAGTTGGTCATGAGCCGCCCTCCTTTGGCCGCGCTGGCGCACTTCTTGGTTGCCCTACTATAACTTCTGCCGCCGGGTTTGTCAGCCGTGCCGCCGGCCGGGGAGGTTCCACGTACACATGGCCAGGCGGGCCTCACGTCGGGGAAGGCAGCTCCCGCGCGTGGGGCCTTTCTCACGCGTGTGACAGAGTGGGCGTGGTGTGAGAAGATTAGGCGTACTTCTCAATGAATCCACGGAGGCGGAGCGCCGGCGGAGAGCCGCGCTCCGACTGGAAGGGGGTTGACCATGAGCGGCATCTGGCCGGGAGACACGAGGTGTGTGGTTATGCTGGGCTTCGACGTGGACGGCGTGTCGGGCGCGCTGTACCAGAACCCGGACACTGCGCGGCTGCCCAGCTTCATGTCCATGCGCGAGTACGGTCCCAGCATCGGCGCCCCTCGCGTCGTGGAGTTGCTGGAGCGCTACGGCATCGAGGCCAGCTTCTACGTGCCGGGTTTCGTCGCCGAGACGCACGAGGAGTTGCTGGTGGACATCAGGGAGGCAGGGCACGAGGTGGCCCACCACGGCTACATGCACGAGCCACCGGCGACTTTGACGCCCGACAAAGAGGAAGAAGTGCTCGTCCGGGGCATCGAGATAATCGAGCGCATCACGGGCGATCGGCCGGTCGGTTACCGGTCGCCGAGTTGGGAGCTGAGCGAACACTCGCTGCCGCTGCTCCACAAGCACGGCTTTCTGTACGACTCCAGCATGATGGGGAACGACGTCCCCTATATCGTAGACGCCAACGGCGGCGACATCGTGGAGATTCCCGTGCACTGGGAGTGGGACGACGCCCCGTACTTCAGCTACTCGCCTGCTCTGGGAGCGCGCAGTCCAATGGCAAGCCCAGAGCACGTGTACCAGGTGTGGTCGAGCGGCTTCGAGGGGGCCTACGAATATGGACGCGCGTTCGTGCTGACGATGCACCCGTGGATCATCGGGCGCCCGGGCCGGATCCGGATGCTGGAGCGGCTGATCCGCCACATGCGGAGCTTCCCGGGCGTAGAGTTCATGCGACTCGACCGCGTGGCGACCAAGTTCCGCGAGCAGTCCTCCGCACCATGATTGAATTCAACTGTATCGTTCAAGAGTGCTGCGTGCCGGCCGAACTCCGCCCCAGGCTGGCTTCCGAGCTGACGCGGGTCAGCGCCGCCGCGCTGGGAGCCGCGCCGGACGAGGTGACAGTCGAGTTCGTGGAGATACCGCACGGCTATGGCTTCCGGGCCGGCGAACTCTCAAGGCTGTCGTCCGTGAGGGGCACCATCCCGCCGGGGCTGGACCAGGACGCCCGCGTCGCATTCATGCGGCAGATTCATCATGCGTGGGTGGAGGTCACCGGTTGCCCCGACGAAGAGGTGAACGTATCGGCAAGAGACAGGGGAGCTTAGAGACTTCTCCCCCGAGTCTAACACTGGCATCAACCAGGCGGAGGATTGACACTATGCCCATGTACAGGTGCAGCGTTCCGAAGGGATAGGTGTCGCTGGAAGAGCGACATGAGGTGGCGCGAGCGTTCACGGAAGTTCACAGCGGCACCACCGGCGCGCCCAAGTCTTTCGTACAGGTCATCTTCTCGGAGGACGAATCGGAGTTCGCCGAGGAGTACTACATCGACGGGGGCAACCGCGCCGGTCGGCCCGAGTCGCTCAAGCGCCGTTTGCTGAGCGACATAAAGGCAACGTTCAGCGAGATCACGGGCGTGCCCGTCGAGAAGATAGGCGGCAGAATCACGGAAGGCCGCGCGGCATGGTCGCTCCACGGCGGCATCCCGACGCCCGAACCCGGCGAAGAGGGCCCGGAGTGGTACGCGGACGCCGCCGACTGATTCGCCAGGCCTATTGCTCCAACTCTACCCTGTACACTCGCGCCGCCGTGTCGTGGAACATGGCCGCCCGTTCGGTGGCGGAGTAGCCGTTGGACAGCCGTTTGAAGGTGTTGTACAGGACGTTGTAAGAGTACGATACCTTGTCCACGGGGAAGTTGCTCTCGAACATGCTGCGTTCCGGCCCGAACTGCTCTATACAATAGTTCATGAACGGACCCATCGACTCGGCCAGCTCCTCTGAGCCGGCAGGCTCGGCCCGGTCGTGCCAGTCGAAACCCGTGCGCGGCATTCCGATGCCGCCCAGCTTGACGACGACGTTGGGACATTCGGCTACTGCGGCGATGCCGCTCCGCCAGGCTGCGAGCACCTCATCGTCATTGTTCGCGTATGGGCCCACCCTGAGCAGGCCGCCGATGTGGTTGAGTATGATGGTGAGGTCGGGAACGGCCTTTGCGAAGTCGGCGAGCTCAGGAAGCTGGGGGAAGTACAGCCATCCCTCCAACGACAACCCCATCCTGGCCAGAACGCGAGCTCCCTCGCGAAACTCGTCGCTCAGGAGCTGGCCCTGCTGCCGGTGAGCGGCGGTCACCTCCACCTCCGGGTGGGGGTCCCACGTCACGGAATGCCGTATGCCGCGGAAGCGGTTGGGGCTTGCGGCCTGCAGCGCTTCCAGCACCGGCTCGACGCGCGCGCCCATGTTGAGGTTGGCGTGGCCCACGATCGAGGCTGCCGCGCGTGTTGGGCCATACAGGCCGCTTGTGCTCGCCGCCGCGAGTCCCTGCACGAATTCCACCTCCCCCACCGACCGCATCTCCTCGGGGCCCGTCGACCTGTACATCGCGCGCGCCTCGACGAACACCGTCGAACGCACGTTGTGGCCGCTGTTCACGTCATCGGCCAGTTCATCCAGCAGATAGCGCTGGTACGGTAGACGTCCCGTGCGAAAGTCCCAGAAGTGGTGATGCGGATCGCAGATGGGAAGGTCGGGCTCCAGCGTCTCCTCTTGCGTTAACGCAAGCCAGTCATTTCCTCCAAAAGGCATAATCGCGCCTCCGTATCTCAGGGGATTGTAAACAGCTCGGCAACGGTCCCGCAGCCGGCGGTGGGATGTGTAGAGGTAAGGGACCGGTTGCGGAAAAGGACCAGTGCCGCCGCTGCTGCCCAGAGTACGAATAACGCTGCCGCAGGTCAAGCCTGGAACCCGGATGGGCCGGCATCGCAGAGTTGGCGCTCGCTCACCGCCATGAAAGTTGCCCGCCCAACACCGGCGTGCTAGAATCTGCCCGCAACCAAAACGCGGTAATTTCGCAAAGGAATGAGCCATGGCACTTCCGGAACGTATGAAATTTGGTATATTCATGGCGCCTTTTCACTGGAAGGGCGAAAATCCCACGCTTTCGCTGGAGCGGGACCTGGAGACGATCCAGTGGCTCGACTACCTTGGCTTCGACGAGGCGTGGGTCGGCGAGCACCACAGCGCGGGCTGGGAGATCATTGCATCGCCTGAGATCTTCATGGCCACGGCGGCGGAGCGCACGCGCAACATCAAGCTTGGAACGGGCGTGATAAGCCTGCCCTACCACAACCCCCTCATGGTCGCCAACCGCATGGTGCTGCTGGACCACCTGACGAGAGGGCGCTCGATGATGGGCGTCGGCCCGGGCGCGCTGTCGACCGACGCTGCGATGCTGGGCATAGACCCGGTGGAACAGAGGCGGCGCATGGACGAAGCGATGACGGTCATCATGCGGCTGCTCAGGGATACCGAGCCAGTGACTCACGAGTCGGAGTGGTTCAATCTCGTCGAGGCGCAGCTTCACCTGCGGCCGTACACCAAGCCTCACTTCCCTATCGCGGTGGCGGCGGCCCAGTCGCCGTCCGGCATGGTGCTCGCTGGCAAGCACGGCGCCGGCGTGTTGTCGGTGAGCGTGACGCGCGACGCAGAGATTGCGTCAAATCTCTCGCAGTTCTGGAGCATTGCCGAGGAGACGGCGGAGCGGCACGGCAACGTGATGGACCGCAACGAGTGGCGCGTCGTGATGCACGTCCACCTGGCGGAGTCCAAGAAGGAGGCGATAGAGCAGGCGCGGGCGAACGCGGGGCGCTACCAGTACGACTACTTCGTAAAGACGCTGGGCCACGATCTGGCAATCGAAGTGAACAACACCGGCGACCGCGACAAGATCATCGACGTGATGACCGAGCACGGCGCGTGGTGCGTCGGCACGCCGGACGACCTCATCGCCACAATCAACAAGCTGGACGAAGAGAGCGGCGGCTTCGGGGGCTTCCTTATCCAAGCGACCGAATGGGGCACCCGCGAGCAGGTGCGCCACAGCTATGAGCTGGTGGCCCGCTACGTCATGCCCCACTTCCAGGGATCGATCGCCAGTCTCGACCGCTCACAACAGTGGTCTGAGCACAAGAAGGTCGAGTTGGCGGAGGCGCGCAAGGCCGCGATGGCGCGGGCGCGCGACGACTACGCGGCGACGCGGGCGCGGTAGAGGGCGGCGGGCAGATCGATGCTTGAACGTGCTGCGGGTAGGAGCGAGGCTGAGCAACAGTCGGCTTCGGAAGACGCCGTGATTCGTCCCGTGGCGGTTGAGCCGCGTGATGGCTTTCGCATCTGGTTGCGCTACTCTGACGGAGCAGAGGGTGAGATCCCCCTTTCGCATCTGGCTGGAAAGGGCGTCTTCAAGGCTTGGGACGATCCCGCGTTCTTCCGAACGGTCCGCTTGACAGAGTACGACTCAATCGCCTGGGGCGAAGACCTGGAGTTGTGTCCGGACGCGCTCTACTTGGATCTCACGGGTAAGAGCCTGTCTGATCTGATGCCATTGTCTGTAGAGGTCCTGAGCGATTCCTGAAATCTGCCGATTTCACGGAATAATCATCCACATGTACTACAATGACCACGCGCCGGCTCATTTCCATGCCCGAAATGGAAGCAGCCGTACGGTAGTGAGCATTGACCCACTAGGTGTTCTTCAGGGACGGCTTCCCACCCGCGCGCAAAACATGGTGATGGAGTGGGCTAGGTTGAACCGGGAAGAACTTGGGAACGCCTGGCAGAGGGCGCGTCACGAGTTGCCTCCTGGCAAGATAGCGCCCTTCGAGTAGTTTGATTACGAGATGAAGAAAGGCAAAACAGACACATGCCAAAGCTGACGGGGGGCCAGGCGCTGGCCCGCGCCCTCTACCAGGAGGGCGTTAGGGTAATCTTCGGGCTGCCGGGCGTGCAGCTCTACCACGCGATGGACGGGCTGTACGAGGTGCCCGACATTCGGTTCATAACCACGCGGCACGAGCAGGCCACGACCTACATGGCCGACGGCTACGCCCGCGCGGGCGGCGGGATCGGCACGGCGCTGGTGGTGCCGGGCCCCGGGCTGCAAAACGCCTCCGCCGGCATAGGCACCGCGTACTCCGCCTCATCACCGATCCTGGTGGTCGCGGGCCAAGTGCAAAAGGAACTGATCGGCGTGGAGCGGGGCGTCCTCCACGAGGTCCACGACCAGATGGACACCATCAGGCCCGTCACCAAGTGGAGCCAGCGCATCCTTGACGCCAGGGACGTGCCCAGCGCGGTGCACGAGGCGTTCTACCAGCTCAAGACGGGGCGGCCCCGTCCGGTCGAGATAGAGATTCCGCCGGAGACGCTTGAGGAACAGGACGACTTAGAGATTCTGGAGCCGGTGAATGTCCAGCGTGCCGCCGCTGCCGCCGACAGTATCCGCGAGGCGGCCGAGGTCATCGGCAACTCGGCCAATCCGGTGTTCTGGGTCGGCGGCGGCGCGGTGTCGTCGGGAGCGTCCGGCGCGCTGCTGGCGCTGGCGGAGCACCTTCAGGCGCCGGTGGTCGCCACCAGCGAGGGCAAGGGAGCCGTTTCGGACCGTCACTACCTGTCGATGGGGGGCCTCCAGATTCGGAACGATCCCTTCCAGTCGAGACTTCAAGAGTCGGACCTCGTAATCGCGGTGGGAACGCGCCTGGCCACCCCGCAGTTCCTGACCGGCCAGAGAGTCCTCCAGATCGACATCGACGAGGAGGAGATAGGACGCAACTACGAGAACACCCTGGGCGTGGTGGGCGACGCCCGGCTGACGCTGGAAGCTATCCACAGGCTGGTTGCCGCGAGGACGCCCGCGCGAGCGAGCCGCGAGGCGGAGATGGAGGCGGTCAAGGAGGAGCGGCGACTGTCGCTCGCCAAGATGGAGCCGCAGGCATCCTACGTCCAGGCCATCCGCGACGCCATACCCGACGACGGCATATTCGTGTCGGGCATGACGCAGATCGGCTACTTCAGCCGCGTCTACTATCCGGTCTACGAGCCGGGCACCTACATAACCTCGTCTTACTACGGCAACCTGGGGTTCGCCTTCCCCACGGCGCTAGGCGCCAAGGTGGCTAATCCCGACAAGGCGGTGGTCGCGGTGTCGGGCGACGGCGGCTTTCTCTTCAACTCCCAGGAGCTCGCGACGGCCGTGCAGCACAACATCAACGCGGTCGTCGTGGTGTTCAACGACAACGCTTTCGGCAACGTGCTACGCGATCAGCAGACCCGCTTCGACGGGCGGGACATCGGCGCCAAGCTGCACAACCCGGACTTCGTTCGGCTCGCCGAGGCCTACGGAGCGCGAGGCCTGCGCGTGGCCGGCCCCGAGGAGCTGCGCCAGACACTGCGCGAGACGCTGGACGCCAACGACGCGCCCACGCTCATCGAGGTGCCGGTTGGCATGATGCCGTCCCCGTTCGGATAGGCTTCGCTGCCGATGGCGTTGCTATCCTCACCCCACAAGGCGGTTCCCGAACCGCCCCTACAGCAGAAACACACCACGGGCCGAGGAGGAACCATGCTAGATCTGCAAGCTACCTTCGACAGCTATCTGAACGTTCGCAGCGCCTACGCTC
The DNA here is from genome assembly GCA_965217705.1 of Dehalococcoidia bacterium. Lineage (GTDB taxonomy): Bacteria > Chloroflexota > Dehalococcoidia > Lucifugimonadales > CATOSD01 > CATOSD01. Next base: position 622,917 of record CBDCJA010000002.1, on the reverse strand, counting down.
CCTCGTTCGACTCTTCCGGCAAGCGCGTCGCTTTCCTGATGGACGTGACCGGCGTGCCGCAGGTGTGGCTCATCGACGCCAAAGGCGGCTGGCCCCGCCAACTCACGTTCTTTGGTGAGCGCGTCAGCCTGGTGTCCTGGTGCCCCTCCGGCGACAGTCTGTTGTTCGCCATGGACGAGGGCGGCAATGAGCGGCACCAGCTTTACCTGATCGATCTGGACGCTGGCGGCGAGGTGCGAGCGCTGACCGATTCTCCGGGGGTGATGCACATCTTCGGCGGCTGGTCGCCAGACGGAGCGTCCGTCGCGTACGCCAGCAACGAGCGCCACCCGGCGCACTTCGACGTGTACGTGATGGAGGCGCCCGGCGGGACGGCCCGGATGGTGTACCAGAACGACGGCTCGAACTCTGTCACGGCGTGGACGCCGGACGGGTCGGGTCTGGTCATCAGCCGTGACGTCACGTCTCGCTACAACGAGCTGACGTACCTTGATCTGGCGACCGGCGAAGCGCGCCCACTGTCCCCCGATGGCGACTTGGCCTCCTACGGTTCCCTGTCGTGGGACTACAAGGGCAAGGGCCTTTACCTGACAACCAACAGGGACCGCGAGTTTTCGGCGCTTGCGTGGATGGACGCGGCGAGCGGCGAGCTCGCGGTCCTGGCGGAGCCACCCTGGGACGTCGAGGCGGTGTCGCTGTCGCCCGACGGCAGGCGCATCGCATACGTCGCCGACGAGGCGGGCTACAGCCGCCTCTTCATCCGCGACCTCGAATCGCACAGCGAGACGGCGGTGGAGGGGCTGCCCACGGGCACGCTTCAGAACCCCCGCGGCCCCGCGGCGGCCGAGTGGTCGCCCGACGGGTCGACGCTGGCGCTGACGGCGAACGGCGCGGCTGCCAACGCCAACGTCTGGCTCTGCGACGTAGAGGCCGGCACGGCGCGACAGCTTACGTTCGCGGACACGGGCGGCATCGACGGCGAGTCGTTCATAGAGCCCCGGCTTGTGCAGTTCCCCACGTTCGATGGGCGGGAGATACCGGCCTTCCTGTACGCGCCACCGGGTGCGAAGGCCGACGGCTCCAACGCTGTGATAATGCACGTTCACGGCGGGCCGGAGGGCCAGGAGCGGCCCTCGTTCAACGCGCAGTACCAGTACTTCGTTTCGCGCGGCTACTGCGTGCTGGCGCCCAACGTGCGCGGTAGCTCCGGCTACGGCCGCACTTACATTCACTTGGACGACGTGCGAAAGCGCATGGACTCGGTGCGAGACCTGGACTCAGCCTGGACATGGCTGAGGGACTCCGGCTGGGCCGACCCCAACCGCGTGGCGGTTATGGGCGGCAGCTACGGCGGCTTCATGGTGCTGGCCGCCATTACCAGCTATCCCGACCTGTGGGCCGCGGCCGTGGAGCTGTACGGCATCGGTGATTTCGAGACTTTCCTGGAAAACACGAGCTCCTACCGGCGCAAGCTGCGCGAGTCGGAGTACGGCAACCTGGAAGACGACGGCGACTTTCTGCGCGAGATTTCGCCCATTCACTACGTGGACCGCATAACCGCGCCGCTGCTGGTATTGCACGGCGCGACCGACCCCCGCGTGCCCATCAGCGAGACCGAGCAGATAGTGGAGGCCCTGCGCAGCCAGGACAAAGTCGTGGAATACGTCCGGTTCGAGGACGAGGGCCACGGCTTCGTCAAGCGCGGCAACAGGCTGACGGCCACGTCGGCAGTGTCCGACTTCTTCGACCGCTACCTGTAAGGGACGAACGGCGCCTTACCTCACCCCCATCCTAACCTTCCCCCATCAAGGGGGAAGGGATTGGCTCAGTTCTCCCTCACCCTAGCCCTCTCCCATCAAGGGGGAAGGGATTGCAGCGGTTGGCCCCTACCCGTCCGTGAGGATGTAGGGGATGGACAGTTCGCCGCAGATGTCGCGGAACCAGTCGACAACCTCCGGGTGGAACGGTATGCCGTTCGCCCTGCGGTCCTCGGTGGCCTCCGCTTCCGGCTGCCCCGGGTACAGCACGCGGTCGTGGCCCCGCGCGGGCGGCGTCATCTTCAGCATTCGCATCCACTCGTCCATGGTGCGCTTGAACTCCTGCGTGTCCATGAACGCCTCGATGCTGTAGGCGGCGACGTAGTGGCCGAAGTTGGGGCGCCCGGGGTTGGCGCCGTAGCCTCCTCCCGACAGGACACCGCCGAGTATGTCGACGATGCACGAAAGGCCGTAGCCCTTGTGCGAGCCAAGCTCGCGGGTGCTGCCCAGGGGCACCAGGAAGGACGACGCCCTGCCCTGGTAGCCGGGGATCGGCGGGGCCACCTCTTCCATGATGGGCGCACCCTCATCGTCCGCGACCCAGCCGGGCAGAAGGTCCGTGCCCAGCCGCCTGGCGAGGCCCAGCTTGTTGCCGGCGACGGTGCTGGTGGCCGCGTCGAACACGAACGGCGGCTCCTTGTCCGCCGGCGCGGCGAGAGCGATGGGGTTGGTGCCGAGCCGCGGCTCCGCGCCGAATGTCGGCAGCACGCCCGGCGGGCAGGACGTCATGCAGGTGCCTATCATGTCGTGCTCGAGGGCCATCATCGCGTGGTAGGACGCCATGCCGAGGTGGCGCGAGTTCCGGATCGTCACCATGCCCACGCCGACCTTGGAGGCCTTCTCTATCGCGATCTCCATCGCTTTGGGCACCACGATGATGCCCAGGCCCCTGTCGGAGTCGATGTTCGCCGTGGCGGGAGTCTCGCGCAGGATGCGCCAGTTGGGCCGGGCGTTCAGCTCGCCCTGGTTGTAGCCCTGCACGTAGGTGCGCAGCATGTTGGAGACGCCGTGGCTGTCCACGCCCCGCACGTCCGAGGTGACTAGCACGTCGGCCGCCAGCCCGCAGTCCTCTTCGGGAACGCCCATCTTCTTGAAGATGTCGGTCACCGTCTGCCTGAGCGGGGCCTCTCTGACCCTTACGGCGTCTTCTTCCTTTACCTTGAATCGCTCGAGCACTTGCGACCTCCTTCGTCCTGCTTTCTGCGCCCGGCGCATTGTTTGATTGGCAACGGACGTGGCGTATTCTATGCCCCAGCGGAAGTCATTCGCAACTTGAGGCTCTTCATTCCCATCCCCGTATCAAGTACGGGGCAGGCACTAACCTTCCCCCGTCAAGGGGGAAGGGAATAACGGGGCGAGGCTGGCGCTGTTGACGCCGTTTCCCCTGCCCCTGTGTGCGATAATGTTGGTCTACACACGCCCGCCGCGCGGGGCGGCCGATAGCCGGAGGAATGGATGCCCAAGTTTCGACACCTGACAAGCACGCTGCAACTGGAGAGGAGCTGGGTTGAGCCCGAGCTGTTCCCGCTCTGCGACGAGCTGCGAAGCGCCGGCCAAGCGGGCGCGCCGCTTGCCGGCCGCTCTCTGTACTGTCTTTTCTATGAGCCTAGCTTTCTCACGAGGACTTCGTTCGAGCGCGCCATCGGACTCCTGGGAGGCGCGGCGTACCATACGGAGGACGCGACGCAGTTCTTTCCCGTCCAGGCGACCAACTACATCGGCAACACGATAAACCTGCTTGCGAGCATGAGATTGGATCTCGTGGTGCTGAGGAGCAGCGACCCGGGCGTGGTGGAGATGGCCGAAAGGGCTGACGCCATGCCGGTGATCAACGGCGGCAGCCAGGACGACCATCCGACACAGGCGCTGGCCGACATCTACACGCTGCGCCGGGAGCTGGGGGCCGTGGACGGCGCGACCGTAGCGGTCGTTGGCCGCCTCGAGCACCGCAACGTCAGCGCCCTGCTGCGGGGTCTCTGCATGTACGACGGCGTCCGGGTGCTGATGATGCCTGTCAGCGGCGGAGTCGATCCCAGGCTGGTGGAATACTGCGAAAGCAACGGCGTCGCCACGACGTTGGCGAAATCGCCGGACGTTCTGGGCGAGGCCGACGCGATCTACCTGAACGGGCCGCGTACTATGGCGCACGTTCGGCTGCTTCGCTCGCGCGGCGTGCTGGACATGCGCATAGACGAGCAGTTCATGGCGGGGTTGCAGTCCCACTGCGTGGTGCTGGACCCCATGCAGCACAGCGGCGACTTTCCGATTGAGGTGCGTGACGAGCGACTGGCGTTCTACCGCCAGTCCGAGAACGCGCTGTTCGTCCGCATGGCGGTGTTATCGCACCTGCTGGGCGGGGCGGCGTCCTAGCTAAGCTTGCCACGCCCGCCGGTCGGGCGATACCATTGATTAGCGTGCGGGGCGTTGCGATGGAAATCGACAATCGCTTTCGACGTTTCCCCTGGGCCGGTAGCTCAGCCTGGTCAGAGCATCGGACTTTTAATCCGAGTGTCCTGGGTTCGAATCCCAGCCGGCCCACCACTAACGAGCAGGTAGCCCGCGTGTACGGGTGCAAGTAACCTCTACCGTGAGCTCGGAGGCAACGCCAACAATCTCACTTGCACGTGTTTGCCGACCATCGCGTCGCCGATGCGATAGCTAAGACTGAGGCGGCGGCCAGACCGAGAGCATGATCTCAGCCGGTAACGATGGTCAGAAGGAGATAGGATTGGCAAGAAAGCGAACAACAAGAGCAGCCAAGAGTGCATTGCTCAAGCGGGATGATCGAAAGTGCGGTATCCACATTGGTGGGTGTGGTGGACAAATACAATTTCGAAGTCAATGCGAAGTGGACCATATCGTTCCGGTTGTGTTGTATCAGTCGTTGGCCCCTGAACCAAGAGATTTTGACAACCGATGGAATTATCAGCCCATGCACAAAGAATGCCATCAGACGAAAGCGGACAGGCTTCACGGTAGACAATTAAGAGAATTGGAGGCAGCTGTGACAGTTGGCACAAATGCACCGGACGATTGGCCTAGATTCGAATGCCAATGCCACTATCTGCAAATAGTGGGCGACGACCTCTTTGTGTTTACAAGAGGCTTCGTCGATAGCGGGAACCACTTGCTCTATGCCGGAGTGGTGAAAGACTTCGGCGACCAAGATCGGCAGGATGCGATTCTAGTTCCTGGTCAGTGGACGGGCCACGGTGGAAGCCATACACGGGGGTACTCTAACATTGGCGATAATGTGCGTGGATTCATGCTGCCAAGTTTTTCGCCGAAAAGAGTGCAGGGTTTCAACATTTTTGAAAGCACTCGGGTAGGTCTTCCTGGCCCGAAGTACATTTACATTGACGAAAAGGGGCATGTGACACCAGTAGATGAGCCTATACGCCTGAATGTGCCGCGCCAAGTTAGACCAGCGGCGGGAGGGCGTACAGACCGACGAGCTGAACTGTAGGGCCCCGGCAGACTCTTGAGCATCCCGCCCCAACTACATCACAGAGAGGGAGCGAAGGCTTCGGCAAGCCTAAAAGCTCCCCAGCCACATCTCGAAAACGGTGCCATCTATCGTCCACTTTGGCCCACCATGAGGTATAGAGCTGCGAACTCCGTCGTCGAGGGCGATCCCGGTAGGGTTCGTACTCCCTAGGGGACTGTTATCCGTGTCTGTGTTAGCTTAATCGATTTGCCGAAATTGAATCGAGGACGAAAGTGAAAAGGTTCATTCTCTTTGACCATGATGGGGTTTTAGTCGAAACAGAACGTTGGTATTACCTGGCAAACAAACGAGCGCTGGCATCTCTCGACATCAATCTCCCGCGCGACGCGTATCTGGCGAACATGGCCAATGGAGTTTCGGCGTGGGAGGCGGCACGAGTTTCGGGAGTATCCGAATCTGAGATTGGACGCAGCCGGGAACTGAGAGACCGATTTTACCAGGAATACCTGATGACCAAAGACATCGAGATCGAGGGTGTCTCAGAAACGTTACACGTACTCTCAGTTGAGTACAGGATGGGCATCGTTACTACATCCAAACCATCTGATTTCGCCCTGATACACGAAAAGCGATCCATTTTGGACTACATGGAATTCTATTTGACTCGAGGGGATTACGAGCGAGCCAAACCTCATCCCGACCCCTATCTTGGAGGACTCCAACGTTTTGGTGCTAGTGCCGCTGAAACGGTAGTTATTGAAGACTCGGACAGAGGGTTGAAGTCGGCAATAGCGGCGGGTATTGACTGCATCGTGGTCGCGAACGAGTTCACTGCAGCTCACGATCTGTCCAAAGCAACTGCCAAGGTCGCTACATTCAGGGAACTACCAACTGCCATAAGAGGCCTAACAAGTTCATCCAGGGGCCGCTGAAGAGGGCGTGGCCGTCTGCTCATGTTGGGACTTCCCAGCGAGAAGTTCACTATTCTGTCCTACACGGTTCACACGACAATGCTAAAAGTTTATTCTTTCGCGGAGCTGTAGGGAGATAACCAATTCAAAGATGGTACTGCCTACCGTCAACTCCGGCCCACGTGGTTGAGAGTGGTCTTGGTCAGGCCGTGTTGGTCCGTGTCATTGACTGGCGGGATGCACTACGCGTCGAAAGTGGAAGTTAGACATGGTGAGAAAGTACGGTTGGGCCTTTGTGCTGTTCGTGGGCATTCCGTACGTTGCATTCAGCACCAGAGTCCCAACTGGATACTTATACTATCTGGCTACATCCAGCAACACGGACTCTCAACTGTTCTATCTCTGGGTCTTCGGAGCGAACGCGTTCACGACTGTCGTGATGCTCGGCGTCCTCTATTCGCGCGTGCGGAACACGGGACAATCTATCCTGCGCCTGGCCTGGTGCTGCACACTCGTCATAGTGTGTCTATCGACGGCGTTGTACTTCGGCGCTGCCCTGGCGGGCTTTGGGGACTCCCCCGCGGAAACTGGGGAGTCTCTGAGGCGACAAGTCCAAGTTTCTACGCTGGCTTCCGTGCTGTCGTTGCTGCCGCTGCTGTGGTTCGCCCGCCGTGCGTCAAGAGCCAGCCTAACGCATGCCTTCTTTCTCGTGTTCATCATCGGAGGAGTGCCGCTGCCTGATCTTCCGGAGTCGCTGCCATTCTACGTCGGATGGCTCTGGGGACTAGCTGATAATCTCCTTGCGGTCTGGTTGCTAGCCAACTTCGAGGTGCGTGGTCTCAGTTTCCGCAGGTCCGCCGCCGCCGTGGTCGTGTTATTGGATGGCCTAGCGTTCCTGCCTCTGCTGTGGACACCGCTCTTGTTCCCTTTGTCGACCGTAGTCATCCTGTTGCTATTCCCACTGATGCTGGTTCTCATCTATCTTGTCCGGGTGCGCCGGTCCCCAGTCCAGGCCGGTCACTCGCCGGGCGGCCCAAGGGCCTTGTCCGGCGACGAGCGTTGACATGGTATCGCTGGATTGACTCAGGCGAATGCGGTTCTGTAACATCGGCTCGCGGTTGATGTATCCAGAGTTGCATTTAGACGAGACGAAAGAGAAGGTGCTAGGGATGAACGCTTCGCATAGGCCGGTTGCTGTGGTGATTGGGGCGACTTCCAAGTGGCAATCGGATGGGCGCAACACGCGGCTGATTCACGGTGGCGACATCGACGACAGCGAACTGCCCGTCGGCGTGCGCTGGGGCGTTGGCGGCGCCATCGCCCAGAAGTTCGCGCAGGAGGGCTTCCTCACCGTGCTGACGACCCGCAACGCCGGGAATGCAGCTCCTCTGCAGGCGGCCATCGGCGAGCAGGGCGGCGAGAGCATTATCGTCGAGCTCGATCTCGCCTCCCGCGACTCCATTTCAAACGCATTCGCCCAGATTCGTGAGCAGGCGGGCGAGCCGGATGTGCTGGTGTACAACGCGGGCTACATCGAGGGGCGCGATCTTCCGCCGGAGAAGGAACTGCTGGAGCACATCCCATTTGAGATGTTGGAGACCGCGCAGCACATCTCCAGCAGCGGCCCATTCCTGGTCGTCCAGGAGGTGCTGCCCGCCATGCGGGAGCGCGGCGAGGGCACTATTCTAATTTCCAACAACTCGTCCTCGCTGCGTGGGAGAAAGCGCTACACGGGACAGTCGCTGTACTACCCGAGGGTGCTGATGCGGACGCTGGCGCAGGCTCTGACAGAGGAATACTCGGAGCACGGCGTGCACGTCGCCAATGTGGTCATCGACGGCATGATCGACTCACCGGGGACGAGGGCGATGCCGCGCTCGCGGCAGAACCCCGAACTGCTGATTAACCCCGTCAAGATAGCGGAGGCGTTCTACTACCTGTACACGCAGGATAAGTCCTGCTGGACGCACGAACTCCAGCTGACGCCTCATCCCGCAAAGCCAAGCTTCTGACGGGCGCTGCCTGGTGGAGCCACAGCTCATCTGAGAGAGCGCCTGTCCTTTAGCAGCCGCACTTCACGCCGGACGGCAGGAGCGCTTGCCGGGCTACCGCCCGCTAATCAGGCAGAACTCGTTCCCGTCCGGGTCGGCGACTACCGCCAGGTTTTCGCCCGGCTCGACGAAGTTCCTGACAGCCCTTCCGCCGAGGGCTTCGACTCTAGCGAGCGCCGTCAGCATGTCCGGAACCGTCAGGTCGATGTGTACGCGCGTCTTGCTGGTCTTCTTGTCTGGGACCTTCTGGAGGTAGACTGACAGGCCGGTGGGCAGGGGTTCGAACAAGAGGTACTGATTCAATGCCGAACGCCGCCTGACGCCCAGCACCGCGGAGTAGAACGATTCCGCCCGCTCTAGGTCGGCCACGTCTATGCCGACGTGAGTGAGTGCTCCCACAGGCCCGGTTTCTTCATCCATGGTGTCGTCTCTCCTACAGCAACTCCTGGAGCTTCCGCAGGACTTCTTGCCAGTGGCGGCGCATCCGCTCGCGCTCGTCCGGGCTGGACAGCCGCTCCTGGTGGAAGCGGACGGAGGTCTTCTCCCCGGAGGCGACAAGGGTCACCTGTAGAGTGGAGGGCTGGGACAGCTCGGCATGGGACCAGGCCAGGCGGACCCTCTGTCCCGGAGCCACCGTGCGCACCTCTCCCCAGAAGCCCTCGGAGGTGTAGTACTTCTCCCCTTTTCGCAGCTCGAAGGGGCCGGCCTCGCCCAGCCATATGTCCCGCCCGGGTCCGTCGACCAGCAGGTCCCATGCGAATTCTTGAGGTACGGGAAGAGTCTTCTGCACGCCAATCTGGTAGCTCGCGTCCGCAGTCTGACCGACGATCCTCAACCCCCGGGCCTGTTCGTATCCCACGGTGACCATCTGCTGCCACCAGCCGTTGGCCAGTCCGCCCCTTCCGGCAACGAGGCAGACTATCTCTCGGTGAGTCATTTCCCGAGCGTCCAACGCGTCTAGGAAATCGAGCCACTCATCCCAGTCGCGGCCCGTGGCCTTGGCCACGGCCTCTCCCGAGATTCCTCCGATTTTCTGGTGCCTGGTCGGCAAGGCACTCCTCCCGGTCGTTCTGTGCGGCGCTCAGGCGACGTTGGTCTCCGCACTGGTGTCCCTCAGCCACGTCGGGCGGATGACAAGCTCGGGAATGGATGCACGCTGTGGCAGGCGGGCGATCAGGGTGATCGCCTCGGCGGTATCCTCAGCCGTCACCATCCTGCTGCGGGCTTCGGCGGAAGGGACTACCGGCCGCAGGTCCAGGATCGGCGTATCGACCTCGCCGGGAATCACCACGCTGAACCGGATGCCCGAGTTGCGGTACTCCGAGTTCAGAAACGCGGTGAAGTTGATCACGGCCGCCTTTGCCGCGCTGTAGCTCATCCCCGCCAGCGGGCTCGCGTTGAGCCCTGCCATCGAGGATACGTTGATGACCGTCCCCTCGCCCGCCTCGACCATCGAGGGTACTACGGCCTGGGTGCAGAACACCGAGCCGACGAGATTGCTGTCGTATACGCTGCGCAGGTCCTCAGGCGTCGTGGTCAGCAGCATCCTGTGGGGCGAGCTGTGGCCCGCGTTGTTGACCAACACATCTACTGTTCCGTACTTGGCGAGTACCTCCTCGACCATGCCGAAGACGAGCTGTTTGTCGGCGACGTCCACTCCGTATGCCTCAGCCCTGCCGCCACCGGAGAGTATCTCGTCCCTCACGGCTTCGACTTTAGATGCCGTCCGGCCAACGGCGACGACCACCGCGCCTTCTTGCGCCATCATCAGGGCGGACGCCCGGCCGATGCCGCTTCCGCCGCCGGTAACTATGCAAACCTTGTCCTTGAGACCCACTTGATCAACCTCCTCGAAGTATCGGACCATCTCGCTGTCGGCCCTTATGGTAACAGGGTTGAAGTGTGTCCGAAGTAACTGGCCCGGCCAGGGGTGGCGCGCAAGCAGGACTGAGAAGCGGAAGGTGGCGCCAGGCGCATTTCGGGTAGGAACTCTGTTGTGCCGAAGACGCCGCGAGGGAACAATTCAGCCAGCTTGAAACTCGTGAGCGGTGGAGTACGCCGCGTGTGCGGGAGTTGAGGCTGAAGAGAGGAAGGGCGACCCTAGATGCTCAAACGCAACTGGCCCATGTACTCCAGGCGCGAGCGGAACAGACCGTAGGCCCGACGCCGCACCGCCCGCGCAGCCGATGTACTCCAGGCGCGAGCGGAACAGACGCCCGTCGTCCGTGACATACAGAAGGCCGAGCTGCTGCAGTCGAATGCTGAGAGCGGATATGGTGACCTGAAACAGGTCCCGCAACTGGTACAGGGCAGGCCACCTGTAGAGGTCGACGCTGCGTGCTGCGTCCAGTAGGAGCGTCTCCGGCATCAGAAGGCAACCCATGAACCGGTGCGCCTCAGCCTCGCGCCGGCCCGGTCCGTGCCCAGTCCGGCGGAACACGCAACTGACGCTTTGCTCCAGGCCCGGAATCGACACTTGTTCCGCGGTCCCGCGGTGGACGTGCGCCTCCCAGTGCCGGCCTCATGGCCCAAAATGGTGTTGTACAGGCCGGGTGTCTGCTCTATGAGCAGGTGTCTGCGCTCGTTGAAGACGACCGTCCTGGACTCGGGGACCAACTCGGCCAGAATGTGCTCGTCCGGCCCTTCGTCGATCGGCTCCCACAGTATCCCAAGGTCGAGGACGTTCTCGACGATCTGCTCGACCGGCACGGGCGGCGCGGCAAGCGCACCGAACTCCCGCTCGTAACGACCGAGGAGGCCCAAGGCCAATCCTCCGAGCGTCTCGTCCGTCGCCGACGCTTCCTGCATCATCCCCTGGATTGGCCGCCCTGAATCAGTTTTCGCCACTCCTCTGGAGACCGCACGTCTTCGCCAATGGAGCGAAGAAAGCTCACCGCCTGCGGATTTTTGAACAGCGTGACCGCAAGGTCGGAGGGCACTTTGCCCCCCAAAATGGTCAGCTCGTCGGCGAGTTCCTGCCTGTCCAGGCCGAGCTCCATCGCAAGTTCAGTGGCGATGCTCTTCAGCACCCTCTCACTCGGTGGCTTCACACGCTTGTTCTCAATCTTGCTGAGATATGTGAAGTCGATTTCCACCCTTTCCGCTAGCACGCGCTGGCTCATCTGAGCCTCCTTGCGGAGCGACCTTATCCGTTCGGAAAGTTCCATATTTAGCACCTCTCTGGAAGCATAGCCCAAATTGCATCGCCAAGGCAACAGCATCGCGCACGTGGGCCCCGCCGCTGCTGACTGCGCTCACAGTCGCGGGTGGGAAGTAGGAGGCTCAACGCACAATGCCCTCGCCGAAGGGCCACTGTCCCAATCCCAGTCGGCTATCGGTACGCCAAAGCCGCGCCGACCCCGCAATGCCGCGCCCAAATATTCCTAGACGCGACCAGTCCGTTTGTGTATTTTGTCCATGTAACGCTTGGAGTCCCACGCCCAGAATCAAGGTCGGCTCGCTAAGACTCCACGATCATGCGGGACGGTGTCGCGACAATTGGTTGTTGCGTATTTTACCCATATGACGCGCTAAGTCAAAGGCCCTGTTATACGGACGACTCGCGGAGATTCCACGAGCGGACGGGACGGAGTTGCGATACTGACTCCGTTGTGTATTTTATCCATATAACGCGCTCACGTACAGGCCTGTATGTATGGGTAGATTTCCGACGGTCCGCGAGCGGGCTGGAAAGTGTTGCTTTATGGACTTCAGCCACTTGGAATGGGCCAGCTTCGATTGCTACGGCACGCTTGTAGACTGGGAGACAGGCATATCGTCCGCGGTGGCCCGGGTGATGGCGCCCCACAGGGTGCGCATGTCCCGCGCCGACATACTGGCGCTGTTTGCGGAGTCGGAGCCGAAGGTGCAGGCGTCGCCCGGATTCATAGAGTACCGGCGTGTGCTGCGAGAAGTGATGAAGCTGATCGCGGCTGAGACGGGCGTCGAGCTTGGCGAGTCCGACCTTACCTGCCTCGCGGACTCGCTGCCGGACTGGCCGGTCTTCCCCGACGTGGCAGACGCCCTCCGCACGCTGAAACGGCAATTCAAACTCGCTATAATCTCCAACGTCGACGACGACCTGTTCGCCGGGACGGCGCGGCAACTGGGCGTGGAGTTCGATGCCGTGGTCACCTCGCAGCAGGCGCGGTCCTACAAGCCCAACCTGGCCAACTTCAGCCTTGCCCAGGAGCGCATGGGCGTTCGACGCGAGAACTGGCTGCACGTTGCTGAGAGCCTGCACCACGACGTTGCACCGGCGAACGCGCTCGGTATAGCGTCGGTGTGGGTGAATCGCGCGGACCGTGGAGGGGGAACCCGCCGGAGCGACGCGAGACCCGAGCTGGTTGTGCCCGGCCTTGCCGATCTTGCGGAGATGGCGCGCTCCGAGTGCGGATAGGCCAGGAGTGACCTGTTCACGTCCGCGCATGGCAGACGCCGACCCAAAATGGAGGACGAACTGAACACCGCCAAGAAGGGACGCCTTGGCAGCGCGGAGGACCGCGAGGCGCTGCTGGCCCGAATCGACCGCATTACCGAGATCCCATTGCTGCTGTTGGCGTTCGCGATGGTGCCCCTGCTCGCGGCGTCGATGCTGTGGGAGTTGACCCCTACCGGCGAAAAAACAGTCTTCTACCTGGACATAGGCGTGTGGGCGCTGTTCGCGGCGGACTTGTGCGTCAAGTTGGTGGTCTCCCCCAACAGGGCGGCATTTCTCAGGCAGCGTTGGCTCGACGTGCTGATCGTTGTAATGCCCTTCTTCCGTCCCCTCCGGGTTGTGCGGGCATTCCTCTATGGCTCGCGGGCGCTCGCCGGCGTAGCCAAGCTGGTGCAGGTCGACTACCTTGTCGTGTACGCCGTAGGCCTGATACTGGTCGTCTCGACAGTGGTAACGACCGCGGAGGGAGGCACCGATTCCCCGCTGGCGTTTTTTGGAAACACATTGTGGTGGGCGCTCACGACCGTGACGACGGTGGGCTACGGCGACATGGTGCCGGCCACACCCACTGGCAGGGTCGGTGGCGTAGTGTTGATGATAGGAGGAATCGCGCTGTTTGGCGCGCTGACCGCGAATCTTGCCAGAATGTTCATCAGGCAGCAAGGTAACGGCGAGAACATGGAGGAACTGCTGCGCGAGGTCAGGGCTCTCAGGGAAGAAGTCGCGGAGTTGAGTGCTCGCGAACAACGCTAGCGGCGCGCCGTGACGCCGTCCCTTGCCTGCGAGCCTCGCCGTGGTGGCTGCCCTCTAGCCCAGGAATCGGCGCAGGTGTGCGGCCTCCTGGATGTAGTGCGTTATCTCGCCGGATGAGTAGTCCTGGCTCAGGCTGGCGAACGTCGCGCTGGTCAAGCCCTCGTGGACCCTGTCCAACTCTTCGGTGAAGCGCACGAGCAGGCGCAGGTAGTCGTATCCCATCAACTCCCGCACGTGACGCTCGTTGGCGAATCTCAGGGAGGCGCGCAGGTCGCCGTCGAAGCTGGGATAGTTCTCACGCACGAACGAGAGATCGTCCTCTGACAGCGCCCCCAGGCCCAGAAGCTCGGGTGGCACTCCGATCGAGTACAGCGCCGACGCGAAGCCGATGGCGCGGGGCAGTGTCACGCCGCCGACGCCTCCGAGCGAGCGGCCGTAGCCGAACAGACCCACGTGCATCTTGCGCTCGCGCCGCTTGGGCACGTGCGCCGAGACCCTGGCTATCAAATCGGTCAGCCGCTGAACCTGCGACTGGTATTCCTCAGTTGTCCTCTCGATCACGTCGAGGGCGCGGTCCTCGTCGATTTGCATCGGCTCGCCGCGGTCGTGCGCGAGAATACTCGCGATTCCGTCGCGCACTGTCGCCTTGTCGTAGTCGTACTTGAAAGCCGATTGCACGGTGAGTGTCTGCGCGCTGGGGTACTCCGTAAAGGCGCGCTCTACGTTTACCGGCGTAAGGTGACCGCGAAAAGGCACGGACCCCGCGCCGATGATGGGATACAACGGCAGACCCAGGCGCTGTTCGAGGCGATGCAGCCGTAGCAGGCCCACCTTCAGTATCAGCTCCGCGCCCACCATGCCGTAGTTCAGGGCCGGGTCGCTGCGAGCCAGGAACACCCGCTGATACGGCTCATCCCTGCCATGCAGGTACTCTTCGACGATGCGGTCGCAGGCGAGCAGATGATCGCTGTCCTCTATCAGGGGGATGACGCGTATGCGTTTTGGGTAAAACTCGCCGATCCAATCCTTCACGGTGTGATCGCCGAGAATCGGCCTGTTCTCCTGACCCACGATCACGTCTCGGTAGTAGGCCTCTATGATAGATAGTTCCTCGGACGAGGTCGTGAACGGCAGGATGACCTCTTGTATGGGCGCCTCGGCGAGCTCGCCGTAGAAGCCCCGCGCGACGTCCCAGGCGGCTGGTATGCTCTGAAGCGCCTCCACCATCGACTTGCGCATGTCCCGTTCGATGCGGGGATTGGGGACCCGCAGCGTGAGCGCCATGTCGCGGCCCAGCCTGTTGTCTTTCTGGAAGAAGTCGGGATGGCCGATCAGCAGCTTGCGAACGACCTGGTTGTCCGCCTCCTTGCCTTCGGAGTCCCACATCTGCTCGTCGCAGCCCAGGTCGAACACGTCGACCGCCTCCTCGACCTCACCTTCCCCCTTCAGCACGCCCTCGCTGTCGGCGAAGGGCGCCGGGGTAGCGTTGTCCGGGTGTTGGGTGCTCATCACCTTTGGCACGAGTGGCACGTCAGACCTCCAGGTGTTAGTTGGCGGTTATCAACTGACGATTCGATTCTAGCACGAAGACGGGAGTTGTCCAATTCCGATTGGCGCGGCGCGCCGCGAGATGGCGTAACCGTCCCACAGGCGGTGGGGTGACGAAAAGCGAGGAGTCCTGGTAGTCTTGGGTATGAAGCACAATCCCCAAGCAGGACTCCCGCCGATGACCAGAGTACGATTCACGCTTCCGCAGGTCAAGCTCCATCCGGACACTCGACCGCTGGCCTGTCCACACTGCGGCTCTGTGTTCCTGAACAGACACGGAGCGGTCGCCAAGCCCGTCAAGGACCTCTACGTCAGCCAGGTGACCGTACACAGATACCGTTGCGTCGACTGCCGCCGCACGTTCCGACACTATCCGCAGGGCGTGGACGGCCACGACCAGAGCCTGAGGCTGCGGGGGCTGGCCGCGCTGAGCTGGGCCCTGGGGTTGTCGCTGCGATCGGCGAGCCACCTGCTGGCGGCGATGGGCCGCGAACTTTCGAGGATGAGCGTGTGGCGCGACGTGCAGGAGTCTGGGTCTGGGGCGCTGAGCGGCTGGCTGAGCAGGGCGCGCGGCCAGGTGAGGCTGATGGGCGCCGACGAGACTGTTGTCAAACTGAGGGGCGAGAAGACGGTGGTCGGGTTCGTCACAGACGCAGAGAGTGGCCGGCTTGTGGGGATGGACGTGTTGGTTGAGCGTGACGGCGAGGGCTTCGTGAGGTGGCTTGAGGGATACGTGGGCAAGTTCGGAGTGGAGGCTATGGTCACAGACGACCTGAGCACCTACAAGCCTGTGGTGGAGCGGCTGGGAGTGGACCACCAGGTATGCGTCGCGCACGTGCGCAAGAACGTGAAGAACCGTCTCGGCGAGATAGAGGGAGAGGAATGGGACTACTACAAGGAGAGGATATGGTGGCTGCTGACCGAGTTGCCGCAGTGGGGTGGTCGAGAGTTGCTTGAGATGGAGCGTTGGGTGAGGAGGAATGCGAAGCTGAGGCGGCTGGTGGTGGAGTTGTGTCAGAAGTGGAGGAGCCTGTTATGCCACCGGCGAGCGCCGGGTATGCCGCAGACCAACAACTGTACCGAGAGGGCGATAGGCAGAAGCAAGATAAGATACAAGACCATCAGAGGGTACAAGAGCATGAAGGGGATGATGAACGGATTGGGACTGACGCAGTGGGTATGGAGTGGAGAGGAAGGCCTTGACCTCGGCGAGTTGATGGCGGCCTAGAACACGGAGTTCTTTCAGGGGGACTGCGTGCCTTCGGACTCCGTCCACATCTCCCCACCGCCTACGGGACGGTTACGAGATGGCGGAAGGATTGCGCTGTTCGCGCCAATTCTGCTAACGTGAGGCCGTGAACAGCGGAGCAGTACGGCGCGTGGAGATTGCCGCATGGTCACTACGAGCAGCGTAAGATTTCGAGGCGACGGCGCGATGATGGACGCCTTTGTCGCCATGCCCGACGGCGGGGGCACACACCCCGGACTGGTAGTCATCCACGAGATGTACGGTCTCAACGACAACATCCGGGACATCGCCACGCGATTCGCGGACGAGGGATACGCGGTGATGGCGCCAAACCTCTATTCGCGCGTCGGCGGCGCGGCGCGCTTCTGCATGACCCAGCTCTTCAAGGCATTTGTCAAGATGAAGATGGACCAGCGCGCGGTGCGCGACCTGCGGGGCGCGGTGGCCCACCTGCAGAGCATGAACGGCGTGAAGTGGGACCGCCTCGGCGTGGTGGGTTTCTGCATGGGCGGAGGCTTTTCGCTGTTGCTCGCGTGCGCGTCTAACCAGAACCCGGTCAAGACGAGTGTCGTGTTCTACGGGCGCAACCCCAGTCCCATTGACTCGGTCGCCGGTCTCAACTGCCCGTTGCTGTTCATGTACGGCGAGGACGATAAGATGATAGCCAAGGGTGTTCCGAAGCTGCGCTCCGCGCTGGAATCGAATGGCAAGAGTTTCGAGACGCACTCCTACCCGGGTGCCGGACACTCGTTCATGAACGACACACGGGGCGGCTTCCGGCCCGACGCGGCCTCCGACGCCTGGAAGCGGACCATCGCTTTCCTGGACGCCACGCTCAATGACGACAACTGAAAGAGAGGACAGGTGAGGCCATGCCTATCGTTAACCACGACGACGCCACCGAGGTTCCGTGGCGCCCCAACTACCGCAAGTGGGACATCACGTCGCCGGACGACGGAACGACCAGCAGCAGCATGTCCTACAGCGTGGTTGGCGCCGACGCCGGGGCTCCCCTGCACTCCCACGAGGCGGACGAGCTGATCACCGTACTGGAGGGCGAGCTGGAGGCGCGACTCGGCGACGAGGTTCGCCGGGTAGGCCCCAACCACACCCTGATCATCCCGCCGGGCGCGCCGCACGGGTTTACGAATCGAGGACCCGCAGACGCCAAGCTGTTGACCTACTTCCCGGTGCCCGACCCGTTCAACCACACGACCTATCTGGAGGGCACGCCGCCCGCGGGCCATTCCTGACACCCAAGCTCCTTCCGTGGAGGCGGCGCTCCACTCCGCCCGGCCGCCGGCTATGGTCCAAGCATCAGCTCCGGCGCGGGCGTCAGCCGCTCGATTGGCAGCGGCTCGTACTCGCCGCCGGGTGGCGTCCAGTATATGGTGAACTGGGACGGCGGTGACTCCGAGATGTACTCCACCCGAATCCGATGCGACCCACCTGCCAGAGGCACTACCGCGGAGTGCGGCGTGGTATCGTCGGGTGGGAGGCGGGCCACGATCTGGCCGTCGAGACTCAGCGAAAGCTCGCCCTGCGCCGACAGCGTGAATCCGTAGTCGCCGTCTTCAGGCGCATTCAACAAGCCCTCCCAGACGGCCTGGTATGGCTCCGGCGTAACCGGGTCGTACCAGAAGGCCTGCATGAACGGCGTGACACGCGAGGCGACGTGGGCCTCAGCGTCACCGTTCGGGGCGTAGAATCGTCCAGCGAGCCCGTAGGGCCGAACTTCGCCGCGGAACAGGTGGGACGCCGGAACGGTCTGCCAATCCGATTCGGGCGGCTTCCAGAGCAGGCGCAACGTCCCGCGGCGGTCAGTGACCCGACCCCTCACCTCCAGCGCGTGGACGCCAACGGCGGGCCGTATGCTCGTGGCGGCGCGCTCACCCGACAGCACGGACGCGCCATTCAGCAACACCTCAGCCGCCTCTTCCGACTCCAGCGCGAGGCCGTACTCCCCCGGTTCGGTAACGTGTAGCGCGCCCGTCCACGCAAAGTCGAACGGCGGAGCGTCCTCGCCAAGTTCCAGTGCCCAGGCAGCGGACGTGCTTTGCAGAACGCCTGAGACAGTCGCGCCCCCGGCCAGGCGATATTCGGTGTCTAGACCCTGGCGCGCCAGGAGATGTTCCCGGCTGATCTCGGCGAGGTAGAACATCGTCTCTCCGCCGCCCGGGGGCCGCACCTCCCGGAAGTCCGCACCCGGGTAATACAGTTCGAGCAGGCGGTATACGGCGGCCTCACGCGGCTCGATGTAGATGGCGCCGCCGAGACCCACCCTGGCGGCGTCTATTGGCACGTCCTGCGGCGCGCGCAGGGCCGCATAGTCGGGGTTGCTCGCGGCCAGGTCTATTCCGAGGCTGTGTTTGAATTGACGCGACGAGAAGAGCGTGTAACCCCTGGCCTGTTGCCTGAGCATGTCGCGTCCTATCAGCGTCTCGCCGGTGGAGAACGCGGCGTACACCCTGGGATCAGAGGCCTGCTCGCCAAAGTAGCGGTCCACGTTCAGCAGCGCTATCGCCGCGAGCATGGCACAGCAGGCGACGGGAGTCAGGCGGCGGGCGAGCGTCCACGGCGATGATCGGCCGGCGCGCCACAGCGCGTGCAGCGCCAACGCGACGAGTATGGCAACCGCCGGCAGCACTCCTATGGCCCGCAAGGCCTGCGGCGCCTCCCACGGAATGGTCAGCACGCCGGGGATGAGCATAATCGCCAACCAGATCGGCAGAACGACCAGCGGTGTGCGAGACCAGCAGAACAGGCACACAGCGATGCCCAGCACGAGAAGCGCGGCCGACAGGCCGTCCAGCATTGCCGCTCCAGGCAGGTTGTGGCGGGGATTGCTGTCGCCTTCCACGTTGAACATCAGCGCGTGGGCGCGCAGATTGTCGACGACGTGGCCGATTGCCTCCCCAGCCGGCGCGACCGAGAACAACGAGCTGGCTCTCGTCCTGTCGAAGAAATCGGCCGGTTCGAGCGCGGCGTACTGCGCAACCGGCGCCGCCATGACCAGCGCCGTGATGCCCATGACGGCCAGCCGGGCCGCGAGCTGCCGGATAGTCGGCCGCTCGGCCAGGATGCCGTAAAGCAGCACTACCGCAACCACGAGCGGGAACAGCCTGAACGCCGCGTAGAACCACATGCCCAGCCCAAGGGCCGCTCCGGCGAAGCCGTAGTCGGACAGCCGACCGCTCCGTGTCGCACACAGCGTGAGGTAGGCCGTCAGCGCCGTTGCGAGGCTCATCGTGACGCTGTGCATCCCTATCCGGCTGAAGTTGATGTCCCAACGCATGACAGCCAGCACGAATGCGCCTGTCAAGCCCACAAACGGACCCGCCAGGTGGCGCCCAAGCAGGTAGACCGCCGCGATTCCGGCCAGAGAGAAGGCTACGCTCACCAGGCGCAACGACTCTGGCGTCGTCCCCAACAGGGTTGCCAGTGCCGCGACCGGGAGCAGATAAAGCGTTGGAAGCGTGGTGGCAAACACCGGGGTAGAGCCAGGGTCCATTGCGATGGCCGCCGCTACGGACAGGTTCGCTGCCTCGTCGTACCAAAGGCCGACCGGCAGGTCCCGCAGGTCGTGGAGGCGCACTGCCCGCGCCAGCAGTAACACGCCGCACAGCGCGGCGACCTCGTACAGGATCCGCGGCTGCACCGTGAACGGCCTGCCGCACCGCAGCCGACGCATCAAGGACGTCCACCGGCCGTCGATGGTGGGGATCGCGGCCAACAGGGAGACTGCCGACACGCCGAACATCACCCAGCCGGCCGTGTTGGGCGGCCCTGACGCGAATGCGCTGAGGGAAACAAACGCGCTTACGGCGCACACCACGGCGCAGGCGGCGCCGAACCTGGCTTCCGCGGTCCAGGCGGACAGCCGATTGCGGAGCGACCTGCGCGGCCGTGGTGGTCCCGAGGTCCGTTCGCGCCAGCGGGCCGTGGCAGGAATGTCGGTCGCGGCGAACGTGAACGCGGCAATCGCCGCCAGGAAGAACGCCGAGGCCCACAAGGGCCGCCCACTGCGAAGCAGGGCCTGCGCGAGGAACGCCAGGGCTATCGCGGCGGCTACCAGGGCAAAGCGGACGCCGTTGGACGCGGCCATGCGTGCGGGCTAGTCGGTGTCCCGGCGGGACGGTGGAGCCTCGACTCGAAGCACGTCCGAGGCGCGGAGCTCGGCAATCCCCGCCGGCGCGAGTCCACTCTCCAGGAGCACGGCCTCCCCCTGCTCTCCCAGCAGAGGCGTCGGCAGGTAGGAAATGTCATCGCTGCCCGGGAACGCTACCCCTTTGCGCATCAGCTTGAGAAGATCGAACGTCGGGTGTTGGAGCTCGACGATCATGTCGTTGGCCGCGGCCTGGTCGCTCTCGAAGTATCCCAGTGCGAAGCCCTCTACGACGGGAGCGCAAAGGGACGCTGTTCCGTTAAGAAGGCTCAGCCAGTGATCGACGTCTTCGGAGGCGAACAGCTCCGAGAGCGCATCGGACAGCGGGCCATCTTTCTCGGCGCGGAGCCTGGAAGTTGCGAAGCGCTCGTCCGCTGCGAGTGACTCCAAACCGGACGCGGAGCGCAGCGCCGCCCAGCCCTCCTCTGATTCCGCGGCAAGGTACAGCCAGCCGTCCCGCGCGCGGTATATGCGGCGCAGCGCGCCGAGGCCGCGCTGGTGCCGTTGGGGGGCGCGGCGGGGCGGTTTGCCCTCGTAGCGCATGAAGCCCTCCACGCTCAGCAAGATGCCGGCGCTTAGCAGGTTCGTGTCGGCCTTCTGCGACACGCCGTGGCGCTCCCTCGCGTACAGGCACAGCAGCGTCCCCAACGCGCCCATCGCGCCCGCGGTGAAGTCCGTCGGAGCGAGCGCGGCGAGGTATACGGGAGGCAGGGACTCGCCCCCCTGCGCGCGCTGAAGGCCTGTCAGCGCCTGCGCCAGAGGGTCCACGCCGGGCCGGTGAGCGTACGGCCCGTCCCATCCGAATGCGGTCACGTGGGTCTCGACGATGCGGGGATTGAGAGAGGCCAGATCTTCGCCGCCGAGGCCCAGGCGTTCGGTAGCTCCGGGCCGCATGTTGGCGAGCAGCACGTCGGACCGGGCCGCCAGACGCTGCGCTGCCTCACGTCCGCTGGGCGTGGCCGCGTTCAGCGATATGGAGCGCTTGTTGGAGTTGAGGTAGTGGAAGGTGGACAGGGTATCCGACCGCGATATGTCGCCCGCCGGCGACTCCATCTTGACCACCTCGGCACCCAGGTCGGACAACATCTTGCCCGCAGTAGGCCCGGCCAATACGTTGGTTAGCTCCAGCACCCGGACGCCCCGCAGCGGCGGCGCCGCGGACACCGGAACCCCCGCGGGAGGCTGCGGCTCGGCGGCGAACTCGGCGAGCACGGCGTCGGTGTGCTCGCCGGGCACGGGCGCGCCGCGCGACACCTTGCCGGGCGTCCGCGACAGCTTTATGGGCAAGCCCATCTGCGTGACGCGGCCCAATATCGGGTCGTCGACCTCGATGACCATATCGTTGTGCAGCGCCTGCTCGTTCTCCATGCCCTCTTCGGCCGTGCAGGCTCGGGCGTATGGAACGTCGGCCCTCTCGAAAATCTCCGCCCATTCGGCGTAGGTCTTCGTCCGGACGGTGTCGGCTACTATGTCGTACAGCTCTTGCCGCAGCAGTTCGGTCTCCGGTGAGCGCCCGAACCCATATTTGGGCTGGGCGACCACTTCCGCGATGCCCATGGCCTCCGCCGCGCGCTCGATGAAGCCGGCGTGGATGCAGCCGAGATGGAGCCAGTTGCCGTCCGAACACTCCATCACGCTGTAGAAGGGCGAGCCGCCGGAAGGCGTGGCGACATACGGACGAGGCGCGTAGGAATCGCCGCCCACTTTAGGCGAGTACACGAGCGCGCCGGCCAGCAGGGAGGTCTCGACCTTGCGGCCGTCGCCGGTCTTCTCGCGCGCTATGAGGGATGCGACGATGCCCTGAGCGGCGAGCAGGCCGGCCCCTACCTGAGGCAGAGGGTGTACGACGTGGATGGGGTCGCCGTCGAAAGACGGCTGGCTCGCCAGAATCCCCGCCCTCGCCATCACGAGGTCAGTGTGCGCTGGCTCGTCCCTGAGCGGGCCGTTCCTGCCGTAGGCGGTGACGGAGCAGTGCACCAGCCGGCGGTTGATCGGTGCAATCGCCTCGTATCCGGCTATCTCGTGAACGGCGGACGAGGGCGCCCAGCTCTCGATGAGCACGTCGGTGCCGGCGGCTATCCTGCGAAAGGCGCTCACGTCCGCTTGGACATCCAGGAAGATGCTCTCCTTGCCCCTGTCCCAGATGCGGTATGCCGGGTCGGCGCGCGTGGCGCCGCCGCCCGCCGGCATGGCGTGAATGACGCGCGCGCCGTTGTCGGCCAGGAACATCGTCGCGATGGCGCCTGCCGGGCCGTCGGTGAGGTCGAGTACGGTGATGCCTTCGAGTGCTCTGGGCAATGTGTTCGCGCTCTGGTCGTCTCAAGATTCTGGCGGCTTCCGGGTGAGCCATGCCGCTCGGTGCATTGTAGGCCAAAGCGCAGGACGATAAAAGGCGCGTGGGGGAGCAAGGGGTGGCGCCAGGGCGGGTGTGAAGCGCTCCCAGGACTGCCGTGGCCCGTCCACCCCCATCCCTGTATCGAGTACGGGGCAGGCTCTAACCTTCCCCCATCGAGGGGGAAGGGACCGGCGATTTGGGCAAAACAAAGACCCCGGGCCTGAAGAAAGGGCCGGGGTCTCGTTCGCGGACCGCGGGCAGCGCGATTCGCGCCGCCCCGGCCTGCTGGGTTCTAGTTGTCGTCGGCTAGGACTGGCTCGGCAAGCCTCTGCCTTACGAGCGCCCTCATCTCCTTCACCCTGGGGAGATTCGGGAACTGACCGTCCTCTTCAGCCTTGTCGTAGATCTTGTCGCCGTCTACGAACACCTGCAGGATTCCCGCGGTGCCGGGCGTAAGCCTGAGGGCTACGTCACTGCCGCCTTCTGCGAAGAACTCGGAGGCCATCCAGGCCGCCGTACCGAGGTGCGCTCAAGGCACACAGTAGATGATTTCGATCTCGAACTTGCCTTCTCCAGCCATGACAGAGCCTCCTTGATTGACTTGGTGCCGGGCGCTTTAGCCTGCCGCAACACGAGATGGGCAGGCGCAGCCGACCCTCTGCGGCTGAAGTTAGCATAGCGGGGGTCGCTTGTCAAACGCGGGCGCGCCGTGGCGATAGCCTGAACCGGAACGCCCGCTCAGCCGCCGTCGTGGGCGCTGTAGGCGGACATGAGCACGAGCTGCATAAGCTCCATCAGCTGGCTGTGCCACTCCCATCGCTCGTGGAGGGTCTCGTGGAACGTACTGGCGCCGTCCTCGTCGCCCCGCTCGGAGAAATCGGCCTCACACTGCGCCATTAGGCGGGCCGAAATGCGGTCTATCACCTCGTCCAGGCTGCGGAACAGCCCGGGCGGGATTCGCATCCTGGCGTCCATAGACTTCAGGCTGGGCAAGTGCTCATCTGCCAGCAGCAGCTCCGATTTGAGAAGCGCCAGCGCGGCGAACACCACCGCGGCCTCCTCGGTGTGGACGTACACTTTGACGTCTCCTCGCGCCCTGGCCGCCTGCTCGCGTGTGTCCATATCCTTCACCCCGTCGTATCTTGATGCCGCTATGACCGCGGCCCGCCCGCCCGCGCCGTAATGTCCCGGAGAATGAGCTCCGCTACGGCCTTGTCCAGCGGCTGGTTGTTGCTGCCGCACTTGGGAGACTGGATGCAGCCCGGGCATCCCGACTCGCACACGCACTCGGAGACGGCCTGCAGCGTGGTCGCCCAGAGCTGCTCGATGAGATCGTAGCCGAGCTCCGCTATGCCCACGCCGCCCGGATGGGCGTCATGGATGAAGACCTGCGGCCTGCCGGTGTCCGGGTGGAGAGGAGTGGTGATGCCGCCGATGTCGTTGCGGTCGCACATGGCGAAGAGCGGCAGCACGCCTATCGCGGCGTGCTCCACGGCGTGCAGCCCGCCGGCGAGGTGCATCCGGCCCAGGCGTATGGTCTCCAGAGTGCACTCCGGCACGTCGAACCACAGCGCCACGGTGTCGTAGCTCTGCGAAGGCAGGTCCACGTCCTCGCTGCCCAGCAGCTCGCCCGTCATGTGCGCCCTTCGCAAGAAGCCGACGACGGTGGTCGACACACGGACCTCGCCGAGATAGACGCGCGTGTTGCCGGCACGCTTCCACTTGAACACCCGCAGCACGCGCGTATCCGTCAGATCGCGCGCCTGGGTATAGTACGGCGCGTCTTCCCTGGAGGCGTAGGCCGTGCGGGACTCCAGGTCGAGGGCCTTGACCAGGTACTGCTCTCCCTGGTGCAGGTAGATGCCGCCTGGGTGTAGCTGAAGCAGGGCGCCCAGCTCGTCGATCGTCTCCAGTATCAGTCCGGTCGGGTCGTCCACCAGCGTGTACGTCTTGGTAGATGCCGAGCGGATGTTGACCGACTCGGCGGGGTAGTAAGTGTCGGGCGAGAGGTGCCAGCGACCCTCTACCGCGTTCAGCAGCCCGTCCTCTTGCAGCTCGGCGGCGCACATCAGCAGGTCGGGGCCGAAGAACTCGGTGTCGGCCATTGTCAAGGGGGCCTCGTACGCGGCGCACAACAGGTGCGGCTTGAGGATGTACTCGTTCTCGGGCGAGGTGAGCGCGCGCTCATGCGAGCGGCCGAAGAAGGCCTCCGGATGACGCATCAGGTACTGGTCGAGCGGGTCGTCCAGGGCCACCAGCACGCTCAGCGAGCGGTCGCCGCTCCTGCCGCTGCGGGCTGCCTGCTGCCAGGCGCTGGCGATGCTGCCCGGGTAGCCGTTGAGAATCGTCGCGTCTAGGTCGCCTACGTTGATGCCCAGCTCCAGCGCGTTGGTGGTCGCCAACCCCAGCAGCCGGCCGTTGTACAACTCTCGCTCGATACGGCGCCGTTCCTCCGGCATGTAGCCGCCGCGATAGGGCGACACCCTGTCCACGATGACGGGGTCGGTCTCTTCGAGCTGGCGTCGGGCGTAGAGATAGACCAACTCGGCGAGTTGCCTGCTCTTGACGAACGCCAGGGTGCGGACGCGGCGGCGCAGCAGCTCGGCGAAGATGCGGGCCGTCTCAGTGTTGGTGCTGAGCCGGCTTCCCTGGGCGAAGTCCAACAGCGGCGGGTTCCAGAAGAGAAAGTCCTTGCCGCCGGATGACGAGCCGTCCCGATTGACGACGCGAAACGGCAGCCCCGTGAGCCTCTGAGCGTGTTCTGCCGGGTTGGCGACGGTCGCGGAGCACATCACGAACTGCGGGTCGCTGCCGAACTTCCGGCACAGCCGTCGCAGTCGCCGGAGGACGTTGGCGAAGTGGGAGCCGAACACGCCGCGGAACACGTGCGCCTCGTCTATCACCACGTAACGCAAATTTCGGAGCAGCCTGTACCAGGCGCGGTGGTTTGGGAGGATGCCCACGTGCAGCATGTCGGGGTTGGTGATGACCACGCGGGAGCTTCGCCTGATTGCGCCCCTGTCCTGGCGTGGGGTGTCGCCGTCGTAGACGGCGTGGCGGGCGCCGCCGAGCCGGGTCGTCAGGGACGTCAGCGACTCGCTCTGGTCCTGCGACAGCGCCTTGGTGGGGAATATGTAGAGCGCACAGGCGGAGCGGTCCTCGACCAGGGCCTCGACCACCGGCACCTGGTAGCACAGGCTCTTGCCGCTGGCGGCAGGCGTCGCGACGATAACGTTCTCGCCGCGCCGGATATGGTTGATGGCCTCGGCTTGGTGGGTGTACAGCTCGTCGATGCCGTGCTCGGCCAGGGCCTCGGCCAGGCGCGGGTGCAAGGGCGCGTCCAATTCGCCGTACTCGGCCGCGCGCGGCGGGATGCTCTCGCGGTGTACGAGCTGGTCTTTGTACCAGGGCACGAACTGCAGATAGGTCAGAAACGAGTGGACGTCCAAGCGGCCCCCCCAACCGGCCGCGCCAAGCGGCCCCACGCCCATTATAGTGAGCGGCGGCGCGTATTTGAACACCTGTGCGTGGGCGGGCGGCACGGCTGCGTTGCGTGCCTGTGGCCATTCACACTCAAGCGGCCATCTGACGGAGCACGGCACTTATCGTACAGGCCTGCCACTAAACTGACACGGGCCCGATGGGGACGGTCAGTGTGCGCACAACACCCGTGCGTGTTACAGTGAGTCCTCTAGATTAGAAACTCAATGCCACCTATGGCAGCCATGTTGGAGGGCAATGATGACGAACGGTCCACAGCTATTCAGCATTGACTCATCGACGCATGAGTCCAGGGTGATTGAAGAGGTTGACTTCGAACGGCTGGGATTCAGAGAACGGCGGGACATCCAGGAATGGGTAGCAAACAACTCTTCCATACTGGGAGAGGACTTACTAATTGTCGGCAAGGAGTTCAGCGGATTTGACAGAACAAACGAGCGGCTTGACCTTGTCGCTGTAGACACGGAAGGCAGGCTTGTTGTCATAGAACTGAAGCGGGACGATTCCGGAGCCGACGCGCACTGGCAGGCCATCAAGTACGCAAGTTATCTCTCCAACGCCAAACAGGACGATATAGTTGGAATGTTGGCAGACCATGTCAGAATATCTAAACAAGAGGCCAACTCTAGGATCTTGCAACATCTGAACGAGGACGATCTCACAGTCTTGAACAACGACCAGCGAATCATTCTAGCGAGTCACAGGTTCGCGCCTGAGGTCACTTCAGCGTCCTTGTGGCTGAATCAGAAGGCCTCAAATGAAGGCCTGATAACCTGCATCCAACTGACACCCTACCACGACCAAAAGACCAATTCCCTCTACGTTCAGGCAACCACGATCATTCCTGTGCCGGGTGTAGATGACTATGTTGTCGGGATTGGCGCCGCGCAAGAAGATGGTGCGTCTAGCACCTTCTCGACCGCATTGGCAAGAACTTACGCAAAGAACCAAAGCGATGAAGTGACACGCTTCTTGAGGGGCGTTGTGAACAGCGCCTTAAGTGACATTCCAGATGCCATTCGACCTTCGAGAACAAGTAGATGGGGCGGCCAAGGGTGGGCTCACGGTCTTGACTTTAGGTACTACCATGCCTGGTACTCCAAGTCGCCCTTTCGCCAACTTTGGGCAAATTGGGATCTCTCTTACCGGCTCCACCTGTTTAGCAGAGCTAATGCTGGAGGGTTCAGGGTGGAAGTGGAGTTGGCGAGCCTGGTGCCGGATCTCAGGGCTAATCTTGAGCAGCAGAAACTGCCTGGCGTACTGTCAGATGGGCTGAAGGCGTTCAACATAGACGTCGAATCTGAATCGCATCCAGACAGAGTCTTAGTCCAGCACGAATCGGAGCAACTAGACTACCGGTTCGCAGACTTGCTCACAACGACACATACGACATTCATCAAAACCCTTACGCCGCTTGTGGACAGGTTTGAGGAAGAGGGCAATGAGGTGGACACGCGATGAAAGGCCTCATCGCTTCCTGATCTCGCAATCGTAACTCTGACGGTTCCTTTGTGCTTCTCCGTGTCCTTCGTGGATAACCGACCAAGCGTCGGGCATTAGTCCAAAGGCGGAGCCGACCCGACAATGGCCGCGCCTTCCGCTTTACCGAGGGCGCGGTCGAGCGTGTACAACGGTCTCGCTTCGGTGCGTGCGGCCGCTGCCAAAATCATGAGGTCGGCAAAGCCTGGACCGCCTTGTCGATATTGGAGGGCTGCGCGGACAACGTCGTCCTCAGACTCGAATACCAAGCCCTGGGTGAGGGTCATTTCGACCAGGACTTCGGCAATCTGGGACCGTGTGAAGCGGTAGGCCCGCTCAAGTACCCATACCATCTCGATAATGACTTCGCGGCAGATGAATCCCGGCCGGTCGGCTGTCAAGCTTTCTAGCAGAGAACTGGCCGCTTCCGCCTGTGCCTCGTCGTCACGTACCAGGTACCGCAAGATCACGTTGGTATCTAGGGCAAACACGATTCGGCCGCCCCCTCCGCTATGGCAAGGTCCATCTCTTTCAAGCTCATCGGGGGGCCGTTGTACTTCAGTGTGCCGAAGAGCCTCTTTATGGGGCGTGCCTTCGTCATCCGCACTTCCCCCTCTTGAATGATATAGAGCACCCTGTCCCCAGGACTGACGGAAAGGGCTTCCCGTACGGGTTTGGGCAAGGTGGTTTGTCCTCTTGCAGTAACTTTGGACTCTATCATGGCAAGATCACCTTATGCATTGTAAAGTCCTATACTTCATTACAGTTGCAATTATAGCAAGGCATTTGAGCGTAGTACAAGGCAAACCTCCAGATGCCTGCCATTGCGTTCCCGAACGCCGTGCCGGCCCCGCCTGCCAACCCTGATTCCGCAAGCGGTGTGCTAGAATACTTGCCAACAGCCTGACACCGAGGTGGACGCGCATGGAGCCGACTTCCCAACAGAGGACATTCCTGGAAGATACGAACGTGGCGATTCTGGCGACGACCGGCCCCGGCAACCGCGCCCACGCTATGCCGGTCTGGTACATCTACGAGGGCGGCCAGATAATCATGGGGGCGGGAGCGAACTCCCAGAAGCGCCGAAACATCGACAGAAACGGGCAGGCGACGCTGGTGATAGACCGGCGCGAGCCACCCTACCACGCGCTCATGGTCCAGGGCCGGGCCGAGGTCGGCCCCGCGGCGCCGCAGGACATGCGACTGAAGATAGCCTCGCGCTACCTGGGCGAGCAGCGTGCCCGCGAGTACGTCGAAGAGACTGCTGGTGGGGACTCAATCACGATTCGACTTACGCCCCAGAGGTTCATCGAGTACGGCAGCCCCTCCGCAGGCGGTTAGCCGGCTATCGCGGCGTCCGCTGTGCTACTCCATCACCCCCATCCCCGTATCAGGTACGGTGCAGGCTCTCACCTTCCCCCATCGAGGGGGAAGGGACTTTGAGATACTCTACAAGAGCCGCGAACTATCCTACAGCCTGGAGCAGTCCAATCGACGAGAATCACCTGCGCGCGCTTCTGAGCGATTTCAAAGATGACAGGCTTGGAATCGAGGAGCTTGTTTCCCACCTACGGCAGATGCCCTACGAGAACCTGGAGTTCGCGAGGGTCGACCACCACCGCGCGTTGAGGACCGGGTTCCCGGAAGTGGTGTTCGGACTGGGCAAGTCGCCGGAGCAGGTGGCGGCCATCGCGTCCTCGGTGCTGGACAAGTCGGACCGGCTGCTGGTGACGAGGGCGACGCCTGAGGCGTACGAGCGGGTCCGTGCCGTGGCTCCCGACGCGACGCACCACGAGTTGGCGCGCGCCATAGTCGTGGACCGGCGCAGCGCCCCGGAGCTCGTCCCCGGCGTCGTGGTCGTGTGTGCGGGAACGTCGGACCTGCCGGTGGCGCAGGAGGCGGCAATCACCGCGCGCCTCATGGACTGCGAGGTCGAGGAGATCAGCGACGTGGGCGTCGCCGGATTGCACCGGCTGCTCGAGCACCTGCCCGCGCTCCAGAAGGCCAGGGTCGTGGTCGCGGTCGCGGGGATGGAGGGCGCGCTGCCCTCGGTCGTCGGGGGACTCGTGCGCGCGCCTCTCATCGCCGTGCCGACCAGCATTGGCTACGGCGCGAGCTTCGGCGGGCTGGCGGCGCTTCTTGCCATGCTCAACAGTTGCGCAAGCGGCGTAGGCGTGGTGAATATCGACAACGGGTTCGGCGCCGGCTACTTGGCCGCGATGATCAATACCCTGCCCGCATATCCGCTGCTGTAGGGGCGGGTTTGAACCCGCCCGTGACTGGCCGGTGACCTGGCGGGGGTCCCGATCCGAGGGCGCGGCGGGCGGTTCGCGAACCGCCCCTACATTCGCTCCAGGGGCGTTACAGGGAACTCGGCGGATATGTCGTCGAACCACTGCACCACTTCCCTGTGCAAGGGGATGCCGTTTGCCCGCCGCTCCTCCTCCTCCTCACGCTCGGACAGACCGGGATAGATGACCCTCTCGTGGCCCGGTGCGGGCGGCGTGGTGCGCAGGACGCGCAGCGTCTCGTCCATGTGGTCCTTGAATTCGTCGAGGTCGGTAAACGCCGACACGTCGTAGGCGGCGAAGTAGTTCTTGAAGCCGCTGCCGTAGGGTTCGCTGTCCAACATGCTGGGCACGGAGCCGGACAGAAAGGCGCCGAGCACCTCGACCATGAGGTTGAAGCCGTAGCCTTTGTGGGAACCCTGTTCTCTCGTGCCGCCGATGGGCAGCCCGAAGAACTCCCCCCTCCCCCTGGGCGGCGTCTCATCCAGCACGGGCGAGCCGTCCAGATCGGCTATCCAGCCCGGCAGCAAGTCAGAGCCTACCCGGCGAGCCAGCTCCAGCTTGTTGAGCGCGACTGCGGAGGTCGCTGCGTCGAACAGCAGCGGGGCTTCGTTCCGTGCCGGCGCCGCTATCGAAATGGGGTTCGCGCCCAGCCGGCCATCGGCTCCGAACGTGGGCAGCACCGAGGCGCCGCCCGCCGTGATGCACATGCCCACCATGTCCTGCTCTGCCGCGAGCATGGCGAAGTGGCCCACCGCTCCGGCGTGGCCGCTGTTGCGCATCGTCACGATGCCAACGCCAACCTCGCGCGCCTTGCTTATCGCGAGCTCCATGGCGCGCCGGCCGACGATGATGCCCAACCCGCCGTCGGCGTCCATGGTCGCCGTGCCCGGAAACTCGCGCACGACGCGCACGTCCGGCGTCGGGTTGAGGCGTCCCTCTCTATACTGTTGCACGTAGGCGCGCATCATGTTGGACACTCCGTGCGTCTCGACGCCCCGCAGGTCCGTCATGGTCAGCACGTCCGCTCCCTCTGTTGCGTCGTCGGGCGAAACGCCCATCTTCTCGAAAATCTCCGCTACCGTCCGGCGCAGGGAGCCTTCCGGGATTCTCACCTGGTCGGGCTTGGGCACCTTGAAGCGTTCCAGCATGGACGTATCCTCCTGGTGGTATCGGGACTCAGCCGGCGAGTACGCGCTCGAACACGTAGCGGCCGAGGTCGCGGTTCTCCTCGAATGCGAACCCGTCGAAGTCGCCGTTGTAGCCGAACAGCGGGATGTCGCGCTCGTGGGCGGACGCATGAGACCGTAGGCGCGGTGGGAGCTGGACCTGCGATGCGTCGCCGAACACGGAGTCCGAGTCGGCGGTGACCACCACGTCGCCTATGCGGTCGTAGTTCAGCCGCAGCTCCTGCACGGCCTGGTCGCGGTCGTAGACCTCCTCGACGCCGGGAACGCCGCGGAGCGCGTCCATCGCCTCGGCGATCTGGCGCGGGTCGTCGAGGTAAACGAACATGCAGCCGCCAAGGTTGGAGTGGTGGACGACGTATCGGTCCTTGATGATGGGCACGGGATTGGCGCTTATCTTCCATTTCGCCAGCGCCGCCCCCAGGTCGACCATCCGGCTCTTCCGCGACATGCCGTGGTCTGCCGTCAGCAGGAACGTTACGTCCGGGTGTGCCGAGAGCAGCTCGCCGATGGCGTTGTCGATGATTGTCAGATGTCTCTGGGATTCCGGCTCGTCCGGCGCGTAGGTGTGCATGGCGTAGTCGGTGGTGGTGACGTAGACGAGGTCCGCGTGGCGCTGTGACATTATGGTGTTTGCCGCGTCGATGGCCCAGCCGTTCACTTCCAGAGAGTAGATGGGCGGCGGTTCCCCCAGAGCCGAGGCAAGTTCTGCTGGTGGGCGCTCGGACGATACCGCGACTGTCGCCCAGCCCCCGAGCAG
Organism: Dehalococcoidia bacterium; assembly: GCA_965217705.1. Lineage (GTDB taxonomy): Bacteria > Chloroflexota > Dehalococcoidia > Lucifugimonadales > CATOSD01 > CATOSD01. Next base: position 590,987 of record CBDCJA010000002.1, on the reverse strand, counting down.
TGTACGCAACTTGTCCTTGGAAGTCACCAGCACCGTCGACTTGCCGAGTTCCGTTGCCCTTTGAAAGAAGGTAGGGGCCAGGATGTATTCACCCGACTCCATGTACACCTCCTCGCCGGTCTCCCTGACGAGGCGGTAGTTGGAGCTTATCCCGTGCGTCTCTGGATAGCTTGCGGTCACCAGCGAAACATTGTTTACGTTGGTTACGGAGGGCATCATGCAGCGGCCGACCTTGGCGAATCCACTTGCGCCGAGCGCCTTCAGATTGGGCATCTCGCACGCTTCCAGGTACTCGGGATCAAGGCCATCGATGCACATGACAACTGTAGTGTTGGGCACTTGAGTCACTCCACGGCGGTGATTCGGTTCGCGCGCCGGGTTCAATTCTAGCAAATCGGCCATTCGCGTGCATGTCCCGTTTGACTTGCGGACTGAAGGAGCTTCAACTAATATGAAGTGTATATTATGGCTGGAGCAATAAACGAATTCACCGACATCAGCGCGCTGGTGCCCGAGGCGATGGGCGAACCCGGCAAGCGCACGTTCAGGGTCAAGGCCGAAAGCGGAAGCAGCACTGCCACAATCTGGCTGGAGAAGGAGCAGCTTGCGCAGCTAGCGATGGCAATGCAGCAGATTGCGTCGTCGCTCGAGGACACCGGGGGCCGTGAGGCCAACCCTCCACACGAGGATGAAGTGCGACCCCTGACCAACGTCGAGTTGAAGGCGCGCAAGTTGGCCCTGGGCTACCACGAACGCCGGGCGATGTACATAATTGACGCGCACGAGGCTGACGAAGACACCGCCGATGTCAGGCTGTGGACGGATTCCTCGCAGGCCGAGAGCTTCGCCGAGGACGCGCTGCGGGTCTGCGCCTCCGGTCGGCCTATATGCCCCCTGTGCAACATACCGATAGACGCCGACGGCCACACCTGCCCCAAGATGAACGGCCAAATCAAGGCGTTGAACCTGCGCGAGTAGCGACCGCCGGACCGTAATGGGCGCCACGGCCTGGAGCGCCCTGCTCCAGGTCCCGAAGGCCGGGCGCGGCCGAACCCTGGACTTCCCGCATCCCCGTTGGAGGGTCACCGAACCTTGTCCCGCAGGCGGCGGCGCTACAATCGCTACACTTTCCCCGACGACTCTGAGCACGGCACGCCCGTCACCCTGCCCGAAGACGAGGCGAGGCCGTTGCTCCAGTCTGGGGAAATCGTCAGCGGCTACCGCTTGCCCTGGGGGTCAAACTACACCTTCTACGTGCGGATCAGTGCGGGGCTGGGCAAGTTTCTCCGGGCCATATACAAGCCCAGAGACGGCGAGCGCCCACTGTGGGACTTCCCTAGCGGATCGCTGTACAAGCGGGAGTACGCGACCTACGTGCTCAGTCGTTGCCTCGGCTGGCCTTCGGTTCCGCTGACACTCGTGCGCGAGGGGCCTTACGGTGTGGGCACCGTGCAGCTGTACGTGGACCACGACCCCGAAACGAATTACTTCGACCTCGTCGAGGACAAGGCGGAGCAACTCCAGAAGTTCGCCATCTTCGACCTGCTGGTCAACAATGCGGATCGCAAGGCGGGCCACTGCCTGCTGGATCCGCACGGCACGGTGTGGAGCATCGACCACGGGCTTACGTTTCACCCGTCTTTCAAGCTGCGTACGGTGATGCTGGAGTTCTGGGGTAAGCCCATGCCGGATGACTTGGTGAGGGACATCGAGGCGCTGGGCCGAGACCTGGAGACGGCGGGGGACGTTTCCAGCCGGCTGGCGGAGATGCTCTCGCCGGCGGAGGTTGGCGCGCTATCGAGCAGGGTTGGTTTCCTGCTGGAGGAAAAGTCGCTGCCCGCACTGGATCCCTACTACAACGTGCCCTGGCCCTGGGTGTGAGGCCGCGGCCCGGCGGTTACCCGGGAAGCAGGCCGGCGAGCATCAGCTCCATGGCCATCGCGTGGCTGCAGTCCTGGTTCATGCTGTGGGTGTGGCAGTCGCAACGCCACGCCCCCGCCTCGTAAGTTACCAGGTGGTCGCCGTTATCGCCTCGGAATGCTACGGAACAGCTTATCAGGCTTGCTCGGTCGCCCTGTTCGGCGTAGTCCCTGGCCTTAGCGGCTTTCCTTACGAGGCTTGATGAGTACATGTCATTTACCTGCCCTTCTTGATCTGCCTGCATTCTCCAGATGTATAGCTAACATGGCGTTCCAGTTGTGTCTCGGCACGTCCACATGTGTGTCTTTCAATGCCATTGAAAGGCACACATGTTGGATCGAGTAGGGGGCAACATGGCGAACGTCCAGCGCAATCAGTTGTCACCACTCTAAAGGTCAAGAGTATCTCCACACCGGGCGCTTAGTGGACGGCGGTGGTCTCAAGCTGCGTGCCCACAAGTCCGGCGGTAAACCCTGAGTCTTAAGGTTAACAATTGGAGGTCGGCGCCGCAACATCGGTCTGGGCGGCTATCCTGGCGTGACGCTTAGGGAGGCCTGGGCCGATGCCGAGGAGACACGGCACCGTGTGAGACCACCGGGGGTGGCAAAAGGGCCCAATCCTGATAGGCATCCGCCGTCCTACGGCTCTCGTATCAGTCCCAAGGGCGGACAGACAGGACAGGTATTGTTAGATGCCTGATCCGCTGGACACGGGACTTGCCGCTGGCCGGACGACGAGTTCCTGTGAAACATACGGACGCTTGGCGCGAAGGCTGCATAGTCAAGCCATTCCGGCGGAGCTTCCGCGTCTCTGAAGAATTCTCGCAGCGAGGCCGGCGCGTCCCTCAGAACCTCTTTATCTTCCTGCTGCATGGCCGCTTCGATGAGTCGCCTCGACTCCGTTGTACTGAGCTCAGCGAGATCTGCCGTCATAGCTTCGCCCAGCGGGTCTCCAATGAGTGTGTGTGCGAAGTAATTGTCAGCGATGTCGGCCACGGCAAGTCCGAACCCCGCCTGCTGGTTGACAACCATATCGCCCGACGCGAACCCGCTGAAAACGGCCACCATGATGAGCGCCGCGCCGGTGATGAGGCTTGAGGTGGAGCGCAGGCCGTATGCCACGGACTCCGCGTTATCGTGCGTCTGGTCGTAACGCTCACGGATGCGGCTGAGCATGAAGACGTGGTAGTCCATCGACAACCCGAAGAGAATGGCGAAGAGCACCAGGGGGAGCCACGCCTCGATAGTGTCGATTTGCTGAAACCCGAATATATCGGCGCCGACGCCTTTCTGAAAGACGAGCACCATCAACCCGTAAGCAGCGCCTGCGGAGAGGAGGTTCATTATGATCGCCTTTATGGGAATAACGATGGACCGGAAGACGATCAGCAGAAGGACGAAACTCACCCCAAGGATGAACGCGAAGATGATGGGCAGGTAGGTGGTGAGCCTCTCGTTGAAGTCCATGTAGTCGGCCGAGATGCCTCCCACGTATGCCTCTGCCGGAACGCCGGAGAACGCCGCGGGAACATAACTGTTCCGCAGCCGGTCTATCACGTCGAAGGCATCCTCGCCGCTTGGAGCGCCCGGCACCGGGATGGAGACTACAGTCAGGTTGCCGTGGTAACCGGTGAAAGGGCAACCAGCTCCGGGTCATCGGCAATGGGCTGGTAGAACTTCTGGATTGCTCCAAGGGCCGTTGCCAAGAACAACGTGTGTGGCACGATGAACACGCCAATGAGCGCTATGACTACTGTCATACCGCTGAAGAACACGGTACGGCTGGCTGTCGCCCCGGCCTTGATGACGGCCTCCCGCGTGCTCAGCCCCCGCGCCAGTTCCTCGCGGAAGCGGGACACCACGAAGAGGCAGTAGTCTATCCCCACCGCAAGGCCGATCATCGTTATCCATAGCAACACGAAGAAGACCAGCTCTCCGAAGACGTTGCCTATGACTGCCACTATCGCCAGTGTGATCAGAATCGAGACGATCGCCAGACCTATCGGTATCAACGCGGCCACCACCGCGCCGAAGAGCACCAGCAGGATGATAAGCGCCACGGGAATGCCGATCCGCTCACCCTGCTCCAGGTCCATCGCCGACAATTCCGCCTGTTCGTAGCGGCTGCTTGCGTCACCGACGATCAACACGCGGAAGCCGTCCTGGCGGTCCGCCTCCTGGACTACGTGGATCACCTCCTCCACGTTCTCGAGCGCCTCCCCGATGGAGCCGGTAAGCTGGAGGGCCACTATGGCGCTTCTGCGATCCGTCGAAACCAGGGCGAGAGCATCCGTCGGATTGTTGGCAAATGTTTCGTAGTAGTTCACGCCGCCTTCTACGATTTCCGGTCCCAGGACACGGAGGTCTCCGGTGACCTCTTCGACCTTCCTCCGAAACTCGGCGTCATCCACCGTCAGCGCTTCCGACTGAACGATGACGATCTCAGCGGGAGGAGGCTCGATAGGGGTGCCCTCAAGCAGCCTGTTGGCTGTCACCGACTCAACCTCGCCAAACCGTGGGATCAAGCGAAGCTCCGTGGTAGTGGCAGTCGGCATCCACTGGGCAATGATTCCGAGGGCGACCACAACCAGCAGCAACCATATGCCGATGGTTACCCACGGCCTGCGTGAACTGATCCGAGCGAAAGATTCGGTCAAGACAAGAACCTCCACCGTTGGCCCAAGGACTCCCAATACAGCCCGCTGTCTACCATTTCCGTCTCTTTCCCATTAATTTGCCACTTGTTTCATATTAATTGTCAACAATGGTTGTTACCAAGCGTATGAGGAGCAAAAACGGGGAAGAATGAATGTATCCAGTGGACGGCTCGACCTTTGGCATATGGTCATCGAAAACTGGACCGCGATGTCAAGTCATGCACCTGTCGTTTTCCCATGTGGGCCGCCTCTGTTAGACTGCCCTTCGCCAATCCAGACCGTAGGCGCAATGCAATGTGCAACGCTTCGCGGCGCAAAAGCGGCGCGGGCGTCGCGTGGGCGCCAAGAGGTAAAGGTATGCTGAAGACGCTCTCTCGCCGCCTGCTGCTCGCTATGCTGGGCCGCCGGCTTCCCACAACCGCGGGCCGGCTCGAGACGCCCGGCGCCAGTGCCGAAGTGATCATACGCAGGGACCGCTGGGGGATCCCGTACGTGGAGGCCGGCAGCGTCGAGGACGGCTGGTACGGCCTTGGCTTTTGCCACGGTCAGGACCGAGGCGTGCAGCTCGAGGGCCTGCTGCGACTGGTGCGCGGCACGCTGGCCGAGGTCAGCGGGCCCGGGCTATTGCCCATGGACAGGCTGTCGCGGCGAATCGGCTTCCGGCGCTCGGGGGCAGCGCAGTTCAGGGCGCTGAGCGAGCAGTCCAAACGCGACATCGCAGCCTACGCCCGCGGCCTCTACGACGGCGCCACGCACGGCTGTCCGAACAGGCCCCACGAGTTTGCCCTGGCCGGCATCCACGTGGCCCGCTACTTGCCAGAGGACGTAATTGCGGTGGGCAAGCTGGTGGCCTTCTCCCTGTCGGCCAACTGGGACGTGGAGCTCGCGCGGATGAAGATACTCCAGGAAGACGGCGCCGAGGCGTTGGCGGCGCTCGAGCCGGCGCGGCACCGGGACGCCGCGGACGTACCTGGCTCCAAGAGGGCATTCGACGCGCTGGCCTCGGACCTGGCGGCGTTCGCGAGCCTCGCGGGGTTTGGCGGCATGTCCAATGGCTGGGCGATAGCTCCCGGCCGGACGGCCACGGGCAGGCCGATACTAGCCAACGACCCACATCTGCGGCCGGAGGTGCCGCCAAACTGGTACCTGGCCCGTGTGAGCACGCCCGAATGGACGGTCGCGGGCGCGAGCTTCGTTGGAGCTCCCTTCTTCGTCGCCGCGCACAACGGTTCGATTGCCTGGGGCGTCACCGCGGGGCTGGTCGACAATACTGACCTGTTCCTGGAGCGCGTGGGCCCAGACGGGCGAAGCGTGCAGGAGGGCGATGAGTTCGTCAGGTGCGACGTGTTCCGCGAGGTCATCGGCGTCAAGGGTGACGCCCCACTGGTGGATGAGGTCCTGGTGACAAGAAGAGGCCCCATCATCAGCCCGGCGCTGAGCGAACATGCGCCAGCGGTGTCACTCGGAGCCACTTGGTTGGCAGAGGCGCCGTTGGGCACGCTGGACGAGCTGCACGTGGCGCGGAACTTCGATGAGTTCCGCCGGGCGTGGTCCACCTGGAACCTCGCGTCATTCGGCCTGGTCTACGCCGACGAAGGCGGAAGCGTCGGCGGCCTCATGGCGGGGCAGGTGCCGGCGCGCCGCAAGGGATATGGCACGCTGCCCTCCGCCGGATGGGAACTCGATGCGGGCTGGGAAGACCTTCCCGTCCCATTCGACGAAGTCCCGGCCGTCCTCGATCCTGAAGAGGGATTCGTAGCGACCGCGAACGATGGTCTCGGCCTGGAGAACGATGGCCCCTTTCTGAGTGCGGACTGGCTGCCCCCCTACCGCCAACGGCGCATCGCCGAGTCGCTTCGGTCGAGAAACGACTGGGACGTCGACTCCACGCAGTCGCTGCAGATGGACCTGCTATCCCTACCGTGGATTGACATGCGGTCCGGAGTGCTCGCCGCGCCCGGCGCGTCGATGGAGTCGGCTAGGGCGCTCGAGATGCTGGCAGCGTGGGACGGAAGAGTCGCGGCAGACTCCACCGCAGCGTCGCTCTACGAATTCTTCGTCTGGGAAATGACCAGACGGCTGGCCGAGGCGAAGGCCCCCCGTTCGTACAGATGGGCGCTTGGCGACGGCTTCACGCCGCTGACGGTGCGCACCATCATCGGCCACAGGATGATCTGTCTGCTGGTGCGGCTCATGGAGGAACGGCCGGACGACTGGTTCGGCCGCCCGTGGCTGGCGGAAGTGGACGCCGCGCTGTCCGCCGCCTACGCCGGGCTTCGCCTCCGGTTCGGCCCGGACGAGCGTCTCTGGGCCTGGGGCCGCGTGAGACCCACCACGCTACGCCATCCCGCGTCGGCTCGCCGGCCACTGGGCCTGCTGCTGAACCTCGGCCCGTTTCCCTGGGGCGGAGACTCGGACACCGTGAGCCAGGCAGCCGGCACGATGAAAGCCCCGTCCGATGGCGTGTCGGTCGTCGCGTCTTTGCGCATGGTGATCGACGTTGGCAACTGGGACGCCAGCCGGTTCGTGCTGCCGGGCGGCCAGTCCGGCAATCCGCTTTCGCCTCACTACTCCGACATGCTGCCCCTCTGGCGGCGTGGTTTGGGAGTTCCCATCGCCTGGTCCGCAGAGGAAGTGGATACGGCGGCAGTCGAAGAGCTCAGGATCCTTCCGAACGCGCTCTGAGGCGGCCTCCGGTTGGCCGCGCTTCAGGTGCTTTTCGGAAATCGCTCTCACTGACCCACTTTTGCCAAGAACGTCTCATCCCCTGCTGCCTAGAATAGCTAGGGTTGGCGCTGGCTGACGCCAGCCTTCGACCCCGTTTGGAGACGGCGGCCCAGGGGGCCTGAATGAGAAAACGTATCACGCGCGGAGACGCCACGTTGTTCCTGGTACACGCGCAGACCACAGTCGATCGAGTTACCACATGGCTGACGGACCTCATGTCGCGCGGCGCGATTACGGAGGCAGTCGCGCGCATCTCTCGCCTTCGGCTGAAAGACCAGGCGGAAGTGGTCTCTCACATGAACCCGGAACTGCAGACCAGGCTGCTGGGACATCTGTCGCCCGACAACCTGGCGGAGATACTGGGGGAACTGGAGCCTGCGGAGGCCGTTGAGCTTTGCATGTCGATGGTGCCGGGGCAGCTCGCCTCCACCCTCGACCAGTCCAGGCCGGAAGTTGCAGCGGACATCCTACGCGGACTTCCGGATGCTGTTTCCAAGACGGCGTTGGAGAACATGACGGACGCCAGCGAGGTCATACCCCTGCTGGATTACAGGGACGACCAGGCCGGCGGCCTCATGACGCCACACCTGATAGCCCTCCGCGACCGGATGACCGTATCACAGGCGGTGTCGTTCGTGCGGCGATGGGCTGGAGAGCTCCGCCCCGAAGAGGTCTCCTACATGTTCGTGGTGGACGCCAACGGGATGTTGCGCGGCGGTATCAGCCTTTCCCAGCTCGTATTGGCGCATCCACATCAGCTGATTAGCCTGCTCATGGAGACGGACATCATCTCTGTCCTGGCGGACACGGACCAGGAGCAGTGCGCCCGCCTGATGGAGCGCTACGGCATCCAGAGACTGCCCGTCGTGGACGAGGACGAGCACTTGGTTGGGGTTCTTACGCTTGAGGACATGATCGACGTGGTAGAAAGCGAGGCCACCGAGGACATGTACCGGATGATCGGTGTGGACAGGAGCGAGTCCGCGCACGGTCCGATATTGCGCTCCGTGCGCAACCGGCTGCCATGGCTCTGCGTCAACCTCGGCACGGCTATACTCGCGGGGCTGATAATCACCCTGTTCCAGTCGACACTGGGCAGAGCAGTGGCGCTCGCGGCATTCCTTCCGGTGATAGCCGGGCAAGGCGGAATCGCGGGCACTCAGACACTGACCCTCATCGTGCGTTCACTCGCGCTCGGCGAGCTGGGGACGGCGGGCGCCAAGCGGATTCTTATCAGGGAAGCTGTGCTCGGCCTGATACACGGCCTGATACTGGGCCTGCTCATAGCGTGTATCGTGATGATCTGGATGGGTGGCAACGAGTATCTGGCGATGGTGGTTGGCGTGGCTATGATGGCGAACATGATCGTTGCCGGAATAAGCGGAGTGGTCGTGCCGCTGGGCCTTCGTGCGCTCCGCATCGACCCCGCGCTCGCGTCCGCCGTGGCGGTCACCACCATAACGGACGTCGTGGGATTTCTCATCTACCTGGGGCTCGCGACGCTGGCTATACAGCTTATCGTCGGCGGCTAAGCCGCCCCGATCATATTCGCCAATACCCCTGTGGTATCATGGCAGGAAGTACAGGTTGGGGGTGTGTTATGGCGCTAAAGGTACTCGTTTCGGTGGATATGGAGGGCGTGAGCGGGGTCGTCCACAGGGACCATACGGGACGGGACGGCAAAGACTACGAGGCGGCTCGGCGGCTGATGACGCTGGAGGCCAACGCGGCGGTCGAAGGGGCCTTCAACGCTGGTGCGGACGAGGTTGTCGTCAACGACAGCCACGGCACCCAGATGAACCTCATCCACGAGCTGCTGGACCAGCGCGCTCAGCTGATTACAGGCTCACCCAAGCCGCAGACGATGATGGCCGGTCTGGACGACAGCTTTGGCGCCGTGCTGTGCGTCGGCTATCACGGCAGAGCGGGGACGAGCGGCATCCTCGACCACACCTTCACCGGGGCGGTGGGGGACTTTCGGGTCAATGGGCAGTCGCAGGGCGAGTTGGGTGTAAACGCCGGCATCGCCGGCTACCACGGGGTGCCCGTGGTGCTCGTGACCGGCGACTCGACCACAACCGTCATGGCGAGAGACCTGATCCCGGAAGTGGAAGTCGCCACCGTGAAGGAAGCGTTGACGCGGTACTCCGCCAAGTGCCTGTCTCCGGTTGCGTCACAGGCGCTTATTCGGCGGCAGGCCGCTACTGCCGTCGAGCGCCGGGAGGAGATAGCGCCTGTACGCTACGAGTCGCCGGTCACAATGACCTTGCAGCTCGCAAACGCGGGCATGGCCGACCTCGCCGCCTTCATTCCCGGAGTTGAGCGGCATGATGGCGTCACTGTGTCGTTCACCTCCAGCGACTACTTGGAGGCGTTCCACTGCTGCCGCGCCATACTGATACTGGCGGCGTCCGCGTAACGCAACATCGATCCGGAGGAGCGGGCCGATCAGCCGTCCCCGTTCGAGAGGGACCAGTCACCAATTGGAGGGCGACCGTGAGCGACCACAACGTACACGAAGTGGAAGACAGGCTCCGCATTGTCAGCCGGCTTTACGGCGACAGGCTTGACGAAGGCCAACTCGCCGAAGTGCGCAAGGGTGTCGAGGGCATCGTGGAGATGTCGGAGGCTCTGAGGGCCGTCAGTCTAAAGAACGGCGACGAGCCTATGTCGGTGTTTGCGCCGTACCGCGAGGAGGAGTGACGTGACCGCCAACGACTACGTCTTCACCAGCATTCGCGAGTTGAGCGGGCTGATCGAGTCGCGCGAGGCGTCGCCGGTCGAGCTTGCCGTCTTGTTCCTGGACCGGCTCGAGAAACTGGGGCCGGACTACAACGCCGTCGTGACGATCACACGTCACCAGGCCCTGAGCCAGGCCGCGCGGGCGGAAGAGGAGATAAGCGGCGGCAACTACAGGGGGCCGCTTCACGGCATTCCCTACGGGGCGAAGGACCTGCTCGCCACGTCGGGAGGCATTCCGACGACCTGGGGCGCGGCGCCGCTGCAAGGCCAGGTATTCGACTACGACGCCACGGTCGTTGTGCGTCTGAGGGAGGCGGGGGCGGTGTTGGCAGCGAAGCTGGCGATGGTCGAGCTGGCCGGGGGCGGGGGATACCGCCAGCCTGTCGCGTCGTTTACAGGGCCGGGCATCACACCCTGGGACAAGGGCAGGTGGAGCGGCGGCTCCTCCAGCGGCTCCGGTGCGGCTACCGCCGCCGGGCTGGTGCCATTCGCGATCGGCTCAGAGACGGGGGGATCGATCATTTCTCCTGCCAGCAACTGCGGCGTGGCGGGCCTGCGCCCCACGTACGGGCGCGTGAGCCGTTACGGCGCGATGGCGCTGTCGTACACGCTGGACAAGCTTGGGCCCCTGTGCCTGACAGCGGACGACTGCGGGCTGGTGCTGGAGGCGATTGCGGGCAGCGACCCGAATGACCTCTCTACGACAGAGCGGACCTTTCGCTACGACGATTCGGACGTGTCGGGCCGCCGGTTCAGGCTCGGAGTCGTCAAGGGCGTGACAGACAACGTTGACGAACCCACGCGCGCCAACTTCGAGAAAGCGCTCGAGGCCCTGGCCTCAATTGCGGACATCGAGGAGGTCGAGTTTTCCGATCTGCCCCACGAGGCCATCAACCGCACGATCATGTTCGCGGAGGCGGCGAGCGCGTTCGAGGATTTCGTGGACGCGGGCCTGCCCGCGGGTCTGACGGCCCCGGAGGACCGCTACGGACTCTACGCCCGCGTCACCGTGCTGGCTAAGGACTACGTGAAGGCGACGAGGCTGCGGTCGGTGATGGCGAGGAACGCCGAAGAGGTGATGGCGCCATTCGACGCGCTGGTGGGGCCTACGCGCTCCACGATTGCGACGCCGCTGGACCAGGAGTTCCGCAGCGCGGCGCTTCACGGCGGGCGGGATACGATGGGCGCCGTCGGAAACGGCGCGGGTCTGCCGGCTATTTCGGTGCCGAGCGGCTTTTCGGAAGAGGGTCTGCCGACGGGCATCCAGTTCATGGGAAGGGCTTACGACGAGAATGCCGCGCTGGCGGCGGCGCGCGCATACCAGTCCATCACGGACTGGCACAAGCGGCACCCCGCCGATCTGACCTAGGCGGGCCGAGTCCGGGGCGGCAGCCTAGGCTCCGCCGGCCACCGCCGGGACTATGCTGATCTCGTCACCGTCGCTGGTGGACGTGTCCAGCCCCTCGAGGAAGCGCACGTCCTCGCCGTTCACGTAGACGTTGACGAAGTTGCGCAGCGCGCCGGTGTCGTCGCAAAGGCGCTCCCTGATACCGGGGAACTCGTTCTCGAGCGCACCCACCACCTCGCTCAGCGTGCCGCCCTCTACGTTGACCTTGTCCTGGCCGTTTGTGACGCGGCGAAGCGGCGTCGGTATCCTTACCATTACACTCATGCCTTGCATCCTCCAGATGTTCGGGTAGCATTCCCCGGCGGCCGCTCCGGCCGCCGGCAGCGCCGCCCATTCAGCTTTGGGGCAGTGGTCTCACGGCGCGCGAAGAGGTCGCTATCCCTCTATCACGTCACCGCCCACCGGGTCGACTCTGACTCCGGTGGCGGAGACCCATCGCATGCCCCTGTCAATTTCCTCTTCCTCGCCCTCCAACTCGAGCACCACCCAGCCCATGTCCTCCCGAACGTCCGCGCGTCGGATGTTCGTTATGATCTTGAACTTCTGGCCGAGTTGGTAAATGACAGGCTCGGTGATAAGTTCGGTCGGAAAGGTGAATCTCACTCTCTTGCTTGCCATGTCGCTCTCGCAGTCAGTGGTCCGGCTGGCGAAGGGCAGCGCGTTCAGCGCGCCGCCATCGCGGTCTGGAAGGCCTCGTAGTCGGGTGTCGTCTCGATTGGGTGGATGAGGTCCTCGACGACCTCTTGAGTCTTCAGTCCGTTGCCGGTGACGTAGGCCACCGTAAGCTCGTCCCGCTTGATGACGCCCTTCTTCACCAGCCTGCGCAGGCCGGATACTACGACGCCGCCGGCGGTCTCCGTGAATATGCCCTCGGTCTCGGCCAACAGCTGAATGCCCTCGACCACCTCATCCTCGTGAGCGACCACCGCCGAGCCGTTGGAGGCGGCGACGGTCTGGAGGGCATAGAAGCCATCCGCGGGATTGCCGATAGCGAGGGACTTTGCGATGGTGTCGGGTACGACCGGCCGCACGTGGGGCGTTCCCTGGTCGTAGGCTTCCACAATGGGCGAGCATCCCTTGGCCTGGGCAAGGTGCATACCGGTCTTGGGCCGGTCGATCAGACCCAGGTCGGCCATCTCGTTGAACGACTTCCAGATCTTGGTGAACATCGAGCCGGACGCGGCGGGCACCACGCAGTTGTCGGGGGCGCGCCAGCCAAGCTGCTCGGCCACCTCGTACCCCAGGGTCTTGCTGCCCTCCGCGTAATAGGGCCTCATGTTGATGTTTACGAACGCCCAGTGGTGGTTGTCGGCCAGCTCGCTGCATAGCCGGTTGACCTGGTCGTATGTGCCGTCCACGGCGACCAGGTCGGCGCCGTAGATGCCGGCGCCTATTATCTTGCCCTTCTCGAGGTCGGCCGGGAAGAAGACCATCGTCTTCATGCCGGCTTTGGCGCCGTGCGCCGCTACCGCACCGGCCAGGTTGCCGGTGGAGGCACAGGCGAGCACGTCGAACTCGAACTCGAGGGCCTTGGCGGTGGCCACGGATACAACCCTGTCCTTGAACGAAAACGTTGGATTTACGCTGTCGTTCTTGATGTAGAGGTTGTCCAGCCCAAGTACTCTGCCGAGGTTCTTGGCCCTGACCAAGGGAGTGAATCCCGTGCCCATGTCCAGCACGTACTCGCTGCTGACGGGCAGCAGATCGTGGTAACGCCACATCGTGAGTGGGCCGTTGGCGATGCTCTCGCGGCTGATGCTGTTCCCTATGCTGGCGTAGTCGTAGACGACTTCGAGGGGGCCAAAGCAGAAGTCGCAGACGTTGAGAGGCTCGACCGGATATTCGCGGTCGCACTCCCGACATCGCAGGCCCGAAACGTGTGGCATTGGCGTACCTTCAGATCCTGTTGGCGTGGCCGAATTGGTGTGGCGTAACGGTGGGCTTACCTAAGGCAACGGAATGGTAACAACACGAACGCGCGCCTGTCAACGCGCGAGCCCGCGGCCCGCACATTGACCCTCACGTCCACCGAAATAGGCGCGAACTGCCGCCCGTGCACGTCGGCGCGGACGGCAATTCGCCAGACCCCAGCCTACTGGCGCGGAGGCGCCGGCGGCATCGGGTTGGACAGGTTCCTGCCGATGGAAATGGGGATGAGCTCGTCCAGCTCGTCCAGCGTCCAGCGGCCATCCTTGTGGATGCTCCTCATGACGTGCCTGGGCGAGTAGAGAGACACGACCCATCCGCTGGTGCCGATGACCTGGCCGGTGACGGCCCCGCCTGCCTCCGAGCTCAGGTAGACGACCTTGGGGGCGTTGTTCTCGGCGTCGCCCACGCCCTCCGGGTCGACCGGAGGCGGAGCCAGCCCGGACGCCTGCGCGCGAAGGTCGCGGGAGCTCTGCGGCACCGTGGCGGTCATCCTTGTGGCGGCGCCGGGGTAGACGGCGTTTATCGTGATGCCGTAGGGCGCGAGCTCCGGCGCGAGCGCCCGCACCATGCCCACCATACCCTCCTTGGCCATGGCGTAGTTCGACTGGCCCGAAGAGCCGAGGCCCGAGCCGGACGAGAACAGCACTATGCGGCCGTGGTTCTGCTTGATCATGTGCGGAACCGCGTGCTTGACCATGTTGAACGCGCCGTACAGGTGGACCTGCAACACGCCGTCCCATTCGTACTCGGTCATGTTGAAGATCATGCGGTCGCGCAGGATTCCCGCGGGGTGGGCCAGGATGTCCAGCCTGCCGAAGTTGTCGATGGCCGCCTGGACTATCTTGCTCGCGGAGTCGAACTCGGCGACCGAGTCGTAGTTGGCGACCGCCCTGCCGCCGGCCGCGATGATGTCGTTTACGGTCTCGTCGGCGGGAGTGGTGGCCGTGCCGGTGCCGTCTACGGCGCCACCGATGTCGTTGACAACGACCGCGGCGCCCTCCTCGGCGAGCAGCCTGGCGCACGCCGCGCCGATGCCGCGGCCGGAGCCCGTGACAATCGCTACCCTGCCCTCAAGTCTGTTTCCCATAGTATGACCTCTCTCTTTCGTTTGGCTGAATCAGAGCGGAACGGCGCGGACTTTAGAAGCCGCTGCCGATCATCTTGGGCATGAGCACGTCCATCTCGTCCATGTTGAAGTTGCCGAACTTGTGGACGCTCCGCTCTATCGCGGGGTTCGAGTACAGGTAGATGCTGCCGCCGCGAACGCCGAAAATGTAGCCGTTGATATGCGGTGCGGCGTAGGTGGACAGGTAGACCGCGAGCGGCGCGACGTTGTCTGGGTCGTCTCGATATCCTGGACCCTGCCAGTCGGCGAGCGGCGGGGACTGGCCGATGCCCGCGCGCTCGTCGCGGGGTGCGCCCGACGCGACTCGGTACTCGTCTACCGTACCCGGGAACTGCCTGGTCTCGACCATGGGGGAGATGCCGTTGCAGGTTACGCCGTACCTGCCGAGGTCGCGAGCCACCGTGCGCGTAACCCCTACGATGCCCTCGGACGCGGCCGCAAAGTTCGAACGGCCAATCTCACCGAGCCCAGCGTCCGACGTCATGTTGACGATGCGCCCGCTGCGCTGCTGCCTGAAGACTATGGCCGCGTACTTGCAGGTGGCGAACGTGGCCTTGCCGTTGTTCCTGATGATGAGGTCGAAGTCCTCGGGTGTCATCTGGAAGATCATTCGATCGCGGGTGATACCGGCGGAGTTGACCAGCACGTCGAGACGGCCGTAGCTGTCAACGGCCGTCTTGACTACGTTTTCGCCGCCTTCCATCTCCGCCACGTTGTCGTAGTTGGCGACAGCGTTGCCGCCACGCGACTTGATCTCCTCCGCCACGCTGTCGGCGGGGGCTTTCGAAGCCCCAGAGCCGTCCACGTCGCAGCCCAGATCGTTCACCACGACGGACGCCCCCTCCTCGGCAAGCAACAACGCCACGCCCCGGCCAATGCCTCGGCCGGCGCCTGTGACGACTGCTACTTTACCCTCAAGCCGATTTCCCATGTGCTTACCTCCATTTTCCGCTGTTGCTTTCACTTTCGCCGGCCCGGACTGAGTCCGCCCTGCGTTACCTTACCGCGCACATTATAGCGCCAAGCGTCTCGCTTGTGGCAAATCACGCCGGAATTGGGGCGCGGCAGGCCTTGGCGGAAGGACGAGCGGGCGGAAACCAGGGCCGCCCTGCCTCTGCGGCTTCTGACCGAATTGATGCGGACCAATTCTCGAATCCGCGCGCTAGAAATCGGCTGCGAGATGGTGGTATGCTTAGTTGCCTGGCCCAGCAAAGCTGGCAACCGGCGACCCGCGTTGAGACCTGGGACATTGCCTCGCAAGGAGGAAGACCTTGACTCTAGCCGAACCGAACGTCCCTATCTGCCAGAGCTGCAACATGGAGATATTCGAAGATTCCGATTTTGGCACCGAGGCGAACGAAACGCTTAGCGTAGAGTACTGCACGCATTGCTACCAGGACGGCGAGTTCGTCGACCCCGACCTCACGATCGATCTGATGAGCGCCATCGTCTCGGACTTCATAGAGGCCGACAACGTAACGATGGCCGAGGCGAAGGCCATATCGAAGGCGCTTTTGTCCAAGCTCAAGAGGTGGCAATAGCCCCGCTCTCAGGCTGGAGCCGGGCGCCGTCCGGAAATACGCCTACTCGCCACACGCGGGTTAGCGCGGCACTACCAGCCCTCGTACCTGATTCTCGAAGGGTGCGCTCCCAGCGATGTCACCATGTCGACCATGTCGGCGATCATCGGCGGCGGGCCGCATATGAAAAAGAGTGACCCCGCGCCGACGCCCGCCGCTGCGGCCATGTCGCGGTCGATTCTGCCCACTCGACCGGTCCAGCCGGCTGCGACGGGCCGCGTGACGCTGAAGTGGCAGTCTATATCGGGGTTGCCGCGGGCGATGTCTTCCAGCTCCTCTCTGAACAGCAACTCGTCGGGCGTCTTAGCACTGTAAAGCAACGTCAGCGCCAACGACCGGGCGGACTCGTCGACGTACCTCACGATGCTCATCAACGGAGTAATACCGATTCCCCCGGCCACCAGGACGAGCGGGCCGCCCATGTCCGACGTGTAGAGGAAGTCGCCTCCGACCTCGACCTCTACAACGTCGCCTACCCTGGCCCTCTGGTGCACGTAGTGGGTGACTGGGTTCTCCCCTACCAATTTCACGGCAAGCTCGAAGCCGCCCGTCCGGGACGGGGCCGAGGTGATCGAGTAGCCGGCCACGGCGGTATCTCCGCCGACGTCAGCATAGAAATCGACCCATTGGCCGGGCCTGAACGACAGCCGGTTGCCGCCCGTATCGAGCCGCAGCGCCTTGGTCGTCGGCGAGGCCTGGGTGATTTCGACTATCGTCGCGGGAATTGGCACGCGCGTATTCTCCCGTTTGTAGGGCTTGGCGACGGAGGGCGCCGCAGCGGGGCGCGGGTGGTGCGGACTCGCGCTAGTGGCAGCAAATGCGAGGCGCCCTACTTGCTCACAAGGCGTGCCAGGGGCGCGTAGCTCTCGCTCTTCTCGATCGGTTCGGTAGTTATGGTCCCCGAGCGGCTCAGCAGCTTGTAGGCGCCCGCACCTTCCTGGGAAGTGATGACCCTGTAGCCGCCGTCCACCACCTCGATGGCGCAGTTGTTGTCTATGGCGATTCCGACATCGCGGTTGCGCGAGACCATGCGCTCGAAGTCGTCCTTCCTGGGAACACCCGCTGTTGCGCTGTCGAAGTGCGGGCAGCCCAGCGCGTCGATCAGACCCATGCCCTTCACCCTGACGTAGCTCCAGTCGTCCGGCTGATAGAAGGCCATGGAGTCGCTGTGGCCCCAGCTGAACCAGCAGATGCAGCCCGCGCTCAGTCCGGCGAGCACGACGCCCTTGTCGTGGGCCTCTCTCAGAATGGCGTCGACGCCCAGCCTGCGCCAACGGCGCATCATCTTGAGCGTATTGCCGCCGCCAACGTACACCAGGTGCGACGACAGAATCTTCTCCTCCAGCTCCTCCCTGGACGGTGTGACACCGAGCAGAAACAACACGTCGGTCTCGCAGCCCAATGTGACGCGGTAGACTCTCCGGAAGTCCTCCCAGTAGCTTACCCTGTCGTAGCTGGCTGTCGGGACGAACAGGGCCCTGGGTTTGGCGGCGCCGGTCAGTTCGATGACACGCTCGTCGATGGCGCGTGTCTCCAGGTTCGCCATGTCGCCGCCGCCGATCGCCACTATCTTTCCCATCGTGAGGCCTCCCCGAGCCGCGCCCGCGGCGCTATGAGTCGTCCCCAGCCGCCGCGGCCGCCGCCTGCCGCTGAAACGCCGGGATCACCTCGGCGGCGAAAACTCGGAGCTGCTCCATGAACTCGTCCCGGGGCATCCCCTCCGGCCAGTGCAGGATGATGTGCTCCAGGCCGGGGTACTTGCTCTCCACCTCGTGCAGATAGTCAACCAGCTCCGACGCGGGGCCGCATATCCACGCTTTCTGCTGCGCTCCATCCTCCACGCGGGGCACGCGGGCCGGCGCGCCGGGTGTACCCCAGGTGCGGCCCTGCTCGTCCGCGTACCGAACGAAGCCGAATGGCGCGAACCACTTGTAACGCTCATCGTGGAAGGGGCGGAGCCGCTCAATCGCCTCCTGCTCGGTATCCGCGATGTAGAAGCCAATGCCCAAGGCCAGGTCTTCGCCCAGCTCCAGCTCCCTGCCGTGTTGCGCGGCGGCCTCCTTGTACCTGGCGAACATGTCCTCGACTATCGTTTCGCCGGTGAGGGCCACTACTCCCTTGAAACCGTTCCTGGCGGTGAACTCGATGCTGCGTCCGCTCACGATGGGCTGCCACGTCTCCACGGGCAGGTTCAGTGGGCGTGGCACCAGGGTTACCTCTTGCATGTCGTAGCCGCGGTAGGGCACGTCCGCTGGTATGGTGTAGTGCTTGCCTTTGTGGGAGAACGACTCCTCGTTGAAGGCCTTGCGAATGATCTCCATCTGCTCCTCGAACAACTCGCGGTTCGCGTCGTTGTCGATGACGGGCGCCCCGAAAGTCTCGACCTCCCGGCTGTGGTAGCCCCGGCCCACGCCGAAGATGATGCGCCCGTTGGTGAGCACGTCGGCCAGGGCGTAGTCCTCGGCCAGGCGCAGCGGGTGCCACATCGGGGAGATGTTGAAGGCGCAGCCGAACTTGAGCCTCTTCGTCTGCGACGCGAGGTGCGTCCCCAGCAGAATTATGTTAGGGATGCACTCGTAGCCCTCGCGCTGGAAGTGGTGCTCCGCCATCCACAGGGCGTAGTAGCCGAGCTCGTCCATCAGCTTTGCCGCCCGCGTCGCCGTGTCGTAGGACTGTACCAGGCGCTCGTTCGAGTAGCGGCGGTCGTCCGCGGGGGTGCCGTCCAGCCCCACGTTTTCGAGGTCGATGTTGCCGACGTAGAGAACTGAGAAATGCTTGATCATGCGATGCTCCAGGCCGGTCGGCAGAATGGAGTGGCGGGCCGGCCACGCCCATTATAGCGAACCCCACAGCGGGGCGCACAGTCGCACACAAAGGGTTGCCGACCAGGCCTTGTTGACTCTCCGTTGACACTGGCGGCAGGGTTTGCCGCGCGATTCGACTCTGCGCAGGGACCTGTGAACCGGACGCGCGGGCGGTTGGCGAACCTGCGCCTACGCGTTGGCTGGCTGAGGGGCTGGCCGGGGTGGCCGCGCCAGCAGAGCGGCGATGCTGCTGACTACAAACGCGGCGACGAACACTGTGAAGGCAAGCGAGTAGTCGCTGCGAAGGTCGAACAGGAAGCCACCGAGCACCGGGCCGCCCGCGCTGGAAATGAGTCCGAACGGCTGGGCGGTGCCTCGTATAGCCCCCTGCGCCTCGCGACCGAAGTAGTCGGACCAGGCCAGGCTGCTGACGAACGACTGTGCCCCGCGGGTCAGTCCGTAAACCGTAGCGAACACGCCAAGGTGAATCAGCGAGCTCGCGCCCATCAGCAGCAGGATTCCTGTCGCGCCGCCGGCATAACAAGCGGCGAGGCAGTAGCGGACGTGCAGCCGTTCGGCGGCGAACCCCCAGAGGGGCTTTGCGACGGATTGGAGGAAGTAGAGGTAGGTTATGACTGCCGCGGCCTGGCCCGGTTCGATCTGCCGGTCGGTGAGGTAGGAGAAGATGTGCAGATTTACTCCGCTTATCGCGAATCCGGCGAAGTTCGTGCTTATCAGCAGCAGCCAGAAAGCGGGCGTGCGCATCGCCTCCCTGGCCGTGAGCGACACCTCTTCCACGACGCCCCGCACGCCCATGGGGCCATCACTCGCGCCGTCCCCGTCGGGGAGCATGCCGTAGTCCTCGGGCCGCCTGCGCATGAGCGGCGCCACTACGAGTGCCAGTATCAGAACGAAAGCCCCAAGCGCGACCCACGCGCGGCGCCAGCCGGCTCCGTCAATGAGCAGCGTCAACGGCAGGGGAAGGGCGACGCCCGCCGAGGACATGCCCATGGTGGAGAATGAGAGCGCCCTGCCCCGCCTGCGGACAAACCATCTGGCGACGGTGGAATCCGCTCCGAGAGGACCGAGGGCAAGGCCGCCCAACGCCATCAGCACGCCGTAGGCGGCGAACATCTGCCAGGGTTGAGAAATAAAGGAGATTAGCACCGCGCCGACCGCGACGGCCGCGCCGCCTATCATGACGTAAACGCGCGGCCCGTGCCGGTCGATGGCTCGCCCGGCAATAGGCGCCCCGGCTGCCGAGGTGACGCGGGAGACGAGAGTCACGCTCGCCAGCAGCCCTCGGCCCCAGCCGAGAGCGGCCGTCATGTAGGGAAAGAAGATGCCGAATGAGACGACGAGGACGCCGTAGTTGATGAAGTGGGAGACGAACGCGGCTCCCACCACGACCCATCCGTAGAAGAAACGTGGCCGCGCCCGTTCGCTAGCGCCCAAAGTTACCGCACCTCGGCAATCTCATGGCGCCGCGAAACGGCCCGCGGCCACGCACATAGGGACTGCGTTGGCCCCTAGTCGGCTATGCCGACGGCGGCGCGAAGGTCCTTGATGGACTGACCTCGAGGCTTGCTGGGCCTGCGAACCCTGCGCCCGATAGGCTCGTTCTCCACCTCGGGAGTGATCTTAATGGAGACGAAAACCGGCCCGGCCCCCGCCATGATGGACTCGATGCTCGTCGCGAACTCCTCGAGGTCGTCGAAGTGGTAGGTCGCGGCGTAGCCCGCTCCCTTCGCCATGCCGGCGTAGTCGATGTCGTCGGAGTTCGGCACGGGCTGGCCGCCGGTGGTGGCGTAGCACCCGTTGTCCATGAGGAAGTGAAAGAAATTCTCCGGCTTCTTGCCCGCGATGGTGGCGAGAATACCGAGGTTCATCAGCAGCGAGCCCTCGGAGTCGAACAGGGCTATCTTCTCGTCGGGAAGCGACAATGCGAGGCCAAGCGCGGCGGAGGTGGTGTGCCCCATCGCGCCACCGAGGGAAAGGTCCCTGTCGGTGTCCTCGGTGTAGTCCATCCAGTGCCGGCCCGCGGTGCCCGTGGGTATCACGATCGCCTTGCCGCGGTGGTCCTTGAAGGTCTTGAACATTTCAGATGCTTCGATCATCGGTATCCTCCGGGTATAAGTCCTCTCGGTTCGAGCGTTGCCGCACTCCGTCGAGGGCGGTTGAGTTTTGGTCCGGTGTCGTTCCTGTGGCTAGCGGTTGAAGCCGTGGTACTCGTCGCCTATCAGCACCGCGACTGGTCGCTTGGTCTCTTTGGCCTCGTTGAACGCCAAAGTGATGCGGTCCGCGTCGTCGTCCTGCTCCACCAGGTAGTAGTTGATGCCGAAAGCGTGCAGGAACGGCTCGGTGTACTTGGCCACCGTGTCGGGCGTAACGCCGTGTCGCGTCCAGCCTCGGTAGCCGACAACCAACACCATCGGGAAGCCGGCGTCAAGCGCCATGCCGCGAATGGAGTCGCCCGACTCAAGCATGCCGGTGTTCTGGATGAGGCACACGGGCACCTTGCCGCCAACCAGCAAGCCGAGGGAGATTGCCATCGTCTCGCCTTCTCTGCAGGTCGGGATTATGTCGAGCCAGGGCTCCTCGGCCATAAGCTCGTAGAGGTAGTTCGTCTCGCTGTCCGGAATCGTAACGATGTGCGTCACGCCGTTGGCCTTAAACTGCTCTATGAGGGTTTCGGGTCTTAACAGGGCCGCCTGTTGTTGTACCATCGCAGATTTCACTCCTCGCGTTCTGGCTATGCACCCCGTCGCGGAGCGCGACGGGCGCGGGTTTGCTTCGCAGGCCACATTATAGGACGGACTCAACAAGAGGTCAATTTTGGATGGCAGACCCACTCCAAAGTCCCTTCCCCCTTGACGGGGGAAGGTGGTTAGGATGGGGGTGACAGAACACTGCGCATTCTTCCAATCCCCCTTGATTCCTACGCACACCGGTGCTATTCTCCCCGCGATGAGGGACCGATCCCGCAACCCAAGAGCCCCTTCCCCTTTGATTGGTCAAGGTTAGAGCCTGCCCTGAGCTTGCCGAAGGGATGGGGCTGAAGAAGCGGCATCTGGCGCCCCCCGCCCACCTGTCTCATTTCTGTCACACTTTGTAACTTTCCTGACCAGTTCCGTCTCGCCAGCGTTTCAATATGTTGCACACAGCCAGCACTCCCAGTTAGGAGGCAAGACAGAATGAAACGGAATGAGACAGTTTTCGCGCTTTTCCCCACGAATGGGCGGCTATTGGCCCCTCCTGACCTGCCCAATCCGGCTCTCTCCATGCCGCCGCCAAGGCCAGGACGCCCTTCGGCTGAGCCGCCGTCTACCAGACGTATGGAGTATGTGTTAAGCTTTCGCCGGACGCGCGGACACCGGGCGGAGTCGCGTTCTCGCGGTCTTGCCCATTTGAGCCGCACACTGTACTCATACCCTGAGCCACAGGAGATGTGAAGATGCTTGCCAGGATGTTGGGCGCAATTCGAATGAATGTCGATACCTACGAGGATGTAGAGGACGACCGCAGCGCAACTTGGCAGGCGATGGCCGTGGTGGTCATCGTCTCCATATGCACCGGTGTCGGGGCGTTGCTCAGTGGGGTGATCTCCGGCGAAGAGTCAGTCGACATATTGGACTTGGTATTCGGCGTCATCTTGGGAATTGTCGGCTGGGCTCTCTGGGCTCTCGTTACGTGGATTGTGGGCACTACCCTTCTCAAGACGCCAGCCACAGACGCCGACTGGGGTCAGCTCGCCCGCGGCACCGGTTTCGCGCAGGCTCCCGGCATCTTTCGGATCTTTGTCTTCGTGCCCGGCGTGGGCGGGCTGATAGGGCTGCTTGCCCTCATCTGGCAGATTGCGTGCATGATCATTGCCGTACGCCAGTGCCTGGACTACACGTCCACCTGGCGGGCGTTCTTCGTGGTCCTGATTTCTCTCATCCCGTATGCGATCCTCATAGTCATTTCGACCATAGTGCTCGGCCTAGCAGGGGCAGGCGCAAGCTAGCTGCACTCGGGCCGTCGCCAAGCGTGGGGGTAGGCTGCCGTGGCCCATAGTCACCACAATCACGGAGCGCCGGCCGCTGTAGTCGAGGGGCGCACCGGCTTCCGTCGCACGGCCGCTTTCATGATCGGCGGCCTGACGAGCGGCCACGGCGTATTCCACTGGATAGCCCAAAGCTTCATCGTGGTCCTGCCCGAAGTGCGGGACCTCCTGCTGGGCGGCAGCAGCGTCGCCGTGGCGAGCATCCAGTCCACCAGGGAGGTCGTCTCCGGCGTGGTGTCGCTGCCGGGCGGCGTGCTCACCGATGCGCTCCGGCGGTACTGGGGCTGGGTGATGGCGGCGTGCATGGGCCTGTTCGGCATCGGCTGGCTGCTGATGGCGAGCGCGGGCTGGCTCGTGCCGGGCGCTTCGTGGGTAGCGCAGACTTCCGGTACTGGCGAGCAACTGTCAGGCCAGCTCAATCCCGCGGGCTACGCGCTGCTGCTGTTCGGCATGGCAGTAGTCGGTGTGGCCGCTTCGGTGTGGCACCTGCCCGCGATGGCTGCTCTGTCTTCCCACTTCCGCGAGAGGCGCGGTTCCGTCCTGTCCTTCCACGGCGTCGGCGGCAACGTCGGCGACGTTATCGGTCCCCCTCTGACAGGCATTCTGCTGGTTGCGTTGAGCTGGCAGGCGATCATCAGCATCTACGCGGTCGTGCCCATCTTTCTGACCTTCCTTGTTTTCTGGGCCTTCAGAGACATCGGGCACAGGGCGCAGGAGGCGGCGGGGACGCAAACGGCTGAAGCGCTGCGGTCGCAGCTTGCCGAAACGAAGCTTATCGTGCGCAATGCCCGCGTGTGGGGCATAGTGACGGTCGCCGGGCTGAGGGGCATGGCCTACCTGGGGTTCGTGACCGTCTTGCCTCTGTACCTGGCGGACGAGCTGGGACTGATCGCGGAGGGCGAAGACGGGAGAAGCTTCGAGAATCTGGCCCTGCGGGGCGGGCTGATAGGGCTGCTGGTGTTCGTAGGCATTTTCGCCAGCCCCGTGACCGGTTACCTGTCGGACCGGTTCGGCCGCAAGCTGATCCTGATTCCCGGACTGATCGCTCTGGGGGTCATAACGTTTCTCATGGCCCCTTTCGGTGACACACTGGTAGTGATGTCCGCGCTGCTAGCCGCGCTGGGTCTGTTCTTGTACAGCGATCAGCCTATCCTGACGGCGGCGGCGATCGACATCGTGCGCGAGGGCACGGCGGCGACGACGCTTGGGCTGCTCTCTACTTCGCGCTTCGTGTTCAGCGCGGCGTCGCCACTGATCGCTGCCAGGCTATACTCCTGGGACGCCGACTATCTCTTCTACTACACCGCGGCGCTGTACGCGGCGGCCGTGGTGGTGCTCGCGTTCATTCCCCTGCCCTCGGCGCAGCCGCCGCACGAGGGCCACCACGACGCCCACGGCGAGGGCCACGACGACCACCACCACGGCCCCCGCGGCCACCACTGACGCGGCCGGGCCGAGCGAGGGGAGTAAATGGAACTGGGAGCGTTCTCGGTCAGTCTCGCTGTCAAAGACCTGGCGGTGTCCAGGGCCTTCTACGAGAAGTTCGGCTTCGAGGTCGTTGGGGGCGAGCCCTCTGAGAATTGGCAGATTCTCCGCAATGGCGGCCACACCATCGGCCTCTTTCAGGGCATGTTCGAGAAGAACATCCTCACGTTCAATCCCGGCTGGGACAAGTTCGCGAACCCCGTGGACGAGTTCACGGACGTGCGCGAGCTACAGCGGCGCCTGAAGGCGGATGGAGTCAGCTTCGCTTCAGAGGCGGAGGAGGGGGGCTCCGGGCCGGCGAGCTTCGTCGCCATAGATCCGGACGGCAACCCGGTTCTGGTCGACCAGCACGTGTGAGCCGCCCCGGCCTTCTGAAGGGCCGGCTATTCGTTGACCGCGCTGAGTATGAGGTCGACGGCGTTCTGCCTGTCGGCTGAGAGCGCGGCGAACACCAGGTTCCCCCTGTTCTTCAGCACCAGGTGAAGACCGTCGACTATGCCGTAGCGGGCGTTGGTGTTCGCGATAGGAATCGTCTCAAGCTGCGCTCTGTCTGATACGACGCCCAGCATGAACGCCACCATGACGCCCGAAAAGTCGGACCTGCTCACCATCAACACGCCGTAGGTGTTCTCCTCCAGCACTTGCCTGTCGAGCCTCTCGGGCAGCACCAGCGGGTCGTCGTCCGTGTAGATGGCGAATCCGACGAGGTCCACTCGCAGCAGGGCGAACGCGGTATCTATGTCGGACAGGTCGAGGTCAACCGAGTTGTATAGCGCCGTGGCCAAGCCGTGCTCGATGTTCGCAATGCCCGCCGCCACGGGCTGGGAGGGAGGACTCGCCGGCAGGTGGGTCACCAGGTCCCAAGGCAGGGAGGGGTGCCGCTCCAGCGTGACGTATGATGCCAGTCTGGAAGCGGTCCCGACCGACTGGACCCAGTCCGGGTCCCCCGCGGCAACTCTCAGCGTGCGCGCGTCGCCGTCGGCCCAGCTACGCTGCGGATTCGTGCCGAGGCGAAATGCCACCAGCCCGTTGACGGCATCCCCGGCGTCGTTGAAATCGAAGATGCCCCCGAAGCCGTCGGGCGATCTGCCCACGAACAGCGTGACGCCGCTCGCCCGTACCAGCGAGCCGGGCTGCGCGCCGGGAGTGAATGGGGTGCCGCTGGGTCCGAACGAGTCGAGGGGCAGCATTACAGGCCCGCCGGGGTTGACGTACAGGTAGCTTGCGGCGGAAACGTCAGGCACCACCGCCTGCGCCATGCCGACGGGCAGCAACGCCTCGCCCGGCTCGTACGCCCCGGAGCAGGCCAGAGGCAGCGATGCCAGCGCGATGGCGAGCGCGGTCAGCGCAAGGCTTGCAGGAAGAGCACGGCGGCTCGCCGCGAGAAGGCGTGAGTACGCGCTGTCAGGCGATGGCCTTGCGCAGATCAACTATCTGGTCTCTCAGCAACGCCGCCTTCTCAAACTCCAGGTTGCGGGCCGCAGTCTTCATCTGCGCCTCCAGGTCCTTGATGAGCCGCAAGATGTCGTCCTTGGGCATGTCGTCTTTGGTGACGTAGGGAGCCCTGGTCTCGGCGAGCGCCCTGACCCGCTCGGTGATGTCGTGTACGGTTTTGTGAATGCCTTGCGGAGTGATGCCGTTCTCGCGGTTATAAATCTCCTGAACTTGCCGGCGGCGGTTCGTCTCGTCTATGGCGCGCTTCATGGAGTCGGTTACCCTGTCGGCATACATGATGACCTGCCCATCTATGTGCCTCGCGGCGCGCCCGATGGTCTGAATGAGCGCGGTCCAGGAGCGCAGGTAGCCCTCCTTGTCGGCGTCCAGTATGGCGACGAGGCTGACCTCGGGCAGGTCGATACCTTCGCGAAGCAGGTTGATTCCGACCACCACGTCGTATACGCCCAGCCGAAGGTCCCGCAGAATCTCGCTGCGCTCCAGGGTGTCTATCTCAGAGTGCAGGTAGTGCGTCTTGATTCCCAGCTCGCGTAGGTAGTCGGCCAGCTCCTCCGACATTCGCTTGGTGAGCGTGGTGACGACAGAGCGTTCGCCACGGCTCGTGCGAAGCCGGATCTCGTGTATCAGGTCGTCGATCTGGCCCTCGGTGGGTTTCACCTCCACGACTGGGTCCATGAGTCCGGTGGGCCGGATGACCTGCTCCACTATACTCTGGCTGTGCTCGTACTCGTAGGGGCCGGGCGTTGCGGACACGTAGACAATCTGGTTGACGCGCTCCTCGAACTCGCCGAAGTTGAGGGGGCGGTTGTCAAGCGCCGAGGGCAGGCGGAAGCCGAAATCCACCAGCACCGATTTTCTCGACCGGTCGCCGAAGTACATGCCGCGGAGCTGGGGAAGCGTCATATGAGACTCGTCTATGAAAATGAGGGCGTCCTCCGGCAGGTAGTCCATAAGCGTGTAGGGAGTGCTGCCCGCCTCCCGCCTGGACAGGTGGCGGGAGTAGTTTTCGACGCCCGCGCAGTAACCCGTTTCGCGCATCATCTCGAGGTCGTACATGGTCCGGGACTCGAGTCGCTGTGCCTCGAGCAGCTTTCCCTGTGCTTCGAGCTCGGCTGTGCTCTCGGCCAGCTCGGCCTTGATGTCCTCCATTGCTTCGAGCATCTTCTCTTCGGAGGTGACGAAGTGCTTGGCAGGGTAGATCTCGATGTCCTGGCGTTCGGCCAGCAGCTCGCCTGTGAGCGTGTCGACCTCGACAATGCGCTCAATCTCATCGCCCCAAAACTCGATACGCACTCCGATCTCCTCATAGGCGGGGAGAATCTCGAGCGTGTCTCCCCTCACCCTGAAGCGCCCGCGTGCCAAGTCGTAATCGTTGCGCTCGTACTGCATGTCCACGAGCTGGCGAACGAGCAGGCCGCGGCTGCGCTGCTCGCCCTTGCGGACGTAGGCGACAAAGCCCTGGTATTCCTCCGGCGATCCCAGGCCGAAGATGCACGACACCGACGCGACTATGAGCACGTCGCGCCTGGTGAGCAGCGCGCGCGTTGCGGCGTGCCTCAGCTTGTCGAGTTGTTCGTTGATGTCGGCGTCCTTTTCGATGTAAGTGTCGGTCCTGGGGACGTAGGCCTCGGGCTGGTAGTAATCGTAATAGCTGACAAAGTACTCGACGGCGTTGCGGGGGAAGAACTCCTTGAACTCGGTGGCGAGCTGCGCCGCAAGCGTCTTGTTGTGAGCGATTACGATGGTGGGGCGCTGCAGGCGCTCGACGGCGCAGGCCATGGTGAAGGTCTTGCCGCTGCCGGTCACGCCCAGCAGCGACTGGTGCTTCATGCCCTGATCGATGCCGGCAACCAGCTTGTCTATCGCCTGCGGCTGGTCGCCGGTCGGCCTGAAGTCGGAAACGATTTCGAACTGTGGCACCGCGCGTCACCCCGTCGAGCAATCTGTGGCGGGCGGCCTCCGGTGGGCGGGCGCCGCCAGGCCGTCGCTCGCATATTCTACAACTATTGGGGCAATCGCGCCCGAACTATGAAGGTCGCCGCATTTGCAATGGGCGGGATCGGGTAAGCAGGAGACCGCGGGACCAGCCGGCGTCGCTATTGCACCGGCTGATCGCTCTGCGGCCGGGTGCCGAGGGTGGCCTGCATCTCCAGAGGAGTGTCTGAGCCGTCGCGGATGACTCCAATGGTAACGGTGTCTCCGGGTACAGTCTCCTCAAGGAGATAGGAAATGATGTCCTCCATGGCCTCCACGTCGTAGCCGTCGATGGTGACAATGATGTCGCCGTCGAGCGAGTTCCCTCCGGAAACTCCACGCATTCCCGCGCCGGCGGCGGGTCCGTCCTCGATAGCCTTGACGATGAGCACGCCCCTGATATCGGCCGGCAGCGACATCTCGTCCGCGATCTCGGCGGTAACCAGCGTTCCCCTAATGCCCAGCCACGAATAGGAGTATTCGCCGCCGTCTATGAGGCTTGGAACGATCACCTTGGCGGCGTTGATGGGGACCGCGAAGCCGACACCGGCGTTCGCGCCGCTGGACGACGCGATTCGCACATTTATTCCGATTACGTTTCCGTACATGTCGAGGAGTGGACCGCCGGAGCTGCCCGGATTGATGGCTGCGTCCGTTTGTATGACGCCTGCCAGCGAGAAACCGAGGGTGCCGGCAGGAAGCGAGCGGCCCGATGCGCTGACTATGCCGCTGGTGAGCGTAAACTCGCGCCCGAACGGGCTGCCGATTGCCGCCACGAGTTGGCCGACTTGCGCTTCGGCGCTGTCCCCCAGCCGAGCGGCGCCCACGCCGTGCCTCGGCTCCGTCAGCTTGAGCACGGCAAGGTCGGAGTCCGAGTCCCCGCCCAGCAGCTCGGCCTCGACGACCGCGCCGTCGTGGAAGGTGACCGCGAGGCGGTCCGCGCCGTCGACAACGTGAAAGCTCGTTACGATGTGACCTTCGTCACTCCAGACGAAGCCGGACCCCTCACCGAGAACGAACCGGTCCGGAAGGGTCTGGGGGCCGGCGTCGGGGCTGGTCGAAAAGGGCAAACCGCTGAACGTCTGTGAATCCACGCGCCTGTAGGTGTCTATGTGCACGACCGAAGGGAGAAGTTCGGTGTAGATGCGGTTCAGCACCGCCCCCTGGGCGGCGACGACCGCTTGGGGATCGAGGCCGCCTCCCCACGTCTCCAGCGCCGCTCCTGCTGTGCTCACTTCGATTGTGTCAGTCGGCGGAGCCTCTCGTTGGGCGGAGTCCGCGACGGCCGCCGGGAGATCGCCCGCGGCATCTGTCGCTTTGGTCGATTCGCCACATGCCGCCGCCAGCACGAGTAGCGCCGGCAGCATTAGAATTGCGAACATTGGCAGTTTGAGGCCGTTTGGTCCCATCGTCATTCCTTTGGGTAGTGTGTGGTCAACCAATCGAGGCGCGCCTACCCGCCGGCTGCGGGAGGCCGCTTCTATTCTATAACGACCAGTGCCCGCGCCGGGTTAGTTCTGACTCCGGCCTTCGACCCCTTGGGGCGGTAGAGATGTGGGGCGCACGCGCCAGATCATCTCGGTGGAGGTATCGTCGAAGGGAGAGCCGTCGAAGTCGCCGAGCACCTCCAGCACCTCGTAGCCATAGGCCGTCAGCAAGTGGCTCATCTCCCAGTAGTGGATGTAGCGCAATTGAAAGTCGAGGTAACGGCGCTCTACGACTAAACCGCTCTCGTCCAACGCATCGACGATGATGCGGGCGTCGATTATCTGGTTGTAGTTGTCGTAGGCGCTCTGCTGCCAGAGCACGTGGCGGGCGCCGGTGCGCGGGTCGGTCACGTCGCGAAAGTGGCGCGGCGTGTCGCCATCTTGTACCAGCATTTCGGGGTCAGGCACGAACAGATCGATGACCAACTCCCCGTCCGGCGTAAGGTGCCGCTTGACGTTCTCGAGCGTGCTCACCTGGTCCGGGACGGTAAGCAGTGAGAGGAACCCCCGAAACGGGATGAGCACCAGTCGAAAAGGGCCGCCGACCCGTTCAGGATCGAAGCACCGCATGTCTCCCTCGACGAGGGAGACGGAGCCCGGCAGCGCGCCCGCGCTATCGACTTTGCGCCGCGCCGCTTGCAACATCCCGGGCGAAAAGTCCACGCCCACCACGTCGATCCCAGCGCGGGCCAACGCGATCGCCACGCGCCCAGTGCCGCATCCCAGCTCCAGCACCGGCCCGCCCGAACGCATTGCTTCTCGGACGTAGTAGGGCAGGTCGTCGCGGACGTAGGCGTAGACCGCGTCGTATACCGTGGCCCAGGCGTCGTAAACTGAGGCCATGAAGGGGTGCTAGCCTGCCGCGATTCGTTGGAGCGCCTGCCGCACCCGCTCCTCTACGGGGGCGGATCCGGCCGGGCCGAGGGAAGCCAGGCCGGCACGCGCCTCGGCGATGGAGTATCCCAGGGCCGTCAAGGCGTCCAGAGCGTCGCCGTCGTTCCCGCCGAACCGGTCGGCGAGCAGGTCTTCCGCCAGCTTGCCTCGCAAGTCCAGGATGATGCGCCCGGCGGTCTTTTTGCCCACGCCCGGCACGGCGACGAAAGCATCGGTGTCGGCGGATCCGACGGCGACGGCGAGCGCGCCGGGAGTCATCGCAGACAACACGTTGAGGGCCACTTTGGGCCCAACGCCGCTGACGCCGATGAGGGCCTCGAACGCGGCGCGCGCGTCCTCGGTCGTGAAGCCGTAAAGTGTCAGGCTGTCCTCCCGCACCTGCAGGCACGTAAGCAGCCGTACGTGGTCGCCGACGCCGCCGACGTCCCGCGCCGTAGACGACGGGACGTTGACCTGCAACGATATGCCACCGACGCGGATGTTAACGGTGTCCGGTCCGATGCTCTCGATAGGCCCCTGCACGGACGATATGAGGGAAGAAACCACTGCGCCTGCCGCCTAATCCTTCACCGCGAGCCGCGAGACACGGCGCGCGCTCAGATGGCACAGTGCCACGGCTAGGGCGTCCGAGGCGTCGGTGGTGTGGTCGTCGAGGCCGTCGATTCCGAGGCTGGCGCAGACCATGATCTGGACCTGGTTCTTGGTGCTTCCGCCGTGTCCGGTTATGGACTGCTTCACCTTTCGCGGCTCGTAGCCGAATATCTCCAGCCCTGCCTTGCCGGCGGCAGCCATGGCGACGCCCTGGGCCTGCCCGACCGCAAATGCGGACTTGACGTTGCGCGCCACGAAGGGCTGCTCAATGGCTACCTCGACCGGGCTCCACGCCTCGATTACTCGAGCCAGCTCATCGTAGATGAAGCTGAGCCGTAGAGGAAGGGCCTTGCGGCGCGGCGGGCTGAGCGTGCCGGCGTGCAGCAGCCTCGCTCCGTCGCCCAGCAACTCGACCACGCCGACGCCGGTCGCGGAAGTTCCCGGGTCTATGCCAAGAATACGCAAGGGGACGCCGGGGGCATTGACGGTACGGGGGGCGTGGCGTCCGGGTCGGGCCAATTCGTCACACTTCCCCCCTGTACTCTTCGAGCACGTCGTCCGAAAAGTCGGCGTTGGAGAAGACCCGCTGCACGTCGTCCAACTCTTCCAGCCGGTCGAGCAGTCGGAGCGTCTGGATGGCCACCTTGTCGTCGAGCTCTAACGCGATGGTGGGCAGCATAGCAATCTCGGAAGAGGTGATGTTGGCCTCGCTCTCGGTGAGTGCGAGGCGTATCTCGTCGAGATTGGATGGGTCGGAGTAGACGTGCAGGCTCGACTCGTATGTCTCGAAGTCGTCTGCGCCGGCGTCGATTGCCATTAGTGCCAGCTCTTCGGCCTGATCTTGGTCCGCCTCGACGATTACCACGCCCTTCTGGGCGAACTGCCACGCCACCGCGCCGGTCTGCGCCAGGTTGCCTCCCGCCTTGGCGAACGTGGAGCGTATGTCGGACACGGTGCGGTTGCGGTTGTCGGTGATGGTCTCAAGCAGGATTGCCGCGCCGCCCGGGCCGTAGCCCTCGTAGACAACCTCCACCATCTGTTCCTGTTCCCCGCCTTCGCCCGTCGCGCGCTTTATCGCCCTATCTATGTTGTCCAAGGGCATGTTGTTGTCGCGGGCGCGCTGCACGGCCATGCGCAGCCGTATGTTCATTTCGGGGTTGCCGCCACCCTGGCGGGCGGAGGTGATGATCTCCCGTGTCAGCTTGGTAAATAGCTTGCCCCTTCGGGCGTCGGTTACGGCCTTGCCGTGCTTGATTGTGGACCACTTGGAATGTCCCGACATGTCGGCCCTCCCGAGAAATGTCGTGAATGTGTGCGTAGCCGGCGGTCGCGCCCGTGCGGACGTTTTGGTAAACCGCCCCCGCTTTCGGAGATTCTAGCACGAGGCCGCTCTTCGGTCAAAAGAGGTTGCCACACAGTTCGGAAGTGTTGGGAACGGCCAGTTGCTCCGCTGGGGCGGCGACGCGCCCGGCTTTCCGGCAGCGAGGCGGGCATGGCCGTGGCAGCCGCCGGGAGTCTTGCTCAAAATGTTGGAAAGAGTATCGCGAATTGCCTAGACGACTGATTGAGCGTGGTCGTAAAGATAGGATAAAGCGGAAGCGCCCGCCCCAGTCGCGGTTGTACGAAACAGGAGAAAGGGAGGTAGTGCCATGGCGACGCTCAGAAAGCAGGAGATCAGCGAGAAGATCGCATCGGAGCTCAACGGGTCCAGGTCGGAGGCGGAGGCCGCGCTGAACGCGGTTCTCGGCACCATTCAGAGCGCCCTCTTGTCCGGAGACCGAGTGGTGCTCACCGGATTCGGCTCGTTCGAGGTGCGCAACGTTAAGGCGCGACGGGTGCGCCCGATTCGCTCCAACGGCTCTGAAGACCTGATAACCGTGCCGGCGCACAAGCGGGTCGGGTTCACGCCGGGGGCGGAGCTGAGCAAGAGCGCAAAGGTCTAACTTGCCGTGCAACAGCTTGGGGGTTCCAGTCGGTGGGGCGCCTCGCCTGACGCGTTTCCTCCGGGCCGGCGCCATTGCGCCGGCGCCGAGTGGTAATGGCCTACTCAAGACCCTCCGGTAGTCGAACTATCATCCGGTTGGCTGCGAGGTCGACACAGACTATAACGCCCTTCAGCGCCGGAATCAGCAAGTCCTTCGCGCCGGATCTACCAACCACGTAGACGTCATTCGCGCCCGTGGCCAGGATCTCCCTGACCGCGCCCAGGCGCTCGCCCTCGTGCGTGTAGACATCCAGATCGATAAGCTGGTAGTGGTAATAAGCGCCTTCGGGCAGTGGCGGAACAGCGTTGGCAGGAACGCTGAGACTCTTGCCCCTGAGCCGCTCGGCGCTAGTGCGGTCGTCAACCGAGTCCAGCTTGAGGCGGAGACCGCCCTTCAGCTCGCGCGACCGGCGCACCCGCACTGGGCGGCCTTCCAAGTAAAGGCGGCTGTTGGCGGTGAAGCGGTCGGGGTTGTCGGTCAGTCGCTCGACTCGCAGGTCGCCCTGAATTCCCCACGCTCCCTTGATAATGCCAACCACTACGTCGTCGGACGAACGTGCCGTCGGTGCGTGATCTGGCTCGCGCCGGGGTAGAATAGGGGGTTGCAACGGGGTTGGGTGCTTCTCGCGGAGGCTAGACAATCTCTAGTATTGCGCGGGTACCCTGCTTGACGGCCGCGACGCGCAGCAACGCACGCATCGCCTGGGCCACCTTGCCTTGCCTGCCGATGACTTTGCCCTTGTCTTCGGGCGCCACCTCCAGACGCAAGATGACCCGGCCGTTCGAGGCTTCTTCGGTTACCTTTACGTCTTCGGGTTGTGAGGCAATGGACTTGGCGATGAACTCGACCAGTTCTTTCATTCGGCCTTTACTCTATCAAGTGTGCCCAAGCCGCGGAGCAACCTCTTCACGGAGTCCGAGGGCTGGGCGCCCTGCCTGATCCAGTTCAGCGTCTTGTCCTCGTCGACCACGAGCGTGGGCGGGTCTGTCCTGGGGTTGTAGTGTCCTACCTGTTCGACGAACCTGCCGTCGCGGGCCGCCCGGGAGTCCGCCACCACGATGCGGTAGCTGGCCTGGTCGCGCGCGCCCACTCTTCTCAATCTGATTCTCAGCATTTCTGGCCGCTCTACTCCGCCTGACCGGACGGGGACTCCGCCGCGGCCTGTTTTGCCTGTTGCAGTTGCTTCATAATGCGCGATTTGCGCCTTGAGGCGTTGTTCGGGTGCAGCGCGCCCTTCTGCGACGCCTTATCCAGAGCGGTCACGGCCTCCCTGACCGCGCGCTCGGCAGCGTCTACGTCGCCGGACGGAATCAGCCTCCGCGCCCTCGTTACAAAGGTGCGCGCCCGGGTCCTCAAGGGCTGGTTTCTGGCGCGCCGCCGCGCCGCCGCTCGTGCCGCTTTTTCGCTTGGCAAGTTTCCTACGTCCTCTCGGATACTCTGTATCCGCGCGTCAGGACTGGGCAGTCCTTGTAACGCTGATAACCCCTCTTACGCCCTCCAGTTTGGCGAAAAGGCGGCTCAACTGATCGATGCTCTCCACGTAGACGGTGAGCGATATTATGCTGATGTCCTCAAACTCCTCGGAAACACAGGCAGCTATGTTAACACGTTCCTCTGAGACAAGGGAAGTGGTGTCCCGCAGCAGCCCCACCCTATCGAAAGCCTGTAGGCGTATTCTTACGGGGTAAAGGGTCTGCTTCCTGCCCCAGTCAACAGGCACCAAGCGTTCGATTTCCGTCTCGGAGGTCACGTTGGGGCAGGCCGCGCGGTGGACGGTCACTCCGCGGCTGCGGGTGATGTAACCTGTTATCTTGTCGCCAAGTATGGGGCTGCAGCAGCGGGCCATCCTTGTGAGCAGGTCGCCTACGCCCAGCACTTGCACGCCGGAGGAGGGACCGGAAGGCTGCACCTCCATCCGCGGCAGCTTTTCCATCTGCTCCGTGTTTTCCGACAACTTAGCCACCACCTGGGCCGGCGTGATGCCGCCGTTGCCGAGCTCGGCGAAGAAGTCGTCCAGGTTGTCCAGCTTCATCAGCTTGACGGCCTCTTCGTCGGTCGTGCCGACGATGAGCCTTCGCACCTGCTTCTGGTAGATGTCCTTGCCCCGCTGGATGTTTATCGCGCGTTCCTGCCTGTTGAACCAGCTTCGGATCTTGGCCCGCGCGGAGGTTGTGTTCACGTAGCCCAGGTTGGCGTTCAGCCAGTCCAGGCTCGGTCCGCGCATGGTCTTGCTGGTGAGTATCTCGACCGTATCACCATTCTGGACCTGGTACTGAAGCGGCACGAGCTTGCCGTTGACCTTGCCGCCGATGCAGCTATTGCCGACATCCGTGTGGATGCGGTAGGCGAAGTCGAGCGGCGTGGAGCCGGCTGGCAGCTCTTTCAGGTCTCCCTTTGGCGTGTAGACGAACACCTGGTTCTTGAACACGTCCGTCTTGAACGACTCAACGAACTCTTCAGCGCCGCTCACGTCCCTCTGCCACTCGAGGAGCTGGCGAAGCCAGGTCATCTTCTCCTCGAACTGCACATCCGTGAAAGACACTTCCTTGTAGAGCCAGTGGGCGGCGACGCCATATTCGGCCACGTTGTGGAACTCGTGCGTGCGCACCTGGACCTCTACGGGACAGGCGTCCTCACACAGGACAGTGGTGTGCAGCGCACGGTAAAGGTTGTCCTTGGGGTTGGCAATGTAGTCGTCGAACTGGCCCGGAATGGGACGCCACATGCTGTGCACCACGCCCAGTGCCGAGTAGCAGTCCCTCACCTGGTTGACCAGCACACGCAGCGCGAATAGGTCGTAGATCTCGCCGAAAGTCTTGTTTTGCTCGGCGTACTTTTGGATCTTCTTGTGGATGCTGTAGAAGTGCTTGGGCCGCCCGGTCACTTCCGCCTCAATGCCGGCCGCGTCGAGCTCCGCCCTGAGCGCGGTTTGTACGCGGTAGACATACTCTTCCCGCTCCTGCCGCTTGGAGTTGAGCAGGTTGGAGAGTTCTCGGTACGCCGCTGGATTGAGGTACTGGAACGAGAGGTCCTCGAGGCGCCACTTCAGCTCCCAGATGCCCAGCCTGTGGGCCAGGGGGGAGTAGATGTCCAGGGTCTCCTGTGCAATGGCGATCTGGCGCTCCGACGACAGAAAATTGAGGGTCCGCATGTTGTGCAGGCGGTCGGCCAGCTTGATGAGAACGACCCTGATGTCCTCCGCCATGGCGACGATCATCTTGCGAATGGTGGCGGCCTCCGCGAACCTGTCGCTGTTCTGAGGCCGCTGCAGCTGGCTGCGTTCTTCGGACAGCAGCTCCGCCTGGGTGAGCTTGGTGACGCCGTCGACGAGCTTGGCGATTTCGCCGCCGAACCTGTCCTCCAGTTCCTCGGAGCAGACGTCGCAGTCCTCGAGTACGTCGTGGAGCAGGGCCGCTGCCAGCGCGTTGGCGTCCAGTTTCAGGTCCGCCAGCAGAAGCGCCGTCTGGATGGGGTGTTCAATGAACGGCTCGCCGGAACGGCGCAACTGACCTGAGTGCGCGCGCTCGGCGAACTGATAGGCGTCCTCGACTACGGAGATCTTCTCTTCGGGCAGGTAGTCCCGAATCTTCGCTAGCAGAGTCTCCACTTCGCAGGGCTCCAAATTGCGCTGAACGGGGCGTGTGTGGGTTAGGAGTCTAGTATAACCAACAGGGGTTGCTCCCGCAAACGGTTTCCCGGTATCAGCGCGGCCGATTCTGCTTGCGGCGCAACGTTAGTCGGATGTGTCTTCAAGGTCCTCGCCGAGCAGCTCGCGGAGTTCGCGCTTGGCTTTGCGGATCTCCTCGATCTTCAGGCTGATCTTGTCGAAAGTGTCCTGCTTTGCCTTGACGCCCTCGGTAATCAGGTAGTGGGCCGCCTCCGAGCGGCTCGAACACAGGCCCGCTTCGATCAGTTCGTCGAGGCGCTGCAGGCTGTCGCTGTCTACCCGAACCATCACCACGCTCGTCCTTGCGGAGCGTTGGCCGCGCACGGTCTCCTGCCAGGTCTGCTTCACGTTCTCGCCCAACGCCCCCACTGCGTCAGAGCCTCTGCCCACGGCTTCCCGAACAACCTTGTTCACCTCATCGACAACCTCGTCGAGGTCGTTGAGGAGTCTCTTGCTCTTGCCCTTGAGGTCTTGCCTGGTTTGCTCGGCTTCGCCGCACGATTCGTCGTTGTCGGGATCAGCTTTGATCTCGTATCTGTGTTGCTCGCTCATGTTCACTTCCTTTACCTGTATCTGTGTAATTGCATTACACGTAAGTATTATAGCGCGTAAGGTAAGTCTGATGCAAGTGGGAATGGAGATGACGTCCCGCCCTGTCGGTTTGACGCCATATTTCTGTATCGCTTATGCTTGCGCGTGGCCGCCCGCTCGCCAGCGCGGCCCGGAGGTCCCAGCTTATGGCGGACGGCGATCCCGAACTTCCCGGCAAGAGGCCGGCGCAGGTCTCGACGAGTCTGGCAGGAAGCCCACCCCAGCCCGGCGCCCGCCGAACTCGCAGGCGGTCCTCATACGCTACGCGGGACCTCACCAAGGGCAGCATCCCC
This sequence comes from Dehalococcoidia bacterium, assembly GCA_965217705.1. Lineage (GTDB taxonomy): Bacteria > Chloroflexota > Dehalococcoidia > Lucifugimonadales > CATOSD01 > CATOSD01. The sequence goes on along the minus strand of CBDCJA010000002.1, from coordinate 553,628 downwards.
GGTAACCTCTGGTTTCTCAGTTGGCCCCAGATCGCCGAGGGCAAGCTCGGCGTAATCGACCAGATCGCCGACCTGATATGGGCGGGGAGGCTTGGGTTCCAGGCGATCGCCGGCATGGGCGTAGCCCAGACGTACATAATGCTGGTGATGACGTCCCGGATGGGGCTGGACACCGGCATGCGGTCGATGATCGCGCGGGCCGTCGGCAGTCGTGATATCCCATACGCGAACCACGTGCTGGCGCAGTCTCTCACTCTCGCGACCCTCTTCGCGCTCTTGTCGGTGCTCGCCGGCCTTTTTCTGACTGAGCCACTGCTACGCCTGCTGGGCTTGAGCGACGCCGTCGTTGCACAGGCCTCAGGCTACATGCAGGTCCAATTCATGGTCATGGCAGTGATGGGATACCAGCGGTTGTGCGGCAGCGCGCTGCAGGCGTCCGGCGACAGCATGACCCCGCTCAAGGCCGCGCTGGTGACCAGGGTGGTCCACGTCGCCCTCAGCCCGCTTCTCATCTTTGGCGTGTTGTGGTTCCCGTCGCTGGGCTTGGCCGGCGCTGCGGTCGCAAACCTCGTGGCCGTCGGGATTGGCGGAGCGATGAACTTCTACGCGCTTCTCAAGGGTACGTCGAGACTCGAACTCAACCTCCGGGGTTACAGTCTGGACCTGCCACTCATCTGGCGGCTGGTGCAGATTGGAGCACCGGCGTCGGTTACGAACATGCAGCGCGGGCTGGGCCAGCTCGTGGTCGTGGGTCTTGTGGCTACGTTCGGGGACGCAGCGCTTGCCGCGTTCGCGCTCACACGCCGCGCGGAGAACGTTGTCAACCAGGGCAGCCGCGGCCTGGGGCGAGCGGCGGGAGCGCTGGCCGGGCAGAACCTGGGAGCGGGCTTTCCGGAAAGGGCGAAAGGCTCCATCAACTGGGCGCTGGTCTATGCCGCGATTGGGTCGTCGCTGGTGGTCGTGCTGTTCCTGCTGTTCCCAGAGGCGGTCGCCGGGCTGTTCAACAGCGAGCCTGAGTTCGTGTCCCAGGCTGCCACCTGGGTCAGCATAGTCGCGATAGGCTACGTGTCGATGAGCGCCGTCCAGGTGTTCACGCAGGCGCTCAACGGCACCGGGGCAACCATGGCCCCGATGGTGATAACTATGGCCACAATGTGGGCGGTGGAGATCCCTCTGGCCTTCGCGTTGTCGGTGTTCTCGCCGCTGGGCCAATACGGCGTCCCTTGGGCAATCGTCGTCGGGATGACCTCCAGGCTCGCCCTGCTTTACATCTACTACGCCAGGGGGCGCTGGTTGCGCACCGGAATGCTGTAGCCGTGTCAGTAGAGTTTGCCATATGTTATTCTGGATTCCAGAACGGAGGGTGGCACAACGTCAGACCATGAGCGTAGAACCGGAAACCGAACAGCGGGCAGCGGATGCGCCCGGAGCGGGACATAGAACGTTCAGGTTTGGCGAGCACGCCGGTCTGCTCCTGGCTCCGGCTGCCTTCGCGGTGGACCAGCTTACCAAGCTACTCGTGCGCACCAACTTCGAACTCGGCGAGTCGTGGCCGGCCACCGGGTTTCTGAGATTAACGTACGGCACCAACACCGGAACGGCCTTCGGACTCTTCCCCAACCAGACGCTGGTGCTCATTGTGGCGTCGTTCGTCGCAATTGGCTTCCTCGTCTACTTCTACCGCGCTCACGCCCCGAACCAGCCGCTGCTGCGCGCCGCTATCGGCATGCAGCTGGGCGGCGCGCTGGGTAACCTGGTTGACAGGTTGAGGACCGGCGCCGTCGTGGACTTCATCGACGTAGGGCCCTGGCCCATCTTCAACGTTGCCGACTCTTGCATCGTCGTCGGCATGATCGTGCTCGTGTCGTTGCTCGTGCTTGCCGGGCGAGATGAGCGAAGGGAGGGTGCCGGGGATTCCGGCGGTGGCGGCCCGCCTTGAGCGCAACATACGAGTTCAACGCCGCTGCGGGCGGCGAGCGCCTAGACGCCTTCGTCGCGTCCAGGTTGCCAGGCGTCTCTAGGTCGAGAGCGCGGCGACTCATCGACGATGGCCGGGTCACGCTGGATGGCACTCCTGCCAAGGCATCGACGAGGTTACGGACCGGCCAGCAAGTAGTCGCCGAAGTGCCCGAGGAATCCCCGGCCGGAGACCTGCCGCAGCGCATCGCCTTGGAAATCGTCCACCAGGACGAGAGTGTCATCGTGGTCGACAAGCCTGCCGGGCTTGTCGTCCATCCCACGCCAGTGCAGCCGGACGGTACCCTGCTGAACGCCTTGTTGGAGATCTGCCCCGGGCTGCCCGGCGGAGCCGGCATGAGGCGCGGAATCGTCCACCGGCTCGACAAGGACACCTCTGGCCTGATGGTCGTCGCCAAGACGGCGAGCGCTTACGCGGACCTCACCGGCCAGCTGAAGCGCAGAGCTTTCCGCAAGACTTACCTCGCACTCGTGCGCGGCCGTATCGAGCCTTGCCGAGCGGTGATCGAATCGGCGATCGGGAGAGATCCCGCCAACCGGCAGCGGATGGCGGTCGTCGAAGTAGGGCGGGAGGCGATCACGCGCTACCGGGTACTGGCCCATTACGCTGATTGCAGTCTGGTGGAAGTTAAGCTGGTGACGGGACGTACCCATCAAATCAGGGTGCACCTTGCCTCGCTGGGGCACCCGGTGGTGGGAGATCGCACCTACGGGCGAGGGCCTCACGTGATTGCCAGGCAGTTCCTCCACGCGGCCGTATTAGGCTTTCGACATCCCGAAAGTAGCAGGTACGTGGAGTTCACGACCGAGCTGCCCTCGGACCTTTCTGCGTTTCTGGAAGACGTGGCGCCACGCGACCGCCCGTAAGCGTCAGACCGCGCGCCGCTTCCAAGTTGCCACTACTCCGAATATGCCGGTGGCTACCAGGGCCATGGCCGGGCCGGACGGCAGGTTGAAGTGGTATGAGAGGTAGAGTCCGGTGACCGCTGAAAAGCCGCCGATTGTGGCTCCAACTGTCATTACACCCACGAACCGCCTCGCCAGAAGGTAGCCCGCCGCGGCAGGCGTAATGAGCATGGCCATTACGAGTACGATGCCCGCCGCCTGTATGCCCACCACGATTACCAGAGCCAACATCGTGAGCAGAACCGCCTCTACGAACGTCGTCTTGATCCCCACCACCTCGGCGCCAATTGGATCGAATGACGTGTAGGCAAGGGGGCTGTGGTACACATACAGGCCGACCAGTACGAGAGTGCAGAGGCCAAGAGATACATAGACGTCCGTGACGGAAACGCCGAGCACCTGTCCGAGCAGCAGGTCTTGGATGTTCACGCCCACCGGGAACTTTGAAAGCATCGCCAGGCCCAGCGCGAACAGGCCCGCGAACACTATGCCGATAGAGGTGTCTTCGCTGATGCGCGTGCGGCGGCTGATGTAGCCCATCAGAAGGGCGATCCCTATGCCGCTGGGCACAGCGGCGATGAAGGGGCTTATCTTCAGCAGGAACGCCAGGGCCATCGCGGGAAGCACCGAGTGAGCCAGGGCATCCCCCATGAACGCGCTGCCTCGCGTGATGACGTATGCGCCCAGCACCGGGCACATTACGCCGACGAGCACTGAAACAATGAGCGCCCGTATCATGAACCCTAAGGTGAACGGCTCGATCAGCAGCTCGGTCAAATCGCCCCCTCCCCGTTGCCGGCAGGGTCTCGGGCGAACTCGACGCCGTGGGCGCCGTAGAGCTCTTCCAGCACCTCTGACGTGAAGACCACATCAGGCGGGCCGTAAGCGCAGACGTGCCTGTTGAGACAAAGCACCTGGTCGAATCTGCGGGCGAGGTTGGAGAGGTCGTGCGTCGCGAGCAGCACTATCTTGCCCTCGTCACGGAGGGACTGGAGGACCCTGACGAGGCCTTCCTGCGCCCCCACGTCAACCCCGCTGAACGCCTCGTCCAGCAGCAGGATAACGGCCTCCTGGGCAAGGGCGCGGGCAACGAACACGCGCTGCCGTTGCCCGCCGGACAGCTCCACCATCAGGGCGTCGCGACGGTCCCAAAGCCCTACGCGCTCAAGGCACTTCTGGGCCATTTCCCGGTCTTCCCGGCCGAGGGAGTGGAGCCAACCGGCATTCAGACAACGGCCCATCATCACCACGTCTAAAGCCGTGGCCGGAAATCGCCAGTTCACGCTGTCTCGCTGGGGTACGTAGGCCAGCGCGCCTCTTCGCGCCCCATCGCCCAGCAAGGTCACACTGCCTCCGGTGACAGGCACGGTGCCGGCCAGCGCCCCGAACAGCGTGCTCTTGCCCGCGCCGTTCGGTCCGAGCACGCCCATGAGGGTGCCCGCCCCCACCTCGAAGTCAACGCCGGTTAGAGCCTTGTACCCGCCGATTTCTACGGATACGGAACTCGCCACTATGCCGGGTGCCTGGCCGGTCGGGTAGTCCATGTTCAGCCTCCCTGTCAAACTCTGGGGCCTGATTTCCGCCGGCTGGCAGTCAAAAGTCCAGGCGTGCCTTTCCTGATGTGACGGCACGGACCGGCGTGCCGGTGGAACTGCTGCGTGCCCGCGTCAGGCTTCTTCGCGCTCCAGGCACTGCTCGCAGCAGATGTAGAACTCAATACGGTGTCCGAGAATTTCTCCCGGGATATCGGTTCCGAGGGCACGGACAATCCGCTCGATCGTGGCCGCTCTGAATTCGCCAACGTTTCCGCACCTGATGCAGACGGTGTGGTGGTGGTGTTCGAACCTCGCCAGACTGTACTTTGGCGACCCGTTCGGGAGGGCCAGCTTGCAGACTACGCCCGCCTCAACGAGCAGCTTGATTGTCCTGTAGATCGTGGCCCGTCCGACGTCTGGCAACTCTTCGTGCACCTGTTCCGCGCTGAACCCCTCGAGCTTTTCGCTCAGGTGGTCGATTACCCGGCGCCGCGGAGAGGTCAGCCGGTGGCCTCGGTCCTCGAGCGCCGCTAGAAGGTCGGGTCTTACACCTTGTGTCATCATCATGCTTGGCCGCCTTTAGACTATGCTGATGAAACTCCGGTTCCAGTCTCCTTATATGATACGCAATATCAACGTACAGGACTCTTCTACAAGAGAAGATCCTGTTGTGTGTTGGTATAGAAGCCGGTCACCCCCAAATTGCCGATACAGCATATCATCGAAAAACCGAGTGGGCAAGCCTGCCTTGAACCGGAAATAGGGGCCGGGTCGGGAAGCCCCCTTCTGCGCCAAGTCGAGCGGCCCAAGAGCGGGAAGTTTCGGGCTGAACCCGGCCAGAAACCGCGGCATCTGCCCGCGCGATGCCTGTGAGCCGGGTCTGCCCTTTCAGCCGCTGCCCCTCTGTTGTAAACTTCAGTTACCCTTGATGATGGTGATAGACTCATGCTCTCATCCGCCAACGTGGAACTACTACCGGACGAACAGATCGTCTTCGAGGGCGGCAACGGCATCCTCACCAACCAGAGGTTGCTGGTGGCCGCCAGGAACAGGCGCCGCTCCAGTCCCGACACCGAGATTTCTCTGGTCGACATCACCGAGTACAAGAGGGTGATAGGCGGCCAGGACAGCAGGATCAGGCAGGGACTAATGCTGCTTGCCGCCGGAGCGGTGTTCACCGCGCTTGAGCTTTCGGCAAGCTCGATGCTGAGGGGGAGCGGCGGCATTTTCGAGATCGTCGACGTGTTTCTGTTCATGCTTGGAGCCCTTGGGCTGGTGCTGGGTGCGTATCTCGTACTCAGGAGCCTGGTCCGAGTGTTGCCTCACACTACGGTCTTCTTTCGCATCGCCAGCGGCGAGGACATCGCTGTGATGTTTCCGGGGCGGGAGAACCCCCTTGCCGACGAGCTGATCCGCCGCTACTCGCGGGCAAAGACTGGCTTGGGCGGCTAACTTGTCCTTCTCGAAACTGCATCCGGCCGCTCCCGCTCGCCGACCCCTGCCTGATCGTACGACACGGGCTCGCCCCTCAGAGCGGCAAACACCAGCGCCAACACCATTAGCCCCGTGGACAGCAAGAACGCGCGGTTCAGCCCGAGCACGAACGCCGCCCTCGCGCCCTCCGCATCCACCGACTGCCCCACGTCCGCAAGGCTGGGTTCGAACCCGAGCGAGGCCATGGTGAAGGCCGTGATCGCCGCTCCAACAGCAACTCCGGTCAGATTGGCGAAGGTCCTAACCAAATTAAGGAACGCGGAGGCTATTCCGTAGGACTGGCGGCTCAGCGACCCCATGATGGCGCTGGTGTTCGTCGACGAGAAGGCGCCCATTCCGGTGCCCGTCAGCACCATCCCCACCATTACGTGAACGGGGGAGGAGTCGGTGCTCAGCTGGGAGAACAGCAACATCCCCGCCGTGGAGCTGGCCATCGCGCCGACAGAAAGCCAGCGCGTGCCGAACTTCTCCGAGAGGCGGCCCGCTATCGGCCCCATGAGGGCCGTGCAAGCGGAGCCGGGCAACATGTACAGCGCCGCTGTGCTGGCCTGGTAGCCCAGCCCCTGAATGATGTAGAACGGCATGAGGAAGAACACCGCCGTGCCGCCCAGGAAGCTCAGGAACCTTGCTGCCACGCCGAGCGTGAAGGCCCTTACCTGGAAGAAGCCCAAATCCAGCATGGGGTAGTCAATTCGACGCTCCCACCAGGTGAACGCGGCCACCAGCAGCAGCGCGAGGCCGAACGCGAGCAGGATGGGCGGAGAGAGCCAGCCCAGCTCGTGGGCGTTCGTAATGCCCAGGAGGAAGCTGATGAGGGCCGCCGAGGAGAGGGCGGCGCCGGCCCAGTCGAAGCGTTGGCGCGACGTGCCTGCACCGCCGCCGCCACGGAGCACCGCCAGCGCCACGATTATGGCGATGACGCCTATCGGCACGCTCGCGAAGAATACGGAACGCCAGCCAAGCTGTGTCACGAGCAGCCCACCGACTATGGGGCCTGTAATCGCACCGGTGCCGATTATGGCCATGTAGAGACCCAACGCGCGGCCCCGCTCCTGCTCAGGGAACACCTGCGTGATCATCGCCATGCCGTTCGCCTGAATCGCCGCCGAGCCGACGCCCTGGATAACCTTTGCGAGGATGATGAGCGTAAAGGTGCTGGCCGAGCCCGCCAGCGCCGCCGCGCCAACGAACACAAAGAAACCGGTCACGTACACCAGCTTCCGGCCCAGCATGTCCGACAGCCGGCCCAGAGGCATGAGCGTCGCGCTCGTGCTCAGCACGTAGCTGAGGCTGATCCACTGCACGGTTGGGATGTCGGCGTCGAACTTCTCCGCGATCCTGGGCAGCGCGATGTTGACGCCGGACTGGTCCAGAACGGTGAGAAACAGCCCTATGGCGATTGAGAAGTAGGCCCACCACTTGTAGTTCGGGCTTCTCGCGACTCTGTCGATCGGACCTATCGCGGCTGGCAATCTCAACGGCAAGTCATCCTAGCGCGCCGGCGCGCGCCCACCCACTTCCGCGGGGCTCACTACGGATGGGGCGGACGTGCCCGGCACACTGGACAGCACCAGGGCCACCAGGTTCAGGCCAAACATCACGTAGAAGGCCGTTCTCAGACCCTGCGTGAATGCGCCCTTCACGCCTTCGTCCACCCCCTGAGACCCTATGGCATCCAGGCTCGGCTCGTAGCCCATCGAACCCATCACGGCAGTGACGACGGACGTCACCAGGGCGATTCCGATGACGGTCGCGCCGGTCCGCATGAGCGTCATGAACGCCGTTGCGACACCGTATCTCGAACGCTCGACGGTGCTGAGAACGGCGCTGGAGTTTGGTGAGTAGAAGAAGCCCATGCCTATGCTCTGGAGAAAGAGCGCGCCCATCACCCGCCAGATGGGGGCATCGTCGCCGACAGTGGCCAGGCCCAGCATGGCGATACCGTTGACGACCAGGCTGCCGATGATGAACCACCGCCAGCCGTACCTGTCGGAGAGCCGCCCGGCGATCGGCCCGGCGACGGCGAAGCAGACAGCCGTCGGGCTCAACAGCAGTCCTGTCTCCCAGGGAGTGAGTCCGCGCACGCCCTGCAGGAAGAATGGCATCAAGAAGAACACGGAGCTTCCGGCCATAAAAGTCAGGAAACTCGCCGCGCTTCCCAGGGTGAACAGCCTGCGGCGGAACAGCTCCAGTGCGAGCATGGGCTCGGGAGCGCGGGACTCCCACCAGACGAATATGCCCAGCATCGTGACGACAAGGCCCAGGGCGCTCACGGCCAGCGGCGACGCCCAACCCAGCGCGTGGGCGTTGGTCACCACCAGCAACAGGATGGACAGCGCGGCGGCCGATAGCCCCGCTCCAAGCCAGTCGAAACCGGCCTTGCCCTCCCCGTCCCTGCTGCTGCTGGCGTGCGCCCCGGAGTCGAGCACGGCAATGGCCGCCGCGAGCGAGAGCAGGCCGATAGGCACCCCCAGGAAGAATGCCGCGCGCCATCCGAATATTCCCACCACCGCTCCGCTGATGATAGGCCCCGCGATAGCGCCAGAGCCGACTGTTGTCATCAGCGAACCAATCGCCTTGCCGCGCTCGCTCGCGGGAAACGTGGTTGTGACGATGGCCATGCCATTGGCCTGGATCATCGCGGCGCCCACTCCCTGGAGCGCCTTGAAGGCGACTATGAAGCGCAGTGTGTGGGACGTGCCGGCCAGGACGGCTGCCGCGATGAATATCACGAATCCGGCAGCGTACACTCGCTTGCGGCCAAGGATGTCCGACATGCGCCCCACTGGCAGCAGAAGCGAGCTGGTCGCGAGCATGTAGGCCAGCGTTACCCACTGCACCGCCGGAATGGAGGCGTCCAGATCGTCGGCGATAAGAGGAAGCGCCAGCGACAGGCCCGACTGGTCGAGCACAGACACGAAGGTGCCCATGGCGACGGTGGCGAAGGCCCACCACTTGTAGTTGGTGCGGCGCGCCCTCAGGACCTTCAGCATCAACTGGTCAGGCCGCTTTGGGGAAGGATCGCGCTAGGCTGTCGGAGGCTCACGGAAGCAGCAAGCTGCGCAACACGTGACGTCGGTTGGTCGTGTACGGCCTGACCTCGTCCGGCCAGCGTCCCTGGTCGACTGCCGCTGCCCAGGCGTCGCTCGTCAGCACGTCGGGCGATTCGATCTCGTAGATGGCGCTGTAGCGGGGCTCTCCCTCGACGACGATGGTTTGCCGTTCGCCGCCGAGTATCATCGTCAGCTCCTCTGTCTTCAGCCGCGCGATGGAAATAACGCCCGGCACCGTTTGCAAGAGCGGTACGTGCTCAGTGTCGTACACCTCGTTGAACACTCCCTCTTTGTCGGGCCGAACGTCCATGCTTGCGGTAAAGAGATATCTTGATTGGATTGGCATGTCCTAGCTCCTTTCGACTTGGTGGCTTTGGTGGCATTCGCGATTATACAGCGGGCGGCGGTCGATAATCGACTCAGGTTGACACACTGCCCCGCCGCCCTACAATGTGGGGAAAGGCAATGGACAAGTGAAGCGGGGGGTTTGCAATGATAACCAGGTTTGGAACTCTGTTCGCGGGGCACGTGGACCTCGAAGACATGGGCTTGACGGGAACGCCCGTCAACGACCGCTGGCTCTCGGACGAGCATCTGGCGACGGTGTTCGACAAGTCGGCCGCCATGGCCGAGCTTATGGACCGCACGGGATACAGCACTCTGTGGTTTGCCGAGCACCACTTCCAGAGGGAGGGTTATGAGTGCATACCCAACATCTTGCTGCTGGCCGTGCATCTCGCCCATCTGACCGAGAACCTCAAGTTCGGCTGCGGGTTCAACATCGCTCCGATGTGGCACCCGCTTCGCATGGCTGAGGACTTCGCGACCGCGGACGTGCTGACAGGCGGGCGCGTGATATTCGGGGTGGGACGCGGCTACCACACACGCGAGGTCGAGGTGTTTGGCGCGCCCATGCTGGACGGAGACGCCAATCGTGAGCTGTTCGAGGAGCAGGTGGACGTCATCTTCAAGGCGTTCAACAACGAGTCGTTCTCGCACCACGGCAAAAACTACCAGATACCTCCTGACGTGCCATACCGCGGCTACGACCTGAAGGAGATTACGCTGGTGCCCCGCCCGCTTAACTTGCCCGTGGAGTGCTGGCAGCCCATCGTGAGCGCGAGCGAGCGGGGGCTTAACTTCATGGCCAAGCACGGAATCAAGGGCGTCATAGGCGGCGGCGCAGCCCCGGGCGGCGCGGCGGACCAGGTGGTGCAGGCGTGGCAGAAGACGCTCGCCGATCGCGGCAAAGAGACCGAGCTTGGCGGCGATCTGATAATGGGCGTCTCGTTCCACATAGCCGAGACCGAGAAGAAGGCTATCGAGCAGGCCCGCACCTACTTCGAGGAGAACATGAAGATGTTCGCCCCGCTCGGCTTCGTGCGAGGTCTGACCGACGAGCAGCTGAGCGCGCTGGGCGATCCCGCAAGAGCACCCTTCGCCGGCCTGCCCACGATCGAGCAGGCGGTGGAGTCCGGCTCGTGGTTGTGCGGCCCGCCGGACCTGATCGCCGAGAAGCTGCTGCGTATCCAGGAGATGTACCCCGGCCTGGAAGAGGTGAACATGGGGAACGTGATCGGCACGCCGCAGAGCGTCATTCTCGAACAGCTGGACTGGTTCGCCCGGGATGTAATGCCCAACTTCAAGGCGAAGACGGCAACCGCTGCCGCGGCAGGAGACTAAGAGGGTGTCTAAGAAGTGGTCACATAACACCTGTACACAGGAGTGGGGGATGATGTAAACCATACCCATGAACAGACAAGCCTACCCCAGCGATCTCAGTGACACCGAGTGGCGACTGCTAGAGCCTCTGTTGCCCGCTCCTAAACCGGGAGGCCGTCCGGTCAAGTATCCTCGCCGGGAGGTGGTGAACGCCATCATGTACGTACTTCGGAGCGGGTGTCCGTGGCGGATGCTTCCACACGACCTTCCCCCTTGGCGCACGGCGTTTCACTACTTCCGCACCTGGCGAAAGGACGGAACCTGGGAGAGGGTCCATCAAGCCCTGCGCGAGAGGGTACGGACAGCCGATGGACGACAGACTTCTCCCAGCGCGGCTATCATAGACAGCCAGAGCGTGAAGACGACCGAAAAAGGGGGCCTCGTGGCTATGATGCTGGCAAGAAGGTCAACGGTCGAAAGCGACATATCATTGTAGATACCATGGGGTTGCTGCTGGCGGTGGTGGTGCATCCTGCCAATATCCAGGATAGGGATGGTGCGAAGCTGGTCATCGATAAATTGGCAGGAAGGTTTCCACGCCTGCAATTGATCTGGGCTGATGCTGGTTACGCGGGCCAGTTGGTTGATTGGGCCATGTGCTTGTCGGGTTGGGCGCTGGAGATTGTGAGGCGTCCGAGAAGCAGCCATCAGTTCGAGGTGTTGCCGCGGCGATGGGTGGTTGAGAGAACATTTGCATGGCTGGGACGCTGCCGTCGGCTGAGCAAGGACTATGAAGAACTGCCGGAGACCACCGAGGCGTGGATCTACAGTGCCATGACGAGACTGATGCTGAAACGGTTAGCACGCACACCCACCTTTTAGACACCCTCTAACACAGGAGCCGGCGCTGCCGACGCCCGCTCACGGGCGAGCGGCGGCGCCCCTCCGAAGCGTGCCGCGGCGTTTTCGGGCGAGCAAAGTCGCGAAATGTGACTCATTTCGCCTCATTTCGCCTCATCTCATAGCTGGGAGGTTCATCGTTGCGCCCTGGATGGTGGCGCTCATGAGCGCGGGACTCATGCGTGGGAGCGTCGAAATGTAACAGTTATGAGACAGGTCGGCTGGGGCCTCAAGACCCGTGTCCGTGGCCGCCAAGTCGCCGGGTCGGTCCCTCGTCGCGAGGACAATAGCACGTATGTGCGTAACGTTCAAGAGGGGCCGGCAGAACCCTTCCCCCTATATCCAGGTCTCACCGGCATGGTGGGCGTGCATCGCGGCACACGAATAGTTTTTGGTCTGAGCCTCGATGGAATGCACCTTGCACCGCCTTCCCATACCGGCCATTGCCGAATTTGGACAGGCCCCGACAGTTGGCTTAACTGGACTATTATCCACACTTGTAGTAGCGTTGGGACGGCGGGCAACGTATGGAGAGCTTTCGGCGAATGCCGAGTGTCCGTGCGAGTAGTCCCCAATGAAACCTGATTTGGTTGTAAGTGGCGGGAGAAAGAGTATGAAGTCGCCGAAATTGCTCACCATGTTTCTGACCCTGTCGGCATTCGTCGTTCTGGTCTTGGCCTGTACGTCGGCTGAGCCAAGCGAGCGAGTGCAGCCGGCCCAGCCGGAGGCAGCGGCTCCGGCTCCGGCGGCCGGGGCCGCAACACGGATGGATCCCGCGGCCCCCGCGGCCGCCGCGCCCGCCGCGCCGGCAGCCACCTCCATCCCGCTGGACGTTCTGCCGGCTCCGGCGGTGGCAGGCCTGGAGCAGAGGCCGGCGAGGGCGTTGCCTACGCCCGTGCCCGAATCCCTGGCCAGGTTCGGCGGCACGCTGAAGTGGATATCCCAGGGAAGCGTCGGGTCGCTGGACCCCCACGTGACCTCCGCCGCTGTGACTCTGACCTACGGGTACAACCTGTACGACACTCTCGTGTCCTGGGACGAGGAGGGCGCGCTTCAGCCTCAGATGCTGGAGGACTGGTCGGTGGAGGACGGCGGCAAGAGATTCGTCTTCATCCTGCGGGACAACCAGAAGTTCCACAACGGCGACGACGTAACGTCGGACGACGTGATAGCGTCGTTGCATCGATGGCGGGAAAAGTCCGCCTATGGTTCCTTCTTCAATGATGCTCTGGTGGGATTCACCAAGGTCGACGACAAGCAGTTCACCGCCGAGTTCACAGAGCCGGTCGGCGTCTTCCTGCAGGGGCTGGGCATTCCCACCGTCTCCTACCCTGTCATCATGCCGGCAAGCGTTGCGGCAACGCCGTCCTCCGAACTGGTGAGCGACCATACAGGCTCCGGCCCGTTCCAGCTCGTGGAGTGGGATTTGGGCAACAAGATAGTCGTGGAGAAGTTCCAGGACTACACGCCGCGAGACGAGGCGCCGAGCTTCCTGGCGGGGGGCAAGGTGGCGTATCTCGACGAGCTCGAGATGCTAGAGGTGCCCGATCAGCAGACCAGGGCGTCCGCGCTCCAAACGGGCGTAGTGGACTTCCTGGACATCATGTCGCTGGACTTCTACGAGGAACTGGACAGCAATCCCAAAATCGAAGTTGCCATCGGCAGGCCCGGCTCCCAGCCCATCTTCTTCTTCAATAAGGCGGCGCCTCCCTTCGACCACACTCCCAAAGGCCTGTTGATGCGCCGGGCAATGCAGGCGCTAACGAATGCTGAGGAGATAATGCAGGGCTACGGGCCTTCCGAGCTCTGGTCGCTTTGCCCATCGGTTTTCTCGTGCGGCACGTTCTTCGCCAACGAAGTGTCGTCTGAAAAGTACAACCAGAACAACGTGGAACTTGCCAAGCAGTTGCTGGATGAAGCGGGTTACGACGGGGAGCCGATAACCGTGCTCGACCCTGCGGACTACCCCACCATCCACCCAATTTCAATCGTGCTGAACGAGCAGCTAAAGAGGGCTGGAGTGAATGTAGACTACCGGGTGGTCGACTGGGCTACCGAAGTGCAGTTGATCCTCGCGCCGCGCGACTCGACCGCCGTCAACGAGTGGCACATTGCCCCCACCTGGATGAGCAGCTGGGCTTTCCTTCCACTGGCCAATGGCGCGCTTAGGAAAGACGGCCTGGGATACTACAACAGCGAGGCGATGGAGGAACTGAGGGCACGATTCTCACGCGAGTCCGACCTGACCGAACTGAAGAACATCGCGAGTGAAATGCAGAGGGTATTCTTCGACGAAGTGCCCTACGTGCATCTTGGGAACTTCTTCCAGTTGCGGGCAATGAACAAGGACCTGGATGGTCTGATTGCCTCGCCAGTTGGAGGATTCTATGCCGTGGGCCTCTACTGGGAGGACCCTTCACGGCGCGGCCGGTAGCGACCTACCTCTCGCGACGAGGGGGCGTCGAACGCCCCATCTCCCCGAGTGAAAAGCCCAGGCCGAGGGTGAGACACGCTCTCGGCGGGAGAGGGCCGGCTTCCGTAGCAACGATTGTCGTTGGCCAATCAGGAAGGTGAGTGTTGAGGGCGTACATTCTGCGCAGGCTGCTGGCCACTATCCCCGTACTGGCAGTGGTCGCGCTGTTCACCTTCACGCTGCTGCGAATCGTGCCGGGAGACCCCGCCGCGGTGCTGGCCGGGCACGAGGCCACGCTCGAGGACGTGGAACAGATACGCACCAGGCTCGGCCTGGACAAGCCGCTGCCCGTGCAGTTGGGCGTATGGATCGGCCAGTTGGCGCGGGGCGACCTGGGCAATTCGATTCGGAAGACCGACGAGCCTGTTTTGCGCCTCATCGCCAGCCGGGTCGAGCCTACGTTGTCGCTGACCCTAATCACCGAGACGGCGGCCGTGCTGATAGCTGTGCCCCTGGGCGTGCTCGCCGCGTGGAAAGCAAACTCGTGGATCGACAGACTGGTAATGGTCTTCGCGGCGGTGGGCTTTTCCATGCCTGTCTTCTGGGTGGGATTCATACTCATCTGGATCTTCGGCCTGTGGTCTTTCGGCCTCGACTTCCCCCTGCTGCCCGTGGCCGGTTACTCGCCCCTAGGGGAGGGCGCGGTCGAATTCGCGAGGCACCTTGTTCTTCCGGCGATCACGCTGGGACTGGTGCTGATTGCGCTCATCGCGCGCATGACGCGGGCGAGCATGTTGGAGATTTTGAAAGAGGACTACGTCAGGACGGCCCGGGCCAAGGGGATTACCGAGAACATGGTGTTGATCAGGCACGCTCTTAGAAACGCCTCGCTGCCCATCATCACCGTGATCGGGCTGGGAGTGGCCGCGCTGCTTTCGGGTGCGGTCGTGACCGAGAGCGTGTTTGCTATACCCGGCATGGGAAGGCTCGCGGTAGACGCGATAGTCGCCAGGGACTACCCGGTCATCCAGGGCCTGATCATCGTCCTCGCGACGCTGTACGTATTCATCAATCTTGGTGTGGACATCACATACGCCTACCTGGACCCCAGGATCAGATACTGATGGCCCGTGGCACAAGCGACTCCATCGGAGTGGGCGGACAGACCGCAATTCCCAGGTCGGGAGGTTGGCAAAAGGCCGCGATGCGACTGGCCCGCCGCCAGCCCAGCATGGCGGCGGGCATAGTGATCATAGTATTGCTCGCCGTCATAAGCGTCGCCGCCCCGCTGCTTTCCAGCGGCGACCCCACCGACATCAGCATGGGCAGCCGCCTCACCGGGCCGTCGGCCCAGCACTGGTTCGGCGCGGACGGCTTTGGGCGCGACGTGTACACCAGATCGCTCTACGGCGGCCGCATCTCGCTGTTGGTGGGCTTCTCCGTGGCGCTGATCGCCATGACGGCGGGCGCGATGATAGGCGCAGTGTCCGGGTACTTCCGCAAGTTTGATGCCGTAGTCATGAGGGTCATGGACGGGATAATGGCGATTCCCACCATCCTTCTCGCGATTGCGCTGATGGCCATGCTCGGCGCGAGCGTCCAGAACGTCATCATTTCCCTGGCGATCGTGGACACGCCCAGGACCGTGAGGGTGGCCCGGGCGTCCGTGCTCAGCCTCAGAGAGCAGCCGTTCATCGACGCGGCGAGGGTGATTGGCGCGAGTCCGGTGCGCATCCTCGCCCGCCACCTCGTGCCGAACCTGCTCGCCCCGCTCGTCGTGATGGGCACGTTCATAGCTGCGGCTGCTGTTCTCACCGAGGCCTATCTCAGCTTTCTTGGCGCGGGAACGCCACCCACCATCCCGAGCTGGGGCAACATCATGGCCGAGGGCCGAGGGTTCATAAGCAAGGCGATGTGGATAATCTTCTTCCCCGGACTGGTGCTCGGCATCGCGGTTACCGCGATCAATCTCGCGGGGGACGGACTCCGTGACGTGCTCGACCCGAAGCTGGCCCGCCGCATGTAGCAGGTTAGGCGCAGGGGCCCCACAGGCGAATCGCGCAACACTGATCCGGTAGGGATACAGGCTTCATACGCTCCCGTTGGCGACGCAGTTTCCGCCCCAGGGGATGGTCACGCCCCGCTCCAATGAGCACAAGCTTGCCTCGCGAGGTAGAGTTTCCGCCGGTGCGGGCTGCGCCAGCATGTTACAATTGCCCCGCATTCGAGCCACGCGCTTCATTCAAGGAGTACCGTTCCCAACATTATGGATGAGAAGAACAATGTGCTTGTGGTGACGCCGCATCCCGACGACGCCGAGGGAGGCGCGGGCGGCACCATCGCAAAATGGACTGCGCAGGGTCGCGACGTCGTTCTGGTGGTAACAACCGACGGCGGGCACGGCACGAGCGACAGGTCCGTAGACCCCGCCGACCTTGCCCGAACGCGAGAAGAAGAGCAGCTCAACGCCGCCGAGGTGCTTGGCATATCCGAGGTGGTGTTTCTGCGCTTTCCCGACCAGGGCCTCGTGGACGGCCCCGAACTCCGAGAGCGCATCGTGCGCGAGATTCGCAGGCACAGGCCCCACACCGTCGTCACCATCGACCCAAACCGCCGGTACATCCGTCACCGCGACCACGTGGTGACCGGCCGCGTCACGCTGGACGCGGTGTTCCCCTACTCTCGCGACCACCTCGCCTTCCCGCAGCACCTCGAAGAGGGGCTGGAGCCGCACAAAGTGCGTGAGGTGTATCTGTGGAGCTCGGAGGAACCGGACACGTTCCTGGACATAACCGATACCTTCGACGCCAAGATGAAGGCGCTCTACTGCCACGTCAGCCAGGTGGGCGAACCGTCGAGCGCGCGCCGGGAGCGGTCGATGGCGAGGCACAGGGAAGTCGGGAAGCGCGTTGGGGTAGACCTGGCGGAACAGTTCAAGCGAATAGAGGTCTGGCGATAAGGGGTGTTCGCATGCGGGCGCCCGTACACTTTCCGGCCGAGGCAGCCTTCGGGCGTCGGTTCGGACAGTGCGGCCCCTGGCCCGTGATGGAGAGCTGAGCATGGAGATGGAGCCGTCCGGCCTGTCGCGGTTCAAGCTCGCCGGACCACTCGGCGAGGGAGCGGACTGCCAGGTGTTCGCGGCCACGGACCTCGAGGACGGCGCCCCGGTTGTCGTCAAGCGCCCTCACCCCATTCTGATTGCGCACGGCCAACACGCCGACGCGCAGCGCCGGCTCTCCCGCTCCATCGAACTACAGCGAGGGATGGGTAGCGCGCCTTCGCGGCTGGCCGCGGCTATTGCCTTCGCCACGGTGGAGCCGGGTTTCGCCTACTTCGGCGACACGCACGACCGGCCCTACCTGGTTGTCGTGGAAGAGCGCGCTCGAGGTCTGCCGCTCGTCGGCAGCGCGACGGATGGCATAAAGCGCAACCCTATTGGACTGCCCCAAAAGCTGTTCGCATTGCATCCGGTGGTGCGGCATTCCTCACGGCCAAGTTTCTCCGTCGTAAGGGACGTCCTCGAACTCGGCTGCGCATTCCTGGAACGAGAGATTGTGTTGCTGGACGCCAGGCCGCAGAACGTCTTCTTCGATCCGAGAAGCGCGCGCACTACCCTGATCGACACGGGAGGCGCGACAAAGGCGAGACAGGCGACCAGGAGACGGCCACCGCTCGACGCCCACGACTTTTACCTCGAGCTCTTCAAGTGGTACCTGCCGATGGGAGATCCGCCCACGGCTACGGACGGATACGCGGCCCCGCACGGCATGGACTCGGTCCCACGATTCGAGCAGGACCTTGCCGCGTTCCGGCGGGCCTACGAGGCCATGCAGTGGCGAGCCATAGGCGAGAGCGGCGCCGCCATCGTCGAGCGAGTCCGCGAGCGGGACTATCCCAGTCCGTCGGAATTCCGGGAGCACTTCATACAGCTCGTCGGCCTGTACGAGGAACGCTACGAAATTCTGGCGCGCGACCGGATGAGCGTGGCCGTATGGATGGAGGCGAGGGGGATGCTGGACTTGCCCTACTGGTGCAGGTTCCTATTCGATTCCGAGGAGGACATGGCCGCCTACCGGACCGAAGCTTCCGGCTAGAAAACCCGGCACATTACTGCTATTCTGCTTTCGGAAGCAGGAAGACAACCGCAAGGAAGGTCAGACAGCACCGCGGGCGAAAGGAGGCGAGCGGCTTGAAGAGCATCGAGATAGACCGGACTAAGCGCCTCAAGCAGGAGCCGCACACGGGGCACAACAGGTGGCATCCAGACATTCCACCCGTGTTGGAGGCCGATCCTGGGGAGCACGTGCTCCTGGAAACGCGGGACGCCTCGGACGGGCAGATTCGGCCCGGCATGTCCGTTGCCGACCTGGAGGGTATGGATGCCAAGGTTGGGCATCCGCTGACCGGGCCGGTCTACGTGAATGGAGCCAAGCCGGGGGATCTGCTGGAGGTGGAATACGTCGACATTCTGCCCCAGTCACACGGGTGGACGCGCATACGGCCGGGCTCGGGCTTTCTGAGAGACCTGTTCACGGAGCCGTACCTCGTTCACTGGGAAATCAGCGATGGCTGGGCCACGTCGACCGAGCTTCCCGGCGTTCGGATACCGGACGGTTCCTTTATGGGCACAGCCGGACTCGCGCCGTCTCACGCGCAGGTCGAGCAGTGGCGCAGGCGCGAGGCCGACCTCGCGGCCCGCGGGGGCATCGCGGTGCCGCCGGACCCCGAGGACGCGGTGCCGGCCAGTGAGCCGGTGGCGAGCCAGGGTCTGCGCACCATCCCGCCGCGGGAGAACTGCGGCAACGTGGACGTGAAGCAGCTTACGAAGGGGTCGCGGCTCCTGATTCCGGTAGCGGTGCCGGGCGCGCTGTACTCGGTGGGCGACGGCCATTTCGCACAGGGCGACTCGGAGTGCTGCATTACCGCAATAGAAATGGGCGCAACGCCGGTTGTGAGGTTCAGCGTGCACGAGGGAGAGGCGGAGCGTCGCGGGATACGCATGCCGCGATTCGCCCACCAGGGTTACTTCGCCTCGCCGGAGTGGGCCGCGCCCCGCAACTTCACTGCCACCATGGGATACCCTATCACCGATGAGGGCGTGAACGACGGCGAGAACGTGACCCTGGCGGCCCGCAACGCGCTGCTGAACATGATCGACCTGCTTGGCGAGCGCGGCTGGAGCCGGGAGCAGGCTTACGTTATCTGCAGCGTGGCCGTGGATTTGAAGATCAGCAACATAGTCGACCTGCCGAACGTTACGGTGTCGGCCTTCCTGCCGGAGGACATTTTCGTGGGCTAGCCGGCCCGGAGTGTGTCACTAAAGCCGGCCCGACTGCCGAACACGCTACGCGGAGCGGGGATGGACAAGAGAGCCCGGCGCGCCGGGCCGTGAAGACATGGTGAGCCAATGCCAGGACCCCTAGACGGCGTGAAGATACTGGAGTTCACGGAGATAATCGCAGGGCCGTTCGGAGGCATGCTGCTCAGTGACATGGGCGCCGACGTTATCAAGGTCGAGCCTCCGTGGGGCGAGCCGTGGCGATTCGCCCGGGAGTTCATTCCCTCCGAAAGCCCCACCTACATATCGCTCAACCGCGGCAAGCGCAGCCTTCCCCTCGACCTGACCAAGCCGGAGGCGCTGGACATCGTCCACCGGCTCGTGCCCGACATGGACGTGGTGATCATCAACGCCCGCCCGGACGTTCCCTACAACCTTGGCATAGACTACGAGAGCCTTTCGGCCATCAATCCCCGGCTCATCTATTGCGAAAACACTGCCTATGGCCGCAAGGGTCCGGACAGCAACCGACCGGGCTACGACATCGTGGTGCAGGCCATGACCGGGCTCATGGCGTCGGAAGGCAAGGTCCAGGACGGGGTGCCGCAGCAGATACAGTCCACCGCCGTAGCCGATTACGCGACGGGCCTGTCCATCGCCTGGTCGGTGTGCGCGGCTCTGTACCACCGGGAGAGGACCGGAAAAGGGCAGAAGATCGAGGCCTCCTTGCTGGGCTCGGCGCTGGCCGTCCAGTGCGGCAGGTTCATGAGCATAGCGGCGCTCAATGAGGAGCCGCGCGCGGAGTTACTTGAGGAACTTCAGGCAATGAGGCAGGCAGGCGCCTCCTACGAAGCGATGCATGAGGTCTACCGAGAACAGTCGCCCTTCCGCCGGGGCAACGTCTACTACCGGACATACCAGGCAAAGGACGGGATCGTGACCGTCGGGTGCCTCAGCGACCGCCTTCGCAAGAAGATGGCTGACGCCGTGGGGCTGCACGACATTCGCTTCGAGCCGGGCTACGACTCCACGTCCGAAGAGTCGATTGAATTCAACGAGCGGCTGCTGGAGAAGGCGCGGGTGATTTTCCTCGAGAAGACAGTCGACGAATGGCTCGCCGTGCTCGATGGGGCCGGCGTTCCCGCCGGCCCGCTCAGGTTCGTGGAGGAACTGCCGACGAATGAGCAGGTGATCGCCAACGACCTGGTGGTCGAGCTGGAACACTCGCTGGTTGGCAAGGTGACGATGGTGGGGCCGCCGTTCAGCATGAGCGAGTCGCCCCTCGAGGCCACGCGCGCCTCCCCCGCGCTCGGCGAGCACACCGCCGAGATTCTGTCCGAGTTGGGCTACGACGCCGATAAGATTCAGCACCTGAGGGATGAGGGCGTCACACGGTAGGTGTTCCGTGGCGAGCAACTTTAGAAAGGTGCGATCGAAGGGTCGCACCATAGAATACGAGCTGAGACGCAGCAGGCGGCGGACGAAGAACGTGGCCTTGACCGTGGAAGGCGGGAGGGTGCTGGTGTCGGCACCCGTGCGAGCGCGAGTACGCGAGATAGACGATTTCGTGCGCCGCAATGCCGACTGGATAGCGGAGCAGCACCCGGAGGACCAGCAGCTCGCCATACCGGACCAGTTCGACGAGTGCGCCACCCTGCCCTACCTTGGTCGGCGCCTGACGGTCGGATGTATCCCGGTAGAAGGGACAGGCCGCGTCGTGATACGCCTCGAGGATGGCGCGTTCAGCTTGGCTGTGCCGGCCGGTCTAGGCGAACCGGTGAGGTCGGAGATGATCCGCGTGGCCGTACAGGGGTGGTACAAGGAAAGAGCCGTTGAGAGGATTCCTGCCCTGGTCGACCGCTGGCTGCCGCGATTCGGATTCGACCATGAGCCGACTTTGCGGATTGGCAACCAGCGCCGCGCATGGGCCAACTGTTCGAGCGACGGCGTTCTCCGCTTCAGTTGGCGCGTCATCATGCTCGAAGAGCCGCTCGTCGAGTACGTCGTGGCGCACGAACTGGCGCACCTGGTGCACTTCAACCACTCGCGCGACTACTGGCGACTGCTCACCGCCGTGATGCCCGACCAGGAGACTCGATGGAAGGCCATCAAGAAGGCCACGCTGAAGTTGCAGTTCTGAGGCCGGCAGCGCAATAGGTCTCGCCCCTGTGGTGCTGAGTTGTGGGCGAAAACCGGTGGGTGGTACAATCGCCTCCAAGCTGAGGCGACGGCACAAGGATAGTTTCGACTACGGCGGAAGGAGGCGATGATGGCGGTAGTAAAGAAGATCGTTGCGATATACCTGGTAGTCCTGGCGATCTTGGTGGCAGTTCACTTCATGTTCGGCCCCCTATACCAGGACTCGCTCGACTCCGTCGATGGATGGATGGTGCTGAACTGGTTCATGGCGGTGGGCGTGCTGGTGCTCTGGGTGTTCCACTACCTTCGCAAGCGGGAGCACGACGCCGCGGACCCCGATGGGCAGGTGACGCGCAAGTACCTCGAAGTAAATGTTGCGGTTTACGGCTCGATCGTAATCGGAATTCTGTTCTTCTGGAACTGGATCGACCATCTCGTCAATGCACCGGAGGTACAGAGCGACGTCCATCTGATATTCTGGGCGTACATCGATTCGGTGCTGGCGGTGGCGCTGGGTGTGACCGGCTGCCAACTCTGGCGCGACGGCTAAGCGTCGGGCCGTCGCTGCCCTGGCGGCCGAGATGCGGCCAACCGGCGGGTTTCTTGACGGCCTGAGAAAGTGGTACAATCTAACGGTATGGATACTAAGCTAGACGCCGAGTGCACCGTTGTAAGGCCAGGCGAACTTGAGGTGGAGATCGCGTCGGGCGCGATGACGCGGCTGGCGGGCGTGTCGCAGGCGCTGGTGGGAGCCGAGGGCATTCACCTCGCGGTCGCCACCATTCCGCCCGGATGCGCTTCCTCGCCTCACTATCACGTGAACTGCGAGTCGGCAATCTACGTGTTGAAGGGTACGGGGCGTTTCCTCACCGGCAAGCGGTTGGAAAACAGCTTGGCCATCGGACCGGGCGATTTCATCTACGTGCCGCCGGACTCCGTACACCAGCCCGTCAACGACAGCTTGACGGAGCCGATGGAGTTGATTGTAGCGCGCAACGCGCCAGTGGAAATCGTCGTCGAGCACGACCCCTCCGCCGAGTAGCTCGCTCGCATGTCCAAGGGTGTGCAAACGCCCTGCCCCGCGCACAGTATGGGCCATTAGCTCAGACGGTTAGAGCGCAGTCCTGATAAGACTGAGGTCCCTGGTTCGAGTCCAGGATGGCCCACCAGACTTGATAAAATCAAGAACCTTCACCTTGCGGGTCAGGTTGGCGCTGTAATCTGACGCCGGCCGGGCAAGGCCGGCGGCCCGCCGAGAACCGACGGGGCAGGCCGTCAGGCGACGGAGCGGCCAGCGACGAGGCCCCTGCTGTAACGGCGGGGGCCTCCGGCTTGTTTCAGACCGCCGCAGCGATTCCGACGCTCAAGGCTACACCCCGCCATTCCCCGGCCGTCAGCCGACGGGAGTCCCGTTGAGCGCCCACGTCGCTTCCTGAACACGCTGGGCTGAGACCTGACGCGGCATGGGCATAGGCCCTCGTAGGCATTTGCCTATGCAATTCCTATAGACAAATGTCTAGAGAAATGCCTAGAGCAAAATAGACATTTGCTCCTTATATCCGGCCTGGAGGCTCAGTACGCTTTACGTGGGCGAGGGCTGCTTTTCGGGCGGCAAGCGTTGTCGTGGGCAACGAAACCGCATAGCGGTTACAAATGACGACTCTACGTCTAGAAGTCTGGCCGGAAAGCCATTGGCCCCGTTTCCTGCTGATAAAATGAGACGACTTACAGTCTTGTTCGGCATCGTGGCATACGATAAACGTCTCAGAAAACCAACAAACCATCGACCAACGACGTTGAGAAAATGTCCCCTTGGGGAGGATTGGGGTTTCCGGCCACGTTTCTAGGAGCGCACTATGGGCGAGACCAACGGGAGCCACCGGGGCATCTTCAGCATGAGGTCCACGGCGGCGACACCGCCCTCGCTTCTCCCCCGGGGGAGAACGAAGACGGCAAGGTATATCGCCGGATTTCTCGCCGCTTTGATGGCGGTTGTCGCCATGGCCCTTGGCAGCGCGGCCGGCACGGAGTTGGCTGAAGCGCAGACGAACCCGTCCACCGACCGGGTCGCCTTGGTCGCCCTCTACAACGCCACCGACGGCCCGAACTGGTCGAACGAGACCAACTGGCTGAGCGCCGAGCCCATCGGAGAATGGCACGGCGTCATCACCGACAACGATGGTCGGGTCGCTGAATTGTCCCTCGGCAACAACCGGTTGGCGGGAGAGATACCGGTGGAGCTGGGCAGCCTCTCCAACCTGCAGAGGTTGTACCTCAACGACAATTCGGGCCTTTCGGGACCATTGCCCGGCTCCTTCACCGGCCTGACCTCGCTCACCTATCTCGATTTGAGTGGCACTGGGGTGTGCGCGCCAACAGACGCCTCATTTGAGGCGTGGCTGGAGAACATCGCTACCAGGGTTGGCGTTGTCAACTGCCGTGAGCAGACTACCGGGGACCCTTTGATTGACCGGTACGACACCAATAACAACGCCACGATAGAGAAAAGCGAGGTCATAGCGGCCATAACCGACTACCTCTTTGGTGGCGAAGATGAGACCATCAGCAAAGCCGAGGTTATAAGGCTCATCACCCTCTACCTCTTTGGCCCGCCTACGCCGCACAACCCTCCGGGGGCGCCTAAGGGATTGACGGCGGCGGGGAACGGGCAGACCCGGATAGACCTGTCGTGGAGTGCGCCACCCAGCGATGGTGGAGCGACCATCACAGGATACCGGATCGAAGTCTCGGAGGACAGGTCCACTTGGACCGATCTCGTGGCCAACACGGGCAATGTCGCCACTACCTACTCCCACACCGGGTTGACAGCGGGGACTACGCGGCACTACCAGGTCTCGGCCATCAACTCTGCAGGGACGGGTCCGGCGTCGAACATCGCCACCGGCAACACGGACACTAGCAGCGGCAATCAGGCCCCCGATCTGGTGGTCGACGCTCCGACCGTGGGAAACAGCAGTCCGATGGCAGGTGAGGCCTTTGAGCTGACCGTCACCGTGCGGAACCAGGGAGACGGGACCTCGGACAGCACGGCACTGACTTACTATCGTT
This sequence comes from Dehalococcoidia bacterium, assembly GCA_965217705.1. Taxonomy (GTDB): domain Bacteria; phylum Chloroflexota; class Dehalococcoidia; order Lucifugimonadales; family CATOSD01; genus CATOSD01. The sequence goes on along the minus strand of CBDCJA010000002.1, from coordinate 529,202 downwards.
CGACCGACTCGACCGTCACGCCCGCTGATACCGATATGGGCACGGACGGGGTTGCCGGGCTCAGTGCATCGGAGAGCAGCGCAGAGTCAATCTTCACCTATGCCCCTTCCGCACCAGGCAGCTACTACTACGGCGTCTGCGTGGACTCGATACCCGGCGAGTCCGATACAACTAACAACTGCTCCGCCGTGGCGGCCGCAACCGTTTCGGCGTTCGACATAGATAATCTTCCGTGGGTCGCCAACGGAGTCACCGGCAACGAGCGGCAAGCGATGGACCAGATTCGGGCCTTCGCTACAATCGACCGTTCGATGTCTCAACGAGTGGCGGGCTCACCGTGGCTCTCCGACGGAGTAACCGAAGATGAGCTGCGGATGTTGGCTGACCTCCGTGACTTTGCCGGATTCCACCCGGAAATAGCCGTTTTGGTGACAACCGTGCCCGATCAGACAGGGCGTCTCATTGAGGCCGTCCTGTATTCACTGCAAAGGATACTCTCCCGTGACCCTGGCAGGGCGGAGCAGTTCCTGGGTCAATCGTGGTTCCAGGATGGGCTGACGGAAGAGGAGGCTGCGCTGATCGTAGCGCTGCGAAGCGCCGCGAATTCAGCCGACTGGATGATAACCAATGAGGACATTTTCCGAGACCTCCTCCAGGGTGGCCATGTGCGGTCGGACACGATTTCCCTGCCCCTGGCCGGCAAGGTAGACCTGTTTGCGGTCGGCAGGTCGGATCTGTGGCTGGAGGGCGCACTTGAAAGAATGGCTTTCGCAGTCGAGTCGATGGAGGCTTTCATGGGCACACCCTGGCCACAGCCCGATGTCATAGTGCATCTGGAGCTCGAAAGTGACTTGGGTATTGACGCCGCAGCCGGGTGGAACCGCGGCACTCACGTTATGGTGAAAAATACGTCCACGAATCTCACCTACCACGAGTTGGCCCACTTCTATACCGCCGCCGGCCCTCAATGGTTATCTGAAGGAGCGGCAGATTTCCTGATGTTGCACACCCTGAGCCTGACCGGAGACGAATTCTCAATTGTTACGGCCTACGGCCTTGACCAACTAGCCATAGCCGAGGAATGCGCTCCCCGCGGCTGGACCAATGTCCAGGGGTGGATCGAAACCGGAGCTGATTCATACTGCCCGTACTTGCTTGGGCGTCAGTTCCTGCGGGGAATGTATCGGGCTCTGGGCAACGAGGTGGTCACGTCCGCCCTATGGGAGCTATATGAAATAGGCAAAGCCACTGACAAGGGGGTGACAGAAGACGAAATTTACCAGACGTTCCTGAAGAACACTCCGCCATTGCAGCAGGACGAGTTCCGCCACTTGTATCACTCTCTTCATGGCCGCCCAATTCCCGGCTATACTGCCGCGCCAAAGTCCGCGCCATCGCCCGAAGTCAGAGACGCACTGGTCGCGCTATACAATGCCACCAACGGTCCGGGCTGGAAGAACCAAGAGAACTGGCTGAGCGAGGCCCCGCTCGACCAATGGTACGGTGTGCTCACCGACTCTGGCGGCTCTCCGATCCGGCTGGACCTCTCGGACAACCGGCTTGTTGGGCCGATTCCACCGGAGCTCGGCAACCTCTCCAGCTTGATACATCTGAAACTCCTGGGCAACCAGCTGACTGGACCGATTCCGCCGAAGTTGGGCAGCCTCTCAGAATTGGTATACCTGTGGCTCAGTGAAAACCAACTGAGCGGGCCGATTCCCCCGGAACTGGGTGATCTCTCCGGCTTGATATCCCTGTGGCTCTATGAAAACCAGCTGACCGGACCGATTCCCCCAGAGTTGGGCAGCCTCTCAGAACTAGAAGCTCTTGAACTCCGGGTCAATGAGCTGACCGGACCGATTCCCCTGGATTTCGGCAACCTCTCCAAATTGATAGCTCTGACACTCAATGGCAATCAGCTGACCGGACCGATTCCCCCGGAGCTCGGCAACCTCTCCAAATTGTACTGGCTGCGGCTCTCTGATAACCAACTGACCGGATCGATTCCGCCGGAATTGGGCAACCTCGCCAAACTAGAAAACCTGTGGGCATCCTCAAACCAGTTGAGCGGGCCGATTCCCCCGGAGTTGGGCAAACTATCCATATTGAGATCTCTGGCCCTCGGTGAGAACCAGCTGACCGGGCCGATTCCGCCAGAACTGGGCAGCCTCTCAGAATTAGAAGATTTTGCACTCTGGGGCAATCAGTTGAGCGGACCGATTCCACCGGAGCTCGGCAACCTCACCAGCTTGATACATCTGAACCTCGGTAGAAACCAGCTGACCGGGCCGATTCCCCCGGGGTTGGGTGGCCTCTCAAATTTGACAGGCTTGACGCTCTCCGGGAATCATCTGAGCGGGCCGATTCCCCCGGAGTTGGGCAGCCTCTCAGAATTAGGTTTTCTTGAACTCGGGGACAATGAGTTGACCGGGCCGATTCTCCCGGGGTTGGGTGGCCTCTCAAATTTGACAGGCTTGACGCGCAGCCTCTCAGAATTAGGTTTTCTTGAACTCGGGGACAATGAGTTGACCGGGCCGATTCTCCCGGGGTTGGGTGGCCTCTCAAATTTGACAGGCTCTCCGGGAATCATCTGAGCGGGCCGATTCCCCCGGAGTTGGGCAAACTATCCAAATTGGTAAGCCTGTATCTCTCCGGCAACCAGCTGACCGGCTGCGTGCCATCAGGCTTGGCGGCTGTGGAAGCCAACGACATCGACCAGCTAGGCTTAGAGGTCTGTGATAATTCCTAGCCACCCCAGAATTTGAGATGGCCAGGAGAGAGACTGTGACTCGCGGGAGGTTACCGCCTCCGACTATTGAGGAGGCAGGGCCAGCTCACCAGACTTGATAAGATCAAGAACTTCCATTCAACGGACTCAATCGACACGGAACGCTTAAGTACTCGTGGGCAGTCGGTTTGGGTCCATTCAAGCCAGGTCAGATTGGTGCCCCACAACAGCCTGCCGGAGAGGGAGGGTCACTGGGAACGGGCGAGGCCAGCAAGCTAGGCACCGAATCTCGCCTTCCCTTCCCCGTCCGGATCTAGGCTGGCCCAGCCCGGACGCACAATTGGGGCCTGCGTGGACGGTAGATGCCCTCGGCCTGAATAGTATGGCGTGGCAGGGAGAAGGAACGCAACAAGCGGCACGTTGGCCCTGTCTCCTCCTCCATCTCTGTCACTCTTCCCCCCTCCTCCCCCATCACCACTTTCCATCCGGTAGCCGACCCTGAGTTCGGTGAAGGTGTAGGCGGGATGGTCAGTGTCGTCGCCCAGCTTGCTGCGGAGCTGCTTCGCCGCAGTGCGAATCCGCTCCGAGTCGTCGAAATCAGTCCGTTCCGCACAGGCCAGACCACCACCGCCTCGCGCCGTCCCTCATGACAGGGCAAGATATAGACACATGCCTATAGCTGGTTTGGTTCATACGCCCTTGATGCCTTGCAGCATATTGGACTAGATTCTAAGGATAAGAATGAATGCTGGACGGGTAATTCCACATGGTGGGTTTGCCCACTTAGGCCCTCCCTTTTCGAGACCGAGCCCACCGCCCAGGGTAGAGGGACACATCGCATTCCAGCCGAATCTGCCGTAATCCAACCTGACGGAGACAAGTCCTGAATCCAGTGAGCACAGCGGCCAGCGCGCTTCCAGCTTTCCTGCGCAGCTTCGACCTGCCGGAGCCGGGCGAACTGCGCCGCGTGGCCAGGGTCTATGTCTGGGGACGCTGGTTCGTACTGTCTATTGCCACGTTCGCCTGGCTGTACCCGCTCAACGTCGACGAGGTGGTGTATGGGCCGAACGTCGCCCTTGCAATGCTGCTGCTCGCCACCAACGGATACCTGCACTACCGGCTCGCCACGGAAAAGAGCGTCTCCTGGCGGTGGATGCTCGCGCTGAGCGCCCTGGACCTGGCGATGCTCAGCGGCGGCGTTGCTGCGCACCGGGGTTTCGAGTCCCCCTTCTTCGTGGGGTACTACCCGTCCCTCGCCATGTTCGCGGTGGTCTTCGGATCGGTCAGGCTCACGCTAGTATGGGTCACGATGGCGGCGGCCGTCTACGCGGCGCTCTGCCTCGCGGTGGAGCCCGCGCTGGACTTCTCGGCCAATGATGAGGAGATACTGCTCATCAGGGTTGCCGGGATGTACACGGTGGTGGTCGTGGTCAACCTGATCTCCAGGGTGGAGCGGATCAGGAGGGTGGAGGCTGTGGAGAGGGAGCGGGCGCTTCAGAGGGAGCGGATCGAGCTCTCCCACGCCATCCACAACACGATGGCCCAATCCGCCTACCTGATAGGGATGGGCATCGAGAGGGCGAAGGAGCTTGCCGAGCGGTCCAACGAGGAGCTGATGTCCACGCTCGAAGAGACCTCGGCCCTGTCCAGGTCGGCGATGTGGGAGATGAGGCACCCGATGGAGATCGGGGAGATCTTCGAGGGGATGGAGCTTGGCGGGGTGCTGGAGTCGCTGACGGCGACCTTCTCGACGATCTCCTCCATTCCCGCCGAGATGGTGCAGACGGGCGTCGAGCCTCCCCTGCCCATCGCAACGCGGGGAGCGCTGTTCTCCATCGCCTTCAACGCCCTGACCAACGCGCTCCGCCACTCCGATGCGAGTCACGTCCGCGTCGGCCTGGACTTCGAGGGCGACGGCCTGCGGATGTCGATTTGCGACGATGGGACCGGCCTCCCCGACGACTACGCAACGCGCGGCCAGGGATTCAGGAACATGCGGGAGGACGCCGAGCGCATGGGAGGCAGGCTCGTCGTGGAGACGGGCGGGTCCGAGTGGAGGACGGCGGTGACCTGCGAGCTTCCCTACAGGCACGTGAGAGGAGGGACCTGAAATGGCTTCAACCCTGGTGAGAGTCTTGCTGGTGGATGACCACCCGGTGATGCGTGACGGTCTCCAGCAGCTGCTGGAGCGGACCGGCGAGTTCGAGGTGGTGGGACACGCGGGGGACGGAGAGGAGGCGGAGCGGGTGGCGAAGGAGGTGGTCCCGGACCTCATCATCATGGACGTGCTGATGCCGGGCAGGGACGGGATAGATGCGTGCCGGGAGATCATAGACGCGCTGGCGGACGTCAGGGTGCTCATGCTGACCGCCTCCACCGAGAAGGACGCCGTGATAGAGGCGGTGGCCGCCGGCGCCGACGGCTACCTTCAGAAGTTCACCGGGACGGAGCAGCTGTTGGCAATGGTCAGGGACGTCGCCGGAGGCGAGTACCGGATGCCGCGGGACGTGATGAGACGGGTGTTCAGGCGGCTGCGCCACCTGCCGGAGGATATCGATTCGCCACGGCGTAAGGCGCTGACATCGAGGGAGAAGGAGATACTCGCGCAGTTTGCGCAGGGGATGTCGTACGCCGCCATCGCCGAGTCCAGGGGCAACCGCTCATCGACAGTCCGCAACACCATCTACCACATACAGGACAAGCTGGGGTACGGCAGCAAGCAGGAGATCGTCGTATGGGCCGTGAGGAACGGACTGGTGGACCGAGAGCTCGGCTGAGTTTCTCCCACACTAACTCCCCATGACGCGATAGCGCCTCCACCGCCAGCCCAACGTCCCACGGCAAGGCAGACCTCCAACCTACGCGTGCCAACGACCCATCCGACCCGGTTAGCCGGCTAGAGGGCAGTCCCGCAGCATTCGCGCCGCAAGCCTCCTGCCTTGCCCTCCTAGCGGCCCGCCGAGAACCGACGGGGCAGGCCGTCAGGCGACGGAGCGGCCAGCGACGAGGCCCCTGCTGTAACGGCGGGGGCCTCCGGCTTGTTTCAGACCGCCGCAGCGATTCCGACGCTCAAGGCTACACCCCGCCATTCCCCGGCCGTCAGCCGACGGGAGTCCCGTTGAGCGCCCACGTCGCTTCCTGAACACGCTGGGCTGAGACCTGACGCGGCATGGGCATAGGCCCTCGTAGGCATTTGCCTATGCAATTCCTATAGACAAATGTCTAGAGAAATGCCTAGAGCAAAATAGACATTTGCTCCTTATATCCGGCCTGGAGGCTCAGTACGCTTTACGTGGGCGAGGGCTGCTTTTCGGGCGGCAAGCGTTGTCGTGGGCAACGAAACCGCATAGCGGTTACAAATGACGACTCTACGTCTAGGAGCGCACTATGGGCGAGACCAACGGGAGCCACCGGGGCATCTTCAGCATGAGGTCCACGGCGGCGACACCGCCCTCGCTTCTCCCCCGGGGGAGAACGAAGACGGCAAGGTATATCGCCGGATTTCTCGCCGCTTTGATGGCGGTTGTCGCCATGGCCCTTGGCAGCGCGGCCGGCACGGAGTTGGCTGAAGCGCAGACGAACCCGTCCACCGACCGGGTCGCCTTGGTCGCCCTCTACAACGCCACCGACGGCCCGAACTGGTCGAACGAGACCAACTGGCTGAGCGCCGAGCCCATCGGAGAATGGCACGGCGTCATCACCGACAACGATGGTCGGGTCGCTGAATTGTCCCTCGGCAACAACCGGTTGGCGGGAGAGATACCGGTGGAGCTGGGCAGCCTCTCCAACCTGCAGAGGTTGTACCTCAACGACAATTCGGGCCTTTCGGGACCATTGCCCGGCTCCTTCACCGGCCTGACCTCGCTCACCTATCTCGATTTGAGTGGCACTGGGGTGTGCGCGCCAACAGACGCCTCATTTGAGGCGTGGCTGGAGAACATCGCTACCAGGGTTGGCGTTGTCAACTGCCGTGAGCAGACTACCGGGGACCCTTTGATTGACCGGTACGACACCAATAACAACGCCACGATAGAGAAAAGCGAGGTCATAGCGGCCATAACCGACTACCTCTTTGGTGGCGAAGATGAGACCATCAGCAAAGCCGAGGTTATAAGGCTCATCACCCTCTACCTCTTTGGCCCGCCTACGCCGCACAACCCTCCGGGGGCGCCTAAGGGATTGACGGCGGCGGGGAACGGGCAGACCCGGATAGACCTGTCGTGGAGTGCGCCACCCAGCGATGGTGGAGCGGCCATCACAGGATACCGGATCGAAGTCTCGGAGGACAGGTCCACTTGGACCGATCTCGTGGCCAACACGGGCAATGTCGCCACTACCTACTCCCACACCGGGTTGACAGCGGGGACTACGCGGCACTACCAGGTCTCGGCCATCAACTCTGCAGGGACGGGTCCGGCGTCGAACATCGCCACCGGCAACACGGACACTAGCAGCGCCGCGCCGGACCTGGTGGTGGACACGCCATCGGTGGACGACAGCAGCCCGAGCACCGGGGCGTCGTTCACGCTGAGCGCCACGGTGCGCAACTTGGGCAGCGGCTCGTCAGCCGCGACGACGCTGCGCTACTACCGCTCCACCGACTCGACCATATCATCCAGCGACACGTCCGCCGGCACGGACCCAGTGGGCGGACTGTCGGCGTCGGGGCACAGCCCTGAGTCGACCAGTGTGACCGCCCCTTCGAGCGCAGGCACGTACTACTACGGGGCCTGCGTGGACAGCGTCACGGGCGAGAGCGTTACCGACAACAACTGCTCCAGCGGGGTGGCCGTAACGGTTAGCGTCGCTACCGCCCCCGATCTGGTGGTTGGCTCGCCATCGGTGGACGACAGCAGCCCGAGCACCGGGGCGTCGTTCACGCTGAGCGCCACGGTGCGCAACCAGGGCAGCGGGTCGTCAGCCGCGACCACGCTGCGCTACTACCGCTCCGCCGACTCCAGCATCTCGTCATCGGATACGGCGGTGGGCACCGACTCCGTGGGCGGGCTGTCGGCGTCGGGGACCAGCGCCGAGTCGACCAGTGTGACCGCGCCGTCCACGGCAGGCACCTACTACTACGGGGCCTGCGTGGACAGCGTCACGGGCGAGAGCGTTACCGACAACAACTGTTCCAGCGCGGTGACCGTAACGGTTAGCGTCGCTACCGCCCCCGATCTGGTGGTTGGTGCGCCCACGGTGAGCGACAGCAGCCCGACGGCCGGGGCGTCGTTCACGCTGAGCGCCACGGTGCGCAACCAGGGCAACGGCTCGTCAGCCGCGACCACGCTGCGCTACTACCGCTCCGCCGACTCCAGCATCTCGTCATCGGATACGGCGGTGGGCACCGATTCGGTGTCCGGGCTGGTGGCATCGGGGACCAGCGCCGAGTCGATCAGTGTGACCGCCCCTTTGAGCACAGGCACCTACTACTACGGGGCCTGCGTGGACAGCGTCACGGGCGAGAGCGTTACCGACAACAACTGCTCCAGCGGGGTGGCTGTGGCCGTCGGAACCCCTCCCGCCCCGGACCTGGTGGTTGGTGCGCCATCGGTGGACGACAGCAGCCCGACCGCCGGGGCGTCGTTCACGCTGGGCGCCACGGTGCGCAACCAGGGCAGCGGCTCGTCAGCCGCGACCACGCTGCGCTACTACCGCTCCGCCGACTCCAGCATCTCGTCATCGGATACGGCGGTGGGCACCGATTCGGTGTCCGGGCTGGCGGCATCGGGGACCAGCGCCGAGTCGATCAGTGTGACCGCCCCTTTGAGCACAGGCACCTACTACTACGGGGCCTGCGTGGACAGCGTCACGGGCGAGAGCGTTACCGACAACAACTGCTCCAGCGGGGTGGCTGTGGCCGTCGGAACCCCTCCCGCCCCGGACCTGGTGGTTGGCTCGCCATCGGTGGACGACAGCAGCCCGACCACCGGGGAATCGTTCACGCTGAGCGCGACGGTGCGCAACCAGGGCAGCGGCTCGTCAGCCGCGACCACGCTGCGCTACTACCGCTCCACCGACTCCAGCATCACGTCGTCGGATACGGCGGTGGGCACCGACTCCGTGTCCGGGCTGGCGGCGTCGGGGACCAGCCCTGAGTCGACCAGTGTGACCGCGCCGTCCACGGCCGGCACCTACTACTACGGGGCCTGCGTGGACAGCGTCACGGGCGAGAGCGTTACCGACAACAACTGCTCCAGCGGGGTGGCTGTGGCCGTCGGAACCCCTCCCGCCCCGGACCTGGTGGTTGGCTCGCCATCGGTGGACGACAGCAGCCCGACCACCGGGGAATCGTTCACGCTGAGCGCCACGGTGCGCAACTTGGGCAACGGCTCGTCAGCCGCGACCACGCTCACCTACTACCGCTCCACCGACTCCAGCATCACGTCGTCGGATACGGCGGTGGGCACCGACTCCGTGTCCGGGCTGGCGGCGTCGGGGACCAGCCCTGAGTCGATCAGTGTGACCGCCCCTTCGAGTGCAGGCACCTACTACTACGGGGCCTGCGTGGACAGCGTCACGGGCGAGAGCGTTACCGACAACAACTGCTCCAGCGCGGTGACCGTAACGGTTAGCGTCGCTACCGCCCCCGATCTGGTGGTTGGCTCGCCATCGGTGAGCGACAGCAGCCCGACCACCGGGGAATCGTTCACGCTGAGCGTCACGGTGCGCAACCGGGGCAACGGCCTGTCGGAATCCACCACCCTGCGCTACTACCGCTCCACCGACGCCAGCATCTCGTCGTTGGATACGGCGGTGGGCACCGATTCGGTGTCCGGGCTGGTGGCGTCGGGGACCAGCGCCGAGTCGATCAGTGTGACCGCCCCTTCGAGTGCAGGCACCTACTACTACGGGGCCTGCGTGGACAGCGTCACGGGCGAGAGCGTTACCGACAACAACTGCTCCAGCGCGGTGACCGTAACGGTTAGCGTCGCTACCGCCCCCGATCTGGTGGTTGGCTCGCCATCGGTGAGCGACAGCAGCCCGACCACCGGGGAATCGTTCACGCTGAGCGCGACGGTGCGCAACCGGGGCAACGGCCTGTCGGAATCCACCACCCTGCGCTACTACCGCTCCACCGACGCCAGCATCTCGTCGTTGGATACGGCGGTGGGCACCGATTCGGTGTCCGGGCTGGCGGCATCGGGGACCAGCCCTGAGTCGATCAGTCTGACCGCGCCGTCCACGGCCGGGACCTACTACTACGGGGCCTGCGTGGACTCGGTGTCCGGGGAGTCGAATACCACGAACAACTGCTCCAGCGGGGTGGCTGTGGCCGTCGGAACCCCTCCCGCCCCCGATCTGGTGGTTGGCTCGCCATCGGTGAGCGACAGCAGCCCGACCACCGGGGCGTCGTTCACGCTGAGCGTCACGGTGCGCAACCGGGGAGACGGCCTGTCGGAATCCACCACGCTGCGCTACTACCGCTCCACCGACTCGACCATATCATCCAGCGACACGTCCGAAGGCACGGATGCGGTGTCCGGGCTGGCGGCGTCGGGGACCAGCGCCGAGTCGATCAGTCTGACCGCGCCGTCCACGGCCGGGACCTACTACTACGGGGCCTGCGTGGACAGCGTCACGGGCGAGAGCGTTACCGACAACAACTGCTCCAGCGCGGTGTCTATTACGGTTGGCGATCCATCGGCACCGGACCTGGTGGTCAGCGCATTCACGGTTGGCAACAGTAGACCGGTCCCCGGTCAGTACTTCATTATGAACGCCACCGTGCGCAACCAGGGCAATGGTCCATCAAGCGCTACCACAATCGACTATTACCGCTCCACCGATGCGACCATCACCACTGGCGACAGAGTAGTCCCAACAGGCGGGGCACCGGGCTTTTCCTCTGTGGATGGCCTGAGCGCATCTGGCAGCGCGGATAAGACCACCTCAACCCCAGCGCCGTCCGCACTCGGTACTTACTACTACGGGGCCTGCGTGGGCTCGGTGTCCGGGGAGTCGAATACCGGGAACAACTGTTCCAGCGCGGTGACCGTAACGGTTAGCGTCGCTACCGCCCCCGATCTGGTCGTTGGCTCGCCATCGGTGGACGACAACAGCCCGACCACCGGGGCGTCGTTCACCCTGAGCGCCACAGTGCGCAACCAGGGAGACGGCCCGTCGGCATCCACTATCCTGCGCTACTACCGCTCCACCGACTCGACCATATCATCCAGCGACACGTCCGCAGGCACGGACCCAGTGCCCGGGCTGGCGGCGTCGGGGACCAGCGCCGAGTCGATCAGCCTGACCGCGCCGTCCACGGCAGGGACCTACTACTACGGCGCCTGCGTGGACCGGCTGTCCGGGGAGTCTGATACCACGAACAACTGCTCGACGGCGGTGACGGTGACCGTAACCGCCGCCGCCGCGCCGGACCTGGTGGTGGGTGCGCCCTCGGTGAGCGACAGCAGCCCAACCACCGGGGAATCGTTCACGCTGAGCGCCACGGTGCGCAACCAGGGAGACGGCCTGTCGGAATCCACTACCCTGCTCTACTTCCGCTCCACCAACTCGACCATCTCGGCAGTTGACACGGCGGTCGGCACGGACCCAGTGAGCGGGCTGTCGGCGTCGGGAACCAGCCCTGAGTCGATCAGTCTGACCGCGCCGTCCACGGCCGGGACCTACTACTACGGGGCCTGCGTGGCATCGGTGTCCGGGGAGTCGAATACGGGGAACAACTGCTCCAGTGGGGTGGCTGTGACCGTCAGCGTCGCTACCGCCCCCGATCTGGTGGTGGGGACGCCCTCGGTGAGCGACAGCAGCCCGACGGCCGGGGCGTCGTTCACGCTGAGCGCCACGGTGCGCAACCTGGGCAGCGGCTCGTCAGCCGCGACGACGCTGCGCTACTACCGCTCCACCAACTCCACCATCTCGTCAGCTGACACGGCGGTCGGCACGGACCCAGTGGGCGGGCTGGCGGCGTCGGGGACCAGCCCTGAGTCGATCAGTCTGATCGCGCCGTCCACTGCCGGGACCTACTACTACGGGGCCTGCGTGGACAGCGTCACGGGCGAGAGCGTTACCGACAACAACTGCTCCAGCGGGGTGGCCGTAACCGTCAGTACACAACGTCTTGAGTTCGACATTGATATTGATGATTGCGGCGGCGAATACAATTCCTTCACCGGCCGTACGCGGGTCACAATCGAAGGCACAGTGAGCTCCAACTACAGTTTCTTACTTTTGGAACTAACTGGTTATATCGTTGAGGGAGGAGACGAAACAGAGATAGGCACTGATAACATCCTTAGGCTCAACGCGGGTTCTGAAGAGGACTTCGAGATTGACGGTTTCTATGACGGAAGGATAGGTAGCGGAGCCAGTTGCGGGGTGAGAGTTACGGATTACACAGTAAATCCGATCCAATAGGCATTGTGCAGTCTGGCACCACGGCGCGCATTTCTCGAATGGTTGATTCCCGGGTCCATGGACATAGAGGGTGGCAGTTCAGATCATCAAGTGTCCGGCCCTCACTTGTCATTTGCAGCGGTTGCCTTGGACATGTTGGCCACTGTGTCTCGCCGGGCAGAGAGTGACACTCGCGAGAGAGCGGGGTTCAGCGTAAACGGTGTCACGGCTGCCCCGGGCGCCTCGGACGATATTGGAAAGTTGTAGTAGTTCCCGCCTTGCCCTGTCCGGTTGCGGGCCAACATGCGGCTACCGACGAATCGGAGAGCCGCAATGACCAATACCCCGCAACCGGTACTCTGCCTGACTCATCATCAACATCCCTATCACTTCGGTCCCGGAGCCGAACGCCTGGCTCCATAACATCGTCACTCCATGTAAACAAGCAGAGGTTGTCTCATTTCTGCAGCATGCCACTATGCACCTTCCGGCTCCGGTTTCGTCAGCATCACGGAGTAGCCCCGATCGTCCACTACGTGGGTCACCGACACCCGGCCCCGGCACACCTGGGTCATGTAGCCGGAACTCACCCCCACGTGTTCCGCCAGGCCCTTCAGGCTAGAGCCCATCTCCCGGGCCTGCTCCCGGATGTAGGTGCTTTCCCCCTGGATCAGGCCGGCCGGCCAGTAGATGACGCCCTGGCCGGGCGGCCTGGTCCAGCACCGCCATGGCCCCTTCCCGCAGCATGGGAGTCCAGGGGCGGTACCCGCTGGCCACCGGGGACAGGTAGCCGTAATTGACGCCCATCCTGTCCGCCAGTTCCTTCAGGTTGAGGCCGTGCCGCCAGGCGGCAGCCCGAAGCTCGCTCTCGGGCTTGCCCTTGATCTGTCCCTGTGCCGCAGTCGGTACGGAGTTGCCGTCGGTGTCGGACCTTGCCTTGGTGTCAATGCTGGTAGCCTTCCTGTCGCTTCCTACAGAACGCAGAAAGCGGGGCCGGCCCAAATGAACCGACCCCGCTTGTCTTCAAGTTGTGGATTTTCAGTTGTCGCGGCGGCTCAGGTTGCCGCCTTTAGTTGCCGCCTCGTCACCCCGGGGGCGACAGGCCTTGGGTTTCTGCCAGTCAAGGAGTTCCGCCAACAGGCCCTTGGTGGATTGGATGACCTTGCTTCACCCCCCCGCGCCGGACGCGCTGCGCCCTGGGTCTGGCGTTTTACGGAAAGCCGGTTGGGGGTTTGCGAAGGGCGCAGCTCGGCCACGGTGTAATTCCTGGGAAGCTGCTAGGTGAGGGATAGGGAGAGGAACGCGGCCCTGCCGGTGACTATGCCTTATAGTACCGGCCCAAGGGAGACTGCGTTGCAACGGTAAGCGTCCGGTCTGCTGTCGTCGGCGTTTGACCAGAGCGTGTGAAACCTGCGGCGCCGCTGCTAATGCCGTTCAGCAGCTGCGCCGCAGTCTGGTGGGGAAGCGGCCGGAGCTTGCTATCCGCTCGACCGCAAGGTGAAGACCGCGAAGCGTTTCAGCCGCTCCGCCAATCAGGCCTGATGGGTAAGGGAATCCGGCATGCCGTCCTGTCTCTCTACGCCACCTCCTTGACAACAACGGTGCGCCGTTGGGGTAGGGGTTCCGCGCCTGGAATGGGATGCCTGGTGAAGCGGCGACATGGGCCTCGACGGGTTGGGGTTCCGGCTGGGGCGCCGTGAGCGGAAGCCATCAACGCCTCAGCCTGCCTGAGAGGGTGTGTGAGAAGTCTTGTATATATATTAGAATGGAGGCATGAAACGCAAAGCATACCCCAGCGACCTGACTGATGAACAGTGGAAGATGCTCGCTCCGCTACTCCCGGCAGCCAAAACCGGGGGAAGGCCACGTACTGTAGACCTGCGGGAGGTCGTCAACGGCATTGTGTACGTTCTGCGCAACGGCTGCACATGGCGAGCCATGCCGCATGACCTCCCACCTTGGGGCACCGTGTGGTGGTATTTTCGGGAATGGAGACAGGATGGTACATGGGAACGAGTCCATGAGGCCCTGCGGCCCAAAGTTCGGATGGCCGAAGGCAGCAACCCGACACCTAGCGCGGCCATCATAGACAGCCAGTCTGTTAAGACGACGGAAAAAGGGGGCCTCGTGGCTATGATGCTGGCAAGAAGGTCAACGGTCGAAAGCGACACATCATTGTAGATACCATGGGGTTGCTGCTGGCGGTGGTGGTGCATCCTGCCAATATCCAGGATAGAGATGGAGCGAAGCTGGTCATCGATAAATTGACAGGGCGGTTTCCCCGCATGAGGTTGGTCTGGGCCGATGCTGGCTATGCTGGAAAGCTGATCGAGTGGGTCTGGGCCCTGACAGGCTGGGCGCTCGAGATTGTCAAGCGCCCCAGGGACAGCCACCACTTTCAGGTGCTGCCGAGAAGATGGGTGGTTGAACGGACATTCGCGTGGCTCAGCAGGTGCCGTCGGCTGAGCAAGGACTACGAAGCTCTGTCCGAGACAACGGAGGCCTGGATCCACATAGCTATGATTCATCTAATGCTCCGACGCTTAGCACCAACCTAATTTGAACTTCTCACACACCCTCTGAGGACTAAGCGGGATCAGTCGCTGCGCCTTCATGATCCAACGGCAGAAGCGACAAAACTCATCCGCCGGACCGGTGCCCGACGACCAGAGCGATCAAACTCTGAGGCGCCGAACGGGTGCCAGACGGCTGAAGGACCAACGTCAGACTCCAACCGCCGGACTGGACCGGGAACAAGGGGATTCATCAACTCAGTCGGTCCGGCCTGCGCTGCTTGCGCAGAGCTACGTCAAATCCACAGCGGCAGCATTCCCTCGTGGGCGACCATTCCAGAGAGCGAATCAAATCCGTCAGGTCATACCCGGGCAACAGGGGTCGCGTGCCCCCAAGCTTTCTATGGTCGGAAACCCCGGCAAAGCCAAACAACGCAGTCATTGTCGCCGCTGCCGCCGCCGCAAAAGAGGGCTTCCGCCACCCCCTCCGGCAAATTCCCCAATGTGATAACAAAACTCACAAGCCATGCCATCCCAACGACGCTTTGCCCTTGACACCCCACGCCACGGTCCACAGAAACCTGGCCGGCCTGCTGGCCGATGGCATCGCCGGGCGGGTCAGCCACGGCACCGCACACCTGCCGTCGAGCCAGAGATACCACCTGATGACGCAGGGAATCCGTGAAGCCGCCTGGGTGCTCGGCTTTGAGACGCCATCGGACTTCGTGCGGGCCTACCCCATGTCCAGGGAGTGGCTCACGCTACTCATCCGCCGGATGGACGCGGTGGCCGCCGTCTACCGACTCGCCGCCTCGATGTCCCCCGGCATCGACGGGCTCCGCACCCGCGTCGAGTTCCACCGCAGAGGACGCTTCGACGCCGCCATCACCCTGCACGACGGCCGCAGCTTCGGCGTGGTGCGCCAGGGCCAGGCCCTGCGGCGCCGGTCTCTCTACGACCGGCTGAGGGCCATTGCGGGGTACGACTACACCCGTCGCCCCGGCACCGTTCTGGTCCTGGTGCCCAGCGCATGGGAGCTGCGGAGGACGGCGAGGTTCTGCATCAACAACGATCTTCGTGACTGCTTCATCGCCGTGGAGTCCAGGGACGCCCTCGAAAGACGGGACCTTCGCCTCTGGTGCGAACCCACGGGGCTGTTCGGGCTCTCGTACTCCACACTGGAGACGGTCAGCTCCCACGGCAGACCCGGCGGAGGGCCTCGCACTCAGTCGCCGGAGCGGAAGCGGGCGTCGCTGCCCCGTCCCGAGCGCATGGCGCAGGCTGCGCCCACCTTCGGCGTCAGCCCGTCGGAGAAGCGGACGCTGGACCTCATCACCGATCACCCGATGATCCCCCGTGAGCACCTTGCCCTCTGGCTCGGCGTCTCCGAGGGACGTGTCAGCCAGATGATGCGCAGCCTCGTGAACACCTGGGGCCTGGTCGAACAGAGAGGAAAGCGCGGAGACACACGCTACACCCTGTCCGCCGAGGGTATACGCTACGTCACCCACAGGGACCGCGCCCAGCTCCCCACCACGCAGGGCATATGGAGCACCGCCCTAACCACAGACAAACAGGGCCGCACGCGGCACGTGGGCCACCGCATCGAGACGTGGGCGAGGCAAACGAAGCACGCGGACGGCATCACGTGGTTCCTGTCGAAGCTGGAGGCCGAGGCCAGGGCCGACCCCGACAGCGACCTGGTGTGGTCCGTCCCCACAGCCAGGTCCGACCGGGCCTACAACTGGGGGGATTCGGCCATCGCACCCGACGCCGTGGGGCAGATGACAGCCCAGGGCCTTCGGATACCGTTCTACTTCGAGTACGAGCTCCGCGCCCGTCACCCCAGGGGAGTCTTTGCCCGCCTGAGACCCTACACGCGCTATTACCATTCCAACGAGCCTAAGGACGACCAGCCGCCGTACCCCGTCACCCTGTTCGTCGTGGACACCGAGGAGGTCGAGGATACCTACGTGCGCACCGCCGCCCACATGAGCCGTATGTCCCTGCCCATCTTCGTGTCGTGCATACCCGTTCTGTCCCACACAGGGATACTCGGACGGTCATGGCGTCCACCTGTGGGAACCGGAGTCTCCCCGACTGCCGCTGTCCGCACTGAGAGCCTACCAGTGGGACAGTCTCTACCACCGGATGCGTCATGTCCTGTAGGGGGGAATAGATAGCGACGATACGTCCCTATCTCCCCTTCATGCTGTCTGGGGGGTACAAAATGGCACAACCGGCCCGATTTCCGAGGTCCACCGACGGCCAAATCACCCCTGTTTTAGCTACGAAACGGGCTTGACGTGTCGCCTGACCGGTCAGGGTACAAAATGGGAAGCCATGCTAAAATAACTGGCGAGTCTGATGACAACTTGATTGCACTTTGGGAACTCTGACGTGTCAGCCGATAGGGAGGGAGAAACGATGGATGAGCACGTCCGCTGGGTGACGAAGGCGGAGGCTGCGGAGGAACTGGAGGTCTCCCTCTCGACCCTGGACCGGAAGATCAGAAATGGAGAGGTCGAGGTCCGCAGGGAGGGCCGCCGGGTGTTCGTGCGGATGGCGGGGGAGTACATCACCGACGAGGAGCTGCTACGCCGGGCCGTCGCCAGGGAGCATGAGCTTGAGCGGACCGTGCGGGAGTTGGAGCAGCAGGCGTCCGAGTTGAACCTTCGGGCATCCGAGTTGGAGCGGGAGCGAGACGAGGCCAGGGAGTCCGCAGCCACGGCCAGACGGCCGTACCTGGAGCTTGAGATGGAGCACCGGAGGGAGGTCGCCGCGCACAAGGCGACGAAGGGCGTGCTCAACGTCGTCCACGTGATCGCCCTGGTGCTGCTCGTGCTGTTGATCGGCAGCGTTCTCCTGTGGTGGTTTGTGCTGAGGTAGAGGAAGCGCTGTCGGCCCGTCACCCCGGTCTCCGTCTTCGGGAGACGTAACGCACCCCCACTTCAATCGCCTTTTCGGGGGCCAAATGTCATTGGGACCCCGCTCCAACCTGACCGCTGATGTCATTCCCCACGTTTGGCGATGTCATTGCCGTCCGGAACGCCGTGTTTCGACAAAGTGTTTCCTGTTTAGGTCCTGTAGAGGGGTGATTTACCCCTGTTTCAGCTACGAAATCACGACTCTGGCCGCTCCGTCACGGAACTCAAACTCCTGTACACCCCCACAACTGCGTGGCCGCCCTCTGTTTTGGCGGACCGCATAGGGGCGCGCACATGTGCGGGGTGTTATGAGGGCCATGCCTCCCCTGCCCGGATCCTCGACCGCTCCCATCTTTGGGTGTCGGCCGTCCCCGCCATCCCCCGATTCCAGACCTCCTGCCGCCCCGCAAAAGTGCAACTGCCAGCTATGGCCTTTGTAACCCCGACCCGATCTCGCTCGCCTACATAAATGCAACTTTCAGCTACGGACTTGCAAACCATGTCCGGAACGTACCCGCAAGTCCAAGTGTTCACTGTTTCAGTCCTGTAGAGGGGTGATCCGCCCCATTTCAGCTACGAAACAGCCCGACTTGCATTTTTGCAACCAACTTCGTTTCTCTGTACACCCCAACGGCATCGCCAATAAGGGTATTCGCCCCAGGCCTTATAGGGGCGCTCACGTGAGCGCCCTCATAGGTAGTTATGCCCAACGTCTCGACCGCTCACACTGGACAGCAGGACCTGGCCCATGAAACGCCGAAGAGGTGGGATGAGCGGGATGAGAAGCGCCAACGGAGAGAATCCACCGACCAATCGCCGGGCGACGGCGTACACCGCCGAGCAGCAGGAGACGCTGCGGCGCGGGCTTCGCATACTCGCCCGGATGATCGCCCGCGCCCACCTACGGCGTCAGCCGGCCCGGTCCGTGACCGCGCCCAGGCCGCCCGGGGAGGACGAAGACGGAGACTGAGCGGCTCACGGAACCGTCTTCCGACGCTCCCCATGTCAGTGTTCCACTTTCCCCACTTCGTAGCTACCGCTGCCCCATCGCCCCCGAAAACACCATGTTCCACTTTCCCCATTTCGTAGCTGCGACTGCCCCATGACCGTGGAAGGAACCCCGGAGTCAAATTGCTCGCTCCAATTTAGCAGCCTGTCCCTTACACCCCGATTCCAGCTACGGAACCGCCCGAGCTGCAACTTGCCGCCCCGTGCATTCTCCTGTACACGGGCATGACGCCGCCGACGCTCCCTCGAATCTCGCGCCCTGTGAGGAGTGTCTGTCCGCGTACCCTGGGTCAGCACTGGAGACGCTTGACAGGGGTGTCGGAAATGGCGCAATATCTTGGTAAGACTCGATAACAAGGGGTTTGAACATGCCGCGAACAACCAAGACCATTACTTTCTCGCTGCCGCCGGAGATGGCCGACCGGGTGGACGAGGTGATGAAGCAACAGGGACGGTCCCGGAGCGAGTTCCTCCGGGAGGCTGTGCTCCGCTACATCGAGGAGTGCGAGTGGAGACAACTGCTCCAGTACGGAGAGGCGAAGGCCAGGGAGAAGGGCATCGGTCCCGATGACGTGTCCCGGCTGGTGGAAGAGTACCGGGCTGAGGTTGGCTCGGTCCGTGCATGAGAGTCGTCCTCGACACCAACGTCATAGTCTCCGGCCTGAACTTCCCCGGCAATGAGCGCCTGGTGCTCGAACTGGCTCTCAGGGGACGGTTCGAGCTTTATGTGTCCACCTTCATCCTGGAGGAAGCTGCCGGGGTGCTTGGGCGCAAGTTCGATTGGGACGCGGAACGCTCGTCCCAGGCTCTCAGCGTGCTTGGGAATGCCGCGACGGTCATCTACCCCCGTAGACTCCCGGAGGTGATCGAGGGGGGCCACGCCGACAACCGCATCCTGGAGTGTGCCGTGGAGGCTTCCGCCGATTACCTGGTCACCGGCGACCGGCGTCACCTGTTGCCGCTTGGGACACACGAGGGAGTGAGAATCCTCAACGCTCCCAGGTTCCTGTCGGCGCTGGAGGGGTGAATTGGCAGTGATGCCGATTGACAATGTTCAACCGGAAGCATCATAATACTGAGTAAGACTCAGTGTGTTCCAGAAAGAGGAGGGACAGCATGAAGAAGAATCACCTACAGCCCCTAACGCCGGCGGCGCTCTACGCCAGGGTGTCCAGCGACCGACAGGACGTGGACCTGTCCGTGTCCGCCCAGCTAAGGGCGCTCAAGGAGTACGCCAAGGCCAACGACTACTCCGTGGCCCGCGAGTACGTGGACGAGGCCGAGAGCGGCCGCGTCGCCGACAGGCCCCAGTTCAGGGAGATGATCGAGGAGGGCGGCAAGCCGAAGGCCCCCTTCGACGTGATCCTCGTATGGAAATTCAGCCGCTTCACCCGCAAGCGCGAGCACGCCGTGGCCTTCAAGTCCCAGCTGCGGCGCAAGGGCATCCGCGTGGTGTCCATCACCGAGCAGGCCGAGGACAACGCCACCGGCAGGCTGCTTGAGGGCATCATCGAGAGCGTGGACGAATACTACAGCGAAAATTTGGCGCAGGAGGTCGTCCGGGGAATGAGGGAGGCCGCGTCGAGAGGCTTCTTCCTAGGCTCGAACGCCCCCTTCGGCTACAGGAAGATCAAGGTCAGCGACGGGGCGAAGGAGCGCCCCACCCTTGAGGTTGACCCGGCCACCGCCCCGGTGGTAAAGGAGCTATTCGAGAAGTCCCTGCGGGGCAGCGGCCTCAAGGAGCTATGCAAGGAGCTGAATGACCGGGGCATCACCAACCGGGGCAAGCGCTGGTACAAGGGAACGCTCCACTACGTGCTGAGGAACGAGGCGTACACCGGAACCGCCGTATGGGGCAAGAACAGCAAGGGCGAGAAGGCCCAGGACCCTGTAAGGGTGGAGGAAGCGTGGCCCGCCCTGGTGTCGAGGGAGCTGTTCGAAGACGTGCAGCAGGCGATGAGCGACCGCGCCCCGAAGGTGCAGAGGCCCGGTAGAGTGGGGAGCAAGTTCCTGCTGAGCGGGCTGCTCAAGTGCGGGGTGTGCGGCAGGCCCTACTCGGCCCAGGGAGCCAAGAGCGGCCAGTTCGCCTACTACATCTGCGGCACCCTGTTCAGGGAGGGAGCGGGGACGTGCAGCGCCCGCTACCTGAACGCTCCGAGGCTGGAGACGTTCGTGGTGGAGAAGATCAGGGAGCGGATTCTGAACGAGGAGACCATCGTGGCGCTGGTGACGCTGGTTGCGGAGGAGATCGACGCCATGGCCGGGGAGCTGTCCGGCAGGCTGGAGGTCGTCGAGGCGGAGCTATCCGACGTGAGGAAGCGTCTTGAGAAGCTCTACGAGGCCATTGAGACGAGCGAGCTGACCCTGGAGGTCCTGTCGCCCCGCATCATGTCTCTGAGGCACCGTGAGGAGCAGCTGGAGGCTGCGAGAGAGGACGCAGAGACCCAGCTTGAGCAGAGGAGAGTGGAGTTGCCCGACACCGAGGAGATAGCGCGGTACGTTGCGGACTTCCGGGACTTCCTGAAGGACGGGACGATCCCCGAGCGCAAGGCGCTCATCCGCAACTTCGTGGAGGCCATCGAGGTGGAGGGAGACGAGGCGACGCTGACGTACACGGTCCCCATGCCGAGCGACGGTGCGATGTCGGAATCGGCGTCGGTTCTTGATTTCGTCAAGTCCAGCCCACCACCGCTTACGGTAGATACCGCCATCTTCGAGATGTCGCTCGGCAGCCTGTCGGCGCACCGAGGTCTGTCGATTCCTGTAGTGTGATGCGTATGGGCAGGGGGTACGGAAGGAGCGCCATGTTGGCTCTTGGCTGGACGGCAGGCGGCACCGTCTTCGAGATGTGGCAGGGGAACTGTGAGGCCCCCAAAGGCCCTCTCCGGCAATTGTGGTGGGCCGGGGCAAAGCGACTCAAGAAAGGCTCCGCCAGCACCCTGCCCTCCGCCCCTCACAATCATGCCTCCGCCTTTTCCCGCCTCCCTCCATCTGGCATCCGGTAGCTGACGAGCGGCGTGGTGAAGATAAAGTTGGACCGTGGGGCTGTTACCGATGTCCGTGTAGACACCCCTCCCCAATAGCCCGACCTGGAGAAGGAGTTGGCTGATTGCCCAGACCGCTGTTCATTCCCGGCGGAAGAGGAGTGGTCTCACCGAAGAGCCAGGAATCGAGAAGGTCGTCCAGTTCCCTGCCCGCCATCTCCTCAGCCACGACGACAAAGTCTTCGGTGGTCACGTTACCCCCGGCATGGCGGGACACATACTCACGCAGAGTCTTGAAAAACGCCTCGTCGCCGATTTCGCCACGCAGTGCGTGAAGGGCCATTGCGCCTCTTGCATACACGCTGCCGCTGAAAAGAGAGTCGGGGTCGGGATTCGCTGGCGGCCCATAGACAGGTCGCCAGACCATCTCCCAGAACTCCTCGAAACAGCCATCGCCGGACTTGTGGTCCAACCACAGCCACTCAGCGTAGGTGGCGAACCCCTCGCTCAGCCACAAGTCCTGCCATGACGCGGGAGTAAGCAGGTTCCCAAACCACTGGTGCGCCAACTCATGGGCTATCAACCTGTCGCCGAAATCCTCCAGGGCCCCTATCCCGTAGACGGGCCGTGGTTGGGTTTCCAGCGGCGGAATCGCCTCGTCAATGACGACGGAGCCGGTGGACTCGAATGGATACGGCCCGAACAATTCACTGAAGAAATCGACTATCAAAGGGACGCTATCCAGACTACCCCTTGCTGATTCGTCTATCGACGCTTCAACCGAGTCAACGACGGTTATCCCCCCAGGACTTTCACTGGCGACGTCGTCTAACTGTGCAACCGCCAGGAACGCCAGATAGCTGGCCATCTCATGGACGCTCTCCCATACGTACGTCACAGTCTCCCCGTGGTCGGTCGTGCTGGTCAATTCACCGTTTGAGGCCGCTTCATAAGGCTCGGGCACCGTGATCATGAAGGTGTACAGGGCTTTATCGGATGGATGCTCATTGACCGGGAACCAGTGCGACGCCCCCCAGGGTTCGCCGTACGCGAGTATCCCGGTCTCGTAGTCTATCCAGCCGGTTAGTGCGACGCCCCCCCGTAGTCTATCCAGCCGGTTAGGAGGCTCGTCCCAGGCACTGGGCTGGTCGAAGGCCGACCCTCGTAAGAGACCACGGCATTGAAGGTGGTTCCTATGGGGATCGGCGCACCAGGTTTGATTGTCAACTCGTACCCGGCGCGAGAGTGGTCGGCTGGGCGGCCATCCACGGCAACCTGCGTAACCGTTAAGCCTCGAAAGTCCAGATTGAACGAGGAGAGGTCCTGTGTAGCGTCGGCTTCGATTTGAGCCCGGCCCGAGATCTCGTTGGCTTCCACGTCAATGTTGAGGGTCACCGTGTAGCGGGAAACGTCATATCCGCCGTTGCCCAGCCCGGGGAATAGAGGGTCGTCCAGCCCTGCCGCGCCGGGACGGGTGGTCTGAATTGGCGTGGGCGTCGGTTCCCGCGTCGTGGCGACTGTTGGCTCCTGAGTCGGAGCAGGCATATCTCCTTTGTCACATGCCGTAATCACGGCGACGGCCATCAAACCCGACAGCGCAATCCGCGCGGTCGGGTGAACGGTTTTGAGCAGTCTGTCTCGCAAGCCGAAAGCGAAAGCCAATTGGCGGCCCTTTCGTGGATATAGCTTGAGCATATTGCTCAAAGGGGGCGACCCATCCGGCTCCGGGCCATCAATTGCCCCCTTGTACGAGAGTCCGCTCGATCCCGGCAAGCGTCATAAGAACCGCATATTTGGAAGCGGCAGGCCTGGGTACCGATTCGGACCTTTCCAGGTAGGTCGACGTGGATGACAGGTAGAAGGGTTTCGGGATGTGGCCGGGCAGCCCGTGAAACTGCCGAGCCCCTCGGCTTCGGCATTGACAGGGTCCTAAAGGATGTCTGAATGTGTGATGCGGCTCCTGACCTCATAAGGGACGATGGCGGGACGCGAGTGATGAGGGTGACCTCGCGAGACCTTGGGACGGCTGTGGAGGAATGTGGGCCGGTGGCTATTGTCGGAACTGATGCTGGACTCTGGGGATGGTGCCCACGGTGACATCCATTCCGATGGGCGCTAGGCAGTCTCAGCCAGTTCCTGACCTTCGTCTCATTCCGCCTTTTCCCGCTCTCGGGGTTCGATGTCGGCACGGATTCCCTCACTGATGCGGTCTGTCTCATCCTGGAGGTCCTCAATGCGCAGGAGCGCGTCCGCCTTCGGCAGCTCCAGCACCCCCTCCAGCCCCTCGCAGAGCGTGTCGAACCGAGGCCACTCCGCCGCCTCGAAACCCTCCGGAGCAAGATCTCCACGCGACATGACCCACGAGCACATGACGAAGACGCCTCTCTCCGCATCAAGCGCCTCTTCGCAGCTGTCCTCCTCGACGCACTCTTTCAGGTCGCCCAGCCGCGCGTCGAAGCGTCGTGCGAGCGTCTCCGAGTCGGCAATCCAGTCCTCGACGTCAGGAAACAGACGCTCGCACCCGGTCAGGACCACTGCGGCGAGAGCCACGACCCCAATCAGCTGGACGGTCCGAATCAACCCGGCACCCGCTGGATCGTCGCGCCAGCATCGCCCATCATCACGATTGCGTCCGTGTCATCGTATTTCATCATCATGTGGGTCCCGCTACGGTAAATTTCGCTGCATTCTAGAAGGCAACGTGATAAGCCTCAACCTATATGAGGAGCACGAATCGGCTAGTTTCCACAACAGTACGCGGAAATCCGGCCAAATCCTAGAGTCCAGGGCATAGACACATGCCTATAAGCGGTGTGGTTCATATGCCCTTGATGCCTTCATCTCATTGGACTAAATTCTAGGATATGAATGAGTGCTGGACGGGTATTACCACCTAACGGATTTTGCCTACTTAGACCCTCTCATTTCGAGGCTGAGCACACCGCGCCGGGTAGAGGGACAAGTCGCATTCCAGCCGAATCTGCCGTAATCCAACCTGACGGAGACGAGTCCTGAATCCAGTGAGCACAGCGGCCAGCGCGCTTCCAGCCTTCCTGCGGAGCTTCGACCTGCCGGAGTCGGGCGAGCTGCGCCGCGTGGCGAGGGTCTATGTCTGGGGACGCTGGTTCGTCCTGTCTATTGCCACCTTCGCCTGGCTGTACCCACTCAACGTCGACGAGGTGGTGTATGCGCCGAACGTCGCCCTTGCAATACTGCTGTTCGCCACCAACGGATACCTGCACTACCGGCTCGCCACGGAAAGGACCGTGTCCTGGCGGTGGATGCTTGCGCTGAGCGCCCTGGACCTGGCGATGCTGAGCGGCGGCGTTGCGGCGCACCGGGGGTTCGAGTCCCCCTTTTTCGTGGGGTACTACCCATCCCTCGCCCTGTTCGCGGTGGTCTTCGGATCGGTCAGGCTCACGCTAGTATGGGTCACGATGGCGGCGGCCGTCTACGCGGCGCTCTGCCTCGCGGTGGAGCCCGCGCTGGACTTCTCGGCCAATGATGAGGAGATACTGCTCATCAGGGTTGCCGGGATGTACACGGTGGTGGTCGTCGTCAACCTGATCTCCAGGGTGGAGCGGACCAGGAGGATGGAGGCGGTGGAGAGGGAGCGGGCGCTTCAGCGGGAGCGCATCGAGCTCTCCCACGCCATCCACAACACGATGGCCCAGTCCGCCTACCTGATAGGGATGGGCATCGAGAGGGCGAAGGAGCTTGCCGACCGGTCGAACGAGGAGCTGATGTCCACGCTCGACGAGACCTCGGCCCTGTCCAGGTCGGCGATGTGGGAGATGAGGCACCCGATGGAGATCGGGGAGATCTTCGAGGGCATGGAGCTTGGTGGAGTGCTGGAGTCGCTGGCGGCGACCTTCTCGACCATCTCCTCCATTCCCGCCGACCTGGTGCAGTCGGGCGTCGAACCGCCCCTGCCCACCGCAACGCGGGGAGCGCTCTTCTCCATCGCCTTCAACGCCCTGACCAACGCCCTCCGCCACTCGAATGCGAGTCACGTCCGCGTCGGCCTGGACTTCGAGCGCGACGGCCTGCGGATGTCGATTGCCGACGATGGGACCGGCCTCCCCGATGACTACGCGACGCGCGGCCAGGGCTTCAGGAACATGAGGGAGGACGCCGAGCGGCTGGGCGGCAGGCTCGTAGTGGAGACGAGCGGGTCCGAGTGGAGAACGGCGGTGACCTGCGAGCTTCCCTTTAGGCATATGAGAGGAGGGAGCTGAAATGACTTCAACCCCGGTGAGAGTCTTGCTGGTGGATGACCACCCGGTGATGCGTGACGGTCTCCAGCAGTTGCTGGAGCGAACCGGCGAGTTCGAGGTGGTGGGACACGCGGGCGATGGAGAGGAGGCGGAGCGGGTGGCGAAGGAGGTGGTCCCGGACCTCATCATCATGGACGTGCTGATGCCGGGCAGGGACGGGATAGATGCGTGCCGGGAGATCATAGACGCCCTGGAAGACGTCAGGGTGCTCATGCTGACCGCTTCCACCGAGAAGGACGCGGTCATAGAGGCGGTGGCCGCCGGCGCCGACGGATACCTTCAGAAGTTCACCGGGACGGAGCAGCTGTTGGCTATGGTCAGGGACGTAGCCGGAGGCGAATACCGGATGCCGCGTGACGTGATGAGACGGGTGTTCAGGCGGCTGCGCCACCTGCCGGAGGATATCGATTCGCCGAGGCGGAAGGCGCTGACGGTGAGGGAGAAGGAGATACTCGCACAGTTCGCGCAGGGCATGTCGTACGCCGCCATCGCCGAGTCCAGGGGCAACCGCTCTTCGACGGTCCGCAACACCATCTACCACATACAGGACAAGCTGGGATTCGGCAGCAAGCAGGAGATCGTCGTCTGGGCCGTGCGAAACGGACTGGTGGACCGAGAGCTCGACTGAGTTTCTCCCGCACCAACTCCCGATGACCCGATAGCGCCTCCACCGCCCGCCCAACGTCCCACGGCAAGGCAGTCCCGCAACATTCGCGCCGCAAGCAGCCTGCCTTGCACGCTGTCGGTCCGCCGGGATCGACGGAGCAGGCCGACAGATAACGTACCTGGCATCTACGAGGTCCCTGCTGTAACGGCGGGGGCCTCCGGCTTGTTCCAGACCGCCGCAGCGATTCCGACGCTCACGGCCCACGTCCCGCGCGCTCCCCGCCATTTCCCGGCCTTCAGCCGATGGGGGTCCCGTTGAGCGTCCACGCCGCTTCCTGAACACGCTGGGCTGAGACCTGACGCGGCATGGGCATAGAGGCCCCTAGTAGTCATCTGCCTACGAATCTCTATAGACAAATGTCTAGATAAATGCCTAGAGCAAAATAGACATTTGCTCCTTATATCCGGCCTGGAAGCTCTCTACTATTTACGTTGGCGAGGGCTGCTTTTCGTGCGGCAAGCCTTGTCATGGGCAACGAATAGTCCAGCAATCATACGACGTTAGGCGATAGGAGCGAAAATGTCAAAGTCCATTGCACACCGTATTCCAGGCGCTGGCGCGATGCTCTTGGTCGCACTGCTGTCCATCACACTCTCAATGGCCGCTTGCGAGGACGATGCTCAGTCTGTCCGCCAAGCCAACGAGACTGCCGCCGCGTCCACCGCCACGGCGGAGACTCCTACACCCAGCGCCGAAATCCAGGTGACAGAGCTAAGGGACGGCGACTGCGTCAATTCCACGTTGCCCGAGGGCATAAGCATCGACACTGTGGTCATCGTGCCCTGTGCGGGCGATTGGCAATACCGGGTGCTCAAGTCTTTCCAGCTTGCCGACGCCGAGGCGTATCCGGGCGAGAGCTTCTTCGTAAGCCAAGTTTCCGAGAACTGCGACCGGCAAACCGGCACCTACCTGTTCCCGTTAGCCCAGGGCTGGGAGCAGGGAGACCGAACGATTACGTGTCTTCAGCAAGCGCCGGAGGTGGTGATCTCTGCCTGGCTTGAAGGTTTGGAAGTGAACGCGGAGGATCTCAGCGACGACGAAGCGTCATGCTTGGAGGAGTGGGTGGCAGGCGCCAACTTGCTCGCGTTAGTCGTCACACCCGACGACCCTGCTGTGACTGATGATTTCATTGCACAGTTGGAGAGATGTGCTCCCAACCAGTTGCGCTTCACAGCCGAGGTGGTGATCTCTGCCTGGCTTGAAGGTTTGGAGGTGAACGAGGAGGCTCTCAGCGACGACGAAGCGTCATGCCTGGAGGAGTGGGTGGCAGGCGCCAACTGGCTCGCGATTGTTGTCACACCCGACGACCCTGCTGTGATTGATGATTTCATCGCACAGTTGGGGAGATGTGCTCCCAACCTGTTGGGCTTCGCAGCCGAGGTGGTGATCTCTGCCTGGCTTGAAGGTTTGGAAGTGAACGCGGAGGATCTCAGCGACGACGAAGCGTCATGCTTGGAGGAGTGGGTGGCAGGCGCCAACTTGCTCGCGATTGTTGTCACACCCGACGACCCTGCTGTGATTGATGATTTCATTGCACAGTTGGAGAGATGTGCTCCCAACGTGTTGGGCTTCACAGCCGCGGTCGCCACACCGGAGCCCACCGCCACGCCGACGGCCACACCAGAACCGACCGCCACAACACAGCCAACACCTACGACGGCTCCTACAAGCACTCCCACACCGGAACCGACGCCCACGCCGGAGCCAACTGGCACCGCCGAGCCTGTAACCGACGCTCCGTTGACGGCGACAGAAGTGTACGCCCTCGTCGCCCCGACCATAGTATTCATTGAGACTCCGTTCGGAACGGGCAGCGGCGTCCTCATCGACGGGGGGTACATTGTCACCAACCGGCACGTCGTCTGGCCTTACGAGTCGGTTTGGGCCACATTCCCGGACGGCACCTGGTTCGAAGACGTGCCCGTCATCGGCTGGGACACGCTAACGGACCTCGCTGTGCTCGGACCCGTGGACATACCGGTCGCCCCGGCGGAACTGGCGGACGGAGAGGGCTTGTCGCCCGGCAGCGAGCTCTACCTGGTCGGATACCCTGCCGAGACTGAAGCCTTTCCCGAGCCCACGATAAGCCGCGGCATCCTGTCGCGCTTCCGCGAGTGGGAATGGTTAGGCATGACCTACCTACAGACCGATGCGTCGATCGCAGGTGGGCAGAGCGGCGGAGCGCTCGTCAACGACAGGGGCCAGGTGGTTGGCATCTCCACGTTCCGCTTCAGCGAGGCCGGATTTGGACTGGCTACCTCAATCACCGATGACATCGTGATCGTTGAGGAGCTGATCATGTGGGGATGGGACTCCGCCGACCCGTCCAAGAGAAGGCTCCCTACCGGCGAAGGCGACTTCGAATATACGGTCACACTACCCGATAGTTGGACCGCCTTCACCTTTGTCTTGCACGGAGAGGCCGGGCTGATACTTCAGGTTCAGCTCGACGGCGCAGGGGATGGTGCGTTCGCCATCATGGGACCGGGCGGGCTGATAGTCGAGGTGGACGAAGGCGTTTCGGGTACTGAGTATGTCGAGTTGGAGCTGGACGTTGACGGACCTCATTTCATCACGGTCGGCATGTCCTCCGAACAGCCGCAGTCGTTCGAGCTGTCCAGCAACGTGCTGTTGACATACTTCGCGGATCCGGATGATGGAGAGACCATCCAGGTATGGGAGACTCTCACCGGAAACATCGACCACCATCTCGACTCTGACACCTTCCCGCTGAGACTGGAGGAGGGCGAGTCGGTGGCGATCTTCGTCGAGTCCGTGAGCATCGACACATATGTCATCGTGAGACTTCCCGGGTTGCCGGAGGCGATCGCCCTTGACGACGACGGAGGAGGAGGCACCTTCGGGACTGACTCGGCGTTGTTCTACCGCGCCTTGCAAGCAGGGAGCTACGACATCATCGTAGTCGACGCGACCAGCGCTAGTGTCGGCGGCTACCTGCTGGGCGTGGAAGCAGTCGATGCCCTTGAGTTTTGGGACGACAACGGCGACGGAAAGATCACCTGCGATGAAGCGACGGCCAACAACATCGCCCCTGTCAGCTCCACGCATCCAGCCTACCAGTACATGGACGACGGTAACAGGGACGGGGTGGTCTGCGAGTAAGTCAGCCTGGTTGGCAGGCTGTGTGGCGTCCGGAATGAATTAAGGGCGGTGGTGCCGAGTTGGGTTGTCGCTCAGCGGAAGCGGGGAAGTCAGGCAGCCAAGAATGAGCCGGGACCCGGGGCGGTGGGACGTGTTGCCTTGTTGCCCGCGCTCAGGCGCCGGTCCCGGGGAGGACCGGACCGGCGGCATCCGGGTCAGGTTTGGTCAGCATGACGGCGCAGTCCCGCTCGTCCACCAGGCGGTTGACCTACACCCGTTCGTGGCTGTCGTAGCCGGTGGTGTAGGCGAACTCCTCCTCGGCCCTCCCGCGCCGCGTATCACCATCCCGTTGCGCCCGCCCTTCTTCCAGCCCACCAGACTTGATGAAGTCAAGAACCTTCACCTTGCGGGTCAGGTTGCCGCTGTAATCTGGCGCCTGCCTTGCCCCCCTGGCGGTCCGCGGGAACCGGCGAATCAGGCCGACAGGCAACGGAGCGACCAGCGAAGAGGCCCCTGCTGTAACGGCGGGGGCCTCCGGCTTGTTCCAGACCGCCGCCGCCATTTCGACGCTCACGGCTGCGCCCCGCCATTTCCCGGCCTTCAGCCGATGGGGGTCCCGTTGAGCGTCCACGCCGCTTCCTGAACACGCTGGGCTGAGACCTGACGCGGCATGGGCATAGAGGCCCCTAGTAGTCATCTGCCTACGAATCTCTATAGACAAATGTCTAGATAAATGCCTAGAGCAAAATAGACATTTGCTCCTTATATCCGGCCTGGAAGCTCTCTACTATTTACGTTGGCGAGGGCTGCTTTTCGTGCGGCAAGCCTTGTCATGGGCAACGAATAGTCCAGCAATCATACGACGTTAGGCGATAGGAGCGATGACCAGTACCGGTAGACGAGGAATAGCAGTCCTCGACGGAGCAGCGACAGAGGTCGCAGCGGCCCGTGTTGCCGTGAGCTCCGCGACCCGGTCCGCCCTCCATCGCGGACTAGCACAGACGTTCACCCCCCCCCGATTTTCCCTCTGCTCTAGCTCCCTCGCCGCCTCCGGCTCATACCGGCGGCCCCCGAGCAGGTATCGAGGACTGCGAGGGCGAGGGAGTCATCGGCACGAGCGACGGCAGAAAGTTGTCCAACGAGTTGGTGCCGACCGTCAGCGGTCCGGGCCAGTAGAGAGTAACGAGAAAAGCGAGCACATATGGACGGACGGGTGAGGCAAGCGTACTGGCCGGAGCACGGAACACCCACGGCCCGAGGCGGACGGGAAAGGCGATGCCTGCGCTCGCGTTTGAGAGAGGCACCGGCTGTGTACCCGGAGGACCGGCAATTCCATGCCGCGACAGCGCATTCATCACAGCAGAAGACCCCCTGGCTTCCCAGCCGACTTCCCTGAGCGCCTGGTGCGGTTCAAGGAGGAACCATGATGACTCGCACCGATAGACGACGATTCCCCATCCTGTTCGCCGCCATAGCGGCCCTGGCCCTGGCGATGGCCCTGCTGTTCTCCACGGTGCAGGCCCAGGAGGGCTCGGCGCCCGACAAGCCCACGGGCCTTTCCGCCACGGCGACCCACGACTCGGTGGTGCTGACCTGGGACGACCCGGGCGACGACACCATCACCGGCTACGTGATCCTGCGGCGCGTCCGCGTGAACGATACCGGGGGCGAGTTCAGTGAGCTCGTGGCGGACACTGGGACGGCGGCGACCACCTATACCGACGACAGCGTAAAGGCCAATACTACCTACACCTACCGCATCAAGGCGACCAACGAGCACGGGGTGAGCGAGCGCTCCCGCTGGTTCCACATCGACATACCGGCGGCCCCCGAGCGGCCCGACAAGCCCAGGGGCCTGGACGCCACGGCGACCCACGACCAGGTGGTCCTCACCTGGGACGAGCCGGGCGACGACACCATCACCGGCTACGTGATCCTGCGCCGTAACCGGGATACCGACAGAAAGGGCGAGTTCAGAGAATTGGTCGCGGACACGGGCACCGCCGCCACCACCTATACCGACGACACAGTGGTTGCTGAGACCACCTACACCTACCGCATCAAGGCCATCAACGAGCACGGGGTGAGCCCGCGCTCCCGCTGGTTCCACATCGACACGCCGGCCGCGCCGGAGGCCGTCGAAGGCGACGACCAGGACGGGGAGGACGGCGGCGGAGCGCCCGGCCATGCCACGCCGCCCGGTCCCGGCGGGCGGGCGAACGTCTCGGAGGGCGACGGCGAAGACCTGCCCGAAGGCACCGCCACCACCGGCGAGGTGGACGTCGGTGGCTCGGTCACGGGGAACGTCGATAGGGACGCCGACGTCGACTGGTTCCGCGTCGAGTTGGAGGCGGACACGAGATACCAGTTCGACGTGGAGGGGGCGGATACCGGCCGCGGCAACTTGGCGGATCCGTTTCTTTGGGGGTTGTATGATGCGGGAGGACAGGCGATATCCGGTGCGAGGAGCAACGATGGCGGTGTGGGCAAAAACGGCCGCGTTATCTACACGCCCACGGCGGACGGCACCTACTACATAGCTGCGTCCGGCACAGCCACCACGACCGGCACCTACACGCTGTCGGTGATCGTGCTGGGCGCAAACGGCGTCTCGGAGGCCGACACGGACTTCCCCGCCACCGCCACCACCACCGGCCGCGTCGACGTCGGGGCCTCGGCCACGGGCAACATCGCCAGCACATCGGATAAAGACTATTTCCGCGTCGATCTGGAGGCGGGCAAGACCTACCAGTTCGACCTGGAAGGGGCGGATTCCGGCCGCGGCACCTTGGTAGACCCGTTCCTGTCGCTCTATGACGGGTCCGCAACCTTCCTTCTCGTAGACGACGACAGCGGCACGGACCTCAACAGCCAGATGGTCTACACTGCGGCCTCGGCCGGCGCCCACTACCTCAGGGCCACCACTGGTGCTGCCAACCTCACGGGCACCTACACGCTGTCGGTGCGTGACATCACGCCGATGCTCTCGACGGACGCGACGCTGAGCGCGCTGTCGCTGGGCCCGGGGGTGACGCTGAGCCCGGCCTTCGCCTCGGGCACGGTCACCTACACGGCGTCGGTCGCCAACAGCGTCGACGAGGTGACAGTGACGGTGACGGAGAACCACGCCAGCGCCGATTCCGAAATTCAGGACGCGGACGGCAATGCGCTCGCGGACGCGGACGACAATGCGGCCGACTTCCAGGTGGCGCTGTCGGTGGGCGACACCGTCATCAAGGTGAAGGTGACGGCCGCGGACGGCACCTCGACGCAGACCTACACGGTGACCGTGACGCGCGACGACTTTCCCAACGACAACACCACCACCGGCGAGGTCGAGGTGGGCGGCACAGTAACGGGCAACATCGGGACGGTCGGCGACTACGACCGGTTCAAAGTGGAACTGGAGGCGGGCACGCGATACCAGTTGGATCTGGAGGGCGCGGACACCGGCCGGGGCACCCTGGCGGACCCGCACCTGGGCCTCTACGACAATATCGGGAGCCAGCTTCAGGGTGACAACGGCCAACAGGGCGACGACAACAGCGGCGTGGGCGCCAACGCCCGGATGATCTACACCCCGGACGCGTCCGGCGACTTCTACCCAGTGGTGACCGAAATCAATGACAATCTTACAGGCACCTACACGCTGTCGGTGATCCTGCTGGGCGCGAACGGCGCCTCGGAGGCCGACACGGACTTTCCCGCCGACAACACGACCTCTGGCCGCGTCGAGGTCGGCGCATCGGCCACGGGCAACATCGGCATCGCCAATGACTATGACTGGTTCCGCGTCGATCTGGAGGCGGGCAAGACCTACCAGATCGACCTGAAGGGCATTGGTGGCGGCGGCGGCACCTTGGGAAACCCTTATCTGCTCAATATCCGCGACTCATCCGGCACCGAGATTGACGGCACCGAGAATGACGATGTCGACCCCTCTAACGACATCTACGACAGCCAGACCGTCTACACGCCGACCGCGGCCGGCACCTACTACCTGGTAGCGGTTAGCGGGGTCACCGGGGGGACGGGCACCTACACGCTGTCGGTGCGTGACATCACGACGCCGCCGTGCACGCTGAACACGGGCGACATTTGGTGCGGCGCGGTGACGGTGGCAGAGATCAAGACTGCCGACGACGCGCTTGTCGGACACGGTTTTGCTGATGGAGCTGGCCTCAGCGCGGGCGGCCTTGCCGGCTACCCTGACGCCACGATGTTCTCGGTCGGGGACAACGACTACACGATCAGTGCCGCTTATATCCAAGTCCCAACTGGGACCACCCTCACGGGCACCCTGTACGTCTTGCTCAGCGCCGACCTCACCGACGATGACAAGGCGGGCCTGGTGCTCACGGTCGACGGCGCCGCCACCACGTTCGCATTCAGCGGTGCCACGAAAGGCACCACCGGCCTCTACTCTTGGGGTCTGTCGGGCCTGAGCTGGTCTGCGGGGGACACCGTCACGATTCGTGTGCGGCACCCGCGGACGCTGAGCGTCGCGGATGCCTCGGACGCCGAGAACGATGGGGAAGTGGAATTCACGGTGACGCTGTCGGAAGCGGCCACAGAGGAGGTGACGGCGACCTGGACGGCCTCGATCAAGACCGGCGACACGGCGGCCGCGGCGGACCTCGGGTCGATGAAGACGGGGACGGTGACCGTCGCGATCGGCGACACGACGGAAACGTTTACGGTGCCGGTGGTGAACGACGCCACCGACGAGGGCGACGAGACCTTCACGGTGACGCTGTCGAGCCCGTCGTCGAACGCGAAGCTGGAGACGGACCCGACGGCGAAGGGAACCATCGAGGACGACGACCCGACGCCGACCGTGACGGTGGCCAACGCGGCGGCGACCGAGGGTGACGCGGTGGAGTTCGTGGTGACGCTGTCGGCGGTGAGCGGCCGCGACGTGATGGTGGACTACGCGACGTCGGTGGCGACCGGAGACGACGCCACCTCGGGCGTGGACTTCACGACGAAGAGCGGCACGCTGACCATCGCGGCGGCCGACAATACAGCCACCGGGACGATCGAGGTCCAGACGACGGAGGACGACGCGAGCGAGAGCGCCGAGACCTTCACGCTGACGATTTCAAACCCGAATAACGCGACGCTGACCACGGACACCACCGCGACGGGCACGATCAACAACCGGGCGACGGCGGCGGCGGCAATGGTGGGCAACACTACGCAAACCACTACCTTCGAGCAGACCACCGTTGGATCAATCAGCTTCGCTGTCGGTTTTCAGATTGGCGATGACGATGGCGGCTACGCGCTCACCGCGCTCGATTTGATGTTTAGCGCCAAGCCGGTCGTTCCCGTTACGGTGTCTCTTTGGGACGGGTATAGACCAGGTGGTAATGATGATGGAGATGATGATTGGCGACCGAATAATAAATATTTCGAGTTCGATAATCCATCGGCATTCAAAGACGGTAACAACCAAATCAACACCTTCACTCCGCCCGAGCCCTTTTACCTGCACGACGATCGGGTCTACTTCGTGGTCATCGAATCAGATGGCTCGGGCAGCACGGAATATTACATAACGAACACTGACGCGGACGGTCAAAGCCGCGTTGACAGCAACTGGTGGATCCTTAACTCAGCCGTGCGATACCAGGATCTAAGCAACCCCGACGACCCGTGGCCGGACTCCGTCACGCAAACCCCGACGCGGATTCCTGTCTTCACGATCCACGGCTACGATCTCGACCGGCTTACCTACACCACCAGTGAGAGTGATCAGGACAACTTTAAGGTGGGTGAAGACAACTATAACTGGTGGGCTCAGAGTTTTAATGTCATCCAGGGGGCTGACAGCTTCATCGGCTTCAAACTGCACAGCGTTGCATTGGCCCTTGAATACATTGCATCCGCCGACTCAGGTATACCGGACAGCCCGGACGAAATCATCGTGTCGCTTTACACCGGAAAACAAGAAGGAGGCGGCGATCCGGTTCCCGACGAAAAACTGTTCGACTTTCGCGATCCACCGGCGTTCAGGGAAGGCCATGACAACGCATTCACGGCACCGGAAGGAACGACGCTCAGACCACAGGGGAGATATGCGATCGTAATCCAACGTCTCAGTGGCGGTTGGATACGACTCCGGAACACAGCAAGCAACGACCAGGATGGGAACAGTAACATCTTTGTGGCCAATGAGTCACAGAAGTCCAGGGACGGAACAAACTGGAGTGGCGAGAATTGGGTGGTGAAGATGCTCGTTTACGGCAAACAGCGCACCGAAGCGATACCTCTCTCGACCGGCCCAACGACGCTGAGCGGGCTGTCGCTGGGCACGGGGGTGACGCTGAGCCCGGCCTTCGCCTCGGGCACGGTCACCTACACGGCGTCGGTCGCCAACAGCGTCGACGAGGTGACGGTGACGCCGACGACGAACCACGCCAGCGCGACGGTCGAGATTCTGGACGCGGACGACAACGAGCTCGACGACGCGGACGACATGGAGGACGACTTCCAGGTGGCGCTGTCGGTGGGCGACACCGTCATCAAGGTGAAGGTGACGGCCGAGGACAGCACCGCGACGCAGACCTACACGGTGACCGTGACGCGCGACGACTTTCCCAACGACAACACCACCACCGGCGAGGTCGAGGTGGGCGGCTCGGTCACGGGCGCCATCAAACCTAGCACGGACAAAGACTGGTTCAAGGTCGAACTGGAGGCGGGCACGAGATACCAGTTCGACGTGGAGGGGGCGGATACCGGGCGCGGCACCTTGCCGGACCCGGCCGCAAGCCTCTACGCGACTAGCCTGATTAGTGGTAACGATGACGCGGGCGTGGGCAA
This sequence comes from Dehalococcoidia bacterium, assembly GCA_965217705.1. GTDB lineage: Bacteria > Chloroflexota > Dehalococcoidia > Lucifugimonadales > CATOSD01 > CATOSD01. Next base: position 492,814 of record CBDCJA010000002.1, on the reverse strand, counting down.
GAACGCCCGGATTATCAACACGCCCACGGCGACCGGCACCTACTACGTGGTCGCGGACTCAGCAACCAGTGATACCGGCACCTACACGCTGTCGGTGATCGTGCTGGGCGCGAACGGCGCCTCGGAGGCCGACACGGACTTTCCCGCCGACAACACGACCTCTGGCCGCGTCGAGGTCGGGGCCTCGGCCACGGGCAACATCGCCAGCACATCGGATAAAGACTGGTTCCGCGTCGATCTGGAGGCCGGCAAGACCTACCAGTTCGACCTGGAGGGTTCGCCGACCGGCCGCGGCTCCCTGGGAGACCCGTTCCTACAGATCTTCGACGCGTCTGGAAGTAACAAACTTGCTGAAGACGACGACATCAGCACCGCGAACCTAAACAGCCAGTTGGTCTTCACGCCGACCGCGGCCGGCGCCTACTACCTGGTTGTCGAGACCGCGGCCCCCACTACTGGCACCTACACGCTGTCGGTGCGTGAAATCACGCAGCCGCCGCCGTGCACGCTGAACACCGGCGACATCTGGTGCGGCGCGGTGACGGTGGCAGAGGTCAAGACTACCGCCGACGCGCTTGTCGGACACGGTTTTGCGGATGGAGCCGGCCTCAGCGCGGGCAGCCTTGCCGGCAACCCGGACGACACGATGTTCTCGGTCGGGGACAACGACTACACGATCAGTGCCGCTTATATCCAAGTCCCAACTGGGTCCACCGAGACGGGCGCCCTGTTCGTCTTGCTCACCGCCGATCTCACCGACGATGACAAGGCGGGCCTGCTGCTCACGGTCGACGGCGCCGCCACCCCATTCGAGTTCAGCGGCGCCACGAAAGGCACCACCGGCCTCTATTCTTGGGGTCTGTCGGGCCTGACCTGGTCTGCGGGGGACACGGTCACGGTCCGTCTGTCGGCGCCGCCACCCGACGACTTTCCCGCCGACACCACCACCACCGGCCAGGTCGACGTGGGCGGCTCGGTCACGGGCAACATCGGGACCGTCGGCGACGCGGACTGGTTCCTCGTCGAGCTGGAGGCGGGCACGCGATACCAGATCGACCTGGAGGGTGCGCCTACCGGCCGCGGCACAGCGTCGGACTTGGGCATAGTTCTCTACGACGCATCCAGTTCCGGTGTTGCGGTCGACCCTGACAGCGGCGTGGGCGACAACGCTCGGCTGATCTACACACCCACGGAGAGCGGTACCTACTACGTGCAGGCAGCCGCTGCTGCGACTGGCACCTACACGCTGTCGGTGATCGTGCTGGGCGCAAACGGCGCCTCGGAGGCCGACACGGACTTTCCCGTCACCACCTCCACCACCGGCCGGGTCGAGGTCGGGGCCTCGGCCACGGGCAACATCGGCACCGCCAATGACTATGACTGGTTCCGCGTCGATCTGGAGGCGGGCAAGACCTACCAGATCGACCTGAAGGGCATTGGTGGCGGCGCCGGCACCTTGGAAAACCCTTATCTGCTCGATATCCGCGACTCATCCGGCACCGCGATTGGCGGCACCGAGAATGACGATGTCGACCCCTCAAACGACATCTACGACAGCCAGATCGTCTACACGCCGACCGTGGCCGGCACCTACTACCTGGTAGCGATTAGCGGGACCACCGGGGGGACCGGCACCTACACGCTGTCGGTGCGTGACATCACGCCGCCGCCCGACGATTCCCCGGACGATTCCGGCAATGTCCCGGATCCCGTCACCGACCTGCTGAGCAACCTCGGGCAAGCCAACAACCTGAATTTTGCAATAGGCGTTGGCGATTTTGAGAACGCCCAGGGGTTCACCACCGGCTCAGATAGCTACGGATACTTCCTGGCCAGCATCAACTTGGATGTGGTGGACACGGTCCCCAAAACCCCGGCCGACGTCACGGTCTCGCTGTGGTCCGCGACCAGCGACTCCCCACCGGAGCCCGACGCCCCGGTCGCCACACTGACGCATTCCACGGGTACCTGGGCCACCGGCGTCAACACGTTCAACGCCCCAGGGGGCACGGTACTGGACCCCGGCACGACGTACTTTGTGGTTCAGTCCTACAGCGGCGCTCGGGCGCATCTCAGCCTACGCCCAACGGCTTCAGGGTCCGCTGACGACGATTCGACGGGATGGAGCGTCGCCGGTGCGCGGCTAACCCGTAGTCGCACCGACCTAGGCGATTGGTCGGGACAAAGCGGCGAGTATACGAAGTTCAGCGTCAGCGGCGCGGCCGTCCCCGCGCAAGGGGTCGCCGAGGGCGCCACGGACCTGCCCACCAACGTCTCGGAGCCCGACGGCGAAGACCTGCCCGCCGACACCACCACCACCGGCGAGGTCGAGGTGGGCGGCTCGGTCACGGGGAACGTCGATAGGGACGCCGACGTCGACTGGTTCGCGGTCGAGCTGAAGAAGGGCAAGCGATACCAGTTCGACGTGGAGGGGGCGGATACCGGCCGAGGCAACTTGGCGGATCCGCATCTTTGGGGGTTGCAGGATGCGGGAGGACAGGCGGTCTCCGGTGCGAGGAGTAACGACGGCGGTGTGGGGAAGAACGGCCGGGTCATCAACACGCCCGACGCGGAAGGCACCTACTACATAGCTGTGGCCGGCACAGCCACCATGACCGGCACCTACACGCTGTCGGTGATCGTGCTGGGCGCGAACGGCGCCTCGGAGGCCGACACGGACTTTCCCAGAGACACCACCACCACCGGCCGGGTCGAGGTCGGGGCCTCGGCCACGGGCAACATCGACCCTGGCGAGGATTTGGACGGGTTCCGTGTCGATCTGGAGGCGGGCAAGCGATACCGGTTCGACCTGGAGGGCGCGGACACCGGCCGCGGCTCCCAGGCGGACCCGATCCTGGCGCTCTACGGCGACTCCTTCAACGTCTCCCACTACATTGATGAGGACGACGACGGCGGCGAGGGACTTAACAGCCGACTGACCTACACGGCGACCGCGACCGGCATCTACCACCTGGAAGTAGCGGGCTTGGACCCAGGCACCTACACGCTGTCGGTGCGTGAAATTTTGCTGGCAGTTGCCGTTCCGCCCGGTGGTCTGGGCCCCTCGGAGATCCCGGGCGCGGTCCGCAATGTGTCGGTGTCCTACTCGCCCGTCAGCGGCATTGGTGGGCAAATCGTGTGGTGGGACGCGCCGGACGAGACCGGAACCGGCGCGCAATGGATCACGGAGTTCCGCATCTACGGCTCAGCCAGCGAGGGCTGCGGCGGCTACCTGCTGGACGAATACGAGGTGGAGCACCCTGGATCCACCACGCCACCAGAGATCAACGGCGTCCCGACGGGTTTCAAATACTTCAAGATCGTCTATGTGGGACCCGTCAAATTCGGTGTGGCGGCGGTCAACGAACTCGGTGAGGGGCCATGCGTGGAAGGGCCCGAGCCGCCGCCGCCGCCGGACTCTCCCTGATGGCATGTGGCGTCGGGAGGAGAGGAAGGTCCGCGCGGGTGTACGCGTACCCGCGCGGACCCCGCCCGCAGGAAGGGCAACAAGAAAGCCCGCACACATGGATGAAGCTGTGGGAGGCCGCCCCAGCCCTCCGACAAGCAGAGCGGCGGCCTCCCACAGGACTCAGGGACGGGCTGACCGCGTGAGCTTGCGTTCCGCATACCGTCCTGCCTGGGGATATCGGACGGCCCCGGACATCCCCGTAGGAGGGAGCTTGCAGCCGTCTTCCGGAAGGACCGATGCCGAGACAGCGCATTTATCACAGCAGAAGACCCCCTGGCTTCCCAGCCGACTTTCCTGAGCGGCTGGTGCGGTTCAAGGAAGAGTCCGACCTGCCGTGGGCTGAGATACACCGCCGTCTCGACGTCCATCCCGAGACCGCGAGGCGCTGGAGGGAAAAGGGGGTGCTGCCCAACACGCAGAACTATGCGGCTCTCCTGAAGGTGGCGGACTCCTTCGGCCTCGGCCACCTGTTCAGAGACTGAGGGAGACGGCGCGCCCGGCGGGGGCCGTGCGCCACAGGGGCTGGAACGCCAAGAGGCCGTCACACACGGAGTGCTCACCGTCAGACCCGCATTGCATTCCGGGAGCCACTCCACCATCATGAAGACGTCCCTCGCGCCGGTCCCGCAACGGGATCGAGTTGAGCCCATGCCGCGAGGGAAAGGCTGCGATGGAGCAGGTGGGGAGACGAACTCCGGTCCGGGCCGTCGCTCGGAGTTTGGCCCGTCCCAGGCGACCGTTCCCGCAACAGGGGAACCGCCCGGTAGGAGAACGCCAGGACATGCAGGAGGAGCGTCATGAACGAGGAGCATGACGGGATGGACCAGGGGAATCCATCGGAAGAAGAGTATCAGAGGTTCCGCAAGGCGATGGACGGCGTGGGCCGCGAGGGCCTTCAACGGATGGTCGAGCATCTGACGGAGAGGATCGAAACGAACCCGCACGACGCCGATGCCCTGTCCGCCAGGGGGCTGGCGTACGGCGAGCTGGGGGAGCACCGCCGGGCGGCGGAGGACTACGGCAGAATCATCGCCCTGGACCCCGCCAACCCGGGCGCCTACCTCGGCAGGGCACGTGCCTATGGCAGGCTGGAGGAGCGCCGCCTGGCGGTGGAGGACTACGACATCGCCATCCGCCTGGCCCCCGGCGACGCCGTGGCGCACTACGGCCGGGGGGCGTGCAAGGCGGAGCTGGGCGACCTGGCCGGGGCGATGAGCGACTTCGACGTGGCCGTCACCATGGCCCCCGGCGACGCCGACGCCCACTACAACAGGGGGTTGACCCACGTGGCGATGGGCAAGCGCCACCGGGCGGTGAAGGACCTGAGCAGGGCCATAGACTTGAATCCCAACCTCGCCGACGCCCACTACCACCGGGGCATGGCCTACCGCGACATGGGCCGGATGGACAGGGCGGTCAGGGACTTCGCCGCCGCCGTCGAGATCGAAGAGCGGTACGGCCTCGCCTTCTACGCCAGGGGGATCACCAACGTCAATCTTGGAGCACACGAGGCCGCGCTCGGCGACTTCGACGCCGTGCTGGGGCTCGACCCCGACAACGCCTCGGCGCTCCGGGGCAGGGGCGTCGCCCTGGGCAGCCTGGGCCGCTACGACGAGGCGGTCGGGGACTTCGACCGGTCCCTGGAGCTCGACCCCGGCAACGCCGAGACCCTGGCGGCCAGGGGGCTGGCCCACGCCAGCCTGGAGGAGTACGAGCTGGCGATAGAGGACTACGGCAGGGTCATCGACCTCGACCCCCGGAACAGGGACGTCCTCTACAGCCGGGGGATCGCCCGGATGTACGCGGCCCGGTTCGAGAGCGCCATCGAGGACTTCGAGGCCATCCTCGGCATCGAGCCGGGGCACGCCGCGGCTCGGGGAGCGAGGGGGTTGGCCCGCGAGACGCTGGAGATGCGGGGCGGCGCGGGCGAGGGGCAGGCGGCGCGGTAGCGCCGCCGCGCGGACGTGAGCGCCCGCTGCCCCCACTTCAGGGATGTCGAAGCCGGGCGGTGATTTCGGGCAACAAAAAAAAGGCGGCATACATGGGAAGCAGGGGGGAGGCCGCCGTCGATGGGCGACGACCTCCCCCCTGAGCGACGGCCCGGTGTCTTGCGCCGGGCCGTCGCCCACGCCTCGCTAGGCGGCTGCCATCTCCGGCTGCTTGAGCATGGCGGAGTAGCCCGGCATCAGGACGGGCGTCATCGACAACCGGCCCGCGCCGTCGTACCCGGCGCGGTAGGCGTACTCCGCCTTCGCGCCCCAGGGCACCCGGCCGCCGACCCGGACGGCGGGACCGCCGGACCTGCCGCGGCGCCCAGGCCCGCCCGCGCCGTGCACCACCACGCCGTGCCGCTCGCCCTTGCGCCAGCCCAGCACCTTCAGCTCGGCGGGCATGACCCGCTCCTCCGACTTCGCGCGCCGGAACAGCACGGCGTGCAGCCTCTTCAGCACGCCCGCCGACGGGCTGGCCTTCCCGTTCATGATGTGGGAGAGGTACGAGGAGCTGATGCCGGCACGCCGGGCGACCTCGTTCTGGCTGAAGCCGTGAGCGTCCATGCGGTCCCACACGGCCTTCGGGTCGACGCAGGCAAGCTGCGCGGACGCGACCGTCGCCTCGGCCTCCAGCGCCGCCTCGACCAGCGCCTGGACCCTCACGCCCATGCTCCTGCGGCCCCGCGACACCATTGACATGTAGCTGGCGGACACGCCGACCCGCTCGGCAAGCTCCCGCATGGTCATGCCCAGGGCGCGGGCACGCTCCCGGACGTAGCTGCTCTGCCCGTTCACCACGCTCGCCGGGCGGTTGGCGCACTGTGCGGGAGCGATCTTCGCCGGGGCCTTGAGCGCCGACTCAATCCGGGTCTGGACCTTGACGCCCATGTTGACGCGGCCACGGGCCACCCCCGACATGTATCGGTAGGACACCCCGGCGCGGTCGGCCAGGTCCCGCATGGTCAATCCCATCTCGCGGGCGCGCTCCCGGATGAAGCTGCTCTCGCCGGTCACGACGCCGCCCTGGCGGTAGACGGTCCCCTGCCCGGGAACCTCTCCTAGGACCGCTATTACCTTCTCCCGCATCTTGGGAGTCCACGGCCTGCCTCCGTTGGCGATCCCCGACAGGTAGCCCGCACTCACGCCCATCAGCGCCGCGAGCTCCTTCATGGTGACCCCCCGCCGCCTCGCAGCAGCCCTCAGCTCGCTCTCCGCCGTCCTCGTCGTCGTTCCGGTTGCCATCGTTGCCGTCGTCATCGGTCCGTCCTCCTTCTGTTGTGTTGTGCGTTGCCTTTGACGTGCGCCCGCCTGCGGGCAAAGAAGAAGGGCCGTCCCCGGCGAACGAGGACGACCCTTGTGAATGGGGGTGTGTTGTGAGAGCCGGAGGCCCCGCCGTCAGCGGCGATGGACCTCGTTGACATGCATGGACTCCTCCTTTCAGTAGCTGACCCGCGCGGCATCCACGGCGCGGGTACTTCGTGATGGGGTTGACGAAAGACGCACTCCGCCCGCGGTCGGATGCCGGACGCGAGGGACAGAGCGGGGGTGAGAGAAGACGCAGCTCGGCCCGGGGCGGATACCGTCAGGGGGGGAACTGCTACGAGGGGAGCGGCTGTCCTACGACTTCATCGCAGGCCAACGCATGGGAGAAAGACGCAGCTCGCCCAGGATGAACAACGTCAGTGGGAGAGGTGCGAGACGTGAAGCGGCCAGCCTACGACGTGACCGCAGACCGGCGCATGTGAAGAAGACGCAGCTCGGCCCAGAGTACGTAGCGTCCGCGTTGGGGGAAGCTGCGAGGCGTGAAGCGGCCAGCCTGCTTTCAACGGCAGACCGGCGCATGTCGAAGCTGCGGCCTCGCTGTCAGAGACAGCCACGCCGCGGGCATGAGGAGCCGGTCGAAGCGACAGACGCACTCCGACCGACTGGTGGAGGACGAAGCGCAGAGAGCGGTTCGTCCCAGTTGCCCGGCGGAGGAAGCGATCCACTCCGACCACCAGACCAGTGTCCAGCGAGTGAAGCGATCAACTCCAGCCGCCAGACCGGTGTCCAGCGGGAGAAGGGCTTGTCACTCCAATCGCCGGACTGGACCGAGGACGAAGGGCTAAGTCAACTCCGTCGTTTCGGTCCGCGCTGCCTGCGAAGGACCAACGTCAACTCCGCTTCGGCAGCATTCCCTCGTGGGAGACCGGGGGAGAGCGCATCATCCTCCGGTCATGCCCGTGCAACAGGGACCACGCACCCAGGGTTTCTATGGTCGGAAACCTTGGAAAAAGCCTAACAGTGCAGTCATTATCGCGACCCCAAGACCCGCAAAAGAGGGCCTGCGGCGCCCCTTTCGAAGATTGCCGCCAAATCGTTCACAAAAGTTGACTGCAACCCCTTCGCACGCCCGGCCCGGCTACCGCCACAGGAGTCCGAGGCTCACCCTGTTCAGAAGCTCCCGCTTTCTGATCGCTCGCCGCGTGTCGAAGAGCGCGGTCCTTCGCCAGTTGGTCTGCCCGTCCCGGTCGAACCCCCGCAGCGGCCGCTTCTCGGGCGGAAGCGTCATGCCGTGGTCTTCGAGCAGGGCCAGCTCCACCACCCGCAGGCGCTCCTCCTCCTCCAGCCACGCAAGGCCCCTGCCTTCGTTGGGGTGAGCGTCCTTCAGTCCCCGCCACTCGACGATGAGCGCCCACGCATCGCCGAACACCTCCTGGTCGTCCTCGGCGGGCTCCAGCGTCACGAGGTCGGGGTACTCCCGCCGCTCCGTGGGCCTTGACGGAGGCTTCCTTCCAGCGTCCGGCGCACCACTCTCCGACTGGGAGGGACCGGCGCCGGCGTGACCGGCCCCGGTCCCCTGGCCTTCGCTGCTCTTCAGCGCTCCAACCCGGCCCTCCACGGCGGCCATTCGCCTGCGCAGCTCCTTGCCCAACTCGTCGTGGCCCTTCTCGTGCGCCTCACGGCCCTTCTCCAGCGCCTCCACCCGTGCCTCCAGCTTGTCGTTGCGCTCCCGCTGACGGGCCGCAGCCGACCCGACGCCCTCCTGCAACGCACGCTCCAGGGCCTGCCGCACCCGCCGGGACAGCTGCCCGGTCCTGGCGCACTCGGCCACCGTCCTCTGGTCCAACTCCAGCACCCGCGCCGCGCCCTTGAAGCCCTTGTCCCGCACCAGCTCTTGCAGCAGCGTCATCAGCCGCATGTGGTGCATGTTCTCGATGTCCTTGCTGTCCTCGATGCCGTGTTCGGTGGTCTTCATGGCTCTTTTCTCCCTCGCAGAATCTCGCCCAGGTCTCCAGTCAGCCTTTCCTCCGGCCTTTTGCCACTGTTTTCGGGGACGTCATGCACCCCCACTTCAATCGCCTTTTCCGTGGCCTAATGTCATCGAGACGCCGCTCCAACCGGTCCGCCGATGTCATTCCCCACGTTTGGCGATGTCATTGCAGTCCGGAACGCACCCTTTCTGAAAGTGTTCACTGGTTACGTCCTGTAGGGGGGCGTTTTACCCCTGTTTCAGCTACGAATTCACGACTCTGGCCGCTCTGCTACAAAACTGAAACTCCTGTACACCCCCAATACTGCACGAAAGAGGCCGAAAAAAAGAGGGCCTATAACCCCCCGCATCCCTGCGCAGGGTCACGGGGGAACGGCCCGTAACGCCCCGCATCCGTGCGCAGAGCTACTAGGGGTCTTATTTCCAGTTTCATTTGGTCACACTTTTTTGCGACCGCCGTAACCCGGCCATTGGCGGCAGACCGCAGAAGAGAGGTGAACGAGTTGGCGCTGAGATCGAAACTCCGGTCCGTTAGAAGGCTGATTCCCCTGGCAACCGCACTGCTCCTGGCGGCGCTGGTGGCAATCCCCGCAAGCAACATCGCCCTGGCCCAGTCCCCTCCTGACGAGCTGACTCTCGTCAACGCCGACCGGGACTTCGTCGAGCGAAAGGGCGGCGGCGAGTTCGTCGCCCGCCCCGTCTTCGACCGGCAGATCGCCAACCTCTTCTACGCCGTCCGGGACGCCGACACCGGCGACTGGATAAGCGCCATGTACCGGGTCAGGGGCGGCGAGAAGAAGAGGGGGGACGGCTGGGAGTACTCCTGGGAGTACCCCGACCTGGACGAGCACCCCGAGCTCGACCGGGACCGGGCCTACCTGCTGGTGATGCTGGCGGAGTCCGTGGACGGGTTGAGGGGCGACTTCTACGCCGTCGTGCCCATCCACCAGCCGGGGCGCATCTGGGACAAGATTCTGTCCGCCCTCAACCCCGGACGCTGGGCGAGGGCCTTCGCCGGCTGGGTGATCGAGGGAGTCCACGGGACCCTCTGCGGAGTGGTTGAAAGAGCCAGCGGCGAGGACGCCGACAACTGCCGGAGGGAATCCGGCAGATGAGCGATATCCTCACCGGCACTCCCCCCGACCTCACCTACGCCCACGACCTGGTGCGCCAGGCGTGGTTGGTCGTCTGGGCCATCACGTCGGGCGCGCTGGTCGTGATCCTCGGCTGGATGGGGCTGAGCTTCATCATGGCCGAGCACCTGGGGACCCGTCAGGCGGGGTGGCGAGAGATGGTGCCCCGCCTCGTCCTCGGCCTCGTGGCCGCCGCATCGTCCCTCTGGTGGTGCGCCCTGGTCCTGGACGTTGCCGACGCCGTGTCGGGATTCATAGCCGTCTCCCTGAACGTCACGGCGGGCGACCTGCTCCGCTCCACCCTCCACACCCTGATGACCGGCGTGCAGGCCGGGAGCGTGGGCATGGCGCTGCTGCTTGCCGTCCTCTACCTCGTCTACGGCTTCTTCGTCCTCTACGTCATCGTCCAGATGGTGCTGCGCCTCGCCCTCATAGACATCCTCCTGGCCCTGGCCCCGATTGCGCTCGGGCTGTGGATATTGCCCCACACGGCGGGCTGGGGACGGCACTGGCTCAAGCTCTTCATGACCACCGTGTTCCAGCAGGCGGTGCAGCTCATCGCCCTTGCCCTGGGAATCGGGTTCCTCAACGAGTTCGCGTCGGTCGCCGCCTTCGAGCCGGTGCAGGACCTGATCTGGAAGCTGCTCATGTCCCTGGCATTCGTCTACATGGCGACCCGGGTGCCCTCAATGCTGGGCAACGCCGGGACCTTCGACTCCTGGCTCTCGATGCTCTACTTCGGCATGAACCTGCCCTCGTCGATGGTGCGGTCGGCGAAGACCATCGGGCTGATGAGCGGAGCCGCAGGTGGACCGGGAGGCATGGCGGTGGGAGCGATGGCTGCCACCGCGGGCCTCTCGGCGGCAGCCGGCGGCCTGAGCTCCGCGGCCTCGATGGCCACCCCGTCGGCCGGAGGCGACGGCGGCGGCGAGCCCCGGAGCAGCGGCGAGTAGCCCGACCGAGACAACGAAATCACAAAGGCGCGGACGAGACCCGCGCCGACCAATATCACGACGGAGGAGCCGCGATGTGCAGCTAACGGAGCTTACGAACCCCGACCGGTAGAGACGAGCGGAACGCTCGACAAGCAAAGAGGAGTGAAACGAATGGAACAGCTGACACAGACCATATCGAACCTGGTGGGAATCCTGCTGGGCGTCGTGGGGGGCATCGGCGTCGGCTTCTTCATCTACGGCGCGTACCTGTACCTGACGGCCAGCGGCGCGCCCCACCAGATGGAGCGCGGCAAGAGCGCCATGATGACCGCCCTGGCGGGCATCGTCCTGGCCCTGGTCGCCTACGGCGTCGTGGAGCTGGTGATGAACGCCGTCGTGGACCCGGGAATCGAAATCGACGACGTGCTGCCCGAACCCCAAGCGCCAGACGCGGCAACCCCAACGCCGGACGGCGGGTAGGCGGACGTGAGGAGGAGAGACACATGAGAGAACACGAGGTACCGACTCACGTCCAGGCCGAGGACAGGGTGCTGCTGGGGTTGACATTCCCGCAGATCGTGGCGGTGACTGCGGTGTGCGCCATCTCCTACGGCGCATACCGCTACGCCCCCGTCGGCCCGTCCGAGGTGCGCATGGCGATAGCCGTCGTCCTCGGGCTGGTCGGCGTGGCCATGGTCGTCGGGAAGATAGGCGGTCGGCGGCTGCCCCTGGTGGCCGCCGACCTGCTGAAGTACCGGCTGGGGGCGCGGCTCTACGCCGGGCCGGTCGCCCAGCTGGTGAGGGCCGAGCCGCCCGCGCCGGCGCAGCCGGTCAGGAGCGGCCCCGGCCCTCTGAGCCTGATGGCGAAACGCGCCGGGCGCGGCCTGGGAAGGCTGCGCAAGAACAGGAAGACCCGCAAGAACAAGGAGCGCCGCAACGGGCGCATGCGCTGGTTCGGCAAGCGCAGGGGGAAGCACGGAGGGAGCGGCCAGCGTCACGACCACCGGGCCGAGACCCTTCAGAGCAGACGAAGGAAGCCCCGCGTGGGCTGGATTCCGGTGGTGGCCCTGGCCGTCCTGATGGCGGCCGCGACGGTGCCCCAGGCTGCGCTGGCCGACGACCACGATCCCTGGCGGGATGAGATCGACTTCGAGGTCACCGAGCCGGTGGAGGGACGCCGGATATTCGTCGAGGGACTCACCGTCTCCGGCGACCGGGCCGCCGTCACCCTCCGGGCCTCCACCCCCCTGGACATCCGCGTCCGGGCCTTCGGCGGCCCGCAGGGCACATGGCTGCGCTTCTGGGGCTCAGCCAGCCTCGACGAGGGGGAGCGCATCGACTACTCGCTCCCCCTCCACGGCCCGGCGCCGTCCTTCACCGTCTCGTGGGAGGACACCCTCGGCCAGGCCGGGGCCCTGACGGTCAAGGAAGCCCAGCTTCCCTTTCCCCTTCCGGTCGTGGAGGGGGAGCTTTGCAACCTGCGCATGACCTCCCTGGGCTGGACGCCCGGAATGGTCTCCGGCGTCATCACGTCCGAGTGCGTCACACACACCGAGCACCCGGTGGACCTTCAGATGGTGGCGGGACACGCCAGCGTCACCGAGACGTCCCTGATGGACGCCCAGGTGACGGCGGTCACGGGGACGGTCGCCGCTGCCACCGGCGCGTCGAGCGCAAGCGTCGCCTTCGTCCCCAACGGAGAGACCCGCTTCCAGCTTCCCATCGGGGATGGTCAGGCGTTTCACGCAGTGAGCGTGGACGTGAGCCTTGAGGCGAACCTCCGCATCCCCATCCCCCCGCTGACGCACTTGACCCACCACCCTGAGCGGGTGGAGCAGGTCACCAGGACCGTGCACCTCTACCGCCCGGGGGACAGCGACTACGACAGCGAGACGGTGACCGTGACCAACGACGACGGCACCGAATCATCCGCCACCGCGACGGCCTACGCCTACGTCCCCAGCGCCACCATCGCCAGGCAGGTGACGGTGGACGTCCTGCACAAGGAGCACATCAAGGCCGAGACGGTGGAACGGTCGCCCATCACGAGGGCGAGGGGCGAAACGCTGGCCCTTGTGTCCGGCGTCGGGTCCGACGACCCCTACGAGGTCCTGGTCCTGCCGGACCCTGAGCCCGAAGACCCGCCCGCAGAGCAGACGCCGGCAGACGGCGGTCTGCAGGGCTGGTTCGACCGGCTGGGATGGGAGTGGCCCTGGTGAGGCGGGCGCTGACGGCGACGCTTCTGGCCGGGGTCGCGCTGGCGACGACCGGCGCGGCCCCGGACACGAAGGAGGCCATGCTGGAGCAGTTCGACCGCGTGCTCACCGCCATGTCCTACGCCGCCGCCGGACTCGCCGTCTTCGCCATCGTCTGGGCGGGATTCGCCCTGATGGCCGAGGGAGGCGAGGAGCGCGGCGGGGGCAGGGCCAAGACCGCCGTCGTTATGGCGGTGATTGGCCTGGTCCTGGTGCTTTCGGCCAAGGGCGTGGCCGCGCTGCTGAGGAGCGGCCTCGTCCCCTTCCCAACCCCATAGAGAGAAGGAATCAATCCAATTGAAGAAGCTGATTGAACGAATCACGAGGCGGAGAGCGGGGAGCGCCCCGGACGGGGCCGTCGCTCCGCCGGCAATACCCGAGGACGGACTCCCCGCGGAGCCGGAACCCGGCGCAACGACGGAGACCCCGGCCCCCAAGCCGCCGCCGGACCTGCCCCTGTTCTTCATGCTGTCGCACCTGGACGACGACGGCCCGGTGCGCCTGGACGGGGTGAAGCTCGGCGTGTGCGAGGTGATGGGCCTTGAGATCGACGAGCCGAGGCTGGGGGCCTTCGCCGGGGCGCTCAACGCCCTGGACTTCCCGGCCCAGCTGCTCGTCAGACAGCACCCGCCGGTCCTCGCACGACTGAGGGGCAGGCTGCAACAGGCGCAGCCGGAGGACCTTCCCCCGCAGACGAAAGCCGCAAGCGAGTCGCTCCAACGCCTGCTCACCGACCTGGAGGCCCGCGACGGCATCCTCGACCGGCGCTTCTACGCCGTGTGCGAGTTCGCACGCATCGACGACCTGCGGGGCCTGCTGGCGCGGGCCGGCCTCTCCGTCCACCAACTGAAGGGCAGGCAGCTCCGCATGTTTCTCATAGCAGCCACCCTCGGCGGCTCCCCATCCGAGCACGACGAGGAGAGTCCCGTCGAGGTGGAGATAGGACGCCGCGAGGTGCGCATCGGCCTGCCTGGGCAGCGGACGGGCGCACACCTCACTCGCTCCCTCCACCTGGGCAAGTGGCCCCGGTCGCTGGCCCCCGGCTTCCTGCAAGGTCTGATGGCGGCGGGAGCGCCGATGGACCTGTCCGTCCACGTCGGCCCCATACCCGCTGAGCAGGCGGCGAGGACGCTGGAGTGGCAGAAGGTCAGATTCGAGTCGGCGCAGAGCCTTTCCTTCAAGCGGGGCCGCACCATGTCTCCCGAGGCGGAGATCGCCCTGGAGGACATCACACGGCTGCGCGACGAGGTGCAGCGGGGCAGAGAGAGGCTGTTTCACGCTTCCCTGTCCGTGACCCTTCACGCGAGGGACGAGGCCGCGCTCAAGGAGATGACCCAACGGGCGAAGGCCCACTTCGGCGCGACCCTGGGCAAGCTGGACGCCCTGGCCTTCCGGCAGCGCGAGGGGTTGCTTTCGACCTTGCCCCTGGCCCTGAACGCCGTGGCCGAGTGGCGCAGCCTGGACACATCCAGCATCGCCCGGCTCTTCCCCTTCTCGCCGCCCGACCTGGACACCCGCTCCGGCACCCTCTACGGCATCGACATGCGGGCCTGCTCCCCCGTGGTCTACGACCCCTGGGACGGCACGCACCTGAACGCCAACACCGCCGTCCTCGCACGGTCGGGCAGCGGCAAGTCATTTGCCACCAAGCTGGGCGTGCTCAGGGGATTGACGAGGGGCATCACCGCCTACGTGATCGACCCGGAGGGCGAGTACGCGGACATGGCCCGCGCAGCGGGCGGGCGCGTTCTCAGCCCCGGCGTGCCGGGCGAGGGCATGAACCCCTTCGTCATCGAGCGGGGCGACTCCGAGGAGATGCTCCAGCGCATCGGCAGCCTGAGACGGCTCATCGAGGTGATGGTGGGCGAGAGTCTCGGCGCGGAGCGCAGGGCCTCCCTCGACCACGCCCTGGCGGGCTACTACGCCCAGCCCCGCGAGCGCACCGGCTTCCGCGATTTCTACAAGTATCTGCAAGAGGACGAGGCGGGCGACCCCGGTCTCGCCCGGCTTCTGAGGCCCTTCGCCACCGGCAGCCTGAGACACCTGCTGTCCGACGAAGGCGACGACCTTCTCGGCAGCGAGGCGCTGGTCACGGTCTTCGACCTGCGGTTGCTCGAACCGGAGCTGCGTCCCGCCGCCGCGATGGTGTGCACCGAGACGGTGTGGGCCGCCGCCGCCCAGGACCCCAAGCCCCGGCTGCTGGTCGTGGACGAGGTGTGGAGCATCATGCAGCACCCCGAGGGCGCGGCCTTCATGGTCAGCATGGCGAAGCGGGCGAGGAAGCACCGCCTGGGGTTGCAGTTCATCACCCAGGACGTACAGGACCTCCTCTCCGAGGACACGTCGAGGACCATCACCGGCCACTCCGGTAGGGCGCTCCTCCAGAACGCCGCCTTCAAGCTCCTGCTTCAGCAGGACGCCGCCGCCATAAGCACGGTGGGCGACGCCTTCGACCTGCCCGAAGACCTCCAGCGCTGGCTCCTCTCATGCCCCCGTGGGGACGGCCTGCTGCTGGCAAGAGGCCAGCGATTCCCGGTCCGCATCGAGGCCACGCCGGAGGAGACGGCAGTCATCGAGTGGCGGCCCGGACGCCATTAGAGAAAGGAATGACACCTATGAAGCTCAACCCGAAGGAAATCCTCTTTGGAAACGACGACGACAGGAAGGACCCGGTCCTGCTGGCGGTGACGCCGCCCAGGACGGGGGAGCGCACCCTGCTCGGCGTCGAGAACCTCCTCCAGTCCATCGCCGTCCCCGAACCTTTCTCCCTGGAGCTGACCGGGGACATGGACGGCGTGACCCTCATGGCCCGCTGCCTCGACGACCGGGTGGTGCGAGCCCAGCTCTCCGCCCACTACCCCCAGGCTCGGATACAGAAGGTTGACGACGAGGACGACCCCCTGCGCCTCGAAGAGGGCGAGCAGGCGTGGGCCGTCACGCTGCGGGCCGACGGCCCCGAGTACGTCCCCCTGCGCACCTTCCGCGACGATGACCTCCTCGACCCCGGCTCCGACCCCCTGATAGCCCTCATGGGCGCTCTTTCGGCCCTGTACGAGGGTGAGCGCGTGGTGGCGCGGCTGATGCTGCGCTCCCTGGGACCCGACTGGTCGCAGCCCCACATGGAAAAGGCCCACAAGCGGCCCGGCATGGAGCCGAGGGAACCCGCTTACACCTACCAGACCAAGCCCCTCCAGATGGACGGCGTGACCATGGCCGTCCTCGGCCTGGGCGCTCTGGCCGCGCTGAAGGGCTACCTGTGGGTGCAGGACGGCGAGATATGGAAGGCCGCAGCCCTGGGCACGGTTACGGCTCTCGGGCTGGTCGTGGGCAGCTGGGCCTGGTGGCGGTGGAAGAAGGCCCGAAGCCGCGTTGAGGACCCCATCCTGATACAGGAGAAGGTCTCCCGCATCGCCTTCGACGCCGAGCTCCAGATCGTCGCCGTCCTGCCCGCCGACACCGGGCAGCCAAGGGCCAGGGAGCTTCTCGGTCCGGTGACTGCCGCCTACCGCCACTACGACAACCCCGCAGGCGCCCGTTTCAAGGTGAGCCGCGTGCGCCCCGTCGTGCCCGATGCGCAGACGCTCCACCCGCCGGGCCCCGGCCTGTTCGGCAAACGCAGCGTCCTGGGGGTGCGCGAGATCGCCGCCCTGTGGCACCCGCCCGGCGCCGGTGACGAGACGCCCCTGGTGGAGCGGTCCGGCGCACGGGCGCTCAGCCCCTCGGCCAAGGGCACCAGGGGCGGCGCGCTGGTGGGAGACACCACCGCCGGCGCCAAACGGGAGATCCGCTTCCCCGAGGACCTGCTCAGGCGACACCACCTCTACGTCGCACGCACCCGCATGGGCAAGTCCACCCTGATGCACCACCTCGTCACGCACAAGATGCGGGAGAAGGCGGCGGGCAGGGACCCGGACGCCATCGTCGTCATAGACCCCCACACCGACCTGGTGGCCGGGATCCTCCAACACGTACCCGAGTCGCTGGTAGACAGCGTGAAGCTCATAGACCTGTCCGACGAGACCCGCGCCCCGGGCATCAACCTGCTGGACACCCGCATCTTCGCCGACCGCGACCGCACCGCCGACTCGGTGGTGCGCGTGGCGAAGGGCCTTTGGGAGCAGTGGGGGCCAAGGATGCAGTCCATCCTCGAACAGACCGTCAAGACGCTGCATGAAGCCAACGAGCAGGTGGAGGCGGAGCAGCAGTACACCATCCTCGACGGGCTGAAGCTGCTCTCCAACGACCCGTTCCGCAAGGACGTGCTGAAGAAGGTCTCCGACCCCTACCTGCTGGAGTGGTGGGCCAGGGACTTCGGAAGCTGGCACCGCCAGTACCGGGCCGAGGCCCTAGCCCCCGTGCAGACCCGCCTCTCCTACTACGCGTCGTCGAAGCGGGCGCGGGCCATCCTGGGACAGCGCCGCTCGACCATCGACCTGCGCCGCACCATCCACGACGGCGGCGTCCTGCTTGTATCGACATCGCAGGGCACCGTGGGCAGGGACGTGGCCGCCCTGGTGGGCGCGTCCCTCCTCAACCTGGTGGACGCCGTGATCCGAGAGCAGGGAAGCGTCTCACTCAGCCAGCGGCGGGGCGCGCTGGTCGTCGTGGACGAGATGCAGTCCATGCCCGGCGTGGACTACGAGAGCATGTTGTCCGAGCTTGGCAAGTTCGGGGCGTCCTTCGTGCTCGCCACCCAGAGCCTCGCCAAGCTGGACGACCTCTCCCGCACCATGCGCGACACCCTGCTGGCCAACGTCGGGTGCCTGGCCGTCTTCCAGGTGGCGGGCAACGACGCCAGGACGCTGGTGTGGGAGCTGGGCAAGGACCGGGTGTCCGAGGACGACATCGTTTCGCTGCCCGTCCACCACTGCTACGTCAGGGCCACCGTGGGCAAGGAGCGGATGCCCGCCTTCTCGATGATGGTCAGGAAGCCCGAGGAGGGAGACGCCGGCACCGCCGCCCGCATCCGCGAGGCGGCGTCCGCATACACCGTCCCCGCACGGCAGGTCGCCTACGGCGACGCCGAGGGCGACCTGAAGGTGGAGGAGTTCCGCAGGAGCGTCGACGAGCTTGAGAAGGACGGCGGACAACAGCAGCAGAAGCCGGACGCCGAGCAGGGGCCGGATCGCAGGAGCCGGCGGAGCAGGCGGAAGGAGGCCGGAGAATGAGACCCGAAGGTTGCGAACCCGACCTGCTACGCGCCCTGGCGTCCATGCCCTTCCTCAACCGGCTGGAGATGGTCGCCGTCTGCGGCTGGTCCAGGGGCGCGGTCTACGAGGCCATGGAGAGGCTGGAGTCCGGGGGATTCTGCGCCTCCGTGCCCCACGCCACGGGGCTGCTTCCCCCTTCCCGGAGGTTCCACCTCACCGCCGAGGGGCTGAGGCGGCTCGCCGCAGAGGAGGAGGTCTCCCTCGATGAACTGCTTCGCAGCCGCCCCGTCTCCGCCCAGTGGCGGCGCAGCCTGATGGAGCGCCTGGACGCCGTGGCATCCGTCTACGGCGTAGCCTCCAACGTGTCCGACATCGCGTTCCCCGTCCGGTTCCGCTGGTACCGCTCCATCCCCCTGGACGCTGCCATGACCCTTCCCGACGGGAAGACCGTCGGCATCGTCCGGCAGGGACTGACCGCCGACAGGTCGGGATTCTCCCGGCGTCTCTGGGGGCTGCGCGACTGGCCGATGCCCGGAACGGTGCTGGTGCTCATGGCCGACGAGATGCGGCTCAGGCACGCCCGAAGGCTCCTCTCCACCACCGACGTTCCGGCCCTGCTCGCCGTGGAACGCCTTGCGGTCCTGACGGGGGCGGGTGACCGGATATGGAGTCCGCCGAAGATCGGCGCCGAGATCGACCTGCGCTACGCCCTCGACCGGGTGGGGCCGGGCGGACAACTTCCAATAGAGCCGGAACCGCAGCGCGCCGACCCGCCCGCCGACTTCGCCGTCGAGGGTCCGGGATGGGACATCCCCGACCACATGCTGCCGGTCCTTCTCAAGCCCATAGAGAAGCGCGCCCTCGACCTTATCTCCGACTGGCCTTGGATCGCCCTCAAGGAGATGGCCGGGCTGATGAACGTCTCGACCCAGAGGGTCTCCCACGGCGTCATCCCCCTCGAAGGCTTCGGCCTCGCGGCCCGGCCCCGGGAGGCGGGCGGACGCCTCGCCCTCACCGACCGGGGGCTGGCGCTCCTGGCCCGCAGGGACAGGACTTCCGTGGCCGTGGCGAGGAAGCGGTGGAGCGTCACCCTGGAGGACGCCGAAGGCCCCTTCGAGTGGCGCAACGTCACCGGCAGGCGGACCCGCCAGCTGCTCAGGAACATGGAGCACACCGCCGCCGCACACGGCTTCCTGGCCGCGCTCGCCGAGCAGGCCCCCCTGCTGGGGTGGGAGGTCGTCCAGCTCGACCCGCCCCGCAGGGCTTCCCGCCACTTCCGGCACGACGGCGGCATGCGCGCCGTCAACCCTGACGCCTTCGGCGTCCTCCGCAAGGACGATGCGACCTGGCCTTTCTTCTTGGAGTGGGAGCGACGCGCCGTGCGCCCCTCCACCATGTCCGACCGGCTGGCCCCCTATCTGCGCTACTACTCTTCTCACAGGCCCACCGACGACCACGGCACACGGCCCGCCGTCCTGGTCGTCTTCGACGACGAGATCGCCCAAACCCACTTCCTGCGCGTGGCGCGGGAGGAGATGCGGGCCGAGGGGGTGACGGTGCCCCTGTCGGTGTCCCACAGGCAGGCCATAGACGCCCTGGGGCCGATGGGACACGCATGGCGCACCCCCGCCGACCCGCAGTCGCCCCAGGCCCTGACGCCTCAATGAACGACGAGGAATGAGAGACCAATGCCTACACAAGATGCCCATAAGCGGGAAGGCCCCCGGAGGCGCGGAGGACGGACCGTTGTCCTGCTCGACGTGGCGGCCCTCTGGAAGCGTCTGGCACTGCTGAACCGCTCCCAGAACTGGCTCGCCAGGGAGATCGGGATAAGCCCCGGCTACGTGTCGAAGCTGGTCAACACGGGGCGCTCCCCCTCCGGTCGCATCCGCCGCCGGATGCTCAAGGCCCTGGAACTGACCGAGTTCGGAGACCTTTTCAGACTGGAGGAGAGAGATGAACAACAGTAACGACCCGGCCCGTTTCGACGGGCAAGACAACCCCGTAGCCGATGGGACCGAACCCCTGGACGGCGGCGTGCTGCCCGAGGACTTCGGTGAGCGCCTCGAACAGCTCAAGGAGCTCAGCGGCCTCAGCTGGCGCGGCATGGCCAAGGCCCTCGGCGTGGACCCCAAGCAGCTGCGCATGTGGCGCAGGAAGGGCGTCGAGCCCTGCGGGGGAGCCATGCTCTCCATAGCCCGCTTCGCCTCCGGCATCCCCGGAGGCATGGAGATCCTCCTGGGCGAGGGGTTCCAGATGACCTTCTTCGAGGAGGGTAGCTAGACCAGAGGCCCCGCCGGGCGCACGGCGCGCATCGGCGGTACGGCGGGGCCTGAACCGGCATGGAGGCCGTAGGCGCTCGCCCCTTCCGTCGGCGCCGGCGGCCCGGCCGCACAACTTGCAACGAGAGGCCAGCGGCCCAACTCACCGCCGCTGCGACCACGCACCATGAAAGATCCCAGAAGAAACAACGGACGAAAGAGGCCCGGAGAGCAGGAGCTTGAAGACGCCCTGGAGCGCTCCATGCCGTCCTACACCCCGGAACATCGCCGGGCGGTCCTGAAGGGGCTGCGCATCCTGGCTCGCGTCGCCATCCGCTCCTACATGGAGGAGCGGGCGTCCGCATCGCACCGAGCAGAAACCCAGGAGGACGGCGGCGAGGAGGAGGGCTGAGATGAGCAACCCACCAACGCTGACGGTCCTCAGCCTGGGCGGAGGTGTACAGTCCTCTGTCATGGCGCTCATGGCCGGAGAGGGCGTGTTCGCCCGAGTGCCGGACTGCGCCATCTTCGCCGACACCCATTGGGAGCCCCCCAGCGTCTACGAGCACATCGAGTGGCTCAGGGACCGGCTGAGCTTCCCCCTGCACGTCTTCGACAACGGACGCAGCCTCCGCGAGGACGTGAAGGCCCTCACCAACCACTCTGGCTCACGCAGCTACGTGGATATACCCGTCTTCCTCAAGGGACGAGGGGGAGAGGGCGACGGCATCGGCAGACGGCAGTGCACCGACAACTACAAGATACGGCCCATCAGACGCAGGATACGCGATCTGCTGGGTCTGAGACCCCGGCAGCGGGTCCCCGCCGGAACGACCGTCGAGCTGTGGCTGGGCATCTCCACCGACGAGGCTATCCGAATGAAGACCTCCCGTGACAGGTGGATAGAGAACCGATACCCCCTCATCGAGGCTGGGATGTCAAGGAGGGACTGCATGGAATGGTGGGAAGCCCGCTACGACAGACCTCTGGAACGCTCGGCCTGCGTCGCCTGCCCCTTCCAGTCCCGCCAGCGTTGGGTGGAGACCAAGCACCGCTGGCCGGAGCTGTTCGCCGAGGCGGTCGAGATCGACGACAGGATGCGAGGTGGGCTGGCGTTCGCCAAGGAACCGTACCTCCATTCTCTGCGAATGCCCTTGGCGGAGGCGGTCGCCCTCGACGAGGAAGCCTTGGGAACTGACGGCCTACGAGACGGCTTTGGGAACGAGTGCGAGGGACACTGTGGGGTGTGAGCGGGCGAAACGGGCGGCCCGGCGCGCGAAGAAGGCGCGCAGCGAGCGCCGCAGCCCCCTAGTACATGATGAGATGGGTGGGAACGAGTCGCTGCGCAATGGGGTCCACCGCCAGCCTCAACCCTTCCAGGGTGTAGGCTCCCAGCAGAGCCGGTGCGTCGTCCTCTCCGAACACGACGAGAGTGACCTCGCTGGAGCCGTTGACCGTGGCCCAAGCTCTCCCAATGT
Source organism: Dehalococcoidia bacterium (assembly GCA_965217705.1). Classification (GTDB taxonomy): domain Bacteria; phylum Chloroflexota; class Dehalococcoidia; order Lucifugimonadales; family CATOSD01; genus CATOSD01. The sequence continues at coordinate 470,889 of CBDCJA010000002.1, read as the reverse complement.
CCATCTCCACCCGGCGACCGTCGGCGAGCAGAAAGACGCCCCTGTCCATCGGCTCGATCCCCAGCTCGCGCAGCAGGCTGCCGGGCAGCGTCGTGTAGGCGGCCCCGGTGTCCACCGTTGCCTCCACGTCCCGCTCCTGCTGCCCATCCATGCTGGAGATGCGCAGAGGGCACCTGAAAGTCCCCATAGGGAGAGTCGCTCCTTCTCAGTGTCTACCACCCCATTTTACTCTATTCAGAGCGCCGGTTATAGTGGCGCGGCCCTTGACAGGGGCAGCCGGTTCGTTCATGATAAGGGTAGGACTTAGTATTACTAACGAGAGCAAAAAAACACATGGCAAGGACCACGAAGATCGTCACCTTCTCCATGCCGCCCGCCATGGAAGAGCAACTGAGGCAGGTGGCCGAGGAGGAGGGCCGCACCGTGAGCGAGCTTCTGCGTGAGGGGTTTCGCCTCTACCTGGAGGAGAGGGAGTGGCGCAGACAGGAGAGGACGCAGATGCGGCGCTCGCGCCAACCCAATAGGAAGAGACAAGGAGGAGCAACAGATGAGTGAACGAAACGACCGCACGCCGGCAGCCCTCTACGCCAGGGTCTCCAGCGACCGCCAGGACGTGGATTTGTCCGTGTCCGCCCAGCTGAGGGCGCTCAGGGACTACGCCGACAAGAACGACTACGAGGTCGTCCGGGAGTACGTGGACGAGGCGGAGAGCGGACGCGTGATGAACCGCCCGGAGTTCCAGAAGATGCTGGACGAGGCCAAGAGGACCGAGGCGCCCTTCGAGGAGATATTCATCCGGCAGACACAATAGCAACGGAAAACTCAGGTACTCGTGGGCAGTCGAACTGGGCCCAATCAAACTAGGCCGCATTGCTACAGGCTAGCTTACCCTTAAACAGCCTGCCGGAGATGGTGGGGCCACCGGGAACGGGGGTGGCGCTCGACCGAGAGAGCACATGGAGGCCGGCTAGGCTTTACGGAGCTCAAACTAGTAACCGGGATGGACGGCTCGGCTCCCCCTGACTGGTTAGATCCCTGTCAACTGGGCCGACGTGGATGGTAGGCGGAAGGGTCTTAGAGATGTGGCTGAGCAGCCCGTGAAACTACCGAGTCCCTCGGCTTCCAATGGCCGCCAGTCAGGCTCTGCCCGTTCCCGACCTTCGTATCATTCCAACTTTTCCCGCTCTCGGGGTTCGATGTCAGCACGGATTCCCTCACTGATGCGGTCCGTCTCAGCCTGGAGGTCCTCAATACCCAGAAGCGCGTCCGCCTTCGGCAACTCCAGCACCCCCTCCAGCCGCTCACAGAGCGTGTCAAACCGCTGCCACTCCGCCGCCTCGAAGCCCTCCGGAGCAAGCTCCCCGCGCGACATGACCCACGAGCACATGCCGAAGACGCCTCTTTCCGTATCAAGCGCCTCTTCGCAGTTGTCTTCGTCGACGCACTCCTTCAGGTCGCCCAGCCGCGCATCGAAGCGCCGTGCGAGCTTCTCCGAGTCGGCAATCCAGTCCTCAACGTCGGGAAACAGACGCTCGCACCCGGTCAGGACCAGCGCGGCGAGAGCCACGACCGCAATGAGCAGGATGGTCAGAATCAACGCATCACCCCCTGGATCGTCTCGCCGGTCTGGCCCATCATCACGATTGCGTTCGTGTCATAGTCATCGTCGTCCAGGCCGCGCTGGAGGATGATGCCGACCGTGATCAGGACCATGTCCGTGGCGCTTGAGAGGAGCAGCCAGCGCCATGAAACCGACCTGTTCGTCAGGAGCCGGTAGTGGACCGGGCCATTGAGCGCCGGCCACGGCACAAGCAGGAAGATGTATTCGGGGTGCCCCTCGTGATACCAGAAGCCCGGCCTGTAGACGAACTGGACCACTGTGACAAGCCAGATGAACCAGCGACCCCAGACCGAGACTCCCGCGGCGTACCGAACCACGTCCGGGTCGAGGCGGATGAGCGTCGAGCCGCTCATGCCAAAGACCCTGGCGGCTGCCCTGATTGGACGAAGGCCCCGGCTTCGGCAATGTGCCTGAGACATCTCCTCTCCGGTATGCGCGTGAGAACGTGGAGTGTGACGGCGGTGTGGTTATGACTACTAATCTAAGCCACTTTCGTTTATGCCAGCAAGAGCGAAAAGTTGCAGAAACACTCTCTCTTAGAGCTAACACATTTGCCGTCCTGAGAGTGTGATTAGGCACTTACCAAACCGATGGAGAGCCGCTACCGTTTTCATGGGGATATGCGTAAGAAGAATGACAAGGTAAGCGGAATCACAGGCTGCAACTCCACCTGCGGACAGCGGAAGAGGTTGTAGGCCCGCTATTCCCGGCCGTGCGAGGGTGGTATTCATATGACGTTCGACAGACCGGTCCGTGCAGCCGCGACGACGGCACGAGCCGTCGCTGCGCCGGGGGCCGCCCTGTGCCAAGGGCGAGTCGCGATCACCTCCCGGGCGTTCTACGCCGCTCCCGCGGTACTACAGCATCGGTGGAGGGTCATTTGAACTCGCGCTGGGCCAGCCTACTACTAGGGCTCCTGCTTCTTGTCTCTCTGACCGGCTGCAGTGACAGCCAGGAAACTGTGCCCCGCAACGAAGACGGAGCGTGGGACGACTACGTATCGTGGTGTTCCCAGGCGTCCCTAGAAGAACCTCCGGGCGACGAAGATCAAACCTATGGGGAAGTATCGACGTTCTATGCTGGAGTGGCCGAGAGGATGAGATCGACCACCCCTCCGGTTGAAGTCGCCGACTGGCACAACAAGTACCTGGATGCAATTGAAGCCATGAAGGCGCTGATCGATGCCGAACCCCAGGACGAAATCTTCAACCCTATTGATATCTTCTTCGACAGCGAGGTTGTGTCCTTATTCGAGGAAGTTGGGGAGGCATTGAATGACATGCCTGAAGACGCCCGCGAGCGGCTAACTGCGGCCGGCTGCCTAGGCGACGATGCTTCCGAGGCGACCGGCGAAGGATTGTCCGCCGCGCCTCAGCCCGATTCTACCGCGACAGCCGATTCCGGCCGGACTTCGACGGGTCCGGCATCCATGCCCAAGTGCGAACCACGAAGCAGCTATGTGCCGGCGCTGGTCGCGTTATACAACGCCACTGACGGCCCGAACTGGAAGGACAATACGAACTGGCTGACCGACGCTCCCCTCGGCGATTGGGCCGGTGTCAGCGCAAATAGGATTACTGGAAACGGGCGCGTAGTCGGCGAGTGCGTTACTCAGTTGTGGCTCAATAGTAACCGCTTGAAGGGTGAGCTACCGGCTGACCTGGGCAGTCTTCACAGCCTGGCAGAATTGTACCTCTCCAATAACCAGCTGAGCGGGGAGATACCGGCTGAACTGGGCAGTCTTCTCAACCTGCAGCGGCTGGACCTCTCTGATAACCAGCTGAGCGGGGCGATACCGGCTGAACTGGGCGGTCTTCTCAACCTGCAACGGCTGGACCTCGCCAATAACCAGTTGAGCGGGGCGATACCGGCTGAACTGGGCGGTCTTCTCAACCTGCAGCGATTGTACCTCGGCAGGAACCAGTTGAGCGGGGAGATACCGGCTGCAATAGGCAATCTACCCAACATGATTTGGTTGTCCCTCCCTGATAACCAGCTGAGCGGGGAGATACCGGCTGAACTGGGCAATATACCCACCCTCGTCCTTGATGGTAACCGGCTAACCGGGAGGGTACTTCGGCCAGGCGGGGCAAATCCGCAGTATGCCTGGAAGGGTCCGACTATACGCGTCAGTTGGGAAGCGGTGGATGGGGCGGACTATTACAAGGTCTACTACGACGCTGATTTCGACTCTTCCTGTGATTTGGATAGTGACGGACGCCTGAGCTTCTGCGAAGAGTTGGCTACGGACGTCACCGGGACGACATACGTGCACACCAACCCGAGCCTATCCGAAAACTATTACTGGGTAGTTGGCTGCAACAATGATGGATGCTCTCACATCGACAAAGAGTACCCGGCTCAGCTAATCGGTCCGACTCCCTCGGGTGCCGAGCCAAGTACTCAGCCGGGGGCTGTCTACTCTACGCCAACGCCAAGGGCCACCCGTGCGCCGACTCAGACTCCGGTGCCATCTGACACGCCTACTCCGGTACCTACGCCCACTCAGGCACGGCCGCCTTCGGGCACGCCCACACCGGCACCCACACCGACTCATACGCCAACACCAGTCCCGACGACAACGCCCGCGGCCCAGGACACCATTCCGTCCACCCCTGTCAACGTGCGCTTTGCCCATGAGGACTCAACGATACACATCACCTGGGACCCGGTGGATGGAGCGGACTACTACATCGTCTACCACGACGACTCCTTCGACTCCAGGTGCAGGTTGAACAGGGACGGCAGCGCCGGCTTCTGCGAGGAGCTGGCCAGGAACGTGGTTGGGACTACCTACGTCCACACGGCCCCGGACAGCCGCGACAACTACTACTGGGTTGTGGCCTGCAACAGCGGGGGATGCTCGGAAATAGACTCGAAGAACCCGGCAGGGCCCGCTGAGGCCATCCCCACCGCACCGGCAAACGCGCGGTATGCCGTGGAAGGTTCAACGATACGCGTAAGTTGGGACCCTGTGGTCGGCGCTGACCACTACAACATATACCACGACGACTTCTTCGACTCCAGGTGCAGGTTGAACAGGGACGGCAGCGCCGGCTTCTGCGAGGAGTTGGCAAAGAACGTAGTGGGAACTTCTTTTGTCCATACTGCCCCGGACAGCGGCGACAACTACTACTGGGTTGTGGCCTGCAACAGGGGAGGGTGCTCAGAAATAGACGCTGGGAACCCGGTCAAGGCGCCGGGAACCAGCTCGACAGAAGCGACGAGTATGCCGACGACCAGCCAGGAGCTGGAATTCACGGAAGGTGAGTCAGCTACTCGTTCGATCCCCGAAAACACACCGGCAGGGATCAATGTTGGCGCTCCCGTTTCGGCGGAGGGCGACGGCACACTCACCTACACCTTGAGCGGGCCGGATGCCGCAAGCTTCACCATCGTACCCACAACCGGACAGGTTCGCACCAGGGACGGGGTCGTCTACGACTATGAAACCAAAAACCGCTACACAGCGACCGTCGGCGCAGACGATGAGAGCGGCGAAAGTGACACGATTGACGTAACAATTCACATTGAGGACCTGGTTGCCGCCTGCCAGCCAGTGCGAAATCTTCGCACCAATCATGGTGACGAATATGTGACCGCCAAATGGACTCCGGCCGTGCAGCGGGAGGGCAAGGCCTCAGTACTCGGCTACCAGGTGGAGATGCGACGCGGCGACGATGGGCCATGGACTGGCCGGCGCACACTACTCGGCCGAGGCATAGGTGCAACAACATATGGAGGTCTCCAGAACCTTCAGAAGTATTTGTTCCGAATACGCCCGGTCAACTCAGAGAGTGATTGCGGGTGGTCGCCTCCTTTCCTGGGAATCCCAACCACCTATCCGGGGCCCATTTATCCCATCGACCGGTTCGGCACTGAGCCCGTGGGCGCTCCTGACCGCCACTGGAGATTCGTAACTCAAGAACGTTGCCGATACAGCGCTGACGGAATAACCCTGGACGCTAACTGCACCTATACATACACCGGTCCGGACACCAGCAGGATTGTTCTGGTGTTCGACGATCCGTCGCGTGGCTCCTGTGATATTGCCCTGGCCTTCTCGTCCCTGACCGCGGGATCATTCGTCGACGACTGCTTCGACGCCGGGGTCAACACGGAGACGCCCTTCGATACGAGCTTCAAAATGCCCCGCTCGGGGCAACAAACCGAAAGTGATGTCGACGTTCCGCGAGCCCCGAGAAGCCAAGAAGAGTTCGACGTTCTGGCATGGGGCCGGGATGACTTCATCCCCGGTCTAGACTTTGGGTGCCTGCGGGCCGAATTGGACTGCGGGTTGAATTTCAAGCCGGGTAGCGCATGGCGCGTCACACGTGATTCGAGTACAGGTCTCCCTCTCTATACTGATGGCGACTATACATACGAGAATACGGGACCTTCCCAGGGTAGGCTCATCTTCCGGATAGGGGAGGGGAACAGCTACGTATTCACACTCGACTTCGAGCCGTCAGGCAACATGCGCGTGACGGTCGCAGACGAAGAGGGTGAGCCGGCTACCTGGCCTGGCATTTTTCACTCGGACCCGGCGCTTGATCTACGGCTACCTATACCGCCGTCATGGTGGGAAGAAATCGCCAAGAAATCTGACTTTGCACCTGAAGATTGGAATAGTTTGGAAGGCCGTATTCCCACACCCAGAAATCCGGCTCATCCGGAATCTCCTCGCGACAATTTGCTAGAACGTACGCTACTTGGACGAATTGCAGAAACAGCGTTCGGTGAACGGCAACTTAGTTACGGCTTTGGCTACGAAAAAGTTGGGCGTAATCGTGCGGTGGTGACAATAGACTTTCGGTCCTGGTGTGAACAACATCCCGAGTTGTGTGAAGACCTCAAGGGAGCCCAGGAGGATCTGGCCACTTCCACGTGGTCGTTTGATCTCACCTTCACCTCTGACGGAACTGCCCAGTACACCCTTACCGTAACAAGAGACGGCCATCTGCCGGAGGTCAAACAGGGGTTCGTCGACTTCAACGGCAATAGCATCAATCTCAACGAGTTCCCCGAGGAGATACACCTTCCCCTGGCTCCTCCACAGGCAACCGGGCAGGACCGGTCTGGTGTCGAAGTCGCTGCGGCGATCTCGGCTCCCGAAATCGGCGGCAACGACCTTCAGATTTTCTTGATCAGTGACGAGGGCGAGCAACCCGCCTCCTATCAGCCCGGGGACTGGCTGGAGCCGAAGGACGGAAGCAATCAGAGGATGCTGATTGTGGGAGTGAGTCAAGGTACGTCAGCTGCCCCTACTGCTTCTCGGCAACCGGTGCAGGCTATGACATTGCGTTACGATCCCGCTTTCCCGTCACTGGAAGTTGCCGAGCCGGCAGTCTTTCATGGTATGCCAACATTCCATCTGGTCCGTTTCGCTCCGTTGACTACAAGCGTGTTCTACAGCCGACTCGTGGTTTCGGCAAGTTATGCCCTGGCTTCTGAACCCACAATCACACAGCTTCAGGTTGTATGTATGCAGCAGGATTCGGAGACCTACAGGATACCGACAAGGGGCGATAGGTACTTCTCCCAGCCCAAGCCGGCTGAAGGTGCGGTGCAACTGTGCCAGCGCGATTGCGCCTTGAATGAGACGACCAACGTACAACAATGCGTGTGGGATTGCGAGGAGAGCTGAATACTGCCGGCGATTGCAACTTCAGAACTAGGGGGATTGATTATGAACAAGGTCGGAATACACAGTCTCTTAACCCTGGGGGCGCTATCGGTCATCCTGTTGACCTTTGCCGCCTGTGGGGATAGCTCGACGCCCTCGGAGGTTGGGACGACCGAGGATACGTCCCCAGAGAGTACCCCAACGTCGACTCCGGCTGACCGGGTGCCAGACACTTCCCCAACGTCTCTCGACGACTACCTAGCGACCTGTACTGGAGCTACGTCCGGGCCAACCGAAGACGACTTCACCCTGGAGAAGTTCTCGGCAGCTCTGGAAGAGTTCACGGAGCAACTGGACGCAGTGAATCCGCCGGAAGAGGTCGCCGACTGGCACGTCGCTGCGCTGGTTTACCAGAGAGCCGTCAAGGAGGCGTTGGACGATGCTCCTGCACCCGGAGAGGGCGTGTCTCAGGATGAGTACATCATCAGCGTAGTATTTCCTGTAGCTCTTCAGCACCAGCCGGGTATCGCCGAAGCCATCAAAGGCATGGACCCGGACCTTATCGCTCGTATGCTCGAGGCCGGCTGCATCGATGAGGATACGCTCAGTTTGAACTTGACGCCAGAGGAAATGAAGGCGCTGGGGGTGTCACCCAGTGGCACGGCCGGGGGAAAGGTGATAACAGAATTCGCGTCCATCAGCGCAGGGGATGATCACACCTGCGGTGTGGGGACCGACGGCGCCGTCGGCTGCTGGGGTAATAACTTCTTCGACAAGGCCACGCCGCCTGACGGCGTGTTCGTCTCCGTCGACACCGGACGGCTACATACCTGCGGAGTGGGCACAGATGGCGCCGTCGTGTGTTGGGGAGGCGGTGATGATGACCCGGAGCCCCCCGATGGCGAGTTCACCTCCGTCAGCGCTGGGCATGGTCACACTTGCGCTGTGAGGGTCGACAGCACGGTCGCCTGCTGGGGCGATGACGACGATGGACAATCCACGCCGCCCGACGGGGAGTTCGTTTCCGTTAGCGCGGGGACAAGGCATACCTGCGGCGTGACAACCGGTGGGACCGTGGCCTGCTGGGGAAGCGCCGCTTTCGGCGAACTGCCCACACCCCCCGAGGGCCCATTCACCTCCGTTAGCGTATGGAGGGGGCTCAGCTGCGGAGTGAGGACCGACGGAACCGTCGCCTGTTGGGGAGGCACCATAAGTGAATCGGAGCCCCCTGATGGTGAGTTCACCTACGTCAGCGTTGGTGGAGGCCACACATGCGGTGTGAAGGTTGACAGTTCGGTCGCATGCTGGGGCAGCGATCACTTGGGACAATCGACGCCGCCCGACGACAAATTCGTCGCCGTTAGCGCTGGGCAGTACCACACCTGCGGAGTGAGGACCGATGGCTCCGCCGTTTGCTGGGGATCTGACTTAAAGGGCCAAGCCTCGCCGCCCGGCGCACCGTGACCTCAGCGGAGACGGTGTAACGGCCGAGAAGTGGCAGTGGGCTTCACTTCCCGGAAAGGGACGAGATCACGCTGACAGTGAAGAGAAACCTGGAGGCCAACACGCTTAGACTCAAACTGGAAAGGCGGAAGCGCCGAAGGGCGCAATGGGCCTGATGGCCCATGGGCAATCACCAAGTCCATGGTGAAGCTGCGCTTGCACAGTCCGTTTGGAGCCCGGCTGGCGCACGTATTCGCGCGTTCGCCCTTTGGGGGGGTGAAGCGGCCAGGGTTTCTCAGTGTCCTCGCGGGGGCACTGCTCGTTGCCGTCGTTGCCATGACCTCTTGCACCGACGGCACGGTGCGCACAGGGGAGGACCCGCCCAGGCAAACTCCGGGACCCGACGCCACCCTAACGGACACGCCTGTCCTCCATGTCCCCTGGACCAGATCGGATTTAACGGTTGAGACCGGCGGCTACCACCCAATAGACATCAGCATGAACGAGGAAGAGACCCTAGAGTATCAATTCGAGGTCACCAATGCCGGTTTTGCGGATCCTATAAACTCTTCGACTACTCTGGACATCGGTTTTCTTGTCACCGATCCGTCGGGGGATGTGGTGAGGTCAGTTAGAGTGCACTCATCCAGTGACTCGATCACAGCCGGAGCTTCCGGCAATTACGCCCTGGTATTCGATAATACCTACGCTCTTTTCTTCCACAAGTCCATTTACTTTGACCATAGGGTACTCCCCAAGGGAATAAAGTCTGCTACCCCGCATACACCGCCACCATCTGTACTGCCTCCATCTCCTGACGGCGTCGAGTCCCACCGCGACGGGACCGGCATAGTCGTCAGTTGGAACGCGGCGCCCGGCGCGGACTACTACAGTGCTGCCTATAGCCCCTCATGCGTGTTGCATGTCAGCAGAGTGTTTGACTGCGAAAGGCTGGCCGGCAAAGTTCTAAAGACTACTTACACCCACACTGGCCCTGATGAGTACGACAACTACTATTGGGTCCTGGCCTGCAGCAGAATCGGATGCTCGGACATTGACAGCGAAAACCCCGTCGCGCCTGTCTACGCCGGGCCGTCAGCATTGCCCGACAATGTCGAGTACCGCCGAGACGGGACCGCCGTAGTCGTCAGTTGGAACGCGGTGCCCGACGCGGACTACTACAACGTCTACTACGACGATCGCTCGTCATGCAGTCTCCCCTCGAGCACCTTGGACACCTTGGGCAACTTCAGCGCCTTGAGTACCTTGATCGACCACCGTTCCTGCGAGAAGCTGGCCACCAAACTTGTAGCGACCACCTACACCCACACCAGTCCTGATGATGATGGCAAATACTACTGGGTCGTGGCCTGCAACAATGGCGGGTGCACGGACATAGACAGCGACAACCCTGCCACGTTTGTCGACACCAGGCCGTCAGTTCCTAACAATGTCGAATACCGCCGAGACGGGTCCGCCGTAGTAGTCAGTTGGGACGCGGCGCCCGGCGCGGACTACTACAACATCTTCTACGATGATACCTTTGGCTCCTCATGCGGACTCCACCGCGGCATAGCGATTGGCTGTGATGAGCTGGCCACAAACGTTGTAGACGCTACCTACACCCACACCAGCCCTGTTGATGGCGACAACTACTACTGGGTCGCAGCCTGCAACAGTAACGGATGCACAGACACTGAAGGTGAAGACCCCGCCACGTTTGTCGACACCAGCCCGTCAGCGCCGCCCGCCAATGTCAAGTACCGCCGCGACGGGACAGCCATAGTCGTCAGTTGGAGCGGGGCGCCCGATGCTGATTACTACAAGATCTACTACACCAAATTCATTGGCCCCATTTGCAAGTCCATTAGAGGCAACCTGTTTGGCTGTGAGGAGCTAGCCACCGACGTCGTAGGGACCACCTACACCCACACCAGCCCTGATGATGACTACAACCACTACTGGGTCGTAGCCTGCAACAGAAACGGATGCACGGACATTGACAGCGAGAATCCTGCCACGTTTGTAGACACCAGGCCGTCAGCGACAATTGAACGCTAGAGGGGGTAGAAAAACCTGAGAGATGCTCAAACACGCCGTAGCCGGTTCCGCCTCCGGCAAGGCCAACACGAAAGAGGGGTAAACAACCGAAATGAGCGGATACGAAGATAGGATACGCTGGCTCGCAGTCCTGACAGTTCTGACCGTCTTGGTCGTCCTGAGCGCCTGCAGCGACAGTCCCGCTCCCACGCCGGAACTACCGGTTACTCTGGCTGCCACTCAAACGCCGGGGCCCACGCCCGTGCCGACGCCAGAACCAACGCTGACGCCCACTGCTACGGCGACTGCCACTCCAACGCCCGTGCCCACGGCTACGCCCACGCCCGTATCGACGCCAGAACCAACGCTGACGTCCACTGCTACGGCGACTGCCACTCCAACGCCCGTGCCAACGGCTACGCCGACGCCCGTTCCGAGGCCTGAACCGACGCTGACGCCCACTGCTACGGCGACCGCCACTCCCACGCCGACTGCCACGGCGACACCGGAGCCAACTCCCACGCCCGTCTCTGACTTTACGAAGCCACAGATATACAACGATAACGTGTTTGTCCTACCCGTTGCAGAAAACCTCGCTAATGCTTGGTTTAATGCGCCGTTGACAGAATACACAGCACGCTTCTATGAATACTTCAACGATGAGTTCGATTTCCTAGTATTTGTGGCCAACTTGACCTATGACGGGCTTGAGCAGAGTACTCCTCACGGCGCCTACTACGCTGGGGTAAAGAATGATGTAAAGGGAGTTGGGCAGCCGATTTCCACCGACGGCCAGAGTTGGGGGTCAGCGGAACAGCTTCAGGGCGTGATTTACATTAATACTTACGACTACAGCTGGGGGGGAGACATTGTTAATGGTACGCTTCTCCACGAGTTGATGCATCGGTGGGCGAACTTTATCGTGCCACCTTATTCACATTGGGGATTCATCAGCGAAGACTGTATTCTGGACGGGTATGACATTTCCGCGATGATAGATCTCGGTGACGGGAGGTATTCACACGAATTCAGCACAAGTTTCGTGTACTGCCCCATAGAGTTGTACCTGGCGGGCCTCATACCTCCAGAGGACGTCCCGGATTTCCGGATTGCGGTGGACGGCGAGTGGCTGCGGGACGAGGAAGGCAATATCATTATTGAGGATGACAATGGGTATCGTGTGTTCACCGCGAGTGGGTTCGAGACGTATACGGTTGATGACATCATCGCTGAGCATGGACCACGAGTTCCCGACACTTCCAAGGCTCAGAAGGACTTTCGCGCTGCAGTAGTTTTGTTGGTCGGTACGGACTATCCGGCGACCCCCGCGATACTGAATCGCTTGAGCTACGACGTATCCTGGCTAAGCCACCCAGGTGATCGTGACCACATGTTGCCCCAGAGAGCCGGCAATTTCTATCATGCAACTGGGGGCCGGGCCAGGATCACTATGGACGGCCTCTCAGACTTCCTGAAGGATAGGAAATAGCGGATAGCTCTCAAGACATTGCGCACCGGGGCATGCCAACGGTCTGTCGTAGAGTAGGGTTTCTCAGGTCACCGCAGTGGACTGGATGGGCATTCAGTGTGACGAGAGGTTCAGCGGGAAGGACTACTCGCAGATCCAGATGCACACATGCATTTGGGTTTGTGTGCTCTGTCCAGTTTGGTGAACCGCTTGCCGAGACATCTTAGAGGGTGTGTGAGAAGTTCAAATCAGGTTGGTGCTAAGCGTCGGAGCATTAGATGAATCATAGCTATGTGGATCCAGGCCTCGGTTGTCTCGGTCAGGGCTTCGTAGTCCCCGTATCGAGTACGGGGCAGGCTCTTGCTCAGCCGACGGCACCTGCTGAGCCACGCGAATGTTCGTTCGACCACCCATCTTCTCGGCAGCACCTGAAAGTGGTGGCTGTCCCTGGGGCGCTTGACAATCTCGAGCGCCCAGCCTGTCAGGGCCCAGACCCACTCGATCAGCTTTCCAGCATAGCCAGCATCGGCCCAGACCAACCTCATGCGGGGAAACCGCCCTGTCAATTTATCGATGACCAGCTTCGCTCCATCTCTATCCTGGATATTGGCAGGATGCACCACCACCGCCAGCAGCAACCCCATGGTATCTACAATGATGTGTCGCTTTCGACCGTTGACCTTCTTGCCAGCATCATAGCCACGAGGCCCCCTTTTTCCGTCGTCTTAACAGACTGGCTGTCTATGATGGCCGCGCTAGGTGTCGGGTTGCTGCCTTCGGCCATCCGAACTTTGGGCCGCAGGGCCTCATGGACTCGTTCCCATGTACCATCCTGTCTCCATTCCCGAAAATACCACCACACGGTGCCCCAAGGCGGGAGGTCATGCGGCATGGCTCGCCACGTGCAGCCGTTGCGCAGAACGTACACAATGCCGTTGACGACCTCCCGCAGGTCTACAGTACGTGGCCTTCCCCCGGTTTTGGCTGCCGGGAGTAGCGGAGCGAGCATCTTCCACTGTTCATCAGTCAGGTCGCTGGGGTATGCTTTGCGTTTCATGCCTCCATTCTAATATATATACAAGACTTCTCACACACCCTCTTAGCAAAGTAGGTCCGGTCGGGCCTAAAGCCCGGACCCGCAGTTGACGCTATCCTCTTGGGCTGACTTCTTTCCCGATGAGCCGGTCGGGTTAGTACACTAGATCGCAGTGGTGGGCCTTGCGTAGCCGGAGGCATGGATCAGTATGTGACAGCTTCAGTTCGACTGCAAGGTCTTGGCGCTAGCGAAATAGACTGGCCAAGACTTCCGCCAAGCACCTGTCCTTCATGCTGCTCAAGTCCACCAGATTTGATGAAATCAAGAACCTTTGACTTGAAGCTCAGGCACTCGGTGTAGAAGTAAGTGAGGACTGCCTCACAAGACGTCACCTGTGCTAGCCGAGGTAGAGAGAACCTCTAGGGTGGGCTGGTGGGGGCCACAGTGATGATAAAGAGCTCTTTCTGGGCTACGCTAACAGGCTTATTCACCGCCATAGTCATGGTCCTGGCGGCATGCAGTGGTGAACCGCCTACGCTGATTGGGTCCGGATCCCCAGTGCCGACTGCGATCCAAACGGCAACCCCCACGCCCACTATGACACCCACTCAGACTCCAGTGCCCACCGCCACGCCCTCAACTGTTCCTACAGCGACACCCACTCAGACACCGACGCCTATCGCCACGCCGACGCCTACGCCGACCCAAACGGCAACCCCCACGCCCTCACCCGTTCCTTCAGCGACACCCACTCAGACTGCTACGCCTACCGCCACGCCGACGCCTACGCCGACCCAAACGGCAACCCCCACGCCCTCACCCGTTCCTTCAGCGACACCCACACCCGTCACGGACTTTACGAAGCCACAAATTTACAACGATAACGTGTACGTCATGCCGGTTACGGAGAATCTCGCAGGCGGCGTGCCACCGCTAGAGGACTATGCGGTGCACTTCTACGAGCGCTTTGACGATGAGTTCGACTTCCTTATGTTCGTTTCGAATGTGGGCCCGGACCAGCATGAACCCGGCGCTTACGTGGGAGCGTTCCACGTCGGTGTGCAGAACGATGTGAGAGGCATAGGCATGGAGACTTTTGCCAACAACGAAGACTGGGGATCGGCAGGCAGACTCCAGGGAGCAATTTTCTTTGGGAGCTATTCGATCTATCACGACCACGATCTGAGCATCTTTGCCGAAGGGCCGACCTTACACGAGCTTATGCATCAATGGGCAAACTTTGTCGTTCCGTCAGCCTGGGGTAGCCATTGGGGCTTCAGTAGCGCCGACGGCAACCTAGGAGGGTTTGACATTGCCGACCTCGTGAACCATGGTGGCGGCCGGTACTCCGCTGGGGGGTTCACGGTGGCAGGCGCAGCTGACAACATCGTTCCCTACAGTCCTATCGAGCTTTACTTGGCGGGTTTCGTACCTCCGGACCAAGTCCCCGACCTTTGGGTTGCCGAAGATGGAGAGTGGCTGCTCGATGAGGAAGGCGAGCACGTCAGCGCCCCTGATGGGTCTTGGGTGTTCACCGCAAGTCAAATCAGAACCTACACCATCGAGGAGATCATCGCCGAGCATGGAGCGCGCGTTCCCGACGTTTCGCAATCACAGAAGGAGTTTCGTGGGGCCGTCGTACTCTTGGTTGATGAGAACCACCCTGCGACCCAAGAGGCCCTACAAACGCTGAGTGAAGACGTTTCTTGGTTCAGCCACCCCGGTGACGACGAAACCTATCGATTCAACTTCTACGAAGCAACCAGTGGCCGGGGTACGATCATCATGGACAGCCTGTCGGAGTTCCTGAAAGATAGTGAATAGCAGGTGCAGTAGGCCGTGAGGTCGTATTGATCGACACCCGCTAGCGGGTACGCTCGCTATGTGCCCAGGGGTGACGAATCGCGAACTGGTTGTCGTGGAGCCACAGCAACGTCAGATTGGAAAGGTGGCCCCGCTCCGGCGGTATCTCCCCGCTCAACTCGTTGGCGCTGAGGAGCAGCCATTTAAGGTTGGAGAGGCTGCCCAGCTCTGGCGGAATCTCGCCCGTTAACTGTTTGGAGACGAGATCCAGACGAATAACTCAGCCGTTGCTATCCGTGGTGACGCCGTGCCACTCGCCAATGGGCCTGTCGCTCAGCCAGTCCGCCCGGTCAATCATCCAGCAGCCCGTTCTGTGCGGCCCACACCACGATCTCCTGCTTCGAGGAAACGTCCAGCTTCACCTGGATGGTGTAGATGGCGTTTCGGACGGTGACCACCTTTACTCCCCTTGCCGCCGCAATCGCAACGTAGGACATGCCCCGGCAGAAGGACACGAGTATCTCCTTCTCCCTCTGCGTCAGGTCGATCTGCTGCTTCGACTTCGCCTCGCTCCGCATCCTGGCGAAGACCCGCCTCACCACCTCGGTCGGCAGACGCCCCTCGCCCGCAGCCGCGCTCTTCATCATGCCCAGGACCTGGTCCATCCCGGCCACCTTCTGAAGATAGCCGGCCGCTCCGGCGGCCACCGCCTCTATCACGGCGTTCGCCTCCGTCGAGGCGGTCAGCATGAGCACCCGCGTCTCGGGCAGAGACTCCATGATCTCCCGACACGCCTCCACGCCGTCCATCTTGGGCATCATGACGTCCATGACGATCAGGTCGGGCGACAACTCGGAGGCCGCCTTCACCGCCTCCACTCCGTCCCTGGCCTGGCCCACCACCTCAAACTCCTCGGACCGCTCCAGAATCACCTGAAGACCTTCCCGCGTGACCGCATGGTCGTCGGCGAGCAGCACCCTTATGCGACGAGACTCCGTTGACAATCTATCCCTCCTGTTCTCCGCCACGAGCCAACGGCATCACGCAGGTCACACTGGCACCCCCTACCGCACCCCTGGGTTCGACGATAAGGCGTCCGCCCAGACGCCCGGCGTACGCCCGCATGTTTGCGAAGCCGTGGCCCCGCTCCTCGTAGTCGTCGGGAAGCCCCACCCCGTCGTCCGACACCGACAGCCTGAGCTCATCCCGTCCGAAGTCGAGCTCGACCAGCACCCGGCTCGCCCCGGCATGGCGAAGGGCGTTGGCGAGGGCGTTGTGGGCTATGGAGAACAGGAGACTCCTGACCTCAACCGAAAGCGGCGGCTCCACCCCGTTCTGGGTTAGCTCCGCCGACGCCGACGTGATGGTTCCGAACGTCGTGACGTGCGAGTCCAGGGTCCAGCCCAACTCACTGCCTTCGAATATGCGGCCCATGTCTATCGGGTGTCTCAGCTGCCAGACGGCGGTCTTGGAAAGCCGTGAGGTCGCGTCGAGCCTGGCGGTGAGCTCCTCGTTCGAGTCTCCGGCAACCTGTCTGGCCGCGTCTATCCCCAGGCCGATCATGAAGGCGGTCTGCGCGGCCGTATCGTGAATCGCCTGGGAGAGTTCGATTCGTTCTCGTTGCAGCTCCCCTTCCCTCTCCATCGCCGCTATGGCCCTGCGCCGTTGAAACCGGGTGATGAAGTTGACAACCAGGACCACCCCGAACATCGCGAGCACCCTGGAGAACAGCATCTTCTCGTTGGTCCCATCGAAGGCCATGCCCGAGCCGACGGTCAGGCTCACACCGACATATATGGAGGCGGTGATCGTGGTCCAGGTGAGATTCAGCAGGGCGGAGGTGAAGACGGCGGCAAAAGCGGCAAGGGCGGGATAGTAGGGAATGTACAGGAAGTTGTCGAAACCCCCGTCGACGACGACGCTGGCCGTGATCAGAGCTATGTCCATGGCGCTGAGGAGTAGCAGGTGACGCCACGTCACCCTGCGCCGGGAGAGCAGACGGTAGTGCACGTAGCCGTTCAGTGCGACCAGCGGCACGTGCATGAGCATGAACGGAATGTACTTGGCCTGCGTGAACGCCGGTCGATAGGCGAGCTCGATCACGGCGCCGACCCAAAAGAGCCAGCGTAGCCACACCGTGATATTGGCGGCGTACGCTGTCTCGTCCGGGTCGAGCCAGAGCATCTGGAGAAGCCGCGTCTGCATGGCCCCGAACGCTGCCTTCATCAGATACAGGTCCCTGTTCCGATACTCAACCCAACTCTGGCGTGAGGCGACGCCGCAGCCCGCTTGGATGATACTGCACCACCTGCGGAACCGGCGCAGCAACCTTGCACCAGCCTGTCCCCAGATCCTGCGACAGGAACAGCGGCGCATACACGACGCAGCGCTCCGGCCAACCTGAAGGGCGGAGCGCTAGCTGTGCAAGACAGAAGGCGACCGCCAACCGGTTCGCCCGGACCAGCATGGGCGCGACGTCTCTCAGCCCCCCAGCGTCTGGCGGCTGTCCTGATTGGATAAAGACCCCGGCTCTGGCGAGGTGCCTGAGACATCTCCTCTCCGGTATGCGCGTGAGAACATCGAGTGTTTGGCGGTCACGGCGGTGTATAGATGACTACTAATCTAGCCACTCTCGTTTATGTCAGCAAGAGTGAAAAGTTGTAGAAACACTCTCCCTCAGAGCAAACAAAATGTTGTCTAAATTACCTCATCAAGAAGTGTGATTAGGCACTTACCAAAACCGTGAAGAGGCTCTAGGGTTTTCATGGGTATTTGCGTAAGAAGAACCACAGGATAGGCGGAATCACAGGCTGCTACTCTACGTGCGGAAATCGGGGTAGGTCCCGCTGAATCCCGCCTGTGCGAGGGAGGTATTCACATGACGCTCGACAGACCGGTCCATGCACCTGAGACGGCGGACGGAACGACGGCTCCAGCCGACGCTGCGCCGGAGGCCGTGCGTCCGGGTGAGCCTGCCGTATGGGGCCGGTCATACCGGCAACCAAATCGAGTAATCGTGGGAAACGGTTGAACCTGGTGAAGCAAATGGCCCGCTACAGAGCGAAAGCAGCCCTGGCGTGGAGGCTGCGGGCGCTCCGGTCCCACGCCGTGCCGCGTGCCGTTCCCCCGGCGCGTCCCGCCCTGTTCCTGCGCGCCGCCATCTTTGCCCTGCTGGCGATGGCGCTGGGCGTCGCGCTCCTCTGGTCGGCGCCGGCCCAGGCGCAGACCAACACCGCCGCCACCGGCGCGCCGACGATCACCGGCCTGCCGCGCGTGGGCGTGGAGCTGACCGCCGACACGTCGGCCATCATGGACGCCGACGGGACGGCTATGGCGACCTTCACCTACCAGTGGGTCCGCGTCGACGGGATGACCGAGACCAACATCGGTACGGACTCCTCCGCCTACACTCTTACCGCCGACGACGAGGGCAAGCAGGTCCGGGTGGACGTCACCTTCACCGACGACGCCGGCAACCCCGAGGGGCCGCTCCCCAGCGAGGCTACCGCCGTCGTCGTCCCAGCCGACGTCCTGGTCAGGAACACGGGGCAACAGCCCTCAGCAAACTACGTCAGGATGGGACCTGACTCCGGCATAAGAGTTGCCCAGGCATTCACCACCGGCGCATACATCCGCTACGAGCTCGACTCAATCGGTTTCAGCTTCCACACCATCGCCGATACCGTAACAGCGGGGAGCGAGCTGACGGCAACGCTGAACGAGGACGACAGCGGTTCTCCAGGCAAGACCCTGTGCATCCTGGAAGACCCGCCCAGCTTTGCCTTGTCAGGCACACACACGTTCACGGCGCCGACCACCGGCGACACCCCATGCCCTCAGCTCTCAGCGAACACCACGTACTTCGCCGTCCTGGAGCGAGCCAACGACTACATCGACGAAATTCGCGTCAACGTAGCCCAGAGCAACAACGAAGACGCAGGCAGTTTGCCGGGATGGTCCCTCGACGATGACGGATTAAGTTACAACGCATTCGCAGGAGGAACATGGCTCCGTATCTCCAACGCACCCCACATGATCGAGGTCAAGGGCAGCGTCAGCACGGATACGGAGATCACGGTTCCCGCCGGCTGGTCCCTCATCCCCAGCGGCCTGACCGCGGGCGACAAGTTCCGGCTCCTGTTCCTCACCAACACCGGCCACTCCCCGACCTCCACCGACATCGCGGACTACAACACCTACGTCCAGGCCCAGGCCGCCGGAGGCCACGCCGACATCCAGGACTACAGCTCCTGGTTCCGCGTCGTCGGCAGCACCGCCGATACGGACGCCCGCGACAACACCGAGACCACGTCCAGCGACACTGCCGCGGCCATATACTGGTTGAATGGCGCCAAAGCGGCCGACGGCTACGGAGACTTCTACGACGGCTCTTGGGACGACGAGGCCAACCCCAGGGACCGCGCCGGCGCCACCGCCACGCCCGGGCGGGTCTGGACCGGCAGCGCCGGCGCCGGAACGGAGGCGTTTCACACCAACAGCGCGTCACTGGCCCTCGGCGGCGCCGGCTCCGTCCGCGTGGGAGAGCTCAACAACAGCGCCGCTGGATTCGGCCCGGTAAGCACGGTCGAGTTCTACTCCAAGAACACCAGCCTTCCCTACTACGCCCTCTCCGGCGTGCTCGTGGTCGGCGAGGCGGTCAACAACCTGGCCACCGGCGTGCCGGCGATCGCCGGCACGCCGCGCGTGGGCGAGGTCCTGACTGCGGACACGTCGGGCATCGCAGACGAAGACGGCCTGGGCACGTTCGCCTACCAGTGGGTCCGCTTCGACGGTCCGACCCAGACCGACGTCGGCACGGACTCGTCGACCTACACCCTCACGGGCGACGACGGAAGCAAGCAGATCAAGGTGAGGGTCAGCTTCACCGACGCCAAAGGCAATGCGGAGGGCCCGCTCTCCAGCAAGCTGACCGACTTGATCAACGACTCAGCCACCGGCGTCCCGACCATCAGCGGCAAGCCGCGCGTGGGCCAAAGGCTGACCGCGAGCACGTCGGACATAGCGGACCCCGGCGGGACGGACGACGCGGTATTCACCTACCAGTGGGTCAGCGTCGACGGGATGACCGAGGCCAACATCGGCGCGAACTCCTCCACCTACACCCTCAGGGACGACGACGCGGACAAGCAGATCAAGGTGAAGGTCAGCTTCAACGACGACGAAGGCGAGGCGGAAGGTCCACTGGAAAGCCTGCTGACCGAATCCGTCGGCGGGACTCCCCAGGTGGGGGAGACGCTGACCGCTGACACGTCTAACATCGCCGACCAGGACGGGCTGACCAACGTCTCTTACAGCTACCAATGGATGGCCGGAGGGTCGGACATCGACGGGGCCACCGGCTCCACCTACACCCTGACCGCCAGCGACGTGGGGAAAGCCATCCAGGTGCGGGTGACCTTCCGCGACGATGCCGACAACGATGAGACGCTGACCAGCGATGCGACGGCGAC
This sequence comes from Dehalococcoidia bacterium, assembly GCA_965217705.1. Classification (GTDB taxonomy): domain Bacteria; phylum Chloroflexota; class Dehalococcoidia; order Lucifugimonadales; family CATOSD01; genus CATOSD01. The sequence goes on along the minus strand of CBDCJA010000002.1, from coordinate 450,381 downwards.
GGTTGCGGCCAAGCCCACGCCGCTGACCGTCCGCCTGGTGTTCCCCGTGGCCGGCCACCACGGCGCCTCTAATGTCTTCACATTCGACATCCGGTTCAGCGAGGAAATTCCCCTCAGCTACAAGACCCTAAAGCTCCATGCCTTTACTGTGACCGGCGGGTCCATTCTAAAGGCTCAACGCATGAACAAGCCAAGCAACATCAAGTGGCGAATAATGGTGAGGCCAGACTCCAGCGAGGATGTGACCATCGTTCTGCCCGCCACGACGGACTGCGAGGCTCAGGGAGCCGTCTGCACGGAGGACGGCAGAAAGCTGTCCAATAGTCTGGTGTTCACCGTCAGTGGTTCGGGCGGATAGAGCGGGAAGTCAATCGCTCGGTCTTACTGGCAACAAGAAAAGCCCGCATATGAGCCTGTCTCAATAGTCCCCTCTCCCGTTTTACGGGAGAGGGTTAGGGTGAGGGCATTGGGACGAAATCGCAAAAGCCCCAATCGGCACGACGATTCCGGTTGTCCGACGTGGCTCCCTCACCTCAATCCTCTCCCAGGGGAGAGGAAGTAATGTAGCCGCGCAAATTCTGAGACGGGCTCATATGCGGATGGCCGGAGGGCAGCGGCCTCCCCCGGTACGGATGCGTCCCGGCGGTGTGCAGAACCGCTGCTCTAGCGATTCTCGTCTATACCGGCAAGAGTGAAAAGTTGCAGAAACACACTCCTTAAAAGCTAACAAAATTGACGCTCAAGAAGTGTGATTAGGCACTTACCAAATCGATGAAGAGCCTCTAGTGTTTCCATGGGTATATACGTAAGAAGAACCAACAGGATAAGCGGAATCACAGGCTGCAACTCTATGTGAGGACAGCGGAGGAGGTTGTAGTTTCCGCCTATCCTGAACGTGCGAGGGAGGCGTTCACATGACGCTCGACAGACCGGTCCATGCAGCTGAGACGGGGGACGGAACGATGGCCTGTGCCGTCGCTCCAACGCTCGCGCTGGAGTCTACAGCGGAGGGCGACCTGGCACAGACTTGGCCTCGGCTAGCCGGGGGTAAGTCGTGACCGCATCCCGGCGTCTTCCACCGCTTCCATTCCTACGCGCCATCAGCTTTGCCCTGCTGGCGCTGGCCGTGGGCGGCGCGCTCCTCTGGTTGGCGCCGGCCCAGGCACAGACGGCGACCGTCCTGATCAAGAACACCGGGCAACCCAGCAGCGGCTCACACACTATAGACTCCTCAGGCAACACCGGGTATGCCCAGGCGTTCACCACCGGCGCCAACCCCGCCGGCTACACGCTGAGCTCCATCGGCTTCGATTTCGCCAGCATCACCGCGACCTCGACAGCCGGGGCCCACCTGGAAATGACGCTGAACGAGGTCAGCAGCGGCAATCCCGCCAGCAGCGCTCTCTGCACGCTGACCGACCCGGGGACCTTCTCCGGCTCCGGCGTGCAGACCTTCGAATCGCCCATGACTGGCACGATGTGCCCAACGCTGGCGGCGGGCACGACGTACTTTGCCGTGATCGAGCGGGTGGCGTCCAGCGCAATGGCTTCTATCTCTTTGTCCAGAACTGTCAACGCCGCCGAGGACACCGGCGGCGCGATGGGCTGGTCGATCGGGAATACCCTTCATACGTTAACGAACGGCGTGTGGGGCTCAGCCAACTCCTCCCACCGTGTGGCCGTCATGGGCTACGCAAACAACAACCCGCCGGAGTTCACCGACACCGCACCCACGACGCGCAGCGTGGACGAGAACACAGCCTCGGCCACGAACATCGGCGCTGCCGTTGCGGCCACCGACCCCGAAAGCGATACGCTGGTCTACGGGCTGACCGGCACGGACGCGTCCTCCTTCACCATCGACACGACCAGCGGCCAGCTGAAGACGAGCGCCTCCCTGGACTTCGAGACCGATAGCAGCTACTCGGTGAACGTGACCGTGCACGACGGCAAGGACGCCGGCGGCGGCGACGACACCACCGTCGATGTCACCATAGCCGTCACCATTTCCGTGAACAACAAGGACGAGGCCGGGACGGTGACGCTGCCGGCCACGTTCAGCGGGGGTGTGGAGGCCACCGCCTCGGTGACCGACCCTGACGGGACCGTCTCCAGCCCATCGTGGCGGTGGGCGCGGGGGGACACGGCCACCGGGTCGTTCAGCAACATCAGCGGGGCGACTTCCGCCAGCTACACGCCCGTTGCTACGGACGTGGGCAAGTACCTGCGGGCCACGGTGACCTACACCGACCCCGAGGGTTCGGGCAAGACTGCCAGCGCCGTGTCGAGCGGCGCGGTGGGGGCCAGCAACGCCGAGCCGACGTTCGACGATGGCGCGATGACCACGCGCACCTTGCCGGAGAACAGCGGAACGGGGACGAACGTCGGGGGCGTGGTTGCCGCCACGGACGGCGACAGCGACACGCTGACCTACTCGCTGACCGGCAGCAATCGGTTCAACATCAATACATCGACAGGCCAGATCAAAACCGCCTCGGGGCAGTCCTGGAACTATGAGGGAACAAGGAACTTCCAGGTTACCGTGAACGTGCGCGACAGCAAGGACGCCGCCGGCAACGCCGACCCCGTCGTCGACGACACGATCGCGGTGACCATCAACCTGACGAACGTCAATGAGGCGCCCACGATCACGAACCTTTTGGATACACCCAACGTGCCCGAGAACTCCAGCGGAACTATCCTCCTTATGGCGTCGGACGTCGACGTGCCGGATACGCAGACTTGGTCCGTGGAGACCACCGACGACGGGGACAAGTTTCAGGTCGCGGGCGGCTTTCTCCCGACCCTCTCCTTCAAGGACCAGCCGGACTTCGAGACGCCGATCGACGTTGGCGACACTGCCATGAACAACACCTACGTCGTGACGGTGAAGCTCACCGACGGCGGCGGCCTGAGTGACACGCTCACGTTCACGGTCACGGTGACCGACGTCAATGAGGCGCCGAAGATCACAACCCTTGCGGCGACCTACACAGGCTTCAGCGTTGACGAGAACGCGGCAACCACGATGGTCATCAAGACCTACGAAGCGGAAGACGTGGACGCGAACAGCGTGCTTACGTGGGACGTGCATGGCGCTGACGCGGGCGACTTCACCATCACGAAGAACGCCGACGGGCACGGGGAGCTCAAGTTCAGGAACGTGCCCAACTTTGAAATTCCGGCCGACACCGGCACCGACAACGTCTACGACGTGACGGTGCGGGTCAGGGACGCCGGCGGTCTGAGTACCACGCTCATGGTCATAGTCACGGTGACCGACGTCAACGAGGCGCCGGTCATCACGACCACCGCCACTACCGCCTCCGTGGCCGAGAACACGACCGCCGTCCATACGTTTGCGGCGTCGGACGTGGACGCGTCGACGACGCTCAGGTGGTCCGTGGAGCCCGACGACGACGGGGGCAAGTTCGACATCGACTCCACGACCGGCGCTCTCTCCTTCAAGAACGCACCCGACTTCGAGACGCCGACCGACGTCGGCAGCACTGTCATGAACAACACCTACGTCGTGACGGTGAAGGTCACAGACGACGGCAGTCTGAGCGACACGCACACGGTGACGGTCACCGTCACTGACGTCAACGAGACGCCGACGATCAGCTTCCCGATCTCTTCCACCATCACTGAGGACGAGAACACGGCCACCACTGAGATCATCGCGACCTACGTGGCGACGGACCCGGACGCGACGACGGGGACGATGTCGTGGGACTTGCAGGGCAACGACGCGGGTGACTTCACCATCACATCAACCGTGAACGGTACGGCCAACCTCTACTTTGCAGCCTCGCCCAACTTCGAGGGCCCAGCAGACACCGGCGCCAACAACGTGTACGACGTGACGGTGAGGGTCCGGGACAACGGGTCTCCTCGACTCCAGGACACGCAGGGGGTCGCAATCACGGTCCAGGACGTGAACGAGGCGCCGGAGGTCTTCGGGGACCCGCAGCCAGATTTCGCGGAGATCGAGTACGACGCCACCTCCCCGGACCTCACCGTCGGCACCTACACCTATACGGACGAGGACCGGAACCCGGCAGACACCATCACCTGGCGCCTCAGAAACGCAGTCGACGCGGCGCACTTCAATATCGGCAGCGCGACCGGTGTCCTGAGCTTCAACATGCGGCCCGACTTCGAGAACCCCTTCGGCTCTGACAACGAGTATCTGATCGACGTGCGGGCGGATGACGGTCAGGGCGGCGTCACAGACTTCGCCGTCGTCGTGACCGTCACCAACGTGGATGAGACGCCGGAGATCACGACCACGGCGGCGGCCAGCCACACCGCGCCGTCGTTCATGGAGATCGAGTACGACGCCACAACCGCGGACCTCACAGTGGCCGACTACGACGGGCGCGACGAGGAGGGCCAGACCATCACGTGGTCGAGGACGGGCACGGACGCCGGCGACTTCACCATCGACAGCAGCACCGGCGTCCTGTCGTTCGCCCAGCGGCCCAACTTCGAGATACCGGCGGACGGCGGCGGCGACAACGTGTACAACATCACCGTGAGGGCCAGGGACACCGCCTCGCCCGTGAACACCAGGGAGATCGAGGTCGTCGTCACGGTCACCGACGTCAACGAGCGGCCGGACATCAACGAGAATTTCAATGCGCCGCAGACCTACATGGAGATCGAGTACGACTTCACGGGGACCCGGCCCGACGTCCACACGTTCACCGCCACGGACTACGACGCTGGGGACACCATCGGGTGGGCGCTTGCCGGCACGGACGCGGCCCACCTGGAGATTGACGCCGCGACAGGCGTCCTGACCTTCGTGCAGGACAGCGGCTTCGGCCAGGGCCCGTTGCCCAACTTCGAGCAGCCTCGCGACGACAATGCCGGCGGGAGCAACACCTACAGCATCATCGTGCGGGCATTTGACGACGCCACCGACAAGAAGACCACCGAATACGCCGTCGTCGTCACGGTGACAGACGTGAACGAGGTTCCGGAGTTCACCGGGACTCCCGAAATGGCGATAACCCTCGATGAGCATGATGCGAACGACAACTACGTTGTGATGGATCAGGCGGACTACCACGCCCGCGACGAGGAGGGCGGCGTGACCTGGTCGCTCACGGGCACGGACAGGAGCGATTTTGCCATCAGCGCCGACGGCGTCCTCACCTTCGTCGAAACGCCCAACTACGAGGATCCGGAGGACTCCGGAGGCGACAACGTCTACGAGTTCACGGTGGTCGCGACCGACGTCCTGAGCGGCTCCAGCCGCCGGAACGTCACCCAGGCCGTGACGGTGACAGTCGGAGACGTGGAAGAAGACGGCACACTCGCTGTGGACAACCTGAGTCCGGCGGCGGGAGAGACCGTGACCTTCACGCTGACCGACCCGGACGGCGGCATCGACGCCTCCAGCACCGCCAACATCACCTGGGTTATCCAATCACTGGCGACTGGGGGATCATGGACGAGCGTCTCCGGCGTACTCACCCCCGCCTCGACAGCCTTCCCCTGGGTCGTTGATGAGGACGTCACGGGGAAGGCGATCCGCGCCATGGTTACTTACACCGACCGGAGAGGGTCCGGGAAGACGGCCCTGAGCCAACAGACTGCGGAGGTAACGGCTAATCCCATCGCCAACGCGCCGCCAAGGTTCCGGGGGGACAGCTCCTGGTCTGTCGAGGAGGGCCCCGCGGGCAGGAACGTCGGTACCCCCACTTCCGCGACTGACCGCGACAACGACACCCTGACGTACGGCATCCAGTCAGGAGGCGACTCCGCACTCTTCGAGATCGACCCGTCCACCGGGCAGGTCAGCCTCGCCCAGGCGTTGGACTTCGAAACGACGCCGGCTCCCCATGTCTTGTTCTTTTACCTTACGCTGCACGACGGCAAGGACGCCGACGGCAACTCCGAATCCGATCCCACGATCGACGCCACCAGATCGGCGTCCGTCTTTGTCATGGACGTGGAGGAGGACGGGGTCGTCACCCTCTCGGCGGTGGAGCCGGAGACGGGTACGCCGTTGACCGCGACCCTCGAGGACGGCGACGGCGGCGTCACCGGTGAGATGTGGCAGTGGGCGCGGTCCGAGAACGGGCGCACCGGCTGGACCAACATATCGGGGGCCACGTCGAGCAGCTACACGCCAACCGTGGCCGATGAGGACTTCTACCTGCGGGCCACCGTCACCTACACGGACCGGCGCGGCGGCAAGAGCGCGGAGGCGGTCACGGACGGCGCCGTTCCGAGCGAGAACCGCCGCCCCCGCTTCCCATCCACCGAGACCGGCGAGCGCACCGTGCCCGAGAACACGAGGAGGAACGTGAACGTCGGCGATCCCGTCGCCGCCGTGGACCCGGAGAATGACAGTCTGACGTACACGCTGAGCGGCCCGGACGCCGCCGCCTTCACCATCGTTTCGAGAACCGGTCAACTGCGAACGAGCGAGGCCCTGGACTTCGAGACGAAGCCCAGCTACAGCTTCACCATCGAGGTACACGACGGGCGGGACGGCTCCGGCAACACGGCCACCACCATCGACGACACCCAGCCCGTCACCATCACGGTGGAGAACGTGGAAGAGCCCGGGACGGTAACGCTCACCACGGACACGGGGACGATTCAGGCCCGCGCCGAGGTGACGGCGACGCTCGAGGACGACGACATTCCCACCGGCGTCACCTGGCAGTGGGCGCGCTCGCCCAACGGCAGGACAGACTGGGTCAACATCCAGGGCGCCACCTTAGCCGCGTACACGCCAACGCTGGAGGAGGACCGGGGCAGCTACATCCGCGCGACGGCGTCGTACACCGACGGCCACGGCCCGAACAAGACGGCCGAGAAGGTATCGGCGCGCGTGGGCGACCCGCCGCCGGTGAACTCGGCGCCCGTCTTCCCATCGACGGAGAACGGGCGGCGCGAAGTGGCGGAGAACTCCACGGGCGGCACGGCAGTCGGGGCCCCCGTGGAGGCTACCGACCTGAACGCCGGGGACTCGGCGGTCAACGACCCGCTGGCCTACTCATTGAGCGGGACGGACGCCGCATCGTTCACGATCGATGCGGGCACCGGGCAGATCAGGCTGGCGGAGGGCGTTACCCTGGACTACGAGGGCAAGCGGTCGTACCGCGTCACCGTGGAAGTCACCGACGGCAGGGACCAGAACGGCGACGACGACATGGCCGCCATCGACGACAGGCAGAACGTGACCATCACCGTGACCAACGTCAACGAGGCGCCGGTGATCACGGGCGACACAACCCCCTCGGTCAAGGAGAATTCAAGCTCCATGGTGGCGAGATACACCGCCACGGACCCGGAGCGCGACACGCTCACGTGGTCGGTGCCCCTCCAACACCGCCTCAGATTCTGGATCTCGGACCGGGGCCAACTCTACTTCCGCCAACTGGCGAGCTTCGAGGACGGGGCGACGTACCTGGTGATAGTCATTGCCACTGATGACGACGTCGACAACCCCCTGTCACACGAACTGACCGTGACGATTACCGTCGAGAACGTGGAAGAGCCGGGTGTCGTGACCATCTCCCCGCCTCGCGGCTGGGCGGACGTCACGACGCAGTTCAACGCCGCCCTGAGCGACGACGACGGCGGCGTCACCGGCACGACCTGGCAGTGGGCGCGGTCGCCCAACGGCAGGAGCAGATGGACGGATATCGCGAGCGCAACGTCTCGCAGCTACACGGTTACTGCGGATGACGCCAACCAGTACCTGCGGGCCACCGCCTCCTATACGGACGGGCAGGGCAGCGGCAAGACGGCATCCGCCACGCTGCGGGCGCCTGTCGGCGATATTCGGCCCGCAACGAACACGGCGCCCGCCTTCTCGGAGGCCACGACGACCCGCACCGTCTCAGCAGGCGCCACACGCGCAACAGGCGCCACACCAGGCCGGAACGTCGGCTCGCCGGTCCGCGCCACCGACCCCGACCAGGGCGACGTCCTAACTTACTCGCTGAGCGGGACGCAGGCCGACGTCGCTGCCTTCGACATCGACCCGGCCACGGGCCAGATCCGCACGAGTGCCGTCCTCGTCTACGACCCGGACCCGGACGGTGACAACACCTACGAAGTGACGGTGTCCGTCCACGACGGCTTCGACGGCAGCTACAACGAGTCCACCGCCTCGGACGCCACCATCGACGTGACGATAAGGGTGACCGCCGCTCCCGTCGTAAGACCGCCGCGGCCGCCTTCAAACCGGCCCCCGGTGTTTGTGGATGGCTCCAGGACGGACCGCTCGATAGCCGAGAACACGTCTGCCGGCGAGAACGTCGGCCCTCCGGTCGTGGCCAATGATTCCGGCATCCTGACCTACATGCTGGGCGGCGCCGACGCGGGATCCTTCGTCATCGTCGAAGCCACGGGACAGATCCAGGTGGGGGATGGAACGATTCTGGACCATGAGGCAGAGAAGAATACTTACGGTGTCGAGGTTACGGCCACGGACCGACCCGGCGCCACTGCTGTGATCACGGTGACCATTGCGGTGACCAACCTGGACGAAGCTGGGACGGTGGTCCTGTCGTCGGACGAACCTACGGTTGGCGACGAGCTAACGGCGACCCTTGGCGATCCTGACGGCGGCGTCACCGACGTGACATGGCAGTGGGCCAAGTCCGCGGACATGGACAGTTGGACGGACATCTCAGGGGCAACGTCGATGAGCTACACCCCGGCGTCCATGGACGCCGGCTACCACCTGCGCGCCACCGCGACCTACACCGACCTCCTGGGTTCCGGCAAGACCGCGAGGGCGGTGTCGGGCTACGCGATGACCGCCGTGGACCCCCTGGTTTCACGGTACGACGCCAACGCCAACGGCATGATCGACAAGGCTGAGGTTATCCAGGCCATAAACGACTACCTCTTTGATGAGGGAGATGAGGCCATCAGCAAAGCCGAGGTTATCAGGCTCATAAATCTCTACCTCTTCGGCTGATTCGAGGGACGCCAGGGCGGATGCGATCGAGATCATCAGGCTTTACTGGGTTCCCCTGCCGGTTGATCTAGCAGAGGCGACAGCGCGACTCCCGGGATAAACCGCGCCGCGCCGGCAACCGACCAGGTCGTATCCGGATGCGCAGTTTCGACAGCCGGGTACGTACAGGGTGATCGACAAGAGTGAGGTTATCGAGGCCATTAATAGTTATTTCGCGGGCAATCTTCAGAGGGAGCATAACAGGCGTGTTCAACGCCCGGAGAGATAGCGACATGAAGAAAGCATTCTCGACACCCAGTTGGTTCGTCCTGGCAACGGTTTACACCCTCCTGGGCATTCTGTTCGCATCGGGCAGTGTCTGGGCGCAGACTGCCACGGCGCCAGGGGCCCCCACCATTGACTCTCTGACCACAGGCAACGAATCGATTGCCGTTTCGTGGACCGCTCCGGCGAGCAACGGCGGCTCGGACATCACGTCCTACGACCTGCGCCACATCGGCAGCGATGCGACGGACAAGTCCGACGACAACTGGACGGTCGAGGACAACGTCTGGAGCTCCGGCGCCCTGCAGGCCACCATCACCGGATTGACGAATGGCGCCAGCTACGACGTGCAGGCGCGGGCGGTCAACGCCATCGGCAACGGCTCCTGGTCCCCCACCGTCTCGGGCAAGGCCGCCACCGTTCCCACGGCTCCCCGCTTAGCGTACGCGGTGCCCAGGAGCGGTCAGATTACCATTACATGGTCGAGCCCGGTCAGCGACGGTGGGTCCGAGGTCACCTCTTACGACCTGCGTTACATCAGGAGCGACGCGGACGATTCGGTCGACGCCAACTGGACCCTCAAGGAAGATTTCAGCCAGGTTGCCAGCAGCTACAAAATCCGGGGCCTGACCAACGGAGTCGCGTATCACGTACAGGTGCGGGCGATCAACGCTGTGGGTGCCGGCGCCTGGTTCGAACGTGTTACCAGAACCCCCACAGGCCCTCCCGGCATCCCCTCCATCGACACGGTGACTCCTGGCGACGAATCGCTCACCATCACATGGTCGCCCCCCGCCAGTGACGGGGGCGAGGCTATCACCGGCTACAACCTCCGGTACGTGCGCGACGACTTCGTGACGGGCAATTTCCACTTTGTGTGGAACCACGAAAGCGGCATCTGGACCTCCGGCGACGCCCTGGAGTACACCCTCAGCGGGCTGGACAACAACGTCCGCTACAGGCTGGGCCTGCAGGCGGCCAATTCAGAGGGCACCAGCGGATGGTCCGACTGGAGCGGTCCACGCACCGGTGTTGCCGGAGTCCCCCCGGACCTACCCGGCGCGCCCACCATCGACCGGGCGATCTCGAACGAAACGATGGTGGACATTGAGTGGTTCGCCCCGGCGAACGACGGGGGCGCCGACATCAGCAGCTACGACCTGCGCTACATCCTCAGCGACGCGGCCGACAAGGCCGACGACAACTGGACCGTCCTGGAGAGAGTCTGGAGCTCCGGCGCACTGACGTACACGGTCAGGGGACTGACCGCCGATGTCCAGTACGACTTCCAGCTGAGCGCGGTCAACTCCGCCGGCGCGGGGGACTGGTCCGCAACAGTCGTCAATATAGACCCGTCCCCGCCGGGCGCTCCCACCATTGGGTTCTTCTCGGACGAGACACCCGGCCAACTCTGGATTCCCTGGTTCACCCCCGCTGATGATGGCGGGGCGCCCATCACCCACTACGACCTGCGCCACATCCGCAGCGACGCGACGGACCGGATGGACGCCGACTGGACCCAGGTGGATGACCTGTCCGGCATGTCCTACACGATCGCCGGCCTGACGAGCGACGTCCGCTACGACGTGCAGGTGCGTGCGGTCAACCGCGCCGGAGACGGCTCCTGGTCCGGCACCGTGACCGCATCTCCCAGGCCGCCGAGGCCCAACCCGCCCGGCAACATCTCGGCGACCCCGGGCGACGGCACGCTCACGGTCACGTGGTCCGCCGCCCCGGTTAAGGCGGGGGTCACGGTGGCCGGCTACAAGGTGAGCTACATACGGACGGACCATCCCGGGTGGGGCGACCGCAGCAATTGGACGACCAGCGACCTCATTCCGTCCGACACCCTGCAATACGCCATCACCGGACTGGAGAACGGCGTCCGGTACTCGATAGACGCCTATTCGGTCAGTTCCGCAGAGCGAACGAGCCCGCCGCCAGACGCGCTGCCGGTACATTCCCCCGGCAGGGTACCGGCCGCTCTCGGAGAGCTGAAACGAATATTGACCGCCGAGAGCAGCATCTTCATCTCGTGGATAGGCCCCTCGGACAACGGCGGACACACCGTCACCTCGTACGACATACACCACCATCCCACGAGCGATCCCACGAACGTCGCCAGGCGTTCGTTTGGCGCCCCGGACATCGTTGAAGGGCTGTCGGCGACAAACGTCACGTGGGTAGGGAACCTGACCCCACACGTCGAGTACGAGATACGGGTGCGCGCGCGCAACCGGATTGGCGCGGGCCCCTGGTCCAGCCTGACCCTGATCCCCCGGGCGAGGCCTGTCGATCTCACGGTCGACTCGGTGACTCCCGGCGACGGCTCCCTCACGGTCTCCTGGACCGACGGCGACGACGACGAGATCACCGGCTACGAATTGCGTTACATCGACATTATCCCGTTCAGCGTGGCTCCGGACAGCACCGAGTGGAACTACATCCGCAACATCACGGGGACCAGCCCCCTGACACACACCATCGGCCGACTGGAAAACGGCGTCGCGTACATCATCCAGCTGCGGGGGAAGAACAGGTACGGAGACACCGACGGAGAACTGCCAAGCGACTGGGGTCGTTGGAAGCCCGGCGCCTGTTGCTGGCTGTACGAAACCCCGCGGACGACGCCCGACGCGCCGGCCATCGGCTCGGTGACTTCGGGTGATCGAAAGCTCACGGTGGCCTGGTCGGCGCCGGCCGAGGACGGCGGCGCCAATATCACCCACTACAAGATTCGCCACATTCGCAGCGACGCGGCGGACAAGTCCGACGCCAACTGGACGGTGAATGACAGCATCTGGACTTCAGGCGCGCTGCGATACGCCCTGTCCGGCCTGACCAACGGTGTCGAGTACGACGTGCAGGTGCGGGCGGTGAATGCCGCCGGGGATGGTCCCTGGTCTGCCACCAGGACCGGTACTCCGCTGACCAGGCCCGGGGCGCCATCCATCGACTCGGTGACCCCCGGCGATGAGACGCTCGCGGTGGCCTGGTCCGCCCCTGCCACTGACGGGGGCCGCGACATCACCTCCTACGACCTGCGCTACATACGCAGCGACGCCCCCAGCAAGGCGGACTCCAACTGGACGGAGCGAGACGGCATCTGGAGCTCAGGCGCCCTGCGGTACGTTCTGTCCGGCCTGACCAACGGCGTGGAGTACGACGTGCAGGTGCGGGCGGTGAATGCCGTGGGGAATGGGGCATGGTCCGGCGCCGGCGCGGGCAAACCGCTGACGACGCCCAGCGCCCCCACCATCGACTCGGTGACCCCCGGCGACGAGACGCTCACGGTGTCCTGGTCCGCCCCGTCCGACACCGGTGGCAGCGAGGTCACCGGCTACGACCTGCGCTACATCCGCAGCGACGCCCCCAGCAAGGCGGACGTCAACTGGACGGAGCGGGACGGCGTCTGGTCCTCCGGCGCCCTGCACTACACCCTGTCCGGACTGACCAACGGGGTCGGGTACGACCTGCAGGTGCGGGCGGAGAGCTCCGTGAGTGAGGGGCCCTGGTCCCCGGTGGGTACCGGTACTCCTCTGACCACGCCCGGAGCGCCCTCCATCGACTCGGTGACCCCCGGCGATGAGACGCTCGCGGTGGCCTGGTCCGCTCCGGCCAGTAACGGGGGTCGCGACATCACCGGCTACGACCTGCGCTACATACGCAGCGACGCTCCCAACAAGGCGGACGCCAACTGGACGGTGAGGGACGGCATCTGGACTTCAGGCGCCCTGCGGCACATTCTGTCCGGCCTGACCAACGGCGTGGACTATGACGTGCAGTTGCGGGCGGTGAATGCCGTGGGGAATGGGGCATGGTCCGGCACAGCCGCCGGCAAACCGCTGACGACACCCAGCCCCCCCACCGTCGACTCGGTGACTCCCGGCGACGAGACGCTCACGGTGGCCTGGTCCGCCCCGGCCGACACCGGCGGCAGCGAGATCTCCGGCTACGACCTGCGCTACATCCGCAGCGACGCCCCCAGCAAGGCGGACGCCAACTGGACGGAGCGAGACAGCGTCTGGTCCTCCGGCCTTTTGTCGTACGAGCTTGACGGACTGACCAACGGGGTCCGGTACGACCTGCAGATTCGCGCGGTCAACATCGCCGGTGACGGCCGGTGGTCCGTCACCATCTCCGGCACGCCCCAGACGATACCCGCAGCCCCAACCATCGACTCGGTGACCCCCGGCGATGAGACCCTCACCATCGCCTGGTCCGCCCCGGCCGACACCGGCGGTTCGACCGTCGAGGGCTACGATGCGCGATACATCCGCAGCGACGCGGCGGACAAGTCCGACGCCAACTGGACGGAGCAGGACGGCATATGGACGTCCGGCGCCCTGCAATACGCCCTGCCCAGCCTGACCAACGGGGTCCGGTACGACGTGCAGCTGCGCGCGGTCACCGGCGCCGGGAACGGCCCCTGGTCCGCCCCGACCTCCGCCACTCCCCAAACGGCGCCCGATGCCCCGACCATCAACCTGATCACTGTCGGCGACGGCGCCCTGGCCGTGTCGTGGTCCGCCCCTTCAGATACCGGCGGCACCGCTATCACGTCCTACGACGCGCGCTACATCCGCAGCGACGCGGCGGACAAGGCCGACGACAGCTGGACGGAGCGGGACGGCATCTGGACCTCCGGCGTCCTGCGGTACACCGTCGACAGTCTGACCAACGGGGTCGGGTACGACGTGCAGGTGCGTGCGGTTAACCGCGCCGGAGACGGCTCCTGGTCCGCCACTGCCACCGCCACGCCCCAGACGGTAACCGATGCCCCGACCATCGACCTGATCACCCCCGGCGACGGCACTCTCGCCGTGTCGTGGTCCGCCCCTTCAGAGGACGGCGGGTCCGCTATCACGTCCTACGAGGTCCGCTACATCCGCAGCGACGCCCTGGACAAGGCAGACGACAGCTGGACGGTAAGGGACGGCATATGGACATCCGGCCCTCTGTCGTACGATCTCGACGGGCTGACCAACGGGGTCCGGTACGACGTGCAGGTGCGCGCGGTCAACGGCGCCGGGAACGGCCCATGGTCCGCCCCGACCTCAGCCACGCCCCAAACGGCGCCCGACGCTCCGACCATCAACCTGATCACCGTCGGCGACGGCGCGTTGGCCGTGTCGTGGTCCGCCCCTTCAGATACCGGCGGCACCGCTATCACGTCCTACGACGCGCGCTACATCCGCAGCGACGCGGCGGACAAGTCCGACGACAGCTGGACGGAGCAGGACGGCATATGGACCTCCGGCGTCCGGCGGTACACCGTCGACAGTCTGACCAACGGGGTCGGGTACGACGTGCAGGTGCGTGCCGTCAACGTAGCCGGGGAAGGTCCCTGGTCCGCCACCGCCTCAGCCACGCCCCAAACGGTAACCGATGCCCCGACCATCAACCTGATTACCCCCGGCGACGGCACTCTGGCCGTATCCTGGTCCGCCCCTTCAGATACCGGCGGGTCCGCTATCACGTCCTACGACGTGCGCCACATCCGCAGCGACGCCCTGGACAAGGCCGACGACAGCTGGACGGTAAGGGACGGCATCTGGACTTCCGGCGCCCTGGAGTACACCCTGTCCGGCCTCACCAACGGGGTCGGGTACGACGTGCAGCTGCGCGCGGTCAACGACGCCGGGGACGGCCCCTGGTCCGCCATCGCCACGGATACCCCGCGGACCACGCCCGGCGCACCGACCATCGACGTGGTTAGCCCGGGTAACTACGCCCTGTCGATCACCTGGTCGGCGCCGGCAGAGGACGGCGGGTCCGCCATCACGTCCTACGACCTGCGGTACATCCGCAGCGATGCGACGGACAAGGCAGACGACAACTGGACGGTGCGGGAGGACATCTGGAGCTCAGGCCTCCAGCAATATGGCCTGAACGAGTCGACCGGCTTCAACCTGAGCGGCGGGGTCCGGTACGACGTGCAGGTCAGGGCGGTCAACGCCGTCGGGAACGGCCCCTGGTCGGCCAGCGAGACCGGCACGCCGCGGAGCCCGTCCCAACGGGTCACCGTACCCGGCGCGCCCGCGTCCCTCCTGGTGACGCCGGGCGACGGCAGTCTGTCCATTGCCTGGTCGGCGCCGGCAGACGACGGCGGGGCGGACGTCACGTCATACGACCTGCGATACATCCTGAGCGACGTGCAGGACAGGTCGGACGTCAACTGGACGGTAGAGGAGGATGTCTGGAGCTCGGGGGCCCTCGAGTACACTCTCGACGGCCTGACCAACGGCGACCGGTACGACCTGCAGGTTCGGGCGGTCAACGAGGTGGGGAACGGCCCCTGGTCCGCCACGGCCGCCGGTATCCAGGTCGGGTCCACCTCCAACGTCCCTCCAGAGTTCACGGAGGGAGACAGCGCCACTCGTTCAGTCTCCGAGAACGCGACGTCGGGAGCCGCCGTCGGCGACCCGGTGGCGGCCACCGACGCCGACAACGACACCCTGAACTACACGCTGGAAGGGGATGATGCGGGTTCGTTTGCCATCGACGCTGGGACGGGACAGATAACGGTGGGCGCCGGGACTACGCTGGACTACGGGGCACGGCCCGCCTACGCCGTCAGTGTCACGGCCACCGACCCTTCCGGATACAGCGCCGCCATCGCTGTGACAATCACGGTGACCGATGACGACCTGGGTGTGATTGGAAGCAGGTATGACGCAGACAACGACGGGGTGATCGACAAGGCTGAGGTCATAAAGGCCATCAACGACTACCTCTTTGGTGAGGGAGATGAGGCCATCAGCAAAGCCGACGTGATAACGCTCATAAACGCCTACCTCTTCGACTGATGGGAGGGGTGCCCCAGGCACAGCACTAGAAGGGAAGGTCCCGCTTGTTTCGACCGCGGACGATGCTACCGCAATCTTCACAGCAACAAGCTGACCGGCTTGGTGAATCAGCAAGAGAAGGAACGACATGAACAAGATGCTCCTGACGCCCAGATGGTTGATCGCGGCAGCGGTGTGCGTCCTCTTATGCACCCTGCTCGTGGGGGGGAGCGTGTGGGCGCAGACGGCGACGATCCCCGCGGCTCCGGCCATAGAGTCGCTGACCCCGAGTGATCGGGCGATTACCGTTGTCTGGACCGCTCCGGCGAGCAACGGCGGGTCTGACATCACGTCCTACGACCTGCGCCACATCGGCAGCGACGCGGCGGACAAGTCCGACGACAACTGGACGGTCGAGGACAACGTCTGGAGCTCAGGGGCCCTGCAGGCCACCATCACCGGACTGACGAACGGCGCCGGTTACGACGTGCAGGCGCGGGCGGTCAACGCCATCGGCAACGGCCCCTGGTCGGCCACGGTCTCCGGAAGGGCGGCGACCGTGCCCCGCCCGCCGGGCCTGAATGCCGGCTCCCGGGATGGGGGAATAATCCTCATATATACCAGGCGTGGCGATCATGGCGACGGTGGATCTCCGATTACCTCATACGACGCGAGATATATCCGGGCTGATGCTCCCGACCTGTCCGACGACAAGTGGACTGTGCTGCTGGGCATAAGCACGGTTGGCAGTTCCTACTTGATCGAGGGCCTGACCAACGGCGTTGCCTACCATGTTCAGGTTCGGGCGGTCAATGTCGTGGGCAATGGAGCCTGGTCGGAGCGCGATACCGAAACCCCGTTGGGGCCGCCGGACCCGCCCACCATAAGGACCGTAACCGGGAGCGACGGGGCGCTCGCCATCACGTGGTCGGCCCCCGGAAACGACGGCGGTACTGCCGTAACCGGCTACAACCTGAGGTATATCAGGCACGATTCGAGCGACTTCGCCGCCTCCCGGTGGACCTACAAATACGGCATCTGGACCTCCGGCGACCTGGAGTACACCCTCAGCGGCCTGACCAACGGCGTCCGGTACAGGCTGGGCCTGCAGGCGGTCAATTCAGACGGCTCCGGCGGATGGTCCGACGCGAACGATCCCCGCACGGGCACTCCGGGAGACCCCCCGGAGGTACCCGGCGCGCCAACAAATACCAAGGCGTATTCGACCGGAACGGCGGTGGACATCAGCTGGTCCGCCCCGGCAGACGACGGCGGCGCCGACATCACCAGCTACGACCTTCGCTACATCCGCAACGACGCGGCGGACAAGGCCGACGCCAACTGGACCGTCCGGAGCAGCGTCTGGACCTCCGGCGCGCGGAGGTATGCGCAGACCGGTCTGACGGCCGGCGTTCTGTACGATTTCCAGATGCGGGCGGTCAACTCCGCCGGCGCGGGACCCTGGTCCGCCACCGTCAACAACACGCCTTCCACCCCTCCCGGCGCTCCGGCCATAGAGCGGAGTGAATGGTCGGTGGGTCGGATCCGGGTTTCCTGGGGTGCGCCGGATGACGACGGCGGGGCGCCCGTCACACACTACGACCTGCGCTATATCCGCAGCGACGCCGCGGACAAGTCCGACGCCAACTGGACCCAAAAGGATGACCTGACAGGGACGTCGGACACCATCACGGGACTGACCAACGGCGTTGAATATGACATCCAGGTCCGTGCCGTCAACCGTGCCGGAGACGGTTCCTGGTCCGCCACATTGACGCAGACGCCGAGGGCGAGGCCGGGCGCTCCCACCGACGTCTGGGTGGCCACCGGCGATAGTCAGCTCACGGCGAACTGGTCGCCCCCGGAGGCCGTGACGGGAGCCACCATTGGCGGCTACAGGGTGAGGCACATAGTAAGAAATGCGCCGGGCTCCGGGCTTATCGACAACTGGACGAGCAGTGGTCTGATCTCGAGCGAGTCCCGCCAGTACGACATCACCGGCCTGGAAAACAGCACGCGTTACTGGGTGTGGGTGAGGGCGGTCAACGAGCAGGGCGACGAGAGCACGAACGGGCGGATTACGGCCTGGTACACCCCGGGAAGCCCACCGGGAGGGATCACTAATCTCAGGCGGTCATCGACCCAGGAGCGTGACATATTGATCTCGTGGACCGGCCCCACGGACGACGGCGGAATAGGCATCTCTCACTACGACATACATCACTATCCCACCGGCGATCCTTCCGATGTAACCGAAACCAGAATCATCGCCGATGACGACATCGTGGGACTGGGGGCCGACCACTCGACGTGGGTCGGGGGCGGGGCCCTGACGCCCCACGTCGAGTACAAGATACAGGTGCGGGCGCGCAACGCCGCGGGCGGGGGCCCCTGGTCCAGCCTGACCGTGATCCCACGGAAGAGGCCCGTCGATCTCACCATCGACTCGGTGACCCCGGGGGACGGCTCCCTCACGGTGTCCTGGACCGACGGCGGCGACGACGAAATCACCGCCTACGAGTTGCGCTACACCGCGAACTTCTTCCCGTCGGACAGCTCTGACTTCGAGTACATCCGGAACATCACGGAGACCAGTCCCCTGGAGCACACCATCGGTGGACTGGACAACGGTGTCCGGTACGCCATCCAGGTCAGGGGAAGAAACAGGTACGGCGAGCTGCCGACGACCGACTGGGGACGCTGGCGACCTCTGTTCAGGCTGGGGACGGGAGCCAAGAACGGCAAACCCCGGACGACGCCCGACGCGCCGGCCATCGGCTTGGTGACATCGGGTGATCGAGTGCTCACTGTGGCCTGGTCGGCGCCGGCCGAGGACGGCGGCGCCCATATCACCCACTACAAGATTCGCCACATTCGCAGCGATGCAACGGACAAGTCCGACGGGAGGTGGACCCTGAACCTGAGCGTCGGTACTTCCGGTGTTCTCCGGGATGCGATCGACGGCCTGACCAACGGCGTGCAGTACGACATGCAGGTGCGGGCGGTGAATGCTGCCGGAGATGGTCCCTGGTCGCCCACCAGGACCGGTACTCCGCTGACCAGGCCGGGAGCGCCCTCCATCGACTCGGTGACCCCCGGCGATGAGACGCTCGCGGTGGCCTGGTCCGCTCCGGACAGTGACGGGGGCCGCGACATCACCTCCTACGACCTGCGCTACATCCGCAGCGACGCCCCCAGCAAGGCGGACGCCAACTGGACGGTGAGGGACGGCATCTGGACTTCAGGCGCGCTGCGGCACATTCTGTCCGGCCTGACCAACGGCGTGGACTATGACGTGCAGTTGCGGGCGGTGAATGCCGTGGGGAATGGGTCCTGGTCCGGCGCCGGCGCCGGCAAACCGCTGACGACACCCAGCGCCCCCACCATCGACTCGGTGACTCCCGGCGACGAGACGCTCACGGTGTCCTGGTCCGCCCCGGCCGACACCGGCGGCAGCGAGATCTCCGGCTACGACCTGCGCTACATCCGCAGCGACGCCCCCAGCAAGGCGGACACCAACTGGACGGAGCGGGACAGCGTCTGGACCTCCGGCGCCCTGCAGTACACCGTTTCCAGCCTGACCAACGGGGTCCGGTACGACCTGCAGATTCGCGCGGTCAACATCGCCGGTGACGGCCGGTGGTCCGTCACCATCTCCGCCGCGCCCCAAACCATACCCGCAGCCCCCACCATCGCCTCGTTGACCCCCGGCGATGAGACCCTCACCATCGCCTGGTCCGCCCCGACCGACACCGGCGGTTCGACCGTCCAGGGCTACGATGCGCGCTACATCCGCAGCGACGCGGCGGACAAGGCCGACGCCAACTGGACGGAGCGGGACGGCATCTGGACGTCCGGCGCCCTGGAATACACCCTGTCCGGCCTGACGAACGGGGTCCGGTACGACGTGCAGCTGCGCGCGGTCACCGGCGCCGGGAACGGCCCATGGTCCGCCCCGACCTCAGCCACGCCCCAGACGGCGCCCGACGCTCCGACCATCAACCTGATCACCGTCGGCGACGGCGCGTTGGCCGTGTCGTGGTCCGCCCCGGACGAGGACGGCGGGTCGGCTGTCACGTCCTACGACGTGCGCCACATCCGCAGCGACGCGGCGGACAAGCCCGACGACAACTGGACGGAGCGGGACGGCATCTGGACATCCGGCGCCCTGGAATACACCGTCGACAGTCTGACCAACGGGGTCCGGTACGACGTGCAGGTGCGTGCCGTCAACGTAGCCGGGGAAGGTCCCTGGTCCGCCGCCGCCTCAGCCACGCCCCAGACGGTAACCGATGCCCCGGCCGTCAACCTGATCACCCCCGGCGACGGCGCCCTCGCCGTGTCCTGGTCTCCCCCTGCCGAAGACGGCGGGTCGGCAATCACGTCCTACGACGTGCGCTACATCCGGTCCGACGCCCTGGACAAGGCCGACGACAGCTGGACGGTGCGGGACGGCATATGGACATCCGGCGACCTGGAGTACACCCTGTCCGGCCTCACCAACGGGGTCGGGTATGACGTGCAGGTGCGCGCGGTCAACGACGCCGGGGACGGCCCTTGGTCCGCCATCGCCACGGATACCCCGCGGACCACGCCCGGCGCACCGACCATCGACGTGATTACCCCCGGCAACTACGCTCTGTCAATCACCTGGTCGGCCCCGGCCGAGGACGGCGGGTCCGCAATCACGTCCTACGACCTGCGCTACATCCGCAGCGACGCGACGGACAAGGCAGACGACAACTGGACGGTGCGGGAGGACATCTGGAGCTCCGACCTTCTGCAATATGGGCTGAACGAGTCGACCGGCTTCAATCTGAGCGGCGGGGTCCGGTACGAGGTGCAGGTCAGGGCGGTCAACGCCGTAGGCAATGGGTCCTGGTCGGCCAGCGAGACCGGCACGCCCCGGAGCCCGTCCCAACCGGTCACCGTACCCGGCGCGCCCGCGTCCCTCCTGGTGACGCCGGGCGACGGCAGTCTGTCCATTGCCTGGTCGGCGCCGGCAGACGACGGCGGGGCGGACGTCACGTCATACGACCTGCGATACATCCTGAGCGACGTGCAGGACAGGTCGGACGTCAACTGGACGGTCGAGGAGGATGTCTGGAGCTCGGGGGCCCTCGAGTACACTCTCGACGGCCTGACCAACGGCGACCGGTACGACCTGCAGGTTCGGGCGGTCAACGAGGCCGGGAACGGCCCCTGGTCGGCCAGCGAGACCGGCACGCCGTCCACAGTCAACGCGCCTAGCGCGCCTGCGGCCATCACGGTGACGCCGGGCGACGGCAGTCTGTCCATTGCCTGGTCGGCGCCGGCAGACGACGGCGGGGCGGACGTCACGTCCTACGACCTGCGATACATCCTGAGCGACGTGCAGGACAGGTCGGACGCCAGCTGGACGGTCGAGGAGGATGTCTGGAGCTCGGGGGCCCTCGAGTACACTCTCGACGGCCTGACCAACGGCGACCGGTACGACATGCAGGTTCGGGCGGTCAACGAGGTGGGGAACGGCCCCTGGTCCGCCACGGCCGCCGGTATCCAGGTCGGGTCCACCTCCAACGTCCCTCCAGAGTTCACGGAGGGAGACAGCGCCACTCGTTCAGTCTCCGAGAACGCGACGTCGGGAGCCGCCGTCGGCGACCCGGTGGCGGCCACCGACGCCGACAACGACACCCTGAACTACACGCTGGAAGGGGATGATGCGGGTTCGTTTGCCATCGACGCTGGGACGGGACAGATAACGGTGGGCGCCGGGACTACGCTGGACTACGGGGCACGGCCCGCCTACGCCGTCAGTGTCACGGCCACCGACCCTTCCGGATACAGCGCCGCCATCGCTGTGACAATCACGGTGACCGATGACGACCTGGGTGTGATTGGAAGCAGGTATGACGCAGACAACGACGGGGTGATCGACAAGGCTGAGGTCATAAAGGCCATCAACGACTACCTCTTTGGTGAGGGAGATGAGGCCATCAGCAAAGCCGACGTGATAACGCTCATAAACGCCTACCTCTTCGACTGATGGGAGGGGTGCCCCAGGCACAGCACTAGGGATGCTCTGAACAATCGGCTTCAGGCTGGGTCGAGTTGACCGGAGGGGTTTCGGAGGTGTTAGATTGCCTCATGGCGCTGTGGTGGGGGTTATTCTCGGCCTACAACCGGCCCTGACAGGGCCTTTAGCCGCCGTTAGCCCTGATTTGGGCGCACTTGTACAAGGTCTCACGCCGCCAAGTACTGTTCGGCCCTCATCAGGTTGGCAAACCCCAGCAGCGTCATCAGCCGCTGCGTGTTCTTGGACAGTCCCCTGTAGCGGACCTTGGCGTAGCCGAAGTGCCGCTTGATGTACAGGAACGGATGCTCCACCTTAGCTCTGACCGACGCTTTGCGCTTCTCCGACACCGCCTCAGGACTCTCAGGCTCCAGCTTCCGACGCTGGCCGGGCCTCATCGCCACCTGCCACTCCACATCCAAGCCCAAGTTGCCCGGCCTCTTGTCAACTCCCTGATACCCAGGAGGCAGGTGCAAAACCCTAAGAACTGCATTCCCGTAACATTTCGATATGAGAGAGCGCAAACAGCTTA
This sequence comes from Dehalococcoidia bacterium, assembly GCA_965217705.1. Taxonomy (GTDB): domain Bacteria; phylum Chloroflexota; class Dehalococcoidia; order Lucifugimonadales; family CATOSD01; genus CATOSD01. Next base: position 427,789 of record CBDCJA010000002.1, on the reverse strand, counting down.
GGGTGACGCAACCTGCTGGAGAGGCGGAACGCAAATGGGAGAAGAAGTTTATCTTCCTAGTATGGGATGGTTATTCTTGCTAACTGGATGGTTTGCGAGTGGATGCTTGACCGCAATCTTAGTAGGAGTAATAGTTGGATCGTACTGGCGACGAAAAAGCGGACAGTCCTTATTTCCCAACGTGTTTCATCAGCAGAGCTGCCCCAACCGCCAGAGCTGCGAGTACGCAAGCACCGCCGAAGATCCAGAAACCATACTCAAGTAGTTGTTGCTCAAACACAGTGATTCTCAATCACACCCAGCAAGACCCACCACAACAGTAGTCTCAATCATAATGGCTATTGCAGTGTCGCCTGATTTCCGCGTGGAGCTCCAGCGCCGACAACCCGTATTCCTGCCGGAGACGGAGAGTGTGCTCCGTCTGACGCTTCTGGAATGCTTCCATGTCGAAGTTGCGACGGTCGGCCATCATAGCGTCCATCTCTTGACGCTGGAATTTGTCCAGGCGCTCACACACCGTCGGCGTTTCGCGTGCCGCCCACGTGTCCGCCCCAACCACGCCCCTGTTTGTGCTCTTTGGACACCCCGTTGCGGAGAGGAGCAGAAAAATCAGCAGCAGCATTAACATCTTATTCAAGGACAAAGAAAGCCCCCAACGAGAGCGAAGGGTACACACGCAGAAAACCATTTCTTTGATCACCCTTATTGGGGGCAGCGCAGAGAGATTATCTTGTAGGCTAATGAAAAGTCAAGACATTGAATGGCACGAACTAACTCAGTAGATTTGGAACCAAAACTGTAAGTCCCAGGACAAACAAAAAGACACCTGCTGAGAAGATTCCCGCCCGGAGAATTGACGGGCTGACGGATAGAGTCAGCGCTCGCGCCATTACAATCATTCCCGCAAGGGCCGTTCCTGTCGCGGCAATGATCATCCCGAACTGGATACTCTGAACGAAGGGAACTAGGTCAGACACAGAACGTCAGAGCCTAAGAGGGTGTCTAAAAGGTGGGTGTGCGTGCTAACCGTTTCAGCATCAGTCTCGTCATGGCACTGTAGATCCACGCCTCGGTGGTCTCCGGCAGTTCTTCATAGTCCTTGCTCAGCCGACGGCAGCGTCCCAGCCATGCAAATGTTCTCTCAACCACCCATCTTCGCGGCAACACCTCGAACTGATGGCTGCTTCTCGGACGCCTCACAATCTCCAGCGCCCAACCCGACAAGCACATGGCCCAATCAACCAACTGGCCCGCGTAACCAGCATCAGCCCAGATCAATTGCAGGCGTGGAAACCTTCCTGCCAATTTATCGATCACCAGCTTCGCTCCATCTCTATCCTGGATATTGGCAGGATGCACCACCACCGCCAGCAGCAACCCCATGGTATCTACAATGATATGTCGCTTTCGACCGTTGACCTTCTTGCCAGCATCATAGCCACGAGGCCCCCTTTTTCGGTCGTCTTCACGCTCTGGCTGTCTATGATAGCCGCGCTGGGAGAAGTCTGTCGTCCATCGGCTGTCCGTACCCTCTCGCGCAGGGCTTGATGGACCTTCTCCCAGGTTCCGTCCTTTCGCCAGGTGCGGAAGTAGTGAAACGCCGTGCGCCAAGGGGGAAGGTCGTGTGGAAGCATCCGCCACGGACACCCGCTCCGAAGTACGTACATGATGGCGTTCACCACCTCCCGGCGAGGATACTTGACCGGACGGCCTCCCGGTTTAGGAGCGGGCAACAGAGGCTCTAGCAGTCGCCACTCGGTGTCACTGAGATCGCTGGGGTAGGCTTGTCTGTTCATGGGTATGGTTTACGTCATCCCCCACTCCTGTGTACAGGTGTTATGTGACCACTTTTTAGACACCCTCTAAGAGTAACGGCGTAGCTCAGGACGCTTTAAGGAATTAAACACACCAACGACGATCCAGAAGATTACAGTTACGAATCCCGCTAGCCATATAGCTGCTCCCCCATTGTCAGGAGACAGGATTCCAAGAATCAGTAGGAGAACAGTGATACTAAGCCAGACGTGAATTATCATAGGGTTTCTGGCGGTGTCACGGATTCGGAGTATCATACACCTATAAAGAAAAGCTAAATGCAGTATCTCTATGAACAAAAACATTACCACGTTAATCAGAGTGTAAGTGGAGGAGTCCGGTAGCATCAGTGTCACTCCGGTAAGATTGCCAACCACACCGGCGATAACTATATTCAGAACAAGAAAACCTGAGCCACCTAGAATCGTGCGCCCGAAGTATTCGCCCCGTTTTAACTTTTCAGGAAAAACATAGTTCCAAAAAGCTGTTAGTGCTAACATAGTCATAGACATGGAGATGCCCCCTTGCGGCAGTGGGCTTCTCCGACACGGATCACCCAAGTCGTATGCGCCACAAGAGGGCACGAGGCCCACTTAGGCATACGACGTGAAGTGCCATTGGATGTGATTTTGCCCGTGTCGGAGAGCATCTCCACCGTACCATTGGGACGGTCAACAGGCCAGCGCAAAACAGTTCAACACCCCGAAACAGGATTATGAAAACCAACGCAACCAGCTTATCTTTAAATCCAGGAGGTGCCTAGCCGAAAACTTAAAGTCCAGGACAAGACAAAGCCCCTGAGTCAGTTGTTGCCAGCTACATAACTCAGAGGCTTCTAACCACAGGAAGGCGGAACCATCCAATGGCTGTTACTCAGCTTAACCCGACACACGTTCTCCCGCAAGGGGATTATTCTCGCGTCGCCAGTATCCTGGAAAGCATCGACGCCTCTAAGTTAATCAGGCGACTGAACCAGTACAGACTTAATGGCGGCCCCAGGACTTATTCTCCAATAAGCTTCTGGCGGGCCTATATGCTGACCTTCTTGCTGGATTTGTCCAGTGTTAACGCTCTACTTCGACGACTCAAGAACGAGCCTAAACTCCGAGAGCTATGTGGCTTCTCTGAGCTTCCTCACCGGACTACGTTTAACAGGTTCATCACGCGACTTAGTCAGCACGGAGATTTGGTACGTGAAGCTCAGTCCAGTGTGGTCAACCAGCTTAAGGTCCTGATTCCAGACTTGGGTGAGAAAGTAGCTATAGATTCGACGACTGTTCAAACCCACTCGAATCCTGATAAGCCAAACAAACTCACAGGCCAGGTCTCTGATCCCGAAGCGAGCTGGACTGCCAAGACCAACAAGAAGAAGCCGAAGGAACTAGACTGGTACTTCGGCTATAAGTACCACTTGGTCTCAGACGCTGTATACCAGATTCCCCTGACTGGATTTACTACTACGGCGAGGCAAGCTGATACTCTCGAACTCTCCAGGCTTCTAGACAGAGCCAAGAGCCAATACTCTTGGTTCAAGCCCAAAGCTGTAATGGCCGACAGGGGTTACGACAGCGCAGCGAATCACAAGTTTGTCCTGGACGGAGACGGAGCGCTTATCTGTCCGATGCGGAGACAACCCAAGTCCAGCAACCAGCTTTATGGTATCTTCAACAGAGACGGCGTGCCCACCTGCATGGGGTTGGAGCTTATGGACTATATCGGAACGCATCCAGACAAGGGCCATCTGTACAGGTGTCCTGTCGGGGGCTGTCAGCTTAAGTCCCGTAAGGGCGTCGTGTACTGTGAGGACTTCACCTGGGTTGACTGGCGCACAGAACCTAACAAGCGTCTGCATGGGCCGGTCAGACGTGGGAGCTCTGAATGGGAGGCACTGTACAGTCTTAGATACAGCGTCGAGAGAATCTTCAAGTCCATGAAAGAGTCTCTCAGACTGGAGCGACACTATATCCGGGGCCTGACCCGTATAAGCCTTCACGCGAGCATGAGCGCGTTGACTTACTCCGCGACAGTCTTGACCCAAATTAGGGCGCAGTCTCAGACACCCCTCTGGATGGTCGAGCGAGTGGCCTAGTCCAGCTTTATCTCATAAGGGCTGACCTTAATAACGCAGCGGCAATCATCGCAAACGGTAGAGCCATTATTAACGCCATTGTGATTATTGTGAAAGACCACTCCGTAGATAGAGCCCAATGCTCTTTAACTGCGTCGAACATAATCTTAGTACCAACAGCAAACTGCACACCTATGATGATACGAAAGATTGTCAGGCTGTCTCTCACTATGGCGTATCGGTCTTGGTTATCAACATACCACTGGTGTAGAGCCATTAAGGCAATGAACACCACAAGTACGAGTAGTATTGTCGAGGCTAAGCGGAGCATAACTAATCACCTCACTTATCCCGTCCAAGATAAATGCAGCTTATGGGGTTGTTCTCAATTCAATTTCGAGTGTCGTGGGTGCTTGACGCGGGGCGAACATGCGAGTTACTATAAGGATGTGCGGTGGAAGGTCAACTCATCATTGGATATGGGTCGGCTTTCTTAGGTTAGGATTTGCGGGAAGTAAGCTGGCACTTGACGACTCGTGGGTTTGTGGTTTCGCCCACCGCACCTTACAAGCTCCCTACAGGGAGAGGAGGCCTGGGCTAGACGACGAAGACGATGCCGTAATACAGCAGTCCGATCGTTCCGCCCGCTGTCATGGACAAAAGCAGTCCAGGTAAATCGCTCACAGTAACGGCCTCCTTTCTGAGACGTTCAAGCGTCTCGGATTCGGGCAGGCGGGAGTTCGAGCTCCCGCCTGCTCATTATACCAAAGCCCGAAAGGGGCCTGGAGGCGGACTCTACTGCTTTACCGTATTAGCGGCGTAAAACGCGGCGATTGCGATAAGCGTGACGAGCCACCAAATAATGGTAAGCATGGCATAGGCTTCCATGTTCGTTGTCCTCCTTCCCAGGCGGCCCCAGCCTGTTGCTGCAGGCTGGGGCCACTCCCCAAAGCTAATTCACATTAGGCAGCGTAACAACGTATCTGGTATTCTTCAAGCATCCTGTTTGGGGAGTAGTATATGACTGTAGCAGTAAACGTCTGGATCGGCAGATACAGAAACCCTACCGATCCTCCAGTTGACGCAATGGTGCATAGCCTGAAGTGCTGGGACACCAAGAACAGTGAAAGCAAACAAACAAGCAAATACTGGGAACACTTCCCGGACTTAGAGGCTGTGCGAGCAGACCCCCGATTTCAAGAGGACAGGGTTTATTGCGATCCGAACTGTATGCTCGACGAGGGGCCGCATCTAGAGCGCTAGCAATATCCACAACTAATACAGTCAGGATGAGTGCAAAACTTATGGCCTTTGCTGCAGGGGTTTCAATGCTTCGAGGACGGGATTCAGAACACAGCTCACGCGAGGGGGCTAGTCTCATATCCCAAATACGCCGCGCAACAGGGTCAAGGGTATTGCACTTCCCTGTACCCAGCATCTCCCCACACCTGAGACTCCCCACCGTGCAGCAACCGGGGCAACTCAGTCAGGTCATGCACGTTCGCAGATGTCGTGGTCATGCTGTGCACCACTCCCGTCTGCGAGTCCACACCGATGTGCACCTTCATCCCGAAGTGCCACTCGTTACCCTTCTTCGTCTGGTGCATCTCGGGGTCGCGCTCTTTAGCCCGATTCTTCGTCGATGAGGGCGCCGCTATGATGCTCGCGTCCACTATCGTCCCCTCCTGAAGACGGAGACCCTTGGACTCCAGATAGCGGTTGATCTCCTCGAACAGACCCGCGCCCAACTCATGCTCTTCCAGCAGGTGGCGGAAGTTCAGGATCGTCGTCTCGTCCGGCAGCGGCCCAGACAGTCTCAGCCCTACGAACCGCCTCACCGATTCGATCTCGTAGAGCATGTCCTCCATCCCAGGGTCGCTCAGGTTGTAGAACAACTGCACGCAGTGTATGCGAAGCATCGCCGACAACTCGTAGGGACGCCGACCTCGGCCAGCATTGGGATAGAACGGACGGATGCGCTCTTCCAACTCTTCCCACGGGAGCAGTCCATCCATGCGCTCAAGAAACTTCTCCCGGCGAGTCTTTCGCCTCTTGCTCTCGTAGTCCAAGTCCGCAAACGTCGGCTGGTTCATTGCCTCTCCTCCCCCGTCTTCAGTCCATCGCCCTATGCTACTATCCTACAAGCCGTCAGGACTTATTCAGAGCATCCCTAGAAGGGAAGGTCCCGCTTGTTTCGACCGCGGACGATGCTACCGCAATCTTCACAGCAACAAGCTGAGTGGAGGTATCCCCAACCTAGCCGACGCCCGCTACCACAGGGGCATGGCATACCGCGACATGGGCCGTATGGACAGGGCGCTCAGGGACTTCGACGCCGTGCTGGGGCTCGACCCCGACAACGCCTCGGCGCTCCGCGGGGCAGGGGCGTCGCCCTGGGCAGCCTGGGCCGCTACGACGAGGCGGTCGGGGACTTCGACCGGTCCCTGGAGCTCGACCCAGGCAACGCCGAGGCCCTCGCGGCCAGGGGGCTGGCCCACAGCAGCCTGGAGCGGCACGAGCTGGCGATAGAGGACTACAGCAGGGTCCTGGACACCGACCCCCGGAACAGGGACGTCCTCTACAGCCGGGGAATCGCCCGCATGTACGCGGCCCGGTTCGAGAGCGCCATCGAGGACTTCGATGCCATCATCGGCATCGAGCCGGGGCACGCCGCGGCGCGGGGGGCGAGGGAGTTGGCCCGCGAGGCGCTGGGGATGCAGGGAGGCGCGGGCTAGGGGCTGGCGGCGCGGTAGCGTCGCCGCGCGGACGTGACTTCGAGGTGGGGCTCCCCCTGCCTCTGTTTCGGAGGCAGGGAAGACGGGCGATGATTCAGGCCAACAAAAAAAGGGCGGCATACATGGGAAGCCGAGGGGAGGCCGCTGCCGCATCGACGGCGGCCTCCCCCCAGAGTGACGGCCCGGCGCAGTACCGCCGGGCCGTCGCCCACGCCTCACTAGGCGGCAGCCGGCTCCGGCTGCTTGAGCATGGCGGAGTAGCCGGGCATCAGGACGGGCGTCATCGACAACCGGCCCATGCCGTCGTACCCGGCGCGGTAGGCGTACTCCGCCTTCGCGCCCCAGGGCACCCGGCCGCCGACCCGGACGGCGGGGCCTCCGGACCTGCCGCTGCGCCCGGGCCCGCCCGCGCCGTGCACCACCATCCCGCTCCGCTCGCCCTTGCGCCAGCCCAGCACCTTCACCTCGGCGGGCATGACCCGCTCCTCCGACTTCGCGCGCCGGAACAGCACGGCGTGCAGCCTCTTCAGGACGCCCGCCGACGGAGTGGACTTGCCGTTCATGATCTGGGAGAGGTACGAGGAGCTGATGCCAGCGCGCCGGGCGACCTCGTTCTGGCTGAACCCGTGAGCGTCCATGCGGTCCCACACGGCCTTCGTGTCGACGCAGGCAAGCTGCGCTGACGCGACCGTCGCCTCGGCCTCCAGCGCCGCCTCGACCAGCGCCTGGACCCTCACGCCCATGCCCCTGCGGCCCCGGGACACCTCCGACATGTAACTGGCGGACACGCCGACCCGCTCGGCAAGCTCCCGCATGGTCATGCCCAGGGCGCGGGCGCGCTCCCGGACGTAGCTGCTCTGCCCGTTCACCACGCTCGCCGGGCGGTTGGCGCACTGTGCGGGCGCGATCTTGGCCGGGGCCTTGAGCGCCGACTCGATCCGGGTCTGTACCTTGACGCCCATGTGCTTGCGGCCACGGGCAACCTGCGACATGTATCCGTAGGACACCCCGGCGCGGTCGGCCAGGTCCCGCATGGTCATTCCCATCTCGCGGGCGCGCTCCCGGATGAAGCTGCTCTCGCCGGTCACGGCGCCGCCCTGTCGGTAGACGATGCCCTGCCCGGGGACCTCTCCCAGGACCGCCGCGACCTTCTCGCGCATCTTCGGCGTCCACGGCCTGCCACCGTTCGCAAACTGCGACAGGTAGCCCGCACTCACGCCCATCAGGGCCGCTAGCTCCTTCATGGTGACCCCCCGCCGCCTCGCAGCAGCCCTCAGCTCGCTCTCCGCCGTCCTCGTCGTCTCCGTCGTCTCCGTCGTCCGAGTGCCAGTCGTCTGTGTTGCCGTCGTCATCGGTCCGTCCTCCTTCGTGTTGTGTTGCCTTTGGCCTGCGCTCGCTTGCGGGCAAAGAAGAAGGGCCGTCCCCGGATGGGAACGACCCTTGTGCGTTGGGATGTGTTGTGAGAGCCGGAGGCCCCGCCGTCAGCGGCGATGGACCTCGTTGACGTGCATGGACTCCTCCTTTCGGTTGTTGCCCCGCGCGGCATCCACGGCGGGTGTCGTTGGTCATGGGTTGACGCTGGACGCACTCCGCCCACGGTCGGATGCCGGACGCGGGAGACGGAGGGGGGTGCGAAAAGACGCAGCTCGCCCCAGGGTGATTCGGCGGGAATCGACTCCGGGGGAACTGCTACGAGGGGAGCGGCTGTCCTACGGCTTCATCAGAGGCCAGCGCATGGGAGAACGACGCAGCTTGGCCCAGGGTCAACAAGGTCAGTGGGAAAGCTGCGAGACGGGAAGCGGCCAGCCTGCGTCTCAGTCGCAGGTCAGCGCATGTGAGAAAGACGCAGCTCGGCCCAGGGTCAACAACGTCAGTGGGAAAGCTGCGAGACGTGAAGCGGCCAGCCTGCTCGGAACGGCGGACCGGCGCATGTCGAAGCTGCGGCCAGGCTGCGTGTCAGCCATGCCGCAGAGCATGAGGAGCCTGTCGAAGCGACAGACGCACTTCGACCGACCAAGTGAGGACGGGGTGCAGGGTGCACTCTGTCCTTCGTGTCCAACGGATGAGGCGATCAACTCCAACCGCCAGACCGGTGTCCAGCGACGGAAGCGATCAACTCCCAACCACCGGACGGGTGTCCAGCGGGCGAAGGGCTTATCACTCCAACCGCCGGACTGGACCGAGGACGAAGGGCTAAGTCAACTCCGTCGTTTCGGCCCGCGCTGCCTGCGAAGGACCAGCGTCAACTCCGCTTCGGCAGCATTCCCTCGTGGGTGCCCGGGGGAGAGCGAATCATCCTCCGGTCATGCCCGTGCAACAGGGACCACGCACCCAGGTTTCTATGGTCGGAAACCTTGGAGAAAGCCAAACAGCGCAGTCATTATCGCCCGGCCCGGCGCCTCGATGAGAGGGCCTGCAGGCCCCCTTCCGCAGATTGCCGCCAAAGTGTTCACAAAAGTTGACCGCGACTCCCCGCACTCGGAGCCTGCTACTTCCGCCAGAGCCACAGGGTGAGCACGCGCCGGAGAAGCTCCCACCTTGCCCGCGCTCTCCGCGTGTCGTAGAGCGCGGTCCTGCGCCAACCGGTCTGCCCGTCCCGTGCGAAGCCCCGCAGCGGGTACGTCTCCGGGGGCAGCGTCATCCCGTGCTCTTCCAGCAGCGCCAGCTCCACCGTCAGCAGCCGCTCCTGGGTCGCCAGCCACGACGGACCCCCGCCCCGGCTTGGGTGCGCGGCCTTCAGCGCCCGCCACTCGACGATCAGCGTCCAGGCGCCGGCGAACACCTCCTCGTCGTCCTCGGCGGGCTCGCGGGTCACCAGATCGGGAAACTCCCGCCTGAGCGTGGCCCTCCGCCTGGGCTGGCCGGGCCTGGGAGGAGTGGCATCGCCCTGGGCTGCCCCGCCGGCCTGGGGCTGCGCCAGCCTTGTCTCCAACTCCCTGAGCGCCCTGGCCTGCTCCTCCCGCACCGCCCTGACCGCATCCTCGGCGGCCCGGCGTTCCACCCGCATCTCCTTCCCCTGCGCCTCGACGACGCCCTCCAGCTCCTCCAGACGCTTCTCCAGACCGTCGTTGCGCTCCCGCTGCCGGTCTGCGGCGGAGCCGATGCCCTCCTGCAACGCCCGCTCCAACGCGCCCCGCACCCGCCGGGACAGCACGCCCTCGTCCAGGCTGGCGCCCAGCGTCCGGTGGTCGAGGCCCAGGACCGCCGCCGCTCCCTTGCGCCCGTGCTCCCGCTCCAGCTCTTGGAGCAGCGCCATGAGCCGCACGTGCTGCATGTCCCCCACGCTGTTGCTCTTTCCGAAGACCGGCTTCCTCGCTTCCATTCGACGCGCCTCCATTCCAGACTTTCGGCCCCAATTTCCACGGGCTGCGTCTTGTCGACCAGTGTGGGTCGTTTTGCTCGATTTCGCCGTTTTTCCGGGCTTCGATTTGTTCACCACTATGGCCCGTTTTGCACCCCGGGGCCGGAACGTGCCCTTACGACAAAGTGTTCACTTTTTACGTCCTGTAGGGGGGGATTTCCCCCTGTTTTAGCTACGAAACCACGACCCCAGACAAATTGTCGCCAAAGTCCTTTCTCTGTACACCCCAATGACATCACGGAAGGGGTCTCCAAACCAAGGGCCTATAGGGGCCCTCATATGAGTGCCCCTTCAAGTAGTTATGCCGGGCGTCCCGGTTGTCCACACTCTTTCGGGACAGCCGGCTCTGCTCAACCGCTCCCAGAACTGGCTCGCCAGGGAGATCGGGGTCAGCCCCGGTTACGTCTCCAAGCTGGTCAACGAAGGGCGAGCGCCCTCGGGACGCATCCGCGAACGGATGCAGAAGGCCCTCGGCGTGAACGACTTTCACCAGATATTCAGATTGGAGGCAACAGATGACGAACCACAACGCTGAACCCCGTTTCGACGGGACCGACCGGACCACCGCACACGGACGGATGCTGCCCTACCAGAGCGGCGTGCTGTCCCCAGACTTCAAGGACCGCCTGGAGAGCCTCAAGGAGGCCAGCGGCCTCACCTGGAGCGCCTTCTCCCAGACCATCGGCGTGGACCGCAAGCAGGTGCGCCGCTGGCGCAGGAAGGGGGTCGAGCCCTCCGGGGGAGCGATGGAGTCCCTCTACCGCTTCGCGGGCCGCTTCCCCGGCGGCCTGGACATCCTCATGGGCGACGGCTTCCAGATGAACCTCTGGGAGACGGACGACCAGGATGAGACGGAAGACGACGAGGACCAGGAGGAAGAGGAGAGCTAGACCCGGCCCGTAGGGTCGCCGGCATTCGCCCGGTCCGTCCGACGCCGGCGGCCCATTCACCAGACCTGTAGCGATATGAAAGACGACAAGAAACAGAAGAGACGGGGGAAGCCGGAGGCGGACCCCGAGGAGATCGGCGTGATCAGGGTATTCTCCAACCCCGGACCCGACGCCGAGGAACGGCTGCGCCGCCTCATGACTCTGATGATCAAGTACGCCACCGGCAACGGGGTTGCTTCGACAAGCGCCGACCTCGACCTCAACCCGGGGGAGGGCGAGACTGGTCCAACTGAGAAGAAAAGCTCATCTTCTCAGGACGTCCCGGAAGCAGATGACTGATGCAGGCCGCCCATTCCCTGACCGCCAAGTCTCCCCTCTCAAAGCCACGCCAAGAAGACATTGCACAAAGCGATGATAGGGTGTATGGTAGACTTATATATGAAGAGTCTACCCGTATGAGGAGGCCGCGGTGAGCATCAACATAAAGAACGAGGAGACGTGCCGGCTCGCCAGCGAGCTGGCGCAACTCACCGGTGATACCATGACCGGCGCGATCACGGTGGCTCTCAGGGAGCGCCTGGAGCGCGAGAGGAGCGAGCGCAGCGCCGAGGCCCGCGTTCAGCGACTTCTCGCCATCGGAAAACGCTGCGCAAGCATGTTGCGCGACGGCCCCTCCGCCGTCGAGCACGGCGATTTCCTGTACGACGAACGGGGGTTGCCAAAGTGATTGTAGACACGTCGGCGGTCCTTGCCATCCTTTTCCACGAGCCGGACGCGGAACGCTTTGCATCGGCCATCACGACGGCATCTTCCCGCCGCATGTCCGCCGCCACTCTCCTGGAAACGACCATCGTCCTCGAAAGTCGCAGCGGCGCCGCTGCCGGATACGAGCTTGATTCCTTCCTGCAAGAGGCCGAGATCGAGCTGGAGCCGGTCACCCCTGACCAGGCACAGGCGGCGCGCAGGGCCTGGCGAAGGTTCGGCAAGGGCAACCACCCGGCGGGACTGAACTTCGGCGACTGCTTCGCCTATGCCCTTGCCGAAGCCACCCGGGAGCCTCTCCTGTTCAAGGGTGGAGACTTCGACCTCACTGATGTCGAGGTAGCCTGAGACCAAACGGGGCTACCTGCTCAGCGGCTCCGGGCATGTGGGAGGCGGGTTCGTACGTAAGGAGGAGTGATGGCTAAGACCACCTATAGAAAGACGGAGGGGAACCGGGCGGCCATCTACGCCCGCGTGTCGGACAAGAGCCAGGACGGGGAGGACAAGACATCCATCTCCGAGCAGACGGGCGAGATGGAAGCCTACTGCGAGAGCAAAGGGCTGACCATCACCGCCCGCTACCAGGAGGTGGGCAGGGGCTGGTCCAAGAAGCGGCCCGAGTTCCAAAGGATGCTGGCCGACGCCAGGAAGGGACGCTTCGACACCATCGTCTGCTGGAAGTCCGACCGCCTCAGCCGGGGCATGTACCCCGCCGCCGCCCTCATGGAGGTCGTCGAGGCCCACCAGATTCGGCTGGAAGCCGTCATGGACGCCATCGACATGAAGACCTTCGGACTCATGGCGGCCATCGGGAAGATAGAGCTGGACAACTTCCGGGAGCGGTCCACCCTGGGCAAGCGTGGGACGGCCAAGCAGGGACGGGTGCCCACCGGCGGCCTCCCCTACGGATACCGCATCGGAGACGACGGCAGGCCCGAGGTGGTTGAGGAGCAGGCGGAGGTCGTCTGCCGCATCTTCGACATGTACGTCAATGAGGGGATGGGGTCCCCCTCGATTGCCGTGCGGCTGACCGACGAGGGAATCCCCACCCAGACCGGCAAGCTGCTGTGGCGTCAGTCCTACATCCATTACGTTCTGGCGAATGCCACCTACACGGGCACGTGGGTTTACGGAAAGGAGCGTCACATCTCCACCGAGGACGGGACGAAGTCCTACGACCAGCCGAGGGACACCTGGATAGAGGTCCCGGTCCCGCCGCTGGTGGACGAGGAGACCTGGGGACGGGCGCAGAAGCTGAAGAAGCAGCGGAGCAGGACGGCCGGGAGGAACACGAAGGTGCTCTACCTGTTGCAGCACCTGCTGAAATGCGGCGAGTGCGGCCACAACTTCCATGCCAAGTCCACCTGGAGGACCACCAACGTTCGCAACGGCAAGAAGTACCGCTACGACCTGCCCGTCCCCCGCCGATACTACAAGTGCAATGGGATGCAGAGTCTCCGCCTGCGCTGCCGGGAGCGTCACTACATCAGGGCCGAGCGGTTGGAGGAGCCGATATGGAGCGAGGTCAAGCGGGTGCTTCAGAATCCCGACCTGATCGTCGCCGGTATCGACACCCTCGATGCCCAGGAGGGCGGCGGATTGGAGGAGGAGATAGCCCAGGCCGAGCGAGACCTGCGGAGCATCCAGATGGAAGAGGACCGCGCCATCAGGCTGTTCGTATCAGGGAAGATCACCGAAGCCCAGCTCGACCATCAGCGCAAGTTCATCACCGAGCGGCTTGAGAGCGCCAGGGCGAAGCTGGACGACTACCGGGCACGGGAGGCGAGCGGAACTGAGAAGCGGCGGCTGATGGAGACTGTCCTGACGTGGGCGAGGAACGTCGGCCAGGGCATCGACGAGCTGACCGATGTGCAGCGCAAGGAGCTTCTCCAGATGGTCGTGGAGCAGGTCGTCATCGACAGGGACAACAACGTGGACATCACGCTGGCTATACCCATCGACGATGATTCCTCAGACCCTGATTCTCCTGAGCCTGATTACGTCGCAGTTGCGTCTAACATATCTTGGTCTGGAAGTTCTCCCGCTTCACCCGCAAGCGCGAGCACGCCGTCGTCCTGAAGTCCATGCTCAGGCGCAAGGGCCTCCGCGTCGTCTCCATCACCGAGCAGGCCGAGGACAACCCCACAGGCAGGCTCCTCGAAGGCATCATCGAGAGCGTGGACGAGTTTTACAGCGAGAATTTGGCGATGGAAGTCCTGCGGGGTATGAGGGAAGCCGCATCCAGGGGCTTCTGGGTGGCTCCCATGGCCCCCTACGGCTACAAGAAGGTCAAGGTGCTGGACGGACCCAAGGAGAGGCCCACCCTGGAGCCGGACCCCGAAACGAACGGCATCGTCAAGCGCATCTTCGACCTGGCCGAGTCCCGCAAGGGGATGATGAAGATCGTCCGCATCCTCAACGACGAGGGCATCGCCAGCCCCAGGGGTAAGCTCTGGAACAAGCCCACCGTCCACAACATCCTCAGAAACGAGGCGCACTTGGGCACCCTCGTCTGGGGCAACAACGCCAAGGACGGGGCCGACCCGGTGCGGGTGGAAAAGGCGTTCCCCGCCACTGTCACCAAGGACCAGTTCGACCGGGTGAACAGGATACTGCGCTCCCGCGCCCCCAAGGTCTCCCACCCCCGCAGGGTCGGAAGCACCTTCCTGCTGAGCGGCCTGGTCAAGTGCTACAGGTGCAAGAGGGCGCTCTCGGGCCGGTACTCCAGCAGGGGCACGTTCCCCTACTACGTCTGCCACTCCTTCGTGAAGCGCGCGCCCGGGTCCTGCGACTCGCCCAGGGTGGACGCCCGACAGTTCGAGGAGCTGGTCGTCGGCCTGATTCGCTCCAACATCCTGACCGAGGGCAACATTCGGAGCCTGGTCAACGTCGTGGACGAGCAGATGGACGACGTGGCCGGCGACGAGCGCAAACGGCTGGAGACCATCCAGTCGGAGCTTGCCGACGTGCGGGGCAGGCTCGACCGGCTCTACGACCTCGTGGAGACGACGACCGAGTTCAACATGGCCGACTTCGCCCATCGCATCCGAGACCACAAGGAGCGGCAGGAGCGCCTTGAGTCCGCCGCGGAGGGGTCGAGGGCAATCCTAGCCCAGCGCAGGGCGGTCCTCGATGACGTGAAGACCATCACCGCCTACGCCAAGGACATGAGCAGGTTCTTGCAAAAGAGCGAGCTGACCGAGCGCAGGGCCTTCATCGAGACCTTCGTCAAAGAGATCGAGCTCCTGCCCGACAACGCCGTCGTCCGCTACTCCGTCCCCATGCCCGACGACAGCTTGATTCCGGGGAAAAAAGTCCAGGAGATACCGCTGAACGGCTCGGTGGTATCTTCCGTAAACGGTAGTCCACCAAACTGGACAAAACAAGAACTTTCGAGATGACGTTCAGGCCAATTCTCCATGCATTAGAGGGTTTCTGATAGCTCGCAGATGTTAGCTATCTGTAACTTGGTCTCTAAACTGCGCAACCGGCACACCATCGAATCTGGCTTGAACGAATCCCTTGAATGGCAGCCTCTTGACGATCACTGAGCGTGTCGGATCGCTACGGCGCGACGTGTGACAGTTACGCTGATGATGAAGCACTTGAAGAGATACTGGAATGGACGATCGCGATAGGCTTTCAGCGTTCAAGCGGGCATTCGGTTCCCGTTTGACAGCGCAGGTCGGCTGAAAGCAGGTTGATTGGGAGCGAGAGTGGCAACGACCCGATTAGACCTACAGCCGCATTAGGCCTCTTAGCTCACTGAGCTACAGGCCGCCAGCGACGACGGTGCTGCTCCCTGTCGGATCCGGGCTGAAGGATTCACTTGGAAAACTTCAAGCTTAGCTAAAGGACCTGATCCCCTGTTTCTCCGGTGCGGATCCTAATCGCACCAGATACCGGGGTTATGAATATCTTTCCGTCGTCGATGTTGCCAGTTCGAGCGTTGGCGACGATAGCATCAATGGTCTTCTGAGTATCCGCATCGCTGACCACTATCTCGATCTTCGACTGGTGAAGCATGCTCGCCATGTAGCTCTGGGTTCCTCTGCCGCCGGTTCGGACGCCCCTCTGGGCCCCTCGACCGGTTACCTGGATCACGGTCAAGCCCAGGATGCCCTCGTTAGCCAGGGCATCCTTTACGTTGTCCAGCTTTTCGGGTCGGATGAATGCTTCGACTTTGTTCATACTTTCTTCCTCGAGAGCTTTCACCTACTGTAAAGATCGTTCCCGAACTGAGCGCCAACCTCAGCTGGCATTACCTGTTCTCTGCCGTATTTCCAACCTTGTCACTCCATAGAACGCTAGAATCAGTCTGCCCGCCTAGCGTGAACCCAGTCAAGGGACTTTGTGAGACGGGCTCAATACAGTACACTTAGGCCGAAAAAGTGGAGTTGGCAGTGCTATAGCCAACGATCTGTCGGCGGGTCCAAGGACGGCCACGATACATGGTCGGATAGGGACCGCGGGTGAAGGGATACTCCCTGGGCAAACCCAGGTCAGATGCATAATCCCGATCAGCCACATCCTCCTTGATATATAGTCGGCTTGCTCCACTCCGGACACGGCCTAGAAGCCATCCTTGCGTTCGCCTGTTGCTGCTAATGTTTTTTGCTCTCCATTGATATGGAGCCCTTGGCCCTATGTTCCATAACCCTGTTCTCCATGTTGGGACAGGTCCAGGCCTTCTTCTTCCTGCCCCTCTTCGACCCGCAATCCGAGAGTGAACTTGAGGGCGAAGAGGATCATCAGTGTCATCCCAAAGCCCCACGCCCAAGTAACACCGATACCTCCCAGCTGCCGCACGATCTGAGCTCCCCGGCTAAGGTCAGTCAGCTCGGACAAAGTCAAAAAGCCCACTCCCACGAACAACCCCGCAGCCAACATACCCCAGGTTGACCCGATGCCATGAACTCCCCAGACATCCAAAGAATCGTCTAGATTGATCTTGTTCTTGAACCATACAGCGGTATAGCAGAATACCCCTGCGCCGAATCCGATGAGGATAGCAGGCATTGGACCTACAAACCCCGATGCGGGGGTGATGGTCGCCAGACCAGCGACAGCTCCGGTGGCAGCTCCCACGGCGCTGACCTTCTTGGTGAAGTGCATCGACAGAGCAACCCAAGTTAGAGCTGCTGTGGCGGCTGCGGTATTGGTCACCACAAATGCATTGGTGGCGCTACCGCCGGAGGTGAGAGCACTCCCGGCGTTAAAGCCGAACCAGCCAAACCACAGCAAGCCAGCTCCGAGAATAACGAAGGGTACGTTGTGGGGCTGCATCGGGTCGGTACCAAACCGCAGGCGCTTGCCAAACACCAAGGCTGCTGCCAGCGCACCTGCTCCAGAGCTGATATGCACCACGGTCCCGCCTGCAAAGTCCAACATACCCCAATTTCCCAACCAACCACCATCACCCCAAACCCAATGAGCGAGAGGAGCGTAAACGATAGTTGACCACGCAACGATGAAAATCACATAAGAGCTAAATTTCATTCGTTCCGCGAAAGCCCCTGTGATGAGAGCTGGCGTGATGATGGCAAACATCATCTGAAACACCATAAAAGCTTGGTGGGGGATTGTACCGGCGTAGGGTCCTGGGTCTGTCGCCGAAACACCACGCAAGATCACATAATCCAGCTTGCCGATAACACCGCCCAAGTCAGGGCCAAAGGCCAAGCTGTAACCCCAGAGTATCCAGACCAAGCTGACCAAGGCGATGGCCATAAAGCTGTGCATGATGGTACCCAGGACGTTCTTCTCCCGAACAAGCCCGCCGTAGAAAAACGCCAAACCGGGAGTCATGAGCAACACCAAGGCCGACGATGCTAATATCCACGCTGTATCCCCGCTGTCGATAGCAGCCATAGAACCGACCGTTCACCTCATCTATGAGCACATCTGGGTTTCAGAAAGTACAAGAGTACCCACCTGCCGATTACCGATAGTGCGCCTTCAGGTGCTTCAGGTAGAATACTTACTTACAGATTGAAAGTCAACTTTTTCCTAATGGAGCCTGTCTCAGAAGGACGTCCGTTGGCAGGCTTACTCCGACGCGAAGTATTACGTAGACGATGGGGTGAGGGATAGCTGTCAATGGCCTCAGCTCACGAGACATGACAAGGTTCCAGACCGTCAGGTAGAGGGTTGAAGATGGAGAGAGGAGCTCCACACCCGATAGAGGGTGCGCAGGTTGAAGGCGGCGGCCAACATGGTCCACTCGGCCGCCACGTTGGCGAGGCCACGCAGCAGGAACCTACGTGCCCTCTTGTTGTACCTTGATGATTCCGAAGGCCGGGCACGCCTGGCAGACGGCTCCAGAGGCCCGGTACAGATGCAGCGGAACTCCATTCGTATGTTGGATGCGAAGGAACTTGAGCCTCCGTCCCTGTGGACACGTAAAACTGTCGCTTTGCTCGTCATAGGTGAATCGGTCCTTGTGATACGCGTCTGTGAGGAACCGCTGCCGTGCTTCTGACACCACCACCTGCTGGCCTCGCCGGTCGCACTCCGCTAGGTGGCTCACGGCGAAGTAGCCAGCGTCGGCCAATGTCATCGGCACCCTCGTCCCGGTCGTCTCCTCCGCCTGCTCGACCATCGGCGCCAGCAGGGCATTGTCATTGGCTGCATCAACCACGTCCACGGCTGTGACCACCATGCCGGCCGCTTCTCCATCAATCTCCATGGGTGAGACCATAGCCTGGGCGTTGTAGCCGGCCACGATGCCCTGCCTGCCCTTCATCAGTCGGGCCTCTGGGTCGGTCAGGTTGATCCGCTTGTGGCGCTTCTGGCTCACAAGGTCGTCAAGCGCCTGCCGTACCTGCTCTCTCAAAGCCTCCTTATTGGCCAACTCCTCAGGCAGATGAGCACCAGCAGCGTCTTCTCCCGCTTCGTAATGAATTTGCCGGAGTGGAAGGTCACTTTCGCCTCAGCGTTCGAGAGCGTGACAGAGATTTCTTCCAAAGCAGTGTCCAGGAGAAGGGTAAACTGTTCCAATTGCTCGATCAGCCTCCTACGGGCTTGCCTGATAGCCAGCAAAGGATGATTGAGAACGCCAGCCAATTGAGGAGGGAACTTTCAAAGCTTGACGACGAAGGTCGCAATCTCCTGACGACGTTCCTTATCCGGTGCTGTTATTCGGTGAGACGGTTCGTAGGGTTGAGGCTGTCGGGCCCGCTCCCGGACGAGACGACGATCCTGAACTTCCGCCATCTGCTGGAAGAGCACGAGTTGGGACAGGGTCTGTTCGAGGAGATCAACCGTCATCTGGAGTCTCAGGGGCTGCGGCTTCGGGAGGGAACGATCGTGGACGCGAGCATCATCGAGGCGCCATCGTCAACGAAGAATCGTGCAGGTAAGCGAGACCCTGAGATGCGTCAGACGAAGAAGGGGAATGAGTGGCGCTTCGGGATGAAGGTACACATCGGTGCGGACGCTGAGACGGGAGTAGTACATAGCGTGACGACGACACCCGCGAACGTTCATGACGTGACGGAGGCTCACCGGCTGCTGCACGGTGGAGAGAATCGGGTGTGGGGCGATGCGGGGTATCAGGGAGTCGACAAGCGAATGGAGAATCGCGAGTTGGATGTGGACTGGCAGGTAGCGATGAGACCCGGGAGACGTCGGCAACTGGAGCCGGGAAGCTATGAGGCGCTTATGGAGAAGCGCAAGGCGTCGACCAGGGCGAAGGTGGAGCATCCGTTCCTGTACGTGAAGCGGCACTTCGGATACGCCAAGGTGCGTTACCGAGGGTTGGCAAAGAACACGCAACGACTGACGTTGCTACTGGGGATGACGAACTTGATAAGGGCGGAGCGGTACCTGGCAGCCTGACGAGGGCGAAGTGCGCCCAAGCTGGACAAACGAACGTAGATAGGCCTTAGCGGAGCCGTTTCAGGACCACAAGACCTCTATCGACACACCGTAGGAGGAAGAAACCCCTCGGACAGTCCACTTACTGTCCATCACAAACGAGATACCCTCAGTTGTTCAGAGGTTCCCTAGATCGCCGAATCCGGTTAACTGGCCGACAGGCCGGGAATGACATCTTATCACCACCCTGAACACGACTACCATGCTGGTCATTCCCATAACTATCGAATGGCCGGGCGCCGACGCCGGCCATATGCTTATTGACCCCGATTATCCGGGCGAGCTTGAATCTCTGCGGCTTCGGATGCAGCAGATTGCTTATCAGGACTTTGGAATTGCCCATGTAGCCATACAGATGGAGCAGTCAGTTGCTGGCTGCACTGAACGCCACCACTTCTACCATCTGACCGTGCAGCGTCGCACTTGAAGGTGTGTGCTGCAACCTGTTCCTAGTATTACAACGACAGTCTATCTGGCAGGGAGATATTCGCGAACAACTAGAACCTGACAACGTACTGCCATGAACACAAGAAAGTGCGGTTCTCATGGGCGGTCGATCTGGATGGGTCACGTCCCGTCACACTGGGCGGCAGGCATTCCACATGGAACGCCTAATGCGCATCCCTCGTGGCCACATTGGTCTTGTGCCAGCGGATGAATGGCACAGGTTAACCCTGAGCCAAGGGTCTGAATTGAGCGGATTGGGTTGTGGGGTCGCCGTCTAGGGGGAGAGTGTGGGCGCCAACTGGGGCTTTCAATGGACGATTGCGACGCAATGCGGTCCTGGCCAAGCTCGCCCCACCTCGATTGCCCCGTACACTCTCGACTTCCCAACTGGCTCTCGACTTCTGATGGGTAACAGCTCTCTGGGCCAGCAAACAACTGAGGCCCAGGCGCATTCCATCCTGCCCTTTCTCTCCCCGTGTCAGTCGGTGTAACATATTTGGCGATGCAACTCTTGGGTGCGGGTCAATGATTCATATCCTGTCCGCTTTCGCGGGACTGTTCACTCGCTGGTACGTCCTTGCGCCAATCATGGCGGTGCTGGGCATAGCGGCAGGGGCATCGATTTTCATTTATGTGTCTCCCGGCAAACCCAGGATTGGCATAATAGACGTGCCCTTCACCGTAATCACCGAGGAATCGGCCTATGTGATTGGGGAGTACATCGACTACGCGCGTCGGGACGACTCCATTAGAGCGGTGGTCGTCAGGTTGAGTTCACCCGGCGGAGGTGCCTCCGCCAGCGAACGCTTGTACATCGAGACCCGCAAGCTGCGGGAGGAAAAGCCTGTGGTGCTGGTCATGGGCGACCTCGTTGCCAGCGGGGGATACATGATGTCGATGGGTGCTTCGTATTCCTACGCACAGACATCTTCGCTGGTTGGGAACGTGGGCGTGATTCTCGTCGCTGGGCCTCTGATTCCTCAACTGCCGGATGAGACGACGGTTGTCAGCAGTCCCTACAAGCTGGATGGGGCCACCCGAAGAGAGTGGGTCGGTACGGTGGACATGCTGAAATCCGCCTTTGCTGAAATCGTGATTGGTGAACGAGGAGACAAGCTGCGCATTTCCAGGGAAGAACTGGTCGAGGGGCGCATCTATCCCGGCATGGTCGCTGTGAGGCTGGGATTGGTCGACGAGATCGGCGGCGATAGCGACGCCATCCGAAAGGCGGCTGACCTTGCCGGGATTTCCAATTACGATTTCGTGAACGTTAACCTCGAGGTTCTCGGAGAATTTTTCAACGACCTACAACGGATCCTGCCGGCGGAAGCCGGGGACAGCGGGAGTGATGCCGGCCTCGGCGATGTGCTGGCCCTGCTTTCCGGAGGCTACGGTATTGGAAGCGACGGGCCCACGGGGTCTGAGCCTGACAGCAGCAGAGCCGGACTCCACGCTCTGAGAGAACTGATGCTGCACGGAGGCCTGGGAGGGGGCCAGGAAGACCCGCTTCCGGAATTCCCCATGGAGGTACACCGCCCGAACATGTATTACCTATACGTGGGTCATGGTCCGTAAGCTTGCGGTGGTTGCGCTGTTCCCATTATTCGCCGCAGTCACTGTTGCGGGCGCGTTCCTATTCTTTTATCCGAGTAGATACGATCCGCCACCCTCCGTGGATATTCCCTTCCAGCAGATAACCTCGCCAGGCGTGGCCCCGGCTGTGGCAGTGGATTCGGACACCGCCCAGGTCCGGAGAGGGCTTATGCTGGTGGACGCGCTGCACGTAAACTCCTTTGAAGAAGAAGAGGTTGTGACTCTCAAGTCGTGGGTAGCCAACCGTGGATATGACGTGGAGGTCGTTGGCGGCTTCGCTCCGATGGAAGTAGAGACCAGACTGACGCTGTTGGAGGATAAGCTGAGGCGTGCCGACAGTTTTCTGGTTGTACTCCCCCGAGTGGGTTACTCGGAGGCTGAAGTGGACCTGGTGGAACGGTTCGTAGAGAAGGGCGGTAAACTGCTGTTGATTTCAGACCCGACGCGGCCCAGCCGCATAAACATCCTGGCCAAGCGATTCGGCGTGGAGTTTCAGCCTGACTACCTGTTCAATACGTTGGAATATGATCTGAACTTCCGCCACATTTTCGTCAGAGACTTCCAACCCGCGCCGATTACCAGCGGCCTGGACACGATAGCCCTGTACATCGCGGGATCGGTCCGGTCTTCCGGACACGGGCTGGCCTTCACAGATGTCAATACCAGGTCTTCCCTCGTGGAGGCTGCCGAGGACTTCTATCCTATTGCATGGGGCGAAAGCCAAAACGTCCTGGCAATAGGGGACTTCACCTTTATGGTTCCTCCCTACAATTCATTGGTGGACAACGGCAAGTTTCTGTCGAATCTAGCGGACTATCTGACGGACAGCCGGCGAGAGTTCGATCTGGAAGACTTTCCCCATTTCTACGTTGGCCGCCCGGACGATTCTGTAGACATTCTGCTGGGACAACCCTACCTTTGGAGTGTTGGCACAGACATGAGAAACGGTCTTTCGGCCTATGGATTGTCTTCCGAGGTTCGCGGGTTGGAAGACGTAAGCCGGGACACTGCGTTCTTGGGCTTATACGAGGACGCTCTCCGGGTGGGTCAATACCTTCAAGCGGCGGGGGTTCGTGTTGACGAAGTCCTAAGCACCCCCTTCGCCGAAGACCTGAACACGAATGGGACGGCAATTGTCATTCTCCACAGGGACCAGGACCGGCACGTGCTGGTGGTCCTCGCGGACACTCCCGATGGTTTAGCCGAGGCCGTAGGCAGCCTGTTCAGCGGCGAGTTCAGAAAGAACCTGATTAGCAATTCCGTTGGGCTGCGCAACAGCTCATGAAATCGCGAATCAGTACCTACCTTGTGCTGCCCGCACTGTTGTTGATGCTGGCACTGTTGTCGGCTTGCAGAGAGACCGACGGCCCTGCAACCACACCCATAACCCTGCCTCCCGACTTGACTCCTCTGTCCGTCAGGCCACTGTCGGAAAGAGACCTTACGGCCGTTGCCGAGTTTGTGAAACGGCAACGGACCGTGGACCAGGAATGGGACCAGTACCATCGGGAGTTCGACCAGTGGCGCGCCGGGCTGACCTTCTGTCACAGGAGCGCGGTGCAGGAGGCGCTGCAGGGCTTCGCCGTCGGCTTCAACGCTGTGACGGAGCGAGCGAGGGACCTTCCGAGGGCATCGGTCAGTAAGGAACTAGCCGACATATTGATAGCGGCTGCCGAGGCAGAGGAGACGGCGTTCCGTCAGCTGCGGGACCGCTGGCAGCCCAACATCTTCTCATTGTTCGAG
The DNA here is from genome assembly GCA_965217705.1 of Dehalococcoidia bacterium. GTDB lineage: Bacteria > Chloroflexota > Dehalococcoidia > Lucifugimonadales > CATOSD01 > CATOSD01. The sequence continues at coordinate 404,497 of CBDCJA010000002.1, read as the reverse complement.
GCGGTGGAGCAGCAGCGTTCAATGGCGGCCCGGGCCCAGAAGGAAGTGGAAGACCTGGCATTGGAGTCGCAGGAAAAGCTAGAGAAGGCCTCTGACCCGGAAGAATTGCTGGCAATGGAAGATTTCGACGCGGCCTTCGATCTCGTCAGAGACGACTGGGATGAGTTCCATGATGATTACGCCAGCCTGTCACAAGAGGCGGGCAACACGGATACCGCCGATAGCCTCCTCCGGGTCAAGAGGCTCAGCAGACAACTCAGCGCGGTGTCTAAGGCCGTAGACGAACTACCTGTCCCATTTGCCGCAGAAGACTCAGTGGACATGCTACAAGACGCTGCGGAAGCCGAGGTCACGACTTTGGCAAAAGTACATGAGGCCTTGGCCGTAGTGGTCGCCCAGGAGGCAGCTTCCGCCCGTGAAAAGCCAGCAGCACCGGGAGAGAACGAATCCGGCCAGCAAGTTGAACAACTTCTGGAGACCATGAACCCCGTCATAAAGACCGTCGAAGCAACCTTGAGGGAAGTGAGGCGAACCACCAGGGAGTTCCTTGATGGAAGCGCATTGGAGGATCTGGAGGAGGTTCAAGAGTTTGTTGGCGAATATAAGAAACTGATTGCGGACTGGGATGTGTTCCACGAGCGCTACAACGACTGGCGGAGCGCTGAAGGCGGATGTGACCGGGCTGAGGTGTTGCAATCTGTAGGCCAGTTCGACGCGCGCATTTCCGAGCTCGGCCGACAGGTACGGGACCTTCCCCAGGCGGGCTATCTGCTGCCCGTGTACAATTTGCTGGTGGAAGCAGTGGAAAAGGAGGCGGACGCCATCAGGGCTCTGCGCAACTCCTGGCAGCCATTCACAGTTGACGCATTCATAGCGCTGGAGCGTGCACGGGACAACGCCAGCAGACTACGGCGCGAGGCGAACATAGCCCTGCACGAGCTTCGTAACCGGCCCTGAAGTATTCTGGCCACGGCGAGCTGCTATCACGACATACGTCACTAAAGGTTGTAAACGGTCCGGCTTTCAGCCGCCCTATTCAGGCGGTCGACCAGTCCACAGGTACATTACGCACAGCTACGGTTAATCCTGACGGGGAGGTTGAATCCTGAATCTGCCACAGTATGGAGTCGATAATCGAAAGACACTGCATACGAGAGGGGCTGCGACACGTGCCGAGCAACGACTTGGCGCAGGTTGGCCCGCCGTTTTGCGTCACCCCCTGAGACCCGAAGTTATTGGTGCCACCTGAGCGAAGCTGCACTCTCGTAAATCCAAAAGGCCTACAGTGAACAGCGGCAATTGTCCTGGTTCCTGCTGACTTACCGACCAAAATTGGTGACCCGGTACTTCCTCCAATTGCCCCTGAAAGAGTTCGAGTCCCTTTTGGCTCTCGATATGAACTGGCGGACCAGCGTGTCCTGTACTGCGAACTTTTCGCTGCGAAATCCTGATATGAGGAGCGGACGGGCCCGGGTGATCGACCAGCCGCCCGCCTGCGCGATTCGAGATTCCAACATGTTTGCCTGCGCTTCAGATTCTGAACAGTAACGCCAGTAGCGGTAGAGTCCATTCGTGTCCAGCCCCGTGATACGCTGGCTGGAACAAAACAGACCACGCTGGTGACTGAGATGAACGTCATATGGATAGTGTCCGACACATTTCGCAGAGACCATCTGGGCGCGTACGGAAACCCGCATATCAGGACACCCTCTCTGGACAAGCTGGCGGCGGAGTCGGTCAGGTTCGATGCTCACTACTCTGCCGGATTCCCTACCATGCCCACCAGGGCGGACCATCAGACGGGAAGATGGACGATGTCCTTCATGGGCTGGGAGCCTCTTCCGGCGGGCGTGACCACGCTGGCGGAGATCCTGGCCAATCACGGCCTTCACACGGCGGCGTCCGTCGACACCCCCTACTACCTCAGAGACGGAATGAATTACGACCGGGGCTTCCAGTCCTTCTTCATGAACACCGGACAAGACACGCTGTGGTCGTTGATTCCGGAACCCGGCTACCACAACGAGGCGCTGGATGTAAGGGCGAGGTGGCGTAACGAAGCCGACAGGAACGCCCCCAAGACATTTATGACCGCCATGCAGTGGCTGGAACGACACTATAAGGAAGACTTTTTCCTGTACGTGGACACCTGGGATCCCCACGAACCGTGGGACGCTCCGGCCTATTACACCGAGCTCTACATGCCAGACTATGACGGCGAGCTAGTGCTGCCACTGTATGGGAATTGGCATGACGTGCCCGGATACCGCGAGTCGCAGCTCCGCAAGGCACACGCCACGTACTGCGGCGAGATCACCATGGTGGATACCTGGGTGGGATTTCTGCTGAAGTATGTTGAGAACATGGGGCTCGCGGACAACACGGCTGTCATATTCACCACTGACCACGGCTTCTACTTCGGAGAGCACGGAGGTCTCTTCGGCAAGATGAGCTCGGACAAGTACCCTGACGGGACTCTCCGGCCATACGACGAGCCGGGCTCGAAGTGGAGCTACTCGCCGCTCTTCGAGGAGATCGTCCACCTGCCTCTGCTGATTCTCGCTCCCGGAGTACCGCCAGGCTCCTACGGTGGCCTGAGTTCCGCTGTCGATGTGATGCCCACCGTGCTCGACCTGCTGGGTCTGGACATCCCGGCCTTCGTGCAGGGCCGTTCACTTGCGCCCGCCATGCGAGACACGACGCGTCCCGGGCGAGAATACGTGGTCAGCAGCCTCCCGTTCGCCAATCCGGGCGATCCTGTCCAGTCGGTGGACAACTTCCTCCGTGACCTCGAGGAAGCCCCGGTCACGACCGTCACCGCGGGACAGTGGAGCCTGCTCTACAGCCCCGACGCCGGGGTGTCTCAACTCTACGACCTGGCATCCGATCCACGGCAGCTAGACAACGTGATTGAGAGGCACGTCGACGAGGCTGGTGAGTTACACCGGCTGCTGGTGGATTTCATGCGCGAGAACAGGGTGCCGGAACGGCTGCTCCGGCCACGTCTGGAACTGCGGATGTAAAGGCGTGCACGCAGCATGAACAGGGGATACGATCACATAGTGGTCGGAGCCGGTTCAGCGGGAGCCGTGCTTGCGGCCCGCCTTACAGAAGACCCTCAGCGGTCGGTGCTGCTCCTGGAAGCGGGAGCGGACTATCCCGTGAGGGAACTGATGCCGGACGCGGTCAAGTACGCCTACGGCTCGGACACGTCCATCCGGGACGGCGGACACATGTGGGACTTTCGTGCCAGGGCGACAGACCGCGCCCATATAGACATCCCGCGGGGCAGGGTCACCGGAGGCTCGAGCGCGGTGAACGACGGCCAATTCCTGCGGGGAATGCCGGAGGACTTCGACCGCTGGGCGGAGTGGGGTAACCCTGAGTGGAGCTACGAAAAGGTCTTCCCCTACATGCTGAAACTGGAGTCGGACGAGGACTTCGACAATGAGTTCCACGGCTCGGACGGCCCCATTACCTGCCGCCGGCACCGGCCCGACGAGTGGGAACCTCAGCAGTACGCCTTCTATCGCGCGTGCCTGGATGCGGGGTTTCCGGACTGCCCCGATCACAACAGGCCGGGCTCCGCCGGCGTCGGCCCTTTGCCGTTCAATATCGCTGGGCGCGTTCGGGTGAGCTCGGCAATCGGCTACCTCGACCCGGCGCGCAATCGACCGGGGCTGAGTATCAGGCCCCACAGTCTCGTTTCCGGGATTGTCTTCGAGGGCAGTCGAGCAATCGGGGTTCGCGTGCTGAGGGGACGCGAGGAGTCTGCCGTCTATGGCGACGAGGTAATCCTTAGCGCAGGCGCGATAGGAACGCCGCACATACTCGCCTTGTCGGGAATCGGCCCGGGAGAGCTGCTGCGTCGCTTGTCCATCCCGGTGATCCAGGACACTCCCGGAGTCGGGCGCAATCTCAGAGACCACCCGGACGTGCCGATGGCGTGGCGCACACGCACAGACTTCCCGCTGAATACCGATCAGGTCAGCACCGGCACCGTCACGCTGCGGTTTACGGCATCGGGTTCGCCTTACGAGAACGACCTGGTGATCTACATGGGCAACTATGCGGCGAAACGCCCGATGAGGGGTCTGGATCACGCCGACCCGGTGGGAATAGGCGTGAGCCAGAGTCTCTACATGGCGTTGAGTCAGGGTGAACTGCGCATCCGGTCACGCGACCCGAAACAGCCTCCCGAGCTCGACTTCAACCTTCTGGCCGACCCGTTCGACCTGGCTCGACTGCGCGAGAGCGTCAGGCTGTGCGCCGGCCTGTTCAGGCATGGGGCCTTCGATCAGATAGTCGAGGAGCGCATCGCCCCGTCAGATGAGGTGCTGTGTGACGACGACGCCCTGGATGCCTGGATGAAACGGGAGGTGATTACGGCGCATCACGTGTCCAGCACCTGCAAGATGGGACCTTCAGTTGATCCAATGGCGGTTGTGGACCAGTACGGCAGAGTGCACGGCATCGATGGCCTGAGGATCGTCGACGCATCGATAATGCCCGACACCGTGCGGGCTAACCTGAACCTGACAGTTATGGCCATGGCGGAGAAGGTCGCCGATTTCATAAGGCGGGGATGAGTGCCGCTTATCGCCCGTGCCGAAACGGACTAAACCGAGCCGGGCGGCCAACGCATGGGGCCGTCCTGCCCTCGGATCTGGTTCTGGTCCTTGGGGTGAGCGAACGCCATGTGAGGCGGATTCTGGCGGCCCACAGGAGGGAAGGTTCGGCGTCTGCGCACAGCAGCCGAAGGCTGCCTACCGTCCGCTGGAGCACATGGACGGTCAACTCTCGGTGCAGTACCGGGGGGAGGCCATCCCCGCGCAAGAGGCGCCGGCGCGTCCCGGCTTTCATCGTGCTTACAGTGGAACTCTCCAATATGGTCCCGACGCCAAGCGTCGGGTCAATGGCGTGGGCGACCGTCTTGACCGCGAGTTTGCCTTCCTCGAGCGGGTCGACATTGACACGGCGGACGGTGCCACGCGGGGTGGCAACGGCATAGCCCGCAGACGTACAACATCGCCACTCAGAAAGCCCACGCCGCGACAGCAGGCGCTGTGGATGCGGTGCAGCAGGCCAAGCTAAGAGGACATTTTCGCTGAACAGTTAACTACGGACATAATCGTAGACCATCAACAAACCTGCCCCCGGTAGTTGTACCACTTGTTATGTTACGCCGACAAGCATTGGGGCAGTCGAGGGTCACAAAATGGGGCAAAGTGTGACACTCCAGACTCATCCGCCTGCCCTCCAGGTACTCGGCGGAACCGTGGATCGCGCGGAGCAAGAGCCGCCACGTTACAAAACTCTCGGAGGAAATGTAACGTAGCGACTGGCGCCGCTGTCTGCGGCAGGTCAGTCACTCCGAAGGCTCCGACGACAGGTCCGCGGCGACTTCCTCCAGCTGTTCGAGCGCGGCCCGCAGGTCCTCGATTATCTCCTCGGCGATCTGGTCCGGCGGCGGCAGGTTTGCGGTGTCCTCCATGCTCTCGTCGCGCAGCCAGAAGATGTCCAGGTTCGCCTTGTCGCGCTTGACAAGCTCGTCGTAACTGAAGCGGTGGAACCGCTGACTCTCCTCGCGCTCGAGGCGGTTGCCGGCGTTGTAGCTCGCCACGAAGTCGTCGAGGTCGGCGCGGGTTAGCGGATTGGCCTTCAGCGTGAAGCGGCGATTCGTGCGCAGGTCGTAAATCCACAGTTCGCGCGTCCACGGCGTCGCGCTGGCGGGCTTGCGGTCGAAGAACAATACGTTGGCCTTGACTCCCTGGGCGTAGAACACCCCCGTCGGCAGCCGAAGCAGCGTGTGGACGTCGCAATCGGCGAGCAGCTTGCGCCGCACCGTCTCCCCTGCCCCGCCCTCGAACAGCACGTTGTCCGGCACCACGACGGCCGCCCGTCCGGTGTTCTTGAGCAGAGTCCGCACGTGCTGGACGAAGTTGAGCTGCTTGTTGCTGGTCGTGGCCCAGAAGTCGACACGCTCCACCACAAGGCTCTCTTTCACCGACTCGCCTTCGGAGTTGACGAACGTAAGGCTGGACTTCCTGCCGAACGGCGGGTTGGTCAACACCAGGTCGAAGTGTTCGCTCGGAGAATCGCGCAGGCTGTCGTCCACGCCGATGTTCGTTTCGTCGCCGCCGATGCCGTGCAGGTAAAGATTCATGACCCCCAACCTGGCCGCGCTGTCGACGATCTCCCAACCGTGGAGTGCTCGATCCCGCAGGTGCGCCCGCTGGCCCTGGTCCATCTCAACATTTTCCTCTTGGATGTAGTCGTGGGCCGCCAGCAGGAACCCGCCGGTGCCGCAGGCGGGATCGCAGATGGTCATATCCGGCCCAGGACGCATCGCCTCCACGATCGCCTGGATGAGCGGACGCGGCGTGAAGTACTGCCCCGCGCCGGTCTTCACGTCCTGGGCGTTGCGCTCCAGCAGCGACTCGTAGGCGTCGCCCTTCACGTCGGCGCTGAGGCCCATCCAGTGCTCGCTGTCTATCAGCTCTTTGATTAGCCTGGTCAGCAGGAACGGGTACTGGATTTTATTCTGGGCCTTGCTGAAGATGACGCCGAGAGTGCCCGGCTGTTGGCCCAGGATTTCCAGTGTGTCCCGGTAGTGTCGCTCAAGCTCCACGCCTTCCCGTGCCAGCAGGCTCGGCCAGTCGTGCCCCTCCGGGATGGCGGGCGGCTGGTGTTCGGGAAGCAGCGTGTAGGGCGGCTGTGTTCGCTCGTGCATCATCTTGAGGAAGAGCAGATAAGTGAGCTGCTCCAGGTAGTCGCCGTAAGACAGCCCGGCGTCTCGCAGGATGTTGCAGTAGTTCCACAGCTTCTGGCCGATGTCGACGGACGTGGTCATGTCTGGCCCTTTCCAGAGTTCCTTCTCGCTGGCGGGCGAGGGTTAGCGCAAGGGAGCCTTCGAGCGCCGGCGCCTGGGTCTATTTTTGGCCTTCCCGGCGGCCTCAGCCGCCTCTCGCTCGGCGCGGATGCGCTCCAGCAGTGTCGACGCCGGCTCATCGTCCGGGTCCTGCGGTACGAGCTTGCCGGAGAACGCCAGCTTCAGGATGCTCTGCCGCAGACGCTCTGCCCGCACGAGGCCGGCCTCGACCGCCGCCTCGGCCTGCTGCACCACCGACAGGCGGCGTTCCACCTCGGCGACGATGCGGCGTTGTTCAGCGAGAGGTGGGAGGGGTAATGGCAGTTGGCTAACCTTGCTTACGCTTAGCGTGTACAGGCCGCTTGTTGAACTTGCAACGTCAAGCACACGGTAAGACCCATCGGGAGAGTTCCAGTAGGTCTCAACAAATTGTGAGACAACCCCGCCAGCTCCTCGCACCCTGATGATGTGATTCTGGTGCACACAGTCCTTGACTTCACTGTTCCAGATTGCCATACGGCCAATCTGCGAAGGACTGCCATTGCCCTCAACTATCAGGAGGTCGCCCTGCACCAATCTGAGTCTCTGCAACTCACCGGGAAACAACTCTATCTGGTGGACGTCTTCCAAGTTCAGGGAGCCGCGCTGAACATTGGCGACTCTGAGAAACGGAAATGAGTTAGCCGCCGGGGCACGTTTCGGTTGCTTTTGAATGCCGCCTTGAACTTCAGCAGCCTGTCCCAAACTAGCCCACGCCCACCCCTCCGGTAGATCCGGCAAATCGGCCGTGTCCGGCGCGGCAGGCTCCCTGTACTTGCGACTGCCCTTGCCCTCCGACTCCCAGTGGGCCCGGCGCTCGGCCAGGATGCGCTCCAGCAGCTCGTCGGCGCGCTCGTAGTCGCTGCCCTCGACGCGGGCGAGCTCGGCCTCGGTCGGCACCAGCCGGCCCTCGCAGGCGGTCTTGAGCACGCTTGCGCGGTAGCGCTTGAGGTTAGCCTGGGCACGCTTCAGTGCGTCGACCGATGCGTCGATGCGGGTGAACTGCTTCTCGATCTCCGCCACGATGCGCCGCTGTTCGGCGAGGGGTGGGAGAGTGAAGGTGGCATCCTCCAAGAAGCCGGCCGGCACTCGCAACTGGCCCGCCGTACCCGCCATGTTACGCTGAGCCTCAGCGCGAAACGAGGCTTGTAGCAGGAGAAACAGCAGGAAGTTGTTGAGAACGCCTTTCTCCGGTCGTAGCACGTGGAACTCGGTCGACCCACAGCCCGACCCGTTGGTCAGACCGCTTGCGATTGCTACCTTTCCGTTCTCCATTGAAGGTGTGATCTTGGCAAACAGCACGTCGCCCTCGGAGAACCGCGTGTAGCCCTTTCGAACGTCCCCGTAAAGCCTCGTCCGGCTTGCGTCGAGCTTCCTTGTTTCCACTTCAACCGCCGCCATGGGTATGAATGAGACCTCGCAATCGTTCTCAACGGTCTCGGTGAAGGAACGCGGGTTGACCTTGCACGTTTCGCCGAGCGTGGTAGTAGCCCACTGCAGGGGAAACTCGCAATGAGTCATCGGCCGAACATCGCCTTGGTTAACTCGTCTCTACCCATTCTCAGATTGGTTGCCAAATCGTCGTGGTGCACATTTCCTCCACAAGGGGATGAACCAACACCGTATCATCGTCGTGGTGCTACTTGTGTTGATTTCCTGACCACTCCAGCGATGCACTCCACAAAGTCAATAGATGACTCAATTACTCCATCCAAAACCCTGATGTCGCCGTCACTCAGTTCCTGGGTTACGCCGTTCACGTCCAATCTGTAGAAGAGCATGTCCCTCAACTTGTAGACGTCCAACAAGGCATCAATCACGACTTCCGCTGCATTTCTTCGTGGCAGTAACTCGCCAGAATCTTTGAGGCAGACAAAGCGCAAGTGGTGATCCAACCTCTTCTTCTGCTCACCTGAACAGCGCTCGAGATGCGACCAGAAACCCTTCACTCGTGGATAGCTGGGGTAGGACTTCAGGTGGTTGGGCTTGAGGGACAACAAGACCCTGCCTATCTCAATGAGTTTGTCTGCTCTTCTCAGCTCATCATATCCGTAGTCGACGTATCTGTCCGCAACCAGGCTCCGCCTCTCATCAGGTATATCGTCGACGAATTTCTCGGTAATGTCGTATACGACCTTCGCAGATTCCCTGATGGTCTGATGAAGGTTGACTAATTGCTCTGCTTCCATCTCAACTTCAGTTAGCGGCATGTGTTCTCCTCTGCTATGCAGTCAACCATGGGCTTACTCTTGAATTGCGGTGGCACTCAGACCGGCGCCTGCCCCTTCCCTTAACTGGAGCAACAGAGGGCCTCAATGCGCCGCGCCCAGGATATTGGTGAGCCTAGACCAATTTGTTGCGGCAAGCAACACGCCGCACGGCAATTCTGGCCGTGCTCTCGGCTGCCTACGCCGCCAGTTCGAGATTGAGCTCGTCGAGCAGCGGCTGAAGCTCGGCGCCGAAGAGTTGGTGCGCCCGGAAGATGCCTCCCTGCTGGTTGAAGGGGGTGTACTGGAAGTCGCTTACTTCTATGCTCACGCTGCCCGCGACGTGGTCGCGTATGGCCTCCAGCCAGCGCACCTGCTCGGGGTCGAGGTGGCGGCCGGCGGCCTGCTGCGCCGCCAGCCACGCGGTGAAGCGTTCGCGCACACCGTCGGCGAAGGGCGCCAGCTCGTCGGCGGCGCCCATTGCGTAGCGCACCACGGACACGATGTCGGCCAGGGTGCGCTGCCCGGAGCCGCGCACCCTGGACTCGTCCAGCCGCCGGTAGGCCGCCCACAGCCGCTCCGTCGTCAGGGAGCGCGGCGGCGCGCTCAGGGCGGCGGCGAGGGCCTTGATATCGTCGAAGCTGAGCCGCTGGCGGTAGGGGCGCTCGTACAGCACCTGCAGCGCGGCGATCTCGTCGCGGTTCTCCTCGATGAACTGACGGAACGACTGCACCATAGAGGTCGCCCGCTCGTCGGTGAACCCGGCCTCTATCACGCTGTCCGCGCTCACGGTGTCGATGGTCTGCTCGTATGAGCGGTGGACGTCTGTCAGCCGCTGCCGCAGATCCGGGTTCTCGGCGAACGGGCGCGCGGCGTCCTCCAGCAGCCGCCTCTCGGCCTCGTCGACTGCCGATTGGGGCGGCTCGGCCTGTCCCGTCGCCTCCCGCGCCGCCTGCAGCGCGGCGTCGGGGTCGGCGGCGTTCAGCAGGCCGGCGACGAGCGCCCGTAGCGGCACGCCAGCGACGGCCTCGATGCTTACGCGGTCGCCTGGCGTGAGCCGGGAACCCAGCCGCGAGAGCCGGCTGGCCAGCGACGACAACAGGTCCGGGTCGCGGTCGCCCAGGGCTATCCGGTCGAGCACTCTGTCGAAGGGCACGTTTGGATTTCGGTTCAGGGTGAATGTGTCGCCCAGCTCGGTCTCGGTCACTCCCACCGCGTCGACGATGACGAAGTGGTCCTTGCCACGGGCGTCCGGCGTCACGGCGTTGAACTCGGTGGGAGAGATTTTGCGGACGCCGCGGCCCTTCATCTGCTCGAAGAAGTTGCGGCTGCGCACGTTGCGCATGAAGAAGACTATCTCCACAGGCTTGATGTCGGTGCCGGTGGCTATCATGTCGACCGTGACGACCACCCGCGGGTTGTAGCTGTTGCGAAATGCGGCCAGCAGCTCCTCCGGGGTCGCGCCGGTGGTCCTGTAGGTGATCTTCTGACAGAAGTCGTTGCCCTTGCCGAACTCCTCCCGCACGACGCCGACTATGTCGTCGGCGTGGCTGTCGTCCTTGGCGAAGATGATGGTCTTGGGCACCTCCCGGCGGCTGGGAAAGATCTCTGTGAAAAGCCGGTCCCTGAACGTCCGGATGACCGTGCGAATCTGGTCCTCGGCCACCACGTCCCGGTCGAGCTGGCCTGGAGTGTAGGTCAAGTCGTCCTCAAGCTGCTCCGGCCGGGGCACCCGGGTCCGTCGGTCCCGCCGGTCTACGTGGTAGCCGGCCTCGACGGTAGAACCCTGCTCGGTTATCTCGGTGCGAATCCGGTAGACGTCGAAGTCGACGTTCACGTCGTCCACGACGGCCTGCGGGTGGTCGTACTCCATCACGAGGTTCCGCCGGAAGAAGCCAAACGTCTGATTATTTGGGGTCGCGGTAAGCCCGATGAGGAAGGCGTCGAAGTACTCCAGCACCTGCCTCCACAGGTTGTAGATGGACCGGTGGCATTCGTCGGTGATGATGACGTCGAAGGTGTCGATGGGAACAGCGGGGTTGTACTCGACCGGTGCGGGCTCGGTCTGGAAGGCGGCCTGGTCGTAGCCGGAGAGCTCCTCCAGCGCGGGGTCGCGCTCCTCGCCCCTGAGTATGGAGTAGACGCGCTGGATGGTGGAGATGCAGACGCGGCTCACGGGGTCGATGCTCGCCGACTGGAGGTGCTGGACGTTGTACAACTCGGTGAACTTGCGCCGCTCGTCCGGGGTGGTGAAGCCCTGGAACTCGCGGAGGGTCTGGCGTGCCAGGTTGCTGCGGTCGACGAGGAACAGCACGCGGCGCGCCCCGGCGTACTTGATGAGGCGGTACACCTGGTTGCACGCCATGAAGGTCTTGCCGCTGCCGGTGGCCATCTGCACCAGCGCCCGGGGCCGCCCCGCCGCGAGGGAATCTTCCAGATTCTCGAGAGCCCTCGCCTGCACGACCCACAGGCCGGCCGCGTTCAGGTCCGGCATATTCCGCAACGCGTGCCGCAGGTTGGGCGGCGCCAGGTAGCCGACGGCCGATTCGGCAACCCGCCGCTCGCCGGCCGGCGTCGCTTCATCGGCGTCGAGCCACGCGGCCAGAGCGTCCGGGGTGTGGAAGGCGAATACGTTTCGGCTGCGCGGCTCGGGGTCGAGCCTGTTGGTGAACTGCGTCTCTTGGCCGGTGCTCTCATACAGGAACGGCAGAGGGCGCCGGTGAGCAGGAAGGTTGTCGGGCAGGCCGGCGCCGTACTTCTCCGACTGCAACTCCACGCCGGTGAGCGTGCGGCCCACGGGCTTGGCCTCGACCACGCCGGCCGCCTTCTGGCCCACGTAGAGTAGGTAGTCGGCCTGGCCGTGGCCGGGCTTCAGCCTGAACTCGCGCACCGCCACGCCTCCCGCCGCGTACAGGTTGACGTAGCGAGAGTCCTGCACGGCCCATCCCGCCTGTTGGAGCAGGTGGTCGATGGTAACGCGCGCCTGTTCTTCGGGTGTCATGTGTCAGGTGTGATTGGCGCGGCCGAATCCCGTTTCTTGAACAACAGAATCTATCCAATGTTCACTGACTGCCGTCCAGAGCTTCCTGCAATCGAGTGTACATGATGGCGTCACCAAGTGACAGTTCTTCGATTCAGGTAACAGAATCTACCTTGGCGATTGATGCCGTCATAAGGGAGCGTGGCGGCAACGATCGCGGTGAACGCAAAGGGTAGGCGTGAGACCGTGGGCACAGACGTGGGCCGACCGTCGCTATCGCGCCGGTGTTCGCCGGGGCTGCGGAGGCGTGGAGGGCTGCCGCCTCGACAAGCCCGCACAGCCCTCGGTCTGGCCGATAGGCCTCCTTGGGGCGCTTCCCCTACGACGCCCGCACCACTGCCGTGGGACTGGGGCGCCGCTTCTCGCAGGCTGGGCGGGACTAGGTTGGCAGGTCCACTCTGTGCTCATGGGCCTCATTCTGCGCCGGTGCGGGCACGCAGGCGGGAGTCCAGCAGCAGCAGCCCCCGTTCCGTCGTTTCCGATCATCTCCAGGTGGTCGATTATCTCGGTGAGGCTCTTCTCTACTTCGACCTGCTCGTCGACGAACCACTCCAGGAGGACGTGGGCCGAGTAGTCGCGTTCCTTCAGGGGTGGCTGCCGGATGGCCTGGAGCATGACGCGGCCCCCTCTGTCGGTGATGAAGTCGAACAGCTTCAGCGCATGGGAGCGAAGTGTCTCTCTACTCGGCCCGTGTAGAGCATCGCGCCAATCGCGACGAGCCACAAGAAGAAGGCCGTGCCGCTGACCTGATGTATGAACGTGGCTGAGTCGACCCAGATAAACTGCATCGAGATTCCGATTATCGCCGACACCGGCGAAATGCGCCTCAGCGTCCCGCCGGCCTTCCACTGATAGCGGGCCGCGGCTATCAGCCCGAGGCCCGATATGGCGAAACCGATTTTGCCTGACAGCCAGCGAAGTTCCGCCGCAAGCTCGGTGGAGGTTGTCCTTTCAAACGTGCTGATCGCGTTCGTCGCGTCGGGGACGGAAACGGCCAGCAACACGGCGCAAGCGCCCGAGACCAATGTGAAGAGCCCGGACACGGCAAACAGAATGGGCACAGCCGGTGTGCCCAGCCGCAGCCGGATGATCCACGTTTGCAACAGGAGCCACACAGCGGCGATAAGTGTGATGCCGGAGACGATCCGCGCCGCGCCTCCGGCACCGTAGAGGCCCTTGCTCTCTGAGATAGCCACCAGCGACTCGACCAGCGTGTCCTGGTCGGCGTCTGCCGCGACCCGCGCCACGACCGCCACCACGGTGGTCAGCGCGGTGAGCAGCAGGAAAATACCCGCCGCGCGTGCCGCGCTGTCGCGCGTCCTTCCCGATTCGCCGGGAACCTGGGGCTGCGGGCGTGACGATTGCGCCGGTCGCGCGTCGTCAACCATCTAGGAAAATCGCGCCGCTGGCGCGCCGCTGCCCCTCGCGGCTAATCACGACCACGCCAAACACCGCTCCCAACGCGCCGACGCTCTGCGAGAACATGCTGTAGAGCGGACAGCGATCGTTTAGTCCGTGGGCTTCGAGGGCCAGGATACCCGCCTTCTGGTAGGGGATCGTGATCTTGATGCGCTCCTTGGTCTGCGTCGACTCCATGAGCATTGTGGTGTGGGATGAGAAACACGAACAGGGGGAATGTTCACTTGCGAGGAGCGTGGAATCGAACGCGGAAGGAAGCCGAATTGGGGCGCCTACCCATGGTTAGGCGGGATCAAGGTCCGGCGTGCTTCTACTCGGGCACGGGCCCCGACACCCGGATATGCCGCGCCCAGCGCGAGGGCATGCTGACCGCCTGCCCGTTGAGGCGCAGCTCTACAAGTCCCTCCCTGAGGTCGATGTCATGTATCAGGGCCCTTTGGCCCGGCAACACGCCGTTGTCGTGGGCAAAGTGTAGAAGTTCGTTGTCGTCTTCCCCCTCTTCGGTAATCCTCCAAACTACTACGCTCTCTCCGGCGCGGGCGTCGGTCATTTTCCGTGCGCCAAGAAGCCGCTCTTCGTCGGGTGATCCGGGAAAGGGATTGCCGTGAGGGCAGGTCGTCGGCCCATTTAGCTTCTCGAAGAGATACCTCTCCAGTTTTGGCGACAGGGTGTGTTCCATACGCTCCGCCTCGTCGTCGGCGTCGGCCCAGTCGAAGCCAAGCGTATCCACCAGGAGTCTTTCGATGAGGTAGTGACGGCGGATTATCGATTCGGCGATGCCGCGGCCCTCGGGGGTAAGCTGAATGCCGGATTCCTGGTCGATCACGGCCAGACCCTGGCGCTCCATCCTCTGAAACGACTGCGTCACCGCGGAGGCGGACACCCCCAGCCGTTCGGCGAGCCTGGATCCGACCACCCTGGACCCTTCACGCAGGGTCGTGTAAATGCGAATCAGGTACTCGCCTTGTACGGAAGACATACTCGAACTGGAGGAGCTCTGCGACATGGTCCCTCGCGATCTGTAACGGCTCGTTGGTTTGTCGTCGTCATTGTACGACGGGGAGGCGTATTCTGCCAACGGACGGCAATGAACGGCGTATGTCCTGGAGCGTGCCAGGAGGTAAGCGCCGGCGGTGGCAGGGTCATCAAGCGCGCGGAGAATCGGGAAGGCGCGGGCATAACCCTGGCCCACCTGGAGGACACCAAAGGCAACGGCTTGTTCAGACCTTCCGTAGCCTCCTCACGGTCCCCGCAATTTCGGGCCAGGCGGCCAGCGCTACCGATCCCGCACCAGCCGCCAGCCACAAGATGGTCAGTCGCCACGTCTCGGCTGTCCACCAGGTGTACAGCGGGAAGAGGGACGCCACGCTTTGAAAGGGCGGATAGCGTATGTCGAACGGATCGACCGCTATGGTGATTTCGCCGGCGTGCCCGGCTTGTGCAAGCCCGGCGGTAATCACCAACGTGTAGACGCCCAGCAGCGCGAGGCCGGTCTTGCCCCACACCGCCGCCCTGTCGAATAGCATCGTGAGGGGAACAATCGTCAGCGGCAGCACCGTCAACATGGTCCGGCCGGGGAACCACCAGCCCATCATAGTCGTCGCCACGAAGGCCGCAATCAGAAGCTGAACGAGCAGAAGGCCCATTACCATGCGGTGCGCAGCCGTTCCCCACGCGAGCAACGCCGAGCCGGGCGCCACCGCCAGAAGCAGCGGCGCCCAACGGCCTATTCCGAAGCGGCGGTCTATGAAAAGCCCCCAAAGCCGGTAGATGCGCTCCTCGAACCCAAAATGCCCTTCCAGTATCTGGAGCGTGTTCCAGTTGGCGTAGACGACGTTGACGCCATAGGGAGTGAGGCTCCCGAACACCTGCAGGTGGAACCACGTGAAAAGTCCCGCGGACGCGCTCCCCGCGGCGACCAGCGCGATCCGGCCGGTTCGATTGGACCTCAGCAGAAAGTAGCTGGAGACCAGGACTGCCAGCGGCGCGTACTTGATTCCCAACCAGCACATCGCCGATAGGGCGGCGGCCAGGTAGAGCGCGTCCGGCCACGAGGGTTGCCGCCGTCCAGTGGCGATCAGCAACGCAATCGCCAGCGCCAGCGCCGCCGGAAACTCCGGGTACACCTCGGTTGAGTATATGAACGCCGTGGCGGTCAACCCGACGCCAAGCGCTACTGCCCATGACACGGCGCGGCGACAAGTGAGTCGGTCGGTGAGCACGAATGCCAGCGCCATCGCGCCGGCCGCCGCCAGCATAAGCTGCACCTGCACGCCGACCAGGCCGCCCAGGATGAAGCCCGGCGCCACGAGCAGAGACAACCCCGGATTGTGCGGGCTCAGCAGGCGCCCATCAGGTGTTGGCACGGACTGCCGCCAGAGTTCGTCGGCATGGTCGAAGAAGGACTTGTAGGATCTGTCAGCGTACTGGTTGCGCAGGTCAAGATCGCGGTCGGCGATGAGGCTTTGCGTGGTCAGCAGGTAGAAGGGTTCATCCCCGGTGATGGAGGCTCCCCGGGTTGCCCGGATCCCTATCGAAAAGACGTATGCCAGGGACAGCAACAGAAAGAGAGCCACCGCCGCCAGCAGTAGCTCTCTTCCACGGACGACCCTGGCAATCGGCCCGGTCATTACGGCAATATGCCGACTTCCCTGAGCAGGCGCAGCGTGCCCGCCAGATCGCTCAGGCTACCCAGATCTACGTTGGGGGGATCCAGGTCGGCCATGGGGGGCAGGTCGCCCACAGGCTCGACTCCGGCCGCCACGGGGTACTCCTTTATCTCCGAGGCGAAGTACCGTTGGGCTTGCTCCCCAAGCAGGAAGTCGATGAACTCCTGCGCAGTCTCTCTGTTCTTCGATACCTTCAGGATGCCTGCGCCGGCCACCAGCACCAGCGCGCCGGGGTCGCCGTTTCCGATGTAGTGGTTGCGTGCCTCGAACCCTGGACCGTGCTCTTCCAGAAAGCGCTCCAGATAGTAGTGATTCACAAAGCCTACGTCAACTTCGCCATTCGCGGTCGCCGCCACGGTGGTCACGTTGTTCGGGTACTCCTGGGCATCGTTGGCCTTCATTCCTTCCAGCCATTCTCGTGCGGCGTCCTCGCCCAGGAGCAGCCTCAGGGCGGTGACGAACGCCTGGAAAGAGCCGTTTGCCGGCGCCCAGCCGACCCGGCCATTCCATTCCGGGGCGGTGAAGTCCAGGATGGAGGAGGGCAGGTCCACGGCTGGGTCTATTGCTTCGGTGTTGTATATGACGGTCCTGGCGCGGCCCGACGTGCCCACCCACTCCCCGCCGGGCGAGCGAAACCTCGCATCGACCTTCGACAGGATCTCCTGTGGAATCGGGGCCAGCACACCGGCGGCGGACAGGGTGCCCAGGGATCCGGGGTCCTGCAGGAACACCACGTCGGCCGGAGAGTTGTCGCCCTCTTCCAACAGGGTAGCCACCGTCGACGCGCTGCCGGCGTACTTTACGCGGATGTGAACGCCGGTCTGCTCTCCAAACAGCTCGAGGAGCGGATGCACCAACGTCTGAGACCGCCCCGAGTACACGGTGAGTGTTCGCTCCTCCGGTTCCGGCGTCGGCGTTGCGGGCGGTACGGGAGTCACTGCCTGGGTCTGCACGACCGGCACGGTCGCCTGCGGAGGAGACGAACCGTCTCCTCCGCAGGCGACAAGGGTCAAGGCGAGGGCAGCGGACATTGCTGCCAGCCCCACCAGAATTGGCGGGAAGATCCGTCGACGAATGTGTGCCATTCCTATTCCTCTATAGTGTGCCAGTTATTGTACGCGACTCAGGGCGGTCACTCGAAACTCGTAACGAGGTCGCTCTGCTCCAGAAGGAGCGCGGAAGCCGCCGTGTTGAGGGCAGCCAGGGCCGCGTCGCGCGAAGCGGTCGTAATCCCGTTCGGTTCGGCCTCGAGGAAGGCGATGATTGTATCGTTGGCGGAAGGGTCGGCCTTGGCAACTTCGGGCTGAATGGACTGGTAGAACGCCAGGGCCTCGACTTGGTGGACCCCCAAGCTGTCATGGTCGCCGGCCTCCGCGTCGTCCAGTACCCTGCCGATGTACCTTACCGTGCCGAGGTAGAAGATGGCATTGAGGCGTGAGTAGACTTCCTGGGTCGCCTTCTCCAGGGCCTCCGTGTCGCCGTCATCCGCCGCTTGCCGGGCGCGATCCATAGCCTGGCGGAGAGGAACATCGATCGTGCCTTCGCGGCCAAAGTTGACCTCGCGGCTGCGAGCGGTGGCCGCCAGCGAGTTGGGGTACTCACCGACGACTTCCTCGCCGACGTAGATGGCCCACGCCTCATCTATCAGGCGAGAGCTCATGCGGTCCTGGCCGACGACCATGTAGAACTTGACCCAATGGTAGAGGATTCTGAGTACGCCCTTGTTGATGGCCTGGCGCCGCTGGGCGTCGGTGTATTCCTCGGCTGCGCCCCGCCCACTGATTGCGCGGCTCACCGGCGAGTCCAGGAAGGTAGCGCTCCCGTAGAAATCCGCGGCGTCCGGGAAGTCCGTGGCCCGCCGCGGGCTGCGGGCGAAACTGCGCAGAGTTCGGCTCTGGTTGCCTATGCGTGTGTGCGAGCCCACCTCGTACAGCAGTAGGATATCTGCCGCTGGCAAGGGATCGCCCTCGTTGATCACGTTGGTCAGCCCGGCTATCTCCTGGTAGTCCGAGGAGATCTTCTGGTAGATTTCCCTGTTGGTCGTGGGTGTGTAGTAGCCGTCGGACTTGGTGGGACCTTCGGTCTCGGGGTCCTGGCCCACCGGGATGAACAGGCTGGACGTGAGGTCCAGTTCGCCAGTGTAGGGCGACGCGACACCGCTGGCCCCGTCGCCGGTATCGTCATCGTATGCGGCAACGAGGTCGGCCTGGGTCAGCAGCAGCCCCGACGCAACTCCGTTGAGGGCGGCCAGTGCTGCGTCGCGCGAAACGGTAGTAACGTCGACTGGCTCGGCCTGGAGAAAAGCGACGACCGTCTCGTCGGCGGAAGCGTCTGCCTTCGCGACGTCAGGCTGAATGGACCGGTAGAATGACAGGGCTTCGACTTGGTGGGTGCCCAGAGCGTCGTGGTCGCCGGCCTGCGCGTCGTCCGCTACCCGGCCGATGTACCGGACGGTGCTGAGGTAGAAGATGGCGTTGAAACGAGAAAAGACTTCGTTCGTAGCCGTCTCTACTGCGGCGGCGTCACCGTCGTCGGCCGCTTGCCTCGCCCGGTCCATGGCCTGGCGAAGCGGGACATCGATGGCGCCTTGCCGACCGAAGTTGCCCTCGCGCCCTTGTGCGGTGGCGGCCAGCGAGTTGGGATAGGCGCCGTCGACCTCCTCGCCGACGTAGATTGCCCAGGCTTCGTCGATCAAGCGGGAACTCATTCGCTCGCTGCCGACAATCATGTAGAACTTGGCCCAGTGGTAGAGGATTCTCAAGACGCTCTTGTTGATCGCCTGGCGCCGCTGGCCATCGGTGTAGTTTTCTGCTTCGCCGCGAGCGCGGACGGCGTTTTGGATCGGGGCGTCGAGGGAGCTGCTCGATCCGTAGAACTCGGCTGATTCGGGGAAGTAGGTAGACGGCGTCGACCCGGTGGCAAGGCCACGGAGCGTGCGGCTGCTTGCGCCCATGCGCGTGTGCGAACCAGCCTCGTACAAGAGCCAGATCTCAGCCGCGGGCAAAGGCTGGCCTTCCTTGATAACGTTGGTCAGCTTTGCTATCTCCTGGTAGTCCGTGGAGATCTTCTGGTAGATTTCGCGGTTGGTCGTGGGTGTGTAGTAGCCATCAGACTTGGTGGGACCTTCAGTTTCGGCATCGAGGCCGGTGGGAATCCTCAGGCCGCCGGGTTCGACCATACCGGCGGCTGTCGCGGTGCCGGAACCCGTGCCCGTGCCTGTGCCAGAGGCGGCGGCAGTCGCGGTGCCGGTGCCTGACCCGGTGCCTGACCCGGTGCCAGAGCCCGTGCCGGTGCCGGAACCGGTACCCGTTCCAGTGCTGTCGATGATCGTGATGGAAGGCCGGTCTTCTCCCCTTCGTGGAGTCGCCGTGGGCTGCGCTGTCGGAGTGCTGGCGGCGACTGTTGGCGCCGGAGTGCTCGCCGTCGTCGCCGCAACCTGGGTAGTCGCAGCTTCCTCGTCACCGTCTCCGCAGGCGACTGCCAGGGCGAACAACAGCGCAATGACGGGGAAAAGGACCCATGAAAGCCTCGAATACCATTGCCTCGGCGGTCTGTTTCGATGACGCACTTCCTAATCCTCCTAGATTGTGTTCCAGCGTTACTGGCTTAGCATCTCCCGGAGCATCCCAGCCGGAACGCACCAGAGATACCTGGCGCCGATGAACGATTTGCCGTTGGCGCGCAGGCGGTACGAGATTGGCACTTCCCGCATACGCATACCCTTCTTGAGCAGGTCCAAGGTCAGAACCTGGGCATAGTTGTAGTCGTGAACGATCTCGGCGCACTCCAGGGCACGGCGCGAGAAGGCGCGAAACCCTGTCTGGCCGTCCGTGATGCGGCGGCCTGTGGCAAGGCTGAGGAGTGCGGTGAAGACTATGTTGCCTGCCAGGCGCAAGAAGGACTGGCGTAGGCTGATTCGCCGCGTTCCCAGGTAGCGAGAACCCAGCACGTAGTCCGCCTCCCCGTCCTCGATAGGCTTCAGCAGGTCGGGGATCTGTGCTGGAGGGTATTCGCCGTCCGCATCGACATATACAGCGGCGCGGGCGTTCATGGCGTTGGCGGCTGCCAGGCCGGTGCGGAGGGCGGCCCCCAAGCCGCGGTTACGGCTGTGGGAGATGACGACGTCGGCGCCGTGCCGGCGCGCCACGTCAGCCGTATCGTCCGTGGACCCGTCGTCCACAACGATTATCTTCATGTCGGGATCTGCTTCACGCGGCACCGCCGCCAGAGTATCCGGCAGGTTGTCCGCCTCGTTGTGACTCGGGACAATAACGGCGACGGGCGCCGGCTCTGCGTCGCGTTGGACCACACCGAGCACCTGGCCCACGGACTGGGCCGGGGGCGCTGCGCCGAGGTAGTACGAAACGGTGGCGGCCACGTCCATAACCGAGCGCGGCTCCGCTACCGGCCCGCGCCGCTCTACGCCCTTGCCCCACAGGACACAGGGTACGTACCGCTCGGACGGGGACATGTGGCCATGGCCGCCGATGCCGATGCCCTGTCCGTGGTCGGCGGTGATCAGCACGGTGGCGTCTTGCAGGTACCCGGTGGACTCGCACCACTTCAGGAAACGCTCGATGACGCGGTCGGTCTCCTCGATCTTGGCCAGGTATTCCGAGTTATAGCTGCCACGGGCGTGGCCGGTCTGGTCGACGCTCAGCAGTTGCAGCACCAGCAGGTCGGGATCGTCGCTACGGATGACGGCACGCGCGCGGGCTGCCAGGGCCTCGTCGATTTCGTCGTTGTCGGTCACCGCCGTCACGGTTTCGACGTCACGGTCTCCGAATGCGTCTACCAGGTGAGCGATTCCCACCAGCTTGCCGGTCATCCCAGACGCCCTGAGAGAGTCGAAAATCGACTCGCACTTGACTCCCAGGCTGGGAACGAAGTTGCTGCCCATCCCATGCACCTTGGGTGGCGCGCCGGTGAGCATGGAGCTGAACGCGGTGACGGTGCGCGCCGGGTAGACTGTGGAGGCGTTCACGTAATCGGCGCCCTCTCCCCGCAGCCTGTCGATGTATGGCGTATTCGCCTCGAGCAACCTGTCCGCACGGCAACCGTCGATGACGATGGTGATGAAGCGTCGGCAGACTCGCCGGCCGGTGGAACGCAGGCGAGTGGGCGCCAGAGGAGGCGCGGGCGGCCAGGTAAAGAACCACTGGTGCAGGAGAAGCGCCGAAACGCCAATGCCGAGCACAAAGGCCTCAACCGCCACGAATGAGCCCGGCGTGGGGTGGGTCACCAGCAGCTTGAAGGACAGCACCAGCAGCGTGACCTTGGGGACCTGCTCCAGGAAGTTGCCGCTCGTAGGGTCGGGATTTTCCAGAACCAGCCGCCAGAACCGGGTGAAGTTCAGCCAAGACGTGCCGATTCGCAGGTGGTAGTACACCGTGCCCCAAAGCACGACCGTGAACGCCAGGTACAGGCCGAGAATCAGGGCCATCGCCGTGAAATCGAGGAATCGAAACGCGGCGAGGAAGATGGCCAGGTATGCCCACAGCGCGGCTCGCAGACGCAACGGAAAGTCGAAGCGGTAGAACAACAGGAACATGGGGAGCAGGGCGACTGAGGCAAGTCCCGCCCTGCCCCAGTAGCCCATGTCAGTCAGATGCGGCAGGCTGGTGAGGAAGATTAGCCCGACCACGAACACGGGCGTGAAAGGCTTGCCTTCGTTAAGCACGTTCCAGGCGCGGGCGGCGAGTATCTCGAACCTGGAGGCCTGCTTGTCGCCCCTGGCGGTCCCCCGCAGGGTGCCTAATCCTCCCAGAGGCAGGGAGTCCCGAATCGCGACCAGCGTGAACAACAACGCCACGCTGTAGGAATAGGCGAACTTCATGCCGTGAGTCAGCACGGCCACGGCCAGACCCTCGTGCCAGTCGACGCCGAGGGCGTACAGCGCGCCGGTCATGCTCGCCTCGTAAACGCCTATGCCTCCCGGCGTCACGTGGAACACCTGGAAGAGAATGGTGAAGGCAGTAACGGCAATGGCGGTCGTAGGGGAAACGTCGATGCCCAGAGCCTGCGCGGCGACCATGAGGACAACCGCTTCCAGCACCCAGCTCGGCAGCGTCCACAGAGCTGCTCCGGCGACGCGGCGGGAACTCATCTGGGTGAGATGAGTTCTCAGAGCGGCCACCCGGGTTTGCAGCGGCACCGGCAGGCGGCGGTGGAAGCTCCCTCTCTGCAAAATCAGGAGACCGGACGCAACGCCGACGACGATTGCCACGGGCAGCGCCAGGCTCTGCATCCAAGCCATGCGGCCGTCAGGGGCCAGCAACAGGACTCCCAGGGAGGCGATTGCGACCAGGGAGGCGAAGTCGAGTAGGCGGGCCACCGCCGTGGATGCCGCCGCTTCGGCCGCCGGTATCCCGCGCCGGGTTGCCAGGGCCGGCCGCGCCACCTCACCCAGCTTGAAGGGAAGGAGGTGGTTGGCAAGCAGCGCCGCCTGTAGAATGGCGAACAGCGAGAGTACGCCGCCACCGCCGACTATGAGCTGTCGCCACGCGAACGCCCGCAGTCCGAAGGCAAGGGTGTAGCCGGCCAGAAACACGACAAGCAGCTCCGGTCGGGTCCCGAGTACGCGCACCGCAGGCCCAATCTGGCTCCAGTCGGCCAACCGCCAGACCAGCACCAGTACCGCCGCCGCCAGCGCCAGTCCCAGTGCGGCGCGAAAGGCCAGACGCCGCTCCAGCGCCAGGCGCGGCCACGTGGGCGGCTCGGAATGGCCCGGCGCCGCGTTCGCGGCCGATCCGGATTCGCGACTATCTGTCATAGAACTGGCGTCGCTCCCCTGGGAATGAGGGAATCTTGTCGGCTGAAACCAGATACCATAACGCCCTTTCACCGCCTCCGACGTGCGGCAAGGTCTTAAGGCCGGGGAAGGCCAATACATGCCAGGCGCTACCAACGGAGGCTTGCATTTGAATTAAGGTTGCTAAATACTAGTGTAGTGATATTACTCTGTCAAGAGTGACCTGAAACCAAACGCTGTGCCGGCGCAGATACACCCATCACGTCAGACTTGCTGTAGACTGGAAATCGCCATGGTGATGGACGGCCGCAATCGCTGTAATCCGGGGATTGAAAGGCAGTGATGCTCGCGTGTTGAAAGTAGTCCCAGGAGGCGGAAATGAAGTTGAACAGCGGCGACGTAGAAATACCGGCAAGCTCAGTCAGCGTCTATGACGCGATCTTTAACAGACGCAACGTGAAGGAGTTCACCCGGGAGCCGGTTCCGCGTGAGACGCTGGAGCGGCTGTTCTCCGCGGCGGTCTGGGCGCCAAATCATCGGCTCACCGATCCCACGCGGTTCTTCGCGGTGCGGAGGGACAGCCCCATGAGGACGCGAATTGCCGAAATCGCGTGGAAGACGACATACGACGGGGTGGCCAATCCGAACCCGGAGCAGAAACAGCGGTCGGCGGACACGGCCAGCGACCGCGTCCTGAACGCCCCCGCGATGGTGTACGTCTACAGCTTGGACGGAGCCAACGACGAGGTGACGCGGGAGAACTACGCCACTTCATGTTGCGCCATACAGAACATGGCGCTCGCCGCGGTTGCCGAAGATCTCCGTATCGACTGGAGCACGGGCGGTCTCACCAGAATCCCCGGCCTTGCCCGGATTCTGGGCGCGGACGAGGCCTGGACGATGGTGGGGGTCGTGTTCTTCGGCAAGGCCGTGGCGCTGCCGAACACGCAGCGAAGGCCGCACTCGGAAGTCGTCATCTGGCTGGAGTGATCTCCATGCCGCCCCAAGAAGAGATCACGACACTCCGCACCTGAAGCCGCCGCTGGCCGTCACGAGCCGAGATGCCCTCAGTAATCCCCGAAAGGGGCAGTCGGCAGCGATGGGTGGTACACACCGCAACGTGCAATTCGAACACGGTTCTGTCTACAGTCAACGCTGGCCCACCTACTCGAGACCTGCAGCACCCAGCCGGCATAATCCGCGGGGTCGCGAAATTCGGCCTCGAGCAGGGCCTTGATCTGGGCGCCAGCGAGCGAAAGCGTAATGAGGCTGTTTCCGAAGGGCTGCACCGAGAAGGCCTCTCCGTATGTCTACTCCCCGTCGGACTTCGAGCCGGTGCTGTCGAAGAGAATGTCGCCACGAATGCCGCCATAGCTCGTGAAAGCCACCGCTCCCTGCTCCCGCAGGCGAGGGACAAGAGCGTTGACCACTTGTGCTTCGTCACCAAAGGTCAACCCCTCCACGGCCGCTTGGGACACCACTGTCGGTGTGGCCTGGAGTGTAAAGTCCGATGAACGCGACGCTAACGCCTTGATAGCGACGGACGCCGTAGGAGGGGAAGATTGTTGCGCCGGTGCTGTCGTCAATGACGTTGGCGGCGAGGAATTCGAACTCAGCGCCGCTGAAGGGGTCTCTGTCGAGATCGCCCTCAGCTTGGTGGGTCCCACCGTGCTGCATCCGATGGAGTTCGGCGAGGCCCTCGTCAAACTCGTGGTTGCCCACGCCATTGAAGTCCAGCCCCATAAGGTTCATGGCTCCTATGGTTGGTTCGTCGTGAAAGGGAGCGGAGATGAGCGGCGACGTGGTCGTGGAAGTCGTTGATGGCCAGGATGCGAAGCGGTATCTCATCTGATTCCGCCGGAGTCGCCGTGACCTCGGCGGGCGCTTGAGTCGAGCAGCCGAACGCCAGCGCTGCAACGGCCAACGGTTGGAAGTACCAGATGATGCGTTTCAAGATTCGCTCTGCGTTCTTCGCTTCAGACAGTCCGGAAACGGCGCCCGTCCGATTGGGCCATGCCTTGACGTCATCCACGAGCCGGCGGCGTTGACAGACTTTCGCGTGACTGTATAATCGCCTGGGACTCGCGCCCTGGCTGGGGTGTGCGCGGTGCGCGGTTAACATTTCGTATGGCAGACTTGGCTATTGTAACTCATCTCCAGCCGCTCATCGGAAGTGCTCTCCTCATCGGCCTGGCCTGGGCAGTCAGCGAGCGCCGCCGCCGGCCTGGCCCTCCAACTGGCCCTGGCTTTGTTGCTGCTCAAGCTACCCGGTTCGCAGTGGGCCTTCTCCTGGATTAACCATGTCGTCGACGCCCTGCTGCGGGCCGTGCAGACCGGCTCTGTTACCCAACAGGAGCCTGTGTCAGATTACTGGGTGTGTCCAAAACCGTCTCCCTCGCGAACAGCCTGCCCCCCGCGCCCGACTCTGAACCTACCGCCATCACCTTGCGTTCGCCTTATCGTATAGCCAATGTCCACCGGACGCGCCCCAACGCACACCCCGGCCGCACAACCTCGCTCACACCCAACCCATTCGCGCCTCGTACCCCGAAAAAAGTGTCACCCTCCCGCGCCACCCGTTCCCGGCCCTGCCCCATCCAACCCCACGCACGCCCCGCCTCTTCCCCGCGACTGTCCCAATTCTCCCCACAAATCCGCCCCAATCCCTCAAATTCGCCAACCCCATTGAAACTCACGCACATACGTGCTACCCTCGCTCACGCGAGGAACCGACCCCGCGGCCCGGAATCCCTACCCCCAAACGGGGTAAGGCCCCAGGCATCCGTAGGGGCGTCCCTTGTGGGTGCCCTGTGGCAGTGAAGACACGGCTGAGTGACCCTGCTCCGTCCCCCTGTCCTCCTCTGCCACGAGGCGCCACTTTTGTGTCCCGAAAACTCGCGTCGGCATTACAGATTCGCGCGGGACCGGCGACACTCTCAGCTAGGAGACGCACAGAATGTCGCAGAAACGAACAGATTTCGCTTTCCCGCGAAGCCTGTCCCCGTGGAAGCATGCCCTGAGCTTGCCGAATGGGCGGGGAGCGGGAACAACGGTGTTGGGGGCGCCAAGTAATCTGAAACAGGCTCTCCCAAGACGCTATCGTTGTGGGCGAGGCGATTTAGATATAGCATTGGCGCAGCAGGGGTATTGCCCACGAACCGGTGCCCAACAGGAGGGAGAGACTATGGCTGGTCCCATATTGGTAGATGCGCATATGCACATCGTCGAGGACAGGGAGAAGGGCCGGGTTAGAAAACAGACCTACGAAATCTGGGAGTACGGCGAAAAGACCGACGTCAAGTACAGCAAGTACGACGGGGTCGTGGAGGACGCTGTCGATGCTATGGACAAGGCGGGTTTCTCCAAGGCGGTAGTGGTGAATCTGTTCGGTTCCGGCTCGACGAGCTTTGAGAGGGGACCGGAGCTTGCCGAAGCGCTGAAGGCCTTCAACAGGTGGGGATGCGATACGGTGGCTCCCCACGAAGGGCTCATCCCCTACGTCAACTCCGATCCCCACATCTTGTCGGGCGAGGAGATGTCGGCCCACATTCGCGACATGGTGGAAAACCACGGCGCGAGAGGCGTCAAGCTCCATCCGGTGCTGCAGCGCTTTGAAATGGGCGACCCAAGGATGACCCCGACGTACCGGACGTGCCTGGAGCTTGGGATACCAGTTCTGTCTCACTCGGGGCCGCAACGAGAGGGGAGGCCGCTGGGCACACCAAGTGCCTGCGCGCCGGTTCTGGAGAACTTTCCCGAACTGACCTTGGTGATAGCGCATCTTGGTGGCGGAGCTTGGACGGAGACGCTGGAGATCGCCCGGGCCTACCCTCACGCCTACTTCGACTGTTGCGAAATCATGGAGTGGCTGGGAGGCTCCAACGCTCCGACCTACGAACAGCTCGGTAGGCTGATCAAGGACATCGGACCGGAGCGGGTCGTGATGGGTTCCGACTTCCCGTGGTACGACCTGGACCGGAGCGTTGAGATCGTGATGGGGCTGCCGCACCTTGCCCAGGAGGAAAAGGAGGCGATGCTGGGGGCCAACGCGATCAGGATAATGGGGCTGTAGCTGCGCCCGGAAGGGGAGTTGGAAGAGTGGCCCGGTGCGGTACAACGCCGGCGGTCTCCCATCTGCCGCATGTCTCGGTCGCATGCGCTGAGCACTGCAAGGAGGTAGCCATGCCCGGAAAACTGGACGGCAAAGTGAGTATCGTGACCGGAGGCAGCTCGGGCATAGGCCGGGGCACATCTCTGCTCTTCGCCGCGGAAGGCTCGAAGGTGGTCGTAGCCGACGTTGATGTCCGAGGAGGTGAAGAGACCGTCGCGCTCATAGGCGAGTCAGGCGGAGACGCCGTGTTCATTCACACCGACGTCTCCCAGTCCGCCCAGGTCCGGGCCATGGTCCAGGGAACGATCGATCGCTACGGCAAGCTGGACCTGCTGATAAATGTCGCGGGCAGGCAAGCCGAGACCCCTCCCCTGGTTGACGTCACCGAGGAGGAGTGGGACCTGGTTATGGACGTCAATATCAAGGGGACATTCCTGGCCTGCAAGTACGCCGTGCCTCACATGCTCGAACAGGGCGGTGGAGCTATCGTAAACGTGGCGTCATCGGCGGTGCTGAGAGGGTCCTCGTTTTCTCTACCCTACTCCGTTAGCAAGGCTGGCGTGGTGCAGCTGACTAAGACCGTCAGCAGCCAGTACGCTTCCCATGGCATCCGCTCGAACTGCGTGATTCCGGGCCTCGTCGATACACCCGGCTCCCAGGGGGTTGAGGGCGCGGCCGGCATATTCGACGAGGCCGTGGCTAGGATACCTGTCGGCCGGGCCGGCCAGCCCGAGGACATCGCCAAACTGATGCTCTACCTCGCCTCAGATGACGCCGCCTTCGTGACCGGGTCGGCATACGTGATTGACGGCGGAAGAAACGTTCAGTAGACGAGAAGTCTGGCGAATCGGATTCATTCGCCTTTCCGAACATGCGCAGTGCAGAATGCGCAGGCCGACAACGCTTACTTCCCTACTCCCCCCGACCGGACCGACGATCGGCTCCCCACTAAGTGGTGGTTCCAGGTCAGCCTGCCGGGGTTCGGCCCTAGGCCACGTCTAAACGGTGCGTTTGCTCTCCCCGTTGGCGACCAGGGTATACTGTCATCTAGGTGTGAGTTCTTATGACAGATGTGAGGATGTCGAGACGATTTCGACAGGCGGTGAGATGAATACTACCTCGAATGGCGTAACTACCCGTGCGCTAAGTCTGCCGGAAGAACTCATCCTCATGCTCCTCAACGAGGAGAACGGCTAATTCCACCAGGTTCCCGGAAGACGAACTTCGATAACGAGATTCCCGACCCCAGGGACGTCACCATAATCTGTCTCATCAACACGTGTGACGAGTTTCGGTTCATCTTTCAGCTCGACGAAGAGGCGGAGAAGCGCATCGAGTTCATCTGCAGGATGGAGCTGATTGGCCGGTCGATAGCCGCCGCGGTGTCGCACAACCTCGCCGGCCCGTTGCTTCGACATTCCGCCCTGTCCAAGAGAATTCCGACCGTCTCTCTCCGAAAGCTGTTGTTCAATCGGCATGTTCGCCGCGGCAACGTTCCAGCCCTATTCGCGGACCTGGCTAATGAGTATGGTCCTGTATTCGAGATCCAGCCTCCGTTCTCCGAGCCCATGATCTTCCTTGCGGGACCCGAGACGAACCGCTGGGTGCATCGGCGCGGACGGATGTGCCTGAGAGCGAAGGACTAACTCAGTGACTTCGAGCGAGTCCATGGCGCGTCCGAGGTGTTGCCTTCGCTCGATGGCGCCGATCACTTCCGGCTCTGCAAGTCGATGTCGGCGGCGTATTCCTGCGGAAGGTTGGCAGGGCAGCTCGACCAGCTCTATTTTCACGCGCGGAAGTTCATGTCGGATTGGAAAGTTGGGGACACTTACGCCGCTACGCCGATGAGCCGGAGAATGATAAACGCGCAGATATCGCCGTTATCGGTCAGCGTGAACTCCCAGGACATCATCGACGATCTGATGGTGTACAGGGAGCGGGCGCTCAACACTCACATCGTGAAGGCGCTGCCCAAGTTCATGCTCAGGACCCCGGCCATGAAGCGCCGCGCGAAGGCCGTGGACACATTGCTGGAGCGGGTACAGAGTGTACACACTTCCGCACAGCGGGCCGGAAGCCCTCGTGATCTCGCGGACGACATCCCGAGCCTATACGCGAGCGACCCGCAGTTCGTTCCGGAGTCAAATTTACGCTTCGCCCTGTCGGCGGCTCTGATTGCCAGCGTGTACTTCGGCGACGTCTTCAGCTTTACGCTGTACTCGATGGCGTCGCAGCCGGCGCTCTACGCCAGAATCCAGAGTGAGGCCGACGCCCTGTTTGGCGACGGCGACCCGGACGGGAAGGACTTCACGCTGTCCGCCATCGACGTGGCGCACCGCTTCTTGATGGAGTGCCTGCGGATGTACCCGATCTACATCGCCTAGACGGCCTCGCACTACATGAGCGACGTGTTTCCCGATACGTTCGCGTTCGACATCGACCGCTACAAGCCCCCGCACAACGAGCATTTCAGCCCCGGCTGCGCGCCGTACGGACTCGGCACGCGCATGTGTCTGGGATTCCGTTGGATGGAGCTTCAGCCCGCTTCCCTCTATGAATCCGAACAAGAAGCTGAGGTTCCGCATAGCCGAACGAGGGCACGAGATACGCGTCTGAGCGAACGCAGAAATCTGGAATCGTGGCATTGACGTGGGTACGGGAGGCCGTAGCGCCGCCCGTTACGAAGTCGGACCCTATCACTGCTCCTGGCGCCGATAAACAGCGTCAATTGCTTCATCGAGCTCAGTTCCCCAGTTTTGCACCATCGAGCGCTGCCGCATGTTCTGGTACGCGCCCCAGATCGTCATGGCGGGCGGCACCAATAGGATGGAGATGATCAGCGAGTAGGCGATAGTAATGGCCGCGGTGAACCGAACTGCTGCGACGCGGCCAGTGGCGATGCCAAGAGCACTCCGAGGCCTAGTGCCGTCGTCAGCGCGGATCCGAGCAGCGCCGAGCCGGTGCTTGACAGCGTCCTGATCGCCGCCTGTTCCGGCCGAGGAGCTCCGCCACGCTGCTGATGCCGGGCAAGGCGTTCGAGATTGGGCGGGGCGTCGCCAGCTTGCCTCGCGCCTCCCGCCTGCGGTTGATGATAGTCCGGCCGGCCGGCACCAGCGTCAACATCACCATCAGGCTCATTCCCACGCCCAGCCCCGCTATGATTCCGAAGTCGCCGACTATTCCGATTGGAGAGAACAGGCTCGCCAAAAGGCTCGCGATAGTTGTGACGGCGGCCAGCGTCAGCGGTACTGTGACGTTCGCAAGGCCGCCGCGGACGGCCTCTACCACCGGCTTGCCCTCTGTTCGCTGCTCGCGGCAGTGCGACACAATCTGTATGGCGTAGTCCACCGTGAGGCCGACTACGATGATGGGCACCATCGCCTTGAGCGAATTGGGGGACCTGTCAGGTCCAAAGCGTTCGGTCCCAGCCAACCTTCCGCTCCGACAATCCAGATGATCGACGTGAGCAGCCCCGCCAGCGTGATCAGCAGGTCCGAGATCGGGCGCATGAAAAGCAGGATGAATGCCGCGATGAGGAGGAACGCCAGGCCTATCAGCGGCGTCATCCCCTCTTCCGTTGCCTTCTTGTACTCATCCTCGACTACGACGGACGAGATGCTGTTCACCCGCAGCCGCCCCTCGGACCCAATGGCCAACTCGTGGACCTTGCGTTCCGCGTCCTCGATTCGCTCGTCGCCCGTGTCGCGCAGGCGAATGGTCGCAATGGCGACTGGCGATCCATCGGTATCGGAGCCGGTCAGCGCGTCGAACGCCTCAGCGATAGGCGGGAGGACACCGGCGGAGTCGATATCAGCCTGCGTCAGTGAGTCGAAGTGGGCTACCTGGAGAGAGAATTGCCTTGAGAAGCGATGAGGGAGCTACGACGGTAGCTTCCGGCGCCAGCAGATCGCGGACGCTCGGGTAGCTGCCAATCTCTTCGATCAGGGCGTCCATTTGAGAGAGCCCGCCGGGCGTGAGAACATCGCCGCGAAAGAGGAGAGTTACTATACTCTCTTCGCCGGAGTCACCGAAGAGTCTGTCGATTTCATACAGGGCTTCGGCCACTGCACTCCCTGGGGAAGTGTCGACGCGGTTTTCGGCGGCGGTGCGGCCCGCGCCGCACCGCTCCGGCCCCCAGCAAGACGGTGATGGCGATGAGGACAAGTATCGTTACGAATGGGCGAACCGTCACCAGCCAGCTAAGCCGGCCGAGTAAGTTGCTCACGGCGTATCCTTCAGTTCGCAGTCCCGACAAGCATTGCAGCGAGTGGACCGGCCAAGTAGCTTCTCCGCCAGGCTAGGAATCGGAACCGTCGGTGTTGCGCGGTTCCGGATAGAACTGGGAGCAGTAGGCCCTGAACGGCATGATCTCTCCGTCGGAACGGCACAGGCGCGGGCGGGACCGATACTGTTTACTGCGCCATCGGTACTTCTAGCATACTGGCGGTCACGGATGAAAGAGGTTGGAGTCGTGTGAACACTCGCCGCCGGCAGCCTCAAATCCGTACAATTCGTCGGGTGTAAATTCGCCTTCTCCAAGTTTGGCGTCGAATTACTTCCGTCCCTACACCATGCTCGATGGCCTCACGGGGCCTACGAACACGTCCTGTGGGATGAGGCTCTCCCGGTCCACGGAGAACCGCATGTCGATGCCCTCGGTGGCGACCCTGCCCATGGCAGTGTAGCGTCTGCTCTCGCCGTGCAGGCCGCTGCGGTTGCCGCCGGAGTGGGTCCGCACCCACCCGGGGGCGAGTAGCTGTTCGCCCTTCCAATTGCCGCCGGTGGCTACGAGCAGCCCGAATCGCGCCAGGTCCTTTGCGCTGATCACCACCCAGCCGGGGCCGCTCCGCACCGGGTTGCCATCTATCTCGTAGGGAGGATCGAGGTAGGTGTAAGAGTCAGGAATTGTGGGATAGAAGTGCTTCTGGTCCTTCACGTAGCCGCCGGTGCACCAGTCCCAGTCGTCGGCCGCGACTCCGATCTTGCTCATGATCTTCTCGTCCATCACGTCCTTGAGGTCCCTGCCCCAGAGGTGCGTCAGCGCCTGCGCCACGCGCCACGTTCCGGCGCTGCTGTAGTGGCGCAGAGTGCCCGGCTCGATGTGGGAGTAGATGTCGTAGAATGGATCGCCGGTCCACCTGGCCCACTCCGGAACGCCGGGGATATCGTCTTCGCGAGTGTTGCGTTCCATCCAGTCGTTGCCCAGTTCTATCGCGAAACCGCCGTAGTGTCCCGCTCCCCACTTGATGCCGACCAGGTGCCGCCAGGTGAGCCTCCTGTGGTAGCCCTGGTCGAGGTGTTTGTGGGGGTGCGAGAGCTGTCCCTCGCCGGTCCAGGTCTCGGCGATCAGGTCGTCGGCCTGGACCATGCCCTCCTGCACAGCTAGGCCAAGCAGCGCATAGGTAAAGGCCTTTCCGGTCGAGGCCGTCTGAAACTTGTAGTCGCCGTTGCCCCAGGTGTGCACGAGGTATCCGCCGCGGGTTATAACCGTGCCGAACTTGTTGCCCGTGTGGTCCTCTCCTCCAAAGTCAGCGCCCCTGGCGTCAATCGTGGACAGAAAGGCGTCGAATGTTTCGCGGTCGAGACCCGCCTCTTCTGGCGTAATCTCGATCCATTCGTCCTCGGGGAACGTCACCCAGCCAGGTATGTCTGTGGTGCGCATCGGCAACTCCCTTCGCTGCTACGCATTCTCGGATGCACCGGGCGCGCCGGCACCCGCGGCTCGACTATAGCAACGGCCGCCCCATACCGCAATGTCGGGACTGGCACACGGGCGAGGCGCGGGGGAGGTGTTGGAGGCCTGTGGTACACTCAATGAGCGAAACACGTCCGTGACCTTAGTTGTCAGAGGGATACCCTGGTGACACCTTTCCTCGATTCTGTTCTTCAATCGCCCTCCCCTGTTCGCGCCCGCTGCGCCCTCTCAGCCCTGGCGATGCCGCGGGCGCTCGCGCTGCTGCTGGCTTCCGTCGTGCTGCTGCTGGCCGCGTGCGGGGACGACGCCGAGCCGACGCCGGCGGCGCCGTCTTCGCCAGTGTTCCAAACTCCGACGGCCGTCGCACCCACCGTGGAGGCCGCGCCGACGCCCGCACCGCAGCCGACTGCGACAGCGCAGCCGACGCCGGTAGCGTCGCCCACGCCGGCCAGCGAGGGAAGTGTGGTCGACCGGCTCAGGCAGAATGCCGCGGACTTCCAGTACGCCATTGGCAAGCAAGGCGGGGCCATGACGCTCGCCACGGTGGCGGAACCGCTCACGTTCAACCTCGCCATCGCCAACGACGCCTATTCCGCCGGCGTCCTGGGTCACCTCTTCGAGGGCCTGACCGAGACTTCGTGGCTCACCGACGAGGTGGAGCCCCTGCTAGCCGAGTCGTGGGAGAGCTCGGACGACGGTCTGACGTGGACATTCCGGCTGCGCAGGGACGTGCGCTGGCACGACGGGGAGCCGTTCACCGCCCACGACGTGGACTTCACCTTCAATCGCATAATCTACAACTACGACATACCGGCGGCCGACCGGGCGGTGTTCCACTTCCGGTTCCTCAACGATGAAACCGGGGAGTGGGATGAGGCGCCGATAACGGTCAAGGCGCTGGACAACTACACTGTCCAGTGCGTGCTTCCCCAGCCCTTCGCGACGTTCCTGCGTTCGATGGGCACGGCCATCTTCCCGAAGCACATCCTGGAACAGTACGTCGACGACGGCACCTTCGCCGAGGTGTGGGACATCGCGACGGACCCGGGCGAGATTGTCGGCACCGGGCCCTACACGATTGAGAGCTACGTCGTGGGCGAAAGCGTCATCCTGCGCCGGCACACCGACTACTGGCTGGAGGACGGCGAGGGCAACAGGCTGCCGTACCTCGAGAAGATCGTGAACATCGTGGTTCCAGACTTCGACGCGGAGCTCGCTGCGTTTATCGCCGGCGAGACTGACGTCCACGGAGTCCTGGGCGAGGAGCTCGAGCGGCTGGAGCCACTTCAGAGGGAAGGCAACTTCACCATCCACAGACGCGGGCCGCAGTTCGGGTTCACCCTGGTCGGGTTCAACCAGAACCCGGGGGTCAACGAGGACACGGGCGAGCCATACCTGGACCCCGTCAAGCTGGAGTGGTTCCGTCAGAAGGAGTTCCGCCAGGCGGTCGCGTACACCATCGACAAGGCCAGGATCATCGACGAGGTACAGCAGGGCATCGGGTATCCTCAGTGGTCGCCGGTCAGCCCGTCGGCGGGCGACTTCCACAACCCTGACGTGCGGCGGTACGAGTTCGACCTGGACAAGGCCCGTGAGCTGCTCGACGGTCTGGGCTGGGTCGACACCGACGGCGACGGCGTGCGAGAGGACGGCGACGGCAATCCCATCGAGTTTTCGATGGTCACCAATGCCGGCAACTCGGTCCGCGAGCGCGTCGGCGAGATTGTCAGGCAGGGCATGACGGACGCCGGCCTGGGTGTCGATTACAAGCTGATCGAGTTTGGAGACCTTGTCACCAGGATCACTCAGACCTTCGATTGGGAGGCGATGATCGTGGGCCTGACCGGCGGCACCGACCCCCACAGCGGCATCACTTTCTGGCACAGCGGCGAGTTCCTGCACGTGTGGAACCCGAACCAGGACGAGCCGGCGACCGACTGGGAGGCCGAGATCGACGAGCTGTACGTGAAGGCCAGCGCCGAGCTTGACCGCGCCAAGCGAGTTGAGCACTACCACCGGGCCCAGGAGGTTGCCGCCGAGAACGTGCCGGTCATCTACACCACGCTGGCGGAGCGGCTCACGGCGGTGCGCAACGTCTTCGGCAACACCACGCCGACGCTGTACGCTATCTGGGACCCGCGGTACATATACCGGACGGGCCAGTAGGGGGGCCTTCACCCCCACCGTCACGGCAGCGGGCGGGTTTCAAACCCGCCCCTACGATTGCCTGTCGAGGGGGAAGGGACTTAGCGGCCTACGCCGACGTATTCGAAGCCCAGGGCCTCTAGCGCGGCGGGGGGGAGGGCGTTGCGTCCGTCGAAGACCAGGCGCGGCGGGATCATGCAGCGCGCTACGACGCGCCAGTCGGACTCGACTATCTCGCGCCACTCGGTGAGCAGCACCAGCGCCTGGGCGCGGTTCGCGGCCTCGGCGACGCCGCCGACCAGCCGCGCCTCCGGGGGCAGCACGGCGCGGGCGTTGTCCATGGCCCGCGGGTCGAACGCCTGAACGTCTACGCCCTCGTCGACCAGGGCGCGCACCAGGTCCAGCGACGGCGCGTCCCGCACGTCATCGGTCTCCGGCTTGAACGCCAGGCCCAGCACGCCAACGCGGAGGCCGGCCAGCGCGCCGCCGAACCGCTGTCGCAGCGCGTGGAGCGGAAGCAGGCGCTGCCGGTTGTTGGTGTTGATCACCGACCGGAGCAGGTCCACCTCGACGCCGCTGGTGAGCGCCAGGTGGTCAAGGGCGCGCACGTCCTTGGGGAAGCACGAGCCGCCGTAGCCGACGCCGGCGTGGATTCGCGCGCCGGTGCGGGAGTCCATCGCCAGGCCCATGCTCACGTCGTCGATGGACGCGCCGATGGAGCCGCACAGCGAGGCTATCTCGTTGATGAACGAAATCCGCGTCGCCAGGAAGGCGTTGCTCGCGTACTTGATCATCTCGGCGCTGGTGATGTCGGTCACGAGGTGCGGGGCGTCGATGCCGGCGTGCAAACGCCTGACGACGTCCGCTGTCGCATTGTCGCCCGGCTCGACGCCCACGACGATGCGCTCGGGCGACGCCCAGTCCTCCACCGCCCTGCCCTCCCGCAGGAACTCCGGGTTGGATGCGTATCGGATGCCGGTGCCTTTCAGCTCGAAGTCGAGCAGGCGTCGTCCGGTGCCGGGCGGGACGGTGCTCTTCATCACCACGACGAGGCCTTCGGAGCCGACGGACTTGACCCAGTCCACCGCCGCGCGCACCTGCCGCAGGTCGGCCGCGCCGCCGTGCATGGGCGGCGTGCCGGTGGCTACCAGCGCGGCGTCTCCCGGCGTCTCGGAGAAGTCGTCTCGGTGGAGGAACCGCAGCGTGCCAGCGCTCAGGCCGCGCGTCACGCCGGCCTCCAGGTCCGGCTCGAACATGGGCACGCGGCCCGCGGCCAGCGCATCCACGCGCCGCCGGTCCACGTCGATCCCCACCACCTCGTGGCCCGCCTCGCACAGCCCGGCGGCGGCGACGGTGCCCACGTAGCCGAGGCCCACGACCGTTATCTTCACGTGCGGTTTACCTCCAACCTCACGCCTTCACCCGCATCCTAACCTTCCCCCGTCAAGGGGGAAGGGACCTTGGTTTTAGGGGCCGCGATGGCGCGGATGCCCTCGGACGCCGGGACGAGCGGCTCCCAGCCAATGAGCGCCTTCGCCTTGGAATAGTCCGCCGACTTGCGGAGCTCCTCGAACTCGCCCCTCGGGTTGGGGACGACGTGCCGCACCTCGCCGCCGACGATGGCGGCAATCTCGTTGACCGACGTCTCCTCCTGGGGGCCGATATTCAGCGCGACGTTCTCGCCCGCAGGGAGGTCGGCCGTGGCGGCCAGCAGGTTGGCGCGCACCACGTCCGACACGTGGGTGTAGCCTCGGGTCTGCTCGCCATCGCCGTACACCGTCAGCGGCTTGCCGGCGTCCCGCAGCCGCATGAAGTGGGGGATGACCAGCACGTAGGCGCCCCGCGTGGCCTGCCTGGGGCCGTAGACGTTGAAGTAGCGCAGCGAGGCGACGCGCAGGCCGAACAGCCGCGCGAACATGGCGCCATATTGCTCGCCCATCAGCTTTTGCAGCGCGTAGGGCGACTTGGGGTTGGTCGGCATGTCCTCGCGCATTATGTGGATGGGCTGGTCGCCGTAGACGCTGGAGGACGAGGAGTAGACGACGCGCCCGACGCTGTTTTCCCGCGCCGCCTGGAGCACGTTGAGGGTGCCGTTGACGTTCACGTCGTGGGTGCCCACCGGGTCCTCGATGGAGCGGGGGATGCGGGCCCAGGCCGCCGTGTGGAACACGCAGTCCGCGCCGCGGGTGGCGTCCCTGACCGCGTCCAGGTCGGTGACCGACGCTCGCACCAGCTTGGCCGCCGGGTTGGCACGGTCGCCCTCGCTGGTCGAAAGGTTGTCCAGGGCCACCACGTCGTGGCCCAGCTCGACCAGCCGGTCGACCAGGGTGGAGCCGATGAAGCCGCACCCGCCGGTGACAACGTATCGCATGTCGTTCGTCCTCGCGTAAGGATTTTCCACGAAGGGCACGCTAGATTCCTCGGCTGCGCTCGGAATGGCTGGTGTGCGCTAGATTCCTCGGCTGCGCTCGGAATGACAGGGGGAGCGCTTGCCGCGCGCGGGGATTATGCTATCATAATCAAGCTCGGCGGGAGCGGCGTCTGGCGGGCCGGCCAATCGGCGGGCAATTCGCGAAAAGTGTGCCAAACTGGGCCAAACTGTGCCATTCGTACTTGGCGGCGGCTCGGTTTTGAGAGCTTTTGAGACAGTGTTGAGCGGTCGTAAGTAAGGTTTGAGACGGTATTGGGATGGTATTGGGACGGTATTTGGATGGAATGTGACGGGGCCCGGTGCCGGTTTGTCGGGCTTCGATGAGTGGCACGGCGGCGCGGCGTGAGGCATTGGCGGGCGGTCGGCTCCTGGTGGTTGGGATGTGAGGGGAGGCTAGCACAGGTGTGCGGGTGTGTCAAGGTGGGGGTCGAATTCGGCGCTCTAGGTTGTGGGGTGCCAGTTCCTGCGGGGGGTGACGGTTGAGTTGCCGGGACAGGTTCGGGAGATAAGCGTCCGATGGGGACGACAATCGCTGAGCTGGAGAGCAAGCGCGCCCGGGAAATCGCGGACGAGTGGCGTTCCCGGGGTTACGAGGTGACTATCCATCCTAAGCGTGACCAGTTGCCCTCGTTTATGGAAGGGTTCAGCCTCGACTTGCTGATGCGGAAGGGGGATGAATCGGTCGTCGTCGAGATAAAGTCCGGGCCCACGATGGAACGGGAGGGTCGCCCGTCCGGGCTGGCTGGGGTAGTTAGGGACAGGCCCGGATGGAACTACTGGCTGGTGCCGGTGAACGTGGGCGAGCAACTGAGGGTGCCAAAGGGTGTCCGCTCCTTTGCGCGGGAGGATGTGCTTGACTGCGCCGCCGAGTCGGAACGGCTGCTGGATGCGGGGTTCGCCGACGCGGCTTTCATTCAGGCGTGTGCCGCCGCTGACAGTGCGGTGAGGATACTGCTCGACGAGGAGGGCGAGCTGCTGGGGCGGCCTCCCTCGGAGCACGCTATCACCCTGGCGGCGCAGGAGGGCATCATTTCGATGGAATGCTACTTCTTTCTGCGGGACGTGCTGAGAAGGAGGAACGCGCTTGTGCACGGGTTCGCGCCGGGCGACGTCGACGCGGAGGGCGTGCGCGAGGTTATGGACCTTGCGAAGCGGCTGTTGGAGGGGGAGTGAGAGAAGCGCGCAATTGTGCGGCGGCGGCGTCCGGGAGCGACTGTGGTTTGAGAGAAATTTAGATTTCAAGGGCGAGAATTGCTGCGAAAACTTCCTTACAAGTTCAAGCAAGGGTTAAGGAGAACATTCAGGGTACTGTTCGGGATAGACCTGCGCTTTGCCGACCTCTACGATCTCGAGGACCTCACGTACAAGGGCGACGATTGGTACGTCAGGCGGCTGCTTCATTTCGAGCGGTTGTTGGCAAAGGTCGAGCACATTGACGGCAATATCGTCGACTGTGGCGTCGGGCCGGGGACGTCTCTGTTCGCCTTTGCGATGCTCACCCAAACTGCCGCTCGGCCGCGCCGGATGTTGGGCTATGACACCTTTCGGGGGCTGCCGGAGCCATCCATTGAGGATGGCGACTGGAACGCTAACCACGCTGGCGCTATGAGCTACACCCAGCGTTACGTGCGCAGGGTACTCCAGGTCAACGGCCTGCCGCGCTCATTCATCGACAAATACGTCACACTGGTGCCCGGAGAATTCAAAGACACGTTGCCATATTACTCAGGCGGCCCCATTGTGCTGATTCACATGGACATCGACTTCTACGAGTCGTACAAGGCGGTGTTCAAGCACCTTTGGCCCCACGTAGTGCGCGGCGGGGTGGTAGCATTTGACGAGTACGGTGCGCCGGACTGGCCGGGCGCGACACGGGCGGTGGACGAATTTGTCTGTGAACGCGCCGAAGTCATAGTGAAATCGCCCGTCATCGATCGGTACTATGTCGTTAAGCAATGTGACGTGAATTGCGGTGAGTGCGTAAATGACTGAGCTGTACCGCCACCCGACGGCCTTGCGCCATCTGCCGCAAGCTGCGTACCCAGCGTTCCCCTACAATCCTCCGGAGCGCTATCCGGAGTTCGGCGAGAGCAATACGCAGTTTGACGCCAGCAACCGCGTCTATGCGGCGGTACGTTCTATTCTCAACGACCTCGAACTAGACTGCTCCAACAGCGGTTTGCCGAGCTGGAATCCCTTTGGCAGCTTCCTTCGGCCCGGACAACGGGCGCTCATAAAGCCTAACTGGGTGCTTCACGCCAACCACCTGGACGGTTCCATAGAATCACTACTAACGCACACTTCTCTAATCCGAGTGCTGATCGACTATCTCGTGCTGGCGCTGGACGGGCGCGGCGCCGTGGATGTCGCCGACGCCCCGCTTCAGGGCTGCGACTTCGACGTGCTGAAGCAACGCACGATGACAGAAAAGCTGCTCGACATTTACCGCGGGCGGTTTCCGGGCATACGATTCAGTGTCATAGATTTGAGGAAGACTACTTTCACGCCTAGAGAGCAAAGGTCCCACGGCGTTGGCGAACAGGCAGCGCAGGCCGGGGATCCACGCGGATACACACTCATAGACCTAGCGGGTGACAGTATTCTCACTGACCTAGAAGACAGGTCCAAGCGATTCAGGGTCACCATGTACGACCATAGCCTCATGAACCGCCGCCATTCACATGGAAAGCATGAGTATCTGGTATCGAATTCCGTGCTAACAGCCGACTTCGTTGTCAATATTCCCAAGCTCAAGACCCACATCAAAGCAGGCATAACTGGCGCGCTT
The DNA here is from genome assembly GCA_965217705.1 of Dehalococcoidia bacterium. Lineage (GTDB taxonomy): Bacteria > Chloroflexota > Dehalococcoidia > Lucifugimonadales > CATOSD01 > CATOSD01. Next base: position 364,331 of record CBDCJA010000002.1, on the reverse strand, counting down.
AAGAACCTCGTTGGTATCAACGGTCACAAGGAGTACCTGCCCCACCACATGAATGGCTGGCCCGGCAGCGGTGGCGACCAATACGAGCGCAGAAGCGTGGTCAAGCCTGTTTACAACGTACTTTATGACCTGCGTTGGCGTGGACACGCTGATAGCGAGGTCGCCACGCGCACCCAGACTTTTGCACTGAGGGCGCTCACCTACGCGTCCAGAGTTACTAGAGACGACAACATGTTCGACGGCGGATGGTCCGGCAACGACACCATACCCAGGACTACACTCGACTTGAATCACGCACTCTACTTCTACCATCTGGACCGTCAACAACTCTCGGCAACACCTGTGAGAAGCGTACTCAGCATAGTTGACGGAGTGGTAGCCGGTGAAGGCTACGGCCCGCTCTGGCCAACTGCGAAGCCCGCCGGCATAATCATCGGAGGCTGGAATCCGCTGGCGATAGACGCACTCGGAGCTATGCTGATAGGTTACGACCCTATGAAAGTCCGGCTGCTTAGATACGGCTTTGAACACCCCAAGAGTCTGCTTTCGAGACTCACTCCCGGCCTCGACGAGCTCGAATCGACACTAGATGGAACAAGGATGTCACTGTCGCAAACCAAGTCTATGTCGTTTTCGCTGCCCAAGGAATGGGAAGATGCTTCTGCCTGAGCGAGCGTGGAGACACAGGCTCTATCTGCTGTACCTTTTGTTGAGGTCTAACGCCTACTACAAAGGCTACGCCAAGCGAATCGACGCAATGACCAGAGAAGATCCGCACGCCCTGTCCGAGCGGCATCTCAGGAGATTGCTCGAATACGCCGGAGAACACAGCCCCTACTACTCAGAGCTGCTGTCTAACGGCGGCGGCTTTGATACCTTTCCCGTCCTCACCAAAGAGATTATGCGTGAGCGTTTCGACGATATTCGAACCTTCCCGCTGTCCCCGACTTCGTATCGCAACAGCTCTGGAGGGTCAACCGGACGCCCTGCCACGTTCATCCAGGATGCTTATTACGCCAGTTGGTCGAACGCCACTCAGGGTTACTACTTCCGCGAGATTCTGGGCGTGGAAATGAACACCGTGAAGAACGTATGGCTTTGGGGTTCGGAGCGCGATTCTTTACAACTCAAGGGCCGGGGTTGGCGGGGCAAGGCGGCAAACTTCCTGACCAACAAGGTCTTTTTGAACACGTTCGATGCTGACGAAGGGAGATGGCTGGAATACATCGACGCCATCCGTAGAAACCGGCCCCACTACGTGGCCGGTTACGCTGGATCGCTGTATCAGATAGCCCGTGTGGCGCGTCGGAACAACATACGGATGTACAAGCCTGCCTTCGTCTATTCCTCCGCAGAGACCCTGCGCGACTTCATGCGTGGTGAGATTGAGGAGCAGTTTGGGGCCAAGGTGTATGACTACTACGGGTCGAGAGAGGTCGGCGCGATCGCCGGGGAGTGCGCACAAGGCAACAGGCACGTGTTTGTCATGAACAACCTCGTGGAAGTTCTTGACGACAAGGACCGTCCTGTCAAGGATGGTACTGAAGGCAGGCTCATCATTACTTGCCTTCATAACTATTCTTTCCCGATGATCAGGTATGAGATTGGAGATGTGGGGACAATGGCTTCTCAACCCTGCACGTGCGGTTCCAAGCTGCCGTACCTGAGCAGCCTGTCGGGGAGAATCACAGACCACTTTGTGTTGAAAGGAGGCAAGCTGGTGCACGGCGAGTTTGCCACGCACTTGTTTTACTTCCGCGACTGGGTGGACCAGTTCCAGGTGGACCAGCTCGACTTCGGCAAGCTCAGAATTAGAGTAGTAAAGCGCACTGACGTCAACGATGGTGACGTTGACGAGATCAACCACGCGCTTCGGCTCGTAATGGGGCCCGACTGTCTGGTGGAGTGGGACTTTGTGGATTCGATTGAGAAGTCCCCGCAGGGCAAGTTCATCTTCACCCGCTGCTTGATATCAGAAGAGGCTTTAGGGCGGGGATCAGCCTCTGTCTAGGTTGACCAAGCAGTCCTTCGGAGTTGAAGTGAAGAGCGGCAGGGTGGCGCTGTTGACCGGGTCGATGCGCGGCGGCGGCGCGGAGCGGGCGATGGTGACGCTGGCGACAGCCTTCTCTGAACGGGGCGTGGGCGTGGACCTCGTGCTGGTCAAGGCCGAGGGTGAGTACCTGGACATGGTGCCGGATGGGGTGCGCGTGGTCGATCTGGACTCGCGCAGGACTTACATCGCGATACCCAAGTTCTTGCGATACGTCCACCGCGAGCGGCCCCCCGCACTGCTCTCTACCCTTCTGACCACGGACCTTGCGGCGCTGTTCGCCAAGCTGATTTTCGGCAGACGGATGCGCGTTGTCGTTAGGCAGGCGACTACGTTCTCGGACACATTCGACGTTGAAGTGTTCAAGACACGCCAGTTCATGCGGCTCGCGCGGCTGCTGATGCCGGCAGCCGACGCCATCGTCGCGGTGTCGGATGGGGTCGCGGCCGACCTGCGAGTACGGATGCCCCGGGCTGCTGGCAAGGTGACCACCATCTACAATCCCGTGGTCGGGCCGGGGCTGCCAGAGCAGGCGGCGGCCGCGGTGGAGCATCCTTGGTTCGGAGACGCGGGCGCGCCGGTGATTCTGGCCGCTGGCCGGCTGTCAGGTGAGAAGGACTACCCTACCCTGTTGCGGGCTTTCGTGGAGGTGGTGCGGTCGCGGGCGGCGCGGCTGGTGATTCTTGGTCAGGGTCCGGAGCGGGAGAGTCTGCTGGAGCTGGCGGGGCGTCTGGGGATAGAGGACAGGTTCGACCTGCCGGGGTTCGACGTGAATCCGTTCCGGTACATGTCCAGGGCGTCGGTGTTCGTGCTGTCGTCGAGGTACGAGGGGTTCCCCAACGTGCTGGCGCAGGCGATGGCGTGCGGCGCGCCGGTGGTGAGCACGGACTGCCGCAGCGGGCCGAGCGAGATGCTGGAGGGCGGCAGGTGGGGTCGGCTTGTGCCGGTGGGGGACTGGCGGGCCATGGCGCGGGCCATTGAGGCGACGCTGGACGATCCGATGCCGGCGGAGGCGCTGAAGGCGAGGGCGTCGGTGTACTCGGTGGAGGCGTCGGTGGAGCGGTATTTGGAAGTTCTCAGTGGGTCAGTTGGTCAGTGAGTCAGTTTGTCGGTTGGTCAGTTGGTCAGTTGGTGGGGCGTGGTATGCTGGTGGGCGTGGATGGGGACGGGTACGGCGTCTGCACCCCCATCCTAACCTTCCCCTGTCAAGGGGGAAGGAATCGAGAAGAATTGCCGTTGAAGGGGGGCTTTCCAGGGTGACGGCTGGCGAGAGGATCCGGGGGCGAATCGCGCGCAGGGAGGCGGTGGTGTGCGTGGTGGGCCTCGGCTACGTGGGCCTGCCGCTGGCGGTGACGTTCGCGGAGGCGGGGTTCAGGGTCTACGGCGTTGACACGGACGCGAAGCGGGTCGAGGCTGTCAACGCGGGCCGGTCGCACGTCCCGGACGTGCCGTCCGAGACGGTGGCGAGGCTCGTGCTGGACGCCGGCAGGCTGTCCGCATCCACGGGCTACGACGCGGTTGGCGAGTCCGACGCGGTGCTCATATGCGTGCCAACGCCGCTGGGCAAGACCAGGGACCCGGACGTGTCGTACATCGTGTCCGCGGCCAGCGAGATCGCGCCCCGGCTGAGGGAGGGCGCGCTGGTGGTGCTGGAGAGCACGACGTATCCGGGCTCGACCGAGGAGCTGGTGCTGCCGCGGCTGCTCGAAGGCTCGGCGGGCAGGCTCGAGGTCGGCAGGGACTTCTTCCTGGCGTTCTCGCCGGAGCGGGTCGACCCGGGCCGCGCCGACTGGACCATCGCCAACACGCCCAAGGTCATCGGCGGCGTCACGCCGGCCTGCACCGAGGTGGCGTCGTGCCTGTACGGGGCCGCCATAGCCGAGGTGGTGCAGGTGTCCTCGTCCCGCGCCGCCGAGATGGTGAAGCTGCTGGAGAACACGTTCCGCGCGGCCAACATCGCGCTGGCCAACGAGATGGCCATCATGTGCGGGCACCTGGGTCTGGACGTGTGGGAGGTCATCGACGCGGCGTCCACCAAGCCGTTCGGGTTCATGCCGTTCTACCCGGGGCCCGGCCTGGGCGGCCACTGCATCCCGGTCGACCCTCATTACCTGGTGTGGAAGATGCGGACGCTGGGGTACACGGCGCGGTTCATCCAGCTCGCGGACGAGATCAATTCGGCCATGCCGCACCACGTGGTGCTGGAGATCACGCGGGCGCTGGGCAGCGAGTCCAAGCCGCTGAACGGCGCGAAGGTGCTGGTGCTGGGCGTCGCCTACAAGCCGGACGTGGGCGACACGCGGGAGTCGCCGGCGCTGGACCTGATACACCTGCTGAGGCAGCAGGGAGCGTGCGTGTCGTACCATGACCCGCTGGCGCCGTCGATACGGGAGGCGGGGCTGGACATGGCGAGCGTGGGCACGGCGGGCGAACCCGCGCTGGGCGAGGCGCTGTCGGCGGCGGACTGCGTGGTGATAGTCACGGACCACAGCAGCTACGACTGGGCGGACGTCGTCGAGCGCAGCCGGCTGGTCGTGGACACGCGGAACGCCGTCGCGAGGGCCGGCGCGGCGGGCGACAAGGTGTTCAAGCTGTAGGCGAGTGGGTCAGTGGGTTAGTTTGTCAGTTTGTCAGTGGTCAGTTTGTCAGTGGTCAATGGTTAGTCCCTTCCCTCATCAAATGGGGAAGGGACTTTTCGGAGGGTTAATGCGTTGTGCGGTGTAGCCGGCATTGTGTACTGGGACGGGCGGCCGGTCGACCGCGGGCTGGTCCAGCGTATGGGGGCGTGCCTGCGGCACCGCGGGCCGGACGACGAGGGGGAGTACACGGACGGCGGCGCGGGCATCGCGCACACGCGGCTGAGCATCATCGACCTGAGCGAGAGCGGACGGCAGCCGATGCGCTCGGACGACGGCAGGTACGTTATCGCGTACAACGGCGAGGTGTACAACTTCCGGGAGCTGCGGCAGACGCTGGAGCGGTGCGGCCACGAGTTCCGGGGCCGGTCGGATACGGAGGTGGTGCTGCGAGCGTTCATCGAGTGGGGCGAGTCTTCGTTCGCGATGCTCGACGGCATGTTCGCCATGGCGGTGTGGGACAACGCCGAGCGTCGGCTTCACCTGGTGCGGGACCGCTTCGGCGTCAAGCCGCTGTACTACCACGCGGACGCGGAGAGACTGGTGTTCGGGTCGGAGATCAAGGCGCTGCTGGCGTCCGGCGAGGTGGGCCGCGACATCGACTGGGGCGGGCTGCACGAGTACCTGTACTACAACACCGCGCTGGGCGAGCGGACGATGTTCGCGGGAGTGCGCAAGCTGCTGCCGGGACACGCGCTCACGCTGGACGACTCCGGTGTGCGGGTGAGGGAGTACTGCTCGATATTCGACGTGGAGGCGGTCGAGGACGACTACGCCACGGCAGTCGAGAAGGTGCGGGAGCTGCTGGAGAGCGCGGTGAAGGCGCACCTGGTGAGCGACGTGCCGGTGGGCGTGTTCCTGAGCGGGGGGATCGACTCGTCGGCGATCACCGCGTTTGCATCGAAGCACTACGGAGGCAGGCTCAAGACGTTCTCGGCGGGGTTCGACTTCGACCGGGGCGTCAACGAGTTGCCAAAGGCGAGGGCGGTCGCGGAGCATTTTGGGACGGACCACCACGAGCTGTACGTGTCCGGCGGCGACGTGGCGGGGGTGATCGAGAGGCTGGTGCGATGCCACGATCAGCCGTTCGGTGACGCGGCGAATATCCCGCTCTTCCTGCTGTGCGAGCAACTCGGCGACGGAAACAAGGTGGTACTGCAAGGGGACGGCGGGGACGAGGTGTTCGGCGGATACAAGGTGCATTCGCTGATGGCGATGGAGCGGTGGGCGACGCTGTTCGCGCGGGCGACGTCGTGGGCGCGCCCGATCGTTCCCAATGGTTCGACCTGGGCCCGCTACTATCACGTGACTCTGCGACTGCTCCACCAGGACCGGTCCCTCCGCTACGCCACGGTCATGGCGGACCGCCGGGCCGGAGAGCGGCCCACGCAGGTGTTCGCGCCGGGGGCGCGCGAGATGCTGGCGCGCGGAGACCCATTCGCGCGGTACCGCGAGCTGTTCCGGCAATTTGCCGGGCTGGACGGTGTGCAGAGGACGCTTTATACAGACTGCGCCGTCATCCTGCCGGACCTGTTCTTCGAGAAAGTGGACAAGGCGACGATGGCGCACGGCGTGGAGGTGCGCGTGCCGCTGGTGGACACGCGGCTGGCGGCCTACGTGATGGGTCTGCCGGCGAAGTACAAGGTGCGATGGCTGCACAAGAAGCGCATCCTGCGGCGGGCGCTTCGGGGCATCGTGCCGGACGAGATACTGGGCCTCCCGAAGGTGGGATTTGGTGTGCCGGAGTCGTACTGGATGCGGACCACGCTCGCGGGGTACATGAAGGGCGTCCTGCTGGACGAATCCCGGCCGAGCGCCGCACTGTTCGACGCGTCCGCCATGCGAACGCTCGTCGACGACCACGTCGAGGGACGGAAGGACAACGGCACTTTCCTGTACAGGCTGCTCAACCTGGCGCTGTGGTACGACGAGTACGGCCTCGCGGCGTGAAGGGCCGCGATACGGTGCGCGGCCACGTGATGTTCGTCACCAGCGGCCTGGAGCGCGGCGGCGCTGAGCGGCAGCTCGTTATCGTCGCCAACGCGCTGGCAGCACGGGGCTGGAAGGTGACGGTGCTGTCCTACCTGCCGTTCTCGGACGTGTCGCTGCGCGCCGAGGTGGACGAATCCAGAGTGCGCCTGGTCAGCCTGAACGTCCGCGGCGGCGTGGGCAAGCTGGCCGGCGTAGCAAGGACCGTCGCCGTCGTGCGGAGGGCGAGGCCGGACGTGCTTGTCGGGTTCATGTTTCACGGCATGATGACGGCGCGCATCGCCGGACGGCTTGCCGGCGTGCCCGCGGTCGTCTCGGCGGTCCGGAGCGAGGCCCACGGGCGGGCCAGGGAACGCGCGCTGGGCGCGACCGGCTGGATGACGGACGCCGTGACCGTCATGTCCGACAGCCTGGCCTCGCACATAGCCGGGCGTGGCGTGGCTGCTCCTTCGCGGCTCGTCGTCATCCCCAACGCGGTGGACTTCGACCGCTACGCCGCGGGCGGCTGCCGCGAGCGGACGCGGCGGGAGCTGGGCGCCGGCGCCGACGAGTTCCTGTGGCTGGCGGCGGGCAGGCTGGCGCCAGCGAAGGACTACCCCGGCCTGCTCCGGGCGTTCGCGGCGCTCGCGGGGCGGCGGCGGGCCAGGCTGCTCATCGCAGGCGATGGGCCGCTGCGGGGCGAGCTGGCGCGCCGGATCGACGTGCTGGGGCTGGTCGGGCGGGTCCGGCTGCTAGGGCTGCGCGACGACCTGCCGGAGCTGTACCGCGCGTGCGACGCACTGGTGCTGTCGTCCGCGTGGGAAGGTATGCCGAACGTGGTGCTGGAGGCGATGGCGTCCTTGACGCCCGTCGTGGCGACGGCGGTGGGCGCCGTGCCGGAGATGGTGACGGACGGCGAGACGGGGTTCGTCGTGCCGCCCGGCGACCACGCCGCGCTCGCCGGCGCGATGGAGCGCATGATGGACCTGGCGCCGGAGGAACGGCGCGCGCTTGGCGAGGCGGGATGCCGCCTCGTTCGCGCGCGGCACTCGGTGGACGGCGTTGTGGACATGTGGGAGGAGCTGTTCGGCCGGCTGCTGGAGAGCAAGTCACGTGGCAGAGGAGCGCCGGGCCGGTGACGGAGCTGCCGCGATCGGTGGCCATCACGTCGAACTCGGTCGAGCGGATCTACAGATTCCGCGCGCCGATAGTGCGGGCGCTTGTCGAGCGGGGCGTCCGCGTGTACGCGGTGGCGCCAGCGGGTGAGCTTGCGCGCGACGTCGAGGCGCTGGGGGCGGAGTTCGTCCCGTGGCGGCTGAACCGGGGGAGCGTCAATCCCTTCACCGAGACGGGGTCGCTGGTGTCGCTGTTGCGCATCTACCGCAGGCTGAGGCCGGACGTGGCGCAGCACTTCACCATCAAGCCGAACGTGTACGGCGCGCTGGCGGCAAGGCTCGCCGGCGTGCCGGTCGTGGTGGGCGGGGTGACCGGCCTCGGATACGCCTTTGCCGAGGGCGGGCGTCGGCGCTCCGTGCTTCGCCCGCTTGCGAGACTGCTGTACCGGCTTACTGCGGCACTGAGTGACGGTGTCACATTCCAGACTGCGCACGACGCGGACGTGCTCTTCGGCGCGTCCGGTAGATTCAGGCGGAGCGCTCTTGTGATTCCGGGCGGCTCCGGCGTCGACCTCGCGGCGTTCAGCGAGGAGGTGGTGAGCACGAAGGCTCGTCGGGAGATGAGGGCTGCGCTTGGCATATCGCCGGGCGCGCCGGTGGTGACGATGGCCTCACGCTTGCTGTACGACAAGGGCGTGGTGGAGTACGTGGAGGCGGCGCGGGCGGTCAGGGCGAGACGGCCTGACGCGGTGTTCGTGCTGGCGGGAGCGAGGGACCCGGACAATCGCGAGTCGCTAACGGAAGAGGACCTGGCAGTTTGGCGCCGGTCAGGAGACGTGCTGTTGCCCGGTCACGTGAGCGACGTGCCCTGCCTGCTGGCAATCTCGGACGTGGTTGCGCTTCCAACGTACTACCCTGAAGGCATACCTAGGTCGCTCATAGAGGCCGCCGCTATGGGAAAGGCTATCGTCGCTACTGACATCGCGGGCGCCGCCCAGGTGGTCGAGGATGGCGTCAGCGGGACGCTCGTGCCGCCGCGCGACGCCTCCGCCCTCGCGGTCGCTATCGAGGCGCTGCTTGGCGACGCCGAGACGCGGTCCGAGTACGGTGCCGCTGGGCGCCGCAAGGTCGAGCGGGAGTTCGATGAGAGGGTCGTCGCCGAGCGCTACGTGGCGGAGTACGCCAGGCTGTGGGGCGCCAAGGTCAGGCGTCGGCGGTAAGGCCAACGCCGAACCGGCTCTCGCGCGTGGTGTACAATAGGCCGCGGGACCAGTTTTCCGGAGGGGTGACACCAAAATGCAGAGTTCGCAGACCGCCGCCCGCCTCGTGTACCGCCGCGTGGAACCAGGAGTTTCGATCATCTCCGACCTGGAATCGTTTGCTCTCGCGGAGGGGATAACCCACGCCGCCATCACGTCCTGCATAGGCAGCCTCAGACAACTTAAGCTGAGGAACCTATGCCGTCACGACGCCGAGGGATCGCCGGAGTTCGAGAGGACCACCATCGACGAGAATCTCGAATTGGTGAGCGCCGAGGGATACGTGCAGCCGCTGCCTGAAGGCGGAATACGCGTGCACGTGCATCTGGCCGCCGCTCGACCGTCCGGTGAGATGATCGGCGGCCACTGCGAGGACGCCACGACCTACACCGGCGCGTACCTGTACCTGCAGGTGCTGGAAGAGGCTTGATCCCGATAAGAGGGGAAGTTGGGTCTCAGACGTGGCCTGCCCCATGTGCGATAATGTGGCCGACGAGTTACACATCAGCCATGCAGGACGACAGATGACCGCGACACAGACCGACGCCAGCCAAATCCTGGAGGCCGCGGGCAAGCTCGCCTTTCGTGTGGGCGCTGCCGCAGACCGCATCGAGGCAGAGCGGCGCATACCCCCGGAAATCGCGGAAGAGCTGGCCGACAGGGGATTCTTCCGGCTGCTCCTCCCGAGGTCGTTGGGAGGCTCCGAGCTGGAGCATCCGGACTTTCTGAAGGTTGTCAGCCTATTCGCCCAAGCAGACGCCAGCGCGGCCTGGTGCATCAACCAGAACAACGTCTTTTCCACGAATGCGGTGCGGGTGTCCAAAGACACGGCCCGGGAGATATGGGGCATTCAGCGGAACGTGGTCACGAACGGGCCGCCCGTTCCCGGTTCGCGGGCAGACGTGGTGGATGGCGGTTACCGGCTGAGCGGCCGCTGGAACTTCAGCAGCGGGATACCTCACGCGACATGGGTCGCGGCGCTGACTCCTGTCTACCAGCCGGGCCAGTCGGAACCTTCGGGTATGCGGACCCTTCTCCTACCAAAGGAGCAGGTGAAGATGGTGGACGTCTGGCAGGTCGGCGGGCTGAGGGGCACGGGCAGCCTGAGCTTCGAGGCGGACGGTGTGTTCGTACCGGCCTCGCGCTCGTATCCCGACAACGCCGTGTCAAGCGAACGCGGGCCTAACTACGTCATCCCGACCACGCTGCTGTTCTGTTCCGGATTCGCGACCGTCGCGCTCGGCGCGGCCCGCGCGGGACTTGACGCGGCAATCGCGCTCACCAAGTCGAAGACACAACATTTCCAGCGGGAGAGGATGAGCGATCTCGCGACAACGCAGAGAATGGTCGGCCAGGCGGAGGCCAAGTGGAACGCCGCCCGCTCGTATCTCGGCGAAGCGGCGCTGTCGATGTGGGCCGGGGCCAAGGCCAATCTTTCGCTGACGGTGGAGGAGCGAATCGCCGTCCGGCTGTCCAGCACTCACGCCATCCGGGAGGCTGCCAAGGTGGTGGACATCGCCTACGCGCTGTGCGGCTCGAGCGCCATTTTCGCCGCCGGCCCCATCCTGCGCCGCTTCCAGGATGTCCATACGATCACGCAGCAGGTGCAGGGCCGGCTGAGCCACTACGACACGGCGGGCCAGTACTACCTGGACACGGAGCCGGAAGGCATCTTCTAGCCTGAACGACCTCGTGCTGGCGGGGCCTTGACCGCCACGAGGAAGATACGTATACTCTGTTAAGATATACGTACACCACATTCGGAGCGTCAAGCAACGATGAAACAGAAGCTAACCATTACGGTGGACTCCGAATTGCTACCGATAGCCAAGCGGTACGCCCGCTCCCGCGGAGTGTCACTATCTTCGCTGGTCGAGCAGTCTCTCAGGGAGATGGCGGGCGAATACTCGACGACGTTCTCTTCACGCTGGCGGGGCAGGTTTCAGGCCGCGGACCGGCAAGACGATCCTCGATACGACAGGCTGGCAGAGAAGTATCTCAGTTGATACTTCTGGATACCAACGTACTGATAGACGTTGCCCTGGACCGGCGACCACACTCCGAGCACGCCTCGGAACTGCTGGACCATATAGAACACGGTGGGGAGGCCGGGTTCATCGCCTGGCATTCGGTCTCAAATCTCTACTACATCGTGTCCCCTACGCTCGGCGGCGCGAACGCGCGCGACTTCATCGTGGAGCTGACTCGATTCGTCGGAGTGGCCGCTACCGATACCGCGGGCATTCGCTACGCCGTTGAGCTTCCGATGGAGGACTTCGAGGACGCGATGCAGGTGGCGGCCGCCCTCGCCTGCGGCGCGAGGCAGATCGTTACCAGGAACGTGCGGGACTACGAACGCTCTCCCATTCCCGCGATCACGCCGCGGCAGGCGCTGAGCGGGCTGTTCTAATCCCGTGTGCGCTGCCTTAGGGCGCGCGAAGTGTTCCCCCGTTGGAGTGAACAAGAGATGCGATTTTCGCTTGGAATCTTGATTGTCGTCTTCTGCCTCGCGCCGGTCGTTGCGCTGGCCTGCGGTGGCGGTGAGGAAGAGGTGCCTTTCAGGATAGGCGTGATTGAGTCCCTGACGGGCCCCGGCGAGACGTATGGCACCGTGGCCAACCAGTCGAAGCAGATGGCGGCGGACGAGATCAACGCCGCGGGCGGCATCAGCGGACGACGGCTCGAGCTTGTGGTCGAGGACTCCCAGTGCAGCGCCAAGGAGGCTATCTCCGCATACAAAAAGCTGACTGACGTGGACGGCGTGAAGATCATTCTCGGCACCTCGTGCAGCGGGGCCATGCTAGGCGTCGCGCCACTGGCCGAAGCGGAAGGCGTCGTGCTGTTCTCCGGGCTGGCGAGCAGCCCCGACATCGCGAACGCCGGCGACTACATCTTCCGCACGCAGATCAGCGACGTCGAGGTTGGCATCGTCACCGGCAACGTGCTGTGGGCGGACGGCGTCCGGGCGCTGGCGACCATCACCGAGGCCACGGACTATGCCGAGGGCGTCAGGCGCAATTCAGTGGCCCAGTTCGAGAAGCTTGGCGGGAAAGTGGTGTCCGCCGAGAAGTTCGGGTCAGAAGTCACCGACTTCAGGTCACAGCTTCAGAAGCTTTTCGCCGCGAATCCAGACGCGCTCCACCTGGCCCCCCAGTCCGAGTTCGCGGCCGGCACCATCATCAAGCAGGCTCGCGAGGTGGGATACGAAGGCCCAATCTACGCCGAAACGATATCGGTGGGAACGACCGCACTGGAAATCGCTGGCGACGCGGCTAACGGCATGAAGGCCGTCACGGCGGACCTCGATCCTGACAACCGGAAAGCTCAAGAGGTGCTGGCAAACTTCAGAGAGCGCTACAAGTACGTTACGCTGCCGTGGCACCTGGGTTCGGCCTACGACGACGTGTACATAGCGGCCGAGTGCCTGAAACAGACCGGCGACGACCAGGACGCCGACGGCTTCCGTGACTGCATGTACGCCATCACCTGGAGCGGGGCAATCGGCGACAACTACAGTTTCGACGAGCAGGGCGAGGTCGTCGGTCTGTCCAGGGTGGTGGTCGAAGTGCTGCCGACGGCAGAACGGACCGCCGACAACCAGTACAGGGTGCTCCCGCCGGTGTCCGGCGGCCCATAGAAACTGCCGCAGCCGGCACCGGTTCGAGCATGAGTAAGCGGCTCGCGGTCCTCTCCAGCCTCGCCGGTTTCTCCAGACTGGGGCGGCGAGTGCTACCGGGTGTTTTGAGTAAGCATGAAGCCGTTGCCTTCGGTGTCCGCGAGGAAGGCCAGGATTATGCCCTCCCCGGCCCGGACCGCCGGAGGCTGTACAACCCTGCCGCCGCCGGCGCTCACCTCGTCGCACGCCGCATCGACGTCGGCGACCGTGAACGATAGCCCGGTGGAGCGGTATTCGCCGTCGCCTCCTCCGTGGAGGGCCACGACCGCCTGCTCGCCGCCCAACTCGGCCCAGCCGCCGTAGTTCACGCGCAGCTCCAGCCCTATGACGTCGCGGTAGAACGCTATGGCGCGCTCCATGTCCTGGGCCATGAGCATAAAGATCACCTTTTGCACGTCCATGGATGACACCTCCTTTGGTGATGCGGTCAAGCCGACTTGGAGCCGGGCGCGGCCGCGAGCGGCGAGCGGACCGAGCCCTCCGCAAGCCATTGGCAGTTTGTACGGCTGGCACGGCACACCAAGCCCACGGCTGGCCGCCTGTCCAGCCCCCGCCGCTAGTCGCCCTTCGCGCCGGGCACGTCCTTGTGCTGGAAGAGCCACGTCGAGGCCGCCCCCAGCGCGCCCAGGTACGCCAATATGACGAAGAAGGCGCGTAAGTTGCTCTGGACCTTGTCCAGCGGGAAGAAGGCTGCGTCCTGTCCCGTCGCCCGTACGCCCGGCTCTGCCAGCCAGCCTGAGACTGCGGGGCCGATCATCAGGTCGAGGAAGCCCTGGAACCAGTCGAACCGGTCGAACCTCGCGCCAAGGAAGCTGATCACTACGCCCTCGGCGAAAATGTAGCCTATCGCCAAGGCTATGCCAAAGGTTGCAGATGAAGTCAATATCGTGAGGAGCATCCCCAGGGCGATGTACGGGAATAGCGCGAACAGCACCTTGCCTAGCATCACCAAGACGGTTGACCACCGGCCCGGCTCCGCAAGCTCCATGCCAGCGGGCACGAGGGAGGTCGCGACAAGAGCGCTCGCATACAGGGGTGCTAATGCTACGGCCAACGCGGTGGCGGCAACCAATGCGAGCAGAACCGCCTTCGACGCAAGCAGCCGCCACCTGTCGACGCCCCTGGCAAGCACGGTGCGCAGCGTTCCAAGCCCGTATTCCGTGCCCACCATCGACGCCGACAGGATGATTACAAGCAACATCCCGACGAAGTGCATGACCGCGAGACCGTTCGCGAGTCCCCCCGGCGGGACGAATACCTGGCTGTGCCAAACGCGCAGCCTCGATTCCTCTTCCAGGTGCTCATCGCAGATCTCTTTGAACCTGGGGAGGGCATCGATCGCCTGCTTCCGCCGTTCCGTGGGGAGGCTGTCCAGCAGGTCGCTGAAGCTGCCTTCGTCGATGTCGACGCATGAGAAGAAGACGCCCCCCGCCTCGGACGTCTTGATTCCAAGATTGCGGTTCCCGTAGAAGTCCACGGAGCGGTAGGCGAAGAATTCGGCCCACAACCAGATCTGCGGGATGATGATAAGGGGCAACAGCAGGACCCACGGCATCCAGCGTCGGCGCAGCTTGAACCACTCCCACCGCGTGAGACGCGCAACGTCCGAGATCATGTTCCGTCGCTGTCGTCGCCCGTGACTTCCAGGAAGTACTGCTCCAGTGAACGCCCCTCGGCCACCATCTCGGTGACGTAGACCTCGGCCCGGCCGAGCGCCGCGCTAAGCTCCGACGACCGTTCGCTTGGTGCGGTCACCAACACGGACTCACCGCGTGGCTGCACTTCCTCTACCCAGTCGAGGGCCGAGAGTATCTCGACGGCCTTCGCGTTGTCGGTCGTACGCAGGCTCACTCGTTCGCCTCCCCCGGACTGAACGAGGTCCGCAACTTTGCCCTGGGCGATAAGTCTGCCCCGGGAGAGAATTGCCACGCTGTCGCACACCTGCTCCACCTCGTGCAGAAGATGGCTCGAAAGCAGTACGGTGCGGCCCCCGGTGGCGAGGCCGCGTATCAGCTCCCGCACCTCCGCCATCCCGGCGGGGTCCATGCCGTTGGTCGGTTCGTCCAGGAACAGCAATTCAGGGTCTCCCAGCAGGGCGTAAGCCAGACCAAGGCGCTGCTTCATTCCCAGCGAATAGGTGCGGAATCGACTGCCAGCTCGGTCGGAGAGGCCCACTTTGTCGAGCAGGTCGTCCAGCTCGGCCGGGTCGCTCCGACCGGTGATGCCCTGGAAGTAGACGAGGTTCGCACGGCCCGAAAGGTATGGGTAGAACGACGGCGTTTCGACGATTGCTCCTACCCGGCGCAGCGAATCCTGGTGTCGCGCGTCCCCGCCGAACAGCGCGAAGCTCCCGCTCGTGGGCGTAACCAGCCCGAGCAACATCCCCATGGTGGTGGTCTTGCCGGAGCCGTTGGGTCCCAGCAGCCCGAATATGCGGCCGCGCGGCACCTCCAGCGAGAGCCCGTCCACAGCGAGAATCTTACCGTATCGCTTCGTCAGTTCGTCCGTATGTATGACGAAATCGCTCATTGCCGCTCCTTTCCCGCTTCAGGCAGAGACGCCGCGCGCCGGCGGTCATCTGCCTGCGTTACTCGCCCTTGGCTCCGGCGACATCCCTGCGGATGAATATCCAGAATGCGGCGGCGCCGAGCAGCACGGTGTACGCGAGGATTACCAGAAAGGCCTGAAGCGCGTCCCCCTGACCCGCGGCGGAGCTCGCGTCGTTTATCTCGACTGTCACGGCTGCCGATTCCATCCACTCGCTCACGTTTCTGCCGACCAGGGCGTCCGCGATGGTTTTGCCCCATTCCGTGAGGCTGAGGAGAGGAGCGGCAATCAGCTCTACGGCGTAGTAGCCCAGGGCTATGGCCATGCTCATCGACGAAGACTGAGTCAACACCGCCAGGAACGTCGCCAAGGCGACGTACGGCGCCGCGGCGTAGAGGGCTTTCACGTAAGTGACCGCAGCGTCGGACCACTTCCCGGTTTCGGCCAGACTGCCTGGCTCGTCGGGAGGTATGACCGCCGCCAGCAGACTGGCCGCGGCGGCCGCGATGGCGACGATGACGTAGGCGGCTGCGCTGACGACCAACACCAGGGCAATCTTGGCGCCGAGAAGCTGCCACCGGCCGGCGCCGCGCGTCAGCGTCGTCCTGAGCGTGCCCCATCCGTACTCGCTGCCGATCAGCGATGCGGTCAGGATTAGAATGAGGAACGGCGCGAAGCCCGCCAGTCCATTCATGCTTCCGGTGATCGAGTGGGGAAGGGTGAAGGCCTTTCTTATCTCGTGGAGCGGGTCGGTATTGGTGCAATTCTCCTCTCGGAACCGCTCCACGTCTTCGAGGAAGCTGGTCCGAACTTCCTCGGGAAGATCGTCGACTTCGGGTGGAATGCCCTCGTTAAGGAGGCCTATGCATGACACGGAGACTTCGACGATCTCACCGTCCACCTCCGCGCTCGTCGAAAGACTGTTGGCGCCGCCTGCGGTGAAGGCCTGCAGAGACTCGTTGTGGTATGCGCCGTAGCTCAGCCAGATGCCGAGTTGCATGAAGGCTATGGCGACGGCCGGCAGGATCCACGGCATCCAGCGGCGGCGCAGCTTGTACCACTCCCATAGCGTGAGGCGCACTACGTGTGCGAACAAATGGGGCCTCCTTGGTGCGACCGCAGAAGGTGGCTTATCAGGGGTAGGCGACTGCGGTCGCTGCCGGACGCGCGCGAGTCGTCCCCTACCCTGCGAACGGGCTGGCGTACCTCTCGGAGTATACAAGCTCGGAGACGGGCTTGCGGGGCACACCCCGGCCCTGGAAGTTGTCGCGGCGGTAGCCGAATGGCAGGACCGTAATCAGGTCGAGGCCCTGCGGTATGCCGAGCACCTCGGCGATGATCTCGCGCTGGTCGCCGGTGAGCGTGACGAAACAGGTGCCCATGCCTTCCGACCACGCCGCGAGCTCCATCTGTTGCAGCACACGGCCCGCGTCCATCTGCGGCTGGTCCGCATTCTCCATGACGATGGCGATGGCGAGCGGCGCGCGGGCAAGGAAGCCCCCGGAGCCGGCGGTCTCGCCCATCTTGACGAGGGTGTCGCGGTCGCGGATGACGATGAAGCGCCAGGGTTGCTGATTGCGCGAGCTTGGCGACCACCGCGCCGCGCTGAGCAGCTTGCCCAGCGACTCGTCGGACACCGGTACGGGCTTGAACTCACGCACGGTGCGCCGGGTCCTGAGACACTCGTAAATGTCCATCTGCTTCCTCCTCTGTGTTGGTGTGCCGCATGGCGCAAGGCAGCGCGGGGTGTGCGGCTGCGCCCCGCGGCTCACGCGAAATAGGCGCTCATGGGACCGGCGAACGTTCCCATGAGCGCCTACGCATTCCGCCTCGTTGTAGGTGCCGCTAGCCGGCGGAGACCTCGTTCAGCTTACCCGTGGCGCAATCGTAGACGAAGCCGCGCACCGAGTCCTTGACCGGTATGAACGGGTTGGCCTGTATACGGGCGATGGACTGTCTCACGTCCTCATCGAGGTCGCCGAAAGCCTCCAGCGCGAAAGATGGCCTGAGGCCCGTGTCCGCGTAGATGGTGTCCTTCACGTCGTCGTCACGGAAGGTCAGCATCCCGCAGTCCGTGTGGTGAATCAGGATGATCTCGCGGGTACCGAGCAGCCGCTGTGAGATGACCAGCGAGCGAATAGCGTCGTCGCTGACCACGCCGCCCGCGTTTCGAATGACGTGGGCGTCGCCTTCGCCGATTCCAAGCAGCTTGTGAGTATCGAGCCGGGCGTCCATACAGGCCACCACTGCCAAGCCCCTCGCGGGCGGCAGTGGGAGATCCCCCTTGTCGAAACTCTCGGCGTAGCGCGCGTTATTCTCCAGCAGTTCGTCGGTAACCGACACGTCAACCTCCTTGGGCGATTTGAGACCGTGCGGCCTCTTGGAACCTAATTTAACAGGCAAGACGGATTGCATGTCAAGGCCAATAACACTGGGCCGGACCGTCCGGCGGCGGACGGTATCGCGGCTGGATGCGCCGGTGCTCAGGCGTGCGCCATTTCCTGGAGGAACTCCCACACCAGCGCGGCGCACCGCCCCGTCTGTTCAAGCTGCAGCAGGTACGTGGATTCGGGCAGGAAGTCGTAGTTGACGGTGAAAACGTCGCGGAGGTCGAGCGTGGGGAGGTACGAGCACGGCAGTGTGGGGTCGGCGTCGAGGTTGGCGGACAGCAGGGTGGTGGGCGCCGAAATCGAGAGGAACACTCCCACTTTCGGCTTTTCGCCGTAGTGAGCGTCGATCGCCTCCATGATCACGTCGTGGTCGTGCACTAGCGTCGGGAGATTGTGGTTCTGCATGGAGCTTGCGGAGTTCCAGCCGTGGTTTCGCAGGTCGTAGGCGATGATGTCGTAGTCGTCCGCGAGAAGCGACCAGAAGGGATAGTACAGGTCGATGGAGAGGCCGTTGCCGTGGCGGCGCAGCGTGATGATCGTTTCGTCGTCCACCCAGACGTCGCGGGCGTAGAGCGGTGCGGGTACGTTCCATTCGCGATGGGGTGTCGTCGGGTGCGGTCAATAGTGGCGTGGTTGCCGCCGCGGATCTGGACGGCCTGAAAGTAGATTTGGCGGCCCAGGACGTGTCGGCGATTTATCGGTCAAAGACTGAAGCCGGGATCGAGTTTGGCCAGGCGTTCCGCACTCTCCAGACCCTCCGGTCCAATGCCGGTGAGGCGGTGGGAGAGATTGTGCTGCCGGAAGGGGTGGAACGATACGGGCCAGACCTGCATCCGGTTCGGCCGGACGGGGTTACGGTTAAGCGGGCGACGAGAGCGGCTCTGCTTTCCGCAGTGGGAGGACTGAATGACCTCCTCTACGAGGTCACCTGGCGAGAACGTCAACTGGACGCAGGGATGCGGCCGGCTGCTCAGGATGCTATCTGAGGTCGGAGCGGTGGCTGCGTCAGAAAGTTGACGCTACATCGTGGCAGTCGGCGCGGATGAACCGCTTCTCGATGGGGCGTTGATGGACCCTGATAGCCTTGCGGATAGCCTGGCCCGGTTATACCCCCCACGGCGCCAACGAACTGGGGTTGCTGCGCCGCTCAGGGGTGTCGTGCATCTCATGGGCCTGGGCGGGAGCGGGGCGCAGGCTACAACCGAGGATATGGCCGATGACGTGAAACATGCGGGGGCCAGCGCGCTGGCCCTGGGACAGGGGATGCTGGACGCTGGAGCAACGCCGACTCATGGAGTCCGGTTTGTTGCACGGGGCGCGCAAGTCCTCGACCAAGACCTCGCCACAGGTCCAGCTGGAAAGCGGCTAGGCCAGCTTTCCGGTTCGCCTCTATGGGGGATTGGCAAGGTGGTCGCGCGGGCAGCCGCTTGGCCGCTCTTCTCGTTAGGAGCGCAGCCGAAAGGAGTCGCCTGGCGTTGCCTGATGAGCCGGCATGGCGGCTGGCGCCGGACTCGGAGGGTTCTCTCGACGGGCTGCAAGCTGAGCCGACGCCTGCAAGTCATCTCGAGTCGGGAGACGTGCTGGTGGCAGTGGACGCCGCTGGTCTCAACTTCAGAGACGTTCTGCGAGCGATGGGTCTTCTGGATACGGGGCTGCTCGGACGCGAGCTGTTCGGTCGTGTTGTCGAAACGGCCGCCGACGTTGCGCGGGTCTCAGTGGGCGACCGAGTGATGGGTCTGTCGTTCGGCACAGTCGGGCCCGCGGTGACGGTCCACGACGGTCTGCTTGCCTCCGCGACTCCGGGAATGTCGATGATGGAGCTTGCAACGGTGCCCACCGCGTTCGTCACGGCAGCGATCTCATTCGAGCTGGCGAAACTGCAGGCTGGGGACCGTGTGCTGGTCCACGCCGGCGCGGGCGGAGTTGGCATGGCGGCCATCCAGCTCGCGCAGGCCTCTGGGGCGGAAGTGTTCGCTATGGCGAGCGCACCGAAGCAGGCGTACCTGCGGTCTCTGGGCGTGGAGCACGCGTTCGACAGCAGGCAGACGAACTTCGGAGACGAGATACTCCATGCCACCAACGGCGCCGGGGTCCAGGTTCTTCCGAATATCGCCCATTGAGGCGGGTATGATGGACCCTCAGCAGCGGATGATGCTCGAAACGACCTGGCAGGTCCTGGAAGACGCGGCATTGAATCCTGACAGTCTGCGGGGCAGCCGCACCTGCGTCTATGCCGGAGTCGGCGGGAACGAGTACCGTGACCTCTTCCAGGCCAGCAACCGCGAGCACAGCTACCTGGGTACTAACAGGACCGTTGCCGTGGGACCGGTACCCTTCGCGCTGGGACTGGAAGGGTCGGCAATGCCGGTGGACCTTGCCTGCGCATCGTCGCTGGCCGCGGTCCGCCAGGCGGTTGTCGGCCTGCAGCGGGGCGAAGTGGACCTCGCGATAGCCGGTGGCGTGAACGCCATTTTGCCGCCTTCCGCGTCCCGGTTCATGGTGGAAATCGGGATGTTGTCTCCAGCAGGGCATTGCTGACCCTTCGACGCGACGCCGAGCGACCGCTGTTTGTTGTATCGGTCAAGTCAAACGCCGGACACATGGAATCGGCGGCAGCGATGGCCGCTCTCATAAAAACGGTCCTCTCGATGAACAGGGGAGTAATCCCCAGGCACCTGCACTTCGAGGAGCCGAATCCGCACGTCGAGTGGGAGAGATTGCCGGTGCGGGTCGCTTCCGAGAAGACCGCGTGGCCGGACGGAAGCGGCCGGCTGCCGCTACACGGAGGACGGCAGCCAGCCCAAGAGGCCGCCCGGCGAGCGCAAGCCGGATGAAAGGTTTGGGCATTGTGAGTTTACTTTGGAACGCCCAGATGGTTAGCCTAGCGAGTGGAAAATCCCGAATAAATCTCTGGAGGGGGAGCGATAAAATGGCATCGACCGAAGACCGAGCCAGACAGCTTATCGCGGACAATCTGGAAGTGGACGAGCAGCCAGGGGCCCCGCGAAGGACGCCGAGCCTTCCGGCACTTCATTGAGCCGGTCCAGGCAGAACGGCAGCACTGATACCGCGACGAGCATGAGCACCGTGCCCGATACCGCCGGCGTCAGACCGCGGCGCAGCTGCGGCAGCCACGTAGTCACCGCCAAGAAGAGGGCGGAAACGACCATCAGGCTCGCCGGCAACTCCGGGTCGCCTTCGGCCAGCGCGAGCACGGCCAGCGTGATGTAGTCTGGCGTTATCCCCGTGACCACCATGTGGCCCGCGCCCTGGCGACCTATGCGCTCGGCCTGCAGCGCGGTGACTATCGCCATGATGATCAGAGCGGCGAACATCGCTCACGTCAGGTACGCTTCGTCCAGGCCGGCCGCGAGAACCGTGACAACGATTACGGAGATTGCCGGTGGCAGCACCAGAATGATGCTCTTCGAGAGTGTAGGCACGGCGTGTGACGGCTCAGCACACGGTGGAATAGGCGTCGCCATCGAAGAGGCCGTTGGTGCGCTGCGTCTGCCTGACATAGCAGATGATTTCCTCTACCTCGTTCGGGGATACGCCAGGGACGGGAGGCATGTCACCGAAACCCCAGTGATGCTGCCTCACTCCGTTGCGCACGGCGTTGCGGAAGCTGGGGTCCCCATGGTGGCCCGGATGATAGACCCCGTCGGTGAGGGGCGGGCCCTGCCTGGTGCCGACGGCTCCGACTCCGTGGCAGATGGAGCAGTTGGCGTTAAACACCGATTCGCCGGCGCGGGCCATTTCGGAAGTGCCGGAGGCGGGCGCGGCAGCCTCGGCGGCTCTCTGTGGCTCGGCAGTGGGCTGCTCAGGCGCGTCGGCCTCACCGCATCCTGCTGTCAGCAGCAAAGCGCTCATCGCGACGACAACGTAGGCAACGAGTCTGGCCGTCACTCTACCTCCTCCGGCCTTTGGGGCGATTTATGCTGGCGGGGTCCTGGGTCCGCCGCTCGCCGGCGCGGCGGCGAATGCACGCATGGCATATCTTAATGCGTCTCGTGGCTGACTGGTAGCGCAGGACGCCGCGGGTTATTGGCCGGCCGCTCGGCGGGTGCAATGGCCGGCGTCTTGACTGCGTTTGGCTGTACCATTAGGCTAGTTTCCAGGAGGTCAACATGACCGCTGAAGCAAGCGGGCGACATATTGGACTTGGCGCTCTGGTGGTTGGGGCCGGCCCTGAATACGCCGAATCGCTGGTTGGCCACGCCCTGGAGTTCCGCGGGCAGGCCTCCAGGGGGGCGCGCACCGCGCTGGACAGGGCGCTGGACCGCTGCGTCAGGGTCAACGGCTTTCGGGACGCGAGCAAGGCTCCCAGTGCTCCCCTGAAAGTCCCCGTGCTGGACGCCCTGGTTGACGAAGAGGCCCCCTTGGCGCGTGCGCTGCTTGGCGTGTGGGCCGAATCGAGGCCGGAGTTGCGCGATGCGGTAGGGGAGCACCTGGACAACGAGGGTGGAGCGGCAGCATCACCTGACCTGATCATGGCTCCGTGGAATGGTAGAGACCTGGAAGACGCCGTTCAGCTTTTGGTCGGCCGGAACGAGCACCTGGACGAACACGACGTCAGGCTGATGTTCTGCTTCGTGTCGGGTAGAGACGTGATCGTCGACTTGCCAGGGGACTCAATCAGGTCTCCCATGATGCGAGACTTCCTCGCGGCTCTCGATGGTCTTGACCCCAGCGCACCTGACTGGGAAGACGTCGGACCGTTCCTGGACGCGGTTGCCGATCGTGAGCACGAGAGGTCAAAGCGGGCGACCGATACGGCAGTCGAGAGCCTGGTGACGCTACTCGACGAGGTGCTGCGAGAGTTCGAAGGGGAACTGGCCTACCTCGACCTGTATGCCGACGTTTCAACGTGGGCCGATGAGGCGACAGACAGCGTCTGGCTGGTTGGCGATGCGCACACAATCGTCGAGGAGCTGCACCAAATGCTGGAAGTGTACAGGCCCGTGAGGCCGCAGGCAGGCACGAGGGTCGAGGAGGCGGCGCGAGCGGCAGAGCGCGTTGCCGCGGAAGACGGAATCCTGGGAGTCGCGTCCAGGTGGCGGGAGCTTATGGAAGCTCCGGTTGTCCATGAGGAGGATGAACCTGCAGACGGCGATGACCTCGCTGAGGACGATTCTGCAAAGTTCGACGACAACGAGCTGAGAGAGGAGAACGAGGCCCTGCGAGCCGAAGTGGACCGCCTGCGTCGCGCCGACAGCGAGCGAAAGGCTGAGCACGAAGGGCTGGTCAAGCAGAGGACCGACCTGGCGGCGGAGCGCGAATCGCTGCAGTCCGAGCTTGCCAGGCTCGACGACGAGCTTTCCAGCAGCAGGGAGACGGTGGAGATATGGCGGATGGCCGGCGTGTCCGCCAGGCTGGACGAGGCGGGCTTGCCAGCCGAGGGGCGGACAGAAACGCGAACCGTGCGGGATGCCGTGGCGCTCGCCGGGAAGCTCTTTCCCGACCGCCTGGCCATCGCCCTGAATTCAAAGTCGGACAAGCGCAGTCAGTTCCAGAAGCCCCAGGAGGTGTTCGACGCGCTTGCGTGGCTCGCCACCGTCTACCACCATAGGCGCGCGAATCCCGGCGGGTCGCCGGACTTCGACAAGCTGCTCAAGGAGTCTTGCCCGGGTTGGTCTTACAAGTCCAGCCAAACCGAGATTACAAGGGAACAGTTCGAGGAGTGGTACACTACCACCTGGGAAGGCAAGAGTTACGTTCTCAATCCCCACCTGGGCAAGGGAATCAGCTACGATCCGCAGAACACTATCAGAATCGCCTTCGACTGGGACGATGACCGAAAGCGAGTCGTGGTGGGCTACATCGGAATGCACCAGCGCAACCGCAAGTCTTGACGCCCGCGCCCAGACCATGTACAAGGCGACTAGCGAATCATCCAACCTAGCACCGGCCCAGAGCGCCAAGGAAGAGAGCAAGGCAATGGTAGACGTCATCGGCATCGAGACCGCATTCGACAACAGGTTCACCCGCGAGTTCGGCTTTCCGAAGGAGCGCCCTGCCACAAAGGTCAAAGGCTACATGGTGGATAGGGAGAAGGACTTCATACGCCTGTCCCCCTTCCTGGTGATGGCCACCAGCGCCGCCGACGGAAGCTGCGACGCCTCGCCCAAGGGCGGGATGCCGGGCTTCGTGAAGATTCTCGATGACTCGACGTTGCTGATCCCGGACGTGGCCGGAAACAGGCTGTTCCAGTCCTACATCAACATGAACGAGAACCCGCACGTGGGGCTGGTCTTCTTCATTCCCGGCGTGCGCGAGACGGTTCGCGTGAACGGCAGGGTGCGCATCGTGAGCGGTGACGAGCTTCGGCGGCTCCAGGTGGCTCTCGAGGTGAACAACCCGGACGAGAACGCCAAGGTGCTACAGGGCATCGTGGTCGAGATTGAGGAGTCCTACGGCCATTGCCCGCGCGCGCTCAAGTTTTCGGAGCTTTGGGAAACCGGTGGCGCGTAGATGGCCGTCGACATCGTGGCCATAGGTGACACCCACTGCCGCGAGTGGTCGGAAGTGCACCCCGCCATACGCGAGGCGGTCGAACAGGCGGACGTGGCCCTGCATTGCGGCGATTTCACCTACATGGGCGTCGTGGACGGTATGAGACGGTGGGCGAAGAGGGCCGTGGTGGTGCACGGCAACTCGGACCAGGTGGACGTCAGGCGCACGCTGCCCTACGTGGAGGTGCTGGAGGTTGAGGGCGCGCGGATCGGCGTCATCCACCCGTCGTGGGGCGGGCCGGAATTCGACCTGGAGGAGCTTCTTCCCGACTTTCCCGATCCGGTGGACGCGATAGTGTTCGGTCACTTCCACGTGCCGATTAACGAGGCGCGCGATGGAGTCCTGTACGTCAACCCCGGGCAAGGCTACGCCTCGTTCATGGTGCCCTGCACCATCGCACGCTTGAGAGTCGACGACGGGCAGATAACGGCTCGGATCGAGACTGTCGAACCCGCCAGGTAGGCGTCGCCGTCGAGGCTTAGGCGGCCTGGTGTCCGCAAGCCTAATCGTCTGCGAGCAAGCGAGGTGCTTCCAATGCCCCAGAGGGTCAACCGAGCGATCGAGCTCCTGGAAGAGGGACAACCTGTCTACTACACGGGCGTTCACGACGTGTCCTACGACGGCGGCAGGGCGATGGCCCATACCTGGGCCGATTACATTGCGGTGGAGATGGAGCACGGCGCTTTCGACATGCGGGGGCTTGGCGAGTTCATGCGGGGACTCGTCGACGGCGGCCCCACCAACAGCGGCCACCGCACGCCCGCCGTGGTGATAACGCTGCCGCTGGACGGCTCCGGCGAGGACGTGGTGCGGGCCAACGCCTGGATGTTCCGGCAGGCGCTCGCGCGGGGCGTCCACGGCGTGCTGCTCTGCCACGCGGAGACGCCGGGGGCCGTGCGGGCCTTCGTCGAGGCATGCCGCTACCCGTTCAACACCGTGGGTGTCGGGGAGTCGCTTGGCGAGGGAAGGCGCGGCGGCGGCGGCCAGTCGTCCGCGGCGCAGGTGTGGGGGCTGCCTGTCGCGGACTACCTGGCGAAGGCCGACCCCTGGCCGCTCAATCCCAACGGCGAGCTGCTTCTGGGCCTGAAGATAGAGAACCGTCGCGCGCTGGGGAACTGCGAGGACAGCGCCCGCGTGCCAGGCATTTCGTTCGCCGAGTGGGGACCGGGGGACATGGGCATGTCGCTGGGCTACCTCGACGCCCACGACCCGCCATACCCGATGGAAATGGTGTCCGCTCGCCAGCGAGTGAAGGCGGCGTGCGAGGCCGCGGGGTTGTACTTCCTGAACGCGGTGAGCGACGAGAACGTTCGCGACATGATCGACGAGGGCGTCATGTTTTGCGCAACCGGACGCAGCGGGGAGTCCGCCGCCGTGCTTGGCCGCGCCCACACCGGGCGCACGATGCCGGTGTAAGACCGGCACGTCTCATCGCCGGTACGCAGACGCTCCGCTACTTGAACTCCGAGGCCAGCAAAAGCTCGTTGCGGAACTCGATCGATTCCGGGTGAATGAGCCGGCCTTGCCTCAGGTAGTCGGCTGTCGACAGCTCCAGGAAGCGCGCGACCGCGGCGTCCAGGCTTTCCTGGGCCAGCCGGTCGATCTCGCCCAGGTATGGGTACCGCTGCGCCTTCTGCGGATCCAGCTTGTCGGCGAGAAACACCACTTTGGCGACGTCGCCAATGCCACGGTGGCCGGTGGTGTGCCAGCGGACGCTATCCAGCACCTGGGTCTCGGCAAGCCCGTCGCTTTCTAGCTCCGCCGCGGCAAGCGGACCGTGGAGCAGCACCGGGAGTCGTCGTTCCACCGCGCTCGGCGCGAGGCCAATCGCCTCCGCCCGCCGCACGAGCTCGGCGCCATCGAGCGCGCGGGCCAGGTCGTGCGCAGCAATGCCCAAGTCGACCAGCTCAGCATCCACGCCGTGGTGCAGGGCCAGCCGCCGCCCGATGTCTCTCACGCGCTCGACGTGTTCTCGCAGGGCTGTGGGGAGCGAGTCAAGCCGCGACGACACGCAGCGCGGGAGCCGGGTCGGCACGTCGGGCTAGCCCATTTCGCCGAGCGCCCGGCCTCCGAGCACGTGCAGGTGCAGGTGGTCGATCATCTGGCCGGAGTCGGCGCCCTGGTTGACGACCAGGCGGTAGCCGCTGGTATCTACTCCCTCGCGTTGAGCCATCCGGTGCGCGGCCTCGAACATCCCGCCAAGGGCGGCATGGAAATCGGGAGTCAGGTCCGACAGAAACGTGAAGTGGCTCGTCGGTATGACTAGCAGGTGGACGGGCGCCTTGGGCGCGATGTCCCTGATGACAAAGCAGCTATCGTCGCGGTACAGCACTTCGCTGGGGATTTCGCCGTCGCGAATCCTACAGAAAATGCAGTCCTGTTCCATGGGGGTAACGCGCTACTCTACCACGGCTATGGCCTCGACTTCGACCAGGTAGTCGGGGCTCACCAGGATGGTGTTCATGACGGTGCTGCTGGCGGGGCCGTTCTCGGGAAACACGGCCAGGCGCGCCGCGGCGTATGCGGGGTAGTCCTCCAGGTTGACCAGGAAGCAGGTTATCTTCGTAAGGTCGTCAAGCGTTGCGCCGGCAGCCTCCAGGGCCGCCGCGACGTTGCGGAAACACTGGTCGGCCTGGGCGCGGGCATCGCCCTTGCCCACAAGGTTGCCGTTCTCGTCGGCGGCCACCTGGCCTGAGACGAAGACCATGTTGCCGACGCGGGTCGCGGTCGAAAACCCGCTGGGCTTGTTGTTAGGATACGGGAAGAATACCTGTCGTGACATTGCGACACCCTACCCTTTCGGCGTTTTGTCGTTAGGAGGCCTGTAGCAGTTCTATGCGAACGTCGTCGGGGGCCTTGATGAAGGCGATCCGCATGTTGGGGGCGCTCTGTATCGGCCCTTCCATCAGCTCCGCGCCAAGCCCCACCAGGCGCTCGATCTCGGCGTCCATGTCGTCCACTTCGATTCCGAAGTGTTCGAGGCCCCAATGTGGGGTGGCGTCGCCGCCGCCCATCTGCTCGGCGGTGCGGGCGCCAGAAATGTTGACGGCGATGCCGTCGGCGGACTGGCAGCGAATGAAACGGTCGCCGAACTGCCTCACCGTGTCGCTGACGATCTTGAAGTTGAAGGCCTTGACGTACCAGTTGGCGGTCTTCTCTGGGTCGGGCGCTTTGAGGTGAATGTGATTGAATTCGTAAGCCAAGTTACGACCTCCATTTAGGGGTTGCGGGCCGGGCTCCGCAGCGTAAGGCGGGGGGCGCGGCCAAGTGTGCTCGCTCGCTCGCAAGCCTATGTCATGCGCGGATTGGCTGTCAACCATGGCAGCGAGTGCAGGCGCCGGCGGGCGCGATCTTGCCGGCGTCGAGAGGGCGTGCCCTGGCTGCTGCGGCTGCGGCGCGCGGCCTCCTCGTGCTACAATTGAGCGCGGTCTCGGCCCTTGAATGGCGGGGCGAATACTCGGCTTATGGAGGACTAACGGCCATGCCCATTCTGAACATCGACGACGTGAACGAGGAAGAGCTGTCTCCCGGCACCCGGCGCTGGGCCATCGTGGACGGCACCAAGGGCGCCGATTCGCTGAGCGTCGGAGATCTCACCCTCGAACCTGGTTCGAAAGTCGCTAACCACATTCACCCGACGGAAGAGGCGATGGTGATTCTGGAGGGCGAACTGGACGCGGTACTGGGCGACGAGGTCGTCCCGGTCAAGGCGGGCCAGACCGTGTTGGCCCCTGCCGGCGTCAAACACGGCTTCGTGAACAGATCCGGCGCGCCCGCCCGGCTGATGGCCATCTTCCCGACGGCCACCATCGAGCGGATTTCGGTCGACTAGGAGAACGTATGACCGTCTCACTTGACTGGCTGGGATGCGCGACGTTCAGGCTCCGCATCGACGAACTCACCCTGTACCTGGACGCCTACGTGGACAGGGTGCCAGGCGCGCCGCCTGTCGGCATCACGGTAGACGAGATAGACGTCGCGGACTACGTGCTGGTGGGCCACAGCCACTTCGACCACATTGCGGGGGCCGAGGTGATCGCGGCGAACACGGGAGCGACTGTCATCGGCTCGACAGAGTCAGCGCGGGTCATGCGGGACGAGGGTGTACCCGAGCGGCAACTGTGGCAGACCCAGGGCGGCGAGCACTTCCGGCTGTCCGACAGCGTGACAGTGCGCACCTACCCCAGTCTTCATTCCTGTATCTGGACCGGCGGCGCCGGAGCTCCGGGCGAGGTGGTAACGGGCCAATACTGTCTCACCGAGGACGAGCGTTGGCCGGCGGACACCTCCCACGACTTTCCGCAGCGGATGGCGGCAATATCGGAGGCGCACAGGGCGGAGCATGGCCGTCGAGCCGTCGGCAGCGACACCCATGGCGGGGCGATCGCCTATGTTATCGAAACGCCCTATGGCTCCATCTTCTACCACGACACCTCCGGCTGTTGGACTCGCGTGGTGAGCGACCTGCGGCCCGACGTGGCAATCGTGGCGATGGCGGGCAGGCCCAACGTCGACGGCGAACCGTTGCAGGGCTCGCTCGCCAACTTCGTGGGCCGTATGGCAGGCCTCATGCGGCCGCGCGAGATGTTCCTGGGCCACCACGACAACTGGATGCCGCCCTCCACGCGCGACATGACCACCGACGAGATGATGGCGCCGGTCCGCGAGGAGCTGGCCCGCGTCGAGCCCCGCACAAAGCTGCTGGAGGTGGGATACCTCGAGGGCACGCAGCTTTTCGCGTAGGCCGGACCGAGAGTCCCTTCCCCCTTGACGGGGGAGAGTTAGGATGGGGGTGAGAGAGTTGAGCCGAACCAGCGCTCCCTCACCCTAACCCTCTCCCAGGGAGAGAGGGAACTTCGAAAAGGCCCTGTCCGAGAGGAAAGAGACGATGAACGACGCAGACGCCGACCTTCAGGTGATCGAGTTCGACGACCCCATCGAGGCCATCGAGCGCTGCTACGATCTGGGTTGGACTGACGGGCTGCCCGTCGTCCCGCCCACGGTCGAGCGCGTGCGGACATTCCTGGACTACGCCGGCCGGCCGGAGGACGAGGTGCTCGGCGGCGTGCCGGAGCGCAGGCGCGAGGTCACCGTCGGCAAGGCGGCCGCCAACGCTGTAATGGCGGGCTGCCTGCCGGAGCATTTGCCGGTGGTGCTCGCGGCATGCGAGGCCATGCTGGATCCGGTCTTCAACCTAGTCGGCCCTTCTTCCAGCCTGGGCGGCGCGGGAATTCTCGTGATAGTGAACGGTCCAGTAGCCCGACGGCTCGGAATCAACTCGCGAAACAATCTGTTCGGTCCGGGCAATCGCGCGAACGCCACCATTGGCCGCTCGATCCGGCTGGTGCTGATGAACGCCTGCGCGGCAGTTCCCGGACTGTTCGACCGCAGCATCCTTGGGCACCCTGGCAAATACAGCTATTGCATCGCTGAGGCGGAAGATGAAACGCATTGGAACCCGCTCCACGTAGAGCGCGGGTTCGCGCCGACGGACAGCGCGGTGACGGTGTTCGCGTGCGAGGCGCCCCGGCAGGTGCGGACGACAGGCGACCCCGCGTCGATCATCGAGTCCGTGGCGGACGTGGCATCCACGATGGGCACGTCGATGTCGACAGTGGGCTCCACGGCGGACGAGTCGTCGATAGTGCGGCGCGGCGAAGTCGCGGTGGTGGTGTCGGGGGACAGCGAGACCTGGAGCGGCTGGAGCAAGGCGGACTTCCGCGAGGCGTTGCACCCCAAGCTGGCGCGCTCGATGTCCGACCTGAGACGCTCCGGCCAGGTGCGGGGAGCGGCGCTGCCCGGCGACGACGGACGCATGGTGCCGCTGGTTGCCTCGCCCGACGACGTGCTCGTCGTGTTCGCCGGCGGGGAAGAGAACACCATGTGCGGCGTCATGCCGAGTTGGGGTCCGAAGGTGTCGTCCACGGCGGTGACCAGGCTGGTGCGTCCGCCCGCATGACGGCACGCTGCCCCTTGCGCCCAAATCCTCTATAATTGTACTTGACCACGCACCAACCGACGCAAGGAGACCTCCAGACATGGCCAACCGAATAGATTTCAACTGCGACATGGGCGAAAGCTACGGAATGCACAAGATGGGCTACGATGAGGACGTCATCAAGCACATCACGTCCGCGAACGTCGCCTGCGGCTTTCACGCCGGGGACCCCATGTGGATGCGGCACACGGTGCGGCTGGCCGAGGAACAGGGCGTCGCGATTGGAGCGCACCCGAGCTACCCGGACCTGAACGGCTTCGGGCGCAGGGACTTGTCGGTTACGCCGGAAGAGGCGAAGAACGACGTCGTCTATCAGATAGGCGCGCTGGCGGCCTTCACGGAGGCCAAGAAGCTCCAGCACGTCAAGCCGCACGGCGCGATGTACAACAAGGCGGTCGACGACGAGCCGCTGGCGCGCGCCATCTGCGAGGCGGTGCTGGAGGTGGACCCCGACATGATAATCCTCGCTCTCGCCGGTTCCAGGTGGATCGACATTGCGCGTGACATGGGTCTCAGGGTGGCGCAGGAGATATTCGCGGACCGCGCCCTCAACCCCGACGGCACGCTGGTTTCCCGGTCGCAGCCCGGATCGGTAATTCACGACGTCGAGGACGTGCTGGAGCGCAGCATCAGGATGGTCACCGAGGGCAAGGCGACCGCCATCAACGGTGAGGTTATCGAGGTCCGCGCGGACAGCCTGTGCCTCCACGGAGACACGCCTGGCGCGGTGGACATGGCCCGCGCGCTCAGGCAGGGACTCACGCAGGCGGGAGTGGAGATTACGCCGGTCGGCCAGATAGTGTGATGGAACAGTCCCCTGCCCTGCTCCCGTGCGGCGACCAGGCCCTCGTCGTCGAGTTCGGTGACGCGATTAGCCCCGAAATCAACAGGCGCGTACACGACTTGGCACATGCCATAGAATCAGCCGGCGTCAGGGGCGTGTACGACCTGGTGCCCACCTACCGCTCGCTGCTGGTGTACTACAACCCCATGCGGACGACCTGGCAGGAGCTTGAGGACAGTCTGCGCTCCCTGCTTCAAGATACGCGCGACAGCGGTTCGTCCGTGCCGCGGGTGGTATCTGTGCCCACGCTGTACGGCGGCGAGTACGGCCCCGACCTGCAGTTCGTGGCTGAGAACGCCGGATTGACGACTGACGAGGTGGTTGAGCTTCATTCCGGTACTGACTACCTAGTCTACATGATGGGTTTCAGTCCCGGCTTTCCCTACCTGGGTGGTCTCGCGGAGCAGCTGGCCACTCCCAGGCTGGCCACGCCGAGGCTGGAGATTCCCGCCGGCTCGGTCGGCATAGCCGAGAGCCAGACCGGAGTGTACCCGGTCGCCAGCCCTGGGGGCTGGCAGCTTATAGGGCGCACTCCCCTGCGGCTGTTCGACGAGACGGCCGAACAGCCGGCGCTTCTCCGGGCGGGTGACTACATCCGGTTCGTGCCGCTGGAGACGGAGGTCCGCTATCTCGAAATCCAGGAACGAGTCGAGGCGGGCGAGTTCGAGGCTGACATGGAGGCGGTAAGCTGAGCGGCGCGGCGCTTGAAATCATCGAACCGGGCCTGCTCACGACAGTGCAGGACAGGGGCCGCTACGGCTTTCAGCGATACGGTGTGCCCGCGTCCGGCGCGCTGGACGCCTACGCGCTGCGGGCCGCGAACCTGCTCGCTGGCAACGATGACGAAGACGCCGGGCTCGAAATGACCGTGCTGGGCCCCCGCGTCCGTTTCGGCGCGAGCACCTGGTTCGCGATCGCGGGCGCCGACCTCGCGCCCCTTCTGGACGGCGACGCAATTCCGAACTGGCAGCGCGTGAAGGCCTCGGCCGGTAGCGTCCTCAGCTTTCAGGGAGCGCGGGATGGGATGCGGTCGTACCTGGCGGTGGCGGGTGGCATCGACGTTCCCAAGCTTATGGGAAGCCGGTCGACTTACGTCAAGGGCGGGTTCGGCGGGCTGGGAGGCCGCCCGCTGCGCGCGGGCGATATGCTGGAGACGCTGGGCGCGCCGCTCGAGGGCGACTTCGACGAGGTCGCGCTGCCCGATTCGTTCGTGCCACCGACATACGGCCATGACCACCGCGTCCGCGTGGTGCTCGGTCCGCAGAGCGAGGCGTTCACGCAACAGGGTGTCGAGACGCTGCTGGGATCCGAGTACAAGGTGTCGGTGCAATCGGACAGGATGGGTTACCGGCTGGACGGCCCCCCCATCGAGCACGTCTCCGGTCCCGACATCGTGTCGGACGGGACTTCGCTCGGCGCGGTGCAGGTGCCCGGCAACGGCCTCCCAATCGTACTCCTCGCCGACAGGGGCACCACCGGGGGGTACGCCAAGATAGCGACGGTCGTAAGCGTGGACATCGGCCGCCTGGCGCAGGCATTGCCGGGCGACGCCATAACGTTCGAGGCGGTGAGCGTGGAAGAGGCGCACGAGATATTTGTCGAACAGGAGGCAATGTTGCGCGACCTGGCCGAAGCCGCGGGAGTCGGGCCGGGGCACGGGATGAGCGTGGTGGTCGACGGCGAGGTGTTCGAGGTCACGAACGAGGTTGGCGAGTCCGTGTCACTGCCGGATGGCCAGCCTGACGGCCCGGTCTGGAGCCACAGGGCCAGGGCTGTAGGCGTCGACGCCGCATTCGAATTCGATATCAGGGTTCGCCAAGCGAGGATAGAGCAATGAGTAAGAGCATAGGCATTCTGGGCGCGGGCGCGGTCGGCAGCTACATCGGCGGCTTTCTCACCCGCGAAGGGTATGACGTAACGCTTATCGACATGTGGGGCGCCCACGTGGACGCCATGAACGAGTCCGGCCTGAACGTGTCGGGCACGCAGGGCGATTTCAACGTCGCCGTGAACGCCGTCCACCTGGCCGACGCCTACCAGCTCAGGAAGAAGTTCGACTACGCCTTTCTGGCGCTCAAGTCCTACGACACCGAGTGGGGGGCGCACTTCCTGAAACGGTTCCTGGCTCCCTCTGGAGCGATCGTCAGCTCTCAGAACTGCATGAACGACCGTCTCATCGCGTCCATCGTTGGCCACGAGCGCGAGATTCCCTGCGTCATGTCCGGCATCACCGTCGCGCTGTGGGAGCCCGGCCACGTCACGCGGGGAGGGCAGCCCGGACGGGACCGGGGCCACGACGTGTTCCGAATCGGGGAGCATCACGGTCAGGTCACGCCCCGGGTCGAGGAGCTGGTGGCCATGGTGAGCTGCATCGACGGAGCGCGCGCCACCACCAACATCTGGGGCGAACGCTGGTCCAAGCTTACCACGAACGCCTCGGGCAACCCGATGCAGGGCATGACCGGCCTCGGCTCTTCCGGCCTGTCGGAGATGCCGGGCGCGCGGCGCATACAGGTCCAGATCTGCAAGGAGTCGGCCCAGGTGGGCCTCGCCCACAACGTGCTCGTGGAGAGCATCAGCGGAGTCGCCGCCGAAGTGTGGGCGAGGGCGGACGAGGGCGACGTGATGGAGGAGCTGGACGCCAAGTTCCGCGGCGGCCGTGGAGGCAGCGACTGGAAGTCGTCGATGGGGCAGGACGTGGCAAAGGGCCGCAAGACCGAGGTGGAGTTCATGAACGGCTTCATCTCGCGAATGGGACGGGAGATAGGCGTGCCGACTCCAGTGAACGACGCGGTGGTGAGCGTGGTCAAAGAGATCGATGACGGCCTTGCCGTTTCCGATCCGTCGAACATCGATCGCGTGTTGGAGCTTGCGGGCCTCTAGGAGCGACGCCGCCCCGGCAGGCTGGGCGGCGCTTCCCCTGAGAAGCTCGGCCCATGTTCGACTGGCTGCACGCAATCGCGGATTGGACGCTGGACTTCGCCGACAGCGGCGCGGCCGTGGTCGCGCTTGCGCTGGTGGCCCTGAGCGAATCGGTGTTCTTTCCCGTGCCGCCGGACCCGTTGCTCATCGCGATCGGTATCCGGCAGCCGGAGGCAGCCATCTGGCTGGCCGCGCTGTGTACCGTCGCCTCGGTCGCGGGTGGGGTCATCGGGCGCTGGCTCGGCATTCGCTACGGGCGGCCGCTGCTGCTGCGGGTGGCGCCGGCGGACAAGGTGGACGCCGCCGAGCGCATGTACCGGCGTTACGGCGCCTGGGCGGTGATCGCGTCCGCGATTACGCCGATACCGTTCAAGGTGTTCACCGTGTTGTCTGGAGTGATGGACATGGAGCTCCGCGGCTTCCTGGTCGCCGCGCTCATCGGCAGAGGGATTCGCTTCATGACCGTGGGCGTGCTGATCGCGCTGTACGGCGACTCCGTTGAGGAGCTGATCCGCGAGCGTTTCGAGTACGTCACTATCGGCGCGGTCGCAGCGGGACTGGCCCTGGTAGCAGCACTCCTGGCTGTGCGGCACGTGCGCCGGAGGAGCGTGGCTTCCGACAGCGGACTTCGCGACAACGATTGACCATCTGAAGGAACGAGACCAGATTCGTTCCGGACGGGCGCATGGGGCGCCTTTCAACTGGGGAATGGAGACCGTGGCACAGGATCAAGAGACACGAGAGGGCGGCGTAATCGTATGCCCGTACTGTTCGCACACCAACGATCCGCGTTCCACGCGATGTGGCCAATGCTGGTCGAGGCTGCGCGGCGCGCGGGTGGTGAGCGAGGATGAGGCCACAAGCATAGTCGACAGGCTGCTTTCGGTGCGGCGGTGGCGCAAGCGGATTCGCTACGGGATCATGGCCGGCATCGTGCTGTTCGTGGTGGCGTGGCTCGCGTTTTTGAACATAGGGACCACGCGCTTCCAGGGCCCGGCGTCGACCAACGTCAGCGCCGCGTCGACGCCGGGCAACTGGCCGATGTTCCAGCGCGACCACCTGCACTCGGGCCTCGTGGCCGATGACCACGCCGTGCCTTCAGGCAGGCTGAAGTGGCGTTTCGACACCGACGGCCCCTTGTTTTCATCACCGGCGGTTGTCGACGGCACGGTGTACCTGACCACCGGCGACCGGCGGGTGGTGGCCCTGGATGAGGCGACGGGCGACCTGATTTGGGAGCGCAAGACGACGGGGCCGGTAAACTCCTCTCCCGCAGTCGCGGGCGGGATACTGTACTACGGGCTGCGGGATGGCAATTTCTTCGCCGTGGACAGCTACAGCGGCGAGGAGCTCTGGAAGTACAAGACCGACAACTACATCTTCTCGTCGCCCGCAGTACACAACGGTGTCGTCTACATAGGATCCGGCGATTCGCTCTTGTACGCCTTCGACGCGCAGACGGGGGACTTGCGCTGGACCTACGACGCCAAGGGGCCGATACTCACGCCCCCGGCGGTGAACGACGAGGTGGTCACCCTGGTGTCGCAGAGCGGCACGCTCCACGTGGTGGACACCAACACCGGAAACCTGCGTCTCGACTACTCGATGGTCAGCATCTCCAACGGTTCGCCCACCATGCTGGGCAACCTGGTCTACTCGGCTGACGAGGCGGGAGGCATAAGGGCCGTGGACTGGCGAAAGCGGGTGTTGCCCTTCGAGAAGTCCGCCAGGTGGCTTCGCACCCAGCTTTTCATATGGGGGATGATCAACTCGATCTCGCCCCAGAAAGGCTACGTATGGGCGGACCGCGTCCGCGGAGGCGGCTTCTCCAGCACACCTGTAATCGCCAACGGCGCTCTCTACATCGGCTCGCACGGTGAAGAGTTGCTCGCGTTCGACGCCGAGACGGGCGAACCGCTGTGGGAATTCGCGACGGAGGCGTCGGTTCTCGCATCGGCCTCGGTGGCCGGGGACACGGTGTACGTGGGCGACTCGGACGGCATTCTGTACGCCGTGGACGGCGAGTCCGGGAAGCTGGCCTGGCGGTTCGAGACCGGGGCGCGCATCGACTCGACGCCCGTGATTGCGAATGGAGTGCTGTTTCTCACCTCGCGCGACGGCACGCTGTACGCCATCGAGTAGCAGTTGGCGCTGGTTGCGGATACACCTACGTTGATTGAACGTCTCCGCGCTCGCTTCCGACGTTTCCTACGAGGAACCGGCCCGTGATTCCGCTGCGCAACCTGGTGAGGCGGAAGCTGCGCACTTCGCTGACCGTCATCGGCATAGCGGTTGGGATCTGGGCACTGGTTGTGATGGCCGCGATGGCCACCAAGTTGAGCGCGCTTGTGGAAGGCGGGTCCACCTACTTTCGGAACAAGGTCGTTGTCACCGACGCGACGAGTTCCCTCTTTTCGCAGGTGTTGACGTTGACACCCCTGCCCATCGATCTGGTCCAGCAGATCGAGCAGGTGCCGGGCGTGGCTGTGGCGGTGCCGCGTGTGCTGCTGCTCATGAACCCCGACGACCCGAGCAACGCGTTTCAGCTTCCGGCCTATGTCGTGGGGTACACGGTGGGGGCCGACAGGGGGTACGAGTCTTTTCCCCTAGAGATTGCGGAGGGTCGAGCACCGGGGGCGGGAGATGAGGGGCACCGGGTGGTGTTCCTGGGCTCGGACCTGGCTCGGGAGTTTCAGAAGGGGCCGGGGGACACCTTCGAGATACGCGGGATCGAGTTCGAGGTGGTTGGCGTCGGGGAACCGCGGCTGATGTTCTTCGACTCGTCCGCGGTAATACCCTTCTTGGAAGCGCAGTCGATGCTGGCTAGAGAAGTTCCTGCCGTGGCGGGAGAGGGGATGGACACCGGACGGTTGACGTCCATGGTTGTGGTCTATCCAGAGGAGGGTGTGGACACGGGCCTCCTGGCGCAGAGGATCGAGGAGAATGTTCCGCAAGTGCGGGCCGGCACCGGCGTCGAGTACGACGACCAGTTCGGTTCGACACTGGCGATATTCAACACGATCATTCTGAGCGTGGCGTTGATCAGCGTGGTGGTGGGCGGCCTCTCGGTGATCAACACCATGACGATGAGTGTTGCGGAACGGACTCGCGAGATTGGCATCAAGCGAGCCATCGGAGCTTCGCGAAGCCGGATAATGCGGGAGCTGATATCCGAGGCTGCGATCATCGGCCTGACCGGGGGCTTGATCGGGCTGGCGGCCGGAGCTGCGTTCGTCTACGGCACGAATCAGATCGGGCAGTCGTCCGGGACGGTGCTGTTTCTGCTGACCCCCTGGATCGCCGTGCTGGCCGTGTCCTTCTCTGTGGCGCTCGGAACCCTGGCGGGCGCTCTTCCCGCGTGGAATGCCTCCGGCTTCGACCCTATCGAGGCGCTGCGGTACGAATAGAGACGTCACATGCCCTTTCTTCAAGCCTTCAACCTCAGCAAGACCTACCGTCTGAGCCGGCACAACGTGGTCCATGCGCTGCGTGGAGTGGACGTGTCCGTCGAGGCTGGGGAGATGGTCGCTATCGTCGGACCGTCGGGGTCCGGCAAGAGCACCCTGATGCACATTCTCGGCCTGCTGCACTCGCCGGACAAAGGACGCGAACCACCGCCCAGCCTGGTGTTCGACGGCATCGATGTGACGGATATGCCGGACCGGGAGAGGACCAGAATGAGGGCGGAGAGGATCGGGTTCGTATTCCAGGCGTTCAATCTCGTTCCGACCATGACGGCGCTGGAGAACGTGGCGCTCCCGGCCGAGTACTCCGGCCTGGGGCGAAAGGCGGCGCGAGTGGTCGCCGCTGAGGCGCTGGAGGTGATGGGAGTCGCGGACCGAGCGGGCCACCGACCCGTGGAGCTATCCGGCGGTCAGCAGCAGCGCGTGGCAATCGCGCGTGCGCTGGTCAACGATCCGGCGCTGATTCTGGCTGACGAGCCCACCGGCAACCTCGACTCACAGAACACCGCCGAGCTGCTCGAGCTGCTTCGGCGCTACAATGCCGAGAGGCGGCAGACGATGGTCCTTGTCACCCACGACCCCCTGGTGAGCGGTGCCTGCATGCGCGTGCTGACGATGCGCGACGGGGCGATACTGGGGGCGTAAGCCGCCTTTAGGCGCGCCGCAGGCCTTGACATGCATTCTCGCGTGCTTGAGCATGCAAGGCTACCACCATCTCAGTGACGTCTGCTGCTGGCCGCGCCCGCTGAAATAGTGGGGTGTCTTCGATGGAGCGCCGCTCCTCTTCAGGCGTGAAGTAACCGGAGGCTTAGATTGAACGCCTTTGGCAGTAGTCTCACTTCGGCTTGGGCATGTTGGAATGGCGGCGACTTCCGCCGGCTTGCCGAATCAGCCCTTACTCACCCTGTGACCATTGTGGCCCTGGGCGTCTTGCTGCTGAACGACCTGCTGCTCAAGGCGCTCTGGCCAGGTTCGTGGTTCACCGGCAAGATCAGCGATCTGGCGTGGCTGGTGTTCGCGCTTCCCCTGTTGGCTTGGGGCGTCACGCTGAGGGTGTGGGGTCGGGCGGTGGCAAACGCAATCGCGTTGTGCCGGCGATGGGGGCTACTGGTGGTGGGCATAGCGTCGCTTGGGAGCGTGGCGTGCGTTTCTGATCCGCATGAAGTTGGAGTTGTTCGTCTAGGCATTGCGGACGACGGCTCGATCGTTGCTTTGACACATGAGGGGGATTACAGTCGACGTGGCTACGGTGGGACGGGCTATTACGGTAGCGTCGACGGGGGGCTAACCTGGAACAGCTTAGGGGACTTCACGATCTCAAGCAAGTCGCACAGTGAATTGGCTGAGTGGCACGATTGGCGCGACGTGAGTGTGGACACACCGAGGGGCAAATACACGCTAAATGGCCCGGACGTGATACTGGTCGATCTCGACGGCCGGAGGCAGGTCGCTTACTCGACCGCGTACCTGCAAGAGGATGGCAACACCTGGATCCAGCAGATGGCGACCAAGAGGTTGATCAGCCGTAGGGCTCTGGCGGATGAACCTAGTGACCTGTTGTTCGACGAAACGAGTGGCAACCTGGTGCTGGCCATGGAGATCCAGGGTGTCGTAGTGGGAACGCCCGGCGGCGAATGGGCGGAGGTTGCCGTGGGCCGGTTTCAGCCAGCCGACTTCACATTCATGACGAAGACACTCATGCTGCTGACACATGCCGGCTTCTGGATAACGGCTCTCACTCTGGCATTCTCGATGACAGCGGCCGGTCTCTTCGCGTCCTATACAAGGATTGTACGCCTGTTGTGGTTGGTTCCCAGCTCGCTGGCCCTGTGCATGGCGATTGCTGCCGTCCTAACTGTAATAGGCGCAGTCTCCGCTGCCGCACTTGTTTGGGCTGTGTTGCTGGCCCCTATAGTCGCCATTGTGGCATTGGTCGCAACCAGCCGAATCGATGGTCGCGCCTGGGTGCGAGACTTCCTCACAATCACTTCGGTAGTGGTTTCCGTGTTGTTTTCGGTCGCACTACTCTCGAATTTTGGCCCGACTGTCGACAATTTTCACCAGACTCTCGACGGTATGCCCACAGTGGTCTTGACCTGGTTCGTGATAATGGCGTGGGCTCTGGGGCTGGCTTGCCTGTCGCCGGTGATGGACGAATTGACGGACTTGCGTCCGGTTTACTGGTCCGTCGCGGGAATGACCGGCCTCGTAGTCCTGACGTTCATGCTCTGGCTGCACTTGGGGATTGGCCACGCGCTCGCCAGACTCGCGGCGCTGGCTCTGTGTGCTGTGGCCGCGATAGTGCTTGCCGCTTACGTGAGGCGCGACCAGAGTCTGCGGAAGGCCAGGTGGGAGGCCCGTGCGCGTAGCCGCTCAGAGTGAGACTGGCTCTGACCCATGGCCCTCGTCCAGGTGGAAGCGCTTGGCCATGTAGGCTGTGAACCGCCCGCCGGTTGCGCGATTCACCCCCATCCCCGTATCGAGTACGGGGCAGGCTCTAGCCTTCCCCCATCAGGGGGGAAGGGACTCTTGTGGCCGGCAGGCTGGCTACGCGCGCCCTTGACGATTCTGCGGCCGGTGCTGCCCTCGCCGGAGGTTGGCTGGACGAAGTATATGCTGCCCTGGGAGTCTCCCGCCGCGCCGTGGCACGTGTGGGAAGTGTGCAATCCAAACGTGGCTGGATGTAGATTGCCGTTCTAGACCACCGCCCTTGCCTCGGCGTCCTGGATGTATTCTATGGTATCCCGAACGTCGGCGATTATGTCCTCCACCGGCTCCAGAATCCCGTCGTAGAAACAGGCGCCGTGCAGGAATGACTGGCGAAGGCCGTAGCGCACGCGAAGTTGCTCAAGTGCCGGGTCCTCCCGGCGCAACTGCCTGATCATACGCATGGTCTGAATGGTCTGACCGGAGGTACGCGGTTCCCTGCCTGTGCGGGCCAGTATCAGCGCGTCGGTGGCCCGCTTGGTGGCGCACCATGCCTTCTCAGCGGCGTTTCGTAGCCGCCCCTGGTCGAGCATTTCCAGAGCGTCGCCGTACAATCCCCTCGCGTCTGCGAACAGGGAGCCCACTCGTTCGGTCTGCAGCATATGTCTTCACCCTGCAAGCTAGTGGTTAAATTACGCACGCACGTACTTGACGATTCTGCGGCCGGTGCTGCCCTCACCGGAGGTTGGCTGGACGAAGTAGATGCTGCCCTGCGAGTCGCCCGCCGCGCCGTGGCACGAGCGGTACTGCTCGCCGCCCCAGCGGGCCAGCCGCTCGCCGTCCAGGGTCAGCACGCTGAAGAAGCCGCCGTTGTGCTCCGGGACGAACGCCGCGCCGTCCGAGTTTACCCAAATGGTGGCAGGGCCTATCAGCTCGGACTGCCACTGGTCGAGAAACTCCCCGTCCTGGCTGAACGCCTGCACTCGATCGTTCTCGCGGTCGGCCACCAGAACCCGGCCGCGGCTGTCGACCCAGACGCCGTGGGGCAGCATGAACTGGCCGGGTCCGCTTCCCGGCTCGCCCCACGACAGCGTGTGGTCGCCGTCGGCGGTGAAGCGGTGGACGCGGCAGTTGGCGTAACCGTCGGAGACGAACACGTCGCCGGAAGGCGCAACCGCGACTCCGGCCGGCAGGTTGAACGGCTCGCCGCCGTGGGTCACCTGCTCGTGCAGAGAGCCATACTCGCTGTTGTTGGCGCCGGAGTCGGACCGGTAGCCCTGCTTGCCGATGGTCAGGAGCAGCTCGCCCTCGGGCGTGAATTTCATTATCTGGCAGTCGTCCCGCTCGACGATCCAGATGTTGTCATGGGGGTCGGCGTAGATGGCGTGGGGAAATGGGAACAGGCCCTCGCCCCATGAGTTCAGGAAGTTGCCGTCGCGGTCGAAGACGATGACTCTGTGCTCGCCGCGGTTGAAGCCGTAGACCCTGTCCTGGGAATCAATGGCGACCGCCGCCATCGGGGCGTTCCAGCCGTCCGGCAGCTTCGCCCAGTCCTCGATAACCTCGTACCTGTAGTCGCCGCTACCAACCAGATTGGCCATGTTCCAGCTCCTTTCGGTTTTGCAGGTGCTCAACTTGTCGGCCCCACCGTTGTGGGTACGGGGAGCCTGCTGAGGAGCCTCCACTCATGGGTTCCCGCGTTCGCGGGAATGACGGTAATATGTGTGGATATGACAGTGAAGTGGGCGTGCTAGCCCAGCAGTTCGGGGCGGCAGGCGCGCAATGCCGCGAGTGTGGAATCGACGCCGGGCTGCGCCGCCACTACCCTGACCATGGCGATGTCGAGACCCTCGGCGAGCGCCCGGAAGTGGGCCGCCGCGCCGTCGGGCTTGCCGAAGTACCCCACCTGGAGCAGCAGTTCGGCGGGAAATGCGTCCGCTACGTCTTCGCGCGAGGCGCCGTTGGAGCGCATTTCGTCAAGCTCGCGAAGCGCGTCGGTGAATCCCATTCGCTCGAAGTGCGCGCGGTAACCGAGCTGGCGCTGGCGCTCCGTCGGCACGCGGGGGCCGAGGGCGTAG
This sequence comes from Dehalococcoidia bacterium, assembly GCA_965217705.1. GTDB lineage: Bacteria > Chloroflexota > Dehalococcoidia > Lucifugimonadales > CATOSD01 > CATOSD01. The sequence continues at coordinate 322,441 of CBDCJA010000002.1, read as the reverse complement.
TTCATGGTTGACAGCGCGAAAGCCCGGCGCGCGGCGTCCACGTCGTCGTCGACGCAGACGCGAATGTACTCCGCAAGCTTGATCTCCGAGGGGTCCCTGCCCGCCTTCGCGGCGCCGTCGTTCACGCGCTCGCGGCTCCAGGCGACGCGTTCGGCGTCGCACCAGTTGAGGCTGGCGCCGTCGGCGCACTCGCCGGCGAGCTCCAGCATCCGCGGGCCGAGAGCGCCGAGATAGACCGGCGTGTTCGGGGCCGGGCGGATTCCCAGTTGTCCACCGCGCAGCGTAACGGTCTCGCCCTCGTAGGTCACCCGCTCACCGGCAACCAATCCGCGAATGGTGGTCAGGTAGTCTCGCATCATCGCGAGGGCGGACACGCGGGCCATGCCGGTCTGCTGCCTGGCGCGGGGCTGGTACACGCCACCGGCGCCGATTCCCATGTAGAAGCGGCCGCCCGTCACCTGGCTCATGGTGCCGCCGCTCATCGCGAACGCCATGGGCGAACGCCACATCACCGGCGACACCGATATGCCGGTGTGCAGCCCTTCGGGAACCACGTCGCGGGACGCCGACCAGCGGTAGTTGCACACCTGGAAAGAGTCCTGGCCTGTGCCTTCCGGGGTCCAGATGCTGGTATAGCCCAGGCGCGCCGCCTCGCGCGACATCTCCATTTCGTCTTGAATCGACAGCCCCAGGGTGCCGTCGAGGCCAACGCCGAATTGCATTTTGTTTCTCCTGTGCTTGGCCCGCCATCGAGAATTCGATTCGGGGTGAGGGTTATGATGAGAGGGGGTTGGGCGCGGGCAAGCCTGTCACCCCCATCCTAGCCTTCCCCCGTCAAGGGGGAAGGGACTTTGGCAATGCCCTGGCCGGTCGCCTACTCGCCACTGATGGTCGTGTTCGCCATGTCCTCGATGAAGTTTGCGATGGCCGAGTGGTCAAGGTCGCCCTTGCCGTCGTTGACCAGGGAGCCGATCATCTGCTGCACCAGGCTGGTGACCGGAAGGGGCACGCCAAGATCCATGCCGGTTAGCAAGGCGTTTCGCAGGTCCTTCTGGTGAAGCCGGATGCGGAAGCCGGGCTGGAAGTCGCCGGCTATCATCATGGGGCCCTTGGCGTTCAGCACGGTGCTGCCCGCGAGTCCTCCCTTGATGGCGTCGAACACCACGTTGGGATCGAGGCCGGCCTTCCTGGCCAGGGTGAGCGCCTCGCCGACGGCCTCGATGTTGGCCGCGACGATGATCTGGTTGGCGAGCTTGGTGGTGTTGCCGGCGCCGTAGTCGCCGCACAGCACGATGCTGGCTCCCACGCAGCCCAGCAGCTCCAGGTGCGCGTCGAAGACGTCCTGCTTGCCCCCGACCATGATGGCGAGTGTGCCCGCGATGGCCCCGGGTTCGCCACCGCTGACCGGGGCGTCCAGGAAGCTGACGCCGGCGGGCTCGCACGCGGCGGCTATCTTCTGGGAGCTGGCCGGTGCGATGGAGCTCATGTCGATGACGACCGAACCTTCTGACGCGCCTTCGAGCACTCCGCCCTCGCCAAGTATGGCGGCCTCGGAGTCTGCCGAGTCGGGTACCATCGTTATGACGACGGGCGCCTTCTCGGCGACCTCGCGGGCCGACGAGGCGGCGGCCGCGCCTTCGGTGACCATCTCCTCGACTGCGGAGCCGACGATGTCGTACACCGTCAGCGAGTAGCCGGCCTTCAACAGGTTGCGGACCATCGGCCGGCCCATGATGCCGAGTCCTACGAAACCAACGTCACCTTGTGGCATGGGAGTGTATTCCTTTCCTGTGTGCTTTGCGGGACGCGCTGTTTCGCGGCCACTTGCAGTATGTTATCGATTGAGGGCCGAACTGAACTCAGCGACGGTTAGCCGAGCGGAACGTATGAGGCTGCATAAAGTTCCCTTGGTAACACTGTCGAGTGGTACGGCACCGAAAGAGACCTAACCGCCCCTGGTTTGGACATAATGATATGGCTGCCGCGCTGGCGGAGACTTCCCATCCGAACCGCCGGAAGTTGCGAACAATTTGCGCCCCGCTCAATGAGGGCAGCGGAGGCATTAAAGCGTTACTTCTACCTGCCGCGTTTCGACGGTTAGCGGCGTGCCCATCTCAGCCCGCACCTCTAGGCAGAGCTCTATCGCCTCTTTGATGTTGGCCAGCGCCTCGTCTTTGGTTTCCCCCTGACTGACGCAACCGGGAATGGACGGACATTCGGTAATCCAGACACCGTCCTCATCAGTGTAGAGCGTCACAGTCAATTTCATGGTTTGAGCCTCCAGATGCGAACTATAACCTAGTTCAGATGGGCAGAGAGTCTTGCGGACCACAGATGCCAGCTTAATGCCGTTGTCACCCCGAAACGACGAACTCCAACGCCCTTGGGTTCTCCATACGCCGCGCCGCATCCAAGATTTCTATGCCGACCACGTCACCGCACTTGTCGTAATCTAGCACTACCCCTGGCCGTTCCTCGTCGCTGTCATCAATCTGCGAATCACTTAGCAGTATGCGAAGAGTGTCGGTATCGGAATCGTAGGTTACCTTCACGGCATCAATGCTCCCTACCCCGCGGCGGCCATCACCTCGATGAGCTCGCGCACGGCGTCGGCTGAGTGCTGGAGCGCGGAGGCCTCTTCCGGCGTTAGCTGGAACTCGATTACTTCCTCCACGCCGCCCGCGCCCAGCTTGACCGGAACGCCGACGTAGATGCCGTCTATGCCGTACTCGCCCTCCAGGTAGGCTGTGCACGGCAGGATCTGCTTCTTGTCGAACAAGATGGACTCGACCATCTGCACGATTGCCGCGGACGGCGCGTAGTAGGCGCTGCCGCTCTTGAGAAGGTTCACTATTTCGGCGCCGCCGTCCTGGGTGCGCTTCACCAGCGCGTCCACGCGCTCTGACGAGACCAGCTCGGACAGCGGCGTGCCGCCAACCGTGGTGCTGGCGGCGATGGGGACCATGGTGTCGCCGTGGCCGCCCAGGACGAACGTCGAGACCGCCTCGACCGACACGCCCAGCTCCTGGGCGATGAACGTGCGGAAGCGAGCGGTGTCGAGAATGCCGGCCATGCCGAACACTCGCTCCTTGGGCAGGCCGCTGACCTGGTAGGCCCGCTGCACCATAGCGTCCAGAGGATTGGTCACCACGAGTAGCATGGCGTCGGGGGAGTGCTCCACCACCTGCTTCACGACGCTGGTGACTATGTTCATGTTCGTAAGCAGCAGGTCGTCGCGGCTCATGCCGGGCCTGCGCGCCACGCCGGAGGTGATGACCACGATGTCCGAGCCGGCGGTATCGGCGTAGTCGTTGGTGCCGATTATGGAGGCGTCCGTGCCCAGGATGGGCCCGGCCTCGAGCATGTCGAGGGCCTTTCCCTGGGGAAGACCCTCGACTATGTCGACCAGCACCACGTCGGCGTAGCCCTTGTCGTATATGCGTTGTGCGGCGGTAGCCCCTACGTTGCCCGCCCCTACCACTGTTACCTTGCTGCGCATGTCTGTTGCGTACTCCGTTCTTGCAGATTGGCGTCCTTGACGTAGGGGCGGTTCGCGAACCGCCCGCGGAGCGGCCGATGCCTGCCTATCCCTCCAGGAAGTCGTCGATGCCCTCTTCCAGCTTCTCCGCTACCAACCCCTCGAAGGGCCGGAGCGCGAGCGGTATCGAGAGGTCGATCTCGTAGTCGGCGTCCGTCACTTCCAGGGTGCCCTTGAAGTTGAGGCCCCGCGCCCTGAACTCGAACTCCATCGTGTCGCCCGACCAGGTGCGCGATACGTCGGAGACCGTGTCGTCGAAGCCGGACACGAACTCGTCGAAGCTCGACGCGATCTTGTCGGCCGCGGCCTGCCGGGTCATGTTGTGGGCCTTCACTACCTTCATTGTAGGGCTCTCTCCCTGACGGTCCTCAACGTGCGGGTTTCAAACCAGCCCCTACGCGGTCGGTCGATGGGCGGGTTTCAAATCCGCCCCTAAGTGTGTGGCCGCTTGGTCTAGCCTACGGTGTTGACGTATTCCTGCCACCGGTCCTCGACGGTTGGGTCTTCGACAGTGGACATGATGTACTGGCCGTACTCGCTGCTGGTCGCCCCGGTGTTGCGGCCGGTGGTTATGACCTTGCGCTCGTACTGTCCGCAGATGTCCAGCGCCTTGTGCAGCTTGCCGCCCAGGTCCTCGAAGCCGATGTGCTCCAGCATCATCGCGCCCGCGCGGAGCAGCGAGCTGGGGTCCGCGTACTGAGCCCTGCCCTCTTGCACCATGCGGGGGGCGCTGCCGTGGATGGCCTCGAACATCGCGTAGCGCTTGCCAACGTTGGCGCTTCCCGCGGTGCCGACGCCGCCCTGGATCTGGGCCGCCTCGTCGGTGAGAATGTCGCCGTAGAGGTTCGGCAGAGCCAGCACCTGGAAGTCCTTCTGGCGGGCGGGATTTATGAGGGCGGCGGTCATGATGTCGATGTACCAGCCATCCCACTCGATGTCCGGGTAGCGCTCCGCGACCTTCCTGGCGATGTCCAGGAACTTGCCGTCGGTGGTCTTGACGACGTTCGCCTTGGTGACGATGGTCACGCGCTGCCTGCCGGTGCGCTGGGCGTGGGCGAAGGCCGCGTCGATGATGCGCTCGGAGCCCTGGCTGGTGATGACACGGAAGTCGATGGCCAGATCTTCGGTAGCGTTCAGGCCCTGGCTGCCCACCGCGTACAAGTCCTCGGTGTTTTCGCGGAAGAACGTCCAGTCCACGCCCTGCTGGGGGATTCGCACGGGGCGGACATTCGCGAACAGGTCCAGCTCCTTGCGCATGGACACGTTTGCACTCTCGATGTTGGGCCAGCCGTCGCCCCGCTCCGGCGTGTGGGTAGGCCCCTTCAGCGTTACGTGGCACTTCTTGATCTCGGCAAGGACGTCGTCCGGGATGGACTGTAGTTTCTCGGCCCTGTTCTCGATGGTCAGGCCGTCGATGACGCGGAAGTCCACCTTGCCGGAGGCTACCTCGTCTCGCAACAGATAGGCCAGCACGGCCTGCGTTTCGGCGCTGATGGAGGGGCCGATGCCGTCGCCGCCCAACATGCCGATGATGATGGGGCTGATGGACGAGTAGTCGATCCAATCGCCTTCCTCCTTGAGCCGTTCTACACGCTCCAACTGTTGCTGGAGTACGGTGCCGAAGTGCTCCTTGGCGGACTCGATAATCTGCTCGTATGCCATTGGGTCTCCTTTCAGATATCGCGATTCATGCCGGTCGGTCCGGCCTCGCGCTCCGGCCGCCCGCTCGGCGGCCGAAGCGTCAAGGCGCTATGACCGCCAAAACGTCATCTTTAGAAACGGTCACGCCCGCGTCGAACGAAAGCGACTTTACCGAGCCGCTGATCGGCGAAGGCAGGGTGTTCTCCATCTTCATCGCCTCGAGCACCAGCACGGGGTCGCCGGCGGCCACGCTCTGCCCGACCTCGACGACGTACCGCAGCACGATGCCCGGCATTGGCGCCGTGATGGCCGCCTCGCCCTCGGCGGCGCCGGCAGCCGGTGCGGGAGTCGCGGCGGGCGCGGGCTGCGCGGGCACACCCACCGGACGTCGCGGTGGCGCCGGTGCGGCCGGTGTGGCCTGCAGTGGGTCGACCTCGACCGTGTAGACGGAGCCCTCGACGAAGACGTTGAAGGCCCGCGCCCGCGAGCTCTTCTCTGGCAGCGCTTCTGGCTGTTGTGAGGGCTGCGTGGCAGGCGCGCCGGACGCGGGCCTGTCGGGCCTGGGGTCAAGGCCGTGCTTGATGCGCAGGAACCTCATGCCGGTTGACGGGAACAGCGCGTAGGTGAGCACGTCCTCCAGATCGTCGGAAAGCGGCCTTACCTGCTCGGCGGCCCGCTCCATCTCGGGCGCGAGCAGGTCCGACGGCTTGCCCGTAATGGGCCGGCTGTCTCGCGCGCCTCCTCGGAGCGCGATGCTTCGCACCTCGGGGTCGAGCTGGGCCGGCGGGCGTCCGTACATGCCGGAGGCGTACTCCCGCACCTGGTCTGAGACCATGGCGTACCTGCCGAACAGCACGTTGCTCACCGACTGAGAGCCGATCATCTGGCTCATCGGCGTGACCAGCGGCGGGTTGCCCAGGTCTCGCCTCGTCCTCGGCAATTCGGCCAGCACCTCTTCGAGCCTGTCGAGAGCGTTAGCTTCGCGTAGCTGCGAGATGAGGTTGCTCGCCATGCCGCCCGGTATCTGGTGGTCCAGAACGCGAACGTCGATGACGGCGGACTTCGAGTCCTGCATCAGGTGGCGGTACTTGGGCAGGACGGACTCCAGGTAGTCGCCTACCTCCAGGATGGCCGCGAGGTCCAGGCCGCAATCGCGCTCGGTACCGCGCAGCGCCACTTCCAGCGGCTCGATGGCGGGCTGAGCCGTGCGCAGGGCCAGCGGCGCGAGGGAGGTGTCGACAACGTCGACTCCGGCCTCTATTGCCTTCAGCACCGTCATGGACGCCATCCCGCTCGTGTAGTGCGTGTGGAGCTGCAGGGGCACGTTCAGCACGGGCTTGAGCGCGGTCACGAGGTCGAAGGCGTCGTACGGAGCCAGCAGTCCTCCCATGTCCTTGAGGCAGATGCTGTCGGCGCCCATGTCCTGGAAGCGCCTGGCCCTTTCGACGTAGTAGTCGAGCGAGTATATGGGACCGCCGAGCCGCCCGCCCTCGGTGATGGAGTAGCAGATGGCCATCTGCAGGTGCTTGCCGCTCGCCTTGACGGCGCGGGCCGACCGTTCGAGGTTCCACTCGTCGTTGAGGGCGTCGAACACGCGGAAGATGTCTATGCCGACGTGGGCCGCGCGGTCAATGAAGGCGTCTACCACGTCATCGGCGTATGCGCGGTATCCCACGAGGCTCTGGCCTCTGAGCAGCATCATGAGAGGCGTGTTGGGTATGAGCCGCTTGAACGTGCGCAGCCGCTCCCACGGATCTTCGTGCAGGAACCGGGTGGCGGCATCGAAGGTCGCGCCGCCCCACACCTCCAAGGAGTGGAAGCCAATCGCGTCCATGGCGGACGCGACAGGTTCCATGTCCGCCATCTCGAGCCGCGTGGCAAGCAGGCTCTGATGGGCGTCCCTGAAGGTTGTGTCCGTTATCTTGATAGGGTTGGCGGCCAATTCAGCAAATCTCACTCGGTGGCGGTGCGGGGCGCGGGTTAGCGGCCTCTCCAGGACAGGGCCCGCATGGCTGGGGTTTCGAAGGACGGGTTCCGGGCGGCGAGCTTCCAGGCACTGCCCCCGCGCGCACCTCCCGCACGGGGCAGTGGCGCCGCCTCTTGATTCAGGTACGCCTGCACCGCCGCGGTGATGGCGGCGACCAGCCTCTGGTCGGGAGCCGGGCGGCCTCCCACGGGCGATATCAAAGCGGGATGCTCCCGTGCTTCTTGAACGGCATCGAGTCCCGCTTGTTGGCAAGCATGTCCAGCGCGTGGGAGATGCGCCGCCGGGTCTCGGCGGGGTCGATCACGTCGTCAATCATGCCGCGGTTGGCGGCGATGTACGGATTCATCAACCGCTCGTCGTAGTCGCGTATCAACTCCGCCCGGAGCTCGTCGGGGCGGTCGGAGTCTCTCAGCTCTCCTCGATACACGATGTTGACTGCCCCGTCCGCTCCCATCACGGCAATCTCGCCGGTGGGCCAGGCGTAGTTGATGTCGCCCTCCAGGTTCTTGCTGCTCATCACGATGTAGGCGCCACCGTAGGCCTTGCGGGTGATGACGCTTACCTTTGGAACCGTGGCCTCGGCGTAGGCGAAGATGAGCTTAGCGCCGTGCCGGATGATGCCGCCGTGCTCCTGGGTTGTGCCGGGCATGAACCCGGGCACGTCGATAAAGGTCACCAGCGGAAAGTCGAACGCATCGCAGAACCTGACGAACCTGGCGGCCTTGACCGACGAATCGATGTCCAGCACACCCGCCATGAAGAAGGGCTGATTTGCGACGATGCCGACGGGCCGGCCGTTGATCCTGGCAAAGCCCACCACAACGTTGCCGGCGAATCTCTCGTGCACCTGCATGAACTCGCCGTCGTCAACCACGCGGCCAATCACCTCGAGCATATCGTACGGCTGGTTGGGGTTGTCCGGGATAAGCTCCACGAGCCCCTCATCCCACAGCTCAGCGTCATCTCGGGGCGCCTGGCGCGGCGGCTCCTCCATGTTGTTCTGAGGAAGGAACGACAGCAGCCTGGCGATCTGGGCGAAGCACTCCTCCTCGCTCGCAAAGGCAAAGTGGGCCACGCCGCTCTTGGCAGCGTGGCTGACCGCGCCGCCTAGCTCCTCGTGCGTGACCACCTCACCCGTCACGGAGCGAATCACGTCGGGGCCGGTAATGTACATCTGCCCAACGCCCTCGACCATGAAGACAAAGTCCGTCAGCGCGGGCGAGTAGGTCGCGCCGCCCGCCGCGGGGCCCAGGATCACCGAAATCTGGGGAATCACGCCCGACGCACGGACATTGCGGTGGAATATGGAGCTGTAGCCCGCGAGGCTGTCCACGCCCTCCTGGATGCGGGCGCCGCCGGAGTCGATGAGGCCGACTATTGGCGCGCCGGTGGAGGCGGCAAGATCCATCACCTTGCACACCTTCTGGGCCACGGCCTCGGAAAGCGAGCCGCCCAGAATGGTGAAGTCCTGAGAGTAGACGAAGATCAGCCGTCCGTTCACCTTGCCATACCCGGTAACGACCGCGTCTCCGAGGAACTTCTGGTTTTCGAGTCCGAACTCGGTGGCCCGATGTAGAACGAAGGCGTCTATCTCCTCGAACGTGCCTTCGTCGAGGAGCATGGTTATGCGCTCTCTCGCGGTGAGCTTGCCGCGTCGGTGTTGTCCCTCGATGCGACGCACCCCACCGCCAAGCAACGCCTCTTCCCGCTTCTCTCGAAGCTCGTCTCGTTTTTGGTCGACTGCGCGGCGCACAACCATGTTGGAATCAGGTCACCATCGGTTGGAATGTCAGGCATTGACACTATCAGATAACGCATATCGCCGCAAGTTTCGGGCCTTCGAGTGGGTTGCACAGGCGGCGCGACACGAGGAGGGTAATGCGGGCCACGCATGAGTTACGCTGATTGACGAGCGTGGCGCGCGGTGCTATCGTTTGGCGTGCTCTGCGGGCGGCGGTTCCCGCCGTGGTCGCGCGACTGACGACAAACCAGTAGACGGATGAGTTCACCACGATGGAAGACACCTCGGCCGGGCCGCGGCAGCTTGCCTCCATAGATTATTTCGGCAAGCGCGCCGGCCGCTACAGGGAGAGCCACGGCAACCTGGAGGCGCTAGAGCAGCTGGTGCGAATGGCGGCGCCGCGAGGCGACGAGGCCGTGCTGGACGTGGGAACCGGACCGGGCCACCTGGCCTGCGCGTTCGCCCCGCACGTGCGCCACGTGGTCGCGAGCGACGTGACCATGCTGATGCTCAGGGAGATTCCAATCGTGATGGGCGACAGCGATGTTGCCAACCTGTGGCGCGTTGCCGCCGACGCCCAGGCCCTGCCGTTCGTGGACGAGCAGTTCGACATCGTGACCTCGAGGCTGGCGGCGGCCCATTTTCCGGACCATCCGCTCGCGGTTCGAGAGATGGCCCGCGTGTGCAAGACCGGCGGCATGGTGCTCGTCGCCGACAGCATGGGTCCCGAGGACCCCGACGCGAGGGCATACGTCGACGAGCTGGAGTGGCTTCGGGACTCCAGCCACGGCAGCAACCACAGCTTCACCGAGTGGAACGACGCCTACCGCGCAGCGGGACTGGAGGTAAACGAGGTGTACGTCACCAGCGGGCGCATGAGCTCGATGAAGAACTGGATGGACCGCGCAGATACACCGCCCGAAAACCGCGCACGCATCTACGACTTGATAAAGGACGCTCCGGAATCGCTCAATCGGCACGTAGACATTGGACGCGACGGCGATGGCAAACTGTTCTTCACAACGTCGCAGATCCGCATTCTGGGCCGGAAGCGCTAGGCCCCAGGCACGGCGAGTCTCAGGAGGTACGCGGCGTTGAAAGATGAGCTGATGGACATTCTGGCCTGCCCTCTATGCAGGGGCGAGCTGGGTCTCACCGTCGACCGGCGCGAGGACGACGAGATAGTGGAAGGAAGCCTGCGCTGCACCGAATGCGGCGAGGTCTTCCCGATCGAGGACACCATCCCCAACCTGCTTCCCCCGGAACTCCGCGTCTGATCTGCCGCACCGCCCGCTAGCTCGAGATTGCCATCTCATACAGTGCGGCGAGAAGGTCCGCCAGCAGGAAGACGAGCACACCCAGAATCGCCACGAGGTTGTAGCCGGACAGCGCGCGTGAGACCCGTGCGAGGCGACCAGCCGGTTGTTCCGGCTCTTCCGGGAGAGTGGGCGATCCTCGGGGGCGGCGTCTACGCCAGGCGAGGGCGAACATGACCGCGGCGAGCGCGACCTTTGCCGCGAGCACTGAGACGTAAGCAACCCCGGCGGACGCTGATTCGAGCCGGTGGAAGGTGAGCACCCCGCCGGTGACGATAAGTACGATGATGCACGTGTCGACCAGCGCGCGGAACTCGGTCGCGGCAGCCTCGCCCAGTAGATTGGCGGCGGCGGGAGCACGCCGCGACGCGGGGCGCAGCACCAGCAGGTAGAAGAGGCTGCCGCCTACCCAGGCCACCGCAGACACTACGTGCAGCCATCGGACCATGAGCATGAAAACGTCGGTGGCGCTCAATTCAGCTGCCGCATCTTACCGGCCACGCTGGTTGCCCTCCAGCCCTTGCACCGCAGCAGACACTCTTGGCGCAGAATGCCAGCGGCGCGCGGCGCTAAGGCAGAATCTCGGCGACCAGCTCCTCGAGCTTCTCCCGGTTGAGCGGGCCGCTCCACTTGCGAACGATATCGTGGTCGGAGTCCAGAAAGAACGTGGTGGGAAAGCCCGGCACTTCGTACTTTTCGAAGGAGATTTTACCCTCACGATCGTCGGGCCCGAGGGCGTACGTCACGCCCAACCTGTCGACGAACTCCTGCCCGCTCTGCTCGCTGTCTACGCCGACAAGTTGCACGCCGATGAAAGCAAGCCCGGTGTCCTTATGCTCCTGGAAAGATGCCTCGAGGTCCGGCATTTCGGCTACGCACGGCGGGCACGACGGAAACCAGAAATTCAGCACGACGGGCCGGCCTTCCAATTCGGACAGAGTGAGGGTGTCGCCCGCGGTGTGGTTGGCGTTGCCGAACAGCGGCAACTCGAAGTCCGGGGCGGGGTCCAGTGGCTCGGAGTCCTCCGGCGCCGCGGATTCCTCGCCGCAGCCGGCGAGCAGCAATAGACAAAGTGCCGCCAGCAGCACAGCCGCCAGCAGCGGGGGCGCGTTCGAGCGCGGGTTGCGATTGCCCATCGGTCAGATTTCCTCCACAATCAGCTGCTCCGCCCTGCCAATCAGGATAGCCGCCCTATCCTCCGCTACGTTCTTGCTGTCCAGGTAGAGGCGCAGCAACTCCTGTAGTGTGGTGCCCTTGGAGTAGGCCGCGCCGAGTCTGTTCTTGGGCTGCTCTATGGGCCTCTTGGAGACGGAGGCGACGTAGAATGCGCTGTTCAGGGCCTGCCGTATCTCAGCGTCTCTGAGGTGGCCCTGCAACTGGATAGGAAGCTCGATGTTGAGTTTGACTATGGCGCCTTCGACGCGCTGCCTATCGATCTCACTCAGCACCGTGGCCGTCGGATCGGGGTCTCCGTATTGCAGCCTGACGTCGATGGTGATGAACCTTCTCGCGTTCACCTTCTGGAAACTGAATGACTTCAGGCGTGACCCCGCGGAAAGCGAAGGGTCCAACTCTACAACGCAGAAGCCTTTGTCGTCAGACTCCTCGCCGAAGTCCACGCGCTCGAGGCTGCCGGCGTAGGCCATCATGGGCTGCTCGCCAACAATCTGGTGCTTGTGAATGTGACCCAGCGCCACGTAGTCGAACTGCGGACGCGCCAAGCTGCTGCGAAGCAGCACGTGGTCCCGGCCCAGCATCATGCTGCGCTCGGAGCCGTGCCGCACACCGTCGCGGGTGGAGCCGCCCACCACTGCGGAGCTTACGGTCACGTGCGCGGCCAACACGGCGGGCAGGGACGGGTCCAGCCGCTCCGCGAGTGACTTCACGCCCTCGGTCAGGCGGTCCTGGATCAGGGCGTTAATTGCGTCGATCGTCAGCCCGCTCCTCTCCTCGGATGCCAGGAAGTGGCTGCGCCTGACCCATGGAACAGAGACGATCTGCACCGGCCCGGAATCTGTGTCAATGACGTGCGTGGCCAGCCGCTCGCCGACGTGCACCATACGGACGCCCAGCGTGTCGAAGATCTCGAGCGCCGTCGCGGGGCCGGACGTGAGGGGCATGTCGTGGTTGCCGACCACCAGGAATACCGGAATGCCGGCGTTGGCAAGCCTGGCGATGCGGGCGGCGAACTCGCGCTGGTGCGTCTGGCTTGGGTTGCGGCTCTTGTAGGCGTCGCCCGTGAACAGCGCGAGGTCGGCGCGTTCGGCGATGGCGTACTCGACGACCTCGTCGAACGTGGCGAGGAAGTCGCCCAGCCGAGCCGACAGCCCCGTGTCGGGGTCGATCCGGCCGTAGTTTTCGACACCTACGTGGACGTCGCTGAAGTGTACTATCTTCATGCGGCTGCTTGTGGGCCTACCAGCTGAAGTAAAGCGCCACGAAGTCGCTGTCGTCGAATGGCAGACCCTCGATCCATCGCCGTATCTGGTCTCGCTCCTCCGGGGAAGCCGGATTCGATTCGCAGTACCGTCTCGCCTCGCTGACGAGGTCGTCTCTGGAGTAGAACCCGAAGGCGATGCCGGGTCCCCAGGCGTCCGAGCCTTCCACCAGGCTGTTCGCGAAACTGTGGGCCGCGCCGGTGGGGGCTCCGAGCCAGTTCATGGTGATTTCGGCGACCTCGAGGCCCATGACGGCGCTTCCCCCTATCGTCTCGCGGTAAAGTGGCGCACGTGGCTCTTGGGGCTCTGCCGTGCCCGTCCGTCAGCCGGCCAGGCGGCTCGCCAACTCCCCGGGCAGCGCGTCGATGGCGACGCGCGTCTGCGCCATCGAGTCGCGCTCGCGTATGGTGACCGCGTTGTCGTCCAGCGAGTCGAAGTCCACCGTGACACAGATGGGTGTACCAATCTCGTCCTGCCGTCGGTAGCGCCGCCCGATGCTCTGGGCCGAGTCGTACTGCACGACGCCGTTCATCCCCGCCGAGCGCCTGACGCTCTCGAAGACGCTCCGGGCCAGCGGCTCCAGCCTCTGGTTTCGGCTGAGCGGCAGCACCGCGACCTTCACCGGCGCGAGTGACGGGTGAAGGCGCAGAACAACGCGGCGCTCGGTGCGGCCCGACGCCGTGGGGGCCTCCTCTTCAGTGTAGGCGTCCACCAGGAACGTCATCAGGGCGCGGTCGACGCCGGCGGAAGGCTCGACAACGTAGGGCACCACGCGCTGGCCGGTCTCGTCGTCGAACCACGACAGCGACTCCCCGCTTTCTGAACCGTGGGCGGACAGATCGTAGTCCGTTCGGTTGGCGATTCCCTGTATCTCTCCCCAGCCCCAGGGAAAGCGGTATTCGATGTCGTGCGTCGCCTTGGAGTAGTGGGCCAGCTCGCTGCCCTCGTGCTCCCGGACTCGCAGCCGTTCGGGATTGATGCCCAGCTCGCGGTACCAGTCCAGGCACTCCTCCACCCACAGGCGGTGGCACTCATCGTCTTCGCCCGGCTTCACGAAATACTCGATCTCCATAATCTCGAACTCGCGGGTGCGGAAGATGAAGTTGCCGGTGGTGATCTCGTTGCGAAAGGCCTTGCCGATCTGCGCCACGCCGAAGGGCAGCTTGCGGCGGGTGGTGTTGAGCACGTTGTTGAAGTTGACGAATATGCCCTGGGCCGTTTCGGGCCTGAGGTAGACGGTCGACGCCTCTTCCTCGACCGGCCCCATGTAGGTACGGAACATCAGGTTGAAGTTGCGGGACTCGGTCAGCCCGCCGCCGCAGTCGGGGCAGCGTGGCTCGTCGAGCTGGTCTTCGCGCCAGCGCTTGCGGCAGTCGCGGCAGTCCACGAGCGGGTCGGTGAAACTCTCCAGGTGGCCGCTGGCGCGCCAGACGTCCGGGTGCATGATGATTGCCGAGTCCAGGCCAACCATGTCGTCCCGGCCCCATACGAACCTGCGCCACCAGGCGTCCTTCACGTTGCGCTTGAGCTCGACGCCGAGCGGTCCGTAGTCATACGTGCTGGCCAGGCCTCCGTAGACCTCGCTGCTCTGGAAGACGAAGCCTCGCCGCTTGCAAAGCGACACTATCTTCTCCAGGTCGATTGGTGTTGTATCGTCGGTCACAGATGGCCTTTCGAGTGCGTGTGTCTTCACCGATGCATAGCAAATTATAGCACGCGGGCGCGTTATCGCGTGGCGCGCCAGCCCCGCGGACCGCAAGAGCACCACGACGTGCGGAACGCCGGCGACGAGCCGACCAGGACGAGGTGGGGGTCGGAATCGCGGCTAGCTACCGAACGGCCACCACCATCGGCGGGGGGCGGCCGGCTCAACCTCCTGCACGGGTGCTCGCGGCGGTTGATGTCTGGCGCCGAGGACTTCCGGGTGTATGGCCAGCAGCCTGGCCTGCTCATCTTCCGAGAAATCCTGGCTCAGGCGTTGCGAAATCGCGACGTGAAGCATGGCCTGTTCGGAGGACAGATGTTGTACAGCCGCGCTATACGAAGTGGCGATGTTTTTCGCGGCCTCCTCGTCCATCTGGAGTAGGACGCGCAGCCTGGACGCCATCATCCCCCGGATCCCGTCTGCCTGCATGTCGTGTTCGGCGCGGAGCAGTGTCTCAACGCGCTCCAACCGGCCACGGTCGGCGAGCGACGCGATCTCGGAGAACTTCTCCAGCATCGCCGGCTCTCTCTCCTGGACGCTCTGTGTGCCGAGGGCAGACCAGGAAACGTACTCCTCCGACCTCAGCCAGCCCAGGATGTCGTTGAACCGTGAAATGGGCAGGGGCTTGGTGCAGTAACGGTTTGGACTGACGTTGGAGAACTGCAGCCTGTCTCTCTCGGCCTGTGTTGAGGTCAGTATCAGAATCGGAATAAGATTCAGGTCCTGGCTCTGGCTCATCTCCTGCAACACTTCGTACCCGTTCATCCTGGGCATGTTGAGGTCGAGAAGCACCAGGTCGGGCGTTGGTGTGTCGGAGTGTTCGCCTACCTTGCGCAGCATCGCCATCGCTACTTCCCCATCCTGGGCGACGGTAACGCGCAGGGGGCGATCGGAGTCACTCAGTATTCGCTGCGTCAACTCCACGTCCGCGGGGTTGTCTTCTACCAGCAGTACGTCAACGGGTCTGATGTCCGAATCTTCAACTACCATGGTCAGCCTCCTCTTCCAGTGACGTCGAAATTGTGAAATGGAAGGTAGACCCCTTGCCCAGTTCGGACTCTACCCAGATTCTTCCGCCGTGTCTTTCCACGATTTTCTGGCATACGGCCAGACCGATTCCCGAGCCGGGATACTCGCTTCGGTGGTGCAGCCGCTGGAACATCTGAAAAATGCGCTCAGAGTGACGGGGCGCAATTCCGATTCCGTTGTCGCTGACGGAGAAAGCCCACGCACCAGGTCGCTTCTCAACGCAGACGTGCACTCGCGGCGCAACGTCGCGCCTGTACTTTAGCGCGTTGCTCAGAAGGTTTTGCAGCAGCTGCGTTAGCTGCGTATCATCTCCGGTCACAACGGGCAGTTCCGTGCAGGTAACCGTGCCGCCGCACTCCTCCAGGGCGCGGGCCTGGTCCATCAGCACGCGCTCCACAATCAGGTCGCAATCGGCGGGACCGAATGGCTTCCCCTGCGTTCCAACGCGGGAGTACGTCAGAAGGTCGTTGATGAGACCCTTCATTCGTGTTGCGCCATCCACCACGTAGCCGATAAATCTGTCGGCGTCGGCGTCCAGCCGGCCGGAGTAGTCTTCCGCGAGAATTTCGACGTAGCTTGAGACCATGCGCAGCGGCTCTTGCAGGTCGTGGGATGCCACGTATGCGAACTGCTCCAGCTCGGCGTTGGAGCGTCTCAAGTCTTCATTGAGCCGGGCGAGTTCGCCGGACTGTATCACCAACTCCGCAAGGAGGTTTTGCCTTTCGATCGCGTAGCGTAGCGAGCGGACGAGCAGTTGCCCTTCCATCCGGCTCTTCGAGAGGTAGTCCTGCGCTCCAAGTTGTACCGCCTGCACCGCCAGTTCTTCGTCGTCCAATCCTGTCAGGAGGATTATGGGAGTCTCGGGCGCATGCGAGTGCGCCGTTGCAAAGGTGTCCAGGCCGTGGCTATCGGGAAGGGACAAGTCGAGCAGCACCACGTCGGCACTGCCTGCGGCCAACTCTTCCAGCCCCTCAGACAGCCTCTCGGCGTGAATCCACTCGAACGATCCGCCGTCAGCGTCGGCAAGCATCTCCTGGATCAGCAGCGCGTCGTCCGGATTGTCTTCTACGAGCAATATGGTCGTTCGCCCATCAGCCACGGCCCATCCCTCGCCTGTGCTACCAGGCGCAATTTCGCATCGATTGCCGGGGTTCAGATCAGTTCCCGCCGCATGGCAGCTGCGCCTGTTTCAGCCAGAAGTCTTCGATTGAGTTAATCGCTGCGAAGAACTGGTCCAGCTCCACTGGCTTTGTAATGTAGCAGTTCGCGTGGAGCTGGTAGCTCCTCAGGATGTCCTCTTCAGCCTGGGACGTGGTCAGCACCACCACCGGTATGTGTTTCAGTCCCTCGTCGGTCTTGATCTCCTCCAGCACCTGGCGTCCGTCCATCTTCGGCAAGTTCAAGTCGAGCAGGATAATGTCGGGGTCGGGAGCGCCGGCGTATTCCCGTTGCTTTCGCAGGAACGCGAGAGCCTCCACGCCATCGGGCAGGGCCGTCAGGTTGTACGGCAGACTGCTGTCCTTCAGGCCCTCAAGCGTCAGCTCAACGTCGTCAGGAGAGTCCTCGACGTGAAGAATCTCGATTGGCCGCGTCAACTTTCTCGCCTGCATTCGCTTCTCCAAGCCTATCAAAGTGGTCTGGGAAACCGGCTAAAGGGATTCCTCTATTGCGGGTCTCCCGGCGTCCAACACCGGTCCTCGGCGCAACTGCGCCGGCAGGGTGAAACAAAAAGTGGAGCCCTGCCCCAGCCGGGACTCCACCCATATCCGCCCGCCCAGGCGTTCGACGGCCTTCTTGCTGATCGACAGGCCGATGCCGGTGCCGGGGTACTTCCCGCGTGGGTGAAGGCGTTGAAATATGGTGAAGATACGTTCGGAGAATTGGGGATCGATGCCTATGCCGTTGTCCCGCACGACGAACTTCCACTCATCGCCGAGGTCCTCCGCCGAGACGTGTACTTCAGGCGGCTCTTCGCCGCGATACTTGATGGCATTGCCTACGAGATTGCGAAACACGTGCCCCAAGAGGGTGGAGTCGGCCGTAATGGTGGGCAACTGTCCGCAGGTTACGCGCCCCCCGCTCTCTTCGATGGACGCATGAAGCGAGTCCAGCTCGCGGTCAAGCAGTGCGCGGACGTCCACGCTCTCCAGGTCGTCCAGGTTCTGGCCGACACGGCTGTAGGATAGCAGGTCGTTTATCAGGACCTGCATCCTGGAAGCGGCGGCCACCGCTCTCCCGATGAACCGGTCCGCGTCATCATCCAGCTTGCCGCTGTAGCGTCGCGACAGCAGGCTCGTAAACCCGACGACCGACCGCAGCGGCTCCTGAAGGTCGTGGGAAGCGACGTAGGCGAACTGCTCCAGGTCGGCGTTCGAGCGGGCCAGCTCCACCGCTCGCAGTTCAAGCGCTTCTTGCAGCCGCGCGTTTTCCAGCAGCGCTCCAACGCCTCCGGCGATGGTGGTGAGAAACCTGACGCGGTCAGCGGTGAAGTGGTCGGGAAGACTGGAGAGGATATTGATCACCCCGATTATTCGCCCGGTAACCTTGACAGGCAAAGAGGCCATAGACCCGATTCCCCTGTCCAGCAGCGTTGGGATGGCCATATCGCTGTTGCGATAGTCGTTCACGATGACCGGTTCACCCTGCGTGAAGGCCTTGCCGGTCACGCTCTGGGCATACGGGAGCAGGTGCTGCCTGTCGCCGCCGACTGCCGGCCCGACCGCGGCCAGCACCACCAACCCTTCACCACTCTGGTCGGGCACCCTTAGGCCCACCTGGTCGGCGCGCGTCAGATCGACCAGGGCCTCGAGGAGACTGGTCACTCGCTCTCTGTAACTGCCCGGCTGAGCCAGCGCGTGGGCCATGGTGTAGAGGGCTGCCGTGTCTTCGGAACGGCGCCGAGCCTCTTCCTCGGCGTTGCTGCGCTCGGTCACGTCCCGCAGAACGGCGAAGGTGGCCCGACGCCCGAGGAAGGCCGTGGCCACGGCCGTGGCTTCTACCATTCGGACTTCGCTATCCGAGCGTCTGATTCTGTAAAGGAACACTCCCGGAACGGGTTCGCCGCGCTCCCTGGCCGCCATGTAGTCGCCGACAATCGGGCGGTCTTCGGGAACGACAAAGTGGTCCAGCGGAAGACCCGACACCTCGGACTCATCGGCGAGGCCATGTAGTTTCAGGAATGCACGGTTCATCAGTACGCGCCGTCTCCCGACGTTTATCACGATCGCGTCGGCCACGTTGTCGAAAGCCGCCTTGTAATGGGCCTCATCGCTTCCGACGGTCTCCCACAAGGGCCGTCTTTGTGCCAGAACGGCCTCCAACTCGCCGACCCGCTTTCGCAAAGCGGCCAGCTCCGCCTCGACGTCCGGTGTTGCCGTCACGTGTTCTGTCACATATAACTCGCCGCGTACTGAATACCTGTGCATTTTGTGCCCGAAGGTTAAACAGAAGGCAGAACCTTGTCAACTTTGCGGAGAACTACCCCGCGCCGGCCGCTGCGATCAGGGTAACAGGGCCGACAGCTCTCGCTTACGGTTGATTGCATGTGCTGATATACTGCCCTTGGCCGCCGGCAGGGGCCAAGCCGGGCGCCAGTTTCACGAGGTGGTCGATGGCGAAGCACGGTTACAGAATCCTGGACAGCGACATCCACGTGATGGAGCCTCCGGACATGTTCGACCGCTATCTCGACCCCAGAATGCGGGTGCACACCGGATCGGGGCAATTCTTCGACCTGGTGACCGAGCCGCCCGACGCCGGGAGTCCGGAGTTCGAGGCCAACCGCCAGAAGATGCTCAGGGCGCAGGCTATACTGGGCGCGCGGGTGCAGGACCGCTACGTCGAGGAGCAGATGCGGGGATACACGGCGGAGCTGCTGCTGGAGGCCATGGACAAGGAGGGCGTGGAAGTAGCGGTGTTGTTCCGCTCCCGCAGCCACATGTACGTGGACCGTGACGACCTGGACGCCGAGTACGCGACCGCTATATGCCGGGCGTACAACGACTGGCTCGCGGAGTTCGCCAGCGCGGAGCCAACGCGGCTGTTGCCGTCGGCCATCGTCACGCTGCACGACCCTGATCTGGCAGCGCAAGAGGCCCGGCGGGCCGTCGGCGAATTGGGCATGAGGGCGGTAACGCTGCTGCCGCATCCGGTCAGAGGCCGGTACCTGCACGACCCGGACGTGGACGTCCTATGGTCTGCGCTCCAGGGGCTGGACGTTCCCGCTACCTTTCACAGCCAGTCCGGGGGCTATGCGATCGAGAGCCCGGGCAACTGGTTCCGGGACCATCCCAATGCCACCGTGTTGTCCCACGCCTTCACTGCCCCACTCAACATCATGTGGGCCATCGGCTCGGCCATCCTGGGCGGCGTTCTGGAGCGCTTTCCAGGCCTGCGAATGGGGTTTCTGGAGGGTAACTGCGCGTGGTTGCCCTGGCTGCTCTGGCGGCTCGACGAGCAGTGGGAGCTGTTCGAGGACGCCGAGGAGATACCGCTCAGCCTGAAGCCATCCGAGTACTTTCTGCGGCAGTGCTACATCGCCGTCGACCCGGGAGAGGCGCTTGTGTCGCAGGTGATAGATGACATCGGCGACGATAACATTGTAATATCTACGGACTACCCGCATCTGGACTCGCTTTACCCAGAGGCTATGAAGACTTTCATCGACCTTCCTAACGTAAGCGAGCGGTCCAAGCGCAAGATTTTTTGGGACAACTGCGCGAGGCTTTACAATGTCAGCGGCTAGCAGGGCCGCGGCAACAACCGCCGGGCCACCCTGCCGGCACAGCACCCTTGAATCAGGAGGTTCAGCACATGCCGCCCACCAACCCGGAGATGACCAAGAAGCTGAGGGAGATATTCTACCGTCCCGGCCTGACCATCGTGCCGGGCGGGTCCACGCCCTATCACGCCATGCTGACCGAGCGGGCGGGCTACGAGGCGTTCTACATGTCCGGCTCGATGACCTCGGGCTGGACCATCGGCTGGCCCGACGTTGGCGTAATCTCCATGAAGGAGATGGCCGACAATGCCGGAAGAATCGCAAGGACGGTCAACATTCCCGTCTTCGCCGACATAGACACCGGCTACGGCAACGCGCTTAACGTCTACCGCTCCATCAAGGAGTACATCAGCCAGGGCGTCGCAGGGGTGCACCTGGAAGACCAGGACTTCCCCAAGAAGTCGGGCAGCATGGCGGGCCGCCGGCTCATCAGCACCGATGAGGCCGTGGGCAAGTACAGGGCCGCCATCGACGCCCGCAACGAGCTCGACCCCAACTTCGTTATCGTGGCGCGCAGCGACGCCCGCGGCGCGGAGGGCGGCGGCTTCGACGAAGTGCTGGCCCGCGGCAAGGCGTACGAGGAGGCCGGCGTGGACGTCATCTTCTTCGAGTCGCTCCAATCGTGGGAGGAGTGCAAGATAGCGATGGCGTCGGTGGACCTCCCGTCGTTCTGTCTGCTCCACGACGTGATCTACCGCGACGACGAGGGCAACTACATCCCCGGCCCGACGCTTGAAGAGCAGGAGGCCGATGGGCAGAAGATCGCGCTCTACGTGGGGCTTTCGGGCGGACCTATGGGCCAGGCAGGCTGGGAGGCGCTGCTCGACTTCAAGGAACGCGGCGTGCAGTCGCTGTACGAGTGGCGCAAAGAGGTCGATGCCAAGCCGGCCGAGCGTCAGCTCCCCGCAGATCTGCTGTCGATCGCACGGGTGCGCGAACTCGAGGAGACCTACCTGCCAGAGGATCTCCAACGCGACTACGACTCCACAATCGGCAGGAGGGCAGGCGACCCCGGAACGTAGGCAGCCGCCGGAGCGGCCCAGGAGGGACGAATTGCGACAGGTTCTCGAGGGCATCCGCGTCCTGGACTTCACGAAGGGCATGGCAGGCTCAGTCGCCACCATGGTTCTCTCCGACTTCGGGGCCGAAGTAGTCAAGGTAGAGCCTCCCGGCGGAGACTCGTTCAGAGCTTTCCCGGCCTCGGTGCTCTGGCACCGGGGCAAGAAGAGCGTGTGTCTCGACCTGTCGTCGCCTGAAGGCTACCGCGACGCCCTTGGCCTGGCTCGCCAGTCGGACGTCGTCGTGGTCGGCTTACGCCCCGCCACCGTGAATAGACTCCGCCTCGGATACGAAACGCTCAAGGGGCAGCGCCCCGACCTGGTCTACGCCTCCATCACCGGATTCGGGCCGAAAGGCCCCTACGCTAACTATCGGGGCTATGAGGGCCTCGTACAGGCCAAGACCGGCCGGCTGATGAACTTCGCCGGCCAGACACCACGCCAGGGACCGCACCACGCCGCCGTGAAGGTCGCGAACCACACGGCCGCCATGGCGACGGTGCGGGGAGTCGTCGGCGCCCTGATGGTGCGCGACAGGACGGGCGTGGGCCAGCTAGTTGAGACCAGCCTGCTTCAGGCGGTTACGTACTACGACATGCTCCAGTGGCTCATCTGGCAGATGATGATTAAGGACCCCGACGGTTTCCCCGAAGACGCCATGGTGAACCTGCGCAGGTCGGGACCTATCCAGTATCTGCCCGCCCGGACGAAGGACGGCAAGTGGATTCAGCTTGCCAACCTGATGTTCCGGCTCTTCCACGCCGAGATTCGCGCCCTGGAGCTCGACTACATATACGAGGACTCGCGATTCAAGACCGCGCCCACTCTCCTGGAGGAAGACCGCGACGCCCTGCGCAAGATTATCCTGGAGCGCGTTGGTCAGAAGACGCTCTACGAGTGGATGTCAGTGTTCGTCAACGACACTACCGACGTTGCCGCGGAACCGTTCATGACCTCCGGAGAGGCACTGGACCACGTTCAGATGGTTCACAACGGCCACGTCCAGCGCCTGTTCGACCCTGCGGTCGGCCCGACCAGGCAACTCGGGCCGTTGTGCGCGATGAGCGCCACGCCCCCCAGAATACAGGGCCCCGCGCCCAAGGCGGGCCAGCACACGGCCGAGCTGCTCGCCCGGCTGAACGGAGCCGAGCGGACCGACCGAGGTGAGGCGTCGACGGGCGGACTGCCTGGTCATCCGTTCGAAGGTGTGACGGTGCTGGACCTGTCCACCGTCATCGCCGGACCATTGGGAGGATCGCTGCTCGCCGAGCTTGGGGCACGAGTCATCCGCATCGAGACGCTGGAGGGCGACTGGATGCGCAATATGAACAACGGCATCGCCTCCAACCGGACCATGGCCGGCACCCAGGGGCTGTCGGTCGACCTGAAGACGCCGGAGGGCCAGGCGATACTCTACTCCCTGGTTGAAAAAGTCGACGTGCTCATGCACAACATGCGGCCCGGCGCTCCGGAGCGTCTTGGCGTCGGGCTTGAGCAGGCGAGGAAGCTGAACCCGAACATCGTCTACGTGTACGTGGGCGGCTACGGCTCCACCGGACCGTACCACCGCCGGCCGGCCATGCACCCAATCGGCGGCGCGGTGTCCGGCGGCGCGACGGCGCAGGCAGGGCGGGACGCGCTGCCAGACCCGGACGCGGCCATGACCATGGACGAGGTTGTGGAAGTGTCCCGGGTGCTGGGCCGCGCCCAGGACGTGAACCCCGACCCGAACACTTCGATGGTGGCGTCGACCGCCGTCGCACTGGGGCTATACGCGCGTGATCGTTACGGCGAAGGCCAGTACATTGAGACGACGATGATTGGCGCGAATGCCTACGCGAACGCGGACGACTTCTTCGACTACGAGGGCAAGCCTCCGCGGGAGGTCTCCGACGCCGCCGGATACGGCCCAAACGCCCTGTACCGGCTCTACGAGGCCGAACGTGGCTGGGTCTACCTGGCCTGCCCGCTTGCCAGGGAGTGGCGGCCTCTCTGCGAGGCCGTCGGGCGGCCCGACCTTGCCGACGACCCCCGTTTCGCCACCGCCGACGCGCGGCGGGCCAACGACGCTGAGCTGGCCGGCGAGCTGGCTGGCACCTTTGCCTCTGCCCCTGCTCCGCACTGGGAGCGGACGCTGACCGCCGCCGACCTTGGTTGCGTAGAGGTCGAAGAGCGTGGCATGTACCACTTCTTCAATGACGACGACCACGTCGCCGAGAATGGCTTCATAACGGAGGTCGAGAGCGAGCGGCTTGGCAGTTTCTGGAGATATAGTCCGGTGCTAAAGTTCTCCCGAACGCCCAGCAAGGCGGGCCCCGGCATCACCAGGGGGCAGCATACGTTCGAGATACTGGGCGAGCTGGGCTATTCCAGGGAAGAGGTGCTGGCGCTACGGGAGCGCCGCGTGCTCGACTGGGAGTAAGCCGCCGGCCTGCTGAGGCCATTCCGGCCCTTCCGTGCGGCCCGACCCGGCTCTGGATTCCGGCGCGGGGGCCGGAATGACGATTGTGCAGGGGTCTCCTACACGGCCGGTGGGAACCGCTCCCTGACGGGATCGAACACGTCTCGGCTCATACGCCTCCCCTGAACAAGCCAGAAGAACACGAACTGCAACACGCCCCTGTAGCCGCCCAACTTGGTGCGCCACCGAACGTGCCAGCGCGTGCCTCCGTTCTCGGCGGAAAAGGTGTCTTCGCGGTCCGCCCACGCCGAATCCACCGCGACCATCTGCCGGCGCGCCGGGAACTCGAAGTAACATCGCCAGCGCACGATGTCGGGCGGGTCGTCAGGGTATCGCGCAACGTCCTCGTCGATTACCAGCGCGCCACCGTCCCGCTCCACGATTTCGCCGTAGTGCGATACGAAACGCGCCTCGTCAGTGGGCCCGCCGGCGTCCCAGAGCATGACGTGGCGGAACAATTCCTCCGGGGGAACGTCGATATGGGTGTTGATTCGCAGTATTGGCAATCTAGCACCGTCGCAGGATGGGGGCCTCTGTGGGCCCCTCCGCGCGCCAATGGTACACGCCCCCGCCGTGCTTGTTCAACCCCGGCGCGGCGGAACGGGTGGGCAGCGACTGACGCGCAGGGCGCGATGGCGTACAATGGGGCCGGCGCGGGGCGTCCGCGCGGGCGGCGATCATCATACTGGAGGCGACAAATGGGCGAGAAGCGCATCGGCGTTGCCGCGATGGGCGGCGACAGCAGGGATGTTCTGGCGCGAATCGAGGACCTGGAGAAGCGTGGCATCGGCGCCGCGTGGCTCACCACCGGAGGCGCCGGAATCGACGGCATCACCTTGTTCGCGGCGGCGGCGGCGCGCACCGAGAACATCCTGCTCGGCACCTGCATTACGCCAACCTATCCGAGACACCCGATAACGACCGTTCAGCAGGTCCAGGTCGTGGCGCAGCTCGCGCCGGGCCGTTTCCGGCTCGGACTCGGCCCTAGCCACAAGGTCAGCATCGAGCCCACTTTCGGAATCGAGCACACGGCGCCGCTGACCAACCTGAAGGAGTACATCCAGGTCTGCAAGTCCCTGCTGTGGGACGGCGAGGTCGACTACGACGGCACGCAGTACCATGCCCACGCCCGGCTGGCAAACGACCCCATTCCCGACGTGCCCGTAATGGCTTCGGCGCTTCGCCGGAGGTCTTTCGAGGCGTGCGGAGAGGTAGCGGACGGCGCGATAAGCTGGGTGTGCCCTGGCAACTACCTGCGCGACGTAGCCCTGCCGGCCATGCGGCGGGGCGCCGAGCGCGCCGGCCGCCCGACGCCGCCGCTCGTCGCGCACGCCCCCGTGTGCGTCCACGACAACGCCGATGAGGCGCGCGCTGCGTCGAGAGAGCAACTGTCCAACTACCCGCGTTCGCCGTTCTACCAGCAGATGTTCGCCGACTCCGGCCACCCGGAAGCATCTTCCGGCGAGTGGAGCGACGGCATGATCGACGACGTGGTGTTCATGGGAAGCGAGGAAGCGGTTGCGGACCGGCTCCGGGAGCTGTTCGCGATGGGTGCGACGGAGATCATAGCCCACCCGGTGTTGGCCGGGGCCGATCGTGAAGCATCGTCGAACCGTGCCCTGGAAGTCATAGCGGCCGTCGGTCGCACGCTGTAACGACGACCGACCGGGAATCGGACTTGTTCAACCGGATTCTGGTCGCGAACCGCGGCGAAGTGGCGTGCCGCGTGATTGCCACCTGTCGCCGCATCGGCGTCGAGACCGTTGCCGTGTTCGCTGAGCTGGAGCGGGGGGCGTTGCACGTCGAGTCAGCTGACCGCGCCGTGTCACTGCCGGCGAGGGCGACGCCCGCGGCGAGCTACCTGGACGTAGACGCCGTGGTCGACGCCGCGCGCCAGTCTGGGGCGGAGGCCGTGCATCCGGGCTACGGTTTTCTCTCAGAGAATGCAGATTTCGCGCGGGCGTGCGAACGGGCGGGGCTCGCTTTTGTCGGGCCGCCACCCTCCGTTATGGAGGCGATGGCCGACAAGTGGAAGGCGCGGCAGTTTGTTGCGCGGTTCGGCGTTCCCGTGCTCCCCGCGGCCTTTGTGGAGGCTGAGAGCGCTCTCGAGAACGTGGCGAACGACGTGGGTTTTCCGGTGATGGTCAAGGCCAGCGCGGGCGGCGGCGGCATTGGCCTGGCTGTCGCCGAGTCTCCGGCCCGGCTCGCGCGGGCCGCCAACAGAGCGCGGTCCTCCGCGCGCAGAGCCTTCGGCAGTGGCGAACTATACCTGGAGAGGTACATTCCGCGCGCGCGCCACGTGGAGGCCCAGGTGCTGGCCGACGGTGATGGCAACTGCTTACACCTGTTCGAGCGCGAGTGCTCGGTGCAGCGCAGGCACCAGAAGGTGATCGAGGAGACGCCCTCACCCGCCCTGACAGCGGAGCAGCGCGACGACCTGATGGACAGCGCGTTGGCCGCGGCAAAGGGGATCGGCTACCGGAACGCCGGCACGTTCGAGTTTCTGCGGGCGCCCGACGGCACTTGCTACTTCCTGGAGGCCAACACGCGCCTGCAGGTGGAACACGGCATAACCGAGCTGACGACGGGAGTCGACCTGGTGGAGCAGCAGCTACGTATTGCCGCGGGCGAGCCGCTCGCGCTCGGGCAGAGTGACGTCGCGCCGCGGGGCCACGCGCTGGAGTGCCGCGTGTACGCCGAGCGGTCCGACACGTTTCTGCCATCGCCTGGCATCATCAGCACGTGGCGCCCGCCGGCGGGCGACGGTGTGCGCGTCGATACCGGTGTGCAGCAGGGCAACGATGTCACTCCCTACTTCGACCCGCTGCTCGCAAAGGTGATGGTGCTTAGAGACTCCAGGGACGCCGCTATCGACGCCATGGCGGACGCGCTGGGCGAGTTTGCGGTCGAAGGGGTGGCCACTAACATCCCCTTTCTGCTGCGGGCGCTGGCCTCGCCGCAGTTTCGCTCCGGCGACTACGACACCGGGCTGGTGGAGGCGCTGACGGGGCGGCCTTCCGGGCGGTAGGCTTTCCGGCCACAGTCCGCACTGGACTCCGCGTGAAGTGCGAGGAAAAGGACAGATCAGGGAGTCGGGCGCGTAGGGGCACGGCCCAACACCACGACGACACGACGGGTTAGCCTTGCCATTGGCGTCGCCAACGCCTTGCCTAATTCCGCCAGTATGTGTTGACGCACTTTAACACTTAGTATATCCTAACCCTCGCAGTTAGCACGAGCTTTCTTGCGTGGCGTGGCCGTGCAAAGTAAGGAGACTGCCCAAGTGGTTCGATTGACTTGAAGGAAGACTAGGCACTTGGCAACCATTGGGCACAGTATAAGTGGTGTTGCGTCGCGGGCCGCTGCCAGCGGAGGGATTCGGCGGCTTTGGCCGGCTATGCCTCCCATCGCTGTTCTGGCGCCGGCGCTCCTTGTCGGCGCGGCGATGTTTCTGCCGCTCGTGTACCTCGTCATCCGCGGCTCCGGGGCGACCGCCGAGGCCTGGGGCCTGCTGTTCCGCGCCCAGACACTCTACACGCTTGGTCGCACCCTGTTGCTGATGGGCAGCGTGACCCTGATTTCCGGCGCCATCGCGGTGCCCTTGGCCTGGCTCACGGTCCGCACCGACCTGCCGTTTCGCAGGGCTTGGGGCGTGGTGAGCGTGCTCCCGCTGGTGATCCCCAGCTTCGTTGGAGCATTCCTGTACATCTCCGTACTCGGACCCAGAGGCCTGCTTCAAGGCGCGTTGCAAGATGCGTTCGGCCTGGAGAGGCTGCCGGAGATATACGGCCTGCCGGGAGCGACGCTGACGCTGGCGCTGCTCAGTTTTCCCTACATGATGCTCACCATAAGAGCGTCGCTGTCCAACCTGGACCCCGCCACTGAAGAGTCGGCCCGCGGCTTGGGCTGCAGCCCGCTCGCGACCCTGTGGCGCGTCACTCTGCCCCAGCTTCGACCTTCGATAGCCTCCGGCGGTCTTCTGGTCGCGCTGTACACGCTCAGCGACTTCGGCGCCGTGTCGCTGATGCGTTACCAGACCTTCACCTGGGTCATCTACCAGCAGTACGAATCGGCCTACGATCGCTCCGTCGCCGCCGTGCTGGCGCTCGGGCTGGTCGCTATGGCCGCCGTTGTGCTGGTGCTGGTGCACGTGACCCAGGGCCGCGAGCGTTACTACCAGTCCAACGCCGCTGCCGCGCGGGTGCCCCGGCGTCTCCGCCTCGGCCGGTGGAAGTGGCCGGCGTTGACGTTCTGCGGCGGCGTGGCGCTGTTTTCGCTTGGGCTGCCGATGGCGATGCTGGCCTACTGGCTTGTGCGCGGCCTCGGCCTCGGCGAGCCGCTTCAGCCGCTCTGGGAGGCCACGCGCAACTCAGTGGTAGCGTCCGGCCTGGCGGCGTTCGCCACTGCCGCGTTGGCGATTCCGGTCGCGGTCGTGATCGTGCGCCACAGGGGCAGACTGAGCCGCGTGCTTGAGACGGCGAGCTTTACGGGCTACGCGCTGCCCGGCGTGGTCATCGCGCTGGCGCTCGTCTACTTCGGCGCGAACTATGTACGCCCGCTCTACCAGACGCTTTGGCTGCTGGTCTTCGCCTACGTCGTGCTCTTCTTTCCCGTCGCGCTCGGGGCGGTAAGCTCGCGGCTCCAGCAGATCAGCCCGCGGCTCGAGGACGCCGCACGGGGGTTGGGGAGGCGTCCCTGGCAGGTGTTGAGGTCCATCACGATGCCGCTGCTCAGCTCGGGCGTCCTCATGGGAGCGGCGCTCGCCTTTCTGATAACCATCAAGGAGTTGCCGGCAACGCTCATACTGGGCCCGCTGGGGTTCGGAACGCTTGCCACGGCGGTATGGTCCGCATCGTCCGAGGCATTCTTCGCGCGCGCCGCCGCTCCGGCCATGATGCTCGTCCTCATCTCTTCCATACCCATGGCATTTGTGTTGGCCGCATCGGGGAGGACCAGGGATTGACCTCGCCGGTCTTGTCGTGCCGGGAGGTGAGCAAGGCATTCGGCGCCGTGCAGGCCGTCAGGCGCGCCAATCTCCACCTGGAACCGGGCGAGATTCTCGCCATCCTCGGAGACAGCGGCTGCGGAAAGACGACGCTGCTCCGGCTGATAGCGGGGTTCGAGTACCTGGACTCCGGGGTGATCGAGATCAAGGGTCGGCGTGTGTCACACTCCACGGCCCACGTCGCCCCCGAACGGCGCAACGTGGGCATGGTGTTCCAGGAGTACGCGCTCTTCCCGCACCTCACGGTCGGCCAGAACGTCGAGTTCGGGCTGCGCAAGCTGCCCGGGGAATTGCGCCAGGATCGGCTTAGGCAGGTCCTCGACCTCGTGCAGCTCGCGCGGTTGGAGCACAGCTATCCCCACGAGCTTTCGGGCGGCCAGCAGCAGCGGGTCGCCCTCGCGCGCACGCTGGCGCCGCGCCCCGTGACGATGCTCCTGGACGAGCCATTCAGTAATCTCGACGCGCAGATGGCCACGCGAATGCGCCAGCAGGTCGAGGCGATATTGCGCGCCGGGGAGACCGCGACTGTCCTAGTCACGCACAACCGGCAGGAGGCGTTCGCCATGGCCGATCGCATTGCCGTGATGAACGCCGGGCACATCGACCAGATCGACACTCCAGCCAAGATTTACAGCTCGCCGGCGACGGCGTTCGTGGCCCGGATGACGCGCACTTGCGACCTGATGCCGGGCCGGCACTCATGCGGTGTCGCCTACGGTGACGCGGGAGCGCTACCCGTGACCTGTCCGCGCAGCACGTTGGAGGACAACGCCTTCGTCGACGTGCTGGTGCATCTAGACGACTTCAGGGCCGCCCCCGACAAGGATGGCGCCTGCGTCGTTAGCTCTTCGGAATACCTGGGCGACAGGGTCGTCCTGTACGTGCAAACGCCTTCCGGGTTCACTATCAGGTGCAGCCACCCGCTGGACGAACAGATCGAGCCGGACACGCGCGTAACTCTGCATTCGCGGCGAAACGGCCCGTTCATCGCCTTCCAGCGGGAGTGAGCCTTTCGCGGCCAGCGAATCCGCCGCTCCAGTCGCAGTCCTCACCGCGCTCCGTTTCCCAAGCAGTTCCCCGTTGAAGTATCATGTCGTCAGTCAAATTCTGCACGGAGGCTCTCGCTCGATGACCAATCCAATTACTCGCGTCAGGGACCTCGGCCAGTCGATCTGGTACGACAACATCAGCCGCGCGCACCTGCGATCGGGCGAGTTGCAGCGCCTGATTGACCTCGGCGTCAGCGGCTTGACCTCGAATCCGACCATCTTCGAAAAGGCAATCTCGGAGAGTGCCGACTACGACGCCGACCTTGACGCGCTGATAGGCGCGGGCAAGGGGCCGTCGGAGGTGTTCGAGGCGCTGGCGGGCGACGACATCCGGGCCGCGGCGGACATGCTGCGCCCGGCCTACGCCGCCGCCGGCGGAGCAGACGGCTTCGCCTCCTTCGAGGTCAGCCCGCACCTGGCCCACGACACGGAGGGAACGGTGCGCGCCGCCAGGCGGCTGTTCGCGGCGCTGGACAGGCCCAACGTGATGATAAAGGTCCCCGGGACACCGGCGGGCATCCCCGCAATTCGCCGGCTCATCGGTAGCGGCGTCAACGTCAACGTCACCCTAATCTTCTCGCTGGAGGCGTACGCCAACGTCAGAGAGGCGTACATAGGCGGCCTCGAAGACCTCGCCGCCGCCGGAGGGGACGTCTCGCGCGTGGCGTCGGTGGCGTCGTTTTTCGTCAGCCGCGTCGACACGTCCGTCGACGCGAGGCTGGCCGAACTGGGCGGAGACGCGGCAGTTCGACTGACAAGCAGGGCCGCCGTCTCGAACGCCAAGTTGGCATACCGTGACTTCAAGGCGACGTTCGGCACGGCACGATTCGCGGAGCTTGCCTCCAGGGGCGCGAGGGTGCAGCGTCCCCTGTGGGCGAGCACCAGCACCAAGAATGCAGCGTTGAGTGACGTCCTTTACGTCGAGGGCCTGGTCGGCCCCGATACCGTCAACACGATGCCCGACGTGACACTAGAGGCGTTTCTTGATCACGGCCTCGCCGCGCCCTCGCTTGAGAGCGAGCTGGAGCAGGCGGAGGCCCACGTCGCCGCGCTGGAGGCGACGGGCGTCAGCATGGCGCGCACGACCGCCGAACTGCTCGATGCGGGCGTGAAAGCCTTTGCCGACTCATACGACGCGCTTCTCGCCAACATAGAGGCGAAGGCCAAGCTGCTGGCGGCGGCCGGGGCGTAATGGCGGAGGGCCCGACCGCATATGCAGCGATGATGGAACTCGCCTGCGAGGAAATCGACCGGCGGGACATCATCGGCAGAGTCTGGCGGCGTGACCACACGGTCTGGAAGCCGCACCCCGACGAGATAGCGGACCGGCTCGGCTGGCTGGACGTATCGTTCGCTATGCGAAGCGAACTCCCCTCTTTGCGACGCTTCGCGGACGAGGTCCGCGCCGATGGCTTCCGGCGCGTCCTGCTGCTGGGCATGGGCGGAAGCAGCCTCGGCCCCGAAGCGCTGTCCCGCACCTTCGGCAGCGCGGACGGATACCCCCAACTGCGGGTGCTCGACTCGGTGCTGCCTTCGGAAGTCCGCGCCGCCACAGACGCCATCGACCCCGAGAGGACGCTCTTCATAGTCTCGTCCAAGTCTGGCGCGACCGTCGAGACGAACGCGCTCTACCGCCACTTCAGGCGAGAGGTGGAGGCGAGCGTTGGCACCGCTGCCGCGGGCCAACACTTCGTGGCAATCACCGACCCTGATACACCGCTGGCCACCCTGGGAGAGCGCGAGGGCTTCCGGCGCGTGTTCGCCAACCATCCCGACATTGGCGGGCGCTACTCGGTGCAATCGCTTTTCGGCCTCGTGCCGGCGGCGCTCCTGGGCCTGGATCTCGACGTTGCACTCGACCGGATTGACGCTATGGGCCGGCGCTGCTCGAATAGCCGGGCCGCGCGCGACAACCCAGCCGCGTGTCTCGGCGCGGCCATCGCAGCCCACGCGGCCCAGGGGCGCCACAAGCTGACGCTGCTTATGTCGCCGTCAGTGGCGTCATTCGCGCCGTGGGCTGAGCAGTTGGTGGCCGAGAGCCTGGGCAAGGAGGGCAAGGGAATCGTGCCGGTCGTCGACGAGCCAATCACGCCGTCGGCACGTCTCAGCGGCGACCGGCTGCTTGTCTACTTGCGGCTGCAAGGCGACGACAACGCCGCCACCGATGCGGTCGCCGACTCTGCGGTGCGAGGCCGCAGGCCGTTGATGACCCTGAACCTTGGCGAGAAAAGCGAGCTATGGGGGGAGTTCTATCGCTGGGAGTTCGCTACCGCGGTCGCGGGGGCTCTCCTCGAGGTAAATCCGTTCGACCAGCCGGACGTTGAGCTGTCCAAGCGGATGGCGATAAGCGTCCTCGACGGAACGGGCGGCAAGGACGACGCGCCAAGCGGCGTATCGCCGGCCGAGCTTCTGGCCGATGCGCAGCCGGGCGGCTATCTTGCCGTCCTGGTCTTCGTTCGCCGCACCGTAGAGCTTGATTCTGCGCTGGCCGAACTACGCCGCACAGTCGGAGAGGTGCACGGTGTCGCTACCACCGTGGGCTACGGGCCGCGTTATATGCACTCCACCGGGCAGTTGCACAAGGGAGGTCCGGCGAACGGGCGGTTCCTGCAGCTACTGGAGAAGCCGCGCGCCGGGCGCGCCGGTGACGTGGTCGTGCCGGGCGCCGGCTACACTTTCGGCCGGCTGGCAAGGGCGCAGGCGGACGGCGACCTTGGCGCGCTGGCGTCGCTGGGCCGGCCCGTATCGAGGGTGTACGTCGAGGGCACGGGGGCGGAGGACGTGATGGCGCTGGCGGGCTGCCTGCGCCGCCACGCGGGTGGAGCCGCCTAGTCCAGCGAGGCCTCTACGCTCAGCTCGACGTTGCCCGAGAGTGCCTGCGATATGGGGCAGCCGTCTTTGGCCGCTTCGGCTGCCTGCCGGAAGGCGTCCTCGTCGATGCCGTCGACCTTGCCCTGCACTGTAAGAGCGCTCGACACGACCTTGAAGCCACCGTCCACGTTGTCGAACGTAACCGTGGCGCTCACTCGCAACTGTTGCGGCGGCGTGCCCGCCCTGCCCAGGCCGGCCGAGAGCGCCATCGAGAAGCAGCTGGCGTGTGCGGCGGCGATCAGCTCTTCAGGGCTGGTGCGTCCGTCCGGCTCTTCCGTTCGCGCGGGCCAGCTTACGCCCAGGTTGGCGAACGCCTGGCTCGTGGTCGCTGCCACGACCCCGCTCCCTGATGGAAGGTCGCCAGTCCAGGTCGCGTCAGCTCGTCTTACTGCTGCCATGAAAATCTCCCGTGTACTTATGGGTGTGGTTCCGGGGCGAATTGTAACACCATAGGGCGTGGTGCGCCTCCGACATCACGCGGGGGAGCCTGTTTCAGATTACCAGGTGCGCCCAAAACCGTCTCCCTCGCGAACAGCCTGCCCCCGCGCCCGACTCTGAACCTGCGGCCATCGCCTCGCGTTCGCCATATTGCTTAGCCAATGTCCCCCGAACGCCCCAACGGACACCCCGGCCGTACAACCTCGCCCACACCCGACCCACTCGCTCCCAGCACCCGAAAAAAACGTCACCCTCCCGCGCCACCCGTTCCCCGGCCCTGACCCATCCAACCCCACACACGTCCCACCTCTTCCCCACGTCTGCACCATTTCTCCCCACCAATCCACCCCGATCCCGCAATTTCGCCAACCCTCTTGAAGGATAAGCACACGCGTGCTATCCTCGCCCACGCGAGGAACCGGCCCCGCGGCCCGGGAAACCTATCTCCAAACGGGTAAGGCCCCAGGCATCCGTAGGGGCGTCCCTTGTGGGCTGTGGCAGTGAAGACACGGCTGAGTGACCATGCTCCGTCCCCCTGTCCTCCACTGCCACGCGGCGCCACTTTTGTGTCCCGAAAACTCGCGCCGGCATTACAGATTCGCGCGGGACCGGCGACACCCTCAGCTAGGAGGCGCACAGAATGTCGCAGAAACGAACAGATTTCGCCTTCCCGCGAAGCCTGTCCCCGTGGAAGCATGCCCTGAGCTTGTCGAATGGGCATGCCCTGAGCTTGCCGAATGGGCGGGGAGCGGGAACAACGGTGTTGGGGGCGCCAAGTAATCTGAAACAGGCTCCACGCGGCGCTGGAGCAGGCCGCGCAGACGCGGTCGCGTTGACACTCCGTTGGCGAGAGCTTAACATTATCTTGGATTCTGCGGCGGTCCAAGAGGCCGGTCGTGGACGCCTAACACACCTGTCACAGCATTTGGGACGACGCGCGACTATGACGGAAACACTCAGGCGAACACCGCTGTACAGCACCCACGTTGAGCTGGGTGGTAGGATGGTGCCCTTCTCCGGATGGGAGATGCCCATCCAGTACGACAGCATTTTGAACGAGGCCAGGCTGGTGCGCTTCGGAGTGGGCCTCTTCGACGTCTCGCACATGGGACGAGTCGAGATCAGCGGACCAGGGGCGGCCCCACTGCTGAGCAGCGTTCTCAGCGTGAGCGCTATGGCTCTACGTGCGGGCAGCGCCCGTTACAACGTTATCTGCGACGAACAGGGCGGCATCATCGACGACGGCATCGTGTACCGAAAGGGTGAAGAGCAGTTCCTGGTGATCCCGAACGCGGGCAATCACGCCGACGTGCTCGACTGGATCGTCAGGTGGAACACAGGGCCTGACAAGGCGGACATCGTGGACGTGTCGGACGACTATGCCATGATTGCCTGCCAGGGGCCGGCGGCAGAGTTCGTCCTTGAGCCACTGGCGTCGGTGGACCTGTCGAAAGTCCGGCCATTCCGCTACGTGGACGCCAAGTTGGACGGCGTGGAAACCATGTTCGCTCGCACCGGCTACACCGGAGAGGACGGTTTCGAGCTTATCCTGCCGAGCGAAAGCGCGGAGCGTATCTGGTCGCTGCTGATGGACAGGGGAGCTATCGCAGCGGGACTTGGCGCGAGGGACGTGCTGCGAATGGAGGCGGGACTTCTGCTCCACGGAAACGACATGAGCACGTCGATCAACCCTTACGAGGCCGCGTTGGAGAGGTTTGTACGGCCCAATCGCAAGCGGTACGTCGCCGGGCCGGCGCTGCGGCGCATACGCGACGAGGGCGTCAGCAGGCGTCTGGTAGGCTTCAACATGGTGGAGCGAGGCATTCCGCGGCACGGGCACCCCATCGTGGACGACTCGGCGCAGATCGGGGAGGTCACCAGCGGCGGGTACTCGCCAACTCTTGACAGAAGTATCGGCATCGGCTACGTTCAAACCGGCTATTCAACAGAGGGCTCGCGCTTCCACATAGACATCAGGGGACGGCGCGTGCAAGCCGAGGTAACGAGCCTGCCCTTTTACACGCGGAGGCGGAGAAGTAGCACATGAACCCTCCTGACCTGAGGTATTCCAAGGAGCATGAGTGGCTGCGGCTGGAGTCGGACGACATCGGCATCGTGGGCATCACCGAGTTTGCCGCGGATAGCCTCGGCGACGTGGTCTTCGTGGAGTTGCCGGAAGTGGGGGCGAAACTAGTCCAGTTCGAAAAGATGGGCGAGATAGAGTCCGTAAAGGCCGTCTCCGACCTGTTCACGCCCGTCAGCGGCGAGGTGCTGGAGAGAAACGAGCAACTCGAGGACGGCCCGCAGCTCGTCAACGACTCCCCCTTTCATTTTGGTTGGATGCTCCGGGTTCAAGTCAATGACAAGTCCGAAGTCGACAAACTGTTGAGCGCAGAGGAATACGACGCTCTCATCTCCGCTGAGGAGGCTTAGCCCGCCTGATGGAGAATGGCAATTTCGTCTCTCCCTACGTACCCAGCACAGATAGCGACCGCCGTTATATGCTGGACGCTATAGGCGTCGATTCGGTCGAAGAGCTGTTCCAGGACATACCCGAACAGCACCGCAATCCCCCCCTTGACCTTCCATCTCCGAAGTCCGAGTTCGAGTTGATGCGCCACGTCGCCGATCTGTCGGCGATGAACAGCGTACCGGGCGACTACGCTTGCTTCCTGGGCGCGGGCTCATACCGCCACCACGTGCCCGCCATTGTGCGGCAAATCACCAGCCGCAGCGAATACGTGACCTCGTACACGCCCTATCAGCCCGAGGTTTCGCAAGGCACGCTTCAGACCGAGTTCGAGTTCCAGACCCTGTGCGCCCAGCTCACGGGTATGGATGTCGCCAACGCCGGCATGTACGACGGCTCTACGTCACTAGCCGAGGGTGTGCTGATGGCAGCGCGCGTGACGAGGCGGGACCGCATCGCGGTCCTGTCCAGCGTCTCGCCGATGTACACGAAGGTGCTGGACACCTACACGCAGGCGCCGGGGATCGAACTGTACACCGTGCCGAGCGACGCCTCCGAGTTGCGGGAGGGTACGGCCTGCCTGGTGGTGCAGCAGCCCAACTTCTTCGGCTACATGGAGGAGATGGAGCGGCTGTCGGAGCTGGCGCACTCCAGCGGCGCGCTGCTCGTATGCTACGTGGACCCGCTGTCGCTTGGCATGTTCAGGCCGCCGGGCGAGTACGACGCCGACATCGTAGCGGCAGAGGGCCAGGCCCTGGGAGTCCCGCCGACTTTTGGCGGGCCGTACGTGGGCATATTCGCCTGCAAGGAGCGGTACATGCGCCAGATGCCCGGGCGCATCGTCGGACGCACCGTCGACACCAGGGGCCGCACCGCATACGTGCTGACGCTCCAGACCAGGGAACAGCACATCCGGCGAGAGCGCGCCACGTCCAACATCTGCACAAGTGTCGCGCTGATCGCGCTGATGACCACCGTGTACATGACGGCCAACGGAAAGCGCGGCCTTCGACACATCGCCGAGCTTACCTACCACAAGTCTCACTATACAGCCTCGCTGATCAAGAAGATTCCGGGCTACTCCCTACCCATGGATGGCCCGTTTTTCCAGGAGTTCGTGGTTGGCTGCCCGCTGCCTCCCGCGGAGTTGAACGAGCGGCTGCTGGAGCACAAGATCATCGGTGGGCTGGACGTGAGCGAGCAAGCGCCGAACGGCATGCTCCTGTGCGTCACCGAGGTCAACAGCCGAGATGAGATCGAGCGGCTCGCGACGGCACTCGAGGAGATAGGCGCACAGGTATGAACCCACTGCTTGACAGATACGAGCGGGACCGCCGGCGGCTCCTCATGGAGCGCAGCGTGAGCGGCCGGCTCGGCACTACCCTGCAGCCGCTAGACGTGCCGGAGCAGCCGTTGCCCCCGTCGGACATGTTGCGCGGTGAGTTGCCCATGCCGGAAGTGAGTGAAGGGGAGATAGTTCGCTACTTCTCGCAGCTCAGCCAGTTCAACTTCTCGATCGACCACAACTTCTATCCGCTTGGAAGTTGCACCATGAAGTACAACCCCAAGCTGAACGACGAAGTCTCGTCAACACCGGGCATGGCCCAACTCCACCCCTACCAACCGGAGTCTACGGTGCAGGGCGCGCTGAAGCTTATGTACGAGCTACAGGGCTACCTGAACGAGATTACCGGCATGTCCGCGACCTCGCTCGCCCCGATGGCGGGCGCGGACGGGGAGCTGGCCGGGATGCTGATGACGCGGGCATATCACCTCGCCAACGGCG
Source organism: Dehalococcoidia bacterium (assembly GCA_965217705.1). Taxonomy (GTDB): domain Bacteria; phylum Chloroflexota; class Dehalococcoidia; order Lucifugimonadales; family CATOSD01; genus CATOSD01. The sequence continues at coordinate 285,128 of CBDCJA010000002.1, read as the reverse complement.
ACGGGCAGCGCAAGAACGTGCTGATACCGGACAGCGCGCACGGCACCAATCCGGCGTCGGCCGCTATGGCGGGTTTCGAGGTCGTCACGCTGCCGTCGGACGCGAGGGGCGACACCGACCTCGACGCGCTGCGTAGCACGGTCAACGACGAGCTTGCCGGACTGATGATCACGCTGCCGAGCACGCTGGGGTTGTTCGACGGACACATCCTGGAGGTGTGCCGTATCGTCAGTGAGGCGGGCGGTATCGTCTACGGAGACGGCGCGAACCTTAACGCCCTGTTGGGCCGCGTCAAGCTGGGCGACCTGGGATTCGACGTCATCCACTCCAACCTGCACAAGACCTTCACGCAGCCTCACGGCGGCGGCGGCCCGGGCGCGGGTCCGGTGATATCCGGACCGAAGCTGGAACCGTACCTGCCGACGCCGATCGTGACGCGCCACGTTGAGGAGGACGGCTCGGAGCGATACTCTTTCTCCACGCCTGAGAACACCATAGGACGCATGGGCGCGTTCCACGGCAACTTCGGCGCGCTGCTTCGTGCCTACGCCTACATCGCCACGCTTGGCGGCCCGGGCATCGCCGGCATCAGCGAGGACGCGGTCATCAACGCGAACTACATACTGAGCCAGCTCAAAGACTCTTACGACCTGCCCTACGACCGCGTGTGCATGCACGAGGTGGTGTTTTCCGCGCGCAGCCTGAAGCGGGCGCACGGCGTGAATGCGCTCGACGTCGCCAAGCGACTGATCGACTACGGTATACACCCTCCCACGATGTACTTCCCGCTCATCGTCGAGGAGGCGCTGATGATCGAGCCGACCGAAACCGAGTCCAGGGAGACGCTGGACTACTTCATCGAAGTGATGAAGACCATTGCGCAAGAGGCCGCCGACGAGCCGGACCTGCTCCACGACGCGCCGCACGACACCCCCAACACGCGGCTGGACGAGGCGCTGGCCGCCCGCCGGCCCTATCTGCGGTGGCGCCCTGAGTCATAGCCGGCCATCCAGAAGCAACTCAACACCAATTCAAAGTCAGGAGAAACACATGATCGAGGTAGGCCAAGCCGCGCCCGACTTTACGCTACGGGCCCACAATGGCGAGAGTGTTACACTCAGCCAGTACAAAGGCGACAAGAACGTAGTCCTGTCGTTCCACCTGTTCTCCTTCACAGGCGGTTGAACGCACCAGGTCTCCTCTTTCCGAATGGCCAATGCGGCCTTCGAGAGGAAGGATACCCAGGTTCTGGGTATTAGCACCGATGCTGCCCCCACCCAAACCGCATTCGCGTCGTCCATCGGCGGGTTGCCGTATCCTCTGCTGGGCGACTTTCACCCCAAGGGCAACGTCGCGCAGCTCTTCGGCATCTACAACGACGACCGAGGCACGTCCAACCGCGCCATCATAATCATCGACAAAGAAGGTGTTGTGCGGTACGTGCGCACCTACGAGGGCATGGCCGGACTCAGCCCTGAGGCCGTCCTGGAAGAGGTGGACAAGCTTTAGCGCCGGTCAGGCGGCCGGGGCCGGGGCGAACCGGCTCCGGCGCCCTGCCGCGCGTGGAGCGCAGATGCACGCCAACGCGACACGAGCGCCCGTTTTCAGGGAGGGCGATTCGGCACTGCTGATAGACCGCAAGGGCCGGCGCTACATGGTGCGGCTCGAGCGGTCCGCGGAGTTTCACACGCACATAGGCCACGTCAGCCACGACGAGTTGCTGGGTCAGGATGAGGGTGCGTGGCTACTCACTTCCAAAGGCCACTACCTTCTCGCGGTAAAGCCGACGATGGCCGACTTCACGCTAGAGATGCCCCGCATCGCCACCGTTGTCTATCCCAAGGATCTCGGCGCGATCCTGGTCTACGGCGACATCTTCCCGGGGGCCAGGGTTCTCGAAGCGGGCACCGGGTCGGGCGCGCTCACGGCGGCGCTGCTGAGGGCCGTCGGGCCTACGGGGTCCGTGGCCTCTTACGACGTGCGCGCCGACATGCTCGAGCGGGCACGGTCAAACGTCGAATCGCTGTTCTCTGACACGAGCAATCTCAGCCTGAATCTCGGCGACGTGGGCGAGGGTTTCTCCGAAGAGGGTCTCGATCGCATCGTGCTCGACCTGCCGGAGCCGTGGCACGTGGCCCCGCATGCCGAAGAGCGGCTGCTGCCCGGCGGCATATTTCTGAGCTTTCTGCCGACCATACTACAGGTGCACCAGTTGACGCAGGAGCTGCGCGAACGACGCACGTTCGACCTGATCGAGACCTTCGAGGTTATGCAGCGCGGCTGGACGGTGGGGCGGCGCAACGTGCGCCCGGACCATCGCATGGTGGCGCACACAGGCTTCATCACCACGGCTCGCAGGTGCTCGCCGCGCCCTCAGCCGGACGGCGGCGGGGCATAGCGGGCGTGAACAGCCTCCGGCATACGGGGGCGGGATTCCAAGCCGGCCAGGGCGGTTGCCGGTAGCGGAGGTGATTCATGGACAGCACTACTGCAAAAGAGGTTGTGGAAGAGTACGCCAAGAGCGAGAGCCTGCGCAAGCATCTGCGCGCCGTAGAGACCTGCATGAGGGCCTATGCCCGCAAGTACGGCGAGGACGAGGAGTTGTGGGGCATCGCGGGCCTGGTGCACGACTTCGATTGGGAGGTTTGCCCGACTCCTGAGTCCCATCCCACCTACGGCGCTGAGATTCTGCGCTCCCGCGGCTTTCCTGAGGAAATCGTCCGCGCGGTGCTCTCGCACGGCAACCACACCGGCATAGCCCGCGAGACACAGCTTGAGAAGGCCCTCTTCGCCTGCGACGAGCTGTCGGGCTTTGTGACGGCGGTTGCGCTCGTACGGCCCACGAAAAGCCTGTCCGACACCAAGGTCAGGTCGGTCAAGCGGAAGTTCAAGGACAAGCGGTTCGCTGCCTCGGTGAGCAGAGAGGACATATTCCAGGGCGCTGAGGAACTGGAAGTGGACCTCGACGAGCACATCGAATTCATCATCGAGGCTCTCAAGCCGGTAGCAGCGGAGCTGGGCCTCAACGAGTAGGCGACTTCTAGTCTCGGCCGGGATCTTGCCCGAACGGCCACAGCCGCTCGAACTCCGGCGGAATGCCCTGCGCGGCGTGTGGATAGCGGCCGGCGATGAGCCTAGCGTGCTCGGTGCTGAGCAGCGGCGGTTCCAGCGGTTCCGGCGGCGTATAGGCCGGCTCCTCGCGGTGGCCCGTGTCTTCGCCCCGGCGCTGTAGCAGAACCCGGAAGTCCCCCAGGCCGCCCGGTCTGACCAGGTCTAGCATGCCCATTCTATTCGCGTTTCGCTCAGCGTCTCCAATTGGCATAGTTCGGAGTCGCTGGAGCATGTCGGCGAAGCCCAGGTGACGCAGGAACCGCGCTTGCGGCCCGAACGCCACAGGGTCGAGTCCTGCCGCGCGGCCCTCCGACATGACCGACGTAAAGTCCACGTGGGCGGTAATGTCCTGCTCCCCTATCCTCACGAATGGGTCGGCGCCGCTTGTGTGCCGGTAGTGGGTCTGCAGGGTACCGCCCATCCTCTCCGGGGCGTACAGCTCCCCAGCAGGGAAGCCGTAGTCGATGGTCATCAGGTAGCCCTCGTCCAACGCCGCGGCCGCGCTTCTCAGCCAAGGCCGCAATTCAAGGCAGACCTCGCCCAGAAAGCCCTCCGGCAGCGACAGCCCCAGGCTCTCCAACCGCTCTGCCAGCAGCGGTGTGGACGGCTCGCCCAGCGCCTCCGTCAAGCCTCCCTCGTTGTGGGGCACGACGTAGACTTCCCGAAGTGCGCCTTCGCCTATGCGAAATTGGTGGAATGGCAGGGCATCCAGCAGTTCGTTAGCGATGACGCAGCCGGTCACGCCGCGAAGGGGCAGGCGGTCGCTGATGATTTGCTGCACCTTGCAGGGTGCCGGCGACGGGCCGCTCGGCCGGCGGACGTCGACCGCCAGGTAGACCAGCGCCCCGGAGAACTGCGGCGACAGCCGGTCGGCGTAGGAGCAGATGTCGCGGGCCAGCAGGCCGTCCCCAGCGCCTAGCTCGACGGCGGTAAATCGCGAAGGGCGCCCCAGCCATTGCCACATCCGCCAAAGCTGCACGCACACCAGTGCGCCGAAGGCGGGATGCGCGGCGGGGCTGGTGTAGAAGTCGCCGCCTTCCCCTACGCGGCCGCTCTGGGTGTAATATCCGCCCGTGGGGTGGTACAACGCCATCGCCATGAACTCCGCGAAGGTCAGCCTCCCCCCGGCTTCCGCCTCTGCCCTGATGAGGGCGGCCAGTGAGCTAGTGGGCATGTGTCGGCGAACCGGCGGCGTTTGTCGTCGGAGTGGAGCGATACCGGGCGGTGCCGGTGGAGGCCACGCGGCTGCCGTTTGTCGCGGCGGATGGGGGACTGGGGGCGTGTCCGGAATCGACGTGGGGCATAGAAAAGCGGGCCAAGGTGGGGGGTGGCAAGGCCGGTTTCGTCAGAACGGCAGGGTGCGCGTCCCTGCCGTTGGGTTCACGTGTCGATGCGATTTGCCGGGCCAGGTGTAGACCGCTACCCTTGATGCGAGAGGGAGTTTCTGGTCGAAGGGCCAGCAGGCCGCTCTGGGTCAATGACGCGCGATTAGCCTCCGCGCGCCTGGCGGGCCCTTCTGCTCTGGGCGCTCTCCCTGTCCCAGCCGGAGCCGGGTATGGAGTTGCGAAACTCGGCCTGCGCACCGCACAGCTTGCACTCACCCATACTGGTTGGCCCGTTGGGGCTGGCTATCTTCCAGTAGTGTTGGCAGTCTGACACTTCCGCGGCGTCCTGCGTCTCTTCATCCACCAAGATCTCTTCCTCTGCGAACTAACGGGTCGCCGGTATTCGTGCCGGCTTACTCCCTCTCGTCGATGGGCGTGTACTCGAGGTCCATCGGCCCCGTGTACTGGAGTCGCGGCCTCAGCAGGATGTTGTTCTCGAACTGTTCGATCACCTGGGAGGTCCAACCGGGTATACGCCCCATGGTGAAGATGGATATGAACAGGTCGTCGGGGATGTCGAGCAGGTAGTAGATCGATCCGGACCAGAAGTCGACGTTTTCGCAAATGCCCCTGCGGGCGTAGGGTTCCATTACCTCTGAGACGGTTTGCAGGATGGAGAACCACTTGGGTTGGCCCTTGCGCTCGCCGAGCGCTTTCGCGTCGGGGCGCAGGTGGTTGGCGCGGGGATCCACGGCCTTGTAGACGCGGTGGCCGAAGCCCATCACCCTTTCGCGCCTGCTCAGCATGTCTCGCACGTAGCTCTCGGCATTCTCTTCATTGCCAATGTCCAAGGCCATCTTCATCACTTCTTCGGCCGCGCCTCCGTGCGAAGGCCCCTTGAGGACGGACACGCCGGTCGCGACCGCGCAATGAAGGTCGGCCTGCGTGGAGGCGGCAACCCTTGCGCCGAACGAGGAGGCATTGACGCCGTGTTCCGCGTGCAGCACGAAGTCCTTGTCGATGAGGCGAACGTCCTCAGGCTCGGGTAGGTCGCCAGAGAGCATGTAGAGGAAATTGCCCGCGTGGCTCAGAGATTCGTTGGGAGTAATCGGGTCCTTGCCCTCTCGTATGCGGGCGTGAGAGGCGACGATGGTTGGGGCCTGGGCCGTCAGGCGCACTCCCTTGCGCAGCGTAGCTTCTTTCGAGTTGTCATCTACTTCCGGGTCGAACGTGGCGAGGGCGGAAATGGCCGTTCGCAGTACGTCCATCGGGTGGGCGTTCTTGGTCAGCTTTATGATGTCGACGATTTCGTCCGGCAGTTGGCGATTCGCCTTCAACACCGTGTCGAACTCATCGAGTTCCGTCCTGTTCGGCAGCTTGCCATAAAGCAGCAGGTAGATCGTTTCCTCGAAGGAGGCGTTCTCTGCCAGATCGTCTATGTTGTAGCCTCTATAAAGGAGCTTACCGATATTTCCGTCGATGAAGCTCGAAGTCGTTCTGTCTATGTATACGTCGCGGAGGCCCCGATGTAGCTCGACCTTCTCTTCGGTCATATGACAACCCTCCCAGGCCTCAATTGCAATTTCACCATGCGCGTGCGTCCACTAAATCGAACGCGTTGGCCGCCTGTGGTGCGGCATCTCCACACCCTCGAGGCACGCTGATTCTAGCACCACGTAAATTGGGTGTCAACAAAGATTGTCCGTCCCATGGAGTCGGCCTCCGTGAAACATTTCGGGACTTTGAAAAGCGCGCCCGCGTGCTATAAAATGTACCTAGAAATGCCATCTACAGAAAGCCTTCGCCGCCGGAGTCAAGACCCGTTGACGGCGAACGCGGATGCCACGCAAGTTGAAGCGATAGCTGACGGGACGAGGTTGAGTCCAATCAAATGACCTACCAGTTGGATGCCCTTGACGTTGCCATAGTTTCGCACCTCCAGCAGAACGGGTCGCTCACAAACGCGGGGATAGCCGAACACGTTCCGGTGAGTGAAGAGACGGTCCGGCGCCGCATAAAGCGGTTGGTCAAAGAGGGCTTGATAAGAATCGTCGCGATCCCTGATCCTAACAAGCTGGGCTACGAGTCCGAGGTCCTCATCGGAGTGCAGGTGGAGGCCGATAAGGTGGGCGACGTGGCGGACGCGCTCACCGACATACCCGACATCACCTGGGTTACCGTGAGCACAGGTGCGTACGACGTGTTCGCCTGGGCTACGCTCAAGACGTCAGCCGCACTGAGTAACCTGCTGCTGACCAAGATCGGTGTCATTCCGGGCGTGCGAAAGACCGAGACCTTCATAAACCTCGATATCCGCAAGCGACTCTACGGGTTGGACATCAGCACCTACGCCCTCGAAGACGAGCAGTAGGCGGGCCTCCTCTGCCCTACCGCGGTGTTGCTTCCCCTGGCCGGTAAGCCGTGGCTGCAAGTCTCAGTTGTGGCGTTCTCCCGAATGTTTGACATGCAGCTTCACACTTCATTAACATGAGGTTAACGGACTTAGGGCGAAGGAGGCCGATCCATGGAATCCAACGAGTCCATAACTATCCTTCAGGCTGCGGGCAAGTATGCCGAGTATGTGGCTGCGCGCAAGGCCAAGCGCGCGAGCGCCAAATCTCGCACTGCCAAGAGCGAGGCTGATACGCTCACCGTGTCCCGCAACAACACGGAGCTGGACAAGTTCATAAGGTGGTGCAAGCCCGACACGCCCTTCGCCAAGGTGAAGCCCGCGGACATTGGCACCTACGCCGAAAAGATGGCCGGCAACGGCACCACTCCCCTGGCCGCCGAGCGGCTCCAGATAGTGCGCGAGTTCCTCACCTACTCTCACAAGAGCGGGTTTACCGACCAGAAGCTCGCTCAGCACCTCCGAATCCGTCGGCCTCGCAACAGTGCAATGAAGACCGGCAACGCGGACAAGCAGGCCCCCAACGAGATCACCCGTGAGGGGTATGAGCAGCTGGCGGGAGAGCTGGGCAAGTTGAAGTCCGAACGTACCAAGACGGCTGCACAGATACAGCGCGCCGCCGCGGACAAGGACGTCCGGGAGAACGCTCCCCTCGAGGCCGCCAGGGAGCAGATGGGCTTGGTCGAGTCCCGAATCCGTTCGATAGAATCGACGCTCGAGTCCTCGGTTATTATCGAGGCCAGGACCGGCGGAATTGTCACCACAGTGAGACTTGGAATGCACGTCCAGGTGCGAGAGTCCAAGACCAAGCGGGAACAGACCTACATGCTGGTCAGCCGAAGCGAGGCGAACTCGCTCGAGAGGAAGATTTCCGACGTCTCTCCCCTCGGCAAGGCGCTCGTCGGCCAGAAGAAGGGCCAAACGGTCGAGGTGCAGACGCCTCGCGGCAAGTCTCACTATTCGATCATCGACATAACGGCTTAGCCGCCACTCGCACCTCACGCCACCACTCACCCAGGCGCAAGCTACCCGCAGGAGGTTGAGCGCCCATGCGCGTTCTCTACGAAAAGAAGGGCCACGTCGCGCACATCACACTCAACAACCCTGAGAAGGCGAACATTCTCGACCGTCCAACGGCCGAAGAGCTGAGCGAGGTCTGGAAAGAGACGTGGGAGGACATGGACGTGCGGGTGGCGATCCTGACCGCCGTCGGCCAACGCCACTTCTGCGCCGGCCACAATCTGGCGGTGCGGCCTGACATAACGGCGGAAGAGCGAGAGCGTGCTCGCACCGAGGCTATCTTCTGGCCGCTCGCTGGAAGCGTAAACGGCGCGGCCAGGTTCGGCGCGGATGGGCGTCTGGGCGACCATTACCCCCAGATCTGGAAGCCGGTCATCGGCGCTATCAATGGCTGGGCGGCCGGGGCCGGCTTCTACCTGATGTTGACTTCGACCGATATACGCATCGCCTGCGAGGAGCACGCCCGGTTCAAGTACGCGCTGCTCAGCCAGGGCTGGGTGGGAAACGGCCCTGGCGCGACCTACCTGCCGCGCCAGGTGTCCTACGTCGACGCGATGCGTATTCTGCTGACCGACGAGCCCTTCGACGCGAAGGAGGCTCTGCGCATCAACCTCATCAACGAGGTCACGCCGCACGAGAGCCTGATGTCCCGCGCGGAGGAGATCGCGGACTCCATCGCTAAGATGCCTCCGCTGGCCGTTCGCATGATGAAGGAGTTCGTAATCAGGTTCAGCGACATTCCGGTCACGGAGGCCTGGCGCGTCCAGACGCTGATGAACACGCTCGTAACGCAGATGAGCACCGACGGCGACGAAGGCCGCAAGGCGTTCTTCGAAAAACGGCCGCCGGAGTTCCACGGCACGCTCCGAATGCCCGGCGAACCCTACCCCGAAGTCGATCCAGATGATAGGGAACGCAGCGAAGAGGTGCGCCGCGAGCTTTTCAGCTAGCGCGGTGTAGTTCAGGGGGCGTGCTTTGAAAGCCTGCTTGATAAGGCGGCAGGTCCGATGCCAGTGTTGATGTACCTGAATGGCCGATTCGTTCCTCAGGACGAGGGTCTCCGGGAAATGCAGCAGATGGGACAGTCCATCGGCGGCTACTACGACACCGAGCGCACGTTCGACGGCGAGCCGTTTCGGTTGCGGGCCCACCTCGAGCGGCTCTACAACGGGATCAGCTACTCCGGCATCGACGCCGGGGTCTCGATTGACGAGATGGAGGCGCTGACCCTTAAGGTGCTCGAGGCCAACCGGCCCCTACCTGAGGGCAGCGAGCTTACTATCACCCAGCTGGTCGCGCTGAGCCAGCCGGAGACTCCCGACGGCCCCCCGCGCGTAACGGTCGCCATCTACTGCCAACCGCTCGACGTTGGCGCGTTCGCGAGCAGCTACATACGCGGCGTGAAGGTGGTGACCCCCGTCACCTACGGGGCACCCAACACCGGTGGTTCGGACGCGAAGGCCGGCAGCCCGAGGCAGCTCTTGCTCATGACCGGATCGAATGGTCGTATCACGGAGTGCCAGGGCGCGAATTTCATGTTCGTTCGCGATGACCGGGTTAAGCTGCCCAACCGCCGCAACGTGCTGCCCGGAGTGAGTATGCGCACCGCGCTGGAGTTGTGCGACTCCCTCGGTATCGAGGTCGACGAAGCTGAGTACTCCATTGGCGACGTCTATCACGCCAGCGAGGCGTTCGTGTCCAGCACCCGGTTCTGCCTTCTTCCGGTAGCGACTGTCAACGGTTATCGCCTGGGCGACCAGACGCCTGGACCCGTTACGATCAAGCTTCTTGTCGCCTGGCGGAACCTCGTGGGTGTCAACTTTATCCGGCAAGCCGTCGAACAGATGCCCAGGGAGGCCGGCCCGACCGGATCGGCAGGCCAGCCATAAGCGGCTCGAACCGCGGCCGGCCAGTTCCCACTGTAGCGCCATGCCCGGAATGAAGACTGTGAACATGTTTGCCATATCCTGCTTGCTCGAATCGCGCAATCGCAGATTGACAATCTCGCACCGGCCCGCCTATACTTTGCCGAGCGCAAGGGCAGGCGGCCGAGGTCCAAGCCATGGACGTTCCCGGATCGGCACGCGGCCTCCGAGATCCGGCGGTCACCAAACGCCAACGCGCGAAACCCGTCCTCTTGAAATGCCACCCCCGAGCAGGCCTATTGTCGCGTCCGGTGCATTGCGATGCGTTGTGCCGCGCGGCACAGGATAGGAGCGCCAACGATTGGCCGTCCGCGCTGAGCCAACCAAGTTCGTGTTCGTAACCGGCGGGGTCGTAAGCTCCGTTGGAAAGGGAGTGACCGTCGGCTCGATCGGCCGCATCCTCAAGAGCATGGGCATCACGGTCTCTCTTCTGAAGCTCGACCCTTACTTGAACGTCGACCCGGGAACGATGTCCCCCTACCAGCACGGGGAGGTCTTCGTTACCAGCGACGGAAGTGAGACAGACCTGGACCTCGGCCACTACGAGCGGTTCATCGACACTCACCTGACCAGCTCCTGCAACGTGACCGCCGGGCAGGTGTACAGCGACGTAATCTCCCGCGAGCGTAGGGGTGAGTTCCTGGGCGGCACCATACAGACCGTGCCCCACGTAACCGACGCCATCAAGCAACGCATTCTCGGCCTGGCCGCGGAGAGCGAGGCCCAGGTTATCGTCGTCGAGGTCGGGGGCACCGTCGGCGACATCGAGGGCTTGCCATTTCTCGAAGCGATCCGGCAGATGCGAAACGAGGTCGGTCGGGACAACGTCCTCTACATGCACGTGACCTTTCTGCCCTACATCACGTCGACGGGCGAGCTCAAGACAAAGCCGACGCAGCACAGCGTCAGGGAGCTTCGTAGCATCGGCATCCATCCCGACGCCATCGTGTGTCGCAGCGATCAGGAGGTCACCGACGATATACGCCAGAAGATAACCGTCCACTGCGACGTGCGCGGCGAGGCCGTCTTCACACTTCCCACCGTCTCGACCATCTACGAGGTGCCGCTTATCCTAGATGAGCAGGGCCTGGGTAAGCTCATCGTGGAGAGCCTGGACCTCCCCGCGGAACAGCGTGACCTGGTCGATTGGCAAGAGATGGTAAGCGCAATCAAGCGGCCAAAGCACAAGCTTCCCATAGCGGTCGTAGGGAAATACGTCGATCTGCACGACGCCTATATTTCGGTCAAGGAGGCACTCACCCACGCGGGCCTGACCTTCGACCGGGACGTGGAGATCCGCTGGGTGCACTCCGAGGATATAGAGCGGTCCGGCGCTGAACAGTACCTGGACTCGGTGCAAGGTATAGTGGTGCCGGGCGGGTTCGGGCCTCGCGGAATAGAAGGAATGATTGAAACGGCCCACTACGCGAGGACGCGTGACGTGCCCTATCTGGGGTTGTGTCTGGGCCTGCAGGTGATGGTGATAGAGGCCGCCCGCCAGCTGCTCGGCAAGGAGCACGCCAATTCCACCGAGTTCAACCACGATACGCCCGACCCTGTGATCGACTACCTGCCCGAACAGAGAGACGTCGTGGAAATGGGGGGCACCATGAGGCTTGGCGTCTATCCGTGCAGCGTCGCTCGGCTTCCGAGCGGCAAGGATAGTAAGGCGTCGCAAGCCTACGGGGTGAGCATCATCGAGGAACGCCACAGGCACCGGCTGGAGTTCAACAACCGCTACCGGGAGGAGTTGCAGTCGGCGGGGCTTATGGCGACCGGCCTATCGCCCGACGGGAGCCTGGTGGAGATTCTCGAGATGGAGGGTACGCGCTTTATGGTTGGAGTACAGTTCCACCCAGAGTTCCTATCCAGGCCGAACAGGCCACACCCGCTCTTCGGGGCTTTCGTCGCCGCCGCCGTACAAACGGTCAGGGAGGGCGGCCAGCGATCTCTTCCCCTGGATGACGCCGATCCTGTTGCCTCGCTTCAGAAAGTGTAGACTGTGGAAATCACATGTGCTAAGATAACGGAAGACACCCCAATTGCCGAGTCACAGCCAAGCCCGCGGCCTGATCGCATGGCCGCTTCCGGGGCTGACTGGCAGCGGGCCAACCGCTGGCTGTCGACTTTCCCACCGCTCCCGATCTCACCATCGATTGCGCAGTCCAATTGCGCAATCAGACTGTAACTTACCGGGATTCCGACATGCGTCGGTTCGGACGGTTTGGTGCACATTGAAGAGGCGACATATTGCCCCAAGTTGCTCAGGCGGCGTTCCGCTCCCACACATGTCGCGGCCGTTCCTGCCCCTCCTGCCGAATGTATAGCCGGTGACATCCGCGCCAAGACCACTATCACACAAGCGTGACCCCCGCATCGCAAGCCTCCCGCCACAGGCGGGGCGACGACTAGGCCTCACACGACATGCGCCACCCGGCGCGGAACCCTGGAGAGAACAATGGACCTGATCGAACTACAGCAAAAGAGCAACGACCAGATGCTCGAACTTGGCGTCCAGATAGGCGTAATAAACGAAGGCTCAACGCCCAAGCGCCACGACATGTTGAATCGCATACTCCATGCGGTGGCCGAGAAAAACGAGCAGATTACCGCGAGCGGGATACTGTCGGTAGTTAATGACGGGTATGGCTTCCTGCGTCAGAACGGCAGCCAGCAAGGCTCCGGCGACGTCTACGTTTCCCAGTCACAGATAAGGCGCTTCGGACTGCGCACGGGCGACAAGGTGGCGGGCCAGGTGCGCCCACCTAAGGACGGCGAACGCTACTTTGGACTGCTGCGTGTCAGAAGCGTGAACGGCACGCAGCCCGATGCGGCGGGAAACCGGCCCCCGTTCGAAAGCCTGACCCCTGTGTTCCCCACGGAGCAGATCATTCTCGAGACTGAGCCCGACTACCTCTCCCCCAGGCTGATGGACATGTTCGCACCAGTCGGCCGCGGCCAGCGCGGGCTGATTGTGTCGCCGCCCAAGGCCGGCAAGACCACTCTCCTGAAGGACATCGCGCACGGCATATCCACGAACTACCCCGATATACTGATTATGGTGGCGCTCATCGGCGAGCGGCCGGAAGAAGTCACGGACATGAGGCGCTCCATCACGGGCGAGGTATACAGCTCGACGTTCGACGAGCCTGTCGAGGACCACTGCCGAGTCGCCGAGTTGGTGTTGGAACGATCTAAGCGTCTGGTGGAAAGCGGAAATGACGTGGTGATTCTGCTCGACAGCATTACGCGGCTTACGAGGGCCTACAACCTGGCCGTGCCGTCCAGCGGGCGCACGCTGTCCGGCGGCATGGACCCCGTCGCGCTCTACCCGCCCAAGCGCTTCTTCGGGGCCGCCCGTAACACGGAGGAGGGCGGCAGCCTCACAATTCTGGCCGCGTGCCTGGTTGATACCGGCAGCCGCATGGACGAGGTGATCTACGAGGAGTTCAAGGGCACCGGCAACATGGAGGTGCACCTGGACCGGCGGCTGGCAGAGCGCCGCGTCTTCCCGGCGATGGACATTCACCGCAGCGGCACGCGCCGAGAGGAGCTGCTGCTGGCCGAGGACACGCTGCGCCAGATCTGGCTCTTCCGCCGGATGTTCGGCATGATGGTCTCGTCCGACGGCACCAACGCATGGGAGGCGACCGAAGAGCTGTTGCAGCGGCTGAAGAAGAGCAGGAGCAACGGCGAATACCTGCACATGCTCGAGAGCCAGCACAAGGTGGCCCAGATGAGCCGACAGCCCGCTACTGCTGGGAGGCGCTGACCAGCTGGTCCCTGAGCCAGCCCAGGACCCGCTCCGGTTCCGGGTTCGCCTCGAACAACTCGTTCAGCAGCTCGGCCCCGGCCCCGGGGTCGCCCTCGATGGATAGTTGCCTGGCCCGTAGCTGGAACACTTCCCACCTGCCCGGCGCAAGCTCCGTCGCCTGGTCCGTGAACGCACTCGCGAGCGCCAGGTAGCGCTGGTCTTGGGATACTGCCGTCTGGTACGCCAGGCCGAGGGCGACGACCAGGTGCCAGTTCTCCGGTTCGATGTCCAGCGCCCTCTCGGCCTCACTCTCGGTAGCCCGCATCACGCCGTCCACCTGCTCCGGCGGAAGCCTCGTCAGCTCTCTTGCGACGTAATCGAACAGATCGCGGCGCGGATAGTTGCCGAGACCCGGGAACATGTCCGCGGACTCGGCCAGGCCGTCTATCCTCTCCTCGAGCTCCACGGATGCGATTCTAACGTCCCTGTAGCTCTGCGAGGCGACCCAGACCCGGACGTTCACGAATAGAATGGCGGCCACGACCAGCGCTACGACGGCTATTGACCCGTAGAGGAAACGGGCATCTCGTTGGAGCGCCGGCACCGAGTCGAGCCGGCTCAACAGCCGGCGGAACGCGGAAATTCGGGGGCTCCTCCCTGCGGGAGAACGCGTGGGCGAATCCGTCGACGTCTCGATGCTCGCGACGAACGCGGCCAGCATCATGAATTGCAAAAGCATGGTCGCTGTGTCAAATAGGAACAGGTTCTGGACGAAGTAGCCCACCAGGCAGGCGCCGATGACCAGCGTGAACGCCTGGTCGCCGGCGTTCTCCCGGCGCGCGCGCTTCAGCACCACCCAGAACATCAGGACCCAGATAGCCATGTAACTGAGGAAACCCAGGGCGCCCTTGGTGGCCAGCTCCTCCACCGGCTTGCTGTGGGCCTGGTCGAACTTTTCCAGGGACGGGTTGGTCTGCGAGACGTACCGTCCAAAGGCCACGTGGTAGTTTTCGGGGCCCCAGCCGAGAATGGGCCTCGCGGCGAAGGCTCTGAGACCGGCGGCTACGGAATGTATGCGGCCCTGAATCGATTTGTCGTCCGCACCGGCGCTCGCCAGCCTCTTGAGCATCACGTTCGACTGTGCTACCGGCTCGAATGCCGGCGTGTTCCTGACGGCGAGGAAAGACACGCCTCCCAGCACCAACAGCCCGACGACTACGGCAGCCGCTATCCTGAGCGGCCGCAACCTGCCAACGACCACGTAGCACACGCACAGGGCCAGCAGCGCCGCGGCGCCTCCCACCACCACACCGCGCGTTCCGCTGTAGATCATCACCCACAGATTGAACGACGCCGTGGCGACCCAGAATGCCCTCCAGCCCCACGTCGAGAGGCCAAAGTCCCTCTCGGCCGCGCGCCGGTCGGCGCGTCGCCGCCTCGCTGCTCGGCCTCTGGGCATTGGTCTCACCGACTGTTCGGCGCCGTCGCGACCCTGAATCACCGACTGGGCCAGGAATCCGAGCGCTATCAGAAAGTTCACGAGCATGTACGCGCCCACGTACGTCGCGTTGCCGAGCGTCAGTTCAAGCCGCGCGTTCTGCTCGAAAAAGTGGAATGGAGGAACCTGTATGCCGACCAGCTTTCCCACGCCTAGCAGCGACAAAAACAGACTCACGCCCAGGTTTACGTTCAGAAGCGTTCGCCAGTTGCCGGTCGTCCGCAAAGTGGAGACCAGCACCACCGCGAATGCAAGCCAGTGGGCCAGGTCGACGATGCCCTGCATCCTCTCGTAGGTCGACCACATGCTGCGCAGGAAGCTGACGCCGAACAGCCCGGCCAACAGCGCCACGGCCAGGTAGAGCGCGAGCGCCTGCACTATTCGCGACCCGGGCAGCCGGTACTCGGGGCGCTTCCAGGCAAGCAGTATCCACGCGCCGAACGCCACCTCGATCAGCACGTGCGAGTAGGCCGCCTTGCCGACAATGAAGGGGAAGATAGTGCTGAAGGTGACCACGAGGGGGGTCAGCAGGGTCAGCCCGACAGCGACGAAGACGACAGTCAGCAAGCTCTGCGTCAATATTTCGTCCGGATGTCTATTTGCGAGTGTCGCCACTGGTCTGCCCCCAGCTGGGTTAGCGTCCCCAAGCGCCCGCGCAATTATAGGTTTGGGCGAGTGCGCCGGTCAATCAGTGGTCTGCCTCCAACTAATCGGGCGGTTAGAGGATGAAATCTGTTTGTGATACCATAGGGCCACCAAGGTTCAACCGAACAATTGTCACTTAGAAGCAACCTTCGCCCGCGGCGGCGGGCAAGCGTCACCGCAAAGGAGGCATCGTGAAACTTACCATTTCCTGCATAAAGGCGGACGTGGGGTCCATCGGCGGGCACACCAAGCCGTCGGAGAGAATGATGGACGCCGTAATGGAAGAGGTCGCGAGCGCCATCGAAAACGGGCTTATCATAGACGGTTGGATATCGCACACCGGTGACGATATCGCCATCCTCATGTCGCACACCCGGGGCGAAAATGACGTAGGCATTCACCAGTTCGCCTGGGACACGTTCATCAAGGCAACTGAGGTCGCGAGGGAGTACGGCCTGTACGGCGCCGGCCAGGATCTGCTGGTGGACGCGCCCTCAGGCAACGTAAGAGGCGCGGGCCCCGCGGTCGCGGAAATCGAGATGGACCACACGCTCGAATCTCCCCGACCTGCCGAGTCGTTCATGCTGTTTGCCGCCGACAAGTGCGGCCCGGGCGCGTACAACCTGCCGCTATTCCTCGGATTCGCCGATCCCATGTACTGCGGCGGCCTGATGCTGCCCCAGATGATCAAGGGCTTCACCTTCCACGTCATCGACATGGACAACACGGGCGGCGACAGCATCATTGAGCTGAACGCACCCGAGGACTACTACCAGATCACCGCCCTTCTGCGGGACAACGAGCGCTTCGGCATAGACGGTATCTACTCGAGGACCAACGGGCAACGTGCGGTGTCCGTATCGGCGCAGCGCCTCCACTCGATTGCGGGGGTCTACACGGGGAAAGACGACCCCATCGCACTGGTGCGCAACCAGGGCATCTTCCCGGCGCCTGAGGAGGTAATCTCTACCTTCACCAAGGCCCACTTCGTCGGCGGCGACGCCCGCGGCTCCCACGTCATGCCAATAATGCCGGTGCCGCTCAATACCCCCGTAACCGGACCCTACTGCCTGCCGCTCGTATCCGCGGCCGGATTCTCGGTCAACCGCGACGGCTTTTTCTCGGATTCTCACATCGACTTCTTCGACAACCCTGTATGGGACGAAGTGCGCGGGCACGCCCAGCGCAAGGGCATCGACATGCGCGCCCAGGGGTGGTCGGGCGCCGCCATGCTCCCCTACAGCGAGCTCGAGTACGGAGGCTTCCGGGACACGGTGACCGGCCTGGTGGACAGGTTCTCATTCAAGAACGGCGCACGCGCGGGCGTTCCCGCCGACGACAACTAGCACGGTTCGGGGGCAGGCCCCACATACGCGGCCGGGTGTCAACGTGACGCTGGACAAGCTCTTGATTGCGACCAGGAACCCCGGCAAGATGCGCGAACTTGGCGCGTTGCTTGCCGGAGTGCCCAGGGAGTTGGTATCGCTGGCGGACGTGGGCATCGACGTGGACGTCGAGGAGACAGGCTCGACCCTGGAGGCGAACGCCGAACTCAAGGCGCGCTCCTACTGCGCTCTGAGCGGCCTACCCACTCTCGCCGACGACTCCGGTCTCGAGGTGGAGGCCTTGGGAGGTGAGCCGGGCGTCTACTCGGCGCGGTACGCCGGCGAGGGCGCAACCGACGAGCAGCGCATCGCCCGCCTGTACGAACGCCTGGCAGGCGTGCCGCCCCGCGAGTGGGCCGCGCGATTCAGGTGCGTGATGGCCATCGTGCGGCCTGACACTTGCGAATCCGACGTTCAGCTTTTCGAGGGCGTGTGCAACGGCCGCATTGTCAGCCCGCCGAGGGGAAACGACGGCTTCGGATACGATCCCGCTTTCTTATTCCCCACTCTCGGCAGGACGATGGCCGAACTATCACGGGCGGAGAAGAACCGCCTGAGCCACCGCGGCATGGCGGCGCGAAAGGCGGCTGCCGCGCTGGCGGCATGGGCGTAGGAAGCACGAAACGCAAAAGGACACGACACCATGTTGGCAGACTTATTCGGAAACCTGGAGCGGCTGGCGGCCGACCTCTACCCCTATCGATTCCCGATAGGAGTGGTCGTCCTGATCGTCATTGCGGCGGTCGCCTACTACGCCTACCGCAGAGGGCTCCACGTGTGGGCGTGGCAGCGCCGGCTTCGCGTCGCGATCATCGGCATTCCGGTCCTGATATTGCTGGGCATCGTTGGCTGGGACCTGGGCTCCCCACTGTTCATCAACGTCACCGTTGAGGAGGAGTTTCCATTCGCGTACTCCGCGGAAGTGCCGGCGGACATGACCATGGAAGAGATCGAAATGGTGATGTCGACCGTGTCGAAGATGGACATGCCTCCGGTTGCGGAGCCAATGCCGGAGATGCTGGGCGCGGCTTCCACGTTCCAGGGCACATTCACGCCGGCGTCGCAGCTCACGCCAACCGCCGTGCCTCCGGCGGCCGCCACGCCGGAGCCGACGGCGCAACCGGACGCCGCCGCTGCCCCCAGTCCCACCAAGCTCAAGTCAGGAGAGTTCAGGGACGCCGACAGCTTCCACAAGGGCAGCGGCCAGGTGTTGATCTTTGACCTGCCCGGGGCGAACAAGCTGCTTCGGCTGGAGAACTTCAGGGTCACAAACGGTCCTGAACTTCACGTGCTTCTGACGCAGCACCCGGACCCCGACAGGCACTCGGACCTGGAGGAGGCGGGCTTCGTGGACCTCGGCCTTCTCAAGGGGAACATCGGCAACCAGAACTACGAGATACCCGACGGCGTCAACGTCGCCGACCAGCAGAGCGTAGTGATCTACTGCTATCCATTCCGCGTGGTGTTCAGCGTGGCGACGCTCGCGGACGCGAACTGAGCAGGTGGAGATGAGGGCATGAAGATAACCAACGTGGAGACCTTCATAGTGGACGCCGGCTGGCGCCCCTGGACGTTCGTCAAGGTGGAGACCGATGAGGGCATCACTGGTTGGGGCGAGTGCAGCGACGGGCGCACTCCCAGGGGCGTGGTCGGCACGATCGAAGATTTCAAGCCGCTGCTCATCGGCAGCGACCCCAGGGCGTTCGAAATGCGCTTCTGGGACATGTACCGCGCCTCGCGGCAGAGCCCGGGTGGAATCGCGTCTAAGGCCATCGCCGGCGTGGAGCTGGCGCTCATCGACATCAAGGCCAAGGCGCTCGGCATTTCCGTGGTCGAGCTGTTTGGTGGGCCGACCCGCGACATCGTGCGCGTCTACTGGTCGCACTGCGGCACCTCGCGAATCCGCAACCACGAACTCATCGGCGTACCGCCGATCACCAGCATGAACAGCGTCGCCGAGCTGGGCAAGGAGGTCGTGCGGCGGGGGTTCACCGCGCTGAAGACGAACATCCTGATGCCGGGCGAGGACGCCTACGTTCACTCACCCGGTTTCACCAACGGTAAAGGCTCCACCGACCAGATAGTGAGCACCGAGCTGTTGTCACACATCGAAGAGTTGATTGGCACGTTCCGCGACGCCGTCGGGCCCAACGTCGACATCAACCTGGATCTCAACTTCAACTTCAAGCCAGAGGCGTCGATGCGCGTCGCGAAGGTGCTGGAGCAGTTCAACATGCTCTGGCTCGAAATCGACATGTACGACCCTCAGGCCATCCTGCAGATCAAGCAGTCGACTTCGACCAGAATCTGCACCGGCGAGAATCTGTACTACATGCGGGAGTATCTGCCCTACTTCCAGCTGCACGCCGCCGACATCTTCATGATCGACGTGCCGTGGAACGGCTTCAGCCAGTCGAAGAAGGTGGGCGACCTGGCGGAAGTGTTCCAGCTGAACGCCGCGCCACACAACTACTACAGCCACCTGTCGTCGCTCATGAGCGCCAGCCTGTGCGCGGTGCTGCCCAACGTGCGCATCATGGAGATCGACATCGACGACGTGCCGTGGAAGGACGACCTGACGACCGCGACGCCGCACATCGTCGACGGCTACATGACCGTGCCTAACGCGCCGGGTTGGGGCGCCGATGTCAACGAGGAGGTGGCGCTGGCGCACCCCTGGACGCGCTAGCCTCGCCCAGGGACTAGCCTAGCCTACGCCAATCTCGCTTTCCACTTCACCGATCGCCTTGTCGAGTCCGGCCACAATCTGGTCGACGTCGTCGTAGGTTATGCCTAGCGGCGGCCCGATACTTATGGTCTGGCCGGCGCAGCGGAGAATGAGCCCCTCCCGGTGGAACTTCTCGGTTAGGCGATCGCCCAGCTTCAAGTCGTCAGGGAAGTAGCTCTTCGTCGCGCGGTCGCTGACCAGTTCCATGCCGAGCAGCAGCCCGATGCCGCGAACGTCGCCTATGATCGTGTGGTCCTCCTTCAGCTCTGTTAGCTGCTCCAGGAAGTACGCGCCCACGTCCGCGGAGTTCTGCACCAGGCCTTCGTTCTCGATTATCTCGATGTTCTTCAGGGCCGCCGCCGCGGAGACTGGATGGCCTCCAAAGGTCAGAGCCTGCCGAAAGATGTTGTCTTCTCCTGCGAAGACGTCGGCCACCTCGCGCGACACGACAGTCGCGGCAAGTGGCAGGTAGCTGCTGATGACGCCCTTGGCAACGGTCATAATGTCCGGCGTCACGTCCCAGTGCTCGACCGCGAACATCTTGCCGGTGCGCCCGAAACCGCAGATCACCTCGTCGGCTATGAGCAGCACGCCGTACCGGTCGCAGATGTCCCTCAGCATGGGCCAGTACTCGTCGCCGGGAACCGCGGCGGCCGAGGCCGCCGAAACGGGCTCCGCGACGACCGCGGCAACCGTCTTTGGGCCGTGGAAGAGAATCAGGTCTTCGATGGCCTGCGCGCAGCGTACCGCGCACTCCGATGGGGATGTACCGCCCAATTCGCAACGGTACGGAAGGGGTTGCGGAGCGTACACCATGCCCGGATAGGCCGGCTCGAAGTCCTCGCGAACGGCCCTGCCGGCACCACCCAGCCACAGCACGCCGCCGG
The DNA here is from genome assembly GCA_965217705.1 of Dehalococcoidia bacterium. GTDB lineage: Bacteria > Chloroflexota > Dehalococcoidia > Lucifugimonadales > CATOSD01 > CATOSD01. The sequence continues at coordinate 264,440 of CBDCJA010000002.1, read as the reverse complement.
TCATGCCGTGATACGAGCCTTTCCTGCTGATCACCTTGTACCGGCCGGTCTCTCCCCTGCGCTTGTGGTAGCTCCTTGCGATCTTCAGTGCCGTTTCGTTGGCTTCGGATCCGCCGCTAACAGGCCAGGTGCGCTCCAGGCTTCCCGGCGTAATCTGCGCCAGTTTCTCGGCAAACATGACGGTCGGAGCGGTGGTGGTGCCCTGGGGGAAGTACGGGAGCTTCACCATCTGCTCGTAGGCGGCGTCGGCGATCTCCGTGCGTCCGTAACCCACGTTCACCGAGTTGTAGCCACCGTTGACGTCTATCCAGGTCTTGCCCTCAGAGTCGGTGACCCTTACGCCCTCGCCGCCGACCATGATGCGCGGCTCGCCATCCTCCGCCATCTGCGTCCAGTCTCGGTTGTGCATCCACAGGTACTTCAGGGAGCTTCTGCGAAGGGCTTCGCTGTCTGTTACGGCAACCATTGCAAGTCCTCCTGCCTATTCCCAGAAAGCAACGAGGGCAGCCCGCGATTGGGCAACCCTCGCGCCGATTGGTCTATCGCTCTTAATGCCGGGTCGCTATATGTTGAATTGCGGGTCCCGGTAGTCCGGAAGCTTGTTGTAAATCTGTATGCGGTGGCGCTGGGAGTCCACGACCATGAGCCTGGACTTCTCTTCGTCGAAGACGACCGCCATGGGCAGCGCGAAGCGCCACTCCGGCTCCAGGGTGTAGACGCGCCGCCTGGCCTTGTACACGTCCGGGTTGCCGGCCACGTACTGACGCTGCCACTTGGACAGCTCCTGGGCGTCGCCCGCGAAAGTCGTTACAGGCGCACCTTCGCTGTCGAAACATCCGACCCTGTTGTTGACCCAGTCGCACACGTAGATATCGCCGTCCGGGTCTACCGTGACGTCCGACGGGTGATCGAACTGGCCTTCGCCGGTGCCCTGGCTGCCTATCGAGAACAGGAACCCGCCTTCGGAGTCGAACTTCTGCATCCGGTGATTCCTGTGGTCCGCCACGTAGACGGCCCCTGAGCCGTCCGTGGTAACGCCCCAGGGCGAGTCGAACTCGCCGGGGTCGTCGCCCCTGCATCCCCAGGCGGCAATGCACTCGCCCTCCGGGGTCAGCTTCTGCACGCGGTGGTTCAGCGTGTCGGACACGAAAACGTTGTCCTCGCCGTCCACGGCAATACCGGAGGGCCGGTCGAACTGCCCCTCGCCGCTCCCATGCTCGCCGAACGTCCTGACAAGGTTGCCGTCCCGGTCGAACACCGTGACCCGGTGCAGCCACTCGTCGGTAACGTAGATGTCACCCTTGCTATCGATGGCGGCGCTTGTGGGCCACACGAACTCGCCGGGGCCGCTTCCGGCCTTGCCAATCTGCCCGACGATCTCCTCGTCACCGGGGACCGGCCCTATAGTGAGCTTCGTCAGGTTTCCGCCGTTGCGCCTGCGCATGACCAGGTACACGTCGTCGCCGCCGCCAAGGGCGAGCTGGACGATGCCAGTAAGCTGGCGACCGCCCACGACGTGGCTGAAGTCGTATACGCGATTGGAGACGATTCTGGTTAACATGCTACCCTCTCGTCGCTGTTCGCGCGCGATGCCGCCGCCCACACAAAAGGCGTAGGCGGCGGCCGCGCGCCTCTAGATGAACGCGGGTTTTTCGAAGGTCCCTTCCACTATGGGCACAGCGTCCAGACCGAGCCAGTCCTCGAGTATCGTCGAGTAGACTCCGCGGAAGTCCATGTTGGGGACGAGGTCGCCCTGCTCGAGGTCGCTCGCCCTGGTGGAGGGATAGACGCCATACTGGCCGCCCTTGACGTTTTTGCCGATGACGAACGAGACGCCGCCCGCGCCGTGGTCGGTGCCGGAGCCGTTGTCGTAGACGCGGCGCCCGAACTCGGAGAAGATGAGCATGGCCACGTTGTCCGCCGCATCGTGCTCCTCGAGGTCGTCGAAGAAGTCGCCAATGGCGTCCGACACGTCCCGCCACAGAGTGGCGTGGCTGCCCATCTGGTCGGCGTGGGTGTCGAAGCTGCCGTGGTCGCAGTAGAAGACGCGAGTGCCCAGGTCGGCGGTGTGCACCTGCGCGATGCCCTTCAGCTTGCGGGCAATGCTGGTGTCGGCGTACTCGATGGAGGAGGAGTACTGCTGCGGGGCTACCTTCAGGATGTCGGCGCCCTTCAATGCGTCCAACCCAGTCTGGCCCAGGAAGTCCATCACCGGCCCGCTGCCCATCGCGGGAGCGTACATGCGCTTGTACCGCTCCAGCACCCTGTTCCGCTTCTGCTCATGGCTGATGTCGGTCAGCATGCCGTAGTTGTCGAGGTCCTCGACCGTCGCCACCGGAACGCCTGGAGCGGCAAGGGCGCGGAACAGGCTCGGCCCCATGCTCACGGCGGTCACCACGTTCTCCTTGTTGGGGTCGATCTCGCGCACGGCGCGTCCCAGCCAGCCCTCGGTGCCCAGCTTGTCGGGCTCGCAAGTGTGCCAGATGTCCATCGACCTGAAGTGCGAGCGGGGCGAGTTGGCGTACCCAACGCCGTGCAGGATGGCAACCTTGCCCTCGTTGTACATGTCCCGTAGAGGAGCCATGTTGGGGTGGAACCCGATGTGGTTGTCGAGCGCCAGCACCTCGTCGTCCGCGATGTTTACGTAGGGGCGGTAGTCCCTGTAGAGAGAGTCCCCGTAGGGCACCACCGTGTTCATGTAGTCGTTTCCGCCGGTAAGCTGCAACACTACTAGGACGGGGTCTTTGGTTTCGCCGTTCAATTCACTCTCCTCTCAACCCTGTTTCCGGGTTTGCGGCCGGGCACAACAGCCCCGGCCATGTGTCGCGTTAGGCGAACTGGAACTCTCTAAGCGAGACTATCAACTGCAGAATCTCGGCCACGCGCTCTTCGGACTCCACGGCCTTGTCGCCCTCCCAGCTCAGGTCGCCGTCCATCTCCACATGGTCGATCAGCTCCTTGCGGGAGTTTTCGTTGATGTCCAGCGGGCCCATGAGGTCGAGGCAGATGTCGACCATCTCCTCGGGGGTACTCGCCTCCGCCTTCACCCTGTCCATGATAGAACGGATGCCGGGGCGGCTTACGTCGCCGACCATCTCGGCAACGAAGTTCGTGCGCTTCATCAGCGAGCCGCTGTTGATCCACTCCGGGCCGGCGTGCCAGCCTTCCACGCTGGGCGGATTGAGCAGGTCCTGGCCCATGTAGGTTATCTGGTTGGACCAGTCGAAAACCTCCGGGCACGGCTGCTCGGTGTCGCCCACGAAGCGCAGCGCGCCAATGACGACCTCGGTTGGGTTCTTGACCTTGTTGAGGCGGGACTCCTTGAAAAAGTCCGAGTTGAACAGCACCCGCAGCGTGGCCCGCATGTCGTAGTCGGACTCCATCAGCGTGTCCGCTAACAGTTCGACGGCCTCCGGGTTGTTTGGCGGAGTGACAGACCACGCCGGCACCTGTGGCTCGTCGGCGACGAAGAAGTTGTACAGGTGGCGGGCGACGAACCTGGCGGTCGCCCGCTGCTGAAGGACGATCTCGATGATGTCTTCGCCGTTGAAGTTGCCCGTGCGGCCCAGGAACGTCTTCTCTCCGTTGTCGTGGTCCTCTTCTTTGTATTCGAAATACCAGTCCCACCTGCCCATATGGAACCTGGGCAACTTGGGAGACATCGTCCAGCCGGTGAAGGCGCGGGAGCACTCCCTGACGTCCGTCTCGGTGTAGTTGCCCACTCCCATGGTGAAGAGTTCGAGCAGCTCCCTTCCCCAGTTCTCGTTGACGGCGGTGGCGTGGTTCTCGTTGTTGTCGAGCCAGTAGATCATGCCCGGGCACCTTGCGACCCCCAGGAGGATGTCGCGGTAGTTACCGAGCCCGTTCTCGCGGAACATGTCCACCATGTCGATGATCTCGTCGTAGTGGTCTACCTTCGACACGCCGGTAGCGAAGATCTGGTGATAGAAGAGGCACAGCTTTTCCTGGAGCGGCGCCTTTGTGTTGATCATTCTCCAGACCCACCCGGATTGGCCGATGCCGCCAAGCGTACCGGGCTTCCACTGCAGGAACTGGTAGCGCAGGAACTCGTAGATGTCGACCGGCTCCTGGCTCTCCGGGTGCAGAAGCTCCTCGACGGTGGCCTCGAATCCCCTGGCGACCCTCGCCTCTATTTCGTCCCTCGTCGCTCCGAACCCTGCCCTGCGCATCAGATGCGCCATCAATTCGATGTCTGTGTTGCTCATAGGCAGTACTCCTTCGAACTATGCTCCGCGGCCCGGGCGGCTCTTCTGCCATGCGGCGCGCCACCACGAGTCTCGCCAACGCGTTGCGTTGCCACCAGACTAGCAAATGAGAAAAACAGTGTCAATCTGTCACGGCGGCGAGAACCGCACGCGCAGATTGTGGGAAAACCAAACACGGCTCCGCATGGTGGAAAGGCTTGTCCTCTGCGGGGCGAAAATCAAAAGGTGTTGACATCCGCACGCCTTAGAGCTTACTCTCTAGGCGACCCAAGCCCGACGCCATCGTGTGGAAAATCCACGACCCCCGGCGGCAGGCCACCGGTTGCCGCCGTCCAGGCCGGATTTGGCAGGGCGGCGCAGGCAGTAGAGGAGCGGTGACTTATGCGGGACTACGCGGTAAACCGACTCATCCTACTGATACCGACGTTTTTCATCACGACGTTCATCATATTCGTGCTGGTGCGCGTCATGCCGGGTGACGTTCTCGACCGGCTGCTGCAGGACGGCCTCATCGCCAACCAGGAACAGCTTGAGATCATGCGCACCGAGATGGGCATCAACCGTCCCCTCGTCAACCAGTACTTCGAGTTCATAGGCGACATCTTCCGCGGCGACCTGGGTAAGTCGCTTTGGACCGACCGCAAGGTGATCAACAGGATCGGCACTGCCCTGCCCGTCACGCTGGAGATCACCTTCCTGGGGATGCTCGTCGCCGTGACTGTGGCTATTCCAGTGGGGGTGTTCGCCGCTCTGCGGCAGGACAGTATCCTCGACTATTTGTTTCGCTCGTCCGCGTTCATGTGGGTCGCCGCCCCCACCTTTTGGGTCGGCACCATAGTGATTACGTTCCCGGCGATATGGTGGGGCTACCTCGCGCCAATCCGCTACGCTCGTCTAACCGAAGACCCCGTAACCAACCTTCAACAGTTTATAGTGCCGGCGCTCATCCTGGGCCTGGGGCTATCAGGCAGCCTCGTTCGAATCACGCGGGCCATGATGCTGGAGGTGCTCCGGCAGGACTACATCAGAACGGCAAGGGCCAAGGGCCTTGTGGAGCGCGTAGTCATATACAAGCACGCGCTCAAGAACGCGATGATCCCGGTCGCCACCTGGATAGGCCTGGACATCGCGTTCCTCATCGGCGGGACCGTGGTTATCGAGCAGATTTTCACCCTGCCCGGCATGGGAAGGCTGCTCGTGGACTCGATCGACCTGCGCGACTGGCCGATGATCCAGGGCGCGGCCCTCTTCTTCACCATCTGGATTCTACTAGTGAACCTGATTGTGGACCTGAGCTACGGTTGGCTGGACCCCCGAGTCCGCTATGAGTAACGCGCTCCAGGCACCCGGCGAGGACGGATAGCGATGGGCATGAGATTCGGACAGAGCACCGCTGGCGATGCCGCCGCGGCCGAGCAGAGCCTCTTGGTCGAAGGGCTCAGGCCGCAGCGAAGTCTTCTCTTTCGATTTTGGCGCGCCTGGCGCCACAAGCCGTTGGCAGCCGCTGGCGGCTTGGTGGTGCTGTTCGTAGTCATCGTTGCCCTGCTCGCACCCTGGATTTCCCCCTACCATCCGCTGTATCCGAACCTGGGTGACGAGCTGAAGGGCATCAGCACCACCTACTGGATGGGCACTGACAACTTCGGCCGCGATATACTCAGCCGGGTCATACACGGAGCCAGGGTGTCGCTGATCGTAGCCGCAGTATCGGTTGGTGTCGGCGTAACCGGCGCTACCGCGCTTGGAATGGTGACGGGCTACGTCGGCGGAAGAGTGGACCGCTACGCCCAGCGGTTCGTCGACGCCTTCATGAGCATTCCCGCGCTCGTGTTCCTGCTGGTGGCCGCTGGTGCGCTCGGCCCCAGCCTGCAGACGGTGATCGTCATCCTAGCCGTGAGGTACACCTTCACCCAATCGCGTCTCATTAGAGGGTCCGTCATCTCAATCAAGGAGAACCAGTACTTCGACGGCGCAAAGGCCATAGGTGTGCCTCTGATTGGCATACTGTGGCGCTACGTGCTGCCCAACGTCGGCCCCACCGCGCTGGTGCTCGCCACCGCCGCCGTGGGCTGGGCGATACTGGCAGAGGCGTCGCTGAGCTTCTTGGGATACGGCGTTCCCCCGCCCAGCCCTACCTGGGGCGGCATGCTGGCCTTCGAGAGCCGCGATTTCTTCCGCCAGCAATGGACCATGGCTGTCGCTCCCGGCGTGATTCTCACCATCGTGGTGTTCAGTATGAATATGTTCGGCGACGGGGTCAGGGACGTTCTCGACCCCCGCCTCCGAGGAAGTCGCACCGAGGCCCAATAGGCCCCTGTGTTTCAAGAGTCAAGTGCGGGTACAGTTCCAAAGGAGGTTAGGTCCAAGTAGAATACGACCACGACAGCCAGGCGTTGGGGCGTCGCCTCATCCGCCTTTGGCAGACTTTAGCCAAACGAATAGTCTGTGGAATCATTCCAAGCTACAAAGAGGAGGAGGAACATGTTGACTGCCAGAATCTTCGGCAAGATTGGCATATTGCGCTCGCGGGGAGGGTTAGCCGTGCCCCTTGTGCTGGCTCTCACCGCCGCTTTGGCCATGATGCTCGCGGTCGCGTGCACCAGCGACGAGCCGGAGGATACACCGGTTCCGGCCGTGGCCCCTACTACCGCGCCGGCGGCGCAAGTGGCGCCCACAGCCGCGCCGGCCGCCGCGCCAGCCATGGCGGCCGATGATGACATGATGGAGGCCCAGTTCGGCGGCTTCCTCGATTTGCCTACCGGCACAGGCCGCCAGACGAACACCGACCCGCACATGACCCCCTGTTGCACCACCTGGTGGCAGCCGGTGAGCAACCGCGTGGTCGACCTGCACCCGCTGACCCTGGAGCCGAGGCCCCAGGTGGCCGAAAGCTGGGAGTGGTCCAGCGACCTCCTGACGCTTACGCTTGTCATTCGCGACGACATCTCCTTCCAGGACAGGGCGCCGGCAAACGGGCGCAAGATGGTCGCTGAAGACGTCGCCTACTCGCTGCGCAGGTCCAGGGGCCTCGAAAACCCCGAAAACCTGGACGAGGTGAACTGGCCTCGCTCCAGCGTGCTCCGCTCGATGGCTGACGCGCAGGCAGTGGACGACACGACGGTCGAAGTCACCCTGAACAACGTCGATGGCGGCTTCCTGCTCGGCTTGGGCGACATTCGCAACATGGTCGTGCCCAAGGAGCTTGTGGACCAGTGCGGCAACCTCAAGGACACCGCCAACTGCACCATAGGCATAGGACCGTTCATCCTCGACCTGTTCGATGAGCAGGTCAAGTACGACTACGTCAAGAACGACAACTACTGGCGCCAGAACGAAAAGGGCGAGGGCCTGCCGTACCTCGAAGGGCTGCGCTACACCGCCATTTCCGACAAGGCGGCTATCATAGCGGGACTGCGCTCCGGCCAGCTCGACATGTGGGCGTCCTCACAGGTGATGCCCCGCAACGTGCTGGACATCCAGAGCACCAACCCCGAGATCAAGCGGCATGCCTACGTGGGCGCCTGCTGCGGCAACATCGGCATTCAGTTCGACATCACCAAGAAGCCGTTCGACGACCTTCGCGTGCGTCGCGCGATCCATCTGTTGATAGACCGCGACACGACCTCTGGCGTCCACTTCGGTGGCGGCCCCGAGAGCTACGGTCGGGACTGGAACTACGGCACCCCCGCGTCCTCCCTGTTCGTCGACTACGCGCTGCCCCAGGAAGAGGTGAAGACCCTGCCTGGATTCCGCCAGCCCAAGACTGACGACATCGCGGAGGCCAAGCGGCTGCTCGCCGAAGCCGGCTTCCCGGATGGCTTAGAGTTCCAATGCGACGCTTCGGCAAGCGGGAGAGGCGCCGTCCACGGCGACGCCGACGGCTGCTTCCTCGTCCAGGCGCAGTTCATCCGCGACTACGAGGTCTCCGGCGAGCTGCCAGAGCTCAAGGTAACCGTCAAGACCTTCGACAACATGCACGAGCGCAACGTCAACTACCTGCATCCGGGCGTGTTCTGGTGGAGCTACACCTACGAGATGGACCCCGGCCTGCAGCTGCAGCTCACCTACGGCTGCGAGGGCGGACGCAACTACGTCTGGCCGCGCGACCGCGACGAGGACCTGTGCGACGACACGTGGCAGTCCAAGTGGCAGGCACAGCAATCGGAGCTGGACCCGGCCAAGCGCCAGGAACTGCTTCACGACCTACAGCGCTACACCATAGACCAGGTTTGGAAGGCGCTGGTGTGGGACCCCAAGTACAGCATTCTCTACAACGACAGAGTGCACGGGGTCAAAGAGCACCTGGGGCCGTCCGTTGGCATCATCCCCAACTACAACCTGGAGTTCCTCTGGAAGACACAATAGCCGTGTTAAGGCCGGGACGCGCGCAGCGCGCGTCCCGGCGTGACGCCTGATAAGCCGGCTCGCCCCAAGCTCGCTTCGGTGGGCTTGGGGTGACCGCGTTAACAGCCCGGCGTTTCAACGCCGGGCACTGAAGGGACCCCCAATGGCATACCAGTTCGCCAGGTACGAGAAGAAGGGGCACGCCGCCTACGTGACGATCGACCGCCCAGAGGTCATGAACGCTCTGCACCCGCCGGCCAATGAGGAGCTTTCCCGCATCTGGACCGACTTCCAGGAAGACGACGAGATGTGGTTGGCGGTGCTGACCGGGACGGGCGAGCGAGCCTTCTGCGCGGGCGCCGACCTCAAGCACATGGCCCAATTTCAGGGTCGGGGCGAGAACCGCCACATGGCTAACCGCGGCGGCTTCGGCGGCTTGGACACCCGGTTCGACCTGTGGAAGCCCGTTATTGCGGCCGTCAACGGATACTGCCTGGCCGGGGGTTTCGAGCTGATGCTGGCCTGCGACATTGTCGTCGCGGCGGAGCACGCGCAGTTCGGGCTGCCCGAGCCACGCTGGGGGTTGGATGCGGGGCCTACCGGCTTTCACCGGCTTGTGCGCCAGGTCCCCACCAAAACGGCCATGGGCATGCTTCTCACTGGCAGGTTCATCGACGCCCAGGAGGCCAGGCAGATCGGGCTGGTCAACGAGGTCGTCCCGGCGGCAGAGTTGATGGCGGCCGCGGAGCGGTGGGCAGAGCAGATCCTGGAGTGCGCCCCTCTCTCGGTACGCGGCACCAAGCAGGCCGCGTACGCCGGGCTGGGCCTGCCCCTGGAGACAGCGGCTCGCCTGGAGTACGAGTGGCGCGTGCGCTCGGCGGCGTCCGACGACCGGCTGGACGGGCCGAGGGCATTTTCGGAAAAGCGCAGCCCAACCTGGAAGGGCCGCTAGAACGCGCCGCGTAGCCTTGCCCGCGCTGCCCTTTCAACCTAGAATAAGCCCCGTATAGACGGCTCGTCACCGCTGGTCCGCACCTGTCGCCCACACATTGGCGTAGGTGGAGCGGATGGTCCCGGTGGCGGACGCGAAAACCAGAGGCGAGGTCTGATGGTCACCACAGCCGTGGGGTTGAGCGACGTTCGCGTCTTAGACCTGTCTCAAGACATCGCAGGGCCGTATGCGGCCTGCCTGATGGGCGCGTTCGGAGCGGACGTGATCAAGGTTGAGCCGCCCGGCGTGGGCGACCTGACGCGCCGGCGAGGACCCTTTGCCAACGACGAGCCGGACCCCAACCGAAGCGCTCCGTTTCTGTATCTGAACCGCAACAAGCGCGGCGTGACTCTGGATTTGCGCACACCTTCCGGCTTGGCTCTCGTGAGGCGGCTAATCGACGTCGCGGACGTGGTAGTCGACAGCTCGGAACCGGGCTCGCCCCTGTTCGACGCCCTGGACGGACGCAGGATGCGCAGCGGCAATCCGGCGGTGGTGGTGACGTCCGTGACCAACTTCGGGCGCTCGGGGCCGTACAGGGGGTACAAGGGCGGCGAGCTGGTGATGGATGCGCTCGGCGGCTGGATATTCGTCACCGGCGAGCCGGAACGTGATCCGGTTAAACCGGGCCTGTTCCAGGCGCAGTATTCAGCGGGACTGAATGCCGCAATCCATTCTTTGGCGGCTCTGAACGTGCGGCAGGCGACCGGTGAGGGCCGAAACGTAGAGGTGTCCGTCATGGAAACAGCCGCCCACTTCGTTGGCTCGGGCATCTCCATGTACTCCAGCTCAGGCGGACTGCAGGTGCGCGCCGGAAGCTGGACGTCGATGCTCAAGGGCTGGGTCGGCCCTCGCAGCCATCCGACCGAGATTTACGAGTGCAAGGACGGCCACGTGGGCGTCGCGGTGCAGACGCAAGGCCAGTGGGAGATGTTCACGCTGGCATTGGGCGTTCCGGAACTGGAGACGGACCCGAGATTCGCCACCAACTACTCAGAGCGGGGACGTCACGTGCGGGAGTTCAACGCGGTCGTCGCGCCCTGGTTCATGGAGCGGACGCGGCGCGAGATTTTCGACCTGCTCGGCCAGTACCGAATCCCCTGCGGCATGGCCTACACAGCGGAAGAGATACTGGAAGACCCTCAGCACGAGAGCGTTGGATTCTTCCAACAGCTCGAGCAGGCCGACGGCTCCACGCTGCCCTTCCCGCGCCTGCCGCTGCGCGGCGACGGCCTGCACGTGCGCATGGCCCGCGCGCCGTCACTGGGCGAGCACAACCGCGAAGTCTACACCGAGTTGCTGGGCCTGGGCGGAACTGAGCTGGCGTCGCTACGCGGCGCGGGGGTGATCTAGATGCTACTGCAAGGTATCCGAATACTGGACCTCACGTACTACATCGCCGGCCCGGTCGGCACGCAGGTGCTCGCTGACCTCGGCGCGGAGACCATCAAGGTCGAAGGCCCATTCGCGTCCACCAGGACACGAGTCGACGAGACGCCCGAGAACGGCGGCTCCCGGCCGCGGGTGGTGGTAGCCTACACCGGCTTCAACTTCCTCAACCGGAACAAGCGGAGCATGGTGCTCAACCTCGCCACGGACGAGGGCAAGCAGGTCTTTCGCGACCTCGTGCGAATCAGCGACCTGATCGTCGAAAACTACAGCCTTCGAGTAATGCGAAACTTCGGATTCGAGTACCCGGCGCTCAGGGAGATCAACCCCGGCATCATAGTTATCTCAATGCCGGGTTACGGGCGCGACGGGCCGTACCGGGAGTACGCATCCTGGGGCGAAACGATCGAGTCCACGGCCGGACTGACACAGATGACCGGCTACGAGGACGGCCCCCCGCTGCGCTCCGCTATCTACATGCCCGACCCGTTCAGCGGCATGTACGCCGCCATGGCAGCAATGGTGTGCCTCAACCAGCGCTCCAAGACGGGCCAGGGGCAGCACGTCACGGTCAGCCACCTGGAATCCGCATCGCAGCTTTCGGGCGAGGCCATCCTGGATTTCGCTATGAACGGGCGAAACGGCCGCAGGATGGGCAGCCACAACAAGTACCGCGCTCCCCACGGCGTCTATCCGTGTGCCGGAGAGGACGAGTGGGTCGCCATAGACGTGGGCGGAGAGGAGGAGTGGGACGCCTTCCGAGCGGCGCTGGGGGACCCCGACTGGACTCGCGAGCCGCGGTTCGCCGACCTGCTCGCCCGCCACGCCAACCAGGACGAGCTCGACGAGCACATAGCGGACTGGACCCGCCAGCGCGCGAAGTCCGATGTTACGGCAACCCTCCAGGGTGCCGGCGTCGCCGCGGGCGCGGTCCAAAACGCCGGCGACCTCGTGGCGGACGCGCACCTGAACGAGCGGGGCTATTTCTGGCACTACGCGGAGAACCTCGACGGCCACCCGACGATCGCTTTTCCGGGTGGCAGGGCCGTCTACGAAGGGGCGCCAAGCAACGTGCTGCGTCGCGCGCCCGCGTTCGGGGAGGACAACGCCTACGTCCTTAGCGAACTGCTCGGATACCCCGACCGGCATATCGACCGGCTGCGCGAGCTTGAGGTAACGCTGGACATTCTTCCCAAGTTCTGACTATCGGAATCTGATCGGCAAACAGGAGGCCAAAATGGCTGTGATAGAGTACGAAAAGAGAGGCAGGATCGCCTACGTGACCATCAACCGGCCTGAGGCCATGAACGCCCTCAACCGCGAGGTGCAGACGGGCCTCGCCGACGCTTGGCGTGAGGTGGAGTCGGACCCGGACGTGTTTGCCGCGGTGCTGTCCGGCGCGGGCGGCCGCGCGTTCTCGGCGGGAGCCGACCTGAAGACGATGGAGACCGGCGACGACCGGGGCGAGCCGGTTGTTCCGGCAGCGCGCGAGGACGGTTCGCTGGGGCCGTCGGTAAAGGGAGTCGGCAAGCCCGTCGTGGCCGCCATCGACGGATACTGCCTCGCGGGCGGCCTGGAGCTCGCGCTCGCCTGCGACATCCGCATAGCCACCGAGCGCTCCCAGTTCGGCTGCCCCGAGGTGAAGTGGAACCTGCTGCACGGGTTCGGCGCCCAGGTCATGCCCTTCAGCGCCCACATGTCGAGCATGATGGAGCTGTTGCTGACGGGGGAGTTCATCGACGCCCAGGAGGCCAGGCGAATTGGGCTGGTGTCCCGCGTGGTCGAGGACGGGAAGCACCTGGAGGCCGCGGAGGAGTTGTGCGAAAGGATCTGCCAGAACGCTCCGCTCGCCATAAGGGTGACCAAGGAGCTGGCGTCCCTCAGAGTCAACCAGGGGCTGCGCGAAGGGATGCGACTGAAGGCTCGGCATGCGCTCTGTACGCGACGCTCGGCAGGCTGCTCAGGACGACCAACGATTCAAAGGAAGGCCCCCGGGCCTTCGCCGAGAAGCGCCAGCCCAGCTTCACCGGCAGGTAGGCGGCATCATGCCTCGAAGCGCGGCGCGGCCGCCCAACCTGCGGTGTGTCTGCGTCCGCGCTCCTACAGGCTATTCAGAAAGCGTTCCACTTCGAAGTTGAACACGTCCTGCCTCTCGAAGTAGACCGAGTGGCCCGCATCGGGCACACGCAGCAGGCTTGCGCTGGGCATGTAGCCGGCGGCCATCTCAATCACGTGCGGCGGTGTGACGTCGTCCTCGTCTCCGACGATAAACAGCGTCGGCGTCGTGACCTTCGCCAGGTCCGAGGCCAGCGGCCCGCCCGAAAGGCCCTCCGTCCCGAAGGGCACGCGCGGCGGATTCGTCCTCGAAATCTGGAGGTACAGGTTCGCCAGGTTCGGGTTGCGCTCCTGGAATCCCCTCGACAGCGCTCTCACGCCGATCTCCTGCGTCGCCGCCTGCGCCTCGCGGAAGGCCGCGAAGGCCTGCTGCAACTCCGGCTCGGCGATGCCGCCCGGCGTGTCCGCCATTACGAGGCTCTTCACGCGCTCCGGGTGCTCCACCGTCAGCCCCAGGCACGTCCATCCGCCCATGGACTGCGCCACGAGGTGCGCGCTGTCGATTCCGAGGTGATCGAGCAGCGCTCGTAAGTCCTCGACAAACATCGACCTGCCGGGCGCGCCGTCGGTGTCCAGTGAGCGCCCGAAGCCCCGGTGGTCGATTGTGATGCAGCGGTAGCTCCTCGAGAAGTAGGGTATCTGCTGCCACCAGCTCAGCAGGTTGCCGCCGGCGCCGTGGGCGAACACGATGGCGTCCCCTTCTCCAAATTCCTGGTAGTGCATCTCGATTCCGTTGATATCCGCTTTCGACACTCGTCACCTCCCGCATGATTCGTATGGCGCCATTCTAGCGCGGTTGCCGCCCCGCGGTCGACCCCGCCCCGGCGCGGCACACAGCCGCGGAGGCCGGCCGCGGTCTGTCCTTGCGAAGTAAGGCGGCCTGAAATACAATTGGCCTCGGCCATGTTGCCCCGAATCAGCAGTAGGCCAACCAGCGCCGAGGAGGTCACGCGTGGACTTCGAACCCAGATATTCCGAAGAGCAACAGCAGTTCAGGACCGAAGTGCGAGAGTGGCTCGAAGAGCACGTTCCTTCGGATCTCGCCAACCCCGCCGACTCCGCCAATACGTCGTATGAGGACTATCTGAAGTACAGGGAGCTTGGCAGGAAGCTCGGCGATCAGGGTTGGCTCTGGGCCTCCGCGCCGACACAGTACGGCGGAGGCGGCCTCTCCATCGACCACGCGATCGTCATAGAAGAGGAGCTGGACAGGCACGCCCTGTCTGTGCCTCCCTACTACGACAGCGGAGGACGCCTGGGAGGCGCAAGCATACTGGTGTGGGGCAGCGACGAGCAGAAGGACCACTTCCTGCCCCCCATCTTCACGGGCGAGGTGCGCACCTGGCAGCTTCTGACCGAGCCTGGGGCCGGTTCCGACCTGGCCGGCGTGAAGATCAGCGCCGTCCGCGATGGCGACGAGTACGTGATCAACGGCCAGAAGATCTACGTGGGCAGCTCCAACGGGGCGGAACAGTTCTGGATGATCACCTGCACCGACCCGGAGGGTGAGCGGCACCAGAACCTGAGCTGGTTCATCATTCCCTCCGACAGCCCCGGCATCACCGTCACGCCAATGGACCTGCTGATCGCCGGCGGCGAGGGCGGCGCCGGCACCGGCGTCAAGAACACCATATTCTTCGACAACGTGAGGGTTCCGGCTTTTAACCTCATAGGAGGCGAGAACAACGGCTGGCGCGTCGCCACCACCCACCTCGAGCTGGAGCACGGGTCCGGCGGCACCATTCGGCGCAATCGAATGGTGGACCGGCTGTTCGAGTACATGGGCGCCCTCAAGCGGGACGGCAAGCCGCTCCTGGAAAACCAGGACGCCCGTGACGCGCTGGGGGACTTTTACATCGAGGCCGAGATTTCCAGGCTCTTCGGGCTCCGCAACTACTGGATGCGCAACTCTCGCGTACCCATGTCCTACGAGGGTCCGCAGTCCTCCTTCTATCGCAAGAACACCGGGCTTAAGATGGCGCAGCGTATTCTGGACTTGATAGGCCCCTACGCGCTCACCAACGACCCCAAGTGGGACCTGTCCGACGAGCACATGGAAGTGTACCAGCGCTCCAGCATAGTGGCCCTGCACCCCGGCGGCACTACCGACATCCAGAAGGTGATCATGGCCAGGCGCATAGGCATCGGCCGCGAGGTCAAGGAGAAGCAAGGAGCGCTGGCGTAGCGCGGCCCGGCGGACAACCCGAATTGGCTAGACCAGGAGAGGGCGCGTCATGGACCTATCGCTGAGTGAGTACCAGCTACAGCTTAAGAACACCGCGCGGGACTTCATGGACCGCGAGTGCCCCAAGGAGACGCTGCTGGACCTGGACGAGTCGGAGACGGGGTACAGCGACGACATCTGGCAAAAGGCCTCGGAAATCGGATGGCTGGGGATGCTGGTACCGGCGGAGTACGGCGGTGCGGGCGGCTCGCTGACGGACGCGGCGGTCATCTACGAACAGCTTGGCAGCGGGCCGATCTCCGGTCCGTTCTTCTCGTCGGGCGTGCTTGGCGCGCTCATAGTCGAGGAGAGCGGAAGCGATGAGCAGAAACAGCGCTACCTGCCTGGAATCGCAAGCGGCCAGGAGATTTTCGCGCTCGCTTTCACCGAACCCAGCTACGGCTGGGGTCCCGCGTCGATTCAGCTTCGCGCCGAGCGCACCAACGGCGGCTACACGCTGAGCGGCACCAAGCTTTTCGTTCACGACGCGGTTGCGGCGTCCAGGCTCATCTGCCCTGTTCGCACGGGAGACTCCGACGATCCCGTGGACGGCGTATCCCTCCTCGTCGTGGACTCCAGCGCCGAGGGTGTGACGTCACGCAAGTTGTCGGGTTTCATGGGCTGGGTAGGCGAGGTCAACTTCGAGGGCGTGCGGGTGGACGAGTCGGCGGTTCTCGGGGAGGCCGGTGGCGGCTGGGCGCCACTCCAGCGGGCGTTCCGCCGCGCCGCGCCCGTGCTGTGCGCCTACAAGGTGGGCGGCTCGCAGGCGGTGTTCGACATGTCGGTGGAGTACAGCCGCACGCGACGCCAGTTCGGCACGCCCATTGGCCGATTCCAGAGGGTGCAGGACCACATCATCGGCATCGTGAACCATCTAGACGCCGCGCGGTGGACCACCTTCGAGGCCCTCTGGAAGCTCGACAGCGGAAGGCCCGCCGACACGAGCGTACACATGGCGAAGGCTGTCTCGAGCGAGGCCTACATGCAGGCGTGCAACGGCGCCCACGAGGTGCACGCGGGCCTGGGCGTGATGAGGGAATACGGACTCACGCTCCACACGCGGATGTCGCGCACGCTTTATCACATGCTCGGAGATCCGCTCCACCACCGCAGGCTTATGGTGGACACCCTCGACATCTAGCCGCGGGCGGCCAGCAGTTCGCTCAGCCTGTCGATCGGCATCTCGTATCGCGTGTTGCCATCCCGGCCGACCATGGTTTCGGATCTCAGGATCGAGTTCACGATCGCCTCTTCGGTCGCCTCGACCGCGGCCCGGAACAGGGGCGTCAGCGCCGCGTCGTCGATGTCGGGCCGCTCGAACGAGCTTGAGAAGGCTATCACGAAGTCGCCGCTGCCGTGGCTCGCTATGCCCCCTACCCTCGCGAGGCCCAGACCGGCGCGCCTTGCTATGCGACCGAGCTGGCGCGCCGTCACGGGTGCGTCAGTGCCGAGCACCATCATTGTCGACCCGCCGGAGTCGTCGCCCATGTCGGGCGGCAGGATGTGGCGGCCCACTTCCACACCGCCGATGCGAAGCTCACGGGGGTCGCCCGTGTTGGTCAGCGTCAGCGCCCCGACAGTGTAGGTAGCCTCCAGCCCGTGGCAGATTCGGGAAGCCGTGCCGATGCCCGCTTTCCACCCGAACCCTGTCATGCCCGCGCCCGCGCCGATGTTGCCTTCCTCTACGTTCGGCGTCGTAGCGCCGTTAATCGCGTCGAAAACGTGCTTCGCTTCGACGTGCCTGCCGATAATGTCGTTGAGGAAGCCATCGTTGCACTCCCCAACAATGGGGTTGAAAGAGTAGATGCCCGGGTTGGAGCCTGCCAGGAAGTCCACCAGCGCGTCGGCAACGCGCCAGGTGCTCAGGGTCCCGGTCAGGGCGATGGGAGTCTCGATTACGCCCAGCTCCTGGACTTGCAGAAAGCCGACCGCCTTGCCGAACCCGTTCAACACGTGCACGGCAGCGGTCACCTTGTGCCTGAACAGGCTGCGCTGATGGGGCATGATTACCGTAACGCCCGTACGCACCGGCCCGCTGCCGATCCGCATGGGGCCACTCCCTTCTATCAAAGTCGTGTGGCCCACAGCCACACCCTCGACGTCAGTTATCGAGTTGTGCTCCCCACGGGGGAGAAGTCCAAGCTGCAACCCCAGTTCGGTCGCGCGGGGTCGAGCCCTAGATTTCAAGAAAGCCATACATTCGCTCCGCTCCACGAATAGGTTGACCGAGAATAGACCAAGTCCAACCTTAGTGCAAGCAACCGAGCCGAAGTTCGCCTAAACCGACCCGCTGTTGAACGCTAGGCGCTCGCAGCCAGCAACATCAACCCGGCCATGGCCGCCGCCAGGCCCACCCATTGGTTGGGCGCGATTTTCTCGCGGAAGAACACCAACCCGCCCAGTATCGGCAGCACCGGGTAGATCGTCGCCGCCGCGGCGACGATGGAAATGACGCCCACTTCGGCGCCCCGGGCAAACGCGAACAGGCCCATCGTCTCGAGCAGCGCGACGAACACCGCGCCTGCGACCAGCATTGGGTTTAGTGTCCGCCAGGGCGCGGTTCTTGTCACCGCCAGCGCTGGCGCGACCATGGCCAGAGTCAGCATCCTCGTCAGGAAGACGGGCAGGAACCAGCCCAACTCCCGCGAGGCAAGGCTTATCAGGTACTGCCAGCTCCCCAAGCAGAACATAGTCACAATGGCGAACAGTACGCCCTGCCCAACAAGTCCGCGCTTGGACTTCAGGTTGCGCAGGTCGACCGACACAAGCGCCACGCCGCCTATCACCGCAGGCATCGCGGCGAGCTGTATGGTGCTGAGGCGCTCCCCGGACAGCGCGACCGCCAGCAGTATGACCACAACCGCGTTCGCGCCGATGATCGGCGTGACGATGGCTATCGGGCCTATCTGGAGCGCGCGGTAGAAGAATATGTAGGTCCCGAACGCCAGGGCGGAGATCGCCGCCATCTCGGCCCACTGGCCCGCCCCGACTTCCCCGAGGTCGTTGGCGACGAGCAGGTAGGCGGACGACAGGGCGACCGATCCGACGTGCACCCAGAATACGGTTCTCAGGCCACCGATCCGCTTCGTAACCAGCGCGGCCGCAAAGTCGGACGCTCCCCAACCTATCGCGGCCAGTAGCCCAAATGCGAGGCTCTCGACTACCACGAGCCGGCCGGCTAGCGCGCGCCGGTGGGGGGACCGGCGTCGCGCATGAGCCGTAAGACGTCGGACGTCGAGAGGCTGCCGACAAGCCGCTCGCCGTCGACGACAGCAAGCTCGCCGTCCGGCAGCGTCGCCAGCAACTCCACGGCGACCCACAAATCGTCGTCGGAGCGCACGTATGGCACCGGCAACGGCCTCATGGCATTGCGCACCGGGACCGCCCGCCAAAGAGTGGTTGGAACAAAGGCGGCGTCCGCTCCGTTGAGCACTCCGACCAGTCTGTCGCCCTCACACACGAACAGCGCCCGCCGGCCCGAGGGAAGTAGCCGGCGGTGGACGGCGTCGTGCAGCGGCATGTCCGGCGGAACGACCAGCGGCTCCGCCCACATGGCGGAGGACACGAGCGGCGCGTCCTCGGCTTCAGCGGCCTCGGGTCTGCGGGAGGATGCCGCCGCTGCCGCGAACAGGAACAGGCCGACCAGTACGAGCAGCAGCCCGCCCGGATTTCCCTGCAACACACGGAACAGGCCCCAAGCCGCGAATGCCAACCCGAACAGCTGCCCTCCCCAGCCGGCAATGGTCGCCGCGAGGCGGAAGTTGCCGCTGACTGCCCACACTATCGAGCGAAAAATCCTGCCCCCGTCCATGGGGTAAGCCGGTATGAGGTTGAACAGGCCCAGCACGAGGTTCACCACCGAGAGGTATACCAAGATGCCCTGCAGCGGCGAGTACGTGTTGCTGAGCGGTTGCAGCGCCAGCCAGAACAGGCCGGCGAGCACCAAGCTCGTCGCGGGGCCGACCGACGCTATCGAGAGCTCCTCCCAGGCGGTGCGCGGCTCCACTTTCAATTGGCTGATGCCGCCCAGCAGGAAAAGCGTGATGCCCTGCACCTCTATACCCCGCCGCCTGGCGACGATGGAATGGGCAAACTCGTGGGCCAGCACGGACGCGAACAGCAACAACGCGGCGACCA
This sequence comes from Dehalococcoidia bacterium, assembly GCA_965217705.1. GTDB lineage: Bacteria > Chloroflexota > Dehalococcoidia > Lucifugimonadales > CATOSD01 > CATOSD01. The sequence continues at coordinate 245,014 of CBDCJA010000002.1, read as the reverse complement.
GGGCGGTGGCCCAGTACTGCGGGCCGCTCCAGCCCCAGTAGAGCGAAGGGTAGAACTGGGTAGCCAGGCTCCACGTAACCAGAACCAACAAGAGGAACCACGAGTAGTGGAGCCCGACCGGAATGCCCGATATGCTCGCGATGTTGAGGGTCGAGCCTCGACCCATTGGACCAAGCAGGAAGCGTCGCGCCGCCGATCCGAGACGTCTGATGAACATTGGGCGAACCTGCCGACGAACCAATGCCGTCAGCCCATGACCGTCACACCGATGAGCCGGCCGATGCAGTAGGTTACGCCGGCCGCGGCGCACCCCAGCGCCAGCATCCTCAGCGCGCCCCAAGCCGGGTTGTTCCCCGAAAACAGGCCGAGAGCACCGCCCACGATCACGAGCGCCCCCGCACTCATGGCGGTGCTCAGGACGAAGGCCGACACGCCGGTGTCGAACAGGTACGCGAGAATCGGAACGAGCGCGCCTACCACGAACGCTGCGAACGAGCTGAGCGCGGCCTGCCACGGCGAACCAAGCTGGTGCGGGTCCAGTCCCAGCTCCTCCCTCACCATCGTGTCCAGCGCCACCGCCGGGCGCTCCATGATGCGCTTGGCGAATCTCTCGGCCTCTTCCTGACTCAGTCCCTTCGCCCGATAGATCAGCACCAATTCCTGCTCTTCCTCTTCAGGCCAAGCTTCGAGCTCGGCGCGCTCGACTCTGATGCTGCGTTCGTACACGTCCCGCTGTGAGCGCATCGAGACGTATTCCCCGGCCGCCATCGAGAACGCGCCGGCAAGCAGCCCGGCGAGTCCCGCGAGCAGGACGATATCAGGATTGCCGGAGCCGCCCGCAACCCCCATCACGAGGCTGAAGTTGGAGACCAGCCCGTCGTTCACTCCCAGCACCGCGGCCCTCAGACCACCCCCGCCGGCTGCACCGGAGCGACGCAATTCCCACCCTGCCGCGCCTTCCTCTCCGGAGTCCAGCCGGCGCAGGGTGCGGGCGTGTTTGCGCTCCTCGTCGGCCATGTCCTCCGCGCCCGGCTCGTAGTCGTAGGCATCGATCTCCTTCGCCTCGACGCGGATGAGCCACGGCAGCACACGCTTGACCCCCAGGACGCCGAGGGCGAGCTGAAACATGCGCACCCTGAGATTGACTTTGGGTTGGATTGGCTCGGCATCCTCTACGCCAAGCTTCTCCGCCCACCGGCGAGCGTGCCGGAGTTCCGACTCCACGAGTTGCTCGAAAATCTCTGCCCTCGCGGCGTTGTCTTCCACCTTCGCCATGGAGGCGTACATCGCCGCCGCTTCCAGCTCCGCGTCCAGAAACTCCCTGTAGCGCCTTCTGTCTGACTCTCTCATACCGCTCTATTATAGGGCAAAACGAAAGCCGGTTGACGTGCTACGGTTGGAGGCCCAGCTCGTCGCGAATCGCCTTGAGCCTGTCGAGGTTCGGCTTGTCCGGCCCCTTTCTGTCGCCGCCGGGCACCTCCAGCAGAAATGGCACGCCCGCGAACGCCTCGTGGCCCATGATGGTGCGAAAGCCGTCCAGGCCGATGAAGCCCTGGCCTATGTTCTCGTGGCGGTCCACGCCGGAACCGAAATCAACCTTGGAGTCGTTGGCGTGCACGGCGACCAGGTTCGTGAGCCCGATGCGGCGGTCGAACTCCCGCATCGCCTCGTCGATCCCCTGCGGGTCCGCCAAGCCGTACCCCGCCGCGAATGCGTGCTGGGTGTCCAGGCACACCTTGACCCTCGGGCTGCCCGCCAACTCCATCAGCAGGCCGATCTCCTCGAACGACGCCCCGAGGTGCGATCCCATTCCGGCACTGTTCTCCAAGATGAGGAACACGTCGTCCGGCGTGCTGGCGATCACCTCCGAGAGCGCCGTGGCCGCCGCGACCTTCACGGCGTCGAATCCGGCGGACTTATGGCTTCCACAGTGGAAGATGACCCCCACTGCGCCGAGCTGCGACGCGGCGCCCATGTGGTTTACCAGCGAATCTATGGACTTGCGCAGCAGGTCGGGTCCGGCCGCGATATTGACCAGATAGCTGCCGTGGAGGAAGGCCGGCAGCCCGCCGGCAGCGGCCGAACACTCTATGAATGCCGCCGCCTGTTCCTCCTGAATCGGCCGGAACTTCCATGCCCTGGGTGACGACGCGAATATCTGGATGGCTTCTGCCCCGATCTCCTGCGCCCTCTCGATGGCGTTCGATGCGCCCCCCGCGGAGGATACGTGTGCGCCCAGTCTCATTTGGTTGCTCCCCTGTCCCTGCGATTTGCCGCACGGCCTCGCTCGGTTCGCCTGCACCGGCGACACGCGAGCCTCAGCCCCATTATAGGCCAGGCCGCGATTGAGCCATAGGCCGATTTGGCCTATAATCAGGCCGTGGCGGGTGGGCGACCCGGATCCCCGAGTGCGATTCCACCTGCTCGACACACCTCAGGAATGGAGCCGTAAATGCAAATCGAAACAGTGGCAATTCTCAGCCCCGGCGACATGGGCCACGCCGTGGGCCACGCGCTGCGCGAGCACGGGCTGAGCGTGATATCCCACCTCGAGGGGAGGAGCGAGCGCACCAGGGAGCTTGCCGGCATGGCCGGCATCGCCGACGTGGCGAGCCTGGAGGAGCTGGTGCGCAAGGCGGACGTGGTGCTCTCGATACTTGTGCCGTCCGAGGCGTCCGGGGTTGCGGAGTCTGTCGCCGGAGCGATTGACGCCGCCGGAGCGGACACTATGTTCGTGGACTGCAATGCCGTTTCGCCCGCCACGGCCGCCGCCATGTGCGAGACTATCACGCGCGCGGGCGGCTGTTACGTCGACGGCGGCATCATCGGCGGCCCGCCAGCCCCCGGCGCGCCGCGCGTACGCATATACGTGTCCGGCGAGCGCGCCGTTGAGCTTTCCGCCTTAGACTGCGACGGCGTGGCCATCATGCAGATGGGCGACGAGATTGGCCGCGCCTCCGCCATCAAGATGTGCTACGCGGCGCTGACCAAGGGCACCTCGTCGCTGCAGCTTGCGCTGTTGACCGCCGCGAAGGTGCTGGGCGTGTCCGACGAGCTTGCCGCGGAGTTTTCCTCCTCGCAGCCCGCCGCCTTCAATGCAATGAACAGGGGTCTGCCAGGTCTGCCGCCCAAGGCGTTCCGGTGGATTGGCGAAATGGAGGAGATCGCCGCCACCTTCGACGGCGCGGGGGTAACACCGTTCTTCCACAAGGGCGCCGCCGAGATGTACCGGCTCATGAGCGATACCCCTTTCGCGAGCGAAACGCCGGAAACTATCGACAGGGACCGAACGCTCGACGAGACCATCGCCGCGCTGGCCGAACTTTTGGCGGCCCCGGCCCCGGCGGGCGACTAGCCCATGACGATGCGCGCGCTGGTACTCGATAGTCCGGGCGAGGAGCCGGTGCTCTCTGTCCGAGAACTGCCCGTCCCGTCGCCAGGGCCGGGGGAAGCGGTGCTCGAGGTGGCGGCCTGTGGCATGTGCTACCACGACGTCGCCGTCATCGCCGGCACCCTGCGCCGGGGCGTCAAGCCAGACTTGGTGCTGGGACACGAGATCTCGGGCCGGATCGCAGACGTGGGTGAGGGCGTCGAGGGCCTCAGCGTCGGCGACAGGGTGGTCTCGACGCTGACAACCAACTGCGGCCGGTGTGCCAACTGCCAGTCGGGGCGCCAGTACAGGTGCGACTCCGGGCAGGGCATCGGCCACGCCCTGGACGGTGGTTTCGCACAGTACGTCCGCCTGCCCCAGAACTGCTTCGTGCGCCTGCCCGACGGTATCGACCTCGTGGATGCCGCGGTGCTCGGCTGCCCCATGGGCGTCGCGCTGCGCGCGGTGCGGGACGTGGCGCGCGTTCGCGCCGGCGAGACGGTGCTGGTGACGGGCGCGGGAGGCGGACTCGGCGTCCACGCGGTGCAGATTTCCGCCGCGCTGGGAGCCAGGACGCTCGCGGTAACGGGATCGGTGGACAAGCTGGAGCCGCTGGAACAGGCCGCGCCGTGCGAGGTGATACTCGCGGACGGGGAGCTCGACTTCGCGGAGATTGTGCTCGCGCTCACGGAAGACGCCGGAGTGGACGCGGCCATAGACACCGTAGGCTCGGCGGTCTTCCGGTCTGTGCTGAACAGCCTTTCGCAGTTTGGAAGAATGACGCTGCTTGGCGAGATCGCGGGGCAGCGCGTCTCCATAAACCTCGCGGAGATACTCTTCCGGGACGCGACTATCACGTCGTCTACCGGCGCCGGCCCGGGAGACATCGAGGACGCGGCCAAGCTGGTCGCGGATGGGCGCGTTTCGCCCGTGGTGTCGGCCCGCTACCCGCTCGAGGACTGGAGGCGAGCCTACGACGCGATGCGGGAGCGCCGCACTTTCGGTCGCGTGGTGCTGACGCCCTAGCCCGCGGCCGCGGGGCTGGGCCTGCGGAACACCCTCCGGAACAGCGAGCGCACGTCGCCGTACTCCCACGACACCAACATCTGGCTCGCGATGCCTATGGAGCTGTAGGTCCCCACCACGACGCCAATCAGCAACACCAGCAGGAACGTCCGTATCGTCGTGCCGCCAAACAGCATCAGCGCCAGCAGCGTGAACAGCAGCGTAAAGCTGGTGTTGAGTGACCGGCCCAGGGTCTCGGCTATGCTGAGGTTCACGTTGTCAGCGAAGCCGCTGTTCGGATTGAGGAGCACATTCTCCCGCAGCCGGTCGAACACCACGATCGTGTCGTTGACGCTGTACCCGATTACGGTGAGCAACGCAATCAGGAACATGGTGTTCACTTCCACGTCCCACACGTAGCCCAGAATGGCAAAAACCCCAATCACGATGAAGGTGTCGTGTAGCAGGGCCAGAATGGCAGCCGCCCCGTACCGGAATGGGCTGGGCACGTTTCGGAATGCCCACCACACGTACAGGAAGATGCCCACCGCCGCGGCCAGCACGGCCCACATGGCGTTGAGCACCGTCTCCCGCGCCACGACCGGAGACACCAGGTCGAAGGCCAGCACGGTCGACCCGCTCGGCGACAGGTCCGACTCCAAGCCCCCCACGAGGGCGTCCTTAGCCTCCTCGTTCAGCTCCACCGTGCGGATGAAGTACGTGTCGTCGCCCATGCTCTGAACCACCGCCTCGGGCCGGCCCATCTCTTCGAGGCTGGCGCGCAGGTTCGGCTGGTCTACGCTTTCGTCGAACTCCACTATCAGCGTGGAGCCGCCGGTGAAGTCGATGCCCGGTTTCAGGCCCGGCGCGAGAATGAGAAACACCACACCCGGCAGAATGACTACCAGGGATGCGAGGAAGAACCAGGCCCTTTTGCCGGCGAAATCCAATTGCACGCTCCTCTATGCCGCGCCCGGCGAAATCTGCCGCTGAGGCAGCTCCCCGCCGCCGGTCGGTACGAACACCCCGAGCCTTCGGGAAATGGGCGTCGTGGCCAGCACTCTCAACAATGTCCTGCTGACCGTTATGGCTGAGAACATGCTCACCAGTACGCCGATGGCCAGTGTGGCCGCGAATCCCTGCACAATAGTGGTCCCGAGTTGGTCGGAGAACCAGAACAGGATGCCGCAAGTGATCAGCGTGGAAACGTTGCCGTCCCGTATCGCCGGCCATGCCCTGTCGAATCCAATGTTTATCGCCGAAAGCAGCGTCCGTCCGGCCCGCAGCTCGTCTTTCATGCGCTCGAAAATCAGGATGTTTGCGTCCACGGCCATGCCCACGGATAGTATGGCGGCCGCGACGCCCGAAAGGGTAAGTGTCACCGGCAGCACCTTGAAGATAGCCAGCAGCAGGGCGGCGTAGATGAGAAGCGCTACTGCGGCGACCGCGCCGGGCACGCGATAGTACAGCGTCATGAATACGAGCACCAGCCCCAGGCCAACGAGCCCCGCGACCACGCTCCTGTTGAGCGAGTCGACGCCCAGAATGGCGTCGATGTCCCGTTCCTGGACCAGCTCCACCGGCACGGGCAGCCGACCTGACTCGAGCAGCAGCGCGATGTCCTGGGCGCGTTGGAGGGTGAAGTTACCCTGAATGTAGCCCGTGCCAGACGTGATTACGGAGGTCACGATCGGAGAGATCAACTCCTCCTTGTCCAGAAAGATGGCGATGGACTCCTCGGTCCCCACGATCTGCTGTGTCAGTTCTCCAAAGATGCGTGTGCCGCGATCGTTGAATTCAATGTTGACAATAGGTATGCCGGACCCGCTGTGCGTCCCCGCGAACGACCTCTCGAGGTCGTCGCCCGTAAGCCCGATATCCTCGTCGGCGGAGCCCTGAATCTCCGTGAAACTCGTCCGCGGGCTTGCTCCCAAGCGCTCGTTGGTGTATGCAATCAGCGTCTCAGCGTCCTGTTCCGCATCGGCGTACGGCTCCAGCGCCATGGCGTATCTGGTGCTCGAGGCCAGCCGCTGGAAGTAGAACGACGGGGCGTCGGTATACCTGAGCGGCTCGTCGCCCTCGATGGCGACCTCCAGGCGGCTCAGCCGTGGCGACGCCTCGGCGAATGAGGCGGCCACTTTGTCGAGCACCGCGCCAAACTTGTCCGCGCCGGCCTCGGTGAACTCGAACACCAGCACCGGCGGTTGTTCCTGCGCCGGCTGGGCCTCCTCAGTGGACGTCGCCTCAGCAGTCGCTGCCTGGGCCTCCACCGTGGAGGTGGCCGCGGCGTCGGTTGTCGTTGCGAGACCCTCGTCCGTGGTGGTCGCGAGCTCCGCCGCCAGCTCCTCCTCCGTGGGCAGCCGGCGAGCAGTCAGGCTCACGACGTCGGCGGGCACGAATTGCTCCAGCTTCACCGGCACGTCGAGCCTGCGGTGCTTGAACTCCAGCTGCGCGGTCTCGCCGATAATCTCCTTGGCGCGGCCCGAATCGCTCACGCCCGGGAGCTGCACCAGCAGTCTGTCTTGCCCCAGAATCTGGATGATCGGTTCTCCAAGGCCGGAGCTGTTCACGCGCCGCTCGATAATCCGCTTCAGCCCTTCCATATCGTCGGAGTCAGGAGGCGTCACAAGGCCGGTGACGGGGTCAACCACGTCCTCCACCTGGTAGACCAGATGTATGCCGCCCTGGAGGTCGAGCCCCAGGCTCAAGCCGAGGACCGTGTCCCCTCCACGCTCGAAGCCGGCCAGCGATATCTTTTGCACCGCCAGCACCGCCACGGCCAATATCAGCAACACGGCGATGAGAATCAGCGACCGGGCATACCTACGCAAGGTCTCCTCCAGAACGGAGGCGCGCACCGACCAGGGCCATGGCGTCCTCCTTCGTCTCGATCTCTCCGCTTCCGGCGGCCTCTGCCACGATTGCCAGCATCTTCCCCACGACGGGGCCAGGGGGCAGGGCAAATCCGCCCATGATGTCATGGCCGCTAATCAGCTTGGGAAAAGGCTCCTCGGAATCTCTCTCCAGCCGCCAGGCAAGCATTTCGCCCGCGACCTCGCAGGCGTGCGCCCACTCTTCGCGCTCGAGCAGCGGCCCGCGCGCTGCCAGAAAGTCGGCCATGTTCAGGTAGATGGTGTCGATCGCGGCGTCACCGGCGTCCCGGAAGAAGCGGAACATCGCCCTTCGGGTCGGTAGCGCGCCGCCGCTACCCAACTGACCGGGCCGTAGGTGGTGGCGCACCATCGCGCTGAGCAGGCGGGAGCTGCGGCCGCTCAGCTTAAGCCGCTCCGCTATCGCGGCGGTGATACGTTCGCCCTCCGTGTGATGGCCCAGAAATCGGATGCGGCCGGACTGCTCAACCGTCCTGGTGCACGGCTTGGCGACGTCGTGAAGAAGCGCGGCCAGCTTCAGGTGGGTCAGCCTGTCGAATCCGTTGCCGACGGGTTCAGCGAACCGCTCAGCGATGCCATCGAACCGCGGGAGCGTGTCCACGACCCAGTCGCCGTCTCCCGGTTGGCCCAGCACGATGCGCTCGGCCTGTCCCACCGACTCGGCCAGGTGGTTGAACACGTCGTAGTAGTGCTCCCTGGGCTGCGTGACACCCTTCGCGTCCGCAAGCTCCGGCAACACCTCGCACAGCACACCCAGGTCGTCCAGATCGCGAACGTTCCGCGTCGCGCCAGGCTCGCCGAGCAGCTTGAACAGTTCCTGACTTACTCGCTCGGCGGACACCTCTTTGAGTAGGGGGGAGCTTTCGCGTATCAGCATGCGCGTCTCGCCATCGATTGCGAAGCCGAGTTGTGCGGCGAGTCTTGGCCCGCGTATCAAGCGCGCAGGGTCGTCCGAGAATACGCCGGGGCTAACGGTGCGGATCGTGCGAGCATGCAGGTCGGCGAGGCCGCCGAATGGGTCCACCAACGAGCATGAGTCGGGATCGGCAGAAGCGGCGCCCGTCAGGGGGACCGCCATCGCGTTCACCGTGAAGTCGCGCCTGGACAGGTCGGAAACGATCCCATTGGCGGCAGAGTTGAAGTCCACGACGCAGTTGTCGCCCTTTACCCGCAGCACCACACGCACCATTTCCTCGGCGCTGCCCGCCCAGGGCACGAAGGCGCCGTCCAGTTCCGACGCCAGCCGGACGCCAGCCTCGTGCGCGTTGCCGTCAACGGCGACGTCGACGTCCCCCGCCTCTCTGCCCAGCAGGGCGTCCCGCACCACGCCGCCGACCAGCCAACTCCGGACGCCCCATGCGTCGAGGCGCGCGCGGACCGACTCGACGGCAGGCGCGATTCGCCAGCCGCCCATTGCTATGCGCACGGGCGCGCGGGAGTTTACGGTAAGGAGTTCTGGGGAATAAACGCTCATGTGGATTGGTTAGCTGTCTGACGCAGCGAGTTGGACGGACTCGCGGGAGCGGCAAGTCTGGACGAAAGCTGCAACTCGGCGACCTAACCGATCTTCATCGTGGCGGGGGACTCCAGTTCCTCCGGGTCCGGGGCCACTTCCGGTTCGTCGGCCCTATCGCTCCCCGCGTCACCGCTCTCCAGCTTCACCAGATCGTCGTGGCTCTTGAGGTGGTCGAGGTACAGAATGCCGTTGAGGTGGTCTACTTCGTGCTCGAGAGCCTGCCCTAGCAGTCCTTCGGCCTTCAGCTTGACGGTCTGCGACGTGTGGTCCAGCGCGCCGAAGGTGACCAAGAGGGACCTTGTGATGGTGCCCCTGTACCCCGGTATGCTGAGACAGCCCTCCTCGACCTCCCTCTCGCCCTCGCGACGGATAATCTCCGGGTTGATGTAGATTCTTGGCTCCTCTTCGGGCAGCTGCACGACAATGATCCGTTGCAACTCGCCCACCTGGTTGGCCGCGAGGCCCACTCCGTCCGCGTCGGCCAGTGTGTCAATCATGTCGTGGGCCAGGCTCAGCACCGAGGCGTCTATGCTCCGCACCTTCCTGGCCCGCTTCCGCAAAATGGGATGCGGGAGCATCAATATCGGCAAGACTGCCAAGCGATTCTCCTCGGCGCGCGGCCTATGCCCATGGCCGCCGCAGATACGTCCCATGATTATATCCGTCATCGCGCGGCTCTGTAAAGGACAGCGCGCCCGCGGAGACTGTCTCAGATTACTTGGTGCCCCAACACCGTTGTTCCCGGTCCCCGCCCATTCGGCAAGCTCAGGGCAGGCCCATTCGGCAGGCTCAGGGCAGGCTTTCGCGGGAACAGGCTTCGCGGGAAAGTGAAATCTGTTAGTTTCTGCGACATTCTGTGCGTTTCGTAGCTGAGCGTGTCGCCGGTCCTGCGCCAATCTGTAATGCTGGGCGCCAATTGTTGTGACACAAAAGTGACGCCGCGTGACAGAGGAGGACAGGGGGACAGGGGAACGGAGCAGGGTCACTCAACCGTGTCTTCACTGCCACAGGGGCCCACGAGGCATGCCGGGCACCCACAAGGGATGCCCCTACGGATGCCTGGGGGCTTATCACGCCTGGGGGGGTAGGGATTTCCCGGGCCGCGGGGTCGGTCCCTCGCGTGGGCGAGGGTAGCACGTATGTGCGAATACTTCAAGGGGGCTGGCGAAATTGCGGGATTGGAGCGGATTGATGGGGAGAAATGGCGCAGCCGTGGGGAAGAGGAGGGACGGCCGCGGGATTGGATGGGGCTGGGCTGGGGACGGGTGACGCGCGAGAGTGACGCTTTTTCGAGGTGCGTGGGCGCGAGTGGGTCGGGTTTGGACGAGGTTGTGCGGCCAGGGTGTACGTTGGGGCGTCCGGTGGACATTGGGTGAGCAGTATGGCGAACGTAAGGCGATGGCCCGTAGGTTCAGGGTTGGGCGCGGGGGCAGGCTGTTCGCGATGGAGTCGGTTTTGGGCGCACCTGGTAATCTGAAACAGGCTCGCGCCCGCGGAACCCTCTCCGGGCGCGGCGGTCTACTGTGCTAGAATCTGGCCAACCTGTGGGAGTGTGTCTGCGATGAACGTGCTCGTAACCGGCTCGTCCGGCTTCATAGGCTCTGCGCTATCGGCACGGCTGCAGGCCGAGGGGCATCGTGTCGTACGCCTCGTGCGGCGTGAGCCTGCGCCGGGATCGGGGGAGGCCCGCTGGGACCCCGAGTCGGGTTACATCGACGCCGGCGCTCTCGAGGGGATCGACGGCGCGGTCCATCTCGCGGGCGAGAACATCGCCAACAGGCGCTGGAACGACGCGCAGAAGGCCCGCATACGTGACAGCCGCACTCGCGGCACCACCCTGCTGGCGAACGCCCTCGCGCGAACGAGTCCGACCCCTCGCTGCCTGGTGAACGCCTCCGCGGTGGGCTACTACGGCGACCGCGGTCCTGAGCCGCTCGGCGAGGACGAGCCGCCTGGCACGGACTTCATCGCGCATGCGACCGCGGAATGGGAAATGGCGACGCAGCCGGCCGCGGACGCCGGAATACGCGTCGCGGTCATGCGGCTGGGAATGGTGTTCGACCCGAGCGGCGGCCCGCTCAAGCGAATGCTGCCCCCGTTTCGCATGGGAGTTGGCGGCAGGCTTGGCAGCGGTCGCCAGTACATGAGTTGGCTGTCGCTGGAAGACGCCGTAGGAGCTTTCGTCCACGCGCTCACGGCGGACACCCTAGCTGGGCCGGTCAACGTGTGTGCGCCGCAGCCGGTAACCAACGCCGATTTCACGCGCGCCTTGGGGAAGGCGCTGGGCCGTCGGGCGATCTTCGCCATACCCAGGTTCGTGCTGCGAATCGTGTTGGGAGAGATGGCTGACGCGGCGCTGTTCAGCACCAACATGTCATCCGCCAAGCTGGTGGAGTCGGGTTTTGACTTCCGTCACACCGGCATAGAGGCCACGCTGCGTGAGATGCTGCGCGGCTGACGCCAGGGCCGGTGGGCGTCAGGCGAACCTGATGCCGTGAAGCGGAAACACCAGGCTGTGAACGGCCTGCACACTCGACTCCGCGAACACCCTGGTATCGCTGGATACCGATTCCTGTATCTCGGGCGGCTCGTCGCTCAGCCTGTCCACCCCGTATCGGCTTCGGTACGGCTCCGGCACCTCGTCCGGCAGTTTCTGGCCCGCCATCTCCGCGAACGCCAGCGTCCAGGCGCGGCTCACCGCCTGAAGGTCGTACCCGCCTCCCCCCAGCGCCAGCCAGGCGGGCGCCGCGATATTGCCGAACTCTCCAACCGCCGCCGCGAACCCCTGCGTCGTGAGTCCCAGGTGCGTAATCGGGTCGAGTACGTGGGTGTCGATGCCGAGCTGCGTCACCAGGACGTCGGGCCTGAAGGCCGCGAGCAACCTGGGTACGACCTGCTGGAACGCCCACAGGTACACCTCGTCGGAGGTGTAGGGATACAGCGGAATGTTGACGGAGTATCCCCGTCCCCTGCCCGCGCCAATCTCCTGCGTGAAGCCCGTTCCCGGGAACAGGAACGCGCCGGACTCGTGTAGCGAGATCGTCAGGACCCGATCGGTGTCGTAGAAGGCGTGCTGTACGCCGTCCCCGTGGTGGCAATCGATGTCGACGTAGGCAACGCGAGCACCCCGGGCGAGCAGCGCCTTGATAGCTATGACGGGGTCGTTGAACACGCAAAACCCGAATGCGTATCCAGGCATCGCGTGGTGAAGCCCGCCCGATATGCTGAACGCGCGCGAATGCTCACCGTCCAGCAGCATCGACGCCGCCCTGAGCGACGCGCCCGTGGACAGCATCGCCGCGTCGTACATGCCATCGTAGTACGGATTGTCGCCGGCGCCGAAGTTGAACGCGGCCGGGTCTGTCGCCGCATCCCCGCGGCTGAGGCCCTGGACGGCCGCAACGTATTCCGGCGAGTGATACGAGAGCACGTCTGCCTCGCTCGCGCTGGCCGACGATACGAGGTCCACGTCCGGCGCGGCGAACGCCCCGTATGAGTCCAGCAACTCGTAGGTGTACCGCAGGCGCGCCGGCTTCATAGGGTGAGCGTCGCTCAGCGTGTGGCGCGACAGCCGGTCGTCGTAGACGAATGCCGTGCGGCTCAAAGCCGGGCGCTCCTCGGGTGACACCGGAACTCGCCGTAAGGATCTGCGGTCATAGGGCGAAGCTCATGTCTTCGGACGAAACCTCTATGCGGATGCCGAGACGCTCCCCAACGCCGGCCAACTCGCGGCGCACCATAGGCTCCCAGGGCGGGCTGATGTGTGACACGATGACACGTGGAAGGCGCGACCACCTGTCTCGAAACGCCACCAGGACGTTCTCCAACCGTTCCGGCGTCAGGTGGCCTGCCCTCGTAGCCGAGCTGGCGCCGTCATTGCCATAGGTGCACTCGGACAGCAGCACGTCGGGGCACACGTGCGCCCAAGCCGCCTCGACACCCTCTCCCGCGTCCCCGGTGTAAAACAGGCTCACGTCCCCCGAAGATATCAGGTAGCCCGCCGCGGGCACGGCGTGGGGTACCGGCACCGCCTTCACGGTGTAGTTCAGCACGCTGAATTCCTTGTAGAACTCCACAGGCACAAGCGTGAATGACGGCTCGCCCGGAGGGTCCGGGTTGACGAAGTTGGGGTAGAGGCTTCCGTCCAGCAGCTTTCGGCCTACGAAGTCGATTGTATCCGGGATGGCGTGGACCTTCACCGCCTCCTCCACCTCGCGCAGCGCCATCCCCAGCGGCAGTAGGTCCCTCACGTGGTCGAAGTGGCGGTGGGATAGCAGCACCGCGCGAATGCCCTCCTGCTCTCCAAAGCTGAGCGACCTGGTCAGGCTGCCGGCGTCGAGCGCGAGCTGCCCGTCGATCAGGTGGGACTCCATTCGCGTGTGCCTGCTCTCCAGGTTATGTGCGCCAAGCACGCGCAATTCCATGTTCTACCTCCCGGCCGCTTCAATTCGCACAAACCGCGTCAACGCCAACTCGCCTCGACGGCTACTGGTCGTCCGTGCTCTCGCTCACGGGGGCGTTTCGCAACCACCGGAACAAGGCCGCCGCGAGCGTCGCAACCACCGCTCCTCCGATTATGAACGACGTGCCGATGGTGCCCGGATCGGCTGGCAGCCTCTCCATCACGCCGCCGCCTAGTTGCCGCTTCCAACGGGACTCCAACTCGTCCAGGCTGAAGCCGTACGCCACCCGGACCGCCTCGTCGGTCTCCATGCCGGAATCGATCGCGCCGAGAAGCGCCGTCATCCGGTCCGTCCCGTAGGTCTCCGCCATGTAGTCGACCACGCTCCAGGACTGCGCGTAGAACCGGCGCACGTCGCTCGGCACGCCGGGCACCGCGCCCATCGCGCGTAGCGGCATCAGCCGGCCGCGGTGGTAGGCGTCCAACACAGTGCGCTCGCGCCAGGAGTTGGGGCCTTCAAAGTACATCGCCAGTCCCTCGTTGAGCCACGCAGGAACCCGACCCAACGGCGAGGTCAACGCCTCGTCGATGAGCAGGTGCGTCATCTCATGTACCATCCCCTCGCGTCCGAGGCCTACGAGCACGAACATGTCGAACGCGCCGTAGGCAAAGCCTCCGTAAAGGTGTCCCGCCGTCGCGGCGTCGCTCACCTTGGGCAGGCTGTTGCGCGCCTCGCGTTGGCCGTTCAGGATGACGGCCTTCATAGTCGACGTCTCGTCGAGCCTGAGCAGGTCCCTCACTTCGTCCAGGCGCCCATTCACGTCGAGTGCCGCGGCGCGCACCTCGCTCGCCGGGCGGTCGTGCCACAGCACCTCCAGCCCAGGCAGGCGGTAGCGTTGCCAGTCGTATCTGGGGTTCAGATACTCCAGGCGGTAGCGCTCGCTGTCGTACTCATTCCCGTCAGCGTCGCCTATGTGGTAGTAGTAGGTGACGTCGACACCGCTTGGCAGGAAGCTGGCCCCACCCGTCTTGATGCGGAAGTCCGCGTCAATCCGGCTTGAGGGCGTGAACTCGGGGTAACCGTAAATCCTGGTGTCCTGCCGGCCCAGCTGGTACACGAGCCTCACGTTGGTTATGGGCGAGTCGGACTCTGCGACCAATCTGAGCGCTATCTCCTCCGGAAACGCAATCGAGTGCGAGCTGGAGATGACCCGGATTGGCGTGACGCCCTGGTTTGGCGCCGGCAATGGCCGGTCGCCGCCGGGCGAGGCGAGCGCAATCAGCGCGGCAAGTATCGTTGCGAGCAGCGGCATCGCGGCCAGTCTCTCCTAGATTCCCGTGATTCTAATGGACGAGTGCGCCTTGTAGATGCGGTTTATGTTGAGGAGCAAGGCGGTCAGATCCTCGACGTAGCGGGCGTTTGCCAGCCCCCCGCCGTTTACCGCGCGAACGCCCTCGATCCGCTCCGCCATGTCCATCACAAGCCGCCGGGCGTCGGCGTCATCAGCGCAGACTATCACGTCCGAGTCGATGGACTTGTCAGGGACGAGCAGGTCCTCCGCGCTGACGTTCTGAAACGCGGCGGCCACGGTCGAATCGGGCAGAATGGACTGGGCCTGGAGCGCCGCCGAGCCCTCCTCCACCCGCACCGCGCTGGCTCGGCCCCTGTTGAACTCCAGCGGAGCCACGAGGCTGACTACGGTCTTTCCGGCCAGCTCCTCGGTCAGGGCTGCCAGGGTGTCGCGCTGGGCCGCATACGGTACCGACACCAGCACCACGTCGGCACTGGACGCGACCTCGGCGTTTGCCGCGCCGCCGACCGATCCGGCGGGCGCGTGCTCCAGCACGCTCTCGGCCGCGCTTCTCGCACGCGACTCGTCCCGTGATCCAATGAGCACGTGCTCGCCCGCCAGGGCGAATCTGAGCGCGAGGCCCCTGCCCTCCGGTCCGGTGCCGCCTACAATTCCCAACATGCCGGCAACCTCAACTTGCATCGCCTCTGCGTCGGCGCGCTTCCCTACTCAGGGAGCGGCATCACCTCGGAGCCGACCGCGAGCCCCTGGCCCTCTTCGTAGAGTTCCCACGGCTTGAACGACTCCACGAACTGTTTTGCTTCATCCATGGACGCCATGCCCCTCTCGGCGCGGCCCGGGTCGTAGCCAAAGGTCTTCGCGAAAGCGTCAAAACCCCGCTTGGTCTCCCTGACGCCTCCGACCTCCTCCTCCAAGTCGCCGTCGTCCGAACCGAGCACCAGGCGCTGCCCTCTCTTTGTATAACGCCAATACAACCTCATCAGGTATGTTCTCCTCGACGCTACTGTTGCTGACTCGTTGATACTACTCTAATTGGTAGGGTCTCGCCATTGCAACTTCAGGCGTGCCGGGACGCTTCTATCCCTGTATCCCGGTACGGAAGCCCACCCGTTGCGCGCGTTGGTGAGTTTGCCTACAATGGGGCCACCACCAAACTTGGGAGGAGTACAGACCATGCCGGACTTCACGACCGACAGCATCCGCAACATCGTGCTGCTATCTCACAGCGGGGCCGGCAAGACTATGCTTAGCGAGGCGATGCTGCACGTTGCGGGCGTCAACAACCGGCTGGGCAGCATCGAGGACGGAACGACGACATCCGACTTCGAACCGGAAGAGGCCCGCCGCGGAACGAGCATCCAGACGGCCATCGCGGCCTGCCCCTGGAAGGGTGGCAAGATCAACATTATCGACACCCCGGGCTACGCCGACTATCGCGGTGAAGTAGTCTCCGGCGTGCGGATCGCGGACAGCGCGGTGATCGTAGTCGCGGGACAGGCCGGTGTCGAGGTGGGCACCCGGCAGATGTGGCAGTTCGCCGACAATGCTGACCTGCCTCGGCTTGTGTTCGTGAGCAAGCTCGACCGGGACAACGCCGACTTTGGCCGCGCTATGGAGTCGCTTACCCAGGCGTTCGGCAGGAAGTGCGTGGCGGTGCAAGTACCGATTGGCTCAGAGAACACGTTCTCCGGCAGCATCAACCTGCTGGACCAGGACGCGGAAGTGCCGGCGGACCTGGAGGATGCGGTGGAAGAGGCCCGCGAGCTGCTCACCGAGGCGGTGGCGGAGACCGACGACGACCTCACGATGAAGTACCTCGAAGGCGAGCCTCTGACGCCGGAGGAAATGCGTGAAGGGCTGAAGGCCGGCATCGCTTCGGGCGACATCGTTCCGGTGTTCGCCGGCAATTCCGTGTCCGAACTGGGCACCGCCGAGCTGATGGATGCACTGATCGACCTTCTGCCCTCTCCGTCAGACACGGGCGCCGTCGATGCGGCCGTCCCCGGCTCTGACGAAATGGCCGAACTGGCCTGCGACAGCTCCGGCCCGCTGGCGGCGCTGGTGTTCAAGACGGCGGCCGACCCGTTCGTCGGCAAGCTGTCCTACTTCCGCGTGTACAGCGGCACCTTTGCCAGCGACAGCCAGATATGGAACGCCAATGAGGGCGAGGGCGAGCGAATTGGCCAGGTTTTCGTGCTGACCGGCAAGACGCAGTCGGCCACTGGCGAGCTGGCGGCGGGCGACATTGGCGCGGTCTCCAAGCTTTCGACCGTGCTCACGGGCCACACCCTGACCACTAGAGAGACGCCCTTCACGCTGCCCGGCCTCGCGTTCCCCGCGCCGGTCTTCCACATGGCGGCGTTCCCCAAGTCCAAGGCCGACGTGGACAAGATGACCAGCTCGCTTAGCCGCATCGTGGAGGAGGACCCGAGCCTGGTAGTGTCCAGAGAACCGGACACGCTGGAGGTGCTGCTGGGCGGCCTTGGTGACACTCACGTTGATGTCGCCGTGGACAAGATGAAGCGCAAGTTCGGTGTGGAGATCCTGCTGGAAGTGCCCAGGGTGGCCTACAAGGAGACCATCGCCTCTCCCGCACGGGTGGAGTACCGGCACAAGAAGCAGAGCGGCGGCCACGGCCAGTTCGGGCACGTTTGGCTGCACCTCGAGCCGATGTCCAGGGGCGAGGGCTTCTCATTCGCCTCCAAGATCGTCGGCGGAGTGGTGCCCCGCGAGTACATACCGTCAGTCGAGAAGGGTGTGCAGAGATCACTATCCGGCGGCGTTGTCGCGGGCTTTCCCGTCGTCGACCTCAAGGTCACGCTGGTGGATGGCAGCTACCACTCGGTGGACTCGTCGGGCATGTCGTTCGAGATTGCCGGGGCATATGCCTTCTCCAAGGGTGTGCGCGAGGCCACCCCTGTCCTGCTGGAGCCAATCATGAGGGCGAGCGTCACGGTGCCAGACATGTTCGCGGGCGACATCATCGGCGACCTTAACAGCAAGCGTGGCCGCATACTGGGAATGACGCCAAACGGGGACGGCGAAACACTCATCGAGGTCGAGGTGCCCCAGGCGGAAATGCTGAGATACGCGACGGACTTGCGGTCTCAGACGCAGGGCGTCGGATCGTTCACGATGGAGTTCGACCACTACGAACAGGTGCCGCAGCATCTTGTCGGCAGACTCGTGGAACAGTTGCAGGAGCGAGAAGCAGCGAGCGTTTAGGCACTATCGATCCGGCTACGGCCGGTCGCCGGTCGCCAAAAGGGGCGGTTCGATAACCGCCCCTGATTTTTGCCCAAGTCGTCAGGCCCTTGTGAAGTACTCCCGGGTCAGGACTCCAGCAGTTCTCGCACTGTCTCCGTGAATGCGGGAAGCACAGCCTTCCAGTCGCCGACGACGCCGAAGCTGGCCTCCTTGAAGATGTTGGCCTCGGGGTCCCTGTTTATCGCAACGATGTGCTTGGAACCAGAGCAGCCCGCGAGGTGCTGGCTCGCGCCGGATATGGCGACCGTTATGTACAGGTCCGGTGTGATGGTCTTGCCGGTCAGGCCTACCTGGTAGCTGTGGTCGAGCCATCCGGCGTCGCAGGCGGCGCGAGAAGCGCCCATCGCTCCGCCAAAGAGCTTGGCAAGCGCCTCGATGTCCTCGAACGGTTCGGGGCCGCCCAGGCCACGCCCGCCGCTCACCACCACCGCCGCGTCCTCCAGCCTCACGCCCTCGGACTCGCTCTGCACCGTGTCGACCAACCTGGCCTTCACCACGGAAGCGTCGAGGCCTGGTTGCAGGTTCACCACCTCGCCGCTGCGCGACGAGTCCGCCTCCAGCGGTTCGAAGACCTTGCCCCGCAAGACGACGACCTGTGGCCCGTCGCCCGGGAAGGTAACTTTGGCCAGGGCGTTGCCCCCGTACACAGGCCGGGTTGCGACGACGCGCCCGGTCCCGGCGTCCACTTCCACGTCCACGCAGTCCTGCGCCACGCCGACGCCCAGCCTGAACGCCAGGCGCGGCCCGATGTCGCGCCCGTTCGGTGTCCGTCCAACCAACACTACACTAGCCGACGCCTCGCCCGCGACGTGCTCGTAGGCCGCCAGGTGGGCGTCGATCTGCGAATCCGCCAACAGTGGATCGTCTACGACGAACACCCTGTCCGCGCCGTGAGCGATCGCGGTGTCGGCCAGGCCGCCGCCGTTTCCGCCCAGCAGTGCCGCCCCGACATCTTCGCCGAGCGAATCTGCCAGCTTCCGGGCCGCTGCCAGTAGCTCAAGCGACGACGATTGTATTCTGCCACCCCCGACCTCGGCCAGAACCAGAACTCCTGCCATCATCACACTCCGCGTGTTATCGGCGTTCAGCCGCGCGTCTCGGTTGCGTCACCGTCGAATCCAGGGCCCTCGGCCTCCTGGAAACGGCGCGCCGCCACCGCTATATGATCTTCTCTTCGCGCAGCCGCAGCGCCAGCTTGCGACCCGCGTCCGCCTCGTCCTCGCCCTCGACAATCTCGACGTCGCTCTCGCTGACAGGAACGTACAGGTCGAGCGTCTGCAATCTGGCGCTCAGCCTCGACTCATCGAGACCGAGGTCCGCGATAGTCTTGGTGATGGGCCGTTTCCGGCTTGCCGCCATTATGCCCCTCAGCGTTGGGTAGCGGGGCTCGCCCAGCTCGTTGCTGACCGTCACGACCGCGGGCAGCGCCGACTCGAAAACCTCGTATCCGTCGGACAGCGTGCGGTGGACCAGCAGGCCGTTTTCCGCGATTTCCACTTTCTGCGCCAGGGTGACACAGGGCAGGCCCAGCATCTCGGCGATACCAAGCGGAACGTGGGCGTTGTCCCAGTCCGACGCCTGGCGGCCGCACAGGATGAGATCGAACTCGCCGGCGCCCTTGATCGCCTCAGAGAGCGCGTAAGCCGTGCCAAACGGGTCGAGCTCGAGCGCCGCCTCGTCGTCGATCAGGATCATCTCGTCCGCGCCCATCGACAGCGGCTTTTTCATCACGTCCATCACGAAACCGCTTCCCATGGAGAGAACGGTTACGCTACCACCCTCGGCGTCCTTGATGCGAAGCGCCGCCTCTACGGCGTTCTCGCAGAAGCCGTTCACCACGGGCGGAATGCCGGCGGCCGGTACTACCTTCTTCGTTGACGAGTCGATTCGAAATGCGGAGGCCGGCGTCTCAGGATCCATTACCTGCTTGACGCACACCAAGATGTTTACCGCCATCTCTTCCCCCTAGCAAATTGAAGCTCGCGGCGTGAACATTGCGCCGCGGGCGTGTTTCAAGACCGTCCGAAATTATCGCACCGAGTGTTCTCGTGTGTCAACTTGAGGCCGCGGCGCATGGGGCCGTGGAGAAGCCTGGACAAGACTCTTCTATCTGCCCCTTGCAGACGACGGCAGCATGGACAGTGCGCTGCGGTGACTCACGCGCGAAGGCGTCAGCTCCTCTCCGGTAGCGCACAGTCGATTCTGCCAGACCATCTTGAAGCGTGCGGACATCCGTGCTACTCTCCATTCGACGAGGGTCCCCTAGAAGTTCCTGCCCCCTTGACGGGGGAAGGCTAGAGCCTGCCCCGTACTCGATACGGGGATGGGGGTGAAGACACGACAAGGGAACCTCCGACGACCTGTCTCATTCCTGCCACAAAATGTAACTTTCCTGCCCAAATCTGTCTCGCCAGCGTTTCAATCCGTCGCAGACCGGCAACACTCCCAGCTATGAGGTGAGACGGAATGAAACAAAATGAGACAGTTTTCGCCGAAATATTCGCTCGTGTGCAGGTCATGCCCCTTGCTCATCTGTTCAGGTCGGGACCCTTTCAATACGGCCTGCTGAACTGACAGGGCCCGCTAGCGAACATGTATGCTTTTGCTAACACAATAGGCGTGATATAATCTTGCACATCATCCCCACCTAGGAGCCGCCTGTGAAAGTCGACCGCGAGGAAGTTGTTGACCGGCAAACTGTGCTCACTATCGAGTTGGAAGACGACGACCTCGACCCGTACCTCGATCGCGGCTACAGGCGAATCGTCCAACGCGTAAACATTCCCGGATTTCGAAAAGGCAGGGCCCCCCGCAACATTGTCGAACGCATGGTCGGCAGGGAGAGCCTGCTGAACGAGGTGCTGGACGCACTGGTTACCGAGGCCACCAGTCGCGCCATCGACGACCAGGAGCTAGAGTCCGTCGGTTTGCCCAGGATCGAGATGGTCGACTTCGAACCGCTCTCATTCAAGGCCACGGTTCCCCTCAAGCCGGACGTCGACCTCGGCGCGTACCGCGACATCCGGGTCGACGAGGAACCGTTCGAGTTCGACGAGGAGTCCGTTCAGCAACGCCTGGAAGGGCTGCGTGAGAGGTTGGCGACCTGGAACCCCGTCGATCGCCCCCTGGAAGTCGGTGACATGGTCACAGCAGACCTTGTCATCACATCGGATGGCGAAACCGTGTTGGAGGACCCAGACTACATCGCCTTGACTGGCGATGGGGCGCTCAGGTCCCTTCCGGGTCTGGGCGAGCAACTGGCAGGCGCACAGGCGGGCGACGAACGCGAATTCGACCTGGACGTTCCCAGCGACTTCTATATGAACACCATCGCTGGGAAGACGGTGCACGTGCGTGCCACGGTAAAAGAGTTCAAGGAACGCGATCTCCCCGACCTGGACGACGACTTTGTAGTGAGCCTGGGCGAGGAGGAGGAGACGCTGGAGAAGCTGACAGAACGTATTCGCGACGAGGAACGCCAGGGCGCGGAGAACAGGGCCATCGTCGAGTTCACGGAGAAGGCGCTGGAAGCGCTGATGGAGCGCGCCACGGTCGAGCTGCCCCCACTGCTGGTCGAGCACGGCGCCGAGCACCAGTGGCATGAGCAGCAGCAGTTCCTGGACAGGCTCGGCATTCGCCTCGACGACTACCTACGCTCGACCGGAAATACCGAGGAGGCGTTTCTGACCCAGGCCCAAGAGGACGTGAGGCAGAGGCTGGTCCGCAGCTACGCGATGACCAGGTTCGCCGAGCTTGAGAGCTTGGAAGTGTCCGAAGAAGAAGCCGAGGCAAGGGTCAGGGAACTCCTGGCGGAAAACTCGCTTGAGCGGGAGCCGACCGAAGAGGAGATAGCCTCGGTACGCAACTCGATGCTGAACGAAAATGCCATGGAACGCCTCAGGGCTATAGCCAGGGGCGAGCAACAGGGTGAAGACGATGAGGCCGAGTCCGCGCCCACTGAGGACGCCTCCGAGTCGGCCGAAGACCCCAACGACGAAAGTGCCTGCACTTCCGAAACTTAAGGAGAACACTCCGGTGATTTACAGACCTGAAAACATCATCCCCATGGTGGTCGAAGGTGACGCCAGGGGAGAACGGGCCTACGACATCTATTCGCTGCTGTTGAAGGAGCGGATTGTCTTCCTCGGCACGCCAATCGTCGACCACATAGCCAACAACATCGTTGCGCAGCTCCTCTACCTGGACCGGGAGGACCCCGACAGGGACATCAGCCTCTACATCAACTCTCCGGGAGGCGTCATCAGCGCCGGGCTCGCCATCTACGACACGATGCACCTGATTCGCCCCGACGTGTCCACCATCTGCGTCGGCCTCGCCGCCAGCATGGGCACTGTGCTTCTCACCGCCGGCGCGCCCGGCAAGCGCTACGCCCTGCCCAACTCCACGGTGCACATGCACCAGCCACTCGGCGGCGCGCAGGGCCAGGCGTCGGACATTGAGATTCACGCAAGAGAGATACTGCGGATGCAAGACAAGATCCGCCAGATTATCTCACAATCTACTGGCCAACCCTACGACAAGGTGGCCAGGGACTCCGACAGGGACTACTTCCTGAACGCCGAGCAGGCCGTAGAGTACGGCCTGATAGACGAGGTGCTTCACCCGCCGTCCGACGGCCAGGCGGAGAGCGAGTCCGAGAGCGCGGGGACCGATAGTTCAGAAGGCGGGGAGAGCACGACTCGATGACGCGAAGAGCGTCGCAAATGAGACCTCTGATGGAGCCGGCGATTAGACATCCAGGCGCGCCGGCGGCCTCGGTGTCTGCGTGCGCCACCCGGAAACGTGACGGGGGGCTCCAGTAGGATGAGTCGCCGAACAGACCATCAGTGCTCCTTCTGCGGGAAGCTACAGAGCCAGGGCGGCAGGCTGCTCGCGGGCGTAGACGGCGTTTACATCTGCCACGAATGCGTCATTCTTTGCGAACAGGCCATGGCGCGGGACATCCGGGAACAGACCCCCAAGTCCCGCCCGGGCCCCAAGCCCAGCTCCTTTAGCCCTAAGGTGATTCGTGAGAAGCTGGACGAGTACGTCGTCGGGCAGGAGCGCGCCAAGAAGGTCCTCAGCGTAGCGGTCTACAATCACTACAAGAGGGTATGGTCGAACCGGCAGCACGCCGAAGTCGAGCTGCAGAAGTCCAACATTCTGATGCTCGGCCCTTCCGGCTCCGGCAAGACCCTGCTTGCGCAGACGCTCGCTAAGATCCTGGACGTGCCATTCACCATTGTGGACGCGACCTCGCTGACCGAAGCGGGGTACGTCGGTGAAGACGTGGAGAACATCCTGCTGCGCCTCATCCAGGCGGCGGATTTCGATATTGGCCGTGCCGAGCACGGCATCATCTACATCGACGAGATCGACAAGATGGCCCGCAAGATGGCAAACCCGTCTATCACGCGAGACGTCTCAGGCGAGGGCGTGCAGCAGGCGCTGCTCAAGATAGTAGAGGGTTGCGTGGCCAACGTGCCGCCGCAGGGCGGTCGTAAGCACCCCCACCAGGAGTTCCTGCAAATCAACACCGAGCGGATCCTATTCATGTGCGGCGGCGCGTTCGAGGGCATCTCAGACATCATCGAAAAGCGCGCGTTCAGGGACAGGCGTTCGCTGGGTTTCAGGTCCGGCGCCATGAGCACGAACGGCCACGGCCCGGCGGACGACGAAGACATCTTGCGGCACGTGGAGGCCGACGACCTGCTGGAGTACGGCTTCATCCCGGAGTTCGTTGGCAGATTCCCGGTGGTGGTCAGTCTCGCCGGGCTTGATCCCGAGACTCTGGTGCGAGTGCTCACTGAGCCGAAAGACGCGCTGGTGAAGCAGTATCAGGCTCTGTTCAAGATGGACGGGGTGGAGCTCGTGTTTACGGCCGACGGCCTCCAGGCGGCGGCGGCGCAGGCCATCGGCCACAAGACGGGGGCGCGCCGGCTCCGGGCGATACTCGAGGACACGCTGCTCGACGTCATGTATGAATTGCCCAGCATTCCCGACGTGGCAAAGTGCATCGTGGACGTCGATGCCTTCCAGGACGACGCCGGCGTTTCCCTCGAATTGGCCGGCGGCGAGACTCTGAAGCTCGACGCCGCGATTGCTGTCGCGGCAGCAGAGGCTTCCGCGGAAGCGTCACCTGCGGCGGCGGCCGACATCGACGACGACCAGGGCTTTCACCCCGCCGCCTCCTGAGGGGAGCTGTTCTGGGAGCGGGGGGGCGACCCCTCAGACGGCGAGCAGCTCCGCTTCAGGCGCAAACTCGTTTCGTTTCGGAATGTCCTCTCTCACCAGCTTCCCGCGTCTCTTGTAGATCCGGTACGCCCCGGCGTCTTCGCTCGACGTCAACAACCGATAGCCGCCATCCACCCACTCCACGGCGCAGTTGTACCCTATGCCGAGCCCTATGCCGCCGTGCTTCATCACCTTGGCGTGAAAGTCCGGCTCCCGCAACTGGCCATCCGTGACGCCACCCGGATGCGGGCAGGCGAATGCGTCGATGAACCCAAGTCCCCGAACGCGGGTGAAGCCTCCCCAGTTCGCGGCGTTGTAAAAGAACCCCGAGTTGCTGTGCCCGTAGCTGTACCAGCAGATGCATCCCGCGCTCAGGCCCGCAAGCGGTATGCCTTTGTGCCAGGCCTGCTTGAGCACGGCGTCCACGCCCAGCCTTCGCCACCGCGTCACTGCCTTCTGTGTATTGCCGCCGCTCACGTAGATGAGGTCAGCCGACAGGATGACAGACTCCAACTCGGCCAGGCTGGGCTTTGAGTTTAGAAGGTGCAGCACCTCGGTCTCGCAGCCGAGCCTTTTGCCGTAGACGGCCTGGAAAGTCTCCCAGGGTTCGGGGGCGTCGTAGGTCGCGGTTGGGATCAGTAGCGCCCTGGGCCGAGTCTTGCCCGAAAGCTCCACGATCTCCCGGTCGATGGGCAGGGTCTCCAGCTCGCCCATCATCCCGCCGCCAATAGTCACTATCTTACCCATTTCGCGTTCAACCTCCTCATGGCCCTGGAGCCTGTGGCATTTGGCCCCAAGCTTGCATCAGCCTCTCGACCTCTTCGTTCATGCACAGGCCGCCCTCGATCGGACCGCTGGGGCCGTGCGGCCTGCCTCCCTCGATTCGGATCGAGCCTTCGGCCAGCGCGATGAGGGTAGCCACCAGAAGCGGACGCTCGCACGCGACGCCTCTTCGCCGAATCTCCGCGAACAGCGACTGCCGCTCTCCCTCAAACCGTGCCGCATCCAGCCCGACACTGTCAAGCCGACTCCAAAGCGGGGCAAGTGCAGGATCACGAATTGGGAAGCTGCAATAGCTCAGTGGCGGCCCGGCGTCGAGCACCTCCGTGGCGAGGTGCAGCATGGCGCCGTGCTCGGCCGCTCCACTCTCGAT
Source organism: Dehalococcoidia bacterium (assembly GCA_965217705.1). Lineage (GTDB taxonomy): Bacteria > Chloroflexota > Dehalococcoidia > Lucifugimonadales > CATOSD01 > CATOSD01. The sequence continues at coordinate 219,863 of CBDCJA010000002.1, read as the reverse complement.
GAGTTGCCAGATTACATTTTGCCACATGCCGGCCGGAGCATCCGGGAGCGCGGGGTGCAGGTTGATCATGGTGCGCTCACGGCACATGCGCGGGCTTGTGATGAGCATATAGCCGGCCAGCACCGACATGTCGATCCGGTACGGTGCCGTCAGGCGCATCGCCTCGTCGTGGTAGGCGTCTCGGTGGCGGGACATCCCACCCCCGCCACGCTCGCGGCGGAACCTCTGCGACGACAGCCTCACCAGAGGCACTCCCATGCTCTCGACCATTCCGAAAAACTCATCGCTGCCTTCAGCCTCGCCCTGCTCCCGGTTGCTGAATACGTACTCGATCGAGGCATTCAACTCACCGGAGGCGATGGCGCCGTGTACCGCACGAAGCAGCCCGCGGGAACCTTCGCCCCGCCCCGTCGACCACCAACCCAGCCGAAGCACACGCCCCCTCTTCCCGTCCATCTAGCCACCCTCCCGTATCGACACCAGCAGCGAGACGGCCCTCCCGCGGTCTTCCGTGGTAAGGCCGCGCACCAGCGCCTGGCCCAAGTCGGCCAAGGCCCCTGCGTCGTCCCCAAGCCGCTCGCGGATGATGCCGCGCAACAGGTAGGCATCACCCGTGTCCCAGCCCCGCTCGATGACCTCTTGCACCTCCTGGAGGGCCTCGCTGTACTGCCGGTCTTCCAGCAGCCGCTCGGCCCTGCCAAGGCCGCCCGCAACGCCCGCGCTGCCCAGCCACACTCCCGCCACAAGCAGCAGCGCAATTGGCGGGACCGCGAGCATGACGCGGCGATTCGAACCAGGACTGCGTCGCGCCGGACGGGTGAGAACCGGGTAGGCGCGGTGCCGCTCGGGCGGCTCGGCGAGAATGATACCCAGTGCGAACCCCATGGCCAGTCCGCCAATGTGCGCCCAGTTGTCGATGCCCGGCGTCACGAAGCCGTAAGCCAGACTGATCGCCACAAGTACCGCAATGCCCGCGGCGTCGCGCCGGCTCCCCCGGCCCTGAGGTCCCCTACCCGTCAGGAAGCAGGCCGCCAGCGCGCCGAGCAAGCCGAATATCGCCCCGCTCGCCCCCGCACTTATAGCCATAGGGTTAGCGACGAAGCTCGCCGTCGAACCGGCGAGACCCGCCGCGACGTAGATGAGAACGAACCGCAGACTTCCGAATGCCCGCTCAAGCAACATGCCGTAGATCAGCAGCCCCAGGCTGTTGAGCATCAGGTGCATGATTCCGATGTGAAGGAAGACGGAGGAGAGAAGCCGCCAGTACTCGCCTCCGGCCACCAACGGCCCGTGGTTCGCGCCGAAATCCAGAAGCGACGCGGGGTCCCGGGTGCTCCCGAGCAGCTCGGCGACGAGCCACCATGCGGCGTTGGCGGCAAGCAGCAGCCATGTTGCCAGCGGGCGGTTGCGGAGGGTCAGGCCGCCTGGCGCATCTATGCCGCTCCGGCGGCGCCACGACTCAAACATAGACTGCCAAAGGGATCGCACCTTCCCGTGGACAAGTGTCGTCCGGCGAGGGCGAGGCCGACTCAGAACACCTCAACCCGCATCATGTCCTCGAACGTCTCACGCCTCCGAATCAGGCGCGCGTCGCCGTCGTTCACCATGACGATCGCCGGCCTCGGGTTCAAGTTGTAGTTGCTGGACATAGGTGGGGCGTACGCTCCCGACGAAGGGATCGCTACGACGTCGCCCTCCGCGAGTGTAGGCAGCTCGATGTCGCGAATCAGGACGTCGCCCGATTCACAATACTTGCCGACCAAGGTCACCGTGTTCTCGGGCACGTCGTGCATGCGGCTGGCCAGCACCGCCTCATAGCGCGCCTCGTAGAGCGCGGGCCGGATGTTGTCGCCCATGCCGCCGTCCAGCGAGACGTACCGACGCACCGTCGGAATGTCCTTCGTGCCGCCCACGCTGTACAGCGCGACGCCCGCGCGGCCCACGATCGACCGGCCCGGCTCCACGACCAGGCGGGGCGTGCCCAGAGAAAGGTCGGCGCAGCGATCCCTGGTGGCCGACGCGATAACCTGGGCGTAGTCGGCAACAGCGGGCGGCGGTTGCTCGCGCACATATCCGATGGCGAATCCTCCGCCCGGGCTGAACTCGCGCAACTCCAGGCCTTCGTCCCTGAACTGCGACACGAACGTCAGCACCGTATCGATGGCGATTGAGTATGGTTCCAGCTCGAAAATAGGCGACCCAAGGTGGAAGTGAACACCGACCAGATCCAGGTTCGGCGCCGCGAGCGCCTGGCGGATGGCCAACGCCGCATGGCCCGTCTCTACCGAGAAACCGAACTTGCTGTCCAGAATGCCCGTTGTGGTATGAACATGCGTGTGGGGGTCCACGCCGGGCGACAGACGAAGCATTACGTCATGCACCTCGCCGCGGGAGCCGGCCAGCTCGTCCAGCATCCGGAGCTCGTGGAAGCTGTCCACGACCACGCGGCCCACGCCGTAGTCCAGCGCGAGTTCCAGCTCCGGCAGCGTCTTGTTGTTGCCGTGGAAGTAGATCAGGTCCGGTGGGAACTCGATAGCCCTGCCGAGCGCCAACTCGCCGCCCGACACCACGTCCAGGCCCAAGCCCTCTTCCATGGCGAGCCTTCCGATGGCCGGATTGAGGAACGCCTTGGAGGCGTAGGCGACCAGGGAGTCCGGGTACCGGCTGGCGAACTCGCCGACGAACTCTCGGCATATCCGGCGCAGCGTGTCCTCGTCGTACACGTACAGAGGCGTCCCGAACTCAGCGGCGAGGTCGACTGCGTCGCAGCCGCCAATCTCGAGGCGACCGGACTCGTTAGCTTTCGCTGTCATCGGAAAGAGGCTCTGGTTTACAAATGACATCGTCCATACCCCGACTCCGGCTGGCGAATCGGGCAGTCGGAGGAAGTGAGTTAGCGAATCGTACGCAGCCCATTCTATAGCACGGCGCGGCGAGACGGCAATTCGGCGCGTCGTGGCGGAATCGGTGGCGAGCCGTCGCGCTCAGACAATGGCAATTTCTCAGAAGAAGCTGCCGATACGACGCTTCAACGCAATAGATTGCTATAATTCCAGCAGTGGCGTTTATTCGAGTCCTTTCAAGGGGTTTTTCGTTATGGGTTTTCTCGTTGACAGGTGGCGTGACATCGGCACCAAGTTGTACTTGGCACTGGGTTTTGCGGTAGTGCTCACTCTTATCTCCAGCGCCGTGGGGGTTTACCACTTCGAGCGCAGCGGCGACCTCAACTATCAGGCCGAAACCAAGTCGGTGCCTGCGCTGGAGGCGGCCTGGGCCGCGGCGCGTGAGGCGGGGAGATTGCGTGAGCTGGTGCTGCGTCTGTTGACCGACGCCGGGGACCCGCCGGAGGGTTCGGTGGACAAGTCCCTGGCAGATTTGGAGACTGCCTTGGCGAGAGCCACCACATTGCCGGTCCTGCAGACTGACGCCCAGGCAGTACAGGACGTGGCCTATGGCCTGGCTGATGTGATTGACGCAATTTCCGCTAACCGTGCGGCCGCTCAGAAGGCCGACGTGGACGCAGCATCGTTGCGGCAGAGTCTGTCGACAATTCCAGCCAACACGGAGACATCAAGGGATGGCGTGCGTCTGTTGCAGCAGATGCTCTGGGCCGAGGATGAACAGACAGTGGATCTTCTGTGGGAAGATTTCAAAGTGCTGACCGCCCGAGGCTTGGAGCGGCTAATTGTCGACCTGGGTGGGGGTGATAAAGGAGTGTACGCAGTCCGCCTCCAGCAGTTGGGCCTGCAAGAGCGAGAGCAGGTGTTGGTTACTGACTTCGACAACAGCAGCGCAGTTCTGGAAGAGTCAACTGCGACCTTGCTGGACGGGGCGAGATCCCACAACACGGCGACGTTGCGGATGACCGTCGAGAGCTTTGACGAGGGCAGGATACTCCTGTTCGCAATTGGCGTGACAAGCGTCGTCGCGGCCACTTTGGCCGCCTGGCTCTGGGTTGGGAACGCCGTGATACGACGGCTTTCCCGCATGTCCGAGCGGATGAACACTATGGTCGGTGGCGACCTTGAAACCCCCGTGCCGGAAGTAGGCGAGGATGAGATTGGACAGTTGGCCCAAAACTTGGAGCACTTCCGGCAACAGGCCCTGGAAGTGCAGCGTCTGAACCTCGTCGAACAGCTGTACGGCGAGCTGCGCGAGACCAACGCCGAACTCCAGCGAATGCAGGATCGGCTGGTTGCCCAGGAAAAGCTTGCGGCTCTGGGGCAACTGGTCTCCGGAGTAGCTCACGAAATCAACAACCCGCTCAATTTCGTCAAGAACTTCTCTGAGGGATCGCTGGAACTGTACGGCGAACTGAGTGACGTGCTGGACAGTTACCGCTCCAGCATGTCGAAGGAAGACGTCTCTCTGCTGGACGAGATCAAAGATGAGCTAACCCAGAATCTCGACCGAATCGCCAGTAGCAGCGAGCGGGCCATCGCCATCGTGCAGCGGATGCAGAGACTGAGCGCAGACAGAGGAATGCGGACGATGACCGACATCAACTTCACTCTGCGCCAGGCGGTTCAGCAGGAATGCGAGTCTTTCATTTCGGAATGGAAGGACTTTCAGGTTGCCCCCGTCTTCGACCTCGACGACTCGGTGGGAGAACAAGTGGTGGTTGAACGAGACTTTGGCGAAGCCGTGATGAATCTGGTGTCCAACGCATGCGCAGCCATGCGCTCCAAGCAAGGGGAACTGGAAGAGGCCTACGAGCCAACGTTGACCGTATCCAGTCGCCTGACCGATGGCATGGTCGAGATTAGTGTGAGAGACAACGGCACAGGAATATCTGACGACTTGGTGGGCCATATATTCGATCCATTCTTCACCACCAGCGAGGGGATGGAGGGCACAGGGCTGGGCTTGTCCATCACCGCCGACGTCGTCCGTGATCTGGGCGGCGACCTGGTGGTAGACACGGTACACGGAGAGTACGCCGAGTTCATCATTCGGATACCAGCGACATCCGAGTCCCGCGAGTCGGGCGTGCAGAATACGGCTAGGTCGGTATAGTTGGTCGTCCGCGCCTAGCGTCTCCTCAGAATCAGGTAAGCGAAGGCAATGCCTGCCACTGCCAGGATGGGGACCAACACGACCACGAGCGTAAGGCGTTCCCTGCCTGCAGAGGTTACCAGGTCCAGCGCACTGCGCGTGCGCCGGGCCTGCTCAGTTTCTGTCAAGACCGAAGGGATTGCAGGATCGACAAGCAGCGCCGTCACCGGAGTGGGCGTAGCTGCCGGGGTGTGAGTGGGCGTCGGCAAGGGCGTCGGGCTGGGCGTCGGCGTAGGCTCCTCCGAGCGTATAGCCGAAGGCGTAGGCGTGGGTAAGGGCGTGGGCGTGGGTGTCGCCGCTGGAGTCGGGCTCGGCGTCGGCAATGGAGTCGGGCTCGGCGTCGGCAATGGAGTCGGGCTCGGCGTCGGCAAAGGGGTGGGTGCTATCAAAACAACAGGAACAGGTGTTGGCACGTTCCTGACCGGCGTGGGCGTGAGAATGGCTGCAGGCACGTCGGGCGTCGGCGGTCTCGCGGTGGGAATCGGCGTAGGTCTGGTCACCAACATCGGCACCGGCGTAGGCGTTGCGATCAGCTCTGGTGTTGGCGTAGGCACAGGTGCGGGAGCCGGAACGTCATCATCCGTGACGGTCACCGCCACGTCGCTCACGCTCACGCTCTCATATCCGCCGCCAGACACGCTATGCGTGATATTGACTCTGCGAACGTCGCCGGGATTGTCCACGTTGTCGTCCACGCCCGTCACCGTCACCGTCTGCGATATTCCCCAATTCAACGCGGTGAAGAGGAGATTGTTCGTGCTGACCGTGGCCGTGTAAACATCCCCGCTGCTGACGGTAATGGTCACATCAGCCGTTGGCTCTGTGTTCAGCCTTACGGCGTAGCTGTCGATACCGCCGTGCTCGGCAACAATCACCTCCGTGCGGGACAGCGTCACCCCGGCTTCGTCATCATCGCTGATAGTCAGTGTTGCTGGGACAAGAACAGGTTCGCCATGTTCGTAGCCAATCATCGCCGTCAGAGTTACGCGGGGGTTAGGGCCAGCCACGTCGTTGTTTACGGCCCTGATCCTAACCGTCCCCACGCTGACGGTAGCGAGCGGCTTAATGATCAGAGCAGCGGGGTCAGGGTTGAGCTCAACGGACGCGTCGGCCCCTACCGAGACGGTTACCGTCGTGGTCGCGCTCGAAGGATGGCTCAACCTAGCCGTCACTTCGACCTCACCGCCGCTTTCCGTAATGATCGAAGCCTCCAGAGTCAACGTCACCGTCGGCGTGCCCTCGTCGTCCGTCAGCGTCAAGTCCACGGTGGCGGGAGCGGTCACTCCATCGGGGTTGGTGTTGGCCGCCGTCGCCGACACCGTAACCGCCTTGTCCGGCGCATCCACTCCGTTGTCCACAGCCGTTATCGTCACCACCCCCACGCTCGTCGTGGACATGGGCAGGATCGTCAAGACCTTGTTCGCGCTCAGCGTGAAGTCGCTCACCACCGCCGGAGATACAGGGGACGCAGACACCGTTACCGTCGTCGTCGCGCTCGACGCATGGCTCAACCTAGCCGTTACCACCGTCGTCGCCGTGCCTACGTTCTCAGAGATGGAGTCAGGCATCAGATGCAGCGTTACCGTTGGCGCAACCTCGTCGTCGGTGATGACCAATGTCACCGGCGCGGGAGCGGTCACTCCATCGGGGTTGGTGTTGGCCGCCGTCGCCGACACCCTAACCGCCTTGTCCGGCGCATCCACTCCGTTGTCCACAGCCGTTATCGTCACCACCCCCACGCTCGTCGTGGACATGGGCAGGATCGTCAATACCCTGTTCGCGCTCAGGCTGTAGTCGCCCGCCACCGCCGGAGACACAGGGGACGCAGACACCGTTACCGTCGTCGTTGCGCTCGACGCATGGCTCAACCTAGCCGTTACCACCGTCGTCGTCGTGCCTACGTTCTCAGAGATGGAGTCAGGCGTCAGATGCAGCGTTACCGTTGGCGCAACCTCGTCGTCGGTGATGCTCAGTTCCACGTCGGCAGGGGCGGTCACTCCCTGGGTATTGGCCGCAGTCGCCGACACCCTAACCGCCTTGTCCGGCGCGTCCACCTCGTTGTCCACCCCCGTTATCGTCACCACCCCCACGCTAGTCGTGGCCAAAGGCAGTATCGTCAATACCCTGTTCGCGCTCAGCGTGAAGTCGCCCGCCACCGCCGGAGATACAGGGGACGCAGACACCGTTACCGTCGTCATCGCGCTCGACGCATGGCTCAACCGCGCCCTGACCGCCGTCACACCTCCGCTCTCGCCTATCGACCCGCTGCCCAGCACCAGCGTTACCGTTGGCGCAACCTCGTCGTCGGTGATGCTCAGTTCCACGTCGGCAGGGGCGGTCACTCCCTGGGTATTGGCCGCCGTCGCCGACACCCTAACTGCCTTGTCCGGCGCGTCCACCTCGTTGTCCACCCCCGTTATCGTCACCACCCCCACGCTAGTCGTGGCCAAAGGCAGTATCGTCAAGACCTTGTTCGCGCTCAGCGTGAAGTCGCTCACCACCGCCGGCGGCACCGCCGCCGCCGACACCGTTACCGTCGTGGTCGCGCTCGACGGATGGTCCAGACTCGCCGTAACCCCCGTCTCGCCTCCGTCCTCAGAGATCGCCCCGCTCACCACAGACAGCGTCGCCACAGGCGACGGGTCGTCGTCCGTCAGCGTCAAGTCCACGGCCGCGGGAGCGGTCACTCCCTGGGTGTTGGCCGCAGTCGCCGACACCCTAACCGTCTTGTCCGGCGCGTCCACCTCGTTGTCCACCCCTGTTATCGTCACCACCCCGCTGCTGCTGGTTGCTCCAATAGCGATGGTCAACTCCCTGTTCGCACTCAGGGCGAAGTCGCCCGCCACCGCCGGCGGCACCGCCGCCGCCGACACCGTTACCGTCGTGGTCGCGCTCGACGGATGGTCCAGACTCGCCGTAACCCCCGTCTCGCCTCCGTCCTCAGAGATCGCCCCGCTCACCACAGACAGCGTCGCCACAGGCGACGGGTCGTCGTCCGTCAGCGTCAAGTCCACGGCCGCGGGAGCGGTCACTCCCTGGGTATTGGCCACCGTCGCCGACATCCTAACCGTCTTGTCCGGCGCGTCCACCTCGTTGTCCACCCCTGTTATCGTCACCACCCCGCTGCTGCTGGTTGCTCCAATAGCGATGGTCAACTCCCTGTTCGCACTCAGGGCGAAGTCGCCCGCCACCGCCGGCGGCACCGCCGCCGCCGACACCGTTACCGTCGTGGTCGCGCTCGACGGATGGTCCAGACTCGCCGTAACCCCCGTCTCGCCTCCGTCCTCAGAGATCGCCCCGCTCACCACAGACAGCGTCGCCACAGGCGACGGGTCGTCGTCCGTCAGCGTCAAGTCCACGGCCGCGGGAGCGGTCACTCCCTGGGTATTGGCCACCGTCGCCGACATCCTAACCGTCTTGTCCGGCGCGTCCACCTCGTTGTCCACCCCTGTTATCGTCACCACCCCGCTGCTGCTGGTTGCTCCAATGGCGATGGTCAACTCCCTGTTCGCACTCAGGGCGAAGTCGCCCGCCACCGCCGGCGGCACCGCCGCCGCCGACACCGTTACCGTCGTGGTCGCGCTCGACGGATGGTCCAGACTCGCCGTAACCCCCGTCTCGCCTCCGTCCTCAGAGATCGCCCCGCTCACCACAGACAGCGTCGCCACAGGCGACGGGTCGTCGTCCGTCAGCGTCAAGTCCACGGCCGCGGGAGCGGTCACTCCCTGGGTATTGGCCACCGTCGCCGACATCCTAACCGTCTTGTCCGGCGCGTCCACCTCGTTGTCCACCCCCGTTATCGTCACCACCCCGCTGCTGCTGGTTGCTCCAATGGCGATGGTCAACTCCCTGTTCGCACTCAGGGCGAAGTCGCCCGCCACCGCCGGCGGCACCGCCGCCGCCGACACCGTTACCGTCGTCATCGCGCTCGACGGATGGTCCAGACTCGCCGTAACCCCCGTCTCGCCTCCATCCTCAGAGATCGCCCCGCTCACCACAGACAGCGTCGCCACAGGCGACGGGTCGTCGTCCGTCAGCGTCAAGTCCACGGCCGCGGGAGCGGTCACTCCCTGGGTATTGGCCACCGTCGCCGACATCCTAACCGTCTTGTCCGGCGCGTCCACCTCGTTGTCCACCCCCGTTATCGTCACCACCCCGCTGCTGCTGGTTGCTCCAATGGCGATGGTCAACTCCCTGTTCGCACTCAGGGCGAAGTCGCCCGCCACCGCCGGCGGCACCGCCGCCGCCGACACCGTTACCGTCGTGGTCGCGCTCGACGGATGGTCCAGACTCGCCGTAACCCCCGTCTCGCCTCCGTCCTCAGAGATCGACCCGCTGCCCAGCATAAGGGTTACCATCGGCTGGCTCTGCGTGAGTGCTGACGGCGGGGGCGAAAGTGTCAGATGAGCCAACAGGACGCTGACGGCCAGCGCGCAGATCAGCGCCACACTGCGAAGTCGAGCAGCCACCGTTCTCATCTTCATATCCAAAGTAATCATTCTCGCGAATCGTCGAGTTCGAGTAGGGATCGCCGGCGAAGTCTACTTGGTGCTGAAACGTGGGGATGTCCAGTACTGACCTTACCACAGCGACCAGTATTTTTTGCTGGCCAGGTACCGCAGCGGTGAGCGCTTGACACAGGGGCGCAAACCCGCTTCGGCTCCTTTTTGCCCCTCCAAAGTGTTGACACCCGTGTTTAGCGGGCATATAATGAGGTTCCCCTCGCAATAGAGGGGCGGCACCTTAACAATTGGATAGTGGAAGGAAACAATTCTTGCAGAGTTTGATCCTGGCTCAGGACGAACGCTGGCGGTGCGCCTAATGCATGCAAGTCGAACGGACGGCTTAGATTCGTCTTTGTCGTTAGTGGCGGACGGCTGAGTAACACGTAAGTGACCTACCCTGAAGAGGGGGATAATCCCGAGAAATCGGGTCTAATACCCCGTAACCTCCGATCGTCAAGGCGGACGGAGGAGAGGTTCCCGGCTAGTCCGGGTTCCGCTTTAGGAGGGGCTTGCGGCCTATCAGGTAGTTGGTGGGGTAATGGCCTACCAAGCCGAATACGGGTAACCGGTGTGAGAGCATGATCGGTCAGAGGGGGACTGAGACACGGCCCCCACTCCTACGGGAGGCAGCAGCAGGGAATCTTGCGCAATGGGCGAAAGCCTGACGCAGCGACACCGCGTGGGGGAAGAAGGCTTTAGGGTCGTAAACCCCTTTTATCAGGGAGGAGAATGGACAGTACCTGATGAATAAGGTTCGGCTAACTACGTGCCAGCAGCCGCGGTAATACGTAGGAACCGAGCGTTGTCCGAATTTACTGGGCGTAAAGGGCGCGTAGGCGGCTTGTTAAGTCTTATGTGAAATCTCCCGGCTCAACTGGGAGGGGACATGGGAAACTGGCAGGCTCGAGGGCAGTAGAGGGAAGCGGAATTCCCGGAGTAGTGGTGGAATGCGTAGATACCGGGAGGAACACCAGAGGCGAAAGCGGCTTCCTGGGCTGTCCCTGACGCTGAGGCGCGAAAGCGTGGGGAGCAAACCGGATTAGATACCCGGGTAGTCCACGCCCTAAACGATGGATACTAGGTATGGGGGGTATCGACCCCTCCCGTGCCGCAGCTAACGCAATAAGTATCCCGCCTGGGGAGTACGGCCGCAAGGCTAAAACTCAAAGGAATTGACGGGGGCCCGCACAAGCAGCGGAGCGTGTGGTTTAATTCGATGGTAAGCGAAGAACCTTACCAGGGCTTGACATGCTTTTGAAACCCCGTGAAAGCGGGGCCTCCTTCGGGACAGATGCACAGATGTTGCATGGCTGTCGTCAGCTCGTGCCGTGAGGTGTTGGGTTAAGTCCCGCAACGAGCGCAACCCTTGTCGTTAGTTACTCTGTCTAGCGAGACTGCTCCTAAAAAGGGAGAGGAAGGTGGGGACGACGTCAAGTCAGCATGGCTCTTACGCCCTGGGCTACACACACGCTACAATGGCCGGTACAGAGGGTCGCGATGATGCGAATCGGAGCTAATCCCACAAAGCCGGCCCCAGTTGGAATTGCAGGCTGCAACCCGCCTGCATGAACGCGGAGTTGCTAGTAACCGCAGGTCAGCACACTGCGGTGAATACGTTCCCGGGCCTTGTACACACCGCCCGTCACGTCATGGAAGTCGGCAACACTTGAAGTCGCTGGGCCAACCCGCAAGGGAGGTAGGCGCCGAGGGTGGGGCTGGTAACTGGGACGAAGTCGTAACAAGGTAGCTGTACCGGAAGGTGCGGCTGGATCACCTCCTTTCTAGGGAGAAAACTCCACAGTCCGAATGCTCGGCCAAAAGCCGGACACAGGGCGAAACGGAGCTACTCCTAGGTCGATCGGTGGGTGGGACGCCAAGGAAGACGAGTTGAGTCGGATCTGCCTCTGGCAGAGGAGCTCCTCGACAACCGAATCGTCTCCCTGAGAAAACCCACCGTTCATTCAATTAGCAGAACTCTTTAGTTTCCTTCCACTATCCAACTGTTAAGGGCATACCAAAGGGGCGGGCCTCGCGAAAGGCCGGCCCCTTATCTTTGGCTATCGCCAAGCGCCCGCTAACGCGAGACGAGTACATCGGCTCCTCGAAATCGAACACCGAGAAACGGGGGCCTGGCCTACCCTGCCCGTGAGTCCGCTGGCGGGCGAAGTTGGGGCTGTAGCTCATCTGGGAGAGCGCCTGCTTTGCAAGCAGGAGGCAGGGGGTTCGAGTCCCCCCAGCTCCACCAGTGAACATTCCGGTCCCGTCCCCAGAAATCCCAGAATCACCCAGTGTCGTAGCCGGAAGACACCAAGCCAATTGCCAGTCGCGCCCCTGGACTCCCCTGCCATCCCGCCTCAAGTGTGGTAACACTCTGCGGCGGAGGGGCACCACCATGGCACTGTCGGCAACGCGGGTCGGGGCTGGCGTTCCCGTCGCCTATGAAGCGAAAGTCGCAGATGTCGGACATGACGCTGACGAAGGTGCTGCGGTCGGTTGGACTCGCGGAGCGCGCCACCATGCACGGGTTCCGAAGCAGCTTCAAGAACTGGACGCTCGAGCGGACGGACGCGCCATGGGCCGTCTCCGAGTCTGCGTTCGCCCACACGCTGGGCAACTCGACGGAGCAGGCGTACGCCAGGTCCGACTTGTTCGAGCGCCGCCGCGCCCTTATGCAGCGGTGGGCCAACTACGTCACCGGCCAGACCCAGGGAGTGCCTGAGCAGGAGGACCCCATCGAGGACTCCGTTCAACCGGTTGGCGTATAAGGACTAGCTGCTAGTTCCGAGTTCACTCTCTGCCACGGGCCGCGACTCCAGCCACGCCGTGATGTCGCTCTCCCTCCACCGGACGGCGGCGGGGCCAACCCTTACTGGCCGCGGAAACTCTCCGTCATCCATCAGGCGGTAGATCGACGAGCGGGCCAGTCCCACGATCCTTTCGACCTCCTGTCCCCTCAGAAGCCTGTCGGTCATCGTAAACACCTCCTCATGTCCTGGGACGTAACGATGTCCCGACTAGAGAAAGCGTAGACTGGCGTTCGGGCAGAAAGTGGATCATTAAGTACCGAGTTTCTGGAGGCATTGCGCCGGCAGTCGCCCCGGACGCGAGACAGCCGGCTCCTTCCAGGGGTTTCGTTGACTTCTTCAGGTCATGACGAGGGGGAGTCACACCGGTGAAATGGGGATGTGTGAATCGGCCTCTCCACCGAAGAGAGGAACTACAGCAACAGTGTTCTTATGACGGCTCAGGCCTCATTGGTGTAGACCAGCCCGACGCGTTCGGAGATGGCGTCCACGTGTTTGCGCAACATGAGCTCGAAAGACTTTGCCGGGCCCCGCTTTTTCGAAATGCGCTCCACATGGTCCTCGGAAAGCCCCAGCACCTCCGCCACGACACGACAGCCGGACCGGAGAGGTGGGTGCCTCTCGGCAACACTCCGACCTTGCGCAGGACCTCGATGGTGAACTCGATCTGAACGTCACGCGGGAGATTCAGTGAATTGACGGGGCGATTGGGAGGGAGGGGCTTCACGTCGGGACGCCGCCGGTGCCCGAATACAACATCCTCTAGCCATAAGAAGAGCGGTCTGGGTACGTCCACACCCCGGTCAAAGAGTTTCTCCACGATGATCCGGAGTGCGTCGTAGTACGCCCGACTGGACTCGGAGCGCTCAATGTAGTCCTGCAACTCGCAAGGGGATCAACCCGGATTGGGAGACAGCCACGAGGATGCAATGAACTCCGAGACGACGGTGTACTCATACTCGAGGTCCAGCGAGCCTGTGTCCCCGACCTCGGCCAGCAGCGCCCTGGCTACGCGGAGACCCTCCGAGTATAGGGGTTTGCGTGTGCTATCGTCATTGTCACGCGCCGCCCTCCGCCGGGCGGCACGCCTAAACAGGTCGCTGAGAAGCCGGCGCTCGGGAAAGTCCGGCCACCATTCCATCATCTGCGCCTTCATTATGTCCAAGATGGCCTCGTCCTGGGCCTCCCTGTCCTCCAGCACCAGCGCCCGACGAAAGCGTTCGTTCGCCTCGACGGTGTCAGGTACGACAATCTCGGAGACATCGGGACTGCTGGCGAGCTCTTCAATGACCTGCAGGCGTTTTTCTATAATCCACCGTACGTTGTAACCGTGCTCTGAGAAATCTTCAGCTATCGTACTCACTCACCCGTACCTCCCTCGGGTTGCGCGACACCTCCTTCCTCCGGCCGTGCTCGGGGTCTGGAAGGTAGCTTCGAATGTACGCTGACATGCCTCACTGCGCCGGAGAAAACCGCGCCGACGAGGTGAATGGTAGGCCGGCCGTGAGTCGCTGAGCGTAGCTCTTTCCGTCGCCAGGCTATCACCCGCAGTCTGAGACCGCGCGGTACACCGGCAATGCCGTGAGGCTTTTCGAGCTTGCCGGTCCACTGGCCAGACTCATACCGGCTCCCTTCCAGCATAGCACACCAGAAATTGAGGAACTTCTCCAACGGCACGTCGTGTGTGAGCCGCGCAGCCGCTTGATCAGCACAGGGAGGGCCGCGCCAGCCCGAACCGAAGTCCGAAAGCGCCATCCGGCTGATTTGGAGCGACGGTGTGGACTCTCGGTGGGGTTCGCGTCCATGCCCCGCCGCCGCGGGTGACGCCGGATCATTCACGGGATGCCGCATCCGGCGACTGGGGTCAAGGTGATCCTATCCCTCGCCCGTGCTATCGATCGCTTCCCGAGGTTGCACCCCTTCTTCGCCTGACGGCACCGTGCCGGCGCTGTCATATTCCGTACGAGAACCCCGACCGCCTACAAGGCATCTCGAGGCGCTGGAGGAGCTAGCGGTCCCCCTAAATGTATGGCGAGGCGATCGAGGGGGCGAACACGAACGAAGAACAGCCGATTGTTCGTGTGCGGAGTGCCATCGCCGGTCTCACCCGAGACGGCGCGGGCGCTCGAAGAGACTGCCGAATTGGAGCCTGCGGTCCTGGCGCGCCAGGACCGCAGGATAGCGGCGGAAAGTAAACTGGGGGGTACAAGGCGCGTCCACGGCTGACGCTGTGGCGCCGGCTCCAAAGGTCCGGGATGCACCGGACGCCGGGCGGCTTACACGGGCGCCAGCGTCCGGGATGTGCCGCTGCTGAAAAGGCCGGAGCGAGCGGCAGGCGTTGATCCTGCATCCGGACCACGGAGCGACTACGGGTGGCTTCATCTCAGCGACCAACACGAGATCGTCAGCGCGGAGCCACGTATCGCGGAGACTCCCGCCGCCATGCCACGCCGCCACTGCCTCGGCAAGTAACCGGACGCCTGGGCACGCACCTCGCTCGGGATACTGGCGGAGGCGGAGTTCGAGACCGCCGCCTGAGATTGGGGGCTCCTCAAAGCCGCACGCAGGCGCCGGAGGTCCGGCGATGATTATGCGAAGGTTGCTAGTGCGAACAAGGCGCACTTAGAGCGCATCCTTGGGCGGCAAGTGGGGGTACAGAGCGCAAGACTACGTGCAAGACCTGCAAATCGGGAGGAAGGCGCGGCTTGAAATGCCGTCGCACACGGACCGCCAGGGCGGCGAGTCCTGGGAACGGTTGGGAACAAAACCCACTGTTACATAAATAACTTTCGTAGGGTGTTCTGTTTTTTTAAGTCAGAGAGGACTCGACACCTACAGAATCCACTACATCCACCAGTAGGAGGCAGGCGCGAGAATAGCGTAGACATTCCTTTCCTTATGTGCCGGTCGTGCGAGCGTCGCACCGTCTTACCGTCTATGGCTACGACGTCACCTTGCAAGACCTCACTGACGGCCAGCACCCACTCGATGAAGCAGCGCTCGAATTGCTGAGCGTCCAGCCTGGAGAAGACCCTCCCGAACGTGTCGTGGGAGGGAATGCCATTGGGCAGTTCCAACATCCTGCGCAGCCATCCCTCCTTGCGCTCGGCGAACGCTTCCACGTCCACCCAACTGTCCGCACCTGCTATGGCGCCGCAGAGCGCAATGGTGAGGATATCGATCAGCTTGTGGCGCTTGGTGCGGTCTGTACGCGGGTCGACGAGGCTGCCGAAGTGTTCGGTCAACGACGCTATACCACTACTCGCCATGGGTCACCCTCTCTCTAAGATTGACCCAAAGCCTATACCATGTCTAAGACTTCATTTAGATGTGATTGCCCTGACCCCGAACGGGCCTACAACGCCGGGGAGATCAGGGTGCGAGGGCGTGCCAAGCCTCGTCAACATGAAACTCCGCTCCTCAGGAACGGCTTCGAGCCACAGCCAACCGCCAGAGGACCATGCTGTTTGACAGGACAGCGATGACTGCCAGACATGCTAGTCCCTGTCCCAAAATCGCCCCAATCATCACAATCAGCAGCCGCGAGTCCCTGGATGCCAGGTTCCCAGCTAACCCTTGGAAGGTGAACCCCAAAGAGGCCTCCGCCCGAGCACGGCTGTAGCTGATCATTAACGCTCCTACGATAGCCAACACGCCGATGATGACCGTAGGCTCGGGTGACAACCGCTCCTCAAAGGCGACAGACCAGTAGGTCAACCCTCCAAGGATGGCTACGTCGGAGTACCGGTCAAGGATGGCGTCAAAGAAGCCGCCGAACCGTGTCGCTATGCTCTTATGGCGTGCCAGGTCTCCGTCTACGCCGTCGACGATTGAAGACGCTTGAACGGCTCCGCCTGCCCACAAAGGATGGTCATTGAAGAACAGTGCAAGAGACCCCACAGCGATGACAAAGCTGAGCAAAGAAACCTGATTGGGAGTTACCGGGGTGTAGGCCAGCAACCTGGCAATAGGCCGGGAAAATCTCCGATTGATGTGGCGGGAGACAAAGCCGTCGTACGCAACGTTCAAAGCGTCGTCTCTGCCAGAGCCACCCTGGCATGGCGAAGGTCTTCCCAGGTATCCACGTCTTGCCAGAAGCATCCGGAGATGTCGCACGCATTGAGGCAATACCCTTGGCTGATCATCCAGGTAACGGCCTCGCTGATCTGATGCTCATCTCGCTCCTCGCATGTCACCGCCGTGATAGCTTCGTAGATGGCTGGAGTCAGCCGGAACACGCCGGCGTCGACGCCGTCCCATTCGTGTAGGTCTTTCCCTATGCGGTTGATCCGGCCCTCAGAGTCCACACGCACCCGTGTCGCCTCTTCAATGTCGTGGATATCAGGGCTGAAGTCTACAGCCAGGGCACTGGAATCGGTTGCGGGCGCTAGCATCCTGGACAGCAGTTCAGGAGAGACCAGGTGGTCTCCCATGGAAAGCAAGAAAGGCTCTTCTTGGGTGAAGGACTTTGCGGTATTGAGAGAGAGCGCGTTTCCCCTTTCGTACTGGGGGTTAAACAGGTACTCGAGGTGGATACCGTGGCGGGCGCCGTCGCCATTGTACTCTCGCAGCAACTCGGCACGATAGCCTACAACCATTGCAACGTCCGTGATCCCTGCCTTGCCAAACGCCTCCAGGGTGTAGTCGATGACCGCGCGGTTGCCTATACGAAGCAGGAGCTTGTGGAGACGCCCTTCGCCCAGAGCAAATCGTCTCCCGTATCCTGCGGCTAGGATGACACCCTTCACGTAATTACAATCTCCTATATAGAGCAGTTTTTGACGTGTGGCTACAACATTCTACCGTGTACGTCGAATGACCTTGCTATCGACGGACTTCTGTGAACACGGATAAGCTGCGCAGGAAGACTCTCACGACCGACGATTGACGAACTGGCGGCCTGACGCCTTGCTACGTTGCCATGGTGCTGCTTGCCCTGTCAAGGGCGGAGAGATACTAGCCGACATTCCCCATATCAGACTGCGGTTGTCCAAAGAACCCGCCATCCTTCACGACGGTGATGGTAGGGGCATCCACGAACACCGTCAACTATCTCATCGGGCTCACAAAACCATCTCTCGGTGCCGTGAATTAGCGGCCGCCAGGCAACGGAGGCGGCTTTCAGCACGTTTGCACACGCTTCAACTCATCCAGGCGCACAGTTCCCCCCTTGGCTACCCCCGTCACCTCCGATGATCCCAAGGATACTCGCTACCCTGGTGTTGGATGGAGCCCGCCGATACGCTCCAGCACTTGTCGAAATACCTCCCGAGGCACCGCTCCCTCGGCTAGCTGAAACACCAGCCGCCGGGCGTGGCGAACTAGCAGCCCGTCCGAGAAACACGGTAGGCGAGTGTTCTCGGGGGTATAATAGGCGCAGTTCAGTAGCGTGGAGCCGGCGATGAGCAAGACGTACCGTCCCTATGATCCAGACCAGCAGTTGCTTTTGCCAGCGGCATTGCGGGAGTGGTTGCCTGACGACCATCTGGCTTACTTCATCTCCGACGTCGTTGACCAGTTGGAGCTGTTGGAGATCACCGCCCGCTACGAGCGGGAGAGCAGAGGCGGGCCACCGTATCATCCACGGATGATGGTCAAGGTGTTGCTCTACGGCTACTGCGTCGGGGTGGCATCTTCCCGACGAATCGCCCAGCGGCTCCACGAGGACATAGCCTTCCGGGTACTGGCGGCGAACAACACGCCGGATTTCCGCACCATCTCGGACTTCCGCAAGGACAATCTGGATGCGTTGTCGGGCCTGTTCCTGCAGGTATTGGCGTTGTGCCGGCAGGCGGGTCTGGTGAAGGTGGGTCACGTGGCGTTGGACGGCACCAAGGTGAGGGCCAACGCATCCAGGCACAAGGCGATGAGTTACGGTCGGATGAAAGAGAAGGAAGCGCAGTTGGCGGGGGAGGTTGCGGCCGCGGGCAAGGGCCATTCGGGGGTGCCCGACGACAAAGAGGCCAGCGCAACTTCACCGATGCTGAGTCGCGTATCATGCCGGCGCCGGGCGGACGGGACTTCCTGCAGGCTTACAACTGTCAGGCGGTGGTGGACAGCGGCCACCAGGTGATCGTGGCGGCTCAGGCCACCAACCAGACTTCGGACAAGCAGCAGGCGGTGACGATGGTGGAGGAGGCCATCGACAACGTCGGCGCAGTGCCCAAAGAGGTATCCGCCGACGCAGGTTACTACTCTGCACAGGCGGTTGAAGGTCTGTACGGGCTGGGCGTGGACCCGTTCGTCGCGCCGGAGCGGACCCGCCACGGCAGAGTTGTGCCGCCGGCGCCCCGAGGTCGCATACCCAGCAATCTGTCTGCCAGGGATCGGATGCGCCGGAAGCTGCAGACCAAATGGGGTCGGCAACGCTACGCTCTGCGGATGCAAACGGTTGAGCCGGTATTCGGCCAGATCAAGCAGGGCCGAGGCTTCCGCCAGTTCCTGCTGCGGGGTCTGGAGAAGGTCAGCGGCGAGTGGTCGCTGATCTGCACCGGTCACAACCTGCTCAAGCTGTTCCGCTTTGGGGCGGCTCAGCCTCGCGAAACACCGAGCAACAGGCTTGCCGCAAGTGTCCCGAACATCGTCAGGGTGGTCGGCACAGTGAGGCGTACGAAGCTATTGGTCCGTCAGTGGCTGCACCCGGCAACAATAGCTGTCGCCGTCTGACCTCGCCTGTGTCCAAGACACGCCAGGTAATCCTCAGACGGGCTGCTAGTATTACAACGACGGTTGTCGTGATACCATGATGGGCGGGGCAGGCAACGCTTGAGCAAGTGAGGCAGGGAAGTGGATGCTGCGGTTTTCGAGCAGGTGTACCAGGACTTTCGGGAGTTTCACGCTTACTTCGCCGCGCTGTTTGGCCGCAGGGAAGCGCGGGACCACAGCGGTCATTATCTCCAGGCTCTCCTGGTCCAGTCCGGGGAGCGGCGCAACGCCGAGAATCTGTCGGAGACGGTTCCGGCATCAGCCAGGGTGATACAACGCTTTCTCGCTGAATCCCCCTGGAATGACGACATAGTCATAGGACGTCTTCAGGAGTATCTGGGACCCCGGCTGGGGCACCCGGAGGCGATATGGGTGCTGGACGGCAGCGATTTCCCCAAGCAGGGCAGGAAGTCGGTGGGAGTGGCGAGGCAGTACTGTGGCAGACTTGGCAAGGTGGCCAACTGCCAGGCGGGGATGTTCCTGGCCTACGTCAGTCCCTTGGGCCGGGCCCTGGTGGACAAGGGGCTTTATCTGCCGGAGAGCTGGGTCTCGGACAAAGAACGGTGCGCGTCGGCTGGAGTGCCCGAGGAAAGGCGGAAGTATCGAGGCAAGACAGAGTTGGCGTTGGAAATGTTGGAACGGGCCCTGGAGCGGGGCCATATGAGGGCGGGATGGGTGGCCGCAGACGACGCCTTCGGGATGTCGCCGTCCTTCCGCGAGGGACTGGCGGCCCTGAGGATGCGCTATGTGCTGGACGTGCCGGCGGGCTTTACGGTGTGGCCGGTGGAACCGGTGTGGACCACTCCTGCCTATCTGGGACGGGGTGGTCCCCCCAAGCCCAGGCTCGTAGCCGGACAGCGGCGCACTATGGGGGAGCGTGGTGATGAATTGCCGGAGGAGGCCTGGCGGGAGATAACGGTGGCCGAGGGCAGCCAGGGTCCCCGCAGTTACCTGTTCAGCGCCCAGAGGGTGCGTCCGATCAGCAGGCGTAAGCCCGGCGAGATCCACTGGGCCATTTACCGCCGGAACCTGGACGGCAGCGAACCTCGCTACTACCTGTCCAATGCTCCTGAGGACACTCCCCTGGAGACCTTGGCCTGCGTGGGAGGCTCAAGGTGGCGTATTGAGACCGAGTTCGAGACGGAGAAGAGCGACGTGGGGCTGGACGAGTACGAGACCCGCACCTGGGCGGGCTGGCATCACCACGTGGCCCTGTGCCTGCTGGCCGGGGCCTTTCTGCTGAGCCTGTAGCAGGCTTGGGGGGGAAAAGATGCCCCATATAACCCGGCCCCAAGTGTACCGGGTGGTGCGGGAGATGCTGCCCCGGGAACGGTTCGGGCCCTTTGAACTGCTGCGGTGGCTGGAGGAGACTCAGGATAGTAACGAACGGGCCCGGCGCTCCCATGCCAAGCGCCGCGCCGCCGTTCCCCTGCCACGGGCCATCCCTCCATGAACCGTCGTTGTAATACTAGGGGATCCAGGGCCTCCAGACTGCCTCGTTGGCATCTACCCACTCCTGGGCTGCCTGGCGGACGGTCAGGTCGTTCTCGGTGAGATTGAGGACAATCTCGTTCTGCTGCTCGTTGGTCATCTGGAACTTGGAGAGAAACTCATACGCCTCGGGGAACTCATCCTTCAGACCCGGCCAAGCCAGCTTGGCCACGGGGTCGGTTGGGAAGCCGCAGTTATAATTGCTGCCATCGGGATAGCAGTCCGAACTCGACTCCGGCATCTCGATCTGCACTAGGTTGTACTTGGCGTGGGCCCAGTGGGGCTCCCAGAGGTATGTGAGGATGGGCTCTCCCCTCTGGAACGTGGCGTCGATTTCAGCCAGGGCAGCGCCCTCGGACCCGGCGAACACCACCTGGAAGTCGGCGCCGAAGGCTTCCAGTCGCTCTTCGGGCTTGGTGTCCCACGCGGCCGTGAACTCCAGGAGTCTTCCCTTCGTGCCAGTGTCGCTCGTGGCGAAGACGGACTTGTACTGGTTCAAGTCCCCAACGGCGCGCAGGTTGGGCGCGACGGCCTCGATACCCCTTTCGGCGTCGCCTTCGATGACGTAAGAAGGAACGTACCATCCGGTCTCGCCTCTGACGCCCACCGATCCCATGCGCTCCACCTTGGCGCCGTCTTCGGCGTCAACGTACTCCTTGAGGAGCGCGGCGCTGTAGGAAGGCCAGTTGCAGCAGACGAAATGGAAGTCGCCGTTTTCGAGGCCGATGAACAGCGGCGCCGAGTCCGCCGGCGCGAACTTGGTGGCGACGGTGTGGTCCATCTCCTGCTCCAGGAGAATCTGAATCACGGCCGTTGTGACTAGCTGGCCGTTCCAGTCCTGATCGACGAGATACAACGTGCCCCTGGTCTCGGGCTCTTCGGCGTCTTCGGAGTCCTGGGCACAGGCCAGGGTTACCGCAAAGACCATGGCTAACGCCACGATCATCGACAGTCCAACCCATCCGATGTTCACTCTCTTCATTTTCACCCTCCTTATCTGCGAATGTACGATATCTGCATGGGAGGCGCACCGAGCAGCCCCGACCCGTTTCCGTGTGCGCTGTCCTACGGTTTGCGCCTCCTGTGCGTCCCAGTGGTACTGTGGCCGCTTGTCATTACCTCATCGCCGCGAAGGGTATGGCGGCGCCCTGTTTGCCCTGTGTCATGCGGTCGAGCACCATCGCCATGAACACGATGGTCATGCCGGCAACCAGACCGTGGCCCACCCTGAGCCAGATCGAGTTTATGAAGACTTCCTGCCCCAGGCCTCCGCCACCTACGAGTCCGGCAATGATCACCATCGCCAACACCATGACTATCGTCTGGTTCACTCCCATCATAATCGTGGGAAACGCCAGCGGTATCTTAACATGAAACATGGTCTGAAGCCCGGTCGATCCGTGGGACTGGGCCGTCTCGATCACCTGGGCCGGCACCTCCTTGATGCCGAGGCTGGTCATGCGGATCACGGGAGGCAGCGCGTACACCGCGGTCGCTATCATACCGACCAGTGGGCCGATGCCCCAGAGCATTATCACCGGGATCAGGTAAACGAATATCGGCATGGTCTGCATCGTGTCCAGTACCGGTCTCAGGACCGACTCGAACGCCCTGCTCTGGGAGGAGAGAACGCCCAAGGCGACTCCCGCTACCACGGTGAAGGCCGCAGCGGTCAGGACCTGACTCAGGGTGTCCATGGTGACGTCCCAGACCCCGCCTATCCCCGCAAAGACCAGCCCCGCCAGGGCGAGAAGCGACACGCGCCAGCCCGCGGTGACGTAGGCCAGCCCGGCGGCGGCGACCATCAGCGCCGGCCAGGGGAGCCAGAGGAGCAACGTTCGGATGGGAGAGTAGCCAAGCTCCCGGAACAGGGTGTCCCGTATCCAACTGGTGATGAAGTGGAGGTTGACGGCCATCCAATCGAAGGTCCGGTTTACCGGTCCCGCCATCGAGAAGGTCAGTTCGTCCGGGAAATCCCGGAAGGACGCGGACAGGGCGCCGAGGACCATCAAGACGGCTATCAGCCCCGCGCCCGCGATGGGACGAGCGTACCGCGAAGCCGTGTTTTGGAGGCTTCGGCCGGCCGGAGGGCCGGCGGTGGCCATGGAGGTTGAGGAGCCGGGGCCGGACTGCGCGAGGGCGTAGCTGAACCTATCGAGGATTATCGCAAGGAGCACGATGGCGATACCGCTCTCGAGGCCTTCTCCCGCGTTCACCTCCCTCAGCGAGAGCCAGACGTCCCTGCCGAGACCCTGCACCCCCACAAGCGCGGTAATGATGACTATGGAGACCGCCATCATTATTGTCTGGTTGATGCCCATCATTATCGAGTTCTTGGCCAACGGCAATTGCACCTGGAACAGCGTCTGAAACGTCGTCGATCCGTGCGAGAGTGCCGTCTCGATAGCGGCCCGGGGAACCTGGCGGATTCCCAGGTTGGTGAGCCTGATGACGGGCGGAATGGAGTAGACGACAGTGAGAAAGATGCCCTGTGTGCCGCTCACTCCGAACAGCACCAGCGCGGGAATGAGGTACACGAACGCGGGCAGCACCTGCATGGTGTCGAGGACGGGGCGGACCACCGCCTCGAAACGGTCGCTGAAGGCGGCGAATATGCCGATTGGAACGCCGACCGCGACGGCAAAGATTGCCGATACTACCAGGACGCTCATTGTGACCATCGCGGAGTCCCAGAACCCGATCAGGCCAATGAATAGCGCGCCCGCGCCGGAGAACAGCCCCAGCTGCCAGCCGCCGAGCCTTAGCCCCAGAATCGTTCCCGCCGCTACCACAACCGGCCAAGGAAGCCACAGCAGAAACGCGTCGATTCCGGCGAGTCCCGCGTCGATGACATCGGAGATTGGGTCGAAGAACCAGGCGAAGCTGTCGCCGACCCACTCGAAGAAGCCGTCGATCGGCTCCTGGATGGGAAGCTCCCAGTTGCCTGGCCAGTTACCAAAGTCGGTGCCTGCGTTGGCGGTCGACAGGGAGTATGCCAGGACGTAGGCAGCTACGGTGACTGCCACCCAGAAAATGCCGCGGTACCGGGACTCTCGCAGAGAGCGGACCTGGACGGCCTCCGCTCGGATCACGATGCCACTTCCTCGTCGCCAACGAGCGCGGCGACGGCCGCTTCGCGGCTGATGGTGCCGACGCACCGGCCGCCGTCCAGAACAGCGATGGGGTCATCGCCGGCGATTGCGAGCGGGATGAGCCGCTCAAGGCGGGTGTACGGTTCCACGACGGGGCAGGAGTCACGCATTACGGAGGCGACGCTGGAATCGACCGCGCCACCGTGGGGCACGTCCGCCGATTGCACCGTCCCGATGAAGCGTTCCTCCCGGTCGACCACCACCGCGACCTCGCATTCCCGGGCGGCAAGCGCGTCCAGCACGTCGGCCAGTCCCTCGTCGGCGGTGGTGTAGACCAGGGACGGGGTCATGACGGAGCGCGCGGTGAGTACCTTGGACCGCGGCACGTCCCGCGTGAAGTCACGCACGTAGTCGTCGATCGGGTTGGAGACCAGCTCCTCGGGCGTGCCCGTCTGAACGAACTCGCCGTCTTTCATGATGGCCACGCGGTCCCCGACCTTCAGGGCTTCGAGGAAGTCGTGGGTTATGAAGACCATCGTCTTCTGGACCAGTCGCTGGAGCCCAATAAGCTGGTCCTGCATCTCTCGCCTGATGAGAGGATCGAGGGCGCTGAAGGGCTCATCGAAGAGGAGGATCTGCGGGTCGACCGCGAGGGCACGAGCCAGGCCGACACGCTGCTGCATTCCGCCGCTGAGCTCGTGCGGGTACCGTTCCTCCCACCCGGATAGACCAACCAGCTCAATGACCTCGGTCGCGCGCTTACGCTGGGTGGTCTTGTCGATTCCCTGGACCTGCAGGCCGTATACAACGTTTTCGAACACGCGCTTGTGGGGAAAGTTGCCGAAGTGCTGGAAGACCATGCCCAGCTTGTGGCGGCGGATGTCACGTAACTGCCGCTTGTTCATCGCGAGCATGTCCTCGCCATCTATCCGAACTTCTCCGAGCGTCGGTTCGATTAAACGGCTGAGACAGCGGACGAGAGTCGACTTGCCGCTGCCGGATAGACCCATGATGACGAAGGTCTCTCCTTCGCCGACGTGGAAAGAGACATCCCTGACGGCGAGCACGCAGCCGGTCCGGGCCAACACCTCTTCCTTGGACAGGGCAGGGTCCATGGAGTCGATGAGGTCCCGTGACCCGTTCCCAAACACCTTCCACAGGTTTCGGCACACGAGCCTCAGACCGGCGACCCTCTGGGATCGACCGGACGGCCCGGGGTGGCCGGCAGAGCCGTCTTCCTCCGGCCTATTGCTGATGTCCGCGCTGTTGGTCATATTCGCCTGCCCGTGCTGAGAGCCGGGTCGGCGGGCGGAGAGACTTCCGGCCAGCCAACTGCACCTCTCGCCGGTCGTCGCAACATCTCACTCGGTGAAGTACTCGGCTTGGTACGCTGAGTGTGACACGGATGCTCAAGCATCTTTAAGGTTCGTCGCCCGGAGACTACGAAGGGTCTTACATGGGCTTCAAGCACTGGCGACGCCAATGGCTTCGTGGTGTTTTCTTCCGGCGACCTGCCTTGGGTGGCGTCCGTCGAAGCAACGCGAAACTCGCACAAGCATCCCGCCCATAGCCGAGCCTTCGGACTGGACATTGCCGATTATAGCACTATCCGGGTTGTAAAGTTTTCGCTGAACAAATGTGACAGGAGGTACACTTTTGCTCCGCCCTAATTGTTGTTGTTCAGCATAAGCGTCACAGGTAACTGTTCAGCAAGAATGTCACATTATGGAGAATGTGAAGTTGAACCAAAAGGAACAGGCAAGGCTTCAGGTTCTCAACAGCTTGCTGGCGGGGCATATGACGATAGAGCAGGCATCTACGCTGATAGGAGTGAGCATACGCCATGCCTGGCGCATTCTGGCGGCATACAGGAAGGAAGGAGCCGCCGCCCTGGCTCACGGTCATCGAGGTCGCAGAGCGCCCAACGCGATGTTGGAGGCAACGAAGGCATAGACATGACTCGCAGCACGCTACGGCGTCTGCTGGTGAGCGCCGGCGAGAGTAGCCCGCGCGGTAGGCGTCCACCCAAGCACCGAGTTCGGCGGCAGCGGATGCCGCGTGAAGGTATGCTGACTCAGATAGACGGAAGCCATCATCGCTGGTTAGGAGAAGATGGACCGCAGTTCACGCTGCTTTTGGCAGTGGACGCCGCCACCGGGGTCGTGGTCAATGCTCTGTTTAGCGAGTTGGAGAACACACGCAGCTACTTCCTGCTGATGCGGGACCTGATACGGCATAATTGATTATTGATTGGGATGTTCCCGGGGCCTCGTTGGCAATAACTAAGGACGGTCGACTGATACTGGCCAAGGGCTACGGTCTCACAAACATGGAAAACCAGAAACTGGTTCAGCCCGACACCCTGTTTAGAATCGCCAGCATCTCCAAACCAATAACCGCTGTTGCCGTGCTGCAACTGGTTGAGGACGGCTTGTTGAATTTGGATGACCGCGTCTTCCAGATACTTGATAGGTTCCAGCCTCCTGAGGGGGTGCACAAGGATCCACGATTGGACGACATTGCTGTCCGCCACCTGCTGCAACCCTCGGGCGGCTGGGACCGGGGCCGGAGCTACGATCCAATGTTTAGCACTGGAAAAGTGGAGGATGAGTTGGGTGTACCCAAACCGGCATCCTGTCGGGACGTTGTCCGTTTCATGCTGGGCCAGCCCCTGGATTTTGACCCCGGAACAGGATACGCGTATTCCAACTTCGGCTATTGCCTGCTGGGTCGCGTCATAGAGGAAAAGACTGGACAGCCTTATGAAGAGTACGTCAAGGAACGAGTGTTGGCACCGATCGGAATCTCCCGGATGCACATTGGCGGCACCCTTCCCAAGGACCGGGCGGACAGGGAAGCGACCTACTACGGCTTCCCCGGGCAAGAATTGGCCGATTCGGCTATGCCCGATACACCGCAACGGGTTCCCTGGCCTGACGGAGGCTTCCATCTCAGGACGATTGATGCTCACGGCGGATGGGTAGCATCGGCAATAGATCTGGTGCGCTTTGCAACGTCGGTCGAGGGAAGCAGTCCTCCGCAGGTGCTCAGTTCACAGTCGGTGCAAACGATGGTCGCCAGACCTGATCTGGCCCTATGGCAAGACAGTTCTTACCATTATGGAATGGGCTGGTTGGTAAGACCTGTAGGAAATGATTCCAACTGGTGGCACGACGGCAGCCTACCGGGAACGTATGCCCTCGTGGTTAGGAGCCACGAGGGCTTTGCTTGGGCCTTCCTCGTCAACTCCAGGCCTGAGGAATGGCCCAAGTTTGGGCAGGAAGTTGACCGACTTATCTGGCAGGGAATCCGCGAAGTGACCGCCTGGCCGTCCCACGATTTGTTTCACCGCCCTTTACAGCCCGGTCCGATCGCCGTGTGGACATGTCCGTTAGTTGCGTTGCCCTTCATGGTAAGTGCGTCTCCCCTCCGAATAACACTGTTATATGAAATAATTTCGTATGGCGTTCGGTTTTTTAAGTCAATATATTTCGCAGTATTTCAACATGGCTGCGCCACGGAGCCAAGCACAATCAATGCCGCCGAAAACGCCGCTCAGCCGGAGTCTCAAAAGGTCGGCAATCTTGAAGCGGCATTGTGATGTAACGCGCCAGGGGCAACTTGTCGTCGCTCGCTCAGCCGTGTTCGTATGCGGCGTTGGTTATTTGTTCCCATTGGAGCGACCCGCACTTGCCCTCTCGCCCTTTTCCGTATAGCGCTCCATGAGCGCCCGTTCGCCTGATCACTCCTTGCCCGCTTTTTTTCTCTCGCGGAACGTCCGGGCGGTCCTCTCTGTCGAGGGCGCTTTACTTATCCCTGCCGCGTCTTCCCGAAACACCCCTGCCGCAGTATTTGTTCCGTCCAGGGCGCTCGGCGGGCAATGCTACACGTTGGCTTATTTTGTGTCGCAACGCCTTGGGGCAAAGTGTTACACACTCCTTGAAGGGGTACCCCTTCGGGGTACCCCAATTCCAGGTACGAAAGTACGCTCATTGTCGCGGTCCGGAAAGGAGAAAAAACGCCGTAATGTTACGAGATTCCCGGAAGAAATGTGACGTGCAACAAAGCGCCCGGCGAATTGTTGCATCGGCGGGACATTCCCCATTGACGGCGTACTGCCCGCCATAGCTAACAACTGTCGTCCGATGATCCGCCGTGCAAGACTTTGCTATCTTCTGTTTCACGAAGAGTACCCGGACTCATCGATCGGCGAGTACCTCCCAGCGATTGTCCACCAAGCAGGTAGGGACACTGTTGGGAGTGAGCGCACTCCACACAAGACGCGTCCTGGCGTCGTACAGGCAGGGGGGAGCCGCCGCACTTGCTGACGGCAACCGAGGCTGCAGGCCTTCCAACGCCACATCGGACAGGGTAGTCGCCGAGGTTGTCCACATGGCCGATAACATTGCCGCCCAGACCCTCGTTGCTGTCCCAACGTTGGAGCGAGCCGTGAGGCCCTTTTAACCGCGGGACGCTACCGCCGCTCTCTGTTCCTTATGAACGCCGTCGCCTCGTCCACGTCCATGCGCCCGATGGGGCCGGATGCGTACATGGAGCCCAGGACGATCCCCCGCCGCAATAGGAACTCCGTGGGCTGCACATAACGTCCGTGGCGGTCGTCCTCCGTCCACCACGGTGCGAGGGACTCCACGCTATCCGGGGTCACGCCGTAGGCAATCGGGAATGAAAGCCCCACCTCTTCCGCCATGCGGGCGGCCGTCTCGCGGTCTTCCACGGTGGCGCCTATTACGGACGCCCCAAGCTGTTTCAGCTCGTCCATCTTCCGCTGGTAGGCGGCCAACTGCCGCCTGCAGTACGGTCACCACTCGCCCCGGTAGAACAACAGGGCTAGGTATCGGCCTGGGATGTCACGCGGCAGCGTCGCCGTGGAGCCATCCGTGAGATTCAACTCGACTGTAGGAAAGCGATCGCCCTGTTTCAGCTTCTGGGACACGGCGGTCCTCCTTGGTATCGGGCTGGGTGCTTGAGACATTTTCAGGATAGCACACTGGCCGTGAGTTCTGGCGACGCGTCACCCGCCTGAGGCGCAACCTGATAACATCGCGGCAACATAGTCGGGACGCAGGGGCAAGTCGAGTAAAGTGTCCAGCGTTGCACAGGAGGCCAGGTGTTGAGAGGCGAACTGGAGATGCTGAAGTGCGTCCCTGCCGGACCCCTGGTCCTGATCGAGCCTCTCTCAAACTGACCCGGGAACCGCGGCCAGCCGGACTACTGCCCCGGTGGCCCCATCATACTGAGACCACACTTGAAAACCGCTTCGAAGAACTCGGTCGGCGGACCCCCATTCTCAGGTTGGAGTGCCCGGACCATGCCCTCTGGACCGTCCAACTCGCTCAAGACGCACTTCAGGTTCTCAAGCTCCCCCGGACTGGCGCCAAGCGTTGAGACCGCTGCCTGCGATTCTTCCTCGTTCAGACACGACAGGGCCAGCACGAACAGCCCCATTCCCTGCACCATCGCGGTCTCCTCATCTCCGCTTAACCCGGCGAGCATAACGCCCTTGACGTCCATCTGACCGGAACCGCCGCGAATACAAGCCGAACTCTCCGCACTTAGGGAGCTGCCAGGCTCGACGAATCCGCTCAGAAACAGTCGCAAGGCCGTTTCCTGTGCCAGGCAGTCCAGGAACGCCGTCGCCTCTTCCGCTCCCGCCAACTCGGGACTGGCCAGGAGTAGCGAGACTCGTGCGGAGTCCACGTTCCCCGACAGGCAGGCCCGTTCGGCCTCCGACAGGCCGGACACGAGGGCCTCAGGGTCATCCAGGTCGAGCGAACTGAGCTGCCCTTGCTCGCTGGTGGAAGCAGAAGGCCCGGGTGTGGGAGTCTCCGCAGGCTCC
This sequence comes from Dehalococcoidia bacterium, assembly GCA_965217705.1. Classification (GTDB taxonomy): domain Bacteria; phylum Chloroflexota; class Dehalococcoidia; order Lucifugimonadales; family CATOSD01; genus CATOSD01. The sequence continues at coordinate 190,354 of CBDCJA010000002.1, read as the reverse complement.
GGCGCCTGGGTGGCTGTGGCAGTCGGAACGCTGGTAGGTACGGGCGTGGGCGTGGCGGCAGGCTTGGGCGTAGCCGTTGCGGTCGGCGTCGGCACTGGGGTCTCCGTCGGCGCCGGCATGGGTGTTGCCGTTGGTTGAGTCGTTGGAGTTTCCGCCCGGGAACATGCCAGGAGAACCAATGCGGAGACAGCGGTCCACAGCAGGAACTTCAACACTTTCTAACCTCGGCCAGGGTGTTCAGTTTCATACGCGAGCTTATACGCGAATGTATACATTTTCGGGCAGCACCTGCACAATCGCTAGGTCACGTCGGGACTGCTTCGGACGAGTCCCTCGCTAACCGGCATCGCCGTGAGTGGAGAAGTCCGCCTTTCGCTCACGGGTGACCGGCGGCGCGGTATGGCCGCTCGGCCTCCAGGAGTTCACCCCTCTCGAACCGGGCCGCCCCGAATCGGTGGACCGGATGGTCCCTCGACTCCCCGTGCATCACCAGCTCTGCCACCATTCTCCCTACGACAGGTGACAGCTTGAACCCGTGCCCGCTAAATCCTACCGCCCAGTACAGACCTTCGGTGGTCTGAGAGCGGTCCAGTATCGGGTTGCCATCCGGCGTCATGTCGTACAGAGCGGCGAAGCCACCCCGATAGGCCGCGGCGTCGAAATCCGGCAGCCGTCGCCTGGCGCGCTCCCACAAGTCCACGATCTTGCCGTGGTCGGCGCCGAGCATGTAGGAGTCCGGGTCGACTACCTCGTTGAGGTCACCTGGCGACTCACCTCCCACCAGCGTTCGAAGGCCGGAGTCCTCCCTGAAGTACAAGCCAGTGGTGTGGTCGATGAGAGTTGTCGTCATCGATTCAAGGGGCTGCGGACGCCTGAATCCGACCATCTGGACACGGATAGGAGAAACGGGCAGCCGCTCGCCGACGCCCGCCGCGAGCCGATTGCACGAGGGGCCGGTCGCGACGACTACCGCCGGCGCTTCTATGATGCCGCGGCTCGTCTCAACACCGGTGACCTTCCCGCCGGAGGCAGCCAGCCTCGTGACCGCCGTCTGGGGGAGAATCTCCGCGCCGTGGCCCTGCGCCCGGTTCGCGTATGCGTAAGTCGTGGCAACGGGATCGGCGTAGCCGGAAGCAGGTTCGTATGCGCCAACGGCCACTCCGGAGCTGTCGATGTTCGGCACGATGCGGGCAAGCTCCGCCGGGGCGACGGTCTCGATGTCGACACCGAGACCTCGGTTCATGGCCACGTTGGCCTTCACGGCCTCCAGATCGTCCTCCGCGAACAGCAGCAGCCTGCCAGTCTGTCTGAATCCGGCATCCCCTCCTATGGCGTCGTCGAAGTTGTGGAATACCTCGCTGGACTCCTTGGCCATCCTGACCAGCACGGGATGCAGGTAATGCTCGCGAACCATCGCGCCCGACTGGCCGCTGGCGCCGCCGGCCAGGTGCCCTCTCTCCGCCAGCACTACCCTGCCCGCGCCCATGCGGGCGAGGTGCATGGCAATGCTGGTACCAATCACGCCGCCACCCACGACGACGACGTCCGCGGTGGTGAAGGTCACTTCTTTATCGGCACAGTGGAATGCTTCCCGGTCCCTTTCCCTGGACACGGCTACGCAGCCGGCACCGGCACTGGACTCCGTTTGCGGTAGTTCATACGTCGCTTCCACGCGCCGGCGTATTTCCCATTTGAACTACCCCCAACAGCTAGCCACACGGCGCGTTGAGGGAATATCCTCGACACTATCCATTCTGAGGGAGTCTGATAATGGTATTGCCAGAGTTCTATCTAGACTTTTGGAGAGCCTACGACATTCTGAGGCCGCTGGCGCTGTTCGTCGTCAGCATCGTGATCTACGGGGTCTTCGTATTCCACTTCTACAGGTTCCTCGCAAGAAAGGACATATTCCAGCTCGACCTCAGCAAATACAACGAGTCGGGGCATCCCGCACTGAGGAAGACCGTCTCGGTGATATTCTACTTTATAAAGAGCCTGGTGATGTTTCCCCTCTTCGTCGCCTTCTGGTTTGTCACGTTGGCAGGCCTGATGCTGGTGATGGGCAGGGGTCAGTCGATAGACGGCATAATGCTTGGCGCCATGGGTGTCGTGGCCACGATACGCGTCTGCGCCTACTACAACACCGCGCTCGCGACGGACATCGCAAAGATACTGCCATTCGCCCTGCTCGGTATCATGCTGATTGACAGCACTCTAGTCCAGATCCCCGAATCGGCCGAAACCATCCAGGTGGCATCCGCGCGAATTGAGACCGTGGCCTACTACCTGATCGCCGTCGTTGCGCTGGAGTTCCTGCTTCGCATAGTGTCGGGCATCTTTGGATACTTCAGGCGTGCGTTCACCAAGGCGGCACCGGGTTCGAAGTCTGCCGACGCGGAAATCGGCAGCGTCGACCGCGCACGGACGGGGGCTGCCTCGCCGGCCTTCGCAAGCCGGCCCACGTACGGGCCAGCAGCCCAGCCCGGTAGCCTGGGCATCGACCCGGCGTACGTGGGAGCCCAGCAAGACGTGGCCAGGAGATCCACTCCAAGCTTCCTCGACACTGGACCGTACCCCGCCGGCTTCTCCGACGGCGAGAATGCCGCCGGGTACTCGGGAAGAAGGCTCATCCGGAACAGCACGCTTCAAGATTCGCCTGGAAGCGTACCTTCTCAGTTCGAAAGCGGCGGCCCCTCGAGGTAACCCTGGCCGGAGCCTGGGGATGTCTTCTCACTGCAGGCTGGGCGCCTTCGCCAAAATGATGCCGCGCCCAAAACTGCAGTCGAAAGGCCCTTCTACTGCTGCTGCCTAACCCGCAGGCGGGCCCGCGGTCTCCGACTTGCGCATGAGGTAGCCTACGCGGGGCGCGGTGAAGATGTACACGGGGTTGCTCGCGTCGTCGCCCAGCTTTTGCCGGAGCCGCTTCACCACGTCGCGTACCAGCCATGGCTCTCCAATTCTGTACGGACCCCAAACGCGATGCAGCAGATGGTTATGGGACAACACCCGCTCGGCGTTAACGGAAAGTTCGAAGAGCAATGAGTACTCGATAGGGGTGAGCGTCACCTGGCGCCGGGCCACAGTCACGCGGCGCGAGGCGTAGTCAATGCGCAGTTCCCGCGTCAGGTAAGGTTCGGACGGCTCGGCCAACGGGGACGGAGCACGCTTTCGCAGCGCGGCTCTGACCCTGACCGAGAGTTCAGTCGGTGAGAACGGCTTGACCACATAGTCGGCAGCCCCGAGGTCGAACGCCTTTGTTACAAGCTGTTCCTGGCCGTAGACGGACAGGAAGATAACCGGTATGTCCGCTGTCTTGAGGATTTCCTTCATCAACTCGATGCCATCGCCCTCAGGCAGCATCGGATCTAGCAGAAGCAGGTGCGGCCTTTCCTCCTTCATGAGCCGAATCACTTCGTTGGGGTGGCCGGATACGATAGGGGCGTAGCCCGCTTTGGCCAGGGAATCTTGAATGTACGTGAGCGCCTGGGGGTCGCTATCCACTACCAGCACGCGCAACTTGCCCTTGTTCATCTGGCGCAGACGCACCGGCGCCGTAGCCGATTGTCCTTCGTCGATGGCGAATTTGATTTCCGCAAGGGGAATGGTGAACGTGAACCGAGCGCCGAGGCCGGGACGGTCGCGTTCTACCCAGATGCGGCCGCCGTGCGCCTCCACAATTCCCTTGCATATCGCCAGCACAAGGCCGGAACCTGAAACATCACTACCGCGACCCGCACCATTTGCCGAAGAGAGCTTCCGGAACAGATTGGGCATGAGGTCATCTGGAATGGCTCGTCCTTCGTCGACCACAGAAATTGCTACGTGGACGCCGTCGCGCGCTGCCGTAATGCGGATGGGAGACCCTTCCGGAGAGTATTTGGCCGCGTTGGATAGCAGGTTGCTCAACACCTGGACGATGCGCCGCCGGTCTACCAAAACCGGCGGAAGGTCCGACGGCACGTCAAGCTGTACGTTGGTTCGTCCGCCCTCACTCAGGAAATTGGACTTCGCCTCTTTCGCAACGGCCGTGACTTCTGCGGGACCAGGAGCGACCGACAGCGTTCCTGCCTCGATTTGCGCCAGATCCAGGAGGCCTCCGATCACATGGCGCATCTGGTCCGCCTGGTCGCGAATGATCCGGTAGAACCGGGTAGTCTCCGCTGGGTCCAGCTCGGACGCGGCAATTGGAAGCTCCGCAAGGGAGTGTTCACGGCCATCCGCGCGTCGGCAGGTCATCACGTTAAGTAGTTGCTCCGGCGACTGGTCAGGTTCCCGCAGGCTGTTTACGATCCTCCTCGCCTCCCGGTTGAAGGACACAGGTACACCAGTCCGAGCGTCGAACACAACTACGCCCACTGGCGAGGTATTGATCAGCGTTTCCAGGTCGTTCCTGGCGCGCTTCTCATCCCGGTGTCTGCGGGAGTTGGCTATCACCATGGCCGCCTGAGACTCGAACATCACCAGCGTCTCCTCATCCTCCAGGCTGAACTCCCGCCCGTCTTCCTTATCCGCCAGGTACAAGTTCCCGAGGCGCTCTCCCCGGTGCTCGACCGGAGCCGCAAGGAGGGAAACAGAGGACCCCGCAGCCGGCCGCGGAACGGACTCGCTGGGGCCCAGCGAGTTGATGTGGCCGTGTAGATCGGGAACACGGAGCGGGCCGTGAATGCCGTTGAGGCACTCGAAGCGCGTCGTTCCGTCTGGGAGCGCCAACTGCAAGTCGGCATCCTCCGCGGATGCCGCCGAGGACAGAAAGTCCTCTGCCTGGCCGGCGGCGTCGAACAGAGTAATGGCCCCGAACCGGGCGTAGGTCAACGACCTGGCGGCATCCAGAACTCCCTTGAGCACTGAGTCGAAGTCGAGGCTTTCGTTGATTCGGAGGCTGGCTTCGCTTAGTCGGAACAGGTGTTCCCGCAGCTCCACGATCTCCTTATCCCGCTGGTCGACCTGGTCCATCTCAACACCTCGATTAGGGCGCGGACTGGCTTGTTCGCACCGTATGTGGCGAATCGGCTCATTGCCGGGCTGGCGCCGCGAAAGGCTTTCCGGCCCGTATTTTACCACCAATCGAAGCGTTTACACAGTAAATTACATACAGATGTCGTGTATCATCACATATATGGTTTGGGAGTAGTGTTATCGCCGATGGCGAGTTAGCGGTATTGGCTTACGTATATCTCTGCATCCACCAGCGAGCGATGTCGATTCGCCGAGCGAACCAGACGCCGGGGAAGCCCCTGGTGTACTCCAGGAACTGTCTAAGCGCCACAATTCGTGACGGCCTGCCAACTATGCGGCAGTGCAGTCCCACGCTCATCATCTTCGGGTTCTCTTCTCCCTCCATGTAGAGCGTGTCGAAGGCGTTCTTCAGGGTCTCGAAGAAGTCTCCCGGGCTGTTCATGCCGCCGCGCCAAAAGCGCGTGTCGTTGACCTCCAACGAGTAGGGCACCACCAGCCACTTCCTACCGTTCACCCGCACGTAGTAGGGGATATCGTCGTTGTAGGCCATGCTGTCGTAGACGAATCCGCCCTCCGCGACGACCAGCTCCCGGGTGTTGATGCTGGGCCCGTACCTGACGTACCAACCTAGCGGTCTCTCCCCGGTGGTGCGTTCGAGAGACTCCACCGTCCTGCGGATAGCCTCACGCTCGGCCTCTCTGGACATATTGAAGTACTCCTCCCACCGGTAGCCGTGACCGAATACCTCGTGGCCACGCTCGACGATCGCACGGCCTACCAAGGGGTTGCGCTCCACGGCCAGCGCGCAGCAGAAGAAGGTCGACTTTATGTTGAATTCGTCGAGCAAGTCCATGATTCGCCAGACACCCACGCGGCTGCCGTACTCGAAAAACGACTCGTTCGCGAGATCACGCTCCTCTTGCGGGACCGGTGACGGCACTTCGTTGTTCGACTCGTGCGCGGCGTCACCGTCAAGAGTGGAATACTCGGAGCCTTCCTCATAGTTTACGACGACTGATACCGCGATGCGCGCGTCTCCGGGCCATTCGACTTTCGGCGGGTTGCTGCCGTAACCGATCAGGTCTCTTTCCGTTGCCATACCAGGTATCCTCCTACACTCGCCAACGTGGCGCCCGCCGCGGCGAGCGCAAGCGCAACAAACATCGATAGCCTGACTATGCCCACATCGATGAAACCTCCCGTGGCCGGCAGCTCAGGCCCGGCGGACTCAGCGGCCGCAGGGGTCGCGGATGGTTCAGGCACAGCCAGCGCCAAAAGCGCGAATCCCGCTCGAAGCCAAATCCTGTTTCTTTCACGCCCCTCCGGTTCCCAAAGCTGTATGCTGTTCAACACTGTGGGCAAATGTCCGCTCTACTCGTTTGGCATTGCCGCGCATTGCGGCCTTTAGACCATTCTAGCTGTTGTGAGTTCGATTCTGCACTATCTGGCGGCCGTCCTCAAACCGAATGCGCGTTGTCCTTTCCCCTAACCTCTACATTCCAACTATAGTTGTACAACGTAACAAACCTGCGTGCGGTGTGCTTGGAAGAGTCCGAATCAGACCACACCGATCGTGTGGACAGCCCGCCGTTACCCTCAAGTAGTAGATTGCCAGTTGAAATGCGGCTTCAATGCCATTCTACTTTCGCTTATGAGTGTTTGCATTGTCTTGATGGCAACGAGCTGTCAGGGCGGACCCTCGCCGTCCAACACGACGCTGGAAGTGGTGTCCGGGCGGACGCCCAACGCATCCGTAGAGGGCACTGTCACCTATAGGGAACGGCTGGCCCTCACACCGGACGCGTCCCTCGTCGTCGAGCTGCGAGACGTGTCTTACGCCGATGGCGACGCCGCTCTCATTGCCCGTCAGACTATCACCGGCCCAAGCCAGGTTCCAATCGGGTTCAGAGTCGAATACAACCGCGAGGACATTGTCGTCCGAGTGACGCTGTTTCGGCCGGTGCCTACATCTTGGGCAATCTCCTGCAGCGAAGACCTTGTGGAACTCGACACCGTACAACACCTTGGAACCGCTACCCAACCCGGCCAGTCCTACCGGGTAATCGTGAACGACGTTGAAACTACAACATTCACAATTCCAGAGGCAGCTCTCCGGCACACTTTCATTGCCGAGTCGTCGATACAGAGCGTCGAAGTGATCACGGTGGAAGGCACGCCGATCCAGTACCGGGCGCGCATGGTCTCCGGCATGCCGAAGGGCAGCGGCTGCTCCCAGTTCAACGGCTACGAAATCCAGCGGAACGAGTCGAATACCATAGACGTGGCGGTCACACACCACGAGGTGGCCGATCCGTTCGTTGTGTGCACCGCTGATTTTTCCGTCGTGGAAACCGCCATCCCGCTTGGTTCGGATTTCGAGTCAGGCGTGAAGTACACTATCACCGTAAACTTCGACACCACGAGGTCATTTGTCGCGCGCTAGCCCTGGCCCAGCATCAGGCGTGGCAGCTGGAGGAGTCGCCGTTGTGATGGGCACTGGGCGACACGTCCAACACCGGATTCGTGTCGAAGAAGCCCACGGGCTTGAGACTGAACCCGCAGTAGGCCACTGGCGAAATGGGCCAGTCCTCCGGTCGTGGCACGTGGTGGTACCCGAGGGTGTACCACAGGACAACGTCAGTGTTCTCGACGCTGCGGTCGTTCCTCGTGTACTCGGGAAGTCCGGCGCCGCCGGGATGCTGGTTGGGGTAAGCACCGGTGGCCGCCAGTTCGTCCGGTGCGTACGGCGTCACCCAGAGATGCTTGGTCATGAAGCCGGCCCGCTTGATTATGCTTGAACTGGGATGAGCGAATGGCAGGATGTTCTCGCCTGGCATCAGCTTGTAGCCCACGGGCGACCCAAGAGCGTTCTTCGCGGACGGGTTGGTCACCACCCAGTAGCGGCCGCTCATGGGGTCCACGACCCTCTGGGCCTCCAGCTCGGTCTTCAGCGTGGTGGCCTCCGCGTAGAAGGCGTTGCCGTGGGGATTCTCCGGGCCTGGCGGCTCGGCTATCGTGTTCACCTCGTGGACCGAGTTGCGTTCGCCGTCCACGCTCATGTCCAGGCGGAAGCTGAAGAAGTGCTGGTGGACGTGGGCGTTTAGCTGGGGCGCCACCATAACGCCGTACTTGGGAGTCTCGCCCTCCACGATGCCCGCGGTGTTGATTATGCCGGTAAGCTTCACCTCCACCTGGATCGTTCCGTCCTGGTAGAAGTACCAGAAGAACCCGTATTCGTAGTTGCCCACTGTGGCGATGCTGGATATGACCAATCTTCTGGAACGGCGCACCTCCACGTTGCCTGTGCGCCAGTCGGTGTGCTTCCACAGGATGCCGTAGTCCTCTTCATGCATACACACGGCGTTGGGTATGGTGACGGCGCCTCCTGTGCCGTCGTTGAGATGTGCGTCGAAGTAGTAGATCTCGCCCAGGCAATCACAGCCGAGCGTGAGGGAGTTGGTCAGCGAGCCGATCCCGTACTCACCGGCGTCGAAGGCGTTCTTGCGGTAGTGGTCCTTGCCCGGTTCGCCATATGGCACCACCATGTCCGACAGCGCGGCCCGGTACAGGATGGGCCTGACACGCCCCTGGTCCTCGTAGCCGACGGTGTGTATCACCAGCCCTTCCCTCGGAGTGAATCCAACCCGCAGATGCCACTTCTGCCAGGTTACGCTGTAGCCGTCCACGATGAAGCTGGGCCCTTCCGGCTGCGTTATCTCCAGGGGCTTCAGGTCCTGTCGAAACTCGCCGACGAACTCGGAGGCGTAGTTTCCGTCGTTCGGGGGCAGAGGGATAACGCCGTAATCGTCGATCCTCATCACTTCCATGGTGTTCAGGTCCACCAGGGCGCTCAGCCCCTCAATGGGCCGGGCGTAGCCGTTGTCCGCAGGACCGGCGCGAAGAAAGTTGCGGGTCAGGACCAGGCGCCGTCCCTCCTCCTCGGCGTATCCGTAGTTGCCTGCCGACCATGGCTCGACCATCACCAGGTCCGCGTCAGTTATGCCGCGCTTCCGCAGGGCTGCCCGGAATTGGGGACTTGCTTTGACCACGGCCTCGCACTCGATGAACTCATCGAGCATTATCCGGGGTTGCACACCTTCGAGCCGCCTCCAGTCGGTTACACGCCCCTGATCAAGGGAGACGATCGCTTCGTATGTGACCTTGTCGTCATTGTCCAGCACCGCCAGGAATGCGCGCCTCTTGACTGGATTGCCTGGCAGGTAGCCGAGTACCTCCTCCTTGTCCGGCTCCTTCAAGACTATTGTCTCGAATCGCACCCTTGGGCCGATATTGCGCTGCGACCTGAGGATCCGCGTGGCTTCCACGATCTCCTCGGCCGTGAGGGGGTCCAGCGGATGGGAGGTGAACTGCCGGGTCTCCGTATCCGATCTATTGCCCTCGGAAATAATCATTGCAACCTCCTCGAAGCGGTGCTGGATGTCCCGTTGGCGAGTCTACCTGGCATTGCCGAAACTAGCACAAGCACGCTGAAGGGTCAACAAAAGTAGTCTGTCGGAAGAGCCGCCTGCCTCAGGGACTGGCCGCCGCTCCCAGCGACTTCTCGGCCTCTCCGGCCGCATCTCGTACCGCCTCGGCGAGGCCCTCCAGCCTCTCCTCACGCCTGGGCTGTAGGTACAGGAACACCACCTCCTTGACCCACTTCCCCGTGACCTGGCCGATCGCGTGTGCGTAGGCCCCTCCCTGCAGTCGATAGCTCAAAACTGCGTCGGGGGTCTCGGCCGCGCTTACCGAGTCGGTCTTGTAGTCGACCACGACAAGTCCGTCTTCCTCCTCGAACAGAAGGTCGATGAAGCCGTGAAGGGAACCGCCGCCGACCGCCGCCGCCACGGGGACTTCTCGCCAGAACCTGCCGGACGCCACCGCCCGCTTCACGACGTCGCTTTCCACGGCCGTGCGGGCCAGCCGGCCAACCTCGTCCTCGCGTTCAGGTATTCCCTCTGCCGCGGCCTGCGCTCGGGCGCGGTCATCGACGTCCGCGCCGCTCGCCAGGTCTATCGCCTGCAGCACGGCGTGGACCGCCCGGCCCACCGAAGTCCCAGCCCGGCCTCGCCGCCAGGGCTCCGGGCTCTCCGGCTCGCCCTTGTCCTCACCCGATAACCTTCCCAGCGACGTGGCTGACACGAACGAAGGACGGCGCATCTCCTCGATCAACCTCTCACGATCCATCAGCCATCGCTCGCGCGACTCCACCGTATGCTCGGCGTTCGCATCCACGTGCCTTAGGTTCTCCCGGTCGGTATCACGCGGGGGCACTTCGCCCGGGATTACCGGATCGATCGGCTCCCAAAGTCCAGGCCCGCTCTGCAGAAGCGACGAAATTGCGCCAGCGGGCGAGCTCGCGCCACGTCGCTGCGGTCGTCGCAGGCTGAGCACGAGATGGTCGCGGGCGCGTGTGGTGGCGACGTACATCAGGCGGACGCTCTCCGCGTCGGACATCCTCTTTTCCCGCTTAGCGAGATCGTCGTAACCCGCGGTTGAAAACCCGCTGTCCTTTGGTCCCAGTCCGATCTCGACAGCGCCCATCGAGCGGTCGAACAGAACGGGCCCTTCCCGGCCGCCTCGGTCCGAGTTGATTCCGGTCAGGACGACGACAGGAAATTCCAGCCCCTTCGAGGCGTGAACCGTCATCACTCGCACAGCCTCCTCGTCAGACTCCGGGACCGGCGTCTCGGTGACGCGCGCTCGCTCATTCATCTGTTCCTTGACCCATCTCAGGAAGGCCCTCAGCGACGTCCCCCCAGCGGCGGCGAATTGCCTCGCCCTCTCCACCATGAACCGGTAGCGACGCCACTGCTCCCGCATTCTTGGATGGCCGGATGCGGCCTCCATCAGCCCGCGCTCCCGCACGAAACGATCGATCAGTGCGCCGGGGGACTCCCAGAGGCGGGCCGCGTGAAAGGCACGTAGGGACTCGAAGGCTTCGATCACGGGGCCATGCCCCCGACCGGCGGTCTGCCTCAGATAGTCGAACCGTCCGCCGCTTTCGTAGTGCCTGGCCAGGTCGACGTCGCTGCAGCCGAACGCGAGAGAGCGGAGAGCGGCGACAGTGGCCACCTGGTCGGCAGGATCGTCGACGGCCTTGAGGCAGTTCAACAGGTCTCTGATCTCTTGGGTCTCGAATATGAGCGACGCGCTCTCGAGTCGATAGGGAACGTCCTGGTCCTCCAGCTCCCGCTCCAGCATCCAGAGGCCGGTGCGCGTTGGCTTCAAAATGCAAATGTCCGAGTAGATGACAGGCCTGTAGGTCTCGGTCCCGCCGGCGTCGGTGGCCTCGCGGTCCAACGTCTGCCACTCGTCGGCAACCATCTGACGCAGCAGCCGGGCTATCTGCTTTGCCTCACCCGTCGAACGCCGTCAATCGGTCCGTCGACCTCCTTGTCTGCCAACGCCCAGACCCGCGGGCCGTATAGCGAGCCGGTCCCCCCTGCCCATCGGGCCGACATGGACTCGTACTCGGCTTGGAAGAAGCCGTCACCGTCAGCCAGTTCGCGGCCCCCACCCATCCACTGCTCGAACACGTGATTCACCCAGGCCACGACCCGGTCCTGCGACCTGAAGTTCTGCACCAGGCTGAGCGTGCGCCCACCCGCCCGCTCCATCCGGTCCCTGAGCCTGTTCATCTGCACCACGTCGGCGCGGCGAAAGCGGAAGATCGACTGCTTGGCGTCCCCGACGACGAACAACTTGCCTGTCTCTGGCAGTACCTGGTCCCAGGTCGAGGGACGAGGCCCGTTCTTCCCACCTTCCGGCACGGCCTCGCTCAGAAACATCGCCATCTCGGTCTGTATCGGGTCAGTGTCCTGCACCTCGTCGATGAGTACGTGCGAGTAGCGCACCCGGAAGTAGTCGCGCACCTGTACGTCGTCGCGCAACAGGTCGCGCGCCCACACCAGCAGATCGTGGAACTCGGCGCGACCCTCCGCCCTCCGCCGCTCCGCGTAACGGAGAACGAACTCCCTGAGCGCATCGAGAATGGGCGTCATAGCCGCGGCCTTAGCCTGCTTGAGGGCTGCGGATCCCGCTTCCTGAAGCTCCGCCAGAAGCTCCTTCAGTGCCTTGCAGGCGTTGACGCCAGTGCTCGGATCGGTGTCCCAGTCGCCCTGCCTGCCCCTGCCGAACCTCAAAGGAAGTACCCGCGAGAGCTGGCGGTATGCCATCGCCGAACCTTGCTCCTCATCCGCCAGTCGGCGAATCTCCCTCAGCTTGACCTGGACGTGGCGGTACAGCGGGTCATCGTCCATCAGCTTTGAGTACCAGCAGAGACGCTCGATCTCGGAGCCGGCCTGCCGGAACTCGTCAATCCAGCCGCTATGCGTGGCTGGCGGCGAACCCAGGCTTTGCCCGTCGAGGTCGGTGTAGTTGCGGTGAAACTCCAGGGCCACCTGCCTGAGCTGCGTCAGCGTAACGCCGAGCGTGAGTGCCAGGCCAAGATGCGGCGCGAGCACCGACTCCTCCTCAAGCGCCGCGTCAATCCACTCCGTCCACGCCTCGTCGAACCTGAGGCCGGCGGCGATTTCGTCCGAGGTCTCGAACGCGGGTGGAAGCCCTGCCTCCAGCGGTCTATCGTGCAGCAGCGCGGAAGCAAACGAGTGGAGCGTCTGGATGGAAGCCTGGTCCAGGTCCACCGTGCCCTGGGCGCACCGGGCGCGCGCTTCCTCACCAAGTGAGGCGTCCGCGGCCGCCTCCTCGAGACCCTGGCGCACGCGGTCTCGCAGCTCGGCGGCGGCCGTCTCGGTGAACGTGATGGCGGCTATGCGGTCGAGCGTGGTCCTGCCGGTCCTCACCAGGCTCACCAACCTCGCAACCAGGCTGGCGGTCTTGCCCGTGCCCGCGCTGGCCTCCACGAAAAGGGTCTCATCCAGTTGTTCCGCGATTACTCGCCGTGAGTTTTCGTCGACGGGAACAAAGCGCTTCCCGCGTTCGCCGTCAGAGTTTCGTAGAGGTGCCATCCCTTGTCCTGTCATTCCTGGCTGGAAAGCGCCAGGTAGGCGGCCAGTCCCGGGTCCGTCTTCTTCCGGTCCCAGAGGTCTGTCCGCCGCGTTGCGCACAGCGAGTCAAAGTCGCAGTACGAGCAGTTCGAGGGGCCGCCCCAACCTGGGAGCCCCGGATTCGCAGGGAACATTCCAGCGCCGATCCCGGACACTATCGTCGTAAGACCCTCATTAAACCGCTCACGCACTTCTTCGTCCCGCAAGTCGAATGTCCCCTGAGGCGACATTGCGAAGCCGCCCCGGTTCGTGGTGAACCAGTAGACCGCACGTACGTCGGCGGCAGGCATCATCCGCTTTGCGGCGAGTGAGTAGACGCCCAGTTGGAGGCGCTTGCCCCGGTCGATGGGGTCGGAGTCCAGGTCCTTGTACGGTCTCGCGCTGCCGGTCTTATAGTCGATTACGAGCGCGGATCGTCCGTCGGCGCTGACGTCAATCCGGTCGATATAACCTCTGAATCGCAGCCGCGTTTCGGGATCCTCGACTTCCGGGGAATCGCCGCCGAAGCCGAATGATTTCTCAACTACGATTCTCCCAGTGCGATGTCCGGCCCGTAGCTTGGCGTCCTCTTCAAGGAAGGTCTCCAAATCGGCCAGGATGTCGCGCTTCTCCAAGCCCCACAGAAGGGGTTTGCCGGTGACGCCCTGCGATTCAGCACTGTCGAACTCCTCATCAGCGATGTCAAACAGCCTCCGTCGCAAAGCCGGAGCCTGCTCCTCATCAGGGGCCGGAATTTCTCCTCCGGCGTCGACCTCCCGCGCGAACCGCTCCAGAATCCGGTGTATCAGCGAACCGCGGTCCAGTGGCGAGATAGACGCGTTTTCCTCCGCCGATTCCAGGGCGCTGAGCCTCAGCACATGCCCCAGGAAGTACCGGAATGGGCAGGCAGCCCAGCTTTCCAGGCTCGTGGCCGATACCGGCGACCGGCTCAGATTCCGCCGGAACCGCGCCTCGCCGCTCACCGACGACAGGTTGCCGTCGAAATCCGTCAGCCGGTTGAAGTTACGGCTTCGGGCCAGGCGCACGGCGTGGAACAGAGTTCCCGCGCTCGCGAATGGGTGGTCGTCCAGCCTCGAGCCGCTGCCTCTCCACCGGAGCAGCCGGCTCAGGTTGTAGTCGAGCCCGTCGGACAGCGCCGCCTCCGGCGTGGCGGACAGCGCATGCTCCGGCGAGTAGTCCACCGAGAGCCACTCCCGGTCGCCGAGCCGTCCCAGACCGCTTGCGTGCACCGGCGCGCCCTCCAGTAACGACGCCTGCCCGAGAAACCATCGCGACGGATACGCCTGGCGCTGCGACGCCGCATTGGCGACCGGATACGACAGCTCGCGGTGCGGCGCGGTAGCCAGCGCGGAAAGGTAGTCGTAGCGCTCGGCGGCGATGCGCTGGGCAATGCGAGACTGTCCTCCGGCGGCCTGCCAGTCCGCCTCGGGGAGCAGCGGGTCCGGACGGATGGCCGGCGGCATTCCCCCCTCGACCATGCCCACAAGCCATACCATGTCAAAGCTCATACCGGCCGCGGCGGCAACCGAGGAGACGAATACGCCCTGGCCGGTAACGCCCAAGTGACCCACGGTCGCGCGCAGGGAGTCCTCCACGGACTGCCGGAACTCGTCCAGCGTGGCCCCGCGCCCGACGCTGTCGGCGGCTCCCAGCTCCCTCAGCACGCGCAGCACCTTGTCAAGCGCGAGGCCTTCGGCCTCGGGCAGACGGCTGTCCAGGTAGCGCTCGAGGATACGCGAGGCCCACTCACAGAACTCCTGCCATCGGCTGCCATTCTCCGGCGGCTCGACGTCCCGCGCCAGGCTCTCGACGAACGCCAGCACGTCCCTGGCAGTGGCAGCCTCGGACACCATGCGGTCGGCGCGGGCCTCTGTTATCTCCTCCGCGGCCACGCGCCGTGAAGCCTCCTCTTTCAGCCGCGCCGCGTGCTGGCTGAGGCGGTCGCGCCACTGGTCCAATCCTCGAACTATTCCCGCCGTCCTGGTCAGGGAGTCCCACCGGCTGGGGCTGAAGACGCCGTTTCGCGCCTCGGGTGGACGGACCGGGCAGCCGGTCAGCCACTCCATCACGTCCGCGCGTCGGAAGTCGGCGCCCGGCATCGCAAGCAGGCCCGTCAGCGTCCGGCCCGCGGCGCTGTCGGCAAGTGTCTGCCGGTCCGGCCCGGCCATGGGAATGCCGACCATCATCAGCTCGTCCCGCACCAGGGAGGCGTAGGGGTTGTCCATTCTGTACAAAATGGCCATCCGATGAAAGGGAATTCGCCGCTCCCTCGCCTCGTGTACGATTCTCCTTATCGCCCACCTGACCTCTTCGTGGGCGTTGGGCGCTACGTGCAGGTGACCCTCGCCGGAGCGTGGCTGTTCACCAGCCTCGCTCCGGTCGACCGACCTGAGTTTTCCCAGCAAGGGACTTAGAGAGTCCGCCAGCGCGACAATCGGCCTGTCCGCATCAGCGTCTCCGGTCGTTCCCAGCACCACGTAACAATGGTCCCTCCCGGCCAATGACTCGATGAGACAAAACTCTGCCGGGCTGACGTTGCGGGGCAGGTAGACGATCACTGGGCCCAGGTCGGCCAGCGCGGGAGCCTCGCCGCACCGCACCGCGTCTGCGGCCGCCTCCGCCAGGTCGTCCGCGTCGTACCAGTCCCCGCCCACCCTTCGGCGGAACTCGCCATACAGTCCGACGATGTCGCGGCGCAACCCGCCCTGCCTCTCGAGGGCGGCAAGCACGTCCTCACCAACCCGGCGTAGCTCGCCGAAGGACGCGCGCACGCTGGCCTGTGTCGCGGCGTGGTCCCTCACCGGCGCAAGCGGCCCCGTTGCGCCCGCCATCACCTCCCTGAGCCACACCCTCTCCAGCACGGACGTCAGCGGCCTTCGCCCCGAGCGGGCCATCGCCGCCCCTCCCAGCAACTCCGAAAGCACCGGCAGGACGATAAAGCGAACGTTCGCGAAGCCGTCCCTACCCAGTTCCTGGCGCAGGCTGAGGTTCGCGTAGCTGGACGGACCGACCACGGTCACCGGGGCGAGCGGGTCTCCCCGCTTTGCGTCGCTGACCAGCCGCCAGACCGCTTCCCGCAGTTCGGGCGACTGTCGACCCACGAGCAACCTGCCCGGATACGGGAGTCGTTCACCGCTTGAATTGGATTCCATGCCTGCACTATACCATATGCGGCCCGCGTGCTGGGCGCATTCGCATACTATGCTCCGGTGCCTTAGAATGCGAAACGGGCCGGCACTCGGAAGCGCCCTAGCGGCGCCACTAAAGGCACCGCGCAAAGGGGCGGGTCTATAAATTGCCCGCCGCGCGGGGTGACGCCAAGTCCCTTCCCCCTTGACGGGGGAAGGTTAGGATGGGGGTGAAAGGCCCAGACAGCCCCCTAGAATCGTAATCCCGGCCCCCGAGTCGGAATTCAGCGTAGCAAGTGCACCCTCGGGTCAGACACCAATGAGGCGATTCGCTCGGTCTACCCTCGCCAAGGCAAGCCTCTACCGCAACTACTCGTTCGAGGCCGCCTTCCCGTGGCTGCTCGCGCTGCTGGCGGTCGGCTACACCGCGTTCCACTGGTCCGATCCTGTGACCCTGGCGCCGGACAGCGGCGGCTACCTGCGGTTCAGCGAACACCGGACCGCAGGTTACCCGCTCTTTCTCAGGGCGGTCGAGACCCTCTTCGGCACGACAGACGCGGCGCAGAAAACGCAGCTAGTGATCGCGGCGTCGGCGTTCGCCTTCCTGGGCTGGAGCGTCCACCGCGCCTTTCGGTCCACATTCTTCGCGCTGGCGCCGGTCGTCGCGCTGATGCTGTATCCCCGTATCGCCGACCTGCACGGCTACATCCTCACGGAGTCCTTATTCATCTCGCTGCTGTGCCTGATAATAGGGGCCATCGCGCTCTCGGCCCACCGCCCGACGTGGCGATGGATGGCAGTCGCGGCGCTGGCCTGCGGCCTGGCGATAGCGGTCCGGCCGGCCGGTATCAGTCTGCTGGCCATCTGGCCGTTCCTGTTCTGGCTAACCTGGAGACGCTGTGAAGGTCGCCGTCTCGCGGTGACGGCGGCGATAGTCGCGCCCATCGCCCTCTGCCTGGCGGCCGAGAGCGTAATCTGGCACGCATCCCACGACTCCGATTCGCGCCCCAGTCTCGCCGACAGGCACCTGTTCGCCAAGGCGCTGATAATCGAGCCTGGTCCGTCACTGTCCGATCCGGAGCTTGCCGGAATCGTCACCACGGGGCGCGAGATCATGGCCCCGGCGCGGGAGTTGATCGCTGGCGCGCCCAGCCACTACGCGCGTGCGATACTTCTTGCGGAGTTCGAGGTCGCAGGTCAACACGCGACATACTCGCGTGTGTTTTCGCCGGAAGTAAGGGCGGTAGCCGACTGGCGCGGACTTGAAGAGCATCGCGTTGTTGCCCAGATAGGGCGACCGGCAATGCTGTCCTCTCCCGTCGCCTGGATTGGGAACGCCTTGACCCACTACACGGGGCTATGGTCACGTGCATTTGTCACGCCCGCGACCCTGAAAGAGTTTCAGTCGTACATCGACGAAGCGGAACGCAACGAACTCTTTGAGACCGTTTCGGTCTTTACTCAAGGAGTGGAGCACGGTTCGAAGCCTCCATTCATAGTTCGATTTGCGATGGGTGTGGGATTGATGACTTTGCCGTTCGCCGTGGCTTTGGCGGTGTGGCAGCGTCTTCGCCAGACGTGCCCTGACGGCAGATTGGCTGTCGCAGCCGTTGGCGCGTGGGCTGTCCACACACATCTGCTGTTTGTCGGTCTGTTCGGGGTGATGGCCGGCCGCTACGCCGACTCGATGGCGCCCTTTATGGCAGTATCGGGCGCGCTACTCGCCCTATGGGCATTTGACCGTCTCACCATCAAGGGATCGAAGCCCACCTTTCACAGGTCGTAGCCAAGCGAGTGCGACAGCTCGAGAGTCTAGTGCCGGGTCAATCTGAATATGCTGGACATTTTTCCCTATCCGTCATTCCCGCGAAAGCGGGAACCCAGGGGCGGGGCAGCATCACCTATGGCAAAACCAACTGGAACCGGTACTAGCTGCTGTGACACTTCAGCCGGCGCCGGAAGTCTTGCCCACGGCAAGCATAACTGGCACAGGCTAGATTTCGACGAGCCTGTTGCAGATTACCAGGTGCGCCCAAAACCGTCTCCCTCGCGATCAGCCTGCCCCCGCGCCCGACTCTGAACCCCTACGGCCATCGCCTCGCGTTCGCCATATTGCTCAGCCAATGTCCCCCGAACGCCCCAACGCTCACCCCGGCCGTACAACCTCGCCCACACCCGACCCACTCGCTCCCAGCACCCGAAAAAAACGTCACCCTCCCGCGCCACCCGTTCCCCGGCCCTGACCCTTCCAACCCCACACACGTCCCACCTCTTCACCCCGTCTGCGCCATTTCTCCCCCACCAATCCGCCCAAATCCCGCAATTTCGCCACCCCTCTTGAATGATACGCACATGCGTGCTACCCTCGCACACGGTAGGGGCGGGTTTCAAACCCGCCCGCGCGATTGACCCCGCGGCCCGGAATCCCTGCCCCCAAGCGGGGTTAGGCCCCAGGCATCCGTAGGGGCGTCCCTCGTGGGCGCACTGTGGCAGTGAAGATACGGCTGAGTGACCCTGCTCCGTCCCCCTGTCCTCCTCTGCCACGCGGCGCCATTCTTGTGTCCCAGCAACCCGCGCCAGCATTACAGATTCGCGCGGGACCGGCGACACCCTCAGCTAGGAGGCGCACAGAATGTCACAGAAACGAACAGACTTCGCCTTCCCGCGAAGCCTGTCCCCGTGGAAGCATGCCCTGAGCTTGCCGAATGGGCGGGGAGCGGGAATAACGGTGTTGGGGGCGCCAGGAAATCTGAAACAGGCTCGATTTCGACACCCTCATTGAATCGTCCGCACATCAGTGCTACTCTTCCTTGCATGACAGACCGGCATCGCCGCCAGCCAACCACGAAGGCACTGTCTGGGACCACTCGCCGGCTGTCTCATTTCTGGCGCATTTCTGCGATTTCATTGCCAGATTCAGCCCCTCAAGGCCTCCCGAAAGGTGCAACCCGACAGTGCCCCCAGCTATGAGATGGCACAGAATGACACAAAATGACACACATTTGGGCGAAATCCCCCTCTCGCGGGCGACCTGTTGCCCATCGTCCACCGGCATTCCGGCTTCATCTGGGACGCCTTCCACCCTTGGGAAGACCCCAGTCGATGGACTCAAACCAACCAGGAATCAGGACAGAAAGATGCAGACTCGCAATCCTCACCAAGTAGCGCCTCCAGGGCTGGTCGATGGTAGACTTACGTGGCACAACAACCCCAACTGGCTGAGCATATGAGGCACGATCCTGACCGAGACTTCCAAGTCCTGTCCCCAAGTGTAGACGGAGATTCGACAGGCTCAAACATGATGCACGTGCGACGTGGGCGTCTGGTCGCCGCCTTCCCGTGGCTGCTCGCGCTGCTGGCGGTCGGCTACATCGCGTTCCACTGGTCCGATCCAGTGACCCTGGCGCCGGAGAGATTGTTCGACGACAGTCCAATCTTCGGCTACAAGGAGCCGCCGGGGCCCCTGCTCGCGTTTGCGGTCAGAACGACGTTGGGGGCGGGATTGCTAGTCTCAGTGCTGGCAATCGTACTGGCGGCGTGGCAACGTCTCCGCGGGGAAGGCCGCGTGCCAGACGCCCGACTGGTAACAGCCACCGTGGCGGGCCTGGCGGTCCACGCCCACTTTCTTCTCATTGGTTTGACCGGAGTAGTGGCTACGCGGTACGCCGGGGCTATGGGGCCACTTCTGGCCATATCCGGAGCTCTGGCGGCAAGCTGGATTCTAGAACGAATCGCGCTGCCGAGGATACGAGGTCTTTGGAGGACTGGCGCGTTGAGCCGGAGGTTCGCTCGATGAGCATTTCGTGCCTCAGCGTGGCTGTGTTGTTGCCGTGCCTCGACGAGGAGGCTGCTATAGCCGGCGTCGTCGCGGCGTTCCGGCAGGCGCTTCCCGACGTGCAGGTCTACGTGTACGACAACGGTTCCACCGACGCCACGGCAAAGCGGGCGCTCGAGGCCGGCGCGGTGGTGAGGTCGGAGTCGCTGAGGGGCAAGGGCAACGTGGTGCGCCGCATGTTCGCGGACGTCGAGGCGGATGTGTACGTGCTCGCCGATGGCGACGGCACTTACGACGCCTCAGCCGCGCCGGCCATGGTGGACAGGCTCATTGCCGAAAACCTGGACATGGTGGTTGGAGTGCGTGTCGAGGCCGAGGGCCAGGACGCATACCGGCAGGGCCACAAGATGGGCAACGCCCTGCTCAACCGGATGATACGGGGGCTGTTCGGTGGCGTCTTTACGGACATCAGCTCGGGCTACAGGGTCATGTCGAGTCGGCTTGTGAAGTCGTTCCCCGCCCTATCGCAGCGGTTCGAGATAGAGCCGGAGCTGGCCGCCCACTGTGCCCATTTGCGACTGCCCTGCGCCGAAATGCCCACGCGCTACGTGGAGCGGCCGGAGGGCGGCGAGAGCAAGCTGCGCACCCTACGCGATGGCAGGCGCGCCCTTCTCACCATCGGGCTGCTCCTAAAGGAGTTTCACCCATTCCTGTTCTTCACGTCGGCGGCCGCCGCGCTTGCGCTGATTGCTCTGGTTCTGGCGGTGCCCATCGTCCTCACCTTCTGGGAGACCGGCCTCGTGCCGAGGTTGCCCACGGCGGTGCTGTGCGCCAGCCTGGGACTGGCGGCGCTGGGCAGCTTTCTCAGCGGCGTAATTCTGGACAGCGTGAACAGGAGTCGGCGCGAGATGAAGCGCATGGAATATCTGCGACATCCTTCCGTGAAGGAAGCCTGCCGGGCGCGACATGAGCCGCCCTAAACCAGCGCCGGCGGCCCACCCGTAGGGGCAGGTTTGAAACCTGCCCGATGCCGGACGTCGACCGTCTCCCTGAATGTGGTGTTCCGGCCCCGCGCTTACCGGGAACTCGCCACGCCTGGCCTCTCGCCGGCAGTCCCGACCTCAGGCTGGGCGCTCCTCTTGAACGCGGACGCGGCGGCCCCTATCAACTGCAGAAAGGCCATCACCAGGAAGGCAACCTTCAGTCCAGTCATGAACGAGCCCACCAGCCTGGAGGCGGGCCCCGCATCGAGCACCGCGTCGATGTTCGGCTCGAATCCCTGGCTCGCCATTACCGCGGTCACGATGGACGCGGCGATTGCGATTCCGGTCACGTTCCCGGCGTTTCGGGTAAGATTGACGAACGCTGCGACCACGCCGTGTCTTCTCGGGTCGGCTGCGCTGAATATCGAGACGGAGTTAGGGGACTGGAACAGGCCTGAACCGGCACTGTGGAGCACTATACCCACCAGCGCCAAGACGATAGAAGAGGACACGGTGATGGAGGCGAGTGCGAACAGCCCGGCTGCCGAAAGCAGCAGACCGGCTACGTTGAACAGCCTCCAGCCGTACCGGTCCGAGAGCCGCCCGCTGACCGGACCCATCACGATCCTGCTCACGGCGTTCGGGAGCAGCACCAGGCCGACCAGTGCGGGGGTGTACCCGAGCACAGCCTGCAGGTAGAACGGCAAGAGGAATCGCCCGGAGGTTATTCCCAGGAAGGACATGAAGTTTGTAGAGATGCCAATGGCGAATACCCTGCTCCTGAACAGGCCCAGGTCCAACATCGGCGACGGGGCGCGGCTCTCCCACCAGATGAACGCGGCCAGGAGCACGACGAACGCCAGCCCGGCCACCACGATGGGCGGCGAGCCCCAACCCAGGCTCGCGCCGTTCGACACGGCGAGCAGGAACGTGACGAGCACCGCCGTCGACAGCGCCGCGCCCGGAAAGTCGTACGACCGGCTGCGGGTGTCCTGGCTGAAGCCCTGGCCCCTCACTACCGCCACCACGACCAACATGGCGAGGACGCCCATCAACACGTTCACGTAGAACAGCCAGCGCCAGTCTAAGGCGGTTATCAGGAACCCGCCGGCCACGGGGCCGAGTACGCCGCCCGTCCCCACTACGCTCGCATGTGAACCGATTCCCTTGCCCCGCTCCTCGGCTGGAAAGACAGACGTGATCATCGCCATGCCGGTGCCCTGCGTCATGGCGGCGCCGACTCCCTGCACCGCCTTGAAGGCGATGAGCATCAGTATGCTCTGCGAGCCTGCGGCCAGGATCGCGGCTCCCGCGAAAATTGCCATGCCGGTGAGATACACGGTCTTGCGGCCTGTTATGTCGGAGAGCCGGCCCATGGGGAGTATCAGCGCGCTGACGGCGAGGCCCTCGGCGACTACCACCCACTGCGCCGCGGACAGGTCGGCGTCGAAGTGCTGGGCAATGGTGGGAAGCGCAACCGACATACCACCGTGGTTGATGACGGAAGTCAGTGTCCCAAGTGCGACCGCGGAGAACACCCACCACTTGTAGGCGGGTCTGTCGAACACGCCGGAGGCTAGCACGAGCGCCTAATCCTCCCGCGCCGGGTTCGCGTTCACTGTCACCTCCTGCGGTCGTGATGCCGATTCCGCCCCGCGGCCGACGCGCCTGGTGGGCGCGGGTGTGGAGAGAACGAGCGCCGCCGCGAACGCCATGAGCGCCACTCCCACCCACCACGCGGGATCGTAAGTGCCCCATATGTCCCGCACGTAGCCGGCGGCGGGAGCGCCCAGCCCGCCCACGGCAAGATTGATGGGGTTAACGAGACCGCGTATGCTCCCCACGCTCTGGCGTCCGAAGTAGTCTGCCCAGATGAAGTTCTGCAAGAACATCATTCCACCGATACCCAGGCCGAACAGCGCCATGGACGCGAACATGACCGGGAGATTGTCCGCGTAGATTGTCATGACGCTCGCCGTCGCAAGCATCACAAAGCCAGCCGCGCCGAGCGCGCGCGCCGGAACGTGCCTGACCATCAGCCCGAAAGCGAAGGTGGTCACCCCCGCGCATACGGCGTCGAGCGCGGTTGCGAACGAGATGAGTGTTGGGTCGAGTCCCTTGTCCATGAAGTCGGCTATCCTATGCAGAGCGACGGTGCCGGTGGCGAGCGAGACGGAGCTGAACACCACGACCAGCTTCCACAGGGTGGCCGTGCGCACGGCCTCAGACAGGCTCCATGAGACCTCCTCCGGCGCGCCTCGCGATGCCGGCCGCTCGTGCAATACGCGGTCCGGGCTTTTGTCGCCGTCCGGTCGCAGTCCCATGTCCTCGGGCTGCCGCCTGACGAATATGGCCGCCAGGGGAACGATCACCCCCATGCCGAGCACTGCCAGAATAATCCAGGCCCTGCCCCACCCGACCGAGTCAATCAGGTACTGAGTCAACGGCACGAACAACAAGGCGCCCACAGGGATACCGACCGACATGAACGCGATGGCCTTGCCGCGGTCCGCGACGAACCACTTGAGCACAGGTACGGACGTCACCAGCGCTCCCGGGCCGCTCATTCCGACCAGCCCCATAACGGCGAACAGGACAACCAGGTGCCAGGCCTCTCCGATGAACGACAGTCCTATCATGGAAAAGCCGGTCATCATTGCGGCGACTGGCAGCATCACCCGTGCGCCGAACCTGTCGAGAAGCAACCCGACGGCAGGGCTGGTCACGGAGCTCGCCCCTTGCCGGGCGGTGTGCGCCCAGCCGAACGCGGCGCGCCCAATGCCCAGGTCATCGCCCATGGGCTTGATGAACAGGCCGAAGTTGAGCGAACCCATGGCCATGCTCACCGCGCCGGTCGCCGCCATCACCCATACGATGACCCAGCCGTAGTACAACCGGCGCGGCCTAGCGTTCACGTGTCATCTCGGTCGGAACCTCCTGAAGGTCACTCACCAATAGGGGGTGTCGCCTGCCGCCAGGCTCGTTCGATCAGTCCGCCTGCCGAGTCGCAGCAGAGAACAACCTGGCGTTCCACCATAGCGAGGGCGTTCAGGTATCATGTCGGCGCTGCCGCCCGGCGCAGCCACGCGGACTTGGGTTCGCATGATACCAGACGGCGATACGTCTGGTGCGGCGCAAGTCCCTGCCGGAATAGCTGCGCCACCGGGCATGGTGGGATAAGGATTGGCCCGCCACGTGGAGACCAACAGACGAGAAGGAATCGAATCCTCTTCTCGTATCAGTGGATGTCCAGAGAGGCAGTTCTTACTCGTGGGATGCGTGTGAAGGCGATGATACCAGCCGGGATGGTGTTCGCGGTGGCCCCGATCGCCGCGGTCATCATGGGCGACTCGTTGATGTACGTCGTGCTGCCTGTGGCGGCGGACGACTTCGGCGTCAGCGACCGGCTCGGCCTCGCGGCCTCGTTCTGGATCGGGCTCGCCCTCAGCATCAATCGTTTCATTCGCCTCGTCAGCAACGCCGCCGCCGCCTCAGTCTATCAACGGTTCGGAGTGCGCTGGCCCTTTGTCGCGTCCATCGCCGCCGGCGCTCTGACGACGCTCGCGTACGGTCTCGGCAGGGACCTGGCGCTGCTGCTGCTGGCCCGCGCCGCTTGGGGTATTTCGTACTCCTTCATGCGGCTCGCCGCGCATCTGACGGCGTTTGGAGTCGGCACCTCCGACATCCGGGGCAGGCTGATGGGCTTCTTCAACTCCGGGCAGCGACTCGGCAGCTTGATAGCGGTCACGGCCGGGGCGATGTTGTTCCAGATCACGTCGAGAGAGGCGACCTTCGCTGCCCTGGCCGGTGTCGGACTTCTCGGCGTGATCGCCGCAGTCCTGGTCCCCGACCTCAGACCCGGCCGCATGGCCCCTGGCCGTAGAGGGTTCCGAGGCCGCCTCGGTCTCTGGGACCTTGCCGTGTCGAGGCTCCCGGATGACAGCGGCGGTCTGAAATTTCCAATTCTCTCCATCAGCTTGATGCGATTCGCCACGGCGTTCGCGGCGAACGGCCTCGCCATAGCTACCGTGGCCCCCTACCTCGCCGAGATCGCCGGGGAGGACGAGATGGTGTTGGGAGGTGCATTGACCGTCGTGACTCTCTCCGGCATCCTGGTCGGATTCAGGTGGTTTTCCGATCTCGGCCTCGGTGTACCCCTGGGGCACCTTTCGGACCGCTTAGGCAGGCGGTTGTCCATTGCGATTGGAATGGCCTGGATGTTCGCTCCGCTGTCCCTCATAGCCGCGTTCGACTCCGTTATCGCCGCGGTCGTCGGGCTGCCGGTGCTGTTCGTCGCCGCCGTGGGAGTGAACACAGCGCTGGACGCGGCCATGGGCGAGACGGCGCCTGCCTCTGCCCGCGCCTCCGCGATGGGCAGGTACTCCACCTGGCAGGACCTGGGCTCGGCCCTGGGCCCGTTCGCCGGATTCCTGATCGCGGCGAGAATCGGCTTTCAGGGAGGCTTCCTGATCGCCGCCGCGTTGCTGGCGGCGTCGTGGGCACTGTACTTGATCGCCGCCGGCAGCCCGCTGAGGCAAGGGGCGCGCTGAACGAATGCGAAGAATGCGGCGGAACCAATGAGGAGGTGTAAACATGAGCGAATCCCTGGAGGCACTGGCGGAGAACCTGTGGCGCGTCCGCACGTCGGGCGGCCAGGTGCCGGTCGCGGCAGCGGCCGAACTAGTGACGGTGGCGGACGCCTACCGCGTCCAGCGCATGATAGAGGCACGGGCTTCCATGCGACGATTCGGGTGGAAGGTTGGCGCAACTAGCGAGGCTGCCCAGCGGAGCCTCGACTCCAACGGTCCGGTCTCGGCCCCAATGCACACGCCGCTCTGCTTCGAGAGCCCGGCGTCAGTCTCCGTCTTTCCGGGGCAGAGCGCCAGCGTCGAGTGCGAGTTCGCGTTCCGCTTCTGCCGCGACCTGCCGCCCCGGCCCGCAGCCTACGGCCTGAACGAGGTCCTGGAAGCCGTTGGCGGCCTGCTGCCCGCGATAGAGGTCGTCGGTGGACGCTTCGAGGACGGCCTCGGCGGTATCGGGCAGCGGCGGTTGATAGCGGATATGTCGGCGCACACGGCCTTCGTTTACGGCCGGGAGCAGACCGGCTGGTGTGCGATAGACGCCAAGTCCCACCGCGTCAGCCTGTACAGGAACGGAGCAGCGGTGCGCGACGGGGTTGGATCGAACGTCCTGGGAGATCCTCTGCTGGTATTGCTCTGGATCGCCAACCACCTCTCCAGCAGAGGCGAGAGCATCGATGCGGGCCAGATTGTGACAACCGGCACCTGTACCGGGATCACTCCCGCTGCCCACAACGACCGGTTCGTCGCCGACTTCGGGACGCTTGGGCAGGTCGAGGTCACGATAGCGGAGCGCTCCGCTTGAGCTCATGGCAATCGTCTGATTCGGGGCATGGCGATCGCCGATACCACGGCGAGAATTGCCAGAATGCCTCCATTCACCAGCAGGGCGCCCTGTGCTCCCAGCACGCCCGCCATTCCTCCAATGCCCAGGTGGCCCACCGGCGCCATGCCAACACTGAGAGTCCACGACCCCATCGCGCGGCCCCGTTCCTCATTGGAGACGTTGGACTGCATGATCGTCCTGTAAATTATGTCCGAAGCGGACGCGCAGGCGTTGATGAACGCGAGTATCACCAGAAAGACCACGAGATTGGAGGTGAGATAGAAGGCCATCTGGCCCAAGCCGAATCCAGCCACGATTATGAAGGCGGTCAGTCCCTTTCGGTTGAGGTTGCTGATAGCGGCTAGAAGAACCAGGGCAAGGATACCTCCGCCCTGGCGCACAGCGGACATAACTCCGAGCCCGGCCGCGCCGACGCCGAGGACGTCCCGCGCGAACACCGGCAGTACGCTCTGGTGGGTGAACCCGAAGACTTCCGTAATCGCGGTCATGAACATCATGGCGCGCAGTATGCGGTTCTCCCGCAGAACCTGGACGTACCCCGCAAGGTTCTTCAGGACGGGTTGGCGATTCACGGGCGCCGCCTGGCCCGCGCTCCGCACGGTCAGCATTAGCGCGGCGGCGACCAGATAGCTCACGCAAATGACGGCATACTGGTTTCCCAGGCCCCAGGCGGTAATGAAGCTCCCCGCAAACAGCGCGCCAATAACTCCGCCGATCCTCTGGTTCATGGCACTCAGGGCAAGGCCGTTCATCGCATTTTCGGCGCCCACTATGTCGTAGACGTAGGAATGCCTTGCGGTCATCAGAAACGCCCAGAAAGAACCGGAGGCCGCCGCCAGCGCGATGACATACCAGACCTGCGCCACCCCAGCCAGCAGCATGATAGACATCGTGCCTGGGATGATGCTGCCTACCCATGCGGTGATCCTCAACAGGTTGCGCCGGTCCACACGATCGGATACCGCGCCGGACAGAATGCCCAGAAAGAGGAAGGGAGCTATGCGAGCCGCGGATGCCACGCCGACCATAAACGGCGAATCGGTCATCTCCAGCACAAGCCAGCCCAAAGCCACGTGGTCCATTCCCATGCAGAGCGAATGGAATAGCGAGGCCGCCCACAGGAGCCTGAAGTCCCTGTATCGAAAGGACCGGGCCCATTCGGATTCTGTCAGAAAGGACGCCACGCGGAAACTCCAAGCCTTGGGCATCCGTCACGGGATGGGAGCGCAGGGGAGAGCGCGGGAAGTGTTGGAATCCTGCGCGTTGGCGCAGTGTAACCCGTTTCGCGCAACAGGCCCTAGCGCATCAGGGGCGCGGTTCTATCGTGTTGCGCCGCATCAGTGCCGCCGGCCGACAGCCCAGCAAGTGGTGCCTGCGGCGACCCTCGGCGACCTACACAGAGTCCATACAGCCAAGAACGGTATCCGGCTTATCCACTCCAGTATGCGTTTGGTATGATAGCCTTCGATTCAAAGCTCTGCTTGCCGATCGAAGACGGTTTATGGGGTGGTTTCAGCTATGCGTTTCCTCCAAGACATGTGGCATCAAATCGGAACCCGGCTGTACCTGGCCCTTGGCTTCGCGGTGTTATTGACCCTGGTGTCCAGCGGGGTGGGTGTGTACTACTTCGAGAAGAGCGGTGACCTCAACGACCAGGTCCGCTCGGAGTCGGTGCCCGTGCTGAAGGCGTCGTGGGTCGCCGCTCGCGAAGTAGAGCGGCTGCGCGTCCTGGGGGTGGGGCTGCTCACCGAACCCGATTCCGGACTTGTGGACACGCAAGCGAACTCCGTTACCGATTCCCTGGAGCGGCTGGACAACGCATTGGAACGTGTCATCGGTGTCCAGGCCCTGGCGCCAGGCGCGCTCGAGGTCCAGGAGGCCGCATACGAAATGGCCGGCATCATCGACGACCTCGCCCTGACCAGGGACGCCATGTCGACCGCCAACGGGGCGGCGGACGATCTGTGGGCGCGTCTGAACGGGCTCATACCCGACTCGGAAGAATCCGAAATCGCGTCATCGGTATTGAGGCAGGCGTTGGCCGCGGACGAGCTGGCCGACTTGGAGAGGCTGTTGAACGAACTGGCCGGTCTGGTCACGGCCGGCCTCGACCCAACCGTGGCCTCCCTGTGGGGAGATGAACGGGGTGTGTTCGCGGTGCGCGGCGAGCAGCTCGCCCTGGGGGACAGGTCCATGAGTCTGGCCGCCTCCTTCGATGAGTCCAGTACGGCCGCAGAGGCGTCTGTGTCGGACCTGCTGACGGGGTCGAGGGCCCTCTCTTCCGAGACAGTGGACTTGGCCGTGAGCAGTTTCGACCAGGGCAGGTTGCTGCTGACCGTGATCAGCGTAATCAGCGTGGTTGCGGCCACGCTGGCCGCCTGGCTATGGGTGGGTAACGGCATGGTCCAGCGTCTCTCCCGGCTTTCCGACCGTATGCGAAACATGGCCGACGGCGACCTGGTCACAGAGGTGCCCGAGGTCGGCAGAGATGAAATTGGGGAACTGGCAGGCGCGCTTGAGGTCTTCCGCCAGCAGGCACTGGAAGTGCAGCGGCTGAACCTGGTCGAGCAGCTCTACGAAGAGCTGCGTGTGGCGAATGCCGAGCTGGAGCGAATGCAGGACCGTCTCGTGGCTCGCGAGAAGCTGGCGGCATTGGGTGAGCTGGTGTCCGGTGTCGCCCACGAAATGGCAAATCCTCTCAACTTCGTCAAGAACTTCAGTGAGGGTTCGCTGGAGATGTACGAGGAGCTCTCCGAAATGTTGGACAGATACCGGGGTGCGATGTCCGAAGATGATGAGGCCATGTTCGATGAGTTCAGCCAGGAGATGTCCGACAGCCTGAAGAGAGTGGCCTTCAACGGAGGGCGCGCGCTGGCGATCGTCGAGCGAATGCGAGGTCTGGGAGTCGTCGGCAGCGAGCCGGTGTTGACAGACTTCAATCCGGTGGTGCAAAGGTCGGCACAGGTCGGGTGCGAATCTTTCGAGGCGGAGTCCGAGGACTTTCTTGTGCGCCCGATTTTCGACCTTGACTCGTCTCTGGGTCAGGTGCCCCTGGTGGAGAGAGACTTCAGTGAGGCCATGCTGAACCTGGTCACCAATGCTTGCTACGCGATGTGGCTGAAGCGAGAGGAGATCGGAGGGAACTACGAGCCGGAGCTGGCTGTGTCGAGCCGGCTGGTTGGCGACGTTGTGGAAGTGCGAATCCGCGACAACGGCCCCGGTATACCGGAGGACGTGCTGTCCCGAATCTTCAATCCATTCTTCTCCACGCGGGCCGGCGCGATGGGGGCAGGCCTGGGATTGCCCATAGCCGCCGACGTGGCGCGGCGTTTCGGCGGCGACCTTTCCGTGGATACCGTGTATGGCGAGTACACGGAGTTTACCATGAGCCTGCCCGCGTTAGCTGCCCAAGATATTTTACAGTGACGAGTCTCGCGAACGCCTTCGCAGCACCAGATAGGCGAACGCGCCGATGGCAAGGACGCTGGTGATGGCCAGAATGACGATCAGCGTGGTGCGCTGACGCGGATTGCTGACGACGCCGGTCAGAGCATCGCGGATGCGAGGCACGGCATCGCCGATCAAGGGAATGTCCAGACTCTGCAGCAAGCCCGGCTCAGGCTCAGGCGTTGAGGTTGGCGTGGGCCGAGGTGTCGGGGTCAGCGTGGCGGTGGCCGTCGGTGTCGGCGTCAGCGTGGCGGTGGCCGTCGGCGTCGGTGTCGGGGTCAGCGTGGCGGTGGCCGTCGGTGTCGGGGTCAGCGTTGCGGTGGCCGTCGGTGTCGGGGTCAGCGTTGCGGTGGCCGTCGGCGTCGGGGTGGGTCTGGGCGTCGGCGCCGGCGTGGCAGTGGCCGTCGGAGTGGCCGTTGGTGTCGGGGTCGGCGTTGCGGTGGGCACAGGTGGGGGAACCGGCGTATTGGTGGGCTGAGGTTCCTCTGTGGGCGTGGGAGTTGGCTCAGGCTCAACCGTGGGCGTAATTGTGGGAGTCTGAGTCGGGGTCCCGGTATGCGTCGGTGTCGGCGTGGGGGTGTCGTCTTCGGGCGTGGGTGTCGGCGTGTGCGTGGCGGTAGGCTTTGGTGTGGAGGTTGGAACGAATATCGGCCGAGGCGGCGGCGGACTGACTACTGGCTGGGGCTGGTCGGAGTCTTTGTCGATAACCGTGACCCTAAGCTAGACTTTGTACATTCACGCGGCATAGGTTAGCAACTCGATGAATCTGTTGAGCATGGGAGTCGGGATTTCTCGCATATCTGGTTTCTGCGACGACATGCGGAAAGTCCCGGAGGCAAGCCAGAGATGACGGCGCACCAAAGCGATCGCGTCGATGAAAGTGGGCGCCGACTTGACATACCAAGCCGCCGATCGTGGAGTCGCTAGCCGGCGACCTCCCAACAAGTGTGCTGCGAGAGTTACCCAGGAGAACAGTCCCAACAGCACAGGAGTGGTCCGAGATATGGCGCGATCCGACCACTGGCGTTGAGTCTCTACTCCCAGATGGGCGCGTGTCTCCTGAAACGTCACCTCGATCTGCCAGCGCAACACGAACCACTCGATGATCTGAGCCGGACTGATCGCAGGATCGGTACACAGCAGCGCCTGGGAGTCGAACCGGTGTAGGGGGTCTCGAATGAGGACCCAGCGAATGGGCACGGGTGGCTTGCCCGTGTGATACCAGACCGCTGTTCGAGAGACGGTCTCCACCGTGCAAATGGCGCTGTCGTACCAGGCCACAGATATCGTGGCCCAGCCTACATCGGGGCACTGGAGGAGTTCCCTCAATGTGGGCAATCGTTCTCCTTTGAGGCGTGGACGCCCCATCTGTCCGGGCAGTCGAGGTGGGGCGGGTTCGTAGAGTGCAGCGTCCAGACGCAATCGGGTAATGAGGGTGACCGGACGAGTCATGGACTGACAGAAGTGGAGCAGATGGAGGGCAGCGTAGCTGCTGTCGGCCACCAGTACCAGAGGACGGTTGGGCAGCCAGCGCCGGAGCTGGAGGATCATCTGACGCGCCCAGTCGGTGAGCCTTTTGTGCGTCCGACCCAGCTTCTGACAGTAGCGCTCAGAGGGAGCCAGGGCGGTCAGTACAGGTAATGCCCATGTCCGATGTGCCCAGGGTATGGTGGTCAACAACATCAGGCTTATCCAACGCAGGCCGGAGGCCTTGACGAAATGACTCCCGCTGGAGCGCACTGCGTCACGATATATCCCCTTGGCTTTGATCTGCTTGCCACGCCGCCGCTCCAAGGTCTCGTCGATCCCAAACACCAGTGGACTATCACCCTGATCGAGGTGCTGTACCAGGAGCAACAGCAGTACACGGCTCAGCTGGAGCGGTGACCACACAGCGCGGTTGAGAACGTGGTGATACCGAGCAAAGCCGGTGTCGTCGCTGAGTCCCATGGCGCGCAGCGCGGAAGTGACGGTCCTCTTGTGCGTGGCCAGGACTGCACCGACCAGCAGCACCTGCACTTTCGCCCATGTCCTGGCCTGAAACATCGGCGCGAACGGACTGAGAAGGGATACGATGGCATCGGGCAGAGCCTGCCCCGTACCTGATACGGGGGTGAGCATGACTTGACCTTTCGTGATGGTTCGGTCTCGTCAGCTTACCCTGTTTCCTCTGTCTAAGTTTTGTACAAAGTCTAGCTAAGAGGGTGTCTAAAAAGTGGTCACATAACACCTGTACACAGGAGTGGGGGATGACGTAAACCATACCCATGAACAGACAAGCCTACCCCAGCGATCTCAGTGACACCGAGTGGCGACTGCTAGAGCCTCTGTTGCCCGCTCCTAAACCGGGAGGCCGTCCGGTCAAGTATCCTCGCCGGGAGGTGGTGAACGCCATCATGTACGTACTTCGGAGCGGGTGTCCGTGGCGGATGCTTCCACACGACCTTCCCCCTTGGCGCACGGCGTTTCACTACTTCCGCACCTGGCGAAAGGACGGAACCTGGGAGAGGGTCCATCAAGCCCTGCGCGAGAGGGTACGGACAGCCGATGGACGACAGACTTCTCCCAGCGCGGCTATCATAGACAGCCAGAGCGTGAAGACGACCGAAAAAGGGGGCCTCGTGGCTATGATGCTGGCAAGAAGGTCAACGGTCGAAAGCGACATATCATTGTAGATACCATGGGGTTGCTGCTGGCGGTGGTGGTGCATCCTGCCAATATCCAGGATAGGGATGGTGCGAAGCTGGTCATCGATAAATTGGCAGGAAGGTTTCCACGCCTGCAATTGATCTGGGCTGATGCTGGTTACGCGGGCCAGTTGGTTGATTGGGCCATGTGCTTGTCGGGTTGGGCGCTGGAGATTGTGAGGCGTCCGAGAAGCAGCCATCAGTTCGAGGTGTTGCCGCGAAGATGGGTGGTTGAGAGAACATTTGCATGGCTGGGACGCTGCCGTCGGCTGAGCAAGAGCCTGCCCCGTACTCGATACGGGGACTATGAAGAACTGCCGGAGACCACCGAGGCGTGGATCTACAGTGCCATGACGAGACTGATGCTGAAGCGGTTAGCACGCACACCCACTTTTTAGACACCCTCTTAGCTCCGCCGTCTCGTCTACGTTGTGGTCTTCCCAGCCAGGGTGAAGACGAACGCGAATAACTCGGTTCCTCGTGTCCTTGCGATCGAAGCTGACTGTGTGGGACATGGTTGTGGTCGGTCCGCTTCCCGCCCAGAATGCCCAAGCAATCAATTCATCGACCACTTCCCCGTTGCATACTTCATCCTCAGAGGCCTCATTGGACTTGGGATCCTCACCGGGCTCAAGCGCCTCACAAGAATCGAAGACGTAAATTCCTCCCTTGATGACGGTCGGGGCTCCCATATCGTCGGTCGAGGTTGCCGGAACGGGAGTGCCGATTCGCACGGTGACCGTCAGGCGGGTGCCTTCCTTCAGGGAACCGGAAGGCGAGATGCTCTCAAGCGTAACCACCGGGCAGGGGGGGTCGCCCTCCCCCGAGACGCAGCGGTTTTCCTGGGCGAGTGCGTCGCCGGTCAGGGTGAATTCGGCAAGCGTGGAGAAGAAGGCAAATGCGAGCAACGAAATAGCTATTACTGCCGCGACGCGGTGGGCACGGTGCTGTAAATGCGAGATTATTTTGGGGGTGGGGGACGCCAGCATAATGGCTATTGTGACCTCAACAACATAAGGGGATTGTACACATACAAACATGCCGATGTTGGCGCATTTGGCGGGTTCGCAAGGGAATATAAGGCCAGGAAGTTGCCATCTTATCTTCGTGGCGAAGAGGATTGGCCGTGCTTGGCGGCATAGCCGCGGTCACAGGCGGCGAGTCGCGGCTGCAATCAGGCTTAGAGCCTGCCCCAGTCTAGTCGGCGGCATGGAGAGAGCCGGATTGGCCAGGTCAGGACAGGCCAATAGCTACCCTTTCGTAGGGAAAACCGCGAAGACTGTCTTATTCTGTTCCATTCTGTTCCATTTCGTAGCTGGAAGCCCTGGCGGCCTGTGCCGTTTGGGAGGCCTGGCGAGAACGGATCTAGGAATGGGAACGACAGAATTTGGCAGAAATGAGACAGGTGGGCGCGACGCGCCAGATGCCGCAACTTCACCCCCATCCCTTCGGCAGGCTCAGGGCAGGCTCTAACCTTCCCTCATCGAGTGAGAAGGGAATCTTGAGCGGCGGGATCGGTCCCTCGTGGAGGGGACAGTAGCACGGCTGTGCGAGTGAATCAAGGGGGCCGACAGCGTCTCCTCTAACCGGTGACCGTCCAGGTCGATGTCGTTCCCACACTTGACAGCGCGCGGCGTGCAAGGCTAGGTTAGTCGCATACCATCGGCACGCCAGGTCGGTGGAGGCCTCCATAGTCGAACGGAAGGTGAAGCCATGCCAACGATCGAAGTCCTCAGCCCTGTCGCATCCAAGTACACCGGTCTTACAGTGCGTCCCGCGCCGCGGCTGGACACGCTCAACGGCAAGACCATCGGCCTCTACTGGAACCAGAAGTCCGGCGGAGACGTGGTGCTAGCCCGACTCTCGGATCTGATACGCCAGCGCTTCCCGGAAGTGCAGTTCAAGAACTACACCGGCTCCATCGGCTGGGGCCGCACCGTCGCCTCCGAAGAGGACATCGACCGCATCGCCGAGGAGTGCGAGGGGGTGATAGGCACCACGGCCGATTGAGGGGGATGCACGTCGTGGCTTGCCCACGACACGGTAGCGGTCGAAAAGGCGGGCCTCCCCGCCGTGGCCGTCGTAGCCCAGCGCTTCTCCTCCGCATGGCGCACCAGCATATCGGCCTGGGGCCAGCCGCTCCTGCCCTCCGTCACCATCCCCCACGTCGTGGCAGGCCAGAACCACGACCTGATTCGCAGCATGATCGACGAGCAGGTCGACGGCATAGTCCGCGGGCTGCTCGATCCCGTCAGGGAGCCTGCCGCGGCCCCGGGCGCGAACGGCGCGTCGGGATCCGTGGCAGTAGGCGGTGACGACTTCCTGTCGACCGTGGAGGCCGTCAACAGCCTGTTTCTGGACAGGGGCTGGGGCGACGGATTCCCCGTCGTGCCGCCCACGCCCGAGGCCGTCGAGCGTATGCTCGGGGGCACCAAGCGCGATCCCCAGGACGTCGTGTCCATCATGGAGCCGGGCTTCGGAATCGCCAGCGTGGAGAAGCTGGCCATAAACGCGGTGATGGCCGGATGCCGGCCCGAGCACCTGCCCGTTCTCATCGCGGCGGTTGAGGCGCTGGCCGAACCGGACTGCATCCTTCGTGAGATGCAGGTGTCCACGGTGCCCGAGGCCCCGCTGATGATAGTGAACGGTCCCATCGTCAAGCGGTTAGGCATCAACGCCGGCACCGCGGCAATGGGCCCGGGCGCAATCAACTACGCCAACACCGTGATTGGCCGATCGCTGCGCCTCTCGCTGATGAACATAGGCGACTGTTACGCCGGCGAGGCGGACATCAACACAATGGGCCTTCCCACCAAGTACAGCATGTGCATAGCGGAGAACGAGGACGCCAGCCCCTGGTCGCCCTACCACGTAGACGCCGGCTTCCGGCCCCGTGAGAGCACCGTGACAGTGGTCGCGGTGTCGGGCGTAGGGTCCATAGTGGACGTGTCCAGCAATAGGCCGGAGACTATCCTCGACGGCGCCGCTTCCGCCCTGCACTTCACCGGCAGCGCGCCCATGGGCGACTGGCTCCGGGGCGGAAAGATCAACCCGGCGACGAACAAGAAGGTGCTCGCCCAGCACACCCTGCTGGTGGCGCCGGACCACGCACGGATCATGGCCCAGGCGGGTTGGGACAAGATGGACGTGCGAAACTACCTGCACCGGACGGCACGTCTGCCCTTCAAAACCATGTACGGCGACGGCAACATCAAGCGCGACAAGCTGGGCAACTGGTACGACCGGCCGGACCTCCAGTGGCTGGAGAACTACCCCGACGTGGAGGTGCCCATCGCCGCAAGCCCAGACTCGTTCATTGTCGCGGTAGCCGGCGGCCTGGGCAACGTGAGCGAGTTCTTCTGGGGCATCTACGGCTCGGCGACGAAGGCCGTCGAGGCTTAGCCTCCCAGAACGAGCGACCCTCCTCAGAGAGGATGGAGCGCGTCCGAAAGGGCAAGGCATCCCCCTCCCCCAGAGAGAGGGCCAGGGTGAGGGCGTCCCACTGGCTGAACACACAACCGTAGGGGCGGTTCGCGAACCGCCCATCCGTGCGACGACGAGTGAAATGCCTCTGAAAGTTGTCGCGAAAGTCGTGGCCTATGTGACGAGAGGCAATAGCCTGCTCGTGTTTAGACACCTGCATGTCCCGGAAGCGGGGATACAAATCCCAGCCGGAACGCTCGAGCCAGGCGAGTCTCCCGATGATGGGGTCCTTAGAGAGGCCCGGGAGGAGACGGGCCTTGACTGCCTAGCGATCCATCGTTTCCTGGGCACCCGTGACTATGATATGTCGCCCTATGGGATTGCCGAGCTGCACCATCGCTCCTACTATCACCTACATTGCAAAGGCGACACACCCTTAGTTTAGCGCCACTTCGAGTCCGATCGGATCGGATGCGCCTCCAAAGGGTTTGAGTTGAGTTGTACTGGGTCGTGATGCCTGACCATATACCCGAGCTTGCGGCAGCCCAAGGTGACTTCCTGACTGAATTGGACGTGACCACGTGTTCAGAGTAGACACCAGACCGCCAGAACCTCCGTAAGGACAAACTTGATGCATATGCCGTCACTTACAGAATCCGATGTGCAGAAGTTTCTGCTTAAGCGTGTGAGTCCGGAAGTGACGGACGTTTCACCTATTGAACAACAAGGTGAATGGGCTCTAGCTTACTCCTTCAGAGATGGGGATTCTGAACGGATTGTACGCTTCAGTAAAATGGACGAGGATTTTCGCAAGGACCAGTTCGCTAAGACGTTTTCGTCGTCTCGACTTCCGATTCCCCAAGTTCTCGACATAGGTCAGGCTTTTGGAGGATTCTACGCGGTCTCAGTAAAGGCCGACGGGGGTCCAATAGATAACCTCTGCCAGGGAGAGATGTTAAGTGTACTGCCAGAACTACTCGACTTACTCGATGCTCTCCGGTTGGTTGATGTTTCAAGAACAACTGGGTATGGGACCTGGACATCAGACGGCAACGCACCTCATACGAGTTGGCGTGAGTCACTTCTTGATGTATCTCATGATCGACAGGATGAGAGACTCAGCGGCTGGAAGCGAAAACTGGCAGCTTCGTCAGTCGGCAACGAAGTTTTCTGCCGAGCGTATGAAAAGCTCGTTGCCCTTGTTGCCTTCTGCCCAGAAGAACGACACCTCATTCACGCCGACCTTCTCCACTTCAATCTACTGGTTGCGAATAGCCAGATTTCTTCTGTTCTTGACTGGGGCTCCGCAAAGTACGGGGACTTTCTCTATGAGCTGGCGTGGTTTTCGTTTTGGACACCATGGTTTCCCTCTATGTCAGGAATCGATTTCAGGAGAGAGGCTTTGCGTCGCTTCGCCGATAATCACATAGAGACTCCCTACTTTGAGGAGCGTATGAGATGTTACGAAATCCATATCGGGCTTGACAGTCTCGCGTATTCCTCGTTCAGAGAGAACTGGGAATTTGCCAAAGAGGTATCTAAGTACATGGTTGATTTTCTTTAGCTGGAATAGCGAGGAAGCCGACAGAAGACCATACAGATGCGCTATTGGCAATTGTGATTCAAACCGGCCCCACCCAACTGGACAAAGTAGAAGATCTTGACCCTCGAACTGTCGCTCGTCAAAGGCTTCAGGTCTAGAATCTGAAACTCTACATCGTCGAGTAACTCCCCGTCATCGCGCCGGAGACCTCGTCCTCGCCTACATGAGCGCGCTGGCCGTCGGAGACACCGAGTCGGTGGTGTCGATCTAGCGCGCGGTTGGGCGAGCCGCGGGTTAAAAATTCTCAGAAATGTGTCTCATGTTGTCTAATTCGTTTCGCCCCGTAGCTGGGAGACTCGCTGTCCGCACCGCTTGGGAGACTTTCGGGTACGGATACGGGCACCATTACGACTAAATGTGACAGCTAAGGGACGGCCGACGGAGGGTGCACATTGCCGAGTCTTCACCCCCATCCCGCATTTGGCACGAGGCAAGTTCTAGCCTTCTTCCATCGCAGGGGAAGAGACTCTCGCGGCGGGGTCGGTCCCACGCAGAGATAATAGCACGGATGTGCGGCTGTTTCAATAGGGTGGGCAGCGCACTCCGGGAGGATAGCGCAACCCGCCCCCTACGCACGCGCCGCCTCTGCCGCGCTCCCCGCGTCGGGTGCGGCGGATTGCGTGTCCACCATCCGCGTGAACACGCCGTTGCGGGCGTAGAGCGCCGCGTATCCGCCCTGCTCGACTATGCGGCCCTCCCTGAGAACGAAGATGGTGTCGGCATTCCGCACGGTGGATAGCCTGTGCGCTATGACGATGACCGTCTTGTCGCCCCTGAGGGAGTCGATGCTCTGCTGCACCACCATCTCGGACTCGCTGTCGAGCGCGCTGGTGGCCTCGTCGAGTATCAGGACTGGGACGCTCTTGTACAGCTCCCGGGCGATGGCTATGCGTTGCCGCTGCCCGCCGGAGACGTTCAGGCCGTCCTCGCCGAGCGCGGTGTCGTAGCCGTCGGGAAGGGACTCGATGAACTCGGCGATGTCGGCCGCCTCTGCCGCCTCTCGCATCGCGGCGTCCACGTCCCGGCCGTCGCCTTCCCACAGCGTGATGTTGTTTCGCACCGAGTCGCTGAAGATGACGCTCTCCTGCGTCACGTAACCGATCTGCCGCCGCAGCTCCGCCAGGTCCAGCTCGCCGTAGGGCGTGTCGCCCACGCGAACCACTCCCGCCGTAGGGGGAAGTATGCCCGTCAGGAGCGTCGCGAGCGTGGACTTGCCCGCGCCGGACGCGCCTACGAAAGCGACGGTGCTGCGCGGCGGAATCTCGAGGCTGAGCGCGTCCAGCGCGGGCGCGCCGTCCCCGTACCGGAAGGTCACCCCGTCGAGCGCGATGGGCCGGTCGAAGTCGGGCGCCCTTCCCTCGGGCGCGGTGGGTTCCTCGTTGTCCTCGAGCTCGCGTATCAGCTCGCGGAAGTTACGCGCGCTGCCGACGTACCGAAGAAAGCCCTGGAAAGAGTTCTGGGCCTGGAGCGCGTAGTTCATGCCGCGGCGCACGATGAAGAGGATGAAGAGAATCTCTATCACCTCCTGGCGCGCTATCTCCACGTAGTACACCAGCAGCGCGGCGATGACGATCATGAAGAACAGCTCCGCGCCGTTGCTGACGAACGCGCTCAAGGCTCTCTGGCGGTATTCCAGGTCGCCCTGCTCGGTGCTGGTCGCGCTAAGCCGCCGCGTGACCCTGCCGCTGCCGTGCGTGGACTTCAGGTACTTGAGCGACCCGAAGGCCTGCACGAGCTGGGACTGCAACGCCGCGTTGGCGGCGGTGGCCCTGACGGAGTACCTGGCGGCGAGCCCGAAGGCGCGCTTGATGAGGAAGTAGCCGGGAATGCCGACCACGATGACGACGCTGGTGAAGACGGGGTTGATGGCGAGCGGCAGCGCCACGTAGACGAAGGTGTAGGCCAAGGCGACCATGAAACGCGCGCAGTTGTTGAGCACCTGGGCGACGTTGCCTATCTCGATGGTGGCCGCGTTGGTATACGCGCTCACGCCACGCTCCAGTACGTGCTGGTAGTCGGCCCTGAACACCCTCTCCACCAGCTCTATCTTCATACGGGCGAGCTGCGAGCCGGTTATCCTGCCGGCGACCACTTCCTGGAAGATGAAGCAGCCGGTGCGCGCCGAGTAGAGCGTGGCCATGCCGATTACGGCCACCCAGAGGTTGTAGGGCAACCCCACGAGGGCCGCGCCCCTGGTGAGCGCCTGGTACAGAGTGGAGTCCGTGGTGGTGGCCGACCCGGCGAGTATCGGCAGAATCAGGCTGATGCTGATGCCCTCGAGTAGCGAAGCCGCGCCGACCAGCCCAAGCCACGCGACCAGCCGCCACCCGATCGAGGCGTAGAGGTATCGAACCAGATATATGAAGTCGCTCATCTGCGCGAGTCAGCGATGCCAGGGGTGAGGATTGCGCTCGACACGCCGGGGCCGTGCCGGAGTCCGAGCGTACAGCGTAGCACCAACCCCGGCGCGCCGCAATTCGCGGACACGGCGCAGAGCGTGTGTCGGATTACCGGGCGCCACAAAATTGCGCTTGTCTCAACCAAGAAACCTGCAGTTGCAAAGCTGATGGCGACACTTACCGAACATGAGCGGATCACAGGTGAACCGGGTGCGGAGGACACAGCCGCGGAGGAGATGAGCTATCGGGCGGGATGCGATCTTACGCGCGATAGGATGGTCGCCCGACTGAAGGCGACTGACGACGAACTGCTAAGCCGGAAGGCCAAGGGCGACTGCCCTCAAGAGCCTTGCCCAACATGGCCGCTTTGTAATCTGAGAAGGGGGCAGTCCTTCCTCCCTGTGGCTAGTTGCAGTAGTCGAGACCCGAGCCGTCGAGGTCGTGCTCTTCGATGTCTCGCAGACCCGATGGGATGCAGCCGGTGAGGCTGTTGCCGCTGCTTATGTACAGACTTGTCAGGTTGGACAGGTCGCCCCACGCCGCCGGTATCTCTCCGGTCAACCCGATGTTTCTCAGGAACACGTGCTCAAGGCGCGTAAGGTCTCCCAGCTCAGACGGTATCTCGCCGCCCAGGGGGTTGCCCTCGAGCAACAGCAGCTTGAGGCTGCTCAGCTTGCCCAGCTCGGCCGGTATCCCTCCGGTCAGATTGTTCTCGCTCAGGTACAGGTGTCGCAGGTTCGAGAGCACTCCAAGCTCTACCGGTATGCCGCCCGTCAGGTTGTTGCTGCTGATGAACAGAGACTTCAGGTTCCTGAGTTGACCCAGCTCTGCCGGTATCGTTCCGGTCAGGTTGTTGTGGTTCAGGTACATCAACTCCATGTCGTACAGGCTGCCCAGTTCTCGCGGCAGCCCGCCGGTCAGCGAGTTGTAGTCGAGGTCTATCCTGCGCAGGTCCGCGAGACCGCCCAGCGCCGCGGGTATGCTGCCTGTCAGACCCGCGTCGGGGAGGAACAGCACGCGGACGTATGGGGAATCTCCGCGCTCGACCGTC
This sequence comes from Dehalococcoidia bacterium, assembly GCA_965217705.1. GTDB lineage: Bacteria > Chloroflexota > Dehalococcoidia > Lucifugimonadales > CATOSD01 > CATOSD01. The sequence continues at coordinate 149,466 of CBDCJA010000002.1, read as the reverse complement.
ACCCCCTGCCAGTCGCTGATGTCGGTGTCGGCGCTCCAGTCGAGATCGGCGTCCCCGGCGAGCGTGTCCTTCGACGCAAGGAGCATCGAGCAGTCGCGCACCAGCCGAGGCTTGCTGCGGGGACGCGGCACAACGGCGCCGTTGGAGCACTCGTCCAGCAGCACGGCCACGCCGACCAACGCGGTGGACGTCTCGCCCTCATCGTCGCTGGCCTCCACCGTCAGCGCGTAGAACGCCACTTCATCGGGGTCGACGGTTCCGGTCAGCGTGATCGCCCCGGTGTTCGCGGCTATGGTGAACTTGCCCGCGCCGTTGCCGGAAATGATCGAGTGGCTCACAGGATCATCGTCGGGGTCTGTCGCCGGTACGGCGCCGGCCGAGGTGCCCGTGGCCGCGTTCTCGGATATGGTGAGCGTGTAGAACGACGCGCCGAACACGGGCGCCCGGTTGCACGTCTCCGTCGTGTGGGACTCCGGCTCGGACGGCGCGCCCCAGACGGCGGCATACACCGCGCCGTCCCCGTAGGCGCGCACCCTGAACTCGTAGGTCGTGCCGCACGCAGGCCCGCCGGTCGGGCTGTACGTCTGCGTCAGCCCGGCGGTGGTGGCAACCGCGGCCCAGCCTTCAGCGGAACCGGACACCTGTTGCTGCAGCTCGTACACCGACGCGCCCGCGACGGCGCTCCACGTCGCCGTGAACGTACCGCCGGCCAGCGACACGCCCAGCCCCGTCGGTGCAGGCGGAGCGTCCTCGGCAACGTCGGTCACCTCGATCTCCACCGTCGTCGTCGCAACGCCGGCCCTGCCGTCCCTTGCCTCAACCACCAGCGTGTACGAAGGCACGCCCTCGTGGTCCAACTCCCCCGCAACCGTGATGTCGCCCGTGCTGGTGGCGATGGCGAACCTGCCCGCTGAGTTGCCGGATGTGATGGCGTACGACACCGGGTCCGAGTCCGGATCGGTCGCGGACACCGTTCCCACCAGGTCCGTCGTCGTGGCGTTCTCCGCGACCATGAACATGTACGTGGAGGTCGCGAACACCGGCGCCCGGTTGCACGCCTCGGTGGTGTGTGACTCCGGCTCGGAAGGCTCGCCCCAGACCGCGGCATACACCGTCCCGTCACCGTAAGCACGCACACTGAACTCGTAGGTCGTGCCGCACGCAGGCCCGCCGGTCGGACTGTACGTCTGTGTCAACCCGGCGGTGGCCGCGACCGCGGCCCAGCCTTCGGCGGAGCCCGACACCTGCTGCTGCAGCTCGTACACCGACGCGCCCGCAACGGCGCTCCACGTCGCCGTGAACGTCCCGCCGGCCAGCGACACCCCCAGTCCCGTCGGTGCAGGCGGAGCGTCCTCGGCAACGTCGGTCACCTCGATCTCCACCGTGGTAGTCGCAACGCCCTCCCTGCCGTCCGTTGCCTCCACCACCAGCGTGTACGTGGGCACGCTCTCGTGGTCCAACTCCCCGGCAACCGTGATGTCGCCCGTGCTGGTGGCGATGGCGAACCTGCCGGCCGAGTTGCCGGAGGTGATCGCGTGCGACACCGGGTCCGAGTCGGCGTCTGTCGCCGACACCGTTCCCACCAGGTCCGTCGTCGTGGCGTTCTCCGCCACTGTGAACGAGTAGGTGGACGTCGCGAACTCGGGAGGAAGGTTGCACTCTTCCGTGGTGTGTTCCAAAGGCTCGGACGGCTCGCTCCACTCGGGCGCGTAGACGGTCCCGCTACCGAGAGCGCTAACCCGGAAACTGTATTCCGTACCGCAGGTAAGGCCGTCAACGACGAGACTTGTGGTAGTGGCGTTGAGCGTGTCCACAAACCACTCGGTGGAGGTCGACAAACTGTACTCTATCCTGTACGTGCCGGCGTTGGCCACCGGGTCCCAGCTCAGAGGGATGTTGTTCTCCGAGGGTGTGCCCGCAGTGAGATTCTCCGGCGCAGGCGGACGGCAGTAGAGCAGGTCGAGGGAGCTCAGATCGTTCGTCGCCACGCTCATCAACGCCACGGGGATGCAGCCGGTGAGGCTGTTTCCCGACAGCCGGAGCGACTCCAGGTTGGAGAGGCGGCCCAGCTCGGCGGGTATGGCGCCGGTCAGCGAGTTGCGGCTCAGGTCCAAATGGGTCAGCCCCAACAGCCGCCCAAGATACTCCGGAATGTTCCCATCGAGTCCCTTATTGGCAAGCTCCAGCCGGGTCACCCGGGTGGGCGAACCGCCAATGGCGACTCCATCCCAAGTCGCCATTGCCAAGGAGACGTCCCAATTCAGAGTGCCGGTCCCCCGGAGCGTATCCATGACAACAAGCAGGATCTCGCAGTCCCTCGCGAGGCCCGGATTATCACGGGTATCCGTCACCGCGCCCATTGAACAGTCCGGCGCCTCCCGAATGCGCACCATCAGCTTGTCCCCGCTCTGCCAGGGCTGCGCGGCCACGAGCCAGCTCAGCATGTCGGTGGCGGCGTCGACGGTGGCATCTGCGACGTTTAGGGACAGCGACACCGAGCCGTCCAGGGTGATGAAGTCTACGGCATGGCTCGCGAGTCCGTCGTGGGGGCTGACCCTCATCTTGACGGTACCGGGTTCCCACGCGATGCGCTGGATAGTCGAGGTCGCGCCGTTGGCATCGGTGAACGACGCGGGCCTGAGCACGCCGTTCGCGCTGTCGGCTGCGACCGCGCTGCCGTCAGTGACGGGGTCGAAGAACGCTTCGTGGAGTGTGCCCTCGGGGGCGATGGCAATGACCGTCCATTCGGTAACGAGAAAGGCGTTACAAGGTATCATATTGGCTTCCAAGTCTTTGACGGTAAAACTGTACTCCCCAGCCGGAATCGGTCGCACCGGCCTGAGCGATTGGGTGTACCGTATGAAGTCAATTCCATCGGTGAGCACGCCATCGCGGTTCCAATCATCGGGAGTCGTAGGACCGTCGACAGTCTCGAAAAGGCCAGCGTCACCGCCTTCAAACGAGGTCTGCATTTTGGTATCGGGGTAGATTCCACGCACACCACTCTCAAATATCACCGTTCCCGCGGACGAGCCGGAGACTAGCCTGTGGGTGAGTGCAGCCCTGCCTCTCAGCTTCCTGCCTTCGCTCTGGAAGTGCCGTTCCGAGCGCTCGTTTCGGTACTTATAGCTAACGCAATTCCTATAGGCATCCGAGCCGTCCCCGGCGTTCACCTCGGTGTTGATCGCAGAGATGCGGCTCTTCAACTCTCGAATGGTTATCGTCGGGGTGTCCCTGCCCGGCTCAGGTGCGGCGAGCAAAAATTCCTGGTCGTCCTCTATTCCGCTCGTTCCAGCGGAGGGCAGCCACACTTTCCTGTATCTGCTGTGCAGACTGAAACCGTCGTCAAGATCGGCCCAATACACCAAGAAGTGATCATTCTCACCCTGCGTTAAGTTACTGAAGTAGCCGCCAGGATCGCTGTTATTGAGGAAGATTATCGCCTCTCTGCTGTCCCACGAGGTGTCACGTCTTGCGAGGACGTCTGGTAAGGTGTCCTCGGCTTCTCTACGCGTCTTCAGTGTCGAGTTCCACCAGACCGCAGTGACGGTGATGTTGTTTGCGCCGCTCCCGTTCAGGTACTCGCTCACCTTCATATGGAACTTCACGACGACGGCATAACTGCCGCTCCATCCTTCCACTGCTACATCTATCACTTCGCTCGTTGTCGTGGCCAACCGTGCCTTGACGATTGTGTCGGCATTCGCTATCCGCTCTTCAATGGACTGCTCTCCGAAGTAGGGTTGCGCCGCACTCGCGGAGGTCGGAGGGCTGCCTGTGGACGGGGATGGCGCAGAGGGGTCGGCGGCCCGTTCGACCGGTTCGTCTGGTCGCGTGAACAGAGAACAGGCCAGCAGCGCGCAGGCCAGTGCCATCGTTATGATCAGTCGCATCCTCATGGCTGCTCTCCCAGCTTCGGGTGTTTCACGGAGCGCTACTTCGCGTCGTGTCTCGAATGACGCCTGTAGATGGCGTCGAGCTGCGCGATGTCCGTGGGCTGTATGCTCTTCGCATCCCAGGACACATTCATTATGGCAAGCTCGCCGTCTAGCCCATCAATACGACCTCCTCCCGTACTACTGTTGAAGTCCGGCAACCCCAGTGTGTGCCCCAACTCATGTAGCGCCAGATCCTCGGCATGGGCGTATATCTCGCGCGGTGGGCCCGGCGTTATCTCTTGGCCGCTCATGTTCGGGTTACTCGTCCATACGTAGATGATTAACAGATCCATGGGAATCAAAGGACAAGTCGGGTCAGAAGAGTTGGGGCACCCATAGGGCGGGTCCTCGAAAATCACATCCATGTTGGTCATGTGGCGACCTACGCCGCCCGGCGCCTCTATGCCCGTCTCGATCATGGCTACACAGGCGTGGCTGCTACCGCATCCGGTAAGGTTGTCTCTGGGCGAGCTCGGGGCCACCGTCCTTATGGTGGCTGTGTACCCGTCGGAGTTGCGGCTGCGGCAGTCGCTGTCAGCGGTGTCGCATATGCTCAGGCCGGGGTTTATGCTGGCGTTCCACAGGGCGATCGCCGTCGGTATCGCGGTCTGAAGGCGCGGCTCGCTGATGGCGTCTATAGTGTAGCCTACGGTGTGGTCGGCCTGGTGGCCCCACCAGTGCGTAGGTTCGAGCGCCAAGAGCCCCGCGCTGGTGGCCGCGGGGCCGCTGCCCGAACCGTTATGACCCTTGACGGAGAACGTGTAGTCGGTTCCCGGAACCAGTCCGAGCACATTGAGGGAGAGTGTGCCTGGGAAGCCGCCGATTCCAGGGCTGACCTCCACCCAGGGGCTGTTCGGTATTTCGGTAACAGTGTGTGGTCCACTGGCGAAGCTGAACTCCAAAGATGGGCTGTCGGGAGTCGCCCTGACCATGTAGGACGATGCGTCGCGGACGTTTTGCACCCATTGAAGCTCAAAGCCCCTGTACCCTATCAGGTGGCTGACCGTGGGAGTGGGCGGCACCGCAACCGGGGATTCATCGGTAACGGTCGTCGAGACCACGTTGGATTCAGAGGACTTACCCTGCACACTCTGGGCCTTTATCCTGTGCTCGTATTCCTCGCCGGGAGTAAGCCCGCTGACAACGACTTGGATCCTGCCGCCGCTAGTGGTTGTAGGGCCTATGGTCACGCCATCATGCGGCAGTCTCCTCCAGCCGGAGTCGAGCGGGTTCAGGTTCGGGAAAAGCTGCTCTACATGGTAGTTGCTATCCAGGTCGTCGGCGACGTCGGGATTCGGAACGGGGTCCCAAGAGAGCGTCAGCTGCCTGTGTTGCATCGCCACGTACTGGCCTTGCAGGTTCTGTGGCGCAGGCCTCAGGTTGACAGTGATTTCACTCGAGTCGGCGCTCTGACTGCCCCTGACGGCTCGAATGATGAACATGTGAGACTCACTGGTGTCGAGGCCATCGACGGTCGTTGTGGTTACGCCGCTCCCCAGGACCTGAATCGTGGTATAGACACAGGGACCGGGCGGGATACGACGCCTCTTGCACTGCCGCACCTCATAGCCCGTCGCGTCTGATACAGCGTCCCAGTCAAGGCTGACGGCACCCTCAGTCCTTGTAAGAGTGTAGGTGAGATTCTCAGGCATTTCGAGGGGTGGCAGTTCCACCGTCACCGTGAATTGGTTGAATGCCCACAGTGTGCCGGGCTGGCGGGGAGGTCTGTCCCACGCTATGACCGTGACCCTCACGGAGCCTGCGGATAACGCGTCGAGTGTGAGCATGTCTCCGTCTATGCCGGCGTTGACGACGCTAGTGTCCCCCGACGTGGCCGTGTAGTTGAGCGTGTCCCCATCAGGGTCGCCGAAGGTGTTGGACAGGTCGATCGTCGTGGTGGCGCCGGCGGTCATCGTCCTGTCGGCGATCATCGACCTTACAAACGGTTCCTCATTGACGTTGGTGACTGTGATGCGCACGTTTTGGTCATCACTGGAACTGCCGTCGCTGGCCGTCACGGTGATCAGATACTCGTTGTCTCCGTTGTGGTCGTCGGGATCCTCGTAGTCCGGTGTATCCTCGAAGGTGAGAACGCCAGTCGAGGAAATGTCGAAGTCGCCCCGATCCTTCTCGAAGGGGGTGTTGAGCAGAGACCACTCTATGGACCCGCCGCATGAAGCCGAAGCGTGGTAGGTCGCCACCGCGTCCGACCCGTTCTCGGCATAGTTCGGTGAGGCCGGACCGGTGATGACCGGTGGCGAGTAAAGATCGTTGTCCAGATGGGTGATGCGGGATACGTTCGGCGAACCCTCCACGACTCCACGCGGCCGGGCGCCGAAGGTCAGTTCTACCTCCTCGTTCTCACAGTTCCTGTCGTGGGGGGCTACGTAGGGGAAGGTATTTCTCGTGGCGCTACTGCCGAAGGTCACCGTGCGGTTGGTCCCCGGGGTCACAATGACTCTTACACTCACTGTACGGCCCGGCGCCCTGCTCAACTCGACCTCGATGTGCCGGGTCGTACCCTCGTTCAACGTGTACCTAGGCAAGCCAAAGCTCACACAGATTTCGTCGTCCGCAATGACGATTTCCGCCTCGTCTTGCGTGTCTTGCGAAGGCTCCGACACGTGAGACGGCAGGTCGCCTATGCTCAGTTCTATCCTCTCGTCCTCACAACCGTCGTCATGGTCAGTATCGACAGTGAACGACTCTTCGGTGTCGTGAGGCTCGAATGTCAGCTCGCCCCTGGTAAGACCGCTGACGCTGTAGTCGCCGCTTTCAGCCGTATCCGCAGTTACCGTTACCGGTATCCTGAGCCTGTGCCCGGTCGGATGGCTGAGATTGACCGTGATATCCTTTTCCGATCCTTCGTTGACGTCGTACGACGAGTCGCTGAACTCCACGGTCGGGTCCGCGACGTTGAGGAAGTGGTCCGTCAGACCGGATGAGCCGACGGTTGGACCATCCACCTCTTCAACCCACGCCCAGAGATATGACCCCGGCGCCGCACACCCGAACGCATCGTAGTCCCTGGTGGCGGCGGTCGAGAGTCTAATGGTCGCGGTTTGGTCGAAGTCGGTGCAGCCCCGGTCGAACGCCGCGCTGATTCCGTTCAGCACAATCGTGTTCAGCTCGTACACCCTGTTGCTTTGGAGCCCTGTGGCGTCAACCGTGAATTCATCTCCCGAACCGCCCGGTACCAGTTCCGCCGAGGTAACATCGCTGAGAGATACCGAGGCAGTTGCCTGTCTGGCAACACCCGACTGAGTGATGGTTACGTCCACCTCCTCGATGACCTGGCCGGTGGCGGAGGCGACCAGCCGCACGTAGCCTTTCCCGACCGAGCAGGCGTTCAGCGTAACCCACGTGGGCGCGGCGGCGCTCTGCGTGGACCCGGGTGTACTGGCTACGCACACCTCGCCCTCCGGCTCGAAGTGCTCGCTGTACTGGATAACCACTTCCGTGTCGCGCGGAACAACGTGGAAGCCCACGGCGAGCGTCGTCTGCCCCACTTGCACTTCGCCCGGTACCACAACCAACTCCCCTGTGGGAGCGGGAGCAGGCGGCGTGGGGGAGCGGCGGCCCGAGGCGGTCATGGCCCTCACAGGGCTGCGGCTACCCTCTTGGTTCTATGGTTACGTGCCCGGCGCCGGCAGCTCGCGGCAGGGCAGATCAAGCAAGCCCAGGTTGCTCGTGGGAACGCTCCTCAACGGCAGCCGAACCAGCCTGGTCGAGCGCATTCCTTGACGGGGCGATGTCGCCATCAGGCTCTTCCTTCTTGCGGAGTGAGGTCGTCCATAACCGGGCACACTCCATGGAGACAGAGTTCGGTGCGTGCTTACTCACTCTGACGAAGAGTGGGGCATCCGGGGCACTCTAGCAGTGAACGCTCAAGAATGCAAAAACATCACGCAAGACAGGGCGTCCACTGTTGGGTGTGCGAAGCCGACTTGCCGCGAAGCAATACCGTGGCCGCGTGTGAATCGCCGGCGGAGGGGCACCGAATGGAACGCCTGATGGGATTGATCCTGTTTGGTCCACAGTGGACGACTGGAGATTTGCCCACGCTCTGAATGGGGCCTCCTCGACAATGCTCCAGTGCCCTGCGGATGAAAGTCTGGTCCCGGGTCTCGCGCGGCCGTGTGATGACCAGGCGGACTGCGCCGGATGGTCGGAGCCCAAACTCCGTCAGTGTGGAACTCCGATGGCGCCCCCGATGGAGATGCCCTCGGACCGCTTGCCATTCTCCCAAGCTCCGTACACCGTATCGAGTACGGGGCAGGCCCTGCTGGGCACGTGACCGCGGCCCGCCAGCCGCCGGAAGTGCAGGGTCACGATCTCGCCGAATCCCATACAAGGGGTGAGGAAGGAGTGGCGGTCTCCCGCCACGACCGTGCCGCCAGCTCGGGGGAACGCCCGGCTCCATGATCCACGAACGTATGTCCAGGCAAGGTTTTCGCCGCCCGTGCGGTAGTCGTGGCCGATTGCCGGTACGGCAGCTTCACCAGTTGCGTCCTAGTCTTGACGATAATTGCGCAAGCGTCGACTTGATACTGAAGGGCGCCGGATGCGTCCGAAACCGACAACTCGCGCAGCAAGTTCAAAACTGGCGGAAGGCCACGTGCAATGTGGCGCATTTGCAATTGGAAGACAACAGGCGCTGGCGCAGAGGGCGTGCCGTCCCTACTCCCTGTGGCTAGTTGCAGTAGTCGAGTCCCAGCCCGTCGAGGTCGCCCTCTTCGATGTCTCGCAGACCCGATGGGATGCAGCCGGTGAGGCTGTTGCCGCTGCTTATGTACAGACTTGTCAGGTTGGACAGGTCGCCCCACGCCGCCGGTATCTCTCCGGTCAACCCGATGTTTCTCAGGAACACGTGCTCAAGGCGCGTAAGGTCTCCCAGCTCAGACGGTATCTCGCCGCCCAGGGGGTTGCCCTCGAGCAACAGCAGCTTGAGGCTGCTCAGCTTGCCCAGCTCGGCCGGTATCCCTCCGGTCAGATTGTTCTCGCTCAGGTACAGGTGTCGCAGGTTCGAGAGCACTCCAAGCTCTACCGGTATGCCGCCCGTCAGGGAGTTCTTTTGGATTATGAGCTCGGTGAGACGTCTCAGCTTCCCCAGCTCGGGTGGTATGCCGCCCGTCAGGTTGTTGCTGCTGATGAACAGAGACTTCAGGTTCCTGAGTTGACCCAGCTCTGCCGGTATCGTTCCGGTCAGGTTGTTGTGGTTCAGGTACATCAACTCCATGTCGTACAGACTGCCCAGTTCCCGCGGCAGCCCGCCGGTCAGCGAGTTGTAGTCGAGGTCGACCCTGCGCAGATCCGCGAGACCGCCCAGCGCCGCAGGTATGCTCCCCGTCAGGCCCGCGTCGGCCAGGAACAGCACGCGGACGTATGGGGAATCTCCGCGCTCGACCGTCACCCCCTGCCAGTCGCTGATGTCGGTGTCGGCGCTCCAGTCGAGATCGGCGTCCCCGGCGAGCGTGTCCTTCGACGCAAGGAGCATCGAGCAGTCGCGCACCAGCCGAGGCTTGCTGCGGGGACGCGGCACAACGGCGCCGTTGGAGCACTCGTCCAGCAGCACGGCCACGCCGACCAACGCGGTGGACGTCTCGCCCTCATCGTCGCTGGCCTCCACCGTCAGCGCGTAGAATGCGACCTCGTCTGGGTCGACGGTTCCGGTCAGCGTGATCGCCCCGGTGTTCGCGGCTATGGCGAACTTGCCCGCGCCGTTACCCGCAATGATCGAGTGGCTCACAGGATCGTCGTCTGGGTCTGTCGCCGGTACGGCGCCGGCCGACGTGCCCGTGGCCGCGTTCTCGGATATGGTGAGCGTGTAGAACGACACGCCGAACACGAGCGCGCGGTTGCACGTCTCCGTCGTGTGGGTCGTGGGCTCGGAAGGCCCACCCCAGACGGCCGCATACACCGTGCCGTCACCGTAAGCACGCACCCTGAACTCGTATGTCGTGCCGCACGCAGCACCGCCGGTCGGGCTGTACGCTTGCGTCAACCCAGCGGTGGTCGCGGCCGCGGCCCAGCCGTCGCCAGACCCCGATACCTGCTGCTGAAGCTCGTACACCGACGCGCCCGCAACGGCGCTCCAGGTCGCCGTGAACGTGTCCTGGGCCAGGGACACGCCCAGCCCCGTCGGAGCCGGCGGAGCGTCCTCGGCAACGTCGGTCACCTCGATCTCCACCGTCGTCGTCGCAACGCCGTTCCTGCCGTCCCTTGCCTCAACCACCAGCGTGTACGAAGGCACGCTCTCGTGGTCCAACTCCCCCGCAACCGTGATGTCGCCCGTGCTGATGGCGATGGCGAACTTGCCTGCTGAGTTGCCGGATGTGATGGCGTGCGACACCGGGTCCGAGTCGGGGTCGTTAGCCGATACCGTTCCCACCAGGTCAGTCGTGGTGGCGTCCTCCGCCACCATGAACGTGTAGGTGGAAGTCGCGAACTCGGGAGGAAGGTTGCACGCCTCGGTGTTGTGAGACACCGGCTCGGACGGCTCTCCCCAGACGGCGGCGTACACCGTGCCGTCGCCGAAGGCGCGCACCCTGAACTCGTACGTCGTGCCGCACGCAGGCCCGCCGGTCGGACTGTACGTCTGCGTCAACCCGGCGGTGGTCGCAACCACGGCCCAGCCTTCGGCAGAGCCGGACGCCTGTTGTTGTAGCTCGTAGGTTGATGCGCCCGCGACGGCGCTCCAGGTCGCCGTGAACGTGTCCTGGGCCAGGGACACGCCCAGCCCCGTCGGTGCAGGCGGAGCGTCCTCGGCGACGTCGGTCACCTCGATCTCCACCGTCGTCGTCGCAACGCCGTCCCTGCCGTCCGTCGCCTCCACCACCAGCGTGTACGAAGGCACGCTCTCGTGGTCCAACTCCCCGGCAACCGTGATCGCCCCCGTGCTTGTGGCCATGGCGAACCTGCCCGCGGCGTTGTCTGAGGTGATCGCGTGCGTCACAGGGTCCGAGTCGGGATCCATCGCCGACACCGTTCCCACAAAGTCCATCGTCGTGGCGTCCTCCGCTACCATGAACATATAAGTGGAGGTCGCGAACACGGGCGCGCGGTTGCACTCCCCAATGGCCACAGATCGTACGCCGGAACCCGCACTCCAGCCGGCCGCGTATGTCGTCGCGTCCCCGAATGAGCGCACCCTGAACTCGTACGTAGTCCCGCACTCAGGCCCGCCGGAGGGCGTGTGCGTGAGCGTCGTAGCCGTCGTCGTGGCCGCCCGGTCCCACTCCCCGGAAGAACCGTCCGTCCGGTATTGCAACTCGTAGTGCCCCGCGCCGCTCACCGCCCTCCACGTCGCCGTGAACGTCGAGGAGGCCAGGGACACGCCCAGGCCCTCCGGCGCCGGTACTCGGCCCGCCTGCGGGCAGTCAGAAAGCCCCAGCCGGTCGAGGTCGTTGGTCCGGACAGTCCTCAGCGACGGCCTGATGCACCCTTCAAAAGAGTTGCCGGACAGGCGCAGTACTCTGAGGTCCCCGATGCTGCCAAGCTCCCACGGAACCGCCCCGCTCAACTCGTTGTCTTCAAGATCGAGAGCCGACAGGCCCTGCAGCATACCCAGCTCCGGCGGTATCTCGCCGCTGAGACGGTTCCCCGGCAGTCGCAGATCGTCAAGATTCGTGAGGCGAGACAACTCGACCGGGACCGGTCCCTTCAGGTCATTGTATGACACATTCAGGTCCACCAACCCGGAGAGGTTGCCAAGCTCGGGAGGTATGGGCCCAGTCAGGTCGTTGCCCTCGAGCCAAAACTCCGTCAGGTTTGATAGCCTGCCCAACTCGGAAGGTATCGGTCCTTTCAGATCTCCCCAGCGCAGATGCAGCTTCCGCAGATTGACGAGGTCGCCCAACTCGGAGGGTATCTGACCACTCATGTCGAAATTCAGGCCCAAAAGCAACTCCTCGAGACCAGTCAACGACCCCAGCTCCGGAGGCAACTCGCCCGTCAGACCCCGTCTCTCCAGCACGAGTCTCGTCACGCGCCGCGGCGTGCCGCCGACCGTCACACCCTCCCAGTTGGCGATCGGCGTGTCGACGCTCCAGTCCAATATCGCGGTGCTGGCCAGCGTGTCCCGAAGGCCGAGAAGAGTCTCGCAGTCGCTCACTAGGCCGGGGTTGGCGCCGGGACTGCCGACCACTGAGCCCACACCGCAGTCGACCGCGACCACCGTCACGGTGACCGTGACGCTCGTAGTCCCGCTCACTCCGTCGCTTGCGCCCACCGTGAGCGCGTACGTCTTGCCGACGGCGGCCCCCAGGCGTGCCGCGACGGTTATCTCGCCGGCGCCTCTGCCGATGGCGAACTTGCCGTCCTCGTTGCCCGCAGTGATCGAGTACGTCACCGCATCCTCGTTCAGGTCGAAGGCGGACACCGCGCCAACGAACTCGCCCGCCGTCGCCGCGACGCTCACGTCGAACGAGTACGACGCCGACTCGAACTGCGGAGGACGCGGGCTGCACGTATCGGTCGTGGTGGTGGCAATCGGTGACCAGAGCCCTGTGCGCGAGTTGTAGGTCACGCCGTCGCCGTACCCTCCAACCCTGAAGTCGTGCGTGGCGCCGCACCGCAGACCAGACACCATGAACGAGGTGTCTGAGAGAGTCGATGTTGCCGTCGTCCAGAGTTCCCCGGTTTCACTCATACGGTGCTGGACGTGGTAGCCCGAAGAACCGCTCACCGCCGTCCACGACAGGTTGGCAGTCTCCTCTCCAGAGGCTGTGGCCGAAAGACTCGCAGGCCGAGGCGCGTACACAGGCGGCTGCTGCGCGGGCGTGAAGGTGGTGGTGGCGTTGTCGCCGGGGGTGATGTCGTCATACGCTCCGATGTCGCGGTAGTACTGGTTCAGGCCCGATACGCTGGCTATCCTGGTCGTCGTGGCCGTGGCCGTCGTCGTCGCTATACGGCCCTTCAGGATGACCAACGTCTGGGTGTGTTCAGGGTCGCCCTCGTGCGCGCCGTAGCGCACCGCGTTCACCGTGCCGTCCTCCGCCCGCTGCACGTCCCACTGCGCCACCGCCTGCCACGCCTCCACCGCTATCGCGTTGTGCGCCCCCATGGGGGCGAGGAACACAATCGCTTGATGACCCTCGATGATGTCAGCCAGCGTCGACTCGGCCTCCGATACGGTCCTTTCGAGGGACGTTTGGTACTCCCCCTCGCTCATCATCGGCGTGGAGGTCGCAGGGCCGAACTCGCCGGCAGCGTGAGAACGGCTGTATAACTCGTAGGAGCGAGCCTCCCCCATCCGGTCGTAGGCTACGCTCAGCTTGGTGGATGCGCCCGCGGGGCCTGAACCTAGCAGGTACTCGTGGACACCATAATCGGCATAGCAAGTTAGTGTCAGGCGCTCGGTAGATAAGCCGCCACGCACGACAGGGATGAATGAGGCCGCCACGAAGTCTCGGTAGCGCGGAGGCGTCCGGTTGATGTACGACATGAAATCGGCTTCGACCTGCACAGCGGATGGAAGAGGTTCATTGTCGTCCATGCCCAGCCAAAAGCGTATGGCTCCTTCTCGCTGTCCGACGGTCCTCGCAACTCCCCGCCAGCCGCAGCGCACGCCGCTGTCCTGTGCCGTCCCACGAAACGCGATGTGGGTAGGGGAAGCACCTATCAGGTGCAGCCCATCCTCAAGGACGTCTTCAACACTGGACGCCTCCCCATGGTCGTAGGCTGCAACGCCCGAATTCGTGGCGAAGAGGTCAAAGCTGCTTACATCCCTCGGGACGCACGGATTGCCCGATTTCTCATCGCAGAGTGGACGTTCCGGCGAGTCCTGTCTTTGGACAAGTTTTGATTCGGAACTGGTTGCTGATGCTGATAAGGAGATGGACGTAGGCGGTGGAACGGTGATTTTCTCAAGAAATCTCGAAGGGACCGGCTCGCCGCGTGCGGCTTCCAACCGGCCTTCGCTGAAAGAGCTCGGCAATTGGCCAGGGTTAAGTTTGTATCTCACTAGCGTGCGACTATCCGTTCCGTCGGGTCGCATCGTGAACAGCACGATATCGAACCCATTGTTGAAGTCGCTCCGGTCAAGACGAGCAAAGATGGCGATTCTGGAACCGTCCCAAGACCACGAGGCATACACATTCCCATCAAGATAATTGCCTATGGAGAACGACCGAAATCCTGTTCCGTCCACGTTTACGATGCCCACTGAACTTCTACCGAACATGAGCAGCCTAGCTCCGTCAGGGGACCAGGATAGGCCTTTGATGTCTAAGTGGCTGGCAGCTTTCCATTCAACTATCTTCGCTAGGTTGGAACCGTCCGTATCTGACGCGAAAAGCGTGTATGTATCGCCGACTAGCCTCACAAACGCTATCTGACTGCTGTCCGGCGACCATGCCGGAGCGCTTGTCGTCTCCCCTAGGCTTGTTACACCCGAGCCATCGGCTCCAAAGGTATATAGGACATAGCGGTGAACACCCCCTTCTATTTTTGTCGCCACGAACGCCAGACTCCGGCTATCAGGCGACCAGGACAAGGGATCGTATAGCCTATCCCGGTCGAAACTGACTTTCGACCGGATGGAAGGCACTATACCGCGAACGTCTGAGCCATCCGCGGCCATCGTGAATACAGTAAAGTAGCGAACCCCGTCTGGAAGATTGTTGGAAGTGAAGGCGATGCGTGTTCCGTCTGGCGACCATACAGGGTTCAAGTTCGCTACATAGAACTCCTCCTCTTTACTGCTCTTTGTGAGTCTGCGTTTGCTGGAGCCGTCAAGCTCAGATGTGACAATTTCCCACTGGAAATCGGCTTCCAGTGGCCACAACCTCTTGTGGACAAAGGCGATGTAAGCGATTCGTGCTCCGTCCCGGGAAGTGTTGGGCGACCGATAGGCGGTATGGACGTCGTCATTCTTCTCAGAGATTATTTGCAGACCCCGACCATTTGCTTTGATTGTGTGTATATGACCGTAGCCCCCGAACGCGATGAGCTGCCCGTCTGAGGACCATTGGGGCGTTAGATGGCCATACTCTAGCCCGACCTGCCGTTTTTCTTCACGACTGAAAGGGAACTCAGGACTGTAGCCACGACAAGTAAGGGGAAGAACGAACAATACAAGCGGTACCATCAACACGGCAAACGCCACTATTGTCATCGCGACCTTTATCGACTTGTCCATTCGCTGCAATTCGGCGCTCCTCACGGAGTCATGGGCTTAGCGGCTGATAGAGAGCACGGATGGCCATTATGTCTATAGGGTGCGGCGAACAATCAGGTTCATTCCAGTCATCGGGAAAATTGAGCCTTTCTCTCACAACCCAATCGTAATTCATGACAGTGTCCGGAATTGAAGGATGGGCTACCGAGCTGCTCAAGAACCTCAGGCTGGAGAAGTCGGACAGCCCCAGTGCGTGCCCGGCCTCGTGCACCATGATCCGATAGTTCCCGAAGGTTTCCCCACTCGTTGTCTGGCAAGTATTGAAGCTAACATCGTCATTGCTGAACAGGCGGTCATTACCGGGAATATGAAGCGTCCGGCTATCGGTGGGAGCAGGAGAAAGGATGGCCTTGACCAGAACGTCGACACTCCCGCTTTCTAGTTCCGTGCCAGCCCCCTTGGAAGTGTCCCAGTACCTAGGTGATATTACACAAGCGTCCGCGTACTTGATGCACAGGAAGAGTGGGTTGAAGTGGAGTATATCGGGCTCGCGATACCAACTTGGCACATCGACCATGTAAACTTCATTGCTATGGTTGAATAGAGCTAAGACCAACGTTATGGGGTTATCATTGCTGATTGGATTGACTCCATCAGTGCAGTCCTTGAAAGTCTGAGTCACAGTTAGAAGGTCAGGGGCAGCCGCTTCCCATTGCTCGAAGGCGTGGACGATGAGTTCCGTCCATTCTGAGCGAGCGGTGGCGGGTGAGAAGGTATCCTCGCAGACCGTGTACTCATACTTCCCATCCTTCCAGTGTCCGAAGAATGAGAAGGTCCCCACGCGTGAGGCGTTCGGAGGGAAATCGTTCGACGGCCAGACGTAGGCGTCCCGTGCGGCATAGACCTTGGACTTTCCAGTCTTTTCGTATCTGAACTGGATCGCGTAAACGGTTTCCTTTGTGAGGCCGCCGATCGTATCCCTGTTGGTGCCCGTCATTTGCGCCTGATCCACTGTTTCATCAGAGACATACGTGCCAGGTCTCCACGCAAGCTGAGTATGATCTCCGCCCGCCTTGCGATAACGGAAGCTGTACGTGCCTCCAAGATACGAAGCGTCACCCAACACGCTTGTTATTGTTCGCCAGCTAAGCTTTGCCTGACCTTGACTCCCGGGACTATTGCCATTTGCCTCAATAATTGGGCTGTCGATGATGGTGATGAAGTGGCTATATTCGCTACTCAAAGTGAGTCCTGTTGATGCATTCGCCCTCGCGCGAAACTGGAAGCCGTCGGCGTCAGCGAAACCCGCAGTTGTTCCACCTGAACTCGTTGTTACGACATCAAGGGCAATCTCGTATTCAGGCATTGACCTCGTGCCACTTGGTTCTTGCCCTGCAGTTGGAAAGTCCCAAGCAGAAGTACCAGTCTTCCTCACCTGGACTACGTAACTACTTGAGCTCGGATTGACGTCCCATGTCAGCGACGCCTTACGCAGAGGCAGCGGCGTCACATCTATATTGCGTGGCGGGGGCAGCTTGAATGGGGTGTCTGCGCTCTGCTGGAATTGTCCGCAATGTGAGGCGGTCCCGTCTGTGCACGCCCTGAGTGCTATCTTGTACCACCCGGACTGTGTGGGAGAATATGTCCAGGACGAAGGATGACTGAACGTGCTATCCGCCAGCACGTAGGAGCCCTGTTCGAACGAACCGGTTTCGGACCGGAGCGCGGCAACCTGGTAATCGAAGTTCGGGTCTGTCGGCAATGTGTACGAGGCGACTATACTTGTGCGGTCGGCCCCGACGCTCACCGTCGGTGGGTTGCCGAATGTGGGGAAGGGAACGATAACCGGCGATGAGGCGGCGCTGGTGGCTCTTTTGCCAGGCCCATGAGCGTCCCTGTATGTGACGGTGGCTCTCAGCTGCTGATCGGCGTCGCCGCTTTCTGGAGTATAGAAGCTTTGCGTCGCACTGGATATGTCGGACCATGCGGCACCATCCGCGGAGCGCTCCCACTGCCACCGCCACGACGTCGTGTCGATGCGACCGTCGGGGTCGTATAGGGTGGCTATGAATGCCTTGCCCACTTCGGGTGCGCTCGCGGACAGGAAACTGACCTGCCCCGGCTCGTCGAGGTTTATGACGTTGATGGTCACTGTGATTGTGTCGTCGTCCTCGCCGTCGCTCGCTTCCACGTCCACCGAGTAGCTGGACTTGGCTTCGTAGTTTAGCGACGCCCTAGTGCGTATCAGGCCCGAGTTGGAGACGATACTGAACGAAGAACTGTCGGTCCCACCCAGCGAATAGGTGAGGGTGTCATCGTCGGGATCGTCCGCTTCGACTGGGGGGGGGGAACTCTGGTCCCGGCTGCGACATTCTCCTTTATGGAGCGAGTGGTGGAGGTGCCATCATCGAATGTAGGTGGTCGGTTCGGGCGTGGGGTGACAGTCACGTCCTGAGTGGTGCTCACCACGTCGCTGGTCCCCTGACGCAGAGTGGCCGTAACTCTGCCGCCCGTGGTGTCACAAGCTTCAAGGGTAAAGGCCACGGTGTAGGAGGATTTTCCCGACAAGGTCTGACTGTCATCGGTACGCGCGCAGCTGCTGCCGAATCCGATGTCTCCGTTGTCTGTGCTCACTTGTATACTGTAAGCGACATTAGACTCGACGTTCGAAGCTCGGACGGAGAACGAGTCGCTGTCTCCCTCTTGGATAGGAGAAACAAGATTCAAGATATCGATGCTGGGCGAAGGTTCTGGTGTGGGGTCGGGCGGATGCGGAATCGTTATGGTGCCGGATGTAGATTTGAAACACTCTGGCTCGATTACGTCTTCGAAACACTCAGTGACATAACCCCTGTAGGTGAAGCCTGCGTCTACGTCGAAAGTTTCCGACCCAGCCGTGCTCGTGTCGGTCGTAAATGTTGTGCCAACGAAGTACGTGAAACTCCCGCCACTACTGGGCCTTTGCTCCAATCCGACAATCATGAAATCCGCGCCGAATAGCGATGAGAAATTAACCGTTATCTCGTCGCCAGTGCGCGAAATCGAGACTGACGCTCGTGGCCTGTTCCCTGGTGGTTGGTCATCCTGGGCGCGGACTGAATCGTCGACTGAGAACAACCAGAAGGCGGCGAGGACGAGAGCAAGCACCAGCGGCGCGACTGTGAGAATCGCGAACAGCCGAAGCAGCCTGGAAGGGCGCATTCCTGGACGGGACGATGTTGCCATCAGGCTCTTCCCACTAGCAGAATAAGGTCGTCCATCACCGGGCACACTCCACAATAGAGGTGGCGATACGTGCACACTTGCTCACTATACTGGAGAGTGTTACGCCAGCGCCATAATAGCAGAGGACGCCAATGAATGCATACACATCACGCAAAGAATGGCTCCCACTGTTGGGTGTGCGAAGACAACTTGCGGCGAAGGAAGGCCGTGGCCGGGTGAGCGTCGTCGGTGGAAGGACTCCGAATGGGACGCCTGTCATTCTGACCCGGGCTCGCACGGTCCTGGTGGGAGCCTCCGTGCTACGGCAGTTCCAGGCCGTGGCTCTCGAGCAGCTCCTGGTCGGCGAGTATCTCGGCGGTCGGGGCGTCCGCGACCACCAATCCCCCGTCCATGATGATCGACCGGGGGAACACTTCCTTGACCATGTGCATGTCGTGGGTGGTGATCAGGATGGTCTGTTCCAGCTGGTCCAGAAGGGTTATCAGCCCGCGGCGCGCCCTGGGGTCCAGGCCGGCCGACGGCTCGTCCAGCACCAGCACTCTCGGCCGCATCGACAGGACCGTCGCTATCGCGGCCCGCTTCTTCTCCCCGCCGCTAAGGTGAAACGGCATCCTGGTGTCGTAGCCCTCCAGTCCGACCTGGCCCAGGGCAAGCTCGACCCGCTCATCGATCTCCTGCTGTGGCAGTCCCATGTAGATGGGGCCGAACGCGACGTCGTCGTACACCGTTGGCGAGAATAGCTGGTCGTCGGGGTCCTGGAACACCAGACCCACCAGCGAGCGGGCGCGGGCAAGCGCCTTCTTGTCGTTCTCGACTACGCGCTCGCCCATCACCGACACCTCGCCGTTGCCGTGCAGCAAGCCGTTCAGGTGGAGCAGCAGTGTCGACTTGCCCGCGCCGTTCGGGCCGAGGATGGCCACCTTCTCGCCGGCCCCGAGCCGGAAGCTCACGCCGCGCAGCGCCTCCCGCCCGTCCGGGTAGGCGAAGCGCAGGTCCCGCACTTCCAGCGCCGTCTCGGCAATCACATCAGCACCCTTGCCGACACCGCGACCGACGCGAACAGCGCCAGCGCAAGGCCCGTCGCGGCGATGGCGTAGCCGCTCACCGGCAGCGTCTCCCGCTGCCGGATCGTGCCGTCGTAGCCGCGCGCCAGCATAGCCATGTAGATGCGCTCCGTGCGGTCCATCGTGCGAATGAAGAGCGACCCGGCCATCCCGCCGGCGCTCCGCGCGCGCCAGACTATGGAACCACCTGCCCTTCTGCCCCCGCCCGCGCTCCGGGCCGCCCTGGAGCGCAACATGCGCTGGGCCTCGTCCACCAGCACGAACAGGTACCTGTACATGAGCATGACCACCACCACCAGGATCTGAGGAATCTTGAGCGCCCTGAGCGCCGCCAGAAGCTGGAACGCGGGCGTGGTCGAGGTGAGTACAACCGCGGCGGTCACGCTGGCCCAGGACTTTATCAGCACGCTGGCGAAGAACTCCATGCCTTCGACGGTTGCCGTAAGCGTGAACAGCCCGAACGAAACGTCGAAGACAGGGTCCCCAGGCTTGGTGAAAACCGTGGGCAGCGCGATCATGATGAACGGCAGCGCGATCAGTGACCGCACGAACACGCGCCCCAGGCCCACTCCGGACAGCGCCGCGGCTACCCACACCAGCCCCACCATGACTCCGAACGCCGGCCACTTGCCAGGCGGCACCGAGGTCGTGGCAAAGATGAAGGCGAGCGCGGCCACCAGCTTGACGCGCGCGTCCGCCCGGTGGAGGAAGGTCTCCCCTTCAATATAGCGGTCTAAGACGCCGGCGGTGGAAATTGGTCTGCCCTGGCCCTGCCTCGGTTGGCGGTCGCCCTGTACACCAGGTATGCGAAGCCGGCAAACAAGACGTACACCACGGTGACGCCGATCAACCCGGCGAGAATAGTCGCGACGGCTTCGTTCTCGATGCCGGGCACCGCATAGTCGGCGACTATGGCATAAGGCGCGTCCAACGCGGTCTCGATGAAGCCCTGGTCTTCCGCTACGCGCTCCAGGCCATCGGGCGAGCCGGATGCCAGGGGCGCGAGCAACGTCACGCCGACGGCGATCAAGTAGCCGACTATCAGCACCCTTCGAAGGCCAATCCCGCGCCTTGAAGCGGGCGTCGGGTTAGGGTCCGCCCCTCGGCGTACTTTAAGCAATTCTGGCCGCGCCGCCAGGATGAACGACAGCGCGAATACGGTGATCAGTCCCTCGCCTATGCCTATCAGCACGTGTACGCCGGCCAATGCCGGCAGCGCAAGCTGCAGCGGCGAGGTGCCTGACACCGCTAGTTGGAACGCCGCCAGCACCGCAGCCGCCATCACGGACACCCACGCGCCCGCGAATCCTCCGACGACCAAGGTCTTCTTTGCCGACGCCCTGAAGAAGCCGACGACAGAGTATACTCCGTATCCGGCAAGCACACTCACGATCGACATGTTGAACAGGTTTATCCCCAACACAACCAGGCCGCCGTCCTGGAACAGCAGCGCCTGCAGACCGACCACCGCGGTCATCACGAGTATGGCCGCCCACGGCCCAAGGATGATGGCCGCCAGCGCACCACCCACAAGATGGCCGGACGTGCCGCCGGCAACGGGGAAGTTGATCATCTGGGCGGCGAAGATGAAGGCGCCCATCACCCCCATCATGGGCACCATGCGCTCGCTCAGCTCGCGGTTCGTCTGCCGCGCGGCAAAGGCGATCACCAGCGCCACCACGACGTAGCCCGCTATGGCCAGGGGGAGACTGAAGAACCCGTCCGGGGCGTGCAGCGGCGCCCACGAGACCCAACTGGGAATGTTCACGCCGATGCTCAGATACATTGGTGTACCTCGTGCGGCGGGCTAGCGGCCGCCCTCGTCGTCAGACCCCCGGCAATTGCCGCAAAGGCCGAAGACCGCGAGGTGGTCTATGTCCACCTCGAAGCCGTAAGTATCGAGTATTCCGTCCCCTAGCGACTGGAGCAACTCCTGGTCGAGGAGCGCAACGCCCTCGCAGCCCTGGCAAATGAGGTGGTGGTGCCTCACCTGATCGATCCACTCATAGGTGTGCTGGTCGCCACCCATGTGGGTCTCCGAGACGAGACGCATCTGCTTCAGCATGTCGAGCGTTCGATACACCGTCGAGAGGTCAATGAAGGAATACGACTCCTTCACCTGCTCCAGCACCTCGCCCGCCGTGACGTGACCCGGCGCATGCCGCAGCGCGGACAGAATCATCATCCGCTGCGGTGTCGGCCGGTGACCCGACTCCTTTAGTCTCTCGATTATCTGGTGTTCGCAGCTCATGTTCGCTTCCGCCAATATTCGCGAGGCCAAACATAGCACCACAGCCAGAACACGTCAACCCCCGTAAATTGCAAAAGCAGTTTCCTGTTTATGCAAAGTTTTGCAAGAAAGTTCGAGGTATCAAATTGCCGAGTACAGTCTCTCCTGGCTCGTATGCCTTGAAACACACCGCGCGCCGCAATATAATTGATATCGGCACTGGTCGCGGCAGTCGGGCCGCGTTGACCGGTGCGCGGCTGAAGCTTCGCGGTACGGCAGCCGCCGTGACAACCCAAGGAGGAGCCATCAGGTATGACCTACATCATCGCTGAACCATGCATCGACCTCAAGGACGGAGCCTGCGTAGACGTTTGCCCGGTGGACTGTATTTACACTACCGACGAAGACAACATGTTCTACATCAACCCGGACGAGTGCATCGACTGCGCCGCCTGTGAGCCCGTCTGCCCCGTGACGGCCATATTCGCCGAAGACGACACCCCGGCCGAGTGGCGCCCGTTCATAGACCTCAACTACGAGTACTTCGGGCTGTCTCGTTAGCCCATCGCATTCTGCCGGACGCCTCGCCCGGCAGGGCGTCCCTTCCCCTGCCCCGCCGCAATGGCGGGTCGGTCGCAACCGCGATTGGTCAGCCAACGGAGAGACTCCACGGCATGGCCGCCGCTAATGCTCGAATACCGATAGGCCCGGACGCTTGCTCAATTCGTCCGGGCCTCTTCTTTGAGCAGGCGGCCCATCCTCGCAGCCGGGCCGCCGCGCAAACGAATCACGACCCAAACACAATAGGAGACTCCCCAATGCCCAGCATAGACTCGACTCCGGAGTTCGTATCAGCCGCTTACGAGAAGATGCAGCGCAATCTCGAGGTCGTGCGCCGCAGGCTTGGCCGGCCTCTCGGCCTCGCCGACAAAGTGCTGCTCGCCCACCTTGAAGACCCTGAGGGCCAGGAGCTCGTGTCCGGCAGCAGCTACCTCAACCTGAACCCCGACCGCGTCGTGCTCCAGGACGTGTTGGGGCAGACCGTGATGCTCCAGTTCATGCAGACCCGAAGGGAGCGCACGGCGGTGCCAACCACCGTCCACTGCGACCACCTCATCCAGGCGCGTGTCGAGGGCGAGTCCGACCTGCGCGAGTCTATCGCGGAGAACAACGAGGTCTACGATTTCCTCAAGTCCGCGTCCGCCAAGTTCGGCGTAGGCTTCTGGGGGCCGGGCGCCGGCATAATTCACCAGGTCAATCTGGAGAACTACGCCTTCCCCGGCGCGCTAATCATCGGCACCGACTCGCACACGCCCAACGCGGGCGGCCTGGGAAGCTGCGCCGTGGGCGTGGGCGGCGCGGACGCCGTGGAGGTGATGGCGGGCCTGCCGTGGGAGGTGCTCTACCCACGCCGCATCGGCGTGCACCTGACCGGCGAGATGAGCGGCTGGACCGCGCCCAAGGACGTCATCCTGTACCTGGCCGGCCTGCTTACCGTATCCGGCGGAACCAACGCCATTATCGAATACTTCGGGCCGGGCGCCCGTTCCATCAGTTGTACCGGCAAGGCGACTATAACCAACATGGGCGCTGAGCTGGGCGCGACCACGTCGATGTTCCCTTACGACGACCGAATGGCCGCCTACCTGCGCGCCACCGGCCGTGCCGAGCTCGCCGAACTCGCCGGCAGGTACTCGCACCTCGTGACCCCTGATCCGGAGGTCGAGGCCGACCCCGAGGCATTCTTCGACCGCGTGGTGGAAATCGACCTGTCGCAACTTGAGCCACACGTCGTCGGCCCGCACTCCCCCGACCGCGCCCGTCCGATCTCGGCACTGGCGGCGGAGCTGTCCGAGAGCGCAGACGAGCTCGTGGACCAGATCTCCTCGACGCTTATCGGGAGCTGCACCAACTCGTCCTACGAGGACATGAGCCGCGCCGCCGACGTCGCCGAGCAGGCCGCCGCACACGGCGTTGGGGCCGCGGTGCCGTTCATGGTGACGCCGGGGTCCGAGCAGGTGCGTGCGACCATCGAGCGCGACGGCCAGATGGATTCGCTAAAGCGCATGGGCGGCACGGTGCTCGCAAACGCCTGCGGCCCGTGCATCGGCCAGTGGCGGCGCGCCCAGGAGATGGTGGGCGTGCCCAACACCATCGTCACGTCGTACAACCGCAACTTCCCGCGTCGCAACGACGGCCAGGCCCAGACGATGAACTTGATTGCCAGCCCGGAGATAGTCACCGCTCTCTCTCTATCGGGCCGCTTGTCGTTCAATCCCTTGACCGATGCGCTCACCGGCGCTGACGGCGAATCCTTCAAGCTGGAACCTCCCAAGCCGGCGCCGGAGGTGCCGGAGAACGACTTCGCCCGGGGCGAGTCGGCCTACGTGGCGCCGCCCGAGGACGGCAGCTCGATCGAGCTTAGTGTCAGCCCGGACAGCGAACGCATCGAGCTGATGGAGCCCTGGACAGCCTGGGACGGCAACGACTTCCGTGACATGCCGGTGCTGATGAAGACGCAGGGCAAGACCACCACCGACCATATCTCGCCCGCCGGGCCCTGGCTGCGCTACCGTGGCCACCTGAGCAAGTTCAGCGAGAACATGTTTATGGGCGCCACGAACGCCTATACGGGCAACGCGGGCACGGGCAGAAACGTTGTCACCGGCGACGATGGCCATGGCATCTCCCGCATCGCAAGGAGTTATCAGGAGGCGGGCCTGAACTGGGTGGTGGTGGGCGACGACAACTACGGCGAGGGCAGCAGCCGCGAGCACGCTGCGCTGTCGCCGAGGCTGCTCGGCGGCGCGGCGATCATCGCCCGCAGCTTCGCGCGCATCCACGAGACCAACCTGAAGAAGCAGGGTCTGCTGCCGCTGACTTTCGCCGAACGCGAGGACTACGACCGCATACGCGAGGACGACCGCATCAGCCTCGTGGGCCTGAATGATCTCGCGCCTGGCCGGCCCGTCGAGTGCAGAATCGCGCACTCGGACGGCACGTCTGAGACGCTGCACCTCAATCACTCCATAGGCGAGTCACAGGTGGAGTGGTTCATTATTGGCGGGGCGCTGAACATGTTCCACAAGTAGCGGACGCCGCTCCGCCGGCGCGGACTACAACGACGACAGCCAGCCGTACATGGTGTCGAACAGCTCCCGCTCCCGGCCCTGATAACCGTGATTGGCGCCCTCGATCTCGCTCACTACCACGTGGGGATAGCCCGCCGCGGCCAGGCTCCGCCGCGCCGCGCCGCACACCTGCAGCTCCTGCGGCCCGCCCACGGCGCATTCCTCGCCACCGAAGATGAAGCGCGTCGGGCATCCGGTGTTGGCGGTGTGCGTGGTGACGCTGTAGCGATTGTCAGGATTGAA
The DNA here is from genome assembly GCA_965217705.1 of Dehalococcoidia bacterium. Taxonomy (GTDB): domain Bacteria; phylum Chloroflexota; class Dehalococcoidia; order Lucifugimonadales; family CATOSD01; genus CATOSD01. The sequence goes on along the minus strand of CBDCJA010000002.1, from coordinate 124,516 downwards.
GCAGTCCACGTACGCGCGGGCGCTCCAGGTCGACCCCCACGGCACGCCGGGGCGCAGCAGCGTATCGGGCCGGCCCTCGGCCACGCTGCGCTCCGACTCGCGGAACGGTCCGGCGAAGTCCTCGCCGTGCAGCGCGACGACGCCCTCGTGGTTGTACTCCCCCGGCGAAACCGGGACGACGGCCACGACGTTTTCGTAGCGCTCTGTGGCCTGCGCGTATGCGGCCCGCACCGCGCCTCCACTGTGGCCGCCTATCGCGATCCGGCGGTGCCCGCGCGCCCGCAACAACTCCAGCCACGCGGCAAAGTCCGCCCGCGAGTCGCGCACGGACTCGAAGGCGTATCCGGCGAGCGGGCCTCCGCGGACGCCGTTTGCGACGTGATCGTGACCCCTGCGGTTTCCGGTGAGAAACGCGATGCCGCGTTCGGCGAAGCGCTCCCCCAGTCCCAGGTAGAGGCTGCTGTAGAAGTGGCCGCCGTCGCCGTGAAAGAACAAAACGGCGTCGACGGGTCGGTCTTGCCCGTCGCCCGCCGCCCCAAAGTAGGCGCCGGACAGCGTTATGCCCTCCGGAGTGGTTACTTCGACCAGGTCAGCTAACATATCTCTCGCCCCCAAATGCCGTATCTTTGCCATCCATGTAAAAAGCCCGCCGTAGTTTGCGGCATTCCCTCTCTTTACGGGAGAGGGTTAGGTTGAGGGTGTATGCCCACAATACCACCAACCGGTGACCCTAGTAGATGACGCCCTCGTCCACCATGGCGGCGTAATCCGTCTCAGCCACGCCAAGCAGCTGCCGGTACACGTAGCCGCTGTGCTGACCCAGCCTCGGCGCCGCCGTCAGCCTGGCCTGCGGCCCACCGGCGAATCGCCAGCCTATTCCCGGCAGCAGCCGCGACTCGCCATCGCCCATCGTCACCGGCGTGAAGTAGCCGCCTCGCCTCAAAGACTCGTCCTCATATACCTGGAACGAGTTCCGGGACGGCTCAGCGGCCACGCCGGTATCCCGGAGAATCTGCGCCGCGTCCTCGGCCTTCAGGTTAGCCGTCCAGGCCCCTATCGCGGCGTCGATCGCCTGCCGGTCTCGCCTGCGGCCGTCCGCCGTCGCGTAGGCCGGATCGTCCGCGAGCTCGCGCCGCCCTATCCCGCGGCAGAGCGCCCGCCACTCATCCGTCGACGTGACAGCGATGGCGACCCATTCGTCGTCGCCAGCGCAGCGGTACAGGTCGTGTGGAGAGTGGTTCGGGTCGAGGTTGCCCAACGGCTCTCTCAGGCCACCGCTCATCTGGTAGTCGAGCAGCGCCGTGGAAATGGTGGCCGTCAGCGCCTCGGCCATCGAGAAGTCCACGTACTGTCCCTGTCCCGTAGCCGTCCGGTGCGCCAGCGCCCCAACGGTCACCATCGCGAGCTCCATGCCCACCCAGGGGTCCGCCCACAGGCCGCCCTTGATCGGCTCGCCGCCCGGATAGCCTGACACCGAGTTCCATCCCGTGTAGTACTGGAGCAAGCTGCCGTAGGCCACGTAGTCCCTGTCCGGCCCGGAGTGGCCCGTGCCTGACGAGGATACCATGATTATGTCCGGCCGGATCTCCCTGAGCACCGGGTAGCCCAGCCCCAGCCGCTCTATCACCCCGGCGGCGAAGTTCTCCAGGACGACGTCGGCCGTGGCTATCAACTCCTTCGCGAGATCGAGACCTGCGGGCTGGGCGATGTTCAGCGCGCTGTAGAGCTTGGACTGGTTGTAGACCAGGAAGGCGGCGCCCCTGGACGAGGGGTCCGGGCGTCTCGCGCTGCCCACCTTGATCACCTCCGCCCCCATGGCGGCAAGGAATCTCGCCGCCGTCGGCCCGGCAATGATCCAGCTCAGGTCGACCACCCGGACCCCAGCGAGTGGAAGCGAGTTGGAGTCCCTGGACTGGCGCCCAGCCGGCGAGGTTTTGCCAGCCGCCTGAGTCGTCTGCCGGATCGTCGCCACGTCAAGAGCCGGTGTCCGCTCTGACAGCAGATGGTTGTGCGCGCCCAGCGTCGGTGCTGCTCGCCGGTTGGCGCTCGCCGGCGAGTTCGACAGCCTGTAGGCCGCGCCCGGGTAACGAAGTGTGCCCGCGACCGGATGTTCCAGCTCGCTGAAGAACTCCCTATGCGCCAGGTGCGGGTCAGTGAACAGGTCTTCAGCGGTGTTCACCGGGAAGCACGGTATCCGTCGACTCTGACCCCATCTGGCGATGTCGAACTTGGAGTAGCGCCGGCTCCACTCGCCCAGCAGCCCCCACAGCTCCGAGGTGTTCGCCTCCCTGGCCTCCCTGGTTGCGAAGCGTTCGTCGGCGCCCCAGTCGGGATTGCCCATCACCTCGATCCACTGCCTCCACTGTGCCTCCTCCCGCGGCGAAATGGCGACGTAGCCGTCGTTGCACGGCAGGACGCCACCGATGGCGCCCACCGAGCCGGTCTCCCTGCGGTCGCGAGACGCCGCGGGCTGCCCATATGCGTGGCCGGCGAACGATGCTATGAGCTGTGTGGCCAGGGCCTCGTACTCCGATACGTCCACGCGGCTCCCTTCGCCCGTGACCTGCCTGTGGTAGAGCGCGGTCAGCACCGCGGTCGCGGCAGCAAGCCCGGCGGCCATGTGCGACTGCCAGCCGCCGGCGCGCACCGGCGCGGCGCGAGCGGGGTCGTCTACAGGGCCGAGCAGCGCGTGGGCGTGTCCACTCCCGTGGAAGAGGGTCAGATCGGTGGCGCGGTCGCCGTCGCGGGTGCTCCACGGTCCGAAGGGCGTAATCGACGCGTGTACCAGGCCGCTATTGGAAGCGGCAAGGCTATCGTAGCCCAGGCCCAGCCGGTCCAGTGCGCCCAGCCCCAGGTTTTCCACCACGACGTCGGAGCCATTCGCCAGGGACCGCGCCGCCTGGCGTCCCTCCTCGGTCGTGAGGTCGACGGTCACTCCGTACTTGTTGACGTTGAGAGCCAGGAAGAGTGCGCTGCGCTCGGGGTGCGCCTCGTCGCCCGGAAAGGGTCCTACGCGTCTCGTGCGATCGCCTTCCGGCGGCTCGACCTTGACCACCCGCGCGCCCAACTGCCCCAGGAGTTTCGCACAGTACGCCGCCGATACGCCTTCGCCAAGCTCAAGAACGTTGAGGCCGTCCAGCAGCGACTGTGTCATTCACCCCTGCTCCTCGGCGTGTCCGCCAGTAACGCTCTCAGTCTCGCGGCGCCTACCCGCCGGCCCGGAGCAGCGGGAACAACTCCCCTACGCTTTCCAACTCTTCCAGCGCCCACAGGCGACTGAGGGCCCTCTCGACCTGCGCTTCTGACAGGGTGCGGCCCGCGAGGGCACGGAACTTGTCCTCGAGCTGGTCGTCGCTTATCGGGTTGTCCGGCGTGCCCGTCGCGTGCTCTACCACCTCTGTCAACTCTCGCCCGTCCTTCAGCACCACGGTCACCTCGGCGGAGCCCTCTTCCTGTGCACCGTCCACCGTCGCGGATATCCTGTCCCGCAGCCGCGTGATCTCAGGGTCGGCGACGCGCGCGTCGGTGTACTGCGCCGGAAACGCCGCCCCGTCCACCAACCCCACGGCCATGCTGTGCTGGTACGAGAACTTGCCCTCCAGCCCTACCCTGGGATGGGGACGGTCGACGAGCTCGAGCACCAGTGGATGGACCATCGCCCGCACGCTCTCGACCATGCCGCTGGTGACGCCGTGCGTATCTCGGAAGCGCACCATGGCGTCGATCAGGGGATGGTTGACGACACCGCAGGCGTATGGCTTGAGGCCGTTCCGGTATAGCTCCCAATGATCTCCCAGCCTATCAGTCGCGCGGCCCAGGTCGCTTTCCGCGGAGTAGACTTCGGCGAAGCCCCTCCTGCCCTCCAGTATCTCGGTGGTGGAGGTGAAGCCCCGGCTGGCAAGCAGCGCCGCCAGCACACCGCTCTGCGCGGACCGCCCTGGGTGTAGTGGCTTGGTCATCGAACCGAAAGAAACGCGTAGTCCAGACGCCTGGGCTCCGGCGACCCCCAGCGCGTGGGCCATGCGGTCGGCGTCCATGCCGAGCAGCCTACCCGAGGCGGCGGCCGCGCCGAATACCCCGCAAGTGCCGGTGATGTGCCAGCCCTCGTCGTAGTGGGCGGGGTGAACGGCCATGCCGATGCGGCACGTAATCTCCATGCCCAGCACCGACGCCGCCAGCGCGCTGCGCCCGTCGGTGCCGACTCGCTCAGCCACGGCAAGCGCCGCGGGAAAGGTCGGCGCAGATGGGTGGATGATCGTCGGGAAGTGTGTGTCGTCGTAGTCATCCAGGTGGGCGAGGTAACCGTTCGCCAACGCTGCGTTCTGCATAGAGGTGCGCGCCTCCGCGCCGACGACCGAGGCGCTGGCATTGCCACCCTCTTCTCGGAACACGTCAAGCAGTATGTTCAGCGAAGGGTCTGTCGAAGCGTAAAGCGAAACGGCGAGATAGTTGATGAGGCACCGCTTGCCCTCGTGCATGAGGCGCTCCGGTAGGGCCTCAACGTCAGTCTCCACGACGAAGCGAGCGATGTCTTGGGTTGCTCCCATGGCTGTTGTCCTCTTCCTTCACGTGAGCTATGACCATGCGCCATTGAAGCGTGAGTGTAAGGCGGCGGTCGGAGGCTGTCAACGAGACGGCCTGTCGCGGCGCCCGGCGCTGGACGGCTGCGAGGCGGGCCGTGTACCATCAGCCCGGCGTAACCAGCGCCATCCGGCGCCCTGCACGGGATCGCCACCAAAGTCTGGCCTGTTGTGGAGGTCGCAAGCATGAACCCGTTAGTGAACGCTCACTTGGCGGTTGTCGTGGAGAGCAGCCGCTTCCTGCAAAGGGTGATGACTTTGCCGTCGGGCCTGCGTTCGGACTTCAGAGCGCTCTGGGAGTCTCTGGAGACGGAGATCAAGGTTGACGCGCCCGCCTGGGAGAACGCCGAAGTAGACGATGGTGCGGCCACCGTGTCCAACGTGAACCTCCAGGTCGCCCTGCCCGCCATCGAGTCCATGTCCGCGTCGATCGACGCGCTGGCCGGATGGGCTGCCGCCGGCGTACCTTCCCTAAGCGCTGGCCAGTTCGACCGTGCCAGGAACGTGCTCGCGCAGGCCGCGGGGCAGGTGGCCGCCGGCCTGCGCGCATCGGCCGCCGCCCGGGTGCGGGGCCTGTACTTCATCGTCGACCCGGAGGCAACGAGGGGCCGCCCGATATTGGACGTCGCCAAGGCGGCTTTGCGGGGCGGAGCAAGCGTTGTGCAGCTTAGGGACAAGTCCCGCGACAAGGGTGAGATGCTGCCCGACGCTTTAAGGCTACAGGCGATGTGCGAAGACTACGGCGGTCTGTTCGTGGTCAACGACGACGCCGATCTGGCCCGCGCCGTCAGCTCCCACGCGCTGCACGTGGGCCAGACGGACCTGCCGGTTGCCAGCGCCCGCGCCGTGCTGGACGCGCGACAGCTCGTGGGGACCTCCAACGGCAGCGTCGGCGAGGCGCTCCGTTCGCGGGCCGACGGGGCGGACTACGTTGCCGTGGGCGCTATCTTCGCCACGACCACGATGGGCAAGAGCGGACGCAGGTCCCTGGGCGTGGACGCCATCAGAGAAGTCAAAGAGGCCGTTTCGATGCCTGTAGTGGCGATTGGGGGCATCAACCTGGCCAACATTGCCGACGTCGTTCGGGCTGGCGCAGACTGCGTCTGCGTGGTTAGCGCGGTCACCCTCGCCGACGATCCGGAGTCTGCCGCGGCGCACCTGGTGGAGGCAATGCAATCGGCGTCCGGTTGAACGCTGTATACGGCTCTCATACGGCCGACCGCTTTGCTGTCCGCCCGTTTGAGACTAAGAATCAGTGCACAGACAGCCAATTGTCGTTGACACTCTAGCGGCCCGCAACTAAAATTGTCTTGGCGCGCGACTAAAGTGCCGCCAAATGGCGGGAACGCGCCACAGGTTTCATATGACGGAAACGGGAGGTTGACCAGATGTCGAAGGTGTACAAGCTCTTTGCCATTGCCGCGCTAGCGGCCGTCGCGGCGCTGGCTTTGGTAGCTTGCCAGGAGCCGGAGGAAGAAGTGACCCGACTGGATTCGGTGAAAGAGGCCGGTAAAGTCGTTTGTGCCAGCCGCAACGACGTGCCCGGCTACGGCTACTTGGACAGTGCCGGCAACAACGTCGGCTTCGACATCGACCTGTGCCGAGCCCTTGCCGCAGCTGTGTTGGGCGACCCCAACGCCTTCGAGATTCGCCTGATTTCAGCAGCAGAGCGCGGCCCGACAGTACAGTCCGGCGAAGTCGACATGCTGGTGCGCACGGTCACCTGGACATCCTCGCGCGACGCCCAATGGGGCAACTACGCCCAGACGATGTTCTACGACGGGCAGGGCTTCATGGTCAACAAGAGCCTGGGCATCGATAGCGCGCTTGAGTTGCAGGGCGCTTCGGTCTGCGTCACCCAGGGAACGACGACCGAGTTGAACCTTCAGGACTTCTCGAACCAGAACGGCCTGAACATTGAGCCGCTGACGTTCGAGGGCACCGACGCCGTGATAGCCGCCTACGAAGAGGGTCAGTGTGACGCCTTCACCAACGACCGCTCTCAGCTCGCCGCGCTGGGGACCGCGCTCGCCGACAGGAGCGCCCACGTGATTCTTCCCGAGACTATCTCTGAGGAGCCGCTTGGACCGGTGGTCCCTCACGGCGACGACCAGTGGTTCGACATCGTCAAGACCGTCATGGGCATGCTCATCTACGCGGAAGCCTACGGTGTGACCTCGGCAAACGTGCCCTCCGCCGCCACCGGCGACACCAAGGTTGACAGGCTGTTCGGTCTGGAGGGTTCCTTCGGCCAGGAGAGCCTTGGCCTGAGCCTGAATGCCGCGCAGACCGTGATTCGCTCGGTGGGCAACTACGGCGAAATCTACAACCGCAACCTTGGCCCGGGCGGCATCGACCTCCCAAGGGAGAACGGCCGGAACGCCCTCTGGGCCTCGGCACCCTGCTCCGACTGCCCCAAGGGCGGCCAGATTTACGCGGCGCCCCTGCGGTAAGGAAAGTCTCGAGTAATCAATTTGCGGCGATCAGCCGAGCGGACGTGACTCGTCTCGGCTGATAACCGGCTCGGCGCCGCCGAGAACGGCAGGGGCAGGTCAATAGCCTGCCCCTGCCCATGCTTGAAAGGGGATTGTAGACGCCGCCCCGCAAGACGATCACGGGCGGCGCCACTCCTCCCCTTGTCGGATGGCTCTAACCCCCGCCTTGGCCGAGAGCGGGACTGGCAGGGCGCATGGCGACCATACCACGAAATCTGACCTACCAGGGCATACCGGTCTGGCGGCATGAGCGCATCATCCGCTGGACGTCGCAGATCGTGTCGGGCGTGGTGGTGGTGGCCCTGGTTGCATGGTTCTTCTTCAACATCGGCAGCGCTATACAAGAGCGCAACATCCCCTTCGGATACAGTTTTCTGTCCAGGGCCTATCAGACGCCCATCGGTCAGCACATACTGCCCTTCGATTCTTCCGACGATTTCCGCTATGCGCTGGTAGTCGCCGCCACCAACACCCTATTCGTCGCGGTAGCAGGCATAATCCTCGCGATCCTGCTGGGCATCTTCGTGGGTGTCTCGCGGCTGTCCACCAACTGGATAGTGTCCAGGATAGCCACGGTCTACATCGAGTTCTTCCGCAACGTTCCCTTATTGGTGCAGCTATTCTTCTGGTTTTACATTCTGCTCGTGCTGCCTCCGGTCCGTGAGGGATACGTCATCGCCAGCAACATTTACGTCAACAACGCCGGCATATCGGTCCCCTGGATGGCAGCCAGCAGCCCGGGCGCTGGGTGGGCTTGGCTTGCGGTGGCGGCGGTCGCGGTCGTGACTGGCGTCGCAGTCCACCGCTTTCAGAGCCGCCGCGAGATACAGACAGGCATTTCGTCCTACCCCGTGTTGTACGGCTTTGCCGCGACGCTGCTGATCGGCGTCCTCGGATGGGTGGTGGTCGGGTTAGCTTTCGGAGCAGCGCCATTCGTCTCATCCTATCCGGCGCCTGAGGGCAGATTCGGGCGCATCGAGGGCGGCTTCACCGCGTCGGCGGGACTGCTGGGGCTTCTGGTCGGCCTCGTGATCTACACCTCATCGTTCATCGCGGAGATAGTGCGCGCCGGGATACAGTCGGTTAGCCGCGGCCAACGCGAGGCCGCATCCGCGCTCGGCTTGTCCCCGATGAAGGCCCTTCGACACGTTACGTTTCCCCAGGCCCTGCGCGTGATAATCCCGCCACTCATCAGCCAGTGCCTGAATCTGACCAAGAACAGCAGCCTCGCGGGCGCCATCGGCTACTCCGACCTGACCAACGTCGCCAAGACCATGACACAGACCGCGCCGGCGGTGTCCATCTTCATACTGATTATGCTGGCTTACCTCGCGATGAGCCTCACCTGGTCGCTGATCGGCAACCTGTACAACCGCCACATACGGTTCCGGGAAGGCTAGGCCATGGCGACAAATTCGCAGACGGCGCCCGCCCCCATACTGCCCCCGCCCCGCTCCGAAGTGGGCGTGCTTGGATGGATGCGCGCCAACCTGTTCGATTCGCGGTTCAGCGGCGCTCTGACCATCGCCTCCGCTGCTGTCCTGCTGGTTGGGGGGTGGTTCGGCTTCAAGTGGGTGTTCACGGGCGCGGAATGGGGCGTTCTGGCGGAGATTGGCGGGCTGTTCGTGTTGGGGCCGTACAACACCGACCAGTCTTGCCCCGGAAACAACTGCTTCTGGAGACCGCAGGTGGGCCTTCTGCTGGTCTCCATGCTTCTGGGAATGGTCTGGGCGGTCGCTGGCGGCGGAGTGGCCAAGCGGATCGCGATCATCACCGCCGGCGCCGCCGCGGCTTTCGCGTTCCTCCCTTACGACTTCGAGCGGATGGGCATAGACGTCCGGCTGCTGCTGCTGGCGAACCTGCCGGCGCTTGCACTGGGGTGGGCTCTGGCCCGCTACTCCTCCTACTTCGGGACCGTCAAAGGCGTCGGTATATTCGCCCTCGCGGCGTTCCTGCTTGCGTTGCTGTTACTGAGGGGATGGGAGGACGGTGGGCCCGGCCTGATGCCGGACTTGCCGTTCGGTTGGGTTCCCGGCCTGGAGCCGGTGGTGGACCTGAAAAACTGGGGCGGGCTGATGCTCAACATACTGCTGGCGTTGGCCGGCATATCGCTGAGCTTGCCCATCGGCATTGGGCTGGCCCTGGGCCGCCGCAGCGATCTTCAGGTCGTCAAGGCGATTTGCGTCGTGTTCATCGAGGTGTTCCGAGGCGTGCCTCTTATCACGCTGCTCTTCATGTCGCAGGTGCTGGTTCCCCTTGCGTTTCCCAGGGACTTCCCCCTGGACCCCCTGCCTCGCGCCGCAATCATTATTACGCTGTTCAGCTCGGCGTACATGGCGGAGAACATACGGGGAGGGTTGCAGGCGCTGCACCCAGGACAGGCAGAGGCCGCCAGGGCGTTGGGTCTGCCGGGATGGCAAACGACGCTGCTCATCTCGCTGCCCCAGGCAATACGCAACGTCATTCCGGCGATCGTGGGCCAGTTCATCTCGCTGTTCAAGGACACCAGCCTGGTCTACATCATCGGGATGCTGGACATAGTCGAGGAGAGCCGGGCGTACATTCAGGGCAATCCAGAACTCCTTTCCAGCGCGAAAGAGCTCTTCATCTTCATCGCCGTGGTGTTCTGGGTGTTCTGCTACGGCATGTCATACGTCAGCCGCCGTTATGAGCGGCACCTGGGCGTGGGAGAGAGATAGGGGGAGTGTTTTGGCCACTTCAGAGGCAAGAAGCGAAACTCAAGACATCATCGTATGCCGCGACGTGCACAAGTGGTACGGGGAGTTTCACGCGCTCAGAGGCATAACCACAAGCGTTGGGCGCGGTGAAGTAGTGGTCATATTCGGACCGTCGGGTTCGGGCAAGTCCACCTTCATCCGCACCATCAACCGCCTGGAGCAGCACCAGCGGGGTGACATCATCGTGGACGGCCTCGAGCTGTCGAACGACATTCGAAACATCGACGCGATACGGCGAGAAGTGGGGATGGTCTTCCAATCCTTCAACCTGTTTCCCCACCTGAGCGTTATGAACAACATCACCCTGGCCCCCGTCAAGGTGCGCAAGGTGCCCGCGGCGGAGGCGGAGGAGACCGCTCTGGACCTGCTGCGCCGTGTGGGAATCGAGGAGCAGGCCGACAAGTACCCGGCCCAGCTTTCCGGCGGCCAGCAGCAGCGCGTAGCCATTGCGCGGGCGCTCGCCATGCAGCCCAAGGTTATGCTGTTCGACGAGCCCACCTCGGCCCTCGATCCGGAGATGATCAAAGAGGTGCTCGACGTTATGCAGGAGCTGGCGCAATCCGGCATGACGATGCTGGTCGTCTCGCACGAAATGGGTTTCGCGCGAGAGGTGGCGGACCGGATGATGATGTTCGACGAGGGCGTCTTGGTCGAGGAAGGGCCGCCGGAGCAAATCTTCGAAGACCCGCAGAGTGACAGGACCAAGCTGTTCCTATCTCAGATACTTTAGCGCTCCCCGCCGTGCCATACGTGGAGAGGCATGAGCCCGCGCCCGCCGGCTAATGGGCAGGCGAGTAGAGGAACTGCCAGTTGACTCCGAAGCGGTCGACGCAGGCGCCGAAGTAGTCGCCCCAGAACATGTCCTGCATGGGCATCTCCACCCTTCCCCCCATCGACATAGCGGCAAAGAGGGCGTCGGCATCCAGCCGGCTGTCGGCAGTGAACGAAAGGGCAACGTTATCGCCGAACGTGCGAGGCGGTCCGAAATGCTCCGGCACGTCGCTTCCCATCAGAACGCTTGAACCCACGTCGAGCGACACGTGCATTATCTTGTTCTTTTCGGCGTCGCCGACCGGCATCTCGTCCGGCCCTTCCGCGAACGTGGCGACGTGGTTGAACTCGCCACCAAATACGGACTGGTAGAACTCAAAAGCTTCTCGGCAGTTGCCGTTGAAGTTGAGGTATGCATTGATGTTCATGGGCAACCTCCTTCGACTTGTTCGCGTGCATAGAGGCTAAGTCCACCGCGCGCGGGGATTCAAGGAGAAATTCATGCAAAAGAAGCGCGTCAGTGCCAGAAAGCGAGGACAAAAGGAAACGGCGGCGGAAGCAGCATCACGCAACTTCCACCGCCGCGCCGGCCCTTGGCCTCTATCGTATCAGTTGATTCGCACTTCCCTGAGCTTGGGGACGATCATCGGTGTAACGCGGTAGCCATCCACGTGAGGCTTGAGCAGCAGGTGGCGCTCGCCGGTGTACCACAGCGGCACCCAGGCGCCATCCTCAACGATCATCTCCTCCGCCCGTCTGTACTCTGAGATGCGCTCTAGCGGGTCCTGCTGTGTGCGGGCCCGTTCCAGTATGGCGTCCAGCTCCGGGTTGGAGTACGCGCCGTGGTTGAGCGCGCTGTCGGTGTGGAACAGAATGTCCAGGAAGTCTTGCGGATCGGGATAGTCCGCCTGCCAGCCCAGACCGGCGTAGGCCTGGAACTTGGCATCGTTGAGGTCTTCGAGATAAGTCGCCCATTCCACCTGTTGGATTTCGACTTCCACGCCCAGGACCTGGCGCCACATCTCGATCACGACCTCGAGGTCCAGCCCAATCGTGCCGCCGGTGCCGGGCACGGTAATGACGATCCGCGGCCTTGACGCGGCGTCTGCGTAGTTGGACTCGTTCAGCAGCCGCTGGGCGAGCTCTTTGTCGTGCCGCAGACCAACCAGGTTCTCGTTGTAGCCGGGGAACCCGGGTGGCAATATGCCGAATGCGGGTACTACCAGGTCAGAGAGAACCTCGGTTGCGATTAGCTCCTTGTCTATAGCATGGTTGAGCGCCTGCCTGAACTTGGGATCGTCGAACGGCGCCATGCTGGTGTTGAAGCCGATGTAGGAGATGCTGAAGTCGGGCGGCGCCACCACCAGCTCCTTGTTCAACGGCTCATTGGGGTCCAGCACACGCTCGAGGTCGAACAGGCTGACGCCGGTAATGTCGATCTCGTCGTTTTCGTACATCGCCATGGACTGTCCGCCGGCGAGGTTCAGCAGAATGGTGTCTACCTTGGCCGGCTCTCGGTAGAAATGCTCGTTGCGCTCCAGGACGATGCGCTCTCCGATCTTGTACTCCTTCAGTCTGAACGGCCCGGTTCCGTTCGGGTTGTCGGTCCAGCCGCGACCGCCGGCCTCCACGTTGGCGCGGTCTACGACGAACGCCGTCGGGTACGTCAGCTTGGCGAGGAAGTAGGCCTTCGGCTGGTCGACGGTTATGCTCAACGTCGTGTCGTCCACAACCCGAATGCCAGAGATCTCGGTCGCGTCACCCTTGATGTAGTCGAGCGCGCCGACGATGTCGTTAAGATAAGTGTCCGCTACGGGTGAGGCCGTCTCCGGCGCGGCCGCCCGCTCGATGGACCACTTGAAGTCCTGTGCGGTAACCGGCTTGCCGTCGTGGAATTTGGCGTTGGGCCGCAGATAGAAAGTGTACTGCAGGCCGTCGGCGCTGATCTCCCAGCGCTCGGCGATATCGGGCACCAGCTCCAGGTCGGTGTTGAGTGTGACGAGGCCGCTGAACAGCTCGACCACCACGAACGAAGACGTCGTGTCTGTAGTCAGATGCGGGTCAAGCGTAGGCGGGTCTGCCCACTGCCTGCGAAAGACGCCGCCAGCCGTCGGCTCGCTGGCGGGCGCCGTGGCCGTTGGTTCAGAGGGAACCGGCGTCGGTGTAGACAGCGCGGACCCCTCGCTCGAATCCGCCTCTTCCTCACTAGAATCGCTACCGCACGCAACCGCCACGAACGCGGCCAAAACGAACACGACGAGCAGAATCCACTTCAGCTTGAACAATGTCACCCTCCAACCTGCGACGCTAGAAACGTCTCGATAAATGAGTCGATGTTGCCGTCGAGTACGTCCTCGGCGGCTGAGTCCTCGTGGCCCGTCCGGTGGTCTTTCACCATCTGGTACGGGTGCAGGACGTAGCTTCTTATCTGGTTGCCCCATTCGGGAGAGATGTGCTCTCCCTTCAGTCGCGCCATCTCTTCGGCCCTGCGACGCATTTCGAGCTCCACCAGCCGGGCCAGCAGTATGCGCATGGCGAACTCGCGGTTCTGGCGCTGGGAACGCTCGTTCTGGCAGCTAGCCCGTATGCCGGTTGGCAGATGCGTCACTCGGACCGCGGTGGAGTTCTTCTGAACGCTCTGGCCTCCCGCTCCACCGGCCCTGAACACCTCGAGCTTGACGTCATCGGGGTCGATCGTAACGTCCACGCCCTCCTCGGCCTCCGGAAGCGCCTCCACCAGTGAGAACGAGGTGTGCCGAGCGTGGTTGCCGTCGAAGGGCGATATCCTGACCAGGCGATGCACTCCCCGCTCGGCCCGCATGTAACCGAACGCGTATGGGCCGGACAGTTGGACGGTCGCGCTCTTCACGCCGCCGTCCTCGCCGAAGGAGACGTCCAGCACATCGCTGGAGAAGCCCCTCCGCTCGGCCCACCTCAGGTACATTCGCATTAGCATTCGCGTCCAGTCCTGGGAGTCCACGCCACCGGCGCCCGCGTGCAGCGCGATGATGGCGTTGCGCTCGTCATACTCGCCCGAAAGGGCCAGTTTGAACTCGAGAGCGCCCAACCGCTCGCTCACCTCCGCGAGGTCCTGCCTCAAACCGCTGAGCAGCGAGTCGTCCTCCTCCTCCAGCGCCAGTTCCAGCCACTCCTCCACCGAAGCCGCCGCCTCGTCCAGAGACTGCCACTCATGGACCTCCTGAGTCAGGGCGGATATTCGCCTCATGGTGTGCTGGGCCTTAGAGGGAGAGTTCCAGAAGTCGGGTTCGATCGCCTGTTTTTCCAGGCGGCCGATCTGTCCACGCTTGCCTTCGAGGTCAAAGACGCACCGTGATATCGGCAATGCGCTCCCGTAATCCAACGACTGTACTCCTGAGTTCCAGCATTTCGAAGCTTTCCTCCGCTGTCTATTGCAACGCCTTTGTGGGGCGGATGGTTAGCAGAAAGTATATCAGGATGTGTGTAATTCTGGGCACGGCCAAGGAAGGACCGAATGTACGGACTGGTCTCTTCCAGAATGTCCCTTCCCGTGTGAGGAGCCGCCGGTCTGGATAAGCGCGCCCGCACGATGTAGAATCGCAGTTGCTTGCCCGCCCGGCGCGGAGCCGCGGCGAATCGACAGAAACGGGGGAAGGACACTTATGCTCGACCTGCTCATCACCGGCGGCATGATCATCGACGGCACCGGCAGCCAGGGCTTCTACGGCTCGGTGGGCGTCGAGGGCGACACGCTGCGCCTGCTCCGCGGCGACGTCTCGCACGTTCAAGCGGCGCGCACAATCGACGCGTCGGGCCGGATCGTGTGCCCCGGCTTCATCGACATGCACTCCCACGCCGGCCTCGTCATACTGTCGGAGCCCAGGCACGAGCCGAAAGTGCACCAGGGCATCACGACGGAGCTGGTCGGCGTTGACGGCAACTCCTACGCACCGTTCAGGACAAGGGAGAACTTCCTTCGATTCGTCGAGCTGAACTCCGGCCTGGACGGCGACCCGCCGCTGCCGGGGTCGTGGTCCACCGTGGAGCAGTACCTCGCGATGTTCGACCGCAAGGTGGCAGTCAACATCGCCTACATCCTGGGCAACTCGCCCGTGCGCATAGACGCCATCGGCTGGGACGACAGGCCGGCGACCCCCGCGGAAATCGCCAACATGCAGGCCATAATGAGGGAAGCCATGGAGGAGGGCGCGGTGGGCCTCTCCACCGGCCTCGACTACCCGCCGGGCAACTACGCCGACACCGCGGAAGTCTCGGCGCTCGCGTCCACGGCGGCAGGGCTGGGCGGGTTCTATCACACCCACGTCCGCTATCGGCTGGGCGACCAGTTCCTGGACCCGTTCCGCGAGGCCTTGGATATAGCGCAGCGCAGCGGCGCACCCCTCCACGTGACCCACTTCTACCAGCGCGCCCCCAGCGCGGGCGGCGGGCGGCGAATGCTCGAGCTGCTGGAGGACGCCCAGGCCGGCGGCCAGGACGTGACTTTCGACAGCTATCCCTACGTCTACGGCAGCACTCGCATTCTCATAGTCTTCCCCGACTGGACCCACGACGGCGGCCCCGAACGGCTGAAGCAGGTGCTGCGCTCCGAGGAGGGACGCGAACGCCTACGCAGGGAGATCGGGCCGAGGGCGCCCACCTGGCAGGACATGTGGCTGACCTACTTCAAGCGCCCCGAAAACCACAAGTACGAGGGCCGGTCGGTGGCCGAGATTGCCGAAATGATGGGCAAGACGGAGGTCGACGCGCTCTGCGACCTGCTGCTCGCCGAAGACCTGCAGACGTGCTACGTTGCGGCCGGCACCAACGGCAACACGCTGCCCGCGTTCGTCACGCATCCCATGTCGATGGTAGGCAGCGACGCCGTCCTGCTAGGCGACTTTCCGAGCCCACGTACCTACGGCTGTTTCCCCGTGATTCTGGCGGAGTACGTGCGCGAGGAGAGGCAGATGTCGCTGCCGGAGGCCATACGCAAGATGACGTCGTTCCCGGCGCGGCGGCTGGGGCTGTCCGACCGCGGCCTCCTGCGCGATGGTATGAAGGCCGACGTCACCATATTCGACCCGCACAAGGTGTCCGCGCCGGCGACGCGCACCGAGCCGAAGCAGCTTCCCATCGGCATCGACTACGTGATAGTCAACGGGACCGTGGTGATCGACGATGGCGCGCACACCGGCGCCCTGCCCGGGCGCGCCCTCAAGCGCCGGTAGACTGGCATTCGCGGCCCTGCGGATGCCAACCCCGGGACTGAGGGGGTTAGCGCGGGGCCGCGTCGACCTTTCGGACGAAGTCCTGCACCGCGGAGGCCAGCCAGGCGTTCCAGCTAGTCATAAGGAATCGCACGCCCTTGGCGACGTAGCTCTCGACCGTGGCGTCCGACACTACCGTGCCTGCCGTCCTCCCTGCTCCGACAATCTGCGATATTGCCCCGTCGATGACCTCTTGCACTTCGGGGTGGTCCGCCCTTCCCAGGTGTCCCATGCTCTGCGCGAGGTCGCTGGGCGCGACGAAGAACACGTCGATGTTGTCCACTTCGACGATCTCGCCCAGGTTCCCGACCGCGGCGATGTCCTCGATGAGCACCACCAGCAGCGTCTCGTCGTTGGCGCGCTGCAGGTAATCCGGCACGCCGTGGCCCTGGCGGCTGGTGTACATGCCGCGCGAGCCGAGCGGGTGGAACTTGCCAGCGTCCACCACCGCCCTGGCCTCGTCAGCGGTGTTCACGTGTGGGACCACAATCCCTTGAGCGCCCAGATCCAGCGTCCGGTAGACAGTGACGTAGTTGTTGGAGTTGACCCGCACAACCGACGTCTTGCCCCACAGGTCGCACGCCCGCGTCAGGTCCGGCACGTCGCCGAAGTCGACCGGCCCGTGCTCGCCCTCCAGCCAAATTCCGTCGAAATCGAACTGGCCCAGAAAGTCGATTACGTCGGCGGAGTTGTAGCCGCTCAGGATAGTCGCGGCCTGCCCGGCCGCCAGCATTCGCTTTACAACGTTCGGTCTTATGTCGCCCATTTAGCGCCTCCTTTGTGGCCGCGTGCGGGCTGAGTCTGAACGAGGTCTCGCCTGCGCCCGGCGTCGCGATTATAGGCGCGCCCGTGTTGGCGGTCAAACACGGATACGCGTGCGAAGGCCCGCCGTCCACGGACAGTCCGGAGCGCTCGCACCATGCGTCGTCCCACAAGTGGACAGCCACGGGCGCACGCGCTAGCATTAGCCCACACCCGACCGGTGCGGGAGGAGACTTGCAGCGCGAACCGAGGTTTTGCCAGTACTGCGGCGGCGCCCTGGAGACGGAGATAGTCGATGCCAAGCCACGGCCACGCTGTAGAGATTGCGGCGTTGCGGTCTTCGAGGACCCCAAGCTGGCGGCGGTGACACTCGTGGCCGTCGATGGCAAGCTCGCCCTGGTGCGCCGCGGTGTCGAACCCCACCTTGGCAGATGGAGCTTTCCGTCGGGGTACGTGGACCGCGGCGAGCGCGTTGAGGACGCGGCGGTCCGTGAGACTCTGGAAGAGACCGGACTGCACGTGCGTCTGAACGGCCTGGTCGGCCTGTACTCCGAGACCGGCCTGCACGTCGCGGTAGCCGTCTACGCGGCCGAGGTGGTGTGTGGCAAGCTTGAGGCGGGCCACGACGCACAGGGAGCGGCCTTTTTCGAGATAGCCGACATGCCACCGCTGCCGTTTCCGCACGACTACCGGATCCTCGAAGACTGGCTGGCATTCCGTGCGAATGCGGGCCGGCGTGAAGACGCAATTCACGAGACATAGGGCGGGTTTGAAACTCGCCCCTGCCCAATGCGCATCCGTCAACGAATGTGAGCACATAGGATGATGAAGAGATGACTGACCTCCTTCTGCAAAACGCGACCCTCATGGACGGCACCGGCTCTGATCCCCGGACCGGAATGAGCGTGCTGGTCAAAGACGGCGCGATCACCCGCGTCGGCCCCGCGTCCGAGGTGGGCCTGCCACCCGGCGCGACCGCCATCGACCTGACCGGGCATACGCTCATGCCCGGCCTCAGCGACGCCCACGTCCACTTCGGGCTCGTGGGGGTGAACGCCGGGTCGTACGGCGACGACGCCAATCTCGTGACCTACACTCTGAGCACCATCGAGAACATCAACATCGCCCTCCAGGAGGGGTTCACCACGGTCAGAGACGCCGGAGGGCTAGACCCCGCTTTCGCGCGTGCGGTCGAACAGGGGCTGATAAGCGGACCGCGCATCCTTCCATCCGGCTCCCCGCTGTCCCAGACCGGCGGACACGGAGACCACCGCGGGCGCTACGACAACTCCCCGCAACTCGCCATCCCAGGCGTTCTGGCCGCCACCGCGCTGGTGGACGGCGTGGACGAGGTACGCGCCGCCGCCCGCCAGCAGCTCAGGCTGGGCGCGACGCAGATCAAGGTGATGGCGTCCGGCGGCGTGATGTCGCAGATGGACAGGCTGGACAGCCTGGGATTCAGCGTCCAGGAGTTGAGCGCGGCGGTCTACGAGGCCAGGGCCGCGGGCACCTACGTGCTGGCCCACTGCCACACCTCGCCGTCCATGAACAACGCCCTGGACGCCGGCGTGCGGTCGCTAGAGCACGCCAGCATCCTCGACGAGCCTACAGCGGTGCGAATCGCGGAGCTTGGCGCATTCGTCGTCCCGACCCTGCTCGTGATCGAGCGGCTGGCGGAGTCGCCGGAGGCCGAGGGTGTCTCACACTACAGCATGATGAAGCTGGAGCAGGTGCGCGGCCTGATGCCGGACAGCGTGCGCATGGCAAGGGAGGCGGGCGCGGCCATCGGCTCGGGGTCCGACATACTCGGCGAGCGCCAGACCGGCCGGGGCGGCGAGCTGGTGCACAAGGCCAGGCTGCTGGGGCCGATGGCCGCCATCGTCAGCGCCACCAGCACGAACGCGAGGCTCTTCAATCTGGAGGGCCGAATCGGTGAGGTTCGCGAGGGCTACGAGGCCGACCTTGTAGCGGTCGCAGGCGACCCGCTAGCTGACATCGAACTGCTGGCCGACGCCGCCAACATCCCGCTCGTGGTCAAGGGCGGCCAGATTGTGAAGAACACGCTCTAGCGCGTTATCCCGCCAGAGCCTGCCTGATGATCTCGGCGATGCGCTCCTGCTGCGCGGGAACGTCGGCAGGCTCCACGGGAATGGGGAGCTCGTCGAGCGCGTCGTGCAGCGCGCCCTCCAGCACTTCCGTCTCCTCGGCCGACAGCTCCCACCGCGCCGCGACGTCCCCCGGACTCCACAGCGCCGCCTGGCGAAAGCCATAGTCGGCTACTGCGCGATTGGCGATTTCGGTCAATGCGTCCATTCGGCCTCCCCTAGCGCCCCACGCTCGCCAGGCCGCCGTCCACCACGAACAGGCTGCCGCTGACGTACGACGCCTCGTCGGACGCCAGGAACACGATGACGTTGGCTATCTCATCGGGCGTGCCGACGCGCCCCATCGGGTGCTGCGACGCCCTCTCTCGTACGGCCTCGCTGCTCGCGGTGCTGCCACGGAACTGGGGCGTGTCCACCGATCCGGGCGCGATGACGTTGACACGCACGCCCAGATGGGTGTACTGGGCCGCGGCAGTGGTGGTGAGGTGGATGACGCCTGCCTTGGTAACCGCATAGGGCAGCGACATGCCGTAGCCGCGTAGCCCGGCCATGGAGGCTATGTTGACAATGGAGCCGCCGCCGCTGTCGAGCATGGCGGGTATGGCGTACTTGCAACAGAAGAACAGGCCCTTCAGGTTTACGTCCATCATCAGGTCCCAGTCGCGTTCTTCCACCTCCGCGAGCGGCGGCGTGCGAATCAGGATGGCGGCCGCATTGACCAACACGTCCACGCGCCCGAAGCTCTCGACCGTGCGCTCCACCATACGCCCGACTTGCGCCGGGTCGGCGACGTCCACCGGCACGAACAGCGCTTCGCCGCCCGCCTCCTCCACCAAGCGCAGCGTCTCCTCGCCCATGCGCCGGTTGCGGTCCGCGATGGCCACGGACGCCCCCTCCAGCGCAAAGCGCAGCGCAGTCTGGCGGCCTATTCCGGACGAGCCGCCGGTTATGATGGCTACCTTGTTGTTTAGTCTGTCAGTCATAGGTCGCATTATACGAGCACGTCACTCGCGATGACAACACCTGTGGTAGGCCGGGCCTACCTGAAGAGCTCAGACGGTTGCTCGATAAGTCGCTGCAACCGCCGAAGGAACGCGGCCGCTACCGCGCCATCGATGACCTGGTGGTCAGACGTGAGGCTTACCGTCAGCATGTCCCTTACAACAACTTCTCCACCCCTCACGACAGGCTTCGTGACTGGCCTCCCCACTCCGAGAATGGAGCTCTGACCCGCGTTCAGTATCGGCGTGAAGCCGTCAACGGTTCCGAGCACGCTTATCGTGAATGTGCCGCCGACAACCTCGTCGGGGGACAGCCGGTTCTCTCGGGCGCGAACAGCCAGATCGTGCACCTCATCGGAGACCTCGAAGATGCTCTTATCCTGCACGTTTCTGATGACCGGCACTATCAAGCCTTCATCGAGCGCGACCGCCAACCCGATGTTCACCTCGTCGAAGTACAGCACATTGCCGTCCACCAGCACGCTGTTGTGGGCCGGAACCCGCCGCAGCGCTCCCGCACAGGCCATGATGAGCGCGTGCGCCAGGGTGATGACACTGCCCGATTCCCTGGACGTCTCCCGCCTGAGCCGCTGCACCTCGGTGACGTCTACCTCCAGGAAGTAGGAAAGTTGCGCTGTCCTGGCGAGGCTACCTCGCATGTGCTCGGCGATGCTCTTTCTCATGCCTTGCAGCGGGACGACTTTCGAGGGTGCCGGAAGGCCCGGCGGAACACTGGGACCGCCAGCGGCATTCTGATGCTCAGCGTACGCACGGACGTCGGCATCCACTACCCTGCCGCGGGGGCCGGTCGGCGTAACGAGGGAGATGTCCATCCCGAGATGTGCCGCCAGCCGGCGCGCGCCGGGCGTCGAAGGCACGGTTGCGCCGCCTCGCCGCGTTCGGCCTCTTGCCGGCGCCGTTGCGGACGCGGCCGCAGGCGCGGCGGCCTCCGATACATGCCCCGCGTCGCCGCTCGGGCTTGCGGACGGCGGCAGCTCCCCCACGGACAGCAAATAAGCCAGAAGGCCATCCACCGGAACCGTTTCGCCCTCTGCCGCAAACGTGTGCAGAAATCCGTCTTGCGACGCCTCGAGGTCGTAGTTGAGCTTTTCGGACTCAATCTGGGCGATTAACTCGCCCTGTTTCACCCAGTCGCCGGCAGACTTCGCCCACCTGCTCACCAGTCCCTCGGTCATGAAGTCGCCGAGTCTCGGCATCACCACGGGCGTCGCCATTTGCCCTCTCCTGGTCGCTGCTCAGAAATCGCACGCGGGCAGTTTGGAACCTGGCCCCGCACTGTAGGTTCTTATCGAGCTGATAGCTACGCGAGGACCTCAAGCGCGGCTTCCACGACTTGGGCCTTGTTGGGCACGTACAGGGCCTCCAACGGCTGGCTGTACGGCACGGAGGTGTGGGGCGGGTTCACTCGCTTGGGAGGGGCGTCCAGGTAGTCGAACGCCTGCTCCGCGGCCAGCGCGGAAACGTCGCTTGCGATGCTGCATCGCGGGTAGTCCTCATCGACGACGACTATCTTTCGCGTCTTCCTGACCGACTCGACGATGGCCTCGTCGTCCATCGGAGACAGGGACAGCAAGTCTATCACCTCGGCGGAGTAACCCTTCGACTCCAGATCCTGCGCCGCTTCCAGGCACACGCCCGTCGTGTAACCAATACCGACGAGCGTAACGTCCGTTCCCACCCTGGCTATCGACGCGCTGCCGATTGGGACCTCGTAGGCCTCCTCCGGAACGTCCACGTCAAAGCGCCTGCCGAGAAGCTGGCGGTTGTTGAAGATGATGACCGGATCATCATCACGGATGGCCGACACGAACAGCCCTTTGGCGTTATACGGGTTGGAGGGCACGACGCACTTCAACCCGGGGAAGTGAGTGAACACTGAGTACAGGGTTTCGGAGTGCTGGGCAGCGGAGTTGGTTCCCGCGCCGATTCCCGTCATGATGGTAAGTGGCACGCGCACCTTGCCGCCGAACATGTAGTGGATCTTCGCGGCATTGTTCACTATCTGGTCGGCGCACACACCGAAGAACCCCACGAACATGAGGTCAACGACGGGGCGCAGTCCTGTGGCCGCCGCTCCCACTCCCGCGCCAACGAACCCTGCCTCGGATATGGGCGTGTCGCGCACGCGGGTCGAGCCGAACTGGCCGATGAGTCCCTTTGTGAGCCGCATCGGGCCTCCCCATGCGTCCTCTTTGTCGGGGCGTCCGGCCCCGCCCGCGATGTCCTCGCCCATTATGATGACGGACGGGTCGCGCTCCATCTCCTGGCGCAGCGCTTCGTTGACAGCCTGAATGTACGATAGTCGCCTTGTCTGGCTCGCTGTCGTCATATCTCGCCTCCCAATTGCCGCAAACCGATTCCGACTGGCCGACTTACCGGTACGACACGTACACGTCTGAGGTGAGCTCGTCGTCAGCCGGGAACGAGCTCTCGTCGGCGAACTTCGTCGCAACGGCGACCGCGGAAACAGCGTTCTCCTCGATTGCGGACAGCTCGGCCTCCGTTGCGTATTCCCCTTCCAGCACGTGCGCCCTGAGCCTGTCGATGCAGTCCCTCGCGTGGTAGTAGGCTTCCTCTTCTTCCGTCCTGTACCCGAGAGGGTTGTCAGCTCCGAAGTGACCCTGGTAGCGGTATG
Organism: Dehalococcoidia bacterium; assembly: GCA_965217705.1. Lineage (GTDB taxonomy): Bacteria > Chloroflexota > Dehalococcoidia > Lucifugimonadales > CATOSD01 > CATOSD01. The sequence goes on along the minus strand of CBDCJA010000002.1, from coordinate 102,162 downwards.
TCTGCGCCTCTATGAGGGTAGGCCCCTCTCCGGCCCTGGCCCGCCTGACCGCCTCGCCCGCGGCCGCGTACACGTCAAGCAGCGACTGGCCGTCCACGGTTACGCCGGGCATGTCGTAGCCCGCCGCGCGCCCGGAAATCGAGGCCCCCGCCACCGAGTACTCGAAAGGAGTGGCCTCGGCGTAGCGGTTGTTTTCGCAGACGAACAGGATGGGCAGCTTCCAGATGCTGGCTAGGTTCATGGACTCGTGCAAACTCCCCTGGCTGGAGGCGCCGTCGCCGAAGAACACCACGCTCACCTGGTCCGAGCCGCGAACACTCGCGCTGAGCGCCACGCCGGTCGCGACCGGAATGTTCGAGCCGACAACGCCGTTCGCGCCGAGCATACCCTTGTCGATGTCGGCAATGTGCATCGTGCCGCCCTTGCCCTTGTTCGTGCCGGTCGCCTTGCCGAGCAGCTCCGCCATCATCTCGTTCAGGTCGACCCCCTTGGCGATGCAGTGGTGGTGGCTGCGATGAGTCCCCAGCACGAAATCGCTGTCCCAAAGGTGAGCGCATACGCCGGTGGGCACGGCCTCCTGCCCTATCGAGGAGTGCATCCCCCGCAGCTTTCCCGCGTCCGCCTCCCGGCGCGCCTGCTCCTCGAAGCGACGGATGGTCACCACCTTCTCATACGCCCACAGTAGCGTGCCCCTGTTCAAGTCGGGTCGTGCGGAGTATTCCCCAGCCATGGCGCAACCTCCCGTCAGATGTGAATTGGGCGGATTATAGCACAGGGCAGGCACGGGCCATGCGACCATGCCATTCTGTGGACGGACGCGCTTCAGCCGAATACCATACAAGGTGGTGTGTGACCTCGGCCCACACCAGAGGTCACAGGACAATGGAAGAGCAATACTGTCGGATTCCACCTCAAGTGGGTCCAAACTCCCAAAGCTAGCATTTGCAACGGCCAAAGGAGTTAGGGGACTAAGGCTCGCGACTGCTTTCGTCAAATCTGTTCGCTTCTAGCCAGTGTTTCGCCCCAGATGCTTACAACGATTGGTTAGCATTCATCTGTGCTAAAGTTGCCTAATGTGGAGCATTCATTGAGGTCGTCTCCTTGAACTTGCCGAATTCAGGGCCATTGGGATCGCAGACGTTGCGACAGTTCGCATTAGTCCTTGTCGCTTCGCTATTCGCCGTTTCGACTTTAGTTGGCATCGCGGCGTTGGTTCAATCTCAGTCATCGCCCAGCATATCGATCGAGCTGTCCCCTGGCCACTACGTGGCCTTGGAAGAGGCGATCACGGGGACAGTTACGCTCAGCAACCTGGACGCCAGTAGTTATTCCTCAGTCATATTCCGCGCTGACATTACGCTCCATGGGGGCTGGGAACGTAGATGTAACGGAGATGATACTGGCGAGGACATCGAAATACCGGTAGATGAGAGCCAAGAGGTCTTCACGGTAAGAGTTTTCGACGCCTGTCCAAGTAACTACAATTCTTACGGAACCTACATTCTCGACATCAGCATATCCAAGCCCGATTCAAACGCTCCTGGTGGCAAAGTCGAACTTGCAACGGCGCAGACGCAGTTCGGAATGACGCAGTTCTTGTCTGTTGGCGAGGTCACCGCGACGCCTCCATCTCCGGATTCGAAGGTCTGGCTGGAACCGGACCCCAGCACGCTGACCATGAGGGTCTACGGGGAATGGCAGGAATTCCGCGTACGCAGCGACGTTACCAGATTCCTCGAAGACCATGTGGGCCTGCGGATGTACGGCAACGAATACGGCCACTTTGCTTTTAGACAACCGGGTTCAGACCCGGAAGAAGCCTGTGAAAACCAGGCGGACAGGAACGTGAGCTTTCGGCGCGCTATCAACCAGGGATTGACCGTGGTTGCCTGCAAGCCCGGCACGGCGTTTGTCCTTTTGCAGCACGATACCGACACAGTCCCGTCCCTGTACTCGTCCAAATTCAATACCCTTGCGCGGGACGGGAACAGGCCACCATCCCTGCCTGCCGGAGCCATCGAGATCTCCACTCCGGAGAACACAGCCGGCAACCTCGCCAGCTATAGCGCCTCCGACCCCGACAGGGACGACACTGTGACCTGGGACGTGTCGGGCGCCGACGCCCGATCCTTCCGCATCGACTCCTCGGGCAACCTGGCATTTGACGGCGCGCCAGACTACGAGAACCCCACCGACTCCGGTGGAAACAACGTCTACGAGGTAAGCGTCGACGCCAAGGACGCCCAGTATACCTCATCCCTGGACGTCACGGTTACCGTCACCCCCGTCGACGAGCCCCCTCTGATCACCGGCGTTACAACGATCGACGACTATGGCGAGAACGGCGTCGGAGAAGTTGTCACCTACACCGGCACCGATCCAGAGAGCGCCACCACCACGATAACCTGGTCCCTGGCTGGGACCGACCGCGACGACTTCGACATCACCGGCGGGTCGCTCACCTTCAAGAGCGCGCCCGACTACGAGCGCCCGGCTGATTCCGACCGCAACAACCACTACAAGGTCATCGTCCAGGCCGCCGACTCCAATGACAATCGTGGGGAACTGCAAGTCGACGTGATCGTAGCCGGTGAGGACGAACCACACGAGCTGATGGGCCTCGAGAGCGTCGATGACTTCCCCGAGAACTCTCCGACCAACAGCCTGGTTGCCCGATACTCAGCTACGGATCCTGAAGAAGCCCCGGTCGCCCTGACCCTGACCGGCGCGGACAGCGACGAGTTTATGCTCACGGGCGGCGGCGTCCTTACCTTCAACGAGTCCCCTGACTATGAGGAACGGAGCAGCTACAGCGTCACCGTCAGGGCCGAGGTCGGCTCGCACACCGTCAACAAGACAGTGACCGTCAACATCCAGAACGTCGAGGAGCCGGGAGCCATAGCCCTTTCCGGTGTCCAGCCGCAGGAGTCGACGGTGTTCACAGCCACCCTCGAGGACGACGACGAGCCCAGCGGAACCGCCTGGCAGTGGCACCGCACCTCCAACCGAAATGCCGCGGGTAATGCCATCACAGACGCCACGTCGTCCTCCTACACTCCCGACGTGGACGACCTGGGCAGCTACCTCAGGGTCGTTGTCTCCTACGACGACGGCCACGGCACGGGCAAGTCGGCAGCCGCCGTCAGCGCTTACCGCGTACAGGAGGCTCCTCCCGCACCTGAGCCGCCCGTATTCACCGCAGACGGCGAGTACACCCGCAGTATCCGCGAGAACCGGCCGGTTGGAACCAACGTCGGCACGCCCGTTGCCGCCACCGACGCCAACAACGACAGGCTCACCTACACCATCGCCGCCTCCGACCTGTTCGAGATCGTCGGGTCCAACGGCCAACTGCGAACCAAGGCCGGGCTGGACCACGAAGACCGCGACCAGCACTTCGTCACCGTCACAGCCACCGACCCGGGCGGCCTGACGGACACCGTAACCGTCACCATTGCCGTCGAGGACGTGGACGAGGCGCCGGAGGTGAGCGGCCCTGCCAGCATCGAGGTCGAGGAGGGGACGAGTACCGGCGCGTCGCTGGCAACCTATTCGTCCACCGACCCCGACCTTAAGGGCATCGATCTCGCCCTCTCAGGGCCCGACAGCCAGGACTTTACCCTCAGCGGCGGCACACTCGCCTTCAACGAACCGCCCAACTTCGAGGAGACGGCCGACTCCAACCGCGACAATCGCTACCAGGTCACGGTGGAGGCCAGGGAGCAAGGGGACGGCGACAGCGTGGGCCGCCTGAACGTGACCATTTCGGTCAACAACGTCGACGAACCCGGCAAGTTGGAGACGAATGCAGAAGAGCCGCGCGTCGGCCAGGCGCTGCGGCTCGACGTGGAGGACGAGGACGGCGGTGAAACAGTCACCGAATGGAAGTGGGAGAAGGGTGAACCCGACAGCCCCTGCGGCACGGTCGACAACCCCACCGTCACTATCTGGGAGACAATCGACGGCGCGAGGGGCGGCAGCTACACGCCGATACTGTCAGACGTAGGCCAATGCATCAGGGTCACCGCCTTCTACAACGACCGTGCGGGAACCGGCCGGAACGAGCAATTCCTCACACCCAACTCCGTGAAGATCGGCCCATTCTTCGATTCCGACACGGCTTCGGCCAGCGTTCGTGAGAACTCTCCCGAAGGCACCAGCGTCGGTCGGTTTCAGGCCGGCCACTCCGACAGCGGGGAGGGGCTGACGTACCGGCTGGCCGGCGCCGATGCCGGCTACTTCATCATCGACGGCAACGGCCGGCTGCGAACCAGCGCATTTCCGCTGGACTACGAGGCCCAGGCGGGGAAGGAGGCTGAGGTGGAGGTTACGGCTGAGGACAGCAACGGCGAGACGGCTGCCATCAGCGTGAACGTCGCCGTAACCGACGACTGTGCCAGCTCCGGCGAGCCGCCGTGCGCTCCCGGCAGACCCAGCGTATCGTCGCTATCCACCTCCAGCCTCAAGGTCGCCTGGTCCACGCCCGGCGCCCCATCGGGCACCTCCATCACAGGCTACGAACTGGAGTACAGGGAAACGGACGGCGGGGGCTGGATTCCCGAATTCGTGACCGGGACAGATCGCTCGCATACCATCCAGAATCTCACCGAGGGCACTGACTACGAGGTGCGGGTGAGAGCCAGCAACGACACCAGCGGCTTCGGTGAGTGGTCTCTGCCCGGTGCCGGCAGTCCCGGGGCAGTCACCCGAATCATACTTCCACCCATCATTGGCATAGGCGGCGGTGGCTTCGGCGGGGGCGGTGGCGCTCCGCTGAACACCGCCCCCGAAATCACCGGGCCGGGACAACTCCGCTATCCGGAACACAGCACCGAGCAGGTCTACACATACACGGTCAACGACCCCGACGGCCACGCGACCAGGTGGGAGATTGAGGGGCTGGACCGCCAACACTTCAGCATCACCGGAGGCGGAGTCCTCAGCTTCATCACACCACCGGACTACGAAGGCCCCGTCGACTTCCGCAATGACAACCTCTACGAGATTCACCTCATCGCCGTCGACAGCGGCACCCCAGCCCAGACCGCCCGCAGGGAGGTCAGGATCGAAATCAGGCCGGTCAACGAGCTTGGTCCGGTCGAAGGGGAGTTGAACGTTTCCCTGAAAGAGAACCAGTCCGGCGTCGTCACACGCTACGAGGTGCTGGACCCTGAAGGCGACGCCATTACGTGGTCCCTCACAGGCCCGGACGCCAACCTGTTCGTGATCGACGAAATGGGTGCGCTGGCCCCAGCAGCCGCCCTGGACTTCGAGGCTCCGGTCAGCGCCGCCGCAAGCAACGAGTACGCCATCACGCTAGTCGCAACCGACGACGGCATGCCTCCCCTGTCACAGCAGCTACAGGTCGTCGTGACAGTCGCCGATGTAAATGAAGCGCCACAGGCTGTTCCCTTCCCGCTCGTCGAGCTGACAGCCGGCGATGCCACCGCCTCCCTGGACCTCAGCCGATACTTCACCGACCCGGAAGGAGATGCGCTGACCTACGTCCTCGAAAGTGCTGAGAATCCCGGTGTAGCCGAAGCCGTGGTGGAAGAAGGCAGGCTGACCATTACTCCGCTCGCGGCCGGAACAGCATCGCTAGCCGTCGAAGCCGCCGACGCCGAGGGGCTGAGCGCGACCGGAACGGTCGAGGTGGTCGTAGCCGCCCCCCCAACGCCGACGCCGACACCCCCCCAAGTGCCGACGCCTGAACCGGCGCCCACGCCGACCGCTACACCGGCGCCAACCGCGACGCCGACTGCAACGCCCCTACCCACAGCGATGCCCACGCCCGTCCCTACGTCAACGTCAACACCCCCGCCAACGTCCACGCCGGTGCCGACGCCGACGCTATCGCCCACGCCCGTCCCTACGTCAACGTCAACACCCGCGCCAACATCCACGCCGGTGCCGACGCCGACGCTCTCGCCCACACCCGAGCCCGTGGCCGCCTTGGGTGTCGAGCCCTCGCCGACCAACACTCCGTTGCCGATTCCCACGAAAGCGTCTCAAGCTACCGTTGATACAGGTGGCCCGACGGCATCTGCACAGGCGGGAACACGTCCCTGGCTCTTCATCGCCGTAGCTCTCGGCCTCCTGGCAGCAACTCTGGGGGCGGTGACATACGCCGTCCGGCGGCGTTAGCCGCGTCGCTTGAAACAGTCACCGCAGCCGGCGTCAGAGCCCAATAGGCGTAGCCATGTGGGCTCCGCACTCCGAAAAAACCGTCACTCTCCCGCGCCACCCGTTCCCGGCCCTGCCACATCCAACCCCACACACGTCCTACACTCTCTCCACGCCTGCGCAATTTCCTCTCACCAATCCGGCCCGATCACGCAATTTCGCCATCGCTCTTGAAGTATGCGCTCATCCGTGCTATCCTCGCTCACACGAGGAACCGACCCCGCGGCCCCGGAAACCGCGCTTTCACACGGCGAAGTCCCCTGGCATCGGTAGTGGCGTCCCCTTGTGGGCACCCTGTGGCAGCGACGACACGGCCACCAACCTCCGACGCGCCCCATGTCCTCCTCTGTTGTCACGCGGCGCGCCATTTGTGCTCCAAAAATACCGCGCCGGCATTACAGATTCGCGCGGGACCGGCGACACCCTCAGCTAGGAGGCGCATAGAATGTCGCAGAAACGAACAGATTTCGCCTTCCCGCGAAGCCTGTCCCCGTGGAAGCATGCCCTGAGCCTGCCGAATGGTCATGCCCTGAGCTTGCCGAATGGGCGGGGAGCGGGAATAACGGTTTTGGGGGCCGCCTAGTAATCTGAAACAGGCTCTAGCAGTCGCGTGTTGTTGAACGCGGGCCGCGTGTTGTGCGAGAATACGGGCGGCCCGAAGAGCGACCCCGAATCGCACCGGGTCAAGTGCTCCGGCATCGCCCGGACCTTCACCACGCATCCAAACGAGAGGTGGTCACATGACGCAAGGTTCCAACGGTAACGACTCCGGCCTTTTGAACGCGGTCCAATGGCGATGCATCGGCCCGCCGCGCGGCGGTCGCACGGTCGCCGTAGCGGGAGATCCCGTAGACCCGGCGGTGTTCTACTTCGGAGCATGCGCGGGCGGCGTGTGGAAGACCGACGACGCGGGCACCTACTGGCAAAACATCTCCGATGGGCAGCTCAATACCGCCTCCATCGGCGCGATCGCCGTGTCCGACTCCGACCCCAACGTCATCTACATCGGCACGGGCGAGGCCTGCATCAGGAACAACGTGACGTACGGGGACGGCGTCTACCGCTCCACCGACGCCGGCAAGACCTGGACCCACCTGGGCCTGTCCGACACCCGCCACATCTCCCGCGTGCGCATCCATCCCACCAACCCCGACGTCGTCTACGTCGCGGCGCTCGGCCACGCCTTTGGCCCCAACGAGGAGCGCGGCATCTTCCGCTCCACCGACGGCGGCAAGAACTGGGAGCGGGTGCTGTACAAGAGCGAGAACTCGGGAGCCGCGGACCTATCCATGGACCCCAACAACCCCCGCATCCTGTACGCGGCTATCTGGCAGGTGCGACGCAACCCCTGGAGCCTGACCAGCGGCGGCCCGGAAAGCGGCATCTACCGCTCGACCGACGGTGGCGACACCTGGACCGAGATCACGCGCAACAAGGGATTGCCGGAAGGGCTGATCGGCCGCGTAGGCATCGCCGCCTCCCCCGCCAAGGCGGGGCTCGTATTCACCACCGTGGAGGCCGAGGACTGCGGGCTGTTCCGCTCCGACGACTACGGCGACACCTGGGAGATCGCCAGCGACAGCCGTGACATCCAGGGCCGGCCGTGGTACTACCAGCACGTGTTCGCCGACCCGCAGGACGCCGACACGGTTTGGGTGCTCAACTACTCTTGCTGGAAGTCCATCGACGGCGGCAAGACGTTCAACACGGTGGGCACGCCCCACGGCGACAACCACGAGCTGTGGATCGACCCGCGAAACCCCCGGCGCATGATCGAGGGCAACGACGGCGGCGCGACGATCACCTTCAACGGCGGCAACTCCTGGTCAACCATCTACAACCAGTTGACCTCGCAGTTCTACCACGTAATCACCGACAACCGCTTCCCATATCACGTCTACGGCACCCAGCAGGACAACTCCGCCATCTGCGTGCCGAGCATGACCCACAAGGGCGCGATTCCCTGGACCGACTGCTACCCAACCGGCAGCTCCGAGAGCGGCTACATCGCCGTGCATCCCGAGGACCACAACACCGTTGTCTCCGGCTCCATCGGCAGCTCTCCTGGCGGCGGCGGCAATATGCTGCACTATAACCACGAGACGGGGCAGGTGCGCATAATAACCGTCTGGCCCGAGCTGAACACGGGCCTCGGCGCGAGCGAGATGAAGTACCGCTTCCAGTGGACGTACCCCATCGTCTTCTCGCACCACGACCCGGACCTGCTCTACGTGACAGGCAACGTAGTCTTCAAGACCAACGACGTGGGCAGCAGTTGGGAGGCGGTAAGCCCCGACCTGACGCGGGCCGACCCTTCCACCATGGAGGCGTCGGGCGGCCCGATCACAAAGGACACCTCCGGCGCGGAAACATACGCGACCATCTTCGCGTTCTCCGAGTCGCACCACGACGCCAACGTGCTGTGGGCAGGCTCCGACGACGGGCTCGTACACGTCACCAAGGACGGCGGCGAGAACTGGGAAAACATCACTCCGCCGGACCTGGGCGACTTTACGCTAGTGGGAATGCTCGATGCGTCCCACCACGATCCGGCGACGGCGTACATGGCCGCGTCCCGCTACAGGCTGGACGAGACCCGGCCGATGCTGTACAAGACAAACGACTACGGCAAGACCTGGACGGACATCTCGGCCGGCATCCCGGACGGCGACTACACCCGTTGCATCCGCGAAGACCCCGAGAGGGCCGGGATGCTCTACGTCGGAACAGAGACCGCCGCTTACGTCTCGTTCGACGACGGCGGCTCGTGGCACTCCCTGGCGGGCAACCTGCCAAAGGTGCCGGTGCACGACCTCGTCATTAAGGATAACGACCTGGTCGCGGCGACCAACGGCCGTTCGTTCTGGATAATGGACGACCTGACTCAGCTTCGCCAGATCGACGACGCCGTGACGAGCAGCGCCGCCAGGCTGCTGAAGCCCCGCGAAACCTACAGGCTGGCGCGACCGTTCCGCTTCCGTGAAGGGACCACGGGCAAGAGCTACCAGCTCGCGCTCGGCGGCGCGGTGTGCTACTACGAGTCCAAGGACGAGTACGGCCAGACCGTGCGCAACTTCCTGGACGCGGGCGAAAACCCGCCATACGGCCCCATCGTTACCTACTACCTGGCAGATGCGCCCGAGGACGAGCTAACGCTGACGTTCTCGGACGCCGATGGCAACGTCATCCAGACCTTCTCCAGCAAAGAGGCAGAAGGCGACGACGCTAACAAGCCGCTCAGGGCCCCCGCAAACGCCGGCATGAACCGCTTCCTGTGGGACATGCGCTACACCGCGGCTACCAAGGTGCCGGGCGACAAGACGGTCAGCGAGGACCTCTCCGGTCCGCTCGCCCCGCCGGGCAGCTACCAGGTCACGCTGTCGGTCGACGGCCACACCGAGACACAGCAGTTCAACCTCGTCAAGGACCCGCGCGTCACCGCCACACAAGAGGACTTCGACGCGCAATTCGGGCTGCTGCTCAAGATTCGAGACAAGCTCTCCGAGACGCACGAGAGCGTTATAAAGCTGCGCAGCGTGCGCGAGCAGGTCGAGGAGTGGGCGAAGCGCGCCGTGGGCCACCCCGCGGAGGAAGCGATTTCCTCCAGCGCGTCGGCGCTGAACGACAAGCTCACCGCCATCGAAGAGGACCTGATCCAGACCAACTTCCGAGGCGCGCGCGACCGCCTGAACCAGCCGGTCAAGCTCAACGCAAAGCTTGCCGGCCTGGTCGACGTGGTGTCGAGCGCGGACTACGCGCCGCCCACCCAGACGCAGGAAGTCTACGTTGACTTCGCGTCGAAGATCGACCCCTACATCCAACAGTTGGACGAGGTTATCGACAAGGACGTTTCGGAGTTCGACAACCTGGTCCACGAGCTGGAGGTGCCGACGATAGTGCCGCGCACCTCCTAGAAACGACCCAGCGGACGCGCCGCTGACCCGTCGCTACGGCAGCGGAAACCGGCGGCGCGTCCCGAACCGCACGCGGACTGGCAACACCTCACCATGCACAAAGGATTCGTCAGCGACCTACGCATCATCGACATATCACAGGGGGTGGCCGGCCCCTTGGCGTCCAAGCTACTGGCCGACCAGGGCGCGGAGGTGATTAAGGTCGAACCTCCCGAGGGCGACTACAGCCGACGCTATGCACCGTTCGCTAGCGACGCGCCCGACCCAGAGCAGAGCCTTACCTACGCCTTCTTCAACACCAGCAAGAAGGGCGTGACGCTGGACGTCGGCACACCGGACGGCGCGGAACTGCTAACCGAGATGGCGCGCCGCTCCGACGTGCTGATCGAGGACCTGCCGCCGGGCGAGATGGCCGAACTCGGGCTGGACTATGAGCGCCTGTCGCAGATCAACCCGGGTCTCATCGTCGTATCGATAACGCCCTTCGGCCAGACCGGCCCATACAGCGACTTCGCCTGGGACGACATCACGCTGCAGGCGCTCACAGGCTTTCTCTATCTTAGTGGCAACTCCGACAAGCCGCCCGCCCGTGCGCCGCTCGAACAGGCGCAGATAATGGGTGGGCGCAACGCGGCCAATGCCATAATGCTGGCAGTGCTCGAGCGTGAGATGAGCGGCCTGGGCCAATACGTGGACCTCTCCATCGCCGAGGCGGTGGCCACCGAGCCGCCATTTCAGTTCACCCACTACAGCTTTCTGGGCATCGTCTCGAGGCGAACGAGGCGTGTAAACGTGCCCGTGGACGGAGACTTCCTGCCCTGCCGCGACGGCTACATCACCATGGCCAGCAGCGGCGGCAACACCTGGGAGGAGCTAGCCGTATTCCTTGACTCACCGGAGTTGCTGGACGACAGGTTCGCCGACCGCCTCAGCCGTTCGAACCACGCCGAGGAGCTGAACGAACTGATGGTCTCGCGGCTGAGCGACCGCGACAAGCACGACGTTTTCGACGCGGGCATGAAGAATGGCTTCGTATTCGGCGTGGCGCAGACTCCGCAGGAGGTCCTGGACTGTCCCCACTTGAAGGACAGGCGGTACTACCAGCGCATCCAGCACCCCGATATGGGCGAGCTCAGGTACACCGGCTCCGGATTCCGCGTCGACGGGGAGCAGTGCATCGGCATCTCACCGCCCCCGCGGCTCGGCCAACACAACGCCGAGGTCTTCTGCGACTGGCTGGGGAAGCCCCGCGAGTCGCTGGCCCGGCTGCGAGCACTGGGCGTGATCTAGCCCTTGCACTACTATTTCGCAGTCCTCTGCGGCCGCACCGCCGTCATGCCCAACCGCGATGCCGGGCCATTTACCCGAACACCGCTGCGCCCGGCGCCTCGCCATGCCGGGCCGGAGAGGCACATATGGCAATAGACGCCAAGCGCATGCCACTGAGCGGAGTGCGAATAGTCACCGTCGAGGAGTGGCTTCAGCTCCCCTGGGCCACCGTAAACCTCGCCGAGATGGGCGCGGAGGTGATCCGCGTCGAGTCGCTCGGACGCATGGTGGTTCGCAACATCGGCCCGTATCCCGACAACAAGGTCGGCGAGCGCTTCTGGAACCAGGGCGCAACGTACCACAACTGGTACCGCAGCAAGAAGAGCCTCACGCTCGACCTGAGGACCCCGGACGGGGCGGAGGCATTCAAGGAGCTCGTCGCGGTTAGCGACGTTGTCGCCGAGAACAACCGCGCCGGCATCATGGAGCGTTTCGGCCTGACATACGACGTGCTCCGGCAGGTGAAGCCCGACCTTATCATGCTGCGTTCGACAGGATACGGCCAGACCGGGGAATGGCGCAGCTACGGCGCCTTCGCCCGCACGGTGGAGGCGATGAGCAGCCTGTCGCACATGACGGGCTTTGCCGACGGGCCACCAGTCCGGGCCAACACGTCCTACGTCGACATTACGACGTCGTGGAACAACATGCTCGCCGTGATGATGGCGCTGCACCACCGCAACAGGACAGGTGAGGGCGCCGAGATAGACATGTCGATGTACGAGACCGGAGTGTCGAACGTGGGCGCCGCCCTGTTGGAGCGCCAGCTGAAGGGCACCAGCCCCGAGCGCGTGGGCAACCAACACCCGTGGATAGCACCCCACGGCTGCTACCCGTGCGCGGGCATCGACAAGTGGGTGACGCTTTCCGCGTGGGACGAGCGGGAGTGGCGCGCGCTATGCGACGCCATGGGTCAACCGGAGTTGGCCGACGACCCGCGGTTTTCGTCGGGCGAGGCTCGCTGGGAGCACAGGGACGAGCTGGACGAGTCGATAGCGTCATGGACGAGCGCCCTGGATCACGTGCAGGTGATGCACATTCTCCAGGAGCGCGGCGTCCCCGCCGGCGCGGTGCTCAATGCTCGTGAGGTCATGACCAACCCTCACTTCAGGAGCCGCGAGTTCTTCGAGAGAAGCGAGGACCCGCCTGAGGTCGAGGGAGTCGGCACTCGCGTGTATGGCGGGCGACCCTACAGGTTCTCCAGGTCGCGGGGCCGGATTCGCGGGATCTCTCAACTCGGCGAGCACAACGGCTACGCGCTGCGCGAGCTACTCGGGATGGACGATACCTCCATCGCCGGCCTAGTAGACTCGGGCATAGTTGGCACCGTCCCCACGGGCGTGGAGTCTATGAATCCCCAGCCCATGGACATCGAGGGCCAACTGCGCATGGAAGCCATCGCGTCGCACGACCTCGATTACCGCCAGGTCCTCGGCCTCGACGAGTAGGTTGCGGTGTGCCGCCAGATCGTAGGGGCGGGTTTGTAACCCGCCCGGTGGCGTGAACCCCCGCCGTGGGCCGCGACCACGCCAGTCGTCGCCTAGCTGACCCCTACCAGCGCCCGCTGCGCGTACAGCGCAGCCAACTCGTCGACGCCAGAAAGCGTCTCCAGCCCAAGCATCAGTTCTATCGTGCGCTCGCAGTCCCCGGGTGAGAGCACCCGTAGGGCGTTGTCCCTGTACTTGCCGAGCAACTCCTCGAGGCTCAGAAGGTCGTCCCAGTCGCCGTGCGGCACGTCTACTTGTTCGTACAGTGTCCGCCCATCCTTCAGGCGCAGCGTGACCGGGTTGGAGGCGTCCTGGTACTCGCCCGGAATAGACGGGTCCACCTGCAAGGTCACGCGCTCCATCATGTCCCTCGCCTCCGGCCGGTTCACGTATTCATCATCGAAGCTTTCGATGACAATTCGTCGCGACAGGATCGCCTCGGCTATGTTGTACTGCAGACTGAACTTTGCGCGCAGTCCGAAGTCGAGCTCCATGCGGTTCAACCAACCATCATATGGGACTGTGACCACGGCCTCTTCCACCTGCTCCGGCTTCACGTCGTTGGCGATGACCAGCTTCAGAATGGCGTCGAGGGCGCGATGATTGAGGTAGCAGGTCGGGTACTTCTTCACGCCGATCCCGGGGCTGACAACGTGGAAGGGTTTGCCGAGCGAGTCGATGGTCGCCTTCGCGTCGTACTCGCCGTCCATGAACACCCCCGCGAAACCCCGCTCGCCGTCGATGGGTTCCGGGTCGCCGGTGAAGCCCGCCCTGGCCAGCAGCGCAGCGCGAAGGCCGCCTGCCGCGGCATTGCCGGAATGGTATGGCTTGGTCATGGTGCCGACGTTTTTGCCGATGCCGCTCGCGTGCGACGCGGCGATCGCGAGCGCCATGCGGATCTGCCATTCGTCCAGTCCCAGCATCTTCGACGCGGCGGCGGCAGCGGCCAGCACACCGTAGACGCCGGTGCTGTGGAAGCCGGGCGTGTGGTGCCCGATGCCAAGCTTGCCGTGGATTTCGAGGCCTATGCAGAAGGCGTTCACAACGTCTCGGCCCGATGCTCCCAACTCCTCGGCCAGCGCCAGCACCACCGGAAACACCGTGCACGTGGGATGGCCAACAGGCAACCAGGTGTCGTCGAAGTCGGTCGCGTGGGCCAGCACGCCGTTGGCGAACGCGGCTTCCGCGAGCGAGGTGCGCACGCCGCCCGCGATGACGGACGCCTGCGGAGCGCCGGCCGCGCCCCGCGTGTAATCTAGCACTATACTGCCGATAGGCTGCGTGGCCCCAGCCAGCGACACGCCCAGGGTGTCCAGCATCGCCCGCTTCGCGGCGGTAACCGCCTCATCCGGCAGATGCTCGTACTCGGTTTCGATAATCCATCTCGCGATCGAATCGGTTAGACCCATATCGTGCCTCCCTAGATTTCAACAGAGTCGACTTACTTTAGGGTTAGAAGAAAGCACTAAGGAGGTGCAAGACGAATCCAATCGCCTCGTTCGCTTGACCCACTACTGCCACTCGTATTGTCATACCAGATATCCATGTGATTTCTAAATTCCGAACGGGCAGCTTCTATGTCGTTGTACCACCCCATAGGAAAACACCTGTCTGGCTCGATTTCCCGTAGTCTTTTGAGTTCAGTGTAGGATGGCAGTTCAACAGCGCATTGAAGAGTCGCTAAGCCATCCGGCATTTGCAGGTAGTGAAAGAGCGCTACGCCAATGCCTTGGACTCCGTTATCGAAGAAAAACTGAGATTTCCTTCGTCCTCACTATGGGCGACACACATAACTGCAATGCGGCCCTTTTGATCGAGTCCTTCTCTACAACTAAACTCGAGCCTTACATGTACTGACAGGAAGTCTCGTATGGCGTCCCACTTCTCGTCAAGGGCTTCCTCACCGGATGCGTCGGTCTCGGAACGAGTTGACGAACTTTCGACACCAACGTTTGGAGTAGGTTCCCTCGCTGGTACAGCTATCGGCTCAGTTTCGACTGAACAGGCCGTCACCATCACAACGAAGTTAATCAAGCAAAAGCCGACTGTTCCTTTAACTAGCCCCCTAGTACCTCGCGGCAGCCCGTACACGCTGCCCAAGACAATGACACAAAAGGAGAAGACTGCCCCAAAGTTGAGAAAACGGCTGATCAACCAGTTAGCCTGAACCTGCAACCTGTCAGTGCATCAACTTCATACTCGGCAAGCAAACCGAATCGCTTGGCAAGCCCATCGCTGCGAAGGTGAGTAAGGAGCGTTAAGCACACGGCGCGGTCCAGTGGTTACTCTTCCAACAATGCGTCGAGCAGCTTGGGGTCAATGCCCTTGTCTTTGAGGGTCTCTACCAGGACCGCCATCAGGCGGTCTGAGCGACGCTGAGCTGCCTCCGCTCTCTCCTCTGCCACCAATCGCGCCGCGTGCTCACGTTCCCGCGCCTCCCGCTCCCGCTCCCGTGCCTTGCGCTCGCGTTCGAGTTCCAACGTGACTCGCTCACGAGCTTCGCGCTCACTCCGAACTCTGTACTCATTTAGAACCATGTTCGGAACCTCCACCGCTAGAAACGTGAGAAAGGCAACTGACGCGCTTGTGGATAGGGCCTCCGGCCAGCTTCCATCGGGCCGCACAATTAGAATCAGCACGGCGACGATGGCGCCAACAAGCGCGCTCACGGGAGAGGCGAGCCTTCGGACGAGGTCCAGCGTCTCGTTTGGCTGGCGGGCGACAGATGCCCGGCGCCGGCGGGCCCTGGAGCGTTTCAGCCGTCTTCTCGCCCTATAGTATCGTAGCCGCCGCTTTACATTCAACGGAGGCGCAGGCGCTTTAGCCGGCACCCTCGGTCGTTGCCGCCTCCACTTCCCACAGGTCGTCGAACCGGAGCAGAGTGTTGGTAAGGTCTCGCGCCGCGTCGCCCTCTTCCTGGCTCACGTTGACGTGTCCAGTCTCCAGGACGTCCTTGTAGGCGTGGACGATGCCGTTCAGCGCGCTGCCAATCGTCGTACCGGGGTAGATGACGACCTGGTAGCCAATGGACTCGAACTCCTTGACCCCAAGCGGGCCAATGCCCGCGAGGGCCAGCATGGGTATGTCCTTGATTTCGCGGCGCAGGTACTCGTACTGCTCCCTGTCGCGAACGCCCAATGGCATAATCACGTCCACGCCCAGCTCCATGGCGGCGTGGGCGCGGCGGACCGCCTCCTCCTGCGAGCCGCCCTCGATGGCGCGGATGCCGTCGTTGCGCGCGATAATCAGGAAGTCCCGGCTCCTGCGCGCCTTTAGCGCGTACTCCAGCCGCTGCTGGTACACGTCGATTGGGACGATGTGCTCCAGGCCGCGGTGGTACGAAACCCGCTTGGGGTAGAACTGGTCTTCAATGTGGATTGCGGTTATGCCCGCGTCCTCCAGCGTCTCCACCGCGTGCATCACGTGGACGGGTTCGCCGAAGCCGGCCCCCGCGTCGAGGATGACGGGCAGATCGTAGCGTACGCCCTTCGCGACCGTCTCGCCCACCTGCGCCATCTGCGTCAGCGACGTCAGCGGCTCCGTGGTGCCGAGCACCGTGCCCGTCTGCGAGCCGGGAATATAGAGCGTCTTGAATCCCATGTGACGGAACAGACGGGCGGTGATTACGTCGTAGGCGCCAGGGGCGACCACCATCCTGCCCGCTTCCAAATCACGTCGCATGTTGGGGTTTGGCATCTCTTGTCCTTACATTGGTGTCACTCGTGCGAAAAGGCAAATCGCCCGCTTGCCCACGGAGGGACCGGTCCCCTGTCCTTTGTGGGAGAGGAGGCCGATCCCTCGCATGGCAGGCGTCCCGATACCCTAGCTGACGGGCTCGGGCAATCCCCTCTCTTGTATCATCTTGCGGACGTAAGGGTAGAATCCGCCGGCCCTGAGAATCTGCATCGGCGGTGTGTCCTCGGCCCAGGCCTCGCCCGTCAGGGACGTGCCCTTGGTCAGGTTCTTGACCTCGCCGGTGTTCATGTTGATCTCGGCGATGTCGCCCTCGTCGAACAGCTCCTGCACGCCCTTGCACCACAGCGTGGGCAGGGCGCTGTTGACGGCGTTGCGGAAAAATATGCGAGACGTGGACTCTGCGATGATCGCGCCCACGCCGTTGCGCTGGATGGCGTCTGCGCCGTTGCGGCTCGAGCCGCAGCCGAAGTTCACGCCGGCGACTAGGATGTCGCCCTCCTCTACCTCGTCTGTCCAACCGGGGCGGTTGGCGTTGAAGCACCACTTGTGCGGGGGCTTGCCCATTCCGCCGCCGGCGAGCACCTGCGCGCCCGGCATCATGAGGTCGGTGCTGATGCGGTCGCCGAACTTCCACACCTTGCCCTTGTAGATCAGATCGTCAGCCATGCTGTTAGCTCCTTACTGCTTGCTGGTGTGCGTCGGGTCGCCGGCCTAGAGGAAGTCCCTGGGGTCGGCGATGTAGCCCTTTACGCAAGACGCCGCCACCACGGCGGGGTTGGCCAGGTACACGAACGCATTGGAGCTGCCCTGGCGGCCCTGGAAGTTGCGATTCGTGGACGCGATGCAGACTTCGCCGTCGCCGAGAACGCCCATGTGGCCGCCGTAGCAGGGGCCGCACGTGGAGTGCTCGATGTTGGCGCCCGCGTCCGAGAACGTCTGCCACAGTCCGGCATCCAGCACTTCGCGCCACACGTTCATCGACGCGGGGCTGCACAGCAGGCGAACGTCCGGGTGTATCTTGTTGCCCTCGAGTATCCGCGCCGCCATCTGGAAGTCCTCCAGCCTGGCGTTGGTGCAGGAGCCGATCAGTCCCTGGTCGATGCGGATCTTTTCCGCATCGAGCTCCGTGATGCCCTTCACGTTGCCTGGGTCGTGCGGGCAGGCGACCTGCGGTTCCAGGTCGGTCACGTCGAGCGTGAACTCATCCTCGTATTCGGCGTCGGCGTCGGCGAAGACGGGCGTGTACGGCCGGCTTATCCTCCCGCGCAGGAAGTCCTCAGTCTTCTCATCGTACTCGAATATGCAGAACTTCGCGCCCATCTCGACGCCCATGTTGGAGATGGTCCAACGGCTGGACAGGGTCATATCCTTGGCCACCGGTCCGGTCATCTCCATTGACTTGTACAGCCCGATATCGGTGCCGTAGGTGCCCGTGATCTTGAGCACCACGTCCTTGCCGACGATGAATCCGTCGGGTCCGGGGAAGTCGCCCACCAGATTCCACTTCTGGCTCTCGGGAACCCTGAACCAGTACTCGCCGAAGATGTGGCCCAGGATGCTGTCCATCGCGGCGTTGGTCACGCAGGCGTTGAATACGCCCCCGGCGGTGGAGTGCGAGTCCGGCATGGGAATGAGCTCTCCAGGAGCTATCATGCCGTTCTCGGGGAACACCTGGTGTAGGATGCCCTGGCGTCCATAGTCGAAGAAGTTCTTGATGCCGTACTTCTTCACGTTTTCGCGAAGCTTCTTCATGTTGTTGGCCGCCGCGATGTTGGGCGGCGGGGCCTGGTGGTCCTCGACCACGAATGTCCTGTCCGGGTTGAACAGCCGTTCGACGTCCAGCTCGGCCAGCGCCTCGGCGGGTATGCCGACAGAGGCGTCCACCTTGCACCACAGGAACTCCCCGGGCTTGACCTCGTCCCTGCCCCCGTGGGCAGCCAGAATCTTCTCAGCGATTGTCATTCCCATTAGTCACCTCTCGTCTCGCTCTGTCTATCTGCTGATGCAATGACTCTGCGCAATGGCCCTCCGCCGCCGACAGGAGGGGAGGGCCTCCGCGAAGCGCTAGGCCTTGACCGGAGCCCTCGAGGCCCTGGGGTCGTAGCCGCCGATCGAGTCTTCGTACTTCTTGAGCTGCTCCTCCGGCAGGTACATCTCTTCCCACTCGGCAACCTCTGGGAAGCCCACGATGTCGAACATGTGAGGCATCTCGTACCTGTAGTTCTTGGTTATGCGCTGTTCGTAGTCGCGCAGCGCCTCGGGGCCGTCCATGTAGGCCTTGGCGTGCTCCCAGGAGCCCTGCACGCCCGGGCCCCCGACGAGTCCAGGATTGAACGAAGCCGCCCAGCCCCATTCCTGGAGCTGTGCCGGGGTCGGCTCAGGGTCGATGTAGCCCATCGTGCCCATCAGCGGTCCCTCGACCTCGGCGCGGACGGTGAGTATCTCCTCCACGGAGGTCAGCGCCTCAGCGTAGAGCACGTCCACGCCCACGGCCTTGTACGCCTTGAGCCTGGTGATCAACTCCTCCAGCGAGCCGCCGGTCACCCCGCGGGCGTCGCAGCGGGCGATGATCACGAAGTCGGGATCAATCTCGTTCTTCGCGTCCACGGCGGCCTTGTACTTGCCGATGGCCTCATCCAGGGGGATGACTTCCTTACCCTTGACGAATCCGCAGCGCTTGGGGAATGGCTGGTCCTCGACGTGGATGCCCGCGACGCCCGCGCGCACGAAGCTCGCGACAGTGCGGCGAACGTTGATGGCCGTGCCGAAGCCCTGGTCGGAGTCCGAGATGAGCGGGATGCTGATGGCGTTTGCCATGCGCTCGGCGTTCTGCACCATCTCGGTCATGGTGATGAGGCCGGCGTCCGGGATGCCCAGCACGTAGGCCGCGGTGGTGGCGCCGGACATGTAGGCGCACTCGAAGCCGGTTGCCTCGGCTATCTTCGCGTGCAGCGCGCAGCCACCGCCCGCAATGACGAAGACCTCTTCCCTGTTGAAAAGCTCCTGGAGCTTAGTTGTCTTCCGCAAATTCTCCTCCTCTCATTCAACTGCGAATCACATCCCAAAGGATTTCTCGAGGCCACAGCCACGAGGGACTCGTGCTCTCTTGGGCAGTGCTAGACTACGCCGTACTCGCGCTCCATCTCGTACACGCGCGGCAGGCCGAGCATGTCCGTCAGACCGTCCCGCTGGCCGTTTCTGTGGACCTTGCCGGTCTCTTTCAACTCTTTCATGGCGTCTTCAACAGCGTTGAAGATGACGCCGAGCGTATTGCCGGTAATGTTTATCTTGAAGCCCATCTCCTCGACTTCGTTGGTTGGCCGCAGTCCGCCGTTGTAGAATCGAGGAACGTCGCCGAGCTCTCTCGCGTATGTGACCAACTCCTCGTCAGTGCGAATTCCGTCGACGAACACAAGATCGGCGCCCGCGTCGTGGTAAGCGCGGCAGCGCTGAATGGTGTCGTCCCAGCCGTTCACGGCCAGGGCGTCGCAGCGGGCGATGATCACGAAGTCCTTGTCCTGACGGGCGTCCAGCGCCGCGCGTAACTTCTGCACGTGCTCCTCTAACGGCACGACAAGCTTGCCCTCGAAGAAGCCGCACTTCTTGGGGAACACCTGGTCCTCGATGTGAATCCCTGCCACGCCAATCGACTCGTACTCGCGCACCGTGCGCCAGGTGTTGATCGGGTTGCCGTAGGCGGTGTCGGCGTCGCAAATCAGCGGCACTTCGATAGCATTTGCGATGTACTTCGCGTTCTGCACCATCTCCGTCTGCGTAACGAGCCCAACGTCGGGATAGCCGCGCGCTGCCGCGGTACCGAATCCTGTCATGTACACGGCCTCGAATCCGACCTTCTCGGCGATCTTCGCCTGGAATGCGTCGAATGTGAAAGGAGCGACTACCAGGCCCTTATCCATGAGCTTACGCAACTTGGTGGTCTTGTTCAAAATCTCCTCCGTAGACGTCTGGGCGGCGTAGCCGCGCCGTTCCGAGTTCTCGCCCAATTCTATTTGCGCACCATTGCCGTGTCAAACGAAGCGCCCCTACGTAACCGTCCCACAGGCGGTGGGGTGACGAAAAGCGAGGAGTCCTGGTAGTCTTGGGTATGAAGCACAATCCCCAAGCAGGACTCCCGCCGATGACCAGAGTACGATTCACGCTTCCGCAGGTCAAGCTCCATCCGGACACTCGACCGCCGGCCTGTCCACACTGCGGCTCTGTGTTCCTGAACAGACACGGAGCGGTCGCCAAGCCCGTCAAGGACCTCTACGTCAGCCAGGTGACCGTACACAGATACCGTTGCGTCGACTGCCGCCGCACGTTCCGACACTATCCGCAGGGCGTGGACGGCCACGACCAGAGCCTGAGGCTGCGGGGGCTGGCCGCGCTGAGCTGGGCCCTGGGGTTGTCGCTGCGATCGGCGAGCCACCTGCTGGCGGCGATGGGCCGCGAACTTTCGAGGATGAGCGTGTGGCGCGACGTGCAGGAGTCTGGGTCTGGGGCGCTGAGCGGCTGGCTGAGCAGGGCGCACGGCCAGATGAGGCTGATGGGCGCCGACGAGACTGTTGTCAAACTGAGGGGCGAGAAGACGGTGGTCGGGTTCGTCACAGACGCAGAGAGTGGCCGGCTTGTGGGGATGGACGTGTTGGTTGAGCGTGACGGCGAGGGCTTCGTGAGGTGGCTTGAGGGATACGTGGGCAAGTTCGGAGTGGAGGCTATGGTCACAGACGACCTGAGCACCTACAAGCCTGTGGTGGAGCGGCTGGGAGTGGACCACCAGGTATGCGTCGCGCACGTGCGCAAGAACGTGAAGAACCGTCTCGGCGAGATAGAGGGAGAGGAATGGGACTACTACAAGGAGAGGATATGGTGGCTGCTGACCGAGTTGCCGCAGTGGGGTGGTCGAGAGTTGCTTGAGATGGAGCGTTGGGTGAGGAGGAATGCGAAGCTGAGGCGGCTGGTGGTGGAGTTGTGTCAGAAGTGGAGGAGCCTGTTATGCCACCGGCGAGCGCCGGGTATGCCGCAGACCAACAACTGTACCGAGAGGGCGATAGGCAGAAGCAAGATAAGATACAAGACCATCAGAGGGTACAAGAGCATGAAGGGGATGATGAACGGATTGGGACTGACGCAGTGGGTATGGAGTGGAGAGGAAGGCCTTGACCTCGGCGAGTTGATGGCGGCCTAGAACACGGAGTTCTTTCAGGGGGACTGCGTGCCTTCGGACTCCGCCCACATCTCCCCACCGCCTACGGGACGGTTACGCCCCTACTGCACGCCCGTGAATATCCCTCTCTCCGCCTTGTAGCAGTGAGTTGCCAAAGTCCCCACTCCGCTTTGCGGAAGAGTGTCAGAGTGAGGAAGTGTTGGAGCGGAACAATTCCCTCACTGGCGGATATCCGCGCACTCCTGCGTCAGCACTCCGGTTACCACGCTGAGTCGGTCGCCGTACTCCGACAGCTCGATCAGCCGCTCTACGGAGTAGTCGCCAAAGTTCCTCGCCACCGGGTCGTGCCTCGCGCCGAGCACCAGGACTTCCACGCCGCTCACCATGATGGCGCCGCAACACATAGGACACGGCTCGAACGTGGTGTACAGCGTGCAGCCGGACAGGTCGGTCTGGCCCGTGTTGCGGATGGCGACGATCTCGGCGTGAGCGGTGGGGTCGGACGTCGAGTTGACCTCGTTGCCACCGCGCCCAATTATCTCGCCGTCGCTGATTACTAAAGAACCCACGGCGGAGTTGCCGGCCGCAGCGCTCTTCGTGGCATCCTCCAGCGCGGTTTTCATCCAATCTTCGTGCGAACGCGACATCTTCCTCTCCTCTTTGAACCGTGGTTGGCGGCGACTCCTATCGGGTCGCCTGCTACCTCAGCACCGCCTCCGCGATCCGCTCCAGCTCGTTCCCCATGTCTTCTTCAGTCTCCATGTACTCGGGGCGCACCACCACGCCGTTGGCGCCCGCGTCGCCGAGTGCCTCGATCAGATCGCGGTCCGCCGGCTGTCCGGACACAGTGATCGTGAGCGAAGCGGGGTCGCGTCCGGCCTCGCCCGCCAGCGCGTCGAGCTGGGCGCGGGCCTCGCGAAGCCGCTCCGGCGTGATGCGGTTCGGCAGCCAGCCGTCACCCCAGGCAACGATGCGACGCAGCACGTTGCGGGCCATACCCCCCAGAATGACGGGAGGATGCGGCTCTTGCGCCGGCTTGGGGTAGCACCTTACCTTTGGGAAATCGTAGTAGCGGCCATGGAATTCCGCTTCCTCCTTGGTCCACAGCTCCTTCATCGCCAGCACGGACTCGCGCACCTGCGTCCAGCGGTGGTCGAAGTCGCCGCCCAGCAGCTCCGTCTCCTCCCTGTTCCATCCTGCACCCACTCCGAACAGGAAGCGTCCGCCGCTCAGCAGGTCCAGCGTAGCTACCTCTTTAGCCAGCACGAGGGGGTTGCGTTCCGGCACCAAGGTGATACCCGTGCCCAGCTTGATGGCGCTGGTTGCCCCGGACGCCTGCGCCAGGGCGATAAATGGATCGGCGAAGTGAGAGTACGTCCAGGGAATCACGCCGTCGTCGGAACCTGGGAAGGGGCTTGCCGACTCCACCGGCATTACCGGGTGTTCGCCGTACCACAGCGAACTGAAGCCAAGCTCCTCTGCCTTACGCGCCATGAAGGCCGCGTTGATGGTGTAGGCGGGCAGCGGCATCGATACGCCAACGTTCATGTCTACCTCCTATCACTCGCTCTATCTACACCGGCCATTGTGAAGCTTCGCGCATCGCAAGGCAAACGTGCGGCTGGGATTCCCAAACGGCATGACCGCCCGCCTGCGCGAAATTGTCGATTTTGCCGGAATTACTATTGACAACCGTGCACGGTTGCAATACGTTAAAGGCGAAAATGGAGTTAGAATAATTCTAACTTGTCTGAATTGGGCCGCCGGTCCCTGCAAACACGCGGCAAGGTTACGGAAATTGAACGCCATTGAGGAACAAAGGCTATCCGAGATGAGAGCGGCCCTGAAGCAAAGGGGTACCCGGCTCACGCCCAGGCGCGACAAGATGCTGGAAGTGCTCGTCACGAGCGAGCGACACCCGAGCGCCAGCGAAATTCACGAAGAAGTGAGGCGCTTTCACCCTCGCACCAGCCTCGCCACCATCTACAACACCATCGAGCTGCTGAAAGTGACCGGCCAACTGCAGGAGATCGAGTTCAGCGGTGCCGCCAACCGCTACGACGGCAGGCGCAGCCACCATCACCCACACCTCATTTGCCTGCATTGCGAGAAGATCGAAGACTTGGACTCGGTAGACCACAGCGAACCATTGGACGACCTGTCCAATTCAACCGGTTACGAAATCACGGGCCGCCGGATGGACTATTACGGCGTGTGCCCGGACTGCCAGTCGGGACGCACAGAGCAGCCCTAGCCTGGGCTGCCGCATCCGGAAGGAAGGGGGTGAACATCCCTCGTAACGCAATAGTAACTTCCGCGACAGGCTCCACTACAGATAACCCATGCATACAGAGAAAGGAGGAGAACTGATGGCCAACAGAGAAGACATCGCCCTTATGTCTCACCTGATGCGGCGAGCCGGCTTCGGCGCGACCCGCGAGGAGGTCGAGGCCAGGGTGGAGCGAGGCTACGAGGCCACCGTCGAGGAGCTGATCAACCCCACCGCGCCGCCGGTGGATGAGGTCGAGCTTTACCGCTACCATCCGGGAACCGAGTTCCCGGCCCAGCACTACGCCGGGGGGCAGGCGCACTGGCTCTACTACCTGCTCAACACCCAGCGCCCGCTGGAAGAGAAGATGGCCCTGTTCTGGCACCATGTGTTCGCCACGGGCAACGGCAAGGTCGACAATTGCGACAACATGATCATTCAGATCGACATGTTGCGCGACTACGGCATGAGCAACTATCGTGAGCTGCTCGTTAAGCTGGCGAGCAACCCGGCCATGATCTTCTGGCTGGACAACAACGAGAACCACAAGAACGCTCCCAACGAGAACTGGGGACGCGAGCTGCTCGAGCTGTTCTCCCTCGGCGTGGGCAACTACACCGAAACCGACGTGTTAGAGTGCTCCCGCGCCTTCACCGGCTGGACCATTGCCGCCAAGATTCCGCGGTTCCCCTACGGTAGGCATCCCTGGTCGTTCGAGTTCCGGCCCGAGGACCACGACTTCAGCGAGAAGACGTTCCTCGGCCAGACCGGCAATCTCAACGGCGACGACATCATCGACATCATCATCCAGCAGGAGGCGTGCCCGCGCTTCATCGCCCGACACCTGTACAACTTCTTCGTCGCAGACGAGCCGCAGGTGCCCGCTTGGGACATCGAGGAGCCACGCGACCCCGAGGCTATCAGGACGCTGTCCAAGGTGTTCGTCGACTCCGGCTACGAGATCAAGCCGGTTCTCATGACGCTGTTCAACTCCGACTCCTTCAAGGAGTCGATGTACCAGAAGGTCAAGAGTCCCGTCGAAGTCGTGGTCGGCACTCTGAGGATGACGCAGGACCTGTTGGGAGCCGACCCGCGCCTGGAGTCCATGGCCAATGAGGCCGGCTACATGGGACAGGAGATACTGGACCCGCCGAGCGTCGAGGGCTGGCACACCGGCAAGGAGTGGATCAACAGCGGTTCTCTGGTCAAGCGGGTGAACTTCGTCGCGGACCGGGTGAACAACGTCGAGCTTCCCGGCGTGCAGAACATGATCAAGCGGATCGCCGGATCGAACGGGCAGTCGATGAGTGCTGATGCGCTGGTGGACCACTGCCTGGACCTGATGGGGCCGATGGAGGTCGCGGAGTCGACTCGGGCGGAGCTGGTCAAGAACGTGGAGTCCGAGGGGGCCATCTCCTGGGCGACCGACGAGGACTACGCAACGTCTTCGAGGCGCGCCGGTGAGACGATGGCGCTCATAGCGGCCACCAGAGAGTACCAGTTCGGCTAGACGGCAGATCACGGAGCAAGCAGGACAGAAAGTCCAAGTAAGGAGAAGGAGAATGGCGAAGACGAGCAAGCCCCCTGTGATAGTCGTGCTCCAGTTGACGGGCGGGAACGACTACTTCAACACCATCATCCCGTACACCGACCAGAACTACTTCGACTCGCGGCGCTCGCTGCAGATCCCGCAGCAGCGCGTCCTGCAGCTGGACGACGAGGTCGGCATGCACCCGGCCATGGGTCCGATGAAGGACATCTACCAGTCGGGCCAGATGGCCATTGTCCACGGCATCGGCTACGCGAACTCCCCGCGGTCGCACTTCCGCTCGATGGACATCTGGCACACATGCGAGCCCGACAAGGTCGGCACCGAGGGCTGGCTCGGCCGAGCCATCCGCGAGATCGACCCCGAGGGCGAGAACCCCATCACCGGGGTTAACGTAGACCAGGCGTTGCCCAGGGCGCTCGTCGCCCCCGGCGTTTCGGTAGCGTCCGTCGCCGACCTCTCCACCTACGGCCTGCTGACCAGCATCGAACAGGAAGAGCAGCGCAACAAGGTGCTCGAGCGGTTCGCCAACATGTACGGCCCCGCCGTCGGCACCGGCGCCGTCATGGACTACCTCGGCCAGACCGGCCTCGACGCCCTCAAGGGCGCCGACATCCTGAAGGCCGCGCCGGCCCAGTACGAGTCCACGGTCGAGTACGCGGAGAGCCCGGTCGCGAAGAAGCTGCGCGACATCGCGATGATTCACACCGCCGACCTCGGCACCCGCGTCTTCTACACCAGCCACGGCAGTTTCGACACCCACGCGGCACAGTCCGCGACCCACGCCCAGCTGTGGACGCAGGTGTCCGAGGCCATCGCCGACTTCTGGGACGACCTCCGCGAGCACGACGCCGACGACAACGTGACGATGTTCCTGTTCTCCGAGTTCGGCCGCCGCGTCCGCGACAACGGCTCCGGCACCGACCACGGCGCCGCCGGCGTAGCGTTCGCCATCGGCCCCAACATCAAGGGCGGCATGTACAGCAACTACCCGGACACGCGGCCCGCGGCACTCGAGCAGGGCGATCTGGTTCCCAACATGGACTACCGCGGCGTCTACTCGACGATGCTCGAGGACTGGATGCACCTGGACCCGGCTCCCATAGTGAACGGGCAGTTCGAGCAGCCCAAGTTCATCAAGAACGGCGGCTAGTCAACAACAACCGCAAACAGCGGCGGGGGCGGCCTCTCAGACGCCGCCCTCGCCTAAGACCACCACCGCGTTGCCCGTTGAGATCACGCGGGCGGTGGTGCGTGTTTCAGGAGGCGTGACATGCTAACTACTACGGTGGCCGGCCGCACCTGGAGCTTCAGCCACGCGATAGGCCGAGGCGCGGCCGCGGGCGCCGGTTTCGCGAACCCATACGACATGGCCTTCGCGCCGGACGGCTCGATATACGTGCTGAACCGCGGCACGGAACGCGTGGGCCAGGGTGTTCAGCTCGGCGAGAACAAGCGCATCGGGCTCGTGACCATGGAGCAGGAGTTCATCGGCGACTTCGCTAAGAAGGACTTCATGTGGCCCGTCGGGCTCGCGGTGGACGGGGACGGCAACGTCTACTGCTCCGACGAGTACGACAACATCGTCATCATCTACGACCCGGACGGCCAGCGTCTCGGCCAGTGGGGCGAGGCGGGCTCCAGAGAGGGCCAATTCCTCAGCCCGACAGGCATCCAGTTCGACGCTGACGGGAACCTGGTCGTGGTGGACAGCCGCAACGACCGCGTGCAGAAGTACACCAAGGACGGCAAATACCTGTCCGGCTTCGGCAGCTCTGGAAGTGCCGAGGCCCAATTCAGGCGACCCTGGGGCATCACAATAGACCGGGACGGCGCCATCTACGTCGCAGACTTCGGCAACGACCGCGTGCAGAAGTTCTCCGCGGACGGCGAGCACCTGCTCACCTTCGGCGGCTCGACGGAGACGGGCGCAGACCTCAGCCACCCGTCCGACGTGGCTGTGGACAGTGAGGGCGACGTATACGTCGTGGACTTCGGCAACAACCGCGTGCAGATCTACGATGCCGAGGGTGACATCATAACCGCGCTCTACGGCGACGCCCTGGAGTGGTCCAACTGGGCGCGCGAGGTGGTCGAGGCCAACCCCGACGTCGTCAAGGCGTACCGCAGGCTCAAGGACATGTCCCCCGTGGGCCGCTTCGCCCGGCCGATCAGCATCCTCATCGACTCGGAGGACCGGGTAATCATCAGCGAGACCATTCGCAACCGGCTCCAGGTCTACAAAAAGGACAAGGACTACATGGACCCGCAGTTCAACCTGTAGACCGTCCGGAACGCCAGCAAAGACATAGCGAGGTCGGCTCCCAATGGGAGCCGACCGTTTCTGTTTCGCATCGTGGTTCAGGTAGTGGACTTTGACAACCTCAACTCCATCTGCGAAAGTAGATGCAGTCTAATCCCATCGCAGGAGCGCTGGGCTAGACTGCGAGAACTCAAGGCCTAAGCTAAACTTTGTACATTCACGCGGCATAGGTTAGCAACTCGATGAATCTGTTGAGCATGGGAGTCGGGATTTCTCGCATATCTGGTTTCTGCGACGACATGCGGAAAGTCCCGGAGGCAAGCCAGAGATGACGGCGCACCAAAGCGATCGCGTCGATGAAAGTGGGCGCCGACTTGACATACCATGCCGCCGATCGTGGAGTCGCTAGCCGGCGACCTCCCAACAAGTGTGCTGCGAGAGTTACCCAGGAGAACAGTCCCAACAGCACAGGAGTGGTCCGAGATATGGCGCGATCCGACCACTGGCGTTGAGTCTCTACTCCCAGATGGGCGCGTGTCTCCTGAAACGTCACCTCGATCTGCCAGCGCAACACGAACCACTCGATGATCTGAGCCGGACTGATCGCAGGATCGGTACACAGCAGCGCCTGGGAGTCGAACCGGTGTAGGGGGTCTCGAATGAGGACCCAGCGAATGGGCACGGGTGGCTTGCCCGTGTGATACCAGACCGCTGTTCGAGAGACGGTCTCCACCGTGCAAATGGCGCTGTCGTACCAGGCCACGGATATCGTGGCCCAGCCTACATCGGGGCACTGGAGGAGTTCCCTCAATGTGGGCAATCGTTCTCCTTTGAGGCGTGGACGCCCCATCTGTCCGGGCAGTCGAGGTGGGGCGGGTTCGTAGAGTGCAGCGTCCAGACGCAATCGGGTAATGAGGGTGACCGGACGAGTCATGGACTGACAGAAGTGGAGCAGATGGAGGGCAGCGTAGCTGCTGTCGGCCACCAGTACCAGAGGACGGTTGGGCAGCCAGCGCCGGAACTGGAGGATCATCTGACGCGCCCAGTCGGTGAGCCTTTTGTGCGTCCGACCCAGCTTCTGACAGTAGCGCTCAGAGGGAGCCAGGGCGGTCAGTACAGGTAATGCCCATGTCCGATGTGCCCAGGGTATGGTGGTCAACAACATCAGGCTTATCCAACGCAGGCCGGAGGCCTTGACGAAATGACTCCCGCTGGAGCGCACTGCGTCACGATATATCCCCTTGGCTTTGATCTGCTTGCCACGCCGCCGCTCCAAGGTCTCGTCGATCCCAAACACCAGTGGACTATCACCCTGATCGAGGTGCTGTACCAGGAGCAACAGCAGTACACGGCTCAGCTGGAGCGGTGACCACACAGCGCGGTTGAGAACGTGGTGATACCGAGCAAAGCCGGTGTCGTCGCTGAGTCCCATGGCGCGCAGCGCGGAAGTGACGGTCCTCTTGTGCGTGGCCAGGACTGCACCGACCAGCAGCACCTGCACTTTCGCCCATGTCCTGGCCTGAAACATCGGCGCGAACGGACTGAGAAGGGATACGATGGCATCGGGCAGAGCCTGCCCCGTACCTGATACGGGGGTGAGCATGACTTGACCTTTCGTGATGGTTCGGTCTCGTCAGCTTACCCTGTTTCCTCTGTCTAAGTTTTGTACAAAGTCTAGCTAAGGCGAATCGGCCAAAAGCAATCACCCACTGGTTCGGGGGAATCCTCACAGTGGCATTGCGGGCATCATAGCGGGATTGCTGACAATATTGGAGGCGTAGGAAAAAATGCCCCAGAAGATCCGTCTATGGCGAATATCTCCTAAGGATAAACTTGATGAGGTTGACGCTAAAGAAATCGACCTCGAGAAGCGAATGGGAGATTGGCTGGAGGAAAACATCTCTCTATTGGGTGACGACCTAATGGTGATTGGCCGGGAAGTCCCAACTGACTTCAACAGCAAAATAGATCTGCTATGTCTAGATTCGAAAGGTGACCTGGTGGTTGTCGAGTTGAAAAAGGGAAGGACACCAAGGGAAGTGACAACACAGGCTCTTGACTACTCGTCATGGGTTAGGGACCTTTCGTACGAACAAATTTCTAAGATAGCTGAGAACTATCAGGGGATAGCCCCCTCTTCGTTAGAAGAAGCCTTTCAACGAACCTTCGAGGTTGATTCCCTGCCCGAAACTCTTAACGATGGGCATCGTGCCGTGATTGTGGCAGAGTCCATCGACAACGATACGGAACGCATAGTTCGATACCTTTCGGACTTCAACGTGCCAATCAACGTTGCAACTCTGCAACACTTTGAATCCGCTGACGGGGCGGAGTTGATAGCGCAAGTATTCCTGATTGAACCCGAGGTGGCGGAAGAGAAGGCACGAAAGGAATCGAGGAAGAGCGTGTATTTCAGTCTTGACCAAAATCAGAAAATTGCGGACGGAAATGGAGTCGGCGACCTATTCTCCCACTTCCGAAAACAGGCTTCAAACGGCTTGAGTCCTAAGCCCAGATCTAACGGCCGGAATCTCGCCTTACATAACGACAACAACCACGAGGTCTTGGTTGCTGATGCCAGAGATAGCAGCGTCAATTCGGGGCTAAAGTTCCGTGTCAATGCGCTCAGACATGCGAGGCACCTTGGTGTGGATTGCAAGCAGATTCTAGCTGTACTTCCTTGCGGTGCTAGAGATACTGACGAGTGGCGTGCGGCAACCGAGGATGAGCACCCACACTTGCGGGCCGGCGCATTCCGTACAGAACAGGAAATTGATGCCTTTATCGAGGGCCTGAAGGCCAACTCTCTCGTTGGATCGGTAACTGAAACGTCGGCTTAAGTCGCCATTTCAATCGCATTACAAGTGGCCAGTTTCTGACAATTGCGTAGCTCGCCTACCCCAGTTCCAGCGTGCCCTCCGCGAACACCTCCTCCACGTCAACCCGCGCGGGAATTATGCCCTGTTCCACGTTCCAATCGATGAACGTCTCCAGTGTCACCCTGTTGGCCTCGATGCCGTAGGGCAAAGGCTCGGCGGCGCCGGCCGAACGCAGCGGGGCTATCGAGTCGTCGCCCGGGTGCGGGGCCGCGCCCGCGGCGAGACGGCTCGCGTACTCGTCCCTGGCCGCCTCGAACAGTTCGAACAACTCGCGGGGAAGCCACGGATTCGCCTCGATGGCGTCGTTCCTGATTACGACGATGTGGCTTATCGGGTACACGCCCGTCTCCTCGCGGAAGCGAAGCGCCGCGTCGCGAGCGTCAGAGATCAGCGGCCGGATGCGAGCCGAGTCAAGGCCGCCCACGCCTATCGCGGCGTCCAAGCCACCGCTGAGCAACATGCCGCCCAGGTCGCTGCCGTCGGGCGCGGACACCACGTTCGGCGGCTCCACGAACTCCGCCACGTGCTCGTCGGACCCCAGCACCCAGGTCACGGCGTCCAGGTCCAAGCCGTGCTCGTGCTTCAGTATCCCCCTGGCCCAGACGCCAGGCGTCACCGTGTACGCCCGCACCCCGACGCGCTTGCCGGCCAGGTCGCGCGGTGACCCAATGCCTGAGTTCGCGTTGTAGACGACATCGCCGTGGTTGAAGCTCCGCGTTATGAACACCGGAATCGCCGTCATTGGCTTGCCATGCGCCCTCGCGCACAGGTATGTCGATAGCGCCATCTCGGACACCTCGTAGGCGCTCGTCCTCACCATGGTCCTGAACACGCCCACGATGGTCTCGTATTCCGCCCAATCGAACACCAACCGCTCGGAGACCACAGAGCCGTCCATCAGCGGCAGCGTGTGTCCGTAGCGGCCTATCGCGGTCTTCAGTGCTAGTCTCGCCATTTGATATCGCTCCTCTTACGGGTCTCGCGCCATCCCGTCGCCGTCCCTTCCACTATCCGTCAGGCGCACGGCGTGCCACGGTTGCAGGGAAAGACTATGCCCAGTTCGCCCCGCCAGTCAACCCGCGCCGCGTTGACATCTGTTCGCAACGCCATTATCGTGGACTTGCACGAAGGGTGCCGCCGCGGGACCCACCTAAAGCGTCTCTGGAGCGCCAAACAGCCGGGAGGGGCATTCATGGACTTCATGTATCGATACACCCATGAGCAGGATGAGTTTCGCCGCGAGGTGATGGACTGGCTCGCCGAGAACCTGCCCACCGACATCAACCGCCCTCTGGAGTCCAGCCACGTCGACGCCCACACGTGGGAGCAGGTTCGGCAGTTCCGGCTGCGCCTCGGCAGAAAGGGCTGGCTGCACCCCACCTTCCCGAAGGAATACGGCGGTGGCGGGCTGTCCACTGAGCAGGGTGTCGTGATTCGCGAGGAGCTGGAGAAGGCCGACCTGCCGCCGTTTTACGACAACAGCCTCGACCTTCCCGCCATACTCGTCTGGGGCACCGAGGAGCAGAAGCGCGAAATTCTGGGGCCGCGCCTTAGTGGCGAGAAACTCGGCTGGCAGTTGTTTACCGAGCCGGGCGCGGGCTCCGACCTGGCGAGCCTTCAGACGCGCGCCGTGAGGGACGGCGACGACTGGGTGATCACCGGGCAGAAGGTGTTCGTCGGAGGAGACGCCGGCTACGCCGACCCGGACAACAAGGTGCCCGACGACGTTCAGATGGGCGAGCTGTTCACGCTCGCCGTAACCGACCCCGACGCTCCCCGCCACCGCAACATGGGCTACTTCATGATACCGGGCGACACGCCGGGCATCACGGTGCAGACCCTGGACCTGCTAGTCGGCCAGGGCAAGCGCCAGATGTTCATGGACAACGTACGCGTGCCGGCGAGACGCCTGATAGGCGGCGAGACCCAGGGCTGGCAGGTCGCGCAGACTACGCTCGAAATCGAGCACGGCGGCGGCGGCGAGGTGGTGCCCAGGAACTCCACATTCAAGAGGTTCCTCGCCTACTGCGTCGAGAACGGGCTGGACCGAGACGAGCACAACGAGCAGCTGCTGATGAAGGCCTACGTCGACAACGAGGTGCAGCGGCTCCTAGGCGCGCGCAACCACTGGATGTACAGCACCCACCAGGAAATGAGCTTCCACGGCTCGCACCTCTCGCTCTGGCGCAGGGAGGCCGGGCTGAGAACCGCAGACGTCATCCGCGAGGTGGGCGGACTCAAAGCGATGCTGGACTTCGAAGACGCCATGGCTCCCATCGACGGTGAGCTTGAGGTGCACCAACGCGCGAGCCTTACGGCGGCTCACCCCGGCGGCGCTATCGAAATCCAAAAGGTCATCATAGCCCGCAGGCTCGGCGTCAGTCGCACGCGGGAGCGCGCCGCGCCCACGCCGTCGACGGCCACGGCCCGCAGGTAGGGCGCCGTCCGCGAGTCCCTTCCCCCTCGATGGGGGAAGGTCAGTGCCTGCCCCGTACTCGATACGGGGATGGGGGTGAGTCTTCCGACTCCCATCCCCTTAGTCTCAGACGGGGAGCCGACATGGACCTCGCACTGTCCAAGAAACAGCTGGACTCCCCGTTTAGCCCTCTCACTGTTCGCATGTCGTAGCTAGCTCAGGTGCCTTGACTCGTCCAAGCGTGTCCTATGCAACCCTGGTGTTGTGCCTTTGAACGGACAACGTAGATTGCGGCACCGCAGGATGGCAGTTGGCGAACGTCAAGCGCTTCCAGCTCTCAACCCTCGGCGTCCAGCATGCGGAGCCTGGCGTCCACATTGACGGCGGCGGGCTTGAGCTGCGGGTGCGCGGCAGCGGGAGCAAGTCTTGGGTGCTCAGGCGGACAATCGACGGCAAGCGCCAAAGGCTGGATCGACAGCCTAACCATTCAGGTGATTCCAGCTATCGGCGAATTCCCTGTAGACAGCATCACCACTGGCGACGTCCTTAAAGTGGTTTCGCCCCTGTGGGCGTTAAAGCTAACAACGGCGCGCTACATGACACAGCGCTTGGCTCAGGTCTTTGACTACGCGCTCGAGGCGGGCCATATCACGCTCAGCCCATGCAACTGGGCGCTCAGGACTGCACTGCCCCGCAAGCGTCCCGCGGTCAAGCACCACGCCGCCCTACTCCACGCCGAGCTACCTGGCCTGATACACGCCGTCCGCGCACGAACGGGCCCGGGCTGGTGTTCCCAAGCGACCGCAGGCGTGGTCGTGCTTATGGCGGGCTGTCCGCCCATGCCTTCCCCTACCTGCTGTGGCATGCGGGCTATGGGCATGCGACACCCCACGGCTTTCGGGCGACATTCAGAAGATGGGCGATGGAGCGAACGTCCCCGCCATGGGCTGTCTGCGAGGCGGCTCTGGCCCACAGACTCGGCGGTGGCGAGGTTGCTGCCTACGCACGCAGCGACTTGCTCGAACCGCGGCGGACGTTGATGCAGATGTGGGCGGACTTCGCGCTAGGAGCGTGACAAACTTCAATCGCGCGCCATATACAGGCGTCCCAGAACGTGTTGACGCCGCCTAAGATGTAATGGTAATGGGGTTAGACGAGGCCCCTTCTCCCGTTAGGGAGCAACCGTTGCAACAGCCCTTCGGATTCGGTTCGACTCCGCTGCCGGTTCAAGTCTGGCCCGATGAGGAAGAGTATCGCCTCGAAAGGCGACACTTGAGCCAACTCTTGGCGGAGCGGAGGAGACGGCCTATCGACCTGGTGCCGTGCAGGGAGATCCCCCTGGTGCGGCGTAAGCACGTCCAAAAGCCTGCAAAGCCCGCAGCTACCGGAATTGTCTCCCTGTGAGCTGGGGCCTTTGGTCTTTGGAGGTGATATGTGACCACTGCCAGCGACCGCCTGCTGACGCTTACCGAAGTTCAAGAGTAACTGCGCGCGTCTCGGTCGAAGGTCTACTACTTGACGGCCCACAACGCGCTAACACGTCCCGTCAAGATCGGCGCGACGAACGTTTGGCTCGAAAGTGAAGACGTCGGCCGGATATTGGACCGCCCCCGCGCTCGAATCGCGGTGAGATTGCCGAGCAGCACTGCCGAGCGCGGTGGAGTTGGTGGCCGCCCTTCCGAATCTCAAGCGCATGGGCTGCGAATGCTCCCGCCCCTGCCCACTGTACAGCGGTACCGACCGCTTTCATGTGAGACAGTCAGCAAGCGGAGGATGGTGGAAGGGCGGACATATACCGAACGCCAAGCGGCACGCGCGGAGAAGCTGTGGGCACGAACGTTCGCGTTCACGGGCGCGCCGCCGCCAGTATTCCAGTAGTGTTTAGACCGTAAAGAGGCGGCCCACTTCGGTCCAAAAACGCGCGCGGTCTACCCTGTGCCCTCCGCTATGCTCAGGCCCCCAATGGGCAGACGTTCTTGGTGCGCGGGCCGCGCCTTGGACACGACCCCGCGAGTGCGCCTGTGACAGCGGTCAACGTGTGCGAGACGATGCTTGTTGCTGGCGGGCGCAGGCTGCTGCTGCCCGCCTGTCCGACGTGCGGCGCTGAGCTTGTGGAATTGGAGGCGGTAGAATGAGGCACGATAAGCGCCCAGCGATAGGGGCAGTCACGCCGTCGCTATCTGAGGCCATGCACGAGTATCTCGAGCGCTCCGACGGTGCGGCCGCTTGGCAGGCGGCGCTTGGCGCCTTGGCCCTGCCCGCCGCCGATGTGCGCGCTGGCGTGCGCGAGGGGTTGGCGGTGGTTGAACAAACCGAGCCGGACAAGCGCGCGGAGTCACGGGAGTTGGTAAAGTACAGTCGGCCCCTGAACGTCGGCGCGGCGGAATAGGCCGGACCTGGCGTGGAAAGTTTAATCGATGGGCGGCTACCCGTTGGCCGCGCTGCCCTGTTCTCTGGGCACGGCGGCGAGGGCAAATCGCGCTTGGCCCTGGCCCTGGCCGAGGGCATGGCCGCGGGGCGCGCTACTCTGGTAGCACCGATTGTCAATCTGCGGCCCATATAGTGTGGACCCTGAGGCAGCTCCAGGGGAAGGCGGCCGACAAGAAGGACACGGCCCCGAGCGCGCTTGCGCTCCAATGCGAGAAATCAGACTAGGTCCCGTTACCGCCGGCCGTGTTCACTAAGAGGATGTGTGAGAAGTCTTGTATATATATTAGAATGGAGGCATGAAACGCAAAGCATACCCCAGCGACCTGACTGATGAACAGTGGAAGATGCTCGCTCCGCTACTCCCGGCAGCCAAAACCGGGGGAAGGCCACGTACTGTAGACCTGCGGGAGGTCGTCAACGGCATTGTGTACGTTCTGCGCAACGGTTGCACGTGGCGAGCCATGCCGCATGACCTCCCGCCTTGGGGCACCGTGTGGTGGTATTTTCGGGAATGGAGACAGGATGGTACATGGGAACGAGTCCATGAGGCCCTGCGGCCCAAGGTCCGGCAGGCCGAAGGCAGCAACCCAACACCTAGCGCGGCCATCATAGACAGCCAGTCGGTCAAGACGACGGAAAAAGGGGGCCCCGTGGCTATGATGCTGGCAAGAAGGTCAACGGTCGAAAGCGACACATCATTGTAGATACCATGGGGTTGCTGCTGGCGGTGGTGGTGCATCCTGCCAATATCCAGGATAGAGATGGAGCGAAGCTGGTCATCGATAAATTGACAGGGCGGTTTCCCCGCATGAGGTTGGTCTGGGCCGATGCTGGCTATGCTGGAAAGCTGATCGAGTGGGTCTGGGCCCTGACAGGCTGGGCGCTCGAGATTGTCAAGCGCCCCAGGGACAGCCACCACTTTCAGGTGCTGCCGAGAAGATGGGTGGTTGAACGGACATTCGCGTGGCTCAGCAGGTGCCGTCGGCTGAGCAAGGACTACGAAGCTCTGTCCGATACAACCGAGGTGTGGACCCACATAGCTATGATTCATCTAATGCTCCGACGCTTAGCACCAACCTGATTTGAACTTCTCACACACCCTCTAAGCAAAGCGAGCGGGACGTGAAACCGAGGACTCGACACCGCCCTGATCCGACGACGTAAAGGGACGGGGATGTAACCCAGGAGCGTAGGCGCGACCAGTTTCAAGAGCGGCACGGCCTGTTGGGATTCACTCGGCCCCGACGCGATAGACGGTGCGGTGTCGGGGTTGCTTGCTAAGCGCGACGTGCGTTGGCGCGTGAGCATGAGCAAGTCGGAACAGGCGCAATACTGCGCCCGGCGCATTCAAGAGGCACTCGACACAAAGCCCGCGCCGGCGGCGTGTCCTTCAAGGGGGTGCGGGGCGGAACACTGGACTGAACACGGCCCCGAAACAAGACGGCGGCCCGCCATCCTAGCCTGGACAGTACGAACGCCGAGACTCGCATAGAGGCCGTCACCCCTGAAAGAGCGGATAGCCTGCTACCGGAGTCTCGGAGGCGGTGATAGATTCCGCCGACACCATGCTTGCCAAGACCGCCGCCGCGATTCGCGAAGTTAGCGACCGTGATGGGGACGCTGATGGGCGCGGGCGTGGGGGAAGTGGCTATCGTCGCGTCGTTCTACGGCCAGCTGGCGTACGTCCGCGATAGCAAGACCAACTTGTTGGTGGCGGGGAATGCAGAAGCGGAGGCCAGCGCGCGCGCGATGCTGAATCGCCATGCCCACGCCGACCGTGCTCCGCGTGCTCATGCCCTATTGGAATGCCAAGCCAGAGAGCACCAACCACGTGCGGCATCGGCTTGCCACAATTTTCGACTTTACGATTGCGGCGGGCTACTGTTCAGAGAATTCCGCGAACGGCGCGCTCCAGGCGGCGTTGCCCCAGTGCCAGCGCAACCGCCAGCACCGCCCCGCGCTCCCGCACGTCGACATGGCCGATTGCTCTGAGGCCATCCACGAGGCCCACGGACGACCCCTGAGCAAGTTGGCGCTTGAGTTGCTGATGGTAACGGCCTTGCGGTCGAGTGAAGTCCGAGGTGCGGCTGATCGGTTCTTCGCCAGAACGCACGTCGTCAGAGAATGCTGAGTCATTGCGTCAAATGAAGGTTGGCTGACTATTGGCCATACCGGCGACACGCTGTTTGTTCAGTTTAAGGTCGGCGCAAACACACGGACGGTCGGAGGGATTCCTTCCAGCTATCTCCTTCGCAGACGCACAAGAGCGATTGCAAGCCCGGCCGCAATCGCCGTGCCCACAACTGTTAGCAATACAGCCCAGGCAAGCAGCGTACCTCGGTCCATAGGCACGCTCTTCGGGGTCGGCGAGGCCGTGGGTTGAACGGCGAGTACGGACGATTCAATAGCCGGTTCTGGGGTTGAGTTGACGCCTGGCGTTGCAGACGGTGTTGGTGGGGGAGGGGGGGCGGCTGTTGGCGATGGTTTTGCGGTAGGCTCTGGAGTAGGCGACGGCAGGGGCGATGGCGTCTCGGTGGGCTCTGGAGTAGGCGACGGCAGAGGCGATGGCGTCTCGGTGGGCTCTGGAGTAGGCGATGGCAGGGGCGTGTCAGTTGCTGTAGGAACGGGGGTCGGCTCGGGGGTTGGAGAGAATACCGGAGTGGGTGACGCCGTAGGCGAAGGTGTGGGGGTGGGAACCGGACTTGGCGTGGGCGTGGGTGTGGGCGGCGGCGAGATGCTTACCGTTGTATCAGAGTCGCCGGTAACCGGGCGCTCGTCTTTGTTCAGATCCTTCGCCACGCCGGAGAATGAGTAAGCGCCTTCCCTGTGGGAAGCCATTACGGCGTAGCTGAAGCTCTCCTCCCTCAGCAGAGTGAAGAAAACCTTCTGCCCATCGGCTCTTGCTCCTCCCAACAGGGTGGATTCCACGTAGGTGAATCCCTGCGGCAGGGTCTCTACCACCTGGCCCAAACCGCCGTATCCCGTGGCGGCGATGGTCACCACAATCGCCTCTCCGGGCGCAACCCAATCCTGGGAGAGGTGCCTGGCGGCGCTGTGGCCCGACGCCGAGACGGGCCCGTGTGCCAGGAGTCCGACCGCCACAGTGGCGAAACAGACCAGGAATGTCCACGTCCAGACTACTCGTACCAACGAGATGTGCTCTCGTTACTGGGGGTCTGTCTCATCATCGGCCGCTAAGCTCCAGCCGCGAAATAGTAACTGATCACCTCCAGCACCTCTTCGTTCGTGATGAGGTCTTCGAAGTAGTCGAAGGCGGCAGCGAGGGCCTCTGGTCTGTCGATGACGCTGTTTCTATCAGAGTCGTAATGTCTGACTATGCTCTCGTCTTCGTCATCGGTGATCACGACCTCCACCTCCAGGGCGCCCAGCGTACCGGCGGTATCCGACGCCTGTACGGTCAGCCGATACCGGTTGTCCACGTCGGCGTCTTCTGGCGTCTCGAAGTCCGGCGGCCTGTCGAATGCGAGAGTGCCGGTCGCGCTTACTGAGAACACACCGGAGTCGTCGCCGGCAAGCGACCAGGCCACCACGCCGCCCTCAGGATCGTCTGCCATGTAGGAGGCCACCGCATCGACTCCGTTTTCGGCGCATACCAGCATCGCAGGCCCCGTGACCAGCGGCGGCTAGTTCACGTTGGTGACGGTGATGGTCACGTACTTGGAGGCGTCTGTTGCGTTGTGCGCGTTACCGTCAGAGTCCCTGCCGTCTTGGACCCACACTATGACTCCATAGCTTGCCTTGGACTCGTAGTCCAGTGGCGCCTTGGTTACCAGCTGACCTGAGGCTGCGTTAATTTCGAATAAGCCGGCGTCCTGGCTGCTCAGGGAGTATGTCAGGGCGTCGCCCTGGGGATCCAGGGCGGTGACCGGGGCGCCGATACTCACGCCCGCGGCCGAATTCTCGGCCACGCTGCGCCGGCCCTGCTCCACGGTAGGGAAGGCCGGAGGCGTGTTTGGCGGCGGTGGTGGCGGCGGAGGTGGAGGTGGCGTCGGCGAAGTATCCTCCACCGGACTGGCCGAGACCGCCTGTGCGCTCTTAACCGTCCTGTGGCCGTCGGTGTAGGACGCCGTCGCCCGCGGGTAATTGCCCACGTCGCCATCCACTGGCGTGTACCTGGCCGATGCGGCACCGCTGATAGTGACCCAGTTCGAGTTTCCGTTGGGGGAACTTGCCCACTGCCAGGTTAAGTTGGAGATGCTCCCGTCGGGGTCCGTCAGAGTGGCGGTCAGGGCCGCGCCAACCTGAGGTTGTCTTGACGGCAAGGCTACTGTTCCCGACCTATCGAGCGGAGGCGGCGCAGCGCCACCGAAGACCCAGGGACGGGCCTGCTTGATCGCCAGGGCATTCCTGCTGGTGATCTTGAACTCGATCTCGATGGCGAACGGTTCTCCGGCTGCGGGGTTGTACAGCGCTTCGAAGTGGTCATGGATTGTATCAAGGTGGCATCGGAGCTGTCTCAATTGGCTGTCACTCATCAGCAACCGCACCGAGTCAATTAGATTGGAGTAGTGCAGGATGGTGTAACTCCCGTCCGGCTTCAGCAGCAACTCCTCTGGCAGCGAATACGGCTCCGGATTGGTGACCAGATCCTCACCCACTTGACTATTAACGTAGTGGTGGCCTGCCTTGTCATAGAGCGGGTCGAAGCTGACTGCTACGCCATTCACCCACTCGTCAGTGTAGTTGGGATGCACCAAAATCCCCATCGCCGTTTTCTCGTGGTCGATGCGATAGAACTCTCGCTCCACAAACGCCCTGAAATTCCAGAGGCTGGCCCATACCCCTTTGATCGACTTGTCGATCCCGTCTTCCTCGGTCTCGTCGGGGTCCTGCGTCTTGGAGTCGTACAGCCCGGCGCCGCTGAATCCCGGCAGGTCCTCATTGTTGGTGCTGGACCGATAGCGCAGCGACCGCCCCGCGGAATAGGAGCCATGCATCTCCTCCAGCGCGGTGATGATCCAGTCCGGCGTGGTGGCGTCCTTGATCGCATCGCGCAGGTCCTTGAGCTTGGCCTGCTGTGTGTCGTAGTCCGTCTGGAAAGTGGAGTCGGCCAGCATGGTTGAGACCTTGGAATAGAGGCCATTGGCCTTCATGAACTCGTCGTAGAAATAGAAGGGCACGGCAAATCCGTCGGGAACGGTGCCATCCGGGAAGTCCAAAGTCCCCAGCACGGCCACGTTCGCCGCCTTCACCCCGAACGCATCCCAATCGTCGAACCCAATATCGCTGAGCGCTGTGATCTCAGTGACCGAGAGGTCCCGCACCGGCGTCTGCGTCGCGGTCAGGCGGGAAGCCTCGTAGTGGGCGTCGACTTCGCCTTCGTAGCCTCGCGGAGTTCAAACGCATTCTCAGTTACCCGGTAATAGACGTGTTGCCCAACAAGGGAGGAAATCTCCGCATTGTCCAAGGCATCCCGAATGAAGGCATTGGGAATCTGGTCCTGCTTGGCCCGCAGGTTAACATGGGAGAGCGGCGTCTGGGGCTGCGTACTGATGATCCCCGCGACCCTTGAAAGCTCAAAGGGCAGCGTTTCATAGAGCAAAATGTCACGGGGATTGGGCCGGTCATCGGGCTCCAATACCTGTTGCCTCCCATACCCCTCCCCGGCATTCAATGCGCTAAAGCTGACGTCACGGAAGATAATCCCGTCATCCACCACGGGAACTCGGGGGTTCTCAACATGGACCCAATCACTCGGCAGCCCGTAGAGCCACCACGGGCTGTAGGCCAGGTTGTGGTCGACCACCGGCAAGTTCGCCGCAAGCAACGTGTGAATCCGCTCAATCTGAGAGGAGGTGTATTCGTGGTTCAACGTGTAGTAGTAAACACCCTCATTTCCGTTGAGGAGAATGTTCGAATCATACTTAATCTCTGCAGGGACCCAGATCGTCTTTCCGCCATCTATTCCCAAAAGGGCGGCGAACGGGGTGTGTCTGAAGTACTTCACGGTGTTCTGAAAGTAGATCTCGGGCATCGATGAAGCCACCTCAACCAGGACAAACTTCACCACACCCGCATTGGCCAACTCTTCGAAACGGGCGTGGTTAGCTATCATCATCGCCCCATCTTCAGGGTCAAGTTCAAGTCTATGGGAATGATTCAGAGGCGATGGGTCGGCCAAGTCATCCAGGCAATCCCGATCCACGTCAGCCGGATCTGCAACCGCATACTTTTCCACACGGTAGTCTGACGCCGGAAGCGCCTTGATGTTCTCTTCTAAGCTAGTGGTGCCGCTCTCCCCACGCTTCACCTGGACTGGAATATCATTTCCACCTACATTCGCGTAAAGTACAAAGTAGTCGTCAGTGGTGGAAGTCACCACGATGGGAACGCTTGAAACAGCTATCTCCGTTGGCGTCGGGTCATCGTCGCCTTCTGGACACGGGTCACCGCTTTGGGCACCCGACGTATGGACGGTGACGCCTCTGGGCGCGGGACCCGGCGCCGGTTCCGTCTCATCGGCTTCCTCGGGGAGGTCGACGCGGGCGTAGTTGGATCGGGGGCTCTTCTCGCTGCCGCGAAGCGCCTTGACCCGGTAGACGTAGCGTGTCCTCGGCTCGTTCGCCGTAGCGTCCAAGTAGGTGGTGGCCGTGGAGCCGGTGTCCGCCGCCAGGGCCGGCGGGGTGCTATCGCTCACCTTCGGACGCCGGCGCAGGATCTCGTAGCCCGTGACGGAAGCGGCGTCCTGGACCGGAGGTGACCAGTTGAGGATCACCCCGCTATCCGTTATCGCCGCGGTGAGGTTGGAGGGAGCTGACGCCTCATCGCCGCTCCGGGCATAAGCCGGGTAGGCCAAGAATGCGGCCAATGCTCCGGCGAGGCATAGCGCCGCAACGAGGAAGGGACCGGCACCCATCGCCCTGATGGCGTCGGAGGCGCAGGGCAACGCTGGTTGTCGAGATTTCATTTGTTAACTGGACTCCGTCGCACAGGCTCCACCTGCCGCCAGTTTATCGGCCGCAGGTTCTTCTGATTGCTCGCTGGTCGTATCGGGCTGGCTGCCCTCTGAGCAGCCAGCCCCTGCGCCACCTCTCTCAGGACTGTTCCCCGCCCGGGTTGCGACGCCGCGTCGAACCTGGTCTGTCAGGGCTCCATGGGGGTCGTAAAGGTGGTTCCGATGCGAAGGCGACATCGTCGAGGTCTAAGTCGGTGGTCAGGCACATGCCGATGCGCATGGTGTACGTTTCATTCCATGTGAAACCGAGGTCCTCTATGTAGTCCGGAAATTGGGAGTTTTGCCTCGAGTGGAATTTGTGCCAGGCCGGGTTCCCCTGGTCGTTTCCGTCAGCTCCCAGCATTCTCGGTCTGCTCCACGTGTTGACGAGGCTCCGGTTGCCGGTTGCCGCTGTGTTGTAGTCCAGGTTGCCCGATTTCCACTGCACGATGTAGGCGGGCGCTTCGTACACCTGATCCCAGCTGCCTTTCGCGGTGAGTGCGCTTCCGTATCTCCCTTTGGTTACGCTGAAGCTTGTGGGCGCTGTAGGCACGAAAGCAGGCGCGTCAGGCAGCCTGACCGTGATCTCGGCAGCCGCGCCCGGGCTATTGTCTTCGTCCAATGCCCGGATGCGGAACGTATAGGTTCCAGGGGCGATGTACCGGTCGGTGAAATAGGTGTGGCCGGTGCCCCGCGCGAGTGCAACTACGAGCCAGGGGCAGTTGGAGCCGTACGTGGCATCGCCGTCGATCCATTTTCGGGCGAACTTGTAGCCGGTTTCGTCGTATCCCTGGCAGGAATACTGAAACTCATCATTCTCGCCATAGGTAATAGTGATGGTCGTCTGGGCGTACTCCCAATCGAGTACCGGGTCGTCGTCATGGTTGTCCAGCACGTAGACGCCGTTTGTGAGCGTGGCGTTCGTGACCTCGAAGTTGATGGGCCTGCCGACGTCGGAGTGAGCCGGAGTGGTGAAATCGAGGTCCACGGTATTGCCGTCGCTGGGGCTGGTCTCGCCAGACGGAATGTACTTGATTATGACGCGGCAGGTGTAGGTCGCACTGGCGGAGACGGTCGTATCCGTGAACCCGGTTGACCGCGTGGATACATTCTGCAGAGTCGTAAAGGAGGCGCTGTTTCCGGTGCGCCGCTGGAGCTTGTAGCCGGTCACATTGTATCTGCTGGGGTTATCCCAGGTGAGCTTCACGGATTCCGCCGTCGTTTCCGAGGCCCTCAGGTTCTGTGCCTGCTTGTCCTCCAGTGTACTGGAGCCAATAGACGCAAGGTCACCATGGGAGCCGGCGGCGGCCCACCCCACAGCGAAACTTACGGCTATGTTCTGAGGCAGATTTTCCGCGGTGAACGAAGTGCGAACGTCAGGGTAGTAAGACGCTATAACGTTGGTTCCTATGCAACTGATGTAGGTGCGAGTAACGGTGCTGTCCGTTGTGGCGCTCCACGCAAAGGTGATGGCATTGACCGTTCTACCGGTTACGCGCAAGTTGGTCGGAGCAGCCAAGTGGCCAGTCCGCTCTGGGGCAGGGCCCAGAGCGCTCCGATAACCGCCAGCAGTCCAGCGGTCATCCAGAGAGTGAACCTAGATTTGGTCGAGCGAACTGAGACCATGCTACTCTTCTACAGATAGAACAACCGCACCGGTTGTCTTTCTGGTTGACCTTCCCAAGCCAACAGCGCCAGTAGAGTGAGCCGCACCCAGTACCGTCAACTTGTGCCTTTCGCTTGTGACACGAGATTGTCCCCTTCCAATTCAATACGACGAGTTCGATAAGACGAGAGTAACGCAGGCGAGGCGTCGTCACGACGTTGTATATAGTTAACTCTCAGATTCTCCGCCGTCAATTACCAAATGCTCAATTCCAAGGGGTACTTTTGTCCTATCCCAAGGGGTACTCTTATCCTATCGAAGATGTAAGAGCAATAGTAGGATCGGTTCGTGGCAGCGGGACCCTATCTAAATATGATGCTAACATCTCGCTTTGGCTGCCCTTTGAGCCTCCGCTCAACAGTGGCTGCTGAGTGAGGACGCTGGCACTGGAAGAGAGATTGGTGCTAGTTTGTGGACAGCACTAGTTGCACTTGCCATTGCTGCAAATGCCAGGGCCACGATAGAAAGACGTAATCCCCGTGAAGATGACCGACGGGACCAATTGACAACAGGCTCTGTACGGCTTAGTTTTGAAACGCAGAATAGTTAGTGGTCGGTGCGGCAGGGTCCACCCGTCCGGTGAGCGCGGAAATGCCCGCACG
This sequence comes from Dehalococcoidia bacterium, assembly GCA_965217705.1. Classification (GTDB taxonomy): domain Bacteria; phylum Chloroflexota; class Dehalococcoidia; order Lucifugimonadales; family CATOSD01; genus CATOSD01. Next base: position 57,357 of record CBDCJA010000002.1, on the reverse strand, counting down.
CGCGGCCGCGCCCAGCGTTAGATTTGGCGTCAAAGGCACAACATCGCGCCGCATTCAAGGGCACAACGCCGAAGTCCATAGCTAAACGGAGGGTTCTCGTGGACCTATCATTATCCCAGGAACAGACGATGATAAAGAACTCCGCCCAGGAGTTCCTCCGGCAAGAGCTGCCGAAGGAGCGCGTGGACGAACTGTTTCGCTCCGAGACCGGCCACGACCCCGAGCTCTGGAAGAAGATGGGCAGCCTGGGTTGGGCCGGGATGTCGCTGCCGGCCGAGTATGGCGGCCAGGCTTCCAACTTCACCACGATGGGCGTGCTCTTCGAGGAACTGGGCGCGGCGCTGTGCCCCAGCCCTCTGCTGTCGTCGGTGCTGGCGGGGCAGATCGTCCTGCAGGCGGGCAACGACAGCCAGAAACGGCAACTGCTGCCCTCCATCGCCCGCGGCGACCTCATCACCGCCGTGGCGTTCACCGAGGCCAGCGGAAGCTGGGATCCTGATTCCATCGGTCTCACCGCCTACCACCGGGGCGACACGTTCGAGCTGAACGGCACAAAGGCATTCGTCCCGGACGCCCATCTGGCCGACTACCTGCTGGTGGTCGGCAAGTCTGACGACTCGCCTGGCCTGTCCGTCTTCCTGGTGGACAGGGCTGCGCGAGGCCTCACCGTCCGACGGCACACCGGCTGGCTCGGCGACGTGCTGTGCGAGGTAACGCTGGACTCGGTGCGTGTTCCTGCTTCGGCGGCCATCGGCGTACCCGGAACGGCGGGCGCCACGCTCGAGTCGGCCATCGACAAGGCGACGGCGTTGCTATGCGCCTACATGCTCGGCGGGTGCCGGCGGGTTCTGGAAATCAGCGTCGAGTACAGCCAGAATCGCATCCAGTTCGGCGTGCCAATCGGCAACTTCCAGCGCGTCCAGGACCACCTGATCGAGGCTCTCAACTCGGAGCAGTCAACCCGTTGGACAACCTACGAGGCGTTGTGGAAGCTGGACGGCGCGGCGTCGGACGCACAGCTCGCGATTTCGATGGCCAAGGCGGTGGTGAGCGACGCCTACTTCACCGCCTGCGAGGCGGCCCACCACGTTCACGGCGGCATAGGCGTGGACATGAACTACGGCCTGGCCTACTTCACGCAGAAGTCGCGCACGCTACAGCATTACATGGGTGATGCGGTGCACCACCGCCGCAGGATGGCAGCACTACTGCGGGAGGCGGCCTAGCCCAGCCGCCGCGAGTCCAGATAGCTCTGGAGTATCACCGCGGCGGCGGCGGAGTCCAGCCTCCCCTTGTCCCGTGACGGCTCCACCCCGCGTCCCCTAAGAAGCCGCTCGGCCTGCGCCGTGGACAGCCGCTCGTCGACCGTCGTGACGGGAACGTTTACGAGCTTGGAGAACTCCCGCACGAATGCCGCCACGCGCCCCGCCTGGCGTCCCCTCGCGCCGGACATCGAGTAGGGCATGCCGACCACGATCTCGCTCAGCTCGAAGCCGGATGCGTGGCGCGCGGCCCTCTCGTGGGCCGCCTCGCTGTCGTCCAGCTCTATCGCGTCGATGGGCGACGCTATCAGGCACGTAGGGTCGCTGAGCGCCAGTCCGATCCGCCTCTCCCCCACGTCGAGGGCGAGAATCCTCATCCGGACTGGCTCTCGCGCACCAGACCGGGCACCAGGGCCAGGGCGTCGTCCAGCCTATCGGCGCGCCGGCCGCCCGCCTGCGCCACGTCCGGGCGGCCGCCGCCGCCGCCCTGAATCGCCTTTGCGGCGCCCCTGGCGATCACGCTGGCGTCCAACCCCTGTTCAACGAGGTCGGCCGTCACCATAGACACGAGCAGCGGCCGCTCGCCTATTACGGACCCCAGCACCACGACACCACTGCCGAGCTTGTCGCGCAGCCAGTCACCCACCTCGCGCAGGGAGTCGGCGCTGGCGGCGGTCGTTCTGGCGGCAAGCACGCTGACGCCGCCGACGTCCTGGCAGTCCGCGAGCAGGCTCTCTGCCGCCAACAGCGACTGGCGCCTCTCCAGCGCCGCGAGCGCCCTGTTCGCCTCGTCCAGCGCGGCAACGAGCGACTCTACCCTGTCCTCGGCCTCCGTGGGCGGAACCTGGAGCCAGCGCGCCACGGCCTCCTCGCGCCGGAAGCGCTCCCACACCAGCCGCTCCGCCGCGCGCCCGCTTACCGCCTCGATCCGCCGCATACCCGCGCCGACGCTGGACTCGCCGAGCACGTACACCGCGCCCAACTCTCCCGTGCGCTCGACGTGAGTCCCGCCGCACACCTCGAAGCTGAACGTCGCGCCGTTAGCGATCTCGACCAGGCGCACCCGGTCACCGTACTTGTCCCCGAAAAACGCCAGCGCGCCTTTGCTGATCGCCGCGGCGTAGGTGTCCTCACTCTTTACGATCCTGGCGTTCTGGCGCAGCTTCTCGTTCACCAGCAGCTGCACCTGCCACATCTCCTCGTCGCTGACCGGTTGCACGTGCGAAAAGTCGAAGCGCAGCCGGTCCGGCGCGACGAGGGAGCCTGCCTGCCTGACATGCGGGCCGAGCACCTGCCGCAGCGCGGCGTGGAGCAGGTGGGTCGCCGTGTGGTTGCGCGCGGTGTCCTCCCGCCTTATCTCATCCACGTATGTCTCCACGCTGTCACCGATGGCGATGGCGCCTGCGGACACCTTGCCGAAGTGGACGATCACCCCGGGCATCACCTCCAGCGTGTCGTGGATCTCCACGCTTCCGTTTGGTCCGACAAGCTGGCCAGCGTCTCCCACCTGGCCGCCGCCCTCGGGATAGAACGGCGTTTCCACCAGCACTATCTCGACGTCCTGGCCCTCCGTGGCCTCCGAGGCGAGCGCGTCGCCGCTGACAAGGCCGACCACGACCGAGCTTGCCGTTAGCTGCTCGTAGCCCAGGAAGCGCGTCGCTCCCACCGCCATGCTCTCGTACACGCGGATCTTGGCGCGGTCCCCACCGAACTGTGCCGTCGCTCGAGCGCGCTCCCGCTGGGAGGCCATCTGCTCCTCGAATCCGGCCATGTCCACCTCGATGCCCCGCTCCCTCGCGATCTCGCTTGTCATCTCGACCGGAAAGCCGTATGTGTCCCACAGCCGGAAGACCACCTCGCCGGGCAACGACTCGGCGCCCTCCAACGCCTCGGATAGCGCCTCGTAGCCGTTGCGGAACGCCTGCTGGAAGCGCTCCTCCTCCAGCCTCAGCACCGTCAGGATGAAATCCTGGTGGTTCCGCAGCTCGGGGTAGACGCTCCCCATCTGCTCGATCACCTCTCCGGCGACCTCTCCCAGGAACGCACCTTCCAGGCCAAGCTGTCGCCCTTGCCGAATGGCGCGGCGAACAACGCGGCGCAGCACGTATCCCCTGCCCTCGTTGCCTGGCACCACGCCGTCGCCGATCAAAAACGTCGAGCTGCGGGCGTGCTCGGAGACGACTCTCATGGCGTAGTCATCACCGTCGTCGGCGCCGTAGCTGCGCCCCGACAGCGCCTCGACGCGGGCGAGCAGCGGCAGGAACAGGTCGGTCTCGTAAATCGTGGTCACTCCCTGCATGACGACGGCGGCCCGTTCCAGGCCCATGCCGGTGTCCACGCTCGGTGCGGGCAGCGGGTCCCGCGTGCCGTCCAGGTGGTGGTAGTACTGCATGAAGACGAGGTTCCACAGCTCCACATACCTGTCGCAGGCGTCGCCAGCGTCGTTCTTCGGATAGGCGCAGTTGGGGCCGCAGTCGGAGCGCAGGCACCCCCTGCCCTCGCCGAAATCGTAGTGAAGCTCGCTGCACGGGCCGCAAGGGCCTTCCAGGCCGGCCGGACCCCACCAGTTGTCCTCGTCGCCGAACCGGTATATCTCCTCCGGGACGATACCCGCCTCACGCCAAAGCTGAAAACTCTCGTCGTCCGTGTCGTGGATGGTGATAGCGAACCGTTCCTTCGCCAGCCCGAACTCCGTCTCGAAGAAATCCAGGGCGAAGTCTATCGCCTCCTTCTTGAAGTAGTCGCCTATGCTGAAGTTGCCCAGCATTTCGAACAGTGTGAGGTGCGTGGAGTCGCCCACCTCGTCGATGTCCACCGTGCGGATAGACTTCTGTGACGATGTGAGCCTCCGGTTTGGCGGCTCGGCATCGCCGGAGAAGTACGGCTTGAACTGCACCATTCCCGCCGACGTCAGCAGCAGTGTCGGATCGCCGACGGGGATGAGCGAGGAGCTCGCGACGCGAGTGTGCGCCTTGCTCTCGAAGTAGCTCAGGAATCGCTCGCGTATGTCGTTGCTGTTCATATTCGCGCACCTGGTCTTCTTCTAGGGATGGGTAGGGCCTGCTCCACTTTGGAGCAGGTCTAGCACAAGGCATAGGAAATGGTAGGCAATCCACCCCCGCCAGTCAACCGGCAGTATAGACGGGAGCCTGTTTCAGATTACTTGGCGCCCCCGCACCGATTTGCCAGCGAAAGCGGGAAAGCGAAATTTGTTAGATTCTGCGACATTCTGTGCGCCTCCTAGCTGATGGTGTCGCCGGTTCTGTGCGAATCTGTAACGCCGGCGCGGGTGTTTTGGGACATAAGGGTGACACCGCGTGACAGAGGAGGACAGAGGGACGGAGCAGGGTGTTCACTGCCACAGGGCGCCCACAAGGGACGCCCCTACGGAATCCCGGGGCGTCATGCCGTTAGGGGTAGGCTATCCTGGCCGCGGGGTCTGTCCCTCGCGTGGGCGAGGGTAGCACGTATGTGCGTATGCTTCAAGAGGGGTGGCGAAATTGCGGGATTGGGGCGGATTGGTGGATAGAAATGGTGCAGACGTGGGGACGACTTGGGTCGTGTGTGGGGTTGGATGGGTCAGAGCCGGTGAACAGGTGGCACGCGAGAGTGACGTTTTTTCGGGTACGGGGGAGCGAGTGGGTCGGGTTTGGGCGAGGGGTGCGGCCGGGGTGAACGTTGGGGCGTCCGGTGGACATTGGCTGAGCAATATGGCGAACATAAGGCGATGGCCGTAGGTTTGCCGTAGGTTCAGAGTTGGGCGCGGGGGCAGGCTGTTCGCGAGGGAGACGGTTTTGGGCGCACCAAGTAATCTGAAACAGGCTCTACAGACGGGCAGCGAACCTTTTCCAGGATGACTCTGGGCGGCTCGGCATCGCCGGAGAAGTACGGCTTGAACTGCACAATTCCCGCCGACGTCAGCAGCAGTGTCGGATCACCGACGGGGATGAGCGAGGAGCTCGCGACGCGAGAGTGCGCCTTGCTCTCGAAGTAGCTAAGGAACCGCTCGCGTATCTCGTTGCTGTTCATATTCGCGCACATGAAATTCTTCTAGGGTTGGGGAGGGCAAGCTCCGCATTGGCCGCAGTCTTGCCCCAAGCAAAGGAAATGGTAGGCAATCGGCTGCTGGCAGTCAACCTGCGTTGGGGGTGCCGGATGCGGCGTGCGGTCGCAGTGACAACCGGTATGACTGGCTGGGAGTGGCGAGGCGTCTGTAGCGCTGTAGCGAACGCGCCGTCATCGGACGAACCCATGCGCGGAGCGTGGGTGTTGATGCTAGAGCGATGTGGCAAGTGCTCGCCGATGATTTGGTACAATCGTTCACAGGATTAAACTTCGACACAAAGGACAGCGTTTACAATGAAGTACCTTGACAACTCTCAACGCCAGTTTTGTGAAGCCCCGGTTGGCAACATAAGGCTGCTGGCGCCCGCCGGGTGTGGAAAGACGCTCTGCCTACTTTACAGATGTAAACATCTTGCTGAGCAATCCGAAGCGAGACGTCAGCGCTTCTTGATAGTCACCTTCACTCGCGCAGCGAGAGACGAACTCCAAAGTAGGATTAACGAAGACAAGGCATTCGCACAACTTCGTGACCTAACCGAAATCACCACCCTGAATTCCTGGGGATATCGCCGCATCAGAAACGCGGCGTTCAGTCCCAAGCTGATAACGTCGCGAAGCGACTACCACTTCACAATGCGAAACCAGTTGCAGCCAGTCTGGCGAAGTCACGACAGCATCAAAAATGCTATCCAGAACAGAAATCGCTGGAAGAGCAGCCAGGCGCCCAGAAACCTCATGGACATGATTGACTCGTTCAAGTCCCTAGGTTTTGACCACTTTAGGCATTCTTCCTTGGGCGAGTTCGTCCATCATTGGAAAGAACTTGAACACCAGGGGCTGGGGTGGCGTCTGGAGGAACAAGTCAAGCAGTTGATCCGATTCGACGTATTGGGTGAAGACGTTGATGGCATGAATGCAAGTCCGCGCCATAAGGCAGTGTACGATGCCTTCTACGCCTTCTGGCTTGAGGCGACCAAACATCTGATAGACAGTGCCACGTTTACGCTGGAAGACCAGAAGTACTTCGCCTTCCAGGATGAACGAAAGAGCATTGAGGCAAATAGGCTGTTGTCAGGTGCTGCAAGCTATGACCATGTCTTCGTAGATGAGTTCCAAGACATCAACCCGCTTGACCTCGCCCTTGTGCATGCGATTGTCGAGCGCAACCGCGCCACTCTTACCATAGCGGGCGATGATGATCAGGCAATTTTCGAGTGGCGTGGAGCCACACCCGAGTACATTCTCGATCCGGGCGAATTCCTAGATATGCCTTTCGACACTTACACGCTTGGCGTCAACTACCGGTCACCGGAGAACATCGTCAACCGTTCTCAGCGTCTAATCTCGCAGAACCAACGAAGAGTACCAAAACAGATCACCGCCCACAGCAAGAAGAACGCAAATATAGAGATACTTGACGTGCCGGACCTCTCGGCATCTCTCGACTACGTTGAGAAGCTGGTAGCATCCTCCATAGCTCAGGGCCAAGACCCCAGTCGGGTTGCGCTCATCAGTCGCAAGAGAAGCCAGATCATTCCCTATCAGATATACTTCGCGTCAAAGGACATCCATTTCAGTGCCGCTGAGGACCTGCAAGTCTTCCTGAGCGACACCTTTGATCGCCTGCTCCGCCTGATTACCGTCAAAGCAGACTTTGACAGGCGACAGGGTTCCCACCGGGTAGTGGACGATATGTTGTTCTTGTGCGACCTCGCCAAACGTTACCCTCTCAACAAGAAAGACAAAGAAGCGTTGCGAAGCCATCTTGCGCGCTCACGCCCCAACACCATCATCCGAGGAGTCGACGCCCTGGCGGAATACAGAGGTGAATTGAAGGGTAAGAACCTTGAAGGCCAGACCAGCTTGGATATGGCTGACTCCATTAGGTTGTTCATTGGATCAGAGTCCGTAGCGGATGCACTGTTGACGCTTAGCGATAACTTTGAGGGTCTTCAGTTTGACTTCGGCAAGGCCGAAGACGACATATTCTACATTGACCCTCCCTTCTTCCAACTGGCGGAATATGCAGAACGGTATGGTGAAGACTACGACGCCTTCGTTGAAGACATCGAACTTGCGAAGGATACTCTTGTGCATGTACCTCCATTCGAAGGAGACGAAGCGGACGATGTTTCCAAGAACCCCCTCCACCTCATGACCGCCTTACGTGCCAAGGGCAAGGAATTCGACAAGGTGATACTGCTCGACGTGGAAGCCGGATTCTGGCCGAATAAGAACGCCCGCACACCGAACCAATTAGAGTCGGAGCGGCGTGTCTTCTACGTTGCGTTTACACGCGCACGTGAACATGTTTCAATGCTACTACGCAAGTCATCGGGCGCATCCCCTTACTTGCAGGAACTTGGTTTCGACATGGACTCGGACGTTCGTAGCCTGACCTGTACGCACACCGCTAACATGCCGTGAGACTTAGATGGCTCGATCAATTGAGACGACCATCAGCGCACTCGGGACGTGGGTGCGGGAATACGGCGCGCTCTTGGAGCGGCTGGATGAAATCGTGGCTCCGCCGGGTTAGCGTAGGACGCACCTCATGCGCCCCGTCTCCCCCTGGGCAGGTTTGAAACCTGCCCCTACCGGCCGTCTCGTACATCGCAGCAGAGCCCTGCCCCTACCGGCCGTCTCGTACATCACAGCAGAGCATCGTCCACACACCCACGCCCCCCTACGACCCAGGATGCCCCGGCGCGCCGTAGAGCGGGCAACCGGTGCACGACGAGGCCTGCCCGCACGGCGCGGTGTTCCCACGGGCGTGCGGCGGTGAGGCAGCCGCCGACCGCTCGGCAAAGCGCTCCTTTCGCTCCTGTCTCGCCTGCTCGCCGAAGAGGTCCATCCTAAGCTGTTTGGCCGGCGGCGGGCGGTGCCCCGGAAACGCGAGGAACGGCCACGCCCACTTGCGCACCACTCCCATAGCCTGAAGGTCGCGCCAGTTGTCCACAGAGTGGCGAGAGCGGTTGAGTAGGATGCGGCCCGCCGATGTCGGGCCGACGCCGGGCACACGCAGAAGCCGTTCCCTGGAGGCCTCGTTGACGTCTACCGGAAAGCTGTCGAGGTTCGCCAGCGCGATCGATGTCTTTGGGTCGTCCTCGTGGGGCAGGAAGCCGCCGTCGTCGTAGGCGAGCCTCAGCTCGTCGTTGTCGAAGGCGTAGACTCGCTTTAGCCAGTCAACCTGGTAGAGGCGGTGCTCCCGGATCATCGGCGTCGCGGGGTGTTCCTCGAGCGGCGTGTGGCGTATGGGCTGGAATGGCGAGTAGTAGACGCGCTTGAAGTTCCAGTCTGAGTACAGTTGGTCCATGCGCTGGAAGATGTCCCAGTCCGACTCGTCGGCCGCGCCCACGACCATCTGCGTGGCCTGGCCCACGGCTCCCTCGGCAGGACCGCCGGCTCGGCGATCGTTCCGGCGCATCATGTCGTCAACCCAGCTCATAGGCTCCAGTATGTCGCGCCGCATGTCCTTCATTGGACTGATCCGCGCCAGCATTTCGGGCGTTGGGGTCTCGATGTTGATAGAGAGCCTCGTTCCGAGCCGGTACGCCTCCTCCACGTACTGCCTTTCGGTGTCCGGCATGACCTTCATGTGGATGTAGCCGCGAAAGCCCTGCTTCTTGCGAACTATTTCGACCACTTTGAGCAGCCTCTCAGTGGTCTTGGAGCCGCTGCCAAAGATTCCGGAACTGAGGAACAGTCCGCTCACTACGTGGCGGCGGCGCATTTCGTCGAACGCTCCGGCGAGCTCGTCGGGCTTGAACGCCAGGCGCTTCCTCGGGACCCACGTGCTGTTGGGGCAGTAGTGGCAGTCGTACTTGCAGAAGTCGGTGAGCATTACGCGCATCAGGCTGATAGTCTTGCCGTTCGGCATACTCGCCTTGTACACGCCAGGCACGGTGTTGCGCTCGCGTCTTGCGTAATGCCCATTCTGCCTTTCGCCCGGCTGAGGACGAGAGAGGATGTCGTCACTCGCCATGCCACCGAGGGCGTGCAGCTTTTCGAGGGTGTCCGGCGTTCGCTTGATCAGCATTTCCGCTCCTGTCTGTGCAGAGTGTCGTACAAGTGTTCTACAGACAGAAGCGAATGTCAAGCGATTAAGCGCGAGCGGAGCAGCCCAGATTTGGTCACAGCAGCGCTTACATCTAATGTCATTCTGAGCTTGTCGAAGAATCTGAGGGTCTTGTTGGCAAACGCTCAAGATTCCTCGACTACGCTCGGAATGACGCGAAGGCGACACCTCGGTAAGGCATGGCTAAACAGTCCTACATCCGCCCGAACTCCGGCAGCGAATCCCCGATGAGCGGCAGCGCGTAGCTCGCGAACCGTTCCACGTCCAGCCCCGAGTCGACGTGGAACATCTCCGGCGGCAGCCGCCTGACGCGCCCCGCGACCTCCGCCAGCGGCACGAGGCCGGTCTCCACGGCGTATCCCGGCCCGGACGAGCGGCGCAGCGTGACTATCCGGTCCGAGTGGCCCTCCAGCGCGTAGCTTACGGCGGCCCTTCCCACCATCTCCGCTTCGCGCGCGTCCACGCCCGACACGCACGCCACGAGCGAGCGCTGGATGGTGCCCGGGGCCTCGTGCCGCGCCCGCACTCCAAGTCTGCGGGCCACGATGCGCGCCAGGTGACGTGCCGGGCTGTCGTAGTAGGCGTGGCCGAAGTCGTCCACGTGCCAAGGCTCGGCGTCCGCGCTGAGCGGCCCGTCTGAACCGCGGACGCTGTCCGACACCACCGCCACCGCGAAACCGAATCGGCGGTACGCCTGCTCAATCGCCGCGACGAAGCCGTCCTCGTCCACTGGCGCTTCCGGCACGCAGACCACGTGAGGAGCGTCCCGCTCCTCACGCTTGCCCAGCACCGATGCCGCCGCGAGCCAGCCCGCGTCCCTGCCCATCACCTCGATCACCGTCACCGGGGCCGCGGCGCCCATCGACTCCGCGTCGCGGCCAGCGCCCATCGTCGCCAGCGCCACGAAGCGGGCCGCGCTGCCGTACCCCGGCGTGTGGTCGGTCAGAACAAGGTCGTTGTCGATGGTCTTGGGCACGTTCACGACGCGAAGGTCGTAGCCCGAAGCCCGCGCCGCGAGACCAAGAGTGTGGCCCGTGTCTGCCGAGTCGTTGCCGCCGATGATGAAGCACGCCGCCGCGCGCCGGGCGGCCAGCGTCTCCAGCACGCCGGGCAGGTCGTCGTCCCGCAGCTTGCGCCTCGTCGAGCCGAGCGCCGCCCCTGGAGTGCCTGCCACGCGCTCCCAGTGCCCGTCCGAAACGCCGGACAGCGCGGCAAGATCGCCCGTGATGAGGCCCTCAACTCCGCGTCGCGCGCCATACACCTCGCCGAACGCGCCGCTCTCCCTCGCCGAGCGCACCACGCCCCACAGGCTGCGGTTCAGCACCGGCGTGCACCCGCCGGACTGCAGGACCACGGCGTTGGTATTGGCGGAGGAGTTTCTCAAGGCTTGACCCCGGAGGGGCGGACGCTGTCCGAGGCGGCCCACGCGCCCCTTGCCACTTGCCCAAAGGCGGCTATGATAGACGAAACGATTCGGAGGGTGTTACTTGGCAGAACTACGACGCTCCGTATCCCCCGCCGCGGCATGGTTCCTCTACTCCGCTACCGGCGAACCGGTCGGTCGGGTGTACAGGCAAACGGACCCGGAGGCGGTGCCGGCCGTCGGTGAGCGCGTTGCCGTCGAGCCGGGGCGCGAGACCCTGGAGGTGGTGAGCTTCGAGGAGCTGTCCAGCGCGTGTATCCTGCGGCGCTTCAGGGTAGTCGTGCGCGAGGCCGGGTAGCCCACCCTACTCCAGTGCCGGCGCAACCTTCTCGGCGAAGTGCTCGATAGTACGGATGCAGTCGGCAGGGTCCGGCGTGCGGAAGTCGAACGTGAGCTGGTCGATGCCGATTTCGCGGCAGCGCAGCGCATCGTCGATGACCTCTTGCGTGGACGCGATGAGCGCGCCGCCCGTGCGCACTCCGCCGCTCTCCGACAGCCCGAGGTCCGTGAAGAACACGCTGCGCTTGAGCGAGATGGTGATGTCCGTCGCGTCCCGCCCCGCCTGCTCGGCGTAGTTCGCCAGCCGGGGGAGCATCGCCGCCACGTAGTCCGGCGTCTGCCGCGTGGGGTGCCAGGCGTCGCCATACTTCGCGGTACGCCGCAGCGCCCGCCCTGTGTGGCCGCCGACCCATATCGGTATGTGGGGCTTTTGGACAGGCTTCGGGTACATCTGGATGCCGTCGAAGTCGAAGAACCGGCCGTGGTACTCCGGCTCGTCTTCGGTCCACAGGCACCTCATCACCTCCAGGCATTCGTCGCTCATCGGCCCCCGGTCGGCATAGGGCACCCGCAGCGTGTCGAACTCCTTCTCCAGCCAGCCCACACCCACGCCGCAAATGACCCTGCCGTTGGTTAGCACGTCGAGAGACGAGAACATCTTGGCCTGCACCACCGGGTCGCGGTACGGCAGTATGATGACGGTCGAGCCGATTCGCACGCGCTCAGTCGCCCCCGCGACGAACGACAGCACGGTCATCATCTCATGGTAGGGCGCGTCTGCCGGGCGCTGGAAGGAGCCGTCAATGGTGTACGGGTACTGGTTCGTGCCGGCGGTGGGCAGGATGATGTGGTCGCCCGACCAGATGGACTCGAAGCCAAGCTCGTCGGCCCGGCTTGCGAAAGCCAGCATCGCCTTTCCGTCCAGCGTGCCGGGCAGGTTGAAACCGAATTTCATGGCCTTCTTCCCTATGCTACGCGCGGCGTTAGCCGCTCACCATCGGGTATACGTGCCGGCTGCGGGACATCTCGACGGGGATCTCGCTGCCCATCCATGTCTCGCCTCCGTCGGCGCTTGCGTAAAACTGTCCGTATCCGGCGCTACAGAACACGTTGGAAGGCGCGGCCCGGTCGATGGCGATCTGGAACATGCGGCTCGGCGGCGTACCGCCTATGTCGATCCGCTCCCACGTCTCGCCCACGTCGCGACTGCGGAACAGCGCCCCTGCCTCCTGGGTGCCCTGCGGCGCCCCTCCTCCACCCGCGCCGGCGGCGAGATACATAGTGCGGGGGTCGTCGGGAGCGACTATCAGCCCCCGGCAGTACGAGCCGCCCGTGAACATCTCGCCGAATCGAACGTGCTCCCAGCGCCCGCCGCGGTCGCGGCTGCGAAACATAGCCACCTGCGTGATGATGTAGACGACTCCGGGGGCCGCGGCGCTGACCTGGACGCCGTGCAGGTCCACCGTGTTGTTGCGGACGTACAGGCCGTCCGTGATCGAGTCCCAGCTTTCGCCCCCGTCCCTGCTGGCGAGCAGCCCGCCCACCTCGACCGCGGCGTACACGTCCGACGGGTCCGACGGATCGGCGGCGATTCCGATTACGCGCTTGGCGAGCGGCTGCATGTAGGTAGTGACGTTGGGATAGTGGACGCGCTCCGTGTCCATCTGCCGCCAGGTCTCGCCGCCGTCCACGGTTCGGTAGATCGAACAGGGCTCGTATCCAGCATAGATTACGTCCGGGTCGGAGGGGTGAAACGCCAGCGACCAGACGTCTTGACCGTCACGCGGCGCCTCCAGCGCCTCCCAGTGCTCGCCCCTGTCGCCGCTGCGGTACACGCCTTGCTGAGTGCCGGCGTACAAGACGGACGGCCTGTCCGGATGCACGAGCAGCGCCCTGACCTGTGGCTGAGATGGCAGACCCTTTTCGGAGGGCTGCCACTCTCCTCCCAGGGCCATGCGATACAGCCCGCCCTCGGCTATGTTGTCGCCCTCGCCCGCAAGCCCGACGTATACGTGGGTGGTGTGGCCGTTCGTGGTCATATTCTTGCCCTCCGATTCAGGGATGTCTAACTCGCTAGAGGATCCACCAGTCTTAGTTCACTTATCCAGCGAAAATCACGAATATTGCGAGTCACCAGAGCGAGATTGTGCACCATCGCCGTAGCGGCAATTATTGCATCGCCCAGGCTCATCCTCCGTCGCTGGCGGAGTTGAACCGCTTGGCTTGCAATTGGGCCGGAAAGCGTCAGGACTTCAACATTGTGGAAAAAGTCCTCGCAAAATCGCTCTTGGCTCTCATCCAGCCGGTGATAACCAAGCACTTCGACATAAGTCACAATTGAAACGGCGGTATTTGGGGCGCCTATCAATTGGACCAATTCGGCTACTCGGTCTTTTGCCGCATAGATAACGATGTTGCTATCCAGCAGCACAGGTCACTCACGCCCTGGTAGTGGACGGTCTTTGCGGATCTCCCTTTGCCACTCGACCGGGTCATCAATCTCCAAGAAGGCCCCCGACTCCGCAAGCGCGCGCAGCGCTGCCACAGCTTTCTTGCTGTCCACCGGGGAGCGCCCTTGGTCCTCCGAGATGACGACCTTTACTTCTACCTGCCTGTCAGGGTCTATCTCTGGCCGCGTTCCCATCCACTCCAATCGACCCTTGTGCAAGACAGCCCAATACGTCCTCTCCATGTGCCCCTCCCCGCCCGTCGACTTGGAGGAAACTCTCCTAGTCGGCGGGCACCGGCTCGGCTACCTGCGACGTGAACGCCGGCATGACCTCCTCGGCGAAGCGCTGCATCTGATCCAGTATGACGTCCTGCGGAGTGCCGACAGGTTGGCTGACGCTGATGCGGTCGGCGCCCGGGTACAGCTCTTGTATCCGCATGAGCTTCTCCACGATCAGCTCGGGCGGGCCGCACAGGAAGCCGCCCGTCTCGACCGCGCCCTCCAGCGTCGGAAGGCCCGCGGCCAGCGCTTTGGCCGGGTCGCTCATGTCCTCGATCTGTTGCTCGGTGAGCGCGCGCACAAGCCGCAACGGGCCGAACATCTTGAGGTTCTCTTCAAAATAGCCGGCGGCCTCCTTGATGGCCTGCTCCTGGGTCTCGGCGATGTAGAAGTGGAAGCCGAAGCTAAGCCCCTCACCCAGCTCTGCGTCACGCCCGGCGCGGTGCTGGGCCGCCTGGAACGCCTCGATGACCTGGTGCATGGCGCCGCCCTCGGCTACGCCACCGCCAATGACCCCCTGTATTCCGTGCTTCGCCATGAAGTCCAGGGCCCGCTGCGTCGCGCTCTGGATCGGCTGCCAGCACTCCACCGGCAATCGGACGGGTCTGGGCACCAGCGTGATCTCCTCCAGTTGGTAGCCCCGATACGGCACCGACGGCGGTATGGTGTAGTACTTGCCCTTGTGGCTGAACGACCGCTCGTTGAACGCCTTGAAGATGATTTCGACCTGCTCTTCGAACAGGTCGCGGTTCGCCGGCTGGTCCAGCAGCGGGGCGTCGAACGTCTCCACCTCGCGAGTGTGGTAGCCGCGCCCCACTCCGAATGTGACGCGCCCGCCGGTTAGGATGTCCGCGGTGGCGTAGTCCTCGGCAAGCCGAAGAGGATGCCACATCGGAGCGATATTGAAGCCGCAGCCCAACTGGATCCTCTCGGTCACGTGGGCCAGGTGAACGGCAAGCATCAAAATGTTGGGGATACACTCGTAGCCCTCCGGCTGGAAGTGGTGCTCGGCCAGCCAGAAGGTGTCGTAGCCGCAGCGGTCCATCAGCTTGGCGATCGCCTCCGCCTTGTCGTAGGCGGTCACGAGGTGCTCGTTCGGAAACATCCGGTCGTTCACTGCTGTCCCAAGGTATCCGACGTCTGTCATGTCCACGTGTCCGGCGTACAGGCTATCGAACTTGCTGATCATATCCTCACTCCTTGCGACGCTATGCGCCTCGTGAATACTACGGAAGCCATCCCGGTCTGTAGGAGTTCCGCCTCTCCCCGTGCCAGCCTGGCAGTTGGGATGCGCCTACCGCCGACCCGCGGCTATCGCAGTTGCTACACGTATTCCGCGCCCATCAGGCACGCAACGGGCCGATTGGTGCGCTCCGCCTCCTCGAAAGAGAGCGAAAGCCGCCCGACGTCGTCATCCGTCTCCACCAGGAAGTAGTTGATGCCCCAGGCGTTCAGCGTCGGCTCCGTTATCCTGCCGGCGGAGTCGGGGGTCACACCGTGGCGAGTCCAGCCGCGGTATCCCACGATGATGACGACGGGCAGGTTCACGTCGACGCCCAGGCCGCGGATCGAGTCGCCCGCCTCGAACAGCCCGGTGTTCTGTATCAGCACGACGGGCCGCTTGCCCCCAACCCACAGCCCGGCGGCTATTGCGAGCGTCTCCCCCTCCCGACAGACCGGCACGAGGCTCAACGACTCCTCCGCCTGCATCTGTTCGTAAAGGTAGTGGGTCTCGCTGTCCGGCAGGCAGATCACGTGCGAAACGCCATTCTTGGTCAGCTCTTCGATGATGGGCCGTGGGGTCAATGCGGGTTCTAACATTTGGGAACGTCACCTTTCGCCGCCTGCCTGGGGGGAACCTGTGGGGCCGATTATATGCCCCACGCAAGGGAGGGTCAACTTGGCAATAGCCAGGGGCTCAGCGCCTTTCCAAAATCTCCCGAAAGTCGATGCGAGCGCAGCTTTGCGGGCGAATCGGCCCGGTGCTGCCGTGGGGTGTGAAAGAAGGCGAATCTCAATTGCTCATTACAAGGTCACCACAAGGGTTGTTGACTTGCGTTCATGGCCATAATATAGGAACCACACCTGTAGTATCATGGCGGCAAGAGGACCATAGTTCCGCCCGCGAAGGGGGAGCCGCCCGTTCCGACATGTCGAGGAGACATTCCACGAATTAGCGCGAGCGGCGCCCACCGCTCGGAGTTTGGAGGTATTGTATGCAGGCCTACTGTCTCAAGTGCCGTGACCACCGTGACATCAGTGACGCCGAGCAAGTCAAACTTAAGAACGGAAGGCCCGCCACACGGGGCAAGTGTTCCGTCTGCACGGCGACGGTGTTCAGAATTGGGAAGGTGGGCTAGCACCGGACCGGGCGTACCGCCTGCCGGCGGCACACAGCGGCGTTAGCGCCGATGAGCCGCACTGGCGTGCGCCCGCGTTGATTGGAAGTGCCGGCGAATAAAGCGTCGGTGCTGAATCAAGTACAAACAAAGAGGCGAACCGCGATTGCCCTTGGGGGGCACCCGGTTCGCCTCTTGTTGTCGGTTGGGTTGCCGCTAGACGGGCGTAACCGCACCGGAGTCGAGTGCGATAGTGCTCTCACGACCGCCTTCGCCGCCCATGAGGATCACCACGCAGGAAGGCTCGCCTCCCTCCGCCCACTGCCTGTGGATGTTGCGGGGCGCGTCGTACCAGTAGCCAATGTCGCCACGCTCGATGTGGTGATCGGTCAGCACCTGCAGGTCCGCCTTCTCGGGGTCGCTTCCGTCGTCGACCCTGGTCCACACCGTGAACCGCTCTTTGCCCGAAATGCCGCACTCCAGACCCCACCGGTGGTGGGCGTGAACCGGCGTCGGCTCGTCGGATGCGAAGCGCGCGACCACCAGGCGGAAGCGCTTGTCGGCGTCCACGTGGAGGATGCGACCTCCCAGTCCCGAGCTGCCCGAACTGGCCTCGCCCTGCAAGGTGAGGTCGCCACCCTCGGACACGAGCTGCTGAAGCTTGGGCCCTAGAGACCAGCTCGTCTCCATTGACACGCCCCGCTCGTTGAGCGCGGTGTCCACGTCAGACACGAATTCGGTTACCGAATATGCCATAGAAAAAAAGCTCCTTCCCGGCTAAGTCCACATTGGCGGCGCGCACCAATTGCGCCCCGCACGTACCAGCGCCAATTGTACAACAAATCCCCGCAAGCTGCGTCCGCAGACGCCATCCGCGTGCCCCGCCATCCCTGCCGCACCCCGCTCCGCACTGCCAACGCAGCACTTCTGGCGGGCGCCGCCACCACTTGCCATTGCGGCAGGCATCCCATAAGATTTTGTTATTCAACACAAGGAGGTCGCCGAAATGGGAACGCGAACAACGGGGGGCGGGCGAGTCTACGCCGCCAACTCGAAGGCAGCCCGCGTGAGGTCTATCAAAGGAATTCCTAATGGACCTGCAACCCGGTAGTAACCTGCTTCGCAATGGTCCGAACAGACACAGAATCCAGCGCCAGGCATTGCTGCATCTGGTCCATCCCGACACCTTCGAATACATCGTGGACGTCAACCACAAGGAAAAGATAGCTCAGGCATTCAATCATTTCGTCAACTATCCGACAAACGATTTGGACCGTAAGCTAACCCAGATCAGGTCGACACTCAACAACTAACATGACGCTGGCGGCAGACTTTTCTACAGACCGGAAATTCGAAAGCAGTGGGATCCGTCATATACATTCGCTCCGAACAAAGCGGAGCCGTCGGACGATTACGTACCCGACGACGAGCCGGAACCCCACCCGTCCACAGAACCCTGGTCGCGCGACAACATCGACACGCTCGCCGCCGAGTTGTTGTGGGAGCCACGCTATCTGCGAGACATCATCGGCGGCCTTCAGGACAAGCGACAGGCCATCTTCCAGGGGCCGCCCGGCACCGGCAAGACCTTCGTGGCCAAGCGCATCGCCGAGTTGTGCAAGCGACACAGCGGCGACTTCCAATTGGTCCAGTTCCACCCCTCGTACTCCTACGAGGACTTTGTCGAAGGCCACCGGCCCACCCTCACCGACTCCGGGCAGGCCGGTTTCCGGCTGGAGAAAGGGCCATTGCGGCGCATCGCGGAGCAGGCGGCGAACAATCCCAACGCAACCCACATCCTGGTCATCGACGAGATCAATCGCGGCAACGTCGCCAAGGTGATGGGCGAGCTGTACTTTCTGCTCGAGTACCGCGACGAAGAGATCGCGCTCCAGTACAGCCGCGAGCCCTTCAGCCTCCCCGCCAACCTCTGGTTTATCGGCACCATGAACACGACGGACCGCTCCATCGCCCTGGTGGACGCCGCCTTGCGTCGCCGCTTCTACTTCTTCAACTTCTTCCCCGACGCCCCGCCCGTTCAGGGCCTTCTGAGCCGCTGGCTGCCCAAACACGATCCGGACGCCAGTAGCGCCGCCGACCTCGTGGATGCCGCCAACGCGGGGCTGCGAGACCGCCACACGCATATTGGGCCCAGATACTTCATGAAACCGGGCGCGAAGCTGGATGAGGTCCGAGTGCGCTTCATCTGGGAACAGGCGATCGTTCCCTACATCGACGAGCAGTTTTTCGGCGACCAGGACAGGATAAAGCAGTTCTCATACGAAAACGTGAAGTCCCGCATCTCGCCGGCACTGCGCCAGAGCTCTGGCGAGGGCCAAGCCGATTCCGAGTCCGGAGGCAGTATCGACGACAGCTCCAATGCGCACAATTGAGCTCGAGGAGCACTCTACCTACGCCGGACCCGTCAAGCCGGGCAGAGAACAGCTGCGGGCGTTGACCACCGGCCCCCACGCCCGCTGCATCGAGGCGCTTCCCTCGCCGGAGGCGCTGTGGACGTACACCCTGAAGGCGACCTCTTATGTCGGAGCGGTGAGCGTTGGCGACCTCGCCATCGTGGTGAGGCCAAAAACACCCATAGACCGGGTGATGTTTCTCATCACCTACGCCATGGACCCCAGGCACTGGCGGCGCGATGCCTTCGACCTAAAGTCGGCCGCGGATGTACTGGAGGCGGTGGCGCTGGCGTTCGCTTACCGCACCCGCCAGGCCATACGCCGCGGCCTGCTACACGCCTACCGGCGCGAAGAGGACCCCCTGAACACCGTGCGCGGCCGAATTCGATTCGGAGACCAGGTAGCTGCCAGACACGGCATGACCTTGCCCATCGAGGTTGCGTTCGACGAATACACCGACGACATCGAGAAGAACCGACTTCTGAAGACAGCAATCTTCCGGCTCGGCCACGCATACCTGCGGTCCGCAGGAGTCCGGCGCGAGGTGCGGAGCCTGCGCCCACCGTTCGCTACGGTGAGCCGCCTGGGCGACTACCGGAGGCGGCATCCGCCGGAGGTGCGCTATACGCGGCTGGACGAGCACTACAGGCCGGCAGTGGAGCTGGCTCGCCTCATCATCGAAAATTCCAGCCTGGAGCTGCTGCACGGAACCGTGGCAGGCGCGGCCTTCTTCGTCGACATGAACATGGTGTTCGAGCGGTTCTTGTACGCCGCGCTCGGCGAGAGCCTGGGGCTGACCCAGTTCCGGTGGCGCCACGAGCAGTCGATGGCGCTGGACGAGAACGGGAGAATCCGCATGAAACCGGATATGTCGTGGTGGACCGCAAACGGCGCGACCTCGCCTGAGCGGCCGGTCTTTGTCGGCGACGCGAAGTACAAGCGACCTCAGGCGGGATTCGAGCACACCGACGTCTATCAGATTTTGGCCTACTGCACCGCCGCAGGCGTGGCCCGCGGTATGCTTGTCTACCCCGCGGGCGAGGCGGTGCCCGGTTCGCACGTGATACGCAACGCGGGCAAGACGATAGAGGTTGCGCCGCTCGACCTGCGGGGGACCCCGGAGGAGATACTCGGCGAAGTCGACGCCCTCGCCGCCAGAATCAGGGACTTGGGCGACGTTGCCAGAGTCTTTGGCTAGTCGCCGTTTCGGCGCTCAAGAATTGTAACCGTCCCACAGGCGGTGGGGTGACGAAAAGCGAGGAGTCCTGGTAGTCTCGGGTATGAAGCACAATCCCCGAGCAGGACTCCCGCCGATGACCAGAGTACGATTCACGCTTCCGCAGGTCAAGCTCCATCCGGACACTCGACCGCCGGCCTGTCCACACTGCGGCTCTGTGTTCCTGAACAGACACGGAGCGGTCGCCAAGCCCGTCAAGGACCTCTACGTCAGCCAGGTGACCGTACACAGATACCGTTGCGTCGACTGCCGCCGCACGTTCCGACACTATCCGCAGGGCGTGGACGGCCACGACCAGAGCCTGAGGCTGCGGGGGCTGGCCGCGCTGAGCTGGGCCCTGGGGTTGTCGCTGCGATCGGCGAGCCACCTGCTGGCGGCGATGGGCCGCGAACTTTCGAGGATGAGCGTGTGGCGCGACGTGCAGGAGTCTGGGTCTGGGGCGCTGAGCGGCTGGCTGAGCAGGGCGCGCGGCCAGGTGAGGCTGATGGGCGCCGACGAGACTGTTGTCAAACTGAAGGGCGAGAAGACGGTGGTCGGGTTCGTCACAGACGCAGAGAGTGGCCGGCTTGTGGGGATGGACGTGTTGGTTGAGCGTGACGGCGAGGGCTTCGTGAGGTGGCTTGAGGGATACGTGGGCAAGTTCGGAGTGGAGGCTATGGTCACAGACGACCTGAGCACCTACAAGCCTGTGGTGGAGCGGCTGGGAGTGGACCACCAGGTATGCGTCGCGCACGTGCGCAAGAACGTGAAGAACCGTCTCGGCGAGATAGAGGGAGAGGAATGGGACTACTACAAGGAGAGGATATGGTGGCTGCTGACCGAGTTGCCGCAGTGGGGTGGTCGAGAGTTGCTTGAGATGGAGCGTTGGGTGAGGAGGAATGCGAAGCTGAGGCGGCTGGTGGTGGAGTTGTGTCAGAAGTGGAGGAGCCTGTTATGCCACCGGCGAGCGCCGGGTATGCCGCAGACCAACAACTGTACCGAGAGGGCGATAGGCAGAAGCAAGATAAGATACAAGACCATCAGAGGGTACAAGAGCATGAAGGGGATGATGAACGGATTGGGACTGACGCAGTGGGTATGGAGTGGAGAGGAAGGCCTTGACCTCGGCGAGTTGATGGCGGCCTAGAACACGGAGTTCTTTCAGGGGGACTGCGTGCCTTCGGACTCCGCCCACATCTCCCCACCGCCTGTGGGACGGTTACGAAGAATTGTAACCGTCCCACAGGCGGTGGGGTGACGAAAAGCGAGGAGTCCTGGTAGTCTTGGGTATGAAGCACAATCCCCAAGCAGGACTCCCGCCGATGACCAGAGTACGATTCACGCTTCCGCAGGTCAAGCTCCATCCGGACACTCGACCGCCGGCCTGTCCACACTGCGGCTCTGTGTTCCTGAACAGACACGGAGCGGTCGCCAAGCCCGTCAAGGACCTCTACGTCAGCCAGGTGACCGTACACAGATACCGTTGCGTCGACTGCCGCCGCACGTTCCGACACTATCCGCAGGGCGTGGACGGCCACGACCAGAGCCTGAGGCTGCGGGGGCTGGCCGCGCTGAGCTGGGCCCTGGGGTTGTCGCTGCGATCGGCGAGCCACCTGCTGGCGGCGATGGGCCGCGAACTTTCGAGGATGAGCGTGTGGCGCGACGTGCAGGAGTCTGGGTCTGGGGCGCTGAGCGGCTGGCTGAGCAGGGCGCGCGGCCAGGTGAGGCTGATGGGCGCCGACGAGACTGTTGTCAAACTGAAGGGCGAGAAGACGGTGGTCGGGTTCGTCACAGACGCAGAGAGTGGCCGGCTTGTGGGGATGGACGTGTTGGTTGAGCGTGACGGCGAGGGCTTCGTGAGGTGGCTTGAGGGATACGTGGGCAAGTTCGGAGTGGAGGCTATGGTCACAGACGACCTGAGCACCTACAAGCCTGTGGTGGAGCGGCTGGGAGTGGACCACCAGGTATGCGTCGCGCACGTGCGCAAGAACGTGAAGAACCGTCTCGGCGAGATAGAGGGAGAGGAATGGGACTACTACAAGGAGAGGATATGGTGGCTGCTGACCGAGTTGCCGCAGTGGGGTGGTCGAGAGTTGCTTGAGATGGAGCGTTGGGTGAGGAGGAATGCGAAGCTGAGGCGGCTGGTGGTGGAGTTGTGTCAGAAGTGGAGGAGCCTGTTATGCCACCGGCGAGCGCCGGGTATGCCGCAGACCAACAACTGTACCGAGAGGGCGATAGGCAGAAGCAAGATAAGATACAAGACCATCAGAGGGTACAAGAGCATGAAGGGGATGATGAACGGATTGGGACTGACGCAGTGGGTATGGAGTGGAGAGGAAGGCCTTGACCTCGGCGAGTTGATGGCGGCCTAGAACACGGAGTTCTTTCAGGGGGACTGCGTGCCTTCGGACTCCGCCCACATCTCCCCACCGCCTACGGGACGGTTACGAAGAATTCGCATTCTTGACACCGCGACTCGCGCCATGGTACTATCATCGCCAAATCGAATAACTGTAGCTCTTATCACGAGAGGCGGAGGGATCGGCCCAGTGATGCCCGGCAACCGGTTGCTTTGGTCGTAGCGGCCTGCAACGCGGTGCCAAGTCCGACGAGCGCGGAGCGCTCGAAAGATGAGAGTTTCCTTCAGGTAAGAGCTTCCCCACGCAAACGGAGAAGCTCTTTTTTTGTTGCAGGAAGTCTGCCTTGGCCCGCCGCGCCCGCGGCCTGCCCCCTCGTCTGCTTTCGGACGACTCTTCGTCCCCCGATTCTGCATTCGCACCAAAGAGGATATTGACGCCCGTCCGCGCCTGTTCACAGGCGATGGTCGGCCGCAGGACCGCCAGTTGAACCACGACCTAACCGAGTTTCGCCCCATCCGATGGCAGGATGACGCCAGCGTCACCCTGATAGATCAGACGCGCCTCCCACTCGAAGAGGCGTGGCTGCGATTCGACGACTACCGCGGCGTGGTCTGCGCCATCGAGGAGATGCGCGTTCGCGGCGCGCCGGCAATCGGCATCGCGGGGGCATACGCCGTCGCCCTCGCGGCGCTGGAGCTCGAGCGGCAAGGCGTCGAAGACTTTGCTAAGGCACTGGACGACTCCGCTCGCGAGATTCGCGCGGCGCGCCCCACGGCAGTGAACCTGGCCTGGGCGGTGGACAGGATGCTGGAGCGTGCTCGACTGTCCGGCGGCGCCTCCGCGCTCGTGTACGAGGCGAAGCGAATCCACGAAGAGGGCGTTGCCGCCAACCGCGACATCGGGCGCCACGGGGCTGATTTGCTCGACACCGGCGCGTCGGTGCTGACGCACTGCAACGCCGGCGCACTCGCGACCGGAGGGTACGGGACCGCACTGGGCGTGGTGCGGGCCGCGTGGTCACTTGGCAAGCTCGCCACGGTGTACGCCACCGAGACTCGGCCGCTGCTGCAAGGCGATCGCCTCACCGCCTGGGAGCTTGACCGCGCCGGCATTCCGTTCACGCTCATTCCCGACTCGGCCGCCGCCTACCTGATGGGCCTGGGCTCCGTCGACGCGGTGATCGTGGGCGCGGACCGCATCGCCGCCAATGGTGACGTCGCCAACAAGATAGGGACCTACGGCCTTGCGGTGCTCGCTAAGGAGCACGGTCTGCCATTCTATGTCGCCGCGCCAACGAGCACCATCGACTTGGACGTTGAGACCGGCGGTGACATCCCGCTGGAGCACCGCCCGATGGACGAGGTGACCAGCGTCGCCGGCGTGCCCATCACCGTCGAGGGAGTGCACGCGCTCAACACCGCTTTCGACGTCACGCCTGCCGAGTACGTCAGCGCCATCATCACCGAACGTGGCGCGCTACGCGGGCCGTACCACCGGGCACTCGAGAGCCTGCTGGAGCTGGCCTGTGCCTAGCCCGCTGCCAGCGTTTGCGGAGGTGGGCCTTGGCTGAGGCGAAGCTCGCCTTCATCGGAGGATCGGGCCTCTACGACCTCGCGGAGCTTTCGGACCGTAGCGAGATCGAGTTGGACACGCCTTTCGGCCCGCCGAGCGACGCTATCGTCTTGGGGTCCCTGGGGGGCGTGAGAGTCGCCTTTCTGCCCCGCCATGGCCGTGGCCACCGCATCTCCCCCGCCGAGCTTCCCGCGCGCGCCAACATCTACGCGCTGAAGTCGCTCGGCGTCGAGCGGATTGTCTCGGTCAGCGCCGTCGGCAGCCTGAGAGAGAGCATCCGTCCGCTCGACATGGTAGTGCCCGACCAGCTCATAGATCGCACGAAATCGCGCCCCGCGTCATTCTTCGAGGGGGGGCTGGTGGGCCACGTCGCGTTCGCCGACCCGTTCTGCCCCGAGTTGAGCCGTGAAGTGGCCGCGGCCGCCTCCGGTCAAGGAGCGGCCACGCACGAGGGCGGTGTGTGCGTGGTTATAGAGGGGCCGCAGTTCTCCACCCGCGCGGAGTCCAAGCTCTACCAGTCGTGGGACGCGGACATTATCGGCATGACCGCGCTGCCGGAGGCGAAACTGGCGCGCGAGGCAGAAATCTGCTACGCCACGCTCGCCTGTGTCACCGACTACGACACCTGGCACGTCAGCGAGGAAGACGTCACGGTCGAGGTCGTCATTGCGAACCTGCACCGCAACGTTTCGCTGGCCAGGGCAATCATACGTGCCATTGCGCCTGTTGCGAAAAAGGAGCGCGACTGCGATTGCGCTTCCGCCGCCGCCAGCGCCATTGTGACCGCGAGAGAAAGCATACCGGAGGACGCCGTTCGGCGGCTTGGCGTCCTAGTCGAGAAGTACGTGTGAAACGTCCCGCCCGACCCTCGGACGAGCGGAGGCAGGGCGCCCACAAAAAGCCAATGCAAGGCACATAGCACCATGTTGGAGGATTCCGAAGATGCCGAGACAAGAGCCTGGGGAACCCTACTATCGGGTCGACTCCGATGAGGCCTCGACGATGTACGGAGACGACGACGCCGTTTTCGTGGACGTCCGCCGCACCGACGAGTACCTCGAGGGCCACATCAAGGGCGCCACGTTCATAACGCTTGACGACGTGATGGCGCGAATCGACGAGTTGCCGCGCGAAAAGAAACTGCTGTTCATATGCGCCGTGGGCGTGCGCAGCGGCCTGGCCTGCGAGATGGCCGCCGCGATGGGCTACGACACCGGTCTGCTGTACAACATCGACGACGGTACGCCGGCTTGGATCGAAAAGGGCCACCCCACCAGCTACGGTGACAATGAGTAGCCACAATCGAGAGTGCCGCCCATGTCGCTGCTAGTAGTCGGTTCGGTTGCCTACGACACGGTGTCGACACCCTTCGGGCGCCGCGAAAGCGCGCTCGGCGGCTCGGCAACCTACTTCTCCATAGCCGCCAGCTATTTCACCCCCGTCAGCGTGGTGGCCGTTGTGGGCGAGGACTTCGCGCGCGGCGATGTCGACCTGCTCGAAGCAAGAGGCGTTGACACGTCCGGCCTGGAACGGGCGCCGGGGAGCACGTTCAGGTGGGCCGGAGAGTACAGCGAGGACCTTAACTCGCGCGTGACGCTGGACACCCAGCTAAACGTGTTCGCGAACTTCTCGCCAACGCTCGCCAGCCAGCACCGGAGCGCGCCATACCTGTTTCTCGCGAACATCCACCCCGCACTGCAGCTCGACGTGCTGCGCCAGATCGAGCCGCGCCCCAGATTCACCGCGCTGGACACTATGGACTTCTGGATAGACGGCAGCCGCGCCGACTTGTCACGGATCGTGTCGGAGGTGGACGTGCTCTTCATGGACTTCGGCGAGATTCGTTCGTTCGCACGAGAATCCAACGTGCTCCTGGCCGCCAGGCGCATACAGAGCATGGGGCCGCGCGCGGTCGCGGCCAAGCGGGGCGAGCACGGCGCGTTGCTGTTCGACGGGTCATCCGCTTTCGCCGCCCCCGCCTTTCCGCTCGAGTCTCCCGTCGACCCCACTGGGGCGGGCGACTCATTCGCCGGCGGCTTCATGGGCTGCCTCGCCGCGAGTGGCGACACCGGGCCGGACGCCCTCAAGCGGGCCGCGATGGTCGGCGCGGTGATGGGTTCCTTCGCTGTCGAGAGCTTCAGCGCCGACAGGCTGAGCGCACTCACCCGCGACGAGATCGCCAGCCGATTCCGGCAACTGGCCGACATAACCCGTTTTCACGATTCCGGCGGCGACGACTTGCCGTGGCGGAAGGACGGCTGACCGCATTCGCGGCGCATACGATAGGAGGACAATTTGATCAGTAGAACAACCACAGGAGATGTCGCCGACCTCTCTCTTGCAGGCGACGGCGTACGGCGCATTACGTGGGCCGCGCGCGAGATGCCGGTCGTGATGCAGATTCGCGAACGCTTCGCCAGGGAGAAGCCGCTCAACGGCCTGAGAATCGCCGCCTGCCTGCACGTGACCTCTGAGACGGCCAACCTAGCGCTGGCCCTGCGCGACGGCGGGGCCGAAGTAGTGCTCTGCGCCAGCAACCCTCTGAGCACACAGGACGACGTCGCGGCGGCGCTTGTCGCCGAGTACGGTATCTCCACGTTCGCCGTCCGCGGCGAGGACACCGACACCTACTACAGCCACATGACTTCGGCGCTCGAGACCAGGCCCAATCTCACGATGGACGACGGCGCGGATCTCGTCGCCATGCTGCACTCCTCGCGCACCGACCTCTTGACCGACGTGCTCGCCGGCGCCGAGGAGACCACCACCGGCGTAATACGCCTCAAGAGCCTGGCCGAGGCCGGACAGCTTCGTTACCCAATCATCGCCGTAAACGACGCCGACACCAAGCACTTCTTCGACAACCGCTACGGCACCGGGCAGAGCACACTGGACGGCATAACCCGCGCAACCAACATCCTGTGGGCGGGCAAGAAGGTCGTGATTGCCGGCTACGGCTGGTGCGGCAAGGGTTTCGCCCTGCGCGCCAAGGGCATGGGCGCGCACACCATCGTGACCGAGGTCAACCCCGTCCGGGCGCTCGAGGCCGTTATGGACGGCCACCAGGTCATGTCCATGAACGACGCGGCCGAAATCGGCGACGTGTTCGTCACCCTTACCGGCGGCATGTCTGCCGTCGGACGCAGGCACGTGGAGGCGATGAAGGACGGCGCGATCATCGCGAACAGCGGCCACTTCAACGTGGAGATAGACATCGGCGCTCTGGAGGAGCTGGCGGACGGAAAGCAGGAGGCCCGCCCCAACGTCGACGAGTACCTGATGGGCGACGGCCGCAAGCTCTACCTGCTTGGCGAGGGCCGGCTGGTCAACCTCGCGGCCGCCGAGGGCCACCCCTCGGCCGTAATGGACATGAGCTTCGCCAACCAGGCGCTCTGCGCCGAGTATCTCGCCCAGAGTGCGCACTCGATGGAGCCGCAGGTCTACCAGGTGCCGCGCGACATCGATGAGGAGGTCGGCCGGCTCAAGTTGCTTTCGATGGGCATCTCCATCGACACCCTGGACGAGGAGCAGAGTCAGTATCTGGCCAGCTGGCAGGTCGGCACCTAGACGACCCAATAACGAAGACACAACAACTAACACGAGGCCGAATCGGCCCGCAAGGAGAATTGCCATATGTCCCACAGCTTCAACAGCGCAGAGTCGTACCTGTTCACGTCGGAGTCCGTGACCGGGGGCCATCCGGACAAGCTGTGCGACCAGATTTCGGACGCGGTGCTGGACGCCATCCTGGATGGCGACCCGATGGCCCGCGTGGCGTGTGAGGTCTGCGTCACCACGGGTCTGGTCGTGGTGATGGGCGAGATCACCACGGATACCTACGTCGACATTCCGACGCTCGTGCGCAACACCATCCGAGACGTCGGCTACACCGACTCGGCATTCGGGTTCGACTACCAGTCCTGCGGTGTTGTGGTATCGGTGAAGGACCAGTCGCGGGACATCTCCGAGGGCGTGACCACCGCGCTCGAGAGCCGCGGCAAGGATGCCGGCGACGGCATAGCTGAGGTAGGCGCGGGCGACCAGGGCATGATGGTCGGGTTCGCCAGCAACGACACCCCGGAGCTGATGCCCCTGCCCATTGCCCTCTCGCACAAGCTCTGCAAGAGGATGACCAGAGTCCGCGAGATGGGCCTGCTCGACTACCTGCGCCCCGACGGCAAGTCGCAGGTCACCGTAGAATACTCCCACGGTCGCCCCAAGCGCATCGACACGGTTGTCATGAGTACGCAGCACAGCCCTGACGTGGAGCAGAAAGTCATTGAGAGGGACCTGGTGGAGCACGTGGCGAACCACATCCTTCCCTCAGAGCTCGTCGACGCCGACACCAAGTACGTCGTCAATCCGTCCGGCCGGTTCGTGGTGGGCGGGCCTGTTGGGGACGCCGGACTCACGGGACGCAAGATACTTGTGGATACCTATGGAGGCTTCGCGCGGCACGGAGGCGGAGCCTTCTCGGGCAAGGATCCCACGAAGGTCGACCGCTCAGCCGCTTACGCCGCTCGCTATGCCGCCAAGAACATCGTCGCCGCCGGCCTCGCCGACCGCCTCGAAATCCAGGTGTCCTACGCAATTGGCGTGGCGACCCCAACGTCGATTTCCATAGAGGCGTTCGGGACCAACAAGATACCCGACAGCCGGATAGTGGAGCTGGTAGACAAGCACTTCGACCTCCGCCCCGGAGCCATCATTCGGGACCTCGACCTGCGCCGGCCCATCTACAAGCAGACCGCCTCCTACGGGCACTTCGGGCGAGACGACCTCGACCTGCCATGGGAGCGCACAGACAAGGCAGACGCCCTGCGGCGGGACGCGTTCGCGGCGGCCTCGGCGAGGGCCTAGACAGGCGGGTCCGGCCCCATGACCATACGTTTCGGCACTGACGGCTGGCGAGCGATCATCGCGGAGGACTTCACGTTCGACAACGTGAGGCTGTGCGCGCAGGGCACAGCCAACTACCTCAAGCGTGCCGGCCTCGCTCCCCGAGGCCTCGTCGTGGGCTACGACACGCGGTTCGCCTCAGACCGATTCGCCGCGACCGTGGCGGGAGTGGTCGCCGCCAACGGTATCCCGGTCTTCCTGTGCGCTCGGCCTGCGCCCACGCCCGTTGTGTCCTACAACCTCGTCACACTCGACGCCGGCGGCGGGGTGGTCATAACGGCCAGCCACAACCCGGCCGAATGGAACGGCTACAAGTTCAAGGGCGAGTCGGGCGGCAGCGCACCCCAGGAGACAGTCGACGAGTTGGAGCGGCTCATCGCCGAGGCCGCCGAGGACCCAGCCGCGATAGAGGAACTGTCGCTGCCGGAGGCCGAGGGGCGAGGCATTCTCCAATACGTCGATCCCGAACCTACCTACCTGGGACACGTCGCGTCACTCGTGGACCTGCAAAGCATCAGGGACGCCGGCCTCATCGTAGTGGTCGACTCCATGTTCGGCGCGGGCACGGGATACTTCGACAAGCTGCTTGCGGGCGGCTCAACGCGGGTCACCGAGATCAACGGTGAGTTCAACCCGGCCTTTCCCGGCCTCTCGCAGCCGGAGCCACTGGCTCACAATCTTGCCCGCCTGCTGGCACTCGTGCCCTCGACCGGCGCGGACGTGGGACTGGCAACGGATGGTGACGCCGACCGCCTCGGCGTGGTCGACGAGAACGGCAGGTTCCTGACTACGCTCGAAACGTTTGCCCTGCTCTGCCTCTACCACCTGGAAGTCCTCCACCGGCGCGGCCCCATTGTGCGCTCCATCACCATGACCAGCATGGTAGACAAGCTCGGCGAGCGTTACGGCGTACCCGTGTTCGACACTCCGGTCGGCTTCAAGCACCTGGGCCCGGTGATGATACGGGAGAGCGCGCTGCTCGCGGGCGAGGAAAGCGGCGGATACGCGATACAAGGCAACGTGCCTGAGCGCGACGGCATCCTGAGCGGCCTGCTCATCCTCGACATGATTGTGAAGACCGGCAAGAGCCTGCCACAACTCCTGGAGATGCTGACCGACATTGTGGGGCCTCACCACTACGACCGGTGGGACGTGGAGTTCGACGCGGATGAGACCGCCGAAGTGCATTCGCGTCTGCGCAACGCCAGCGTCTCCGCGCTGGCGGGAATGCAGGTAGACAGCATAGACACGCGAGACGGCTACCGGTTTGGCCTGGAGGGCGGCTACTGGGGCCTGGTGCGCTTTTCGGGCACGGAGCCCCTGCTGCGACTGTACGCCGAGGCGGATTCCCCCGAAACCGTGCAGTCGCTGCTGGAAGAGCTGCGAGACATGGCGGGCGTTTAGCCCAGCCCCCTCCTCCTATCGTCGTTCCCGCGAAAGTGGGAATGCGAAATCTGCTCGTTTCTGCTACATTCTGTGCGCCTCCTAGCTGGGGGTGCCGACGGTCCCGCGCGAATCTGTAATGCCGGTGCGGGCTTTCGGGGCACAAGTGTCGCGCCGCGTGGCAGAGTGGGACAGGGGGACGGAGCAGGGTCAACCAGCCGTGTCTTCACTGCCACTGGCCCGCCCACAAGGGACGCCTCTACGGATGCCTGCGGCCTTACCAGTCAGAGGACGAACTCCCACCGCGGGGTCTGTCCCTCGCGTGGGCGAGGGTAGCACGGATGTGCGCATATTTCAAGTGGGGTGGCGAATTTGCAGGGTCTTTTCATTTTCACCCTGAGCGTAGCCGAAGGGTCTAAAGTCCTTGCCTGCATCCCCTTCTTCATACTAGAGCCGAGTCCGTGTCGAGTGATTTTAGATTCTTCGCCTTCGGCTCAGAATGACATTTCCCGATAATGAAAAGACCCTGGGCGAATTTGCCGTTTGACGGCGAATTCGTGGGATGAAATGGTGCAGATAGGTGGAAGGGATGGGTCAAGGGCGGGAATGGATGGGACGGGGCCGTGGACTGGACGGTTCAAGGAAGTGACGTTTTTTCGGGGTACGGGGGCGCGAATGGGTTGGAGTCGAGCGTCGAAATCCGTGTATAATCGCACCATCTACCACGCGCTTTGAGGTTTCAAGCCATGCCTATCATAGACAAGAGAGACGCCAAAGACGTTCACCAATACATCGACCGAATCTTCTCGGCGAACTCGCCAGATGCCCGCGCGCGAGCCATACGGACGCTGTTCGCTGAAAAGTTGGACTTTGACCCACTGACCGGCGCCATGAGCCTCACCGGGACACCGGCGAACGTGCACTTGCCGGAAGTCGCCCACCGCATAGCAGGCCTGGAAGGAGTGCAGGTCGTCTACGTCGACCTGTCCGAGGTGCAGCCGGACACCAACAGGATTCGCAAGGCTGAGGCCGCCGCCGCCGCAAAGATAGTGTCCGACCGGATTTCCGACGACCCTCTGCTGCTGTTCACCAACAGGGACGCCAGCCAGCTTCACTTCGTGTATCCCGATTTCGTGGGCACCCAGCCCACTCTGCGCCGCCTGGTAGTCGAGCGCGACCTGCCTCGCCGCACCGCCGTCCAGCAAGTGGCCAACATCTACCACCAGTGGCAGCGCACCGGAAGCCTCCACACCGCCCTCGAAAGAGCGTTCGACGTGGAGGCCGTCACCGCGGCATTCTTCGACGAGTACAAGCGCGTCTTCGATCTGGCTTTGGAGCGCGTCGAGGGGTTCAGCGATGCCGACGAGGAGCAGGAGAGCAAAAAGCTGTTCGTCCAGACGCTCTTCAACCGCCTGATGTTCGTCTACTTCCTGTCCCGTAAAGGCTGGCTCACCTTCAACGGGGAAACCGACTATCTCAATGCACTGTGGCGGGACTACCAGGCCAACCCCGACCAGGACAACTTCTATCGTGACCGTCTGTATCACCTGTTCTTCTTCGGCCTCAACAACCCACAGTCCCGCGACCTGAACTTCAGAGACAGCGTGATGGCGTCCGTGTACGGCGACGTGCCCTTCCTCAACGGCGGCCTGTTCCAGAAGAGCGAACTGGACGGACGCGACGGTCTGAACTTGCCGGATCAGGCCATCGAGCCGGTGCTCACCGACCTGTTCGACAGGTTCAACTTCACCGTCATGGAGTCCACGCCCTTCGACATCGAGGTTGCGGTCGACCCCGAGATGCTGGGCAAGGTGTTCGAGGAGCTCGTCACGGGCCGCCACGACAGCGGCTCCTACTACACGCCGCGCCCGGTGGTCGCGTTCATGTGCCGCGAGGCGCTGAAGGGCTACCTGGAGGGCAGCGACACGGGCCTCACCCCCGACGTGATAGCCGCGTTCGTGGACAAACGCGAGACCGACGGCATCTCGCCGGCGCGCGCGCCCAGCGTGGCGGCCGCGCTCGAGAGCGTGACCGTGGTGGATCCGGCGTGCGGCTCCGGCGCGTACCTGCTGGGCATGATGCAGGAGCTGGTTGACCTGCGGACCGCGCTGTTCAACGTGGGCGTGGACGCCAAGAGCCTGTACGACCTCAAGCTGCACGTCATCCAACGCAACCTCTACGGCGTGGACCTGGACGAGTTCGCGGTTAACATCGCCATGCTGCGGATGTGGCTGTCGCTGGCTATAGAGTACGAGGGCGAGACGCCTGAGCCGTTGCCCAACCTCGACTTCAAGGTGGTGCGCGGCGACAGCCTGTTGGGGCCGGACCCGAGCGCTGGCGCGGAGGTACAAGGGACGCTCGGCTGGGACGTGGAGCGCATCAGGGAGCTGGGCAACCTGAAGGCGGAGTACATGGGGGCCTACACCGGAACCGACAAGGACAGGCTGCGCCGGCAGATAGAGTCGTTGAACTCCGAGGTTCGAGATGCGCTGGGCGTTACAGAGACCGCCGGAGTGGTTGACTGGCGGGTGGAGTTCGCAGAGGTTCTCGCCGCGCGCAAGGGTTTCGACGTGGTGATTGCTAATCCACCCTACGTGAGGCAGGAACTAATCGGCCCCAACAAGGCCGCGCTGACCAAGCAGTATGCCGATGCCGCGGTCGCGCGTTCGGACCTGTACTGCTACTTCTACGCTCGCGCGCTGCAACTGCTGCGAGACGGTGGAATGCACGTGTTCGTCTGCTCCAATAGCTGGCTGGACGTGGGATACGGGGCCAAGCTACAGCAATACCTGCTGAGCAACTCACGGGTGCAAGCCATCTACGAAAGCGCGGTAGAGCGGCAGTTCTCCACCGCGGACATAAACACCGTCATCAGCATCATCAGGAAGGCGGGCGCGCCGGGCAACGCGGACACGCGGTTCGTGTCGCTGCGCGCCGAATTCGAGACCGCGCTCCACGACCCCGGACGCTGCCGTGAGATAGTGCGCGACCGGGCAACGCTGCTGGCCGCCGGACGGCACGGCACCAGGTACGTTGGCGACAAGTGGGGCGGCAAGTACCTGCGCGCGCCGGACATCTACCACCACATACTGGAGAAATACGCCGACAAGCTGGTGCGGCTGGGCGACGTGGCTACTGTCCGTCGCGGTGTAACGACCGGAGCCAACGATTTCTTTTTCCTTACATCGGAGCGGATAGCTGAATTCGGCATCGAACCGGAGTACCTCAGCCCGGTGATGACCACGCCGCAGGAATCCCGCAGCATCGCCGTGGACCCGACCGCACTGCCCAAGCGCTTGTTCTTGTGCAACAAGGACAAGAGCGACTTGGCCGGCACAGGGGCGCTTGAGTACATCAAATGGGGCGAAGAGAAAGAGTATCATAAACGCACCAGCGTAAGATCCCGAAGCCTCTGGTATGACGTGGGCAAGCGAAATTCGTCGCAACTGGCGATGAACTACTTGATAGATACCACTGCCCGCACGTTTCTGGTTGCGGAAGGCCAGTACTTTGGCGACAACTTCCAAAAGCTCCGCAGCGACAAGGTATCGCCGCTGCAACTCTGCGCCGCGATGAATTCAACAGTGTCTCAGCTAATGTTCAACGTGGGAGGTCGCGCAAACTTCGGCGGCGGACTAATGAAAATCCAGACGTTTGAAATCGCGAACCTGCTCCTTGTGAATCCTCAACTTCTTACGGAAACTGATCCCTCGACTTTTCGCAGCGCGAACTGGGACGTGCTCTCGCCGTCAGCCGCGCGCTGGCAGATTGACGGCATGGTGTTCGACGCGCTGGGGCTGACGGCCGGGGAGCGGCTAGCGGTGCACGAAGGGGTAACGGAGTTGGTGACGAACCGCAAGCGGCGGGCGCGAAGCGTACCTGATGGGCCACGCGCTGTTAAGGTGGAAGAGACAGCGGCGGACGCCGTTGCCCGCAACATCGTTATGCGGGGCCAGTCCATCTACGACGAGAAGATACGCCACAAGGTGGAGGACTCGGAGCGGGGCAAGTTCGCGGTCATCGACGTCTACAGCGAGGACTATGAGATAGACGCCCGCCACGCCGACGCATCGCGCCGCCTGGTGGACCGCCACCCCGGGGCCATCACATACCCCGTCCGCATCGGCCAGCCCACGGCGTACAAGTTTGGCTTCAGGTCCCGGTATCGCACATCATGATAATAGGAACCCTTGCTGAGAACCTGGATATGGTGGTCACCGTCGAAGTCGCCGCCAGCGGCGGGGTGTTTCAACCCCTGGAAGTTGTAATCGATACGGGTTTCAACGGAGATTTGGCATTACCTCGCGACGTGATTGCGGGGCTCGGGTTGGCCTACCGGGGCCACTCACCCTATACCCTCGGAACCGGGGAAACTGAAACGTTGCGGAACTACGAAGGGGTAGCATCGTGGCGCGAAAGGACGCTTGATGTTGAGATAACAGAAACAGAGAGCGAATCACTCGTTGGCATGGCCATGCTTACGGGGAGCAAGATCAGCATCCCGGCGCAAATAGGCGGCGAGGTGTCGGTCGAGGAAGCCGGATGAACATCCTCCACGCCACAACCGACCCCGACCTGCTCACACGCCTGCGCGAGATGCTGGGCGGCTCCGCGCGCGCCGTGTAGTACAGTAAAATTCATGTGGGTAACGACTTTATGAGCCGGACCATCCGCCGCTACATTGACGGGCCGGGCCGCGACGGCAAGCAGGACTGGCGGACCCGCGTCGCCCGGGACAACAGGGCTACCGGTTTGAGAACGCAGAAACGAGACCGCCGGGCGGCCTTTTGAATAAGCAGCAGAAGCCCTGTATGATTTCAGGGTGTTGCATCCATTGAAGAGTTGGCCTAATGACGCTATCGACTAACTTCATACAAGAGCAGATGTCCTGGGCTTACATTCGGGCTGTGATTTTTCGCGCCGGTTTCAACTTGTCCGAGCCCATTTTGGATGTGTTCGGCATTGACGGAACTATCGTATCCATGATCCCAGGCGTGAATCGGGTGGATTTTCAGCTTAAGTCCACTACACGTTTTCTGGTCGCTGGAGACGCCATCCATTACGACCTTCGGGTGGAAGACTACAACCGGTTGATTAAGGAAGACGACCTGCCGCGTGTTCTAATATTGTATGTCATGCCCAGTGACGACAGCCAATGGCTTATCCAAAGTCCGAACGAGCTATGCTTGCGTACACGCGCTTACTGGGTTCCCTTGATGGGAGGGACGCCCTCGAACAATTCCTCAACCGTTCGGGTTGCGGTTCCAGTGGCCAACGTGTTCGACCAAGATGGCTTGAGGGAAATGTTCCAAAGGCTGATTGTCTAACGGAGGCTGCGATGGACGTGCACATCATGGACACTCCGGCGTTGGAGCGAGTGTCCCCCATCATGTTTCGCGCGTATCTTGAATCGCGCGGCTGGGTCCACGAACAGACTTGGCGCAATCGCATCATGGTGTGGTCTAACTCATACGGCGGAGAGGCGAGAGAGGCCCTGGTGCCGTTGCGGGAACAGTCCGACGTTTACGCTGTACGTGTTTCAGAGGCCGTGACGCTTCTCGCCGAGTTCGAAGAGCGATCCCAGCTTGACATCTACTACGACCTGCTTGGCGCCGGCTCTGACGTCATTCGTCTGCGACCACTGAAGGGCAGTGCCCAGACCGGTTGGGACTTTAGCGACAGCGTGGACTTCCTTACCCGGTCACGCGACCTCATAACTGCGGCCGCGCGCGCAGCCGAACGTCCGGGCCAGCCGGTGTATCGCGGGCGACTCAGCGGCGAAGTTACGGCATACGTGCGGGGAGTTCGGCCACTGCTGGGACCTGAAGCAGGACCTGAACTTACGCTTCACTCTCCTGTCCCTGCCGAATACGGGATGCAGTTGGACATGGGGGACCCTCTCCATGCGCCCTTCTCCCGCCGCGCCACCATAGCCCTGAATACCGGCTTGCGTGAGGCCAGCGAAGTTCTAGAAGCAGTTTACGGCGGCGGACAACTCTCAGAGGTTTTTGGGAACGAGGCGTCAAAAGCGGTTAGCGCGAACCTTTGCGACGCGGTTGCGGCCTTGGCCCGCCAAGGCCATGGCATCGGGGTCGGCTTGTCTTGGGCTAAGGTGAGGCCGGCAGACGCGCCCAGCAGAGAGTTCGCGTTTGTGGAGAGCGCTGCGGACTTGTTTGCGGAAGGCGCGGAACTGTTGCGCCGCACTAATCCGTTTATCGACGCGCACGTGACCGGCGAAATCGTCCGACTGGACCGAGATTCCAAGGAGGAGTTCGATGGCCGCTCTGTAGTCCTGCACGAGCTTGACGGTCGCCCTGTGGCGTTGCACGTTCAGTTTGACAATGCAGACCAGGACGGAGTTCTCCGCGCATTCAAGAACAGCATAGAAATCAGCGTAGATGGCGACATTCACCGTGAGGGCCGGACATACCTGCTGAAAAACCCCCACAATTTCGTGGTTCTTGACGCGGTTCCGTGAACATCCTCCACGCTACAACCGACCCCGACCTGCTTACACGCCTGCGCGAGATGCTGAGCGGCGCGGCGCGGGCCGTGTAGCAAAACGACATTCACGTGATGGTAACGACGCTATGAGCCGGACCATTCGCCGCTACATTGACGGGCCGGGCCGCGACGGCAAACAGGACTGGCGAACCCGCGTCGCCCGGGACAACAGGGCCACCGGTTTGCGAACGCAGAAACGAGACCGCCGGGTGGCCAAGGCCGCCGTGAAGTCCGACCAGGAAGACAGTTTGCAAAGCGGAAAGCGCCGGCGCTACAGCGACCGCTACGGGGATTATGAGCTGTAGGGATAGATGGGCGAGGCTATAGGGCCCGCGCCGCCGTGTAGTACAATGACGCCCTCAGAGTTCGGATTGAACTCGCAGCGAGGTTGGTGATGGTAGCATTAAGAGACCCAAGAGCGTTCTTGGAAACTCCGAAAACAGTTCCTCAGATAGTGATTCAGGCCGCTGCGCCGGCGGAACCGAATCACGAGTACGACGCGCTGTTTCAGACGGCCCTTTCCGCCCAGAAAGCGGGCGACTTTCGCAAAGCCATCGCCCTCTATACCGAGGCTATCGATTTCAACTCGCGGATAGCCGGCGCCTATGTCAATCGCGGCGCTGCTTATGAAAGCATGGGGGAAATCGATCTGGCGCTTCAGGACTACGATGCGGCCCTCGCCATCGAACCTAGATCCGAGGCATACAACAACCGAGGCAATGTCTACTCCAGGAAAGGGGACAACCGAAGGGCTTTCCAGGACTACAGCAAGGCGTTGGAACTTGATGCGCGAATGGTCAGCGCATATCTCTACCGCGGCCACGCATTCAGAAGCCTTGCGCTCTATGACTCTGCTCTCCGTGACTACAGCGAAGCTCTCAAGCTGGACCCCGAGAACGCCGACGCACATGCCTTCACTGGTGTCATATACTCTCTGAGAGGAGAGTACGACAACGCCGTCGAGCACTTTGGCCGGGCCTTGCGGCTCGCCCCAGACGATGCGTACATCCCGGTGAGTCGTATCCTGGTAAATCGCGGCGGCTCTTACCACGCTAAAGGCGACGACGACAGTGCTGTAAGAGACTTTGAGAAGGTCCTGGAGCTTGATCCAAGGAACTCCCTATGCACACTTCGGATTGGGCTGCGTCTCCGTTGGCAGAGGCGAGTTTGACCGTGCGCTCCGCGAATTCGATACGGCGTTGCGGTTGAATCCTGAGTTCCTGGACGCGCTAAGAGCTCGCGGTTCAATGTACTTGAAGAACGGCGATTTAAACCGCGCAATCCAAGACTTCGACAAGGTCTTGACGCTGGATCCGCGAAACATGGCCGCCTACAACGACCGGGGCGTCGCATACCAACGAAAGGGCGACTTATCCCGGGCGATGCAAGACTATGATCGCACCTTGAGCATAAGGCCCAATCAGGCGTCTTTCTCCAATCGAGGATTTACTCTGTTGCGTCTATCCCAGTGGGACAGGGCGAGGTCGGACCTGCTCAGCGCCCGCAATATGGGCAAGGACCTCGTTTCGGCCTTTCGCACCGAGTACGCAGACGCCGCCGCTTTCGAGAAAGCGCACGGCGTGAAACTGCCTCAGGACATCGCGGACATGATAAGCGTTGAAGAGCCGCCGCAATCGGGCCTCACCGCGGAGTCCATGCGTGAAATGTTCGAGAGGATTTGGCAATCCGTTCCGCCGGATGCGTGGGACAACATGCCCACAGATGGCGCGAGAAACTACAAGCACTACTTGTACGGTCATCCGAAGGAGGA
This sequence comes from Dehalococcoidia bacterium, assembly GCA_965217705.1. GTDB lineage: Bacteria > Chloroflexota > Dehalococcoidia > Lucifugimonadales > CATOSD01 > CATOSD01. The sequence goes on along the minus strand of CBDCJA010000002.1, from coordinate 19,064 downwards.
GGATTAGTGCGGTCGGTCTTTGCGGATTCGGGCTATTTCATAGCGAGGCTTAATCGCAGGGACGAGTTACACGAGCGCGCGGCGGCAGTTGCCGAAAGTCTTGCGCCCTTTCGGATGGTGACTACCCAACTGGTGCCGGTCGAAATTCTGAACTATGCGTCTGATGGAGGCGAACACATCCGAAGAATGGCGGCGCGACTTGTACATGACTTGCAAAACGATCCGAACGTTGAAATCATACCGCAGACTGATGCACAGTTCAGGACAGCCGTGGACCGCTACGTCGCCCGCCCCGACCTGACGTAGAGCCTTACGGACCGCGCCAACTTCATCGTAATGGAGCAGCGTGGCATCAGCGAGGCGCTCGCCTACGATCGAGACTTCGTGCAGGCAGGCTTTGTGGCCCTGTTGAGGGAGAATGGAATATGACGACAAGCATCAGGGCCAGATACACGAACGGCACGCTCGTGCCGCTGGAGCCGCTCGACCTGGAAGAGGGCGCGGAGGTGACCGTCTCGGTGGAGCCCGCGCCCTCGGAACCGCCGCACAAGACTCCCAAGCCGATGCAAGGTTTGGCAGGGGTCGTGGAGCGGGTGCTGGAAATGCAGAAGGATATTCCTCCGGAGGCGTGGGACGATCTTCCCACCGACCTCGCCAAGAACAAGAAACACTATCTCTACGGTCATCCCAAGGAAGAGGGTTGAGGGCGGAATTGAGCGTCGTCTTCGCTGACGCGGGCTACTGGATAGCGTTATGGAACCCCAGGGACAGTCTGCACAACAGGGCGCTCACAGTTGCCAACGTCCACGGGGCAACTCGCGTCGTAACAACCCAGATGGCCTTGACTGAGACACTTGACGCGATGGCAGGCATGGGGGAGTTCCGTCGCCAATTGGCGATACGGATGCTTCGTGACTTGGATGATGACCCGTCCGTCGATATCGTCCCGCAGACGGATTCGCAATTCAGGGCCTCTGTGGAACGCTATGCCGCGCGTAGCGACCAGAGTTGGAGCCTCACCGACTGCGCGAGCTTCCTGGTGATGGAAGGGCGCGGCATCACCGACGCGCTGGCCTATGACCGGGACTTCGTGCAGGCGGGTTTCGTCGCTCTGCTGAGGGATGGTTAGTCATGAAGATAACCGCCTGCGTCCCAATAGGTCTATCCCAGTGAACATCCTCCACGCTACAACCGACCCCGACCTGCTGACGCGCCTGCGCGAGATGCTGGGAGGCTCCGCCCGCGCCGACATCGCCGTCGGGTACTTTTTCATCAGCGGTTTCGAAGCCGTCGCCGATCACATGGCGCACCTGGACAAGGTGCGCGTGCTGGTGGGGCGCACCGACGGCCGAGTGCTCGAAGAGGTCGCGCTCGGCATCCAGCAGGCGGACGCGCTCAGGTCGCGCCTCGACGCCGATTCCATTGTCCAGCGGAGTCAGCGGAGCGAGTTGGCCCAGCGTTCCGTCGCGGGCATCGCGGACGGCGTATCACAACTGCCGCAATCGAGCGATTCCGAGAGCGCCGTCCAGCGCCTACGCGACCTGATTGCCGACAAGCGCGTGGAGGTCAGGGCGTACCTGAGGAGCACGCTGCACGCAAAGGCGTACCTGTGCTGGTACGACAACCACCCGGAGCCGGGGTCCGCGATAGTTGGCTCGTCCAACTTCACGCTGGCGGGTTTCGAGGGCAACACCGAGCTGAACGTGCGGGTGACCGGCGACGCTGAGATGAAGGAGCTGGGACGCTGGTTCAACGACCTGTGGGAAGACGCCGAGGACATTAGCGACGCCCTGCTTGCGGAGTTGAACAGGTCGTGGGCGCTCGCCCGCACGCCACCGTATCACGTCTACCTGAAGGCGCTCTACGAGCTCTACAACGATGAGGTTCGCGGCGGCGAACTACCTCTACGCACAACCGATCTCGCCAACTTTCAGGTGGACGCAGTGAGTCGTGCGCTGGCTATGATAGAGGAGCACGGAGGCTGCTACATCGGTGACGTGGTGGGCCTGGGCAAGACTTACGTCGGCGCGGAACTGCTGCGTCAGCTACGTCAGACGTATCCCCAGGACGGTCCACCTCTCATCCTCTGCCCTGCCGGGCTGCGCCCCATGTGGGAGCGGGTGAACGAGCAGTTCGGGCTTGGCGCGGCCGTGGTGTCCCATAGCATCATAGCCGCACCGCCACAGCTCGAGTACGATGAAGAACTCGGCAGATACGTCGACGCCGAATCCGCCGGGCACGGCATTGTGTTGCAAGAGCACTACCCGACTCGCGGCCCGGTACTGGTGGACGAAGCGCACAACTTCCGCAACATAAACAGACGCTCGGCCGGACTGCGAGCCTACCTGGAGGACGGCGACCACAAGGTGGTGCTCCTCAGCGCCACGCCTCAGAACCTGGGTCCGCGCGACATATACCGCCAACTCAGGCTGTTCCTCGACGAGACCGAGCACGGTCTGAACATAGAACCCCTGGGACTCGAAGCATACTTTCGGTGTGCCGAAGTTTGGCACAACCACCGCGCCGACTTTGAAAACTACACTGAGGAATTCCGTGAGTGGGAAGAGGGCCACCGGAAGGGCACGCCGCCGATTCGCCCCGACCCGCCCAACGTGCCTCGCACGGACATCGAGCAGGTGCTAACGCCTGTGTTCATCCGCCGCCGCCGCAAGGACATAACCGAGCTATACGGCGATAGCGCCGAGATTGACGGCAAGCCCGTGCGCTTCCCGGAGCCAAGGCTCTCTAACATCGACTACCGTCTCGACAAGGTCTACGAGAAGGCCGGCGCTTTCAGCGAGCTGCAGCGCCTGCTTGACGAGCACAAGGCCACTCGCTACAGGGTCACCGACTACATCAAGCCCGAGGCGAAGGGCAAGGCAGAGTACGCAGACCTGTTCAGGGCGCGCAACCGCATAGCGCGCCTCATGCGCGCGCTGTTGTTCAAGCGGCTGGAGTCGAGCATCGCGGCATTTCGCTCTACGCTCGGCGTGCTGATGCGCAGCAACCGCAACTTCAGGGACTCGCTGTCGAGCGGATTTGTGCCGATAGGAAGCACCGCCACACGACTGCTATCCGGAGAGGCGTTTGACGCCGACGACGCGCTGGAGGTGCTGCGCCAGGAAGAGGCGCGAAGAAAGACGCGCGGCGGCGACAGATCAAGTCTCGTCCACTCTACCGGCGACTTCGAGGTTGACAGGTGGCTTTCGGACATAGACGCCGACTACGAGGCGCTGAGCGACATTCAAAGGCGCGTGGCTGGCATCGGTCCTGCAGACGACGACAAGCTGCGCGCGCTTCGCGAGTTCCTCGGGCGCCCGGAGGTAAAGGCCGGAAAGGTGCTAGTATTCTCGGAAGCCGAGACAACGATAGAGTACCTGCACGACCAGCTTAATCCCGGCGGCGCTGACTCTACCATAGCCCGTCTGACGGGCAGCAACAGCGACAGCGCGGAGAGAATCATCAAGCGTTTTGCGCCCGGGCAAAACCTCCTGCCGACCGAGCGCATGCCCGGCACCGAAATCAGGCTGCTTTTCGCCACCGACATCGTGTCGGAAGGTCAGAATCTGCAAGACTGCGCGCGAATCCTCAACTACGACCTTCACTGGAACCCCGTAAGGCTCATTCAGCGATTCGGGAGAATCGACCGCATTGGCACAGAACACGAGGTCATTGACCTGCACAACATGTGGCCGGATACCGCGGTGGATGAAGGACTTAATCTCACTGAACGCCTGCACAACCGCATTCAGAGCTTCCACGACGTCATAGGGCTGGACAGCAAGCTACTTTCGGAGGCCGAGCGGCTGAACGGCAAGGAGATGTACAGCATATACGTGGATGGAAAGTTGCCGGAGACCGAGGACGGGCTGGATGACGTGGCGGCGAACCAGCGCGCAATCGCGCTGCTCCAGCGCATTCAGGACGACGACCACGACCTGTGGGAGACAATCACCAATCTGCCCGACGGCATACGCTCGGCGCTGCATGGACAGTCTGGTGCGTCCGGCTCGGTGTATTCGATAGACGGCACGCAGTTCTCACTGGAAATCGACGGATCCCAGATGCCTCTGATGTCTCCATCACGCGTCGGAGACAGACCTTCACCGTTCGACGCACCACGCGTGGGTGAGACCTTGGTGTTGCTGCGCCAGGGAGACTTCAGGGGATGCTACGCGGTATCGGTCGACGGCAAAGGCAATCCCAGGCCCCACCCAATCTCTCCCGCTCAACTCATTGCCGCTGTCGAGTGCGTCCCTGACACGCCTGCGCAGCCCTTGCCGGAAGACACGAACGAGCGCGTGATGGCGGCGTTCGATACGTTTCGCGGCGACGTATCAAGACGCTTGGGACGCGCGGGCAGACGCTCCGACAGTCGCAACCGACGTTACGTCTCCAGGCAACTCAATATCGTCCGAAACCTCTCCGAATCTACCGAACACGGCGCCATAGACACTTTACGACAGATATTTCTAGGTGAACTGTCGCCACAGATCGAGAGCTCCCTGTCAGACATAAGGAACATGAGGCTAGAGGGGCAAGCACTTGTGCGTCGCTTAGAGGCCCTGCGGGAACGATACCGGCTGAACCCCGCCAATGCTGACGAGGGCCCACAGTCCACTGAGACGCAGGTCATCCGCATCATCTGCTCAGACGGCTTGGTGTGACGTGGCGGTTCCTCCCTGAGCCGCCGCCCTGCCGTATACCTCTACGCGCCGGCGCGTGTATAATCGCAGCATCGACCACGCGCCAACGGGAGAGTGAGCCATGACCTCCGCCACCAGATCCATGCTCGGCCAAACGCCCCTGCTCATGCTCATCGACGGCCATGCCCTGGTGCATCGCGCCTTCCACGCCTTCCGGGACCCGCTTCACGTCCAGAGCACCGGGGAGGAGGTCTCGGCGGTCTTCGGTTTTCTGAACATGCTATTGCGCGCGCAGGAGGACTGGCAGCCCACGCACTGTGCGGTCGCATTCGACCTTCCCGGCCCCACGTTCCGGCACGCGGAGTACGAACAATACAAGGCCCACCGGCCGCCCACTCCCCCGGCGCTTCGCTCTCAGCTCGAGCGCGTGCGCCAGCTCGTGGCCGCGTTCGGTATCCCCATCTTCGAGGTTGAGGGCTACGAGGCCGACGACGTGCTGGGCGCCCTGTGCAGGCAGGCCGAGGGCCAGCAGGTCGAAACGATCGTCCTGTCCGGAGACAGCGACCTGCTACAGCTCGTGTCGCCGCTGGTTCGAGTCGTCCTGGCGTCCACCGTGAGGGGCCAGAAGGTGTATGACGAGGCGGCCGTGCGGGAGCGCTACGGCGGCCTGGGACCGGAGCGGGTTCCCGACATCAAGGCCATACAGGGCGACTCCTCCGACAACATACCGGGCGTGCGGGGCATTGGCCCCAAACACGCCATTCGCCTTCTCACCCAGTTCGGCACGCTGGAGGGCATTTACGACCACGTCGAGGAAGTCACCCCCGTGAGGTTCCAGAAGACGCTGGAGGATAGCAGGGAGACGTCCGCCCGAGACAAGCGGCTCACGACCATAGCGCGCGAGGCGCCAATCGAGCTCGACCTGTCGCTGTCCCGCATGGCCGACTACGATAGGGACAGGGTCGTCGATCTGCTGCGGGAGCTGGAGTTTCACAGCGTAATCACGCGGTTGCCCGGCGTTGAGCCGGCACACGACCAGGCGCGGATGTTCGACGAGGCCGGCGGCACCGATGCGGACTACCGGATCGTGGACACCGAAGAGGCCCTGTCAGCCCTGATAGCGGAACTGGACTCGCCGTCCGGCTTCTCTTTCGACACCGAGACTACCGCCACCGACCCCATGACGGCGCGGCTGGTGGGTTTGTCCTTCTCCAACGCCACCGGCGTCGCGTGGTACGTGCCAGTCGGGCACCGCGAGGGAAGGCAAATCCCGCAGGACCGGGCTCTCGCCGCGCTGAAGCCGCTGTTCGAATGCCAAGATGTGCCGAAGGCGGCGCACAACGCCAACTACGACGTGACGGTGCTCGCCAACCACGGCATACAGGTCCGCAACCTGCAGTTCGACACGATGCTGGCCGCCCACTTCAGCGGCCGTCAACCCATCGGACTCAAGGCCCTGGCGCTCAACATGTTCCACGTCGAGATGACGCCGATTTCCGACCTGCTGGGCAGAGGGCGCAAGCAGATTACGATGGACCAGGTCGAAATCGAGCGCTGCGCGCCGTATGCCGCGGCGGACGCCGATTTCACGGAGCGGCTCAGGAGCGAGTTCGAGCGGGACCTCGAGAACAACGGCCTCAGCGAGGCGTTCCACAAGGCGGAAATGCCGCTGGTGCCGGTGCTGGTCCGGATGCAGCGTAACGGCGTCGCGCTCGACACCGAGGCGCTGGGCCGCATGTCCGTCGACCTCGGCGACCGGCTCCGCGATATTGCGGCCGACATGTATGAGACGGTCGGCCACGAGTTCAACATCAACTCCGGGCAGCAGCTCGGCGACGTGCTCTTCAAGGAGCTGCGCCTCCCGACCACCAAGCGCACCAAGACCGGATTCTCGACTGACGCCGCGTCCCTGGACGGCCTGAAGGAGCAGCTTGACCGCGGCGCGGCGGTAGATGCAGACCCGCGCGCTTACGCGGTGCTCGGCAACGTGTTGGACTACCGTCAGCTTTCCAAGCTCAAGTCCACCTACCTCGACTCCCTTCCGTCACTCGTCAACCCGCACACCAAACGCATTCACACCAGGTACAACCAGACAGGCTCGGCAACAGGCCGCGTCTCCAGCAGCGACCCAAACGTGCAGAACATCCCCGTGCGCACGGAGCTGGGCCGGCAGGTGCGCAGCGCGTTCGTCGCCGAACGGGCTCCGGACTGGACTCTGCTCGCCGCAGACTACTCGCAGATCGAGCTTCGCGTTCTGGCCGACCTTTCCGGCGACGCCTCGCTGCTCGACGCCTTTCGCAACGGCGAGGACATCCACGCCTCCACCGCCGCCGCGGTCTACGGGGTCGGCCTGGACGACGTGGACTCGGAAATGCGGCGCGTCGCCAAGATCATGAACTTCGGTGTCGTCTATGGTCTGAGTCCATTCGGCATTCGGCAGCAGACGGGCTTCTCAGCCGAAGAGGGCGCGCGCTTTATCGAGACCTACTTCGGCAGGTATCCGGGCATTCGTGACTACATCGAGGGCACCAAGGAGGAGGTCAGGGCCAAGGGGTACGTCGAGACCAAGCTCGGCCGCCGCCGCTACATCCACGAGGCCCGGTCCGGCAACCGGAACGTTCGGGCGTCGGGAGAGCGCATGGCGATCAACATGCCCATCCAGGGAACAGCCGCGGATATCATCAAGATCGCAATGATAGACATCCAGAGCCGATTGGACGATCTAGACATGGCCACGAAGATGATCCTGCAGGTCCACGACGAGCTCATCTTCGAGGCCCCAAACGAGGAGATGGAGCAGTTGAGGGCCTTGGTAATGGAGCTGATGCCGTCGGCCATGACGCTAAAGGTGCCCCTGGAAGTGGAGGTAAAGACCGGCTACAGGTGGGGCGAAATGGAGTGAGCGGCTGGCTTATCCGGCCTCAACCAAAGAGCCACTCGAATTGGCTTCGACGGCCATGCCGCCAGAAGCCATTAGTTGCCATGCCGTAGGAGACCACTAGCGATAGAGGAGGGTAGAGAGAAATGCAAGAACTTATCGACAAGCTGAACGCGTTGTGCGACGAGCAGCCTTTCGACACGGGCTGGTGGCTCAAGGACTTGCGCACCGGCCGGACGTGGGACCGAAACGGCGACAAGATCTACTACTCGGCGAGCACCCGCAAGATCGCCATCATGATGGCCGCCCTGAAGGGCGTGAACGAGGGCCGCTTCTCGCTGGACCAGCCCGTAGAGGTGCTCGAGGAGTACCAGAGGACCAACTCCAGCCCGTTCGGCAGGGTCGCGCCGGGATTCTCGATGACCTTCCAGGACTTCATGGTCATGATGATCATCCTCAGCGACAACACCTGCACGGGGACCGTCGTCGACATGGTGGGACTGGACTACATCAACGAGTTCTGCGCCTCCATAGGAATGGTGGGCACCACCCACCGGCAGCGCACGCCGCCGGAGAACCTCGCTTGGGACCACCCCGTCAAGGAGACCAACGCCACCACTGCCGGGGACGTTGGCCTGCTGCTGGACTCGGTCGTCCAGGGAACGCGCGACGCGGACGAGGCGGCGCGGTTGGGCGTCACAACGGAGCTTTGCCAGCTCGGCATAGACATACTAAGCTGGCAGTACCTGACCGAAAAGCTGCCCGCCTACCTGCCACAGCACACGAAGGTCGCGAACAAGACCGGCCACGGCCCCCGCACTCGCAACGACGCCGGGGTGGTGTTCCTGGGTGAGGAGCCTCTCTACGTGCTGACTGTGTACACCGACCGCTTGCCGGTCGAGATGCCAAACGGCCTGCCGGGCGACGCCGAGGCCAACATGCACATAGCGCGGCTGTCACGCGCCTGCTACGACGCGCTGGCCGGCGTGACCGCGGCGGTGTAACTCCACAGACGAGGGGGCGTCAGCCTACGGGGAACTCGCGGCTGTCGCCCCTTCGCCCACAGTCGTGCCAACAGCTACTGGCGCTTCAATTTCCACCATCTGGAATGTGACAGAAATCGGCGGCTCCGGCTCACCGAACTCTCGATACGATCGCATCACGTCGTCCGGAATCGGCTCAAGAAAGTCGGCGATAGCATCGTTGATTGACGACCTTGATTCCGGGATGGGTTCGCCGTCCTCTAGCATCGCTTCAATGTGGAAGGTAAGCGCCTCCGTCATCATCGCCAGAATCTCTTCCCAAGTCTCGGCCGCGCTTATGCAACCATCCACGTCTGGCGCGTAGGCGTTGTAGTTGTTGCGACCCTGGATGAAGACTACCGCGTATCTCGGCTTCATCGATGTTCCTCTGTGAGCCCTGCCTGCTTCAAGATACTCTTCCAAATGCTCGGCTTTAGGTCAATGCTTGGGTGTCCGGCAATTGTAACCGTTCCAGACTTCGTGTCGTGTTTGAACTGACGATGGCTGCCTCGCATTCGGTCTAGAACCCACCCGTCGCGCTCCACAATACGGATTGCTTCCCTGACTTTTGGCATATCCGACGTCGGCTGTCTCGCTCACGGCACGGGGCGGGCGCGGTGTGGGCCGCCGCCCGCCCGCGCCTGTGCCTACCAGCTCACCGCATAGCCATCGCCCCGGGGGTCGGCGGCGCCCAACAGCGTGCCGCTCTCCTGGTCGACCATGATCGCCTGCGCCGAGCCCCACCAATAGTCCCACGCGGCCCAGTCGCTCTCCGCGGTCAGCTTGTGGCCCTTGGCCCGCAGCGCGTCCAGCGTGTCCTGTGGGTAGCGGGTCTCTATCTCCAGCCGGTCCTCGTCACCGAACTCGCCGCCGTAGCCCGAAGGATGCGTGCCGTGCTGGTCGTGGTTCCAGCGCGCCGCCTCCACGGCTTCCTGCACCGTCATCCCGAAGTCCACTATGTGGCTCAGCACCTGCATGTTCGTCTGGACCTGCGTGTCTCCGCCGGGTGTGCCCCACACCATGTACAGCTTACCGTCCTTGAACGCCATCGGAGGGTTCATCGTGTGGCGCACCCGCTTGCCGCCCATCAGGGCGTTGGGGTGGTTCGGGTCCAGGTGCCACTGCGTCATTCGGTCATTGAGCAGCACGCCCGTATCTCCCGCCACGATGCCCGAGCCGAAGTAGCCGCCCAGGCTCTGAATGTGGGAAACGGCGTTGCCCTCCCCGTCCACCACGCAGAAGTACGTGGTGTGGGCCGCGCCCACCGGTTCGCCCTTGGCCACCTCGGGGGTCGCCCTTTCCGTGTTGATGCGCGCCGCCTGCCTGGCGGCGTACTCCTTGGACAGAAGGCCTTCTATGGGAACGTCCACCCAGGCCGGGTCCGCGATGTACTCCCTGTCGGCGAAGGCCAGCTTCTTTATCTCGACCATCAGGTGGATGAGGTCCGACGAGTTGCAGTCCATCGACGCCACGTCGAACGTCTCCAGCATGTTCAGCATCTCCAGCAGCACGAGACCCGGGGAGTTCGGCGGGTGCTCGAACACCTCCACTCCGCGGTAGGTGGTGACCAGCGGCTCGTTCCAGCCCGCGCAGCGATGCTCGGCAAAGTCGCGCTCTGTGAACAGGCCGCCGAGACTCTGGCACGCGGCCACAATCGCCTTGCCGATTTCGCCGCCGTAGAATACCTCGCGCCCCTCCGCCGCGACGCGTTGCAGCGTCCTGGCCAGTCCGGCGTTGGCGAGCAGCTCGCCCGCCCTGGGCGGCCGACCGTTGGGCAGGAATGTCCGCGCAGTGTCAGGATGGGCCGCGAGCACCTCTCGCTGGCCCCAGAAGGTATTCGCCAGCCGGTGGCTCACGGGAAATCCGTCGGAAGCAAGCTCGATGGCCGGCCCCAACGCCTTGGCCAGCGACAGGCCGCCGTATCGCCCGTGCGCCTCCAGCCATGCGTCTAGGATTCCGGGAGTGCTTGTGCGCAGCACGGACGTCCTCGGGCCCTGGCCCTTGGGCGGGATGCCCGTGTCACGGTAACGGTCGATACTGGCGGCCAGCGGCGCCGCGCCCGTGCCGTTGAGCGCCTCCACCTTCCCTGTCTTAGCCATGTAGATGAGCATGAATCCGTCGCCGCCGATGCCCGACATTTCGGGCTCGACCACGTTCAGCGAAGAGGCGACGGCGATTGCCGCGTCCACCGCGTTGCCGCCCGCCTGAAGCGTCCGCAGGCCAGACTGCGAGGCGAGATAGTGCGACGACGACACGACGCCGCGCCGTCCCATCACGACTGGACGGTAAGCCGAATAATTGATGCCGTGCGGGGAAGTTGCCATGTTGCCCTCCTGAGCCGGGGTATCTGGAAAGTGTGGGGGTAATTGACCGCAAGTTAACATCGGCATGACGCGCCGTCAACCGGGCGGGAGGCAGACGTGAAACGTCGCGTTTTGACTGCGCGTTGAGCGGTCCTTGAATCGCCTGCTCACCTTGGATTGTGTTTTCATTCAGGGCGAACTTCCGTATGGTATGTGTGGGAGGGGATTGGGGACTCGGTAGCTGCTAACTTCTCAGACGGCACGGAGGCAACTGATACATGCAGTTTCTGAAGGTTGAGTACAATGAGTTGTCCGCAAAGCAGAAGGAGATTTTCAACTTCCAGAAGGTGGCGGCAATACTCGCCGACTATGGCTTCAACTGCATCAAACTCGCCGATGACTGGCAGGGGGCGGACTTTCCGGCGTACCACAAAGACGAGGACGAGACGCTCAAAGTTCAGCTCAAGGCTCGACCAGGCGTCGATAAGAAGTATGCAGGAAAGGGGCTGTGGATGTGCTTTCCAATCGCGGGCAGTTGGTACTTGATACCGCACGATAGGCTGGTAGAAATCGTGGCAGAACGCACGAACTGGTTGAATACCCGCTCCTGGAGAGATAACCACCGCTACACCAGCGCGAATCCGTCAAGGCGGATGATTGATGGAATTGCCAGCTTCAAGCTCTGATCTTGCGTCGCCTGCCAGCCAAGATACACGTTAGCAAGAGAACCGATAGAGCACGGTCAGAAGCATTTGACAATCGGACGAAGCCTGGAATCAGGGAGCGGTGACATGACCGATGGCAACAGGCTGGAACTGGCGGGAGGCACCGGCAGCAGAAGACTTCCTGTGCCTCACGAAGTAGCCGCTCAAGTTGAGAGAGCCTTGAGGCAATATGAGGCGGAAGTCGATTCTTCAAGGCTACAGCCCACTACCAAGCGCGCCTACAAGCTGCACGCCAACAGCTTCGTCCGATGGCTGCGTGGCGACTTCATCCCCGGTGGAACACTCTAAACGAAGCAGACGGGCAACGAAGAGCCCTGCCCCCAATTGACGCTCACCACCTGCGGTGCTACCTTGTGACTGGCCACACCGGACGCCGGACCGTCGTGCCTCGCAGGGCCGCTGGCTCGAACCAGGCTACAGGGGGACTCTTATGGCAGGCTTCACCACTCGACCCGTCATCATGGGCGCGCGCGGCGTCGTAACCGCCGGCCACTACCTCGCGGCCTCCGCCGGCCTGCGCATACTCATGCAGGGCGGCAACGCGATCGACGCCGCGGCGGCCATGGGCATCTGCGAGACGCTGCTGGAGCCGCAGAGCTGCGGCATCGGTGGCGAGGTCCCCACGCTGGTCTACTCCGCAAAGGAGCGCAAGACCTACGCCATTTCGGGCATGGGCTGGTCGCCAAAAGCGTTCACAATCGACTGGTGCCGCGACAACGGCATAGACCTGATTCCGGGCGACGGCTATCTGCCAGCCTGCGTTCCCGCCCCGGTCGACACCTGGGCCACCGCCGTGGCGCGTTTCGGCACCATGAGCTTCGCCCAGGTGCTCCAGCCCGCGATCGACATCGCCCAGGACGGGTTCCCCGTCTACCAGCGGCTTCACGACACGCTGGCCGATAGCGTCGACAAGTTCACCGAGTTGTACCCGACGACGGGAGAAGTCTACTACGCGGGCGGCGGCCCACCCAGACTCGGCGAGATTCTGCGCAACCCGGACTTCGCCGCCATGCTGAAGTCGATGTGCGCTGCGGAGAAGGAGGGCGCCCGCAAGAGCCGCATCGCAGGCATCGAAGCGGCCCGGGACGAGTTCTACAAGGGCCGCGTGGCCGAGACCATCGCCAGGTTCATCGCCGATAACCCGGTGGAGGACGCCAGCGGCGAGGCCCACGCCGGACTGCTGTCCTACGACGACATCGCGGAGTGGCACGCCGAAGTGGATGACCCGGTCTCGATCGACTACCACGGCTTCGACGTGAGCAAGTGCCCGTCATGGACGCAGGGCCCGGTGTTCCTCCAGCACCTGGCAATGCTGAGACACGCCGACGTGCGTGCGCTGGGCCACAACAGCGCCGACTACCTGCATCTCTGGATCGAGTCGGCCAAGCTGGCATTCGCCGACAGGGAGGCCTACTACGGCGACCCCAGCTTCGACGACGTCCCGTTCGACACGCTGCTATCCGGCGAATACGCCCTCGAGCGCCTCGAACAGATCGAGCCCGCCGCGTCACTCGAGCTGCGCCCCGGCGAAGTCGCCGGCAGGGACGCCGCCTTCGTTGCCACCACCGTCGCCGATGACAACCGCCGCGCCCTCGGCGTGGCCCCGCGGGCGACACGCGACCTGGGGCTCGGCCACGCCCACATCGGCGACACGACCCACCTGGACGCCATGGACGCCGAGGGCAACATGGTCGCGGCGACACCAAGCGGCGGCTGGATCGGTTCATCCCCCGTCATTCGTGGCCTCGGATTCCCCCTGGGAACGCGCGGCCAGATGTTCTACCTGAACTCCGCCCGCCCCAACGCGCTTGAGCCCCGCAAGCGTCCCCGCGCCACGCTGACTCCCACCATCGTCACCCGCGACGGTGATCCCTTCATGGCCTTCGGCACGCCCGGCGGCGACAGCCAGGAGCAGTGGACGCTACAGTTCTTCCTCAACCACGTGGAGTTCGGAATGGACCTGCAGGAGGCGCTGGACGCGCCAACCGTTCACACCACGCACTTCCCGTCTTCGTTCTACCCGCGCGCGTCCTTCAGCGGGCGCGTGGTGGCCGAATCGCGCATTCCGGCGGACGTGCTGGACGAGCTGCGGCGGCGCGGTCACGACGTGCAGCTCACCGGCCCGTGGGCCAACGGCAAGGTCATGGGCGTGCGCCACGACAAAGCGACCGGTGTGATAAGCGGCGCCGCCTCCGCGAAGAACAACATCGCCTATGCGATGGGCTGGTGACTTCGCATGAGAGTCTTGGGGCTGCCCGTACAGTTTCTGGCGGTGGTCGTGGTGAGCCTGCTCATCACAATCTACCTGATAGCCGCGAGCGCCGACAGCCGGATCGAGGCCAGGGCCGCCACGTCACAATTGGGCACCGCCGCGGAGGCGGCCGGATGGGAGCAGGCGGCATTGATCGTCTGCCCGCTGCACTAGCCCATTGCCGAACGCCCTTCGCTTCCGACGCGAACTTCCCGACGTACCCCTGACGCCCATCGCGCGGCTCAGCGAGTTCGTCTTCTGCCATGAATAGGACGGCGCGCCGCCCTGCAGGCCGAGGGCAAAACCGCGCCTTCTACTTCCACTACGCGTGGGTCATCGTCGCCATCATTGCAGCCCTGGAGATGGTGGGCACCACGATGCGCATGGCGTTCGGCGTCATTGTCGACCCGCTCACCGAGACGTTCGGCTGGAGCCAGGGCGAAATCACGCTGGCCTACGGCATTACCAGCGTGACCACCGCGCTCGCTGCCCCCTGGGCCGGCTCGCTCGGCGACCGCTACGGCGCGCGCATCTGCATGATCGCCGGCACCGCCATGTTCGTCGTCGGCATGGCGGCAACCGCGCTGGTCAGGGAGCCCTGGCACTTCTACGTCTCCTTCGGACTCATCCTCGGAGTGTCGCAGGCGATATTCCTGGTGCCGCTCATACCTGCTGCGATGAACTGGTTCCACAGGCGTCTCGGGCTCGCCATGGGCATCATCATGGGTTCCTGGGGGGTCGGCCCGGCTCTTGCCGCACCTGTCGTTGGCCTTCTCATAAGCCAATACGGCTGGTCCGCATCGGTGTGGATCATCACCGTGACCTCCACCGTCTTCATGGCCGTGCTCATCGCGCTTTTCCGCGACTGGCCGTCCGAGAAGGGCCTGCTCCCATACGGCGCCACCTCAGACGTCTCGATGGAGCGAACCGAGAAGAAGATCGACAAGCAGCGCGTGACGGAGTTCACCGGCTACATGCGCCGCACCAAGGCCTACTGGAACTTGAGCTCGATCCACTTCCTGGGCTGCGTCGGGCACGCCATCATCCTGGTGTATCTGGTGCCGCTTGCCATGCGGGAGGGACTGACGCTGGTGACGGCCGCGGGCCTGCTGACTGTGCTCTCCGCCGTGAGCACGATAACCCGCATGACGACACCGATGCTGTGCGAGCGCTACGGCTCCAAGCCGGTCATGGCGCTAATGTACGTCGCGCAGGCGTTGCCGGTGCTGATGCTGTTCTGGACGCACGACGCCTGGTCGTTCTACCTGTTCGCGGTGATCTTCGGAATCGGCTACGGCGGCGAGGCCGGCGGGTTCCCAATCCTCAACCGCAAGTACTACGGCCACGCGCCCGTTGGCTCGGTATTCGGCGTTCAGATGCTGGGCGCCAGCATGGGCATGGCCCTGGGCGGCTGGCTCGGCGGCCCGATCTTCGACCTGACCGGCAGCTACGACATCGTACTGTGGTTGTCCGTCGCGGCCAGCATGGCCGGCGCCGTGAGCATCCTGGCGCTGGAGTCCACGCGCGCCCTGCTGATTCCGGACTGGAACACGGAGGCTGCCCCCTCACCTCGGTAGGGCCAGGCTTCAGACCTGCCCAGCGGTGGGGGCATCGGTAGGGGCAGGTTTCAAACCTGCCCGGGGGTGGGGGCATCGGAGCCGCGTGCGGCCCTCGCAAACTCCACTATCTTCCCGGGATCCTTCGCGCCGCTCGTCTCCACACCGCTCGACACGTCGACGCCCCACGGGCCGACCGCCTCGATGGCCTGCCGCACGTTGTCCGGCGTCAGACCGCCCGCCAGCAGCACGTCGAACCGCGCCGCAACTTTCTTGGCGATGCTCCAGTCGAAAGTGCGCCCGGTGCCTCCCAGCTGACCGGCCTCCTGCTTGTCGAGCAGCGGTATGCAGCCTGCGGACGACACCTCTTCGACTCGCCGTAGCGCGTCTTCCACGGCCACCGAGTGCGGCGTGGTGTCGTCGATCCGCACCTGCCGGATGACGTCCGCGTCTACCTGCCGCCAGTAGTCGACGTCCTCGTTGCCGCAAAGCTGCGCCAGGTCCAGCCCACAGCTCGCAATAATGTGGTTGACCTCACTCAGGGGCTGGTTCGCGAACAGACCGACTATGCGGGGTGAGGCGACGCAAGCCGCGCCGTCCTGTAACAGCGAAGACTCCCCGAACTCCTCGATGATGGCCCGGGCGTGCTCGACCTCGAGCCGGCGGCGCACGCCGGGCACGAAATTGAACCCCAACAAGTCGGCGCCCGCCTCCGCCGCTACGAGGGCGTGGGCCGCCTCGCGAAGCCCACAGATCTTAATGACCGTCATACGAACTCCCTCAGCTTGGCTGACACGTCTTCCGCTGTGACAAGTGACTCGCCAATGAGAACGGCGTGCGCTCCCGCGGCGCCCACGCGCTGCACGTCCGCGCGACTGGCTATGCCGCTTTCGCTGACCACGATACTGCCCGGCGGCGCCAGCGGGGCTAGTCGATCGGTCGTCGCGAGGTCGGTCACGAACGTGCGCAGGTCTCGGTTGTTTATGCCGAATATCTCAGCGCCCACGTCCAGCGCCACGGCCAGCTCCCGCTCGTCGTGTACCTCCACCAGGCACTGCATCCAGAAGCGTTTGCTCAGCGCGAAAAGCTCCGCCAGGCTGTCGGGCGTCAGCATCGCCACGATGAGCAATATCGCGTCCGCGCCGTAGGCCCGCGCCTCGTACACCTGGTATGGGTCGAAGATGAACTCCTTTCGCAGCACGGGAACCCCTGTCCCCCGCACGGCATTGTGCGCCGCCTCCAGGTGCTCGATGCTGCCCTGGAAGTGCTCCGCGTTCGTGAGGACCGACACCGCTGCCGCGCCGCCGTCGGCGTAGGTCTTTGCCAGCCAGGCGGGATCGAAGTCGGCGCGAAGCACTCCACGCGTAGGAGACGCCCGCTTGACCTCGGCGATGACGCGCACGGACGACCCCATGAGCGCCCCGGCGAAGTTCAGCGGCCGGTCCTGGCTCTCGATGCGCTCCTCCAGCAGTTCGATTGGCGCCTCGATCTTAAGGCGCTCGACCTCCTCCCGCTTGGCGTCCACGATGGCCTTGAGAATGTCCGGCGTATTGGGATCGATCATCCGGCGCCTCTCCAGGTGTCCACCAGCTTCGGCAGTTCGGCCACGCTACGCGCCGGGCCGAGCGCGTCGTATCCGTCGAACGCCTCCTGCGGCGTCACTCCGGTCAGCACGGGAAGGAACCGCACGCACGCCCTGCGGGCCGTCTCGGCGTCGGTCTTGGTGTCGCCCACGTACAGCGCCTGCGGAGGTGCGAAGCCAAGCTGCGCGATGGCGCTAAGCAGTCCGCCAGGATGGGGCTTCAGCTCCGAAACAGTGTCTGCCCCCACGACCACGTCGAAGATGCCCTCCAGCCCGTCACGCTCGAGGATGGTGTCGATCCGGGTCTTGAACTTTTGCGTGACGATGCCCATCGCCACTCGACGCTCCCTCAGCTCTGCCAGCATACCGGGCACAAAGTCGTACACGACCGTCGAGTCGGCCATAACCTCGTCGGCCCGCTCGACGAAGAGCCGGATGTATTCCTCCGCCCGGCTCCTGTGCTCCTTGCCGGCCAGCGCGACCAGCGAGTCCTCAAGCGACAGGCCAATCGTCGCGCAGATTGCGTCATCGCTCGCCGGAGGTAGACCCATGCCGGTCAACGCGTAGTTCGCACCCTCGATCACACCGGTCGACGAGTCGCCGAGCGTGTAGTCGAAGTCGAACACTATGGCGTGCGGCCAGCCTTCGGGCCCACACCGGATGGGCTTACTCAAGGGTCACGCTCAACTCGACCAAGCCATCGAGTGCGCGCCGTGCCGCGCCTCCGTCCACAGCATCGACAGCGAGCGCCACGCCAGCCTTCAGGGTGTCCGCCAGGCCGGCGGCCAACAGCGCCGCGCCCGCGTTCGCCAGCGCGATGTTCCGCGCCGGGCCGGGCGCACCGTCCAGCACGCCGCGGAGGGCCGCCGCGCTCTCATCGACGCTGCCCACCGCGATGTCGCTCTTCCCGGAACGTGGCAGGCCGAAATCCTCTGGCGATACGCGATAGGACGACACCGAGCTGTTCCTCAGCTCCCACACCTGCGTCTCGTCCGAAAGCGTAATCTCGTCCATGCCGTCCAGCCCGTGTACCACGAGCGCCCTTTCGCTTCCCAGCCTACCCAACACACGCGCCATGTTTTCGCCGACGGAAGGGTCCGCGACACCCAGCAGGTGCCTCGTTGCGCCCGCCGGGTTGGTCAGCGGCCCGAGTATGTTGAACACGGTGCGGATACCGATTTCGCGCCGTGGGCCGGCCGCGAACCGCATCGACGGGTGGTAGCGTTGCGCGAACATGAACCCGAAGCCGACTTCGTGCAGACAGCGCGCCACGCCCTCGGGGCTGAGATCTATCTTGACGCCGAGCGCCTCCAGCACGTCCGCGCTGCCGCACGCGCCCGACATGGCCCGGTTGCCGTGCTTGGCGACCTTGGCCCCTGCACCGGCGACGACGAACGCGGCGGTGGTGGAGACGTTGAATGCGCCGGAGCCGTCACCGCCCGTGCCGCAGGTGTCGACAAGCGCGCCGTCGACGCTGACGCGCAACGCCTTCTCGCGCATCACCCGCGCCATGCCCGCAATCTCATCGGGCGTCTCGCCTTTCAGCCGCAGCGCCGTCACGAACGCGCCGAACTGCGCGGGCGTCGCATCCCCGCCCATTATCTCCTCCATCACCTGCGCCGCCTCTTCCAGGCCCAGCGACTGGCCCTCGACTACTCTGCCAATGCTTTGCTGAATCATGGAATCACCCTTCGGTGTTTAGAAAATTGCGCAGCAGGTCGTGTCCCACACTCGTCATGATCGACTCGGGGTGGAACTGGATGCCCTCGACCTTGTGCGACTTGTGGCGCAACCCCATCACTATGCCGTTGTCCGTCCAGGCTGTGATCTCAAGCTCTTCGGGCAGGTCTTCGGGATAAACCGCTAGCGAGTGGTAGCGTATCGCCTCGAACGGGTTGGGCAGACCCACGAATACGCCCTTGCCGTCGTGGTTGATGAGCGACGTCTTGCCGTGCATTATCTCGCCCGCGCCCCCGACCGTGCCGCCGTAGGCGTAGCCTATGCACTGGTGGCCGAGGCACACGCCGAGCGTCGGGATGTCCGGCCCGAAGTGGCGCACCACGTCGTTGGATATGCCGGCCTTTTCCGGCGTGCACGGCCC